>NZ_JBQBMA010000001.1:0-4236109 GCF_053474785.1 Pantoea sp. PGP6
GTGTCACTTACGCTTTGGCAACAGTGTCTTGCCCGTTTGCAGGATGAGCTTCCTGCCACCGAATTCAGCATGTGGATTCGTCCACTACAGGCTGAGTTAAACGACAATACGCTTGCCTTGTATGCTCCAAATCGCTTCGTACTCGACTGGGTTCGGGACAAATACCTCAATAGCATTAACGCATTACTGAATGAATTCTGCGGTCCGAACGTACCGTTATTGCGTTTTGAAGTGGGTACACGCCCGGTTCAGCAAACTGCCGCCGTCAGCCAGCCGGTGATGGCCAGCGTCAGCGCGCCTGCTATCCCGGTACAGAGCCATATCCGTCCGGCCCCGACGCAGATCATGCGTCCAAGCTGGGATAACGTGCCGGCACCCGCTGATGTGACCTACCGTTCGAATGTGAATAACCGCCATAACTTCGATAACTTCGTCGAAGGTAAATCTAACCAGCTGGCGCGCGCGGCGGCACGCCAGGTGGCAGATAATCCGGGCGGCGCGTACAACCCGCTGTTCCTGTATGGCGGCACCGGCCTGGGGAAAACCCACCTGCTGCACGCGGTAGGCAACGGCATTATTGCGCGTAAACCCAATGCTAAAGTGGTTTACATGCACTCAGAGCGCTTCGTCCAGGACATGGTTAAGGCGTTGCAGAACAATGCGATCGAAGAATTTAAGCGCTACTACCGTTCGGTCGATGCGCTGCTGATCGATGATATTCAGTTCTTCGCCAATAAAGAGCGTTCGCAGGAAGAGTTCTTCCACACCTTTAATGCCTTATTAGAAGGCAATCAGCAGATCATCCTGACCTCAGATCGTTATCCAAAAGAGATCAACGGGGTGGAAGATCGTCTGAAGTCGCGTTTTGGCTGGGGGTTAACAGTGGCGATCGAGCCGCCTGAACTGGAAACGCGCGTGGCGATCCTGATGAAAAAAGCCGACGAGAATGACATTCGTCTGCCGGGTGAAGTGGCGTTCTTTATTGCCAAGCGTTTACGCTCTAACGTTCGTGAGCTGGAAGGCGCACTGAATCGCGTGATCGCCAACGCCAACTTTACCGGCCGGGCGATCACCATCGACTTCGTGCGCGAAGCGTTGCGCGATCTGCTGGCGCTGCAGGAAAAGCTGGTCACCATTGATAATATTCAGAAGACCGTGGCTGAGTACTACAAAATTAAGGTCGCGGATCTGCTTTCCAAGCGCCGTTCGCGTTCGGTAGCGCGTCCGCGCCAGATGGCGATGGCGATGGCAAAAGAGCTGACTAACCATAGCTTGCCAGAAATTGGCGATGCCTTTGGCGGTCGCGACCACACGACGGTGCTTCACGCCTGCCGCAAGATTGAGCAGCTGCGTGAAGAGAGCCACGATATCAAAGAAGATTTCTCTAATCTCATCAGAACATTATCTTCCTGACGCTATGAAATTTATTGTTGAACGTGAGCAGTTACTGAAGCCGCTGCAACAGGTGAGCGGCCCGCTAGGGGGTCGTCCGACGCTGCCGATTCTTGGAAACCTGCTGTTGCAGGTAACAGAAGGTACGCTGTTGCTGACCGGTACCGATTTAGAAATGGAGATGGTGGCGCGCGTTGCCCTGACGCAGGCTCATGAGCCTGGAGCAACCACCGTGCCCGCGCGGAAATTCCTCGATATCTGTCGCGGATTGCCGGAAGGCGCGGAGATCACGCTGTCACTGGAAGGCGATCGCATGTTAGTGCGTTCAGGCCGCAGCCGCTTCTCGCTGTCGACCCTGCCCGCCAGCGACTTCCCGAATCTGGATGACTGGCAGAGTGAGGTTGAATTCACCCTGCCGCAGGCGACGCTGAAACGACTGATCGAAGCGACTCAGTTCTCAATGGCGCATCAGGATGTTCGCTACTACCTCAACGGGATGATGTTTGAAACCGAAGGGGAAGAGCTGCGCACCGTGGCTACCGACGGTCACCGTCTGGCGGTCTGTTCAATGCCGATCGGTCAGGCACTGCCGAGTCACTCGGTGATTGTGCCGCGTAAAGGGGTGATTGAGCTGCTGCGACTGCTGGATGGCGGCGATACGCCGCTGCAGGTGCAAATCGGCGGCAGCAATATCCGCGCGCACGTCGGCGACTTTATCTTTACGTCGAAGCTGGTTGATGGTCGTTTCCCTGACTATCGCCGCGTATTGCCGAAGAATCCCGATAAAGCGCTGGAAGCCGGCTGCGATCTGTTAAAGCAGGCATTTGCCCGCGCAGCGATTCTGTCGAATGAGAAGTTCCGCGGCGTTCGCCTCTATATCACCGAAAATCAGCTGAAAATCACCGCCAATAACCCTGAACAGGAAGAAGCGGAAGAGATGCTGGATGTCAGCTACAACGGCACCGAACTGGAGATCGGCTTTAACGTCAGTTACGTGCTGGATGTGCTGAACGCCCTGAAGTGTGAAAATGTCCGTCTGCTGCTGACCGACTCGGTGTCGAGCGTACAGATTGAAGATGTGGCGAGTCCGGCAGCAGCCTACGTCGTGATGCCCATGCGCTTGTAGAATATATCGGCCTGGCTTACTTGCTACGTTGTGCCCCGGCAGTGCTCGCCATCCTCACGTACTTCAGTACGCTCCGGTGGCTGTGCGCTGGCGGGGCGCAACGTAGCTGCGACGCCGACGGCCTGGTGACTGAGGTATCGGGCAAACCAGCTTTGCCGTTGACGCACTGGATCGCCAGGCCCAAAATTTTATTGCCCTTCACGCTGGATTGATTCATGGCTTTAACCCGCCTCCTTATCAAAGATTTTCGTAATATTGAGCAGGCTGACCTGCAGCTGGCACCCGGCTTTAATTTCCTGGTCGGCGCTAATGGCAGCGGTAAAACCAGCGTATTAGAGGCGATTTACACCCTGGGCCACGGTCGGGCGTTTCGCAGCCTGCAGGCGGGCCGCGTGATCCGTCACGACGAAGCAGCCTTTGTGCTGCATGGCCGGCTGGAAGGTAAAGAGCGGGAGATTTCTGTCGGGCTGACCAAAAACCGCGCCGGTGACAGTAAAGTACGCATTGACGGCAGCGACGGCCACAAAGTGGCTGAACTGGCGCAGCTGTTACCGATGCAGTTAATCACGCCGGAAGGGTTTACTTTGCTCAATGGCGGCCCCAAATACCGTAGAGCTTACGTCGACTGGGGCTGCTTTCATAATACGCCCGGTTTTTTCAACGCCTGGAGCAACCTGCGCCGCCTGTTAAAACAGCGCAACGCCGCCCTGCGCCAGGTCTCACGTTACAGTCAGATTCGTCCCTGGGACCAGGAACTGGTGCCGCTGGCTGAACAGATAAGCCAGTGGCGCGCCGAATACAGCGCGGCGATTTCGGCGGAGATTACTGCCACCTGCCGCCAGTTCCTGCCCGAGTTTGAGCTGCGCTTTTCATTTCAGCGCGGCTGGGACAAAGAGAGCGATTACGGCGAACTGCTGGAACGCAACTTTGAGCGCGATCGCGCCCTGACCTACACCGCCAGCGGGCCGCATAAAGCCGATTTTCGTATTCGGGCTGAAGGGACGCCGGTGGAAGATTTACTCTCACGCGGGCAGCTAAAACTGCTGATGTGTGCATTGCGTCTGGCGCAGGGCGAGTTCCTGACAAGCCAGAGCGGACGCCGTTGTGTTTACCTGATCGATGACTTTGCTTCTGAGCTGGATGACAGCCGCCGACGCCTGCTGGCAGAGCGGTTAAAAGCCACCCAGGCGCAGGTGTTTGTCAGCGCTATTTCTGCCGAGCATGTAATCGACATGACCGACGAAAAGGGCAAGATGTTCCGCGTGGAACAGGGTAAAATAGCGGTTCAACCTGAAGATTAAAATGAGCGAGAAACGTTGATGTCGAATTCTTATGACTCCTCAAGTATCAAAGTCCTGAAGGGGCTTGATGCGGTACGCAAACGCCCGGGCATGTATATCGGCGATACCGATGACGGTACCGGTCTGCATCACATGGTATTCGAGGTCGTGGATAACGCAATCGACGAAGCGCTCGCTGGTCACTGTAGTGACATCGTGGTCACCATTCATGCGGATAACTCCGTTTCGGTGCAGGATGATGGGCGCGGCATTCCAACCGGCATTCACGAAGAAGAAGGCATTTCCGCCGCTGAAGTGATCATGACGGTGCTGCATGCGGGCGGTAAGTTCGACGATAACTCCTATAAAGTCTCCGGCGGTCTGCATGGCGTCGGTGTCTCGGTGGTTAACGCCCTGTCACAGAAGCTGGAGCTGACCATTCGTCGCGAAGGCAAAGTACACCAGCAGGTCTACGTCCATGGCGTGCCGCAGGCACCGCTGTCGGTGACCGGCGAGACCGATTTGACCGGTACCCGTGTGCGCTTCTGGCCAAGCCACGAAACCTTTACCAACGTGCGCGATTTTGAGTATGACATCCTGGCGAAACGCCTGCGTGAACTGTCGTTCCTCAACTCCGGCGTGTCGATTCGTCTGGAAGATAAGCGTGACGGCAAGTCTGATCACTTCCATTACGAAGGCGGCATCCGGGCATTCGTTGAATACCTCAACAAAAACAAAACCCCGATTCACCCAACCGTGTTCTATTTCTCTACCGAGAAAGATGGCATCGGTGTGGAAGTGGCGCTGCAGTGGAACGATGGCTTCCAGGAAAACATCTACTGCTTCACCAACAACATCCCACAGCGTGACGGCGGTACCCACCTTGCGGGCTTCCGTGCGGCGATGACCCGTACCCTGAATGCCTACATGGATAAAGAGGGTTACAGCAAGAAAGCCAAAGTCAGCGCCACCGGTGACGATGCGCGTGAAGGTCTGATCGCAGTGGTTTCGGTGAAAGTGCCGGACCCAAAATTCTCATCCCAGACCAAAGACAAACTGGTTTCGTCTGAAGTGAAGTCAGCGGTTGAACAGCAGATGAACGAACTGCTGGCGGAATACCTGCTGGAAAATCCGGGTGACGCAAAAATCGTGGTCGGCAAAATCATCGACGCAGCGCGCGCCCGTGAAGCCGCACGTCGTGCCCGTGAAATGACCCGTCGTAAAGGCGCGCTGGACCTGGCGGGTCTGCCAGGCAAACTGGCGGATTGCCAGGAGCGCGACCCGGCGCTGTCTGAAATCTACCTGGTGGAGGGTGACTCCGCTGGCGGTTCGGCCAAACAGGGCCGTAACCGTAAGAATCAGGCGATTCTGCCGCTAAAAGGTAAGATCCTTAACGTTGAGAAAGCGCGCTTCGACAAAATGCTCGCCTCGCAGGAAGTGGCCACGCTGATTACCGCGCTCGGTTGCGGCATTGGTCGCGACGAGTACAACCCGGACAAGCTGCGCTATCACAGCATCATCATCATGACCGATGCCGATGTCGATGGTTCGCACATCCGTACGCTGCTGCTGACTTTCTTCTACCGTCAGATGCCGGAAATCATCGAGCGCGGCCACGTTTATATCGCGCAGCCGCCGCTGTATAAAGTGAAGAAAGGCAAGCAGGAGCAGTACATCAAAGATGACGACGCGATGGATCAATACCAGATCGCTATCGCGCTTGATGGTGCCACGCTGCACACTAATGCCAGCGCCCCGGCCCTGGCTGGTGAGCCGCTGGAGACGCTGGTCTCTGACTTCAACAGCACCCAGAAGATGATCAAGCGTATGGAGCGCCGTTATCCGGTTGCCCTGCTGCGCGCGCTGATTTATCACGACACGCTGAGCGATCTGAGCAATGAAGCAGAAGTGACCCGCTGGCTGAACAGCCTGGTGAGCTATCTCACTGAGCGCGAAGCGCACGGTAGTACCTATCTGGCGCAGGTGCGTGAAAACCGCGAGCTGAACCTGTTCGAACCGGTGCTGCGCGTCCGTACCCACGGTGTGGATACTGATTATCCGCTGGAAGCCGATTTCATCCAGGGACCTGAGTACCGCAAAATCTGTGGCCTCGGCGACAAGCTGCGTGGCCTGCTGGAAGAGGATGCTTACATTGAACGTGGCGAGCGTCGTCAACCGGTAGCCAGCTTCGAGCAGGCGATTGAGTGGCTGGTGAAAGAGTCGCGTCGCGGCCTCTCGGTACAGCGCTACAAAGGTCTGGGCGAGATGAACCCGGAACAGCTGTGGGAAACCACCATGGACCCGGATAGCCGTCGTATGCTGCGCGTTACCATTAAAGATGCGATTGGCGCTGACCAGCTATTTACTACCCTGATGGGCGATGCGGTTGAACCGCGCCGTGCCTTCATCGAAGAGAATGCGCTGAAAGCCGCCAATATCGATATCTAATCGGCTGCTGACGTCACAGGCCATCACGCAAGTGATGGCCTTTTTTTTGCCCTGCACAGTCCGATACTCGCAGACGAGGGCACCGCGTTGCCTGCAGGCTGCGATCGCGATCACTTTTTAGCGGCGGGCCCTCCCTTACTCTTGCCTCTCTTCGCGCCTCTGCGGGCGCACTATGCTGTTCAGACAGGGAGTTACACCATGATTATTTGCGATCGTCTCGACTGGGCCACAGAACGTCACGCCTTTCATCCGGTCATTGACCAGGCGATAAGCTGGATTGCTGAGACAGATTTTAGCCAGCTTGAAAGCGGGAAATACCCGATCCTCGCGGACGACAAAATGTTCTGTCTGGTGCAGGAGATGATGACCGAGCCGGCCAGCGCCCGGCGGGCAGAATCCCACGTCAGCTACATCGACATCCAGTACCTGCTGGCTGGAGTAGAGAATATCGGCGTGGCTCGCGCGCACCCGGAGCATGTGGTGACCGAAGATTTTATCCAGCAGCGTGACGTGATTTTTTATCAGCAGACGATAAACGAGTCGATGATCACCCTGATGCCCGGCATGTTTGCGCTGTTCTTCCCGCATGACGTTCATCGTCCCTGCTGCGCGCCCGCCGAACCGGCCCTGATTCGAAAAGCCGTGATTAAAATCCATCGCGATCTGTTTACCGGCTGAGGTCCGGCCGTCAGTCATTTGTCATCGCTTGCCGCTAAACTGGTCAATGTGAGCTGAATCGCGCTAGCATTGAACAAAACCCAGACGCAACGAGGACCCTATGGCTATTAAATTGATCGCTATCGATATGGATGGCACCCTGCTTAATCCGCAACATGAAATCACGCCGGGCGTGAAATCCGCTCTGGATCGCGCCCGCCAGCAGGGGGTCTCGATTGTGCTGACCACCGGCCGGCCGTTTGTCGGTATCCAGCGCTACCTGATGGAGCTGGATATGCAGACGCCCGGTCAGTACGCAATCAGCAACAACGGTGCGCTGGTCCATCAGGCCGAAGATGGCGAATGCGTAGCGGAAGTGACGCTGACCTTTGACGACTACCTCTACATTGAGCAGCTGGCGCGTGAGTTGGGCGTGCATTTCCAGGCGTTCGACAAGTCCCACCTCTATACGCCAAATAAAGACATCAGTGAATACACCATTCATGAAGCCAGCCTGACCGGGATTCCGGTACGCTACCGCGCCGTTGAAGAGATGGATCGCGCCACCCGCTTTCCGAAACTGATGATGATCGACCGGCCTGCCCTGCTGGATGCGGCCATTGCTCGTCTGCCCGAACAGGCGCGCCAGACTTACACCATTCTGAAGAGTGCGCCTTACTACCTCGAAATTCTCGATCGTCGGGTTAACAAGGGTCAGGGCGTCAGAATGCTGGCTGAGAAGCTTGGGCTGAAGCAGGAAGAAGTAATGGCGATTGGCGATCAGGAAAATGATCTGGCGATGATTGAGTATGCCGGCACCGGAGTAGCGATGGGTAATGCCATTGATTCAGTTAAGGAAATCGCCCAGTTCGTGACTAAAACCAATATGGAAGATGGCGTAGCACACGCGATTGAAGAGCTGGTGCTGTAATCGTCTGTTTTCTTGCTGGCAGGCTGCAGCGCAACAGATTGTCTGTTTTGTGATCAGGATTGTAGTACAACCTTGATAGGTGGTACTACAATTTTTGCTCAGGCATCAGCCGGGCAAAGGAACACAGACAGTGGAAAAGCAGGACGTCAGCAAAACCGATCGGATTCTTTTAACGCTGGGCGAAGAGATTGTCTCCGGCCAGTTTGTGGCGGGTCAGCCGTTGCCCGCCGAGGCGGACCTGTGCGAACGGTTCGCCACCTCCCGTAATATCATCCGCGAAGTTTATCGCTCGCTAACCGCGAAACGACTGATTGAAATTAAGCGTTATCGCGGCGCTTTCGTCACCCCGCATCAGCACTGGAACTTCCTCGACAGTGACGTCCTGCAATGGTCGTTAAAGCACAATCACGATCCACAACTCATCGCCGCGATGAACGATGTGCGGGTGCTGGTCGAGCCGCAGCTGGCGCGCTGGTCAGCCGAACGCGCCACCTCGCAGGATCTAGCCGCTATCGAGCTGGCGCTCAACGATATGATCGCCCGGCACAACGATCGTGACGCCTTTAACGAAGCCGATATGCGCTACCACGAGGCGCTGCTGGCTTCGGTTCACAATCCGATTCTGCAACAGCTCAGTATCGCCCTGGTTCAGCTGCAGAAAGCGGTTTTTGCCCGCACCTACCGCGCCGATCGCGACAATATGCCGCAAACCCTGCGTGAACATCAGAACCTGTTCGATGCCATTCGCCATCAGGATGGTGACGCCGCAGAAGCGGCGGCACGCGCCATGATTGCCAGCTCAACCCAACGCCTGAAGGAGATCGTGTGAGCCACTATATCGCTCTCGACTGGGGCTCGACCAACCTGCGCGCCTGGTACTACCGCGACGGCGACGCTGTTGAGAGCCGACGTTCAGAAGCGGGCGTCACCCGCTTAAACGGCCGCAGCCACCAGCAGGTGTTCGATGAGATAACCCACGGCTGGCCGGTGAATGCGGTGCCGGTGGTGATGGCGGGCATGGTGGGTAGCAACGCCGGCTGGAAGGCCGCGCCCTATCTTCCCTGCCCGCTGACGCTGGACTCCCTCGCGACGCAGCTGACCGCAGCCGGTGAAAATCGCTGGATCGTGCCGGGATTAAGCGTCAGCCGCCGTGACAATCACAACGTGATGCGCGGTGAAGAGACCCAGCTGCTGGGGGCGCAAACCCTGGCACCGGCGGAACTGATCGTGATGCCCGGTACCCATTCCAAGTGGGTGAAATGCGAAGCGCGCCGGGTGATCGATTTCCGCACCGTGATGACCGGCGAACTGCATCATCTGCTGCTGAACCACGCCCTGATCGGGACCGGTTTACCTCAACAGCAGCCGGATGCGGCGGCCTTTCAGCGCGGGCTGGAAACCGGCATCAACGATCCGTCCCTGCTGGCGCGCCTGTTTGAAGTGCGGGCGCAGCATCTGCTGGGTGCGCTGGCCCCCGGGTCGGTCAGCGATTTCCTCTCCGGTTTGTTGATCGGACATGAAGTCGCCAGTCAGGCGGCGCAGTCGGCGCTGAGCGGTCCGGTGACGCTGATTGCCAGTGAAGCACTGGCCCAGCGTTATCAGGCGGCTTTTGCCCTGCTCAATATCCCGCTGCAATGGCTGGCAGGCGATAGTGCCTTCCAGCAAGGAATAAGGAGAATTGTCGATGACCTTGCCCTTTAAGCTGCCGCTGATCGCCATCCTGCGCGGCATCCGGCCGGACGAAGCCGGGGCGCACGTTAGCGCCCTGATTGAGTGCGGTTTTGACAGTATTGAAGTGCCGCTCAACTCGCCCGACTGGCAGCAGACCCTGCCGCAGCTGGTACGTCAGTTTGGTGATCGGGCCATGATTGGTGCCGGAACGGTGCTGAACGTCGCGCAGGTCAACGCCGTTGCGGCAGCAGGTGCCCGCCTGCTGGTGACGCCGAATACCGATGCAGAGGTGATTGCCGGGGCAGTCCGGCAGCAGATCTGGACGGCCATCGGCTGCGCCAGCGCCAGTGAAGCCTTTACCGCGCTAAACGCAGGGGCCCATGCGCTGAAAATTTTCCCGGCATCGGCTTTTGGGCCCGCCTATATCAAGGCGATCAAAGCCGTATTGCCGCCGGAGGTGCCGCTGTTCGCAGTAGGTGGAGTGACGCCAGAAAACCTGGCGGACTATCTGGCGGCGGGCTGCGTCGGTGCCGGACTGGGCAGTGACCTGTACCGCGCCGGTCAGCCGCTGTCGCGCACCGTGGAAAAAGCTGAGGCTTTTATTGCTGCTTATAAGGATGCCGTACGATGAAAATCACAAAACTCACCACTTACCGCCTGCCGCCACGCTGGATGTTCCTGAAAATTGAAACCGATGAAGGCGTCTGCGGCTGGGGCGAGCCGGTAATCGAAGGCCGGGCGCGCAGCGTCGAAGCGGCGGTGCATGAACTGGGCGATGCACTCATCGGTCAGGACCCGGCGCGCATTAACGACTTGTGGCAGGTGATGTACCGGGGCGGTTTCTATCGCGGCGGTCCGATCCTGATGAGCGCCATTGCCGGTATCGATCAGGCGTTATGGGATATCAAAGGCAAAACGCTCGGCGTCCCGGTCTGGCAACTGCTTGGCGGTCTGGTACGCGACCGGATGAAAGCCTACAGCTGGGTTGGCGGCGATCGTCCCGCCGATGTGATTGCCGGGATTCAAACGCTGCGCGCCATCGGCATCGATACTTTCAAGCTCAACGGCTGCGCCGAAATGAGCCTGATCGATAACAGCCGCGCGGTGGATGAGGCGGTCAATACCGTGGCGCAAATCCGCGAAGTCTTTGGCAATCAGATTGAATTCGGCCTCGATTTTCATGGCCGGGTCAGCGCGCCGATGGCGAAAATATTGATCAAAGAGCTGGAGCCCTATCGGCCGCTGTTTATTGAAGAGCCGGTGCTGGCCGAGCAGGCAGAATACTATCCGCGCCTCGCCGCGCAAACCCACATTCCGATTGCCGCAGGCGAGCGCATGTACTCCCGCTTCGAGTTTAAGCGGGTGCTGGCAGCGGGCGGTCTGGCAATCGTGCAGCCCGATCTCTCCCATGCTGGCGGCATCACGGAATGCGTCAGGATTGCCGCGATGGCAGAGGCTTACGATGTCGGACTGGCACCGCACTGCCCGCTCGGACCGCTGGCGCTGGCCGCCTGTCTGCAGGTCGATTTTGTCTCGCATAACGCCATATTCCAGGAACAGAGCATGGGCATTCACTATAATCAGGGAGCGGAACTGCTTGATTATGTTGTCAATAAAGCTGATTTCGCCATGCACAATGGCAGCTTTGCGCCGCTGAACCGGCCGGGTCTCGGGGTTGAGATCGATGAAGCGCTGGTGATTGAACGCAGCCGTGATGCCCCAGACTGGCGCAACCCATTGTGGCGGCACGCTGACGGCGCCGTTGCCGAATGGTAATGTTCGCCGCTTTTCAGTAGCAGCCACCCGCTTCACCCCATAATAAGAAACACTCGCCAGGTCCCGCGCGATGCGGGATCCGGGTCCGCTATACCCTACGTGAGGATCTCCCGATGAGTGAACATCTGCATCTCAGTACCGTGAAAAAAATGAACCGGCGCATTATGCCGTTCATCATGCTGCTCTACCTGATTGCCTATATCGATCGCGCCAATATCTCCGTCGCCGCGCTACAGATGAATGCCGATCTGGCGATGACCGCCGAGATGTACGGCATCGCCGCCGGCATTTTTTACGTCACCTACATCATCTTCGAAGTGCCGAGTAACGTCCTGCTGACGCGGGTCGGTGCGCGGCGCTGGATCGCCCGCATCATGGTGAGCTGGGGCATCATTGCCGCCGGCATGAGCCTGGTCCAGACGCCCACCCAGCTTTATGTGATGCGCTTTCTGCTCGGGGCGGCAGAGGCCGGGTTTACGCCCGGCATTATCTTCTACCTCTCCTGCTGGTATCCGCGTAGCGATCGCGCCCGCGCCATGTCGATGTTCTATATCGGTGCGGCGCTGGCATCGGTGATTGGCCTGCCGCTCTCCGGCAGTCTGCTGAACATGCACGGCATGTTAGGTGTCGAGGGCTGGCGCTGGCTGTTCCTGCTGGAAGGCATTCCCGCTTTCTTCCTCGGCATCGTCACCTGGTTTTATCTTGATGATTCACCGGCCAAAGCGCGCTGGCTCTCCGGCGAGCAGCGTAGCTGGCTGCAGCAGACCATTGAACGTGACGAGAAGCATTCCGCCATTCACCATCATAACTGGCGGGTGGCGCTGAAAAGCGGTCGCGTCTGGGCGCTCAGCCTGCTGTGGCTGTTGCAGGCGTTTGGCACCATCGGCGTGACGCTGTTTCTGCCGCTGATTGTCAAGGCCGTGGCGGAGGACCGCAGTAACCTGATGGTCAGCCTGCTGTCGGCGGTGCCGTTCCTGTTTGCCTGCCTGTTTATGTATTTCAATGGCCGTCATTCGGACAAAACCGGTGAGCGGGCCCGTCATCTGGGATTGCCGTTGATCGCCGCGGGCCTGCTGCTGCTGGGCGCGATGGCAGTCTCGCAACAGTGGCTGGCCTACGGTCTGCTGGTGCTGATGGTGGGCCTCAACTGGGCGATTACGCCGGTCTTCTGGGCCGTCACCACCGAGACCATCTCCGGCGTCGCCGGGGCCGCGTCGATTGCGCTGATCAACGCCGTGGCGAACATTGCCGGCCTCGGTTTTCCGCCGATCATGGGCCGCATCAAAGATGCCACCCACAGCTACAATGATGGTTTGCTGATTGTGGCGGGCGCGCTGGTGCTGGGCGGCTTACTCGGCCTGCTGCTGGGACGAAAAAAAACCGTCGAGGGTGACGGGCGGGTGCTCAGTGAGGCGAAATCGAAGCTGCATCTTTAGCCCGTTTGGCGTAGCGTGTGGGGCAACATTTTTATCAGGTTGCCTCCATGCGCGAAAAACAGATCACCTTTGCTGCCCGCCAGCATCAGCTTACCAATATCAATGTCTGGACCGCCGATAGCCAGTGGCTGGCGTTTGACCTGCGTCCCTCCGGCGCGTCGTTTACCAGCCAGACCATTGAGCGCGTCAATGTGACCACCGGCGAGGTTGAGGTGCTGTATCAGGCGCACCACGGCGCCCATGTCGGGGTAGTTACCGTCAGCCCCGATCTGCCGCCGCGCTATGTCTGTATTCACGGCCCGGAGCATCCCGACGCAAGCTGGCAGTATGACTTTCACCATCGGCGTGGCGTCATTATTCAGAACGGCAATGCGATGAATCTCGATGCCTGCGACATTACCCCGCCCTTTACGCCCGGCGCGCTGCGGGGCGGCTCGCACGTACATGTGTTCAGTGCCGACGGGTCACGCCTCAGCTTCACCTACAACGATCATGTGATGCATGAATGGGATAGCCGCCAGGACCTGCGTAACGTGGGCATCGCCGTACCGCTGCGGGCAGTGACGCCGCAGAAGCAGCATCCCCGTGAATATGACGGCAGTTATTTTTGTCTGCTGGTCAGCCGTACCCATGCGCAGCCCCTACCCGGCAGCGACCAGATTAATCGCGCTTATGAAGAGTGCTGGGTCGGCGATCGCGGCTATCAGAAACCGGACGGCAGCTGGCAGCGCTGGGCCATCGCCTTTATTGGCGATACGCTGAATGCGCAGGGTGAAAAACGGCCTGAGGTGTTTATTGTCGATCTGCCCGAGGCGCTGGAGGATTATGCCCGCGCGGGCGAGGCGCCGCTGGAGGGCAGCGAGCGGCAGTTACCTGCACCGCCTGCTGGCGTGCAGCAGCGTCGCCTGACGGTAAGTCGCGGTCTGGCACTGCAACCGCGCCACTGGCTGCGCGCCGCGCCGGACGGCAGCCAGATCGCCTTTCTGATGGCGGACCCGCAGCAGGTGGTTCAGCTGTGGACCGTATCGCCCAACGGCGGCGAGCCACGCCAGATCACCTGGCTGAGCCACAGCATCCAGTCGGCGTTTAGCTGGCACCCCAGAGGTGAGGCGATCGCCTTTATCTGCGACAACAGCGTGATGCGGTGTGAGGTGATAAGCGGAGCATGTCAGCGGCTGACTGACCGGACAGAGCAGCCACCATCAGGTGACGCGGTGGTCTGGTCGCCTGATGGAAGCCAGATTGCTTATATGCGTGAGGTGAACGGCTGGCGGCAGCTGTTTACGGTTGCGGCGACGGCGGCTGCATAGTCGGCATCGGCTGTGCCTGCGCCAGATTTTCCTGGGTATGCGCCAGCTTCTCGCTTTGCAGTACCCGCTCGCGCGGAGAGTCGATCGATTTGTCACTGTCGTTGCGATAATAATCCCACGGCAGTAACAGCGTATCCAGCGCAGCGGAGAAAGGCAGATCGATCAGCGCCAGCGGTTTTAGTGCCCAGCTGGTGTCGTCATCGACCAGCAGATCGGCGCTGGCGCGGGTGCCAGGATAGTAGCCCTGACTGGCGCCGGTGTGTGACATAACGCTGGAGCAGCCGCTTGCCGCAACGGCACAGCAGACTACACCCGCCAGCGGTAACGTTTTCATCAATTTCATTATTATCATCCCTTCAGTCCTGACAGAAGCCTGACTGAGTTGGTTTGCCAGACAACGCCATCACTCTGGGGTGAAGTCCGTTCTGGTCCGGCAAAGGTAGTCCTGAGTGTATGTCATTTTCTCAAACAGGCGAAAAAAATTGCGTTTTCCCCCTTGAAAGCTGACGTCCGGCACCCATTTTTAGATTACGGACGCACTCACCGTTGCCGCAAGGGACAGTGAGGTGCCGTACAGAAACCTGTCCCGTAGTGGAAGGTTGCCAAAACTTGCTGAAACTCAGGAGTCTTAATATGCGTAATTTTGATCTCTCTCCACTTTATCGTTCTGCCATCGGCTTTGACCGCCTGTTTAACCTGCTCGAAGCGAATCAAAATCAGAGCAACGGCGGCTATCCTCCGTACAACGTCGAGCTGGTCGATGAAAACCACTATCGCATTACCATCGCCGTAGCCGGTTTTTCTCAGAGCGAACTGGAGATCACCGCCCACGATAATGTGCTGATCGTGCGGGGTGCCCACCCGGAAGAGCAGACCGAACGTAAATACCTGTATCAGGGTATCGCCGAACGCAACTTCGAGCGTAAATTCCAGCTGGCCGACCACATTGTGGTACGCGATGCCCGTCTGGAAAATGGTCTGTTAAGCATCGATCTTGAACGCCTGGTGCCGGAAGAAGCGAAACCACGCCGTATTGAGATTCTGAAATAATCATAACAAACGCCGCTAACGCGGCGTTTTTCGTTTTTGATATCAGTACCTGCTCAGGGAGCAAAAAGGCTGCTCCGCTCCATGGTTTCAGACGGCTGATTGAATTAACGCGATGGGAGCATACGCCTGTAGCAAAGCATAGCGGACCAGAAATGGTGTTTTTGCGTCTTTGCGAAACGCAGCCATCACGCTCTTAAACGCCGCGCCAGCGGCGTTTTTCTGTTTGCCTTTACGGCTGCGTTCGCATCGCTAAACGCTGACCCACTACCCCGCCAAATACGTTTACCAGCAGCCCCAGAATAATGATGGTAGCGCCCAGCATCTGCTGTCCCGACAGATGCTCATCCAGCACCAGCGCGGCGGTGATAATCCCGACTACCGGCACCAGCAGCGACAGCGGCGCAACGCGCCAGGTTTCGTAGCGGCTCAGCAGGTTGCCCCAAATCGCATAGCCTATGATGGTAGCGATAAACGCCAGATAAATTAACGCCAGTATGGTCTGTAACCCGATATGCAGCAGGCTATTGAGGATGGCGGCCTGGCCGTCAAACAGCAGCGAGCAGGCAAAGAAAGGCACCACCGGCACCAGCGCACTCCAGACCACCAGTGACATGATCGGCACCTTGCGGTTACGCATAATGATCTTATTGGTGATGTTACCCAGCCCCCACGACAGCGCGGCCGCCAGCGTCAGCATCATTGTCGTCAGCGTGATACCGGCCGTGGTCTGGCCCTCCATGCCAGCCGTGGCCAGCATAAACATCCCCAGCGTGGCGATAATAATTCCGACAATGTGATTCCAGCGCAGCTTCTCCGACAGCAGCAGCGCGCCCAGCAGCAGCGTGAAGAACGCCTGCGCCTGCAGCACCAGCGACGCCAGTCCGGCGGGCATGCCCAGCTTGATCGCCAGAAACAGAAACGCGAACTGACCAAAACTGATGGTCATCCCGTAGACCACCAGCCAGCGCAGCGGAATCGGCGGACGGCGCACAAAGAAGATGGCGGGAAACGCCACCAGGCTGAAGCGCAGCCCGGCCAGCAAGAAGGGCGGCATGCCCTGCAGCCCTAACTTGATCACCACAAAATTGACGCCCCATGCCACCACCACGCACAGCGCTAACAGCATATCTTTTACCGACATCGGATACTCCTTGTGCCGCTTCAGGCAGTGATCGCCACCGGCGTCGCGATATCCACACAGCAGTCGTCACCCACAATGCGAAAATAGTCCTCTACCGCCAGCGCAATTGACTTATCCAGCGCACCCGCGTTAAACCATAACGTCCCGACCTGTTGCAGCCGCGTATCGACCCGCAACGCCAGCCGGTCATCAAAACTAAACGGTGGCACCGCACCCATTACGCAGTCGGTCAGCGCCTGCGCCATCTCCGGAGCGGCAAAGGCGGACTTCTTACCGCCGATGGCGCGCGCCGCGCTTTTGAAATTGATGCGGCAATCGCCCGGCACAATCGCCAGCAGATAACGCGCATCGGCGCCCTCTGGCATGCTGACCTCAAGCACCATCGCTTTGGCCGCCTGATTGAGCGCGTTACCGCGTATCTCACTGATCAGATCGGTCTGACCCACCGCCTGATGCTCTGCCACCCGATAGTTCGCCTGATGCTGATCCAGCAGCGCGATGATTTTTTCAAACGTCGTCATTCCCCTCTCCTTAATCTGGCGCAACCTGGATTAACTCCAGGCGATAGCGTGCTTCATTTTTTTATCGGTCAGGCCGAAAAAGAAGCCCATGGTGATGCGGGTATCGCCTTCGACCCGGTCAATTTCGTGATAGAAGGCGGGATTAAACAGGTAGATATCGCCGCTGCGCGGTGAAAACTCGCAGGTTTCACTGCCCGCCACTACGCCGCTGTGGTAACCCAGTTCACCGGCGGTTTTGAACTGTTCATCTTCCGGCGACCATTTTTTGTTGTAGATGCGTAGCGCGCCGCCCGCGTTGCACTCCTGCAGGCAGACCACGCAGCTGAGCTGATGCAGGATCTGGGTTACCGCCAGACCGCTGTCGGCGGCATCACGCACGATGTTGTCGTTATGCAGGGGATTCGCCACGCCGTCGGCATGAAAGCGCACAATCGAACCGGCATACTCGCCCCGGCCCGGCTCCTGCGCGGTACGCAGGCTCTCCAGCCTTAGCGCATGTTGTACCCAGTAGTAGATCTGTTCACGCAACGTACCAAGCGACGGCGGCAGCGACGGCTGAATGTCGCGCAGCTCAGTAAAGTAGTTATCCGGCGCCGCCGTATGCCGGGCCAGATAGGGGCCGAGCGTAGTGAGCGCACCGTTGGGGTAGTGGGATACGCGGATCTTTTCCCGGCAGCGCTGAAGATCGGTCACCACCGCCTGACGGACGTCCGGCGTGAGGAAATTGCGCAGCACCAGCAACGGCACGCGTGCCGTCACGATGTCATCCAGCCAGGTCGACTCCACAAACATGTTGGGATTAATCACGCGGAACTGATTGAAAATAGCCATGTTTCTCACTCCCTAAACGGTATTTCATAGAGTTCATGATTGTTCATTCGCCGCCAGTTGCCGGCGCTGCCTGGTATTGCCACCGGTTCAGACGCGATCAGGGTACAATCGTCCTGTTGCCGAAAATGCATCGTAAAGTAGTCGGGATACGGCGTGTCGTGCGGATGCCACTGCCACGCCCAGGCCTTATCGCGGGTGACAAAAATCGCATTACCTGCGCTGCCGCCTGGCGCAACCTGGGCCATTTTTTCCCGCAGATAGTCGCGGGTGAAATCAGCCGGGGTGATCTGATCGACCAGATAGTGCAGATACTCTTCCGAATCGAAGCGCGATTCAGTCAGGCCGAGCTGACGATAGATGGTGGGCAGAAAACCGTTGTGCATCATGTACCAGCGATGTCCCGCGCTGTTGCGCCACAGCGGATGCGAAAACTCCAGCCCGTGATTTTTACTCAGGGTGGCGTGGCGCACGTGTACCGCCAGAAAGCGGCTGCGCAGCCGATCAACATCAATGCCCGGCAGCGCGTCGGCAAACGCGCCGGTGCCATGCAGGGTGCGGATCTCGCCGTTCTCCAGCCACAGACAGCCCCAGCCGTTAGGATGCTGTTTGATCGGCCCGTCGTGGTCGGCGCTTTCGCCACAGCTCATGGCGCGCGCGGCCTCCAGAATGGCAGCGCTGTCGAACCGGCCATGCGCCAGAATCATTCTGCACATACTGTGTTTCTCCCTGCCGCCGCGGACTGCGCGGCGATCACCTGATGAAAGGCCGCCAGAATCGGTTCACGCGCCGCCGCGCTCAGGCAAAAAGTCGCCAGAATCCCGGCATGGCGGGTCAGATCGGCATACAAAGACGATCGCGGTGAAACCTGCAGCGTCGGCAGCCGCAGCGTCGGCATCAGCTGACCCTGCTGATGCTGATCGATCCAGCGCTCGGCCGCCTGCAGCTGTGCCGGTTGCCGCAACCGTAGCTGGCCTACCGCGCGCGGCGCGGTGAAGGCAAATGCCGGCAGCACCGCGCCCGCCTCCAGGCCAAAAGTCACGTCTGCCCAGTCGATGCCGGTGGCTTCCTGCACCAACGTTGTCACGCCCATGCCTGACAGGCGAAAGCCCATCTCCAGAAAATGCGGAATGCCGCTCACCAGGATGAAATCGATATGGAAAGCGCCCTGACGATAGCCAAAGGTTTCGCAGCAAAACGCCATCAGGCTGGTGAATGAAGGAGGCAGCGCGGCCGCCGCCAGCGCCACATGTCCCGACTCGTAAAAGCTGACGCAGCCCTCAGCGTCACGATGCTGCTCAATCACTTTCTGGCAGCAGGTCAGCGCCTGCGGATGCCCCTGATGCACCACGCCCTGCAACGAAAATTCCTCACCTGATAATCCGCTCTCGACAATGAAACCGCTGAAGCCGCGGCCGCCGTAATTCATCGTCTGTACCAGCTTGTTCACCACCTGGCACAGCTGATCGGCCCGTTCAATCAGCCAGATCCCCAGCCCGCCGCCGCCATCCACCGGTTTCACCACGCAGGGATAGAGCAGCGCCTCTTTCGCATCCAGAATGCTGAGCGGCGAGGCGAAGAAGCGGAACTCCGGCTGTGGAAAGGCGGGCCAGGCTTTTTTCAGCGCCATGCGCTGGGCATATTTATCCAGCGGGATAAACGCGGCAGGCGCATCGGGTCCGGCCAGCATTTCCCGTACCCGTCCGGCGCTGGCGTTGTAGGCTTCAAAACCGGCCAGCACCACCTGTGGATGCGACAGCAAACCGGCGTGCAGATAAGCCTGGATCACCTCCCACGGGTTTTCTGGTCGATCAAGGCGAACGATCAGATCAAAGGGCAGCGTCAGGCTCAGCGACTGGTAATCAACAAAGTCGCCCATCTCAGCCAGCACGGTAAAGTAGCCGTCGCGCTTCGCCACCGCACAGTAGGGATTGTGTCCGTCACGGGTCGCGCCAATCTGCAGAAAAATCTTTTTCATCGCCTCGCCTTACCGGACTAACGCCCGGAAATGACTTCAGTCACGGTGTCGTTCAGCTCACCGTGGTTAACCTGAATCACCGCTTTATGGGGATCAAAACGCAGCACGCGCGACAGCGGATCGGCGCTTTTGCCGTCCAGCAGCGAACTGACCGGGTTGCTCTGCCAGCAGTGACGCATCTGCGTCAGCGTCATGCCGGAAAGCTGAGTTAACTGCTGCGCCAGCGCGTTATCTTCACTGCGCTGGTCAAGGAGATCGCGGATCGCCGCCTCATCCAGCGCAATCTGCTGCCGGGTCAGCCAGTGGTTAAGCTGTTGCCCGTGGGCGAGGAACGGCGAGTAAATCATGCAGATCAGCTGATCTTCACTGAGATCGAACGCCTCGACAGCGAACGTCGCCGCCCGCTGGCGCTGACGCTGGATCGCCGCGTCATCCTGATACCGCGCCGCCATTTCGTCGATCAGCTGCGGCGGGAAATCCTTCTTCACCATTAAGCCGAGTGCAAAGCGCACATATTCACGGATCCCTTCGGCGTAGTTGCGCTGCAGCAGGGTTTCCGCCCGCAGCCCGCGCAGATGGGCCATTAAGGTCGGATTGCCGCAGTCTGACTCAGAGAAGCTGAACATCAGCTCATCGAAACGGAAGCGCATAAACTCGCTGAGCAGCGCCCAGTGCGCGCCCGCTTCATAGGCGGTGTCCTGATAGATATTGAAAAACAGCGGATCGCGCGCTAACTGATGGGTAATGCGGTGCGCAGGCGTCAGCTGATCGGCACCGTTGATATCGGTGAAATAGCGTTCGGCGACGCCATCCAGCGTCTGCAGGAAACCGCTAAAGCCGCGGCTTTTATCCGCCACCGGCGCGTCGAACAGCCGCGACAGATGGCGCGCCCAGGCAACATAGGCTGCCTGCTCCTGCGGCGAGTCGCCGGTGATGATCACATCCACGCCACCGTCGTAATCCGCCGCCAGACCAAATGAGTTGACCATGCTGAGGTTGCAGGCGTTACAGAAGGTCGAGCGCGCATCGGCGCGAAACCGGTGGCCATTCATCAGCACATCGTTGCGATTCTGCTGCCGCACCGCCTCCGGCATCGGCAGATGCCGGGCGAAAGGACGAATCTGTAACCCATCCACCACCAGACATTCAGCCAGCGGATCGTCATGCATCGCCAGCGATTGATAAACCCGGTTGATGTTCTCCATCACGCTGTCGTTCATCGCCGCATGACGATTGGTGCTGACGCGCAGGCGAAAGGTGGCACCGCGCTGCTGCCAGATGATGCCCTGGATATAGCGGACATAGGCCACCATGTAGCTGCTGTCTTTCCCGCCGCCATAGGCGAGCAGAACTCGGTTATTTTCCAGCTGCTGCCGATCGGGTAACGCCGCCAGCAGACGGTCAGAACAGCGCTGTGCAGAGTCGATGATGGCCGGCGAAAGGTAGCCCTGAATCTCCTTCATCATGGTGGACAGATTATTCATTTTTCACTTTTTCCTTACGCGAATAGAATCACTCAACCGCCAGAACGCCTGATGTCGCAACCGGCGGCCTGCGCGGATGACGATGACGATCGGCACACCTCTCAGACGCGCAATCGCCAGGGCGACAGGTCCGTTTAGCGTCATGAATAATTAAGAGATGCAGGCTAAAGTACTTTGAATGTACTCTGTTGAATATGCACAGATCAGCGCGATATGGGGTGGTACAGATGGCCGATGTTGTCGGAGAACAGGAGAGTCAGAGCAGTCGTTACCGCCAGATAGCCGAACAGATCAAGCAGGCGATTCATGCCGGTACGCTGGCACCCGACAGTCGTCTGCCGTCGGTGCGTACCCTGGCGACGCAGTATAACGTCAGCCTCACTACCGCTCTGAAAACATTACGTACGCTGGAGGATGAGCGCTACGCCGTCGCCCGGCCGAAGTCGGGCTTTTTTGTGGCGCCGCAACGGCATCGCCCGCGACAGCTGCCCGCCGTCAGCGAACAGCCACGTGCCATCGCCCCGCTCGACGAACAGACTGAGCTGCATCTGGCGATGCTCGGTTCGGACTGCCGGGTGCGTCTCGATCTGGCGAACGGCGACAGCGCGCTCTATCCGGTGAAGAAGCTCGGCTTGCTGATGCGCCAGATGGGCTACAGCAAGCCTGCCCTGCTGGGCAACACGGTGAAAGGCACCGGCTATGCGCCGTTAAAAGTCGAAATTGCCCGCCGGGCGGTCGATTATGGCTGCAATATCAGCACCGACGATATCCTGATCACCAACGGCTGTATCGAAGCTATCTCTCTGTCGCTGCGCGCCACCACCCAGCCTGGCGACGTGGTGGCGGTCGAGTCGCCCTGCTATTTCGTGCTGCTGCAAATGCTGCACAACCTCAATCTGCGGGTGATCGAGGTTGAGGCCGGGCCGGAAGGCTATGTGAATGTGGCGAAGCTCACCGGGCTGTTTCAGCGCAAGGCGGTGCGGGTATTTCTGACTCTGTGCAACATCAATAATCCGCTGGGGAAAAGCATTCCTAACGAGCAGAAAGCCTATATTGCACGGCAGGCAGATGAAAACGATGTGGTGATCATTGAGGACGATATTTTTGGCGATACCGCCTTTGGTGAGCGCCGCCCTTTCCCGATGCGCGCCTTCAGCCCGAATGCCATTCTGTGCAGTGGCTTCTCCAAAACGGTGGCCCCCGGCATCCGCATCGGCTGGGTCCACAGCGTCAACTACATGCGCAAAATCGCCTCGCTGAAATATACCTCGACCATGGGCACCTCGGTGTTGTCGCAGGCGGCGGTCGCTGAGCTGCTGCGCAGCGGGGGTTATGACGCGCATCTGCGCAAACTGCGGCGCGAGCTGGCGCGGCAAATCAGCGCCATGCGTCAGTCGGTACTGCGGGAATTTCCGCCGGGAACCCGGGTTTCAGATCCGGAAGGCGGCTATGTGTTATGGGTGGAGATGCCTGCGCAGGCGCTGAACGTGCGCTCACTGTTTCTGAAAGCGCGGAATGCAGGCATTGGCATTGCGCCCGGCCATATTTTTGCCACCGATCAGCGCTATGACCACTGTTTCCGGCTCAATGCCGGTTTCGGCTGGAATGACGAGGTTGAACAGGCGATACGACAGCTGGCGCAGTGGTGCCAGCTGTCATTAACCGGGCCGCAGGATTAGGCGTCGCGCCAGGCGGTCTCAATCTCTTCGGCCAGAATCTGCACCGCCCGCTCGATGTTCTCCGCATCCGGCACGTAGTTCATACGCATGCATTGATGGGTGTGCGGCCATTCATGTTCCAGTCCCGGAAAGAAAAAGTGGCCCGGCACCATCAGTACGCCGCGCGCTTTGAGCCGCTGATAGAGCGTCTCGGTGCTGATCGGCAGATCGCGGAACCACAGCCAGAGGAAAATGGCCCCTTCCGGTTTGTGGATCAGGCAGCGCTCTTCCGACAGATAGCGACGCAGGATAGCGATGGTCTGCTGCACCTTCTGCTGATAAAACGGCTTTATCACCTCTTCTGACAGGCGCAACAGATCGCCACGGCGGATCATCTCACCGGCAATCGCCGGGCCAATGCTGCCGGGCGCCAGGCTGATGATGCCGTTCATGTTGCTCAGCGCCCCAATCGTTTTCTCATCGGCGATAATAATGCCGCAGCGTGCGCCCGGCAGGCCAAGCTTCGACAGACTCATGCAGAGAATAATGTTGGGATTCCACAGCGGGCGGACCTCGCTGAAGATAATGCCGGGAAACGGCACGCCGTAGGCGTTGTCGATCAACAGCGGGACGTCGTGCTGCTGCGCCAGCGCATCCAGCTGCAGCAGCTCATCGTCGGTGATCACGTTGCCGGTCGGATTGGTCGGACGCGACACGCAGATCAGCCCGATATCCTCTTTCATTGGCAGATGTTCGAAATCGACGTGATATTTGAACTGGCCGGCCGGCAGCAGTTCAATGTTCGGTTTGGCCGAGACAAACATGCCCTCTTCCAGCCCGGCATCGGCATAGCCGAGATACTCCGGTGCCAGCGGGAACAGCACGCGCTTTTTGCTGCCGTCGGCCCGGCGGCCGGCAAACAGGTTAAACAGATAGAAGAAGGCGCTCTGGCTGCCGTTGGTCAGCGCAATATTCTGCGCGCCGATCGGCCAGCCCAGCTGGTCACGCAGCAGTTCTGCCAGCGCCTCCAGCAGTGTCGCTTTGCCACGCGGGCCATCGTAATTGCAGAGTGCCTCGCTGAGCTTGCCTTCCTCGTGCATCTGCTGCAGCAGTTGCTGAAAGTAGTCGTTCATGGCCGGGATTTGCGCCGGATTGCCGCCACCCAGCATGATGGTGCCGGGCGTACGCAAGCCTGCGCCCATATCTTCCATCAGCCGTGAGATGCCGGAATGTTGGGTAAATTTGTCGCCGAACTGAGAAAAGGACATAGCGGTTAAAAATTTGTGATAACGAATCGGGGGTCCACCATAACGCCCGCCACCGGCGGGCGCAATGGGAAGGCGCAGGGATTACTTCAGCGCCTGCGGGTTAACACAGTTTTTATCGACCTTACCGCTGAGCGCAGCGATCAGATTATCCACGGCATCCAGCATCATGCCGTAGCGGGTTTCGTGAGTCGCGGAACCGATGTGCGGCAGCGTCACCACATTGGGCAGCGACAGCAGCGGAGAATCGGCCGGCAGCGGCTCTTTCTCGAACACATCCAGCCCGGCGGCGTGCAGTTTTCCCGCCTGCAGAGCAGCGATCAGCGCGTTTTCATCCACCACCGGTCCGCGACCAGCGTTGATCAGCACCGCTTCCGGCTTCATCAGAGTGATTTGCTCTGCCCCGATCAGATGATGGGTCTGTTCAGTCAGCGGCAGGCTGATGCAGACAAAGTCGCTCTGCTTCAGCAGCGTCTCCAGTTCGCAGCGCTCTGCGCCAAACCGCGTCTGCGCTTCCTGATGCTCGCGGCGTGCGTTGTAGAGGATTTTCATGCCAAAGCCAAAGTGGGCGCGCTGGGCCAGCGCCATGCCGATGCGGCCCATACCGAGGATACCCAGCGTTTTATGGTGCACGTCGATGCCAAAACGCTCCGGACCGATGCTCTTCTGCCAGTTGCCCGCTTTTACCCAGGCGTCCAGTTCCGGCACCCGACGCGCGGTGCTCAGCACCAGCGCCATGATGGTATCGGCGACGGTTTCCGTCAGCACGGTCGGGGTGTGCATCAGTACCACGTGACGCTGATTCAGCGCCTCGACGTCAAAATTGTCATAACCGACCGAGACGCTGGAGCAGGCGCGCAGTTTTGGCATTTTCGCCAGCAGTTCGCCATTCACTTTACCGCCTGATCCCAGCAGGCCTTCGGCCTGGGCCAGCGCCGCAGCGTGTTGCTGCTGGCTGGCAGGTGACAGATCGCTGATTTCAGTCACTTCGGCATGCGCCGCCAGGCGCGCGCGCAAATCGTCGGGCAGTTTTTTATACAGAATCACAGCGGGTTTCATTCGGTGGCTCCCGGTCATTAAATAAGTGACGGGCGGCGCTCAGGCCGCCCGGAAAATGAGGGCTAACGTCTGGGCTTACGCTTTCAGGCGTGTTTCGCCCCGTGCAGCGGCGGCGTCGTCTTGTTCTGCGCCGGTTTAACAATCAGCGTCAGCCACACCGACACCAGCAGCGCCGATCCCATAAAGATGTAAGACGCGGACGGGCTGCCGGTCGCACCATTAAGATAGCCGACAATCCACGATCCGATAAACGAGCCGAGCGCGCCCATACTGTTGATCAGCGCCATCGCCCCGCCGGAAACATTGCGCGGCAGCATCTCAGGAATAATGGCGAAGAACGGACCGTAAGGGGCGTACATCGCTGCACCGGCAATCACTAACAGGGTGTAGGAGAGCCAGAAGTTGCCCGATCCCACCAGATAAGAACCGAGGAACGCCAGCGCGCCGATCAGCAGCAGTGGCCAGACAAACAGCTTACGGTTTTGCGTCTTATCAGAGGCCCACGAGACCACCACCATCGCAATGGTTGCCGCCAGATACGGCACCGCTGACAGCCAGCCAGCTTCAACCATTCCCATCTGGGTACCGTTACGCAGAATCGATGGCAGCCACAGCACGAAGCCGTAAACGCCAATGCTCCAGGCAAAATATTGCAGGCAAAGAATAATCACATTGCGATTACGGAACGCTTCACTGTAGTTACGCACCGCTTTGATATTGTCCTGCTCTTTTTGCAGTTCCGCCTGCAGTGCGGCTTTCTCTGCATCACTCATCCAGCGCGCCTGTGCCGGTTTGTCCTGCACCATAAACCACCAGGCGATGGCCCAGACAACGGCCGGAATCCCTTCGAAAATGAACATTTCACGCCAGCCGAAGGATTCGATCAGATAACCTGACACCACCGACATCCACAGCACCGTCACCGGGTTACCGAGGATCAGGAAGGTGTTAGCGCGTGACCGTTCAGATTTGGTGAACCAGTTACTGATGTAGATCAGCATGGCTGGCATCACCGCAGCTTCAACTACCCCGAGGATAAAGCGGATCGCCGCCAGCATCGGAATATTGCTGACGATGCCGGTCAGCGAGGCGCAGCCGCCCCACAGAATCAGGCACCAGAAAATCAGTTTCTTGACGCTGCGGCGTTCGGCGTAGATCGCCCCAGGGATCTGGAAGAAGAAGTAGCCGAGGAAGAACAGGGCACCCAGCAGAGAGGACATACCTTTGGTAATGCCGAGATCGTCGTTTATCCCCGCCGCCGAAGCAAAGCTAAAATTAGCACGGTCAAGATAGGCCAGGCTGTAGGTGATAAACACGATGGGCATGATGAACCACCAGCGTTTTGGCGCGATTGTCTGCGTTTTCATCGAGAACTCCTGTGTCAATATGTGAGGCGCGGGCTACGCGTCGCCGAGTTGCTGACGCGTCGGCAGACCTTCGCTGTCGCCAATCACCTGAATCGCCATCGAACCAATTTTGTTGCCGCGCTGAATCGCCTGCGGCAGGCTCAGACCTTCCAGCAGCGCACTGATCACGCCAACGGCAAATCCGTCGCCAGCGCCCACGGTGTCCACCACGTTATCGACTTTGATCGCGGCAACCTGACCTTTTTCGCCGCTGGCGGTTTTATACCAAGCACCGTCACAGCCGGTTTTAATCACCACCGCTTTCACCCCTTTATCGAGGTAGAAGTCGGCAATCGCTTCCGGTTGACGATAACCGGTCAGAATCAGTCCCTCTTTCTCGCCAGGCAGCACCCAGTCGGCGTACTCTGCCAGCAGATTAAGCTGAGTACGCATCTCCTCTTCGCTGCGCCACAGCACCGGCCGCAGGTTAGGGTCGAACGAAATGGTTTTGCCGCGCGCACGCATCTCTTTTGCCGCATGTTTCAGCAGCGCCAGCGAACTGTCGGAGAGCGCAGCCGCCACGCCGCTCAGATGCAGATGGCGTGCCGAGCCAAAGTAGTCCGCGTCGAAATCGTCTACCGACAGATGGCTGGCGGCCGAGCCTTTACGGAAATACTCCACCAGCGGATCGGAGCCATCATCCACTTTGGATTTAAGCTGGAAACCGGTCGGATAACGGTTATCCACCGTCACCTGGCGATGATCAATCCCCTCTTTCTCCAGCTGTTGGCAGATAAAGCGGCCAAAGGCGTCATCCCCGACGCGGCTGACCCAGCCTGTTTTAAGGCCGAGACGCGCCAGGCCAGTCGCCACATTCAGTTCCGCACCTGCCGCGCGTTTAACAAAGGTTTCCGCGGCGGCCAGGTCGCCGGTTTCACGGGCGATAAACATCGCCATCGCTTCCCCGATAGTGACAACATCAAGCGTACCGTTGTGATGCGTAGTCATCTTCACTCCTTAAACGTTGCGCAGCAGCGACACATAATGGCGCGTGACCGCAGTCAGGTCCTCGCCTTCCAGCGGAAACTCAATCCCACGCGGAGCCGTAGCGGGCAGCTGTTGCAGCAGGGCGCGCCAGCCGTCATCGGCTTCATCCAGCGCGATTGCCCGGTAGCTGTCGTGATGCGGGATCGCTGCTTTCACGTGGATATAACCGACCTGCGCCGCCAGCTGTTGCGCGGCCCGGGCGGCATCTTCGCCGGTCCAGCACCAGTTACCCATATCAAACGTCATGCTGATCGGCAGTCCGGCTGCGCGGACCGCAGCGAAAAACTGCACGCTGGCGGCGAGCTTGCCGTGCTCGGTCTGATCGTTTTCCACCGTCAGCGACAGTGGCTGGTCAGCCAGCAGTGACGACAACGACGCCGGAAGCGTGCCGGTGAAGTGACCCAGCGCCAGCTTGAGACGCTGTGCGTTTAACTGGCGTGCTTCTTCAAAGTAGTGAGTTATGCGCGGATTTACGTCACCGTCGTCACAAAACAGCGTATCCGGCACCGAATAACTGGCGTGCAGCTGATGCTGTGCCACCGCGGCGGCCAGGGCAGGCAGATCGGCCAGCGTGGCCTGATCACACAGTTCACGACGGATTTCAACGCCGTCAGCGCCCGCCTGCTGAATGATCGGCAGCAGTGCCGTCTGACCGCCGAGCGCGGCGATCTGCGAATGGCCGTAAGCGGCGGTGACCACGATAATGTCTGGCTTCATGTTGTGCTCCATCGAGGCTTTCGCCTTAAGTTCTTTAAAAACCCTAGATGGAACCGGTTCCAAAGCAAAGCAGCAAACAATGAATTTATGATCGTGCTCACGAAGCGAGCACGCAGGGGATGAGTAAAAGTCTGAAAATTAGCGCAGAGGCTGGCTGGAACCGCGAACAATCAGTTCGCCAGAGAAGACCTGTTCGGCGACCGGCAGATCGCTGCTTTCGATGCGCGCAATCACTCGTTGCAGCGCGCTGTAACCGATCTGCCAGGTGGGCTGTTTCAGCGTGGTGATCCCGACGCCCGCCAGCGCGGCCCACTCCAGCTCATCGAAGCCAAGCAGGCCGATATCGCTGCCCCAGTGCAGATTGATCCGCTGCAGCGATCGCGCCACCTGCAACGTCAGCGCGCCGTTGGCCACCATTACCGCGCTGCGTTTGCCTGCGTGACGTTGATGAAAGGCGCGCAGCGCCTGATCAAGCGCGGCGGGTTGATGCAGCGCCAGCTCCGCATTCTCATGCTGCACCTGCGGATAAGCCGTCAGTACCTGGCGGAAAGCCTGCAAACGCTCACGTCGGGTGTTGACGCTGCCCAGCGGCTCACTCAGAAACAGCAGCGCGTCGTAACCGTTATCGACCAGATGACGCGTCGCGGTCTCCGCCGCTTCGGCATTATTCAGCCCGACCACGTCGCAGGGAAAATCCGGGATTTTTCGGTCAATCAGCACCATTGGCAGCAAAGATTGTTGCAGATGGCTCAGCACCTCTTCGCGCATTCCCACCGCATTCACCACAATGCCTTCCACCTGATAGCTGCTCAGCAGTTGCAGATAATGCTGTTCCAGGTCCACTTCGTTGTTGGTGTTACACATCAGCAGGGTGAAGCCCTGCTCGCGGCAGGCGGCTTCAATGCCACTCATCACGTCAACTGAATAGGGATTGGTGATGTCGGCGATGATCAGCCCTATCAGGCGGGTGCGGCCGCGCTTCAGGCCGCGCGCCATCTGGCTTGGCCGATAGCTGAGATCGGCAATAGCCTGCTCAATCCGGGCTTTGAGATCGGCTGAAAGAAGATGCAGCTCACCATTGAGGTAGCGTGAAACGCTGGTTTTTCCGGTTCGTGCCGCGTGAGCAACATCGCTAATGGTGGCGCGAGGCGGCCTGATTTTCATGAAATATCCTGCAAAAGTAGAAACCAGGCAGAGACTAGCACAGCCGCGTCCAGTCGCAAAAAGCCCCGACGCTACGGCGGTAATTGCAGCCACGGCTGCCACAACGTCTGTAATTGCTGCGGCGACGTGCCTTTCAGCAGCTGTAATACCATCTCTGCCAGCTGCTCGCCGACCTGATGCTGCGCCGCCTGTCGTATGGTGATAATGGGATGATCGAGAATCGCATCGCGCGGCAGTCCATCCCAGCCGATCAGCGAAATAGCGTGGTTGCCCGTCGCCCGGCCTGCCTGTTGCAGCGCCACCATCGCCCCTTCTGCCAGCGGTCCGCAGTCGGTGATAATCGCATCAGGCGGGTTTTCCTCTGCCAGCCAGGCACAGGTCTGCTGGTAGCCGGCGCGGCGCGAAGCGGGCATCGCGGCCTGCGCATAAGGCGCAAGGGTGCCCAGCGCATCCAGATAGCCCTGGCGACGATCGCGAATCCGGGTGCTGTTTTCGTTGCTGCCGAGCCAGGCAATTTTCTCTCTGCCCTGTGACAGGCAATAGGCGACCGCCAGTTGCGAACCGGCTGCGTGGTCGACATCAAACCAGGCGTAATCCTGTGGCAGATCGCTGCGGCCCAGCGCCAGAAAACGAAAATCGGTCTGTAGCAGATACGCCAGTCGCCGGTCCTGCGGGGTGATATGGGTGACGATGATGGCATCGACCGCGCGGCTGCGCAGCAGACGGGTTAACAGCGGCTGGCTGTGCGGCTTATCCGCCAGCAGCAGCAGGTCGATTTCATGGTGAGCAAGCCGTTGATCCAGCGCCAGCAGCATCTCACTGAAGTGACCGTCGCTCAGCGGCGGCGCGCTGACCGGATAAACCAGACCTACCGCGTTAGCACGCCCGGTTTTCAGACGGCGGGCAGCAGCATTGGGCCGGTAACCGCGACGCTGCGCTTCTTCTTCAATCCGTTTACGGGTTTCCTGCGCGACATCTTCGTAACCATTGAGCGCGCGGCTGACCGTGGTGACAGAAAGTCCTAATGCCGCTGCAATTGCTTTAAGTGACATAAGAGATGACTCGCTGATCAAATTTTGATCAGGCTAACATAAAGCCTGAAGTGGCTCTATCAGCAGATGCGTTACTGGAACCTTTAACGCTGATATTTACAGAAAATGTCAGCGGGATGAATGCGCCCCCGAGCGGGGGCGACACCCATTAACCGAGCGGGCTAAGGGTAATTTCAACCCGACGGTTTTGCGCTTTTCCGGCTTCGGTACTGTTGCTGGCGACCGGATTATCCGGGCCTGCGCCCTGAGTCCGCAGACGATTGCTGGCGACGCCCTGCACAATCAGCGCGCTGGCGACACTGTCGGCGCGCTGCTGTGACAGACGCATATTCAGCGCGCGCGTTCCGGTGCTGTCGGTATAACCCACCACGTTTACCGCTGTTTTTGGATACTCTTTTAGCACCATCGAAACGCCCGTCAGGGTATTCGCCCCCGCTGGCTTCAGGTTACTGCTGTTGGAGTCGAACGTCACGTTATTCGGCATGTTGAGGACGATGTTATCGCCTTCACGGGTCACGCTGACGCCGGTACCGCGCATCTTGTCGCGCAGCTTCGCTTCCTGCACGTCCATGTAGTAACCGACACCGCCACCCAGCGCTGCACCGCCGGCTGCGCCAATCAACGCGCCTTTACCGCGATCTTTCTTCGATGAGGAGAGCACGCCCACGCCGGCACCCACTAAAGCACCCAGACCGGCACCCACGCCTGACTTACCCGCCTGCGATTCGCCGGTGTAAGGATTGGTGGTACAGCCAGACAGGACCAGGCTTCCGCTTAATAACAAGGTAATCGCGACTAATTTCTTCTGCATTTTTGTTCCCTTACGTTCGACACACAGGGGAAAACTGTCCCCATAAGCGGCACGATTATGCCGCGTAAAAGTGAGGAAAGGGGTGAGGGAAAGTCTTAATTTTTCAGCAATCGCGCTTAAAGATTGTCAGGATGGCAAAAACAGCTGGTCTGATGATCGTTTATCAGCCCGCAGGCCTGCATAAACGAATAACAGATTGTCGGGCCGATGAATTTAAAACCACGCTGCTTAAGCGCCTTAGAGAGCGCAATGGCGTGCGCTGAGGTGGTGGGTGCCAGCTTATAGTCGGGATGATGATGGACAATTTGCGCATTATCGACAAATTGCCAGACGAAGCGGGCAAAATCTTCCCCTTGGGCTTCCATCGCCAGAAACGCGCGCGCATTCGCGATGATCGCGGCGATTTTGCCTGAATGGCGAATAATGCCGCTGTTATGCATCAGCGCCTCAACCGCCTGCTGATCCATTAAGGCAATCGCCTGTGGATCAAAATGGTGAAACGCCGCACGGTAATTCTGTCGCTTTTTCAATACGGTGATCCAGGATAATCCCGCTTGCTGCCCTTCCAGGCAGAGCATCTCAAACAGCGCGCGCTTGTCGGTTTGCGCCACGCCCCATTCGGTATCGTGGTATGCCAGATAGAGGGGATCCTGGGTCACCCAGCCACATCGTTGCATTATCTGATTCCTTATCGCGGAAATATTTTATCGGGCCGCTTGATCTTAGAAACAATCGGTTAATAGTTAAACAACTAACGGCTATACGACGATGGGTTATATAACGACGGGTAAAACAAGATCGCAAACCGGTGGTTAATCCAGCTTCCCCGGGAATAACTTCAGCCCCGACTGGAGATCGTATGTTGCAGAAAAGTGGGTGGAGAGACCAGCGCTATCGGATACGCGGCTGGTGTGGTGCAGGACTGTTACTGTTGACGCAACCGACCTTTGCCTGGGGCGGCGACTTTGCTGCGCCCGCGATCGTCACACCGCCGCCCGACTACAACACCATTCTGGCAGAGAAGATCTCCCGCACCTCGCTCGACTTCAGTGACGAAAATCGCGCTCTGTTCGAGGCTGCGCTCAATTCTCCGGCAGCCCTGCCGGTAGAGTTGCACAGTGAAACCGGCATCGTCGGCAGCACGCCGCTGGGAAAACGCTATCGCGCCGGGGTCGATCTGCCGGTTGGCGAATCCTTCACTACCGGTCCCGTGGCGCAATATGCGGTCGATCCGCCGCAGATGAACTGTCTGCAGTGCGATTACAGCGATCAGCAGAGCCGTGAGCAGATTGCCAGCGTCGGCTGGCGTGTCGATATGCAGCAGGGATGGATTACGCCGTGGGCCCAGCTGAGCTACAGCCATCCACTGGCGGAATCGCCACAAAACGATCGGCGCGATGCGGCGATCGGGACCCGTCAGGAGAGCGGAATCGATCTCAGCGTCGGCGCGCAGCTGCCGCTGAACAGTAATCTGGCGGCTTTCGCTTCGTTTTCACAAAACAGTGCGCTGAATGGTGATGAGCCGTTGCTGTATAGCCTCGGCATCAGCGCCAGCTTCTGAGCGGGGCATAAAAAGAGAAAGGGCGTTGAGCGTTTAAAATATAATGAGTCCGCTAATCATTATACTGGTAACACTATGCGCAACGATTTGACAATTATTGGCCGTGAAATAACGGTCTTCATACTGGCAGCACTCTTTCTCGCTCTGATGATATTGCCCATCTATATTGATGTGGCCTGGATGAATGATGCGCTGCACGAAACCTCTTTTACTGAAACCACCCAGGAAATCATGCTGGCGGTGATCGCCGCCCTGTTCTTTATTGCCGCTCAGCGCCGTCCGGCGCAGCGTGGTGCGCTGACCTTAGTGGCGGGCTTCTATAGCTGCATGCTGATCCGCGAACTCGACTTTGTGTTTGATACCATCCAGCACGGCAGCTGGATCTGGTTCGCGCTGGCGGTGACTGCCGGATGCCTTGCGGTCGCGCTGCGGACGCCGAAAAAAACCCTGCACGCGCTGGCCAGACTGCTGCAGCACCGTAGCTGGCCGGTGATGGCCTCCGGCTTTCTGGTGGTGCTGGTCTTTTCCCGCCTGTTTGGCATTCATTCGCTGTGGCAGCACCTGATGCTGGGCGATTATAACCGTGTGGTTAAAAACATGGCGGAAGAGGGAACCGAACTGCTGGGTTACGGCCTGTGCTGGCTGGCCTCGGTGCGCTATTTATGGCAAACCCGCCCGGTTGCCGTTGCCGTCAGTGCGACCCAACCCGCCTCTGCCCGTCATGCAACCTCCCCGGTGACCTCTCACTCATAATGGTCGCGCTTTTTGAGCGATCCACAACGTTAAAAAAGGTACAATAAATACTTCTGCGTCGGCGGCACTGCCCCGGCGCAAGGTGTTCGTTAACCTCAGGTCTTTTCATGTCAGTCAAAATCTTAACTTCAACGCTCATTGGCCTGGATGCCTTCCGTCAGGACCCGCTGACCGCGCTGCAACAGGCGGAAAACGGTACGCTGGCGGTATTAGAGGATTACGCGCCGGTGATGTACGCCATCACCCCGGCGCGTCTGGCGCAGTTACTGGCGCTGGAAGCCGCTGCCCGACAGCCAAATGATGTGGCGCTGGATGACAGCCTGTATGACGATGCGCCTGCGGCAATCTCTGCGCCGGTTGGTAAGTTCGCGATGTATGCTGGCTGGCAGCCAGACGCAGATTTTACCCGCCAGGCCGCCATCTGGGGCGTGGCGCTCAGCGAACCGGTTACTGCCAGCGAGCTGGCTGCTTTCGTCGCCTACTGGCAGGCAGAGGGCCGGCTGTTTCACCATGTTCAGTGGCAACAAAAGCTGGCGCGAAGCATCCAGATGAACCGTGCCGCCAACGGCGGGCAACCGAAGCGCGATATCACTCAAATCAGCAGTACTGACTACGATATTCCCGATGGTTTCCGAGGTGAATAATGAAAACGCCAAACGATCTCTTTAGTCGCCTGAAAAGAATGATGCCCGCAGGTACCCGACCAAAGTTCACTAATGGTGAAGAACTTTTGGCCTGGAACCAGGAACAAGGCCGTTTGCGCTCTGAAGCCATCGTGCGTGAGAATCGCGCAATGAAAATGCAGCGCATTATGGGCCGATCCGGTATTCGCGAACTGCATATTAACTGTTCTTTCGACAACTACCGTGTCGAAAATGAAGGCCAGCGTAAGGCACTGGAACAAGCGCGACAGTATGCGGCCGAATTCGAGGGTAGCATCGCCAGCTTTGTCTTTTCGGGCCGCCCCGGCACCGGTAAAAATCATCTGGCAGCCGCAATTGGCAACGACCTGATCCTGCGCGGTAAAAGCGTGCTGATTGTGACGGTCGCCGATCTGATGTCGAGCATGAAGGGCACCTTCAGCGGCAGCAGCGGCATTACTGAAGAGCGACTGCTTCAGGATCTCAGCAGCGTTGACCTGCTGGTGATTGATGAGATCGGCATGCAGAGCGAATCCCGCTACGAAAAAGTGATCATCAACCAGATTGTCGATCGCCGCTCCTCGTCGAAGCGCCCAACCGGCATGTTAACCAACCTTAATCCAAATGAGATGAACACCCTGCTTGGCGAACGCGTCATGGACCGGATGCGCCTCGGCAACAGCCTGTGGGTGCGCTTCGACTGGGAAAGTTATCGCAGCCGGGTGCGTGGCGACGAATATTAATACCCTGCCCGCTGCGGCGGGCAGCCTGCTGTATTGCCCGCCGGACTACCCACACGGCTGAGCGTCACCTCTGCGCTTAGCCTGCGTAACGCCGCCGGATCGATTCGTTTTCAGTCACCCTGCTGTTGGTCTGCCTCCCGCGCTGCGCCGCCGGATTGCCGGACAGGCGAGTGACCCGGTGGAGTCAGCCATGAGCCTGCTCGATTACGCTGTAATAGCGCTCTACGCGCTGATGATTGTGCTGATCACGCTGTGGGCGATGCGCAGGGTCGGCAATACCCGTGACTTCTTTACTGCCGGTGGCCGGATGCCCTGGTGGCTCTCCGGCGTTTCCCATCATATGTCTGGCTACAGCGCCGCGGTTTTTGTTGCCTACGGCGCGGTGGCTTACAACATGGGCATTACGATCTGGTTCTGGTGGGCGCTGCCTATTTCGCTGGCGGTATTTATCGGCTCCTCGCTGTTTGCCCCGCGCTGGGCCAGGCTGCGTCGTTACATGCAGATTGAATCCCCCACCGAGTATCTGCTGACCCGCTATAACCTGCCGACCCAGATGGTGCTGGCGTGCAGCGGCGTGCTGCTGAAAACGGTAGATGTCGGGGCCAAATGGGCTGCCATCGCGGTGATTATTAACGTCTTCACCGGTCTCGACCCGCTGTTCGGCATCTGCATTGCAGGCGGATTAAGTCTGTTTTACAGCGTGATCGGCGGACTGTGGGCCGATGCCTGCAACGATTTTGGTCAGTTCATCGTGCAGTTTGTCGCCGCCATTGTGATGCTGGTGGCGGTTGGACTTCAGCTCGGCGGCATCGGCGCGCTGTTGACTATCTGGGATCGGCTACCGGCCAGCCACCTTCAGATTGTGCAAGGTCCTTACACCACTGGCTTTATCTTTGCCTACCTGCTGATCTACACCCTGAGCTACAACGGCGGAACCTGGAACCTGGCGCAGCGGTTTATTGCCGCACCGGACGGACGCGAAGCGCGCAAGGCGGCACTGCTCTCTGCCGCCCTCTACCTGATCTGGCCGCTGGTGCTGTTCTGGCCGATGTGGGCTGCACCGCTGCTGTTTCCCAATCTGGCCGACCCGTCACGCGCCTGGTCGCTGATGGCGATGCAGTTACTGCCTGACGGGCTGATCGGGCTGATGCTGGTTGCGATGTTCACCCATACCCTCTCAATGACCTCGTCTGACGCCAACGCCATTACGGCGGTGGTGACCCGCGATATTCTGCCCACCATCTGGCCGCGTGCCTTTCCTCGCGGCCAGAGTTCGCTGCGGGTGGCACGCTGCACCACCTTCCTGTTTATTATCACCACCCTGGTGATTGCCCTGAATGCCAGCCGGTTCGGCGGCGTATTGTCGCTACTGGTTATCTGGTTTGGCGGGCTGGTCGGGCCGATATCGATCCCGATGCTGCTGGGTTTGCTGCCCGCTTTCCGTCGATCTGGCAGCACCGCAGCGCTGGTCAGTTGGGCGGCAGGCGTCGGGACCTTCTTCTTCGTGCGGTTTGTGATTGACGATGCCAGCCTGGCGACTCAGGTGGCGGCACCGGTATTGTCATCGCTGTTGCTGTTTACCCTGCTCGGCTGGCTGCGTCGCTCGCCCGTCAGCCCACAGGTCGATGTGCTGCTGAGCGCGCTTAATCAGGATCGTTCGGCATCGCCGGAAGCGGTCTGGCGGCATAAAACCCTGAGTTAAGCCGCTCAGACGCCGACCCATCGGCCGGATCTCGCCTGGTTGTGTGAAATAGCACGCAAAAGTGTGGGATGACGAATACGTACGGGCTGATACACTGAATTCTTTCTCCTCTGGTGGGTGAATTCGCCATGAAAGCGAACGGAAAAGGTCCCGCGTTACTGCGACTTAACAACCAAAAGCGGGTCATGACGCAGTTGCGAAAACTGCGCATCACCTCGCGCCAGGATCTGGCCCAGACCTTATCGCTCAGCAAAAATACCGTCTCACTGATCATTGATGATTTGCTGGAGCAGGAGTTAATTGAGGAGCTGGGACCGGTCAGCGTGGCAGCAGCAGGACGCCCTAAAATCGAGATTACCCTGCGCCCGGAGAAGCTGAAGAGCGCAGGCGTAATGGTGGAACGCAATGTGATTCACTGGCGGGTCTGCGACTACTTTTCTCAGGTACTGGCCGAACAGACGCTGCGTACCGACACTGAAAATCCGACCCGGCTGCTGGCTGAGCTGTCGATGCTGTGTCGTGAGCTGGCCGAGCGCTACCCCGATTTGCTGGGGATCGGCCTCGGCTTTACCGGCATCGTTGATCCCCGGCGCGGCTGGATGCATCTCTCATCACACCTCGACTGGCAGGATGTGGATCTGCTGACCGCGCTGCGGAAGCAGGTACGGCTACCGATCCGCATCATGAACAACGTAAAGGCCGCTGCGCTGCTGGCAGTACAGCAGCGCGGGCTCTCCGTCGACAGCGGCCACTTTTATCTGCGCATCTCAGAGGGGATTGGCGGGGCGCAGGTGCAGCACGGCGAAGTTTTTACCGGACACAGCTGGACCGCCGGTGAGGCGGGCCACCTGACCGTTCAGCCTGACGGCCCGCGCTGCAGTTGCGGCCGACGGGGCTGCCTTGAGGCGTTAATCAGCCAGCCGGCAGTGCAACAGCAGCTGGCGCAGCGCCAGCCCGGCCTGAGCTGGCAGAACCGCGACAGCGCACCGCGAATAGTGGATGAGGTGATGGCGCAGGCTGGTAGCTATCTGGGTGCGGCGCTGAGTCAGATCATGCTGCTGCTCAATCCGGCGACCATCATGATCGATTGTCCGTGGAGCGCCAGCCCGGCCTTTTGCAAGGCGGTGCGCGATACCACCCAGGCCAGCGCCCTCGCCTTTACCGCCGCCCATACCCAGCTGCTTTTCCTTGAAAACCGCATCGATCCGGCCAATGGGCTGGCGCTGGCGGTGATTGAGCAGGCCGAACAGCGGGTCGGTTAACCCGCCAGATAAGGCAGCGAGTGCTGCCTTTTTATGATCGGACGTCACTTACCGGCACGCTAACCGTCTCGTCCGCTTCGCGTGGGTCGATATTAAACTTCTCCAGTACGCGTGCGTGGATTTTCTCCAGCGGCATTCCGGCCGTTTCCGGCAGGTAGCGGAAGGTGAAGAAGTACATGCCGAGCGAAAACAGCGCGAACAGCAGCAGCGGGAAGCCGCCGTGGAACGTCTCCAGCAGCACGGTGTTGCTGTTGAGAATCGGAAAGGTGGTGCTGATAATAAAGTTCGCCACCGACATGGCACAGATTGAGATGCCGACGCAGATTGATCGGATTTCCGTGGGAAACAGCTCGCCCAGCACGGTCCAGACAATCTGTCCCCAGGTCATACCAAAGAACACCATATAGGCAAACAATCCCACCACCGCCAGCAGACCCGGCAGGCGGTAATAGAACGCGATAAAGGTATAGGCGAGGAAAATGGCAGAGGTGATCGCCCCCAGCAGCAATAGCTTACGCCGTCCGACCTTATCGATCAGCGCCATCCCCATCAGCACGCCGACAAACTGGCAGACTGACAGCCAGAAAGTCTGTAGTAGCGCCGAATCGGTGCTGCCGGAGACATTTTTCAGCAGCGTCGGGCCGAAATACTGAATCACGTTGATGCCGCTGATCTGATTACCGACTGCCAGACCAATACCGATGATCAACAGCGGCAGCGTGGTTTTATTCAGACGGAAGCGGGCTTTATGGCGGCTGGCGGCTTCATCAGAAAACGAGTGCTTAATCTCATTGAATACGCTCTCGGCGTGCGCCGGGTTAGAGATTTTGCTCAGGGTATCCAGCGCTTCTTTATCTTTGCCTTTCAGCACGTTCCAGCGTGGTGATTCCGGGATAAAGGCAATGAAAAAGATGAACAGCGCACAGGGCACCAGCGCGGTAGCCAGAATGTAACGCCAGCCGATATCCACCATCGCCTCGGGCAACATCGATTTGTTGATGAAATAGTTAGTCAGCAGCACCACCGATTGACCACCAACGCAGCAGACAGCGTAGAGCGCGCTGGTCCGGCCGCGAAATTTCGACGGCGACAGCTCCGCCAGATAAATCGGCGAGATCACTGACGCCAGACCAATCGCCAGGCCGCCCAGGATACGGAACGCGACAAAGGTGAAAAAGTTATGGGCGATTGCGGTACCAACCACCGAGGCGGTAAACAGCAGCGCAGTAATCGCGAGCGATTTTTTGCGGCCGAATTTATCACTGAGCTTTGGCGCAATAAAACAGCCGACCAGGCTGCCCAGCAGGATGTTTGATACCGCCCAGCCGGTTTCTGCCGGGGTGAGCTGAAAATAGTCACTGAGCGGTTCGATGGCGCCGGAGATAATCGACGAGTCATAGCCCATCAGCAGACCGCCAAAGGCGGCGACGGTGCAACAGAGCATGACATATTTCATGTTGTAGCGTTTTTGCCGGGTTTCCATTTTTCAGGCTCCTGTTCTCTACTGCCTGAACCGAAACGGTTCAGAAAGAGGGGGCATAGTTGTCAGAGGTTTACGGGCTTCAGCGATCAAGCACCAGTGAAATATATTTTCTAAATCAGATAATTTGGATTAATTCTTTCGGAAATGTGAGCGGGGTTCGAAAATTTTGTGGAGGCGCTGAGGTAAAACCATCATAAAAAGGGTTATTAATCAGGATAATAAACAGCAATATGCTGCCTGAGCCCGTTTTTTCTCAACGGCAGCGGGCTGGCCGAGCGACATTTTTTCCGCTGACAGCAGCCTGAAAGCCTGGGGGAGGCGTAAAAACGCCTACAGGATGAGAGGGGAAAAGTTGCTTATTAATCCGATGATTTATAAGGTTATAATGAGTATTCCATGCCATTCACCCTGTCGGCGGCTGGCCTGACTTTGGTCCGATGAGTCGGTTTTGTCCGGCGGATGAAATATAATTTCCATCCCGCCGCTTTTATGAACGATAGGATTTAGAGGCGAGCGGTCGGCCAGTATCACCTGGACCGGCCTGGCCCCACGGCTACAACACGTTTTCACCATAAAGCTGGCGATACTCTTTCGGTGTGGTGTCGTACCCTTTCCTGAAGACCGAATAGAAATACTGCAGGGACGGATAACCGCACATCTGCGAGATTTCATTGATATTGAGTGACGACGATGCCAGCAGTTCGCGGGCTTTTTCCAGCTTTTCACGGTGGATCATCGCATGAATGGTGTCGCCGGTTTCATCGCGAAACCGTTTTTCCAGATTGGATCGCGACAGGCCGATGGCATCCAGCACCTGCTCCACCTTAATGCCCTTACAGGCGTTAAAGCGGATGTAATGCATCGCCTGAATGACGGCAGGATCGCGCAGCGAACGGAAGTCGGTAGAGCGACGGGCGATCACTTTGACCGGCGGCACCAGGATGCGCTGAAGCGGTAGCGGCTGCTTATCCAGCAGGCGGTGCAGCAGTTTGGCCGCCTGGTAACCCATTTGCCGCGAGCCCTGCGCCACCGATGAGAGCGCGACGCGCGACAGATAGCGCGTCAGCTCTTCGTTATCAATGCCGATAACCGCCAGCTTTTCCGGCACCGGAATTTTCAGATGCTCACAGGCCTGCAGCAGATGGCGCGCCCGTGAGTCGGTGACGGCGATAATGCCGGTTTGCGGTGGCAGCGTCTGCAGCCAGTCGGCGAGCCGGTTCTGAGCGTGCTGCCAGTTTTCCGGCGCGGTCTCCATGCCCTGATAGACCACCCCCTGATAGCGCTCCCGCATCACCAGCTGACGAAATGCCTGTTCCCGTTCCTGCGCCCAGCGCTTGCCGCTTGAAGCCGGCAAACCGTAAAAGGCAAAGCGGTTGATGCCTTTCTCTTTGAGATGCATAAACGCCCGCTCCACCAGCGCGGCATTATCGGTGGCGATGTAATGCACCGGCGGATAATCCTCCTGTCGGTGATATGAGCCGCCAACGCCGACGATCGGCACCGGCACATTCGACAGCAGGGTTTCGATTGAGCGATCGTCGTAATCGGCGATCACGCCGTCGCCCAGCCACTCCCGAATATTGTCGATGCGGCAGCGGAAGTCCTCCTCAATGAAAATGTCCCAGTCGGTTTGCGACGCCTGTAGATATTCCCCGACGCCCTCAACAACCTGACGGTCATACACCTTGTTAGCGTTAAACAACAAGGTAATGCGATAACGTTTATCATGCATGGTGGCGATTCCCTTAAATGCTCAGCGCATTGCATAGCACGGCTGACAGGGGCATAAAAATGGTTTGCGCCACAATGTGATCCTCCACGCGATTACACCCGACGCCGCGTGGCGGTATCCATCCACACCGCCAGCAGCAGAATGGCACCCTTGACGATGTACTGCCAGAAGGTCGGCACGTCCATCATGCTCATGCCGTTATCCAGTGAAGCCATGATAAATGCCCCCATCACCGCACCGGCTACCGAGCCGACCCCACCGGCCAGGCTGGTACCGCCAATCACACAGGCGGCGATGGCGTCGAGTTCCGCAATGTTGCCAGCCGAAGGCGAACCGGCACCCAGCCGCGAACTGAGGATCAGACCCGCAATGGCCACCATCACGCCGTTAATCGCAAACACCGCCAGTTTGGTACGCGCCACGTTAATCCCTGACAGTCGCGCCGCATCGATATTGCCGCCGATTGCGTAAATGCGTCGGCCAAAAGCGGTCCGGGTCGCCATAAACATCCCGGCCAGCAACAGCAGGGCGAGCAGTAATACCGGGGTCGGTACGCCGCGATAATCGTTCAGCAACCAGATCGCGCCCAGCACCAGTATCGCGGTAATCGCCTGACGTGCCACGGTGCCGCTGGCCGGGCTTTGGGCCAGTCCAATCTGCTGACGGCGCAGGCGTAAACGCCATTGCCACAGCATAAACAGCGCCAGACCGGCGAAACCAAAGCCGAAACCGACGCCGCCCGGCAGGTAGCTCTGGCCGATCTGCGACATGCCCGGCGTGATTGGCGCAACCGTGGTGCCATCGGTGATCCCCACCAGGATGCCACGAAAGGCCAGCATCCCCGCCAGCGTGACGATGAATGACGGCACTTTGCGATAGGCGACCCACCAGCCGTTCCAGGTCCCCAGCAGCAGTCCCATCACCAGGGTAACCACAATGGTCAGCGGCAGCGGCCAGCCCAGCCAGACGTCAAAAATCGCTGCGGCGCCGCCCAGTAATCCCATCATTGAGCCGACCGACAGATCGATCTCCGCCGAGATAATCACAAACACCATCCCCACCGCCAGAATGCCGGTAATCGCGGTCTGTCGCAGCAGGTTGGAAACGTTACGCGGGCTGAGCCACGCGCCATCGGTGGTCCAGGTAAAGAACAGGGCAATCAGCACAATCGCTCCCAGCATCACCAGCACCTGGAGATTAGGCAGCGGGAATTTGCCGGGCGACGGCTTGCCCGGGGTTCCTGACAGGCCACTTTGGGTACTTTCACTCTTAAGCATAATGTTCACTCCGCAGGGCGGCTTCCATCACCTGCTCCTGAGTCAGGTTATCGTTGATCAAATCAGCTTTAATTTGCCCTTCATGCATCACCAGTATCCGATCGCTCAGGCCCAGTACTTCCGGCAGCTCGGACGAAATCACAATCACCGCGATCCCCTGCTGCACCAGCGCATTGATCAGCAGGTAGATCTCCTGACGTGCACCAACATCAATGCCGCGCGTCGGCTCATCCAGAATCAGGATTTGCGGGTTAAGCAGCAGGCACTTCGCCAGAATCGCTTTCTGCTGATTGCCGCCGCTCAGCCGGCCAATCGGTAATTCAGAGGAGGAAGTCTTCACCCGCAGACGGGTAATCGCCGCGTTGATCGCCTGCTGTTCCTGCGCTTCATCGAGGGTGGAAAGCCGGTGGCTGAACTGATCCAGCGCCGCGAGGGTGATATTTTTTCCCACCGCCATCAGCGGCACGATGCCATCTTTTTTACGGTCTTCCGGCACCATGGCGATGCCGTGTGCAATGGCGGCGCGGCAATCGGTGATCCTGACCGGCTTGCCGTTGATCCAGATATCGCCCTGCCAGCGTCCCGGCCAGACCCCGAACAGGCACTGCACGGTTTCGGTTCTGCCCGCCCCGACCAGCCCGGCGATGCCGAGAATTTCCCCGCGCTTCAGGCTGAAGGAGACGTTGTTGACGCGGCGAATATGCCGGTTAACCGGATGCCAGGCCGTGAGGTTCTCGACTTTCAGCACCGTATCGCCAATCTGATGCGGCGCATGGGGATAGAGCGCGGTCAGCTCGCGTCCGACCATCATGGTGATGATGTCATCTTCACTCAGGCCGGTTGCCGTGCGGGTGGCGATATGCTGACCGTCGCGAATGACGCAGATGGTATCGGAGATCGCTTTGACCTCGTTCAGCTTGTGGGAGATGTAGATGCAGGCGATGCCGTGTTCACGCAGGTTACGGATAATGCCGAGCAGCACCTCCGTCTCCTGTTCGGTCAGTGAGGAGGTCGGCTCATCCAGGATCAGTAACCGGACCTGCTTGTTAAGCGCACGCGCGATCTCCACCAGCTGCTGCTGACCGAGGCCCAAATCGCCGACCCGCGCGGCGGGAGAGACGTTCAGCCCGACCCGGGCCAGCAGTTGCTGGCAGCGCAGCGTCATGGTTTCATCATCAACCATGCCGAAACGCCCCAGCTCGGCACCGAGGAAAATGTTCTCCATCACCGTCAGTTGCCGCACCAGTGCCAGCTCCTGATGGATGATCACAATCCCTTTGCGCTCGGTATCACGAATGGTCTGCGCCTCTATTTTGTCGCCGGCAAAGTAAATCTGGCCGTCAAAATCACCGTGCGGATAGAGCCCGCAGAGGATTTTCATCAGGGTCGATTTACCTGAGCCATTTTCGCCACACAGCGACATCACTTCGCCCGCATCCAGCTGCAGGCTGACATCATTCAGCGCTTTCACCGCGCCGAAACGCTTGGTGATATTGTTCATTTCCAGCAGCATCGACTGTTCTCCCTCACGCCAGGCGCGGTCAGAGTTCGCTCTGTTTGTGGAAACCGTCTTTCACCACGGTGCTTTCGATATTGTCTTTGTTGACCTGAATCGGGGTCAGCAGCCGCGATGGAACCTCTTTAAGTCCGTTGTTCAGCGTGCTGTTGCTGGCCGGCTTTTTGCCATCGCCCAGTTCGACTGCGATTTTTGCTGCTTCGGTGGCGAGTTCGGTGATCGGCTTGTATACCGTCATGGTCTGGGTGCCGGCTTTAATCCGTTTGATGGCCGCCAGGTCAGCATCCTGGCCGGAGATCGCCACTTTGCCGGCCAGTCCCTGGGCGCTCAGCGCCTGAATCGCCCCGCCGGCGGTAGCATCATTAGACGCCACAACCGCATCGATATGGTTACCGTTGGCGGTCAGCGCGTTTTCCATAATTTTCAGAGCGTTTTCCGGCAGCCAGGCATCGACCCACTGATCGCCGACAATTTTAATGCTGCCATTATCGATAAAGGGTTTTAATACTTTCATCTGGCCGGCGCGGAACAGGCGGGCATTATTATCTACCGGGGAACCGCCCATTAAAAAGTAGTTGCCCTTAGGCACCTTTTTCACAATGCTTTCGGCCTGCAACTCACCCACTTTTTCATTATCAAACGAGATATAAAAATCAATGTCAGCGTTATTTATCATCCGGTCGTAGGCCAGTACTTTAATCCCTTCACGTTTTGCTTCGGCGACCACGTTACTCAGCACCTGGCCGTTATAGGGAATAATCACCAGCACATCGACGCCGCGGTTGATCATATTTTCAATCTGCGACATCTGGGTCTCTTCATTGCCGTTTGCCGACTGGACAAACACCTGCGCACCCAGCGATTCCGCCTGCTTCACGAAAATATCGCGGTCTTTTTGCCAGCGTTCCAGACGTAAATCATCAATTGCCATGCCGATCTTCACTTCTTTGGCCACGCTGGTCTGGCTGAACAGAGCCAGCGCAGCGCAGACGGCTAACAGCGCATGTTTCATCTTCATTGCGTTTATCCTGTAGGTTGAGGCTATTGTCGTTGCAGGCCCATGAACCAGGCGGATGAATTGTTGCCCTGATTTTCCCGTTACATCAATTACTGATTTTTATCCGGCCATTACGTTTTTTGGTTTATTTCTTTTTTTATGAGCGCGATCGATATTTCATCTTTTTCGGACTGAGCAAGAGACCCGGCAGTAACCGCGCTGAGATCAGCTTTATTTTGCGAGCCAGCGCACAAATAATAATTATCTGATACGCAGTGTGAAATATCGTAATTGAGCCGCGCCGACAGCCAATATCAAATATCGCTTCAATGCAGACCATTCGGGTCCCGATGCTAAGGAGCAAACCATGCACGCTTATTTCGATCAGATCGATCGCGTCCGTTACGAAGGAACCAAATCGACTCAGCCTCTCGCGTTTCGTCATTACAATCCTGACGAAGTGATCCTCGGCAAGACCATGGCGGAACATCTGCGCTTTGCGGCCTGCTACTGGCATACCTTCTGCTGGAACGGAGCGGATATGTTTGGCGTCGGCGCGTTTGATCGCCCATGGCAAAAAAATGGTGATGCGCTGCAGCTGGCGAAGCAAAAAGCGGACGTCGCCTTTGAGTTCTTTCACAAGCTGAACGTGCCTTATTACTGCTTTCATGATGTGGATGTTTCGCCGGAAGGCGATTCGCTGCGCAGCTATCAGGACAATTTTGCCATCATGACCGATAAGCTGCTGGAGAAGCAGCAGGAGACCGGGGTGAAGCTGCTGTGGGGCACGGCGAACTGCTTTACCCATCCACGCTACGGCGCGGGCGCGGCGACCAATCCCGATCCGGCGGTCTTCGCCTGGGCCGCGACTCAGGTGTGCAGCGCCATGCAGGCCACCAAAACCCTTGGCGGTGAAAACTATGTGCTGTGGGGCGGCCGCGAAGGGTATGAAACTCTGCTGAATACCGATCTGCGCCAGGAGCGCGAGCAGATTGGCCGCTTTATGCAGATGGTGGTTGAGCACAAACACAAAATCGGTTTCCAGGGCACACTGCTGATTGAGCCGAAGCCGCAGGAACCGACCAAGCATCAGTACGACTACGACGTCGCCACGGTGTATGGCTTCCTCAAACAGTTCGGTCTGGAGAAAGAGATCAAAGTGAACGTCGAGGCCAATCACGCCACGCTGGCCGGTCACTCTTTCCACCACGAAATAGCTACCGCCATTGCGCTGGGCATTTTCGGCTCGGTCGATGCCAACCGCGGCGACGCGCAGTGTGGCTGGGACACCGATCAGTTCCCGGTCAGCGTGGAGGAGAATGCGCTGGTGATGTATGAGATCCTCAAGGCGGGCGGCTTTACCACCGGCGGCTTAAACTTTGATGCCAAAGTGCGTCGCCAGAGCACCGACAAATACGATCTGTTCTACGGCCATATCGGCGCGATGGATACCATGGCGCTGGCGCTGAAAGTCGCGGCCCGGATGATCGACGACGGCGAGCTGGATAAGCGCGTGGCACAGCGTTACAGCGGCTGGAATGGTGAGTTCGGCCAGCAAATTTTGAAAGGCGAGTTTTCACTGGCCACGCTGGCGGCGCATGCTCAGCAACAGCAGTTGAATCCGCAACATCAGAGCGGACGCCAGGAGCAGCTGGAAAACCTGGTGAATCACTATCTGTTTGATTTCTAAAGGCTCAGGAGCAGAACATGTTTATCGGGATCGATTTAGGCACCTCTGGCGTCAAAGTGGTGCTGGTGGATGCCGCCGGCCAGGTGCAGGCGACAGAAACAGCGCCGCTGCAGGTTTCACGTCCACAGCCGCTGTGGAGCGAACAGGATCCCGAAAGCTGGTGGCAGGCGCTGGACCACGCCATGCAGGCGCTGAGCGGGCAGCACGATCTGCGCGCCGTTGAGGCGATCGGGCTGAGCGGCCAGATGCATGGCGCGACCCTGCTGGACAGCGCCGGCCGCGTTCTGCGTCCGGCGATACTGTGGAATGATGGGCGTAGTGAGGCGCAGTGCCGTGAACTGGAACAGAAGGTGCCGGACGCCCGGGCGATCACCGGCAACCTGATGATGCCCGGTTTCACGGCGCCCAAGCTGCTGTGGGTGCAGCAACACCAACCGGTCATTTTCAGTCAGATCGCGAAGGTGCTGTTGCCAAAAGATTACCTACGCTGGCGGATGAGCGGTGACTTCGCCACCGACCTGTCAGATGCGGCAGGCACGCTGTGGCTGGATGTGGCGCGGCGAGACTGGAGTGATGAGATGCTGCGCGCCTGCGATCTCAGTCGTGAGCAGATGCCACAACTGTATGAGGGCAATGCCATAACCGGCACGCTGGATACTGCCCTGGCGGCGCGCTGGAAAATGAATCCGGTGCCGCTGGCGGCGGGCGGTGGCGATAATGCGGCGGGCGCGGTCGGCGTTGGCATGACTGAGCCGGGTCAGGGCATGCTCTCACTGGGCACCTCCGGCGTCTACTTTGTGGTCAGCGAGGGCTATCTGAGTAATCCTCAGCGCGCCGTTCACAGTTTCTGTCATGCCTTACCGCAGCGCTGGCATCTGATGTCGGTGATGCTCAGCGCCGCTTCCTGCCTCGACTGGGCGGCTGAACTGACCGGCTGTCACGATGTACCGGCACTGCTGGATGAGGCGGCGCGGGCGCGCGATGACGTGCCGCCGCTGTGGTTTTTACCCTATCTCTCCGGCGAACGCACGCCGCACAATAATCCCAACGCCAGAGGCGCTTTCTTTGGCTTTACCCACCAGCATGGTCGTCCGGAACTGGCGCGGGCGGTGCTGGAAGGCGTGGGATTTGCGCTGGCGCAGGGGATGGATGTGCTGCATGAATGCGGCGTGCAGCCAAAAAGTATTATGTTGATCGGGGGCGGCGCACGCAGTGCGATGTGGCGGCAGATGCTGGCGGACATCAGCGGTCAGACGCTCGATTACTGCCACGGTGGTGAGGTCGGACCGGCACTCGGCGCGGCCAGGCTGGCGCAGCTGGCACTGGATGGTCAGGCTGCGGCACCGACGCTTACCCTGGTGCAACGCCACCGGCCGGACAGCGCGCGCAGGGCGCATTACCAGCCGCTGCGGCAGACGTTTGCCGCGCTGTATCAGCAACTGCTGCCGTTAATGCACTAAACCGCGACAAACCCCGACGCGCTGACCGGTAACCGCCGTGTCGGTGCGTTTCGCTTATCCGTTTACCGGCCGGTAGCATCACAGCCGGGATGGGTGTTCACATCCCGGCAGATCCGTGCCCTGCTTTCAGCCAATCGCGCCCAGCGTGTCATCCTGACTGTGCTTTTTCGGCAGCAGGAACAGGGTGGCCACAATATCCAGCAGATAGATCAGCGCCAGCAGCGTAATCGCCGCCGCAAAGGAGAACTGGCTCGCCAGCAGGCCAATCACCACCGGGCCGAAGCCGCCGACGCCCCGCCCAAGGTTAAACAGGACGTTTTGCGCCGTGGCCCGCACCTGTGGCGGGAAGGTATCGGAGATCAGCGCGCCGTAGCCACCAATCATCCCATTAACGAACATCCCCATGATCGCCCCGGTAACCAGCATGATGCCGGGATCGCGTAACTGAGCATAAATCACCACCATCACTACCGCGCCAAACTGATAGAGCAGGAAAATCTTCCAGCGCGCAAAGCGATCGGCCAGCACACCAAACAGCCAGATACCGAAGGTCATACCGACCACCGTTACCGCCGTCCACAGACCCGATTTGGTCAGGCTGAAGCCGAAGCTGGAGGAGAGGTAGCTCGGCATCCAGATCATCAGGCCGTAGTAGCCAAAATTCTGTACCGAACAGAGGATGAAAATGCCGAGGCTGGCTTTTGCAGTCGCGCGATCGCGGACCAGCAGCTTGAGGCGCGCCGGGAAAGAGAGCGAGGGAACGTTTTTGACCTGTCGGCGATAGGCCTCCGGTTCGCCCATGCTGCGACGGATCACAAACGAGACCAGCGCGGGTAATAAACCGACCAGAAACATGCCGCGCCAGCCGATCACGCTCAGCAGCGGCGGCGTAATAAAGGCCGCCAGCAGCACACCGAGCTGCCAGCCGATACCGACCCACGCCGAGGCGCGGTTGCGCTTCTCTGCCGGCCAGGCTTCGGCAATCAGCGCCATACCGATGCCGAACTCTCCGCCCAGCCCGACGCCCGCCAGGGTACGCCAGGCCAGCAGATCCCAGTAGCCCTGCGCCACGGCGCACAGGCCGGTAAACACCGAGAACACCAGGATAGTGATGGTCAGCATACGAATACGCCCAAAGCGATCGCTGAGATGGCCAAACACAATACCGCCGATGACCGCGCCGATCAGCGTCCAGGTGACCAGCGATCCCGCCTGCGATGGATTGAGCGCCAGCGAGACGCTGATCGCCGGCAGCATAAAGCCAAGGATCAGCAGATCAAATCCATCCATCGCATAACCGCTGACGGCGGCCAGCATCGCTTTACCAGGCGTGACGCCGGGTTTAGCCTGGGGAGAAGGAGACATTATTCAGCACCTCAGAAGGAAAAGTGCCGCAAGTATAAAGAGTGTTGCCGGGGGGACCAATCGAAAACGCCGAACCGTACGCCAGCGCGGCGTACGGTTGCGGTCACTCAGGAGGGCTTATTGCTGCCATCATCGCCTGACAGCAGTTCGTCGAGCCGGTCACCGCCAACGTGGCGGAAATCCTGACCTTTGACAAAATAGAAGATGATTTCACAGATGTTCTGGCAGCGATCGCCGATGCGCTCAATCGCCCGGGCGCAGAACAACGCCGTCAGTACGCTGGGAATGGTACGCGGATCTTCCATCATGTAGGTCATCAGCTGACGCACAATGCCCTCGTACTCTTTATCCACCTTTTTATCTTCACGGTAGATAGCGATCGCTTCGTTGAGGTCCATGCGCGCAAAAGCGTCCAGCACATCATGCAGCATCTGTACGGTATGACGACCCAGCGACTCGAGACTCACCAGCAGCGGCAGATGTTGCTGACCGAACTTCTCCAGCGCGGTGCGGCTGATCTTCTCCGCTACGTCACCAATCCGTTCCAGCTCAGAAATGGTTTTGATGATCGCCATCACCAGCCGCAAATCGATAGCGGTTGGTTGACGTTTGGCGATGATGCGCACGCAGGCCTCATCAATCTCCACTTCCATCATGTTGACCTTCTGGTCGCCGTCGATCACCCGCTGCGCCAGTTCACCATCGAGGTTATGCATCGCGGTGATGGCGTCGGTCAGCTGCTGCTCGACCATGCCACCCATGATCATCACCTGGGTGCGAATGTGCTCCAGCTCGGCATTGAACTGACCGGAGATATGTTTGTTCAGATTCAGATTATCCATGGCGATCTCCTGTCAAATCAGCCGTAGCGGCCGGTAATGTAGTCTTCAGTTTGCTTCTGTGCCGGCTTGGTGAACAGCGTGTCGGTATCGCTGAATTCAATCAGTTCGCCCAGATACATAAATGCGGTGTGGTCGGAGCAGCGTGCGGCCTGCTGCATGTTGTGCGTCACGATCACCACGGTGTAGTCCTGCTTCAGCTCGGTAATCAGCTCTTCAATACGCCCGGTTGAAATCGGGTCGAGCGCCGAACAGGGTTCATCCAGCAACAGCACTTCCGGGCGAATCGCGATACCGCGGGCGATGCACAGACGCTGCTGCTGACCACCGGAGAGACTGTAACCGCTCTGATGCAGCTTGTCTTTGGTTTCGTTCCACAGCGCGGCTTTAGTCAGCGCCCACTGGACCCGTTCGTCCATATCGGCACGTGACAGCTTCTCAAACAGGCGAACACCGAAGGCGATATTGTCATAAATCGACATCGGAAACGGCGTCGGCTTCTGAAACACCATGCCGACCCGGGCGCGCAGCAGCGCGATATCCTGTTGCGCCGCCAGAATGTTGTCGCCGTCCAGCAGGATATCGCCTTCAGCCCGCTGATCCGGGTAGAGCGAGTACATTTTATTGAAGGTCCGCAGCAGGGTCGATTTACCACAGCCGGATGGCCCGATAAATGCGGTGACCTGATTTTTGGCGATATCCAGATTGATATTCTTTAACGCGTGAAACTTACCGTAATAGAAGTTCAGATTACGGACCTGAATTTTATCGGCTGATGCAGTCGCGATACTCATTGCTCGTCTCTCTTATACGGCGCCGCGCAGGGCAGCGCCGGAAGTTAACCGTGTTTACCTTTGGCAAAAATCACCCGCGCTACGATATTCAGCAGCAGCACGCACAAGGTAATAATCAGTACGCCAGCCCAGGCCAGGCTCTGCCATTCGGCGAACGGGCTCATGGCGAACTTAAAGATGGTGACCGGCAGATTCGCCAGCGGCTGCATCATGTCGGTGCTCCAGAACTGGTTCGACAGCGCGGTAAACAGCAGCGGCGCGGTCTCACCAGCGATGCGGGCAATCGCCAGCAATACCCCGGTGATAATGCCGGAGACCGACGCCTTCAGGGTGATGGCGGAGATCATCTTCCACTTCGGCGTGCCCAGCGCATAAGCCGCTTCACGCATGCTGTCCGGCACCAGCCGCAGCATGTTCTCGGTGGTACGAATTACGATCGGCACCTGCAGCAGCGCCAGCGCAATCACCCCGGCCCAGCCGGAGAAGTGCTGCATCTGCGACACCACAATGGTGTAGACAAACAGCCCGACCACAATCGACGGCGCTGACAGCAGAATGTCGTTAATAAAGCGGATCACTTCCGACAGAAACGACTTGCGGCCATATTCCGCCAGGTAGATGCCGGCCATGATGCCCAGCGGCGTGCCGAAGAAGGTCGACCAGAAAATCAGTAATCCGCTGCCCGCTAAGGCGTTCGCCAGGCCGCCGCCGGCAGTATTCGGTGGCGGCGTTGATTCGGTGAACAGCGACCACGACAGGCCATCAAGGCCGCGTGATACGGTGGTGAACAGGATCCACACCAGCCAGAACAGACCAAATGCCATGGTCAGCAGCGACAGCGTCAGCGCTATCTTGTTTTTGGTGCTGCGCCAGGACTGCATCTTACGACGGGATGCGTCGAGTTCGGCGCGCGCCTGAACTTCAATGGTGGTCATGATCGCGCTCCTTCACTTTTCGCCAGCCGCATAATCATCAGTTTTGAAATCGCCAGCACGATAAAGGTAATCACAAACAGAATCAGACCCAGCTCCATCAGCGCCGCCACATGCACGCCGGATTCCGCTTCAGCGAACTCATTGGCGAGGGCGGAGGTGATGCTGTTGCCCGGCATAAACAGCGACGGGCTATCGAGCTGGTAGGTGTTGCCGATAATAAAGGTCACCGCCATGGTTTCACCCAGTGCGCGGCCCAGTCCCAGCATCACGCCCCCTATCACACCGTTTTTGGTGAAGGGCAGCACGATACGCCAGATCACTTCCCAGGTGGTGCAGCCGATGCCGTAGGCCGACTCTTTCATCATCACCGGCGTCTGCTCAAACACATCGCGCATCACGGAGGCGATGTAGGGGATGATCATGATCGCCAGAATCACGCCAGCGGCCAGAATACCGATACCGAATGCCGGACCGGAGAACAGCTCACCGACAATCGGAATGCCTGACATCACGTCGTTGACCGGCGTCTGGAAATATTCAGCAAACAGCGGCGCAAACACGAACAGGCCCCACATGCCATAGACAATGCTGGGGATCGCGGCCAGCAGCTCAATGGCGGTACCCAGCGGGCGACGCAGCCAGCCTGGCGCGAGTTCGGTCAGGAACAGCGCGATACCAAAACTGACCGGCACGGCAATAATCAGCGCGATGATAGAGGTGACGAGGGTGCCGTAAATCGGTACCAGCGCACCAAATTGTTCGTTGGGGGCATCCCAGGTTTTGGTCCACAAAAAGGAGAAACCAAACTTCTGAATGCTTGGCCATGAGGAGATGATCAGGGAGACGATAATGCCGCCCATCAGCAACAGGACGATCAGCGCGGCAAGCTTGACCAGCGCACCAAATATTCTGTCACCTTGCTTGCCTGGGGCTTTGAATGCCGGCTTGGTTGCAGCCATAGAAGTCTCAGTCTTCAGGAGTTATCAGGGCGGCAGTACGCCGCCCGTTGGGTCTGACCGAACCGGAGTCCGGCCAGGGTCGGTCAATTACTGATAAAGCGCCTTACCAGAACTGTCTTTGATATTGGCTTTCCAGGCAGCGCGAATCTGCTCGGTCACGCTCTCTGGCAGGGCGGCATAATCCAGCGCGGTAGCGGTTTTGCTGCCGTTTTTGTATGCCCAGTCAAAGAACTTCAGCACTTCGCTGCCTTTGGCCGCATTAGCCTGATCTTTGTAAACCAGGATAAAGGTGGTGGAAGAGATAGGCCAGGCATCCGCGCCTTTCTGGAAGGTCAGGTCCTGAGCAAATGATTTGCTCCAGTCTGCGCCTTTCGCCGCGTTGCTGAAGCTGGTTTCGCCTGGGGCGACCGGTTTGCCATCAGCGTCCATCAGTTTGGTGTAGGTCAGGTTGTTCTGTTTGGCGTAGGCGTATTCCACATAGCCGATTGAACCCGGCAGACGCTGTACAAACGCAGCCACGCCGTCGTTGCCTTTGCCACCCAGACCGACCGGCCAGTTTACGGTGTTGCCTTTACCGATTTTGCTGTTCCAGTCCGGGTTCACTTTCGCCAGGTAGCTGGTGAAGACAAACGAAGTACCGGAACCATCAGCGCGGCGTACCACGTTGATATTAGTCTCTGGCAGTTTCACGCCCGGGTTCAGTTTAGCGATCGCCGGATCGTTCCACTTTTTGATGGTGCCGAGGTAGATGTCGCCGACGGTTTTACCGTCCAGCGTCAGTTCACCTGATTTGATGCCCGGCAGGTTAACCGCCAGCACCACGCCGCCGATCACCGTCGGGAACTGGAACAGGCCATTTTTCTGCAGATCTTCATCTTTCATTGGCGCATCGGACGCACCGAAATCGACGGTTTTGGCGATGATTTGTTTCACGCCGCCAGATGAACCGATGCCCTGGTAGTTAACTTTACTACCGGTGGCTTGCTGATACTCTGCTGCCCACTTGGCATAAACCGGCGCCGGGAACGTCCCGCCTGCGCCCGTCAGATCGGTGGCCGCAAAAGCAGATACCGCGCTGACTGCAAAGGTGGCGGCGAGGATTCGGGCTACGGTGCTACGCATCAGTGTCATGTTCCCTCCAGGGGAGAAAATTCAGGCTCGGGGCCGTTTTAGTAAGAGTCAGTGATTGCTGCAGGAGGGAAAATAGGACAGTTTGATGACAGTGAAATGTACGAAATATGACAGTTATATGACAGCAGGCAAAAATGAAGCGGGCCCGCGACCGGGCCCACTTTGTTATTCTACGGTAACCGATTTCGCCAGGTTACGCGGCTGATCGACGTCAGTGCCTTTGATCAGCGCGACGTGATACGACAGTAGCTGCAACGGCACGGTATAGAAGATTGGCGCAATCACCTCTTCAACGTGGGGCAGCGGGATAATCTTCATCCCGTCACTGTCGCTGAAGCCCGCATCCTGATCGGCAAACACATACAGCAGACCGCCGCGTGCCCGCACCTCTTCGATGTTGGATTTGAGCTTCTCCAGCAGTTCGTTGTTGGGTGCCACCACGATCACCGGCATATCGGCATCAATCAGCGCCAGCGGGCCGTGCTTCAGCTCGCCCGCCGCATAGGCTTCGGCGTGAATGTAGGAGATCTCCTTCAGCTTCAGCGCCCCTTCCATGGCGATCGGATACTGATCGCCGCGGCCGAGGAACAGCGCATGATGCTTATCTGAGAAGCCCTCTGCCAGATTTTCAATCAGCTTATCCTGCGCCAGCATCTGTTCGATCCGGCTGGGCAGCGCCTGCAGCGCATGGACAATCTCATGCTCGGTTTCCGCCGCCATGCCTTTCAGCCGGCCCAGCTTCGCCACCAGCATCAGTAACACTGCCAGCTGCGTAGTAAAGGCTTTGGTCGAGGCAACACCGATTTCGGTGCCCGCTTTGGTCATCAGCGCCAAATCAGATTCCCGCACCAGCGACGAACCGGCCACGTTACACACCGCCAGGGAACCGAGATAGCCCAGCTCTTTGGAGAGACGCAGCGCTGCCAGGGTATCGGCCGTTTCGCCCGATTGCGATAAGGTGATCAGCAGGCTGTTTTTCCGCACCGCCGACTTGCGGTAGCGAAACTCAGAGGCGATCTCGACATCACACGGAATATTGGCCAGCGACTCAAACCAGTAGCGTGACACCATACCGGAGTTATACGAGGTGCCGCAGGCGATAATCTGGATATGCTCCACCTGCGCCAGCAGCGCTTCTGCACCTGCGCCCAGCTCGCTGAGATCGACCTGGCCGTGACTGAAACGGCCGCTCAGGGTGCTTTTCAGCGCCATCGGCTGCTCGTAGATCTCTTTCTGCATGTAATGGCGGTAGATGCCTTTGTCACCGGCATCATACTGCAGGGTCGATTCGATCTCTGCGCGCGTCACCGGTTTACCAGTACGATCAACGATGGTCACATCGCGACGGCTGATTTCAGCGATATCACCCTCTTCCAGATAGATGAACCGACGCGTCACCGGCAGCAGCGCCAGCTGATCGGAGGCAATAAAGTTCTCGCCCACGCCACGGCCAATCACCAGCGGGCTGCCGGAGCGTGCCGCCACCAGCAGCGACGGATCGCGGCTGTCCATGATCACCATGCCATAGGCGCCGCGCAGTTGCGGGATGACGCGTAGCACCACTTCACGCAGCGTTCCGCCCTGCTTCTGCTCCCAGTGAACCAGATGCGCCACCACTTCGGTGTCGGTTTCAGAGGCAAACACGTAACCACGCTCGATCATCGCAGCGCGCAGCGGCTCATGGTTTTCAATGATGCCGTTGTGCACGATAACGATGTGCTCAGAAACGTGCGGATGCGCATTGGCTTCCGACGGCTCGCCGTGCGTTGCCCAACGCGTATGGGCAATACCGGTGCCGCCAATCAGCGGCTGCTGTTCGGCTGCATCGGCCAGCTTCTGCACTTTCCCTAAACGTCGCAGGCGCGTTACGTGCCCCTGACGATCGACCACGGCCAGACCGGCCGAATCATATCCGCGATACTCAAGACGACGCAGGCCTTCCAGCAGAATTTCTGCGATATCGCGTTGTGCTACTGCACCAACAATTCCACACATAATGATGTTTTCCTGACTACATGGCTGTTCGCCACTTTCGTTGTCATGCGACCTGATATCCGGCTTTGCCGGTTCCCCGAGCCTTGTAGAGAGTGGGGATTATAGTTTTGGCACTGCATCGGCCCGCATGAAGCGGGCCGTTAAAATTATTTTTTCTTCTGTGGGCGCTGCCAGTCCGCTTTGTGATTCTGCTCTTTGCGGTTGTAGACCAGTCCCGCTTCGGTGACATCTTTCATGATGGTGGTGCCCGCCGCAATGGTAGCACCTGCCGCCACGCTGACCGGCGCCACCAGCTGGGTGTCCGAGCCGACAAACACGTTATCACCGATCACGGTTTTTGATTTATTCGCGCCATCATAGTTGCAGGTAATGGTGCCGGCCCCGATGTTGACGTTAGCGCCGATCTCCGCGTCGCCCAGATAGGAGAGGTGACCCGCTTTCGAACCTTCGCCCAGACGGGCTTTTTTCATCTCAACGAAGTTGCCGACATGGGCGGCATGTGCCAGCTCACTGCCGGGACGCAGTCGGGCGAAAGGTCCGACGGTACAGGCGCTGGCCAGATTCGCATCCTCGATCACCGAATAAGGGCTGATTTCGCAATCGTCGCCAATCACGCTGTTTTTGATGATGCAGCCCGCGCCGATTTTTACCCGATCGCCCAGCGCCACCTGACCTTCAATGATGACGTTGGTGTCGATTTCCACATCCCGGCCGTGGGTCAGGGTACCGCGCAGGTCAAAGCGGGCCGGATCGCGCAGCATCACGCCCGCCAGCAGCAGGCGCTCAGCCTGTTCAGTCTGATAAGTGCGTTCCAGCGTTGCCAGCTGCAGACGATTATTCACACCATCGGTCTCACTGATGCGCGTCGGATGAACCGCCTCAATCACCCGGCCTTCCTGATGCGCCAGCGCGATGATATCGGTGATGTAGTATTCACCCTGCGCGTTATTGTTGGTGAGCTGCGCCAGCCAGCGTTTCAGATCGCCGCCGTTGGCGATCAGGATACCGGTGTTGATTTCAGTGATTTGCAGCTGCTCTGGCGTGGCATCTTTCTGCTCGACGATGCCGACAATGGTGCCGTTCTCGCGCACGATGCGGCCATAGCCGGTCGGATTCTCCAGCACCACGGTGAGCAGGCCGATGCCGCCCTGCGGTTTGGCCTCACGCAGGCGCTGTAACGTCGCTTCAGCGATCAGCGGTACGTCGCCGTAGAGCATCAGAATGTCTTCATCGTCAGCGAAGCAGGGCGCGGCCTGCTGCATGGCGTGGCCGGTGCCGAGTTGTTCGGCCTGCAGCACCCAGTTGAGGGCGCTGTCGGTGAGGGTGGCTTTAAGACGATCGCCGCCGTGACCATAAACCAGATGCACCTGCTGCGCGCCCAGCCCTTTGGCCGCGTCAATCACATGCTGCACCATCGGCTTGCCTGCCAGCGTATGCAGAACTTTTGGCAGATCGGAATACATACGGGTGCCCTTGCCAGCGGCAAGGATCACCACACTCATCGCACTGTTAGACATAACTATCCTGAGTGAATTTTTACGGGTGAAAGTAAAACGGTTTGAGGGTGAGATTACTACATTTTTCTCAGGCCGAAATTAGGCGGGAGGGCGCAGATGACCCGGCAGGCAAAAAAAATGCCAGCCCGGAGGCTGGCATTTCGTGACGCATAAAGCTGGATTACATCGCTTTTTTGGTCAGTTCGATCACGCGCAGTTTAGCAATGGCTTTCGCCAGCTCGGCAGAGGCCTGAGCATAGTCCACGTCACCGTGGCTGCTGTTCATGTGCTCTTCTGCTTTGCGTTTCGCTTCCAGGGCGCGGGCTTCGTCCAGATCGGTACCGCGAATAGCGGTATCGGCCAGAACGGTGCTGCTGCCCGGCTGCACTTCCAGCACGCCGCCAGAGAGGTAGATAAACTCCTCTTCGCCGTGCTGTTTCACGATACGGATCATTCCAGGCTTAATGGCAGTCAGCAGCGGCGCATGGCCAGGGAAAATCCCTAACTCACCTTCGCTACCTGACACCTGAATTTTCTGTACCAGACCAGAGAACAACTGACTCTCTGCGCTGACCACATCCAGGTGATAAGTCATAGCCATAATATTCCTCCCGGGAAACCGTTATTACAGTTTCTTCGCTTTTTCCACGGCTTCTTCGATGGCACCAACCATGTAGAAGGCCTGCTCTGGCAGGTGATCAAACTCACCTTCCATGATGCCTTTAAAGCCACGGATAGTGTCTTTCAGCGTAACGTACTTGCCCGGAGAACCGGTGAAGACTTCCGCAACGAAGAACGGCTGAGACAGGAAACGCTGAATCTTACGCGCACGTGCCACCAGCAGTTTATCTTCTTCAGACAGCTCGTCCATACCGAGGATGGCGATGATGTCTTTCAGCTCCTGGTAACGCTGCAGCAGTGACTGAACGCCACGCGCTACGTCGTAGTGCTCCTGACCCACAACCAGTGGATCCAGCTGACGGCTGGTGGAATCCAGCGGGTCAACGGCCGGGTAGATACCCAGAGAGGCGATCTGACGGCTCAGCGTTACTGTTGAGTCTAAGTGCGCAAAGGTGGTTGCTGGCGACGGGTCAGTCAGGTCATCCGCAGGGACGTAAACGGCCTGTACGGAAGTGATTGAACCGGTCTTGGTGGAGGTAATACGCTCCTGCAACACACCCATCTCTTCGGCCAGCGTTGGCTGGTAACCTACCGCAGATGGCATACGACCCAGCAGTGCAGAAACTTCGGTACCGGCCAGGGTATAACGGTAGATGTTATCGATGAACAGCAGAACGTCGCGGCCTTCATCACGGAATTTTTCCGCCATGGTCAGACCGGTCAGTGCCACGCGCAGACGGTTACCCGGCGGCTCGTTCATCTGGCCATACACCAGGGCAACTTTGTCGATAACGTTGGAGTCGGTCATTTCGTGGTAGAAGTCGTTACCCTCACGAGTACGCTCACCCACACCGGCAAACACTGAGTAACCTGAGTGTTCAGCCGCGATGTTACGGATCAGTTCCATCATGTTGACGGTTTTACCTACACCCGCACCACCGAACAGACCCACTTTACCGCCCTTGGCGAACGGACACATCAGGTCGATAACCTTGATGCCGGTTTCCAGCAGTTCCTGCGAGTTAGACTGATCTTCATAAGAAGGTGCCGCGCGGTGAATAGAGGCGATCTCTACTGCGCTGCCATCTTCTTCTTTCAGCTCGCCTTTCATGTCGATTGGCTCGCCGAGAACGTTCATGATACGGCCCAGGGTCGCTTTACCGACCGGAACCTGAATCGGTTTCTGCAGGTCGTTGACGCTCAGACCACGCTTCAGGCCGTCAGACGTACCCATTGCAATGGTACGGACCACGCCGCCGCCCAGCTGCTGCTGAACTTCCAGCACCAGACGCGCATCACCATTCATAACCTCGAGGGCACTGTACACTTGCGGTACCGCGTCCTGAGGGAATTCGACGTCAACAACGGCGCCGATAATCTGGACAATCTTTCCAGTTGCCATCTTGAATCCTCTACCTAATTCCAAACCTGGTTAAACCGCGGAGGCCCCCGAGACGATCTCGGTAAGTTCCTGGGTGATGCTGGCCTGACGAGCTTTGTTGTACACCAACTGCAGCTCTTTGATCAGATTTCCGCCGTTATCGGTTGCGGCTTTCATCGCCACCATACGTGCGGCCTGCTCACTGGCCAGATTTTCCACCACACCCTGATAAACCTGCGATTCGACGTAACGACGCAGCAGGGTATCCAGCAGCGCTTTCGGATCGGGTTCGTACAGGTAATCCCAGGTCTTCGCCTTCATCTCTTCTTCACCTTCCGCTGGCGGTAACGGCAGCAGTTGGGTAATGGTCGGAGTCTGAGACATGGTGTTATTGAACTTGTTACTGACGATCATCAGTTTGTCGATGCGGCCTTCATCATAAGCCTGCAACATCACTTTTACCGGGCCAATCAGGTCAGACAGGGTAGGTTTATCGCCCATGCCGCTGACTTGCGCCACGATGTTGCCACCAACAGAACTGAAGAATGACGCCCCTTTAGAACCGATAATCGACAGATCGCTCTGCACGCCTTTATCGGACCAGGACTTCATATCTGCCAGTACTTTCTTGAACAGGTTAATGTTCAAACCACCACAAAGCCCGCGGTCAGTTGAAACGACCAGGTAGCCGACGCGCTTAACGTCGCGCTCTTGCAGGTAAGGGTGCTTGTATTCCAGATTACCCAACGCAAGGTGACCAATCACTTTGCGCATGGTGTCTGCATACGGACGGCTGGCCGCCATGCGTTCCTGCGTTTTACGCATCTTGGAGGCGGCGACCATTTCCATCGCTTTGGTGATCTTCTGCGTGTTTTTCACGCTTCCGATCTTGCTTCGTATCTCTTTTGCGCCGGCCATTAGCTTCTCCTCAAAGCCTTGCGGCCTGCCTTTTCAGACAAGCCGCCAGACATTACCAGGACTGGGTTGCTTTAAACGTATCGATCAGGCCTTTCAGCTTGGCTTCGATATCGTTGTTGTAGTTACCCGACTGGTTGATTTCAGCCATCAGCTCGGCGTGATCGCGATCGGCGAAGGCCAGCAGTGCAGCTTCGAAGCTGCCAATTTTTGCCAGCTCAACGTCGTTCAGATAGCCACGCTCGGCCGCGAACAGAACCAGACCCTGCTGCGCGACTGACATCGGCGCATACTGTTTCTGCTTCAGCAGCTCGGTGACTTTCTGACCGTGGCTCAGCTGTTTACGGGTTGCATCGTCCAGATCAGAGGCGAACTGCGAGAACGCCGCCAGTTCACGATACTGTGCCAGCGCGGTACGGATACCACCGGACAGTTTCTTGATGATCTTGGTCTGTGCAGCACCACCAACACGCGATACCGAAATACCTGGGTTAACCGCCGGACGAATACCGGAGTTGAACAGGTTCGATTCCAGGAAGATCTGACCATCAGTAATCGAGATTACGTTGGTCGGAACGAACGCAGAAACGTCGCCCGCCTGGGTTTCGATGATCGGCAGTGCAGTCAGTGAACCGGTTTTACCTGTCACGGCACCGTTAGTGAAACGCTCAACATAATCAGCGCTTACGCGTGATGCACGTTCCAGCAGACGGGAGTGGAGATAGAACACGTCACCAGGGAATGCTTCACGACCTGGTGGACGGCGCAGCAGCAGAGAGATCTGACGGTAAGCAATTGCCTGCTTAGAGAGATCATCATAAACGATCAGCGCATCTTCACCGCGGTCACGGAAGTATTCACCCATCGCACAGCCTGCGTACGGAGAGAGATACTGCAGGGCAGCAGATTCAGAAGCAGAGGCCACCACAACAATGGTGTTCTGCAGCGCGCCATGCTCTTCCAGCTTGCGAACCACGTTAGAGATGGTTGAGGCTTTCTGACCAATCGCAACGTAGACACACTTGATGCCCGAGTCGCGCTGGTTGATGATCGCATCGATCGCCATCGCGGTTTTACCGGTCTGACGGTCACCGATGATCAGCTCACGCTGGCCACGGCCGATTGGAATCATCGCATCGACCGACTTATAACCGGTCTGAACCGGCTGGTCGACTGACTGACGGTCGATAACGCCTGGTGCAATCACTTCAACCGGTGAGAAACCGTCGTTGTCGATTGCGCCTTTACCGTCGATTGGTGCACCCAGGGTGTTCACCACACGGCCCAGCAGACCACGGCCTACCGGTACTTCCAGAATACGGCCAGTACACTTCACCTTCATGCCTTCGGCGAGGTCAGCGTAAGGACCCATTACCACTGCACCTACTGAGTCACGCTCGAGGTTCAGGGCAATCGCGTAACGGTTGCCCGGCAGGGCAATCATCTCACCCTGCATCACATCGGCCAGGCCGTGTACGCGGATGATACCGTCACTTACAGAAACAATCGTACCTTCGTTGTGAGCTTCACTCACGACATTGAACTGAGCAATGCGCTGCTTGATCAGTTCGCTGATTTCGGTGGAATTCAGTTGCATATGCTCCAGTCCCCTTAAGACTGCAAGACGTCAGCCAGACGGTCAAGACGGCCGCGTACGCTGCCATCAATAACCAGATCACCCGAACGGATGATCACGCCTGCCATCACAGACTTATCAATTTTGCAATTCAGCTTAACTTTGCGTGACAGACGTTTTTCCATCGCGGCGCTGATTTTATTCAGCTGGTCGTCACTCAGCGTACTGGCGGAGATAACATCAACTTCTGCGGTGGCTTCATAAGCGTCACGCAGGTCGATGAATTGGGCCAGTACTGCCGGAAGCGCTGTCAAACGTCCGTTTTCCGCCATCACCTTAATCAGGTTCTGCGCGGGTTCATCCAGTTGATCACCACAGACTGCGTTAAACGACGCTGCCAACGCTTCGGGTGCTAACGCACCTGAAAGAAGATCAGCCATCTGTTCATTGCGAGCCACTTCTGCGGCAAACGCCAGCATCTGTTGCCAGCGTTCAATACTTTGATGCTCAACAGCAAAGTCAAAAGCTGCTTTGGCGTAGGGGCGAGCTACAGTAATCAGATCAGACATCAGCCCCTCCCTCCTTACAGTTCAGCGACCAGTTTATCAACGATGTCGCTGTTAGCAGCTTCATCCACGGAACGTTCGATGATCTTCTCGGCACCGGCCATAGCCAGCAACGCGACTTGCTTACGCAGTTCTTCACGAGCACGTTTGCGTTCGGCGTCAATCTCAGCCTGCGCTTGTGCCACGATGCGAGCACGTTCGTTATCAGCTTCGGTTTTGGCTTCGTCCAGAATCTGCGCGCGACGCTTGTTCGCTTGCTCGATAATGACCTGAGCGTCTTCTTTAGCTTTTTTCAGCTGGTCGGTCGCATTAGCCTGCGCGAGATCCAAATCTTTCTTCGCGCGTTCAGCAGAAGCAAGGCCTTCAGCAATTTCTTTCTGGCGCTTTTCGATGGCAGCCATAATCGGCGGCCATACGTACTTCATGCAGAACGCGACAAACAGGATGAACGCGATGGCCTGGCCGAGGATTGTTGCATTAATGTTCACAGCACAATGCCTCTAATTGAGTATTTAACTTTTCTGCCGTTATCAACGATAAGCGGCAGAATCCGTTCACCCTTGCACACTGTGCGCTGAGTGAACACAGGAGCTTTAGGCGACAGCAAACATCACGTAGAGACCCAGACCAACAGCGATCATCGGGATTGCATCCACCAGACCCATTACAACAAAGAACTGCGTGCGCAGCAGAGGAATCAGGTCAGGCTGACGAGCAGCGCCTTCCAGGAATTTTCCTCCGAGGATGCCGATACCGATCGCAGCACCGATTGCCGCCAGGCCCATCATCACAGCGGCAGCCATGTACAGCAGATCCATATTCAGGTTTTCCATGACAGTCTCCAGTTTGTTTCAGTTAAATGCTCCCTTCATCTTCCGGGCCGCGGCCTGATGGCCGTCACCCGGAATAGAGAGGGAAAGTAGTGTTGAGAAAAAAATCAATGTTCTTCAGATGCCATCGACAGATAGACAATCGTGAGGACCATGAAAATGAAAGCCTGTAGCGAAATGATCAGGATGTGGAAAATGGCCCACGGCACATTCAGCACCCACTGCGACCACCACGGCAACAGACCGGCAATAAGGATAAAGATCAGCTCACCCGCATACATGTTGCCGAACAGTCGTAAACCGAGAGAAACCGGTTTAGACAGCAGGCTCACACCTTCCAGAATCAGGTTGATCGGGATGAAGATCGGGTGGTTAAAAGGCTGCAGCGTCAGCTCTTTCGTGAAGCCGCCAATGCCTTTCATTTTGATGCTGTAGAACAGAATCAAAATAAAGACGCCCAACGCCATAGAGAGCGTGATGTTCACGTCTGCAGACGGCACGACGCGCAGCGCCGGCAGGCCCAACCAATGCTCGCCGATATACGGCAGCAGATCGATTGGCAGCAGATCCATGAAGTTCATCAGGAAGACCCAGACAAAAATTGTCAGCGCCAGCGGGGCGATAAGTTTGCTCTTACCGTGATACATGTCGCGCACGTTGTCATCAACGAAGCCGACAACCAGTTCGATAGCCGCTTGTAATTTCCCTGGCACACCGCTGGTAGCTGTTTTAGCTACTTTACGGAACAACACCAGGAAGATGAATCCCAGCACCAGAGAGAAAAACATGGAATCGATATTTAATACCCAGAACGTCGCGGGAGCGTCGTGCGGATTCACTAACTCGAAAGTACGCAGGTCCAGCTGAAGGTTATTCAGATGGTGTCCTATGTATTCTTGCGGAGTAGAGATTTCTCCTGCAGCCATGATGCCTCTTACCCTTTGTTGTTAATTACCGCCGGTGCCAGCATTTGTACCACCAGCACCGATAACCAGGTTATTCCGACCGGCCAGAAAACCGCCCCGAATAGACCCAACGCCACAATGAGCAAAATGATGGTCGCGAACACTTTGGCTATTTCACCCAAAGCGAAGCTCCACGCGACTCGCCCCGAAGCCGGGGTTTGCCCCTGCAGGCGCCAGGCTAAAAACAAAAACAACACGTTCGGCAGCCAGGCTGCCGCTCCGCCAGCTACAGCAGAGACGCCCCAGGTGACATCTTTCAGGGCAAAGAGTGCGCCGATGATGACGATTGTCACCAGCTGAATCATCAGCACTGTCCGGGCGAATTTTACACTGTAAAGAGACACTGACATGACGCTGATACTCTCCTGCCCCATTCGGGGTATGTCGCGTGTCGTATAAGACTGCCTTTACGCATTTGAGTCAAGCAGCAAAAGCCGTGCAAATTATACGGGCCGCACCTGCGATTTCAATCGGTAAGTAGCGAAAAGGTGAACAATTATTTAAATTTCTTTCCGGAGGGCTATTTTTCCAAACATCCCCCGGTGAGGATTCGCCTTTTCCCGGCTGAAAATTGGCTGGCGAGTTGCTTTTAAAGCGTGCTTTAGATCACATAATAAGCATTCGCGCCGCCAGGACTTTTCTCAGAACGCTAATTACATGCCGTTCATATCCGAGCTAAAGCCATAAAAATCAGTGGCTTGAAAATATATTAACCGCCAAAAAAGCCTATTTTCACTGAAAACACGCTATTGACATCGAACTGTGCATGAGAATCGTGAAATTCATATTACGCACGCCAGGTAATTACCTTGATATATTTTCTGGCGTGACTATTTTTATTCCGTTAGTCCGCTATACAAGTGATCTTTGTGCTAACTAAATGTGAATTAAACGTTAAATGTAACAGAGCTTTTCGGATAATTTCCGTCGGCGTTTTTAACCTTCCGCCGTCAGAGGCTTAATGAAAATCCTTTATTATTAACGCATCAAATGCACTTTTTTTCACCAGTCAGCGGGATAAGACAAATCGCTGAAGCGGGTTAAATCCTTATCTATTTCAGGCCTATTGCTGATGGAGGATCACCAGGTGCCGGTCGCCTTCCAGCTGCGGAACCTGCAGCTTAATCACCTCATCACAGCGATAGCCGGCCGGTAAGCTGGTGATTTCATCATCCGGACGGACACCTTTAAGGGCAAAAAAGCGCCCTTCTGCCCCGGGCAGATGATGACACCAGTTAACCATGTCAGTCAGTGAGGCGAATGCCCGGCTGATCACGCCATCAAACGGTGGCTCTGCCGGGAAGTCTTCAACCCGGCTCTGCACCGGCGTAATGTTAGTGAGTCCTAACTCATGCTGTACCTGCCGCAGGAAACGCACCCGCTTACCGAGGCTGTCGAGCAGCGTAAAGTGCGCATCAGGCATCACAATCGCCAGCGGAATGCCTGGCAGGCCCGGTCCGGTACCGACATCAATAAAGCGCGAACCGATCAGGTGTGGTGCCACCACAATGCTGTCGAGTATATGGCGAATCAGCATCTGCTGCGGATCGCGCACTGACGTCAGGTTGTAGGCTTTATTCCACTTGTCCAGCAGGCCGACATAGGCAACCAGCTGCTGTTTTTGTTGATCGGAGAGGGAAATCTTGGCTGCCTGTAGCAGCGAGGTGAGTGTGTTGATCACAGCGTAAGTCCAGTCAGCGGGGGCGAGTCGCCTCGCCCCGTTTCAGGTCAGGCGCTTTTGCGCAGCAGACCCTGTTTTTTCAGATAAATAAGCAGAATAGAGATAGCCGCCGGCGTGATGCCGGAAATGCGCGTCGCCTGGCCAATCGAGGTTGGCTTGTGGTCATTCAGCTTCGCGATCACCTCATTTGACAGGCCGTTGACCTGGCGATAATCCAGATCCACCGGCAACAGGGTATTCTCGTTGCGCTGCTGACGATCGATCTCTTCCTGCTGACGCGCAATGTATCCTTCATATTTGACCTGAATCTCAACCTGCTCTGCCGCTTGCTCATCGGCCAGCGCCGGGCCAAAGGTATCCAGCGTCATCAGGGTGAGATAGGTCATTTCCGGCCGACGCAGCAAATCTTCGCCACTGGCTTCTTTGGTCAGCGGCGCGCTGAGGACGGTGTTCACCTCGGCAACGCGCTCAGATTTAGGGTGTACCCAGATATCGCGCAGACGCTGACGCTCCTGCTCAATCGCTTCCAGCTTCTGGTTGAAACGCGCCCAGCGGGCATCATCGACCAGGCCCAGCTCGCGGCCAGTTTCGGTCAGACGCAGATCGGCATTATCCTCACGCAGCATCAGACGATACTCGGCGCGGGAGGTAAACATGCGGTACGGCTCTTTGGTACCGAGGGTGCAGAGGTCGTCAACCAGTACGCCGAGGTAAGCCTGATCGCGACGCGGTGCCCAGCCCTCTTTGTCGGCAGACTGACGCGCGGCGTTGAGGCCGGCCAGCATCCCCTGCGCGGCTGCTTCTTCGTAGCCGGTGGTGCCGTTGATCTGTCCGGCAAAGAACAGACCGTTAATGAATTTGCTCTCCAGCGTCGGTTTCAGATCGCGTGGATCAAAAAAGTCATACTCGATGGCATAGCCCGGACGTACGATCGTCGCATTTTCCATGCCCTGCATCGATCGCACGATCTGGATCTGTACGTCAAACGGCAGGCTGGTTGAGATGCCGTTCGGGTAAATTTCGTTACTGGTCAGCCCTTCCGGTTCAAGGAAGATCTGATGCGCGTTACGATCGGCAAAACGCATCACCTTGTCTTCGATCGACGGGCAGTAACGCGGGCCGATCCCTTCGATGATCCCGGCATACATCGGGCTGCGATCGAGGTTATTGCGGATCACTTCATGGGTTTTTTCGTTGGTATGGGTGATCCAGCACGGCACCTGCTGCGGATGCTGAGCGGCATTGCCCATGAACGAAAACACCGGCATCGGGTTATCGCCATGCTGCGGCGCCAGTACGCTGAAGTCGATGCTGCGCGCATCAATGCGCGGCGGTGTACCGGTTTTCAGGCGATTAACCCGCAGTGGCAGGGCACGCAGACGTTTTGCTAGCGGAATAGAAGGTGGATCGCCTGCGCGACCGCCGCTGTAGTTATCCAGTCCGATATGAATTTTACCGTCGAGGAAAGTCCCGACCGTCAGTACCACGGTCTTCGCCCGGAATTTCAGCCCCATCTGGGTAACGGCACCGACTACCCGATCGTTTTCCACAATCAGATCGTCGACCGCCTGCTGGAAGATCATCAGGTTGGGCTGATTCTCCAGCGCGGTGCGAATCGCCTGCCGATAGAGCACGCGATCGGCCTGAGCACGGGTTGCCCTGACTGCCGGGCCTTTACTGGCGTTTAGTATCCTAAACTGGATACCGGCCTGATCGATTGCGTGGGCCATCAGACCCCCCATGGCGTCCACTTCCTTCACCAGATGTCCTTTGCCAATGCCACCGATCGCCGGGTTACAGGACATTTGTCCAAGCGTATCAATGTTATGGGTGAGTAACAGGGTTTGCTGACCCATTCGGGCTGCCGCCATTGCGGCTTCGGTGCCCGCATGACCACCACCAATTACGATGACGTCAAAAGGATCCTGATAAAACATGAAGTGGTACCTCGGTTGATAAACGTGCCGGATCGTCGTCCTGGGGCGTGGATTCTACTCAAATTCCGTCTGGGGTGAAAGCCGCGGGATCGTCCGGTTTTAAAAGAAAGGATCTTAGATTTGTATATGATCTTTCTGTTAGATCTCTTATTAGGATCGCCGGTTTCTGTGGATATGTGCCAGAACACCCGTCAAAACAGGGGATTACCCAGGATCACTAGCTGTTAATGATCGGTGATCCTGATCCGTATAAGCTGGGATCTAAATGGCGACTTATACACAGCTCAAAAAGCATACTACGGTTATTCTTTGGATAACTACCGGTTATACGCAGTAAAAGAGGGTAGTTATCCACAAAATAAACGTCTGCAAAAGGACAAAATCAGCATCTTCCACTGGGGATCGTCACTATTTCACGATCCCCGACCAGTCTCAGATCGCGTTTTTCCACGTCATGACCCAGGCCTCAGCCGGATCTTCCGGGATCTCATGCTCCAGTACGTCGATTTCCAGTCGATCACCGATCCGCTGTGCGCCCTGGGCGATCAACAGCGTCTCGATCTGACGAATCGCCCCGCAAAACAGGTCATATTCATGATTGCCGAGACCGACGGCACCAAACCGGACCTGAGAGAGATCGGGCTGGCTTTCACTGATAGCCTCGAACCACGGTTGCAGATTGTCGGGAATTTCACCTGCGCCATGGGTTGAGCAGACCACCAGCCAGATGCCTTCCTGCGGCACCTCATCCAGCGCCGGGCCGTGCAGCATCTGCGTTGAGAAGCCTGCGTCCTGTAATTTTTCTTCCAGATGCTCAGCAACATACTCGGCGCTGCCCAAGGTACTGCCACTGATTAAAGTAATATCGGCCATCTTGCTCTCCTGGACATTAAGGCGGGCATTGTACGCTGTGATCAAGCGGTGATCCACCTGTGGAAAACAGGGTTAATAGATCAGGAGAGGTGAACGCAGCCGTTGTCAGCCGCTGCATTCGTCCGGGATAAGGTTGTGCACAGGAGAAGTGCGATCAGGGTTTGATGGTCCGCATGATCGGGTTTTGCAGAGAGATCAGGGTTTCTGTTGATTGAATTTCATCAATGGTCTGGATCTTGTTGATCAGCACCTGTTGCAGGGCATCAATCGAGCGGCACATCACCTTAATAAAGATGCTGTAGTGGCCGGTGGTGTACCAGGCCTCCACCACTTCATCCAGCGCGTCCAGCTTGCTCAGCGCCGCCGGATAATCGCGGGCACTCTTCAGGATGATGCCGATAAAACAGCAGACATCAAATCCCAGCTGGCGCGGATCGATGTCGACGCGGGTGCCCAGTATAATGCCGGCCTGCTTCATCTTCTCTACCCGCACATGGATGGTGCCGGGGCTGACGTTAAACTGTTTTGCCAGTTCGGCGTAAGCGGTACGCGCGTTATCCAGCAGGGCATTCAGAATGCCGCGATCCAGATTATCAAGCTGCAGATGTTCGGCCATGGCCATCCTCGTTGGGCTGCTTTGAATTGAACAAGGGAGAATGTGCAGCAAAAGCGCGGTTCAGGCAACAACCGGCAGCGACGGGCGCCGCTGCCAGGTAACTTAGCGTTTACGCCAGACGGTAACCTGCGCCAGCGTGTGCTGGAACTTGCGCGCCGTTTCACGGATCACAAACGGCATCTCCTGCGGCGTATCCAGCAGTTCAAAGTCGGCCGCCAGCAGCCGTTGCAGCGCCTGTAGCGTCGTCAGCGCCTCACCATTTTCACGTACGCCGCCCAGCCAGTTCTCTTTAGGCGTATACGCTTCCAGCCAGGTGTAAGGCGAGGAGAGCAGCAGAATGCCGCCCGGACGTAGCATCGGCGTGACATCCTGCAGGAAGCGCGCAGGCTGGCGCAGGCGATCGATCAGATTGGAAGCCAGCACCAGATCGTAGCGGGCCGGTTGCGGTTTGAGGTTACAGGCGTCGCCCTGCACAAACTGAATGCGCTGCGCCAGATCGCCATCCAGCCCGAAATCTTTCAGGCGCACCTGGCGATACTCCACCAGATCGCCCTCCTGCGGCACGACATAGCGGAAATCTTCGCCGCTGGTCAGTTGCAGCGCCACGTCAATAAAGCGCGCCGAGTAATCCATGCCGGTAACGCGTTAAAAATGGCGGGCCAGTTCAAAGCTGGCGCGTCCGGTGGCGCAGCCGATATCCAGCGCTTCAGCGTGTGACGTGGTGTAATTCAGCGCCAGTTTTACCAGGCTTTCGGCGTAATTATCGACCCCAAAATAGCGCGGGCCATACTGGAAATCGAGATACTGCGACACCATGGCGTCGGTTTCGTACGGATTCAGCGTCATGCTTTCCTGATGGCGGGAGACCACGTAGCGGAAACCGGCGTGCTGGAAGAAATGTCGGCGGAACGCATAACGCGCCGATTTGAGCGCTTCGTTGCCGGTCGAGATCCAGCTGCCGCCTTTAATCAGCGAATGCTTGCCATCAAAGGTCGGGGTGGAAAAGTCGTCGTACAGCGGATGGACTTTGAAGCCTTCAAAGCCGTTAGTCGGCGTGGTGGTCCACTGCCAGACGTTACCGACGATATCGAAGAACTCGCCCTGGGCGAACTGATCGACCGGGCTGGAAGAGGCCCAGTATGCCAGATTGATATTGCCAAGCGCCCGCTCCCACTGCGGCTGATCGCCGGTGACCTGTTCACGCAGCTGATACCACTCCGCTTCGCACGGCAGCTGGATAGCCATTCCGCTCTGGTCGGCTTTCCAGCGACAGAAGGCGGCCGCTTCCAGCTGGTTCACTTCCGCTGGCCAGTCCCACGGCATCGCCACTTCTTCACACATCAGACGCAGCTTAAGCTGATCGGGCATCGCTGGCGTGCCGACCCAGAACGTTGGCATCTCCGCCTGGGCAAACTGGCACCAGCCCCAGCCTTCATCATCCCACCAGCGGGCGTCCTGATAGCCGCCTGCGCTGACAAACTCAAAAAACTCGGCGTTACTGACCAGCATCTTGCTGGCTTTGAACGGCTGCAGCGTGATCTGCTGGCTGCCATATTCGTTATCCCAGCCGTAGGTATCGTCGGTTTTGCCCAGCGTAACGCGACCGCCCGGCATCGGCAGCAGACTGTTGACCGGCACATCCTGGCGCTGATGGTGCGCCAGCGGACAGACTGGCCAGGCCGGCTGCGGCGTCACCCAGTCAACCGGCAGTTGCCGGATCAGCACGCTGGACGTTTCCAGGTGAATACGCTCATGCTCGATCCCCATCAGGATCACCCAGGCCGGGCTGTCCCACTGGATCGGTAAGCTCAGCGGCATCGTCTGGATCAGGTCGCTGACCACTGCTTTGACCCGACCACGATAGTCACGTACCGCGTCGATAGTGGGCCACTCATAGTGGCTGTCATTGAGATCGTCCCAGCTCATCTCATCGACGCCAATCGCCATCATCGCTTCAATACGATCGTCGAGGCGCGCCTCAATGTAGCGACCGGCCATCAGCTTATTAATGTAGAAGGTGGCGGTATGACCAAAATAGAAGATCAGCGGATGACGCAGCGGAATGGCTTTGGTAAACCAGGCCTGCGAATCAGTCAGGCAGGTAAACAGACTTTCGTACTGCTCCCAGGTCTGGAGGAAGTAAGTCAGCAGTTCGGCACGTTTTTGTTCAATATTCTGGCCGGAGAGCAGTAAGGTTCGCGTCGGCGCAGGCAGATCGCGATGGGGTTGGACGGTCGTCACAAGGTGCTCCAGATTGCTGTGTGAAAAAATGGCAGTGATTCACTATAGCAAAGAAGCATTTCTGCCTGATGACTTAACGCCGCCAGTGGCGCAGCAGGCGGCTTTTCATACCGGTATCGAAGCGCCAGATATGGTCGAAGATGCGCATAATGCCGGGCTTGCCGTGGGTCGACATCGCCACGGCGTGAAAACGTTGCTGATTGTGTCGCTGGCGCTGTTTGATGGCGCTGATCACCTCTTCCGGCAGCCGCTGGGCGATAAAATCGGAGACGATCACCGCGTCCGCCTCCTGCCAGACCGGTCCTTCCATGCGCTTAACCACGGCCGTGAGACAGGCGGCAAGATCGGTGCCGCCACGAAAACGCTGGCTGAGGAAGCGAATAGCCTGCTCAAGTCCATCATCACCGGTCAGCTCATAGCCAATCACCTCATGGGCGAACAGCATAATATAGCAGCGACGACGATCGGCCAGCGCCACCTTCAGCAGTGCCAGGCAGAACGCTTTGGCGCAGCGCTCATTGAACCCGCCCATCGAACCGGAGGTATCGACGCAGACAATAAACGGTCCGCGCGGCTGCTCTTCATGATGCTGGTGGCTGACCGGTCGCTGGGTCACTTTTTCATGCCAGGCATCGCCCTGCAGCTTGTAGGTCAGCAAGCGTTTCTCTACCAGCCGGCGGTAAAATTCCAGCTCCAGCTCGCTGATGCTCAGCGCAGCCAGCTCCGGTGGCAGCAGGCGCAGCACATCATCGCTCTGATGAATGCCGCTGACCTCTTCCGGTACCGCCGCTGGCTCGTGAACCAGCTGATGAAATGCCTCCATCGGCGCATCCTGTGACGGCACCGATTTCGCTTCCCGGCTGCGGCCGAGCTGTTGTGCCAGCTTCAGCAGTTCCGGCTGCTGCGCCAGAAAATCACCGTACTGCAGCATCAGCTGGTAGTCGCCTGGCTGCAGTGAAGTTTTGCTCATGTCCCACAGCCGGCCTGCCGCCGCTTCGTCATCGTCGCTCAGCATCGGTGCCAGCTGACCACTCAGCGCCATACGCTGCAGCAGTTCCGCCATCAGACGTTCGCGCTGCTGCTCCAGCAACTGCTGATTCAGCGTCAGGGTTTGCAGCGTCAGGCTGAGCCGCCAGCGCTGTAAAAACAGCGTATGCTGCGCACTGCTGAGATGATGGATGTCGGTGTGTTGCAGTAGCCGGCGGGCTTCATCAATAAACGGTGAAGGCAGGCGTTCCAGCGTTTGTAGCGTGTCATCGAGCTGCTGGCTGAACTGACGATCGCTGAGCAGCTGCACCCGCTGGAACAGCTGAAACTCCTCCGCCAGCACGGCGGGTACCGGGGTGGCCTTCAGCTCAGCGTTGATCTCCGCTTTCCAGCGCGGCACATCGCGCAGCAGGGCTTTTTTCAGACCGGGGAATTTTTCAAAAAACAGTGCCAGTTGCGGCGACGCCAGCAGAGCGATGATCAACTCTTCAATCAGTTCCGTTTCGCCAATTGAGAGCAGCGTGCTGAGCGTCTCCAGTGAGATCATTTACGCGCCTGTTTCAGCTGTTCCGCCACATCCTGCAGGCTGGTCTCAACCCGCGCCAGCCAGTCATCGCTGATAAACAGACAGCGCTGATGCTGGCTGAACAGGTGACGCTGGCTGCGTAACTCACTTTCCAGCGTATCCAGCGCCTCGATAATTTCGCCGGGTAGCTGATCGCTATTGCTGGCGCCAGGCAGTGTCAGCCGTGAGGATTGCAGGCTGACGTCACGTATCGCCAGGCAGTGCTGCGCATCGACCTGCAAATCCAGCGTCTGCGCGAAGCCGATGCCGTTGAGCTTGCCGCGTATCTCGCCGCCTTTTTGCAGCCACTGATGCAGTGCGTCGCGGGCGATCACCAGATGCGTGACCTGCATATCATGCAGCGTCAGTGGATGTTGCAGCATCAGCGTCAGCTGCTCGTCGGTAAGATTTTCCGGCAAATCGTAATAGGGTTTGCGGCTGAACATACCGCTGTGCTTCTCCAGCGTGATCGCCTGCGCCATGCTCTGTTGCTGCTGCAAGGCCATCCGGCGCGCTTTGATCTGTTGCAGCCTGAGCAGCATCGGCTGCTGTTGCCAGGCATGCTGGGTCATTAACAGGTCAATTTCACGTTCCAGCAGCTGCATTGAGGCGACATCGTGCCACAGGCAATCTTTCAGCAGGATCAGGTCGATTGGCGCGATGGCGTTGCGGCCGCTGTAAAAGGCGCTGGCCTGCAGCAGGTGAATGGCTTTTTTCCAGCGCCGGTCAGAAATGTAAGGGGCCGCTGGCTGGCTCTCCAGCTGCTGACGCAGTTGATAAATCAGTTCAAACACCGCATCGGGTAAACTGACCTGGCTGATGCCAAGCTGCCACTGGGCATACTCTTCATCGCTGATGCGCAGCGATTCGGCCACCGGATTGGCATTTTCATCCTGCTGATGCGTCAGCATGCTGCGGAAGTTCTGCTTTTCATGCACGTTGTCCAGCCATAAGCGGATCAGCATCCGGTCATACAGTGCTTCCAGACCGCTGTCGGCTTCCGGCAGTTCGTTGGAGGCGGTGACCAGCAGCCGCATCGGAATTTTTTCTTCGCTGTCGCCGTTGCGGAAGCGGCGTTCGTTAATCGCAGTCAGCAAGGTGTTCAGAATGGCCGGACCGGCTTTCCAGATCTCATCGAGAAAGACAATCTCCGCGTCGGGCAGATAGCCTTTGGTCAGGCGCTGATAGCGACCTTCATCTTTTAGCGCCTGGATCGACAGCGGGCCAAACACCTCTTCAGGCGTGGAGAAACGGGTCATCAGGTATTCAAAGGCGCGGGCGTGCTGAAAGGCATATTTGAGGCGGCGGGCAATCAGACTCTTCGCAATGCCAGGCGGACCGAGCAGGAACACGCTTTCACCGCTGAGCGCGGCCAGCAGACAAAGGCGAATAGCATGATGCCGTTCATACAGGCCTTTTTCTAACGCGTTGCTGAGGCGAGAAATTCTTTCTGCCAAAAGATGGGGTTGAGCCATAATCACATCAATGTCCTTACGATCGTCGGGCCGCCGCGCTTAAGCAAGCGCCTTACTCTATAGATAATGATGCGTGAAAGCGTTGATAGCTGTCAGCTTTTTTGTTTCAGAAGATTCGGTTAACGGGAAAGCGGCCATAAGCCGCGGTTTCTGAGGTAAAAACCGCCGCATTCCGCCGGTGGTCAGGTTAACCGGGTATAGGAATTTTCGGCAATACGTGCATACTGTGCGCTTTTTGATGGCTTGAGCGAGGGGTTTTTGCGCCTCTTAGACTCCAACAAAAGATAACTCTATGAGCTCGGATAATAAGCAGTCACTTGGTGGGCTAACGCTGGCCGCAATTGGTGTTGTCTATGGGGATATCGGCACCAGTCCGCTGTATACCTTGCGTGAATGTCTCTCCGGCCAGTTCGGCTTCGGCGTGGAACGCGGCGCGGTATTTGGCTTTCTGTCACTGATTTTCTGGCTACTGGTGCTGGTGGTTTCACTGAAATACATCAGCTACGTCATGCGGGCCGACAACGCGGGTGAAGGGGGAATTCTGACCCTGATGTCGCTGGCGGGCCGTCATACCGGTGCCCGCGCCACGGCGGTGCTGGTAATCATGGGCCTGATTGGCGGCAGCTTCTTCTATGGCGAAGTGGTGATCACGCCAGCGATTTCAGTGATGTCGGCGATAGAAGGACTGGAAATTGCCGCTCCGTCGCTTGATCCCTTTATCGTGCCGCTGTCGATTGCGGTGCTGACGCTGCTGTTCGCGATTCAGAAACACGGAACCGGCATGGTCGGCAAGCTGTTTGCGCCGGTAATGCTGCTGTGGTTCCTGGTGCTGGCGATCCTCGGCGTTAACGGCATCATGAAGAACCCTGAAGTTCTGCAGGCGCTTAATCCCACCTATGCGGTTAACTTCTTCCTGCAATATAAGTCGATCTCCTTCTTTGCACTGGGCGCCGTCGTACTGGCGATTACCGGCGTAGAAGCGCTGTATGCTGATATGGGCCACTTCGGTAAAATCCCGATCCGGCTGGCGTGGTTCTCCGTGGTGCTGCCGTCACTGGTGCTCAACTATTTTGGCCAGGGCGCGCTGCTGCTCAGCGATCCCAAAGCGATTAAGAACCCCTTTTTCCTGCTGGCGCCGGACTGGGCGCTGATCCCGATGCTGATTCTGGCGACTCTGGCGACGGTAATCGCCTCGCAGGCGGTAATCTCCGGCGTCTTCTCGCTGACGCGCCAGGCGGTCCGTCTCGGGTATCTGCCCGGCATGCGGATCATTCATACCTCGGAGCGTGAATCGGGCCAGATCTATATCCCGATGATCAACTGGGTGCTCTATTTCGCGGTGCTGATTGTGATTATCAGCTTTGAACACTCCAGCAATCTGGCGGCGGCCTATGGCATTGCGGTGACCGGTACTATGGTGCTGACCTCAATTCTCTCCTGCACCGTGGCGATTAAAAACTGGCACTGGCACAAGCTGGCGGTTGGCGTAATCCTGCTGCTGATGCTGTTTATCGACGTGCCGCTGTTTACCGCCAACCTGGTCAAAATTTTCTCGGGTGGCTGGTTGCCGCTCTGCCTCGGCCTGGTGATGTTTATCATTATGACGACGTGGAAAAGTGAACGTTTCCGCCTGCTGCGCCGGATGCATGAGCACGGCAACTCACTGGAGGCGATGATTGCGTCACTGGAGAAATCGCCGCCGGTGCGGGTACCGGGCACCGCGGTCTATATGTCGCGCGCACTGAACGTGATCCCCTTTGCCATGCTGCATAACCTCAAGCACAACAAAGTGCTGCACGAACGGGTAGTGCTGTTGACGCTGCGTACTGAGGATGCGCCTTACGTGCACAATGTGCGGCGGGTGACGATTGAGCAGCTTTCGCCGACGTTCTGGCGCGTGGTGGCCAGCTATGGCTGGCGCGAAACGCCGAACGTGGAGGAGATTTTCCACCGTTGTGGGCTGGAAGGGCTGAACTGCCGGATGATGGAAACCTCTTTCTTTATGTCGCATGAGTCGCTGATTATCGGCAAACGGCCGTGGTATCTGCGGTTGCGTGGCAAGCTGTTCATGGCGCTACAGCGCAATGCGTTACGCGCCCCTGACCAGTTTGAGATCCCGCCAAACCGGGTGATCGAGCTGGGCACCCAGGTCGAGATCTAACCTGTGAAACCCGCCTTATCGGCGGGTTTTTTATTACCAGCGCAGCGTGACGCACAATCCGCTGCCGGGGCGCTGGCTGAACGCCAGCTGCATCGCGTGCAGCTGAGCGATGTTCCGCACAATCGACAATCCCAGCCCGCTGCCACTCTTCTCCTGACCGGGCGGTCGCCAGAAACGCTCGCCTAACCGTTGCCGATCGGCATCGCTCAGGCCCTCTCCGTTATCCTCGACGGACAGGCTGTTGGCCGCGAGCCGCACATCCACTTCACTGCCGGCGGGGGTATAGCGAATCGCGTTATCCAGCAGGTTGCGTACCAGCAACGAGAGCAACAGCGGATGGCCCTGTATCACCGGTTCGGCTTCTGCGTGCAGACGTAGGGTTACGCCGGCTTTATCCGCCAGCGGCAGTTGCGCCGCCAGCGTCTCCTGCAGCGTCTGTTTTAACGATACCGGTTCAAAGGCGCTGCGGGCATCATCCGCTTCCACCCGCGACAGGGTAAGCAGCTGATCCACCAGCCGGGTAGCGCGCGCAATGCCGCTATCCAGCTGTTTCAGCGCATGGGTTCGCATCGTTTCATCGTCGACGGCCAGCTGAATCACTTCGCTTTGTACCTGCAATGCGGCCAGCGGGCTGCGCAGCTCATGCGCGGCATCAGAGGTAAAACGCCGTTCACGTTGCATCATTGCGCTGATGCGACTGAACAGGCCGTTCAGCGCGAGGATCAGCGGCTGCACCTCTTTCGGCACCCGTTCGGCCTGCAAAGGGGTGCCGTCATCCGGTGCACGCTGAGCCAGTTGCTTCGCCAGCTGCTTTAACGGACGTAATTCCGACCAGACCAGGCTGATGAGCAGCAGCAGCATAAAAGGCAGCGCGATCAGCCAGGGTAATACGCTGGCCTGCATCAAATCTCCGGCCATCTCATCGCGATATTCCCTCTCCTGACCGACCACCACGCGAAACTGTTTGTCTGGTGTGGTCAGCCAGACAAAACGCCAGCGGTCATCATCATTGGTGAGCTGGCCATCATGAAAACCCTGGTAGTCCGCTTCAAACGGCAGGTATCTGCCATTATCACCATCGTTGAGCACCTGCCGGCCATCATGGGTGAAGACAGCAAACGCCAGCGCGTCATCATCCTGATCGCCACGGTGGTGCCGCAGCAGCTGTCGGGTTTTTGGCAGGGACGGTGCATCTAGCGAGGCGTAATCGAGGGTCAGCAGGCGCTTGGCCAGCAGCATCTGCTGGGTATCGAACAGCTCATTAATGGTGTCACGCGTCTGATGCCATGCACTGAGGCTGGCACTGGCCCAGCAGATGCCCAGCAGCAGCACAAAACCGATGCCAAGCCGCAGAAACAGACTTACCGATCGCATTCTGTCGCTCCCAGGGTATAACCCACGCCGTGCAGAGTGCGGATAAACTGACTGCCGAGTTTCTTACGCAGGTGATGAATATGCACTTCCACCGCATTGCTGGAGACGTCGGCGTCCCAGCTATACAGTTTTTCCTCCAGCTGGTTGCGGGTCAGCACCCGGCCAGGGTTGCGCATAAACAGCTCCAGCAGCGCCAGTTCCCGACTTTTTAGCTCAATCGCCTGGCCGTCGCAGGTAACGCTGTGGCTGTCGGGCTTCAGGACCACGTTGCCATGACGCAGCTCTGGCTGTAGCTGACCATGCCGGCGACGGATCAGCGCCTGTAAGCGAGCAGCGACTTCGGTCAGAGCGAACGGTTTGCAGAGATAATCATCCGCGCCCATCTGCAGCCCTTCGACTCGCTGATCGAGCGCATCACGCGCCGTCAGGATCAGCACCGGTACATCCTGCCCTTGCTGACGCCACTGTCGCAGGATATCCAGTCCGTCCCGTTCGGGCAGTGACAGATCGAGGATCACCGCATCCCACGGCGCGGCGTTTAACGCCTGAAATCCGGCCTCGCCGGAGGTAAACCAGTCGACGCTAAATCCCAGCTTACCCAGTCCCGCTTTAATCCCGTCGCCAATTAAGCGATCGTCTTCTATCAGTAAAATACGCATCATTTCTCCCTGCGGTGATAGCGCTTTATACGAAGCAGACTGCCGCTTGTACAGCGCATTTCGGCGAAAATGGCTTATTTTTGCTTCTTAAGAAGCTGTTAAGAACCTTATGGTCAACTAGGCTCAACAAAACGAAACACATCATGGAAAAGAGGTGACAAAATGAAAAAGCACGCTGCAATTTTAGCTGTCGTTATGCTGGCTTCTGCCCCGGTTTTTGCTGCTCAGCAAGGCGGCTTTGTCGACCCCAATGCCCCGGCGGCGCAGGTTCAGACCCGACAGGGTGGTTTCAGCGCTGACCACACCAGTGTGGTGACGGTGAAGCAGGCGGAAGAGATGAAGGATGACAGCTGGATTACCGTACGCGGTAAGCTGGAAAAACAGATCGGCGATGAAGATTATCTGTTCCGCGATCAGACCGGTACGATGAAAGTCGAAATCGACCATAAGCACTGGAACGGCCAGACTATCTCGCCAAAAGATACCGTTGAGCTGACCGGTGAGCTGGATAAAGATTTCAACAGCATCGAAATGGACGTTAAACAGGTTAAGAAACTGCCTTAATCGTCCACTACGGGACCGCATCAGCGGTCCTTTTTTCTGCCCTGCTGCCCGCCTTAATTCAAATTTCCCGCCGCGTAAGCGAAACGTTTCGATAGCGATCACAAATTTCAGCTTCGCCGATTGAGTTGCTGGCGGCTTTTCATACACTCCTGTCAGCGAAACGTTTCGCTGTGGAGTGAAAAATGAAAAAAGGTCGCTTGTTAAACGCTGAACTCTCTCATGTGATTGCCCGCCTGGGACACACAGATACGCTGACGATTGCCGATGCCGGTTTGCCGATCCCGGCAGGACCGCAACGCATCGATTTAGCCCTGATACCGGGTACGCCCGATTTTATCGCGGTGGTAAAGGCCGTCACGCTTGAGATGCAGGTAGAAAGCGCCCTGATCGCGGAGGAGATTAAGCAGCACAATCCGCAGCTCCATAGCGCACTGCTCGCCGTGCTCGAAGCCTTGCAACAGCACCAGGGAAATACCATCACCATCCGCTACACCAGCCATGATCAATTCAAACAACAAACGCAGCGCAGTCAGGCGGTCATTCGCAGCGGAGAGTGTTCTCCGTTTGCGAATGTCATCCTCAGCGCCGGTGTGACCTTCTGAGGCCGCTATGCAACCTTTACTGCAGCTCAACGGCATTGAAAAATCGTTCCCTGGGGTAAAAGCCCTGAAGGGTGCCTCACTGAATGTCCGGGCAGGACGCGTCATGGCGCTGGTGGGTGAAAACGGCGCCGGCAAATCTACCATGATGAAAGTGCTGACCGGGATATATCAGTTCGACGCCGGTTCGCTGCTCTGGCTCGGCAAAGAGACCCGTTTCAATGGCCCTAAAGCGTCACAGGAAGCGGGCATCGGCATTATTCATCAGGAACTGAACCTGATCCCCCAGTTAACCGTGGCTGAGAATATTTTTCTCGGTCGCGAATTTGTTAACCGCTTTGGCCGCATCCAGTGGGCGCGCATGTATGCCGAAGCGGATGCGTTACTTAAGCGGCTTAATCTGCGCTTCAACAGCCACAAGCTGGTCGGCGATCTGTCGATTGGCGATCAGCAAATGGTCGAAATTGCCAAAGTGCTGAGCTTTGAGTCGCAGGTGATCATCATGGATGAGCCGACCGATGCGCTGACGGATACCGAAACGCTGTCGCTGTTCCGGGTGATCAACGAACTGAAAGCGCAGGGCTGCGGCATCGTCTATATCTCACATCGTATGAAAGAGATCTTTGAGATCTGCGATGACGTCACGGTGTTCCGTGACGGCCAGTTTATTGCCGAGCGTCCGGTCAGCGAACTGACCGAAGAGAGCCTGATCGAAATGATGGTCGGTCGCAAACTGGAAGATCAGTATCCTCATCTGGATCAGGCGCCAGGCGAGGTGCGGCTGAAAGTCGATAACGTCAGCGGTCCCGGCGTGCATAACGTCAGCTTCAGCCTGCGCAAAGGTGAAATTCTGGGCATCTCCGGACTGATGGGCGCGGGCCGTACCGAACTGATGAAAGTGCTGTATGGCGCGTTGCCGCGTTATCAGGGCAGCCTGTGGCTCAGCGGTCGGGAAGTGGTGACGCGTTCGCCGCAGGATGGCCTGGCTAACGGCATCGTCTATATCTCGGAAGATCGTAAGCGTGACGGCCTGGTGCTGGGCATGTCGGTCAAAGAGAACATGTCGCTGACCGCGCTGCGCTATTTCAGTCACGGCGGCGGCACGCTGAAGCATGCGGCTGAGCAGCTGGCGGTGGGTGACTTTATCCGGCTGTTCAACGTGAAAACCCCCTCTATGGCGCAGCCGATCGGGCTGCTTTCCGGCGGCAATCAGCAGAAAGTGGCGATTGCCCGCGGCCTGATGACCCGTCCCAACGTGCTGATTCTTGATGAGCCAACCCGTGGCGTCGATGTTGGCGCGAAAAAAGAGATCTACCAGCTGATTAACCAGTTCAAAGCCGAAGGGCTGAGCATCATCCTTGTCTCTTCTGAAATGCCGGAAGTATTAGGAATGAGTGACCGCATCCTGGTGATGCATGAAGGCCGTTTAAGCGGCGAATTTACCCGTGAAGAAGCCACTCAGGAGAGCCTGATGGCCGCCGCCGTAGGCAAGCAACACAGCGAGGATTTAGTGGTATGACGACCCAATCTTTACCTGCCAGCCGTCGCTGGTTTAGCAAAAGCTGGTTACTGGAACAAAAGTCGCTGATTGCGCTGATGGTGTTAATTGCCGTGGTGGCGAGTCAGAGCCCGAACTTCTTTACCGTAGCCAACCTGTTCAACATTCTGCAGCAGACCTCGGTGAACGCCATTATGGCGGTTGGCATGACGCTGGTGATTCTGACCTCAGGTATCGATCTCTCGGTGGGCTCGCTGCTGGCGCTGACCGGGGCGGTAGGCGCGTCGCTGGTCGGCATGGAAGTGAATGCGCTGGTGGCCGTGGCGGCGTCTCTGGCGCTCGGTGCAGCGATTGGTGCGCTGACCGGCACCATTGTGGCGCGCGGTAAGGTGCAGGCATTTATCGCCACGCTGGTGATGATGCTGCTGTTGCGCGGCGTCACCATGGTCTACACCGACGGCAGCCCAATCAGTACCGGTTTTAATGCCAACGCCGATCTGCTGGGCTGGTTTGGTATTGGTCGTCCGCTGGGTATTCCTGCCCCGGTATGGCTGATGGCGCTGGTATTTATCGCCGCCTGGTACATGCTGCACCACACCCGTCTCGGCCGCTACATCTATGCGCTGGGCGGCAACGAAGCCGCGACCCGCCTCTCCGGTATCAATGTTAATCGCGTCAAGGTCATCGTCTATTCACTGAGTGGCATGCTGGCTGCGCTGGCGGGCACCATTGAGGTGGCGCGTCTCTCCTCGGCGCAGCCAACGGCTGGTACCGGCTATGAGCTGGATGCGATTGCCGCTGTGGTGCTGGGTGGTACCAGCCTGGCGGGCGGTAAAGGACGTATTGTCGGCACGTTGATTGGTGCCCTGATCCTCGGTTTCCTTAATAACGGCCTGAACCTGATGGGCGTCTCTTCGTACTACCAGATGATCGTTAAAGCGGTGGTAATCCTGCTGGCGGTGCTGGTGGATAATAAAAGCAGTAAATAACTCTGACCTTTACACAGGATGAAATGATGAAAAAGTTAACCGCACTGGCCATGATCCTTGGCGCTACGCTCAGTACCAGCGCCATGGCAAAAGAGACCATCGCGCTGGTGGTATCGACCCTCAATAACCCGTTTTTTGTTTCGCTGAAAGAGGGCGCACAAAAAGAAGCCGACAAACTGGGCTACAACCTGGTGGTGCTGGATTCGCAGAATAACCCGGCAAAAGAGCTGGCGAACGTACAGGATCTGACGGTACGCGGTACCAAACTGCTGCTGATCAACCCAACCGATTCTGACGCGGTCGGCAACGCAGTGAAGATGGCTAACCAGGCCAACATCCCGGTTATCACCCTGGACCGCGTGGCCGCGCAGGGCACGGTGGTCAGCCACGTCGCCTCTGATAACCGTTTTGGTGGGAAAATGGCCGGTGATTTCATCGCCAAAAAAGTCGGCGAAAGCGCCAAAATTATTGAGCTGCAGGGCATTGCCGGCACCTCAGCCGCCCGTGAACGTGGCGAGGGATTCAAACAGGCTGCTGATGCCCACAAATTCCAGATCCTTGCCAGCCAGCCGGCTGACTTTGACCGGACTAAGGGCCTGAACGTGATGCAGAACATGCTGCAGGCCCATCCGGACGTGCAGGCTGTATTTGCGCAGAATGATGAAATGGCGCTGGGTGCACTGCGTGCGCTGCAGACTGCCGGTAAAACCGATGTGATCGTGGTGGGGTTTGACGGCACCGCTGATGGCGTGAAAGCGGTAGAAGGTGGCAAACTGTCTGCGACCGTGGCACAGATGCCAGACAAAATTGGCATGATCGGCGTTGATACCGCTGATAAAGTGCTGAAGGGTGAAAAAGTGAAGGCGATCAATCCGGTCGACCTGAAGCTGGTCACTCAATAACTCAAAGAAAAGCAGGGCACTGCGCCACCCTCCCGGTGGCGCACTTATTCCGGACTCCCCTAATGAGCAAAAACGCAAAACTGGCCGTTCTTGGCAGCATCAACGCTGACCACATCCTTAATCTGGCGCACTTTCCTCGTCCCGGTGAAACGGTGATCGGGCAGGATTACCAGATTGCGTTTGGCGGTAAAGGTGCCAATCAGGCCGTGGCCGCAGGGCGTGCTGGCGCGGATATCGCTTTTATCGCCTGTGTGGGCGCGGATGACATTGGCGAACGTATTCGTCAGCAACTGGCCCGCGACAATATTGATACTGCTCCGGTAGAAGTGGTGGCGGGCGAGTCGACCGGGGTGGCGATGATTTTCGTCAACCGTGAAGGCGAGAACAATATCGGCATCTATTCCGGCGCTAACGCCGCCTTAACGCCCGACTGTGTGGCGCGCCATCAGCAGGTGATCGCCGAGGCTGACGCGCTGCTGATGCAGCTGGAGTCACCGCTGGAAAGTGTGCTGGCAGCGGCGCGTTTCGCCAGAGAACAGCAGACTCAGGTGATCCTCAACCCGGCACCGGCTACGCCGCTCTCCGATGAGCTGCTGGCGTTGATCGATATCATTACCCCGAATGAAACCGAGGCGGAAATTCTGACCGGGATTGCCGTTCATAACGATCAGGACGCTGCCCGGGCTGCGGCGGCACTGCATGCCAAAGGCATCGATACCGTACTGATTACGCTGGGCCGGCGCGGTGTCTGGTTGAGTGAGCAGGGCCAGGGTCAGCGTATTCCGGGCTTTAGCGTTAAGGCGATTGATACCATCGCTGCGGGCGATACCTTTAATGGTGCCTTTATTACCGCGCGACTGGAGCAAAAACCGATGCAGGATGCGGTGCGCTTTGCGCATGCCGCTGCGGCTATCGCCGTAACCCGATCCGGCGCGCAGCCCTCCGTGCCGTGGCGCGCGGAGATCGATGACTTTTTGCAGCAGCAGGATTAAGCGCTTGGCCACCATGAAAGATGTCGCTCGCCTGGCGGGCGTCTCTACCTCCACCGTTTCGCACGTCATCAATAACAATCGCTTTGTCAGCGAGGGCGTGCGGGAGAAAGTCGAACAGGCGATCCGCAGTCTGAACTACGCCCCCTCGGCGCTGGCGCGCAGCCTGAAGATCAACCAGACCCACACTATCGGCATGCTGCTGACCACCAGTAGCAACCCGTTTTATGCAGAAGTGGTGCGCGGCGTTGAGGACAGTTGCTATCAGCGTGGCTACAGCCTGATCCTGTGTAATACCGCCGGTGATGAGGAGCGGATGAATCGCAGTCTCGAAACGCTGATGCAAAAGCGCGTCGATGGATTGCTGATGATGTGTACCGAAAGTCATCTGCCGTCGGCGGACATTCTCAACCGTTATCCCTCTATTCCGACCGTGATGATGGACTGGGCACCGTTTGAAGGTCGCGGCGACATCATCCAGGACAATGCGCTGCTGGGCGGTGAGTTGGCAACTCAGCACCTGATCGACAGCGGCTATACCCGCATCGCCTGTATTGCCGGCCCGCAGGACAAAACCACCGCGCGGATGCGGCTGGAAGGATTTCACAATGCGATGGCGAAAAGCGGTCTGGAGGTGTTGCCGGGTTATGTGGTCAACGGCGACTTTGAATTTCAGGGCGGTTACAACGGGATGATTGAGCTGCTGGCGCTGGAAACTGTGCCGCAGGCGGTCTTCACCGGTAATGATGCGATGGCGGTCGGGGTTTATCATGCGTTATATCAGGCGGGTTTACAGATTCCGCAGGATGTCGCCGTGATGGGCTATGACGATATTGAGCTGGCGCGTTATCTTTCTCCGCCGCTGAGTACCATTCATCAACCTAAAGATGAACTGGGCGAACTGGCTATCGATACCTTAATCCATCGCCTGCGCGATCCCGACGCCAGCCAGCAGACGCTGGTGCTGACGCCGGAGCTGGTGGCGCGGGGCTCAACTTAAGCCGTCTTCTTCTTTTTCTTATCGCGGTTGGTAATCAGATTCCGTCCGTCGCCGTTTTTCAGCAGCATAAAGGTCAGCGCTGACAGCACCGTTACCACGCCCATGGTCAGAAATGTTGCGTGGAACTGTGCAACGGTGCTGGTTTCAAATTCCTGATAGAAGCGCAGGACGGCGGCGCTTACCGCGACACCAAAACTGATCGCTAACTGCTGTGTCACGGCCAGCACGCTGTTACCCCCGCTGGCGTTATCGTCATTCAGGTCGGCGAGGGTGATGGTATTCATCGCGGTAAACTGAGTCGACATTGCCATGCCGAGAATAAACAGCGGCAGTAATAACAGGATCATGCCTTCCTCGGGTGACTGCAGAGAGAAAGTGGCAATCAGGATGCCGATAATGACGGTAATACCGACCAGCAGACGGCGATAGCCTAACCAGCGCAGCAGTTGTGTCACCGTCGACTTCGCCAGTATCGACCCCACGGCGGTAGGAGCCATCATACAACCGGCGATAATCGCCGAATAACCAAAGCCCACCTGCAACATCAGCGGCATCAGGAACGGCACACAGCCGGTGCCCAGACGTGAAGCGATATTCCCGATGATGCCTACCGAGAAGGTGCGGGTTTTAAACATCGGCAGATTAATCAGCGGGGAGGGATGGCGGCGCGCGTGCATTATATAGAGAAGCAGCAGAACAATCCCGCCGAGTAATACCCCGCCCGCCAGCCAGGCTGACACAATACGCTCACCAAACAGTTCAATCCCTGTCGAGATCATGACCAGCCCCAGACCAAACAGTAAAAAGCCGAAGAAATCGAAGCGGCGTTTTGGCGTGGTGAAGTCCGGCATATATTTGCGGGCATAGAAGATGCCGAGTATGCCGATGGGAATATTAATCAGGAAGATCCAGTGCCAGGTGGCGTAGGTCACCATCACACCACCCAGCAGCGGACCCAGTATCGGCCCGACCAGTCCCGGCATGGTGACAAAATTAAGCACCGGTAGCAGTTCGCTGCGCGGATAGGCACGCAACAGCGCCAGGCGCGCAACCGGCATCATCATGGCGCCGCCCACCCCCTGTACGATACGTGAGGTCACCAGCATAGAGAGCGTGGGTGACAGGGCACAGGCCAGCGAACCGAGCGTGAAGAGGGAGACCGCAGCGATAAACACTTTTCGGGTGCCATAGCGATCGGCAAGCCAGCCGCTGACCGGGATCAGCATTGCCACAGTCAGGGTATAACTGATTACAGCGGATTGCATGGCCAGAGGAGAACGTTCAAGGCTGGTGGCGATAGCGGGCAGGGCGGTGTTGAGAATAGTGGCATCCAGTGCCTGCATGAAAAATGCCATGGCAGCAATCCATGGCAAACCGGCCATGCTGCGCGCGGATTTTATCATTGAGCGTCCTTCTTAGGGTTATCCAGCGAGAAGAATGAAAAAGAATAGCACCGCCAGCGCAACGCGGCAGGCCTGTTTTTTCCGCTTTACGGGGATTTCTGTGCGTTATTCGATCATCAAATGGCGGTTTTTAAGGCGTTCGTTTAAAAAAAGCGCGCTTAGCAAATTTATTTAAAGAAACGCTTGTCAGCCTCCGGAAACTCCCTATAATGCGCCTCCACTGACACGGAACACCGGCTTACGGAGAGACGGGTCAGCAGGCACAGGAGACTGCGCCGCCGGAGAAAAGCTTCTGAAAAAGAGGTTGACTCTGAGGGAGGAAAGCGTAATATACGCCTCCTCGCGACAGGACGCTAACGCACTGTTCGCACTGCTCTTTAACAATTTATCAGACAATCTGTGTGGGCACTCGCAGGATTGATATCAGCGTCTCCGGACGTAAAAAATATCAAGTCTCACGAGTGAACACATAATGAAATTCATTATGACGTTTTACAGATGAGCACCGCTTAACTTGTTTAAGCAAATCAAACTTAAATTGAAGAGTTTGATCATGGCTCAGATTGAACGCTGGCGGCAGGCCTAACACATGCAAGTCGGACGGTAGCACAGAGAGCTTGCTCTTGGGTGACGAGTGGCGGACGGGTGAGTAATGTCTGGGGATCTGCCCGATAGAGGGGGATAACCACTGGAAACGGTGGCTAATACCGCATAACGTCGCAAGACCAAAGAGGGGGACCTTCGGGCCTCTCACTATCGGATGAACCCAGATGGGATTAGCTAGTAGGCGGGGTAATGGCCCACCTAGGCGACGATCCCTAGCTGGTCTGAGAGGATGACCAGCCACACTGGAACTGAGACACGGTCCAGACTCCTACGGGAGGCAGCAGTGGGGAATATTGCACAATGGGCGCAAGCCTGATGCAGCCATGCCGCGTGTATGAAGAAGGCCTTCGGGTTGTAAAGTACTTTCAGCGGGGAGGAAGGCGATGTGGTTAATAACCGCGTCGATTGACGTTACCCGCAGAAGAAGCACCGGCTAACTCCGTGCCAGCAGCCGCGGTAATACGGAGGGTGCAAGCGTTAATCGGAATTACTGGGCGTAAAGCGCACGCAGGCGGTCTGTTAAGTCAGATGTGAAATCCCCGGGCTTAACCTGGGAACTGCATTTGAAACTGGCAGGCTTGAGTCTCGTAGAGGGGGGTAGAATTCCAGGTGTAGCGGTGAAATGCGTAGAGATCTGGAGGAATACCGGTGGCGAAGGCGGCCCCCTGGACGAAGACTGACGCTCAGGTGCGAAAGCGTGGGGAGCAAACAGGATTAGATACCCTGGTAGTCCACGCCGTAAACGATGTCGACTTGGAGGTTGTTCCCTTGAGGAGTGGCTTCCGGAGCTAACGCGTTAAGTCGACCGCCTGGGGAGTACGGCCGCAAGGTTAAAACTCAAATGAATTGACGGGGGCCCGCACAAGCGGTGGAGCATGTGGTTTAATTCGATGCAACGCGAAGAACCTTACCTACTCTTGACATCCAGCGAACTTGGCAGAGATGCCTTGGTGCCTTCGGGAACGCTGAGACAGGTGCTGCATGGCTGTCGTCAGCTCGTGTTGTGAAATGTTGGGTTAAGTCCCGCAACGAGCGCAACCCTTATCCTTTGTTGCCAGCGATTCGGTCGGGAACTCAAAGGAGACTGCCGGTGATAAACCGGAGGAAGGTGGGGATGACGTCAAGTCATCATGGCCCTTACGAGTAGGGCTACACACGTGCTACAATGGCGCATACAAAGAGAAGCGACCTCGCGAGAGCAAGCGGACCTCACAAAGTGCGTCGTAGTCCGGATCGGAGTCTGCAACTCGACTCCGTGAAGTCGGAATCGCTAGTAATCGTGGATCAGAATGCCACGGTGAATACGTTCCCGGGCCTTGTACACACCGCCCGTCACACCATGGGAGTGGGTTGCAAAAGAAGTAGGTAGCTTAACCTTCGGGAGGGCGCTTACCACTTTGTGATTCATGACTGGGGTGAAGTCGTAACAAGGTAACCGTAGGGGAACCTGCGGTTGGATCACCTCCTTACCTGAAGATACCTTCCGGCGCAGTGTCCACACAGATTGTCTGATAAAAAGTAACGAGCAGAAAAAACCTCTACAGGCTTGTAGCTCAGGTGGTTAGAGCGCACCCCTGATAAGGGTGAGGTCGGTGGTTCAAGTCCACTCAGGCCTACCAAATTCGTACTCATGCTGCGTTATGTTTCCGGCTCGCATAGTTCACTATGCTGCGCGAAAACATGCCTTGCCTGAGCACGAATTGCATTTCTTACGGAATGTACTCGGTTGAGTGGTAGTAGTGGTCTCTGCAGTAACTGTATGGGGCTATAGCTCAGCTGGGAGAGCGCCTGCCTTGCACGCAGGAGGTCAGCGGTTCGATCCCGCTTAGCTCCACCATACCGTTTAACTGTTTTTTCTGAAAAATACTTCAGAGCGTACCGGCAACGGTGTGCTGCGAAGTATTATGCTCTTTAACAATCCGGAACAAGCTGAAAATTGAAACGACATGTCGTTTTCATTCTCCGTAATAAGAATGAAAGCCACGACATGTTCGAGTCTCTCAAATGCTTGCAACACGCAGCGCTGAAAAACGCCTGTGGGTTGTGAGGTTAAGCGACTAAGCGTACACGGTGGATGCCCTGGCAGTCAGAGGCGATGAAGGACGTGCTAATCTGCGTAAAGCGACGGTAAGGTGATATGAACCGCTACAGCCGTCGATGTCCGAATGGGGAAACCCGGTGCACTCAGTGCATCATTGCAGCATGAATACATAGTGCTGCAAGGCGAACCGGGGGAACTGAAACATCTAAGTACCCCGAGGAAAAGAAATCAACCGAGATTCCCCCAGTAGCGGCGAGCGAACGGGGAGCAGCCCAGAGCCTGAATCAGCTTGTGTGTTAGTGGAAGCGTCTGGAAAGTCGCAGGGTACAGGGTGATACTCCCGTACACAAAAACACACATTCTGTGAGCTCGATGAGTAAGGCGGGACACGTGGTATCCTGTCTGAATATGGGGGGACCATCCTCCAAGGCTAAATACTCCTGACTGACCGATAGTGAACCAGTACCGTGAGGGAAAGGCGAAAAGAACCCCGGCGAGGGGAGTGAAACAGAACCTGAAACCGTGTACGTACAAGCAGTGGGAGCCTTCTTTATGGGGGTGACTGCGTACCTTTTGTATAATGGGTCAGCGACTTATATTCTGTAGCAAGGTTAACCGTATAGGGGAGCCGCAGGGAAACCGAGTCTTAACTGGGCGTTAAGTTGCAGGGTATAGACCCGAAACCCGGTGATCTAGCCATGGGCAGGTTGAAGGTTGGGTAACACTAACTGGAGGACCGAACCGACTAATGTTGAAAAATTAGCGGATGACCTGTGGCTGGGGGTGAAAGGCCAATCAAACCGGGAGATAGCTGGTTCTCCCCGAAAGCTATTTAGGTAGCGCCTCGTGAACTCATCTTCGGGGGTAGAGCACTGTTTCGGCTAGGGGGCCATCCCGGCTTACCAACCCGATGCAAACTGCGAATACCGAAGAATGTTATCACGGGAGACACACGGCGGGTGCTAACGTCCGTCGTGAAGAGGGAAACAACCCAGACCGCCAGCTAAGGTCCCAAAGTCATGGTTAAGTGGGAAACGATGTGGGAAGGCACAGACAGCCAGGATGTTGGCTTAGAAGCAGCCATCATTTAAAGAAAGCGTAATAGCTCACTGGTCGAGTCGGCCTGCGCGGAAGATGTAACGGGGCTAAACCATGCACCGAAGCTGCGGCAGCGACACTATGTGTTGTTGGGTAGGGGAGCGTTCTGTAAGCCGTCGAAGGTGTGCTGTGAGGCATGCTGGAGGTATCAGAAGTGCGAATGCTGACATAAGTAACGATAAAGCGGGTGAAAAGCCCGCTCGCCGGAAGACCAAGGGTTCCTGTTCAACGTTAATCGGAGCAGGGTGAGTCGACCCCTAAGGCGAGGCCGAAAGGCGTAGTCGATGGGAAACAGGTTAATATTCCTGTACTTGGTGTTACTGCGAAGGGGGGACGGAGAAGGCTATATCAGCCGGGCGACGGTTGTCCCGGTTTAAGCGTGTAGGTGTGTGTTCCAGGCAAATCCGGTTCACTTTACACTGAGGCGTGACGACGAGGCACTACGGTGCTGAAGTGATAAATGCCCTGCTTCCAGGAAAAGCCTCTAAGCATCAGGTAACACAAAATCGTACCCCAAACCGACACAGGTGGTCAGGTAGAGAATACCAAGGCGCTTGAGAGAACTCGGGTGAAGGAACTAGGCAAAATGGTGCCGTAACTTCGGGAGAAGGCACGCTGGCGCGTAGGTGGAGGGACTTGCTCCCCGAGCCGAAGCCAGTCGAAGATACCAGCTGGCTGCAACTGTTTATTAAAAACACAGCACTGTGCAAACACGAAAGTGGACGTATACGGTGTGACGCCTGCCCGGTGCCGGAAGGTTAATTGATGGGGTTATCCGTAAGGAGAAGCTCTTGATCGAAGCCCCGGTAAACGGCGGCCGTAACTATAACGGTCCTAAGGTAGCGAAATTCCTTGTCGGGTAAGTTCCGACCTGCACGAATGGCGTAATGATGGCCAGGCTGTCTCCACCCGAGACTCAGTGAAATTGAACTCGCTGTGAAGATGCAGTGTACCCGCGGCAAGACGGAAAGACCCCGTGAACCTTTACTACAGCTTGACACTGAACATTGAGCCTTGATGTGTAGGATAGGTGGGAGGCTTTGAAGCGCGGACGCCAGTCCGCGTGGAGCCAACCTTGAAATACCACCCTTTAATGTTTGATGTTCTAACGTGGCCCCGTTATCCGGGGTGCGGACAGTGTCTGGTGGGTAGTTTGACTGGGGCGGTCTCCTCCTAAAGCGTAACGGAGGAGCACGAAGGTCAGCTAATCACGGTCGGACATCGTGAGGTTAGTGCAATGGCATAAGCTGGCTTGACTGCGAGAGTGACGGCTCGAGCAGGTGCGAAAGCAGGTCATAGTGATCCGGTGGTTCTGAATGGAAGGGCCATCGCTCAACGGATAAAAGGTACTCCGGGGATAACAGGCTGATACCGCCCAAGAGTTCATATCGACGGCGGTGTTTGGCACCTCGATGTCGGCTCATCACATCCTGGGGCTGAAGTAGGTCCCAAGGGTACGGCTGTTCGCCGTTTAAAGTGGTACGCGAGCTGGGTTTAGAACGTCGTGAGACAGTTCGGTCCCTATCTGCCGTGGGCGCTGGAGAATTGAGGGGGGTTGCTCCTAGTACGAGAGGACCGGAGTGAACGCACCACTGGTGTTCGGGTTGTCATGCCAATGGCATTGCCCGGTAGCTAAGTGCGGAAAAGATAAGTGCTGAAAGCATCTAAGCACGAAACTTGCCCCGAGATGAGTTCTCCCTGACCCTTTAAGGGTCCTGAAGGGACGTTGAAGACGACGACGTTGATAGGCCGGATGTGTAAGCGCAGCGATGCGTTGAGCTAACCGGTACTAATGACCCGTGAGGCTTAACCTTACAACGCCAGAGGCGTTTTTGAGAGACACAATTTTCAGCCTGTACCGGATAAAAATTAGCGGAAACGAAAGATTTTGCGGCGTGACAAGGCGCAGAGCGAGGACGTCAGCGGGAGCATACTGAAGTATGTGACCGGTGTGGCCGAGCGATGGCAACGCGGTCATGGCGTAAAAGATTCGTTTCGTGCACCAAGATTTGCCTGGCGGCTGTAGCGCGGTGGTCCCACCTGACCCCATGCCGAACTCAGAAGTGAAACGCCGTAGCGCCGATGGTAGTGTGGGGTCTCCCCATGCGAGAGTAGGGAACTGCCAGGCATCATACGAGTGAAGAAGCCCCGCACGAAAGTGCGGGGCTTTTTTACGTCTGCAGATCCTAAAATCCTGTCAAAAACGTGCATCAGCGGGCTTTTAGCCAGTCAGCAATGAACGCCGCAATCACTACCGGCTGGTTTAAATCCAGTACCGGTACCGACAATGCAAGAGCCTGATCGCTGGCGACGGCGATCACCTGTTCATCCAGCAGCTCATCTACGCCACCTTTGATGCCGGCGCGCCACAACACAATTTTTGGCACTGCCTCATTTTTGAATCCTTCTACCAGCACCAGATCCAGTAGTGAATGTTCCATCCGGCTCACCAGGTAAGGCAGATCAATGTGCCCTTCATCAGGTGTTTCACACATTAATGCCCAGCGCTGTGAACTGGCCACGATAACCTGATTCGCCCCGGCTTTCCTGAGGAGATAGCTATCCTTGCCAGGTGTATCCACCTCCATCTGATGATGCGTATGCTTGATCAAACCGCTACGTATGCCCTGATGGCTAAGGATCGGTATAAGTTGCTGTAGGAGCATTGTTTTTCCGGTTCCACTCCAGCCGGTGATAGCCAGTAAAGGTAGCGACATATTAAAATCTCTTATCCAGATCATCCGGGGTATTGATGTTGTGAAAGGCGGATTCGTCATCCGGTAACAGCACCGCATGTCCGCCCTGATGGCGTAAAAACTGCATCAGGCGGCGTTCACCGGCCTGGAGATAGGCCTGCAGTGGCGCAGCAACATCGCGGTGGATCAGCGCCAGCGTAGGATGATCGCGCTCCTGTGAGCGTACCCACACTGCTGGGGCGTCGCCGCGTTGTTGCACCAGCTGCTCAACAAAGTTAAGCGGGATAGCAGGTGTATCGCAGGAACTGAACACCGCCCAGTCCCCCTCAATAGCGCGTAATGCGCTATAGATCCCCGCCAGCGGGCCCGGGTAATCTGCAAACACGTCCTGCACGACCCGACATCCGCTTAACTGATAACGATCAATATTGCGATTCGCGTTAATCACCACAATGTCGACTTGTGGCCTTAGCCGTTCAAGGACATGCTGATACAGTGGCTTGCCATTCAGTGGTACCAATCCTTTGTCCTGACCACCCATACGGCGGCCCTGACCCCCGGCCAGAATCACGCCGGTTAACATTGTCATGGCATTATCCTCGCTAATGACATACTGAAAACGGGAGTAAGTGATATGAAATGCCATCGTCTGAACGAATTGATGGAACTGTTACAACCCGCCTGGCAAAAAGAACCCGATCTTAACCTCATCGCATTCTTACAGAAACTGGCACAGGAAGCTGGATTCCGTGGCCCATTAAGTGAATTAACCGATGACGTATTGATTTACCATCTCAAAATGCGCGACGCAGGCAGCCATGATGAGATACCGGGGCTGAAAAAAGATCACGAAGTTGATTTCAAAACAGCGTTGCTACGCGCACGGGGTGTCATTAAAGATGACGAGTAGTGTTATCCTTGGTGGCTAAATACACCGGCCACGACAGGTAAAATGATGAGCGACGCTGCGTTTAACTTTCAGACGTTGAATCCCGACGTGCTGCTGGATGCGCTGTGGGAAACAGGCATACGCGTCGAATCAGGACTGACAGCGCTGAACAGCTATGAAAACCGTGTTTATCAATTTAGTGATGATGAGAAACGCCGTTACGTGGCTAAATTCTATCGCCCACAGCGCTGGCGTGCAGAGCAGATTGTCGAAGAGCATCAGTATGCGCTTGATCTGCTGGCTGACGAAGTACCGATCGCGGCACCGCTGATTTTACAGGGCAACACCTTGCAGAGTCACGCCGGCTTCTTTTTTGCAGTGTTCCCCAGCCTTGGCGGGCGGCAGTATGAAACTGATAATGAAGATCAGATGGAGTGGGTAGGTCGCTTTCTGGGTCGGATTCATCAGACCGGCCGTAAAGCGCTGTTCAGCCAACGGCCGACTATCGGCCTGGATGAATATCTCCATCAGCCTCGTGCGGTGCTGGAACAGTGTGCATTAGTACCTGCTTCACTGAAAGATGCGCTGCTTCAGTCGGTCGACAAGCTGGGGCACACGTTACAGCAGCGCTGGCATAGTACGTGGCAGCCGCTACGATTACACGGTGACTGTCATCCCGGTAATATCCTGTGGCGTGACGGGCCACTGTTTGTCGACCTGGACGATGCCCGTAACGGTCCGGCAGTGCAGGATCTGTGGATGCTGATCAGCGGGGATCGGCAGGAACAGCGTATTCAGTGGGATATCCTGCTGGAGGCGTACGGTGAATTCAGTGACTTTGATATTAATGAATTGTCACTGATTGAGCCTTTACGCGCGATGCGCATGGTTTATTATCTGGCCTGGGTAGTCCGACGCTGGCAGGATCCCGCTTTTCCGCGCGCCTTCCCCTGGATGACAGATGAAGATTTCTGGCGCCGGCAGATTTCGCTTTTTACCGAGCAGGAGAAGCTGTTGCAGGAACCTCCTTTGCAGCTGACCCCGCAATTTTAATGAAGTAGTCAGGAGAGTTTTTCACGATGAAAAAGATTTGGTTTGCACTGATCGGTTTAGTGCTGGCGTTCAGCGCGTCTGCTGCACAATTCACCGAGGGGAAACAGTACGTCAGTCTGCAGAAGCCCGTTGCAGGCGAACCTCAGGTGATGGAGTTTTTCTCCTTCTTCTGCCCGCACTGCTATCAGTTCGAACGTATTTATCACGTCAATGATGCGGTGAAAAAGAATCTGCCTGCTGAGACTAAGATGGTGAAATACCACGTTGATTTCCTCGGCGGCGATTTGGGACCGGTGGTGACTCAGGCCTGGGCTGTTGCAATGGCGTTAGGTGTGGAAGATAAAGTCACCGCGCCGATCTTTGATGGTATCCAGAAAACGCAGACCATCACCGATCCTGCCAGCCTGAAACAGACCTTTATCACCGCGGCTGGCATTTCTGCGGCGGATTATGATGCTGCCTGGAACAGCTTTGCAGTAAAAGCGCTGGTTGCTCAGCAGCAGAAAGCAGCCGCTGATGTTGATCTGCGTGGCGTACCGGCGATTTTCGTTAATGGCAAATATATGGTCAATAACGGCGGTCTCGATACCAGCTCTATGGATAATTTCGTTGCCGATTACGCGAACGTCGTGAAATTCCTGGTCAGCCAGAAGTAACCTGCTGCCTGACCGCTAAACGCCAGCGCTGCTGGCGTTTTTTTTGCCCTGCGATCGGCGACAGCATTTTTATCCATCTCCTGGGCATAAATTTAATATCCACACAAGGGATCACGTAATTAAAAATGGCGATCGGGTCACGGAAATAAGATAAATGATTGAAATTTAATAATTTAAATCGGGCGGGATTTATCTAAACACCTAAAAAACAGCGCGTTATAATTTTTACGCACAAAGTTATCCACAGAACGATCGTTGCGATCCTTCACTCAAAAGCGTTAAAAACGCCAGACGCTGCTCGCCTTATTTCACCATTCTTGCCAAGCTGTGGCATCCTTATAGACCAATCCATGGCAACGAAGAATAGACAGACTTATGGCGCAAATCGCAGAAAATCCCCTGATTCTGGTTGATGGCTCATCCTATCTTTATCGCGCGTACCACGCGTTCCCGCCGCTGACCAATAGTGCAGGTGAACCCACAGGCGCCATGTATGGCGTGCTTAATATGCTGAAAAGCCTGCTGACGCAATATAGCCCAAGTCATGTTGCTGTGGTGTTTGATGCTAAAGGCAAAACTTTTCGCGACGAGCTGTTTGAGCACTACAAATCGCATCGGCCACCGATGCCGGACGATCTGCGAGCGCAAATCGAACCGCTGCACGAGATGGTGCGCGCAATGGGATTACCGCTGCTGGCAGTCAGCGGCGTTGAGGCTGATGATGTTATCGGTACCCTGGCGCTTGAGGCCGAGAAAAAAGGCCGGGCGGTGCTGATCAGCACTGGTGATAAAGATATGGCGCAGCTGGTGACGCCGGGTATCACGCTGATTAACACCATGACCAACACTATCCTCGGACCGGAAGAGGTCGAGCAGAAGTATGGCGTGCCGCCTGCTTTGATTATCGATTTCCTCGCCATGATGGGTGATAGCTCAGATAACATCCCTGGCGTTCCTGGCGTGGGCGAGAAGACCGCGCAGGCGCTGCTGCAGGGACTGGGCGGCATGCGTTCGATCTATGACAACCTGGATAAAGTGGCCGAACTCTCGTTCCGTGGTGCCAAAACCATGGCGGCAAAACTTGAACAGAACCGTGACGTGGCGTTTCTCTCTTACCAGCTGGCGACCATCAAAACCGACGTTGAGCTGCCGTTGCCTTGCGAAGAACTGACGGTGGCCGAACCGGACGTGGCGGCGTTACAGACGCTGTTCAGCCGTTATGAGTTCAAACGCTGGCTGAACGATCTGCAGGACGGGAAATGGCTGCAGGGTAAAAAGAGCAATCCTCAGGCGCAAAAAGGGCTGCCTGATGAGCCGGTGGCAGTGGTGGAGACCAGCAGCATTTTATCGGCTGATGGCTACGTCACTATCCTCGATCAGGCGACCTTTGAAAGCTGGCTGGAGAAACTAAAGCGCAGCGAGGTGTTCGCCTTTGATCTGGAAACCGATTCGCTGGATACCCTGAGCGCCAATATCGTGGGCATCGGTTTTGCGGTAGCACCGGGTGAGGCAGCCTATCTGCCAGTGGCACATGACTATCTGGATGCGCCTGAACAACTCGACCGCGCTGCCGTGCTGGCACAGCTTAAGCCACTGCTGGAAGATGCCAGCGCCTGGAAGGTTGGTCAGAATCTCAAATACGATCGCGGCGTATTGAAGAACTACGACATTGAACTGGCCGGTATTAAGTTCGATACCATGCTGGAGTCCTACATTCTCAACAGCGTGGTCGGCAAACACGATATGGATAGCCTGGCCGCACGCTGGCTGAACCACAAAACCGTCACGTTTGAAGAGATTGCCGGCAAAGGCAAAAATCAGCTGACGTTTAATCAAATCGCCCTCGAACAGGCGGGGCACTACGCTGCGGAAGATGCCGACGTCACCTTACAGCTGCATCTGAAGATGTGGCCAGAGCTGGAGAAAGAAGCGGGCCCGAAAAAAGTGTTTGAGCAAATTGAGATGCCGCTGCTCACCGTGATCTCGCGTATCGAGCGTAATGGCGTGTTGATCGATCAGGCTATACTGGCGCAGCACTCGAAAGAGCTTACGTCCCGGCTGGCTGAACTGGAGCTCAAGGCGCATGAACTGGCGGGCGAGTCGTTTAATCTCTCTTCGACTAAACAGTTGCAGGTTATCCTGTTTGAAAAGCAGGGCATTAAACCGACCAAAAAGACCCCGGGCGGCGCACCTTCAACCAGCGAAGAAGTCTTAGCTGAGCTGGCGCTCGATTATCCGTTGCCCAAAGTGATTCTGGAACATCGCGGCTTATCCAAACTGAAGTCCACCTACACTGATAAATTACCGCTGATGATCAACCCGGTCAGCGGGCGGGTTCATACCTCTTATCATCAGGCGGTTACCGCGACCGGACGCTTATCCTCGACCGATCCTAACCTGCAAAACATTCCGGTACGTAATGACGAAGGACGCCGCATCCGCCAGGCTTTTATTGCTGGCAAAGGGAATCGCATCGTTGCGGCCGACTACTCACAAATTGAACTGCGCATCATGGCGCATCTCTCGCAGGATAAAGGATTGCTGGATGCGTTTGCCCAGGGCGAAGATATCCACCGGGCAACCGCTGCTGAGGTGTTTGGCGTCGCGCTGGACAAGGTCAGTGGAGAACAGCGCCGCAGCGCCAAAGCGATCAACTTCGGTCTGATCTATGGCATGAGCGCATTTGGTTTGTCTCGCCAGTTGAACATCGGTGCCGGCGAAGCGAAAAAGTATATGGATCTCTACTTTGAACGCTATCCAGGCGTGCTGCGCTACATGGAAAATACCCGTCAGCTGGCCGCCAGCACAGGCTATGTCGAAACCCTCGAAGGGCGCCGGCTGTGGCTGCCGGATATTAAATCCAGCAACGCGATGCGACGTAAAGCCGCGGAGCGTGCGGCGATCAATGCGCCAATGCAGGGAACGGCGGCAGACATTATCAAGCGTGCAATGATTGCAGTTGATAGCTGGTTAGAGCAGGAAAAAGAGAGCGGCGTCAGAATGATTATGCAGGTTCACGATGAACTGGTATTTGAGATCAAGGCTGAGGCCGTTGAGGCCGCCAGCAAGAAAATTCAGGCATTGATGGAAGGCAGTGTGCAGCTCGACGTGCCGCTGCTGGTGGAAGTTGGGGTGGGCGATAACTGGGATGAAGCCCACTAATCTGCATCAATGCGCTGGCGTTGCGGCGTCATTGCGGGTCTGGCATGAGGCATAAGTAAATCGTTTACTTAATCGCTTCAGCCACGGGCAATGGCGCCTCAGTCTGAAGGAGATCACTAACTACTTATCGGCTAAGCACTTTTTATGTCATTAAACTACATCGCGACGCCGTTTTTGTGACGTATATGGTAAAAAAAGTTCTGTTTGATGTAAGTAAGCGACAAAAAAGCCTTTGTGGCTCAGAAAAAATCAGGTAAAGTTCGAGGCGTAGGGTACAGAGGTAAGATGTTCTATCTTTCAGACCTTTTACTTCACGTAATCGGATTTGGCTGAATTTAGCCGCCCCAGTCATTCTGTGACTGGGGCGTTTTTTATTGGGCTTTTTACAGCCTCAACGGACGGAATGTACCGGTCCGGTTTACTCGTCTGCTTCCTGATCGTCGCGTGCGGGCTCAAGGTTGGTGAACCAGCCATCAAGCTTCTGCCGTACTTTATCCACGCCAATCTTCTTCAGCGACGAAAACAGTTCGACCTGCACATCACCCATAAAGGCCAGTGACGCTTCACGCACCATCGTCAGCTGCGCTTTACGCGCGCCCGAGGCAAGCTTATCAGCCTTGGTCAGCAGCAACAGTACCGGGATGCTGCTTTCCACTGCCCACTGAATCATCTGCTGATCCAGATCCTTAAGCGGATGACGGATGTCCATCAACACCACCAGCCCCTTCAGCGCCTGTCGTTTTTGCAGATACTCACCTAATGCACGTTGCCATTTCAGCTTCATCTCTTCTGGCACTTCGGCATAGCCGTAACCCGGCAGGTCGACCAGCCGTTTCCCTTCCGAGACTTCAAACAGGTTAATCAACTGGGTGCGGCCCGGCGTTTTACTGGTACGCGCCAGGCTTTTCTGGTTGGTTAAGGTGTTCAGTGCGCTGGACTTGCCGGCGTTGGAGCGGCCAGCAAAGGCGACCTCGATCCCGGTATCGGCGGGAAGATGGCGGATATCCGGCGCGCTCAGGACAAAATGGGTTACGTGATAATTCAGTTCAGACAAAGTGACACTCCAGAAAACGCATTAGGGCAATGGCGCCGATTATACGCGTTATGGCGCGAAAGTGCTCAACCGCTTGGCGGTCGCCTTTTTTGTAAGAGATTTGCCATAGACGTTGCCCGTTATGTCGTTATTTACTTTAATTACTAAAAATAAAAGACATTACTATTCAGTTAATTATGAATATGTAGTGTTTTTTTCCAGCAACTAACCCTGCCGCTTACTTGAGGGTTTTACCAGTTGGTCTACATTAGTGTGCAGTGCACGGCAGCACACATCAGGAAGATGCGTTCAGGGATGTCAGGAAGGCAAAGAGCGATGGAGTGGAAATGGTCAGGGATTGCGGACCGGACAGGGATAAGGAAAAGCTCAGGTGTTGAGCAGGCGCGGGATTGACCGGGATGTTACGAGCCGAAAAGGACTTAAAACATGATTCCTTCGTATGAAGGTATGAAATAAGGCGACAGCTTGAGCTGTCGCCTTTTTTCTTTGGCTACTTTCTGCTAGATTTCGCCGCAATTCTATACTGAATAAAAAAGCCGGGACCGAACACTATGAAGCAACCTGCACGAGCTGCGCACGGCAAACCTGCCGTCAAAGCCAAACGCAAATCGCGTGAAGATATTAATAACGAAGCACGCGATCGTAAACGTGATAAAAAGCATCGCGGCCATGCGTCAGGCAGCCGTGCAAATCCGACAGCGTCGGACAACAACGGTGGCCGCCAGGGCAGCAATGTTAAAGATCCGCGTATCGGTAGCAAAAAACCGGTCGCGCTGATTGCCGATGGCCAGACTGCATCCGCTAAAGTGAAGAAAAGCGTGGCAAAACCCGCGGCTGAGAAAAAAGCACGCCTGACACCGGAAGAAGAGCTGGCGAAGCTGGAAAATGACGAACGTCTGGATGCGCTGCTGGATCGGCTGGAAAATGGCGAAACGCTGTCGGCAGAAGACCAGGGCTGGCTGGACGCAGCACTCGATCGCATCGACGAACTGATGGAGCAGTTAGGCATCGCCATGGATGACGGCGATGACGAGCAGGCGGAAGAAGATATGTACCGTCTGCTGAAAGGTAACTAAGCCAATTTGATCGGCATGCGGTTTCCGCATGCCGCCCCTCTCAGGTAAACGACAATGTTTTGGCCTGGATCAATTTTCGCGCTGCTGACGACATGTTATCTGCTGTGGTTATTGTTTAAACTACGTCGCCTGTCGCGTCTGAAGCAACGTTTACGTCGGGTTTCGTCCCGCTCACCTTTCATCCCTTCTTCATCGCGACCTTCTCTTAGACGACGTCACCGGAAGGAGTGAGCATGCCATCGCTGCAGATTGATTGGGACCAGGCGCTGATTGAGAAATACAATTACGCCGGGCCACGTTATACCTCCTATCCCACTGCGCTGGAGTTCAGCGAGCAGTATGCCGAGCCTGATTTCCTGCGTGCGGTAGCGCGCTATCCAGAACGTCCTCTGTCGCTCTACGTCCATATTCCTTTCTGTCATCGTCTTTGCTACTTCTGTGGCTGCAATAAAATAGTCACGCGCCAGCGTCATAAAGCGGACCGCTACCTGGATGTGCTTGAGCAGGAGATTATTCAGCGGGCACCGCTGTTCCGTCAGCGTCAGGTGCGGCAACTGCACTGGGGCGGCGGCACACCGACCTTTCTCGATAAGGCGCAGATTAGCCGGCTGGTGGCCGTGCTGAAGCAGCATTTTACGGTGGCGGACGATGCCGAAATGTCGATCGAGGTCGATCCACGCGAAATTGAGCTGGATGTTATCGATCATCTGCGCGCGCTGGGGTTCAATCGCCTGAGCATGGGTGTGCAGGACTTTAACAAAGCGGTGCAGCAGCGGGTCAATCGGGTACAGGATGAAGCGGTCATCTTCGGACTGATGGCTCGGGCGCGCGAGCAGGGTTTCAGCTCAACCAGCATCGATCTGATCTACGGTTTACCGCTCCAGACGCCGGACAGCTTCGCCTTCACCCTGGAGCGGGTGCTGGCGCTGAATCCCGATCGGCTAAGCGTATTCAACTACGCGCATCTGCCCGCGCTGTTCGCTGCCCAACGTAAAATCAAAGATGACGAACTGCCGTCGGCACAGCGAAAACTGGATATTCTGCAACAGACCATCGCCACACTGACGCAGCAGGGTTACCAGTTCATTGGCATGGATCATTTTGCGAAGCCGCAGGATGAACTGGCCATTGCCCAGCGCGAAGGAGAGCTGCACCGTAACTTCCAGGGCTACACTACTCAGGGCGACAGCGATTTACTCGGGCTTGGCGTCTCTGCCATTAGCATGATTGGTGACAGCTATGCCCAGAACCAGAAAGTGCTCAATAGCTGGTACAGCAGCGTAGAGCAGCAGGGCAACGGCCTGTGGCGTGGCGTAGCGTTAACCGATGATGACTGTCTGCGTCGTGAGGTGATTAAAACCCTGATCTGCAACTTTTCGCTCGACTTTGCGGCGGTTGAAACCCAGTGGGGTATCCGATTTGCCGACTACTTTGCCGAAGACCTGGCGCTGCTGAAACCGTTAGTGGCGGATGGGCTGGTGGTGCAAGCGGCGACCGGCTTGCAGGTGACGGGGGTGGGACGCTTGCTGATCCGCAATATCTGTATGTGTTTTGATCGCTACCTGCGTCAGAGAGCGCGTCAGCAGCAGTTTTCACGGGTGATCTGAAAACGGGCTGAGATCCCTCAGCCCGTATCAGGATGCTTATTCCATCCCCAGTTCTTTCAGTTTGCGCGTCAGGGTATTACGTCCCCAACCCAGCAACCGGGCAGCTTCCTGCTTATGACCCTGAGTATGGCGCAGGGCGGTTGTGAGCAGCGTGCGCTCCATCTCTGGTTGCGCTTCTGACAGCAGATTCTGATGACCGGAACGCAGCGCGCGGTCGGCCCACTGTGCCAGCAAGGTTGCCCAGCTGTCCGGCAGCGACTGCACCGGATTTTCCGGCGTGCTGGACTCAAACAGTTCGGCAGGCAGATCCTGAATCAACACTTCCTGACCCGCCGCCATTACGGTCAGCCAGCGACAGGTATTCTCCAGCTGACGCACGTTACCTGACCAGTGCAGACGGGTGAGCGCGGCTTCGGTTTCCGGATGCAGGATCTTCGCCTCTACCCCCAGCTCACGCGCGGCAACCTGCAGGAAGTAACGCGCCAGCCGCGGAATATCTTCCCGGCGCTCACGCAGTGGCGGCAGATGCACCCGGATTACATTCAGGCGATGAAACAGATCCTCACGGAACTTGCCTTCCTGCACCCGCAGCTCCAGATTCTGGTGGGTTGCGGCGATGATACGCACGTCGACTTTGACTGGCGCATAGCCGCCGACGCGATAAAACTGACCGTCGGCCAGCACGCGTAACAGACGGGTCTGCACATCAAGCGGCATGTCGCCGATCTCATCTAAAAACAGCGTGCCGCCATCTGCCTGCTCAAAGCGGCCCTGGCGAATCTGGTTAGCGCCGGTAAAAGCCCCTTTTTCATGACCGAACAGTTCTGACTCAATCAGGTCTTTCGGTATAGCGGCCATATTCAGCGCGATAAACGGTGCTTTGGTCCGTGGGCTGTGGCGATGCAGCGCGTGCGCCACCAGCTCTTTACCGGTACCGGACTCGCCGTTGATCAGCACGCTAATGGAGGATCGCGACAGGCGGCCAATAATGCGGAACACGTCCTGCATTGCCGGGGCCTCACCAATGATATCGGTGGTCGGTCCGCTGACCGGCTGATTACGCGGCTGTTGCTGCTCCTGATAGTGACTGATGGCACGCTCTACCAGCGCAACCGCCTCATCAATATCAAACGGCTTAGGCAGGTAATCAAACGCCCCTTGCTGGTAGGCGCTGACAGCAGCATCCAGATCGGAGTGGGCCGTCATTATGATGACCGGGAGCATCGGGTGACGCTGTTTAATCTGCTTCAGCAGCGCCAGACCATCCATACCGGGCATGCGGATATCTGATAATAAAACGTCCGGGGTTTTGGTCGAGAGGGCATCCAGCACCTCTTTTGCGCTGTCAAAGGTGGCACAGCTTAAACCGGCTCCAGTGAGCGCGCGTTCAAGCACCCAGCGGATGGAGCTATCGTCATCGACGATCCAGACTATCCCTCGTTGCATAGAAACCTCACTGGCGAATGGGCAGGTAAACCGAAAACTCGGTGTGTCCCGGCCAACTGTTAAATTCTATTTTTCCTGAATGTTGATCAATCAGGCTACGGGCGATGGAGAGGCCTAAACCGGTTCCGCCTTCCCGGCCGCTGACCATCGGATAAAACAGCGTATCCTGCAGCTGGGCGGGAATGCCGGGGCCATCATCTTCAATATCAATCCGCGCTACCAGACGGTAACGCGTGCCGTGCAGCGTGAGCTGAAACGCGGTACGGGTGCGAATAATAATGGTGCCGCCCTCGTCGCCTAACGCCTGCAGCGCATTACGGACGACGTTGAGTAACACCTGTTCAATCTGATCGGGGTCGTGTGGCAGTTCCGGCAGGCTGGGATCGTAATCACGCACCAGAGAGACGTTATCCGGCAGCTCCATCGACACCAGATTCACTACGCGCTCAGCCACCTGATGAATGCTTTGGGTGATGTGCATGCCGGGCTGCTGCGGCCCTAACAGGCGATCGACCAGATTTCTCAACCGGTCCGCCTGTTCAATAATCACTTTGGTATATTCGTTCAGCGACGGATCGGGCAGGGCGCGTGATAACAACTGGGCGGCACCGCGTAATCCACCCAGCGGATTTTTGATTTCATGCGCCAGGCCGCGCACCAAATCGCGCGCGGCTACCTGCTGAGCGTGCTGTAACTGTTCCTGACTGAGACGACGCTGATTATCCATCGGCGCCATTTCCAGCAGAAGTAAGCCATCGGGCAAACGCTGGGCGGTCAGCGACATGATGTGCGCGCGTCCATCGACTACCAGCGTGACTTCACTGTCGGTAAATCCCTGGCCAGCCTCAAGACTCTCGCGCATCACCTCAATATTCAGCGAAAAGTAGCCGGTCAGTTCCGGTAACGGCGTGCCGAACAGTTTACGTGAGCTTTGCGCCAGTAATTGCTGCGCCGCCGGATTGGCATAGTGGATAACCAGGTCGTTATCCACCAACAAAATACTGTTGATTAACGCGTTGAGAATCTGCCCTGCATCGGGCAGAGAGCCAGTTGCCATACAGCGTTCCTCTGCACTAAGTTAGTGCATTTTAGTCTTTAAGCCGAAATGAAGGCGAATGAACGGTGAATTCGCGGAGAAAAAAGCCCATCCGAAGATGGGCTGAAAGTTTCCACGGCAACAAAAACGTCTGACCAATTAAACGCTGTAGTAAAGCTCGAACTCTACCGGATGTGGCGTCATGCGGACGCGGTCCAGTTCTGCTTTACGCAATTCGATGTAAGCGTCGATGGTTTCGTCGGTGAACACGCCGCCACGAGTCAGGAACTCGCGGTCTTCGTTCAGGGCGTTCAGCGCTTCTTCCAGCGAGCCAGCAACTTTTGGAATCTCAGCTTCTTCTTCCGGTGGCAGGTCATACAGGTTTTTATCCATCGCATCGCCAGGATGGATCTTGTTGATGATGCCGTCGAGGCCAGCCATCAGCAGTGCGGTGAATGCCAGGTATGGGTTAGCCGCTGGGTCCGGGAAGCGCGCTTCAATACGACGTGCTTTCGGGCTGGCTACAACCGGGATACGGATTGAGGCTGAACGGTTACGGGCAGAGTACGCCAGCATAACCGGGGCTTCGTAACCAGGGACCAGACGCTTGTAGGAGTTGGTGGTCGGGTTCGCCAGCGCGTTGATCGCTTTCGCGTGCTTGATGATACCGCCGATGTAGAACAGCGCCATTTCAGACAGGCCGCCGTATTTGTCACCGGAGAACAGGTTCTGGCCGCCTTTAGACAGTGACATATGGCAGTGCATACCTGAACCGTTGTCGCCAAACATTGGCTTCGGCATAAAGGTCGCCGTTTTGCCGTAGGCGTGGGCCACGTTGTGCACGACATATTTGTAGATCTGAATTTCGTCGGCTTTTTTGGTCATGGTATTGAAGCGGGTTGCCACTTCGTTCTGACCCGCAGTCGCCACTTCGTGGTGATGCGCTTCAACCACCAGACCCATCTGTTCCATCGTCAGACACATGGCAGAACGGATGTCCTGTGATGAGTCAACCGGTGGCACCGGGAAGTAGCCGCCTTTCAGACCTGGACGGTGACCTTTGTTACCGCCTTCGTACTCTTTGCCGGTGTTCCAGGCCGCTTCGATATCGTCGATAGCAACGTGTGAACCGGAGGTCGATGAACCGAAACGGATGTCATCGAACAGGAAGAATTCAGGCTCTGGCCCAAACAGCACGGTATCAGCGATGCCGGAAGAACGCAGGAAATCTTCAGCGCGCTTGGCAATTGAGCGTGGGTCACGATCGTAGCCCTGCATGGTGCCTGGCTCGAGAATGTCACAACGGATGATCAGCGTAGAATCTTCAAAGAAAGGATCCATGACCGCCGTAGTAGCGTCAGGCATCAGCACCATGTCTGATTCGTTAATGCCTTTCCAGCCACCGATGGAGGAGCCATCGAACATTTTGCCTTCTTCGAAGAAGTCAGCGTTAACCTGGTGAGCAGGGATAGTAACGTGCTGTTCTTTACCTTTGGTATCGGTAAAACGCAGGTCAACAAACTTAACTTCATGCTCGTTCATCATCGAGAGAACGTGTTCAGCGGACATACTCAACTCTCCTGGAAATGGTCATTGTCTACATGGTGAGGGAACGTCGTTGCCGGGAATGCGTTTCTGACTACTGCCATCCCTGACCTGGCTATTCCGGCACGCTCTTCAACCGTCGTCTGACTGGCGTTTGCGCTTAAAAGAGATAAAGCGAATTCTGTGCCAACTTTCTCCGTGTCGGTTAAATCGCCCTGTGGTGCACCTTTTTGTCCTCCGGTCGCTGCACCACGATAGTCTCAGTGCACTATTATGGTGCTTTTGGTCGATCGTTAAGCACTAAAGTGGTGCAACAGCCCAACTTAGTGCATTTTCTGCACCGGGAACAGTGCGAATTTGCGGCAATGCAATAAACTTTCAGTGAAAAGTGTGATCGTGTTCAGTCTTCCGCTTAATCCGTGTACAATAGCGCGCTATTTCTAATGCCTGAGGCAAAGCTGTGATCGAAAATTTGCGTAACATCGCCATCATCGCGCACGTTGACCATGGAAAGACCACCCTGGTTGACAAACTGCTGCAACAATCCGGTACTTTTGATGCCCGTACCGAAGCAACCGAGCGCGTGATGGACTCCAATGATTTGGAGAAAGAGCGTGGGATTACCATCCTCGCAAAAAACACCGCCATTAAGTGGAATGACTACCGTATCAACATCGTTGATACCCCAGGACACGCCGACTTCGGTGGTGAAGTTGAGCGCGTCATGTCCATGGTGGACTCGGTGCTGCTGGTTGTAGATGCGATGGATGGCCCTATGCCGCAAACTCGCTTCGTGACCAAAAAAGCGTTCGCGCATGGTCTGAAGCCGATTGTGGTTATCAATAAAGTTGACCGTCCTGGCGCGCGTCCGGATTGGGTTGTTGATCAGGTATTCGACCTGTTCGTTAACCTCGACGCGACCGACGAGCAGCTCGACTTCCCTATCATTTTCGCCTCGGCGCTGAATGGTATTGCAGGTCTGGAGCACACCGATATGGCGGACGATATGACTCCGCTGTATCAGGCGATTGTTGACCACGTTTCTCCACCACAGGTTGAAGCTGAAGCGCCACTGCAGATGCAAATCTCGCAGCTGGACTACAACAACTACCTGGGTGTTATCGGTATCGGCCGCATCAAGCGCGGTAAAGTGAAGCCTAACCAGCAAGTCACCATTATCGATAGCGAAGGTAAAACCCGTAACGGTAAAGTCGGTAAAGTGCTGACTCACCTGGGTCTGGAGCGTATCGACAGCGACCTGGCTGAAGCGGGCGACATCATCGCCATCACCGGTCTGGGCGAGCTGAATATCTCTGACACCATTTGCGATCCACAAAATGTTCAGGCGCTGCCAGCGCTGAGCGTGGATGAGCCAACGGTAACCATGTTCTTTAACGTCAACACCTCACCGTTCTGCGGTAAAGAAGGTAAGTACGTGACTTCACGTCAGATCCTTGAGCGTCTGAACAAAGAACTGGTACACAACGTGGCGCTGCGTGTTGAAGAAACCGAAGATGCTGACGCGTTCCGCGTATCAGGTCGTGGTGAGCTGCACCTGTCTGTTCTGATCGAAAACATGCGTCGTGAAGGTTTCGAACTGGCGGTATCCCGTCCGAAAGTTATCTTCCGCGAAATCGATGGCCGTAAACAAGAGCCATTCGAGAACGTAACGCTGGATATCGAAGAGAACAACCAGGGTTCAGTCATGCAAGCCATGGGTGAGCGTAAGGGCGATCTGAAAAACATGGATCCGGATGGCAAAGGCCGCGTACGTCTCGACTACGTGATCCCAAGCCGTGGCCTGATCGGCTTCCGTAACGAATTCATGACCATGACCTCAGGTACCGGTCTGCTGTACTCCACCTTTAGCCACTACGACGATATTCGTCCGGGCGAAGTGGGCCAGCGTCAGAACGGCGTACTGATCTCTAACGGTCAGGGTAAAGCCGTTGCGTTCGCGCTGTTCGGCCTGCAGGACCGCGGTAAGCTGTTCCTGGGTCACGGTGCAGAAGTGTATGAAGGCCAGATCATCGGTATTCACAGCCGTTCTAACGACCTGACAGTCAACTGTCTGACCGGTAAGAAGCTGACCAACATGCGTGCTTCTGGTACGGATGAAGCGACTACTCTGGTGCCGCCAATCAAGATGACGCTGGAGCAGGCGATCGAGTTCATCGATGATGACGAACTGGTAGAAGTTACGCCACAGTCCGTGCGTATCCGTAAACGTCACCTGACTGAAAACGACCGTAAACGTGCTTCACGTGGTCCTAAAGACGCATAATCTGCGCCTTTAATTGATGAAAAGCCCCGTTATCGGGGCTTTTTTTTTGCCTGCTATTCCTGTCTGTTGCCACCAGGCCAGCGATAAGTGGTGTTGCCTGACAGGCGCATCACGCGCCGGTCAGCGTTTGCGTTTTTCTCTCTGAGGTTAGCTGTTCAGCCTGCACTTTTGCCGCTAGAGTGAATACTCCAGGGAACCGAAGGAGGCGCACCATGTTGTACATTTTTGATTTGGGCAATGTGATCATTGATATCGATTTTAACCGCGTGTTAGGTGTCTGGAGTGACCTTAGCCGCGTGCCGCTGGCGTCACTGCAAAGTCATTTCGAGATGGATGAGGCCTTTGAACAGCATGAACGGGGTGAAATCAGCGATGAGGATTTCGCGTTAGCGCTGTGTGAAAAGCTGGAGATAGCCCTGAGCTACGAGCAGTTCACCGCCGGCTGGCAGGCGGTGTTTGTCGACGTGCGGCCTGAAACGCTGGCGCTGATGAACCGGTTGCGGCTGGAGGGGCATCGGGTAGTGATCCTCTCCAATACCAACAAGCTGCATTGCGCCTTCTGGCCGACTCAGTACCCGGACGTGCAGCACGCGGCCGATGCGCTCTATCTGTCGCAGGAGCTGGGAATGCGTAAGCCCGAAGCGCGGATCTATCAGCACGTGCTGGAAGCGGAAGGCGTCAGCGCCGACCAGGCGGTATTCTTTGACGATAACCAGCAGAATATTGACGCGGCGCGGGCGCTGGGGATTAAAAGCGTGCTGGTTACTGACAGCAAAACGGTGCCTGACTGGTTCGCAGGTCAGCCTTAACCCATGACGTCACGTAAATTTCGTCCCGGGCTACATGCGTTCTGGCTGTGGCTCAAACTGCTGTGGAAACGGGTTGATGAGGATGGCATGAAGACCCAGGCCGGGAATCTGGCCTTCGTCTCATTACTGGCGCTGGTGCCGCTGATTGCGGTGGTCTTCGCCCTGTTTGCGGCGTTTCCGGTGTTCTCCGATATCAGCGTGCAGTTAAAGCACTTCATCTTTACTAACCTGATGCCGGCTGCGGGTAACACGCTGCAGCGCTACCTTGAGCAGTTTGTGGCCAACGTCAATCGGATGACGGCGGTCGGCGCAGTCGGCCTGATCGTCACGGCGCTGCTGCTGATGCATTCGGTCGATACTGCACTCAATACCATCTGGCGCAGCGATAAGAAGCGGCCGATGGTCTACTCTTTTGCGGTTTACTGGATGATCCTGACGCTCGGTCCGCTGCTGGCGGGCGCCAGCCTGGCCATCAGTTCCTATCTGCTGTCACTGCGCTGGATAAACGCCACCGGCGTGACCAGCCTGGTCGATCAGGTACTGCGCATCTTCCCGTTACTGCTCTCCTGGTTCGCCTTCTGGCTGCTCTACAGTATCGTTCCTACCCAACGGGTGCCGCCGCGCGATGCGTTGATTGGCGCGCTGGTGGCGGGCGCGCTGTTTGAGCTGGGTAAAAAGGCTTTCGCGCTCTATGTTACTATGTTCCCCTCTTATCAGCTGATCTACGGCGTACTGGCCGTGATCCCGATTCTGTTCCTCTGGGTCTACTGGACCTGGTGTATTGTGTTGTTAGGTGCGGAAATTACTGTCGCATTAGCCGACTATCGTCAGTTAAAACAACAGCACAGAGAAAAAGAACGCGAGGAAACATGATTGCATTGATTCAACGCGTGCAGCGCGCCAGCGTCAGCGTCGATCACGTGGTGACAGGTGAAATCGGTGCCGGATTACTGGTGTTACTGGGCGTGGAAAAAGGCGATGACGCACAGCGTGCGGAACGTCTCGCAGAACGCGTACTGGGTTATCGCATCTTCAGTGATGAGCAGGGCAAAATGAACCTGAGCGTCAAACAGGCAGGCGGCAGCGTGCTGGTGGTTTCGCAGTTTACCCTGGCGGCGGATACGCAAAAGGGGATGCGTCCCTCGTTTTCCGGCGGCGCGGAACCGGCGGAAGCTGAACGCCTGTATGAGTATTTCAGCGACTGCTGTCGTCGGCAGGGTATCACCACTGAAAATGGCCGCTTTGCTGCGGATATGCAGGTCGCGCTGGTGAATGATGGTCCTGTAACGTTTTGGTTGCAGGTGTGAGATCGTCAGCCGAGCGGCAAGGGATGAGCCACGCAAGCTCCGAACGAGAGAAACATTTTATGTATCATCTTCGCGTGCCCCAGACGGCGGAAGAGCTGGATATCTATTACCAGTTCCGCTGGGAAATGTTACGAAAACCGCTGCGCCAGCCGCAGGGTTCCGAGCGGGATGCCTGGGATGCCTTAGCCCATCATCAGATGGTGGTGGATGAACAGGGGCAGCCGGTCGCGGTAGGACGTCTGTATATCAATGCCGACAATGAAGCGGCGATTCGCTTTATGGCGGTCCATCCCTCGGTACAGGGCAAAGGCCTGGGTACGCTGGTGGCGATGACGCTGGAGTCGGTGGCGCGTCAGGAAGGGGCTAAGCGCGTTACCTGTAGCGCGCGTGAAGACGCCGTCGCCTTTTTCGCCAAGCTGGGCTACGTCAACCAGGGTGAGATTACCGCTCCACAGACCACGCCGGTACGCCATTTTCTGATGATCAAGCCGGTGGTGACGCTGGACGATATTCTGCATCGCGCCGACTGGTGCGGTCAGCTGCAGCAGGCCTGGTACGCGCATATCCCGCTAAGCGAAAAAATGGGGGTGCGCATTCTGCAGTATACCGGCCAGAAATTTATTACCACCATGCCGGAAGCGGGCAACCAGAATCCGCATCAGACGCTGTTCGCGGGCAGCCTGTTCTCTCTGGCGACGCTCACCGGCTGGGGATTAATCTGGCTGTTGCTGCGTGAACGTCATCTTGGTGGCACCATCATTCTGGCGGATGCGCATATTCGTTACAGCCAGCCGATCAGCGGTCGTCCGGGTGCCATCGCCGATCTCGGCTCGTTAAGCGGCGATCTCGATCGTCTGGCGCGAGGCCGTAAAGCGCGTGTGCAGCTTGAAGTGGAGCTGTTCGGGGATGAAGAGCGCGGAGCGGTGTTTGAAGGGGTTTACATCGTGCTGCCGGCCGATCCTGACGGACCGCTGGAAGAGGGCGGTTCCGGCGCGCGGATTAACTGATGAACAGGGCCGGTAAAACCGGCCCTGTTTTGTTATCGCACCTGACCAGCCTGCAGGGTCTGCTGTAACTGCTGGCTGTCGGTGGTCACCGACAAACTGCCATTGGTGGTCGGCCGCAGCGGCTGACCGGCTTTTAACGCGGCATTCAGCTGCAACTGCAGGTTGCTGTCACCGGTTAACGGCAGCGCCGGCCATCCCCAGTTCTGCAACACATTCACCGGCACGGCACGGCCCGTCAGCTGTAACGCCAGCGGACGATCGGGTTGCTGGCCAACCGTCGCATGCCCTTCCAGCAATCCTTTATCGCTGAAAGCACTTAGCTCAGTTACCTGAATCTGCTGCGGGTCAGCACTCAGCGTAATCGAAGGATGACGCAGATCGGTGCGATTAAAGGTCGATTCCGCCGCATTCAGGCTCAGTTTACCGGACCAGATGCCCCACTGATGCTGACGAGCCAGCAACAGGTTCTCGCCGCTGCCATCCAGCGACGTCAGCTGGAAAGGAAACGCCGGGTTAATATCGATAATCAGATTACGGTTTGAGGTGAAACGCGTCACCAGCACGCTGTCGAGCCAGTCAGGCAGGGGTGCCTGCCAGCGATCGCGCCAGTTCTGCGGCAGGGTATACTCCAGCCCGGCGACGGCAAGGGTCTTCAGCGTCAGGCGTTTATCGGCGCGCGACCAGTCACCCTCAGCCCGGATCACACCGTTGACCCAGCGTGAACTGAACTGTGTCAGCGCGATACCCTGCGGAGAAAAGTCCAGATTGACGATCGGATCGTTAAGCTCCAGCCCGCCGTTAATAAAGTTGCTGGCATTCAGCGCCAGCGAACCGTCATTGCTCTGCCAGTCATTGCCCTGCCAGTTAAGATTGCGCAGGGTCAGATCAAGATCGGTCACCGCCCAGTCAGGCCCCTGCAGACGCGCATCGGTAACATCCAGCCGGGTAATCGCAATCGACGGTACCGCGTCTGCATTACGCAGAAACTCTTTCAGGCTGCTGGCGGTCTGCAGGCGAATATCATTCAGCCGCAGCTGGTTAATTTTCCAGTTGCCCTGCGCGTCACGCTCGCCGTTGCCGGTCATCGAGCCTCGCGCCAGGTCGGCACCGACATTGTTGAACACCATCCGGCCCTGCGAGACGCTTCCCTGAATCAGCACATTTTCGCCGGGCACCTTATTCAGCGTCATGCTGCCTGCACTCATCTGGAAGCGGGCATCACGGCCCAGCATATCGCTGGCGGTGGGTTTCCACGGCAGAATACCGCCGTTCACCTGCTGTGCGAACAGCGGCAGCGCACTGTTGGGGCTGTCGATACGCATGTTGTTGAGTTGCAGGCGCTGAGCCTGAATCGGCAACGCGCTTGTGGGCGTCAGGTTGGCCAGATTAACTTCGCCGTCACGCAGTTCGATGCTGCTGAAGTGCAGCGGATCGCTGAACTGCACCAGTGCCAGGCCCAGATCAACGCGTTTTGCCACCAGAACCGCAGGCTGACCATCGTGACCAAAGCTGAAGTCATCCAGAATGACGTGAGAGGGTGAGGAGAAGTTGTGCTCAATTTTACTCAGGGAGAGATGCCACTCCGTTTTGTCGCTCACCCATCGGCTAAACCAGCCTGCACCCCACTGTGTTTGCAGCAGCACATAGATCACCACCAGGATGAACAGCAGCAGCAAAAGTAAGGTGAGGAAAAACTTTCCAAGAAATTTCATAGCATCCTTCCCGAGTTAAATCCGGTGAGAGGTTGTTATGCCTGAATTACCGTTACAGCTCAACAGCCTGGATGTAAATCCGACTAAATAGCAGACGGGCCGAAGCCCGTCGTGAGCCTTACTTCTCTTGCGGAAAAATCAGGTTAAGCACGATAGCGGTAATCCCACCCGCCGCAATGCCGGAAGAGAGCAGGGTTTTCAACCACTCAGGCGCAAATTGCAGGATCAGCGGCTGCTGCGATACGCCCAGTCCTACCGCCAGCGACAGCGCGATAATCATAATTGCGCGACGGTTGAGCGGCTCGCGTGACACGATGCGCACGCCGGAGGCGGCAATGGTACCAAACATCACAATGGTGGCACCGCCCAGCACCGGCTCAGGAATATGCTGCACCAGTCCACTGACCGCCGGGAACAGGCCCAGCACAATCAGCATCAGCGCCACCACAAAGCCGACGTAGCGGCTGGCGACGCCGGTTAACTGGATGACGCCGTTGTTCTGGCCGAAGCAGGAGTTGGGGAAGGTATTGAACAGCGCTGACACGCAGGAATTAAGGCCGTTAGCCAGCACGCCGCCCTTCAGACGCTTCATGTAGAGCGGACCGCTCACCGGCTGCTCGGAGACATCCGACGTCGCGGTGATGTCGCCAATGGTCTCCAGCGAGGTCACCATAAACACCAGCATCAGCGGAATCAGCAGGTTCCAGTCGAAGCCCAGCCCGTAATAGAGCGGCGTCGGCACCGCAATCAGCGGTTGATCGGCTGGCGTGCTGGCGGCGGGCAACATATTCAGCGCCCAGGCCAGCAAATAGCCGACCGCCATCGCGATTACCAGTGAGGCGACGCGCAGATAGGGATTTTTCTGGCGATTCAGCAGCACGATCACCAGCAGCACCGCACCTGCCAGCAGCAGATTTTTCGGGGCACCAAAACTGTGGTCGGCGATGGCGCTAAAGCCGCCGCCAATCGACGTCAGTCCGACCTGAATCAGCGACAGACCAATAATCATCACCACGATCCCGGAGACCAGCGGCGTAATAATCCGGCGCGCCAGATGCAGAACGCGTGACAGCACCATCTCAGTACAGGAGGCGACCATCAGCGTGCCAAACAGCGCCGCCATCATGGCAGGCACATCAGCACCGCCATTTTTCAGCGCCATCCCGCCCATAATCAGCGGCGTGACGAAGTTAAAGCTGGTGCCCTGAATCGATAACAGGCCTGAACCCACTGGTCCCCAGGTTTTGATTTGCAGCAGCGACGCCACGCCCGACGCGAACAGCGACATGCTGATGATGTGCTGGGTATCCTGGGCAGGCAAGCCCAGAGCCTGACAAATCAGCAGGGCAGGAGTGATCACGGCAACAAACATGGCTAACAGATGCTGACCGGCGGCGAACAGCGTTTGCGGCAGCGGTGGGCGATCTTCAAGACGATAGATCAGTTCACTGTGATGGGTAGAGGGTTGATCTGGCTGCGGATTGGTGGACATCTTCTACTGTTCCCGAAAAATAGTGTGGCGATTGTAATCATCCGCTGGCTAAAAGCAATCGTTTGCCCGGCGAGGATAAAAAACGCCGATCAGACGTTGGTGTAACGGGTGTTCTCCGGCAGCCAGCGTTCAATCAGGGCGCTGGCCTGTTCCGGATAGTGCTGGTGGATATGTCGCGCCACGCGCTGGACTTCAGGCACCATCGCCTGGTCACGCAGTAAATCCGCCACTTTGAACTCGGCGTTGCCGGTCTGGCGGGTGCCCAGCAGCTCGCCAGGCCCGCGAATCTCCAGGTCAAACTGCGCAATCACGAAGCCGTCATTGCTGTCACGTAACACCTGCAATCGCTTCTGGGCGGTTTTGCTCAGCGGGGCTTTATAGAGCAACACGCAATGCGAGGCAACCGCGCCACGGCCGACCCGTCCACGCAGCTGATGCAGCTGCGCCAGGCCTAACCGCTCCGGGTTCTCGATAATCATCAGGCTGGCATTGGGCACGTCTACGCCCACTTCGATCACCGTGGTCGCGACCAGCAGTTGCAGCTGATTGGCTTTAAACGCCTGCATCACCGCCTGCTTTTCAGCCGGTTTCATCCGGCCGTGTACCAGACCGATATTGAGGTCGGGCAGTGCGGTTTTGAGGGCTTCCCAGCTGGCTTCCGCCGCCTGCGCCTCCAGCAGGTCCGACTCTTCAATCAGCGTACAGACCCAGTACGCCTGACGGCCTTCGCGACAGGCATGCTCGACCCGCGCAATGATCTCATCGCGGCGGGTATCGGGAATGGCGACCGTGGTAACCGGTGTGCGTCCCGGCGGCAGCTCATCAATCGTCGAGGTATCGAGATCGGCATAGGCGGTCATCGCCAGGGTGCGGGGGATCGGTGTTGCCGTCATGATCAACTGATGCGGATGGAAGCCCTGTTCCTCGCCCTTTTCCCACAGCGCCAGGCGTTGATGGACGCCAAAACGGTGCTGCTCGTCGATAATCACCAGCGCCAGACCGTTAAATTGCACCTGCTCCTGGAACAGCGCATGGGTGCCGACCACCATGGCAACCTGTCCGCTGGCAATGGCATCCTGCTGAGCCTGACGTGCTTTTCCTTTCTGTTTTCCAGCCAGCCAGCCGACTTCAATCCCCAGCGGCGCAAACCACTGGCGGAAGTTGCTGGCGTGCTGTTCAGCCAGCAGTTCAGTCGGGGCCATCAGGGCGACCTGTTTACCGTGCGCAATCACGTTCAGCGCTGATAATGCCGCCACCAGCGTTTTACCGGAGCCGACATCGCCCTGCACCAGCCGCATCATCGGGAAGTCATTGGCCAGGTCATGCTCGATCTCTGCCACCACCCGCTTTTGCGCGCCGGTGGGCGAGAACGGCAGCGCGGCCAGCAAGCGATCGCTCAGGTCATGGCGCGCCGGCATCGGCAAGGCGTAATAGCGCTGCGCACCGGCGCGTACCGCCAGCATGCTGAGGTTATGCGCCAGCAGCTCTTCCAGAATCAGACGCCGCTGTGCCGGATGGCGACCGCTCTCCAGTTCGCTCAGTTTGAGATCGGGGGGCGGACGATGCAGCGTGCGTAGCGCATCGGGCAGGCTGATTAAGCCGCCGCTCAGCTCCTGAGGCAGCAGCTCGGCAATCGGGCAACTCTCCAGCAGCGTCAGCGCCTGATCGGTGAGATTACGCAGCGTAGCCTGTCGGATGCCTTCAGTGGTGGGGTAGACCGGCGTCAGCGTCTCCTCCAGCGCCACATTGCTGTGTTCGCCCTGGATACGGTACTCAGGATGGATAATCTCGGCACCGCGCTGGCCGCGTTTGATCTCACCGTAGGCGGTAACGCGACGTCCCGGTGCCAGGCTGTTTTTCATGCCGGCATTGAAGTTAAAGAAGCGCAGAGTCAGCACGCCGCTGCCATCGCTGATCTGACACACCATCATCCGGCGGCGGCCAAAAGTAATGTCGGAATGTAGCACTTCGCCTTCTACCGTGGCCCAGATACCGGGCAGCAGATCATCAATGGCGTAGAGTTGGGTACGATCTTCGTAACGCAGCGGGAGGTGAAGCAGCAGATCCTGAATGGTGTGCAGGCCAATTTTGGCCAGCTTTGCTGCCTGGCTGGCACCGACGCCGGTCAGGGTACTGAGCGGAATGGCATCCAGCAGGCGGCCTTTCATCTTTTACTTTTACCGGTTGATTGCATAGTGGCCCACCAGCTGGCGTCAGCCTCAATGTCACCTTCGGCGTTGATGCGCGGATAAGGCAAGCCTTTCTGCCGGGCGACGCGCGCCAGCACCGGAAAACCGCCTTCGAACAGCAGACGCTGCTGCTCATCCTCATCCAGCAGGCTGTAATCACGCTGGTAAAGGCCGGCGTTCTGCCGTTGGCGCTGGGCTTCATACAGGATCAGGGCGGAGGCCACCGAGACGTTCAGCGACTGCACCATACCGACCATCGGAATAATAATCTGCTGATCGGCCAGCGCCAGGGCTTCATCGGTAATGCCGGTTTTTTCCTGACCCATCAGGATGCAGGTGGGGCGGGTATAATCAATCTCGCGGAAGTCGACGGCGTCGGCTGACAGATGCGTGGCTAAAACCTGCATCTTCTGCTGTTTAAGCTGTGCTACGGCGTCGCCAATCGTGCGATGCGTCACCACCTTTACCCAGCTGTTGCTGCCGGCAGAGGCGGACGCCTGGGTGCGCATCCGCTGGCTCGGCCAGACCGCATGCACTTCATGAATACCCACCGCATCGGCGGTGCGGATCACTGCGGAGACGTTATGTGGTTTATGCACCTGCTCCATGCAGACCGTGAGATCGTGCTGGCGCAGCGCCAGCATCGCCTGAATTCGGGCAAAACGTTGATCGTTCATGCACTAATTACGGTTACGGTGAACTTTGATCACATCCGGCATCACGCGAATTTTACGCATGATATTGGCCAGATGGACGCGATCGCGGGCGGTCAGACGGATAAAGGCGCTGTAAACCCGGCCATCGCGCTCTTCGGTGTTCAGGCTCTGAATGTTAGAACCGGCAGTGTTAATCGCCGCCGTCAGATTGGCCAATGCGCCCTGATGGTTAAACATATCGACCTTAATTTCGGCCACAAACTCCTGCTCAGTCACTTTGTCCCATTCAACCGGCATGAATTTTTCCGGCTCTTTCTGGTAACCGCGAATGTTTCGACAGGATTCGTGATGCACCACCAAGCCTTTGCCGGGACTGACGTGCGCAACAATCGGATCGCCGGGAATCGGTCGGCAGCATTTGGCGAAGGTGATCAGCACGCCATCAGCGCCTTTGATCGGCAGCTTGCCGCGTTTGCTGTTGCTAATCGCTTTGCTGTCAGCCTGCAGCAGATTTTTCGCCACCACCACGCTCATTGCATTGCCAAGACCAATCTCCGCCAGCAGATCATCCAGCGAGGTCAGCTTCATGCGATCCAACTCCTGCCTGATATTCTCAGGTGGGATTTCCGCCAGTTTACGACTACCGCCCAGCGCATGGCTCAGCAGGCGACGGCCCAGATTGACCGAGTCTTCGCGTTTGAGGTTTTTCAGTAACTGACGGATTTTGGCGCGGGCTTTGGAGCTGACGACAAAGTTAAGCCAGGCGGCGTTAGGTCGGGCGCCCGGTGCGGTGATGATCTCAATCGTCTGGCCGCTGGCCAGTGACTGCGACAGCGGATAAGGCTGGCGATCGACACGAGCGCCAACGCAGGCATGGCCAATATCCGTGTGCACCGCATAGGCGAAATCCACCGGCGTGGCACCTGTCGGCAGCTCAACGATGCGGCCTTCAGGCGTGAAGACGTAGATCTCATCAGGGAAGAGATCGGACTTCACGCTTTCAATAAATTCAAACGAACTGCCGGCGCTCTGTTGCAACTCCAGCAGGCTTTGCAGCCAGCGCTGAGCACGAATCTGTGCCGTGGTGCCACTTTCGCCCGCCTGTTTGTAAGCCCAGTGCGCAGCGACCCCCATTTCCGCCATCTGATCCATATCCTCGGTGCGAATCTGCACTTCAACCGGCACACCATGTGGACCGATCATTGAGGTATGGAGCGATTGATAGCCGTTCGCTTTGGGGATGGCGATGTAATCTTTGACCCGGCCCGGACGCGGCTTATATAAGCTGTGCATCTGGCCCAGAACGCGATAGCAGGTATCCAGATCTTTCACGATAACGCGAAAGGCATAGATATCCATGATCGAGTGAAAACGCTGCTCTTTCAGCGTCATTTTGCGGTAGATCGAGTAAAGATGCTTTTCACGACCGCTGACGCGGCAGGGAATGCCCGCTTCCTGCAGACGGCCATCGATCTCAGAAAGAATCTTCTGGATCATCTCTTTACGGTTACCGCGTGCCGCCTTCACCACCTCTTTGATCACCCGATAACGGTTCGGATAAAGAGCTTCGAAACCGAGTTCTTCGAGTTCTGTTTTGAGGTGATGAATACCCAGACGATGCGCCAGAGGACTGTAAATTTCCAGCGTTTCCAGCGCGATACGGCGACGTTTATCCGGGCGTAATGCGCCGAGGGTGCGCATATTGTGAGTGCGGTCAGCCAGCTTGATGAGAATGACGCGGATATCCTGCACCATCGCCATAATCATCTTGCGGAAGTTCTCTGCCTGAGCCTCTTTCTTGTCGCGAAATTTCAGCTTATCCAGCTTAGAAACACCTTCGACCAGCTCCGCAACGCTCTTACCGAAGAGTTGTTCCATATCCTGGTAAGTGGCGGGCGTATCTTCGATTACGTCATGCAGCAGCGCGGCCATCAATGTTTCATGGTCGAGCTTCATTTCCGCCAGAATACAGGCCACGGCAACCGGATGGGTGATATAAGGCTCACCGCTGGAGCGTGTCTGTCCCTCGTGGGCATCACGTGCGACAAGGTAAGCTTGCTGGAGGCGCTTGATATGCTCCTCTGGCAAGTATTTTTCAATCAGTTGATTGAGGCTTTCAAACAGATACAAGGGTGACCTGCAGGTGGCTGTTAACGACGACCTTCAGCGATAGCGGTAACGGCCTGTAATTCAGCGGCTTCCTGCTCTTGCTGTTCCTGACGATCACGCACATCTAAAATCTGATTGGTGACCAAACCTTCTTCGATTTCGCGCAGAGCGATAACGGTAGGTTTATCGTTCTCTTCCGGAACCAGCGGATCTTTGCCGCCTACCTGCATCTGACGTGCACGACGTGCAGCGACCAACACCAGGTCAAAACGATTACCAACTTTTTCTACTGCGTCCTGAACGGTTACGCGTGCCATAGGTGTGCTACTCCACAGATGAAGAAATGACTGGGCATCATACTGAAACTGAATTCAGACTGCCAACAGTTTGCTGATTAAAGCATCATGACGCGCCTTCTGACGCGCCATACGCAGACGTTCTGCGCGAATAATGGTTTTCAGATCGGACAGCGCCAGATCAAAATCATCATTCACAATTAAATAATCATATTCGGCATAGTGACTCATTTCCGCCACGGCCTGTGCCATGCGGCGGGTGATCACCTCTTCGCTATCCTGGCCACGGCCGCGCAGACGGCGATCGAGCTCTTCTTTCGAAGGCGGCAGGACAAAAATACTCCGGGCGCTGGGCATTTTGGCGCGAATCTGCTGCGCGCCCTGCCAGTCGATGTCGAGAAATACGTCAACACCGGTCGAAAGGACCTGCTCAATAGCCTGGCGTGAGGTGCCGTAATAATTGTCGAAAACTTTAGCATGTTCGAGGAAAGCGTCTTCCGCAATCATCTTCTCAAATTCATGTTTTTCAACAAAAAAATAGTGTTCGCCATGGGTTTCACCCGGCCGCATGCCGCGGGTGGTGTGCGAAACAGACACCTGCGTATCATACAACGGCTGGGTCTTTAACAGAGCCTGAATCAGGCTGGATTTACCTGCGCCGCTGGGAGCAGAAACAATATAGAGCGTGCCTTGAGCCATGGTTTTCTTGAATTGATTAAAAGCGGAGTCGATTTCCTGCACAGTATACACAGCTTCCCGGCGCCACGCAGCGTTTGCGCAGCGGCAACGGCTAAACTTTTGCGCGTTGCTGCGCAAATCAGTGTCGACTGAACGTAATGAGTGACGGATTACGCGGCGATCTGTTCCGGATTGGATCACTGTCTCTGGCTGACGCTTACGTCTCTGTGTTGAATGACGCAAAACGTCAGGAGACACATTATGAAAGGATTTGGCGGATTGCTGGTTGTCCTATTCATTGCGGTGATGCCCGCTTACAGCGCGATGTGTCCCGCCTGGACACCGGCGCGTGCAGCGACTGAAATCGGCCAGCTGCAGCAGCAACTTCAGCACTGGGATCAGGCTTATTATGGGCAGGGCCTTAGTGCGGTCAGCGATACGGATTACGATAATCTGCAGTCGCGCCTCAACCAGTGGCTGCACTGCTTCCGTTCTCCCCAGGCAGGTTACGCGGCGCAGCTGCCTGATAACGGTGAGCATCTGCATCCTGTAGCCCATACGGGGGTAAAAAAGCTGCCTGACAAACTGGCGGTGGCCTACTGGATGCAGGATCGCCACGATTTGTGGGTCCAGCCCAAAGTGGATGGGCTGGCGGTTTCATTGGTCTATCGCGATGGCCGTCTGGTTTCACTGTTGAGTCGTGGCGATGGGTTGCGCGGTGAGGAGTGGCTGAATAAAGCCGCCCTGATTCCTGCCATTCCCCAACGAATAAACAGCGATCGCGCGGAGATTGTTTTGCAGGGAGAACTGTTCCTGACGATGACCGATCACCATCAGGCGGAGGACGGCGGTAAAAACGCTCGCTCAAAGGTCGCCGGTGCCATGATGAGTAAACAGCCTGTTCCGCTGTTATCGCGCCTGAATATTTTTATCTGGGCATGGCCGGACGGCCCGGCGCAGATGCGCGATCGGCTGGCACAGCTGAGTCAGTGGGGACTGGGCATGGCCGCGCAGTGGAGTCAGCCGGTCAGGGATGAAGAACAGGTCGCGAGCTGGCGTGAGCGCTGGTTTCATGACGGGCTGCCGTTTGTCACGGACGGCGTGGTGATTCATCAGACGTCGCGGCCTGCCGGCAAAAACTGGCGACCCGGAGAGGGAGAATGGGCGGTTGCCTGGAAATACCAGCCGCCTGAGATCGCTACCGAAGTGCTATCGGTCGATTTTCCGATTGGCCGCACCGGGAAAATTGCGGTGGTACTGAATCTGCAACCCGTTCAGCTGGATGATAAAACGGTCAGGCGGGTGAATATTGGCTCGCTGCGTCGCTGGCGGGAAAGCGACGTTATTCCAGGCGATCAGGTGATTGTGAGCCTGGCCGGCCAGGGGGTACCCCGGCTGGATCGCGTTATCTGGCGGGTAGTGGAGCGTCAGTACCCGCAGCCACCCGACGAAACGCGTTATTCCCCGCTGAGCTGTTATCGCTTTAGCGCCGCCTGTCAGAAGCAGATGCTGGCGAAACTGCATTGGCTGAGTCGAAAGTCGGTGCTGAATATTGCGAATGTGCAGCGCAATACCTGGCTGAAGTTGCTGGAAAGCGGCAGCATGCCGCATCTGTTTTCCTGGCTCACCTTAACGCCTGAACAGATCGCTATGGCGGCAGGCATCTCTTCCGTGCGTGCCGGACAACTCTGGCACCGTTTCAATCTGACCCGCCAGCAACCGCTGCGACGCTGGATTAGCGCACTGGGCGTTTCACTGCCCCGCAAAGCCGCGGATGCGCTGCCCGATCAATACTGGGACGACCTGATACAACGGGATGCGGCGGCATGGCAAACTTTACCGGGCGTCGGCGCTGCGCTGGCTCAGCGCCTTGTCGACCAGTTTCACCATGCTGGGCTGCAATCACTGATCGCCTTTTTGCAGCAGCAGGGCATTCCTGCCGCCTCAGTGTTCCGGGTGGGGATAGTTGAAAATCGGCAGGCCGAGGCGGAAACGCAGCGCCAGTAAACGGGCAAAAAAACCGAACAGCAGCGTAATGATGATCACCGCTTCGTGCGCCAGCGTGGTTTTCAGCAGCAGGATGTACATCCAGCCTGAAACGAAGGCGATACCCGCATACAGCTCTTTCTGAAACACCAGGGGAATGCGGTTGCAGAACATATCGCGCAGAACGCCGCCGAATACGCCGGTAATTACGGCGCTGATGGCGGCAATAATCATTGCATGACCGGAATCCAGCGCAACCTGAGCGCCAATAATAGAGAAAACCACCAGGCCAAGCGCATCCAGTACCAGGAACACTTTGCGCAGATGCGTCATTAACGGCGCAGTAAAGGTAGTGATCACCGCAGCAGCGGCAACAATCATGATGTATTCGGGATGTTTAACCCAGCCCAGCGGATAGTGACCGAGCAGAATATCGCGAACTGAACCGCCGCCAATCGCGGTGACTGAGGCGATGATGATGACGCCGAACAGATCCATCTTACGGCGGCCAGCAGCCAGCGCACCGGTCATGGCCTCGGCGGTGATGCCGATGATGTAAAGAACAGTCAGTAACATAGCAGGCTCCAGTTAGACGGCGGCTAGGCTAAGGTATAGCGTAATAAACGGCGACTGAGATTTTATGGTGTCAGGCGGTTGGGATTAGCTCAGTTTATGGCTGAGTCATTTAAAATCAGACATATCAGCTAAGCGGCTGGAGGCGTGTCCCGTTATGGATAAGAAAAATTCATCAGCCGTAATCCACCGAGCGAGGTGTTATCTCTGCGGTTCACTGAACCCGGAGTAGCAGGCTGTACGACAGAGGTCTCTGTCATCCTGCTTCAATCTGAAATAGCGGTGAAGAGCGGACGCTGCGTTCTGGCACATATCGGTACGCTGACTGCGATGAGTACGGTTGAGAACGGGAAGGGCGTGCCTGAATGGTAAAGCGGGAATCCGATACGACGGCATTAGCCTGGTTTATTAATGCCCGACAGCGGGTGCAGGGATTTTATAACGTCATCCGTGGGTCTGCAGGTCAGCGAGAACGATTATTCTCAGCCGCGGAATAATGCCGTACATTAAAAAAAGAAAAAGCGTGCTGGTTCACAGCACGCCAACGCATCCCTGAGGATGCTCAGAGCCCACCATACAGACTTGCTTTATTATTTGTTTCTTGCACGAATCTGAGAGAATTTTTTCAGGCTAAAACGGTATTCCGGTTGGAACCATGAACGACCATAGTAGCAATAAATCAGCATGCGAATTGATGCCATCGCCAGATAACCCCAGATTGCGCAGAGTACTGAGGGAGTCAGCCAGACGGTAAATAAAGTGACGCTCAGCCCGGCTAATACCGAAGAGGTTTCAGCAAATGCGATACGGGTATATTGTTTTTCACGTTGTAATATTGCACGGTACTGCTGACCCTGGGGGATAATAATAAACACCACAGACACCATCTCCAGCATTAAAGCCAGTTCAGGCTGATCAAACATCCGATTAAGCAGATGGCTGCTGACAAATAACAGACCAAACACCGCTGCACCCATCAACATATTGCCCCAATACAGGATCGAGAGATCGTTGATAGAGAGCATACAACGGCGGATTATCGTATTCGAGAAGCCCCGATCGGCCAGGGTATCGATAGCCAGTAACGCCAGCACTGCAATGGCCAGCAGGTTCAGTTCATTTGCCTGCAGAATTTGCGCCAGTAAAGAAAGCTGCAACACGCCAATGCCAATAATCTTAATCGAAGAGAGGAGAGACCATTTTGCGCTATTCAGACTGCTTTCACGTATTGCCATAATATGCTCGTTAGAGTAGAGGTACTCTGTGAGAATTAAATGTTCGTGTAACGGCAATGAGGTTGCTGTGACACCGTTAGTTAGTGCAACTTTTCCGGCCGAAGTCCTGAAATACCTTGCCAGGCTTGCCATGTTATTATGGATTCAATCAAATGATGCTCGGATAAAAAATAGATATCCCTGGAATATTCGCGGTTTCGTGTCATGGCGGAATCTCCCGCTGTTAATAAGAAGTCCGCCAGATCACGAATAAATCCTGTTGTAGTTTTATATTCTCCTGCCAGCATCCTGCCGGCAATCTCAACAAATTCTTTTTCTGATAACAAAGGATAGGTCGAGCGGTCCATGTCTTTTTTCCTGCTTTATCATTATGGGTATTGCTGTGTGTGGAGTGATTTATACATTGTTTTATTTAAATTAACACCATAAGAAAACTCTGATAACGCGACCGCAGGAATTAATGGTTTCACTCTATGCATGATAAATATTAAATACCTGACAGCAGCGTAATAAATATTTATTAAGGATTAATGTATATCACCGGCAAAGGATGCGACGGGTGTCTGAAAAAACGGCATGAAATCAGGCATTGCAAGGGAGGTTGTGGTGATACTGCCAGGAGTTTTCCTGGCGACAATGCTTAAGCATAACTGTTGATAGATTGATAAACAGTACAGGTAATCAGCTAAGGGCTTTATGCTTTTTGACGCAATATTTTTGTATTTTTTTTCATTAACGGCCAGCCTTAAATACAGCAGAAAAAACGCGCTAACTCCTTGATTTACTGAGTCAGCAATTGATTGAGCTTTTCGAGATCTTTGCTAACCCATTCAATATCCTGCTTAAATTTTTCTTCTGAGGTTAATGGCTGGCGGTAGACCGTCACCACCACTTCGGCACCCTGTTCGTTAGCGATCACCCGCATCGGCATATAAATCTCTTTGCCAAAGCCGGTGTCAATCCAGTGATCCATTACGCCAAACGGATTATGGGGAGTGAAGCGAATCTTCACCGTGCCTTGTGGTCCTTTGGCGCGCCAGCGATTTCCTTCAGGTTCGAAGGTGCTGCTGGTTAAGCCGGATGCCCATTTTGGAAAGAACTCGGGTTTCCAGATGGTTTCATATAGATCTAACCAGTGTCGTGGAATCGTCAGGCTCAGAGTACGAGAGGAGAGCATGTTACCTCCGGCAGGGTAGCGGAAAAGGGCATTAAAGCATGCGGCTACGCCAGGTAAAATGTTGCGACGACAGAAGTGTGGGGTGGACAGGGTTTCGTACAAACCGCAGGCAACAACGTGGGCTGTTGCCTGCGATGCAATCAGATGAAATTGCCGCGCGCGGAAACGGCGTGTTGCTCTGCATCACCCTGTTCATGGCGCAGGATAAACGCATCTGATTGCGCCATCACCGCACAGCTGTGGTTCGGGAAGATGCGCACTAAGCTGCCGACTTCAGGGCGGTGCTGCGGACAGAGCAGAAAACCATGCTCTTCGGATAGTTTGGCGATTTCATAGGTCTTGCCGATTGCATCAACCGCGATGCCGAATCCGCTGGCGTTGGTGCCGTGAGGGCCTTTATCTGAACTCAGCATTTTCGAGCCGGCATCTATAATCGCGAAATGCTCGTTTACCGCCACTACCCGGCTGATCACACTCAGCGCCAACTGGTCGACCCGGCTCAGGCCGAGGCGGCAGGCGGTAAGATCGAGCAGTGCATAATTGCCGGGACGGATTTCATCAATGCCGGGAGCAACATTAGCTGCCAGCGCAGTGGGGGTGGAACCGACAGAGATCGGACAGTCGGTAAAAACCGCAGCCTGAAGCGTCGCCTGTAGCTGCTGCATCAACGCCGCCTCCTGGTGGGCAATCTCCGCGATGGCTGCCGGGTTGCCGGCGCCATAGGCGTGGCCGGCATGAGAGATCAGCCCGGCAAAACGTAATCCTTTCTCTCGCAGCGCCTGTGCAATCACTACGGCCTGATCGGTATGCGGATTAACGCCGATACGATGTAATCCGACGTCAACTTTGATCGCCACTGACAGGTCGCAGTCGGGTTGCTGTTGCCTGGCATCCGCAATAGCCGCAACGCCCTGTAGCGTATCGGCAATCAGGGTGATTTTCGCCTGATGCTGTACCGCCAGGCGCAGTAGTTCTGCCACGCTCTGCGCCTGCACCACCGGATAGGCCAACAGCAGATCACGAATGCCGCCCAGAATAAAACTGACACCTTCACTCGGTTTAGAGACCGTTACGCCCCGGGCACCCAATGCCAGCTGACGCCGGGCAATCCAGACGCTTTTGTGGGTTTTGATATGAGGACGAAATGCGACGCCGGCTGCATCAGCCTTGCGCTGCATCTGTTGCAGGTTCTGCTCCAGACGCGCTGCGTCTACTTCGATGTAAGGTGTCAGGCGGTCATCAATCAGTGGGCGCTGCCACTGCTCAGCGGTATTGATATCCATATGATATTTCAACTCTGGCTTGCGGGTGAGTATTCATCATTCCTCAAATAGAGGTCTGATGCCAGCGCGTCATTCAAAGCTAAGAGCGTGGGGGTCGTGCAGTGAGACGCGGGAGAAAAGGGAGCGGTGAGCGGAGGTTGGCTGCGAGATAAAACAACAAAGCAGGCGCGGGGCCTGCTTTGGGATCGGACTCAGACGTAGAGTGATGCTTCACCCGGCGGACGGGTTTTAAAGCGGCGATGCAGCCAGAGGTACTGTTCTGGTGCGCGCAGAATCTGGTTTTCGATCACCTTATTCATATAGGCAGCCGCAGCCGACTCGTCGGTGTGAGGATAATTTTCCAGCATCGGTTCGATAATCAAATGGTAGCCATCGTTACCAGGATTACGGATCAGCATAATCGGCACCATTGCCGGTTTAGCCAGACGCGATAACACGAAGGTGCCGTTGGTGGTTGCAGCTTTCTCCACGGCAAACAGCGGAGCGAAGGTGCTGCCTTTCGGGCCGTAGTCCTGATCGGGCGCAAACCACACTGATTCACCCTGCTTCAGCGCATGCACCATACCGCGCAGGTCGCGGCGATCGATCATCGCTTTATTAGAGCGCATCCGGCCTTTGGTCTGAACATACTCCATCGCCAGATTATTGTGTGGACGATACATCGCCATCATTGGCTGACACAGACCACTGATGCGACCGCCCAGTTCCAGCGACATAAAATGCACGCCAATCAGCATCACGCCACGCTTTTCATTCTGCGCAGAGTGTAAATTTGCCAGACCGGAGACGGTAAACAGGCGTTTGACCGCGCGATCGGACCAGAACCAGGCAATGCCGGTTTCGGCCAGCGCCATGCCCAGTGAAGCAAAGTTGCCCGCGATCATTCGCTCGGTTTTCTCTTCACTGATACCGGGGAAGCAGAGTTCGATGTTGCGACGGGTAATGCGCTCGCGGCGCTGCAGGAAATGACGGGAAATTTTACCGGCACCGGCACCAAGGCGCATAAGAACAGGGTAAGGAAGCTGAACCAGCAGCCAGAGTATTCCCAGGCCGAACCAGGTAAACCAATAACGCGGATGCAGCAGCGAACTGCTAAATTTTCCGGTGTTTTTCATTACTAACCTTCATGAGATAAATGGATGTATCGCATAAAGAACACTTCCATAAGTCTCCAGGCGGTACAGCTGTACTGATTTCGACCAACACTTTATCAAAAAGTGCCTTGAAAGACAGGTAATACCAGGAATCTACAGGATTGACCTGTTTCATGGATCGACGGGAAAAGGGGCTAAAAAAAGAGGTTTTAGGAAAAATAATAATTAAATTCAGCCAGTTAATCGAAACGTAGATAAAAATTTTTCCATGAATTTTTGGGCTGGCAGAACAGTCTGGAAATTATTATTTATCTAACTTTACGTAATTATTACGCGGATAGCGCCGAAAAAGTGACCAGCAGGCAAAAAGGCGTTATCGGCTTTTGAGGCAAATCGCTTAAAGGAAACAAAGCGCCCCGGCGGGCGCTTTGATAAGGGAAACGTTACTCGATATTCTGGATCTGTTCGCGCATCTGCTCAATCAGCACCTTCAGCTCAATCGCGGAGGTCGTGATTTCTGCATTGATAGACTTCGATGCCAGCGTATTCGACTCGCGATTAAACTCCTGCATCATGAAGTCCAGACGACGGCCAACTGCCTCTTTCTTCTTCAGAATGTTATAGGTCTCTTTAACGTGAGCATCCAGCCGGTCCAGCTCTTCGGAGACATCAACACGCTGCGCCATCATCACCAGTTCCTGCTCAAGGCGATTATTTTCCAGCTGCACTTCGGCATCTTCCAGCTTGGCGACCAGCCGTTCACGCTGCCATTTGATCACTTCAGGCATCTGTGCGCGGACTTTGCTGACTTCCTGTGAGACGCCTTCCAGACGCTGCTCAATCATCGCTTTCAGTGCGGTACCTTCGCTTTCGCGTGCCGCAATGAAATCATCCAGCGCGCCGTCCAGCGCCTGCAACAACTGCTGGTTGATCACGTCCAGGTCCTGCTCCTGAGCAGACATCACACCCGGCCAGCGCAGAATATCCAGCGGATTAATCGCGCCTTCATCGCTTTGCATCTTCACCCAGTTAGCGGCCTGCACCAGCTGTTTCGCCAGCGCTTCGTTCAGCATCAGTTCGCCCTGAGCACTGGGATCGGCATCATAACGCAGGTTGCACTCAATCTTGCCGCGCGTCAGACGCTGGCGAATGCGCTCGCGGATCACCGGCTCCAGTCCGCGGAACTGCTCCGGCAGACGGATATAGGTTTCCAGATAACGTTGGTTCACGGAACGCAGCTCCCAGGCGGCGCTGCCCCATTCGCCTTTAGCTTCGCGGCGGGCATAAGCGGTCATACTGCGGATCATAAGCGGTACTCATTTTCGGAAAGATGAGGGGAAGTATAGCGAGGGCAGCCACGGCATAACAGGCATAAGCGTCTCACGGCGAAATAACGAATCATTTCCGCTTTATACCACAGGCACTTATGATGATGGCTGGCCGACTATGTGAGGATGCCGATCTATGTTTCGCGTTATTGCTGTTCCCGTTGCGCTGGCTCTGATGCTGGCGGGTTGTCAGGCTCCCCCTTCACCGCCAACTAAACCCCAGCCGATTTGCGCCGGCGGTGACGTCATGATGCAGACCACGCTGTGGTTTGGTCTGAGCAAGCCACAGGGGGGAACGGTGAGTTCACTTGAGTGGATGAACTTCGTGGATAACGAGGTAACACCACGCTTCAGAGCGGGGTTATCGGTATATGACGCCAGGGGACAGTGGCTGGGCGACAATGGCCAGCTGGCGCGCGAAAACAGCAAAGCGCTGATGCTGATCCACGGCTTTGATTCGACTGCGAATGCCAATATTGAAGCGCTACGCACCCTGTATAAAAAGCGCTTTGGTCAGGAGTCGGTGATGCGGGTTGATGCACCCGTCTGTGTCGGGTTCTGAGGCGGGAAACGGCGGCAGACTTGCCGCCGTTGGCTATCAGATAAACAGACCGGCAAAGGCGGCCGACAGCAGGCTCACCAGTGTCGAGCCGTACACCAGTTTCCAGCCAAAACGTGAGACCACGTTGCCCTGCTGCTCGTTCAGTCCCTTGATCGCACCCGCTACAATGCCAATAGAGGCGAAGTTAGCGAACGAGACCAGAAACACCGACAGAATACCCAGTCCGCGTGCGCTCATGCCTGACGCGACTTTTTGCAGTTCAATCATCGCCACAAACTCATTCGCCACCAGCTTGGTCGCCATAATACTGGCCGCCTGCAGTGCATCGGCAGTCGGAATGCCAATCAGCCAGGCAAATGGATAAAACAGGTAGCCGAGCAACTGCTGGAAGCTGTAACCGAACACGGCGGCAAACAGCGCATTCACGGCCGCGATCAGCGCAATAAAGCCGATCAGCATTGCCAGAATAATCATCGCCACTTTAAAGCCAGCCAGAATGTATTCACCCAGCATCTCAAAGAAGCTTTGATCTTCATGCAGTTTATCGAGAGCGATGGGCTGCTGATCCTGGCTCTTCATCGGGTTAATGATCGACAGGATAATGAAGGTGCTGAACATATTAAGCAGCAGCGCCGCGACCACATATTTGGCTTCGATCATCGACATATAAGCGCCAACAATCGACAGCGAGACGGTGGACATTGCGGTCGCCGCCATGGTGTAAAGCCGGCGCGGCGGAATATCGCCCAGAATACCTTTATACGCGATGAAGTTTTCCGACTGGCCGAGGATCAGCGTGCTGACGGCGTTAAAGGACTCCAGCTTACCCATGCCGTTAATTTTCGACAGCAGGGTCCCGATAAACCGAATCAGCAGCGGCAGGATGCGCCAGTGCTGCAATATGCCGATTAAGGCCGAAATAAACACAATCGGGCAGAGGACGCCGAGGAAAATAAATGCCAGCCCCTGTTTGCTCATCCCGCCAAAGACGAATTCTGTGCCCTGTGCGGCAAAGCCGAGCAGTGTTTCAAAGAAGCCCGCCACCGATCCGACCAGCGCCAGGCCACTGGCTGAATGAAGAAAGAACCAGCCGAGTGCGGCTTCTGCCACAATCAGCTGAACGATATAGCGCAGGCGAATCTGTTTACGGTCATGACTGACCAGCAGCGCAAGGGCAAAGATCACCCCCAGCGCCAGCAGGAAATGAAGAATGGCGGCCATAATTTATTTAATCAGAGAGAAAGGAACGCGCATTTAGCCACAGTCAGCCGGGAATTTCATCTGATGATGCGGCGGACCAGCGCAAGAGACAGCGGGCAAGGAAGTCCGTATAATGCGCAGCCAATCATTAGCAAGCCGGAGATTACCCATGCGTCCAGCAGGCCGTAGCGCACAACAGGTGCGTCCAGTCACATTGACCCGCAATTACACCAAACACGCAGAGGGTTCCGTTCTGGTGGAATTCGGTGAAACCAAAGTGCTCTGCACTGCCTCCGTAGACGAAGGGGTTCCGCGTTTCCTTAAAGGCCAGGGCCAGGGCTGGATTACCGCCGAATATGGCATGCTACCGCGTTCAACCCACAGCCGCATGGCGCGTGAAGCCGCAAAAGGCAAGCAGGGCGGACGTACGCTGGAGATTCAGCGTCTGATCGCCCGTTCACTGCGCGCCGCGGTGGATTTGAAAGCGCTGGGTGAATTTACCATTACGCTCGACTGTGACGTGATCCAGGCCGATGGCGGCACGCGCACCGCATCAATCACCGGAGCCTGCGTGGCGCTGGCCGATGCGCTGAACAAGCTGGTCGCCAGCGGCAAGCTGAAAGCTAACCCGATGAAAGGGATGGTGGCGGCAATTTCGGTCGGCATCGTTAAGGGCGAAGCGCTGTGCGATCTGGAATACGTTGAAGACTCTGCAGCAGAAACCGACATGAACGTGGTGATGATGGAAGATGGCCGCATGATCGAGGTGCAGGGCACTGCCGAAGGCGAGCCGTTCAGCCATGAAGAGCTGCTGACGCTACTGGCGCTGGCACGCGGCGGAATTGAAGAGTTAATTCAGGCGCAGAAAGCAGCGCTGGAAAATTGATGTAACAGGCGACCACAGAGTCGCCTTTTCTTTATTTGAGGAGTGAGAAATGAAAGCCTGGCAGCGTCAGTTTATTGACTTCGCCCTGAACAAGCAGGTGCTGAAGTTCGGTGAGTTCACTTTAAAGTCCGGGCGTAAAAGCCCCTATTTCTTTAACGCCGGTCTGTTTAACAGTGGACGGGATTTAGCGCTGCTGGGACGCTTCTACGCGCAGGCACTGGTGGATGGCGGCGTCGATTTCGACCTGCTGTTCGGTCCGGCCTACAAAGGTATTCCGATTGCGACCACCACTGCGGTCGCACTCGCCGATCACCACGACCGCGATGTGCCTTACTGCTTTAACCGTAAAGAGGCCAAAGATCACGGCGAAGGCGGATTACTGGTTGGCAGTCCCCTGCAGGGCAAAGTGATGCTGGTGGATGATGTGATCACCGCGGGTACCGCGATTCGTGAGTCGATGGATATCATCGGTGCGCACAACGCGACGCTGGCTGGCGTGCTGGTTTCGCTTGATCGCCAGGAGCGTGGACGGGGTGACATGTCGGCGATTCAGGAAGTGGAACGTGATTATCGTTGCACCGTGACCGCAATCATTACGCTGGCTGATCTGATTGTGTGGCTGGAAGAGAAGCCTGAGATGGCGGATCATTTAGCCCAGGTGCGGGCGTATCAAAAAGCCTACGGCATTTAAACAGAAGGCGGGCGTGATGCCCGCCTTCCCGTTATACCATCTGGGCAGCAATCAGCGGCCAGCGAGCTTCAAAGTCTGCGGTCGGACTAAAGCGAAACTCCGAGCGGACATAACGCGACAGTAAACCTTCACAAAACGCCAGTAGCTGGCTCGCCAGCAGCGTCTCATCAGACTGAAAGCCTTCACCCTCACGCATTTTGCGCTCACGCATCACCTGGCGCAGCTGCACTTCAATCCGCTCAAACAGTTGATTGATGCGCCCCTGCAGGCGATCCTGCTCAAACATCAGCGCATGACCGGTCAGAATACGCGTCAGCCCCGGATTACGCTCACCAAATCCCAGAATCAATTGCACGATCAGACGCAGGCGCGTCATGGTCTCTTTCTCATCTTTCAGGATCAGATTGATGCGGGTAATCAGACTGTCTTCGATAAACTCAATCAGGCTGTCGAACATCCGTGTCTTACTGGGGAAGTGACGATAGAGCGCCGCTTCTGACACGCCGACCGTGGCTGCCAGTTTGGCAGTGGTAATCCGTTGACTGCCATCACCTGACTCCAGCATTTGCGCCAGCGCCTGCAAAATCTCTTCGCGACGATTTCGCTTCGCGACTTTTTTTTCTGCCATGACCTAAAAGACCCCTGAAATTCACCTTAAACAGGCAACACCTACGCATCTGCCACAAGCACACGTCTCATGGCGATGAGAAAAAATAATTGGCGTAAGTGAAAGTCGGTAGCGTTGGTTATTGACGGCCTGAGTGACCGAAGCCGCCTTCGCCGCGCAAGCTGGCGTCGAAGTCTTCCACCAGATTAAACTCGGCCTGCACCACCGGGACAAAAACCAGCTGTGCCATGCGGTCGCCCGGCTGCAGCGAGAAGCTTTCCTGGCCACGGTTCCATACTGAGACCATCAACTGTCCCTGATAGTCGGAGTCGATCAGTCCCACCAGATTACCCAGCACGATGCCGTGTTTATGGCCGAGGCCCGAGCGCGGCAGGATGACCGCAGCCAGATCAGGATCGGCAATGTGAATCGCCAGGCCGGTCGGAACCAGCGTGGTGGTGCCTGGTGCGATGTCGAGAACATCGTCGATGCAGGCGCGTAAATCTAACCCAGCGGAACCCGAGGTGGCGTAGGTCGGCAGCGGAAATTCTTTACCGACGCGCGCATCAAGGATTTTAACGTCTATTTTTTTCATCATAACGGCTGACAATCTCGTCTAATAATTGTTGGCCAAGGAGAGACTTATCGCTGAGCGGTAAGCGCTTTTCTCCATCCTGCCAAAAAAGGTGAAGAGCATTGGTGTCGCTATTGAACCCTTGTCCGGCTTTAGCAACGTCGTTAGCGCAGATCAGGTCCAGATTCTTGCGCACCCGTTTTTGCCGGGCGTATTCTTCCACATTCTGGGTTTCAGCAGCAAATCCAACCACGAAAGGCCGGTGCTCCTGTAACGCGGCGACGCCGGCAACAATATCGGGATTCTTTATCAGTTGCAGCGTGACGTTATCATCGCCGCCCTGTTTCTTGATTTTTTCGGCCGCAATGTCGACCGCCCGGTAGTCTGCCACGGCTGCGCTTGCAATGAAAATATGTTGTTTATCTATCTCGGCCATCACCGCCGCCTGCATTTCCAGCGCGCTGGTGACATCGACCCGTTTTACCCCCGCAGGCGCAGGCAGCGTCACCGGCCCGCTGACCAGCGTAACGGTGGCACCGCGTCGGGCCGCTGCGGCTGCGATAGCAAAACCCATTTTGCCGGAGCTGTGATTGGTGATGTAACGCACCGGGTCCAGTGCCTCGCGGGTGGGACCGGCGGTAATCATAATGTTGAGATGTTGCAGATCGTTGACGGGCGTGGCCCACTGTATTGCATGGTCGACGATTGCCAGCGGATCGAGCATCCGGCCCGGTCCGACGTCGCCACAGGCCTGGCTGCCGCTGTCAGGTCCCCAAATCAGTACGCCGCGCTGCTGCAGCGCCTGCAGATTTTGCTGGGTCACTGCCGCGCGATACATCTGTTGATTCATCGCCGGCACCACTGCCACCGGCGATGCGGTGGCCAGTACGGCGGTGGTGACCAGATCGTTGGCCATGCCGGCGGTAATTCGGGCAATCAGGTCGGCGGTTGCCGGGGCCAGCACAATTAAATCAGCCCATTTGGCCAGCTCAATATGCCCCATTGCCGCTTCTGCCGCCGGGTCGAGCAGATCGTTAAATACCGGATAACCGGAAACCGCCTGCAGGCTGAGCGGCGTAATAAACGCTTTAGCGCCGTCCGTCATCATCACGCGGACATCGGCACCGCGATCGCGCAGGCGCCGCACCAGCTCAGGTGCTTTGTAGGCGGCAATCCCGCCACTCACGCCAAGAAGAATTTTTTTACCGGCTAATCCCATCATGATGTTGGCCTCACTAAACTGTCTGCCGCCTGCCGCGGCGAATGCACGGACTTTATCACAAAAGCAGTGACGCGCCTTTTCACTGCCTGCGTTTGCGAGCCATCTCGTAAAAAGTCACGCTGCTGATGGTGGCGTTGCGCCAGATGGGTCACTCTGACGTTCGCCACAGGGAGAATGCAGATGAAAAGTATGGCACCGCGGGAGAAGCTAAAGCAGCAGGGCGCACAGGCGCTGAGTGACGTCGAGCTGCTGGCCCTGTTTCTGCGAACCGGCACGCCGGGACAGAACGTGATGGCGCTGGCGCAGCAGATCGTGCAGGAGTTTGGCTCGCTCTATCACATTATGACCGCCAGCAAAGCCGCTTTCAGCGGCATCAAGGGCGTCGGTGATGCCAAGCTGGCACAGCTGCACGCGATAGCGGAGCTGGCGAAGCGCTTTTTTGCCAGCCAGCTGGCCCGCGAAAGTGCGATGGAAAATCCTCAGGTCACGCGGCATTACCTGCAAAGTCTGTTAGCCCGTCAGGAGCGTGAGATCTTTATGGTGCTGTTTCTTGATAATCAGCACCGGGTGCTGGTGGCGCAAAAGATGTTTTCGGGTTCCATCAACAGCGTAGAGGTCCACCCGCGCGAGATCGTACGGGAGGCGCTTAAGGTCAATGCAGCCGCACTGATTCTGGCGCATAACCACCCTTCCGGGATGGCGGAACCGAGCCGGGCTGACCGCGATGTGACGCGAAAAGTCAGCGAAGCCTGCCAGTTGCTCGACATCCGTTTGCTCGATCATCTGGTGATAGGTCATGGCGAATATGTCTCGTTTGCTGAGCGAGGCTGGCTTTAACACAGCAAAAATTCGCGCCAGGTGGCGGCTTTTTACCCGATCATTCGGGATCTTTATCTGTTCGGGACTTGAGCACTTGGGCTGAGCGGCGTATACTACGCCACCTTTGAGAATCTCGGGTTTGGCGGTTAGGCCAGCTTAGCGGGTTCCATGGAACTCGCCTGGCGGGCTGCAAGCCTGACGAGGCGGCCAAAACCTAATTTTTAAAGCTCGAGCTGATTTGATTTTTGGAGAATAGACATGTCACGAGTCTGCCAGGTAACTGGAAAGCGTCCGGTGACCGGTAACAACCGTTCCCACGCAATGAACGCGACGAAACGCCGTTTCCTTCCGAACCTGCACTCACACCGTTTTTGGGTTGAGAGCGAGAAGCGCTTCGTTACTCTGCGTGTATCTGTAAAAGGTATGCGTATTATTGATAAAAAGGGCATTGATACGGTGTTAGCCGACATGCGTGCCCGTGGTGAGAAGTACTAAGAGTACTAAGGAACTGAATCATGGCTAAAGGTATTCGTGAGAAGATCAAGCTGGTTTCCTCTGCTGGTACAGGTCACTTCTATACCACCACGAAGAACAAACGTACTAAACCAGAGAAGCTGGAACTGAAAAAGTTCGATCCGGTTGTACGTCAGCATGTGATCTACAAAGAAGCTAAAATTAAGTAATTTTAGTGTTCTGCTAAAAACCCGGCTCCGGCCGGGTTTTTTGTTTGTGCAATCCGCTGAGGAGAGGTTATGCCAGAGTTGCCAGAGGTTGAAACCAGCCGTCGCGGTATCGAACCGCATTTGGTCGGTGAAACCATCCTTCACGCCGTGGTGCGTAATTCACGTCTGCGCTGGCCAGTTTCACAGGAGATCCTGTCGCTGAGCGATCAGCCGGTACTCAGCGTGCAGCGTCGGGCAAAATATCTGCTGCTGGAGCTGCCGCATGGCTGGATCATCATCCATCTCGGGATGTCCGGCAGTTTACGTGTGCTGCCAGAAGAGTTGCCGGCCGCCACCCATGACCATGTTGATTTAGTGATGAGCAATGGCAAAGTGCTGCGCTACACCGATCCGCGTCGCTTTGGCGCCTGGCTCTGGAGCAGCGATCTGGCCGGCAGCAGCGTGCTGGCGCATCTGGGACCGGAGCCGCTCAGCGACCAATTTGATGGCGCTTATCTGTTCGAAAAGTCGCGCGGCAGACGGACGCTGATTAAACAGTGGCTGATGGATAACAAAGTGGTGGTCGGCGTCGGCAATATTTACGCCAGCGAGTCGCTGTTTACTGCCGGGATCCTGCCCGATCGACCTGCCGGCAGTCTGTCGCAGTCAGAGGCCGGAGTGCTGGTCAATACTATCAAAGCGGTGTTACTGCGTTCCATCGAGCAGGGCGGAACCACGCTGCGTGACTTCTTACAGAGTGACGGTAAGCCGGGGTATTTTGCGCAGCAGCTGCAGGTTTATGGCCGGGCCGGGGAACCGTGCCGGGCATGTGGTACGCCGATTATCAGCGGCAGACACGGGCAACGCAGCACTTACTGGTGCCCGAATTGCCAGCACTAAGCTAATTTAGCCAGTAACGCCTGATAGACTGGCGCGGGCAGGAAGGCGGTAACATCGCCACCGTGACGCGCCACCTCTTTGACCAGCGAAGAGGAGACAAAAGAGAAGCCTTCCGACGGCATCAGAAACACGCTCTCCAGCGTCGGCAGCAGGTGACGATTCATGTGCGCCAGCTGCATTTCATATTCAAAGTCCGACACCGCGCGCAGTCCACGAACCAGCACGTTAGCCTGCTGAGAGCGGGCGAAATTTGCCATTAAATCGCTGAATCCGACCACCTCAACGTTAGGCAGATGTGCCACTACCTGGCTCGCCAACGCCACACGCTCGTCCAGACTGAACATCGGCTTCTTGCTGGGACTGGCGGCAATCGCCAGCACTACCCGATCAAACATCTGCGCGGCCCGCGTCACAATATCGAGATGTCCCAGCGTAATGGGATCGAAGGTGCCGGGATAAATGGCTTTAGTACTCATACTCGCCCTTTTGCCGATGCGTGCTTCAGCGCCCACAGCGCCGAATACTTGTTAAAGGTATATTGTGCGTTAACCACCGCCAGGATCCAGCCCTGTTTGCCATCCAGAAAGCCCGCGCGTAACAGCAGGGTTTTTACAAATGCACCCAGCGTATGGCTGAAGATAGAAAACAGGCCGCAGCGTTTACCGCGCTGATAACGTTCCGTCGCCCAGGCTTCGGCATACGCCAGTTGCTTGCGCTGAAAGGCGATCAAATCACGACAGGTCAGGTGTTGCAGGTCTCCCTTCAGTGCCACCACCGGCGCGTCTTCGGCGTTCAGCGATTCATGCACCAGGTTGTCATTGTAGTGCAACGTCGGGGGATAAAGCCGCATGACGCGGTCAGGATACCAGCCGCTGTGGCGCATAAAGCGGCCCAGAAACAGGTTGCTGCGGCCAAGGCTGTAAACCGTGCGGCTGGGTGGGGCGATCAATACCTGCTCAATGGCGGCGCGCAGCTCTGGCGTCACGCGCTCATCGGCATCGATCATCAAAATCATGTCGCCGCTGGCGTAACGCTGCGCGCGCTGGCGTTGTATGCCGTAACCCTGCCAGTTATCGCTGCGAAACACCTGCGCGCCCGCCTGGGTGGCAATTTCCACGCTGTTATCTTCGCTACCGGAATCCAGCAGGATAATCTCATCGGCCCAGCTGACGGAGGCCAGACAGTCAGGCAGCAGTTCCGCTTCGTTTTTGGCGATCATCACCACTGAAAGACGTTGGCGTGTTGGCATCAGTGGGCCCGTGGCGGTAAATGGGGTTCGAGTAACTGCAGCAGACGTTGCAGCGCGCCCTGGTTCTGATGCAGCACGTCCACCGCGTGGCGTCCGTAATAACGACGATAGTCATCATCCTGCAACAGGTTGGTGACCTCTTTTTCCAGCGAAATCACGTCGGTGACGGTAATCAGGCCCTGGCCCTGTTGCAGTTTGCTGCAGATATCTTTGAAGTTCCAGGTGTGCGGCCCCATCAGAACCGGAATCGCATGTGCAGCAGGCTCCAGTGGGTTATGTCCGCCCCGTTCAACCAGGCTGCCACCGACAAATGCCAGATCGGCAATACCGTACAGCAGCATCAGTTCACCCATCGAGTCACCAATCACCACCTGAGTCGAGCCAGAAGGGATCTCACCGCTGCTGCGCAGGATAAAGCTGAAGTTACGCTGCTGGGTCAGTTCGCGCGCATCGTTGAAACGTTCGGGATGGCGGGGAACCAGAATCAGCAGTAAATCCGGGAAGGATTGCAGCAGTCGGCGATGCGCATCGAGCACGATCGCCTCTTCGCCTTCATGGGTGCTGGTGGCAATCCACACCGGACGCCGCGGTGCCCACTGACGGCGCAGCGTGACGGCTCTGGCCGCCAGCTCTGGCGTCACTGAGATATCAAATTTCAGGCTGCCGGTAATCGCCAGTTGCGAGCGCTTCAGGCCCAGCTCAAGGAACCGGTCGCCATCTTCACTATTCTGCGCCGCAATCAGCGTGATGCTCTGCAGCAGCTGGCGCATGAATTTGCCCAGCTTGCGGTAGCCTTTTGCCGAACGCGCCGAAAGACGGGCGTTGGCGATCACCAGCGGAATATTGCGCTGATGCAGAATGCGGATGATATTGGGCCACAGCTCGGTTTCCATGATGATCACCAGCCGTGGGTTGACCGTATCGAGGAAACGATTAATCGAGCCTGGCAGGTCATAAGGCAGATAAACGTGATGCACATCTTTGCCAAACGCCGATTGCGCCCGCTCTGAACCGGTTGGTGTCATGGTGGTGACGGTAATCGGCAGGGTAGGATAACGATGACGCAACGCACGCACCAGGGGGATCGCCGCCAGCGTTTCGCCGACCGACACCGAGTGCAGCACAATACCGTCTGGCTTAACTTTGCCGACACAATAGCCATAGCGCTCTGCCCAGCGTTTGCGATAGGCCGGCGCTTTACGACCGCGCAGCCACAGGCGCAGCCAAATCAGTGGCTGAATAAGATAGAGCAGTGCGGTGTAAATGGTCGTCATAGTTACCGTTACGACACGTTCGCGTCTAAAACCAGATTAAAATCAGATGGCGGCATGTTATCAGAAACCCTGCATCCACTCATCCCACATTGTCAGTTGCTTCGCAGCACCTGTTGATACAGCGAAGTCAGCGAGCTGGCCAGTCGCTGCGGCCCATAAGGTTCAATTCTGCGCCGTGCCGCTTCGCCCATGCGTGAGTCGACTGAAAGCGACGGTATCGCCTGAATCGCCTGATTCAGTCCATTGATATCCAGCGCATCACAGACGAAACCTTCCTGACCGGCAGTAATAAATTCCGCGCCGCCGCAGCCGGTGCTGGTAATTACCGGCAGGCCACAGGCCATCGCCTCCAGCACCACATTCGGGAAAGGATCGTAGAGCGTGGGCAGCAGTAAACCATCGGCCGCATGATAGAACGGCTGCACATCCTGCTGTACGCCGACAAAACGCAGGCGATCCAGACAGTTAAGCTGATTCGCCAGCTGCTGATAGCGCTGCAGCTGTTTATCCTGACCGACCACAATCAGATAGCGATCGCTGCCGGCCAGCGCTTCAATCGCCGCTTTCAGCCCTTTACGCTCAAAACCAGATCCAACATAGATCAGCACAGTCGCGCTATCGGGCAGCGATAACTGCTGACGGGTCGCGTGGCGGGTGGCGTCAGTTGCGGGCTGAAAACGGCTGCTGTCGATGGCGTTATGGATGACGTGGATTTTTTCGGCACCGAGTGAGAAGCAGCGCAGGATGTCGCGTTTTACCATCTCAGAGTTACAAATGACCGCTTTCAGCGTGGGCGAATTAAACATCTCCGCTTCCGCCTGCAGCACATAGCGATGGTAAGGGCTGAGGCTGGCGCTCAGGCGCTGCCAGGACGAAACGATACGCGCACGCTGTTCCAGCCAGACGCGGTGGACACCATCGCCGGCCCGAAAAATATCACAACCGGCGATGCGCTCATGGCTTTGCACAATGTCGAATTTTTCCCGTTCCCAGCAGGCGCGGGCCGCACGGGCAAATCCACGTTCGCGAGAGACCCGTCCCAGTTTAGGTGGGTTACAGATGTGCAGGTGCCAGTCAGGATTCGGCGTGCCCTGCCAGCTGCGCGTGATGATGTTGAGATCCAGCTGTTCGCTGCCCAGCGCTTCCAGCGCTCGCGAGATAAAACGCTCAGCACCGCCATCAGGCCGGTATTTCTGCCGGACAATCGCCAGCCGTAACTTACTCATTCAGATAGCTCCTTGCCGCCGCGACCACATCCTTAACCGGGATGGCAGACAGATAACGCTGGTCAGTTTTGGTATCAATCGAGTCCGGTGACGGCAGCGGACCATAATCGCCCGCCCAGATGACGTGATTATTGTCGCCCCACGGCCGCCAGTGCTGCAGCTTGGTCGGGCCAAATAGCGCAATACAGGGTGTGTTCAGCGCGGCCGCCATATGCATCGGGGCGGAGTCGACGCCAATAAACAGCCTGGCATGATCGATCAGCGCCGCCAGCTGCGGCAGTGTGAACTGGCCTGCTAATGACACCACATACGGCGAGGTGCACAGGGCCTGAATGCGCTCGATCATCGCCAGTTCGTGTTTATCCGGTCCGGCGGTCAGCACCACCGGACGTTCTGGCTGCGCCAGCTGGTCGATGGTGGCGGCAACGCTCTCCTCTTCCCAGCATTTAAAGCCCCAGCGGGAGGTCGGCTGCACCACGATAAACGGCGAGGCGATCTGCTTCTCCGCCAGTCTGGCGAGCACGTGTTGACGATCGGCTTCGCTGTAGTGCATCGAAACCCGCGCGCCCTCGCTGCTGATGCCGAGCGGGGCCAGCGCGGACATATTCTGCTCCACGGTATGCAGTTTGCTGTGATTGAGAGTGGGCACCAGCTGGTTATGGCACAGCCGCCAGAACAGGTTGTCGCGCTTTTTAAACGCGAAGCCGATGCGTATCGGCGCGGCGGAGAGCAGGGTGATCAGGGCGGCACGCCATTGATCGGCCAGATTAATCACCAGGTCGTAATGGCAACCCCGTACCGCACGAATCAAGGCATATTCATGGCCCAGCTTGCGCCAGCCACCTTGCTGCTTCCACTTACGGTCAATCACGTGCAGATGGCGGATATCCGGATGCGCTTCCAGCATCGGACGCGTTTCCTGATAAAGCAACACGTCGATACTGGCCTGCGGATAACGCTGGCGAAGGGCGTTGATCGCCGGCGTCGTCAGCAGCATGTCGCCATGATGGCGCAGCTTGATGAGCAATATATTTTGCGGAGAGACGTTTGCTGGAATCGGACTGGCCATAAACAATTGTTCTCAAATTTTAGTGAACCGATTGTAGGGCAAACCCTTTTTAGGATAAAGCCAGCCTCAAGGGTTATTTGTAACGCCAGCGATAGAGACGACTCAGCCACAGCAGTAGCTGATACCACTGCTTAATCCCGCGGGCATTGCGTAGCATTCGGCGATGCGTCTGGCTGGCAAACAGGTCGGCGATAATCGCCCGGCGTGCGTCACTATCCGGCTCCCGACGTACGCTATGACAGACGCTGAGCGCTTCATGCGTCACCTGATAATGGAAAGATGGATAGATTTTTACCTTGCCGCGGTAGCGATGATTCAGCGCTTCCAGCATAGCGGCAATCTTCAGATAGTGACGCTGGTATTCGACATTACGCTGGCCGGTGCGCTTGCGGTTGCTGATTGAGGCGTCATGCATGTAGTAGCGGTACAGCACCGCATCGGTATAGCGCACGCGTTTCGCCAGCAACATGAATTCAGTGGTCCACGGAATGTCCTGATGGTGCAGCCCTGGCTCAAACAGCAACTGATGCTGTTCAATCAGCGCACGACGGTAAATGCCCAGCCAGACCACATGCATGTAGCGGTGGGTTTTTAACGCGGTATTCAGCCAGTCGGGACCGCTCAGTACGCCGGTACTGCGCAGGCGGTCCAGCGGAATCAGCGGCTTCACCCGCTGGCTATGTTTGAAATACCATTCGGCATTGCACTGTGCCGCATCCAGATCGTCCTGTTCCGCCAGCGTCACCAGCGTCTGGTACATTTCCGGTTGCATGGTGTCATCAGCATCCGGAAAGGTGACATATTTCCCCTGCGCGATCGCCAGGCCAGCATTACGCGCGCGTGAGACGCCGCCGTTTTCCTGATGAATGACCCGAACGTGGGAGTGATGTTGGGCGTAATAGTCGGCGCGCTCACCGGAACCGTCGGTTGAACCGTCATCGACAATGATGATCTCCAGAGACGTCAGCGTTTGCGCCAGCAGCGACTGCATGAATTCATCAAACATGCTGCCCGCGTTGTACATAGGCGTAATGATACTCAACAGGGGAAGGGCACTCATGACAACGTTTGCACCTGTGCAGAGTGAAAAGCGAAAGGGGTTTGCCTCATCATCATAAACCAGGTCCAGGCCAGCAAAATAAAATAGGGTGACTGATGATTATAAAACTGACTCTGGCCCAGGCTGAAGTAAATCACCGGAATTGTTAACAAAAACGCACGCAGAGTCCCTTTTTCCTGAAGCGGTATGCCTGAAACGTGGAATAGCGAACGCCCGTCACGCCACAGATACGTCAGGTGACACAACCGGTAGCAAAAATTGTCCGCGCCGCGCTAACCGAAAAACTTGTGTCGGACATAGTTCATCATCCAGCTGACGCTTTCCGCATATTGCTTCTGATACCACTTAATCCGGGCGAAGCGCTTCATCTCTTTATAATGCTGCGGTAAATCCAGTGACTGAGCGGCCCACGGCGATCGCTGATAGTAGTCGTAATAGAGCAACGAAAGATCGCTACCGCCCCAGGCATGCCAGGGTTTGCATTTACCGGTGTAGTGAATCATCACGGTATCGTTCGGAACCTGGAAGCGGTGCCAAACCTTGTTCGCGATGATGTCGTAAATGTGGTTGTAACGCTCCGGCAGGATCAGTACTTCATCTTCCAGCACAATGTTCAACGCATCCTGATCGGGAAAACCAAACTCCGCTCCGCGGGTGACGAGCACCTCGGTAATGCGGGCCGTGGTCTGACGCGCCATCCAGCGTGGAATATTGATCAGCATAAAGCCGGAGTTGAAGTAGTTGTTGCCCTTGAGACCGAGCTTCGGACACTGATTCTGACGCGCCCGTGGCGTGTCGTTACAGGCACACAGCGTGTAATCGGCAATATCCAGGGTGAATAACGGCGAATAGTCACCCACCACCAGCGTATCGGCGTCGATGTAGATCACCCGATCGCTGAAGCGCGCCACGGTTTCGGGGATCAAAAAACGATAATGGATGCTTTTTGGATAGCGTCCGACCGCCGGCAACTGATCGACCCAGGCACTGTTGAAAATGTGTAGCGTAATCGCCAGCCGATGACCGGCCGCCAGCGAGCGTAATTTTTCGACATCCTGCTCGCTTAGCGAGTCTGAAAAGATATGAGCGTGGAAAGCGGTATCAGGATGATGGCTGAGTAGTGAAAATAACGTAATGCCCAGACCACGCGCGTAGGCGTGGTTGATGCCAAAGGCAACGTGCACGGGATTTGCATCCGTATCAGAGAGCGTGTTGACCAGGAGCTTACTTTGCTGAACAGCATCAGCAACAGGGGTAATTGCCATTACGCTTCACTATTCCAGGTTATGAGTAATAAACGCTTGTATTCTAGTCAGTTTATCGTGATCCAGCCCAAATAATTTTTCAGCGGGCTGATCAAAGCGAAAACGCGTGGCAAAAACGAATGTCGACGCAGCAACATTATCGGGCCCGATAAACAGCACATTGTTGACCGGACGCTGTTCCCTGACTTCACAAGGGCCATAAAGCATGATCACCGGTATCTGTTGCGCATCGGCAATGTAGGCATTGCCGGAGTCAGATGAGATATAGAAATCCATCTGCGCGATGGCCCAGGGCACCTCTTCTAGTTTTAGCTCACCAATCAGGCTCACGATATTTTCTTTCGGGCCGGTTAAGCTCAGCAATTCATCCAGCCACGGCTGTTCAGCAGGCGGCCCGAACACATAAAAGGTACAGGGCAGGTCGGCCAGCGCTTCCATCAGCTGCTGCCAGACACTGGCGGGAATAGTTTTCGCCCGGTTGCCAGCGGAAATACTGATGCCGATTTTAATGCCTTCACGCGGAGTCAGCAGCGCAGCGGGCGGCGCGGGCGGCTGCCATAGCGGCGAGGTGGCGTGCTTAGGAAAATCGGTATAGCGGTACTCGCGATTAATCAGTTTCAGGTAGCTGTCGAGGGTTAAATCGGTTTTAGCATGATCCACAATGCCGCTGGCGCTGCGATAGAACACCGCGTGGTAGGACTTACGCACATAGGTGCGCAGAAACTGTTTGTTCGGCGCGTTACACAGCGATGCAAAAAAGAGGTTTACGCTGTTGGGCTGCACCAGATAAACATTGTCGTAGCGGTTCATCAGGGTGAACGCCAGTTTAAGCTTGGCAAAGAAGCTGCGCTTCGCCTCTTCGATCAGAAAATAGTGGCTGACGGTATCATCATGGCGCACCAGCGGTTCTACCGCCTTACTGATCAGCAATTCGGACTGACCCAGCGCGCGCAGCATCGGTGTGATATTAATGAAATCACCGATTTTTGCCGTCTGGATGATTAGATTGCGCCCGGTCGGCCGGTAAAACAGCCGCATCAGCGTGCGAAACGGCACCAGCAGCAGATAGATCAACACATAGTTCATGGCCTGTTTTCCGTAATAACGGCCTGCAGTTTCTCTGCCACCGCGTCGGCAGTCAGCTCCGCCAGATTATGATTCGGGGCGCTCAGCGCCTGTTGATTCTGACCGTAACCGCCGATCAGGCCTGGGTCGGTCGGGCCATACAGCGTCAGGTTAGGGCGATCCAGCGCGGCGGTCAGGTGGCTTAATCCGGTATCGACTGACACTACCGCACGCGCGCCAGCCAGCTGCCGGGCAATCGCCTCCAGCGTCAGTTTCGGCAGCACATCGACGTGGTCAAATCCTTCAGCCAGGCGCTGCGCACGCTGGTGCTCATGTTCTGCGCCCCACGGCAACTTAACCCGCAATCCGCTCGGTTGCACCCGTTCAATCAGCTGTCGCCAGTGCGACTCTGGCCAGTGCTTATTGTCACGCGTCGTGGCGTGCAGAAACACCAGATAGTGCTGGGCATCGGCAGGCAGGTGATGCAGGAAATGTCCGGCAATCGCATAGTCGCCCTGGCCGTGCGGTTTCTCATAGCCGAGACTTTTAGCAAACAGTTCGCGCGTCCGCTCGACGGCGTGCTGTTGCTTGCTGACCTCGTGCCGCACGTCATACCACCAGCTGGCAAACGGTTCACGGGCGCTGCGGCTATCCTGGCCATGCTTAACGCCTTTTGACAACCGCGTCACCAGGGCCGCGCTTTTGATCAGCCCCTGCGCATCAATCACAATATCGTACTGACGTGACTGTAACGCGCGCTTAAACAGCACGCGCTCTTCACGTTGCTGGCTGCCAAACCAGTGTTTGCGCCAGCGGCGGATCGCTACCGGCAGCACCTTATCCACCGCAGGATGCCAGCCGGGGATCTGGGCAAAGTTCTCTTCCACCACCCAGTCAAAACGGATGCCAGGAATAGCGTGCATCGCATCGGTCAGCGCTGGCAGCGAATGCAGCACGTCGCCCATTGAGGAGGTTTTAACGATCAGGACGTGCATGGCACCTCCTGCGGCGCGTCGAGTAATTCGGTAAGGGTCTGATGCACGCGCTCAGGTTGAATGTCGATCAGGCTCTGATGATATCCCTGTTCGGCATCGCCTTTGCGTACTTTGTGATAGCCGCTAATCAGGCGAATAACCCGCGCCTGGCGAGCCAGCGGTGGCGTAAAGTCGGGGCTGCTTGGCCCATAGAGCGCGACCAGCGGACGGTCCAGCGCGGCGGCGATATGCATCAGGCCGGAGTCGTTACTGACCACTGCCCGGCACTGCGCCAGCAGTATTACCGCCTGCTCCAGCTGGGTTTCACCGGCCAGATTACGGCAGTGAACGCGGGCTTCTTGCGGCAGTGCGGCGATAATCTCCTCACCGGTCGGCCGATCTTTTGCCGAGCCAAACAGCACAATCTGGAATCCTTCTGCGATCAGCTGTCGCGCCAGCGCAGCATAGTGATAGTGCGGCCAGCGTTTTGCCGGACCAAATTCGGCGCCGGGACAAAAACCGATGATCGGACGCGTCGCCGACAGCTGAAACTGCGCGGCGGTTTCAATTTTCTCCTGCTCTCCGACCTGCAGCTTCGGCCACAGCAGCGGTTGCGGCAGCTGCTGCGCCGACGCGACCGGCGTGTCATAGGCCAGCGCGACGTAGCGTTCGACCATCAGCGGGAAAGCGGCTTTATCCAGCACCCGCAGATCGTTCAGCAAGCCATAGCGCATTTCGCCGCGCCAGCCGACGCGACGTTTGATCCCGGCGAAGAACGGCACCAGCGCCGACTTAAACGAATTCGGCAGCACATAGGCGCGGTCATAGTGGCTGGCGCGCAACGTCTTGCCTAACCGGCGACGCTCGCCAATTTCCAGCGCACCATGGCCAAGCGGCATCGCCAGCGCCTGATTCACTTCCGGCATGCGTGACAACAGGGGACGACACCAGGCCGGTGCCATCACATCAATCACCGCATCGGGATGCTCGGCCTTGAGCGTGCGATAGAGACTTTGCGACATCATCATATCGCCGACCCACGACGGGCCGATTACCAGAATTTTCATCGCCGGAGCAGCTTCCTTTATGCGTTACGGTTAAGCCAGGCCATATATTCAGCGACGCCCTGCGCCACGGTTTTGAACGGCTTGTCATAGCCTGCGGCACGCAGCCGGGTCAGATCGGCCTGGGTATATGCCTGATAGCGTCCTTTGAGTTTTTCCGGGAACGGAATGTACTCAATCTGGCCTTTCTGATGGAATTTCAGTACCGCATCTGCCACTTCCTGGAAGGATTCTGCGCGGCCGGTACCACAGTTATAAATGCCGGAGACGCCGTTCTCCCAGCACCACAGGTTCACTGCGGCCACATCATCCACGTGGATGAAATCGCGTTTGAAACCGTCGCTGCCTTCAAACAGTTTTGGATTTTCATCGTTGCTGATTTGGGTGTTGAGATGGAAAGCGACGCTCGCCATGCTGCCTTTGTGGCCTTCACGCGGTCCGTAGACGTTAAAGTAGCGGAAACCACACACCGGAGAGTTCGCTTCCGGCAGCATCTGACGGACGTAGTGATCGAACAGCATCTTCGAGTAGCCGTAGACGTTAAGCGGCTGCTCATACTGGCGCTCTTCAATGAAATTTTCGTTGCGGCCGCCATAGGTGGCTGCTGAAGAGGCATAAAGGAACGGGATCTCGCGCTCAAGACAGAAGTGCAGCAGCTCTTTGGAGTACTGATAGTTGTTCTCCATCATGTACTTGCCATCCCACTCGGTGGTGGAGGAGCAGGCACCCTGATGAAACACCGCTTCGATCGGGCCTAAATCATCGCCCGCCATCACGCTCATCAGGAACTCTTCTTTGTCCATGTAATCGACGATATCCAGGTCGACTAAGTTGGCAAACTTGGTGCCATCCTTCAGATTATCCACCACCAGAATGTCGGTGTGACCGCGATCGTTCAGCGCTTTGACGATGTTGCTGCCAATCATTCCTGCGCCGCCAGTTACGATAATCATGTTGTTACCTTCAACGTTGTGGGGTGAAACAGGAGGTTTCACACACGAATACTTCACATCATAACATTTCATCAGGGTGCAGACAGCCAGATGACTCTGTAACGATTTGTGCGGTATCCGCCATGGCGTGAACTATGCTGCAAAAATGACATTCTGTTGGGTGATTTATCGTGGTCAGGCTCGCTGTTCAGTAAGATGTGCCAAATTTTTGCCATCTGAGGAGAGCAATAATGCCCGCGCAATTTTATCAACAACTTCGTCAGCAACTCGATACTGCCCGTCAGGAAGGCCTGTTTAAACAGGAGCGGATTATCACATCTGCCCAGCAGACGGAAATCGCCGTCGGCAGCAATCCGGCGGTGATCAACTTCTGCGCCAACAACTATCTGGGGCTGGCTAACCATCCCGCCCTGATTCAGGCGGCAAAAGAGGGGATGGACTCGCACGGATTTGGCATGGCATCAGTGCGCTTCATCTGCGGCACCCAGGATAGCCATAAGCTGCTGGAAAAACGGCTGGCGGAATTTCTGGGAATGGAAGATGCGATCCTCTACTCCTCCTGTTTCGACGCCAATGGCGGACTGTTTGAAACTCTGTTTGATGCGCAGGACGCCATCATTTCTGACGCCCTGAATCATGCCTCGATCATTGACGGTGTCCGGCTGTGTAAAGCGCAGCGCTATCGTTACGCCAATAACGATATGGGACAGCTGCGGGCGCGTTTACAGGAGGCGCGTGCTAACGGTGCTCGTCACATTGTGATCGCGACCGATGGCGTGTTCTCAATGGATGGTGTGATTGCTAACCTGCCGGCGATCTGCGATCTGGCCGATGAATTCTCCGCGCTGGTAATGGTGGATGATTCGCATGCGGTGGGTTTTGTGGGCAATGCCGGGCGCGGGACCCATGAGTATTGTGAGGTGATGGGCCGTGTCGACATCATCACCGGCACGCTGGGAAAAGCACTGGGCGGCGCATCAGGCGGTTACACCGCGGCGAAAGCGGAAATGGTCGAGTGGCTGCGTCAGCGTTCGCGTCCTTATCTGTTTTCCAACTCACTGGCACCTGCAATTGTTGCCGCCTCTCTGCGGGTGCTTGATCTGCTGAGCGAAGGCGACGGCCTGCGTCAGCGGCTGTGGGATAACGCCCGCTTCTTCCGTGAGCAGATGACTGCGGCAGGCTTTACCCTGGCCGGTGCCGATCACGCCATTATCCCGGTGATGCTGGGCGAAGCCAGCGTGGCGCAGGAGTTTGCCCGCCTGCTGCAGCAGGAAGGCATCTACGTCACCGGCTTCTTCTATCCGGTGGTGCCCAAAGGTCAGGCGCGCATTCGCACCCAGATTTCTGCTGCCCATACTCAGCAGCAACTGGAACGCGCGGTCGCGGCCTTTACCCGAATCGGCAAACAACTGGGCGTTATCGCCTGAGGAAATGACCATGAAAGCACTCGCCAAACTGAAAAAAGAAGCGGGCATCTGGATGGTGACTGATGCGCCTGTTCCTGAGCCGGGCCATAACGACCTGCTGATAAAAATCCGTAAAACGGCCATCTGCGGGACCGACGTACACATCTACAACTGGGATGACTGGTCGCGAAAAACGATCCCGGTGCCGATGATTGTTGGCCATGAATATGTGGGTGAAGTGGTGGCGGTCGGCCAGGAGGTCAAAGGTTTTTCTATTGGCGATCGGGTGTCAGGCGAAGGCCACATCACCTGCGGCCACTGCCGCAACTGCCGTGCCGGACGCACCCATCTGTGCCGCAATACCATCGGGGTGGGCGTTAACCGTCAGGGCTGTTTTGCCGAATATCTGGTGATCCCGGCATTCAATGCATTCAAAATTCCTGACAACATTTCCGATGAGCTGGCGGCGATTTTTGACCCGTTCGGGAATGCGGTACATACCGCGCTGTCGTTTGATCTGGTCGGTGAGGACGTGCTGATCTCCGGAGCCGGTCCTATCGGCATTATGGCGGCGGCGGTCTGTCGTCACGTTGGCGCGCGCAATGTGGTGATCACCGACATTAATGAATACCGACTGGCGCTGGCGCAGAAAATGGGCGTTACCCGGGCGGTTAATGTGGCAAAAGAAGATCTGCGTGAGGTGATGCATTCGCTGGGGATGACCGAGGGATTTGATGTCGGGCTGGAAATGTCGGGCGCGCCGCCGGCTTTCCGCACGCTGCTTGAGGTGATGAATCACGGTGGGCGGATAGCGCTGCTGGGTATCCCACCGGGTGAGATGGCGATCGACTGGAACCTGGTGATTTTTAAAGGTCTGTTTATTAAGGGGATCTACGGTCGCGAGATGTTTGAAACCTGGTATAAAATGGCGGCGCTGATCCAGTCGGGGCTCGACTTAACGCCGATTATTACCCATCGCTATGCGATTGATGATTTTCAGCAGGGCTTTGATGAGATGCGTTCCGGACGCTCCGGCAAAGTGATCCTCAACTGGGATTAAAGATAAAGCGGCCGTTGCGCGGCCGCTTTATTACGCCTGCTTTTTCTCTTCATCGGTCAGGTAGCGCACCTTGCGGGTGTAATCCTGACCTTTGAACATCAGCGGCTGGCGGGGATCGCTAAGGTATTTTTGCCATTCCGACAGTGGGAAGCCGCCGTGTGCGCCCACCACCTCTGCCGGGATGACGGCTGACTGACCGCCCATTTTCTTCGAAACCGGCCAGTTAGCCCATTCACCCAGATTAACGGTCCTGAGATCCAGCATATCCAGCAATACCGCCAGCGGCAGCTGATCGGTCGGCGGCTGGCTGTCATTCATTAAATGCCAGGTATCATTAAACAGCGTCAGCCACAGCGGTGAAATACGCTGCCAGACCGCCCGCGTCGCCGCCAGATAAGCGCCATTGACGTGGTCAACCAGGTAAGGGCGGATGCTGGGCGGGTAATAGGCGGGAATCCCCTCTTTTGGTGCACCTTCCAGTTTGGCAATCATTTTGCCCTGACGGAAGCTGGAGTAGAGGTGGCCTGGCTTCATTCTGATGTCAGGCATCTTAAGCAGATTGAGGTCAGAATCGATCATCAGAATGCCGTCGCCTTTGGCCTGCAGGGGGGCCTGCAGTTTGATCAACCGGCTGCGATAGATCTGCTTATAGCGATAGTTTTCCTCGCGATGCGGAACGTCCAGCGTCGCAACCCGGGTTTTGCCCGGCAGTTCACCAAAGGCCGCCGCGGGTTGATCGCTGACGATAACAATCTCTTCTATCTGCGTCGCAAAGCGCGCGGCAAACGTGGCGCTGAGCAGGGCTTCTTCAATGTAATCCGCGCCGGTGCAGGGGATCACCACCGAGGTCACCGTCACCTCACCCTGCACGTCCGCCTGATCGTAGGGCAGGTTATGGCGCGCCCGGATATGGCGATAGCGAGGATTTAAAAAATTAAGCATGGGGTTTTTCTCTGACGACGCTCTGAAGAATATTTTCGACGCCGCTGACGTAGGTTTCAATAGCGTATTGTTCGCGCACGCGCTTGCCTGCCGCATTGATCAGTCGCTGACGTAAATCCGCATCCTGCCATAACGCAGTAAGATGCTGGGTCAGTTGCACCACATTGCCGTAATCAAACAGCAACCCGGTTTCATCATGACTGATCAATTCGGCAGTACCGACCACGCGCGAACCGACGACGGCGGTGTTCACCAGCATCGCTTCCAGCACCACCCGTGGCAGACCTTCACTGCGCGACGCGAGAATAAACGCATCGAAGGCGGTGAGATAATCCAGCGCGTTATTCTGGAAGCCGGTAAACACCACGTGGTTCTGAATATTTTCCGCCGTCGCCAGCTGCAGCAGGTGCTGTAATTCAGGCCCGGCACCCACAATAACCATTTTCCAGTCGGCATCCGGATTGGCACGTTTGAAGCGGCCCAGCGCCTGCAACGTATGATGATTGGATTTACGCAGGATCAGCGAGCCGATGGAGCCAAACACAAAGGTGCCAGGAGCCAGTTTAAAGCGCTGACGCACCTCAAGGCGGTCAGGCAGCGGCTGGTGAATATCGATGGCGTTACTGACGGTAAAACAGCGATCTGCATTCACGCCGTGCTTACGTAACGTGGCGTTCACGCCCTCGGAGACCGCAATCACCGCCTGGCAATCCTGATTGACCATTTTTACCAGCCGCGGCTCCAGCAACGGATCAATACGACAGTGCTGGACCACAGCCACATTCAGGCCTCGCGCCGCCAGATACCCTTCAATATTGGTGCTGGGCTGGTTATTCATGTACAGGGTGTCGTACTTGCCGAGCTGTAACAACGAGTTAATTTTGCTGGCGTTGGGGATGATACGCCAGCGCTCATCAATCAGATCGATGGCGCGCTTCTTGAGTTTTTTATTGAAAAACAGCAGCGCGCGCGCCACTTCTTTGACGATTTTGGCCCAGCGCGGTTGTTTGATTTGTGGAATAAAGAATACCGGAATATCCAGTGCAAGCAGCGCGGACTCGATGGTTTCGCCGTTGCCGCGACCGTAGTTGTGGTAGAAGCAGCAGGTGATATCAAATTTTTGACGATCAATACGCTTCAGCAGCTCCAGCATGCTGTTGGTGCCGCCTCCCCATTCTCTGCCGTTATCCAGCAGCAGAATTTTTTGTTTATTAATCGTCATCCGTCTCAATATTCCACACAGCACCTCATGGCCCGACCCGGGATTATAGTAATTTCTGCGTAGAAATGAACGCTAAGCTGCATACTTAGCATTCATAGCAAATTCAGAACAGACTTTTTACCTGCTTAAACAGCGGACTCTGGCTCACGCTTTCGCCTACCACTTCCAGTGCTCGGGTCGCCGGAACCGGTGTCAGCGGCCGTTTCGGCTTACACAGCCCTGGCGGCTGGAAGCGCGGAGAAGCGGGCTTGGTTGGCGCTACCGATGTGGCTGGCGGGCGAGTGCCATTATGCAGCGGCTCGTTCAGCAACTGGCTGGGACGGACTAAGGTAATCTCAGCCGGCAGCGTGGGTAACATCTGCTGCAGCACCCGGACCGTGTTGGGATGCGGATGACCAATGGCGATGGCGTAGCCATCACGCTGCGCCAGCTTTACCGCGCGGCTGAACTGCTGGCGAATGGCGTTAATATCCTGGCTGTCATCCAGAAAAACTCTGCGCTTCAGCACTTTGACCTGGGTACCCTGCGCCGCCGGCACTGCCTGGCTGTTTGCGATGGTCATGCTATCCAGGAAGTAGAGATTGTAGTGGTTCAGCGCCTGCATCACTTTTTGCATGCCGGGCAGGCTGGAGGTCATTCTGCTGCCCATATGGTTATTGAGACCCACCGCATAAGGCACGTTGCTGACTGCATTACGCATGATGCGTGCTACCTCTTCACTGCTCATCTCCGGCGTTAAGGTATCTTTCTCCAGCGGCTGCTTGCTGAGCGGTGCCATCGGCAGATGGATCAATACCTCGTGGCCACTCTGATGCGCTTTGGTGGCCATTTCACGCGCGTGCGGCGCATTGGGCAGCACGGCAACCGAGATCGCCTGCGGCATCTGCAGAACCTTGTTCTCTTCGGTCGGACGATAACCGACATCATCAATCACAATCGCGAGTTTGCCGGCGTGGGCAGCGTAGCTGAGCAGCAAACTGCTCAGCAGTACGGAGATTTTTCGAAGTTGTAGCAAAACTTATTTTCCTAACCACGGGAGTGGGTTGACGGCCTGTCCCTGACGTCGAATTTCAAAATAGAGCGACGGTGTGCCACGGCCGCCGCTGGTACCGACCAGCGCAATAGGCTGACCGGCTTTCACCTGTGCACCGACGGTCACCAGAGCGCTTTGGTTGTAGCCATACAGGCTCATATCGCCTTTACCATGCTCCAGTACCACCACCAGACCATAGCCCTGTAACCAGTCGGCCATCAGTACGCGACCGTCGGCGATGGCTTTCACCTCGGTGCCTTCGCGCGCATCAATCACCAGCCCTTTCCAGCGCAGCTCACCCTGTAGCTGTTCGCCAAAGCGATGCTCAATACGTCCGCGTACCGGCCACAAGGCCTGACCGCCCGCGCGACCCAGGCCGCCGGTTCGGGCGACCAGCTCGCGTTCACTCTGGGTCGGCTGATAGCTTGATCCTTTGGCTTTCGCCTGCGCCTGACGCTGACGCACTTTTTCCGCTTCACGCGCTTCGCGGGCAGCACGTTCCCGTGCTTCACGCTCTGCCCGGGCGATTTTGTCCTGCAGGCGGGTTTCGTTCTGGCGCATCTCCACCAGATCGGCCTGATCTTTTTCCAGCGCGCTTTCCAGTACCGACAAGGTTTTCTTACGTGCTGCGCTCGCCTGCTGCAGTTTCTGCTGCTGGCTTTGCTGCTGGGCTAACAGGCCTTTCTGCTGCTGTTGCTTCTGCTCCAGCGAGGCCCGCTGCTGGTTCAAATCCTGTCGCGTCTGCTGCAGCGCCTCAATGCTCTTCTGGCGCGCGGCATTCAGGTAACCGAAATAGGCCAGAATGCGCTCGCTGCGCTGACTTTCTTCGCCACCCAGCAGCAGTTGCAGGCCATTATGCTGGCCCTGGCGAAACGCGGCGTCGAGCTGCTGTGAAAGCAGCTTTTCCTGTTGCGTCTGCTGCTTTTCAAGCCGGGCGATCGAGCTGGCGAGCTGGCTGATGTCATTGTTCAATGCTGTCAGGCTATTCCGGGTTTCGCGCAGCTGACGACTGGCCTGAGCGATGATTTTTTCCTGACTCTGCAACTGATCCAGCAGTTTGCTGCGCTGTAGTTTTTGCGCTTTAACGCTTTTCTCTTTTTCGGCGATGTTTTGCTGAATAGATTGCAGTTGAGATTTGCTGTCTTCCGCACTGCGTGCGGCGGTTGGCAATAACAGTACGCCCGCACAAAGCAGGCTAAGGGAGAGGGTGGACAGATGTGTGGACAACGGCAGGTTATCGCCGTTGCGACGGGTCCTTGTGTGCGAAACGGTTGTTTTTCCCTTCATAGGCCAATGATTATTCCACGATGAACCGCCGCTTACCAGTAAACCGCACCGGCATTTGCTTTTCCAGTTATGTCCGGTTTTTACAGGACATCGCCTAAGCGTTACGCCATTTTTGTGCTTTAGCCAGATTTTTTTGGAAAATGCTACTCAAATTGCCACTCTGGCCGCTTAGCATCTGTACATGAGAAGTGGCGCAGGTATACTCAGAACCCTTGTTTTAGCTTATTAGCCCGGTCTGGAGTCGTTACCCCTCATGCAAGAAATTATGCAGTTTGCAAGCAATCACCCCATCCTCAGTCTGGCATGGGTTGTTTTACTCATTCTGGTGATTGTGACTACCGTTAAAGGAATGTTCTCTAAGGTAAAAACCATCAGCCGCGGTGAAGCAACCCGCCTGATTAACAAAGAGGACGCGGTAGTTGTAGACGTGCGTTCGCGCGACGATTTTCGCAGAGGGCATATCTCAGGCGCGCTGAATGTGGCAGCCGCAGAGATTAAAAAAGGCAACTTAGGCGAACTGGAAAAACATAAAGCACAGCCGATCATCGTGGTGTGCGCGACCGGACAAAGCGCGGCCGATCCTGCTGCCCATCTGAGTGCTGCTGGCTTTACTCAGGTATCGGTGCTGAAAGACGGCATCAGCGGCTGGAGCGGTGAAAATCTGCCGTTAATTCGCGGTAAATAATCTTACTGAGGTGCTAAATCATGGCAAATGTTGAGATGTATACCAAAGCGACCTGCCCTTACTGCCATCGGGCGAAGGCGCTGTTAACGCAAAAAGGCGTATCGTTCCAGGAGATTCCCATTGATGGGGACATGGCGAAACGTGAAGAGATGATTAAGCGCAGCGGTCGTACTACCGTGCCTCAGATTTTCATTGATGCGCAGCACATTGGCGGCTGCGACGACTTATTTGCACTCGATAATCGCGAAGGTTTAGATCCTTTACTGCAGGCGTAATTTTACGCCGGACATTCTCACTTATAGGACCTGGTCACATGTCAGAACACAACACTAACGAAATGCAATTCCAGATTCAGCGCGTATACACCAAAGATATCTCATTTGAAGCGCCTAACGCGCCGCAGGTTTTCCAGAAAGAGTGGGAGCCGGACGTAAAACTGGATCTGGATACTGCATCTTCTCAACTGGCTGACGAAGTTTATGAAGTCGTGCTGCGTGTGACTGTAACCGCAACCGTGGGTGAAGAGACCGCTTTCCTGTGTGAAGTTCAGCAGGCCGGTATTTTCACTATCAGCGGTATCGAAGGCACGCAGATGGCCCATTGCCTGGGTGCTTACTGCCCGAACATCCTGTTCCCGTATGCCCGCGAATGCATTACCAGCCTGGTTTCACGTGGTACTTTCCCGCAGCTGAACCTGGCGCCGGTTAACTTTGATGCGCTGTTCATGAACTACCTGCAGCAGCAGCAAGGTGAAGAAGGCGCCGAACCACATCAGGATGCCTGATGACTACTCACGCTTCGATTAGCGTCATCGGTGCCGGCTCGTACGGCACCGCTTTGGCGATTACCCTGGCCCGTAACGGCCATCCGGTGCTGCTGTGGGGACATAACCCGGCGCACCTGGCGCAACTTCAGTCTGACCGCTGTAATACCGCCTTCCTGCCCGATGTGCCGTTCCCTGATAATCTCTCCCTTGAGCCGGACCTGGCGAAAGCCATTGCGGCCAGCCGCGATCTGTTGATTGTGGTGCCGAGTCACGTCTTTGGTGATGTGCTGCAGCAGATCAAGCCGGAATTGCGTGCCGATTCGCGTATTGTCTGGGCGACCAAAGGGCTGGAAAAAGAGACCGGACGTCTGCTGCAGGATGTGGCGCGTGAGATCGTTGGCGAGGCGATTCCGCTGGCAGTGATCTCTGGCCCGACCTTTGCGAAAGAGCTGGCGGCAGGTTTACCGACCGCGATTGCACTGGCGGCGACCGATGCGCAGTTTGCTGACGATCTGCAGCAGAAGCTGCACTGTGGTAAAAGTTTTCGCGTTTACAACAACCCTGACTTTATCGGCGTACAGCTGGGCGGGGCGGTGAAAAACGTGATTGCTATCGGTGCCGGTATTTCGGATGGCATCGGTTTTGGTGCCAATGCACGTACCGCATTAATTACGCGCGGGCTGGCGGAAATGAGCCGTCTTGGCGCGGCGCTGGGTGCCGATCCCACCACCTTTATGGGCATGGCGGGATTGGGCGATCTGGTACTGACCTGTACCGATAATCAGTCGCGCAACCGTCGTTTTGGCATGATGCTGGGACAAGGTGAGGATGTAGATAGCGCGCAACGCATTATCGGACAAGTTGTAGAAGGCTACCGAAACACCAAAGAAGTCAGAGCGTTAGCTGCGCGTGTCGGCGTCGAAATGCCGATCACCGAGCAGATTTATCAGGTGTTGTATTGCGAAAAACCCGCGCGGGATGCAGCATTAAGCCTGCTGGGGCGGACAAGGAAGGACGAAAACAGCAATAGCTAAAGCAGGAAGCGTAGCGTCATCACCTGTAGCGCCCATTCAGGCGCTTTTTTTATCGGGAGAAAACAGCAATGTCGTCTGATGAGTTAGAACTGGTCTGGAATAATATCAAAGCAGAAGCGCGAGCCCTGGCTGATTGTGAGCCGATGCTGGCCAGCTTTTACCACGCGACATTGCTTAAGCATGAGAATCTCGGTAGTGCCTTGAGTTATATGCTGGCTAATAAGCTGGCCAATCCGATTATGCCCGCGATCGCCATCCGTGAAATTGTCGAAGAAGCGTATCGCGAAGACCCCACGATGATTCTGTCAGCCGCCTATGATATTCAGGCGGTCCGTCAGCGCGATCCGGCGGTGGACAAATATTCCACGCCGCTGCTCTATCTTAAGGGCTTCCACGCCTTACAGGCCTACCGTATCGGCCACTGGTTGTGGAACGAGGGACGCCGTGCGCTGGCGGTTTATCTGCAGAATGAAATTTCCGTCTCATTTGCGGTTGATATCCATCCTGCCGCTAACATTGGTCACGGCATCATGCTCGACCATGCGACCGGCATTGTGATTGGTGAAACGGCAGTGGTTGAGAATGATGTCTCGATCCTGCAGTCAGTTACGCTCGGCGGGACCGGCAAAACCAGCGGCGATCGTCATCCAAAAATCCGTGAAGGGGTGATGATTGGTGCCGGGGCGAAAATCCTCGGCAACATTGAGGTCGGACGCGGAGCAAAAATCGGCGCGGGTTCCGTGGTCCTGCAGCCTGTACCACCGCACACCACCGCCGCTGGCGTGCCTGCGCGCATCGTGGGTAAACCCGGCAGTGATAAGCCGTCAATGGATATGGATCAGCACTTCAACGGCAGCCTGGCGGGCTTTCAGTTTGGCGACGGCATCTAGCCTTTAATCAGTGCGCCAGCGTAATCGAGCTGGCGCCACGCTTCATACACCACCACCGAGACCGCATTCGACAGATTCATACTGCGGCTTTCGGCCTGCATCGGTATACGAATCTTCTGCTGTGCCGGTAAGGCCTGCAAAATCTCAGCCGGCAATCCGCGGCTCTCCGGACCAAACAGTAAATAATCCCCGGCCTGATACTGCACTGCGCTGTGCGCTGGCGTGCCTTTGGTGGTCAGGGCAAATAGCCGCGCGGGCGATTCTGCCGCCAGAAATGCCGCATAGTCTGCGTGGAATTTGATGGCGGTAAATTCGTGATAATCCAGACCGGCACGACGTAAGCGTTTGTCATCCCAGGCAAAGCCGAGTGGCTCAATCAGGTGGAGCTGAAAGCCGGTATTGGCGCACAGGCGAATGATATTGCCGGTATTAGGCGGGATTTCTGGTTCAAACAACACAATGTTAAGCATAAGGCCCCCGATAACGAGGGCCGAAGCATAGCAAATTATTGTCGACCGGAGGAGTAGAGCGGTAACCAGATCGTCAGGCGCAGGCCGCCAAGCGGGCTGTCATCGGCCTTAACCCAGCCGCGATGCTGCTGCACAGCGGTTTCGACGATGGCCAGACCGAGGCCGGTGCCGCCCGATTCGCGATCGCGCGCTTCATCAGTACGGTAAAACGGTCGGAAAATCTGTTCGCGATCTTCCGGGCTGACGCCAGGACCATCATCATCGACATGTACAGTGATACCGGCGATATCGACCGAGAAGCTGACGCTGATGTGGCTGTTTGAATAACGCAGCGCGTTACGCACGATATTCTCCAGCGCACTCTCCAGCGCGTGCGGATTGCCGTAAAGCGGCCATGGACCCGGCGGATAAGGTATGTCCATCTTCTTGCCCATCTGCTCGGCTTCGAAGCGGGCATCTTCCAGCACCCCGTTCCACAGCTGATTCGCCTTCATCGCCTCACTGACCAGCGCATTTTTATGCTGGGTGCGCGACAGCACCAGCAGGTCGTTAATCATGCCATCCAGACGCTGCGCTTCCATCTCAATGCGCTCCAGCTCTTTGCCCTCGCCCTGACGACGACGCAGCAGCGCCGTTGCCAGCTGCAGTCGGGTAAGCGGCGTACGGAGCTCATGGCTGATGTCTGACAGCAGACGTTGCTGACCGGTCATCATCCGTTCCAGCGCACTGACCATCTGATTAAAGCTGGAGCCGGCAGCCAGGAACTCCTGCGGGCCCGATTCCAGTTCCGGATGCTGACGCAGGTTACCGCTGGCGACTTCATCGGCAGCATATTTCAGCTTACGGGCCGGACGTGCCAGGCTCCAGGCCAGCCACAACAACAGCGGCGAACTGATCAACATTGTCACGATCAGCAGCAATAAGGGGCGATCAAACAGGAGATTGATGAAATCGAGCTGAGAACTGTTGGCTGGACGAATCATGTAGAGCTGATAGTTATCTTCACCATCCCGAACCGCAAACGGCCCCACCAGTTCAACCCGACCATACTTCTTTTTCTGCGGATGATCCGCATTATCGGACTGGCCGATAAAATTGCGGATAACCTGCATTTCATTATGCTGCGCGCCGATTACCCGGCCTTCGCTGGTCACTAACAGCAGCCGCTGACCCGGCGGCGCCCATTTTTCTACTGCACGGAATAACCGGCGCCACCACATCAGATCGTTAGGCGGATCCTGTGACAACTCGGCTTCAACGTGCTGCTCAATCATGATGCCCTGCCGCTGTTCACTTTCAAGCAGCGAGGTCATCTGTCGGGAATCGAGTTTGGGCACCATTAGCACCAGCATCAATACCAACGCCAGGGTTAACCAGAAGATGGCAAAGATGCGGGTGGTCAGACTGCCAATCATGATGCCGAAACCATCAGGTAGCCCCGGCCGCGTAAGGTTTTAAACCATGGATGACCATCACGACGCTCAGGAAGCTTACGGCGCAGGTTGGAGATGTGCATATCAATCGCCCGGTCAAACGGCGTCAGGCGTTTACCCAGCACTTCCTGACTCAGATGTTCACGCGACACCACCTGACCCAGATGCTGTGCCAGCAGATAGAGCAGGGTGAATTCGGTGCCGGTCAGATCCAGCGTCACATCATCAAAGCTGGCTTCCTGGCGACCCGGATTAAGCCGCAGGCAGTCGACTTCCAGCGTTGGTGAGCTGTTGTCCTGCTGCTGTTGCTGTTCACTCCAGTTAGAGCGGCGCAGAATAGCGCGGATACGGGCCACCAGCTCACGATCGTTAAACGGTTTAGGCAGATAGTCATCCGCGCCCAGCTCGAGGCCCAGTACGCGATCCAGCTCGCTACCGCGCGCGGTCAGCATGATGACCGGAGTCTGATGTTGCTGTCGCAGTTCTTTCAGGGTGTCGATACCGTTCTTCTTCGGCATCATCACATCCAGTAACAGCAGATCAACGGAGTTATCAAGCAGGTTCAGCGCTTGTTCACCGTCGCTGGCTACCACCACCTCAAACCCTTCCATTTCTAACAGTTCTTTTAAAAGCGAAGTTAATTCGCGGTCATCATCTACCAACAGGATTTTATTCATTTTTGTAGCCCTCCGCAGGCAAAATACCGTGTTCCTGGCGCACCTATCCATCGCTTTACGTAGTTTTACACCCCCTGACGGATGTTTGCAGCTATCGCCGTACACTGGCTCTCGTTGAATCGCAAAACGGAACGAACTGGAGTAAACGATGCGCACATTAACCGCCGTCGTCCTTGCCTCAGCGATGGCTCTCAGTCTCGCCAGCGCAGGTGCAAAAGATACGACGACGATTGACGAGATGCATCATGGCGGATTGCCGACAGGCAGTATGACGCAAAATCCGCAAAGCCACATGTTCGAGGGCATCGAGTTGACCGAACAGCAGCGTCAGCAGATGCGTGACCTGATGCAACAGGCCCGACACGAACGCCCGGCGGTCCGTCTTGATGATATCGCCGCTCTGCATGAGTTAGTGACTGCAGACAAATTTAACGAAACGGCCATCCGCGAGAAGGCGGAAACCATCGCCAGAGTTCAGGTTGAACAACAGGTCGAGATGGCGCGTGTACAGAATCAAATGTTTCATCTGCTAACGCCGGCCCAGCAGGCCACGTTGCAGAAGAACTACCAGCAGCGACTGAATGAGCTGCGTCATTTATCGAATTTGCAGTCAGCATCATCACTGCAAGCAGTGAGTAGTACCAGCAGTAACCAGTAACATAGTATCCCTGTTTTCCTTGCCATAGACACCATCCCTGTCTTCCCCCGCATGATGCGGGGGTTTTTTTTATCTTTTTACTGGTTTTTTTGCTTTGACAGTAATCATCACTCCGCAATAAAAACGCCATTTGATTAGCGCTTAGTCAGCCTGCGCTACCGATCACCGCCGTTTAACTCTGTTTACGCACGATGACTGCGCTTAAGCGCACCGGGAGTATTTGCCGCTGCAGGTAATTTATTAACGCATTGATATATATGAACTTATGCGCGGAAGTCATCAAATTAACCTGGGTTTTCAACGGCCTGCATTCCCCGCGTTGCGCTTGCTGGATCAGGTCCAGCTTCTACACTTAATCCTGTCACTGCAGGGAAGTGAAGTGTCTTCGCGAAGTCTCAGGGAGCAACAACCACATTATGTCGTCCTGAATGAATCTATTAACGGAGTAAGTTATGGCAGAGCATCGTGGTGGTTCAGGTAATTTCGCAGAAAATCCGCAGAAAGCATCTGAAGCTGGTAAAAAAGGCGGCCAGAACAGCGGCGGCGGAAATTTCAAAAACGATCGTGAAAAAGCATCAGAAGCAGGAAAAAAAGGCGGCAAAAAGTAATTGCTGTCTCACGCCCTGACGCGGCTGGCAGATGAAATAATGCTGGCCCTGATGTGTTAAGCACTGTGCCCCGTCCTCCTGCTGTGGTCGGGGCTTGTTTTTATTATCGCGTTCTCCCCGGCCGACATCCCTCTCTTTGATCACAATTAAGCGGTCTTCTGACAGCAGTGTTAAACTTTAGCCATTCTTTCATTTGGGTGCGCATCTCCCTTGATGCTGCATACGGAACCAGGCATGCAACCCTCTTATGGTCGACTGGTAAAGCGTGCTGCTCTGGCCGCGACTATCCTTGCGTCTGTGCTGTTAATCGTAAAGATTTTCGCCTGGTGGTACACCGGTTCAGTGAGCTTGCTGGCTGCGCTGGTCGATTCACTGGTCGATATCGCCGCCTCGCTGACCAACCTGCTGGTGGTGCGATATGCGCTGCAACCGGCGGATGAAAACCACACCTTCGGACACGGCAAAGCGGAATCGCTGGCGGCGCTGGCGCAAAGCATGTTTATCTCGGGCTCCGCACTGTTCCTGTTTCTGACCGGCCTGCAACATCTCGCTTCACCAAACGTACTCCGTGCGCCTGGCGTCGGCATCGTGGTAACCGTGGTGGCACTGGCCTCGACCCTGATACTGGTGGCCTTTCAACGCTGGGTGGTGCGCAAAACCCGCAGCCAGGCGATCCGGGCCGATATGCTGCACTATCAGTCAGATGTAATTATGAATGGTGCCATCCTGATCGCGCTGGTGCTGAGCGGTTACGGCTTCGCCCGCGCGGACGCGCTGTTTGCGCTGGGCATTGGCGTGTTCATTCTCTACAGCGCGCTGCGGATGGGATATGAGGCGGTACAGGCGCTGCTGGATCGCGCGTTACCGGAAGAGGAACGGCAGCGGATTCTGACGATAGCGACGCAGTGGCCGCGGGTTCAGGGGGTACACGATCTGCGTACCCGCCAGTCCGGACCCACCAAATTTATTCAGCTACACCTGGAGCTGGAAGATCAGCTGCCGCTGGTGCAGGCACACCGTGTTGCCGACCAGGTTGAGAAAGCATTACGCAAAGAATTTCCCGGTTCGGACGTAATTATCCATCAGGATCCCTGTTCTGTGGTACCGTTCGAGAGAGAAGATTCTTTAGGTTTTTAACTTAAATGAATCAAGCTGATACGAAAGGCATGACGTAACGCTAACATTGCTGCAAAAAATAGTGAAAAGTTGTCTGACCTGAATCAATTCAGCAGCAAGCCTTTGATATACTATCTGCCATCACGTGTCGCGCTAATCGCAAGAATGATGCTCAGCAGCGATCGACAGGCAGGATTAACCCTTAGTTTTGAACAATCCAGAGGTTGTCATGATCAAAAAAATTGGTGTATTGACCAGCGGCGGCGACGCCCCAGGCATGAACGCAGCTATTCGTGGAGTGGTACGTTCCGCGCTGAGTGAAGGACTGGAAGTTTTTGGGATCTATGACGGTTATCTGGGTTTGTATGAAGATCGCATGATCAACCTCGATCGCTATAGCGTCTCTGATATGATCAACCGCGGCGGCACCTTCCTCGGTTCTGCACGCTTTCCTGAATTCCGTAATGAAGATGTGCGTCAGGTCGCGATTGAAAACATGAAAAAGCGTGGCATCGATGCGCTGGTGGTTATTGGCGGTGACGGTTCTTATATGGGCGCCAAACGCCTGACTGAGATGGGCTTTCCCTGCATCGGTTTACCCGGCACCATCGATAACGACGTAGCCGGTACCGATTACACCATTGGCTATTTCACCGCGCTGGAAACCGTGGTCGAGGCGATTGACCGTCTGCGCGATACCTCTTCTTCGCATCAGCGTATTTCGATTGTTGAAGTGATGGGCCGCTATTGCGGTGACCTGACGCTGGCGGCGGCGATTGCGGGCGGCTGCGAATTTATCGTGTTGCCGGAAATCCCTTACACCCGCGAAGAGCTGGTGGCGGAGATCAAAGCCGGCATCGCCAAAGGTAAAAAGCACGCTATTGTGGCGATCACCGAACATATCTGCGATATCGACGATCTGGCACGCTTCATCGAAACCGAAACCAAACGCGAAACCCGTTCAACCGTGCTGGGTCATATTCAGCGTGGCGGCGCACCCTGTGCTTACGACCGTATTCTGGCGTCACGCATGGGAGCCTACTCCATTGAACTGCTGATGCAGGGTTACGGCGGACGTTGCGTCGGCATCCAGAACGAGAAGATGGTGCATCACGACATCATCGACGCGATTGAAAATATGAAGCGTCCGTTCAAGCGCGACTGGCTGGATACCGCTAAACAGCTTTACTGATCCCTTCTGCGGGCGTGCAGCACAGCACGCCCGATCTGCTCGCCTGTATATTCCGCACGGTTATAACAGCTTATTTTTAATTCTTTTAGCTCTGTAATGGTTTATGTCACGCTTAGCCCATAACGATATTGGGAGAGTGCGTAATGAACAAGTGGAGTATCGGAATTACCCTGTTGCTGGCCTCAACCAGCGTGCTGGCGAAAGACATCCAGTTATTAAACGTTTCCTACGATCCGACACGCGAGTTGTATGAGCAATACAACAAAGCGTTCAGTGCGCACTACAAACAGGAAACCGGCGATAACGTCGTGGTCCGTCAGTCTCATGGCGGTTCCGGTAAGCAGGCTACCTCGGTCATCAACGGCATTCGTGCCGATGTGGTCACCCTGGCGTTGCAATCCGACGTAGATGCGATTGCCGAGCGTGGTCGTATCGACAAAAACTGGCTTCAGCGCCTGCCCGACAACTCCGCACCGTACACCTCAACCATCGTCTTCCTGGTACGCAAAGGCAACCCCAAAGGGATCCATGACTGGAGCGATCTGATCAAGCCGGGCGTATCGGTGATTACCCCGAACCCGAAAACGTCTGGCGGCGCACGCTGGAACTATCTGGCCGCCTGGGGCTGGGCACTGGATCACAATAACGGCGATCAGGCTAAAGCACTGGCCTACGTCCGGGCGCTGTTTAAAAACGTTGAAGTGCAGGATTCCGGCGCGCGTGGCGCAACCAATACCTTTGTTGAGCGCGGTATCGGTGATGTGCTGATCGCCTGGGAAAACGAAGCGTATCTGGCGGTTAACAAGCTGGGTAAAGACAAGTTCGAGATTGTTACACCGAGTGAATCTATTCTGGCCGAACCCACCGTATCGGTAGTCGACAAAGTGGTGGATGAGAAGGGCACTCGCAAGGTGGCGGATGCGTACCTCAAATATCTCTACTCGCCAGAAGGCCAGACCATCGCTGCGCAGAACTACTATCGCCCGCGTGATGCTGAAGTAGCGAAAAAATTCGCCAGCACCTTTGCGCCAGTGAAGCTGTTTACCATTCAGGATAAATTTGGCGGCTGGACCCAGGCACAAAAAGCGCACTTCGCCGATGGCGGCAGCTACGACCAGGTAATGAAACCGTAATCGGGTGCGGCCAGCGCGCCCTGCGCTGGCCGCGTCTCTGTGCTCTCCCGTTCATCGCCATTTGCTGGCCCGCCCAAACAATTCTCCGTGACATTAGCGTATCGCCAGGCGAGGATGCAGGCTGCTGAATCCCACAGGAAGCATTGTTATGCAGCCACGTCGTCGCGCAGTCGGTCTGATTGCGTTTCTGCTGATACTAGTGATTGCGGGCATGCTGGCCGCCGCCCTTCATTTCAAAAAAAACGCCGATGCGCTGTGGCAAATCGTCAGCGAAAAGTGCTTGCCCAATCAGCTGCGGCATGGCGAGCCGGCTCCCTGCCAGCGGGTTGATCTGCAGCATCGCTACGCCACGCTGAAAGATATTCACGGCCCGCTGCAATATCTGCTGATCCCGCTCGATAAAATTACTGGCATTGAAAGCCCGCAGCTGTTGAAGACCACCACGCCCAACTATTTTGCTTTCGCCTGGCATGAACGCCAGTTACTGGCGCAACGGCGCGGCTCACCGATCGACGATCGGGTGCTTTCGCTGGCGATCAACGCACAGTACGGCCGCACCCAGAACCAGCTCCATATTCATCTCTCCTGTTTACGGCCGGATGTGCGTCAGCAGCTTGATCAGCTGATGCCGCAGCTTACGGCGCGGTGGCAGGCGACCACGCTGCGCAATCATCGCTACTGGCTGCGCACGCTGACGCCCGCAGAGCTGGCACAGCAAAGCGTTTTCATCCGTCTGGCGGATGAGGTGCCACAGGCACGTACGGCGATGGGAAAATATGGTCTGGCGCTGGCGGGTTTATCTGACGGACGGCTGGTGTTGATGGCGATTGAGCGTAACTGGCTGCTGCTGAACCGTGGTTCAGCGGAAGAGGTGCAGGATCATCGCTGTCAGCTGATCTCGCCAATAAAAAAGGCGGCTTAATTAGCCGCCTTCAGGGTGCGCATTAGCGCTTAGGCATTTTTCGCCGCTGCTGCCGCTTTAACAATCACGGCAAACGCATCGGCTTTCAGTGACGCACCGCCAACCAGCGCGCCATCAATGTCGGGCTGGGTAAACAGCTCAGCAGCATTTTTATCGTTGACCGAACCGCCGTACTGAATGATGACCTGTTCAGCGATCGCCGCATCTTTCTTCGCGATATGATCACGAATAAATTTATGCACCGCCTGCGCCTGCGCAGGGGTCGCTGATTTACCGGTACCGATAGCCCAGACTGGCTCGTAAGCGATGACCGCGTCTTTAAACGCTTCGGCGCCCTGCGTTTCCAGCACGGCATCCAGCTGACGCGCGCAGACTTCTTCGGTTTTACCCGCTTCGTTTTCTGCTTCGGTTTCGCCAATGCACAGCACCGGTACCAGACCCACTGACTTCAGCACTGCGTATTTCTTCGCAATGAATTCGTCGCTTTCTTTATGGTAGGTGCGGCGTTCGGAGTGACCGATGATGATGTATTTCGCACCGATATCTTTCAGCATCTCGGCAGAAACTTCACCGGTGAAGGCGCCAGACAGGTTAACGTCTACGTTCTGCGCACCCAGTGCGATGTGGCTACCAGAGATGGCATGTTTCGCCTGCTCGAGATAGACGGTTGGCGGTGCAATGGCAACGCCACACCCATCAACGCCGGACAGTTCCTTGCGCAGACCGTCGATCAGTTCGGCTGTCATCTGCTTGCTGCCATTCAACTTCCAGTTACCCATAACCAGTGGATGTCGCATTCTATCCTCCGCATAACGCGATACATGAAAAATCACTGCCAGCTGGCAGCGTTGTCTGCCAGACAGTATAGAGATCAAATGTGGCGATGGCTTTGCTTTTCGTCATTTTTGCCCACATCATCAGGGGGTCGCGAGCGCCAGTTTGACCGGTTCAATCGCAAAGGTTAATCCCTTGTCGCCATTGTCAGCCACCACAAAACGCAACGCGCCTTCGACGTGAGCATAGTAGGGCGATCCCTTACCTTCTTTCAGCAATCCATCCAGCTTTTTACGCCCCTCTTCAGCGCTTAAACCCGGGACGAAGAAGCGCAGCGAAGCGGTCATATAGGCCAGCGCTTTCTCCTGTGACGCACTCTGATCCGGACCGGGCAGCGGCAGCCAGGTAATCTGCAGCGTTTTGATTTTGCCGGTTCCCGGCTCCAGCGCCGTCGAGGCATACAGGGTTTCGTTAATCTTGCTGGCGGCGCGCGTCAGGTTGCTTTTGTCACCGCGATTATCGATGGCGCGATACTCCAGCAGCGGCAATGCCGGGTTAGCCAGATTGTACTTTTCGCGAAACTGGCCGATCGTCATATCAAAGGTGGGCGCACCCGCCAGCAGATAAGGCGCAGCGGGCAGCGCGTCGGCCCGATCCTGCGGTTGCGGATCGGCGGCAAATGCCGGAACCGTCAGCGCAAGCGATAACAGCAGTGCGCCAGGCAAATTCTTCATTTTGTCGACCCTAACCAGTAAACTCAGGCCCAAATTAGAACGGTTTTTATCCGCGAGGTCAAAAGCGCGGCGGCTTTAATTTCTGCTGGGACAATAATGCATGACGTTACAACAATGGTGTTTTTCTTATCGTGGCCGGCTGGGGCGACGTGACTTCTGGATCTGGCAGGCGGTCTGGCTGTTGACGACCACCTTATTATTCGTTTTAGCGGCGAATGAGTGGCTGGATACGCAAATGGCCGCATTCGGCGTGGTATGCCTGCTGTGGCCCGCCAGCGCGGTGCTGGTAAAGCGTCTGCACGATCGTAATCGTCGCGGCTACTGGGGATTTTTACTGATTGCAGCCTGGCTGTTGGTGGCGGGAAACTGGAGCATGTTAGACGGCATCCTGCCGTGGCTGGTGGGACGGGCCATTCCATTTGTGATACTGGCTGGACTGCTACTCGATCTCGGCGTGTTTCGCGGCACCCCCGGCGATAACCGGTTTGGTGCCGCGGCGCAGCCTGTGCGTTACTGGCAGGCGGCTCACCAGTAATGTTCGCTGGTGATGTGGCCCGGTTTGCGCTTCAGGTGTTTGCGCATCTCGCGCGTCTCCTTAAGCAATTGCTGGGTATCACGCACCATCTGCGGGTTGCCGCACAGCATTACGTGGCTGCTGTCGGCATCGAGCGGTAATCCCACTGCGCGTTCCAGTTCGCCATTTTCAATCAGCGCAGGCACCCGGCCGGTGAGTGAACCGGCGATCTGTTCGCGGCTGACTACCGTCTGGATATGCAGCTTGCCGTGATAAACCTGCTGTAACTGCTGCATCAGCGGCAAAAAACTCAGGTCAGCAGCGTAACGCGCCGCATGAACCAGCACGATATTTTCAAACCGGTCCAGACCTTCGCCCTGCTGGAGCATAGAAAGATAAGGACCGATGGCGGTGCCGGTCGCCAGCATCCACAAGGTCCGGCAGTCCGGTACCTCATCCAGCACAAAGAAACCGGCCGCCTCTTTGGTCACCATTACCTGATCGCCAGGACGCAGCGCGTGTAAATGCGGGCTGAGCTTGCCGTCCGGTACGGTGACCAGATAGAACTCCAGCAGGTCATCTTTAGGCGCATTGACGTAGGAGTAAGCACGCTGGACACGTTCGCCATCAATTTCTAACGCCAGCTTGGCAAACTGGCCGGCGATAAACGGATCGACTGGCGCCTGAACCCGAAGGCTGAACAGCGCATCCGTCCAGTTTTTAACTTCCTTCACTTGAGCATTGACCCACTCGGCCATAATCACTCCCTGGTTGTTGATTATTCAGGCAGATGGCTATTTTCGCGACTGTGCCGCGAGATTGCTACCCTGCGTCCGGACAAAGGCTCTAATCGACAAACTGTTGCGTTACCTTTACAAGCTGGTGCATAAACTTGACGGGCGCAAGTCCGACCCTTTTTCGCTGCCTCTCGCTTTGTCATTTAATCCTGATATTTTTCACGCCATAACGAAACACTCAGCCGGTTAACGGCTGTTTTAACCTCTTTTCTCAGACAGATATGTTACTCAATCATGATGAATAAACTGGAAAATCGCCGCTTGCTGGTGATGCTGATTGTGCTGGTGGCAGTCGGGCAGATGGCGCAGACCATCTATGTACCGGCGATGGCCGCCATGGCTGACGCGCTAAACGTACGCGATGGTGCGCTGCAACGGGTGATGGCAGCCTATCTGATGACCTACGGTGGATCGCAGCTGATCTACGGTCCCCTGTCGGACAGTGTCGGACGCCGGCCGGTGATCCTGGCGGGGATGATGATCTTTATGATCGGCGCGATCACCGCATTGATGGCCACGTCGCTTAATATGCTGGTGCTTGGCAGCGCGGTGCAGGGACTGGGAACCGGCGTAGCGGGCGTAATGGCCCGTACCATGCCGCGCGATCTCTACGAGGGACACGCGCTACGCCGGGCCAACAGCCTGCTTAATATGGGGATTCTGGTCAGCCCGCTGCTGGCACCGGTGATTGGCGCTCTGCTGACACAGCTGTTTGGCTGGCATGCCTGTTTCGCCTTCCTGCTGCTGCTCTGCCTGGCCGTCACCGCCTCTATGGCGCGCTGGCTGCCGGAAACCCGTCCCTACAGTGCAGAAGTCACGCCGTTCTTTAAGCGCTATGTCCGTTTGCTCAGTGACGCCAATTTCGTTCGCTATATTGTACTGCTGATTGGCGCGCTGGCGGGGATTGCGGTGTTTGAGTCGAGCTGTGGCGTACTGCTGGGCGGCGTGCTCGGCCTGAACAGCCTGACCGTCAGCATTCTGTTTATCCTGCCGATTCCGGCGGCCTTTTTTGGTGCCTGGTTCGCCGGACGCGAGCAGGGCTCCTGGCACAGCCTGATGTGGTGGGGCGTTAATAGCTGCCTGCTGGCTGGAGTGCTGATGTGGGTGCCGGCCTGGTTTGGCGTGATGAATATCTGGACGCTGCTGGTGCCGGCGGCGCTGTTTTTCTTTGGTGCCGGCATGCTGTTCCCGCTGGCAACCTCGGGCGCAATGGAACCTTACGCCTGGCTGGCTGGCAGCGCGGGCGCACTGATTGGCGGGATGCAGAATCTCGGATCCGGTCTGGTGGCGTGGCTGTCGGCGCTGATGCCGCAGCACGATCAGTTCAGCCTCGGAATGCTGATGTTCTTTACTGCGCTGGTGATGCTGCTGTGTTGGTTGCCGCTCTCACGTCAGCCGGAGCGCGGCAACCAGCCGGTTACAGGATAAACGGATGGAGCGCCGGATCTTTACGGTCGAGGTAGTGAATCGACTGGATGCGGCGAATGGTGCGTGACTTACCGCGAATCAGCAGGGTTTCACTGGTGGCGATATTGCCCTGACGCGTGATGCCCTTCAGCAGGTCGCCGCTGGTAATGCCGGTGGCGGCAAACACCACATTGTCGTTGCGCGCCATCTCATCCAGCGGCAGCACTTTACCCGCTTCAATACCCATCTCAGCACAGCGCTGTAGCTCCTGTTCGCCCAGCCGCCGGTTCTCTTCACTGTCACCTTTAACCTGATGACGCGGCAGTAACCGGCCCTGCATATCGCCGTCCAGCGCGCGGATCACCGCCGCTGAAACCACGCCTTCCGGTGCGCCGCCGATGCCATACATCACATCCACTTCGCTGTCCGGCATGCAGGTCAGGATTGAGGCCGCGACGTCGCCATCCGGGAAGGTAAATACCCGCACGCCAAGCTGTTGCAGCTCGCTGATGACCGCGTCATGGCGCGGCTTCGCCAGAATCGACACGGTTAACTGTGCCAGCGGTTTATTCATCGCCGCGGCAATATTTCGCAGGTTAGTTTCCAGCGGCAGGTCGAGATTGATCTGCCCACGCGCAGCCGGACCCACAATCAGCTTTTCCATGTACATATCGGGTGCATGAAGAAAGCTGCCCTTGTCGCCGACGGCCATTACCGCCAAAGCGTTTGCCTGGCCGAGGGCGGTCATCCGGGTGCCCTCGATCGGATCGACCGCGATATCGACCGCATCGCCGCGCCCGGTACCGACTTTCTCACCGATGTAGAGCATCGGCGCTTCATCGATTTCGCCTTCACCGATCACAATCTGACCGTCGATTTCAATCGAGTTCAGTACGTGGCGCATAGCATGGACAGCGGCACCGTCGGCCGCATTTTTGTCGCCGCGTCCTAACCAGTGATAGCCTGCCAGCGCGGCAGCCTCGGTTACGCGGGAAAATTCAATCGCAAGTTCTCGTTTCATGGCATCTACCTGACAAAAAACAGGCAGGCAGTGTAACACAGCGGGGGAGAGCGGCGGGGAAAAGGCCCGCGACAGCAACGGTCGCGGGCGTTGATCTTACTCTTGATCTTCCCATGCCTGAGCACGGGCGACGGCTTTCTTCCAGCCGGCATAACGGAAGTTACGCTCGGTGGTTTCCAGGCTTGGACGGAACTCACGTTCAATCACCGCTTTAGAGCGGACTTCATCCAGATCCTGCCAGAAGCCGACTGCCAGACCTGCCAGGTAGGCAGAGCCCAGCGCCGTGACTTCACGCACTTCCGGGCGCTCAACGCGGGTGCCGAGAATGTCAGACTGGAACTGCATCAGGAAGTTGTTGGCAACCGCACCGCCATCCACACGCAGCGCCTGCAGACGGGTATTGGCATCGTTCTGCATCGCTTCCAGCACATCGCGGGTCTGATAGGCGATAGACTCCAGCGTCGCACGGATGATGTGGTTGGCATTGGCGCCACGCGTCAGGCCGAAGATGGCGCCGCGGGCATACGGGTCCCAGTAAGGCGCACCCAGGCCGGTAAAGGCCGGGACCATGTAAACGCCGTTGGTATCTTTCACCTTCATGGCGAAGTATTCAGAGTCAGCCGCATCGCTGATCAGCTTCATCTCATCACGCAGCCACTGAATGGAGGCACCACCGATAAACACTGCGCCTTCCAGCGCATAGTTCACTTCACCGCGTGGACCGCAGGCGATGGTGGTCAGCAGGCCGTGCGTGGAGGTGACCGCTTCGGTGCCGGTGTTCATCAGCATAAAGCAGCCGGTACCGTAGGTGTTTTTCGCCATGCCAGGCTGAACGCACAGCTGGCCATACAGCGCGGCCTGCTGGTCACCGGCAATCCCGGCGATAGGAATACGCGTACCGCCTTTACCCCCGATGTTGGTCTGGCCGTAAACTTCTGACGATGATTTCACTTCCGGCAGCATTTCACGCGGGATATCCAGGATATCCAGCATGCGCTGATCCCACTCCAGCTTGTGGATATTGAACATCATGGTACGTGAGGCGTTGGTGTAATCGGTGATATGCACCCGACCCTGCGTCATTTTCCATACCAGCCAGGTATCAACGGTACCGAACAGCAGCTCACCACGTTTTGCACGCTCACGCGCGCCTTCCACATGGTCGAGGATCCACTTCACTTTGGTGCCGGAGAAGTACGGGTTAATCACCAGGCCGGTGGTGTGCTGGATATACTCTTCCAGCCCCTCTTTCTTCAGCTTGTGGCAATAATCAGCGGTACGTGGATCCTGCCAGACGATGGCGTTATAGATTGGCTTGCCGGTCTCTTTGTCCCAGACGATGGCGGTTTCACGCTGGTTGGTGATACCAATGGCTGCGATCTCATCAGAGCGAATGTCGGCGTGCGCCAGCACTTCAACCAGCGTCGAGCTTTGTGACGCCCAGATATCCATCGGGTCATGCTCAACCCAGCCCGCTTTCGGGTAGATTTGGGTAAATTCACGCTGCGATACCGCTACAATGTTGGCGTCGTGATCGAGGATCACCGCACGTGAACTGGTTGTGCCCTGATCGAGCGCGACAATATATTTTTTATCGGTGGTAGTCATAAATTCTGTCCTGATGATAAAAGGTGAAACTTACGCTTTACGCTGCTGAGCGCGCGCAACCGGTTTTTCTGCTGGAACGCTGGCCGGTTCCTGAGCTGTGCCTGGCAGGTAACGGGCAATCAGTACGCGATAAGCGACTGCACCCAGGCAAGCACCAACCAGTGGGCCAAAAATCGGCACGAGGAAGTAAGGGATGTCACGACCGCCGGTAAAGGCAACGTTACCCCAGCCTGCCAGCCATGCGAAGATCTTCGGTCCGAAATCACGTGCCGGGTTCAGGGCGAAGCCGGTCAGTGGACCCATCGCGCCGCCGATAATCGCTACCAGCAGGCCGATCAACAGGGGTGCCAGCGGACCCCGTGGAATGCCGTTGCCGTCATCCGTCAGGCCCATAATGACCGCCATTAATACTGCAGTGATCACCATCTCAACCAGGAAAGCCTGACCAACACCGATGTGCGGGTTAGGGTAGGTAGAGAAGATGCCCGCCAGGTCGAGACTTTCAACCGTACCGCGCACCATCTGATGGCTCTGCTCGTAGTCGATAAACAGGCTGTAGTAGAGACCGTACACCAGCGCGGCAGCACAGAATGCGCCGGCAACCTGCGCCACGATGTAGGGAACGACTTTACGCCCTTCAAAATTGGCGAACAGGCAAAGCGCAACGGTAATAGCCGGATTCAGATGCGCACCTGAAATACCGGCAGTAAGGTAGGCGGCCATGGAAACACCCAAGCCCCAGATAATACAAATTTCCCACTGACCGAAGGCGGCGCTGGCGAGTTTCAGCGCAGCTACACAGCCTGCACCAAAGAAAATGATCAAGCCGGTCCCCAGAAATTCGGCAATACACTGACCTTTGAGCGTGTTAGTTGTCTGACTCATAATAATTGTTCCTGAAGCGAGGTTAAATTTTATCAGTTTTTGTTCTCAGTCCATGAGTCACCCAGCTTTATTGTAGGGCTGATGTAAATTTATCGTTAACGAACATAAACGAGAAATAGCGAAATCGTTTTTTGTGTACTGCGTCATAAAAATGCGCGTTTTCGCGTATTCTGGCTTTCTTAAATCATCATTCGGCACTTACTGCCGCGGCCGGTGCAGGCGGCAAAAGTGCAGCCGCGCTAAGCGCAGCGGAATCTTAGGGATTGGCTGAAAAGTGTTACAGACTGCGCCCGGCGCGCCCGCGTTGCTGGACTTGCGGGGTGAGGCTACATACAATCGGGACAACGTTGCTGGCTTACGCTGGCATCATCAACGCCTTGCAGGAATTTAGGAGAGGTCAGAAAGATGTCATTTGAAGTGTTTGAGAAACTGGAAGCGAAAGTACAGCAGGCGATTGATACCATCACCCTGTTGCAGATGGAAATCGAAGAGCTGAAAGAGCAGAACAACGCACTGCGTAACGATGCGCAACAAGTCGCGGGCAACCACGATGCGCTGATGCGTGAAAATCAGCACCTGAAAGAAGAGCAGCACGTATGGCAGGAACGTCTGCGCGCATTGCTGGGAAAAATGGAAGAGGTTTGAAGCCTCAGCTGACGTGAAAACGGGTGCTCAGGCACCCGTTTTTCATGGCTGGCGTTATTCGAGGTCCAGCGCGTCTTCTGACAGAATGATACCGGTGTTATCGGCATAGAGATGGTCGCCGGAAAAGAAGGTGACGCCGCCAAAATTGACGCGCACATCGCTTTCACCAATCCCTTCACCGGCTGCGCCAGCCGGGATCGCCGCGATCGCCTGAATGCCAATCTCCAGCTCTTCCAGTTCATCAACCTGACGAACTGAACCGTAAATCACCAGGCCTTCCCACTCGTTAGTGGCCGCCAGGCGCGCCAGCTGGGCATCGACCAGCGCCCGACGCACTGAGCCGCCGCCGTCAATCACCAGCACCCGACCCCGGCCATTTTCTTCCAGCAGGTCGTAAAGTAAGCCGTTGTCTTCAAAGCATTTCACTGTGGTAATCTGACCACCGAATGAAGTGCGCCCACCAAAGTTTGAAAAAAGCGGTTCAACAACATTCACTTCTTCATGGTAGATATCGCAGAGTTCAGATGTATCGTATTTCATAAGGGTTTCGTCTGTTTGCCACAGGAGCGGTAAGTATATCGCTTTATGCTGATTGTTGGCAAAATCATCAGTGGAAAAAAGCAGCGTTGCATCAAGAGCATGCATAAAAAAGCCCAACCGGATGGCTGGGCTTCAGAAAAGTGCTGATCGCGCCGATTAGAGGATAAAGCGGCTCAGGTCTTCGTCGGCCACCAGTTCATCCAGATGTTTACCGACATAGTCAGCATCAATGGTGACGGATTCGCCGTGACGATCGCTGGCGTCATATGAGATATCTTCCATCAGACGTTCCAGCACGGTATGCAGACGACGCGCACCGATGTTTTCGGTGGTCTCGTTCACCTGCCAGGCCGCTTCAGCGATACGACGAATACCGTCGGCGGTGAAGTCGATGTTAACGCCTTCAGTGTTCATTAACGCTTTATACTGCACGGTTACCGACGCGTTCGGTTCAGTCAGAATGCGCTCGAAATCGTTCACGGTCAGCGCCTGCAGTTCAACGCGAATCGGCAGACGACCCTGCAGTTCCGGGATCAGATCGGACGGGCTGGCCACCTGGAAAGCGCCGGAGGCGATAAACAGAATGTGGTCAGTTTTCACCATGCCGTGCTTGGTTGAAACAGTACAGCCTTCAACCAGCGGCAGCAGGTCGCGCTGAACTCCTTCACGTGACACATCCGGGCCGCCGGCATTCTGGCCGCCGCGCTTACAGATTTTGTCGATCTCATCGATAAACACGATACCGTGCTGTTCGACCGCCTCAATGGCTTCCTGCTTCAGCTCTTCCGGATTGACCAGTTTGGCCGCTTCTTCTTCTACCAGCAGCTTCATTGCTTCTTTGATCTTCAGCTTGCGTGGCTTCTGTTTCTGGCCGCCGAGGTTCTGGAACATCGACTGCAGCTGGCTGGTCATCTCTTCCATGCCCGGAGGTGCCATGATCTCAACGCCCGGACCGCTGGCGGCCAGGTCGATCTCAATCTCTTTGTCATCCAGCTGACCTTCGCGCAGTTTTTTACGGAAAGACTGGCGGGCGGCTGACGGCTCAGGTGCCTGCTCTGGCTGGCCCCAGTTATTTTTCGCCGGTGGGATCAGCACATCAAGGATGCGCTCTTCCGCCATCTCTTCGGCGCGGTATTTGTTCTTTTCAATCGCCTGACTGCGGACCATTTTGATGGCGGAGTCAGTCAGGTCGCGGATGATCGAGTCCACTTCTTTACCGACATAACCTACTTCGGTGAATTTGGTCGCTTCGACTTTAATAAACGGCGCGTTCGCCAGTTTAGCCAGTCGACGGGCGATCTCGGTTTTACCGACACCGGTCGGGCCGATCATCAGAATGTTTTTCGGTGTTACTTCATGACGCAGTTCTTCGTCAAGCTGCATGCGGCGCCAGCGGTTACGCAGCGCAATGGCCACGGCGCGCTTAGCGCTGTCCTGGCCGATGATAAAACGGTTCAGCTCGCTGACGATTTCGCGCGGAGTCATCTCAGACATGTTTTAATCCTTACGCCTTGGACGGTAATTCTTCGAAATTAACGTTATGGTTAGTGTAGATGCAGATATCACCCGCGATGTTCAGCGATTTTTCGACGATGTCGCGTGCACCCATCTCAGTATTTTCCAGCAGCGCACGGGCGGCTGCCTGGGCGAAAGGACCACCGGAACCGATGGCGATCAGATCATTTTCAGGCTGGATGACATCACCGTTGCCGCTGATGATCAGCGACGCTGACTCATCGGCGACCGCCAGTAATGCTTCAAGGCGGCGCAGCATGCGGTCAGTACGCCAGTCTTTGGCCAGCTCAACCGCGGCTTTCACCAGGTGGCCCTGATGCATTTCCAGTTTACGTTCGAAGAGTTCAAACAGGGTGAAGGCATCTGCAGTGCCGCCAGCGAACCCGGCGATCACTTTATCGTTGTATAAACGACGCACTTTTTTAACGTTGCCTTTCATCACGGTATTGCCGAGCGTAGCCTGGCCATCACCGCCAATCACTACCTGGCCGTTGCGTCGTACACTTACTATTGTTGTCACGGGCAGACCCCTTGTTGCATTCGGAAAAAGGCTCCGCGCACCAGGCGCGGAGGATCATGCAAACAGATATGGGGCGGGTTTGTCGGGTTTCAACCCCCGACGGCGAGCGGAATACAGCTGGAGTGACCGGAACTGCGCAGGCGTTTCAGGGTGCTATCGGCGGTGGCGCGGTCTTTATAAGGCCCGATAACCACACGATTCCAGCCGCCGCCGGTAGTAATCCGGCTTTCAAAACCTTCGAAGGCTAAGCCAGCACGTACCGATTCCGCCTGGTCAGTGCCTTTGAAGGAGCCACACTGCACCATCCAGCGCTGAGAAGAGGCTTTCTCGGCGGGCTTGGCCTTCGCCGTTTCCTGCGGTTTCGGTTGTGACACCGGCTCACGCGTAATCGGTGCAGGCTGCGTCTGGCGCTGTACATTTTGCTGCTGCTGCTGCTGCTGCTGCTGCTGACGCTGTTGTTGCTGCTGCAATTGTTGCTGACGTTGCTGCTGCTGTTGCGCCTGCAACTGCTGGCGTTGTTGTTGTTGCTGTACCTGCTGCTGTTGACGTTGCAGTTGCTGCAACTGCTGCTGATGTTGCAGCGTTTGCTGACGCTGAGCCGGAGTCTGTTCGTTCCACGGCACTTCGTTCAGCTGCGTTGGCTGCTGACGCATGTCGGCCTGCATCTGCTCCAGCAACTGGCGCTGCTCGTCGGTCAGCTGCGTCTGCGACTTCACTTCACCGCCTGATGAGGGCTCGATAGGCGTCGGCACGGTGACCTGGCGATTTTCCAGCTCTTTGATGTACTTCCAGCGCTCTTCTGGCTTAGGCGGTAAGCCATTACCGTTGGCTTTATGATCCGTAATGACCGGCACGTCCTCTTTCTTGTGATGCGCCAGGAACCATAAACCACCGGCAAAGGTCACCAACACCGCAACCGCCAGTACAATCATCAATTTTGATGTTCCCGAACCGCCCTTACTCTTCTTGCCACGGCTGGGGCTTTTTTTGCGACGCGTCCCTGTTGAACGCCCGCGGCCTACATAATCTTTTTGTGCCACTCTCGTTCTGATACCCTTCAAAAAATAGTGCCAAATGGGCGAATCGATGGTTTTTACGCGCCCGGCAAGGAGTCCGCCATGTTACTTAAGGGCCGGAACTTTGACCAGCAGTGTTCGCCTTAAGAATCTACTGAAAAAAGTGCCAGATTTCGCTTATTTTTCACGCTTTTTTGCTGGCGCTGTGCTGCCACGAATGGTCAGCCCGGCATCCAGCAGCCGCGATCCACTGCTGACGCGTTTGCCCTGCAACTCATCCAGCAGCAGCAACATCGCTTCCCGGCCGATCTGATAACGCGGCTGCGTCACGGTGGTCAGCGGCGGCTCGCAGTAACGCGATAGCTCAATATCATCAAACCCGACGACCGACAGATCGTCCGGTATCCGCAGTCCGCTGCGTCTGGCCTGATTCATCGCCCCGAGCGCCATGATATCACTGTGGCAGAACAGGGCGCGTGGCGGTTGTGGCAGCGACAGCAGTTGTTTCATCGCCGCCACGCCCGCTTCAAAGGTAAAATCGCCCCGTACAATATAGGTGGGATCGACGGTTAAGCCGCTGCGGCGCATCGCCTGGACGTAACCCTGCAGGCGATACTGACAGAGCGGCATCTCTTCCGGTCCGGCGATACAGGCGATTTGCCGGTGTCCCAACTGCAGCAGATGATTGACCGCTTCAAACGCGGCGGTCAGGTTATCGATGTGTACGGTGGGCAGTGACATTTCCGGCGCAAACTCATTTGCCATCACCATCGGTGGCAAATTGCGCTGTTCATCGACGCTGGCATCAAAGGGGAGCTGTGAACCCAGCAGCACCATGCCATCGATCTGCCGCGTCAGCATCAGGTTCAGAAAGGTTCTTTCCTGCTGATTCTGGTGCGCGCAGTCGCCAATCAGGACCAGATAGCCCTCTGCGGCCGCCGTGACTTCGACGCCGCGAATGATTTCGCTGAAGAAGGGATCGCAGATGTCGGGAACAATCACCAGAATGGTCTGGGTATCGTTACGGCGCGCGTTGCGGGTCAGCCCATGCGGCGCATATCCCACCGCCGCAACCGCCTGCTCAACTTTCTGCCGGGTGGCGGCAGAGACTTTCTCCGGGTTCATCAGCGCACGCGAAACGGTGGCGGTTGAGACGCCCGCTTTTTCCGCTACGTCTTTCATGGTGGCGGCGGGCGGTTGTTGATTCTGCTCCAACACATGCTCCTGACGCGTTATGGCGCGTTCGATTCTGTTTTGCCTGATCTAAAAGCAAGCCGGGCAACATTGTTAACGATTGCCCGGCTGGTTGTTACTTAATTTGCATAAAAATTGTGACTTATGCGACTTTTTTCGATCTGGCTCGCAGTGTCAGCCGTATCAGCTCTCGGTGGGATCGATATCCAGCGTCCATTTTACTTTGCGCGCGGCGGGCAGGGTCGAAACCAGCGGCAATGAGCTGCTCAGTAACTGTTGCAGACGCTGGCGTGAAGGATGCTGCACCAGCAACTGCCAGCGCCAGCGGCCGCTGCGTTTTGGCTGCAGGGCGGGTAGTGGTCCCATAAACCACATCGCGCTGTCATTCAGCGGGCTCGATTCCAGCAGATTTCGCAGCTGCTGCAGAAATTCCGCCGCCTGTTGGTTATCCATATCTTCCGCCCGGAACAGTGCGTGGCGGCTCCATGGCGGCAGGAACACCGCCTGGCGCTCCAGCAGCGCCTGCTGGGCAAAGGCAAAATAACCTTTATGCAGCAGGGTCTGCAGCAACGGGTGTTCCGGATGGTGGGTCTGCAGCAGCACTTCGCCCTGTTTACCGGCCCGGCCGGCGCGACCGGCAACCTGCGTGTAGAGCTGGGCAAACCGTTCTGCCGCGCGGAAATCAGCGGAGAACAGGGCACCATCCACATCCAGCAGCGAGACCAGTGTGACGTCGGGGAAATGGTGGCCTTTTGCCAGCATCTGGGTACCGACCAGGATGCGGGCGCCGCCGCGATGAACATCGGCCAGATGCTGCTCCAGCGCACCTTTGCGGCTGGTGGTATCACGATCGATGCGCGATACCGGGATGCCGGGAAACAGCGTGCCGAGCTGCTGTTCCAGCTGCTCGGTGCCGACGCCCACCGGCAGCAAATGGGTCGAGCCACATTGCGGACATTGATTAGGCAGCGGTCGCTGGCTGTCGCAATGGTGGCAGCGTAGCTGGCGGTGATGCTGATGCAATGTGTAGTAGCGGTCACAGCGCGAACATTCGGCAATCCAGCCACAATCGTGACACAACAGGGCCGGTGAAAAGCCGCGGCGGTTCAGAAATAGCAGGACCTGATTGTCGGCCTGCAAATGATGACGCATTTTGCCGATCAGCGCCGGTGCCAGGCCGCCAGTCAGCTGCACGCCTTTCAGATCGATCAACTGTTGCAGGGCCGGTCGGGCATTGCCGGCGCGTTTCGTCAGGTCGAGCTGACGATATTTACCGCTGCGTACGTTGTGCAGCGTCTCCAGCGCCGGTGTCGCCGATCCCATCACTATCGGGATGTTCTCTTCATGCGCGCGGAATACTGCCAGATCGCGTGCCTGGTACCGCCAGCCTTCCTGCTGTTTATAGGAGCTGTCGTGCTCTTCATCAATGATGATTACCCCAGGACGCGCCAGTGGAGTAAACAGGGCCGAGCGGGTGCCGATCACGATAGCCGTTTCGCCCCGTCGCGCGCGCAGCCATACCGCCAGCCGTTCACTGTCATTTAAGGCAGAGTGGAGCACATCGATCGGCGCATCAAAGCGCTCACGGAAACGGGCAATGGTTTGCGGGGTTAGGCCAATTTCGGGTACCAGCACCAGCGCCTGCTTGCCGCGTGACAGCACATTCTCCAGCACGCTGAGATAAACCTCGGTTTTGCCGGAGCCGGTGATGCCCGCCAGCAGCCACGCGGCATACTGTTCATCTTCTGCCCGGATTGCGCCGACCGCCATCGCCTGATCGGTATTCAGCCGCAGGCGTTCGCCTTTGATCGCGAAGGTGGTGCGCCAGTCATGCATCTGCGGCTGATGTTCATGCAGATCGCACAGACCTTTAGCCCGCAGCGCCTGCATTGCCGCATCCGTCAGATCGTGTTCGCTGACCTGATGACGATAGAGCGGCCGCTGACGTAAGGCGGCCAGCGCCTGCTGCTGTTTCGGCGCGCGTTTTAAGCTTTCGGGTGCTGTAGCGCGACCCTGCTCGGTGATCACCCATTGCCATAATGGATTATCCTGCGCCGGTTTACCCTGACGCAGCAGCACCGGTATCGCATGGCTCAGCACTTCGCCAGTCGGCGAATGGTAGTAGCTGGCCGCCCAGTTGAGAATGCGCCACAACGACGGCGGATAGAGTGATTCGCTGTCCAGCACCTCCGCAACGCGCTTCAGTTGCGCTTCCGGCAGATCGCTGTTGTCACGCAGCGCAACGACAATGCCGATCATTTTGCGATTGCCGAAGGGCACGCTCACACGACCGCCAATTACTGGCTGCGCACCCACAGGAGGCAGATAGTCAAACAGGCGGGGCAAGGGGACGGGCAGGGCAACCTGAACAACGGGCATAGCAATCTCTTTCCGGCTCAATCATCGGGGAAGATAGTGTACACGCTGGCCCCGATGGCGGGTATCTCAGCAGAGATTTGCAGCAATCAGAAGTTAGCTGTATAATGTTGCGCCTTCGGTGAGAAAGATCTTGCCGGAGTCCACCCTTTATTGTTCAACCGCGTGTGGTGCTGTGCGGGTTACGACCTGGCACGGAGAGCGACACGGCCTTATCTGAGGTTTCCCATGAAACAAGGTATTCACCCGAAATACGAAGCAGTTACTATCAAATGTACCTGCGGCAACGAGATTCACACCCGTTCAACACTGACTCACGAACTGAACCTGGACGTTTGTGGTAAATGCCACCCGTTCTATACCGGTAAGCAGCGTGAAGTGGCAACTGGTGGCCGTGTTGACCGCTTTAACAAGCGTTTCAGCGTGCCAGGCGCTAAAAAATAAGATTAAAAGGCACCTGAACCTGCGGGTTCGGCGGCAAGAAAAACCCAGCTTCGGCTGGGTTTTTTTATAGCGTTTTTTTACTGGCGGGTAGGTTTATTACAAACTGGTGCCCGGTTCTGATGGTGCTACAGGCTTATTCAGTTCAAGGGTCTGCGTCGTATAGTTGCCATCCAGCTCACGCAGACTCGCGATCTTAGGCGCAGTAATGGTGATTTTATCGGCCTTCATGGTGCCTTTGGTGCAAAATACCCACCATACGCAGGATGAATTACTGATTTTCTCATCGGTAATCAGCGCCAGCGTTCCCGCTTCCATGCTGCCGGTATTATATATCCCGTTTTTGCCCTCTACGCTTAACAGTCCGGTAGTCTGCATCACCCCGCTATTCCGCACCTCTTTAGCCGCGACGGAAGCGCTCTGTCCGATGAGGGCCGCGTCGTTAGAGACTTTTGCAGCAGAAATATATGCTGCGCCTTGCGCGGTGACGTCTCCACCTGACAACAGATTAATCTCGTTTACCGCGAGCAGGCTGATATTATTGGCCTGCATTGAGCCGGAATTAAGCAGACTGGTGTTGAATTTAGCTTTAACTTCTTCACCAACCAGTCCAAAGCCGGTCAGCATTGTCAGATCTTTCCCGCTGGTGATTTTACCGGCGTTATCAATATTACCGGCCTGAGCAATGATACCGATATCTCCAGCTGCATCGATTTGCCCATGACTGCTATTAAAGACTGCCCCATCACTGATGATATCAATAGAATCAGTGGTTTTAATTGTGCCATTGTTAGTGAACGAGCCGGCTGTCTGCAGCACTGTCTGATGGGAAGAAAGCTGACCATTATTAATAATTCCGCTGCGAGTTTTGGCGTTAATAAAGCCACTTTCAACGGTGCCGTTGTTGATCAGCGCACCATCAGAGGTGATAGAAAGGCCGACGGCATTTAGTATGCCGTTATTATTTACCCCGGCACCCGCCTCAGTGGTTTGCAGTTGAATGATCCCCGCCGTTACGCCACCCAGCGCGCTGACATCAATACTGTTAGCGTAACGCACGCTGTTTTCCGCTGCCGTCATCTGGCCGGAAGCAATATTGTAATCATAGCTACCGGCGATAGCGTTCAACTGGCTGGTCTCTACCTGACCGCGGATGTTAATTTGCTGCGCCAGCAGGTCGGTATAATCTGCCCCTTTCAGGCCATCACCGCTGACAGCAAGCGAACCCTGTGCCACGTTAAAGCCGGTAAATGCACCATCGCTGAAGGTTGGCGTGCCGGTGGTGAGCGTGGCCCGGCCGGTATTAATAAAGCCGCAGCCAGAACAGCTAATGCCGTTAGGGTTGGCGATAATCACATCAGCCTTCTGGCCAGCAACTTCTATATAACCGTTGAGATAAGATGGATTTTTTGAAATGATCTCATTAAGAATCAGGCTGGCAGGGCCGTCCAGATTACTGTTGTGAGAAAGATTACCGCTTTCACGGATTAAATCGGTGGTGCTGTTATTAATCACCATGCCCTGAGTAGGGACATTGAATTTTTGGTACATATTATGCGAAAGACCATTCGCATCGGCTTTATTGATATTAACCACCGTTGCACCATTTGCATGGGTGTAAAGATCAAGTGCAGCAAAGGAAGACTGACTGCTGAGCGTAGCTAACGTCGCCAGAAATAATAAATTAATTTTAAGACTTTTCATTTTTATCCCTTTAAGTAATGATGTTTTTAAACTCTGTTTAACGGTAGTGATGGTAAAATTTTCCTCCTTTTCTCAGTATTTCCATTGCAGAGAGAAACCCAGCGTAAGGGGATCCGTGTGAAAGCCCTGTGGCTTTTTAAGAGGCGTGCCGGAAAAAAGATCAAGGTAGGTTTGCTGATATTTACCTCGCAAGCCAACGACGCTGCCGATAACCGTTTTCCCGTTGTAATATTGTTGACTCTGATGGCCATAAACCTGACCTGCATCAACGCCGATATAAGGTTGTATGGCCTTGTCGGGAAATATCCAGCTGATGTCGTTGCGCCAGTACCATCCCTTATTATCCTGAAGCGAATTTTCACCATCGAATCCGCGTACCGTCCAGCGATTTGCCAGTGAAAAACGACTCAGCGAAGAAACATTATCGGGTGAATATTGCAGGCTAAAATGGGGAGAATAGTTCAGCCAGTTACCGTAAAAAAGGAAGTTCACGGAGCCTTGCAGATCTAAGGTAACAATCCTGTCTTCTTTATCGATGAGTTTATATTCCTGCTCAACAGTCTGATGACTATTAAACCATGGCATCTTTTTTTGGTAACTCAGGCTGGCTGCCAGACCGGCATTATCGTAACTGAGCTGATGTTGCAGTACGGCTTTCCATCCCGCATTTTTCTTATGCATGCTGACGAGATCGAAACCATTGAGCGCATAGCGGGATTCGGTATTGAATATTTGCAGGCCAGCCGTCGTAGTCTGATGTTCGGTACGCGAGAGCAGGCGATTAAGTTGCGCGCTGTAGTAGCTGTTTTTGTTATTCAGCCGCCAGTTGGTCCAGTTACCGATCATATATTGTTGATACTGGCTCTGGCTGGCGTACAGATCGAGCCACCAGTAACCCCATGGAACAGAATAGCCAATCGATTTATTACTGTTACCTTTTACGGTATGTTTTGGCGCGATGTCGTGGCCATAGGAAGCATATAGCGTGTCACTCAGTGAGGTGATGTTATTTAAATAGAGTGCTGCGCCTCCCTGATAACGCCCGGTTGAGACCGAACCCGCATCATTGATCCACGCCCCCACCTGCCAGTATTTATCTTGTTCGCGCTGGATATAAAGATCACTTTTATTTTTCTCACGGCCAGGTGATACATTGATCCTGACCTGCGAACCCGGTACGCGCTGCAGATTAAAACTGCCCTGTTCGAGATCGCTTAGTTCGAGGATGTCGCCCGCTTTCAGCGGCAGGGTATTACGCAGACTGATATAATCGCCGCTGGCTTTATTAACCACGATATTGCCAATTTTACCGGCATTGATTTCAAAGGTTAACGCATGATCCGATAAATTCTGATTGGGTAAGTTAACCCGTGTGGTGATATAGCCCAGCCTGATAATTTCGTTTTGCAGGGTTTTTGCCAGCAGATTTATGCCCGCAATACCCAGACATTGACCTTCGGCCTGCGAGGTAAAATAACGTAATTTTTCAAGGTGAAGTTTTTTGCTATCCTGACGTAAATAAACCTTATCAATTTGGTGGCAATTCGATTCGTGTGGAAAACGGATCGCCTGACGTTCAATACCCTTTTTCTCAGATACGCTTTTTTGTGGTTTGGGGATTAACTGTTGTTTGCGAATCTGGTCCTGTAAAAGTGCATTAGCTTCGCTGTTTTTTTCTGCCACCGGCAGCACCGCATTTGCCAGGCCGGAAAAGGAAAAGGCCGAAAGGGTAAACAGATTAATAATTAAAAATAAGCGCTTTTGTTTTTTTGTTATAGATTTCAGTGCCATCATGCTTCCTGCAGACTCATTGCTTTGGCGGAAATCTTACGGAGTCAGCTAATCAGGAACAATAGTAATTCCTCCATTCAGTAATTGAATATAATCTCATCCTGGAATGAAAATATCCCGATAATATAAAAATGCGATGGATGTTATTACTATACGAATAAATCGTACTGAAAAAAGTCAGAATGGCGGGGCAGGCGGGAAGATAGAAAATGCGTCACCACAGATTAAGGTCAGATGAGCAGCACCCTTGCGGAGACTGCTCATCTGAAACAAAGCGATGTTAAGCGAAACAGGCCTGACGGATTAATATTCCCAGGTATCTGGATCGATACCCATGTCGCGCATGATCTTTTTCGCTTCTTCCGGAATCTCATCGCTGCGCTCTTTACGCAGGTCAACATCATCTGGCAGTGGCTGGCCGGTAAAAGCATGCAAAAACGCTTCACACAGTAGCTCACTGTTGGTGGCGTGACGCAGGTTGTTGACCTGACGACGGGTACGCTCATCCGTTAAAATCTTCAGCACGCTCAATGGGATAGAAACCGTAATCTTCTTGACCTGCTCGCTCTTCTTACCGTGCTCGGCGTACGGGCTGATATATTCGCCGTTCCATTCAGCCATGGGATACCTTAATTAATAAACGTTAAAAGTGAGGAAATCAGCGAATTATGCCTGATTTTTCCCTGCCTGACCCCTGATATGGCGGGTTTTCTTCGCTCACAGCGTCTGAATTATCGGGTGAGCGCCAGGCGATGACGCATAATTTTAGCGGTTATTGCGTTTCTGCTCAATCTATACGCAAAGACATTTAGATGTCCAGATGTATTGACGTCTAATTAGAGGGTGATATCCTGTGCCTCAACATTTCACATTTCAGGAACAATAAGCCCCATGACGCGCAAACAGGCAACCATCGCAGTACGCAGCGGTTTGAATGATGACGAGCAATATGGCTGCGTTGTCCCACCGATTCACCTCTCCAGCACCTATAACTTCCTGGATTTCAACGAGCCACGCGCACATGACTATTCACGTCGCGGTAATCCAACCCGCGATGTGGTGCAACGGACGCTGGCCGAACTGGAAGGCGGGGCAGGCGCGGTATTAACCAATACCGGCATGTCGGCTATTCACCTGGTGACGACGGTGTTCCTGAAGCCTGGCGACCTGTTGGTGGCGCCACACGACTGTTATGGCGGCAGCTACCGGTTGTTTGACAGCCTGAGCAAGCGCGGTGCTTATCGGGTGAAATTTGTCGATCAGGGTGACCTGAATGCGCTGCAGGCGGCGTTGGATGAAAAACCGAAGCTGGTGCTGATCGAAAGCCCCAGCAATCCACTGTTGCGCGTGGTCGATATCAGTGCGATCTGCGGCGCCGCACGCGCTGCTGGCGCCCTCAGCGTAGTGGATAACACCTTTATGAGTCCGGCGTTACAGAATCCGCTGGCACTGGGCGCGGACCTGGTGATCCACTCCTGCACCAAATACCTCAACGGTCATTCTGACGTGGTGGCGGGCGCGGTCATTGCCAAAGATCCTCAGCTGGCGACCGACCTGGCGTGGTGGGCTAACAACATTGGCGTCACCGGTTCGGCGTTTGATAGCTATCTGCTGCTGCGCGGCATCCGTACCTTAGCGCCACGCATGGCTGCGGCGCAACGCAACGCATTAGCAATTGTTGATTACCTGAAGCAACAGAAGCAGGTGAAAAAGTTGTATCATCCTTCGCTGCCGGAAAACGCCGGACACGAACATGCAGTGCGCCAGCAGCGCGGTTTTGGTGCGATGCTGAGCTTCGAGGTCGACGGTGATGAGGCCCTGCTGCGCCGCTTCCTGAAAGCGCTGCGGCTATTTACGCTGGCGGAATCACTGGGCGGGGTGGAGAGTCTGATTTCCCACACCGCGACCATGACGCATGCGGGAATGTCGGCAGAAGCACGGGCCGCAGCCGGCATCTCCGACACGCTGCTGCGTGTTTCTGTCGGCATCGAAGATCACGAAGATTTAATTGCCGATCTGGATAATGCATTCCGGATCGCAGCCGAGGGTTAAGCATGACGATTTCAGCAGGCGCGGGAACGCCGGATATCAGGCAGTTGCATAAATTTGGCGGCAGTAGCCTGGCGGATGCACGCTGCTATCAGCGTGTGGCCAGTATTATGGCGGACTACAGCCAGCCGGGCGACATGATGGTGGTGTCGGCGGCAGGCTCGACCACCAACCAGCTGATTAGCTGGCTGAAGCTCAGCCAGAGCGATCGGTTGTCTGCGCACCAGGTGCAACAGGCTTTACGGCGTTATCAAAGCGAGCTGATTAGCGCGCTGCTGCCTGCTGAGATCGCTGAACCATTAGTCTCGGCATTCATCCGCGATCTGGAGAAGCTGGCCGCCCTGCTGGATGGCACGCTGACGGATGCGGTGTATGCCGAAGTGGTCGGGCACGGTGAAATCTGGTCGGCCCGCCTGATGGCCGCGGTGCTGAGCCAGCGTGATATGCAGGCCTGCTGGCTGGATGCGCGCGATTTTCTGCGTGCTGAACGGGCCGCGCAACCGCAGGTGGATGAAGGCAAGTCGTGGCCACTGCTGCAAACCCTGCTGGCACAACATCCGCACAAGCGCATCGTGGTGACCGGCTTCATCAGCCGTAACGACGCCGGTGAAACGGTGCTGCTCGGACGTAACGGTTCCGACTATTCCGCGACGCAGATTGGCGCGCTGGCGGGCGTCGGTCGCGTCACCATCTGGAGCGATGTGGCCGGCGTGTACAGTGCCGATCCGCGTAAAGTGTCGGATGCTTGTCTGCTGCCGTTGTTAAGGCTGGATGAAGCCAGTGAACTGGCGCGCCTTGCCGCCCCGGTGTTGCATACCCGCACACTGCAGCCGGTCTCGGGCAGCGACATTGATCTGCAACTGCGCTGCAGCTACCAGCCGGAGCAGGGTTCAACCCGCATTGAGCGCGTACTGGCTTCCGGTACCGGCGCCCGTATCGTGACCAGTCACGATGACGTTTGCCTGATTGAGATTCTGCTGCCGGAACAGCACGATTTCAGCCTGCTGCATAAAGAGATCGATCTGCTGCTGAAGCGCGCTCAGCTACGTCCGCTGGCGGTGGGTGTGCATCCCGACCGCCAACTGCTGCAGCTCTGCTACACCTCAGAAGTGGTCAACAGCGCTTTTTCGCTGCTCCAGGATGCCGGTCTGCCGGGCCATCTGCAACTGCGTGATGGGCTGGCGCTGGTGGCGCTGGTGGGCGCGGGCGTCACCCGCAATCCGCTGCATACCCACCGTTTCTGGCAGCAGTTAAAAGACCAGCCGGTAGAGTTTATCTGGCAGTCAGAAGAGCACATCAGCGTGGTGGCGGTGCTGCGCGTCGGTCCGACCCGTCATCTGATCCAGGGATTGCACCAGTCGCTGTTCCGGGCGGAAAAGCGCATTGGCCTGATGCTGTTCGGTAAAGGTAATATCGGTTCGCGCTGGCTGGAACTGTTTGCCCGTGATCACGAAAACCTGTCGGCTCGTACCGGATTTGAATTTGTGCTGGCCGGTGTGGCCGATAGCCGCCGTAGCCTGCTGAGTTACGACGGACTGGACGCCAGCCGGGCGCTGGCCTTCTTTGATGATGAAGCGGTAGAACGTGATGAAGAATCGCTGTTCCTGTGGATGCGGGCGCACCCGTTTGACGACTTAGTGGTGCTGGATGTCACGGCCAGCACGCCGCTGGCGCAGCAGTACCTCGATTTCGCCAGTCACGGTTTTCACGTCATCAGTGCCAATAAGGTAGCGGGCGCGTCGGACAGCCAGACGTGGCGGCAAATCCGCGATGCCTTTACCAAAACCGGCCGTCACTGGTTATATAACGCCACGGTAGGGGCTGGCCTGCCGATTAACTACACGGTGCGCGATCTGCGCGACAGCGGCGACACTATCCTGGCGATCAGCGGCATCTTCTCTGGCACGCTGTCGTGGCTGTTCCTGCAGTTTGACGGCACGGTGCCGTTCACCGAGCTGGTGGATCAGGCGTGGCAGCAGGGTTTAACCGAGCCCGATCCGCGCGTCGATCTCTCCGGACAGGACGTGATGCGTAAGCTGGTGATTCTGGCGCGTGAAGCGGGATACGACATCGAACCGGATCAGGTTCGGGTTGAATCTCTGGTGCCGGATAACGGCCAGCAGGGTTCGATCGACCATTTCTTTGAAAATGGTGAAGAGTTGAATGAGCAGATGCTGCAACGACTGGAAGCTGCGCAGGAGCTGGGCTTAGTGCTGCGCTATGTTGCCCGTTTTGATGGCAACGGCAAAGCCCGGGTCGGCGTCGAAGCCGTGCGACCGGAGCATCCGCTGGCCGCATTGTTGCCGTGCGATAACGTTTTTGCCATTGAAAGCCGCTGGTATCGTGATAATCCGCTGGTGATCCGCGGTCCGGGTGCGGGACGTGATGTCACAGCGGGCGCCATTCAGTCAGATATCAATCGCCTGGCGCAACTGCTGTAATCCTTTCTTCTCAGGCGCTTCGGCGCCTGTTCTCGTCTTTAATCCACACCCATCATGAATTACCTTCAGGTTGAATGAAAATTTATCACCGCCGTTGATCATTTTTTAGTTGACGCTGATGCTGGATTCGGTCATTTTGAACATCTGGACGTCTAAACGTATGGATGTTTACAGATCGACAGTTAACCGATGTGATCGATGAGGATGCAGGATGAGTTTCTTTCATGCCAATCAGCGCGAAGCGCTAAACCAGAGCCTGGCAGAGCTGAACGGGCAAATTAATGTCTCATTTGAATTCTTTCCGCCGCGTACCAGCGAAATGGAAGCGACGCTGTGGACCTCAATCGATCGCCTGAGCAGCCTGAAACCAAAATTCGTCTCTGTCACCTACGGCGCGAACTCTGGCGAGCGCGATCGTACCCACAGCATCATCAAAGGGATTAAAGATCGCACCGGTCTGGAAGCCGCGCCGCATCTGACCTGTGTCGATGCCACGCGAGAAGAGTTACGCACCATCGCGCAGGATTACTGGAACAACGGTATCCGCCATATCGTGGCGCTGCGCGGTGACCTGCCGCCAGGCGGCGGTAAGCCAGAAATGTATGGCTGCGATCTGGTCTCGCTGCTGAAAGAGGTTGGTGATTTTGATATATCGGTTGCGGCTTATCCGGAAGTCCACCCGGAAGCCAAAAGCGCGCAGGCCGATCTGATTAACCTGAAGCGCAAAATTGATGCCGGCGCGAACCGGGCGATCACCCAGTTCTTTTTCGACGTCGAAAGCTATTTACGCTTCCGCGATCGCTGTGTGTCGACCGGTATCGACGTAGAGATCGTGCCCGGTATTCTGCCGGTGTCGAACTTTAAACAGCTGCAACGCTTCGCCACGCTGACCAATGTACGCGTGCCGGGCTGGATGAATGCAATGTTTGCCGGGCTGGATGATGATGCTGAGACGCGCAAAATGGTAGGTGCCAACATCGCGATGGATATGGTGAAGATTCTGTCGCGCGAAGGCGTGAAAGATTTCCACTTCTACACGCTGAACCGTGCCGAAATGAGTTATGCCATTTGCCACACTCTGGGGGTGCGTCCCGCCGTCGCGGCCGCCTGATTCGACCGCTCCAGCCAATAAAAAAGTCGGGCTTATCCCGACTTTTTTGTTATCAGTAGCAGGCGCTAATACCGCGCCTGCACCGGCTTAACCGGTATTGCGCATGCCGGCTGCCACACCCGCAATGGTCACCATTAATGCCTGCTCTACGCGTGCATCCGGCTCATCACCACGGGCTTCCTGAGCACGTGAACGATGCAGCAGTTCCGCCTGCAGCACGTTAAGAGGATCGGTATAGACGTTACGCAGCGCAATCGACTCAGCAATCCACGGCTGATCGGCCATCAGGTGAGAGTCGTTAGCAATGGTCAGTACCGCTTTGATATCCGCATCCAGCTGGTCGCGCAGCTGTTTGCCCAGCGGCCAGAGTGATTTTTCGACCAGCCGCTGATCGTAATATTCCGCCAGCCACAGGTCGGCTTTCGAGAACACCATCTCCAGCATGCCGAGGCGGGTGGAAAAGAACGGCCAGTCGCGGCACATCGCTTCCAGCTGATCCTGATGGCCCGCCGCCATCGCCTGTTGCAGCGCCGCACCGGCACCCAGCCAGGCAGGGAGCATCAGACGGTTTTGCGTCCAGGCGAAAATCCATGGAATCGCACGCAGCGACTCTACGCCGCCGGTCGGACGACGCTTGGCCGGACGTGAGCCCAGCGGCAGTTTACCCAGCTCCTGCTCCGGTGTCGCTGAACGGAAGTAAGGCACAAAATCTTCGTTTTCACGCACATAGCCACGATACATCGCACAGGAGTCGGCAGAGAGCTGATCCATGATGTCGCGCCATTCGCGTTTTGGCTCCGGCGGCGGCATCAGGTTCGCTTCGAGAATCGCGCCGGTGTAGAGCGACAGGCTGGCGATGGTGACTTCCGGTAAACCATATTTGAAGCGGATCATCTCGCCCTGTTCGGTGACGCGCAGGCCGCCACGCAGGCTGCCCGGTGGCTGTGACAGCAGAGCCGCATGTGCCGGTGCGCCGCCACGGCCAATGGTGCCGCCGCGTCCGTGGAACAGCGTCAGCGAAATCCCGGCTTTTTCACAGGTTTTGATCAGCGCATCCTGCGCCTGATACTGCGCCCAGCTGGCTGCCATGACGCCGGCATCTTTCGCCGAGTCAGAATAGCCAATCATCACCATCTGTTTGCCCTGAATAAAGCCGCGATACCAGTCAATGCTCAGCAGCTGGCTCATCACATCGTTGGCATTATTCAGGTCATCGAGCGTTTCAAACAGCGGTGCCACCGGCATGGCATAGTTGATGCCCGCTTCTTTCAGTAACAGGTGAACCGCCAGCACGTCAGACGGCGTTTTCGCCATTGAGATAACGTAAGCGGCGATCGAGCCCTGTGGGGCTTCAGCCGCAACGCGGCAGGTTTCCAGCACTTCGCGCGTCTCATCGCTGGGTTCCCAGCTGCGCGGCAGTAGCGGACGTTTTGAATTCAATTCGCGGATCAGGAAGGCCTGTTTGTCCGCTTCGGACCAGCTTTCATAATCGCCGAGGCCGAGATAGCGGGTCACTTCCGCAATGGCTTCGGTATGACGGGTGCTCTCCTGGCGCAGGTCGATACGCACCAGCGGCACGCCAAAGCACTTCACGCGGCGCAGCGTATCCAGCAGCTGGCCGTTGGCGATGATGCCCATGCCGCACTGCTGCAGTGACTGATAAATGGCATACAGCGGATCCCACAATTGGTCGTTGGAGACCAGCAGGTCCGCCGGACGCGGCAGACGTTCGCCTTTCAGTCGACGTTCAAGGAATGCCTGCGTGGTCATCAGCTGACTGCGCAGACGTTTCAGGATCATCCGGTAAGGTTCCAGCGCGTCCGGATCGCCGCTCAGTTCGCGCACTTCTTCGCTGCACTCCGACATCGACAGCTCAGAGATCAGCACGCCAATGTCACGCAGGAACAGATCGGCCGCTTTCCAGCGACTCAGTTGCATCGCGTGGCGGGTAATGGCGGCTGTGACGTTAGGGTTGCCGTCACGATCGCCGCCCATCCATGAGGTGAACTGCACCGGCACGAAATCGACCGGCAGTTTAATCCCGAAGGCTTCTTCGACCTGCTCGTTCAGCTCGCGCAGAAAAGCCGGAACGCCTTCCCATAAGCTGTTCTCGACCACGGCGAAGCCCCATTTGGCTTCATCAATCGGGGTCGGACGATATTTGCGGATCTCGTCGGTATGCCAGGCCTGCGCCACCAGCTGGCGCAGACGGCGCATAATCTGGTTACGTTCGTAATCGGAAATGTCACTGTGATCGAGTTGCTTGAGGCAACTGTTGACCTCCACCAGCTTGTGAATCAGCGTGCGGCGGGTGATTTCGGTCGGGTGCGCAGTCAGCACCAGCTCCAGCGACAGCGACTCAATCGCCTCACGGATCGCGGTTTCGCTGATGTCTTTCTGCTGTTTCAGGGTTTCGAAGGTCTTTTTCAGCAGTTCAGGATGGTTTGCGCCTTCACCGCTGTGCGAGATGGTCTGGTACTGCTCAGCCACGTTGGTGAGGTTCAGAAACTGGCTAAACGCGCGGGCCACCGGCAGTAACTCGTCATTGGAGAGGTTTTGCAGCGTATTAAGCAGTTCCTTACGATGAGTGTCATTACCTGCACGGGATGACTTGGAGAGCTTACGGATGGTTTCCACCCGGTCGAGGATGTTCTCGCCCAGCGCATCCTTAATCGTATCCCCGAGCAGTTTGCCGAGCATACTGACATTACTTCGCATTGCGGAATATTGTTCGTTCATTGGACCCTGACACCCTTATCGTCTTGAAAAACTTCTACACCCGACCCTTTTCAGGCAGCAGAAAAAGCAGCAACTTTATCTTCCCGGTAATGTACGGGGAATTTGCTCAGTTGCCGCCTGTCTGCAATCTGAAAATATCTGGATAGTTACCCGGTGGGCATAACAACGTCTTTTATCTAGCCACGTAAACCTGTCCACGTCAAATGCGTTAAAGTGGGGCGAACGTGCGGCTAACTAACCGAAATTCATGGAATTTATTTGGGACGGAGCGGGATAAGTTATTCTTATTGTTAAATCCCGCAGAATGACCGGGCATTTTACTGATATCACAGTGAAATGCCCCATTTGCTGTTAATCAGTGACAAAAATGCTGCACAACCTGACTGATAAGCGCCCGCGTCGGCTTAATAAATGCGGTATCAATAAATTCGTCTGGCTGATGCGCCTGATTGATCGAGCCCGGTCCCAGTACCAGCGTCGGGCAGAGCTGCTGAATAAAGGGTGCCTCGGTGCAGTAGTTCACCACTTCGGTTGGCGTACCGAGTAATTTCTCGACCACGCTGACCAGTTCATGGTTCGCCGGGCATTCGTAACCCGGAATCGGCGGATGCAGCTCTGCGACCGTCACACGGCCAGGCCAGCGTGCACTGACCGGGGCCAGCGCGTCGTTCAGCAGTCCATCCAGATCGCTGAGCGATAAGCCCGGCAACGGCCGGATATCCATATGCAGTTCACAGCAGGCGCAGATGCGATTAGCCGCATCGCCACCGTGAATATGCCCGAAGTTCATCGTGGGATAGGGAATAGCGAAACCATCGTGGTGATAGCGCTCTTTTAGCGTATTGCGCAGTTGCATCAGATGGGTGATCGATTCATGCATCAGTTCAATGGCGTTGACGCCGCGCGCCGGATCGCTGGAGTGGCCCGACTTGCCTTCAATACGGATCACGTTCGACAGGTGCCCTTTGTGTGCGCGAACCGGCTTGAGTGAGGTCGGTTCGCCAATGATGGCGCAATCCGGACGCAGCTGGGTCGATTCAGAAAAGTATTTAGCGCCGGCCATGGTGGTCTCTTCATCGGCGGTGGCGAGGATGTAGAGCGGCTTGCTCAGCGTCGTGACATCCACATCCCGCAGCGTATCGAGAATAAAGGCGAAGAAGCCTTTCATATCTGCGGTGCCGAGGCCGTAGAGTTTGTTGTCGTGCTCGGTCAGGGTAAAGGGATCGCGGGTCCAGCGGCCATCGTCGAACGGCACGGTGTCAGTATGACCGGCTAACAGCAGCCCGCCTGCGCCGTCACCGGTCCGGGCCAGCATATTAAATTTATTGCGGGTGCCGGGCACCGGCTGAACTTCAACGCTGAAGCCGAGGTCGCGAAACCAGCCAGCCAGCAAATTGATTAAAGTTTCATTACTCTGGTCCAGTGCGGCATCGGTTGCGCTGATTGACGGTGTGGCGATCAACTGGCGGTAGAGTTCGATAAAAGGCGGTAATTTTGTCTTCACTGTTGACGGTCCTTGAGTTAGGATGTATCAATATTCATGCATTAATAGTGAATAAAAATACATTAACGTCGTCTGCATGTGAACCTTAAATCGCTGCAAACGACATTGTGGGCAACGGGGCAAGGCCGCGACCCGGAACGTGTGACTGTAAAAAGGGTTACAGCCTGATGTTGAATACGCTGATCGTGGGTGCCAGTGGTTACGCTGGCGTAGAGCTCGCCACCTTCCTGAATCGCCATCCAGATATCAACATAACCGCTTTAGCGGTTTCGGCGCAAAGTCCCGATGCGGGTAAGCGCTTGTCCGATCTGCATCCGCAGCTGAAAGGGGTGGTGGATCTGCCGCTACAGCCGTTGAGCCATGCGGCGGAATGGGCAGATAAAGTGGATGTGGTTTTTCTGGCGACGGCCCATGAAGTCAGCCACGATCTGGCTCCGGAATTTCTCAAGGCCGGTTGTGTGGTATTCGACCTGTCCGGTGCCTTCCGCGTCAATGATCCCGCGTTTTATACCCGCTTCTATGGCTTCACCCATCAGCATGGCGACTGGCTGGATAAAGCGGTCTATGGCCTGGCGGAATATCAGCATCAGCAGATTAAGCAGGCACAGCTGGTGGCCGTGCCGGGTTGTTACCCGACGGCGGCCCAGCTGGCGCTGAAACCGCTGGTGGAGGCGGGCCTGCTGAATACGGCACAGTGGCCGGTGATCAACGCCACCAGCGGCGTGAGCGGCGCAGGGCGTAAAGCCAGCGTCGGCACCAGCTTTTGCGAAGTCAGCCTGCAGCCTTACGGTCTGTTCAACCATCGTCATCACCCGGAAATCGTGGCGCATCTTGGTACGCCGGTGATTTTCACGCCGCATCTGGGCAACTTCCCGCGCGGTATTCTGGCGACGATAACCTGCCGGTTAAATCCGGGCGTGAGCCGCGAAGACGTGGCGGCAGTGTTCCAGCGCGCGTATCACGATAAGCCACTGGTCCGGCTCTACGAGCAGGGCGTTCCGGCACTGAAAGCGGTGGTGGGTCTGCCTTATTGCGACATCGGTTTTGAGGTACAGGATGAGCACCTGATTGTGGTGGCCGCCGAAGATAACCTGCTGAAAGGCGCCGCGTCGCAGGCAGTCCAGTGTCTGAATATCCGCTTCGGCTTCCCTGAAACCACCTCACTGACCTAACGGACGAGTAAACCATGACCAATCCATTGATTATCAAGCTGGGCGGTGTGCTGTTAGACAGCGAAGAAGCGCTGGCCCGTCTGTTTGATGCGCTGCTGACTTATCGCAGTGCCCATCAGCGTCCGCTGATTATTGTTCACGGTGGCGGTTGCCTGGTGGATGAGCTGATGAAAAAGCTGGCGCTGCCGGTGAAGAAAAAGAACGGCCTGCGCGTCACGCCGGCCGATCAGATCGACATTATTACCGGTGCGCTGGCGGGAACTGCCAACAAAACCCTGCTGGCGTGGGCCAAAAAAACCGGCATCAACGCGGTTGGCCTCTGCCTTGGCGATGCCGGCATGGTTAACGTCACCCCGTTTGATGAAGAACTGGGCCACGTGGGTCACGCCATGCCGGGTAACCCGGCGCTGATGAACACCCTGCTGGCCGCTGGTTATATGCCGGTCGTCAGTTCTATCGGCATCACTGACGACGGCGAACTGATGAACGTCAACGCCGACCAGGCTGCGACGGCGCTGGCATCGACCCTTGGCGCTGATTTAGTCTTGCTGTCAGACGTCAGCGGTATTCTCGACGGCAAAGGTCAGCGCATCGAAGAGATGACCGCCGACAAAGCTGAGCAGCTGATTACCCAGGGCATTATTACCGATGGCATGATTGTGAAGGTGCACGCTGCGCTGGATGCGGCGCGTACGCTGGGCCGCCCGGTGGATATCGCCAGCTGGCGTCACGCTGAGCGGTTGCCTGACCTGTTTAACGGCGTGCCGATTGGCACCCGGATTCTCGCTTAACGACTCTGATTCAAGGATTACGAAATGCAAACGCAAGGCATCAAAAAAATCGTTCTGGCTTACTCCGGTGGTCTTGATACTTCCGCCATCATTCCGTGGCTGAAAGAGAACTACGGCGGCTGTGAGGTGGTGGCGTTTGTGGCCGATATCGGTCAGGAGCGCAGCGATCTTGAAGGCGTAGAGAAGAAAGCGCTGCAGTCCGGTGCCTCTGAGTGTCACGTGGTTGATCTGCGTGAAGAGTTCATCAGCGATTACGTTTACCCGGTGCTGCAGACCGGCGCTCTGTATGAAGGCACCTATCTGCTGGGCACCTCGATGGCGCGTCCTATCATCGCGAAAGCTCAGGTTGAGCTGGCGCTGAAAGTGGGTGCGGATGCACTCTGTCACGGTGCCACCGGTAAAGGTAACGATCAGGTGCGTTTCGAAACCACCTACACCGCGCTGGCTCCGCAGCTGAAAGTGGTCGCGCCATGGCGTGAATGGAATCTGCGGTCGCGTGAAGCGCTGCTGGACTACCTGAAAGAGCGCAACATTCCGACCACCGCGTCGCTGGAAAAAATCTACAGCCGCGATGAAAACGCCTGGCACATCTCCACCGAAGGCGGCGTGCTGGAAAGCCCGGCTAATGCACCGAATAAAGATTGCTGGGTCTGGACCGTCGATCCTTTAGAAGCGCCGGATCAGCCGGAAGAAGTCACCGTGACCGTTGAAAAGGGTCGGGTAGTGGCAGTGAACGGCGAAAAACTGAGCCCGTTCCAGTGTCTGGAAAAACTCAACGTGATCGGTGCGAAACACGGTGTGGGCCGGATCGATATCGTTGAAAACCGTCTGGTCGGCATCAAGTCCCGTGGATGCTATGAAACCCCAGGCGGCACCATCATGGTTAACGCGCTGCGTGCGGTTGAGCAGCTGGTACTGGATCGCGATAGCTTCAAATGGCGTGAGCAGCTGGGTCAGGAGATGTCTTACGTGGTCTACGACGGCCGCTGGTTCGCACCGCTGCGTAAGTCAATTCAGGCCGCTGCGGAATCACTGGCTGAAGAAGTGAATGGCGAAGTGGTGTTGCAGCTCTACAAAGGTCAGGCCACGGCGACGCAGAAGCGTTCACCGAACAGCCTCTACTCCGAAGAGTTCGCGACCTTCGGCGAAGACGAAGTTTACGACCATCGTCATGCTGGCGGATTTATCCGTCTGTTCTCGCTCTCTTCGCGCATCCGCGCCCTGAACGAGCAGAAGAAGTAATTCTCAGGCGAGGTACGCCTCGCCTCACCGTTTGAGATCAGGGGCGGCATTTATGCCGCCCTTTGTTTAACGATTTGAAGGAGTTTTCCCATGGCACTTTGGGGTGGACGGTTTACCCAGGCAGCAGATCAACGTTTCAAACAGTTCAACGATTCGCTGCGCTTCGATTACCGCCTGGCGGAGCAGGACATCATGGGTTCTGTCGCCTGGTCCAAAGCGCTGGTGACGGTGAATGTCCTGACCCAGGATGAGCAGCAGCAGCTGGAAGCAGCATTGACTGCCTTGCTGGCGGAAGTGCGCGCCAATCCTGAGCAGATTTTGCAGAGCGATGCTGAAGATATCCATAGCTGGGTAGAAAGTCAGCTGATCGACAAAGTCGGTGCGCTGGGCAAAAAACTGCACACCGGCCGTAGCCGTAACGATCAGGTCGCTACCGATCTCAAGCTGTGGTGCAAAATGCAGGTCGACGCGCTGCTGAGCGCAACGCGTGAGCTGCAGCAGGCGCTGGTTGCGACCGCAGAAGCGAACCAGGATGCAGTGATGCCGGGTTACACCCATCTGCAGCGGGCGCAGCCGGTTACGTTTGCGCACTGGTGTCTGGCCTATGTCGAAATGCTGGCGCGTGATGAAAGCCGCCTGCAGGATACCCTGAAACGGCTGGATGTCAGCCCGCTGGGCTGCGGCGCGCTGGCGGGTACCGCCTACGAAATCGATCGTCAGCAACTGGCGGGCTGGTTAGGTTTCGCCTCGGCGACCCGCAACAGTCTGGATACGGTTTCTGACCGCGACCATGTGCTGGAGCTGCTCTCTGACGCCGCGATCGGCATGGTCCATCTGTCACGCTTCGCCGAAGATATGATCTTCTTCAACACCGGTGAAGCGGGCTTTATCGAACTGTCCGACAAGGTGACCTCCGGCTCTTCACTGATGCCACAGAAGAAAAATCCGGATGCGCTGGAGCTGATCCGGGGCAAATGCGGCCGGGTACAGGGCGCACTGACCGGCATGATGATGACGCTGAAAGGTTTGCCGCTGGCCTATAACAAGGATATGCAGGAAGACAAAGAGGGATTATTCGACGCGCTCGATACCTGGCTCGACTGCCTGCATATGTCGGTGCTGGTGCTGGATGGCCTGCAGGTGAAGCGTCCGCGTTGTCAGGAAGCGGCCGAGCAGGGCTACGCCAACTCTACTGAACTGGCGGATTATCTGGTGGCCAAAGGGGTTCCGTTCCGTGAAGCGCACCACATTGTCGGAGAAGTGGTGGTAGAGGCGATCAAACAGGGCGTGGCGCTGGAAGCGCTGACACTGGCGCAGTTACAGCCGTTCAGTGCAGTCATTGAAGAGGATGTCTATCCGATTCTGGCACTGCAATCCTGTCTGGATAAGCGTAATGCGCAGGGTGGCGTTTCACCGCAGCAGGTTGCTCATGCCCTCAGCGAGGCAAAGCAGCGCCTGGCATAAAAAACAGACTGGCAAAGCGCTTGCTTTGCCAGTCTTGCAGCTGTCAATCCTCTCCCGTGCCTGTTCATCATTCTTATCTTTTATCTGCAGTTTACCCCCACACTTATAACGCCCCCGGCACAGTACTTAACAGAATGTCAGGAGGATGTGGTTTGCGTATAAACGCGCTCTTTTAACACTCGAAATAACATTTGCCCGTTTTATGGAGTTTTTACTATTTCTTAAGCTAAAAAATGAAGCTACTTTATCAACGCATCGAACAGGTGTTTATTTAATGTATTTTTTGAGCCAGGAGGGCTTATGCGTGAATTAACGATTGATGAGACGTTTGCTATTTCAGGTGCGACAACTACACCTAATGATATTGCGTTTTTTATTGGCGATCATCTGGCCAGCGCAATTCTCGGTGGCGTAGCCGCTGCTGTTGGCGGCGGTGTAATTGGCTTTCTGCACGGCGGTGATGCAATGGGAATCTTTGGGCTGGGATTCATTGGTCAGATAGCAGGCGCTATTGGCGGCGCAATAATTGGCGGAGTAGGTGGCGTTATTGCTGGCTCGCTGGTTTCGCTTTCTTACAGTCTTCCTCTGGCTAATCTGCTGGCGCAGACGATTATTTCCGGTGGAGTTAAATAATAATTACATTCATTTTTTATAAATAAACAGGAAATAGTGTATGCGTGAATTAAATGCTTTTGAAGTCAGTTCCGTTTCCGGTGCTTATGGTGATAACTTTCTGGCCAATATTGCAGAAGGTGCAGTTTGCGCCATTGGCGGCGCGGTCATAGGGGCCTGGACGTTAGCCATTTTAGGTGGCCGTGGTGCAAGCTCTTCGGATGTGATCGGTATCGGTGGTGGCCTGACTTCTCTGGTCGGCATGATCGGCGGGGCGATTGCCGGCGCAGTCGCAGGTGCTGTTTATGGCACTTATGTTGGCTATGAAGCGGGGCTGGTTATGGCGCAGGACCTGCTGACTGATATAATGAAGGGAATGCCTGGGGCCTGATATCTGCCGCCCGGGGATGTTCGCAAGGCAAAAAAAAGCGGGCATGTTACATGCCCGCCAACCTCTAGCTTCAGAATTACTACTTTTTTTATAGGCACATCATCAAAGGGCCAGCACTCCCGGCTGACACAGAGATAGGTTTACGCTGACAGCAGGAACTGCTCCAGGTCATCACTGCCGCCAATATGACGGCCACCGATAAACACCTGCGGCACCGTTGCCCGGCCAGAAACGGCACGCAGGCTGACGGTCGTGGCATCCTGTCCCAGCACGATCTCTTCGTACTGAATTCCGTGGTCCATCAGCAGCTGTTTTGCTTTGGTGCAGAACGGGCAGCCCGGCTTGGTAAAGACCGATACTGACTCCTGCACTTTAAATTCCGGCGCCAGATAACGCAGCATGGTATCGGCATCTGACACTTCAAACGGGTCGCCTGGCTTGTTCGGCTCAACAAACATTTTCTCAACTACGCCGTTACGCACCAGCATCGAGTAACGCCATGAGCGTGGGCCAAAGCCGAGATCGGCTTTCTCAACCAGCATCTCCATGCCGCGGGTGAACTCGCCGTTGCCATCAGGGATAAAGGTAATGTTTTCTGCCCGCTGTTCCGCTTTCCACGCATTCATCACAAAGGTGTCATTAACAGAGACACACAGAATGCTGTCCACGCCGTGCTGTGCAAAAACACCTGACAGCTCGTTGTAACGCGGCAGATGGCTGGATGAGCAGGTAGGAGTAAACGCGCCCGGCAGAGAAAAAACGATCACCGTTTTGTTGTTAAACAGCTCATCGGTGGTTACATCGACCCAGCGATCGCCCTGGCGGGTGTGAAAAGTGACCTGCGGAACGGCTTTACCTTCCTGACTTGCAAACATTTTTTCTCCTTGATGGCGAACCGCTTATTTTGATGCGTGCATTATTCCCGCCCACCCTTGATAGGGCTAATCGTTCATTGCTATTCTATCTATCGCCACGGACTATCGTGGTCTGGAGGGTAATAATGAATATTCGTGATCTTGAATATCTGGTTTCGCTTGCTGAACACCGTCATTTCCGCCGCGCTGCGGATGCGTGTCATGTCAGCCAGCCCACGTTAAGCGGGCAGATCCGTAAGCTTGAAGATGAGCTGGGTGTGATGCTGCTGGAGCGTACCAGCCGTAAAGTGCTGTTCACTCAGGCCGGCTTGCTGCTGGTGGATCAGGCACGAACGGTGCTGCGTGAAGTGAAAGTGCTGAAAGAGATGGCCAGTCAGCAAGGGGAAGCGATGTCAGGCCCGCTGCATATCGGCCTTATTCCAACCACCGGTCCTTATCTGCTGCCACAAATTATTCCGATGCTGCACCAGACGTTTCCAAAACTGGAAATGTATCTGCATGAGGCGCAAACCCAGCAGTTGCTGGCACAACTCGACAGCGGCAAGCTGGACTGCGCAATTCTGGCGCTGGTCAAAGAGAGTGAAGCCTTTATCGAGGTGCCGCTGTTTGATGAGCCAATGAAGCTGGCGGTCTATGCCGATCATCCATGGCGCGATCGCGATCGGGTGCCGATGTCCGATCTGGCTGGCGAGAAACTGCTGATGCTGGAAGATGGCCACTGTCTGCGCGACCAGGCGATGGGCTTCTGCTTTGAGGCGGGCGCGGATGAAGATACCCATTTCCGGGCCACCAGTCTGGAAACGCTGCGCAATATGGTGGCGGCAGGCAGCGGCATTACGCTGCTTCCGGCGCTGGCGGTACCGCCAGAACGTATCCGTGATGGCGTGTGCTATCTGCCTTGCTACAAACCGGTCCCTCAGCGCACCATCGCGCTGGTCTACCGGCCGGGTTCACCTCTGCGCAGCCGTTATGAACAGCTGGCAGAGGCAATTAAAACCCACATGCAACATCATTTCGACACGGCGTTAAAACAGGCGGTTTAAGCCGTTTAATGCCGCCACGCGATAGGCTTCGGCCATGGTAGGGTAGTTAAAGGTGGTATTCACGAAGTACTCAATCGTGTTGCCACCGTTCTTCTGCTCCATGATCGCCTGTCCGATGTGGATAATTTCGGCCGCCCGCTCGCCAAAGCAGTGAATACCCAGAATCTCTTTGGTTTCGCGGTGGAACAGAATCTTCAGGCTGCCAACGTTCATACCCACAATCTGCGCCCGCGCCAGATGCTTAAACTGCGCACGACCCACCTCGTAAGGCACTTTCATCGCTGTCAGCTGCTGCTCGGTTTTACCCACGGAGCTGATTTCCGGAATGGTATAAATGCCGGTTGGGATATCTTCAATCAGGTGCGCGGAGGCTTCCCCTTTGACGATGGCCTGTGCGGCAATCCGGCCCTGATCATAAGCAGCCGACGCCAGGCTCGGATACCCAATCACATCACCGACCGCATAGATGTGCGGCTGTGCAGTCTGGTACATGCTATTCACTTTCAGCAGGCCACGGCCATCCGCTTCCAGTCCGACATTTTCCAGTGACAGCGAATCGGTGTTACCGGTACGGCCGTTGGCGTACAGCAGACAGTCAGCTTTGACCTTTTTGCCCGATTTCAGATGGATAATCACGCCATCTTCCACTCCTTCAATCTTCTCGAACTCTTCGTTGTGACGAATCACCACGCCGCTGTTCCAGAAGTGATAAGAGAGGGAGTCAGACATCTCCTGATCCAGGAACGCCAGCAGACGATCGCGGGTGTTGATCAGGTCAACCTTGACGTTCAGGCCGCGGAAAATCGACGCATACTCACAGCCAATCACCCCGGCACCATAAATGATTACGTGGCCCGGTTCGTGATGCAGGTTAAGGATTGAATCTGAGTCGTAGACACGCGGATGGGTAAAGTCGACGTCATCTGGATGATAAGGACGCGAACCACAAGCGATGACAAACTTCTCCGCAGTCAGCCGTTCACGCGTGCCGTCAGGTTGTTCAATCTCAATGGTGTTGGCGTCAACAAAACGGGCATCCCCCTGATAAAGCTCACAGCGGTTACGCTCATAAAAACCCTGACGCATCGCCGTTTGCTGGCTGATCACGTTTTCAGTGTGATTAAGAATGTCAGCGAAGGAGGAGCGGAGCAGTCGGGTGTGGTCGCTGTAGAGCGGATTCTGGTTGAATTCGATGATGCGACTGACGGCGTGGCGAAGTGCTTTAGAAGGAATGGTGCCCCAGTGCGTACAACCGCCGCCGATGTTGTGGTAGCGTTCGATCACTGCGATGCGCGCTCCCTGCTTCACCAGCCCCATCGCCGCACCTTCACCGCCGGGTCCTGAGCCAATCACAATGGCATCGTAATCGTAAGACTTTTGCATACCGATACGTCCTATTATTTATACATTTTTACAACGAGATTCTAACATCTCGCCGCGCACTTCTGAATTCTATCAGCGATTTTCATCACAGTTTGGCAAAGAGTGAGGTTCACAGGCGGTGACAAAGTTTGCTGCTCTGTACGCTGAAAATTTTGTTATAGTGCCCCCTCAACACCGCAAAAGGCTGAGAGAATGGGCGTCAGAGCGCAACAAAAAGAACGTACACGACGTACACTGATTGAAGCAGCTTTCAGTCAGCTCAGCGCCGAACGCAGTTTTGCCAGCCTGAGTTTGCGAGAGGTTGCCCGTGAAGCGGGCATCGCCCCGACCTCGTTTTATCGTCATTTTAAGGATGTTGATGAACTGGGTCTGACTATGGTGGATGAAAGCGGGCTGATGTTGCGACAGCTGATGCGCCAGGCGCGTCAGCGTATCGCCAAGGGCGGCAGCATCATCAAAACCTCGGTTTCCACCTTTATGGAATTCATCGGCAATAACCCCAATGCCTTTCGCCTGTTACTGCGTGAACGCTCCGGCACCTCTGCCGCTTTCCGTGCTGCGGTCGCGCGTGAAATTCAGCATTTTATCGCTGAACTGGCGGATTATCTTGAGGTCGAAAATCGCATGCCGCGCAGTTTTACCGAAGCGCAGGCCGAAGCGATGGTGACTATCGTCTTCAGCGCCGGGGCAGAAGCGCTGGATGTCGATGCCGAACAGCGCCGTAAGCTGGAAGATCGTCTGGTGCTGCAACTCCGCATGATCGCCAAAGGCGCCTATTACTGGTACCGCCGGGAACAAGAAAGACTGGCGGTCACCCTGGAAAAACCCGAAGAGCAATGAATAAGGATCAGGCCATGACCCACCCGAGTTCCCGCGATAAAGGCACATTGTTACTGGCTTTTATTACCGGTTTAGCGATTAACGGCTCGTTTTCCGTGCTGTTCAGCGCTTTTGTTCCGTTTTCGATTTTTCCGCTGATCGCGCTCGGCCTGGCTGCCTGGTGTCTGCATCAGCGTTATCTGAACACCAACATGCCTGACGGTATGCCGGGACTGGCGGCGGCGTTTTTCCTGCTGGGGATCCTGGTTTATAGCGCACTGGTGCGGGCAGAATATCCGGATATCGGCTCGAACTTCATTCCGACCATTTTGATGGTGGCGCTGGTGTTCTGGATTGCGACGCGCTTCAAGCGCAAACGCAATCAGTAAAGGCGAGAGATGAAACAACGGGAACCTCAGGGTTCCCGTTTTTTTTCAGGCTTTGCGCGTCAGAAGTACGCCGCATTCCATATGATGGGTATAAGGGAACTGATCGAACAGCGCCAGCCGTGTCACCTCATGCGTCTGCGACAGCGTCTCTAAGTTGTCGCTCAGCGTTTGCGGATTGCAGGAGATATAAAGGATGCGCGGGTAACCCTGCACCATCTTCACCGTCTCGTCATCCAGTCCACTGCGCGGCGGATCGACAAAAATGGTTTCACATTCATAACTGGTCAGATCAATCCCTTCCAGCCGATTAAAACGGCGTACGCCGGTCATCGCCTGGGTGAACTCTTCGGCGGCCATACGGATGATCTGCACATTATCGATCTGATTAGCGGCGATGTTGTACTGCGCCGACGCTACCGACGGTTTGGCAATTTCAGTCGCCAGCACCCGGCGAAAATTACGCGCCAGCGCCAGTGAGAAGTTGCCGTTGCCGCAGTAAAGTTCCAGCAGGTCACCCTGCGAACCCTGAGTAACATCCAGCGCCCACTCCAGCATCTGAATATTCATCGCTGCGTTTGGCTGGGTAAAGCTGTTCTCAACCTGACGATAGATCATCTCACGTCCCGCCACCGGCAAACGTTCATCCACATAATCCCGATCGAGGCAGATTTTGGTTTTGGTGGCGCGGCCAATCAGCTGCACATCCAGGCCTTCGGCGCGCAGTTGATCGCGCAGTTCGCTGGCGGCCAGCTGCCACGCGTCATCCAGCTTACGGTGGTAGAGCAGCGAGATAACAATCTGATTGCTCAGGGTCGACAGATAGTCGATCTGAAACAGCTTATGGCGCAGCGTGCGATTGTCGCGGATCGCCGCGATCATTTTTGGCATCAGCTGGTTGATCAATTCACTGGCGGCAGGGAATTGATCGACGCGGATCCGCTCGCGGGTCTGCTGATCAAAAATGATGTGATAGATGTCATCGCCATCGTGCCACAGACGGAATTCCGCACGCATGCGATAGTGGCTGACCGGTGAACGGAACACCTCCACCTCGGGCGCAGCAAACGGCGTCATCATCGTCTTTAAACGACTGACTTTTTCCGCCAGTTGCGCGTCATATTGTTCAATAGGGAGATGTTCGGGTGTCATGTTCCGTCCTGATTAATAGCTTACCAGCGGGCGATTGTAGGGATTCACTTGCTGATGTCCAGTCCCGCAGCGATAAGAAGTTTGGAAGTCTGGACTTCCGTATCGCCACTCCGTAGACTGCGTTCGCCGGCCTCAAGCCCGAGTTAATAGGGAATCCAGTGTGAATCTGGAGCTGACGCGCAGCGGTAAGGAATGTCGTGGTGAGTGCATTTGCAGACACTGTCCTGCGGGATGGGAAGTCATCACCACTTATGGTTCCCAGCCCGAAGACCTGCCGGTGTCCGTCGCTACTCGTACGATCATCGCGTGCTATTGATTGTATGCCTGCGGCATCCTGTTTTGTTTTTTGGATGCGATTAAAAATGACTAAAACGACCGCATCGCTGTTCGCCTTTAGTGCAACGGCGGTTTCTCTCTGGGCGCAAAATGGTTTTGCTCAGGGGAATGATGATACGCAAATAGTAACCGCCAATCGTTTCGCTCAGCCGGTATCCAGCGTGCTGGCCCCTGTCACGGTAGTGACGCGTGACGAGATTGACCGCTGGCAAGCCAAAAGCCTGACGGATGTGATGCGCCGCCTGCCCGGCGTCGATATCACCCAAAGCGGCGGTATGGGGCAGCAAAGCTCACTGTTTATCCGTGGCACCGAGTCCCGGCACGTCCTGATTCTGATCGATGGTATCCGGCTCAATCAGGCTGGCATTACCGGCTCATCCGACCTCAGCCAGATTCCTCTTTCGCTGGTGCAGCGTATTGAATATATCCGTGGCGCGCGTTCGGCGGTCTACGGTTCGGATGCGATTGGCGGCGTGGTCAATATCATCACGGGCCGTGCGCAACCGGGAACCACGCTGACGGCTGGCGTCGGGTCCAACGGTTATCAATCTTATGATGGCTCTACCCAGCAGAAACTGGGCGACGCGACCAGGCTGACCCTGGCCGGTAACTATACCTATACCAAAGGGTATGACGTGGTGGCTGGCTATCCCAACGCGTATGGTCCGGCACAGCATGACCGCGATGGGTTTATGAGCAAAACCCTGTACGGCAATCTGGAGCATCAGTTCAGTGATGAACTCAGTGGCTTTGTGCGTGGATACGGTTTTGATAACCGCACCGCCTACGACGGGTCAGATAGCTATGATGCCAGCTACAGCAACATTATTGGCCTGGCTGATACCCGACAGCTCTATAGCCAGACCTGGGACACGGGGTTGCGCTTCAATCATGATGTCTATTCGTCCCAGCTTATCGCCAGCTATGGCCGTACCAAAGACATCAATTACGATCCGCGCAACGGACGCTACGGGGCGGCGTCGACTTTCGACGACGTGACCCAATACAATCTGCAATGGGGCAACAGCGTGCAGATTGGGCAGGGCACGATCAGCGCCGGTGTTGACTGGCAGAAAGAGACGACGGAACCGGGCGCCAACTATCTTGCAGACAGTTATGAACAGCGTAACACCGGCCTCTATCTGACCGGCCAGCAGCAGTTTGGCAGCGTGACGCTTGAAGGCGCGGTGCGCGGTGACGATAACAACCAGTTTGGCTGGCATAATACCTGGCAGACGGCGGCTTCCTGGGAATTTATCTCCGGGTATCGCGCTTTTGCCTCTTACGGTACCGCGTTTAAGGCACCGAACCTCTCTCAGGTCTACAGTCCTTTTTATGGTAACCGCGATCTCGATCCTGAAAAAAGCAAGCAGTGGGAAGGTGGATTTGAAGGTCTGACCGGGCCGCTTAACTGGCGGGTCTCCGGCTATCGTAATGACATCGATAACCTGATTGATAGCGACCCGTCGACCTATCGCTACTACAACATTAAGCAGGCGCGTATTAAAGGTGTGGAAGCGACCGCTTCATTTGATACCGGGCCGCTGGCGCACCAGCTCTCTTACGATTATGTCGATGCTCGTGATGGCAGCACTAATCAGCCGCTCATCCGTCGTGCTAAACAGCAGGTGAAGTATCAACTCGACTGGACGCTGTATGATTTTGACTGGTCAGTGGCTTATCACTATCTGGGCGACCGTTATGATACCGACTTCAACAGTTCGCCCAGCCGTCGGGTGAAGCTGGGCGGGGTTAGCCTGTGGGATCTGGCCGTCTCATATCCGCTCACTTCACAACTCACGGTTCGTGGTAGAATTGCCAACCTGTTCGATAAAGATTACGAGACAGTGTATGGCTATCAAACCCCAGGACGAGAGTATTACCTCAGCGGCAGCTACAGCTTCTGATTTGCGACCCACCGTGCTGGTATTCGACTCCGGCGTCGGTGGGCTTTCCGTCTATGATGAGGTCCGGCAACTGCTGCCGGATCTTCACTATCTTTATGCCTTTGACAACGCCGGCTTTCCTTATGGAGAGAAAAGCGAAACCTTTATTGTCGAGCGCGTGGTGGCGATTGTTGATGCCATTACCCAGCGCTACCCGCTCTCTTTAGTCATCATCGCCTGTAATACGGCCAGCACCGTCTCACTGCCTGCTTTGCGTGAGCGCTTTGCTTTTCCGGTAGTCGGCGTAGTGCCGGCGATCAAACCGGCGGCGCGTATGACGCGCAATGGCGTGGTGGGCCTGCTGGCAACGCGTGCTACGGTGCGTCGTCCTTATACTCACGAGCTGGTGGCGCAGTTTGCTGGCGCCTGCAATATCGAAATGCTGGGCTCGGCGGAGCTGGTGGAGCTGGCTGAAGCCAAGTTACATGGCGAAGAGGTTTCGCTGGAAGCCGTTCGCCGGATTGTTCAGCCGTGGCTGCGAATGGCGGAGCCGCCGGATACCGTGGTATTAGGCTGTACCCACTTTCCTTTATTGCGTGAAGAGTTGCAGCAGGTATTACCGGAAGGCACCCGTCTGATTGATTCAGGTGCAGCGATAGCGCGCCGTACGGTCTGGCTGCTGGAACACGAGGCGCCTGAAGTACGTTCTTCGCAACAGAATGTGGCTTTTTGTACCGAACTGGATGGCGAAGCTGTTCAGTTATCACCCGTTTTACAGCGTTATGGCTTCCCGTTGCTGGAAAAACTGGCGGTTTGACGGCTTTTAGTTGAAAAAATCAGCACTCAGAATTTTATTTGAAATTAGCACTTGTCAGCCTCCGGAAACTCCCTATAATGCGCCTCCACTGACACGGCACATCGGCTTACGAAGCGCCGGGTTAAGTAGGTTCGAAATCATACGAACCAGTGAGTTAAGCAGAAATAAACGCTTGACTGACAATGCGGAAAGCGTATTATACGCAGCCCGCGCCACACGAAGTATGTGGCACTGCTCTTTAACAATTTATCAGACAATCTGTGTGGGCACTCGCAGGATTGATATCAGCGTCTCCGGACGTAAAAAATATCAAGTCTCACGAGTGAACACATAATGAAATTCATTATGACGTTTTACAGATGAGCACCGCTTAACGTGTTTAAGCAAATCAAACTTAAATTGAAGAGTTTGATCATGGCTCAGATTGAACGCTGGCGGCAGGCCTAACACATGCAAGTCGGACGGTAGCACAGAGAGCTTGCTCTTGGGTGACGAGTGGCGGACGGGTGAGTAATGTCTGGGGATCTGCCCGATAGAGGGGGATAACCACTGGAAACGGTGGCTAATACCGCATAACGTCGCAAGACCAAAGAGGGGGACCTTCGGGCCTCTCACTATCGGATGAACCCAGATGGGATTAGCTAGTAGGCGGGGTAATGGCCCACCTAGGCGACGATCCCTAGCTGGTCTGAGAGGATGACCAGCCACACTGGAACTGAGACACGGTCCAGACTCCTACGGGAGGCAGCAGTGGGGAATATTGCACAATGGGCGCAAGCCTGATGCAGCCATGCCGCGTGTATGAAGAAGGCCTTCGGGTTGTAAAGTACTTTCAGCGGGGAGGAAGGCGATGTGGTTAATAACCGCGTCGATTGACGTTACCCGCAGAAGAAGCACCGGCTAACTCCGTGCCAGCAGCCGCGGTAATACGGAGGGTGCAAGCGTTAATCGGAATTACTGGGCGTAAAGCGCACGCAGGCGGTCTGTTAAGTCAGATGTGAAATCCCCGGGCTTAACCTGGGAACTGCATTTGAAACTGGCAGGCTTGAGTCTCGTAGAGGGGGGTAGAATTCCAGGTGTAGCGGTGAAATGCGTAGAGATCTGGAGGAATACCGGTGGCGAAGGCGGCCCCCTGGACGAAGACTGACGCTCAGGTGCGAAAGCGTGGGGAGCAAACAGGATTAGATACCCTGGTAGTCCACGCCGTAAACGATGTCGACTTGGAGGTTGTTCCCTTGAGGAGTGGCTTCCGGAGCTAACGCGTTAAGTCGACCGCCTGGGGAGTACGGCCGCAAGGTTAAAACTCAAATGAATTGACGGGGGCCCGCACAAGCGGTGGAGCATGTGGTTTAATTCGATGCAACGCGAAGAACCTTACCTACTCTTGACATCCAGCGAACTTGGCAGAGATGCCTTGGTGCCTTCGGGAACGCTGAGACAGGTGCTGCATGGCTGTCGTCAGCTCGTGTTGTGAAATGTTGGGTTAAGTCCCGCAACGAGCGCAACCCTTATCCTTTGTTGCCAGCGATTCGGTCGGGAACTCAAAGGAGACTGCCGGTGATAAACCGGAGGAAGGTGGGGATGACGTCAAGTCATCATGGCCCTTACGAGTAGGGCTACACACGTGCTACAATGGCGCATACAAAGAGAAGCGACCTCGCGAGAGCAAGCGGACCTCACAAAGTGCGTCGTAGTCCGGATCGGAGTCTGCAACTCGACTCCGTGAAGTCGGAATCGCTAGTAATCGTGGATCAGAATGCCACGGTGAATACGTTCCCGGGCCTTGTACACACCGCCCGTCACACCATGGGAGTGGGTTGCAAAAGAAGTAGGTAGCTTAACCTTCGGGAGGGCGCTTACCACTTTGTGATTCATGACTGGGGTGAAGTCGTAACAAGGTAACCGTAGGGGAACCTGCGGTTGGATCACCTCCTTACCTGAAGATACCTTCCGGCGCAGTGTCCACACAGATTGTCTGATAAAAAGTAATGAGCAAGACGGCTGCGAAGTCGTGACACCTTTGTGTCCCCTTCGTCTAGCGGTTAGGACTCCGCCCTTTCACGGCGGCAACAGGGGTTCGAATCCCCTAGGGGACGCCACTTGCTTGGTGACAGGTGAAAGGTGTCTCCACGAAGTATCTCAAAACCGATTCAGTTGCGTGAGCAGCCGAGCCGCGTTTGAGATATTTGCTCTTTAACAATCCGGAACAAGCTGAAAATTGAAACGACATGTCGTTTTCATTCTCCGTAATAAGAATGAAAGCCACGACATGTTCGAGTCTCTCAAATGCTTGCAACACGCAGCGCTGAAAAACGCCTGTGGGTTGTGAGGTTAAGCGACTAAGCGTACACGGTGGATGCCCTGGCAGTCAGAGGCGATGAAGGACGTGCTAATCTGCGTAAAGCGACGGTAAGGTGATATGAACCGCTACAGCCGTCGATGTCCGAATGGGGAAACCCGGTGCACTCAGTGCATCATTGCAGCATGAATACATAGTGCTGCAAGGCGAACCGGGGGAACTGAAACATCTAAGTACCCCGAGGAAAAGAAATCAACCGAGATTCCCCCAGTAGCGGCGAGCGAACGGGGAGCAGCCCAGAGCCTGAATCAGCTTGTGTGTTAGTGGAAGCGTCTGGAAAGTCGCAGGGTACAGGGTGATACTCCCGTACACAAAAACACACATTCTGTGAGCTCGATGAGTAAGGCGGGACACGTGGTATCCTGTCTGAATATGGGGGGACCATCCTCCAAGGCTAAATACTCCTGACTGACCGATAGTGAACCAGTACCGTGAGGGAAAGGCGAAAAGAACCCCGGCGAGGGGAGTGAAACAGAACCTGAAACCGTGTACGTACAAGCAGTGGGAGCCTTCTTTATGGGGGTGACTGCGTACCTTTTGTATAATGGGTCAGCGACTTATATTCTGTAGCAAGGTTAACCGTATAGGGGAGCCGCAGGGAAACCGAGTCTTAACTGGGCGTTAAGTTGCAGGGTATAGACCCGAAACCCGGTGATCTAGCCATGGGCAGGTTGAAGGTTGGGTAACACTAACTGGAGGACCGAACCGACTAATGTTGAAAAATTAGCGGATGACCTGTGGCTGGGGGTGAAAGGCCAATCAAACCGGGAGATAGCTGGTTCTCCCCGAAAGCTATTTAGGTAGCGCCTCGTGAACTCATCTTCGGGGGTAGAGCACTGTTTCGGCTAGGGGGCCATCCCGGCTTACCAACCCGATGCAAACTGCGAATACCGAAGAATGTTATCACGGGAGACACACGGCGGGTGCTAACGTCCGTCGTGAAGAGGGAAACAACCCAGACCGCCAGCTAAGGTCCCAAAGTCATGGTTAAGTGGGAAACGATGTGGGAAGGCACAGACAGCCAGGATGTTGGCTTAGAAGCAGCCATCATTTAAAGAAAGCGTAATAGCTCACTGGTCGAGTCGGCCTGCGCGGAAGATGTAACGGGGCTAAACCATGCACCGAAGCTGCGGCAGCGACACTATGTGTTGTTGGGTAGGGGAGCGTTCTGTAAGCCGTCGAAGGTGTGCTGTGAGGCATGCTGGAGGTATCAGAAGTGCGAATGCTGACATAAGTAACGATAAAGCGGGTGAAAAGCCCGCTCGCCGGAAGACCAAGGGTTCCTGTTCAACGTTAATCGGAGCAGGGTGAGTCGACCCCTAAGGCGAGGCCGAAAGGCGTAGTCGATGGGAAACAGGTTAATATTCCTGTACTTGGTGTTACTGCGAAGGGGGGACGGAGAAGGCTATATCAGCCGGGCGACGGTTGTCCCGGTTTAAGCGTGTAGGTGTGTGTTCCAGGCAAATCCGGTTCACTTTACACTGAGGCGTGACGACGAGGCACTACGGTGCTGAAGTGATAAATGCCCTGCTTCCAGGAAAAGCCTCTAAGCATCAGGTAACACAAAATCGTACCCCAAACCGACACAGGTGGTCAGGTAGAGAATACCAAGGCGCTTGAGAGAACTCGGGTGAAGGAACTAGGCAAAATGGTGCCGTAACTTCGGGAGAAGGCACGCTGGCGCGTAGGTGGAGGGACTTGCTCCCCGAGCCGAAGCCAGTCGAAGATACCAGCTGGCTGCAACTGTTTATTAAAAACACAGCACTGTGCAAACACGAAAGTGGACGTATACGGTGTGACGCCTGCCCGGTGCCGGAAGGTTAATTGATGGGGTTATCCGTAAGGAGAAGCTCTTGATCGAAGCCCCGGTAAACGGCGGCCGTAACTATAACGGTCCTAAGGTAGCGAAATTCCTTGTCGGGTAAGTTCCGACCTGCACGAATGGCGTAATGATGGCCAGGCTGTCTCCACCCGAGACTCAGTGAAATTGAACTCGCTGTGAAGATGCAGTGTACCCGCGGCAAGACGGAAAGACCCCGTGAACCTTTACTACAGCTTGACACTGAACATTGAGCCTTGATGTGTAGGATAGGTGGGAGGCTTTGAAGCGCGGACGCCAGTCCGCGTGGAGCCAACCTTGAAATACCACCCTTTAATGTTTGATGTTCTAACGTGGCCCCGTTATCCGGGGTGCGGACAGTGTCTGGTGGGTAGTTTGACTGGGGCGGTCTCCTCCTAAAGCGTAACGGAGGAGCACGAAGGTCAGCTAATCACGGTCGGACATCGTGAGGTTAGTGCAATGGCATAAGCTGGCTTGACTGCGAGAGTGACGGCTCGAGCAGGTGCGAAAGCAGGTCATAGTGATCCGGTGGTTCTGAATGGAAGGGCCATCGCTCAACGGATAAAAGGTACTCCGGGGATAACAGGCTGATACCGCCCAAGAGTTCATATCGACGGCGGTGTTTGGCACCTCGATGTCGGCTCATCACATCCTGGGGCTGAAGTAGGTCCCAAGGGTACGGCTGTTCGCCGTTTAAAGTGGTACGCGAGCTGGGTTTAGAACGTCGTGAGACAGTTCGGTCCCTATCTGCCGTGGGCGCTGGAGAATTGAGGGGGGTTGCTCCTAGTACGAGAGGACCGGAGTGAACGCACCACTGGTGTTCGGGTTGTCATGCCAATGGCATTGCCCGGTAGCTAAGTGCGGAAAAGATAAGTGCTGAAAGCATCTAAGCACGAAACTTGCCCCGAGATGAGTTCTCCCTGACCCTTTAAGGGTCCTGAAGGGACGTTGAAGACGACGACGTTGATAGGCCGGATGTGTAAGCGCAGCGATGCGTTGAGCTAACCGGTACTAATGACCCGTGAGGCTTAACCTTACAACGCCAGAGGCGTTTTGAGAGACGAAAAGATTTTCAGCCTTGTTCATAACGGATTGAGCCGTGCGGCCCCTGGAGGCGGCGCGGACAACAGAATTTGCCTGGCGGCTGTAGCGCGGTGGTCCCACCTGACCCCATGCCGAACTCAGAAGTGAAACGCCGTAGCGCCGATGGTAGTGTGGGGTCTCCCCATGCGAGAGTAGGGAACTGCCAGGCATCAAATTAAGACCAGCACGCTGGTCGTGACCACTCCGGTGACGCGGAGCGGGCGAAACACCTGAGGCCCGCAACAGCGGACCTCAGTACAGAATCGGTGGAGCGGTAGTTCAGTTGGTTAGAATACCTGCCTGTCACGCAGGGGGTCGCGGGTTCGAGCCCCGTCCGTTCCGCCACCCTATTTAGGGGCGTAGTTCAATTGGTAGAGCACCGGTCTCCAAAACCGGGTGTTGGGGGTTCGAGTCCCTCCGCCCCTGCCAGAAAACGATCCTTTGCTTCGGCAAAGGATTTTTTTTGCCTGTAAAAAGCCAAAAACAAAAAACCAGCTAAAACGTACTGGCTTTTGACGCGTATTTATCACCCTTTCTGCTGTTAATTCAGCTGTTTTGCCTCACCAGAACCGGAAACTTCAGCAGCTGACGTATATGCGCTTGCTGATCGCTGTTCTGCAACCAGACGGCATAAAGAGGGCGTACCGCCACTGGCGTATCGGGAATGACCATCAGTTCACTGTAAAGGCTGTGCCAGAAGTCAGGCAGAAAGGCACACGCTCCGGTGGTGTGTAACAGCTCTCGTGTTACATGCGCCGATGTCGTGGTCAGAACCGGCACGTCATCTCCGCCTGAGAGATAGCTCTCATGCTGATGAAAATCCGCCCCCCACTCCAGCTTAATATAATCATACTTCTCACGTTTCTCACTCTGGCGAGCGCAAAACAGCGCCAGTGAGATATGGCCAATTTGCTGGCTGGTCAGTTCATCCATTTTAGGAGCTTCGGTGGTGATCAGCAGATCCAGCTGACGCTCATGCAACTGCTTAACCAGCAAATGACGCTGTGCTACACGGGCTTCTAAATGCAGGCTCTCCCGGTTCTCATACAGCGTCTGCAGCCACGGAGTGAGATAAGCCTCCCAGAGCGAAGCACTGGCCCCAATCGACAGCTCATGATGCTGCTGAGTGTGGGAGACCTCCTTCTTAGCCATCAGCCAGGTACTCATCAGACTCTCAGCGTAAGGCAACAGCCGTTCACCCGCTGCCGTCAGCCGTATGTTGTTGCGATGTCTGGTGAAAAGGTTAACACCAAGCTGATTTTCCAGCTGACGGATGCGAAAACTGACAGCAGATTGCGTGAGGTAAAGTGCTTCCGCAGCACGCCCGAAATGGCGTGTGCGGCTCACTTCCAGGAAAGTCTTCAGTAATTCCGTATCCACAGCGTTCTCCCAAAAATTGTTTGTCGTATAGATTTAAATGTTTTGTTTTACACTCTGTCAAGCCTATCTAATACTCCGCGCCATAAATAGTAAGGCTTAATAGAATCAGGAGCGTGTAACATGGCGGAAAGCTTCTTAACCGAAAATCGTTTCTTTGATAACAAACATTACCCGCGTGGATTTTCACGTCACGGTGATTTTACGATTAAAGAAGCCCAGCTTCTTGAACGCCACGGTTTCGCCTTTAATGAGCTTGATTTATCAAAGCGTGAACCTGCAACAGAAGAAGAACGGTTATTTATCGAAGTGTGTCGTGGTCTGCGTGAGCCGCAAACAGAAGCTGAGCGTGTATGGACCAAATACATCACACGCATTAAGCGTCCGAAGCGTTTTCACACTCTGTCTGGCGGGAAACCGCAGATGGATACTGTCGAAGACTTCAGCGACAGCGACGACTAATAAAAAAGGGGCTTATGCCCCTTTTTTATTGCAGGCTGTTATGCAGATGGATCATTAACCGGTCAATGCTGCGATAGCTCACCGCCTCCTGCAAATGCGTACGGTTTATCGCTGCTTCTCCTGCCAGATCGGCCAGCGTACGGGACACTTTCAAAATTCGCTGCCATGCCCGTACCGACAAACCCAGCTTCTCCAGCACCGACTCCAGCCATTCAGCATCTTCTTTGCCAATCTGGCACCAGCGCAGAATTTCTGCATTGTTCAAATGAGCATTAATCTTGCCTGACCGCGCCAGCTGGATCGCGCGTGCGGCGACGACCCGTTGACGCACCGTCGCTGATCCTTCAGCCGTCCGGCGCTGTTTACTCAGCATCCCACTGGGCAGCAGCGGCACCTCCAGTGACAGATCAAAGCGATCCAGAAAAGGCCCGGACAACTTACTGAGATAACGCAGCACCTGCTGAGGCGAGCAGCGATTGTGTTGTCCCTGATAATGTCCGGTGAGACTGGGATTCATCGCGGCAATCAGCTGAAACCGCGCCGGGTAGGTCACTTTTGCCCGGGCACGGGAAATGGCAATCAGCCCCGATTCTATCGGTTCGCGCAGCGAGTCGAGCACCTTACGATCAAATTCCGGTAATTCATCTAAAAACAGCACACCATTATGTGCCAGAGAGATCTCACCAGGCCGGGGTAACGAGCCGCCACCAATCAGGGCATAGAGTGAGGCACTGTGATGAGGCGACCTGAACGGCCTTGTGCGCCACTGTCGATGTGAAAGGTGGCTGTTGACCAGGCTGGCAATCGCCGCGCATTCCAGTGCTTCCTGATCGCTTAAGGGCGGCATGATACCTGGCAGTCGGGTCGCCAGCATGGTTTTGCCAGTGCCGGGCGGGCCAATCAGCAACAGGTTATGCCCACCCGCGGCGGTAATTTCTAACGCTCTGCGACCCTGCTGCTGACCAATAATGTCAGCCAGATCGTCTCCAGGCGCTTCTGGCTGGTCGTCAGGATAGGCGGCGACCGGTAACACGAGCTGATTATGCAAAAAGGCGCATACCTCACTGAGGTGCGAGGCAATCAGTGATGCGCCCTGACGAATCAGTCCGGCATCGGCCTGGTTTTCGCGTGAGAGCACCAGTTGTCGCCCGGCCTGCATCGCTACCATCGCCGCGGGAATCGCGCCCTGTACACTGCAGAGCGCGCCATCAAGGGCAAGCTCACCCAGAAACTCATAGCGGGTCAGCTTGTCCGCAGGGAGCTGTTCAGAGGCAACCAGAATGGCAATAGCCATGGGCAGGTCATACCGTCCGCCTTCTTTGGGTAAATCCGCCGGTGCCAGGTTGATGGTGACCCTTTTAGCTGGAAAGACGAATCCGCTATTGATGATGGCACTACGTACCCGCTCACGTGCCTCTTTTACCGTGGTCTCTGGCAGACCGACCAGCGTCAGCGCGGGCAGACCATTGCTGATATGCGCTTCGATAGTTACCAGGGGGGCGTTGACCCCCAGTGCAGCCCGGGTCAGAACTTTTGATAATGACATACTCGCTCCTTAAGGCTGCCAGTCTGCGGTCAGCCAAAAAAAAAAGCGAAAGCGTGATGAGCCTTATGCGGGGTGAAGCACAGCAGAACGGTAATCGTTGCATACCGTGACAAAACGCCACGGGACTGCGCGCAAATTCAGCAAAATATTATTACGTCACTAAAGTGATGAATATTTATCATCCGGAAATTATTTGTTTTATTACAAACCGATAGGGCAATGCTTACGCCCGGTGGCGGAAAAAAGCAGACGAAAAATGTTGTGCTGATGCCCCTGACTATGTTAACTCTGTAGGCATTACTTCGAACACGTAAAAGAATTGAATAACACATGAAAGCCCTTCTACAAGTGATTAGCCTAGTTGTGATTAGCGTGGTGGTGATTATTAACCTACCGTGCGGGGCTACGCTTGGAGAAAGAAAGGCTTAAAAATCAAGCCTCGAATCCGAAAAAACCCCCGCACCGAAAGGTCCGGGGGTTTTTTTTCGACCAGGCAAAATATCAGTAAATCCACAAGGAACAAACAATGAACAGTAGCATAAAATTCTGTTGTTCCGGTCAGGACACAGGAGAATAGCGATGACAGGTGCACAGTGGGTAGTTCAGGCTTTACGCGCGCAGGGTGTCGATACCGTATTCGGTTACCCTGGCGGCGCCATCATGCCGGTATACGACGCGCTCTACGATGGCGGCGTGGAACACCTACTGTGTCGTCATGAGCAAGGCGCTGTGATGGCTGCGATTGGTTATGCGCGTTCGACCGGTAAAACCGGTGTCTGCATTGCGACCTCCGGACCTGGCGCAACCAACCTGATCACCGGTCTGGCCGATGCGATGATGGACTCGGTACCGGTTGTGGCGGTAACCGGCCAGGTCTCTTCCGCCTTCATTGGTACTGATGCCTTTCAGGAAATCGACGTGCTGGGCTTATCCCTGGCCTGCACCAAACACAGTTTCCTGGTCGAGTCGTTAGATGAGTTGCCCGCAATCATGGCTGAAGCATTCGCCCTGGCACAGTCGGGACGTCCCGGTCCGGTACTGGTTGATATTCCTAAGGATATTCAGATTGCGCAGGGGGAGCCTGGGCCGCATCTGGTGCCGGTAGAAGAGGGGATGGATCTGCCACATCAGGCGATTGTCGAAGCCCGCGCGCTGATGGCGCAGGCAAAAAAACCGATGTTCTATATCGGTGGTGGCGTCGGGATGGCGCAGGCGGTGCCGGCGCTGCGTGCGCTGGCTGAAGAAACCGGCATCCCTGCCGTAGCAACCCTGAAAGGGCTGGGCAGCGTCGATGCAGACAGCGAACTCTATCTCGGCATGCTGGGTATGCACGGTACCAAAGCGGCCAACCTGGCGGTGCAGAGCTGCGACTTACTGATCGCGGTCGGTGCGCGCTTTGACGACCGGGTGACCGGCAAGCTGGATACCTTCGCTCCTCACGCCAGCGTCATTCACCTCGATATCGATCCGGCCGAGCTGAACAAATTACGCCGCGCCCACGTCTCACTGCAGGGCGACCTTAATCATTTGCTGCCAGCGCTGAGCCAGCCGTTGCATATCGACGCCTGGCGCAACGAAGTGAAAGCGCTCAAAGCCAGCCACAGCTGGCGCTATGACCATCCAGGTGACGCCATCTATGCGCCACTGTTGCTGAAGCAGCTCTCCGATCGCAAGCCTGCCAGCGCGGTGGTGACGACCGACGTCGGTCAGCACCAGATGTGGGCAGCGCAGCATATGGCGTTTAGCGCGCCAGAGAATTTCATCACCTCCAGCGGCTTAGGCACCATGGGATTCGGCTTACCGGCCGCGATTGGTGCGCAGGTCGCCCGACCGCAGGACACCGTCATCTGTGTCTCTGGCGATGGCTCAATCATGATGAATATTCAGGAACTGGGCACCATCAAACGCGGCAAGCTGCCGGTCAAAATCGTACTGCTGGATAATCAGCGTCTCGGTATGGTCCGCCAGTGGCAGCAGCTGTTTTTCGATGGTCGCTACAGCGAAACCAATCTGTCCGATAACCCCGATTTCCTGACGCTGGCCAGCGCCTTCAATATCCCCGGCCAGCGCATCACCCGTAAAGAACAGGTCGACGCCGCACTTGATGCTCTGCTGAACAGCGAAGGTCCTTACTTCCTGCATGTTGCAATTGATGAGCATGAAAACGTCTGGCCACTGGTACCGCCGGGTGCCAGCAATGCAAACATGATGGAGAAAACCGTATGAACCAGCACCAATTGTCTATCGAAGCCCGCTTTCGCCCTGAAATATTGGAGCGCATCTTACGCGTGGTGCGTCACCGCGGTTTTCAGGTTTGCTCAATGAACATGGCTTCAGTGGCCAACGCTGAAAACATTAATATCGAAATGACCGTTGCCAGCCAGCGCTCCGTCGATTTACTGTCTTCGCAGTTAAGCAAACTGATCGATGTCGCCTGCGTTCAGATTCAACAACAGACAACACAACAAATCCGCGCCTAGCCGCGAGAGGGAATAAAAATGAGCACGAAGAAAGCAGACTTTATTTGGTTCAATGGCGAGATGGTTAAGTGGGAAGAGGCGAAGGTTAGCGTCATGTCCCACGCGTTGCACTATGGTACGTCGGTATTTGAAGGCGTGCGCTGCTACGACTCTCACAAAGGACCGGTTGTGTTCCGTCATCGCGAACACATGCAACGTCTGCACGACTCCGCCAAAATCTATCGTTTCCCGATTAAAAGCAGCGTTGATGAGCTGATGGAAGCGTGCCGCGAAGTCATTCGCGTCAATAAACTGAAAAGTGCCTATATCCGTCCGCTGGCGTTCGTCGGTGATGTGGGACTGGGCGTGAACCCGCCAGACGGTTTCAGCACCGATGTAATCATTGCCGCCTTCCCATGGGGTGCTTACCTCGGTGCCGAAGCGCTGGAAAATGGTATCGATGCGATGGTGTCTTCATGGAACCGCGTAGCCCCTAATACCCTGCCAACAGCGGCTAAAGCGGGTGGTAACTACCTCTCCTCATTGCTGGTGGGCAGCGAAGCCCGTCGTCACGGCTATCAGGAAGGCATCGCACTGGACACCAACGGCTACATCTCGGAAGGCGCCGGGGAAAACCTGTTCGAAGTCAAAGATGGCATTCTGTTCACTCCGCCATTCACTTCTTCAGCGCTGCCAGGCATCACCCGCGATGCCATCATCAAACTGGCGATCGACATGGGTATCGAAGTGCGCGAGCAGACGCTGTCACGCGAATCGCTCTATCTGGCGGATGAAATCTTCATGTCCGGTACCGCAGCAGAAATCACGCCGGTACGTAGCGTTGACCGTATCCAGGTTGGCGAAGGCAAGCGCGGCCCGATTACTGCCCGTATCCAGCAGGCCTTCTTTGGTCTGTTCACTGGCGAAACCGAAGACAAATGGGGCTGGTTAGATCCGGTAAACCCGTAATCAGATTCAGCGCGGGCGTTATCTGACGCCCGCGAGCCTATTCTTACTGGAGTAAATAGAGCATGCCTAAGTACCGTTCCGCCACTACCACCCACGGCCGTAACATGGCGGGTGCCCGTGCCTTATGGCGCGCGACAGGAATGACCGACGACGATTTCGGTAAACCGATTATCGCAGTGGTTAACTCATTCACCCAATTTGTACCTGGCCACGTTCATTTGCGCGATCTCGGCAAACTGGTCGCCGAGCAGATCGAAGCGTCAGGCGGTGTGGCCAAAGAGTTCAACACCATCGCGGTGGACGACGGTATTGCCATGGGTCATGGCGGCATGCTGTATTCACTGCCTTCGCGTGAGCTGATTGCTGACTCCGTCGAGTACATGGTCAACGCGCACTGCGCCGACGCCATGGTCTGCATCTCTAACTGCGACAAAATCACTCCGGGAATGCTGATGGCGTCGCTGCGCCTGAATATTCCGGTGATCTTTGTATCCGGCGGACCGATGGAAGCGGGTAAAACCAAGCTTTCCGATCAGATCATCAAGCTGGATCTGGTTGACGCAATGATTCAGGGTGCCAACCCGAACGTCAGCGACGCCGACAGCGAGCAGATTGAGCGTTCAGCCTGCCCAACCTGCGGCTCCTGCTCCGGTATGTTCACCGCCAACTCGATGAACTGTCTGACCGAAGCGCTTGGCCTGTCACAGCCTGGCAACGGCTCCCTGCTGGCGACCCACGCCGATCGTAAAGAGCTGTTTATCAACGCCGGTAAACGCATCGTCAGCCTGACCAAACGCTACTATGAGCAGGATGACGTCAACATGCTGCCGCGTAACATCGCCAACAAGGCCGCTTTTGAGAACGCCATGATGCTGGATATCGCCATGGGCGGGTCCACCAACACCGTGCTCCACCTGCTGGCAGCCGCACAGGAAGGCGAAATCGACTTTAATATCTCCGACATCGATCGCCTGTCACGCAAAGTGCCTCAGCTGTGTAAAGTGGCACCAAGTACGCCGAAATATCACATGGAAGATGTGCATCGCGCGGGTGGCGTCTTCGCCATTCTCGGCGAGCTGGATCGTGCCGGCCTGTTCGACAGCAGCGCCCGTAATATCCTGCAGCAGACCATGCGTGAAACGCTGGATCAGTACGACATCATGCTAACCAAAGATCAGGCGGTAAAAGATATGTTCCGCGCGGGTCCGGCGGGTATTCGTACCACCCAGGCGTTCTCGCAGAATTGCCGCTGGGATACGCTGGATGACGATCGCGCAGAAGGCTGTATTCGCACCCGCGAGCACGCTTATTCACAGGATGGCGGCCTGGCCGTGCTGTACGGCAACATCGCGGAAGATGGCTGCATCGTTAAAACTGCCGGCGTAGATAAAGAGATCCTCACCTTCAGCGGTCCGGCCAAAGTCTATGAAAGCCAGGATGATGCGGTTGAAGCGATTCTGGGCGGTAAAGTGGTGGCGGGCGACGTGGTGGTGATCCGCTACGAAGGGCCTAAAGGCGGCCCTGGCATGCAGGAGATGCTCTATCCGACCACTTATCTGAAATCGATGGGTCTGGGCAAGAGCTGCGCGCTGATCACCGATGGCCGTTTCTCTGGCGGTACCTCTGGTCTCTCCATCGGTCACGCCTCGCCTGAAGCAGCCAACGGCGGCACCATTGCACTGGTCAAAGATGGCGACACCATCGAAATCGATATCCCTAACCGCGGCATCAAACTGGCCGTGCCGGATAACGAACTGCATGCCCGCCGTGAAGAGCAGGAAGCGCGCGGTGATGCGGCGTATACGCCGATCAATCGTCAGCGTGAAGTCTCCTTTGCGCTGCGTGCCTACGCATTACTCGCGACCAGTGCTGACAAAGGTGCCGTCCGCGATAAGAGCAAGCTGGGAGGCTAAAATGGCCGAGTCTCAACCGCTACCCGAGGCGCCCTGCGGCGCCGAGTATTTGCGCGCCGTGCTGCGTTCGCCGGTGTATGAAGTGGCACAGGTAACGCCGCTGCAGGTTATGGAAAAAATTTCATCGCGTCTGGGCAACACCATTCTGGTGAAGCGTGAAGATCGTCAGCCGGTGCACAGTTTCAAACTGCGCGGGGCTTACGCGATGATCGCCGGACTGAACGAAGAGCAAAAAGCGCGCGGCGTGGTGACGGCATCAGCCGGCAACCATGCGCAGGGTGTGGCGCTCTCCGCCAGCAAGCTGGGCATTAAATCGCTGATTGTGATGCCGCTGGCGACAGCAGATATCAAGGTTGATGCGGTGCGCGCATTTGGCGGTGAGGCTTATTTGTTTGGCGCCAATTTTGACGAAGCGAAAGCCAAAGCGATTGAGCTGTCAGAGCAGCGCGGCTACACCTTTGTGCCGCCGTTTGACCACCCGGCCGTGATTGCCGGGCAAGGCACGCTGGCGATGGAGCTGTTGCAACAGGATGCACATCTGGATCGGGTGTTTGTCCCGGTTGGTGGCGGCGGACTGGCGGCTGGTGTGGCGGTATTAATTAAGCAGCTGATGCCGCAAATCAAAGTGATTGCGGTTGAGTCTGAAGATTCCGCCTGCCTGAAAGCGGCGCTGGAGGCCGGCCATCCGGTCGATCTGCCGCGCGTCGGGCTGTTCGCTGAAGGCGTCGCGGTCAAACGGATTGGCAGCGAAACCTTCCGGCTGTGTCAGGCCTATATCGACGACATCATTACCGTCGACAGTGATGCGATCTGCGCTGCGATGAAAGATCTGTTCGAAGATGTGCGGGCCGTAGCGGAACCTTCTGGCGCGCTGGCGCTGGCGGGCATGAAGAAGTATATCCAGCAGCACGACATCAAAGGCGAACGGCTGGCGCACGTCTTATCGGGCGCTAACGTCAATTTCCACGGTCTGCGTTACGTTTCTGAGCGCTGCGAGCTGGGCGAACAGCGCGAAGCGCTGCTGGCGGTGACCATTCCGGAACAGCAGGGCAGCTTCCTGCGGTTCTGTCAGACGCTGGGCGGACGGTCGATTACCGAGTTCAACTACCGCTATGCCGATGCCGACAAAGCCTGCATTTTTGTTGGCGTGCGGCTGACCCGCGGTCTGGAAGAGCGCAGTGAAATCATCAGCCAGCTCACCGACAGCGGTTATCAGGTGGTTGATCTTTCGGATGATGAGATGGCCAAGCTGCACGTGCGTTATATGGTCGGCGGACGGCCTTCCAAGCCGCTGCGTGAACGACTGTTCAGCTTTGAATTCCCGGAAGCGCCAGGCGCCTTGCTGAAATTTCTGCAAACGCTCGGTACCCACTGGAATATTTCGCTGTTCCACTACCGCAGCCACGGTACTGACTACGGTCGCGTACTGACGGCGTTTGAGCTGGGTAACGATGAGCCACGCTTTGAGGAGCATCTTACCGACCTGGGTTACGACTTTCACGACGAAACGCAGAACCCGGCATTCCGCTTCTTCCTGGCGGGCAGCTGATTACAACTGGCTCCAGAAAGCACTGATCAGCGGCTCGCCGAGCCGCTTTTTCTGCACGCAGACACCGAGTTCAAACGGTGCCACCGATTCAACATTCTCCAGCATCATGACGCGGTTACGCACCGGTTCCGGACTATTCTCCAGCACCACGTCCGGCAACAGGGCGATACCGCATCCCAGCGCCACCATGGAAACAATCGCCTCATGGCCGGATACCGTGGCGTAAATTAACGGATTCGCAATGCGATGACGGCGGAACCACAAATCGATACGCCGGCGCGCCGGCCCCTGCTCCGGCAGGATAAACGGGATTTGCGACCATTCCGGCAGCGCCTGAGTGGCCTGAGTCCGCACCGCGCAGGGTAACGCTGGCGCGATCAGCACCAGCGGAATCAGCCCGAGCGGCATAAAATCGATGCTGGCCGGTAAGGTTTCAGGCCGTCCGGCAATCGCCAGATCGGCTTCGCCGGTGTGCACTTTCTCTACCGCATCGGCGGCATCACCGGTGTTAAGTTTGATTTCTACCTGCGGGTGCTCGGCACGAAAACGGTCGAGGATCGGCGGCAGGTGGCTGTAGGCTGCGGTCACCGAGCAGAACAGGCGCAGCTCGCCGCTGAGCGACGGGCCGTTGAGATCCATCACGTGGCGCAGCTGCTGATATTGCAGCAGCGTCTGCTGAGCAAACTGGCGCAGGCGTTCGCCCGCTTCTGTCAGCGTGACGGTGCGGTTATCACGCAGAAACAGCGCATGTCCGACATCCTCCTCCAGCCGCTGAATCTGGCGCGAGAGCGTGGAGGGACTGACGTGCATCGCACGCGCCGTGCGGCCGAAGTGACAGCTTTCGGCCAGATGAAGAAACAGTTTCAGATCTCGTAAATCCATATGCGCGTCGCCTTAACGTGATGTTGCATTTATTGCAATGTGACGTTGTTAATATATCAATTTAAGCAACAGAATTCCTGTCATATGATGGGGTCATTCGCGGCGCTGCACTACACGCCGTCCCTGAACAAAAAAAAGCAAACACAACCTCACTGGAGTACCCATGGCTAACTATTTCAACACATTGAACTTGCGCAACCAGTTAGCGCAATTAGGTAAATGTCGTTTCATGGCACGCGAAGAATTCGCCGATGGCGCCAGTTTCCTGAAAGGCAAAAAAGTCGTTATCGTTGGCTGTGGTGCGCAGGGCCTGAATCAGGGTCTCAACATGCGTGATTCCGGTCTGGACGTCGCCTATGCACTGCGTGCTGAAGCGATTGCGGAGAAACGCCCTTCATGGCGCAAAGCGACCGATAACGGTTTCAAAGTGGGTACGTACGAAGAGCTGATCCCGCAGGCGGACCTGGTCGTTAACCTGACGCCGGACAAGCAGCACTCTGCGGTGGTTCAGGCGGTTCAGCCCCTGATGAAAGATGGCGCCGCGCTGGGTTACTCTCACGGTTTCAACATCGTGGAAGTGGGTGAAACCATCCGTAAAGATATCACCGTAGTGATGGTCGCGCCGAAGTGCCCGGGCACCGAAGTGCGTGAAGAATACAAACGTGGTTTTGGTGTGCCGACGCTGATCGCGGTTCACCCGGAAAACGATCCTAAAGGCGAAGGCATGGCGATTGCCAAAGCCTGGGCCGCAGCGACCGGTGGCGATCGTGCTGGCGTGCTGGAATCTTCCTTCGTGGCAGAAGTAAAATCTGACCTGATGGGCGAGCAGACCATCCTGTGCGGCATGCTGCAGGCGGGTTCACTGTTATGCTTCGACAAGCTGGTGGCGGAAGGGACCGATCCGGCCTACGCCGAAAAACTGATTCAGTTTGGCTGGGAAACCATTACCGAGTCGCTGAAGTTCGGCGGCATCACGCTGATGATGGATCGCCTTTCTAATCCGGCAAAACTGCGGGCTTATGCGCTGTCAGAGCAGCTGAAAACCATCATGGCGCCGCTGTTCCAGAAGCATATGGATGATATCATTTCGGGTGAGTTCTCTTCCGGCATGATGGCTGACTGGGCCAATGACGATAAAAACCTGCTGACCTGGCGTGAAGAGACCGGCAAAACCGCTTTCGAAACGGCCTCGCAGTATGAAGGTAAAATCGAAGAGCAGGAGTACTACGACAAAGGCGTATTGATGGTAGCGATGGTTAAAGCGGGCGTTGAGCTGGCGTTTGAAACCATGGTCGATGCCGGCATTATCGAAGAGTCTGCCTACTATGAATCACTGCATGAGCTGCCGCTGATCGCGAACACCATCGCCCGTAAGCGCCTGTATGAAATGAACGTGGTTATCTCCGATACCGCTGAATACGGCAACTACCTGTTCTCATTCGCCGCGGTGCCGTTGCTGAAAGAGTTCATGACCACGCTGCAGCCGGGTGACCTGGGTAAAGCGGTTGAAGGAACGCAGGTAGATAACGCGCAGCTGCGTGACGTCAACGAAGCCGTTCGCCAGCATCCGATTGAAGCGGTCGGCCGTAAACTGCGTGGCTATATGACTGACATGAAACGCATCGCTGTTGCGGGCTAATTAGCGTCACCACCGTTTTCAGCAAAACAAACCCCGGCTTGCCGGGGTTTTTTGTTTATCAATCGATGGGCACCTCCTGTAGACGTGCCTATGGTCTGGCCGCTTCACTGTGAAACCGTGGCTGTACAAGCAACACGGTCAGATCGGAAAGACGCAAAATCCGCCTTCCCTGGCACGCCTGGCTCGCGCGATTACGCATCTCATCCCTGAGTGCACCCGTCACCGGGCCAATGACTGGCGTTTTTTTCCCGGGGACGGATGCTTTCCTCCTCTACCCGTATTGCCTGCGCATTGAGTTTATTCGTTGCGGCCAGAATTACCCTGATTGGGTTTGTGAGCCGTCTGAAGCGTTCCGCTGACCGCCTGAAACGTATGCCGAAGTCAACGCGATGGGCGCATACGCCTGTAGCAAAGCATCGCGGGCCATGGACAAAAACGCCGGGAGCGTTTTTGAACAACGCAAAGCGTTGGCCCGTTTACGGGCGCACCTCAGGGATGAGGTGCGTAATCGCCCGCGCTGAGCATGCCAGGGATGGCGTCTTTTGCGTCTTTGCGAAAGGCGTATGCGCCCTGAGCCTGCGCACTAACCTCAACACGACGCCTTTAGGGCTGCGCATTAACCTGAGCCTTCAGCCTGCCGTTTTTCTACCTGATGATGCCAGCGCCAGGCGAGAGCCATAAAAAAACCCAGCGGCTGCCGGGTTTTTCACTGACCTTCATACAACGGGATTAGACGTCATACAGCGTCTGATTGCGCGTCTCTTTACAGGCGATCAACGCAATCAGCGTCAGCACCGCCATCGAAGCCAGATAGAACCCTACCGCCTGCAAACCGTAATTCGCATTCAGCCAGGTGGCGATATAGGGCGCGACAGAGGCACCGAGAATCGACGACAGGTTATAGGAAAACGATGCGCCGGTATAACGCACTTCAGTCGGGAACAGCTCCGGCAGCAGCGCGCCCATCGGACCAAAGGTCAGGCCCATAATGCTCAGACCCAGCAACAGAAACGCCATCACCAGCGCCTGCGATCCTGAACCGAGCATCGCCGGGAACAGAAACGAAAAGGCGATAATCATCAGCGTAATGGTGATCATCGTCTTACGGCGACCAAAACGGTCAGCCAGCAGCCCGGCAATCGGCACCATCACGCCAAAGCCAATCACGGCTAACATCAGCATCCACAGCATACTGTTACGCGGAATACCCAGTCCGGCCGGTGCCGGCGTGGTGCCATAACTCATCGAGTAGACGGTCATGATGTAGAACAGGGTATAGGTCGCCAGCATGATAAAAGTGCCGAGAATGGTGGCAGTCAGATGCTTACTCAGCAGCGCGGCAATCGGTACCCGCACCTGCTTTTTCTCTTTCTGCACTTTGGCAAACACCGGACTCTCATGCAGCGACACGCGCACATACAGGCCGATCAATACCAGCACCGCAGAGAGAATAAACGGCACGCGCCAGCCCCACTGCATGAACTGCTCATCGGTCAGCAGCCATGACAGCAGCAGGAAGGTACCGTTAGCGAAGAAGAAGCCAATCGGCGCGCCAAGCTGGGGGAACGACCCATACAGTGCACGCTTCTTCGCCGGGGCATTTTCGGTGGCCAGCAGCGCCGCGCCGCCCCATTCTCCGCCGAGCCCCAGACCCTGACCGAAACGTGCCAGCGCCAGCAGCAGCGGAGCCAGCACGCCAATGGTTTCATAACCCGGCAGCAGACCGATCACCACGGTCGAGATCCCCATGGTCAGCAGCGAGGCGACCAGGGTTGCTTTACGGCCAATGCGATCGCCAAAGTGACCAAACACGGCCGAACCAATCGGACGCGCAATAAACGCGATCGCAAAGGTCGCCAGTGACTGTAGCGTGGCGACGGTGGCGTCACCCTGCGGGAAAAAAATGTGCGGGAAAACGATCACCGCGGCAGTGGCATAAATATAAAAATCGAAGAACTCAATGGCCGTACCGACCAATGAGGCGATCACCACTTTGCTGCGCGAATTAACCGGCGTGGGGTCCTGTTGCTTGTCGAGTGTTTCTGAGATGGAGGCTTGCATAACTGTTTCTTATTTGTAAATACAGATAAAGAATCTTACGCACCTGCCAGACGTCATTCAATGCTGAAACCCGCGTCGTTACTGGCTTCGCCGGGCAAAGAGAGGATAATTTCTGTCGTCCGGGGAATGTCGGAGGATGCCGGGGTAAACCGGGCTAAATCTGGCGGGATACTCTACGAAAGGGCTAAATAAAAGTGACCCCTCAGCTATTCATCCTGTTATGTGGATAAAAAATAGCCTCGGGGTGATATTTTCCGCTGTTGTTAACCGCTGGTGATTATTGCGGGTGAGAAGGGCGACCCGCCTGTGGCATTTGCGGATCGTCTTTATATTTTGCAGTAGCGATCCAGGCGGCACAGAACAGCGTCAGGCGGGCGAAGAAATAGAAGAACGCCATCAGACCGAGTACCGAGCCAAACGCCGCGCCAGACGGCGAGGTCGCCAGCTTCGGCAGCGTCAGCGTCATGACAAATTTGATCACTTCGAAACCGACCGCCGCCAGCAGCGTACCGCGGAACAGCGCTTTCTTGCGCGGCTTGTGACGCGGCAGGATCCAGAAAATCCAGAGGAACAGCAGGTAGTTAGCCAGCACTGAAATCGAGGTGGCGATAATGGTCATTGCCGGACGGAGCCAGTCGATGCCGTCCAGTCCCAGTGCGCTGACAATCATCGCCTGTGCCGAACCGGCAACCGAGGTCAGCGACAGCGTAATCACCAGCGCCAGCATCAGGCCGGTCAGCGACAGGAAATCGCGGATATAGCGTTTCCAGATTTTCTCCTTATCGTCGGGTTTGCGCTCCCACACGTCGCGCGACTGGGCCCGGATCGCTTCCCGCAGATTCCCCATCCAGTTAAGACCCGAATAGAGCGCCAGCAGTAACCCGGTAATACCGACGGTAGCGCGCTGCTGAATCGCGGTATTGACGGTATTTTTCAGGGTGGTAGCCAGCGTCGGATCGCTGATGCTGCTGACGATTTTGTTGATGATATCGGTCAGCAAATCCTGATTCGATGCCAGCACAAAACCCACGGCGGCAAACGAGACCATCAGAATCGGGATCAGCGATAAAAAGGAGAAGTAGGTAATCGCTGCGCCAAACTGGCTGCCGAGCCGATCGTTAAACCGTTCCAGCGCGCGGATAAAATGCGCCACCGCCGGAATCGCCTGAAACCAGGCGGCAAAACGCGAAACGCGCACAATCGATTGGTCAACAGAAGGGTTGCCGGTTTTAATATCGATCAGCGGTTTTGGCGGCTGCGTATCCTGTGGATTTTCCTGCTTGTCTGTCATAGACCTTCACTGTCCTGTTTATCATTAAAATCAAAGTATAGCCGCTCAGGTGACGTACTCCTGTAGTACCTGACTCAGCCACTCCATAAATACCCGCACCCGTCGGGCGACATTGCGCCGATGCGGATAGAGCAGGTGGATCGGCATCGGCCTGGCGGGAAAATGGTGCAGTACTTCAACCAGTTCACCCTGCTCCAGCAGCTTCTGAATGCCGATCGCCGGCACCTGAATAATGCCTAAGCCGGCCAGACAGGCGGCGCGGTAGGTCTCGGTGCTGTTCACCGTCACTACGCCACCGGTGTGCACATAGTGGCACTGCCTGCCGTCAAAATATTCAAACCCTGGCGACGGCTGACCCAGTTGCTGGCTGTAATGCACCATGGCGTGCTGCGACAACTCTTCCAGCCGGATCGGTCTGCCGAAGCGCGAAAGGTAGCCAGGGCTGGCGCAATTGATCAAGGTGTAAGTCCCAATTTTTCGTGCAATTAAACCTGAATCTTTCAGCTCGCCGACCCGAATCACGCAGTCAAATCCTTCGCGGATCACATCGACCTGACGATCGCTGCTGCTCAGCTCAATCTCCACGCCCGGATAGTGCTGTAAGAACTCCGGCAGTCGCGGCAGGATGAAGCCGGTCGCCATCGCCACTGACATATCGACCCGCAGTTTGCCGCTGAGCGTGGCGGGATCGTGCTGAAACAGGCTGTCCATATCGTCAATCATCGACAGCAAATCAAGACAGCGATCGTAATAGACCAGCCCATCCTGCGTCAGCTGTACCCGGCGGGTGGTGCGATGCAACAGGCGGGTCGCCATCTGATTTTCCAGCGCCTGAATCTGCCGCGACACGCTGCCTTTGGGTAAACCTAAACTTTCTGCGGCGCGGGTAAAACTGCCCATTTCGGCAACCCGAACAAACACCTGCATTGCGTGAATTTTATCCATGTTGTGCACCGATTGTTGTTCTTATTGAAACAGTGATCTCTATTTCGATCTGTTTATAGATCAATTATTCAGGAATATCTTTAAACCGTGTTCAATTTTCCAACAGGTGTGCAACATGAATCATAAAATTGCGTTGATTACCGGAGCAAACCGCGGTTTAGGCCGCAATGGAGCGTTAAAACTGGCTGCCAGAGGCGTTGATATCATTCTGACCTATCGCAGTCACGCTGACGAGGCACAGGCGGTGGTGAAAGAAATTGAAGCGCTGGGTGCCCGCGCAGTAGCGCTGGCGCTGGATGTCGGTGAAAGCAGCCGCTTTGATGCGTTTGTTGAGCAGGTCCGCCAGCAGCTGCAGCAGTACTGGCAGCGCGAGCAGTTTGACTATTTAGTGAACAACGCCGGTCATGGCCATTACAAAGCCTTCACCGACACCACCGAGCAGGAGTTTGACGCGCTGGTTAACGTCCATTTTAAAGGACCTTACTTCCTGACGCAGAAGCTGCTGCCGCTGATTCAGGATGGCGGGCGCATCCTCAATATTTCCAGCGGCCTGACGCGGCTGGTGTATCCGGGTTCCAGCACCTACGCGGCGATGAAAGGAGCGATGGAGGTCCTGACGCGTTATCAGGCGAAAGAGCTGGGCGCGCGGCGGATCCGCGTCAATATCCTGGCACCTGGCGCGATTGAAACCGACTTCGGTGGCGGTCGGGTGCGTGATACCAAAGAGCTTAACCAACAGATCGCCGGCCTGACCGCGCTGGGTCGGGTGGGATTGCCGGATGACATCGGTGACGCCATCAGCGCCATTCTGAGTGACGAAACCGGCTGGATCACCGCCCAGCGTATCGAAGCGTCTGGCGGCCAGGGGATTTAATCGCCGGCGGCCTGGCGGACAGCAAATCCACCGGGCCGCGGCGTGTCAGAGTGAGATGGTTCCGTCAATCACCGTCACGGTATTGCCGCCAATCCAGATTTCATCCCCGGCAAAAGTGACCTGCACCCGACCCGCGCGTTGCAGTACGGTGCCCTGACGCACCCGGTAATCCGTGGTCTGGCCGGCCGCCGCGAAGTAGCGGGCCAGACAGGCATTGGCGCTGCCGGTGATCGGATCTTCGGTCAGGCTGCCATATTCAACCAGCAGGCCGCGCACTTCATACTGCTCACTTTCGCCCAGCGGCAAACGGCCAAAGGGCATCACACCCGTCACGCCTGCATGTTTAATCAGCCGCTGCAGATCGCTGACGTTGGGCTGAAGCGCCAGCACCGCGTCGGCGCTGACCATCGGCACCAGCAGCCAGCGAATCCCCATATCCACCACCGTCGGGCTTTGGGTCAGATCGAACGCGTCGCTGTTTAACGCATTGCCCATCAGGGCGTCCTGCCATGGCGTAATGGTGGCCGCCGGCGCGGCAAACGCCAGCGCACCGTCTGCGGCAATCTTGATCCGCACGTTACCGACGCCGCACTCCTGCACAATTTCGCCCGGCGTCCGGGTTGGCCAGCCTGCTTCCAGCAGCGCATGCGCGGTGCCGAGCGTCGGATGACCGGCAAACGGCAGTTCACCCTCGACGGTAAAAATGCGCACCCGATAATCGGCCTGGGCATCCTGTGGCGGCAGCACAAAGGTGGTTTCCGACAGGTTGGTCCAGCGGGCGATGGCCGCCAGCTGGCTGTCGCTTAACCCCTGTGCATCCATGATCACCGCCAGCGGATTACCGTTAAAGGCGGATGAGGTAAACACATCGACTTGCTTAAACGCGACCTTCATTGTCACTCCTTGCTTATTGTGGTCAGAATGGCCTTTTCTCTGCCGGATGATTGCTTATAGCAGGTAACAGGACTATGAATAAGTTAAAGATTTCACTGGAGACTGTGAATGTTAACCATCCTCGGACGTACCTCTTCTATCAACGTGCGCAAAGTGTTGTGGCTCTGCGACGAGCTTGACCTCGATTACCTGCGGGAAGAGTGGGGCGATGGCTTCCAGTCAACCCACTCACCTGAATTTATGGCACTTAACCCGAATGCGATGGTGCCGGTGCTGAAAGATGACGATCTGGTCATCTGGGAATCCAACGCCATCCTGCGCTATCTGGCAAACGCCTATGGCGGCGAATGGCTCTACCCGATCCATCCGCAATCGCGGGCACCGATCGATCAGTGGATGGACTGGCAGTCTACCGAGCTCAACACCTCATGGCGCTACGCTTTTATGTCACTGGTGCGTCACTCGCCGGCCCATCAGGACCCGCGCCTGCTGGCGGCAGCCTGCAAAGGCTGGTCGCATACCATGAGCATTCTCAACCAGCAGCTGGAAAAAACCGGCCGCTACGTCGCCGGACGTAACTTCACTCTGGCGGATATTCCGATTGGCCTGGCGGTGAACCGCTGGTTTGAAACGCCGCTCGACCATCCTGATTATCCGGCGGTGCGCCACTATTACGAGCGCCTGACCGAGCGCCACGGCTACACCGTCTGGGGCCGCAACGGCACGCCGTGATCCTCGCCAGCGGGCAGGCCGGCTAGCTCGCAGGCTATTTCACCGGCGCGGCGGATTGCCCAGCTGTAGCGATCGTCAAACGGATAGCAGCAGGAGAGACGCAGCGCGTGGTTGTAGCGTTCACTGAGCGAGTAAAGGGCACCAGGCGTGACGCAAATCTGCTCCTGCAACAGCCGGTCAAACATCTCGGTAGTATTGACGCCGCCCGGCAGTTCGACCCAGAAGACAAAGCCACCGCGCGGCAGCGTGGCGCGGGTGCCCTGCGGGAAGTGGCGGGCGATTAACCCGCGCGCCTGATCCAGATTGGCGGCATAGCGACGGCGCAGGGTGCGCAGATGGTGATCATAGCCACCGTTAGCCAGGAATTCCGCCAGCGTTTCTGACAGCAGCGCCGATTCCGCCATCGATGACACCGCTTTTAACCGGGCAATGGCGCTGTGGAAGCGTCCGGCGGCGATCCAGCCGATACGAAAATCGGGTGCCACGGTTTTGGTAAAGCTGGTGCAGTAGAGCACCCAGCCATCGCGATCAAAAGCTTTTACCGCCGGTGAAAGCGGCCAGTCGAACTGCAGTTCGTCATACAGTCCATCCTCAATCAGCGGAACGTGGTAAGTATTCACTAACTTCGCCAGCCGCTTCTTGTTTGCCAGCGACATGCAGTAGCCAAGCGGATTCTGGGCGCTCGGCATGGCGATTAACGCCTTAATACGCTGCTCCTGTAGCAACATCTCCAGCGCATCCAGCGACAGGCCATGCTGTGGATCGGTCGGGATTTCCAGCGCCTTCAGGCCCAGCGACGCCAGCAGCGGAAACAGAAAGAAGTAGGTCGGCGACTCCAGCCCGACGCAGTCACCGGGTTGCGTCACGGCACGCAGCGCCAGCTGCAACGCCTCCATGCAGCCGTGGGTCAGGGTGATCTCATCGGCGGTCAGCGTCTGTCCGGCGTGCAGCGCCCGCCGCGCGATCTCCTCCCGTAAGCGCTCACTACCGGGCGGAAGCGCATAGCGCCCAATCATATTGGGATGACGGCGCAGCAGCGCGGCGGTTATCCGGCCAATACGCGCCGCAGGAAACAGCTCACTATCCTGCGGGCAGGCCAGCGAAATATTGATGTAGTCGGGATGATTCTGGGCGGCAAACACCTTATCGATCAGGTCGAGTTTTTCACTGCTGGGATCGCGAACCCGGGCTTTATGCGGATCGTGCCGGGTCACCGCCGGCAGCACACCGCGCACGTAGTAGCCCGACTGTGGACGCGCCTCAATCAGGCCGCGATCTTCCAGCAACTGCCAGGCATTCAGCACGGTATTGACGCTGACCTGATGCGATTGCGCCACGCGCCGGATGGCGGGCAGGCGTTTGCCGGGCTTCAGCGTGCCCTGATGGATAGCCTCAGCGAAGTTGTCAGCCAGCTGCTGATAGAGACGCTGATCGGGTAAAGGAGCAAGGGACACAATAGCCTCCGGACGCGATGGGTACAATCGCTGTTAATCGAAACTGTAACCATCACAATAGTGATTTTGTGTCACTGTTACCATTCCTTTTCACGCCGTAGCATGAAGCTCTGTTGATAATCAGGAGTGCCATCATGCTTGATCCCTCTTTTTTCAGTTACGTGACCGTTATGTCCATTACGCCTGGTCCGAATAACCTGCTGCTGGCGACTTCAGGCGTCAATTTCGGCATGCGCCGCACGCTGCCGATGGTGTTTGGCATTCTGGTGGGTTGCGCGCTGCAAACGGTGATCGCCGGGGTCGCGCTGGAGGTCTTACTGCACTGGATGGCGGCGATTCGCCTGCCGCTGACGCTGGCAGGCTGTGCCTATCTGTTGTGGCTGTCGTGGAAGATTTTTCGGGCTGCGGCACCTGAAGCGCGCAGCAAACCGCAGCCAATGACGTTACTGGGCGGCGCCTGTTTCCAGGCGATCAATCCCAAAGCCTGGCTGATGGCGACCAATGTGGCGTTGTTGTACAGCGCCAGCAGCGGCGTGCTGACGGTGATGCTCGGCTTTATGCTGCTGAATCTGCCCTGCATTTTGATCTGGGCTGCGCTCGGCGATCGCCTGCGCAGCCATCTGCAAATTGCCTGGAAGCGTCAGCTCTTTAACAGCCTGATGGCGCTGTCGCTGGTGGCGACCACCGTCTGGATGCTGACGGACGCGTTGCAGGCCGTTTAATCCGGTGCGCCGGGTGCCGTTGCCGAAGGCCATTTCCAGTTCTGCACCTCCGGCACATCTTCACCGTGTTCACGCACATAGCGATGATGTTCAGCGATGCGCTCCTGCAGATCGTCCAGCAGTTCAGGATGCGCATCGGCCAGCCCGGGCACGCGCAGGATCGCCTCCTGCGCCAGATGATAACGGTCAAGCTCATTCAGCACCGTCATATCAAAAGGCGTGGTGGTGGTTCCCTCTTCAATAAAGCCGCGCACATGGAAGTTACGGTGGTTATTGCGCTGATACGTTAGCCGATGCACCAGCGTCGGGTAGCCGTGGAAGGCAAAAATCACCGGTTTATCCACGGTAAACAACGCATCAAACTCCGGGTCTGACTTGCCATGCGGATGTTGATCCTGGGTCTGCAGCGCCATTAAATCGACCACGTTGACTACCCGGATTCGCAGCTCGGGCAGATAGTCACGCAGCAGGTCGACCGCCGCCAGCGTCTCCATGGTTGGCACATCGCCGGCACAGGCCATCACCACATCCGGTTCGGCATCATCCGGCGTGGTACCGGCCCAGCGCCACTCTCCCATACCCGCTTCGCAATGGCGAATGGCGCTCGCCATATCCAGCCACTGTGGCGCGGGCTGCTTACCGGCCACAATCACGTTGATCCGATCCCAGGTACGCAGGCAGTGATCGCCAACCCATAACAGCGTATTGGCATCAGGCGGCAGGTAGATGCGTACGATATCGGCTTTTTTGTTGGCAACGTGATCGATAAAGCCTGGGTCCTGATGGCTGTAACCATTGTGATCCTGACGCCAGACGTGAGAAGAGAGCAGGTAGTTGAGCGATGAGACCGGTTTACGCCAGCCCAGTTTGCGCGTCACTTTGAGCCACTTGGCATGCTGGTTAAACATCGAATCGACGATATGAATAAAGGCTTCATAGCAGTTGAACAGGCCGTGACGGCCGGTCAGCAGATAGCCCTCCAGCCAGCCCTGACACTGGTGCTCGCTCAGGATCTCCATCACCCGGCCATCACGTGCCAGCTGCTCATCGTAAGGTTCTATTGCTTCCAGCCAGGTGCGGCTGGTGGCGTCAAACACCGGCGTCAGGCGGTTAGAGGCGGTTTCGTCCGGGCCAAACAGGCGAAAGTTATCGAGGTTACGCTCAAACAGGACCCGCAGGTAGCGGCCGAGCTGCTCGGTGGCCTGCGCCATCTGCGAGCCCGGCTCGCCGGTATCGAAGGCAAATTCGGCAATGTCCGGTGTATCCAGCTCGCGACGCAGCAGGCCGCCGTTGGCATATGGAGAGGCGCCCATGCGCTTATCGCCCTGCGGAGCCAGCGCCTGCAGCTCCGGTTTCAGCCGTCCCTGCTCGTCAAACAGATCGTCAGGCTGATAGCTTCGCATCCAGGCTTCGAGAATCTGACGATGGCCTTCATCCTCACGGCAGGCCGCGACCGGCACCTGATGCGCCCGCCAGAAACCTTCCACTTTTTTGCCATCCACGGTTTTGGGGCCGGTCCAGCCTTTCGGGCTGCGCAGCACAATCATTGGCCAGCGCGGTACGCCGCTGCTGGCTTTGCCAGTGCGCGCCTGCTGCTGGAAGGCGGCAATTTTACTGAAAGCGTTATCCAGCGCTTCCGCCATCAGCGGGTGCATTTTTTCAGGCTGATCGCCGCTGACGAACAGCGGCTCATAGCCGTAACCGCTGAACAGCTGGCGCAGGTCTTCATCACTGCTGCGGCCGAGGATGGTCGGATTGGCAATCTTGTAACCGTTGAGATGCAGAATCGGCAGCACCGCACCGTCCCGCGCAGGATTGAGGAATTTAATACCGTGCCAGCTGGAGGCCAGCGGTCCGGTTTCCGCTTCGCCGTCGCCAATCACGCACGGCACAATCAGTTCCGGATGATCAAACGCTGCGCCAAACGCATGCGCCAGCGAGTAGCCCAGTTCGCCGCCTTCATTAATGGAGCCGGGCGTTTCCGGTGCCGCGTGGCTGGGAATACCGCCTGGAAAGGAGAACTGCTTAAACAGGCGTTGCATACCCGCTGCATCCTGACTGACATGCGGATAAATTTCGCTGTAGCTGCCTTCCAGCCAGGTATTGGCGACCATGCCGGGACCACCATGACCCGGTCCGCAGACATAGATCAGATTCAGATCGCGCTGGCGAATAATCCGGTTGAGATGAGCATAAATAAAATTCAGACCGGGCGTGGTGCCCCAGTGACCCAGCAGGCGGGGTTTGATGTGCTCTGGTTTCAGCGGTTCGCGCAGCAGTGGATTGTCCATCAGGTAAATCTGCCCGACAGACAAATAGTTAGCCGCGCGCCAGTAGCGGTCAAGAAGCTCGAATTCCGGTGCAACGTTGGGTTGAGACATGCCGTTTCCTTCTGAAAGTTCAGCTAAAACATCTCTTAACCCTAATAGAGAATAGCGCAGTCAACCAGGCGAGCGGCAAACAAAAAGGCCCCACAGCGGGGGCCTTGAGAGAGCAGGGACTGAATTACTTACCGACAACAAAGGCGGTTTCGCGCCCTTCATCGTTGGCAGCCATCGGCGTTACCGGGGTGTAATCGAGCTGCAGAATACGGCTGGTTTCCGCCAGCACCTTCTCGGTCAGCGCCACGTCACCGTTCAGCTTGCGTCCCCATGACGGAATAACGGCGCGGATTTTATTCTGCCATTCTGGCGATGCCATCTGCTCAGGGTAGACCTTGTGCAGCAGCTCCAGCATGATCGGCGCAGCCGTTGAGGCTCCTGGCGAAGCACCCAGCAGCGCCGAAATCGAGCCATCCTGCGAGGCAACCACTTCGGTGCCAAGACGCAGTACCGCGCCCTCTTTCTCATCTTTTTTGATGATCTGCACGCGCTGACCGGCGGTGACTAAACGCCAGTCTTCCTGCTTCGCCTGTGGCACATAGGCGCGCAGGGCATCCATCCGATCGCGATCGCTTTGCAGCACCTGATCCATCAGATATTTCACCAGATCAAAGCTTTTCAGCCCCACTTTAACCATCGGCAGCATATTGCTGCTGTTCAGCGAGGTGAACATATCCAGCAATGAACCCTGCTTCAGGAACTTGGTGGAGAAGGTGGCAAACGGCCCGAACAGCAGCACCTGCTTGCCATCCAGCACGCGGGTATCGACATGCGGTACCGACATCGGCGGTGCGCCGACGCTGGCTTTGCCGTAGACCTTGGCCATATGCTGCGCCACCACCTGCGGATTTTCAGTCACCAGGAATGAGCCGCCTACCGGGAAACCGGCATAGCCGTTGGCTTCCGGTACGCCGGCTTTCTGCAACAGCGGCAGCGCCGCGCCGCCAGCACCGATAAAGATATTTCTGGCGGTCAGCGTGCGGCGGGTGCCGCTCGCCAGACACTGCAGCGTAACCTGCCAGCGACCATCGCTCAGGCGCGTCAGTTCACGCACTTCCTGACGCAGACGCAGGCGGAAATTGGCCTTCTTCTCTAAGGAGGCGATCAGCTGGCGCGTCACTTCACCGAAATTGACGTCGGTTCCCATTTCGGTCCAGGTGGCCGCCACTTTCTGACTGCGATCACGGCCTTTCATCACCAGCGGGATCCAGCCAGCAATCTGCTGCGGATCTTCGGAGTAGGCCATGCCACGGAACAGGGTGCTTTTCTGCAGCGCCTGGAAGCGTTTGCGCAGGAACTCGACATTGTCGTCGCCCCAGACAAAACTCATGTGCGGCGTGCTGTGGATAAAGCTTTTTGGATTGCGCAGGTTGCCCTTCTGCACCTGTGAGGCCCAGAACTGACGGGAAATCATGAACGATTCGTTGATCGTCACCGCTTTAGAGATGTCGATGCTGCCATCGGCACGCTGTGGCGTATAGTTCAGCTCGGCCAGCGCGGCATGGCCGGTGCCTGCATTGTTCCAGCCATTGGATGACTCTTCTGCCACGCTGTCCAGCCGCTCTACCATCTCGATAGACCAGTCCGGTTCCAGATCCTGCAGCCATGCGCCCAGGGTGGCGCTCATCACGCCCGCGCCAATCAGCAACACGTCAACGTCTTTGCGCTCCTGCGCGGTAGTGGTGTCCTTTGCCATGGCGCTCATCGCGAGCGCAAGGTTTACTGCTGAATTGCACATGAGGCGACATCTCCTCTTCTGTTGACCTGAAGCTCAACAGTTTTGCAGGCGAAATAGTCACGCTTCTTTCGAGCGCGTTGCGCTATTTCTCAAAGGTTAAGACTCAGGTATAGGTTAAAGCGGTGATAACGGGTTAACTGCACGTTATGCTTTGTCATGCGAATATAACATTCTCGCATCTGAATTAAACATTTGTTTATTTTTTAAATGCAGAAATGATTCAGCATAAGAATTAATCATGGCGGCAGAGGCAGTATAAGTGATTTTTTATTGATAACTCAGTAGCTTAAGAGAGTTGGTTGTTGCAGGAACGCGCCATCATGGTGCAGCGCCCGCTGAGTGGGTTACAGAGAGGAATTATTTAATTCACTGAATTTCAGGCAGTTATCAGTGAGTAAGGAATAGTCTAAAAGTGCATCAGCGCCGGTTTCAGGCGGTCAGTGTAAAAATAATGTTACATTTTTGTGAGGATGAAATGCGCGCGCCACGGCGCACGCATCGGACTGCCTCACTGACCTGACACAGACGCCGGTAGCTTTTTCAGACTGATTGCCATGCGGTTGTAGGAGTTCATCAGACCGATGGCGATATTCAAATCGACAATCTCTTTGTCGCTAAAGCAGGCCTGCAGTGCGGCATAATCCTCATCGGGTGCGCCCGCGCTGGCGATCAGCGTCAGGCACTCTGCCCAGCGCAGGGCCGCCTTCTCGCGATCGCTGAATAAATTCCCCGATTCATTCCACACCGCGGTCAGCACAATTTTATCCCAGCTCACATTGGCTTTATGCAATGCTTTGCTGTGCATGTCGATGCAGTAGGCGCAGCCGTTAATTTGCGAGATGCGCAGGAACACCAGTTCCAGCAGGGTTAACGGCAAATCGGTTTGTGTCAGGTAGTGGTAAACACCGCCGAGCGCTTTCATCCCGGCTGGGGCGACTTGATTAAAATCGATACGTTCACTCATTTTTTTGCCTCATTGATGTGGGTTGAGGCGATTGTCGGCTTTTCCATGGAACAGCAAAAGTGCCAAAAAATGACGATTTAATGGGCCCATCGCTTTTCGCCACGCTGACGCTTAAACGCGGCCAGGCGCGGGGTCTGAGCGAGCAGCTGCGGCAGCAGATTGAACAGGCGATCATCGACCAGCGCTTGCCACCCGGCGCACGGCTTCCTTCCTGCCGTGATTTAGCGGCCCAGCTCGGCGTCGCTCGCGGTACGGTGCGCGCCAGCTATGACATGCTGGTGGATCGCCAGTTTCTGCATACCCGCGGCGCGGCCGGTACCTTTGTGAACCCGCTGCCGGTGCTGAGCGAAGCCGCTGGCGCCCAGGCTGTGGTGCCGCTGTCACTGCGTGAGGGCGGAGAGGATTACGACTCGCCGCCCCTGACGTTCCAGATGGGCATCCCCGCCAGCGATAGCTTTCCGGCCAAAGTCTGGCTGCGCATCCTGCAACGTCAGACGCGGGCACTGGTCGGGAAACCGGCCAGTTACCCCGATCCGCGCGGCACGCCAGCACTGCGTCAGGCACTGGTAGCCTGGCTGGCGGTCGCGCGCGGGGTGCGCTGTCATGCCGATCAAATTTTTATCACCAATGGCTATGCCGGAGCGATGGGGCTGATTGGCCTGGCAATGGATTTTCAGGGGAAGCAGGCCTGGCTGGAAGATCCGGGCTTTATGGTCGCCCGGCAGGCGGTAGAAACCCTGCGGGTAAGGCCGGTGGCGGTGCCAGTCGATGCCGAAGGTCTGCAGGTTGAGGAAGGTCTGGCGCGGGCACCGGATGCGGCGTTTGCGCTGGTCACGCCGGGCCAGCAGGCCCCGCTCGGCGTCACCCTGTCGCCGGCACGCCGCCATGCGTTGCTTAACTGGGCCAGCCATCAACAGCGCTGGATCATTGAGGATGATTATCTGGGCGAACTGCAGCCTGGTCACCGGGCTGCACCGGCGCTGGCGGCGCTCGACAGCGAGGGACGGGTGCTGCATATCGGTACGTTCAGCAAATCGCTGACGCCGCGATTGCGGCTTGGCTTTATTGTGGTCCCGCCCGCCCTGGTCTCGCGTTTTGCGGAAGTTTGTGCGCTGTTAGCACCGGCCTCGTCGGGATTGCTTCATGATGCGGTGGCCGTTTTCCTGCGGGAAGGACACTTCATGCGGCATCTGCGGCGCATGAAGCGGGTCTACCACGAACGACTGGAGCAGATGATGGCCGCTCTGCAACCCCATTTCCCCGAGGTGCAACGTGCCGGGCTGGCGGTGATTGTCAGGTTGCCGGCCGGTACGCCGGATCAGCTGATTGCGCAGCAAGCATTGGCCTATGGCATGGCCCCGTCACCGCTGTCGATCTGGTATCAGCGCGACGAACAACGCTGTGCCGGACTGCTGCTCGGTGCGGCTCAGTTACCGCGTGATGGCTATGCGCGCAGTGCAGCACGCCTGAAAGCGCTGGTCGATGCGCAGACTGCCTGACTCAGCTCCTGAACCAGCGGCGCCAGACGAAGCGAATCACAAAAAACTCCACCGTGCCCAGCAGTAAAAACCAGATGCAGAACACCACGGTGTAGAGCTGGTTAAGATCCTGCAAATGCAGCATCTGCTGCAGATGCTGTGCCACCGACAGGCTAAAAGCTGGCGCAGGCAGCAGCAGGGCAGAGAGAAACCCCAACAGCAAAATGCCGCCAGGCACGATTAAAGATTCAAAAGGGTTATTCATAACTGGCATCCCGTAATAATAAGCCGGGCATTTTCCGGCAATCAGCGCTGGGGTTCAATCAGGGAATGCAGACGCAGTGGCCAGACAAGCCGATTATCGTTGCGGAAAACTGTCAGAAAATGCTTTACCACCATCGACTTAGCGCGAAACATAGCGAATGATAAAAGTTATAGCCTTTGCTATACTTAAATCCATGATTTTACTGTCTTTTTATCTCTGCGGTTGCGTGGTAGACTGCGCGCACTTTTTCATTACTGAACACTTTGTGTGGTGAATACAGCGTGAATTGCCGCTTTTTCGCCCCAGGTGAATAAATCATGACCTTTATTGCCACCTTAATTCTTGCACTGGGTATGTCGATGGACGCGTTTGCTGCTGCACTGGGCAAAGGTGCCACCTTGCATCGTCCGGGTTTTAAAGAAGCGCTGCGCACCGGTCTGATTTTTGGCTCAATCGAAGCCTTAACGCCGCTGATTGGCTGGGCGCTTGGCCTGGCCGCCAGTCGTTACATCATGGCGTGGGACCACTGGATCGCCTTTATCCTGCTGGCGTTTTTAGGCGGCCGCATGATGATGGAAGGTTTCCGGCAAACCGCCGTCGCAGAACCCTGTGAAGCGCCGCAGAGCCATGGCTTTATGGTACTGGCCACTACCGCTGTGGCGACCAGCCTTGATGCGCTGGCGGTCGGTGTGGGTCTGGCCTTCTTGCAGGTCAACATTATTACCACCGCGCTGACCATCGGGGCCGCCACCACCGTCATGGCCACCACCGGCGTGCTGGTGGGCCGCTTTATTGGTCCGGTACTCGGCAAATGGGCGGAAGTGCTGGGCGGTCTGGTGTTGATTGCCGTCGGCGCGACCATTCTGCTGCAACATCTCGGTCAGGCCGCTTAACGGTTTTTTGCGCAAAATAAACTCAATTTTGTGATCTGGTTCAAAATTTATTGCCGAAAAAACGCGCTGAAGTTATACTTTTCGCATATTTCTTCAACTAATTTTGCATCAGGTGTCACATGAAACGCATTTTTAACTACGTGTTCCGCGCTTACGTCGAAACCTTCAAACACGTACCGCCGGGTGCGATGTACTAAGCACGCCGCAGAAAACCCTCGATAATCGCGGTCAGGGATCGACCGATGATTATCACTTTTTCTTCTGTTCCACCGCCCGCGCTTTACCCCATTCACCGCCTCGTTTCCGCCCGCAATTTGCCGTCAACAGCGATCGCTGACGCCACAGAAAATCCTTTTTGCTGATCATTCCAGCGCTTATTACGCTGTTGAATGATCAGCAGCAGATCCGATGAGCATAACTGTGTACGCTTTTGCCGATGACTTTTGTTACCCTGCGCGCCTCTTTTCTCAGTAAAAATCTGAAAATTCGCGATTACAACGGGGCAGCAATGCAGCTTTGCAGTTTCTCTCTTCCTGACCAGGACAAAAAAAGTTTCGGTATCGTGCGCGAGCACGGCGTGGTGGATCTCGGTTTACGCTTCGGTGCAGCCTGCGCCGATTTAAAAACCTTTCTGAGCCGCTCATCGCTGGCCGATCTCCATGCTTTTCACACCATGCCAATCGACTATCCGTTTAGCGCCATCCGCTTTCTGCCGGTGATTGAGAATCCTGGCAAGGTGTTTTGCGTCGGGATGAACTACGCCGATAAACGAAAAGAGTTTGCCGAGACGCTCGATGCGCCGACCCTGTTTGTGCGTTTCGCCGACTCGCTCACCGGCCATGACCAGCCGCTGCAAAAGCCCGCTACCACTCAGGAGTTCGACTTTGAAGGCGAACTGGCGGTGATTATCGGCAAAGCGGCCCATCAGGTCAGCGCTGCCAACGCGCTGGAGGCGGTGGCGGGTTACAGCTGCTTTATGGATGCGACCGTGCGCGACATGCAGTTTACCTGGTTTACCGCCGGCAAAAACTGGCCGCAGACCGGCGGATTCGGACCCTGGATGACCACTGCGGATGTCATCCCCGATCCGCAGCAGCTGGCGATCAAAACCTGGTTAAACGGGCGGGAAGTGCAGAACGATACCACCGGCAGCATGGTGCATCCGGTAGCAAAAATTATTGAATACATCTCGGCCTTCAGCCCGCTGTCGCCCGGCGATGTGATCATCACCGGTTCACCGGGTGGCGTCGGTAAAAAACGCACACCGCCGCTGTTTATGTTCTCCGGCGATGTGGTTGAAGTAGAAATTGAGCAGATTGGGCGTCTGCGCAATGTGATTGCGTAACCCCCCTCGCTGCGAAGCGCAATGTGTCACACCGTTAATCTGATTACCCGCCTGCTGCGAAATCCCGTCCTACACTGAGTTATCCCCCCGAAACAGGAGCAGCGGATGATCCAGAAGCATCGACGAAAACAGGCGGCCATCGTGGCAGGCGTTGGGTTAGGTGTGGCGGCCACACTGTGGGGCATGAAACGCTGGCAGCAGCTGAAGCAGACGCCGCCGGTGTCGCCGCGCAGTCACCACGCCGGGCTGGCCGGTTATTATCAGCAGATTGGCGACTGGCGGATGTTTACCCGCGTCACACCGAATGAGCGCCAGGGGTTGCCGGTGGTGCTGGTTCACGGTCTGGTGATGTCCGGCCGGGCGATGGAACCGCTGGCGCTGGCATTAAGCCGCGATTATCACGTGCTGGTGCCTGACCTGCCGGGTTTCGGGGCCAGTGCGCTGCCGGCCTCGGCGCCGGTGATGTCGGTGGATCAGCTGGCCGACGCGCTGTGGCTTTGGCTGCAGCACAACGGATTCCAGCGCGCCATCTGGGTGGGCAACTCGTTTGGCTGCCAGATTCTGGCGGCGCTGGCGGTGAAATATCCGCAGGCGGTGGCGGGACTGGTGCTGCAGGGGCCGACGGTCGATCGTCACGCCCGCAGCCTGCCGCGTCAGCTCTGGCGCGACTGGCGTAACGGTCGTCTGGAAGCACGTCGTCCGCCGGGACCGCTGGCGCGCATTGATTACGCCAAAGCCGGTCTGCGGCGCGCCTTCGGCACCATGCGTGCCATGATGCGTGACCATATTGAACATCGCCTGACGTACATTAGCGCGCCAACCCTGCTTTTGCGCGGCTCGCGCGACCCGGTGTGTCCGGCGCGCTGGCTGGATGAACTCGCCGCCCTGATGCCGCACAGCGAAACCCTCACGCTGCGCGACGGGACGCACACCCTGCATTATGTCTATCCGTGGAGTTTCTGTAGCGCCATCCGCCCGTTCCTGGCGCGTATCCAGCAGGAGGATCAGCATGAGTAAACCACCGAAAGGGATTGCCCGTTTCGACTCTGCCGCGGCGATGCTGCTGGCGCTGGCCAATGCGCTGCACGATCGGCCCTTCGCCAGCCCCAGTCAGTCACCGACGCTGGATCGTCTGCTGCCGTCGCTTAACCGCTTGCCGACCGGACTCCGCGAGTGGGGCTACGCGCTGGGCGGCATGGCAGAAGGCATCACGCTGCGTCAGGCCGGTGAGCTGGATGTAGAAGGGATCGCCGAATGGATGGTGAGTGAATACCCGCAGCAGGACTATCCGGCGGCCTTTATCGGCTCCTCGAACGGTGCGCTGATACATCTGGCGGCGGCGATGGGCGTGCCCTGGCTGCCCCAGACTTTCCTCTGCCCGGTGCGGGCCGCCAATAACGATCCGGATGATGCGCAGGCGAGCTTTGAGCAGGGCAAGGAGATTGCCGCCGCGCTGCTGGCTGCCTGGCCACGGCTGGCGGTGCATCACATGCAGGACCCGAATCAGGATCGGCTGATGCTCGATCAGATGCGTTACTTCCGGCTGAAACTGCGTGCGCTGCCGCTGGCGTTCAACGAATTCCTGATGGGCAGCCTGCCGGCCGGATCAACGCTGTTTATCAATCACTGTACCCGACAGTGGCCGGTGACCCGCACCAGCGATCGCTCGTTCTTTCAGTTTGGCGCGCTCGGCGGCGCAACCGAAAAAGAGTACTTACAGGGCGGTCCGCGGGTGGCGGAATACCTGGCGCGCTACGGCATTGATCGCGAACGCTGGACCCCGCCTGCCATTACCGATCACGTGCCAGAAGCGGAATGGGGACTGGATGGTTATCTGATCTCGCCGCTGAAAAAACTGGCGGAGGCTCAGGGCCTGAAGCTGATGGAGATTCGTTATGAAGATCCGGAAGCGATGAGTTATGTGGTGGCGGAGATCTACCGCGACTGGTATCTGGCCGCCGGCATTTTACCGACCCGCCTGACGGTGGACAGTTTTCTGCTGATGGACCCCTGGTGCAGCATGCAGCAGCACGCTATCCCGTTCTGGCTGGTGTTCTGCACCGAGCCCTCTGCTGCGGCACTGCAGCGTTTCCTTGAGAAACAGCCACCGTTCCGCAACATCGACATGATGCTGTTTTCGCACGGCACCGACAGCATCGGGCTGGCGGAGATTGCGCGCTGGCAGGCGCTACTGGCGTATGCCCGGGAGGAGGGTGCATTGATTGGCGTGGATGAGGAGCGCTTCCCGCGCGATTTCGCCACTTTCGCCCGCTTTGACTCGGCATTACGGGAACGGGCGCCGCTGTTACCGCCGCCGCCGCCGCTGAGTGTGGAGAAGGTAATCACCGGCATCCAGCGTTATGGCGCGAAACATGGAGTCACCCTGACGGCGCTGACGTAACGCCTGCGCCGTCAGGCGGGATTACTCGCCGTCGGTGATCGGTTTGCGCACCAGCAGCAGGTAAGCCAGTGCGCCAACCAGCGTCACGCAGGCACAAATCATCAGCGCCATGCTGAACGATTTGGTGGTGTCGAGCACCCAACCGGTGATCACTGGCGCGAAGGAGGCGAAGATAAAGCTGGCGAAGTTCTGGATACTGCCGACCGATGCAGTCATGCGGGCCGTCACATTAGCGTGAATCAGGCCCCAGCATGAGGTGCCGGCGAAGTGAATGCAGAACAGCGCCATGCCAATCAGGGTAACGGCACTGGTGGTATCGGTGGCGCGGGTCACCACGGCGGTAAAGCCGGCGGATAGCAGCATACCGCTGACGATGCAGACCTTGCGGGTTTTCACCGCGTTAAAGCCACGACGCACCAGTGAATCGACCACATAGCCATTCAGCAACATCCCCGCCGCACCAAACAGGAACGGAATCGCCGCCAGCAGGCCGGTACTTTTCAGATCCAGATGGTAGGTCGACTGCAGATAACCCGGCAGCCAGGCGATATAGAGCCACGCGGTATAGTTAATGCCGCTGAAGCCAATCATCATGCCCCACATGGTGCGCTGCTTAAACAGGCCGCGCCACTCTTTGAAGCTGATCGGCTCTTTACGCGAGGCGACGCTGCCCGCCTGCAGATAGTGGATCTCTTCAGCGCTCAGGGTGTTGTTATCGCGATCGCGGTAAACCATGTACCAGCCAATGGCGAGGAACATCCCGAGGATACCAATAGTGACAAACATGCCGCGCCAGCCCATCACCAGCATCATGGCAGCCAGAATCGGTGGCGCTACTGACAGGCCAATCATTGAGGCGGCATTAAACATCCCCATCGGCATGCCGCGATCTTTGATATTGAACCAGTCGTTGATCACTTTAACGCCGCACGGGTTCATCGGCGCTTCACCAATGCCGAGGCCGATACGCACCAGGATGAACTGGGTGAAGTTATGTACCAGACCCGATGCCGCCTGAAACAGCGACCAGATAAACATGCCGATGCCGAGCATAATGCGCGGCCCTTTACGATCCAGCAGCGCGCCACACGGCAGCTGCGCCAGGCCGTAGGCCAGAGAAAACGCGGAGAGCAGGAAGCCGATTTCGGTGGCGCTCAGACCCATCTCCTCGCGGATAGTCATGTTAGCCACCGACAGCGAACTGCGGTCGAGGTAGTTAATAATGGCGGCGAACAGCAGCAACAGCATGGCTGTCACCTGAATTTTACGGATGCGCGGTGAGCGGACGATATCGCCGCGCATTGGAACGTAATCCTGGCCTGGCGCCGCTCCGCCGGACACGTTGTCGTGGCCGGTCACTGATGTCTTTTCCATTGCACTCTCCCGAAGCTGGGTAGTTATCGTTATGGTGAAGAGGGGGGTTCGCGCAGCGGCAAGTGGCCGCCATGACGTTGCAGTCGAGACTAAGAGCAAAGGAGAAGAGATGTTGCAAAGATGTTTCTGAATCGTGCGGGAGCTAATGCTTTGTGGTTTTTAATCGGTTTTTAATTGTACTGACTAATCGAGCGCACCATCGAGGTTTTAGCCGTCGCCAGATGGTTATGTAATGCACAAAGCGCATCGACATCCTGTCGGCCAATCAGCGCGGTCAGAATCGCCATATGCTCCTCCAGCGCCACAATATTTCGTTGCTTCAGATCGCTCTCATCCCACTGATAATGTGAGTGAAATATCACAGAGATGATCTCCAGCGACTGGTTGAAAAACGGATTATTGGCGGCGGATAAAATCAGTGAATGCATCTGCCGATCCAGGGCGGCAAAGTGGCGGTAGTTGCTGGCGATGGTGTCACGCATCGATCGGTGACGATCCAGCAGATCCCGCGCCTGTACCCAGCGTTCATCGCTGGCTGGCAGATTTAAAAAACGGCTCAGCGCGTGGGTTTCCAGCATTTCCCGCAGCTCAAACAGCTTCTCCGCGTAATCCTGGCTGAATTTCTTCATCCGCCACTGGCCCCGTTTGACCGGCTCCAGCAGATCGTATCGCATAAAACGCAGCAGAAACTCCCGCACCACTACCGGACTGACTTTGACCTGCTGAGCCAGTTGCAGCTCGCTGAAGGTGTCGCCAGGCACCAGCTGGCGCTGATTAATCATGTTAAAAAACACCTGTTCGAAGTGGCTGGCCTGCTGCTCAATCGGCGGCGTTAGCGCACTGAACCCGTCGTCTTCGCACGGATCGCGCACGATCACCCAGGTTTTATCGACCTTTTCCAGCACGCCCCGCTGATGCAGATAGTGCAGGGTGTGACGCACCGTGGTGCGGCTGATATTGAACATCTCAGCCAGCGCCGCCTGCGGAGGCAGAGGCGACAGAATATGGCGCTGGGCGATGCTTTCCAGCATCTGGTTAATCACGTTATGTCGTAAATTCTGACTGCGGCTCATCCCGTCCTCCGGTTTTTTACGCATTAAAAACCATTCAAAGCCCAAAAAAATCGTCGTGCTTCACACTTCCCGCCATCGAATCCCGCGCCGCAGGCAGGATTCGCCATAACTGCGTGCAGGACAACCCGGAGAATCACCATGACAACAATGAAAGCACTGGTCATCGCCGAGCCACGTAAGATGGTCTGGGCCACGCGCGAACAACCAACACCCGGCGCCGGTGAAGCGCTGATTAAAATCCTCACCGCCGGAATCTGTGGCACCGATATTCACGCCTGGTCCGGCAACCAGCCGTTCTTCAGCTATCCGCGGGTGCTGGGCCATGAACTCTGTGCTGAAGTGGTGGCGCTGGGCAGCGGCGCGAGCGGCGTTGAACCGGGTCAGCGGGTCGCGTTGATGCCCTACATCTCCTGCCTGCGCTGCGACGCCTGTCAGAGCGGCAAGACCAACTGCTGCGAGCAGATTTCAGTGATTGGCGTCCATCAGGATGGCGGTTTCTGCGACTACCTGAGCGTACCGGTCAGCACGCTGCTAGTGGTGGATGATGTCGCGCCGGATGCGGCCGCGCTGATTGAACCGTTCGCCATCAGTGCCCATGCGGTCAGACGTGCCGCTATCGTGGCCGGTGAGCAGGTATTAGTGGTCGGCGCGGGTCCGATCGGCCTGGGCGTGGCGGCGATTGCGGCTGCCAGTGGCGCTGAGGTGGTGGTAGCCGATACCAGCGCGTTCCGTCGCCAGCACGTGGCTGACCAGCTCGGCCTGGCAGCGCTCAATCCGGCGGAAGAGGATTTTTACACTGCGCTACGCGAGCAGTTTGGCGGGCGTCTGGCGCTCAAAGTGATCGACGCCACCGGCAGCCCGGCGGCGATGAACAACGCGGTGAACCTGATGCGTCATGGCGGCACCATCGTTTATGTCGGACTGCATAAAGGCGATCTGGTGATCCCGGACAGCGAATTCCACAAAAAAGAGACCACCCTGATGGGCAGCCGCAACGCCACCCGTGAAGATTTTGATCGGGTACGTGAGTTAATGGCCAGCGGCGCACTGCGGGCTGAAATGATGCTTAATCACCATCTCGACTTTTCAACGCTGGCGGACAGCTTTGAGTCGCAGGTGATCAACAACCGCGAACTGATCAAAGGCGTGATTCATTTCGATCGCTGATTGCTGTGCAGCAGCGTCAGGGTCTGAAAGAAGTGTGACCTTACCGCACCGGCATCTACCGCCAGTGCGATGCGCTGAGACGGCAGACCATCAAACGGATCGTGGCGCGAAGCCAGCGCGCTCAGCTTACGCACCGTCTGGCCGCAGGCGATCCCCTCGGTGATCACCCGCAGCGGGCTTTCCGTTAAGGTGAAGGCCGCCGGCAGACTGAGCCACGCCAGCGCCAGCGTGTCGTGCAGCGCCATGCCGGCAAAGCCCTCTTTTGCCAGGCTGTAAGCAAGATAGGGCCGGCAGATGGCGCTCAGAACCGGCTGGTTAAGCCGCTGAACGTCATCGCCGGTGATCAGCACCTGGTGGGTGACATCCAGCGGTATCACCACCACCTTCAGCGCCGACGTCAGCACCTGATCGGCGGCGTGCGGATCTTTCCAGATGTTGAATTCACTGAACGGCGTCACGTTGCCGCTATGACCGCCGGTACCGAATGCGCCGCCCATGATCACCAGCTCTTTAACCAGCGGAATAATGTCCGGTGCCTGATTAATGGCGCTGGCGATGTTGGTCAGCGGGCCAATCGCCACCAGGGTGATCTGCTGCGGATGGGCCCGCACGCTGTCGATAATGAACTGCACCGCACTGGGCGCTGCGTCGCTGAACGGGTTATCAAACGCATCGCCCAGCCCATCTTCGCCGTGCAGCGTGGCGGGCGCACTCATACGCTGCGCCAGCGGCCGGGAACAGCCGCGATAAACGTCCGCCTCAATCGCCATTTTCTGGCAGAACAGCCGGGCATTTTTCACCGCCTGGCCCACCGCCACGTTGCCAAAAACGGTGGTGATGCCCAGCAGCCGCTGAGTTCGTGCCGCGTAGGCCAGCGCAAACGCATCGTCGACGCCAATGTCAGTATCAATAATCAGGGTACGCATAGACTCTCCGGGTCGCTGCCTTCAACGCTCAGCATTACCCTGACCGCCGCGCCGTCGTCAAGGTTTTCAGCGGCAACCGCTGCGGTGGCCACTCAGTTGCCAGCCGGAGAGTCGCATCGTATTATCCTTCGCTTAAGGTGATGGCGTGCCACCTTCCCCAACCGCCGGCGGGCTTTACCCCGGCTGATGACGCCTGACACTCGGTGTATCCTTTCGCGGGAGCTGAGGTGTCAGGCGCGGTTTATCTCTGCTTCTCCCCTCAGCCCGGCGTGAAATCTGCAATCAGGAGCAAGACATGTTGAAACCGTTGTTCGCCGTCATGATTGGCGGCTCTGCTGGCTGTGTGCTGCGGTGGCTGTTCGCGGTACGTTTCAATGCTTTATTTCCCAACCTGCCGCCCGGCACGCTGCTGGTTAATCTGATCGGCGGGTTGATCATTGGCGCGGCGATGGCCTGGTTTGTCCGCCATCCGGAAATTGACCCGGCGTGGAAGCTACTGATCATCACCGGCCTGTGCGGCGGGCTGACCACCTTCTCCTCGTTTACGGCAGAATTAATGGTATTGCTACAATCAGGTAAGTACCTCTGGGCGATGGCCAGTGCGCTGGTGCATGTCATCGGCTCGCTGCTGATGGCGTTTGCCGGTTTCGCACTGATGACGCTGCTGGCCTGACGGACCGTGAATCGCGGCTTGCCATAACGCTTAAGAGGTAGATACTGTTTTAGCTGCGATGTTGCCCAGGCCGCAAGGTGTGCGGCGTTGCAGCTGATTATTCTTCACCGATTATTCCGGACGATTAAGGAGCAGAGAGATGAGTCGTAATCCAACATTCCTTAACCTGGTGTTGTTAAACGGTGAGCCCGAAGAGAAGCTACAGGCGGCGCATAATGCCGGTTTTGACCAGGTCGAAATCTGGCGTGAGGACGTGGAGGCCTGCGACGGCGGTGCCGCGGCGCTGGCCCGGATTGCCGCTCAGCAGGGACCCGGCTTTACCAATCTGCAGGTGCTGCGTGATTTCACCGGCGCGCCCAGCGCGCTGCGCGGGCAGAAGCGCGAAGAGCTGCGTCAGTTTATCCACATTGCCCAGGCGCTGGGGTGTGACACCATTCAGGCTCCGGCCAGTACCCGTGAGGATTGCCGCGCCGATCAGATTGATGATGACCTGCGCTGGATGGCGTCGGAAGCCGCGCGCTACAACATGCGCATCATGTATGAGCCGATGGCCTGGTGCAGCGTGGATAACACCCTGCCGCTGGCGTGGCAGCGATTGCAGCGTCTCGATCAGCCCAACATCGGGCTGGTGGTCGATCTGTTCCATATCTGTGCGCTGGGCGGCGACGCTTCACAGCTGGATGGCATTCCTGCCGAGCGGATTTACGAGGTGCAACTGTGTGATATGGCTGCCGTTCCGCCGCAGGATAAGCAGAGTCTGATCGACATCGCGCGTCATCAGCGACTGCTACCCGGTGATGGCATTATCGACATCGGACGCTTTGTGGATAAGCTGAAAAGTGCCGGTTATCAGGGTCCGGTTGGCATTGAAGTGTTTAATGATACGCTGAAACGCCTGCCGCCTGAGGTGGCTGCCCGGCAGGCGTGGCAGGCATTAAGCCGCTACTGGTCGTAGTGTTTAATCCTGCAGGCATTGCCCGATAAACGCGGCGGCATGCAGAGCGCCCTGTGCTGAAATGGTGTGGCCGGTCGCTGGCTCAAACAGGGTTTCAACCGGCACTGCCGCCTGTTTCAGCCGCGCAGCCGCGGATTCGCTCTCCTGCCACGGGATCACCTCATCGGCATGGCCGTGGATCAGCATGGCCGGCAGATGAGGCTGCGGCGTCAGCTCGCCGTCAAACGCCAGACGCCCTGAAAATGCCACCACGCCCGCCAGCGGATAACGGCCGGATGCCAGCGCATCCAGCGCCATAATCGACCCCTGCGAAAAGCCCACCAGCACCACCTCGTGCCAGCGTTCGGCGAAGCCGTGCTGGCTGATAATGTTGCTGAGAGTGGCGTCAAACGCTGCCCGCGCCGCCCGTACCCGCGCCGGACGGTTCTCTGGCGTAACGCCGGCCAGGCTGAACCACTGATAGCCAAAACCGCCATCAAACGCTGCAGGCGCATCCGGCGATGCAAACACCACATCCGGTAATAAGGCCGCCCAGTGACGCCCAATCGGTGCCAGATCGTCGCCGTTACTGCCGACGCCATGCAGAAATATCACCAGTGCTTTTGCCATTGCTGTTCCTTAAAAAGGGGCTTTATAAACCGTACTCGCTTAGATCCGGGCCTGCCGGAACAATTCCGTTCGGGTTCAGCGCCGAAATCGAGTAATAACCCTGTTTGATGTGTTCAATGTTGACGGTCTCACGGATGCCGGAGACTGACAGCATGCTTTTCAGATAGCGATTGAGCAACGGGTAATCGCGCACCCGGCGCAGGTTGCATTTGAACAGGCCATGGTAGGCCACGTCAAAGCGAATCAGGGTGACGAACAGCCGGATATCGCTTTCAGTCAAACGTTCACCGAGCAGGAAGGTGCGGCCATCACTGAGCATCAACTCCAGTTCGTCAAGCTGGCTGAACACCTCGCTGAACGCCTGCTGGTAGCTGTTCGCGGTGGTGGCGAAGCCGGCGCGGTACACGCCATTGTTAAGCCGGGGATAGAGACTGGCATTGAGCGCATCAATCTCTGCACGCAGCGCGGCGGGATAGAGATCGAGGCGGTTGTCCGCCAGATCGCCGAAGCCGCTGTTAAACATCCGCACGATGTCAGCCGACTCGTTATTAACGATGGTGGCGGTTTTCTTGTCCCACAGCACCGGAACGGTGGCCCGGCCGGTAAAATCGGGCGCGGCGCGGGTGTAAATCTGATGCAGATAGTGCGCCCCGTCCAGCAGATCGCGGTCAGCAGCGGTCGCCTCACCGAAACGCCAGCCCTGCGCGCCGAGCTGCGGCTCGACCACCGTCACGCTAATCAGCGATTCCAGTCCTTTGAGTTTACGGGCGATCAGCGCGCGCGAGGCCCACGGACAGATCAGCGCCACATAGAGATGATAGCGGTCCGGTTCCGCAGCAAATTCCGTTGAACCATCGTGGCTGATCCAGTGCCGGAAACCGGCATCCTGACGGACAAAACCGCCTTGTTTATCGGTAGCCTGCACCGGATGCCAGTCACCACTCCATTTCCCCGCTACTAACATGATGCCACTCCTCTGTTGATCTGAGCAGTAGCTTAACTGATGACAGAATGAGTGATAATCCAGCCAAAAAGACAATCATTTATTCCATTATGGACGGAATCAATCTGGCGGAACCTCGCTGAAATGGGTGGCGAGAAAGTCAATCAGCAGGCGCGCCCGGTGCGCCAGATGGCGGGCTGGCGGATAGACAGCAAACAGGCCGAGGGGCGGAATATCAAAGTTCTCCAGCAATCGGACGATCTCACCGCGCCGCAGCGCGGGCGCGGCGATGAACCCCGGCAGTCGCGCAATGCCCAGCCCGGCAATCGCCGCCTGCAAACAGGCTTCAGTATTGGCGAAGCGCAGGCGGCCCTGAATCGGGATGCTGACCATCTCGCCGCTGCCATCGGCAAACGGCCAGTGCAGCGGATCGCGAAAGTTGGTGTCGATAATGCACTGATGCTGGCGGATATCCTGCCAGTGCTGCGGTTTACCGAACTGCTCAAGATAGACCGGTGACGCGGCGATGCGCACATGGACCTCGCCCAGCTTACGCGCCACCAGGCTGCTGTCGCTTAAGTTGCCGATGCGAATCGCCAGATCAAATCCCTCATCGACGATGTTCACCGCACGATCGGAAAAGCTGACGTCGAGTTCAATCAGCGGATAGCGCCGGGCGAACGCCACCAGCACCGGCGACAACACGGCGGTGCCGAAAGAGCCGGGTGCGCTGATCTTCAGCCGGCCGGTGGGCGTATTGGCGCTTTCGCGCACGCTGGCATCCAGTGCATCAAAGGCATCCAGCAGGTTTTTTACCCGTTCGTAATAGCTGCGCCCGACGTCGGTTGGCGACAGGGCGCGGGTGCTGCGTTTAAACAGCTGAACCCCAAGCTGTTGTTCCAGCTTCGATACCCGCTTGGAGGCCTGGCTGCTGCTGGTGCCCAGCCGTAACGCCGCCGCCGAAAAACTGCCGGTTTCCAGCACCGTGACAAACATCCGGTCACACTCGAGTCGATCCATGGCGATTCCAGTCAGGAGGCAAAATCGCAGTATAGGGCGTGCGGGCAGGCTGTGCAGCCTTCACATTGCGTGCCTTCACCCTTTCGCTGGCGCAGAAAACCTGCTTGACTGATCGTTCGCCCGTTGCTGTCTGGAGTTTTTCATGTCGCTGTTTCACCTGACTTCGCTGGCGGAGATCGCCGCCGCCGAGTGGGATGCGCTGTTGCCTGACGATCAGCCTTTTTTGCGCCACGCTTTTTTGCTTACCCTGGAACAGAGCGGCAGCGTGCGGCCCGAATCGGGCTGGCAGCCGGATCATCTGCTGTGGCGTGACGGCGGCATCACCCGTGCCGCGCTGCCGGGCTACCGTAAACGCAATTCGTGGGGCGAGTATGTGTTCGATCACGCCTGGGCAGATGCCAGCCAGCGGGCCGGCATCCGCTATTACCCTAAATGGCTGGGAGCTATTCCCTTCAGCCCGGTCAGCGGGGCGCGCCTGCTGGGCGACAGCGTGGCTGCGGCGCAGTTGCTGGCGGCGTTACCGGAAAGGTTGCAGCAGCAGGGGTTAAGCGGGGCGCACATTAACTTTACCGATGCGCAGGCCAACCAGCTGCTGGCCGAACAGCCGGACTGGCTGGCGCGGCTCGGTTGTCAGTATCACTGGCACAACCGCGGCTACCGGGACTTTCAGGATTTCCTCGACACGCTGATGTCGCGTAAGCGTAAGCAGCTGCGCAAAGAGCGTGAACAGGTGATGCAAAGCGGTTTTGTGTTCGAGCGCTACCGTGGCGATCGGCTGCGCGAAGATCAGTGGGATTTTGTCTACACCTGCTACGCCAACACTTACGCGGTGCGCGGTCAGCAGCCCTATCTGACGCGGGATTTCTTCAGCCTGCTGGCGGAACGGATGCCGGACAACATCATGGTGGTGATTGCACGCCTGCAGCAGCAACCGGCGGCGATGGCGTTCTACCTGCGGGATGAAAAGGCGTTATACGGTCGCTACTGGGGCTGCCTGGCGGAGTTCGATCGGCTGCACTTCGAAACCTGTTTTTATCAGGGAATGGATTTTGCGATTGAGCACGGCCTGACGCGGTTTGATGCCGGAGCGCAGGGCGAACACAAGCTGGTACGCGGCTTTGAGCCGCAGATTACCCACTCCTGGCACTATCTGCTGCATCCTGGCTTACGCGATGCGGTGGCGGATTTTCTGCAGCAGGAGCGGGAAGGCGTGCGCGGCTGGGTCGAAGAAGCACGCGACGCCTTGCCTTACCGACGCGGCGATTAATCGACGCCGACAAAACCGCCGGTCTGATGCTGCCACAGGCGCGCATACAAGCCGTTGTGCGCCAGTAGCTCAGCGTGGCTGCCGGTCTCGACAATCCCGCCTTTATCCAGCACCACCAGCCGGTCCATCTTCGCGATGGTCGACAGACGGTGCGCAATGGCGATGACGGTTTTGCCCTGCATCAGTGACTCCAGGCTCTCCTGAATCGCCGCTTCCACTTCCGAATCCAGCGCTGACGTCGCCTCATCCATGATCAGGATCGGCGCATCCTTCAGCAGTACGCGGGCAATCGCCACCCGCTGACGCTGACCGCCTGACAGCTTCACGCCGCGTTCCCCGACGTGCGCATCAAGCCCGGTACGGCCCTGCGGATCGGAGAGTAGCGGAATGAACTCGTCAGCACGGGCACGGCGAATCGCCATCTGCAACTCCGCTTCACTGGCATCGGGACGCCCGTAGAGCAGATTTTCACGTATCGAACGGTGCAGCAGCGAGGTGTCCTGAGTGATCATGCCGATCTGACTGCGCAGACTCTCCTGAGTCACCGTGGCGATATCCTGATCGTCAATCACAATCCGGCCACCGTTCAGGTCATACAGCCGCAGCAGCAGATTAACCAGCGTCGATTTACCGGCGCCGGACGGGCCGATCAGGCCAATCTTCTCGCCGGGTTTGATATCGAGGTTGAGCTGGTTAATCACCTGTCGTCCGCCGCCGTAGTCAAAGCGCACATCTTCATAGCGGATCTGGCCGCGTGTCACCTTCAGCTGCTTCGCGCCGGGTGCATCCTGCACGCTGAGCGGCTGAGAAATGGTGTTCAGGCCATCCTGTACCATGCCGATGTTTTCGAAAATGCCGTTCACCACCCACATGATCCAGCCAGACATGTTCACCAGACGGATCACCAGACCGGTCGCCAGCGCAATCGCCCCGACGCTAATCAGCGACTGGCTCCACAGCCACAGCGCCAGTCCGGACGTCGAGACAATCAGCATGCCGTTCAGCGCCGACAGCGTCAGATCCATGCTGGTGACCATGCGACTGGCGTGCTGGGTTTTGTCGGTCTGCTCCTGAATCGCTTCGCGTGCGTATTGTCGCTCCAGATCGCTATGGGCAAACAGTTTGATGGTGGTGATATTGGTGTAGCCGTCGACGATGGTTCCCATCAGCTTAGAGCGCGCTTCTGATGAAACCACCGAGCGCGCCTTGACGCGCGGCACAAAGAAACGCAGCGAGGCGCTGTAGGCCAGAATCCACAGCACCAGCGGGATCATCAGTCGCCAGTCCGCTTCGGCAAACAGCACCAGTGAGGTGACCGAGTAGATCAGCACGTGCCAGATGGCGTCGACCAGCTGTACGGATGAATCCCGCAGCGAACTGCCGGTCTGCATAATGCGCTGTGCGATACGGCCGGCAAAATCGTTCTGAAAGAAGTTCAGGCTCTGACGCAGCACGTAGTTGTGATGCTGCCAGCGGATCATGCTGGTCATGCTCGGGCTGATGCTCTGGTGCACCAGCATGTCGTGCAGGGCGATGAAAATCGGTCGCAGGATCAGCGCCACCGCGCCCATCCACAGCAGCAGCGGCCAGTTATCGCTGAACAGGGTGGCGGGCGTCGAATGATTCACCAGGTCGATAATGCGGCTCAGGTAGCTGAACAGCGCCACTTCGATCAGCGCTGACGCCAGTCCGACCAGCAGCAGGGCAGCAAAACTCGGCCAGACCTGACGCAGATAGTAGGCGTAAAAGGACCAGACCGTAGCAGGGGGCGAATCGCTGGGAGCATCATGAAAAATATTGATAAAACGTTCAAAACGGCGATACAACATAGCAGTACTCTTTCCGTCCGATGAAGAGGTACAGCTTAGTGCATCAAACCCGTTCGGCTAACAGGAGAAAATATGGAAATTACCATCCGGGGACGAGAGCCTCACGATGCCGCCGCCTATCAGCGGCTCTACAGCCATCCTGATGTCTACCCCTGGACGCTACAGCTACCGTTTCCCAGCGTCGCGACCTGGGAGAAAAAGTTCCTGAAAATGGATGGCGAAGGTTATATCGCGTTTGTGGCGGAAATCGACGGGGAGATGGCCGGTGAGCTGACGCTGTTTGTCGACAATAAACCGCGCACCCGCCACAGCATCAGTTTCGGGCTGGGCGTGGATCCGGCATTCAGCGGCCGCGGCGTAGGCGAAAAGCTGATCCGCACCGCGCTCGACTATTCCCGTAACTGGCTCGGCATCACCCGCATGCAACTGGAGGTGTTCCACGACAACGAACGGGCGCTCCGGCTCTATCATCGTCTGGGGTTTGAGCGCGAAGGATTGCTGCGCCAGGCGGCGCTGCGTGACGGTAAGCTGCATGATGTCGTCGTGATGGCGAAATTACTGCATCAGCCGTGACCGATGGCGCGGCATCACGGCCGCGCCAGCCTGCCTTACGGATTTTTATCCTGATAATGCTGCCTGTTTTGTGGCGTCACCAGTTCAAACGGGATCCACTGGTGGGAATCGACCTTTTCACCTTTGATCATCTGCTGCGCCACCTCTACCGATTTTTTACCCTGACCCACGGCGTCCTGGAACACCGTCACCGCTAATTTGCCACTCGCCAGCGCTTTCAGGCCATCCGGCGTGGCATCAATGCCGCCGACCAGAATGGTTTTTTTCGGCTTCGCCTGGGCGATCGCCATGGTGGCGCCAATCGCCATTTCATCGTTGTTGGCGGCAACAATATCGATATCCTCCCCGTTCGACAGCCAGTTGAGCATCAGATCCATGCCTTCATTACGGGCGTAGTTGGCAGTCTGCTTCAGCACCACTTTCATGTTGGGGTATTTCGCCACCACCTGCTCCACATCCCGCGTCCGTTGCAGCGCGCCGGCGTCGGTCAGGTTACCGATCATGATGGCGACGTTGCCGCGATAGTTGGCCTGCTTTGCCAGCGCTTCCATCTGCAGCGTGCCGGATTCACGCTCATCTGAACCGACGAACACCACGCCAGGCGGCAGAGTTTTATCTCCCGGCGTGCGGTTAACATAGACCAGCGGGATGTGGGCCTGCTGCGCCAGGCGGGTCAGGGCGGGCGTACTGGCCGAGTCCACCGGATCGACAATGATGGCGTCCACCCCGGCGCTGATAAAGCTCTGCACCTGATCGGTCTGACGGCCGACATCGCCGCGCGCATCTTCGAACTGCGCATCCAGCTTGCGCGCTTTGGCTTCCTTATCGATCGCCTGACGGATGATGGTCAGGAAGTTCTGATCGAAATAGGCCATTGAGACGCCAATTTTCTCTGCCAGCGCCGGGGTGGAGAGCGACAGCAGACACAGCATTGCCCATGCACTTTTTTTCATTGCAGACTCCCAGAGGTGAAAGGATGGAATTTATTTTTCATTTATTTAGAAAGTGGATAAATGCGATCATTTGCAGCCTACGAAGGGCGGCAGAGTTTGACAATCGGGCGTTTTCACACTTGCAGGCGAGGCCACATTTTGCGGAAAAATAGCGCAGCCATAGCTGTCGCCTGGCGCTAATTCCTCGATCCTGCGCACATTCTTCTGCACAGCGCGGCGGCTTTTTCTGCTTTTGTGCAGCGCCGCACTGCTGTTTGTGGCGGTTGCCAGAATTAAGCTAAATCAGCGTCAGCGATCTCAACATTCGCACAATGACCAATGGTTAGCCTCCTACCTATATTTCCTCAACAGGGGAATCTCAGCGGTATTCCTGAAAAAAACCTCGCGGCATAACTGGCCGCTTTTTAAGGAATTCACCTCATGGTTAAAGACAAAATGACCACCCGCACTACCCATGTCCGCATCTGGATCCTGTGTCTGATCCTGTTGCTTTCGGTGGTGGCGTACGCCGATCGTTCGATCCTGTCGATCTCCGGATCGGCCATTAAAGAGGAGTTTGGGCTGTCGGCGATCCAGCTCGGCCTGATCCTCTCCGCTTTCAGCTGGGCCTACGTGATCGGGCAGATCCCCGGCGGGCTGTTTCTCGATCGCTTTGGTGCCAAAAAGGTCTATGGCGTGACGCTGGCGCTGTGGTCGATCTCGACGCTGGCGATGGGCTTTGTCGGCGAGTTCTCCAGCGGCCTGACCGGCGCACTGATGCTGATGTTCGGCCTGCGTTTTCTGCTGGGACTGATTGAGGCCCCGAGCTTTCCGGCCAATGCGCGGGTGGTCATTATGTGGTTCCCCGGCGCAGAGCGGGGTCGCGCCTCGTCGCTGTTCAGTTCGTCGCAATATTTCGCCGTTGCCATCTTCTCGCCGCTGTCGGGCTGGCTGGTATCGCGCTTCGGCTGGGAGTGGCCGTTCTTTGTGCTGGGCGGTATCGGCGTGCTGGCGGTGTTTGTCTGGGCCGCTTATATGCGGGAGCCGCGTAACCATCCCGGCGTATCGGAAACCGAACTGCAGCACATTATTAACGGCGGCGGGCTGGTGGATATCGACGCCGAACAGACCCTTCGGGCGCGTCCACCGGTCAGTAAAGCGATGTTCAAAAAGCTGCTGACCAACCGCATGCTGTGGTGCGCCTACCTCGGTCAGTACTGCATTATCGCGCTGAGCTACTTCTTTATTACCTGGTTTCCGATCTATCTGGTGCAGGCGCGGGGCATGGACATCATGGAGGCGGGTTTCGCCACTATTGCGCCGGCGGTGTTCGGTTTCCTCGGCGGCATCAGCGGCGGCTATATCTCGGACAAACTGATCGCCCGCGGCTGGAGCGTCTCCTGGGCGCGCAAAACGCCTTATATCGTCGGCATGCTGATGGCGGCCAGCCTGGTACTGGCGGCGATAATCCCCAGCAACGTCGGCATTATCGCCGTGATGTCGTTTGCCTTTTTTGGCAAAGGGGTGGCGGCGGGTGCCGGTACCTGGACGGTTATCAGCGACACCGCACCGAAAGAAGCGGTTGGCCTGGCGGGCTCAATCTTTAACGGCATCGGCAATATCGCCGGTTTCACCACGCCACTGCTGTTCGGCATCATCGTCGGCATGACCGGAAGCTACGGCATCGGGCTGGCATTCGTTGCCGCTCACTGTGTGGTCGCGGCACTGCTGTTCCTGCTGGTGATGGGCCCGATTGAACGGGTCGGCGAGCAGAGTGAACGTCCGGCATCGTATGAAAAACAGGGGAAAGAAGATGGCATTAAAGCAATGTAATGTGCTGATTAAGGGAAAGTTTCTGCCACCGCAGCTGATAGAGAAAATCGAAAACACTTTTACCGCCTTTCGGTTGTGGGAGGCGGAGGACGAAGCGGCGTTTCTGGCGGAAATGGGGGGCAAAATCGACATGCTGGTTACCAGCGGCAATGCGGTGATGGGCGCATCGGCCGCGCTGATTGCGGCGCTGCCCAATCTCAGGGCGATCTGCAGTAACGGCGTCGGCTACGACAGTATCGATATTGAGGCTGCCCGGGCGCGCAACATAGCGGTGACCAATACGCCGGAGGTGCTGAATGAGTGTGTCGCGGACCTCGGTATGGCGCTGCTGCTGGATGTGGCGCGGCGCATCAGTGAAGCAGACCGCTTCACCCGCGCCGGCCACTGGCAGCAGGGACGTTTTCCGCTGAGCCGCAAGGTGAGTGGCAAAGTATGCGGTATCGTCGGGCTGGGCAATATCGGTCAGGCGGTAGCGAAGCGGGCGCAGGCATTTGATATGGCGATTCACTACTACAACCCGCGCTCACGTCCGGATGTGCCCTATACCCGTCACGACAGCCTCGTCTCGCTGGCACAGCAGGCTGATTTTCTGGTGCTGACCCTGCCCGGCGGGGCGGCCACACGGCAGATCATCAACGCGGAGGTACTGCAGGCGCTGGGACCGCAGGGTTATCTGATCAATATTGCGCGCGGCAGCGTGGTCGATCAGCAGGCGCTGATTGCGGCGCTGGAAAGCGGACAGATCGCCGGGGCCGGGCTGGATGTGTTTGAGCAGGAACCGCAGGTGCCTGCGGCGCTGCGTCAGTGCGACAAGGTCGTGATCACCCCGCACATCGCCAGCAACACCACAGAAACTATGGCGGCGATGGCCGATCTGGTGTTCGAAAACATGCAGGCGTTCGCCGCTGGCAAACCGTTGCTGACTCCGGTCATCTAGCGCCGCTCGCTCCAGAGGCGATGCCGTGGCGGGCATCGCCATCGTACCCGCATCAACCGGTGGACCCGCCGGCTCCCCCCGATGAATGCCGCCTCCTCCGACCACACACTCCGCACAAAACGGCCTGAAGAAATTTTGCGCAGCTGCCGATATCACCTTACCACCCGCTGATATTAAGGAGTGATATCGTGATAAAGCTGATTACCGTTGACGAACTACGTCCAGGCATGTTTATCCACAAGCTGGAGGTCTGGTGGATAAAAGACAAACGTATTCGCAACCAGATGCTGATCACCGATCCACGACAAATCGCTATGTTACGCAACGAAGGGATCCAGCAACTGTGGATCGACCTCGATCGATCGGTGCAGGCTCCGATCGCGCCGGTTGTGGCAAAAAGATCGATAGCCCGGACGCCGTTTTTTCAGGAGCTGGATCAGGCGCAGCAGATCTTTCAGCAGGGCAAATCCAAAGTGCTGGCGATGTTCAACGAGGCGCGCCTCGGTAACAGCCTGAACCTTGATTATATGATCGATCTGGTGGATGAAATCTCCGGATCGATTCGGCGTGAACCCTCTGCACTGCTGAGCGTGGCGCGGCTGAAAAATCACGATGACTACACCTATCTGCATTCGATGGCGGTCTGCGGGCTGATGATTTCGCTGGGTAAAAGGCTCGGGCTGAATGAGATCCAGCTGCGGCGCGTCGGGATGGGCGGCTTGCTGCACGACGTCGGCAAAGCGGCCGTGCCGCTGGAGATCCTTAACAAAGCCGGCAAGCTGACCGAGGACGAGTTTACCATCATGCGTCAGCATCCGATCGTCGGTGCACAGATGCTGATGGAGGCCAGTGCCGATGCCGATCTGCTGGATATTGCGCTGCACCATCATGAAAAATATGACGGCAGCGGTTATCCGCACGGCCTGAAAGGTGAGGAGATCTCGCTGTATGCCCGCATGGCGGCGGTGTGTGATGTCTATGACGCCATCACCTCGACGCGCGTCTACCGCACCGGCTGGACGCCCGCCGAGGCGATGCATCACATGCTGAGCTGGCGTGGCCACTTCGATAACGGCCTGCTGCACGCCTTTGTCCGTACCATCGGCATTTATCCGGTCGGCTCACTGGTACGGCTGGCATCAGGCCGGGTGGCGCTGGTGGTCAAAGCGGGTGAGAAATCGCTGATGAAGCCCTGTGTCCACGTCTTCTGGTCGCTGCACGCCCAGCGCGAAGTCAAACCGGAAGAGCTCGACCTGGGCGATAGCTTCTGTACCGACAGCATCGTCGGGGCGGAAGACAGCACGCTGTGGGGCAATGTCGATCTCAACCGCATCTGGGCGCTGGAAGTCGCCTGATATTTCGCCATTTTTACACTATTTTTACGCCCGCCCGCTGCATTTTAACCCCTTCTTTATACGCCGCCGCGCAAGCTAATCAGCAAATCCAAACCTCTGGAGGTTCCTGTGAGCGTGGGCGTAATAACCGGCATTGTGCTGGTGGTGTTGTTACTGGGCTATCTGATCTATGCCCTGTTAAATGCGGAGGCCTTCTGATGGCGGCCAATGCTTTTTTACTCATCGGATGTTATCTGCTGCTGTTAATGGTGCTGGCGCAACCGCTTGGGCGTGGCCTGGCGGCGCTGGTTGCCGATAAGCCGCTGTTCGCCCGGGTCGAAGCGCCGCTGTGGCGGCTGCTGGGCGCACAGCAAAGCGGGATGCGCTGGCCGCATTACCTGCTGGCGATTCTGCTGTTTAACGCGCTCGGCTTTGCGCTGCTGCTGGCGATTTTACTGCTGCAGGGTACGCTGCCGCTTAACCCACAGGGATTGCCGGGTCTGAGCTGGCATCTGGCGCTGAACACCGCGGTCAGCTTTGTGACCAATACCAACTGGCAGTCCTACAGCGGCGAAAGCACCCTGAGCTATTTCAGCCAGATGGTGGGGCTGACGGTGCAGAACTTCCTGTCGGCGGCCACCGGTATTGCGGTTGCGTTTGCGCTGATTCGCGGATTCGCTCAGCGCGGAAGCGGGATGCTCGGCAACGCCTGGCGTGACCTGACGCGCATCACGCTCTATGTGCTGCTGCCGATCAGCCTGCTGATGGCGCTGATTTTTGTCAGCCAGGGCAGCATCCAGACGCTGTCGCCGTACCACACGCTCACCACGCTGGAAGGCACACAGCAAACGCTGGCGATGGGTCCGGTGGCCTCGCAGGAAGCGATCAAAATGCTCGGCACCAACGGCGGCGGCTTCTTCAACGCCAACTCCGCTCATCCGTTTGAAAACCCGACGCTGCTGACCAACCTGATACAGATGCTGAGCATCTTCCTGATCCCGGCGGCGCTCTGCTTTGCCTTTGGTGAAAGCGTGCGCGATCGCCGTCAGGGCCACATGCTGCTGTGGGCGGTGACGCTGATGTTTGTGGTGGCAGTGGCGGTGGTGATGTGGGCAGAACTGCGCGGCAATCCGCATCTGCTGACGCTAGGCGCCGACAGCGCAGTCAACATGGAGGGCAAAGAGACCCGGTTTGGCATTCTTAACAGCAGCCTGTTTGCGGTGATCACCACTGCCGCCTCATGCGGCGCGGTTAACGCCATGCACGACTCTTTTACCGCGCTGGGCGGAATGGTGCCGATGTGGCTGATGCAGCTGGGTGAAGTGGTGTTCGGCGGCGTCGGAGCTGGCCTGTACGGCATGCTGCTGTTTGTGCTGCTGGCGGTGTTTATCGCCGGGCTGATGATCGGTCGTACCCCGGAATTCCTCGGTAAAAAAATCGACGTCTGGGAGATGAAAATGACCGCGCTGGCGATTCTGGTGACGCCTGCGCTGGTGTTAATCGGCACTGCGCTGGCGATGATGACCGACGCCGGACGGGGCGCGATGGCTAACCCCGGTATTCACGGCTTCAGTGAAGTGCTCTACGCGGTCTCCTCGGCGGCCAATAACAACGGCAGCGCGTTTGCCGGACTGAGTGCCAACACCCCGTTCTGGAACCTGCTGCTGGCCAGCTGCATGCTGCTGGGCCGCTTCGGCATCATCATCCCGGTGATGGCGATTGCCGGTGCGATGGCGGTGAAAAAAGTGCAGCCGGTGGGCAACGGCACGCTGCCAACGCACGGCCCGCTGTTTATTGCGCTGCTGGTCGGCACCGTGTTGCTGGTCGGTGCGCTGACCTTTATTCCTGCTCTGGCGCTGGGCCCGGTGGCTGAGCATCTGCAACTTGTTCAGGGACAATCCTCATGAGTCGTCAACAACAGGCGTTATTTGACGCGGCGCTGCTGCGTACTTCAGCCTGGGATGCGCTGAAAAAGCTCGATCCTCGGGTGCAATTCCGTAATCCGGTGATGTTTGTGGTCTATCTCGGCAGCGTGCTGACCACCTTACTGGCGCTGGCTATGCTGACTGGCAAGCTGAACGGCAGCGCCAGTTTCACCGGTGCGATTGCGGTCTGGCTGTGGTTCACCGTGCTGTTTGCCAATCTGGCAGAGGCGCTGGCAGAAGGGCGCAGTAAAGCCCAGGCCAGCAGCCTGAAAGGGGTGAAAAAGACCAGCTTTGCGAAAAAACTGTCGGCGGCGCGCTATGGCGCAGACTGGCAGCAGATCGCGGCCGATCAGCTGCGCAAAGGCGATGCGGTGCTGGTGGAAGCGGGCGATATCATTCCGTGCGACGGCGAGGTGCTGGAAGGGGGGGCGTCGGTGGATGAGAGCGCAATTACCGGCGAATCCGCGCCGGTTATCCGTGAATCGGGCGGCGATTTTGCCTCGGTAACCGGCGGGACGCGCATCCTCTCTGACTGGCTGGTGATTACCTGTAGCGCTAACCCCGGCGAGACCTTCCTTGACCGGATGATCGCCATGGTGGAGGGGGCCAAACGCCGTAAAACCCCGAATGAGATCGCCCTGACCATTCTGCTGGTGTCACTCACTATCGTGTTTCTGCTGGCGACCGTTACCCTGTGGCCGTTCTCGGCGTGGGGCGGGACGCCGGTCAGCGTCACGGTGCTGGTGGCGCTGCTGGTCTGTCTGATCCCGACCACCATCGGCGGCTTGCTGTCGGCGATTGGCGTGGCGGGGATGAGCCGTATGCTCGGTGCCAACGTGATCGCCACCAGCGGCCGCGCGGTGGAAGCCGCGGGCGATGTTGATGTGCTGATGCTGGATAAAACCGGCACCATTACCCTCGGTAACCGGCAGGCGACACAGTTTCTGCCGGCACCGGGCGTCAGCGAAGAGCAGCTGGCGGATGCCGCGCAGCTCGCCTCGCTGGCGGATGAGACGCCGGAAGGCCGCAGCATCGTCATCCTGGCGAAACAGCAGTTTAACCTGCGTGAACGCGATCTCAGCAGCATGGGCGCCAGCTTCATTCCGTTCTCGGCGCAGACCCGGATGAGTGGGGTTAACGTACAGGATCGGCTGATCCGTAAAGGGGCGGTCGATGCGGTACGTCGTCATATTGAAGCCAGCCATGGCGCGTTCCCGGCCGAGGTGAACGCCCGGGTCGAAGAGGTGGCGCGCACCGGCGGCACGCCGCTGGTGGTGGCAGAAGGGGCGAAAGTGCTGGGCGTGGTGGCGCTGAAAGATATCGTCAAAGGCGGCATCAAAGAGCGGTTTGCCGAGCTGCGCAAGATGGGCATCAAAACCGTGATGATCACCGGCGATAACCCGCTGACGGCCGCGGCGATTGCCGCCGAAGCGGGGGTGGATGACTTTCTTTCCGAGGCGACGCCCGAGGCCAAACTGGCGCTGATCCGTCAGTACCAGGCGGAAGGACGGCTGGTGGCGATGACGGGTGACGGCACCAACGATGCGCCGGCGCTGGCTCAGGCGGACGTGGCGGTGGCGATGAACTCCGGCACTCAGGCGGCGAAAGAGGCGGGCAACATGGTCGATCTCGACTCTAACCCGACCAAGCTGCTGGAAGTGGTGCACATCGGTAAGCAGATGCTGATGACGCGCGGTTCGCTGACCACCTTCAGTATCGCCAACGACGTGGCCAAGTATTTTGCCATTATTCCGGCCGCGTTTGCCGCCACCTATCCCCAGCTCAACATGCTCAACGTGATGCACCTGCACTCACCGGCCAGCGCGATTCTGTCGGCGGTAATCTTTAATGCGCTGGTGATTGTGTTTCTGATTCCGCTGGCGCTGAAGGGCGTCAGCTATCGCCCACTGAGCGCGGCCGCCTTACTGCGCCGCAACCTGCTGATCTACGGGCTGGGTGGCCTGCTGGTGCCGTTTGTCGGCATCAAAGCGATCGATTTGCTGTTAGTCCTGTCAGGCATGGCCTGAGGAGAAGAAAATGAGTCAGTTACGTCCGGCGATTTTACTGTTGTTGCTGCTTACCGTTATCAGCGGCGTGGTTTATCCTTTGCTCACCACCGGCCTGGCGCAGTGGCTGTTTCCGGCGCAGGCCAACGGTTCGTTACTGGAGAAACAGGGTGTGGCGCGCGGGTCGGCGCTGATTGGGCAGAACTTTACCCAGCCCGGTTATTTCTGGGGTCGTCCCTCTGCCAGCGGCGATCGGCCCTATAACCCGCTGGCGTCGGGCGGCAGCAATCTGGCCGCCAGTAACCCGGCGCTGGATAAAGCGGTCGCCGAACGGGTTGCCGCGCTGCGGGCCGCCAATCCTCAGGCACCGGCCGCGGTGCCGGTTGAGCTGGTGACCGCCTCAGCCAGCGGACTGGACCCGGATATTTCACCTGACGCGGCGCGCTGGCAGGCCCCTCGCATCGCCGCCAGCCGTCAGTTACCGTTAGCCCAGGTAGAGGCGCTGATTGATCAGCAGACCCACCGGCCGCTGATGCCGTTCCTCGGCGATCCGACGGTCAATGTGCTGCAGCTCAACCTGGCGCTCAGCGATCTGTAATGCCGACAAGGACCCTATGAATCAGGAACCGACGCGCCCCGATCCCGATGCCCTGTTGCAGGCTAGCCGCGACAGCCATCGCGGCCGGCTGAAAATCTACTTTGGCGCCTGTGCGGGCGTCGGGAAAACCTACGCCATGCTGCAGGAGGCGCAACGGCTGCGTGCGCAGGGGCTGGATGTGTTGATCGGCGTGGTGGAGACCCACGACCGGCCGGAAACGGCGCAACTGCTGAGCGGCTTAACCCTGCTGCCGCGCCGGGCGACCGGCCGCTCGCGCCATGCCGAGTTTGACCTTGATGCGGCGCTGGCCCGCCATCCGGCGGTGATCCTGATGGACGAGCTGGCGCACACCAACGTTCAGGGCTCGCGTCATCCCAAACGCTGGCAGGACATTGAGGAGCTGCTGGAAGCGGGCATTGACGTGCTGACCACCGTCAACGTTCAGCATCTGGAGAGCCTCAATGACGTAGTGGGCGGCGTTACCGGTATTCAGGTGCGGGAAACCGTGCCCGACCCCTTTTTCGACAGCGCCGATGAGGTGGTGCTGGTCGATCTGCCGCCTGACGATCTGCGGCAGCGGCTGAAAGAGGGCAAAGTCTATATCGGCGACCGCGCCGAACGGGCGATTGAGAATTTTTTCCGCAAGGGCAACCTGTTCGCCCTGCGTGAGCTGGCGCTGCGCCGCACTGCGGACCGGGTAGACGATCAGATGCGCGCCTGGCGCGATCAGCAGGGACGGGATCGCGTCTGGCACACCCGCGATGCGATTCTGTTGTGTATTGGCGATGATACCGGCAGTGAAAAACTGGTGCGCACCGCTGCGCGGCTGGCGGCGCGGCTGGGCAGTGAATGGCATGCGGTGTATGTCGAGACGCCCCGGCTGAACCGGCTACCGGAAGCGCGGCGGCGGGCGATCCTGCGTACCCTGCAACTGGCGCAGGAGCTGGGCGCAGAGACCGCCACGCTCTCCGAGCCTGATGAAGCGGAAGCGGTGCTGCGTTACGCGCGCGAACACAATCTCGGCAAAATCGTAACCGGCCGTCGTCCGCTGCGGCGCTGGCGGCGTGACAGTTTTGCCGAACGGCTCGGCCAGCTCGGCCCCGATCTCGATCTGCTGGTGGTGGCGCTGGATGAGCCGCTGCACGACGCGCCGCATCCGCTGGCGGACGGCCGGGTCACCAGCGACAAGTGGCGTATTCAGCTACGCGGCGTGATGATGGCGCTGGTGCTGTGCATCGCGGTGACCGTTGCCGGCCAGTCGCTGTTGATCGGTTTCGATCCGGCCAACTGTGTGATGATCTATCTGCTGGCGGTGGTGATCGTGGCGCTGCGCTATGGCCGCTGGCCGTCGGTGATCGCCACGGTGATGAATATCCTCGCCTTTGACCTGTTCTTTGTGGCTCCTACCGGCACGGTGGCGGTCTCCGACCTGCAATATCTGGTGACCTTTGGCGTGATGCTGGCGGTGGGGGTGATCGTCGGCAACCTGACGGCCGGGGTGCGTTATCAGGCGCGGGTGGCGCGCTACCGCGAGCAGCGTGCGCGTCAGCTGTATGAGATGGCCAAATCGCTCGGCAGCGCGTTAACGCCGCAGGATATCGCTGCCACCAGTCAGCGGGTGCTGGACGCCACCCTGCAGGCGCGCTGTCTGCTGCTGCTGCCGGATGAGCAGGGCGAACTGCAACCGGTGGGCGATGCGCTACCCGCCAGTGAGCCTGACCGCGCCATCGCTAAGTGGAGCTACAGCAAAGGCCAGCCGGCCGGTGCCGGAACCGACACCTTACCGGCGGTGCCGTATCAAATCCTGCCGTTAAAAAGCGGCGCGCACTGTCGCGGCTTGCTGGTGGTGGAACCGCAAAATCTGCGTCAGCTGATGATCCCCGAGCAGCAACGGCTGGTGGAAACCTTTACCGTGCTGATCGCCAACGCGCTGGAGCGGATGGCGCTGTCGCACAGCGAGGCGGCATCGCGGCTGTCGGCGGAGCGTGAGCAACTGCGCAATGCGCTGCTGTCCGCGCTGTCACATGACCTGCGTACTCCGCTGACCGTGCTGTTTGGCCAGGCGGAAATGCTGATGCTCGACCTCGCCAATGACAACTCGAAATATGTGCCGCAGGCCAGCCAGATCCGTGAGCAGACGCTGAGCACTATCCGCCTGGTGAGTAACATGCTGGATATGGCGCGCATTCAGTCGGGCGGGCTGAACCTGCGTGAGGAGTGGCTGTCACTGGAAGAGGTGATCGGCGGGGCGCTGAGCAGCATGGCACCGTCGCTGAAAGGGCACGAGGTGCAGCTCGATCTGCCGGACGACATCGTGCTGATCAAGGGCGACAGCAGCCTGCTGGAGCGGGTCTTTACCAACCTGATTGAGAACAGCCTGAAGTATGCCGGTAACTGCGCGCCGCGCGGGATTCGTGCCTGGCGTGCCGGGACGCGGCTGGAGATTGCGCTCTGGGATGGCGGACCCGGCATCCCAGAGGCGGATTTAAGCCGGATTTTTGATAAGTTCACCCGGGGTGATAAGGAGTCAGCCGTGCCGGGCGTCGGGCTGGGACTGGCGATCTGTAAGACCATTATTGAGAGTCATGGCGGGCAGATCTGGGCTGAGAATCGGCCCGAAGGCGGCGCTGTATTTCGTCTGTCGCTGCCGCTGCCGCCGGTTCCGGAAATTTCTGACGAAGGGCTGAAATAACTTCACAGTTGATCAGTTATACTGCCCGACCTGTCTGATTATTATTGGGAATTTATGGAACGTTTTACCGAAAACCTGATGTATGCATCGCGCTGGTTGCTGGCTCCGGTTTACATTGGACTTTCACTCGGCCTGCTGGCGCTGACCATCAAATTTTTCCAGGAAATTTTCCACCTGCTGCCCAACATTTTCAGCATTGCGGAAAACGATCTGATCCTGCTGCTGCTGTCGCTGGTCGACATGACGCTGGTTGGCGGGCTGCTGGTGATGGTGATGCTGTCGGGCTACGAGAACTTTGTTTCTAAACTCGATATCGACGAAAGCAAAGAGAAGCTGAGCTGGCTGGGCAAGATGGACTCCGGCTCACTGAAGAACAAAGTCGCGGCGTCGATTGTGGCCATCTCCTCGATTCACCTGCTGCGGGTGTTCATGGAAGCGCGCAACGTCGCCAACGACAAGCTGATGTGGTACGTGATTATCCACCTGACGTTTGTGCTCTCTGCCTTTGTGATGGGCTGGCTGGACAATATGTCGCGTGGTGATAAGAAAGGCCACTGATGAAGGCGGGTGCACAGGCACCCGCTTTTTTTTGCCTGCGGCAGCAGCAGCTTATTCCTCTGGCTCTGCCTGACGGCGTGCAGCCGTGGCCGGCCGGGTGCCCGCCAGCTGCGGCATCACCGCTTTAATCATGGTAAAGAAATGCTGCAGCCTGGCCGGATAGTAGCTGGCCCACGGATAGGTCAGCCAGATCGGCAACGGCGGGGCCTGCCACTGCGGCGTCAGCTGAACCAGCCGCCCCTCGGCTAAATCCTGCTGTACCACCCACGACGACACGATCGCCGCGCCCATTCCGGCCAGCGCTGCTTTACGCACCGCATACAGGCTGTCACTGCTCAGCCTTGGGGTAATCGCCAGGTTAACCGGCTGGCCATCGTCGATCTTCTGTAATGCGACTTCATTTCGATAAAAGCTGGTCAGCGCCAGCCACGGCAGATCGCGCAACTGTTCAACCTGCTCAATCGGCGGATGACGGGCCAGCAGCCCGGGCGACGCAACCACAATACGCGGCACTTCTGCCAGCAGAATCGCCACCACTGACGGATCGGTCGGCGCGCCAACCTGAATGGCGCAATCGATATTCTCGGCCATAAAGTCAGGCGTGCGGTCATTCAGCATCCACTCAATATTGAGCCGCGGATAGCGGCGCAGGTAGTCGACCAGCGGGGCGATCAGCTGATCCTGACCAAATGCGTGCGGCGCACGGACCCGCAGGGTACCGACCGGATCGTCGCTGGCCCCGGTCAGCTCATCTTCCAGCGCATGCCAGGTCGCCAGCAGTTGCCGCGCCTGAGCGTAACAGCGCTCACCATCATCGGTGAGTTTAAGCGCGTGCGTGGTGCGCAGAATTAACTTCAGCCCGAGCCGCTGCTCCAGCGTTTGCAGCCGCCGGCTGATGGTCGGCTGGGTAGCACCGAGCTGGGCGGCGGCGGCCGATAAACTGCCGCTCTCCACGATACGAATAAAGGTCTGCATCAGTTCGATGCGGTCGCTGGTATTAGGGTTGCTCATACGTACCACGCATAACAGTTTTGTCTGATGGCAGTCTACCGCGTATGGCCGCAGTGTGCGCTAATAGCGTTACGCATTTATGAGGATCAAACCATGTCAGCGACCCGCAGTATGACTCATTCTTCGAGCGAAACGCTCCCCGCTCCGCTGGTTTTTACCCTGGCGGCAGGCGCCGGACTGAGCGTGGCATCGATTTACTACAGCCAGCCGATGCTGGATATCATCAGCAAGCAGTTTAACGTCGGCGTCGGCGCGGTCGGCATGGTGCCGATGCTGACCCAGGCGGGTTATGCCCTCGGCATTCTGCTGCTGGCGCCGCTCGGCGATCGCCATGACCGCCGCACCATTATTTTTATCAAAGGATTACTGCTGGTGGCGGCGTTGCTGCTGTGTGGCTTCTCCGGCGGGCTGAGCGCGTTGCTGATCGCCAGTTTCGTCACCGGCCTGACCGCCACGGTGGCGCAGGATATCGTGCCAGCGTCGGCGGCGCTGGCACCGGAACGCAGCCGTGGCAAAACGGTCGGTACGGTGATGACCGGACTACTGGTCGGCATTCTGCTGTCGCGGGTGATCAGTGGCGTGGTGGCCGAATACTTCGGCTGGCGCACCATGTATATGGTGGCGGCGCTGGCGGTGCTGCTGATCAGCCTGACGCTCTGGCGGGTGCTGCCGCGCTTTACGCCCGGCACGTCGGTCAGCTATCCGCGTCTGCTGCTGTCGCTGGCGCATCTGTGGCGTCATCATCAGACGCTGCGTCGTGCCGCGCTGGCCCAGGGGCTGCTGTCGGTTGGCTTCAGCGCCTTCTGGTCAACGCTGGCGTTAATGCTCAGTGAGCGTTTTCACCTCGACAGTGCGGTCGCCGGGGCCTTTGGTTTAGCCGGTGCGGCCGGTGCGATGGCCGCGCCGCTGGCCGGCAGTGTCGCCGACCGCATCGGTCCGGCCAGAGTGACCCAGGCCGGTGCCGCGCTGGTGACCGTCTCGTTTGCCCTGATGTTCCTGCTGCCGTTGTTGCCGCTGCCGGCTCAGCTGGCGTTGATTGTGGTCAGCACCATCGGTTTCGATTTAGGAGTACAGGCGACGCTGGTGGCGCATCAGACGCTGGTATATGGCCTGGCGCCGGAAGCGCGCAGTCGCCTGAATGCGCTGCTGTTTACCGTGGTGTTTATCGGCATGGCAAGCGGTGCGGCGCTGGGGAGCCTGGCGCTGGCGCACTGGGGCTGGAACGGCGTCGTGGCGCTGTCAACGCTGGCTGGCGCGGCCAGTCTTGCGGTGCGCTTCGCCAGCCGCCATCTGAAAAACTGATTTCTGCGGCCGTCAAAAAATGTGCCAGGCTTAGACATAAACCCGAAATAATCTGGAGTGTTATGAGCTTTTTAGCCTGGACAGCCGCGACAGGCGGCCTGCTGCTGCTGATGTCACTGGCTTCCGGTTGGATACACCGGGGGCCGGTAACTTCTTTTGGCCTGTTTCTCATCGCCGGGATGTTATGTGGGCCGTGGGCGTTTGACGTGCTGCACATCGATATCGTCACCCATTCAGAAGCGGTGGCGCATATTACTGAAATCACCATGGCCGCCTCGCTGTTTATTACCGGCCTGAAGCTGCGTCTGCCGCTACAGAATAACTGCTGGCATACCGGCCTGCGGCTGGCTTTCCCGGCCATGCTGCTGACGGTAGCGGCGATGACACTGCTGGCGCACTGGCTGGTGGGGCTGGACTGGCCGATTGCGCTGGCGTTTGGCGCGATTGTCGCCCCGACCGATCCGGTGCTGGCGAGCTTAATCTCGGTCAACGATGCGCAGGATGACGATTCGCTGCGCGTTGCCATCTCCAGCGAAGCCGGGATGAATGATGGCTCGGCGCTGCCGCTGCTGGTGCTGGCCCTGCTGTTGTTCAATGGCGAAAGCCTGAGCGGATCGCTGCTGACCCATTGGGGAGCGAAAGAGGTGATCTGGGCAATCGGCGGCGGTCTGGCGATCGGTTTTGGCCTGGGCCGCTTAATCGGCGTGCTGGCCACCAAATTGCGAAACGCCAATGGCGACGTGGCGCCCAACGATTTCCTGGCACTGGCGCTGATTGCGCTGAGTTATTCGCTGGTGCAGTGGCTGGGTGCCTCGGGTTTCCTGGCGGCCTTTGCTGCGGGTCTGGGATTGCGCCGCGCTGAGCTGGGGGTGTTCCGTCGCCATCAGCCCGAGGATCTGTCAGAGGATGAGCGGGTGCTGCCTTCCGAGGCGCTGGTCAATCCGAATAAGCGACTGGCGCATCAGGGCGATAACAGCATGGTGAAGTCGATAGGCTTTGTGGTGGGTGACGCGCTGTCGTTTGGTGACACCATTGAACGGTTACTGGCGGCGGGCATGATGGTGGTGCTGGGCGTCACGCTGGCGCAGCACTGGAACATCTATGGCGTGCTGCTGGGGCTGGTGCTGTTTGTGGTGGTGCGCCCGCTGGCCGTCTGGCTGGTTACGCTACGCGCTGGCCTGCCGACGGGGCAGCGGCTGCTGATTGGCTGGCTCGGTATTCGCGGCATCGGCAGTCTGAACTACATCGCCTACGCCTGGACGCACGGCATGGAAGGGCCGCAGATGGAGATTATGACCAATATGGCGTTAACCCTGGTGGTCTGCAGCGTGGTAATACACGGCATAACCGTGTCACCCCTGCTAAACTGGCGTCAAAGGCGTCTGGAAGCCCTTCAGCGCAAGGTTTAACCCGAAAACAGGAGTAGAGAATGAAAGTGACTCACATACTGCTGCTGAGCGTACTGGCCTCTGGCAGCGCCCTGGCGGCGGACGATAGTGAACAGAATGTCTATGCCAGCCAGCTGTGTCACATTGTCAGCAGCGAAAAACAGGTCGCCAGTGCCGATCAATATGTTGAGCAGATGAAATCTTACGTGGCGCGCAGCCAGTCACCGACGGCGATGAATCAGCCCGGTTTTGATGAAGATACCGCGCGTGAAGTGGCCAGCGCCTGGTTGCAACTGGGTGATGACGAGCGCGCCAAACTGCGCGTCAATGAGCAGCAGTGTGAGCAGGCGGTAATGGCCCAGTTCCAGCAGGAAGATTAATTCCTTCCTTCAAGGCAAAAACGCGCCGTCCGGGCGCGTTTTTTTATGGATTTTGGCAGCGCGTTGCGTACATAATCGCCAGCGTCTGGCACCAGACTTGCATCACACTTTTTCTGCAGCCCGCCGCAATAGCTGGCTGAGCGTTTTGATATCACTTAACAGGCATCATGATTACGCGTCGACGCTTTATTCTCGGCACGGGAGCGCTTGGGCTCTCCATGACCACCGGCAAATTATTTGCCCGCGATGACATTATTCCTCTCTGGCCGGATGATCCGCCCGGCGGCGGCGGCCCATCGGGCGAACTTCATGTTAATGCCAGCGGCTCGTGGTCGAATATTGTCAGCCCGGCGATTCAGCGCTTTAAACCGGAAAATCCTAACGGTGAGGCGGTGCTGATTGCTGCCGGCGGCGGCTACCGCTGGATTGGCATGGGACGCGAAGCCTGGCCGGTGGCGCGCTGGCTGAATGCCAACGGCTACACCGCCTATGTGCTTAGCTACCGCCTGCCGCATGAGAAGTGGCAGGCCGGCCGGCTTGCCCCGCTGCAGGATGCACAGCGCGCGATTCGGCTGGTGCGCTCGTTTGAGCGTAAGGTCCACGTGCTGGGCTTCTCGGCCGGGGGACACCTGCTGGGCATGGCGGCCGCGCGCCCTAACTTTGAATCTTACCCGGCCATCGATCCGCTGGATGAGGTGGTGCCAAAAGTCGACAGCGTTGGCCTGATCTATCCGGTGATTACGCTGGAAGCCCCCTACCAGCACACCAATACCCATCTGATGATGGTTGGCAAAAACGCCACGCCACAGGATGAAGCGAACTGGTCGGTACAGAATTACGTCACCCGCCAGTATCCGCCGACCTTTCTGGCGCAGGCTGAAGATGACCACACCTCGAATCCGTTTAACACCGAACTGATGCACGACACCTGTCGCCGCAATCGCGTGCCGGTCGAGCTGATTCAGATCAGTAAAGGCGGTCACGGTTTCGGGCTTGGCAAGGCCGGGACGCCGGCGGCGTTATGGGATCAGGCTTATGTGCGCTGGCTGGATCGCGTAAGCTGAATTGCCCCATGGCGGTGCAGGCCTGCACCGCTGGGCCTGTCGCAGGCAAAAAAAAACAGGCGACCGGGGTCGCCTGTTTGAATTACTCAGCCGTGGCGGCTAGCGCATGGTCACGAACTCTTCCGCTGCCGTCGGGTGAATCGCCACGGTATTGTCGAAGTCTTTTTTGGTGGCCCCCATCTTCAGTGCCACTGCGAAGCCCTGCAGCATCTCATCCATGCCAAATCCGATACCGTGAATACCGACGATTTTCTCCTCGGCACCGACACAGACCAGCTTCATCCGGCACGGCTGGCGATGCTGGGTGACGGCGGTGTACATGGCGGTGAACGCTGATTTATACACTTTCACCTGGTCGTCGCCATACTGTTCCCGCGCCTGCGGTTCGGTCAGACCGACGGTGCCAATCGGCGGATGGCTGAAGACCACGGTCGGAATGTTGCTGTAGTCGAGATGCTCGTCCGGCTTGTTGTTAAACAGGCGCTCAGACAGGCGACGGCCGGCTGCCACCGCCACCGGCGTCAGTTCTACCGCACCGGTGTTGTCACCGACCGCATAAACGCCTGACACGTTGGTGTTCTGGAATTTATCGACCTTAATGTAGCCTTTCTCGTCCAGCGCTACGCCCGCCGCCGCAATGTTCAGGCTGTCATTGGCCGGTTCACGGCCAATCGCCCATACCAGGCAATCCACCGTGAAGTCGCTGCCGTTTTCCAGCTGCAGCGTCAGGCTGCCATCGTCGTTTTTGATTACCGCTTTCGGGATCGCTTCGGTATGCAGCGTCGGGCCTTCGCTGTTCATCACTTCAACCAGCGTGTCGGTGATCAGCGGGTCGAAGCTGCGCAGCGGAGCATGCCTGCGCACAAACAGGTGGGTTTCCGATCCCAGCGCATTCACCACGCCCGCCAGCTCAACGGCGATATAACCCGCGCCGACGACCGCAGTACGCTTCGGCAGCGCGTCCAGCTCAAAGAAACCGTCGGAATCAATCCCGTACTCAGCGCCCGGAATCGACGGATGGCTGGGACGGCCACCGGTGGCAATCAGAATGTGGTTAGCGGTGATGATCTCGCCGTTCACTTCGACGCTGTGCGCATCGACAAAACGGGCGAAGCCTTTGATCACTTCAACCTTGTTTTTACCCAGCACGTTGTCATAAGAGGTGTGGATACGATCGATATAGGCGCTGCGGTTTTTGACCAGCGTGGCCCAGTCGAAGCGGTTAACGGTGGTATCGAAGCCGTAATCCGGCCCGTACAGATGGATAGCTTCGGCAATTTGCGCAGCATGCCACATGATTTTCTTCGGCACGCAGCCTACGTTAACGCAGGTGCCACCCAGTTCTTTGGCTTCAATCAGGGCGCATTTCTGGCCATACATGGCCGCACGGTTGATCGAGGCGATGCCGCCGCTGCCGCCGCCGATGGCGAGATAGTCGAAATGTCGGGTCATTGAAGTATCCATCCGGTTGCATGAAAAATTGGCATAGAGTGTAACGCTGCGGGTCGAATTGACGCAAAGTTTGCGCCTATGATTGTAATAGGGTTCTGTTTTTTCTCACACTGACAGGGAAGCATACCATGCACCTTACTTTTCTCGGCACCGGCGGCGGTGCGCCCAGCCTGCAGCGTAACGTGACCGCCATCGCCTTTACCCGGGCGCAGAGTGGCGAAAGCTGGCTGTTCGACTGCGGCGAAGGGACCCAGCTACAGTTCATGCGTTCCGACCTGAAACCGGGCAAGCTGGATAAGATCTTCATCACCCATTTACATGGCGACCATATTTTCGGGCTGCCAGGCTTACTCACCAGCCGTTCTATGGCCGGGCTGACCACGCCGATGACCGTGTATGGCCCCAAAGGTTTAAAAGTCTTCCTTGAAACCGCGCTGTCGATCAGTGGCTCTTACACTGATTATCCGCTGACTATTGTTGAGATTGAGGCGGGCTGGACGCTGGATGACGGTGAGTTCCGCATCAGTGCCTGGCCGCTGAATCATACGCTGGAATGTCTGGGTTATCGGATTGAGCAGCACGATAAGCCGGGTTTTCTCGATGCGCCGCGCCTGAAGGCCGAAGGCGTACCGCGTGGTCCGTGGTATCAACAGTTGAAGCAGGGCGAAACCGTGACGCTGGAGGATGGCCGGGTAATCAATGGCGCGGACTATCTGGGGCCGGCGATTAAAGGTAAAACGCTGGCGATTTTTGGTGATACCGCGCCAACTGAGGTGGCATTACAGCTGGCGGCGGACGTTGATCTGATGGTGCATGAAACCACGCTGGAAGCGGCGATGATTGAGAAAGCCAACGGACGTGGCCATTCGACCACCTTACAGGCGGCGGAAGTGGCGAAGCGCGCCGGCGCAAAACGGCTGATCGCCACGCACTTCAGTTCACGCTATCTGGCGAAAGATATGCCCCGCTTGCTGGCTGAATGCCAGACCATTTTCCCCGCTACCGAGCTGGCCTATGATCTGGCGGTGTTTACTCTTTAATGATGCAGTGCGGGATAAGTGAAAAGCAGTAAATGGGTGATGTTGAGGGCAAAGTGCAGGGCGGTCGAAATCCATAACCGGCCGCTCCAGTGCCACGCCAGCCCATACAGCAGCCCGGCGAGGGTCGCGAAGATCACCAGCAACAGACCGCCGCTCAGATGCACCAGACCAAACAGCAGCGCACTCAGCAACAGCGCGGGTATGCCGCCCAGTGCCAGCGTTAATTTCTGCTGCAGATAACCACGAAACAGCGCCTCTTCCGCCAGCGATACAAAGAACAGATTGGCGAGCATAAAGGTGCCAAGCCAGGCCGGGAAGTGCGGTTCAAACGCTAATCCACCCAGTAATACGGCACTGTATAACAGCAGCGGAACGGCGGCGACCAGCGCCAGCGCGGCCAGCAGCTTATAACGCGGCGGGCTGGCCGGGGCGCGAAACAGCGTCGGCAGACAGGCCAGCAGCACAAAGGGGATCAGCGCTTTATCGAAATTAAACGAGAAGCCGAAAGCCACACTGCGGGCGCCGACCTGCACGTTATCAAGTTTGCGTGGATTATCAAAACCCGGAAACAGATGGAGGAATAACCCGATGGCGATCAGCACCAGCACCGCTTCAGTCAGCATTTGCCGCCGATGATGGTCACGATCATAAATACGGCATGCCACCACGCCGGCGGTGACCGCGAACAGCAGCAGCGCGGGCCATGCCAGTACGTCCTGATAAAACCCCAGCAGCGTGGCGAGCGCCAGTAATAATAGTGCCAGCCGCCGGGCCGGTTGCAGCGCGGCTAGCGCGCCAGCCAATATGATCCACATGGTGACAGACCTGCAGTACCACGCCGCAGCACCGGCAGTGTGCGGCGTAAAAGGAGAGAGAGTTATTCGGGTACGATCTGGTTGACCACAAAGTGGCCGGTGCCAGCCGGAACCAGTTTTTTATGCAGCCACGGCAGCAGCTCGTTCATCTGGGCAGCCAGCTTCCACGGCGGATTGATCACAATCATGCCGGATGCGGTCATGCCGCGCTGGTCGCTGTCGGGACGGGCGGCCAGTTCGATCTGCAGAATATTGCGAATGCCGGTCGCTTCCAGATCGCGCAGCATATGCTTGATCTGCTGACGCAATACCACCGGATACCACAGCGCGAAGACGCCGGTACCGAATCGCTTATGGCCTTCCTGAATCCCTTTCACCACCGCCTGATAATCGCTTTTCATCTCATACGGCGGATCGATCAGAACCAGACCGCGACGGGATGGCGGCGGCAGTTTGGCTTTTAACTGCTGATAGCCGTCACCGCGTTCTACGCGCGCGCGGCTATCTTTACTGAACTCGTTACGCAGCAGCGGATAGTCACTGGAGTGCAGTTCGGTCATTTGCAGACGGTCATCTTCACGCAGCAGATGGCGGGCAATCAGCGGCGAACCCGGGTAATAACGCAGCGTCCCGTTACGGTTGAGCGCACGGATGGCGTCGAAGTAGGGTTGCAGCAGGGCTGGCGCGTCCGGCTGCTGCCAGATGCGGGCGATACCTTCCAGATATTCGCCGGTGCGCTCAGCGTGTTCACCGCTCAGCAGATAACGTCCGGCACCCGCGTGGGTATCGAGATAAAAGAACGGTTTCTCTTTCTCTTTCAGTGCGGTGATGATCAGGCTCAGTACGGTGTGCTTCAGCACGTCAGCGTGGTTGCCAGCATGGAAGCTATGGCGATAACTCAGCATTGTTTATCCTGTTGAATGTATAAGGTTTTAATTGATGGAAAATCAATTTATACCAATTATTACCTCACGTATTACCCACAGAACGACGCACAGCAACCGACGCAGGAACAGCATGAGAACCATTAAGCGGGCGATTATATCAGGGATGTCCCGCCGATGGGTCGAAAGCATGATAACTAATCCCGCCGGGGCCGCACGCTGCAGGTGAAAAGCCGGCAGCTGTCGCAACGGCGGCATTACACCCTAACCGCAGCGGCTGCGCTTTGATGCAACGCAAATTCTGCCGGTCGATCGGCGATCGCATTCCGCTCGTTTCTTCCGCAGCGAAGCCAGGCCCCATTGATTTTCGCTACACTTAGCCGCATGTTACTTAGATTGCGTTGCGCGACCCATCGCGCCCCACACATCAATAAAGGACTGCGCTATGACCAATCCGCTACTGACATCTTTTACGCTTCCCCCTTTTTCTGCCATCCAGCCTGAACATGTGGTTCCTGCCGTTACGGAAGTCCTGAATGACTGCCGCGCGATGGTCGAAAAAGTGGTGGCGCAAGGCGCACCCTATAGCTGGGACAACCTGGTTCAGCCGCTGGCGGAGAGCGATGACCGTCTGAGCCGCATTTTCTCTCCGGTCAGTCATCTGAACTCGGTTAAAAACAGCCCGGAACTGCGTGAAGCCTATGAGCAGACGCTGCCGCTGCTGTCTGAATACAGCACCTGGGTCGGCCAGCATGAAGGCCTGTATCAGGCGTACCGCAACCTGAAAGAGGGTGACCAGTACGCCGCGCTGGATCTGGCGCAGAAGAAAGCGGTCGATAACGCGCTGCGTGATTTCGAACTCTCCGGTATCGGCCTGGCGAAAGATAAACAGCAGCGCTACGGCGAAATTGCTGCCCGCCTCTCCGAACTGGGATCGGCTTACAGCAACAACGTGCTTGATGCCACCATGGGCTGGAGCAAGCTGATCACCGATGAAAACGATCTGGCAGGGATGCCGGAAAGCGCGATGGCTGCGGCCAAAGCCCAGGCGGAAGCCAAAGGTCAGGAAGGCTGGCTGCTGACGCTGGATATCCCCAGCTATCTGCCCGTGATGACCTACTGCGATAACGCCGCGCTGCGCGAAGAGATGTATCGCGCCTACGCGACCCGCGCATCCGATCAGGGGCCGAATGCGGGTAAATGGGATAACGGCCCGATCATGGCGGAAGAACTGGCGCTGCGTCATGAACTGGCGCAACTGCTGGGCTTTGACTCCTACGCCGATAAATCGCTGGCGACTAAGATGGCGCAAAGCCCGTCTCAGGTTATCGACTTCCTTAACGATCTGGCGGAGCGCGCCCGTCCGCAGGGTGAAAAAGAGCTGGAGCAGCTGCGCGCTTTCGCGCAAAAAGAGCACGGCGTGACCGAGCTTAATCCGTGGGATCTCACCTATTACGGTGAAAAACAGAAGCAGCACCTCTACACCATCAGCGATGAACAGCTGCGTCCTTACTTCCCGGAATCCCGTGCGGTGGCTGGCCTGTTCGAAGTGGTTAAGCGTATTTACGGCATCACGGCAAAACAGCGTACCGATGTGGAAGTTTATCATCCTGACGTGAAGTTCTTCGATCTGTTCGATGAAACCGGCGAACTGCGCGGCAGTTTCTATCTGGATCTGTATGCGCGTGAACACAAACGCGGCGGAGCCTGGATGGATGACTGCGTCGGTCAGATGCGTAAAGCCGATGGCAGCCTGCAAAAGCCGGTCGCCTACCTGACCTGTAACTTTAACCGCCCGGTGCAGGGCAAACCGGCGCTGTTCACCCACGACGAAGTGATCACCCTGTTCCATGAGTTTGGTCACGGCCTGCATCACATGCTGACCCGGATTGAAGTGCCTGGCGTTTCCGGCATCAGCGGGGTGCCGTGGGATGCGGTCGAATTACCAAGCCAGTTTATGGAAAACTGGTGCTGGGAGCCGGATGCGCTGGCGTTCATCTCTGGCCACTACGAGACCGGTGAGCCGCTGCCGAAGGCGTTGCTGGATAAAATGCTGGCGGCCAAGAACTACCAGGCGGCGCTGTTCATCCTGCGCCAGCTGGAGTTCGGCCTGTTCGACTTCCGTCTGCATACCGAATTTGACCCGGCTAAAGGCGCCCGGATTCTTGAGACGCTGCGCGAAGTGAAAAGCCGCGTTGCGGTGGTGCCGAGCCCGGAATGGGGCCGTTTCCCGCACGCCTTCAGCCACATCTTTGCCGGTGGCTATGCGGCCGGTTACTACAGCTACCTGTGGGCGGATGTACTGGCGGCAGATGCCTATTCACGCTTTGAAGAAGAGGGCATTTTCAATCGCGCAACCGGCCAGTCGTTCCTCGACAATATCCTGACGCGTGGCGGTTCCGAAGAGCCGATGGAGCTGTTCAAACGCTTCCGCGGCCGTGAACCGCAGCTCGACGCCATGCTGGAACATTACGGCATTCAGGGATAAGTCGTTACGTGAAAATCTGTTTGCTCGATGAATCAGGCGCCGGAGACGGCGCCTTATCACGTTTAGCGCAGCGCTGGCAGCTGGAGCACGACGAAAATGCCTTGCTGGCGCTGGTACAAACCCCGACGCATCTTGAGCTGCGTAAGCGGGATGAGCCGAAGCTGGGCGGCATCTTTGTCGATTTTGTCTCAGGTGCAATGGCGCACCGTCGTCGCTTTGGCGGCGGTCGCGGTGAAGCCGTGGCAAAAGCGGTGGGCATTAAAGGCGACTATCTGCCGGATGTGGTGGATGCCACGGCCGGACTCGGGCGTGATGCCTTTGTCCTGGCGGCACTGGGCTGCCGGGTGCGGATGCTGGAGCGCCATCCGGTGGTGGCAGCGCTGCTGGAAGACGGTTTACAGCGCGGCTATCAGGATGCGGAAATCGGCGGCTGGCTGCGTCAGCGCCTGACGCTGATTCACGCCGCCAGCGCCGAGGCGCTGAGCGATATCACCCCGCAGCCGGACGTGGTCTATCTCGATCCGATGTATCCTCACCGGCAGAAAAGCGCGATGGTGAAAAAAGAGATGCGGGTATTTCAGTCGCTGGTGGGTCCCGATGAGGATGCTGACGCGCTGCTGGAACCAGCCCGTCGGCTGGCAAAGAAGCGGATCGTGGTGAAGCGGCCCGACTATGCGCCGCCGCTGGCAGGCGTGGTTACCCAGGCGGCGGTGGTGACCAAAAGCCATCGCTTCGATATCTATCCCCCACTGGTCAGTTAACCCGATAAAAAAGCCGGCAATCAGCCGGCTTTACGGGTCCTGCACGTCACTCAGGCTTCATCTTCATCGCGTAGCGGCACAATCAGCATGTCGATATGTACGGTGTTGATCAACTGGCGCGCCGACGACATCAGCTTGCTCCAGAAGTCCTGATGATGACCACACACCACCAGATCGACGTCATACTTTTTAATCGCATCCACCAGCACCTGGCCGAGATCGCCGCTGCCGCTCAGGGTTTCACTGATCGGGTAGCCCGCGGAATCAGACAGACCTTTCAGCGCAGAGTGCGTCTCTTCAGAAATACGCTTCTGCATATCGCCCAGGTTGACATCAATCAGGCCGGTGTAGAGATCGGAATAATTCACATCGACGTGAATCAGGGAAATTTTGGCATCGTAAGGGCGGGCCAGCGAAACGGCTTTATCCACCAGTAACTGACTTTCGGGAGAAAGGTCTACTGCAATCAGGATATGTTTATAAGCCATGATAAAACTCCTTTCACGAGATTAAGGATGGCATCCGGGGTTCCTGCCGCGTCACAGCTTAGCGAAATCCTTTGCGCGAGCGGGCGATGAGCGCCACCAAAGTGTGTACCTGCGGTGCAGGTGGTCATGTTGTTATGTCTCTGAGTATAGCCTTCTCTGCGGGCAAATGCTGCCGTTGCCGCCTGGCTTGTGAATAAGATCAACGATGCGGTAATTTTACTCGCGCCAAACGAAATTCATCGCTGGAAAAAATTTAAACATTTCTCCTACACTGAAAAAAGGCGGTCTGGTTTGTTACCGCCCAGGCGTTCAGAACACTATCGCAGTTGGGTGATTCAGAGGTTGGCTATTTCTGTGGGCGTGCTCAGCGTTTTCCCGCTGCGTCTGTTCCTGCGGCTCCAGCCAGGAGGGGAGAATATGATCAGTACTATTGCGCTTTTTTGGGCTCTTTGTGTGGTGTGTATTGTGAATATGGCGCGCTATTTTTCTTCTCTGCGTGCGTTGCTGGCGGTATTACGCGGTTGCGATCCGCTGCTGTATCAGTATGTCGACGGGGCGGGCTTTTTCACCTCTCACGGCCAGCCCAGCAAACAGGTGCGACTGGTGACCTATATCTGGGCGAAACGCTATCTTGATCATCATGATGACGAATTTATTCGTCGCTGCGAGCGGGTAAGGGGACAGTTTATGCTGACCAGCGCGCTGTGCGGACTGGTGGTGATCAGCCTGGTGGCGATGGCGATCTGGCATTAAAAAGGGCGACTTGCGTCGCCCTCTGATCTCGCTGGCATTACACCAGTTTTAAGGCAATCCAGTAGAGCGAACCTGACAGCACAATACATACCGGCAGCGTGAAGATCCACGCCATGGCGATGTTTTTGATGGTCCGGCTCTGCAATCCGCCGCCGTCAACCAGCATGGTACCGGCGACTGACGAAGAGAGGATGTGGGTGGTCGAAACCGGCATTCCGGTATAGCTGGCGACGCCGATAGAGAGCGCTGCCGTGACCTGGGCTGACATTCCCTGTGCATAGGTCATGCCTTTTTTACCAATCTTCTCACCAATGGTGGTGGCAACACGACGCCAGCCAATCATGGTGCCGGTGCCGAGCGCTAACGCAACCGCAACGATAATCCAGACCGGCGCATACTCGATGGTGCCAAGCAGATCGCCTTTCAGCTTATTGAGGAAGCGCTGATCGTCCGGGGTGGTTTCCGGCAGCTTGGCCGCTTTGTCCGCCGTATCTGAGATACACAGCAGCAGGCGACGCATCTGGCCGCGCTGATCCACCGTCAGCTGATCGTAACTTTGCAGATTATTCAGCAGCACCTGTGCGCGCTGAACCGCCTGTAACGCGCGGGCGCTGTCACAGTGGAACTCCTGCGGGCTGGTTGATGGCACTTCTTCCGGCGTCGGCAGCTTAGGCGGCGCCATCTGGATGATATGCGTCAGCGAAGCGTTGTGCTGCTGATAATACTGCTCCAGATGATTGACCGCATCGCGGGTCCGGGTGATGTCGTAGCCCGAGGCATTCATGTTTACCACGAAGCCGGCCGGAGCCACGCCGATCAACACCAGCATAATCAGACCGATGCCTTTCTGGCCGTCATTCGCGCCATGCGAATAGCTGACGCCGATCGCTGAAACAATCAGGGCGATGCGGGTCCAGAACGGCGGCTTTTTCTTGCCGTCGATCTTTTCGCGGTCGGCTGGCGTCATATGGATGCGGGCACGCTTTTTGGTGCTGCTCCAGTAACGACGCAGAATAAAGATCAGGCCACCGGCGATCGCCAGGCCGACAATCGGCGACAGGATCAGAGACAGGAAGATGTTCAGCACTTTCGGGATGTTGAGTGCATCAACCACCGAGGTACCGGTCATCAGGGCGTTGGTCAGACCGATACCAATAATGGCGCCGATCAGGGTATGGGAGCTGGATGCCGGCAGACCCAGATACCAGGTGCCGAGATTCCAGATAATCGCCGCCAGCAGCATAGAAAACACCATGGCGAGACCGTGAGCCGATCCAACATTTAATAACAGATCGGTGGGGAGCATATGAACAATGGCATAGGCGACACTCAATCCACCGAGTAGCACGCCAAAAAAGTTAAAGACGCCTGCCATAACCACAGCAAGCTGGGCACGCATGGCACGCGTATAGATGACCGTCGCAACTGCGTTGGCCGTGTCGTGGAAGCCGTTGATTGCTTCGTAAAACAATACAAACAGCAGGGCAAGAACCAATAACAGGCCAGTACTGAGGTCTAGACCAGCAAACAGATGTAGCATAAACGTTACGCCATTTTTGGAGGACATGAACGCGGCGCATTATCCGCGACAACGTGCTGTATGGGAAAGGAAAATATAGCCTTAATTTGACCTTTAGCAGTAACGTAGCCGGGTTAAAGGGGGAAAAAGGCCCAGATATTAGTCAGTTACATTATGACACATTTACGGCAAATTTTTGACGCTGGCGTCTCAGTGAGCAGATCACTACAATCTGCGCCTTTCCGATTAAGTGAGTAAACCGCCGTGGAACAGTTTGACGTTATCATCATTGGTGCCGGGGCCGCAGGGCTGTTCTGTGCCGCCCAGGCCGGACAGCGCGGGCGTCGCGTATTGCTGCTGGATAACGGCAAAAAGCCGGGACGTAAGATCCTGATGTCGGGCGGAGGGCGCTGCAACTTCACCAATCTCTACACTGAACCGGCGGCCTATCTGTCACATAACCCTCATTTCTGTAAGTCGGCGCTGGCGCGTTATACCCAGTGGGATTTTATCGATCTGGTCAATCGTCACCAGATAGCCTGGCATGAGAAAACCCTTGGCCAGCTGTTTTGTGATGATTCCGCTCAGCAGATTGTCGATCTGCTGCTGGCCGAGTGCGAAAAGGGCCAGGTGACGCTGCGGTTACGCAGTGAAGTGCTGAGCGTGACGCGTGACGACAGCGGCTACACCCTGCAACTCAACGGCAGCACGGTTCAGGCGGAAAAACTGGTCATCGCCAGTGGCGGTCTGTCGATGCCCGGCCTGGGCGCATCGCCGTTTGGCTATAAAATTGCTGAACAGTTTGGTCTGACCGTCTTCCCGACGCGCGCTGCGCTGGTGCCGTTTACCCTGCATAAGCCGCTGCTGGAACAGCTACAGACTTTGTCCGGCGTGGCCCTGGAGACCACCATCGACGCGCAGGATGGCACCCGCTTTAAAGAGGCGATGCTGTTTACCCATCGGGGACTCTCTGGCCCGGCGGTGTTGCAGATCTCCAGCTACTGGCTGCCGGGTGAGTTCGTCACTATCGATCTGTCGCCTGCCACGCCGCTCGACGCCTTTCTGACCGTTCAGCGTGAGGCGCATCCGAACCTCAGCCTGAAGAACAGCCTGGCAAAAATTCTGCCGAAACGGCTGGTGGAGGTGCTGCAAACGCTGAAGGTGGTGCCCGATATCACCCTGAAGCAGCTCAACAGCAAGCAGCAGGCGGAGCTGGTGCAGACGCTGCACGCCTGGCGTATTCAGCCAAACGGAACCGAAGGCTATCGCACTGCTGAAGTGACGCTGGGCGGCGTGGATACCACCCAGCTCTCTTCGAAAACCATGGAAGCACGGACGGTACCGGGCCTCTATTTCATTGGTGAAGTGGTGGATGTGACCGGCTGGCTGGGGGGATATAACTTCCAGTGGGCGTGGAGTTCCGCCTGGGCGTGCGCCCAGGCGTTGTAAATCGCGCGACTACCAGCGCTGATGCACGTAAGGGGCGATCTTCGCCTGATAAATCTGCTTCAGCGCCGCCATGGTCTCGTCAGACAGCGCGTCAACGCTGCTGGCGCGGGCATTGTCTTCAGCCTGCTGGCGATTTTTCGCGCCGGGGATCACCACGCTGACATCGTCGTTCATCAGGATCCAGCGCAGCGCCAGCATCGCCATGCTGATGTCGCCCGGCACGTAACGACGAATCTCCTCTACCGCCTCCAGCGCCACCTCATACGGTACGCCGGAAAAGGTTTCACCCTTATCAAAGGCTTCGCCATTGCGGTTGAAGGCGCGGTGATCGTCGGCGGCAAACTGGCTGTCCGGGCCCATTTTCCCTGTCAGCAAGCCTGATGCCAGCGGGACGCGGGCGATAATCCCGACATTACGCCGTTTTGCCTCACGCAGCAGCAGTTCCGCCGGACGCTGGCGGAAGATGTTGTAGATCAGCTGAATAGATGAGACGTTGGGAAATTCCAGCGCCTTCAGCCCCTCTTCGACTTTTTCTACCGACACGCCGTAATGGCGAATTTTCCCGGCGGCAACCATCTCATCCATCACTGCAAACACCTCCGGATTGTAATAAACCTCGGTTGGCGGGCAGTGAAGCTGCACTAAATCCAGCGTCCCGGTTTGCAGATTCTCGCGCGAGCGGTCGACAAACGCATTGAGGTTGCTGGCGTTATAACCGTCCGCCACGTGCGGCGACAGTCGCCGGCCCAGCTTGGTTGCCACAAACGGGCGCTCACCGCCGCGCTGATTCAGCACCCCGGCGATAATCTTTTCAGAGCGACCGTCACCATACACATCGGCAGTATCAATAAAGGTTATGCCGGCATCCAGGGCAGCGTGCAGCGCGGCCTCGGCATCCTGCTGGCTGACTTCTCCCCAGGTCCCGCCAATCGCCCATGCGCCAAAGCCAATTTCGGAGACGCGCTGACCGGTACGACCTAACGTGCGTTGTTTCATCTGAATCTTCCTCAATACAGGAGTGACAGTAAGCTGACAAAGATTGAGCTTAGCGCTAACCGGCGAGGAAGGGATGACGCCCGGTCACAGACTGCTACGCTGAAAAAGGGCAGACGACACCGCCAATCTACTGGTTATGTTGGCTATTTCAGCAAAATGCGGCCAGAGATGAACGCTAACCGCTTCGCTAATTAATTGATTTTAAGAAATTTCACCTGAAATTAACCAGGCGAGAGTGCCGTTTCGGTCACATACTTTCTCTTTTAAACCCGATAAGTGGATCGCCATGTTCAAATTTGTTAAATCGCTGTTTGCCAGTCCCGAGAAATTTCTGCAGATCATGTCCCGCCAGGACATCAACGACTCCATCGCTGAAGGTGAACGCATCATCATTGACGAGAACGGCAATATCTCGGTCAACACCCTCAGTGAAGAAGTGCACGAAGATTTTGCCCGCCATGTGAATACGTTAAAGGGAGTCTGAGGTGGGTACCGCAATATTCATGGTGTTAATGGTCAGTGGTTACTGGTACACCAGCCGCGATTTGAATAGCCGCTTTAAAATCCGCCGCTCGTCGGGCTGGGATGTCTATTTTCTGGTTGCCTTGTACGGCTGTATTTTTGTTTTGCAGGGCGTGTTTGCCACCGGCATTGTCTGGTTACTGCTGCTCGCCATCTCTGCTATTGCCAACGCGGTACAGATGATCCCGGGCGTCCATCTCAAATGGCAGATGGAGTTTATGAACTGGAGCTTCCTCGGCATCCAGGCACCGATTGTGATCATGCTGGCGTTTGCCATTTTGTTTTGCCTGTATCGCTCGAACTGGGCGGGCAGTGCACGACTTAACGTCTCCGGACGTAAAGATCTCTATCAGCAACTGTCGCGCTCGAATGGCGTTGAGCAGCTGCTGTTTCAGTGCATGGAAGAGGGTGAACTGGCGTGGATTACGCTCAAGTCGCGCCGCATCTACATCGGGATGGTGCACGCCTCGACCTTTGAGTATGAGAGCACCAAAAATATTGTCCTGATCCCGATGCTCAGCGGCTATCGCGACAGCAAAACGCTGAAGCTGGCGGTAGAGCATAACTACAGCAAGTGGTACGCCGAGCACGGCATCACGCTGGACTCTACGCCCAAAGACGCGATGTCATTTCGTAAAGTGATTATGGTCGATCAGATTGAAAGCCTGTCGCTGTTTGACCCGGCCAGTGCCACTGCGCTGTCGATGGGTCATCCGCAGGAAGTCGAGAAGAGCCAGGGCAGCGATGACGGCCAGAGTCCGGATGATGAGAGCCGGGAGCCGCCGCAGTAACCTTTGTGCTGGCCCCTTAATGCGTGAGGGGTTACACCATATTCTCCGCCGTAAACAGCCGGAACGCGACTTTACCCTGCTGATAGACATCCGGCTGATAACCGGTTTCCAGATGCCGCAGCAGCAGGTCAATCGACAACCGGGCGTGCTGCCGGGCGTGCTGATCGAGGGTAAACGCCACTTCATCATTCAGCAGCAGCTGACGGGTCACCGAATAAAGCTCGTGGGTAATGTAAGTACAGCGGCCCAGCAGCTGATGGGCGCGCAGCGTTTCGCTGACGTCAGTATTGCCCATGCCGGTATTGTAGACGCCCGCAATCGCCTGCGACTGGGTCAGATTACGCGCCAGCAGGCTGCGGATGGTGCCGCGGTCGTCCTGACCAAGCAGCACTTCACGCAGGTGACGTTGCGGTGCGCGCTGGCTCATCACTTCGCGGAAACCGGCGATGCGCTGCCGGTGTGCCTGGTAATCGAAACGGCCGCTGACCATCACGATATCGCCGGGCTGATGGCTGGTTTTACTCATCAGCAAACCGGCTGTCCGTCCCGCCTGATACTGGTCGATACCGACATGGCACAGGCGATCGGCGGCGGGCAAATCGGTCACGATGGTGATCACCGGCACGTTACGGCTGCGACACAGCGCCAGTGCGCGATAGATCGGTGGCGAATCGTGGGCGAAAACAATGATGCCGTCGCGATTGGCGCTGCGGGCAATAATGCTCTGCGCCAGCTTTTCGGGCTGCGCTTCGGTCACCAGGGTTTTGTGCAGCTTAAGACGGCGATAGCCGAGCTGGCTGGCGACGTCGCTGAAGTGGGCAGTCAGCTGCTGGAAAAACGAAGAACCGTTGTTGCTGAGGAACACTTCTATTTGCCACGGATGCTGATACTCCTCCGGCAGCAGGCGCTTCAGGCCGACTTCGCGTGCCGCTTTCAGCACTTTGCGGGTGGTTTCCAGCGACACGCCGCCACGTTCATTCAGCACCCGATCAACCGTCGCGATGCCGACGCCGGCCATTTTTGCCACCGTGTCTAAGGTGAGCTTTTTCATTCAGACTCCACGTGAAAAAAGCGGGCGAACGTCGCGCAGCCTGCCACTCAATCGATATCTTCTAACCGGTTAAAAGTAAAAGATAAAGCGAAATATTGATGGGAAACCATCAGGGAAAAGTGCCTGGCCGGTTTACCTGCTCGCCGGGCGCATTTTACCGGTTGTGCGGTTGCCGGACGAAATAGCACCTGCGGCTGCTGGCAGGGCGGATTTGCCGTTAAGCTGATAGATGACATCATCAATGAGGAATCAATATGGCTCAGCAAGGTAAAGCATTAGTGATCGGCGCATCACGCGGTATTGGACTGGCGGTGGTGCAGGCGTTTGCCGCCCAGGGCTGGCAGGTGACCGCCACGCATCGCAGCGGCATCCCGGCGCAGGGAGAACAGCCGGGCGTCACGTGGCATGCGCTGGATATGACCGAATCGTCGGCAGTGCAGCAGCTGGCAGGCCAGCTCGCCGGACAGATGTTTGATGCGATTCTGATTAACGCCGGGATCTTTGGTCCGGCGCACCAGACGCTGGCGCAGAGTGAGGCGCAGGAGCTGGCTCAGCTGTTTCTGACCAATGCCGTGGCACCGGTACGCAGTGCCGAAATTTTGCTGCCGCTACTTAGCAAGCAGAAGGGAGTGCTGGCGATCACCTCATCACAACTGGCCAGCCTGAGCGAAAACCCGCGCGCTGACATGCCGCTCTATTCCGCCAGCAAAGCGGCGCTGAATATGCTGAGCCGGTCGCTGGCTGAGGAGGTTGAAGCCCAGGCCGGCACGCTGGTGACGCTGCATCCGGGCTGGGTAAAAACCGAGATGGGCGGTGAAGCTGCGCCGTTAACCGTTGAGGAGAGCGCTGAGGGTATTGTCCGGCAGCTGACCGCCTGGCAGGGCCGCGGCGGTCATCACTACATTGATTACAGCGGCAAAACGCTGCAATGGTAACCCTCTGCGGGGCGGTTACGCCCCGATATCACGCAGGGCTTTGCCCTTCATCAGGTTGCGTTCGATATGCTCCAGCGTTACGTGCTTGGTCTCTGGCACCAGCAGCATGGTCAGCACGATAAACAGCAGATTGAGCGCCCCGTAGAACCAGAAAGTGTTGGCATTGCCCAGCTGATCGAGCATGGTCAGGAAAGTGGCACCGACAATCATGTTACCGACCCAGTTGGTGGTGGTAGAGGCGGTGATGCCGAAATCACGCCCTTTCAGCGGCTGGATCTCTGAGCACAACAGCCAGATCACCGGACCGGCAGCCATCGCGAAACCGACGATAAACATCAGCAGCATGGCAATGGCGAAATATTTGCGGAAGTCAGTCTCCACGCCCAGATGCAGTAATGTCCCGAGCACGCCCATGCCGATCGCCATCACCAGAAAACTGGTGGTGAGCATCGGTTTACGTCCCCAGCGGTCAACCAGGAAAATGGCAATCAGCGTCGCCAGCATATTGACCAGGCCGACGATAACGGTGCCCCACATCTGCTCGCTGGTGCTGGAGAAACCGGCGATATTGAAGATTTTCGGCGCGTAATACATCACCACGTTCATGCCGGTGAACTGCTGCATAATCTGCAACAGCATGCCAAGCCACACGGCGCGACGGAAATGGCTGTTAGAACGAAACAGTGACCAGCCGCGTTGCTTCACCTGCAGGCTTTCACGGATCTCTTCCAGCTCCTGGCGGGCCTGTTCGCTGGTGTTGCGCAGCCGATCCAGCACCCGCTGCGCCTCGTTAAAGCGACCGTGCGCGGCCAGCCAGCGTGGGCTGTTAGGCAGAAACAGCACGCCGACAAACAGGATCACTGCCGGAATAGCGATAATCCCCAGCATCCAGCGCCAGTTACCGCTATAGCTGAAGGCGGTATCGGAGAGGTACGCCACCACAATGCCGGTGGTCAGCATCAGCTGATACATCGAAATCATTGATCCGCGAATACGCTCAGGCGCAATTTCGGCCAGATAGAGCGGGGCGGTATAAGAGGCGATGCCGACCGCCAGGCCCAGCATTACCCGGGCGCAGACCAGCGATTCGACATCCGGTGAAAACGCCGACCACAGCGAACCGATCACGAACAGCGTGGCACCGGCCAGCATGCTTTTCTTGCGTCCCAGCTTTGATGACATCCAGCCAGCACCCAGCGCACCCAGCGCGGCACCAAACATCATTGAACTGACCACCCACTCCTGCTGATGGTTAGTGATCTGCAAATCTTTGGCGAGAAACGGCAGCGCGCCGGCAATCACGCCAATATCCAGGCCAAATAACAGGCCGGACAGCGCGGCCATAAAACAGACGAACCAGGTAAAGCGGTTCTGACGATCCCCCGATCTCTTTGCTGCAGCCATGCTTCTCTCCTTGCTCTGAGACTTTGTCAATATTGTTAATGTTATGTAAACATAGTCGAGGGCAGTGTGTTACCGGTCACAGTTTAAACATCCGCAGCCTGGCCATCGGCGGGAACGGCGCCAGCAGCCCGGCGGCGCGCGGCCTGGCGGTCAGCGCGCCGACTGATAACAGCGCACAAATAGGCAAAAGCTCCGCCTGCCCGGGAAATTTTGCAACCGGTGGCGTGCGCTATTACACTGCGGTTTTTCAGCCAATGATTGAAGGTGCTTATGTCTCAGCCTTATCAGCGCCAGCCGCTGCCCTTACCTGGCGGCCACAAAAAAGTCCTTTTGCACTCCTGCTGTGCCCCCTGTTCCGGTGAAGTGATGGAAGCGATGCTGGCATCCGGCATTGACTACACCATTTATTTCTACAACCCAAATATTCATCCGCTCAAAGAATATGAGCTGCGCAAAGAGGAGAATATTCGTTTTGCAGAAAAATTTGGCGTGCCGTTTGTCGATGCTGATTATGACCGTGATGACTGGTTTAAACGGGCGCGCGGCATGGAATGGGAACCGGAGCGCGGCGAGCGTTGTACCATGTGCTTTGATATGCGCTTTGAACGTACTGCCTTGTATGCCCATGAAAATGGTTTTCCGGTGATCACCAGTTCGCTGGGTATTTCACGCTGGAAGAATATGCAGCAGATTAATGATTGCGGAGTGCGTGCGGCGGCCCATTATCCTGACCTGCTTTACTGGGAATTTAACTGGCGTAAGGGCGGCGGATCGGCGCGGATGATTGAAATCAGCAAGCGCGAAAGTTTTTATCAGCAGGAATATTGCGGCTGCGTTTATTCGCTGCGCGACACCAATCGTCATCGCGTCACGCAGGGCCGTGAGCGAATTCAGATCGGTGTGCAATATTATCAACCGGACGATATCTGATCATCACAGGCTACGGGCTGAGTCAGACGTACCATAGTGATGAGCGGATAAGGTGATATTCTGGCTTATTCCGCTGCTGATTTTTTCACGGGTTTCAGGCTGAGCGTAGCGGCATAGCGCACAGGGATTGGCGGCCTCAGATAACTGCTGGCACGTCGCCTCATCCAGCTGACGCCGACGGCAGACGCTCGGCGTACATCCCATCACCTGTTTAAATGAGCGGGTGAAAGATTGCTGGCTTTCAAAATGGTATTTCAGCGCCAGGCTAATAATTGGCGTACGGCTATTTTTTAAATCATTGACACAGGCAGCCAGCTTGCGCTTGCGAATATAACGCGCCAGCGTTTCATTGTGATAGCGGGCAAATAATTTCTGTAAATACCATTTTGAATATCCGGCTTTCTCCGCAATATCATCAACGCTTAACCGCTGATCGAGATTGTTATCAATCCACTCGGTGACAGAGACGATCACACTTTCATTATATTTACGCTCATTCATAACATCCCCCTTTTTATCTTCGGGGCAGTTTAAAATAACTTATCTTTTTCTGCGCATTTCTTACGTAAAGTTTTATCAGGAAATGAATCGTTATCTCCGATAAAGCAGTTTTAATAACTATTTGATAATATAAATGGCTTACTTGTAATTGATATGTTGATGAAGTGAGTGAAATAAGTAGTGTGAATAAGCGGGATGCGTAATATTAATTAAACGGTTTCGCTTAAGCGGGTTTAACCGGTGATAAGACGTCTCAGCGGCAGGGGGATGATCAACATCGCACAGCCCATCAATACACTTTTCAGCACTTCATGCCAGGCTTACACCTCACCTTTAACCTGGAGAACCCTGGATGAGCCCGACATACGCGTTGAAGAAACCGCTTGCCGCCTTGCTCACCTCGCTGACCTTACTCAGCACGGCACCGGCGCTCGCCGCCAACGTTTACGGCGAGCAGCTGGAAGGATTTCACTATCCTTACCCTCTGCAACATTTCAATTTTTCCTCTCAGCAGCAACCGCTGAGCATGGGCTACATGGATGTGAAACCGACGCAAAAAGCCAACGGACAAACCGTGGTGCTGATGCACGGGAAAAACTTCTGTGGTGCGACCTGGGAAGAGACGATTCGCGCACTCAGTCAGCAAGGCTATCGCGTGGTGGCGCCCGACCAGATTGGTTTCTGCAGTTCAACCAAACCGGCGCATTACCAGTACAGTTTTCAGCAGCTGGCGGAGAACACCCATCAGCTGCTGGCGCAGCTGGGGGTAGAAAAAGCGGTGATTATTGGCCACTCCACCGGCGGAATGCTGGCGACACGCTATGCGTTGATGTATCCGGAGCAGACCCGGAAGCTGGTGTTGGTCAACCCGATCGGGCTGGAAGACTGGAAGGCTAAGGGTGCGCCGTGGCGGTCCGTCGATCAGTGGTATCAGCGCGAACTCAAGCTGAGTGCCGAAGGGATTAAGAAGTATGAGCAGCAGACCTATTATGTCGGTCGCTGGAAACCGGAGTATGACAAATGGGTCGATATGCTGGCCGGGCTGAACAGCGGGCCAGGACACCAGAAAGTGGCGTGGAATTCAGCGCTGATTTACGACATGATTTTCACGCAACCGGTGTTTTATGAATTCGGCGATTTGACGGTGCCGACCACCCTGATGATCGGCACTGCCGACACCACCGCAATTGGCAGCGATATCGCACCTGCGGCGGTCAAAGCGCGGCTCGGTGATTACGCGGTGCTGGGTAAAGAGGTGGCGAAGCGGATTCCGGGCGCGCGGTTAATCGAATTCCCGGGAATGGGACATGCGCCGCAGATGGAAGAGCCAGCGAAGTTTAATCAGACCCTGCTCGACGACCTGGCGCGACAGTAACCCCTCAGGTGTAACCGGTCAGGCGCAATGGCGCCTGACGTTACAGCACCGCTCGCTTCTGCTTTTTACTGCGGTACATTTGCTCGTCGCTGTCATGCAGTAACTGCTCCAGCGACTGCGGATGGGCCGCATCAAACTCCACCACGCCATACGAGAAGTGCAGATGGTAACGGCGGTTCAGGCTGATCGACTGCTGGGCTAAGTAGTGGGCAAACTGCTGCAGCAGCGCTTCCGTCTGCTGCTGTTGCAGGCCGTTAAACAGCACCACGAACTCATCGCCGCCTAAGCGGGCAAACAGATCGGAATGTTTAAACACCACTTTCATCGCGTCAGCAAAATCCATCAGCGCCCGGTCGCCCTCACGATGGCCGAGCGAGTCATTAATCTGCTTAAACTTATCCAGATCGAGAAAGGTCAGACAGGCGGGCCGGTTCTTCATCCGGCACTCTTTCAGCACCATCTCGCCCAGCGTCATAAAGCCACGCCGATTGGTAATCTGCGTCAGCTCATCGCAGGTGGCCGCCTGAAACGCCACCAGTTCCGCTTCGGCCATCGCCGCCAGGTCGCGCAGCGTGGCCCGATCTTCTTCGTCGAACTGGCGCGGCTCACGGCCAATGATGCACAGTGTGCCCATTTTCGCGCCACCCGGTGCCCGCAGCGGACAGCCGGCGTAGAAGCGAATGTGCGGCTCGCCGGTCACCAGAGGATTGTCATGAAAGCGCTCATCGGTGGCGGCATCTTCCACAATCATGATCTCATCCTGCAGGATGGCATGGCCGCAAAAGGAGATGTTGCGTGGCGATCCGGCGGGCTCAAAACCCTGCGCCGACTTAAACCACTGGTGATCGGCTTCAAGCAGGCTGACTAACGCAATCGGAACGTCAAACAGCCGGCGTGCCAGACGGGTCAAACGATCAAAACGCTCTTCTGCAGGGGTATTCATAACGTTCAACGCACGCAACTGCGATAAACGTTGTGCCTCATCGGCAGCGATCTCGGGTGCTTTCATCGCAGAGCCCTTTATTTTTTTGGTGAAGCCAGGTTCTGGTGTGTGCCTTACGGCAAAGAAAAAAGACAGTGATCGAAGCGATTCAATTCACTGTCTTATTGAGGAGGGGATCAGAGCACTTTTTGTTCGGCGAGATCAAGCGCGAAATAACTGAAAATCAGGTCCGCACCGGCACGTTTAATCGCACCCAGGCTTTCCAGCACCACATTACGTTCATCAATGGCACCGGCCTGCGCGGCAAATTTAATCATGGCGTACTCACCGCTCACCTGGTAGGCCGCCAGCGGCAGCTCGGTGCGCTCACGAATATCACGCAGGATATCCAGATAGGCACCTGCCGGTTTCACCATCAGTGAATCTGCACCTTCCGCCGCATCAATCAGTGATTCACGGATCGCTTCACGGCGATTCATCGGATTCATCTGGTAGGTCTTACGGTCACCTTTCAGTGCCGTTCCCGCTGCTTCACGGAATGGACCGTAAAACGATGAGGCGAACTTAGTCGAGTAAGACATGATCGCGGTTTGAGTGAAGCCCGCCGCGTCCAGCGCCTGACGAATCGCCTGTACCTGGCCATCCATCGCCGCAGAAGGGGCGATAAAGTCCGCGCCCGCCGCGGCCGCCACTACCGCCTGCTTGCCAAGGTTGATCAGCGTCGCGTCGTTATCAACGCCGTGATCGCACAGCACACCGCAGTGACCGTGGCTGGTGTATTCACAGAAACAGGTATCGGACATGACGATCATTTCCGGTACCGTCTCTTTGCAGATGCGGGACATCCGCGCCACCAGACCGTTTTCATTCCAGGCATCGCTGCCGGTAGCATCGGTATGGTGTGAAATACCAAAGGTCATCACCGAGCGGATACCGGCTTTCGCGATGCGTTCAATCTCATAGGCGAGACGTTTTTCCGGGATACGCATCACGCCAGGCATCGCCTGAATCGCTTTGTAATCGTCGACACCCTCTTCAACGAAAATGGGCAGAGCCAGATCGTTCAGGCTGAGGGAAGATTCCTGGAACATTTCGCGCATTGACGCGCTGGCGCGCAATCTTCTTGGGCGCTGGATAAGGGAATAATCAGACATATTCATTCTTACGCAGGTGAAAAAAGTGACAATAGTTTACTCCCTTTGCCGGGGAGGCATGAAGGTTTGTGTGCGGTAACGGCGCGGGAGAAAAACTCTCCCGCCGGGCGGCGGGAGAGGGAAGACGCTTACTCGTTAATGTCCGGGTGCTGCTGCACCAGGTTTTTACGTTTCGCTTCGAGGCGGGCGATCTCTTCGTCGATATCTTCGATTTTGTGCTCGATGTTATCGTGATGTTCCTGCAGGATTTCGCGCGCTTCTTCCATATCCGAGGCGGCTGGTGTTGCACCTTTCAGCGGTTTATTGGCGGTCTCTTTCATGAACAGACCGGTAATCAGGCCAATCACCGCGACCACCATCAGATAGTAGGCTGGCATATAGAGGTTGCTGGTGGTTTCCACCAGCCAGGCGGCCAGGGTCGGGGTCAGACCGGCGATCAACACCGAGATGTTAAACGCACTGGCCAGCGCACTGTAGCGGATGTGGGTCGGGAACATCGCCGGCAGCGACGAGGCCATCACACCGGTAAAGGCGTTGAGGATCACCGCCAGCAGCAGCAGACCGGCAAAAATCAGTCCCAGCACGCCACTGTTGATCATCATAAAGGCTGGAATCGCGAAGATCATCAGGGCGATACTGCCGATGATGACAAACGGACGACGGCCGAAACGGTCACTCATCATGCCGATCATCGGCTGGACAAACAGCATACCGATCATGATGGCGATGATAATCATCACCCCATGATCTTCGCTGTAGTGCAGGTTATGTGACAGGTAGCTCGGCATGTACGTCAGCAACATGTAGTAGGTGACGTTAGTGGCGATCACCAGACCGATACAGGAGAGCAGGCTGCGCCAGTGTTTAGTCGCAATCTCTTTAAACGAGACCTTCGGGCCATCCTGCAGGCCTTCGCGGTCGCCCTGTTCCAGTTTGTCCACGTGCTGCTGGAATGCCGGCGTCTCTTCCAGCGCATGGCGCAGGTAAAGACCGATAATCCCCAGCGGCAGCGCCACGAAGAACGGCAGACGCCAGCCCCACTCAAGGAAGCTATCTTCACCAATAATGGAGGAAATCAGCACCACCAGGCCCGCGCCGAGCACGAAACCGGCAATCGAACCAAAGTCGAGCCAGCTTCCCATAAAGCCGCGTTTGCGGTCAGGCGAATATTCAGCCACGAAGATCGAGGCGCCGGTATATTCACCGCCGACCGAGAAGCCCTGCGCCATTTTGGCTAACAGCAGCAGAATCGGTGCCCAGATGCCGATCGAGGCATAGGAGGGTATCAGGCCGATACAGAAGGTACTGACCGACATGATGATGATGGTGATGGAGAGGATTTTCTGACGACCATATTTGTCGCCCAGCATACCGAAGAACAGTCCACCCAGCGGGCGAATCAGGAAGGGAACAGAGAAGGTGGCGAGCGCCGCAATCATCTGAACGCCCGGCGAGACGTCCGGGAAAAACACTTTACCCAGCGCGTAAGCCACAAAGCCATACACACCGAAGTCAAACCACTCCATCGCGTTACCCAGAGAGGCCGCGGTGATGGCTTTACGTAAACGGGCATCATCGATGATAGTCACATCATCAATGCCAATTGGTTTTACACGCTTCCTACGCAATTTCATAGAATTACCCTGTAATGGAACATGAAAGTCCTCAACGGCGCGAACCGAGCGGAATCGTTCAGACCGCGGCGTTGAGGAAATTAAAGCATAGCCGTAAACAGGTGCATTTTATCGGCTAGCCAACGCAATAATTAGTGCCGGGATTATTGCATTAAGCGACAGAGTATACCGTTTTTGTGTGATATCTGTCATGTTTGAGCTAAAACTAACCCCTCTGGCCGATCGTTTACCCCGTTTATCACCCTGAAAAAAATAATCACTCTGCGTGACGAACGACGCTTTTTTCAGCAGAGTTGCCGCCATTTCTGCCGCTTCGGTTAGTTTTCAGGCGATTTACTGCGGATAGGGGGCGGGTGTCAGCGTTGCTGAAACATTCAGATACATTTACCGGATGAGCCGAGCGCTGGCGAAAAGATCAGTAGCAGCGCGCAGCGCGGTGAAGCCGGCTGGCGGGTTGAGGCTGGCGAAACGGCAGCCAGGGTCGCCGATATTTCGCGCTGATAACTGGCTGGCAACCGTGGGATGTCAGAGGGGATCGTCATGCTGTAACGGGCGCTGTCCGTGTTGCTCCAGCCAGGCGATCAGCGCAACGTTATCCATCGGGCGGGCATAGTAGTAACCCTGAATAAACACCACGCCACGCTGTTGCAGATAGCGGAACTGCAGGGCGGTCTCAACCCCTTCGCCCAGCACCTCCAGCTGCAGTTTATGGCTGAGGTTAATAATGGCGTCCAGCACCGGTGTTTCACCGTCCAGCGATTCAATGGCGTTAATAAACCCGCGATCAATTTTCAGGTAGTCCAGTGCGAAGGTCTGCAGATAGCTCAGTGAGCAGTTTCCCGTACCGAAGTCATCAATCGCCACCTTCATGCCGATCTGCCGCAGCTGTTCCAGCTTACGCGCCACACCTTCGCCATCTTTAATCAGGCTGCGCTCCGTCAGCTCAAGAGTGATCACGAACTGCTTCTCTTTCACCCGCTCGGCAAAATGCAGCATATCGCTGACAAATTCAGGATGCTGCAGATGATCGGCGGCCACATTAATCGCCAGATGGAAGTGCGCAGGCACCTGCCAGCCTTGCACATCCTCCGCAATCAGATCGAGCAGATGACGGGTCAGCGGCACAATCATCCCTTCGGCTTCGGCAGCACCGATAAAAATGTCCGGCCGCACGCCAATGCCATCGGGCATGGTCCAGCGCAACAGCGCCTCCACGCCACTGCAGCGTTGCAATCGATCGTCATAAACCGGCTGATAGTGCGCCCTGAACTGGCCGCCAGCGATAGCGCGACGGATCTCATCACGCCAGGAGATACGGTGTCGGAGCCAGTTCGAGGTCAGGATCATCAGCAGAATGGAAAAAATGGCCGCCATCGGCAGGAAGATAAACAGCACCTGTCGCCAGGCCGTTATCAGTTCGCTCGGCGGCGCGACCACCGTAACGCTCAGCGGATAACGCCGGGAAGTGGCCTGGTAAACCAGCGGTTCAAACCAGCCCTGCGCGGTGGTTTGCGCTGCGCCATAAGCGATCGGCGCGCCGCCGCTAAACTGCATGCTCAGGTGATAGCCGCGTGCGCTGCCAATCGCCCGCATAAAATCGATCAGATACTGGCCATCAATTACCGCCCAGAAACCTTCTCCGCCCGGCAGTTCACGCACGAACACCACCGCCGGACGATCCGGCACCGCGTACGTCCCGGCGATCGACAGACTCCACCAGGCTTTGCCGGTCACCGGCACATCACGCATCATCATTTGTGATAGCGAGCCAGAATTTAGTCCATAGGCGGAAGAGCAGGCGATCTGATCCTTTTCCAGTTTACCAATGGCACGGAAATAGGCGTTGAGGGTACCGAGTCGCTGCAGGGTGTTTTCAATCTGGCTGCAGGGTTGGTTCTGAAACTGGCGTAGTGAGCTGATCATATCCCAGGCGCTGTCGCTCATTTTCTCAGCCTGAGATAAAAGCGTATTGGCGGCGCTCACCTGCTGTTGGTGGACCGTATGGCGCGCATCGAGGGCGGTGAAAAAAATGCCAAGTATTAAAGGCAACACGCCGGATACGATGATAATCAGCCTGGCGTAATCGCGTTTTCGTTGCAATATCGGCACCGCAAAATCCTCTGAGTGTTATAGGCGTTATGAGGAGGTGCTAATCAATCGGCGCAGCATAGCATGTCTCCGGGCGATGCAGGTTAGCGTTTTGGCCATCAACAGAACTGATTAAGGTCAATTATCGTCCAGAGAATGCATTAGTTGACAATGTTTTGCTTTTGCTGGCATTCAGACATGATTTTAAACGAATTCAGAAAGAAAGGGCAGGTCGCGGGCGGCAACGCCGGTTGCTGTGGCATGGCGTGCACCGGACAAGAGGGCGGCAGAACGGAGCGCTCAACGGCGAAACCGGCCCCGGCCAGCTTCAGGCCGGACCCAGGGCCAGTCGGGTTAACTCAGTGGTTAAAATAGATCTGTTTCAGGGCCACTTCGACACCACGTAATTCCGCCAGTCCTTTCAGACGTCCAATGGCAGAGTAGCCGGGGTTGGTGCGTTTGTGCAGATCGTCCAGCATCTGGTGTCCGTGATCGGGCCGCATCGGGATAGCCCGGCCGTTGCCAGCCTGACGGCGACGCTGCTCTTCAGCCAGAATCACTTTGATCACCCCAACCATATCAACGTCACCTGCAAGGTGGGCAGCTTCGTGGAAGCTGTTGGGATTGTCCTCACGTTTGGTGGCGCGCAGGTGCACAAAATTGATGCGGTCGGCAAAGGCTTCCGCCATCTCAACCAGCGGGTTATCGGCGCGAACGCCATATGAGCCGGTACAGAAACAGAAGCCGTTGTGCAGACTGTCTACCGTCTGTTTCAGCCACTGCATATCTTCCTGAGTCGAGATAATGCGCGGCAGGCCGAGAATCGGGCGCGGCGGATCGTCCGGATGCACCGCCAGTTTGATGCCCACCTCTTCCGCCACCGGCACAATGGCGCGCAGGAAGGTGGCCATATGCTCGCGCAACCGGGCTTTATCGATGCCGTCATATTGCGTCAGCTGTGCCTGGAACTGCTCAAGGGTATAGCCCTCTTCGGCACCGGGCAAACCGGCAATAATATTGCGCACCAGGGTGTTTTTCTCTTCTTCGCTCATGGTGGCGAACAGTCGGGCGGCGGCCTGCTGTTCGGCGGCGCTGTAATCCTGTTCGGCACCCGGGCGTTGCAGCAGATGCAGCTCAAAGGCGGCAAAAGCGTCGGCGTCAAAGCGCAGCGCTTTCGCCCCATCCGGCAGAGTCCAGGTGAGGTCGGTGCGGGTCCAGTCCAGCACCGGCATGAAGTTGTAGCAGACGGTATCAATGCCACAGGCGGCCAGATTACGTATCGACTGCTGATAGTGAGCAATATAGCGCAGGTAGTCGCCGCGCTGGGTCTTGATCGATTCATGCACCGGAATGCTCTCGACCACCGACCAGACCAGTCCTTTCTCTGCCAGCAACGCCTGGCGGGCTTTAATCTCTTCGACCGGCCAGATTTCGCCGTTAGGAATATGGTGCAGCGCGGTTACGATGCCGGTTGCGCCAGCCTGACGGGCATCATCCAGCGAGACCGGATCGTTCGGACCGTACCATCGCCATGTATGTTCCATGTTTACTCCTCAACTGTGATGTGGCCCAGTGGTCAGGCCGCTGGACCAAGAGTATGATAGTCAGCAAAATGAGGCCGTGATCCGGATCGCAGCATGACAAACTGCGCGATCGGTGAAGCCAGATAACAGGAGTGGATGATGGCGCTGCCAGTGGTAAAAACCGAACGTCTTTATCGTCAGATTGCCAACGCCATTATGGCGGGTATTGATCGCGGCGAGTTTGTCGCCGGTGGGATGCTGCCGCCGGAACGTGAGCTGGCGAAGCAGCTGGGGGTCAGCCGCTCTTCAGTACGTGAGGCGTTAATTGCGCTGGAGATGACCGGCTGGGTCGATATCCGTACCGGCACCGGCGTCTTTGTCTCTCAGCCGTTGCCCGAGACGGCAACCCCGCAGGAGAGCGAAGCCTGCAGCCTGCAGGATCTGTTACAGGCCAGAGAAGCGTTTGAAGGGATGCTGGCGGGATTTGCCGCGCGCAACGGCACCCCGGCACAGCGCGCTGCCCTGCTGGCGCTGACGGCGCAGCTGCAACAGCACGCGCAAAATGATGCTGCCTTTCTGGAGCAGGATAAGCGCTTTCATCTGTTGATCAGTGAGATGAGCGGCAACGACCTGCTGCGCGAGATGCTGGAGCAGCTATGGAACAAGCGCCACAGTCCGCACGTGCAGCGGCTGGAGCGCCATTTCGCCGATAACAGTTTTGCCCTTGAGATGAACGCCGATCATCAGCAGATCGCCAACGCGATCGTGGCCGGTGACGAAGTGGCGGCCCGTCAGGCGATGGAGAATCATCTGCGTCACGTCCAGCAACGACTACTTGGTTAAGCCTCGCGCCCGTTTTGGTCGCCCGGTGCCCAGCATAATCGCCAGCCGGCTACCGCCCGGCGTGGTCTCCATCAGGATTTTGGTAATGCTGGTGAGCGGCACCGATAATAGCATCCCGACCGGACCGAGCAGCCAGCCCCAGAACACCAACGACAGAAACACCACCAGAGTGGATAAACCCAGTCCCCGGCCCATCAGGCGCGGCTCCAGCATATTGCCAAACACCATATGGATAGCGGTAAACAGCGCCGCCACCATCGCCGCATCAAACAGGCTGTTGAGTAATAACGCCTGCAAAAACGGCGGAATGCCGGCAATGATCGGGCCGATATTGGGAATGAAGTTGAGGATAAACGCCACCACACCCCACAGCAGGGCGAATTTCACATCCAGCAGATAGAGGCTGAGCCACACCGACAGGCCGGTTATCACACTGACCAGCGTCTTCAGCGCCAGATAGTGCGTCACCCCTTTCAGCGCTTTATGCAGTCCGGCGATACGGATCTTGGGATTAACCAGCGCATTACGCATTTTGTAGGGCAGGTGATGCACTTCAAACAGCATAAAAACCACGGTCAGGATCAGCAGCACCGTATTGGTCATGGCACCCGAAAAGCCGCTCAGCGCCACCGTTGCCAGGTTCATCATGGTGTTCGGGTCGAAGCGCTGAATTAACACATCGGTCGAGATGTTGAGGTGAAAGCCAGCCGCCAGATGCTGCAATATCGTCATTTTCTGCTCCATGGTGGCGCGCAGCTGCGGGTAGAGATCGGAGAACTCACTCATTGAACTGGCCAGCACCGCGCCAAGCAGCAGGATGACGAAGAAGATCACCGTGATAACCAGCGTAATCGCCAGCCCACGGCGAAAACCGCGCCGCATCAGCATGGTGACCAGCGGGTTGAGCACAATGGCAAAAAAGGCCGCCAGCAACAGTGGCACCAGAATATCGGACGCGGCCCGCACGCCGGCGAGGATAATCACCAGCATCGCCAGTTTGATCAAAATATTTTGTCCGATTTTTTCCCGTTGCAGCTCGCTCATTCCCTCTCCCATCATACAAATTGGCTGAGCAAAGTGTAGCTGAAGTAAAATTAACAAGCTGATTTATCAGAGAAACGGTAAAAACAGCCGCCGGATTTGAGACCACCGGGACCTCTGGCGCGTCAGCCAGTGAATCCCCTGTCGGGTCTGACTCCGCCGTTTGCAGCATTTGCGCGGATGGCAAAAATAACGCCACCGGATGGCCGCCGTGATGCGTTGCCGGTGAAAGCAGGTATAGTTAACAGCTAACCGTTACCTTTCAGCCAACTACGCGCGCGAGGACTGATGCCTGACCAACCTGCAGCGGAGCCGACTACCGCATCCGGTAGCGTAAAAATATCTCTGCTGATCCTCTCTATCGTGATCTACAACTTCGCCAGTTATCTCACTATTGGTCTGCCACTGGCGATTCTGCCGGGCTGGGTGCACGACACGCTGGGCTTTAGCGCCTTCTGGGCCGGGTTAGTGATCAGCCTGCAGTATGTGGCGACGCTGCTGAGCCGGCCGCATGCCGGACGCTATGCCGATCTCTGGGGGCCTAAGAAAGTGGTGGTGATCGGGCTGGTGGGTTGCCTGATCAGCGGCGTCTGTATCCTGCTGGCGGCGCTGACGCTCGACAGTCCGTTGCTGAGCCTGACGCTACTGTGCATCGGCCGGTTGATCCTCGGGGTGGGGCAGAGTTTCACCGGCACCGGCACCTCATTGTGGGGCGTGGCGCGGGTTGGTTCGTTGCACATTGGCCGGGTGATCTCATGGAACGGCATCGTCACCTACGGCGCGATGGCGATTGGCGCGCCGCTCGGGGTACTGATTTACCGGCTCGGCGGGCTGCTGTGGCTGTCGGGGATCATCATCGCCATCTGCCTGGTAGGGATTGCCGGGGCCTTGCCGCGTCCGGCCGTCAAAGGCAGTAAAGCCAGACCGCTGCCGTTCCGCGCGGTGCTGGGAAAAATTGCTGGCTTCGGCGCGATTCTGGCGATGGGCTCTGCCGGTTTCGGCGTCATTGCTACTTTTATTACCCTGTTTTATCAGGATAAAGGCTGGGGAGGCGCCGCCTTTGCGCTGTCGCTGTTCAGCGGGGCTTTCGTCGGGGCGCGGCTGTTGTTTCCGAACGCCATCAACCGGCACGGTGGTTTGCGGGTTGCCAGCATCTGTCTGGCGGTTGAAGCAATCGGGCTGTTTCTGGTAGCCGCCGCTGGCGATCCGTGGATGGCCAAAGCGGGGGCGTTTCTTACCGGAGCCGGTTTCTCGCTGGTGTTCCCGGCGCTGGGGGTGGTGGCAGTAAAAGTGGTGCCGCAGCAAAATCAGGGCAGCGCGCTGGCAACGTACACCGCCTTTATGGATCTGTCGCTCGGCATTACCGGGCCGATCGCCGGGCTGATCATGAGCTATGCCGGGGTTTCTCAGGTCTACCTGCTGACGGCACTGCTGGTCTGTCTGGCGTGCGTCTGCACTCTGCGTCTGCAGTTGAGGCAACCGGCTACAGAGCCACATCAGGGATAAAAAAAGGGCCCCAACCGGGGCCAAACGTCTTTTCAGACACAGATAAGAAGATGTTCGGACGATGATTTGTGCAGGCTCAGGCCTGCAGCAGTTCGATACTGTGACGAATCTGGCGTTCAATCTCAGCCGGTGTCCAGCTATCCAGCTGGCTGGAGAAGGGTTCAAACGCGTAAATTCCCTTGTAACCCAGCATCTCCAGCCGCTTGACCTGCACCACGCTGTTCAGCACATCGCCATCGCTTAACATCACCCGTTCCTCATCAGTCAGTTCCGCCGTCGGGCGCAGATCTTCCACGCCAGAGAGATGCACCAGCCCGATTTGCTCAACCTCAATGCCCAGCGGAAACTCCTGTTCAGCCTGCTCATAGAGATGATGATGGAAGGTATCCAGCACCAGCTTAAACGGCACCGCTGCCTCAGCAATCAGCTGTTGCGCCTGCACGGCCGAACGCAGTGAGCTGACCGGAAATCCCAGCGGCTCGACCAGGCCCTGAATCCCATAATGGGCAAAGCGCGGAGCCAGCTGCTGCAGCGCCGCCACGGTTTGCTGCGGCGATACGCTGATTCCCTCGTTGAGCGGACACATCACCAGCGCACGGGCGCCAATCCGTTGCGCCTCCTGTAACAACGCCTCCGTCCGGGTCAGCAGATCGTCATCAATGCGGTTAAAGGGATAGAGGGCGTTAATGGTGACAATATCAATGTGGTATTTGTCGGTCAGCGCGCGCAGCTGTTCAGCAGTGAGGCCGTCAGTCACCCTGCCGCCCGGCATATCATTACGCAGCTCCACCTTACTCAGCCCCAGGCGCTGGACCAGCTGGAAAAAAGCCTCCAGTGAGAGCCGGGGCGCGATTTTACGATTAATACAGAAGCGGGTGGGATCGATGGCCATGCTGCGACTCCGGTGACAGGGAAGAGGAAGATGGGGCTAAAGAGAACATTTATTTCATTATTTATGAATTATGAAATGGTAATTATTAGATCCGTCTCGCATTAATTCCATATTCCGTTTCACTGCGGACCGGTAAAACCCGATCGCGCCAGCAAAAACCGTGACTTTTTCACCCGGCTAACGGATTTGTCAGCGGCCGTAAAGCGCCTGACAGGCTGGCTTTGGCCCGATATCAGGCTGCCTCGCTCGGTTGACGATAAAAATGCGATCTGTGCCGCTAAAAGGAAATTTTCTAAAAATATCCATTTGAAAAATTTGTTCCACTGTAATAGTTTCATAGCACGCTTTCAGGTTTGCCTGATCAGGCTGCGGGACAGGCCGCGGGACAGGCCGCACAGTGAGTCTGCAGGAAACTTAACCATTTAAAGAGGCAACATCATGACTATCACAGGAAACTTTATTGGCGGTAAAACCACCTTCAGCGCCAGCAACGAAACCATCCCGGTTTACGATCCGGCAACCGGAAAAGTGGTACGTGAACTGACGCAGAGTACTGCTGACGAAGTGGCTCACGCGATTGAGGTTGCGCACAACGCCTTCCCGGCCTGGTCGAAAACCTCACCGCTGCGCCGTGCCCGTGTGCTGTTCAACTTCAAAGCGCTGATGGAACAACATCGCGATGAACTGGCGGCGCTGATTGTCTCCGAACATGGCAAAGTCTGGTCTGACGCGCTGGGCGAACTGACCCGCGGCATTGAAGTGATTGAGTTTGCCTGCGGGATCCCGCATCTGCTGAAAGGGGAATACTCACCGAATGTCGGCAGTGGCGTTGACAGCTTCTCGCTGATGCAGCCGGTCGGGGTTGTGGCGGGGATTACGCCGTTTAACTTCCCGGCGATGGTGCCGCTGTGGATGTTCCCGATCGCTCTGGCCTGCGGCAATACCTTTGTTCTGAAGCCGCCTGCGCTTGATCCGTCTGCCGCGGTCCGCATGGCGGAACTGCTTACCGAAGCGGGTCTGCCAGATGGCGTATTCAACGTGGTACACAGCTCAAATGAAGATGCTGAACAGTTGTACAAAGATCCGCGCATCGCAGCGGTGAGCTTTGTCGGGTCATCCGGCGTAGCAGAACACATCTACAAAACGGCCAGCGCCCACGGTAAGCGGGTACAGGCGTTTGGCGCCGCCAAAAACCACGCCATCGTGATGCCGGATGCCGATCTGGATGCCACCGTGAACGCCATTATGGGCGGGGCGTTTGGATCAGCGGGTGAGCGCTGCATGGCGCTGCCGGTGGTGGTCGCGGTTGGTGATGATACGGCTGACAAACTGATTGCCCGCCTGACGCCGCTGGTAAAAGCGCTGCGTGTCGGGCCTGGCATCAATAAAGGCGCAGAAGAGAATGAGATGGGGCCGGTGGTTTCGGCGGCGCATCAGAAGAAAGTGCTCGGCTACATTGATAAAGGTGAGCAGGAAGGTGCGAAGCTGGTGGTGGATGGCCGCACTATTCAGGTGGCCGGACACGCCGAAGGTTACTACGTCGGCGGCACGCTGTTTGATAACGTCACCTCTGACATGGTGATCTGGCGTGAAGAGATTTTTGGCCCGGTGCTGAGCATCATGCGTGCGCCGGACTACGACAGCGCGCTGCAACTGGTCAACAGCCATGAGTTCGGCAACGGCAGCGCCATTTTCACCAGCAACGGCAACACCGCGCGTGAATTTGTCCAGAACGTTGAAGCCGGCATGGTCGGGGTGAACGTGCCGGTTCCGGTGCCGATGGCTTTCCACAGCTTTGGTGGCTGGAAGCGTTCGGTGTTCGGCGCGCTCAACGTCCACGGTCCGGACGGTGTGCGTTTCTACACCCGGATGAAAACCGCCACGGTGCGCTGGCCAGCGGGTCAGCAGACCGTTTCAGAATTCAGTATGCCTACGCTAAGTTAATTCAATGAACTCTGTTTGAGGTGCCCGACCGGCAGGCCGCATTACGATGGCCTGCCGGTTAGCGGTTTCAGGCGGCTGGTTAAATCCGGGCCACTGCGACGGCAAGCGCATCTATCATGCAGAGAGGAGGAATGGGATGTCTTTACTTTCGAAAGCACAAGCACCAGACAGTCAGGGTCGCATTCAGCACGTCACGCCGGAGCGCGCCGGCTGGCGTTATGTCGGTTTCGACGTTTATCTGTTGAAGAAGGGAGAAACCCTGCGCCTCAGCAGCGGTGATAACGAGCTGTGCCTGGTGATAGTCGCCGGGCTGGCCTCGGTTAAAACCCGCCACGCAGAATTCCCTGGCATCGGTAAGCGCATGTCACCGTTTGAGCGCGTGCCGCCGTGGTCAGTCTATGTCCCGCATGACGATGAAGTCGACGTGCAGGCCGACAGCGATCTGGAACTGGCAGTCTGTAGCGCGCCGGGCCACGGCAATCTGCCTGCGCGGCTGATTGCGCCGGAAGATGTCGGGGTGGAGCATCGTGGCAAAGGACGTAACCAGCGGCTGGTACACAATATTCTGCCGGATAATAAACCGGCTGACAGTCTGCTGGTGGTGGAAGTCTATACCAATGAAGGCGATACCAGCTCTTATCCCAGCCACAAGCACGACCAGGAAGAGAGCGAAGACGAAACTTATCTGGAAGAGACCTATTATCACCGTTTCGATCCGGAACCGGGCTTTGCCATGCAGCGGGTTTACACCGACGATCGCTCGCTTGACGCGTGCATGGCGCCCTACAATCGCGATGTGGTGATGGTGCCGCGTGGCTATCATCCGGTGGCGACGCTGGCGGGTTACAACAACTACTACCTGAACGTGATGGCCGGACCGGTGCGGCTGTGGAAGTTTACCTGGGAGAAAGATCACGCCTGGGTCAATAGCGACGACTATCCGCGTCAGTCATAACTGTCTCACCGTCAGCCGTAACCGTTCCACCGCCGGCCGTGATTAAGCTCACCGCCGACCAATAAAAAAGGCAGCCAACAGGCTGCCTTTTTTAATCGCCTGAATCAGGGCGTTTCCGCATTGTTCAGTGCCAGTGACACCGCCAGCGTCTGCGCCAGACAAAGTGATGCAACCTGCGACCGGAAGCCATCCACCTGCGCTTCACGCACCACAAAACAGACGTCGCTGAAGGCGGCCAGCGGGCTGACCTGGCTGTCGGTGATGGCAATCTGATGCGCACCGCGCTTGGCACCCATTTCAACCACTTCGACCGCTTCACGCGCATACGGCGAGTAGCTGATGGCAATCACCACATCTTTAGGATTCACCAGGCTGAGCTGTTCGGTAAACATGCCGCCGAGGCCGTCGATCAGGAAGGCCCGGCGTTCCAGATGGCGCAGCGCATACACCAGATAAGAGGCGACGCTGAAAGAACGGCGCAGGCCAATCACATAGATATTCTCGGCCTCGTTCAGCAGCTTCACCGCTTTGTTCAGCTGCTCCGGATTAACCTGCATCGCCAGCTGCTGTAACGCCTGGCTGTTAACCATGGTAAACACATTGAGGATCTCAGCCGGGCTTTCAGGCGCACTGGCGCTGTCATCGGTTGAGGTCTGACGAAACAGACGGGCGCGTTCAGTGTAGTTAACCGTCTCTTCCATCAGGTGCTGACGAAAAACCTGTTTCATTTCATTGAAGCCGCTAAAGCCAAAAGCGTTGGCAAAGCGAATCAGGGTTGATGGCGGGACATCAGCCTGCTGGGCAATAGAGGCCACGGTATCAAAGGCAATGCTATTGCTGTTATCAAGAATGTAACGCGCAACCTGTTTAAGACGTTTGCTCAGCGTTTCGTAGCGGCGACGAATATCGTCCTGCAATAAAGAAAGTTGGGTGGGATTATTGGTCATTACTTCTGCCCGTGTAATAAGAATAATGGCTGGATAATGAGCGCTATAGTACCAGATGGATGGAAAATTTCATTTGTTTGCGTCAACAGAGCGGTTTATTTCATGGCTTTATGAATTGCTTCACAGAATGTCCCGGCGCGGCCAGCCGGAGAGGCGGTTCGTGGCGCACAAGGATAAAACGGCGCTGATTTGCGGCTGTCAGGATGGGGAGAGTGAGGATAGCAGGGCGGGCGACAGCAGAAGGATGACGGTGTAAGACATAAAAAAACGCCACCCTCTGAGCAGGATGGCGTCTGGCGGGCTGCATCAGGCGCGGGCGGCGCGCCAGTACTCAATCAGCCGCAGGTAGTTGCCTTTCACGGTGTCGATCAGCGACTGATCGTCCAGTTCGCCCTGTAACCACTGGCGCGATGGCTGACCAAAAATCGTCCGGCCGACAGCAAAGCCTTTTACCCATGGCGCTTTCGCCGCAGCGGCGAAGCCAGCTTTGAGCTTCTCTTCCGGCGCGTCCAGACCGAGTAACAGAATGCCGCGGCAGTGCGGGTCCTGCTGTTCGATCAATCCGCTGATCGCCTGCCAGCTTTCGGCCGACAGCGGCGGCAGTTTCCACCAGTCCGGCTGAATGCCGAGGCTGTAGAAGTGACTGAGAATATCAAAATAGTAACCTTCATTACGATCCGGGTTGCTCTCCGGCAAAATCACTTCCAGCAGCAGTTCATGGCCACTTTTGTTACAGCCGTTCCAGACATCCAGTACCTGCTCATCCTGCTCTTTACGCAGTTCGGCACTGTCGTGCGGATGATAAAACACCAGGCATTTCACGACGTGTTCGGCTGGCCAGTCGATTAGCTGTGAGCCGATGTTGCCATGTTCCAGCCGCAGCGGGCGCGAACCCGGCAGTTCAATCGGGCGACCAATCCACCACTGTTTACCGGTGATGGCATTCAGCGCTTTCTGGCCGTAAGTGGTATCCGCCAGAATACCGCTTTTGTTCTCCAGTCCGGCGGTTTGCGCCGCTTCCTCGGCCGCTTTCAGCAGCAGCAGTTTAAGCTGTGGAATTTTGCTCTCATCGACGCCCGCTTCGCGCGCCATATCCACCAGCTGTTTACGATGGTCAAAGGCGAACACGTTCAGTTCCGGCCACTGCTGTTTGCGGGTGGTCACGCGGTGCAGATGGTTGAGGCGACTGTCGAGATCGGGCCGTTTCACCTCGTTATCGCGACTCAGGAAATCATCCAGCTCCGCTTTGGTGGGCATGGCGGGCGCGCAGCCGTGGCGTGACACCACCAGCGCTCCGCAGGCGTTGGCGTAACGGCACGCCTGTTCCCAGCCTTCATCGTTCAGCCAGCCACGCAGCAGGCCGGACATAAACGCATCGCCTGCGCCCAGCACGTTTAGCACTTCGACCCGCACCCCGCTGTGCAGCCGGGTCTGTTCCCAGCTATCCGGGATCTCACCTTCAAACACTACGCAGCCCAGCGGACCGCGTTTGCAGACCAGCGTCGCCTGACTGGCCTGACGCACGTTCTTCAGGGCGGTCAGCGTATCGGTGCTGCCACCGGCAATATGAAACTCTTCTTCGGTACCGACGATTAAATCGAAATAATGCACCACTTCCTGTAGCTGCTGCGTCACCTGCGACGATTCAATGAAACGGGTTTCACCGTCGCCGAGCGAGGTCAGTCCCCACAGCACCGGACGATAATCGATATCCAGTGCGGTACGCAGGCCGTTGCGGCGGGCAATATCCAGCGCTTTCAGCACCGCTTCGCGGGTCTGCGGGTGGGATAAGTGGGTGCCGGTCACCGCGACCGCGCGCGAAGAGGCGATAAAATCTTCCTGCACGTCGTCCGGTACCAGGCCCATATCGGCGCAGTTATCACGGTAGAAAATCAGCGGAAAAGTCTCTTCATCTTTAATACCGAGGATCACCATGCCGGTCAGGCGTTTTTCGTCGGTGATTAAGGCATCGGTATTACAGCCGACGCGCTGCAACTCTTCGCGCAGAAAGCGACCATTGTGCTCATCTCCCACCCGCGCCAGCATCGCCGATTTCAGGCCCTGAATCGCAGTGCCATAGGCGACGTTGCCTGAGGAACCCCCGAGATATTTGGCGAATGAGGTGACATCCTCCAGCCGCGCCCCGATCTGCTGACCATAAAAATCGACGGCGATGCGCCCGATACAAATCACATCAAGCCGCTTCTGTTGTGTACTCATACCTGTGGTTTCCTTCTGTGATTAGCAGACACTGCGGGCGAAAAGCCCGACGTCGCGCGCTTTGCTTCCGGGTCTATAGGTGCCTGATTGGCTATGAGGGCAGTATGAGGAATAAAAATTCCAAGTTCAACATGAAATGAAATATCCATCGCGATTTTGTGAACCAGGTAAAACTCCTGATTCCACTCAGCGATCGGCAGAGCCAGGTTGACGGCGCCCGGCATATCAGGGTTGTGAGAGAGATCGCAGGAATATCCCCATTAATAGAGGAAGCTGCTGAAGTGAAATGAATTTTTTCATCATTCGATGATGTCCATAAAACGTTCCAGTTTTCCCGGTCCGGATCGCCTGTCAGTCCCGGCAGCGTCACTAAATTTGATCTCACTCGCAAAATGAAATGTTTCTTCTGTAATTGTATTTTATGAAAAATATATTTGTTTATAATCGCCTCACGTTTCAATTATACCGGTCGCCTTTTCCGCAGTATGACTTCGCCTGGCGCGTTGTACCGGAGTCAGGTACCACCAGCATGTAAAGGAAGAGCATATGGGCACAATCAGACTGACCACTGCACAGGCGCTGGTTAAATTTCTTGATAATCAATACATTGATGTTGATGGCGTTGAGACTAAGTTTGTAAAAGGCATCTTCGCCATTTTCGGTCATGGCAACGTGCTGGGAATGGGACAGGCGCTGGAGCAGGATAGCGGCGATCTGGTGGTGTATCAGGGCCGCAATGAGCAGGGCATGGCGCATGCCGCCACCGGCTTTGCTAAACAGTCACTGCGTCGTCAGATCATCGCCTGCAGCTCGTCAGTCGGACCCGGTGCCGCCAACATGATTACCGCGGCTGCCACCGCCACCGCGAACCGTATTCCGCTGCTGCTGTTGCCCGGCGACGTGTTCGCTACCCGCCAGCCCGATCCGGTTTTGCAGCAGATTGAGCAGAGCTACGATCTTAGCATCAGCACCAACGACGCCTTCCGGGCCGTCAGCAAATACTGGGACCGCGTCAGCCGTCCGGAACAGCTGATGTCGGCCTGCATTAACGCCCTGCGCGTGCTGACCGATCCGGCCGAAACCGGCGCGGTAACGCTGTCGCTGCCGCAGGATGTGCAGGGTGAAGCCTGGGATTACCCGGACTATTTCTTCCAGAAGCGGGTGCACCGACTGGATCGTCGCCTGCCGGTTGCGGCGCAGCTGGCCGATGCCCTGACGCTGATCGGCCGTAAGCGCAAGCCGCTGATCGTCTGTGGCGGCGGGGTTAAATACTCTGAAGCGGGTGAGGCGCTGCGCCAGTTCGCCGAGCGTTATCAGATTCCGTTTGCCGAAACGCAGGCGGGCAAAGGCACGGTGATCTCCGACCATCCGCTTAACGTCGGCGGCGTCGGTGAAACCGGCTGTCTGGCCGCCAACCTGCTGGCAAAAGAGGCTGATTTAGTCATCGGCATCGGTACCCGTTACACCGACTTCACCACCGCCTCGAAATGGATTTTCCAGAATCCGGACGTCAGCTTCCTCAATATCAACGTCAGCAATTTCGACAGCTACAAGCTGGATGGCGTACAGCTGCTGGCCGATGCCCGTGAAGGGTTGACCGCGCTGACGGCCGCGCTGGCGTCACAGCATTACAGTAACGACTGGGGCAGCCAGATTGAGCAGGCGCAGAGCAAACTGCTGAAAGAGACTCAGCGAGTCTATCAGGTGGAGTATCACGAACAGGACTTTGTGCCGGAGATTGCCGACCATCTCGATCGTGAAGCGGTATTCGCCGAGTTCAACCGCCTGACCCAGTCAGTCCTGACGCAAAGCAGCGTGCTCGGTACGCTGAACCAACAGTTACCCAAAGAGGCGGTGATTGTTGCGGCAGCGGGCAGCTTGCCCGGCGATCTGCAGCGCGTCTGGCGCACCAAAGATTACAACGCCTATCACGTGGAGTACGGCTACTCCTGTATGGGTTATGAAGTTAACGCCGCGCTGGGCGCAAAACTGGCGCAGCCGCAGCGAGAAGTCTATGCGCTGGTCGGCGATGGCTCTTTCATGATGCTGCATTCCGAGCTGGTTACCTCGATTCAGGAAGGGGCGAAGATCAACGTGGTGCTGCTGGATAACATGACCAACGGCTGCATCAATAACCTGCAAATGGAACACGGAATGGACAGCTTCACCACCGAGTTCCGCTTCCGTAATCCGGAAGGTGGCAAGCTGGATGGGGGCTTCGTGCCGGTTGATTTCGCCGCCATCGCGGCAGGCTACGGCTGTAAAACCTACCGCGTCACCACGCTGGAGCAGCTAAAAGCCGCGCTGGAAGATGCCAGAACGCAGACCGTTTCCACGCTTATCGACATCAAAGTGCTGCCGAAAACCATGATCCACAAATATTTCAGCTGGTGGCACGTTGGCGTCGCGCAGGCCTCCGATTCTGAACGGGTTCAGGCGGTAGCGGATAAGCTGAAAACCCATCTGGATCAGGCGCGTAAATACTAATTTCAGGGCCGGATCACGGCCCCTTTCCTCTTATCTCAGCACGAACCCTACACAGGTGTAATTATGACTTTGAAACTTGGCGTCATCGGTACAGGTGCAATTGGTCAGGAACATATTCGCCGCTGCAACCACGTGTTGCAGGGCGCACAGGTGGTTGCCGTCTCGGATATCAACGTTGACGGCGCGCGCGCTGCGCTGCAGCGCCTGAACATCGAGGCGCAAGTGTTCCAGAACGGACATGACGTGATCCAGTCACCAGAGGTGGATGCGGTGCTGGTGACGTCATGGGACCCGACCCACGAAGAGTTCACCTTAGCTGCGATTGCCGCGGGCAAACCGGTGTTCTGTGAGAAGCCGCTGGCGATGAGCGCCGAAGGCTGTCGCCGGGTGGTGGACGCTGAAATCCAGGCCGGCAAACGGCTGGTGCAGGTCGGCTTTATGCGCCCTTACGATGCTGGCTACCGCGCGCTGAAAAAAGTGATTACCGACGGGGATATTGGCGAGCCGCTGATGCTGCACTGTGCGCACCGTAACCCGACCGTGCCGGAAAATTACACCACGCCGATGGCGATCACCAACACGCTGATCCATGAACTGGACGTGCTGCGCTGGCTGACCAATGACGATTATAAAACGGTGCAGGTGGTCTTCCCGCGCGTCACCTCAAAATCCCATGCCCAACTGAAAGATCCGCAGATTGTACTGTTTGAGACCCAGAAAGGGGTACGCATCGACGTCGAGATCTTCGTCAACTGCGCCTATGGCTATGACATCCAGTGCGAAGTGGTTGGGGAAGAGGGCATTGCCCGGTTGCCTGAGCCGTCGTCGGTGCAGCTGCGTAAAGATGCCCGATTGTCGAACACCATTCTGGTTGACTGGAAAGATCGGTTTATCGAAGCGTATGACGTGGAGCTGCAGGCGTTCATCAACGACGTGAAAGCGGGCACGCTGACCGGTCCGTCTGCCTGGGATGGCTTTGCCGCCTCAGTGGCCGCCGATGCCTGTATCAAAGCGCAAAACAGCGGTGCGATTGAAACGGTAGAGATGCCGCCACGTCCTGCTTTCTACTCTTAATTCAGCCCAGACAGGCGGGATGACCGCCCCGGCTCAGGAATAAAATGATGAACAAAGACAATGTAAAACTGGCTATCGCCCCGATTGGCTGGACCAACGATGACATGCCGGATCTCGGCAGTGAGAACACCTTCCAGCAGACGGTGAGCGAGATGGCGCTGGCCGGTTTTACCGGTAGCGAAGTCGGCAGTAAATATCCGCGCGATCCAGCGATTCTTAAACCGATGCTCGACATTCGCGGCATTGAGATCTGCAACGCCTGGTTCAGCACCTTTTTTGCCAACGGCGACAAAGCTAAAACCATCGACGAGTTCGTTAACCACATGAACTTCCTGCATGCGATGGGTGCGCGGGTGATTGGCTGTTCAGAACAGAGCAAAAGTATTCAGGGCACCACGCTGGCGGTGTTTGAGCAGAAACCGGTGTTCAGTGATGAGGAGTGGCAGCTGACGGCAGAAGGCTATAACGAACTGGCGCGGATTGCGGCTGAGAAGGGGATGCGGGTCACGCTGCATCACCATATGGGGACCGGTATTCAGACGACTGAAGAGATAGACCGCTTTATGGCCCTGACCGACGATCAGGTTGGCCTGCTGTATGACACCGGTCACGTCTACTACTCTGAGGGATCGCAGCAGAAGATGCTGGCGGTGCTGGAAAAATATCTGCCGCGCATTTTCCACGTCCACCTGAAAGACGTGCGTGACGAGGTCGTCGCCGAGGTGCGCGACAATCATCTCTCCTTCCTGGAAGGGGTGAAAAAGGGCACCTTCACCGTACCGGGCGATGGCGTGATCGATTTCAAACCGGTGTTCAAAATCCTCGACGATTACGGCTACAAAGGCTGGATGGTGGTGGAAGCGGAGCAGGACCCGGCGCTGGCTAACCCGTTTGAATATGCGGTGAAAGCGCGCAAATATATTCGTGAGAACGCAGGATTGTAAGCGCAGGCGGGAAACCGTGAGATAAACCGGCTTCCCCCAGATGGGGGAAGCCGCAAGCCAGCAGGGCAGTCGCCCGGCCTTATTTCAGCGCAATACTCTTCACAATATTGTCGGCATCGCTTTGTGCCTGCTGCTGGTTGTCGCCTGGCAGGGTAATCTGCAGCGTCACCAGTTTGCCGTCGACTTTGGCCAGAATCACCGATGACCATGAGGTCTGGTTATTGGCAGAAATCACCGTATCCAGCTGCTGTGCCGGCTGATCTTTCAGCGTGACCGCTTTGTTCGAGACCACCTGCAGTTGCGGATCGCGGTTGCGCTGCTGCTGCTCCATACGCTGTGACAGCACGTCCAGCCCATCACTGGTCGGCTCACCGGCAATCACAATAATCGCGCGCGCACCGGTTTCGTCGGCATACACGTGCATATTGGTGGTCTGTGAACCGAGCTTGCCGCTCTTGTCCGACATGCCCGGCGGCAGCGAGAAGCTCAGTTTGCCATCCATCAGCGTCACGGTCTGCGCCGACTGACTGGCGCTGACGCCGTTGTCATTCGCCGCGTCATCTTTCTTCTGGTCACAGGCGGCTAAGCCCAGCACCAGTAAGCCCATTCCTACATATTTCACCAGGTTGCGCATCAGAATCCCTTTTTTAAGTTTCCAGTCAGCCGTTAATACAACAGGAATCAGGTTGCAAACGCAACCTGATGATTGTCAGCAGATCTTAGCGGGTAATGGCGTAAATCGGTATGGCGGGTTAGCCGAAATTTATCTGGCTGGTGGCACGGCGCTCAGCCAGGCGTTTCAGCGCGGCATTGAGCAATACGCCGTAGGCCGGCAGGAAGAACACCATGCAGATCAGCACCTTGAAGCTGTAGTCAACCAGGGCGATCTCCACCCAGTGCTGGGCCATAAACGCATCAGGGCTTTTATAAAAAGCGATGAAGAAAAAGGCCAGCGTATCGCTGATGTTGCCGAGGAACATGGCGCAGCCTGGAGCGATCCACCATTGCGGCAGGGCGCGCAGACGGTTGAAGACGTGCACGTCGAGGATCTGACCCAGGGCGTAAGCCATAAAGCTGGCGCAGGCGATACGCGCGACAAACAGATTCACCTGTTCCAGTGCCGCCCAGCCCTGCCACTGACCCTGATAATAGAGCGAAGAAACGGCATAGGAGATAAACAGCGCCGGGATCATCACCGCCAGAATAATGCGTCGGGCCAGCGGCGCGCCAAAGATGCGCACGGTCAGATCGGTTGCCAGGAAGATAAACGGGAAGCTGAACGCGCCCCAGGTGGTGTGGAAGCCGAAAATGGAAATCGGCAGCTGCACCAGGTAGTTACTGGAGGTGATCACCAGCAGGTGAAACAGCGATAACCAGAACAGCGCGTGCATGCGCTGACGCGAAGAGAATGCGAGCATAATCAACCTTTTTAATGTTGGGGTGAGGGAACCCATTGCGGGACGCCGTTCGGGCAGCGCCTGGCAGTTTTATGAGCAAAAAGCGGCGGCATCTTACCGCGTTGTGCTATTTATGCAATGGTTAATTTTAGCGCAATCGTTATCGCCTTGCGTCAACGGCACCACGCGCTAGAATGAGCGCCCCAAACCTGAACCGAGTCCATTATGAGCGATGCTTTTTCCTCTGCCGACCATCAACTGGATGCCCGTGGCCTGCGTTGTCCGGAGCCGGTGATGATGGTGCGCAAAACCGTTCGCAGCCTGCAGGATGGCGATACGCTGTTGATCATTGCCGACGATCCGGCCACCACCCGCGATATTCCCGGCTTCTGCCGCTTTATGGAGCATCGCCTGCTGGCGCAGCAGACCGATAACCTGCCTTATCAGTTCCTGATCCAGAAAGGGATGGCGGAGTAACGCTGGGTGCCCATTGGCAGCGCGGCCCGTCATCTGACCGGCCGCTCGTCTTCAGCTTCGGTTGCGCAGTAATCGCAGCGCGTTAGCGGTGACCAGCGCCGTTGCGCCGGAATCCGCCAGCACCGCCAGCCACAATCCGGTCAGTCCCAGCAGGGTCGTGACCAGAAATACCGCCTTCAGCCCCAGCGCAATGGTCAGGTTCTGACGAATGATGCGGCGCGTACGGCGCGCCAGTACAATCATCGGTGCCAGATTGCTGAGCTGATTGCGCGTCAGCGCGGCATCGGCCGCCTCCAGCGCAACGTCGGTGCCGCTGCCCATCGCGATCCCCAGCGTCGCCGCTTTCATCGCCGGCGCATCGTTAATGCCATCCCCGACCATCGCCAGCGGCTGCTGCTGACTCAGTTCTGCTATCGCCGCCACCTTGTCGGCCGGTAACAGGCTGGCACGGTACTCAATGCCCAGTTGCCGGGCGATGGCTGCCGCTGCACGCGGGTTGTCGCCGGTCAGCATCAGACTCTCAATGCCCAGTTTTTTCAGCGCCTGTAATGCGGCGATCGCATCGCTGCGCAGCTGATCGCGCAAGGCCAGCGCGCCCAGCGCCTCGCCATTGCGGGCCAGCACCACCACCGTTTCACCTGCTGCTTCACGCTGGGTGATCTGTTCGGTTTGCTGCGCCGTCAGTCCGGTCATCTGCGCGGGCGTCAGCAACCGGATCGGCTGGCCATTGACCACCGCCGTAATGCCCCGTCCCGCCTGAACCTGCTGATCGCGGGCGGCCGGGATGGCCAGATTGCGTGCCGCCGCCGCCGCCACAATCGCACTGGCCAGTGGATGCGTCGCGCCCTGTTCAACTGCCGCGCTGAGCGCCAGCATCTCTGCTTCGCCGGTCTCGCCAAAGCGCAGAATCCCGGTGAGCTGCGGCTTGCCAACGGTCAGGGTGCCGGTTTTATCGAACGCCATCATGCGCAGGGAACTCAGACGTTCTAAGGCCGCGCCGCCTTTGATCAGCGCGCCCTGACGTGCAGCGGCAGCCAGCCCGGAGGTAATCGCTGCCGGCGTGGAAATCACCAGTGCACAGGGGCAGCCAATCAGCAGTAAGGTCAGGCCCTTGTAGATCCACGGCTGCCATTCTCCCGCGCCGAGCAACGGGGGCACCACCATCACCAGCAGCGACAGCATCATCACCAGCGGCGTATAGAGACGGCTGAACCGATCGATAAAGCGCTCAACCGGGGCGCGGTGGGTTTCTGCTTCTTCAATCAGCTGCAGTATCCGGTCAATCGCGCTTTCGCCCGGTTTCGATACCACTTCCAGCGTGACCAGCCGGTCAATGCTGGTGGCACCGGCCAGTATTTTTTCGCCGCTGCTGCGCGTCACCGGCAGCGACTCGCCGGTTAATGCGCTTTCATCAAAGCTGGCGAGCGGCGTGATTAAGCGGCCATCGACCGGCAGGCGACTGCCGGCTGACACTTCAATCTGATCGCCGGGCTGCAGCGCAGCCAGTGGCACGTCGCTGCGCCGACCCTGCTCAAGACGGACCGCCGATTCCGGCCGCAGCGCCATCAGGCGGGTCACGCCACTGCGCGCCCGCGAGGCGGCATAGCTTTCGAGCTGTTCGCCAAGCTGAAACAGCACCAGCACCATCGCTGCTTCGGCGTGAGCGCCGATGATCAGCGCACCCGCTGAGGCCAGCGTCATCAGGGTTTCGATGGTGAAAGGCGAGCCGCTGCGCAGCCGTTGCCAGGCGCTGCGCGCCACCGGAAACAGGCCGATCAGGGTAGTGACAATAAACAGGCGATCGCCCCACAGCGGCGCGAAATGGCTGAGCAGGCTACTGGCGAGCACCAGCAGCGCCAGCGCAATCAGCATGCGGTTATGCTGCCAGCGTGGGCCATCGGCTGCCGTTTCGGTCTGCGTACTGAGCTGGAAGCCGGCTTTTTTGACCGCCTGCTCCACCGCCTGGCGCACGTCGCTGTCCGCATTGACCACCAGTTTTTCACTGCTGAACAGGACGCGCGCCTCGGTGACGCCCGCGACCTGCTGAACGGCGGTTTCAATGCTGCGGGCGCAGCCGGGACAATCCATCCCGCTGACCTGCCAGCTATAAGGTAGAGTGCCGACGCGTCGTCGGTCACTTTCCTCATCGGCGTCGTTGCCGGGACTGCTGTTACTGTCGCAGCAGCAGCCCGCACTATCCGGCGTGACCGGAGTCGCGGCATGAATAGAGAGCGTCAGGGGACGGGACTGAGGGATCTGGCACAGGGGTTTGGCTGCGGCGTGGCTGGCACGCGGTTTACCGCAGCCACAGGCGTGATGTTGATGCATATGACCTCCGGAAAAGGGATGGACGAAGCTGCCCATCCCGCTATCCTACACTCTGGAGTGAACTCCAGAGTCAAGGTCAGTTTTTTAAATCACCCACAGTGAACGGACAATCATAAAGTGACCGGCAAAGTAGCAGGCCGCAACGATAGCGCTGTCGGCACTGAAACGACGGCGATAGTGGCTGATAAACCAGACAATGTTAGCCAGCAGCAGCAGACCTGCACCGACCATGATTGAGAAGCTGTAATCGGTAGGACGGAAGAAGTATTGCTCAGTAGCGATCCAGGTCATCACCAGCGTCATGCCGATAAAAGTACAGATCGGCCAGCGCAGATCTTCCAGTCTGCTCCACAGAATGCCAATCAGCACCACGCCGATAATCAGCAGCGTCAGCGGGATCGGCCAGAAAAAGGTCATGGTCATGCTGGCGGCAAAACAGAGGGTATACAGCAGATGCGACAGGAAAAATGCGCCAATCGCATAGAGCATCTGCTGACGGGGCAATAGCGTTAGCGCATCACCGACCAGCGTGGCGATCAGGCCGGCCAGAATCAGATAGTCAGTGGTATTCAGCGTCGGAGCCTGCCAGGCCAGGCCGACCAGCAGCAACAGTGTGACCGGTTTAAACAGCCAGCGTTGCCATTGCGGACCGCGATAGGTGGCATCAACGTAGAGCCAGCCGGAGAAAAGTACAGCGAGGAAAGACCAGAGCATTGTTTCTCCCTTTTTTAACCAAAATGGTGAAAGATCCCAAAATATCCCTTCCAGTTTAGGTTACGTCCCGACGATGTGACAATCAGGCAACTCTGGTTGTATGCTTTGCCGCGCAGTTAACGCCATCCGCACCCTTTAAGCCCGAGAGAATTATGAGCAAACCACCGCTAATCTTTATTATCGTTCTGGCAATTATCGCCGTGCTGGCAACCCGTCAGTTCATCAAGCAGCGCCGGGAAACCGCCGTCAATGACGCCTCTCCGGTGCGATCCCTGACGGCACAGGTTAAAACCAAACGGGAGTTTCCGGCACCCAATCGCCGCTCACGTCAGCGTGAAGTGATTGCCGGAGAAGAGATGCGCTACGAAGCGCTGTTTCATCCGCTTAACGGTGCCAGCGACATTAAAGTGCAGCTTCAGGAAGCGCAGTATCATCAGCTGGATAAAGGGGCGAAGGGCGAATTAAAAATGCAGGGGACGCGCTTTATCAGCTTTACGCCAGCGCAGTAATCAGCGGGCAGGGTGCCCGCTCTGAAGACTACTTTTTCCGCGGGAAGTGCTTTTTCTGCCAGGCGACCAGCTCAAATACGCCGAACACAAACACTTTCACCTGGGTCAGGCGGTCGATTGGCGGGGCATCTTTGGTCTGCGTTGCACGCAGTAACACCAGCTGCAGGCCGTGCATCATGATCATGAAAAACAGCGCGACATTAATGAAGTAGGTCAGCGGTTTCGGGTAGGGATGGACCACGTTAACCAGCAAAAAACCCCATACGCACAGCATCAACAGACGCCCCAAATTAAGTAACATCCTGCGTCTCCAGTTGACGTTGATATAAACGATAAGCCACTTGTCCGGCTATTTTCTCGCGATAAAGGTTCCACTCTGGCGGCACCGGCGGCGCGCCATTTTCCACTTCACTTTCGACGTAGATCAGCGCCTCGTCTGCCAGCCAGTGATTCTGTTCCAGCAGCTGCAGCGTCTGTTCCAGCAGGCCCTGACGAAACGGCGGATCGATAAACACCACGTCAAACGGTTGGCCCGGCTGGGCCAGAAAGCTGAGGGCATTGGTCTGAATCACTTTGCCGTTGCTGGCGTTCAGCGTCTGCAGATTCTTCATCAGTTGCTGTGCCACCGGACGCTCCAGCTCCAGTAGCGTAGCCGATCCAGCGTAACGCGACAGCGCTTCCAGACCTAACGCGCCGCTGCCGGCGAAACAGTCGAGACAACGTGCGTCGGGCAGTACCGGCGCCAGCCAGTTAAACAGCGTTTCACGAACCCGATCGGTGGTCGGGCGCAGTCCGGCACTATCGGGCACCGGCAATTTGCGTCCGCGCCATTGTCCGCCGATGATGCGGATCTGGCCGGCACCGCCGGTACTGCGGGGGTTTTTAGTCATCTTGCTCACAACTCGTCATAATTTGTTGCGTAGTTTAACGGGCGAATCGGTGAGAAGAAACGTTAAAAAAGGGTGCTGTGGTGAGCTGGCTGGAAAGTGTTAGACTACTGAGTTGCTGAAGTCATGCAGTATTCTGCGGTTTTACGCCGGTCTGGCGTTAGCCAATTTTAATTGATTCACCCCTGGAAACGACGTGCGACCGGGACAAAGCCATCGAGGAGTGTAGTCACACAATGGCAAAAGAGAAAAAACGTGGCTTTTTTTCCTGGCTGGGATTTGGCAAAGAAGAAGAGAAGCAACCCTCTGCGGAAGAGCAGGCGCAGCAGGCGGCTGAGTCTGCTCAGCCGCAGTCAGAGCAGCAAGCCGCAACCTTAACGCAGGCTGAAGCGCAAGCGGAAGAGACTGTCGCCATCACCGAAACGGTGGCCGGACAGCAGCGTGATGCGGATGTGACGGCCGCTGCGCCACACGAAGCCGCGCCGGAAGCCCTGGCGGAGCCGGAGCCGATTCAGGCTGACCCGGAAGCCTTACTGGAAACGGCGAGGGGGCCGGAGGCTGACGTTGCTCCGGTCGTCGAGGCTGATGCCGTTATCACACCAGCGGCTGATGCTGAACTGCATCAGGCCGACGCGCCGCTGAGCGACGAAGAGCTGGAAGCCCTGGCGCTGGGCGAGGCGGAGATCATCGAAACGCCACCGGCCGACGTGCCGCTGAGCGACGAAGAGCTGGAAGCGCTGGCGCTGGGCGATGCGGAGATCATCGAAACGCCACCGGCCGACGCGCCGCTGAGCGACGAAGAGCTGGACGCGCTGGCACTGGGCGAGGCAGAGATCATCGAAACGCCACCGGCCGACGCGCCGCTGAGCGATGAAGAGCTGGACGCGCTGGCGCTGGCAGAAAGCGAAGAAGCCGATGTCGTGCCGGATACCGTCAGCGATCTGCCGTTAGCCGCTGCGCCAATCATCACGCAGGAGCAGGAACGTCCCAGCAAGGAGGGCTTCTTTGCTCGCCTGAAGCGCAGCCTGGTGAAAACCCGTCAGAACCTCGGTTCCGGTTTTATCAGCCTGTTCCGTGGCAAAAAGATTGATGATGACCTGTTTGATGAGCTGGAAGAGCAGTTACTGATTGCCGACGTCGGCGTCGATACGACCCGCCGCATCATTACTCACCTGACTCAACAGGCGAACCGTAAGCAGCTGCGTGACGCAGAAGCGCTCTACGGCTTGCTGAAAGCGGAAATGGCCTCGATTCTGGCCAAAGTCGATGCGCCGCTGGATGTCTCCGGCAAAACGCCGTTTGTCATTCTGATGGTTGGCGTCAACGGTGTGGGTAAAACCACCACCATCGGCAAACTGGCGCGTCAGTATCAGGCCGAGGGCAAATCGGTGATGCTGGCTGCCGGTGACACCTTCCGTGCCGCTGCGGTAGAGCAGCTGCAGGTCTGGGGCCAGCGCAATAATATTCCGGTGATTGCCCAGCATACCGGTGCGGATTCCGCTTCGGTGATCTTCGATGCGATTCAGGCAGCCAAATCACGCGGTGTGGATGTTCTGATCGCGGATACCGCCGGTCGTCTGCAGAACAAATCACACCTGATGGAAGAGCTGAAGAAAATCACCCGCGTAATGAAGAAGCTGGACGAAGATGCGCCGCATGAAGTGATGCTGACGCTTGACGCCAGCACCGGGCAGAATGCGGTCAGCCAGGCCAGACTGTTCCATGAAGCGGTTGGCTTAACCGGTATCGCGCTGACCAAGCTGGATGGCACGGCCAAGGGCGGTGTGATCTTCTCGGTCGCCGATCAGTTCGGTATTCCGATTCGCTATATCGGTGTCGGGGAAGGCATCGAGGATTTACGGCCGTTTAAGGCGGAAGATTTTATTGAGGCACTGTTTGCCCGAGAGGACTAATTAGGATGATTCGCTTTGAAGAGGTCAGTAAGGCATATCTCGGCGGACGTCAGGCACTGCAGGGGGTGGATTTCCATCTGCGTCCCGGCGAAATGGCGTTCCTGACCGGCCACTCCGGTGCCGGTAAAAGTACGTTGCTGAAGCTGATTTGTGGCATTGAGCGTCCGAGTGCCGGACAAATCTGGTTTAGCGGCCACGATATTTCCCGCTTGCGTAACAGTGAAGTGCCTTTCCTGCGCCGTCAGATTGGCATGATCTTTCAGGATCACCACCTGCTGATGGATCGTTCGGTGTATGACAACGTGGCGATCCCGCTGATTATCTCCGGAGCCAGCGGCGAAGATATCCGTCGTCGTGTCTCAGCAGCGCTGGATAAAGTCGGCCTGCTCGACAAAGCGAAAAGTTACCCGATTCAGCTGTCAGGCGGTGAACAGCAGCGTGTCGGTATCGCCCGTGCGGTGGTAAACAAACCGGCGGTGCTGCTGGCGGATGAACCAACCGGTAACCTTGATGAAGCGCTGTCGGAAGACATTCTGCGGCTGTTCGAAGAGTTCAACCGCGTTGGCGTCACGGTATTAATGGCGACGCACGACAACGGCTTAATCGCCCGTCGTAACTACCGCGTCATGACGCTGAACCAGGGACGCCTGCACGGAGGCCACTATGGTCAATAAACGCAATAAACGCCCGACGGCGCAGAAAGCGAAGCAGCAGCCGTCAAAAAGCAAAGCGCTGAAAGGCGGCTGGCAGGAACAGTGGCGCTACGCGCTGCGCGGTACGCTGTCTGACATGTGGCGTCAGCCGCTGGCGACGCTACTGACGGTGATGGTAATCGCCATTTCGCTGACCCTGCCAAGCGTCTGCTATATGGTGTGGAAAAACGTCAGTCAGGCGGCGACGCAGTGGTATCCGGCACCGCAACTGACGGTCTATCTCGACAAAGCTCTGGATGACACTGCCGCGGAAAACGTGGTGGCGCAGCTCAAACAGGTTGATGGCGTGGATAACGTCAATTACCTGACGCGGGAAGAGGCGCTCAACGAGTTCCGCAACTGGTCAGGCTTTGGCGGTGCGATGGATATGCTGGAGCAGAATCCGCTGCCTGCGGTGGCGATTATCACGCCGAAGCTCAATTTCCAGAATTCCGACACCATGCAGAGCCTGCGCGATCGGGTCACCAAAGTGCAGGGCGTGGATGAAGTGCGGATGGACGACAGCTGGTTCGCACGGCTGGCGGCGCTGACCGGGCTGGTAGGGCAGATTGCCTCAATGATCGGCGTGCTGATGATTGTGGCGGTGTTCCTGGTGATCGGTAACAGCGTACGGCTCAGCATCTTTGCCCGTCGCGATACCATCAACGTTCAAAAGCTGATTGGCGCGACCGATGGCTTTATCCTGCGGCCGTTCCTGTATGGCGGCGCGTTGCTGGGCTTCAGCGGCGCGGTACTGTCGCTGGTGCTTTCAGAAGTGCTGGTGCTGCGGTTACAGTCGGTGGTGGCCCACGTGGCGACCGTATTCGGCACCACCTTCTCACTGGAGGGATTCTCCTGGGATGAGGCGTTGCTGTTATTACTGATTGCCGCGATCATCGGCTGGGTGGCCGCCTGGCTGGCGACGGTACAACATTTACGCCGATTTACGCCCCAGTAAACGCCTGCAACATTTTTTTGTTATAATACTCCTCTGCTGCCGAAGACCGGATGCAGAGGACGTATTACCTCTTCCCTTCCTGTCATCTGTGTGTAAAATATTCACTGCTATAATTGTTGTTGTGGATAACTTTGTTGTCCCGGTAGCACAGATTGCTTTCGGATTTCGCGCGACGTTGACATACTGTATCGTCTGCGCAAGGAAATGTGCGGCAATTCCACTGAATTTGTGAGGGTTTGAATGACCAAAGAAATGCAAACTTTAGCTATTGCTCCTCTTGGTAACCTGGAGTCTTACGTCCGGGCTGCCAATACCTGGCCGATGCTATCGGCAGAAGAGGAAAAAGCGTTGGCTGAACGGCTGCATTACCAGGGCGATCTGGATGCGGCAAAGACGCTGATCCTGTCTCACCTACGCTTTGTAGTTCATATCGCTCGTAACTACTCCGGCTACGGCTTGCCGCAGGCTGACCTGATTCAGGAAGGTAACATCGGCCTGATGAAAGCGGTGCGTCGCTTCAACCCTGAAGTGGGCGTGCGCCTGGTCTCATTTGCCGTGCACTGGATTAAAGCCGAGATTCACGAATACGTGCTGCGTAACTGGCGTATCGTGAAAGTCGCGACCACTAAAGCACAGCGTAAGCTGTTCTTTAACCTGCGCAAAACCAAGCAGCGTCTGGGCTGGTTCAACCAGGATGAAGTCGAGATGGTGGCGCGCGAGCTGGGCGTGAGCAGTAAAGACGTGCGTGAAATGGAATCACGTATGGCGGCGCAGGATATGACCTTTGATATGTCGGCCGACGATGAGAGCGGTGAAGGCAAATCAATGGCGCCGGTGCTCTATCTGCAGGATAAAACCTCTGACTTTGCCGATGGCATTGAAGAGGATAACTGGGATGCCCACGCTGCCGATAAGCTGAGCTATGCGATGGAAGGTCTGGATGAGCGTAGTCAGCACATCATTCGTGCCCGCTGGCTGGATGAAGACAACAAAACCACGCTGCAGGAGCTAGCCGATCAATACGGCGTCTCAGCGGAACGTGTCCGCCAGCTGGAAAAGAACGCCATGAAAAAACTGCGCATGGCGATCGAAGCGTAATACCGCAAGGTAACCTTCAGGGGCGACATTATCATGTCGCCCTTTTTGTTTTCTGCGCCCGCCTAATCGACTGCTAATACCCAGCCATCCGCCTGCGCCCTGAAGCCACACGCCTGCATAAACGCCGCCCGCACCTGCTGATCGTCGCTGCCATCGTCTGCCATCCACCAGTCCGCTAATGACCCGTTCTGCCTGATGGTCTCTTCCAGCAAATATTGCCCGACTCCGCGGCGACGGGTGACATCGCGCACCGCCAGCCGCTGGATCTTGCCGTGAATACCTGAAATCTCCAGCTGTAACGCGCCCAGCAGGCGATCGTTGAAGCGTGCCGCATAAAGTCGATGCCGTTCATTCAGGCGCTGTTCCAGACGATCAATCTCCAGATCCGGCCAGATTTTAGCCAGATCAATGCGGTCCTGCGGCGTCAGCGCGGTTAAACGCTGGATGGTGAGCTTCATGACAAACACCTATACTTGTAAAAGGGGAAAGTGTAGCGAAAGTATACAACCAGAGCGCTGACACATTTTCATCAATAAAACAGGTCAAAAGATGGCCTGGCTGCCAGAATGATAGTTGTAAACAGGCCCTGGATGCGATCAATCCAGCATAAGCCGCTGGCAAAGTGGTGAAAAACCGGCCGTTGCATCCAGTGTATTATGCTGTTGCACTCAGGCAATTCTGAATATGTCAGTTGATTTACAGAAGAAACTTCCTGTTTAATAACCTGAAAAATAAAGCCTTATTACTAATAAATGCCAGAAAAGTGCGCTAACTCATTATTGCTTAATCAGTTTTTGATCTTTATCTGGCAGTTTGCACTCACACATACACGACATAACACATGGGGTAGTCCGGATGAAAATGAAAGGTCGCGCATTACTGGCGGGATGCGTAGCACTGGCGATGAGCCATGCAGCGCTGGCTGAAGATATTAAAGTGGCGATTGTTGGGGCGATGTCTGGCCCGGTTGCGCAGTATGGCGACATGCAGTTTGCCGGGGCTACTCAGGCGATTGAAGATATTAATGCCAAAGGCGGCGTCAACGGCAACAAACTGGTTGCGGTGAAATATGACGATGCCTGCGACCCGAAACAGGCGGTGGCGGTAGCCAACAAAGTGATCAACGACGGCATCCGCTATGTTATCGGCCATCTCTGCTCCTCATCGACCCAGCCGGCGTCTGACATTTATGAAGATGAAGGCGTGCTGATGATTACCCCTGCCGCCACCGCGCCGGATCTCACCGCCCGCGGTTATAAACTGATTATGCGCACCACCGGTCTCGACTCCGATCAGGGCCCGACCGCGGCCAAATACGCCATGACCGAGCTGAAGCCGCAGCGTATCGCCGTGGTTCACGACAAGCAGCAGTATGGCGAAGGCCTGGCGCGTTCAGTGCAGGATAGCCTGAAAAAGCAGGGCGCCAACATCGTGATGTTTGAAGGTATCACCGCAGGCGATAAAGATTTCTCCACCCTGGTGGCGCGCTTTAAGAAAGAGAACGTCGATTTCGTCTACTTCGGCGGTTACTACCCGGAGATGGGCCAGATTGTTCGCCAGGCGCGTGCAGCCGGTCTGAAAACCCAGTTCATGGGTCCGGAAGGGGTCGGTAACGCCTCGCTGTCCAACATCGCCGGTGCCGCCTCTGAAGGCATGCTGGTGACCTTACCGAAACGCTACGATCAGGTTGAGACCAACCAACCGATCGTTGATGCGCTGAAAGCGAAGAAACTCGATCCAACCGGTCCGTTCGTCTGGACCACCTATGCTGCCCTGCAATCTCTGGCGGCCGGGATGGAGCGCAGCAAGAGCGCAGAGCCGGAAGATATCGTGAAAAACCTCAAGGAAGGCGCTGCGGTGCCAACCGTGATGGGCAACCTGAGCTGGGATCAGAAGGGCGATCTGAAAGGCTTTGAGTTCGGCGTCTTCAAATGGCATGCCGACGGTACCTCGACCGCTGTGAAGTAAATCAGGCTGTTTACTGGCGGGTCAGGTAGCGGGTAACCGCTGCCTGCTCCCCTGCAACACTAACGCCTGGTCTGTGCTGCCAGGCGTTTTTTGTACTCCGTTCGGTCACGAGCGGATAAGTAAGGGTTAAGGTATGTCCGAGCAGTTCCTCTATTTTATCCAGCAGATGTTCAACGGTGTTACCCTCGGCAGCACCTATGCGCTGATCGCCATCGGTTACACCATGGTTTACGGCATCATCGGCATGATTAACTTCGCCCACGGCGAGGTTTACATGATCGGTAGCTACGTCTCCTTTATCGTGATTGCCGCCCTGATGATGATGGGCATCGACACCACCTGGCTGATGATTGCCGCCGGGTTTGTGATGGCGGTGATTATCTCCAGCGCCTACGGCTGGAGCATTGAACGCGTCGCTTACCGGCCGGTGCGCTCCTCCAAGCGTCTGATTGCGCTGATTTCCGCCATCGGGATGTCGATATTCCTGCAAAACTACGTCAGCCTGACCCAGGGATCGCGCGACCTGGCGCTGCCGAGCCTGATTACCGGTCAGTGGACCGTCGGCGAGAGCAACGGCTTTGCCGCCACCATCTCCACCATGCAAATTGTGATCTGGGTGGTGACGTTCCTGGCGATGCTGGCGCTGACCACCTTTATTCGCTATTCGCGTATGGGCCGCGCCTGTCGCGCCTGTGCCGAAGATCTGAAAATGGCCAGTCTGCTGGGTATCAATACCGATCGCGTCATCTCACTGACCTTTGTTATCGGTGCCGCCATGGCGGCGGTCGCGGGCGTGCTGCTGGGCCAGTTTTATGGATCGATCAACCCGTTCATCGGCTTTATGGCCGGCATGAAGGCGTTCACCGCCGCAGTGCTGGGCGGAATTGGCAGTATTCCGGGCGCGATGATTGGTGGCCTGGTGCTGGGAATCGCCGAAGCGCTGACCTCCGCCTATCTGAGCACCGAGTATAAAGATGTCGTCTCCTTTGCCTTACTGATTGTGGTACTGCTGGTGATGCCGACCGGGATTCTGGGCCGTCCGGAGGTGGAAAAAGTATGAAGTCTTCCTTGCTCAACGCCCTGATTTCGTCGCTGATGTTATTGCTGCTCGCCAGCTTCTTTATGGGTCTGCGCCTGAATCTGGACGGCACTAACCTGGTGGTGCAAAACGCCGGCAGCGTGCGCTGGAACTGGATTGCCGTCGCCTGTGTGGTGGTATTTCTGTTCCAGCTGCTGCGGCCGGTCTGGCAGAGCGGCCTGAAGAAAATCTCGGGTCCGGCGCTGGTGCTGCCAGGCATTGATGGCTCAACGCCGAAGCAAAAACTGGTGATGGCGGTAATGATCGTGGCGGCCCTCGCCTGGCCCTTCCTGGTGTCGCGCGGCACGGTCGATATTGCCACCATGACGCTGATCTACGTGATGCTCGGTCTCGGACTGAACGTGGTGGTCGGCCTGTCGGGCTTACTGGTTTTAGGTTACGGCGGCTTCTATGCCATCGGCGCTTACACCTTCGCTTTGCTGAACCACTATTACGGGCTTGGCTTCTGGCAGTGCCTGCCGCTCTCGGGCATGGTGGCCGCGCTGTTTGGTCTGCTGCTGGGCTTCCCGGTCTTGCGGTTGCGCGGCGACTATCTGGCGATTGTGACGCTGGGCTTTGGTGAGATCGTGCGTATTCTGCTGCTCAACAATACCGCTCTGACCGGTGGCCCGAACGGCATCAGCCAGATCCCGAAACCGACCTTCTTTGGTCTGGAATTTGGCCGTACACCGCGTGAAGGCGGCTGGGATACCTTTCACCACTTCTTTGGCCTGAAATACGATCCCAGTGACCGGATTATCTTCCTCTATCTGGTGGCATTGCTGCTGGTGGTGCTGACGCTGTTTGTGATTAACCGTCTGTTGCGCATGCCGCTGGGCCGCGCCTGGGAAGCGCTACGTGAGGATGAGATCGCCTGCCGTTCGCTTGGCCTCAGCCCGACCCGAATTAAACTGACTGCCTTCACCATCAGCGCCGCCTTCGCCGGCTTTGCCGGCAGCCTGTTCGCCGCGCGTCAGGGCTTTGTCAGCCCGGAATCCTTTACCTTTGTCGAATCGGCTTTTGTGCTGGCGATTGTGGTACTCGGCGGCATGGGCTCGCAGTTTGCGGTGATACTGGCCGCCATTCTGCTGGTGGTCTCTCGCGAGCTGATGCGTGATCTCAATGAGTACAGCATGCTGGTGCTGGGAGGCTTAATGGTGCTGATGATGATCTGGCGTCCGCAGGGACTGTTGCCGATGAAGCGTCCGCATCTGAAGCTCAGACAAGGTAAACAAGGAGAACAGGCATGAGTCAGCCTTTATTAGCCGTTGAAGGTTTGATGATGCGCTTCGGCGGCCTGTTAGCGGTTAACAACGTGGCGCTGGCGCTGCATCCGCAGGAAATCGTCTCGCTAATCGGGCCGAACGGTGCCGGTAAAACCACGGTGTTTAACTGCCTGACCGGCTTCTACAAGCCGACCGGTGGCAGCATTAAACTGCGTGAGCAGCATCTGGAAGGATTACCCGGCCAGAAGATTGCGCGGATGGGGATTGTGCGGACCTTCCAGCACGTGCGTCTGTTTCGTGAAATGACGGTGATTGAAAATCTGCTGGTGGCGCAACATCAACATCTGAAGAGCGGGCTGTTTGCCGGTCTGCTCAAAACACCGGCGTTTCGTCGCAGTGAAAGCGAGGCGCTCGATCGCGCAGCCAACTGGCTGGAGCGGGTCGGCTTGCTGGATCTGGCTAACCGTCAGGCCGGTAATCTGGCTTATGGTCAGCAGCGGCGTCTGGAGATTGCGCGCTGCATGGTGACGCGTCCGGAAATCCTGATGCTGGATGAACCGTCGGCCGGTCTTAACCCCAAAGAGACGCACCAACTGGATGAGCTGATTGCCGAACTGCGCGGTGAACACAAGGTTTCAGTGCTGCTGATTGAACATGATATGAAGCTGGTGATGGGCATTTCTGATCGCATTTACGTGGTCAATCAGGGAACGCCGTTGGCTAACGGCACGCCGGAAGAAATTCGCAATAATCCGGACGTGATCCGTGCCTATTTAGGAGAGGCGTAAGATGGCAAATGCGATGTTAACCATTGAGAACGTGAGCGCCCACTACGGCAAAATCCAGGCGTTGCATAACGTCAGCCTTTACATCAATCAGGGCGAAATCGTCACGCTGATTGGGGCCAACGGTGCCGGAAAAACCACGCTGCTGGGGACGCTGTGTGGCGAACCGCGTGCCACCCACGGCACCATCACCTTTGACGGTAAAACCATTACTGACTGGCAAACGGCGCGCATCATGCGTGAAGCTATCGCCATCGTACCGGAAGGCCGGCGGGTGTTTTCGCGTATGACGGTGGAAGAGAATCTGGCAATGGGCGGCTTTTTTGCCAGCCGTCCGCAATATCTGGAGCGGATCAAGCGCGTTTATCAACTGTTCCCGCGGCTGGAGGAGCGCAAAATCCAGCGTGCCGGCACCATGTCAGGTGGTGAGCAGCAGATGCTGGCGATTGGCCGTGCGCTGATGAGCCAGCCCCGCCTGCTGCTGCTGGATGAACCGTCGCTGGGTCTGGCACCGATTATTATTCAGCAGATCTTCGACACCATCGAACAGCTGCGCAGCGAGGGGATGACCATCTTCCTGGTGGAGCAGAACGCCAACCAGGCGCTGAAGCTGGCGGATCGTGGCTACGTGCTGGAAAACGGCCATGTGGTGCTGGAGGATAGTGGGGCAGCGCTGCTTTCCAATGAAGCCGTCCGAAGCGCGTACCTGGGTGCCTGATGGGGCACGGCCTGGCTTACTGGTCAGGTTGTGGTTGGGCAGTGCTCGCAATCCTCACGTATGAATATACGCTCCGGTTACTGCGCGCTTTGGTGCATCGGCCTGGCTTACTGGTCAGGTTGTGGTTGGGCAGTGCTCGCAATCCTCACGTATGTATATACGCTCCGGTTACTGCGCGCTGTCCGCCCACAACCTGCCTGCGCCGCCGACGGCCTTCGATATAAATGCTCGCTGCGCCGCCGACGTCCTTCGATATAAATGCTCGCTGCGCCGCCGACGGCCTTCGATATAAATGCCCGCTTCGCCGCCGACGGCCTTCGACATGGGTGCGTGATGTGCCGCCCACGGCCATCAAAATGGGTGCGTAATCGCGCGGGCCGGGCATGTCATGGATTGGCTTTAGCGTCTTTCCGATCTGACCGTGTTCTCTGTGCAGGGCTCAGCCTTACAGCAACCAGGCCAGACGTTGTCAAAAATCTCAGCCCGGCCGGTAGCCGCTCCGCCTTTTTCACGCTTAAGCCTGTCATCTGGCTGTCATCCGCCCGTTATTAATCCGTCATTTTCCCGTGTCATGTTACTTCGCGAACCACAAATGCGTGATTTCACGCGTATTTACCTGCACAGGAAAATTCTATGTCCGTCGTTACCTATCGTCGTAGCCTGATCGGCGTGCTGCTTGGCCTGACGCTCAGTGGCCAGGCGCTGGCCGCCACTGAGATCCCGTTCTGGCACTCTATGGAAGGCGAGTTAGGCAAAGAAGTTGACTCGCTGGCGCAACGCTTTAACCAGGCCCATCCCGATTACAAAATTGTTCCGACCTACAAAGGTAACTACGAGCAGAGCCTGGCGGCAGGTATCGCGGCAGTGCGCACCGGCAAAGCACCCGCCGTGTTGCAGGTGTATGAAGTCGGTACTGCCACCATGATGGCGTCGCAGGCGATTGTGCCGGTGCATCAGGTGTTTAAAGATGCCGGTATTCCGTTTGATGAAAAACAGTTTGTGCCGACGGTGGCGGGCTACTACAGCGACAGCAACGGTCAGCTGATCTCTCAGCCGTTCAACAGCTCGACGCCGGTGCTCTACTACAACAAAGACGCGTTCAAAAAAGCGGGTCTTAACCCGGACCAGCCCCCCAAAACCTGGCAGGAACTGGCGAAAGATGCGGCGGCGCTGCGTAAATCGGGCATGAGCTGTGGTTACGCCAGCGGCTGGCAGGGCTGGATTCAGATCGAAAACTTCAGTGCCTGGCATGCCCTGCCGGTAGCGACTAAAAACAACGGTTTTGACGGACGCGATGCGGTCCTGGAGTTCAATAAGCCGGTGCAGGTTCGTCATATCCAGATGCTGGAAGAGATGAATAAAAAGGGCGACTTCACCTACTTTGGCCGCAAAGATGAATCCACCGCCAAGTTCTATAACGGCGATTGCGGTATCACCACCGCCTCATCCGGCTCGCTGGCGGATATTCGTCATTACGCCAAATTTAACTTCGGCGTCGGCATGATGCCGTATGACGACAGGGTTCCTGAGGCACCACAAAACGCCATCATCGGCGGGGCCAGCCTGTGGGTGATGAAGGGCAAAGACGCGGCCACCTACAAAGGCGTGGCTGAGTTTATGCAGTTCCTTGCCCAGCCGGAAATCGCCGCTGAATGGCATCAGAAAACGGGCTATCTGCCAATCACCACGGCTGCCTATGAGCTGAGCAAACAGCAGGGCTTCTACGATAAAAATCCGGGTGCTGATATCGCGACCCGTCAGATGCTGAACAAGCCGCCGTTACCGTTCACCAAAGGGATGCGTCTCGGCAACATGCCACAGATTCGTACCGTGGTGGATGAAGAGCTGGAAAGCGTCTGGACCGGTAAACAGTCGCCGCAGGGCGCACTGGATAATGCGGTGAAACGCGGCAATGAACTGCTGCGTCGTTTCCAGCAGCAGGTGAAGTAATCCGCTGTATCGGGCCAGCACCGGCTGGCCCTTTCTCTTTCTGAATCAGAGTGCGCCATGTCTTCATCTCGTCCGGTATTTCGCACCAGCCTGTTGCCCTATCTTTTGGTGCTGCCGCAACTGGTGATCACCGCCATCTTCTTTCTCTGGCCGGCTGGCGAAGCCTTGTGGTATTCGCTGCAAAGCCTCGATCCTTTTGGTCTCTCCAGCACCTTCGTCGGGCTGGATAACTTTAAACGGCTGTTTGCCGATCCTTACTATCTGGATTCATTCTGGACCACCATCAAATTCAGCGGTCTGGTCACGGTGTGCGGCATGGTGTTATCGCTGCTACTGGCGGCGCTGGTGGATTACGTGGTGCGGCTGCGCAAGCTTTACCAGACGCTACTGCTGCTGCCGTATGCCGTCGCGCCGGTCGTGGCAGCGGTGCTGTGGATGTTTCTGTTCAATCCCGGCCTTGGCCTGTTCAGCTACCTGCTGAACCACATCGGCTACAACTGGAACTACGCGCAAAACAGCGGCCAGGCGATGTTCCTGATTGTGCTGGCGTCGATCTGGCAGCAGATGAGCTACAACTTCCTGTTTTTCTTCGCCGCGCTGCAGTCGATCCCCAAATCGCTGGTTGAAGCCGCCGCGATTGACGGTGCCGGACCGGTGCGGCGTTTCTTTAATCTCTCATTACCGCTGATTACGCCGGTCAGCTTCTTCCTGCTGGTGGTGAACCTGATTTATGCCTTCTTCGATACCTTCCCGGTGATCGATGCCGCCACCGGCGGCGGACCGGTGCAGGCCACCACCACGCTGATCTACAAAATCTATCGCGAAGGCTTCACCGGCCTGGATCTCTCCTCATCCGCTGCTCAGTCGGTGGTGCTGATGGTGTTGGTGATCGGTCTGACGGTGATTCAGTTCCGCTTCGTTGAACGTAAGGTGCAATACCAATGATTGAGAATCGACGCGGGCTGGATATCTTCAGCCACATCGTGCTGATACTGGGCGTGCTGACCATCCTGTTCCCGCTCTACGTCGCCTTCGTGGCGGCCACGCTGGATAACGATGCGGTCTATCAGGTGCCGATGACGCTGGTACCCGGCACTCACCTGTGGGAAAACGTCTCGCGCATCTGGACCCACGGTGTGAACGGTAACGGCCCGGCATTCGGCCTGATGCTGCTGAACAGCACCATCATGGCGCTCGGGATCACCGTCGGCAAAATCACCGTCTCAATGCTCTCGGCATTTGCGCTGGTCTGGTTCCGCTTTCCGCTGCGGACGCTGTTCTTCTGGCTGATTTTCATCACCCTGATGCTGCCGGTCGAGGTGCGTATTTTCCCGACGGTGCAGGTGATCGCCGATCTGAATCTGCTCGACAGTTATAGCGGCCTGACCCTGCCGCTGATGGCATCGGCGACCGCCACCTTTTTGTTCCGCCAGTTTTTTATGTCACTGCCGGATGAACTGGTGGAAGCCGCCCGGATTGATGGTGCCAGCGCGATGCGTTTCTTCCGCGATATCGTGCTGCCACTGTCGAAAACCAATCTGGCGGCGCTGTTCGTTATCACCTTTATCTACGGCTGGAATCAGTATCTCTGGCCGCTGCTGATCATCAATGACCCCAGCCTCGGCACGGCGGTGGCGGGGATTAAAAGCATGATCTCCACCAGCGGTTCACCGACCCAGTGGAACGAAGTGATGGCGGCGATGTTATTAACCCTGATCCCACCGGTGGTGGTGGTGTTAGTCATGCAGCGTGCCTTTGTGCGCGGCCTGGTTGAGAGTGAGAAATAAGATGGCAGGCGTAACCCTTCAGGCAGTGACCAAGTCCTACGATGGTAAAAATCAGATCATTCAGCCGCTGAGCGTCACGGTAAATGATGGCGAATTTATGGTGATGGTTGGCCCCTCCGGCTGCGGTAAATCGACGCTGCTGCGGATGGTGGCGGGCCTCGAGCGCGTCAGCTCCGGCGACATCTACATCGACAACAAACGCGTCACGCAGGAAGAGCCAAAAGATCGCGGCATTGCGATGGTGTTCCAGAACTATGCGCTCTATCCCCATATGTCAGTGGAAGAGAACATGGCCTATGGCCTGAAGATCCGCGGCATGGGCAAAGAGCAGATTCGGCTACGGGTGCTGGACGCCGCGCGCAGCCTTGAGCTGGATCATCTGCTGACCCGCCGGCCGCGTGAGCTCTCTGGCGGGCAGCGTCAGCGCGTTGCCATGGGCCGCGCGATTGTGCGTGAACCGGCGGTCTTTCTGTTCGATGAGCCGCTCTCCAACCTTGATGCGCGCCTGCGGGTGCAGATGCGTCTGGAGCTGCAACAGCTGCATCGGCGTTTGCAGACCACCAGCCTGTATGTCACCCACGATCAGGTTGAAGCGATGACGCTGGCGCAACGGGTAATGGTAATGAACAAAGGCGTGGTCGAACAGCTGGGCACGCCGGTTGAGGTTTACGAGCGTCCCGCCAGTCAGTTCGTCGCCTCGTTTATCGGCGCACCGGCAATGAACCTGCTGAAAGGCGCATTCAACAGTGATGGCAGCCGCTTTAATCTGGACGCGTCGCATGCCCTGCCGCTAAGCGAGAGCAAAGCGAAGTGGGCCAACCGTCCGGTGGTGCTGGGTATCCGGCCGGAACATATCCAGCTCAGCAGCCGTGAACAGGGTGGGGTACCGCTGCGGGTTGATACGCTGGAAATGCTGGGGGCTGACAATCTTGCCCATGGCCGCATCGGTGATACGCCGCTGGTGGTACGCTTAGCCCACAGCGAGCGGCCACAGCCCGGCAGCACGCTGTGGCTGCATCTGCCCGCAGATGCGTTACACTTCTTCGATTCAACCCATGGAAAGCGTCTGGAATGAGCACACAACACTGGCCCTATCCGCACATCGTCGCGCATCGCGGCGGCGGCAAACTGGCACCGGAAAACACCCTGGCGGCAATTGACGTCGGGGCGAAATATGGTCATCAGATGATTGAATTTGATGCCAAATTATCGGGCGACGCGCAGATCTTTCTGCTGCACGACGACACGCTGGACCGCACCAGTAATGGCTGGGGTGTCGCGGGGCAGCTGCCGTGGGAGAAACTGTCGCAACTTGATGCCGGCAGCTGGTTCAGCAAAGCGTTTAACGGCGAGAAGCTGGCACGGCTGGATCAGGTCGCCGATCGCTGCCGTCAGCATCAGATGATGGCGAATATCGAAATAAAACCGACCACCGGCAGCGAGGCGGAAACCGGGCGGGCAGTGGCGCAGGCAGCAGCCAGCTTGTGGCAGGGGCAAACGCCGCCGTTGCTCTCATCCTTCTCGTACGTCGCGCTGGACGCGGCGATGCAGGCTGAACCGCAACTGCCGCGCGGTTTACTGTCGCACAGCTGGGATGACCAGTGGCGCGACAAGACCTCGGCGCTGGCCTGCGTTTCGATCCATCTCAATCACAAAGTGCTGACCGAAGCGCGGGTGGCGGAGCTGAAAGCGGCGGGCCTTAAAATTCTGGCTTATACCGTTAACAGCCCGGAGCGGGCGCGGGAACTGCTGAAATGGGGCGTTGATGCCATCTGTACTGACTGCATCGACATCATCGGCCCCGATTTTAGCTAGTTCTGATTCTGGTTCTGCTGGCCCGGCTGGGTGGTGATCACGCGTTGCTGGGCGCTGTTGCGTTGCTCCTGCATCTTACGCTGCATATCCTGCGTCTGACGCTGCTGGTCCTGACGCAGCTTCAACTGCTGTTGTTGCTGTTGCGCCTGCATCTGGCTCTGCATCCGTTGCTGGCTCGGGTTATAGCCGGGCCGGTTAGGATCGTTGGTACTGTTCAGCGTATTCGCCAGCGTGGCGAAGGGCAGCAGAGCCGCCAAAGCAATAATCCACTTCTTCATCATTCCTCCTTCCTGAAAGCGACAGGTGCTGGATGCTGAACGCCATCGTCCGGCGTCCAGGGTCGCATGCATAAGTTTACGCGATATCACAGACCTTACCTTCAGATGTATTCCTGATTTGACTTAACCCTGACTAATTTGCTGTATTTGTAGCCACTTGCGGAAATGATAAAAAAATGTAAATAACAAATAAGGATGGTGGCGGGATGAAAATGCAGACAACAGTACGCCAGCTCGGCTGGTCGTTGGTGATGAGCTTTACCGTGGTCGCGGGGGCGAATGCGGCCCCGACTCAGGCACCGCCGGTTTCCTACGGCGTCGACAGCGACACCTTCCACCCGGTAAAAGCACAGCACGGCATGGTGGCCTCGGTCGATGCGATGGCAACCCAGGTCGGAGTCGAGATTCTGCGTCAGGGCGGCAACGCCGTTGATGCCGCAGTGGCGGTGGGCTTTGCGCTGGCCGTCACCCATCCACAGGCCGGTAACCTCGGCGGCGGCGGCTTTATGCTGCTGCGCACGGCGTCCGGCCGCACCAGCGCCATCGATTTCCGTGAAATGGCACCGGGCCACGCCTCGCGTGACATGTTCCTCGACAAGCAGGGAAATGCCGACAGTAAGCTGTCGCTCACCTCGCATCTGGCCTCCGGCACACCCGGTACGGTGGCGGGGCTGGCGCTGGCAGCCCATAAATATGGCACGCTGCCGCTGAGTACGCTGCTGGCTCCGGCGATCAAACTGGCGCGCGACGGCATCGTGGTCAATGATGCGCTGGCGGATGACCTGAAAACCTACGGCAAAGAAGTGCTGATTAACCATCCCAACAGTAAAGCGATCTTCTACAAAGCGGACGGCACGCCGTGGCAGAAGGGCGACCGGTTGGTGCAGAAAAACCTCGCCCACAGCCTGCAATTAATTGCCCGTCAGGGACCGGATGCCTTTTATAAAGGCGCTATCGCCGATGAGATTGCGGGCGAGATGGCGCAGCACGGCGGCCTGATCAATAAAGCCGATCTGGCGGCCTACCGCGCGGTTGAACGTAAGCCGATCAGCGGCACCTACCGTGGTTATGAGGTCTTCTCAATGCCACCGCCGTCGTCCGGTGGCATCCACATCGTGCAGATCCTCAATATCCTCGAAAACTTCGATCTGGCGAAGATGGGCTTTGGCAGTGCTGACGCGATGCAGGTAATGGCCGAAGCGGAGAAATATGCCTATGCGGACCGCTCTGAATACCTTGGCGATCCCGATTTCGTTAAGGTGCCGTGGCAGGCGTTAACCAGCAAAGCCTATGCCAGAACCCTGGCGCAGCAGATTGATGTCGCCAAAGCGCGTCCTTCCAGCGAGATCAAACCCGGCAAGCTCGAACCCTACGAAAGTAACCAGACCACCCATTTCTCGGTGGTGGATAAACAGGGCAATGCGGTGGCGGTCACTTACACGCTGAATACTTATTTCGGCAGCGGTATTGTGGCGGGCAACAGCGGCATTCTGATGAATAACGAGATGGACGATTTCTCAGCCAAACCGGGAACGCCAAACGTCTATGGGCTGGTCGGCGGTGAGGCCAATGCGGTGCAGCCGGCGAAACGTCCGCTCTCTTCCATGTCACCGACCATTGTGGCGAAAGGCGGCAAAACCTGGCTGGTCACCGGCAGTCCGGGCGGCAGCCGTATTATCACCACGGTCTTGCAGATGGTGGTGAACAGCATCGATTTCGGGATGAATGTCGCCGAAGCCACCAATGCACCGCGTTTCCACCATCAGTGGCTGCCCGATCAGCTGCGCGTTGAGAAAGGCTTCAGCCCCGATACCCTGCGTCTGCTGGAAACCAAAGGTCAGCATGTGAAAGTGCTGCCAGCGATGGGCAGTACGCAGAGCATTATGATCGGGCCGGATGGGATGTTGTATGGCGCGTCCGATCCGCGCAGCATTGACGATCTCAGTGCCGGTTATTAAGGCGCAAGGTGTAATGCTCGTCAGTTAAGCAGCAGGTGATAACGCAGTCTGGCGCCGCTCAGGGGCTGGCGGTCCTCGCGCCGCTGTGCGGTTCCTTCACTTCATTCGTCTGCCTGACGGACCGCCGGGGATGGCTCATCCTGTGCTGCCCCGCCTTTCGCCCGCGTCCTGCGGGCTCTCCTGGCAGACTCATTCTGTTCAGCGCTGCGGATTGCCTGCCCCTGATCGGCACCCGCCTGCTCTGAAGCTTCAGTGTGTGCTGTTGAAAGGGCATGAGAGTGGTGCTCAGGCCCGCATTCCGGCACGCTCGCCCAGTAAAAAAAGCTGCCACGTTTGACCGTGACAGCCTTTACAAATTTAACCTTAACTGACGAGCATTATACCTCAGGGTGCCCTTTTTTATTCTGAGGCGTCAGGATTTCAGCCGCGCCATATAATACGCGTCGATCAGTTCACCGTGCCGCATTGCGAAGCCCTTAGCCGTTCCCTCGATCTCAAAACCGAAACGACGATAAAGGGCGATGGCCGGCGCATTATCAACAAACACCGTCAGTTCCATCCGCGATACCTGCAGCCAGTTGTCGCACAAGCTGACCATCTCCTGCATCAGGGCACGGCCCACACCGCGCTGGCGGTAACGTTCGTCGACCCCCATGCCCAGCGTGGCGGAGTGACGCCGTCGGGCGCGCTCGGGCACTTCCAGGGCGCATTGCCCGACCACCTCGTCATCCATACAGGCGACCAATAGACGTACGCCTGGCTGGGGAGTGCTGAGCCGGGTTTGCCACATCTGTAGCGACGAGTGGGGCAGATGTAGCGTATTCGCCTGGGTATCGGGCTGACTATAAATCCTGTGCAGTGCAGCCGCATCTTCCGGCATAACGTGGCGAATGGTTATCTCACTCATGGTGCCTCCCCCTGCGAATTAAATGGATAAATCCCTTTTAACATCAAGGGATTCACTCCAATAATCAACAAAAAAATCGGCTAAATCGCTTTACAGACGCGAATGATAATGATTATTATTGCGATGCGTTCTTGGGCAGTCGCCCGACAGCCTGAGAAAGCACGACATTGCTCACATTGCTTCCAGTATTACTTTAGCCAGCCCGGGTGCTGGCTTTTTTTTTTGACTGACACTCACCGATCGGCAGGGATAAGCAGCAGGCACTCTGATCATCGTATCCAGCAGGATGACCCTGCGGTTAATATGCTGTCTGGCCGCCAGCGTAACCGTCTTCCCCTTCGCCATCTCTTCAGCTACAGCCATCATTCAATCAAAAATAAAGCCAGAAGGTTATATTGGGTGGTGTCAGTTGTTAATAAAAAACCTGTGTGGCGGTTTTTTACTGCGTCCTGAAATACCGACACGAAACGGTATTGATGACGCGGGAAAATAAAGCCCGTGCGATGGGTTTATGAATAGCGATTAACATCACATTTTTCCCTACCCGTTGCCGTCGGCTGGTTAATAAATAACTTACCTTGATGCTAATGCTGTTATTTCAAAATTATCTGCTTTATTTAGCGGCTGGTTTACTCAATAATTTATTCTGTATATCCAGTAATGAGGTATTGATATGCGTTTTAATACGCTGTCCGATGGCGCCATTATTTCTGAATTGTGCTGCCGAATTAAAGAAACCCGTATGCAGCTTGGGCTCTCGCAGATTGAGCTTGCTGAACGCGCACGCGTCGGCACGGCCACCATTAAACGGGCAGAGTTGGGTGAATCAGTCACCCTGAGCACCTTAATTGGGATATTGCGTGGTCTTGGTCGATTGCATCAGCTGGAGTCAATTTTGTCCGATTCACACATGCGAACCTTTAACGCGCAGTTTACCGCTGCGCCACCTGCCCGTATTCGTATCCGGAAAAAACAGCGCAGCCAGTCACCGGCGGCGGATACCACTGAAGCTGTTGCTGAGCGTCCTGCCAGCGCAACCATAAATGAGTGGTACACCTCTTCTGAAGTGCGCAGCATGGTCTGGTCCGATCTGGCCACGGAAAGCGAATCAAAATAACCCGACTCAAAGCATAACCTCTGTCAGGTCCGGGTTAATTAAAAAAACCGCCAGCCTCGCCGCCAGCGGTTTTCAGGCCGTTACGATTCACATATCGCAACTTTGATCGCCAGACCGCCGCGGGCTGTTTCACGGTATTTGGCATTCATGTCTTTGCCGGTTTCAAACATGGTTTCAATGATCTTATCCAGCGACACTTTGGGATCGCTGGTGCGGTACATCGCCATACTGGTTGAGTTAATGGCTTTGACGGCAGCAATCGCATTCCGCTCTATACAGGGCACCTGCACCTGTCCCGCAACGGGATCGCAGGTCAGACCAAGATTATGCTCCATGCCAATTTCAGCCGCGATGCAGACTTTCTCCGCATCGGCCCCCAGCAGTTCGGCCAGACCCGCCGCCGCCATCGAACAGGCCACGCCGACTTCTCCCTGACAGCCGACTTCAGCGCCGGAAATTGACGCATTCATCTTATAAAGAATGCCAATTGCGCCTGCCGTCAGGAAATAACGCATATAGAGTTCAGGCGTTACCGGCTTGATGAATCGATCATAATAAGCCAGTACCGCCGGGATAATGCCGCATGCGCCATTGGTGGGGGCGGTGACCACCCGTCCTCCGGCGGCATTTTCTTCACTCACCGCCATAGCGAACATATTCACCCAGTCCATGGCACTCAGGGGATTAATAGACTGGCTCTGTGGTGCCAGAATGCGATGCAGAGAAGAGGCCCGACGCGGCACCTTCAGCGGACCGGGTAATACGCCTTCAGTACTGATGCCACGGGTAATCGCATTACGCATGGTTTGCCACAGTTGTGCCATATTGTCTTCGACTTCACGGCGGCCATAGCGTGCTATCTCGTTCTTCATCATGACGGCCGAAACCGACAGGTTGTTATTATGGCAATGCGCCAGCAGGTTACGGGCGGAGTAGAAGGGGAAGGGAATATCGACTTCGCTATCCAGGTTTTTACCAAAATCGTCTTCGGTGACAATAAAGCCGCCTCCGACAGAATAATAGGTCTGGGCGTGAACGATTTTTCCGTCACAAAAGGCGGTTATGCTCATGCCGTTTTCATGTAACGGCAGAAACTCGCTGTGAAAGCGCATGCACTCTGCCACCGGGAAGGCAATCTCCCGCCGCCCTTCTTCGATACGCAACTGTTGCAGCGTATTCACGTCGCGAATGATCGCTGGGATCTGATCGATATCCACGGTGTCAGGCAGATAGCCACTCAGGCCGAGAATAATCGCAATATCGGTATGATGACCTTTTCCCGTCAGGGAAAGAGAGCCATAAATATCCACCACCAGCCGGCTCACGCGATCCAGCAGGCCCTTTTCTTTTAGCGTATCAACGAAATGTTTACCCGCTTTCATCGGTCCGACCGTATGCGAACTGGATGGCCCGATGCTGATTTTAAAAATATCGAAAACGCTAATCATGATTCACCCATGCGGATTGCAATATGAAAGAGGCGCTGACCGGTACGGCAAGCGACGGCATTAGCTAACTAAAGAGAAAGCGATGGCGGAGATAGCAATCAGGCCAATGATGACGACAAAGAGATTACTCAGATGACCGCTATATTTGCGCATAGCCGGGACTTTATTAATGGCGTACATCGGCATCAGGAACAGGATCATGGCGATAACCGGTCCGCCCAGGGTTTCAATCATGCCAAGAATGCTGGGGTTGAGGGTGGCAACAATCCAGGTGGTAGCCAGCATAAAGAAGGCGGTGATCCGGTTCAGTTTATTAATTTCTATCGACTTGCCTTTGCTGCGAAGCGATTTAATCACCATGCCGTTGAAACCTTCACGCGCGCCCAGATAGTGGCCGAGAAAAGATTTGGTGATGGCGATAATGGCGATAATCGGGGCCATCCAGGCAATTAACGGGGCGTTAAAATGGTTAGCAAGGTAGGAAAGGATGGAAATATTCTGCGCCTTCGCCTCTGCCAGGTTTTCCGGGGAGAGACTCAGAACGCAGCTGAAGACGAAGAACATTACGGTGAGGACCATCATGATATGGGCACAGGCCAAAATGCGTGAACATTTTGATGCCGCCTGATCGCCGTACTCCTGACGCTTGGCTACCGCAAACGATGAAATAATCGGGGAGTGATTGAAGGAGAACACCATCACGGGAATGGCCAGCCACAGCGTGAGCCATAATCCGCCGCCGGTGGTTTCAGAACCACTCATCAAGAGCGTATTCAGAATGGCTCCGTTCCATTGCGGGATCAGATACAGCGCGAGCAGCATCAGTGCGGCCACGAACGGGAACACCAGAATACTCATCGCCTTCACGATAGCCTTTTCGCCGAAGCGCACGATGGCCATCATGCCGACAATCAGAATGAAAGCCAGCACCGCACGCGGCGGCGATATCAGGTGAAGCTGGTGGGTGAGAAAGCTGTCTACGGTGTTGGTAATTGCGACGCTATACACCAGCAGAATAGGATAAATAGCAAAAAAGTAGAGCAGGGTGATGAGTTTTCCCGCGCCGATACCAAAATGTTCCTCCACCACTTCAGTAATGTTTTCTCCCGGATTCTTGCCGGAAAGAACAAAACGGGTGAGCCCACGATGGGCAAAGAACGTCATCGGGAAAGCCAGCAGTGCCATAATGATTAACGGCAGTAAACCACCGGTACCGGCATTGATCGGCAAAAACAAAACGCCAGCACCAATTGCAGTGCCATACAGTCCCAGCATCCAGACGGTATCGCTTTTTCTCCAGCGTGGAGTTTCATCTGATATCAGCGTATTTTGAACGGCATCCATAATTGGGTTCCTAATAATAATCAGAAATAAAATGAATCGGAGGGTATTTAAAGCAACAGGCTTTTTATTTGCTGACTATTTTAGTAGGGTTTATGAGGACAGGTTATTTACGGCGATCACATTATTCATTTTATAAATAAATATTTAAGGTATCAAAAATTATCCCTTATTTAGCGTTATTTTTAAGGTATCATTTTTAATGCCTTAATAAGGTTGTGCGTGCTTTCACATGAGCATAAATATGCCTGAGCCGGTGACGCGACAAAATAAATTAACTGCTGACTATCCCGCGGCTATTATCCGGCAGATTTATCCGATTAACCTGTAAGTCAGGTGTCCCCTTCATCCCTTCATCACATCCGGTTCGTTCGATCTGTTTCAGTGATAAGCCCGCTTTTGTTCAATGATTTTGAACAGAGGCGTGAAGTTTTTCAGCTATCAATCAAAGCGCCCCAGGGAGAGACTATAAAAAACATTGAGGAGATTTGAACATGATTTATGTACGTAAAGCTGAAGAACGCGGTCACGCTAACCACGGCTGGCTCGATAGCTGGCACACCTTTTCCTTCGCCAGCTATCACGACGCTAACTTTATGGGTTACTCCGCGCTGCGGGTGATCAATGAAGATGTGGTGGAAGGCGGCCAGGGTTTTGGTACCCATCCGCATAAAGATATGGAAATTCTGACCTACGTGCTCTCCGGAACAGTTGAGCACCAGGACAGCATGGGCAACAAAGAGCAGATCCCGGCCGGAGAATTCCAGATCATGAGCGCCGGCACCGGTGTGCGTCACTCGGAGTACAACGCCAGTGCCAGCGAGCCGCTGCATCTTTACCAGATCTGGATCATTCCTGAGCGTACCGGCATTGAGCCACGCTACGATCAGCGTCGCTTCCCGGATGTGCAGGGACGTCAGCTGGTGCTGAGTCCGGATGCGCGTGATGGCTCGCTGAAGGTTTATCAGGATATGACCTTATCGCGCTGGGTGCTGGCGGCGGGTGAGCAGGACAACGTCGCAATTGATGCCGGTCGTCGCATCTGGATTCAGGTGGTTAAAGGTGATGTCACCGTTAACGGTCAGGCGGTCACCACCAGCGATGCGCTGGCGATCTGGGATGAAAGCGCACTGACCATTGAGGCCAGCAGCGCCGCCGAAGTACTGCTGTTTGATCTGCCACCGGTCTGATTCGGATACGGGCGCGCAACGTCGCGCCCGGTTGGCAATTTGGTGACAGAAAAGTGATAGACTCATCGTACTTAAGCTATGAGGGCGATCCCAGGCGCTACGATGAAGAAGAAAAGACCGGTATTACAGGACGTTGCCGATCGCGTCGGCATTACTAAAATGACCGTCAGCCGTTACCTGCGCAATCCTGAGCAGGTCTCCATTGCCCTGCGCGATAAGATTGCCGTGGCGCTGGATGAGCTGGGTTATATCCCTAATCGCGCGCCCGACATGCTTTCTAATGCGACCAGCCGCGCCATTGGCGTGCTGCTGCCGTCGCTCACCAACCAGGTTTTCGCCGACGTTCTGCGCGGCATCGAAGCCGTCACCGATGAGGCGGGCTACCAGACGCTGGTGGCTCACTTCGGCTATAACCCCCAAAAAGAAGAGTTACAGCTGCGCTCGCTGCTCGGCTGGAACATTGATGGGGTGATCCTGACCGAACGCACTCACACTCCCGGCACGCTGCGGATGCTGGAGGTGGCCGGCATTCCGGTGATTGAGGTGATGGACAGCGTGACGCCCTGCCTGGATATGGCGGTAGGCTTCGACAACGTGGAAGCGGCACGTCAGATGACCCAGGCTATTCTGCGTAAAGGCCATCGTTATACGGTTTACCTTGGTGCGCGGCTTGATGAACGTACGCTGCAAAAGCAGCGCGGTTATGAAGCGGCGATGCGCGAAGCGGGGCTGACGCCGCGCAGCGTGATGATGGAAGATGCCTCGTCGTTCAGCGCCGGTTGTGATCTGCTGCGAGAAGCGCAACGACTCTATCCTGAAACCGACAGTCTGTTCTGTACCAACGATGACCTGGCGGTCGGCGCGATGTTTGAATGCCAGCGGCAAGGGTTGCAGGTGCCGAGCCAGATGGCGATTGCTGGTTTTCACGGTCACGACATCAGTCAGGTGGTGACGCCGCAACTGGCAACGGTACTGACGCCGCGCGACCGGATGGGACGTGAAGCGGCGGCGCTGCTGCTGGCGCGTATCGCCGGTGACAGCAGCGTGAATCAACCGCTCGATGTCGGTTTTGAAATCAGTGAAGGTGGCAGCATCTGATTCTGGCGATTTTATGAGTCAGCTCACACTTTCGTGCTTTTCCCGGTAAAAAGGTTGCCAGGCTGTTAAGCGGTCAAGACAATGAGAAACGACATTGTTATCGGTAACATTGGCAAATTCATCCCTGCCGGAGCAGAAAAATGACAACGCAATCCCCGTCGCATCACGTTTTTATCCTGATGGGCGTTTCAGGCAGCGGTAAGTCTGCCGTCGCCAACCAGGTTTCGCATCAACTGAATACCGCCTTTCTCGACGGTGATTTTCTCCACCCGCGTGCCAACATCCTGAAAATGGCCGACGGTCATCCGCTGGATGATAACGATCGTCAGCCATGGTTACAGGCGCTGAACGATGCCGCTTTTGCGATGCAACGTACCCAGGCGATTTCAGTGATTGTCTGCTCGGCGCTGAAAAAAAGTTATCGCGATATTCTGCGTCAGGGTAATGACAACCTGCGTTTCGTCTATCTGAAAGGCGACTTCGACACCATCGAAGCCCGTCTCAAAGCGCGTAAAGGTCACTTCTTCAAGCCGCAAATGCTGGTCACTCAGTTTGCGACGCTGGAAGAGCCCGGCAGCGATGAGTCAGATGTACTGGTGGTGGATATCGATCATTCACTCGACGAGGTTGTGGCGGCTACGGTTGCGACTATCAGGGACGCAATCAGCCAGGGTTAGAGATGAATACCGCAACACTTGTTTTGACCGCAGCAGGCTCTGTCCTGCTGCTGCTTTTTCTGGTGATGAAAGCGCGCATGCACGCCTTTGTCGCCCTGATGTTAGTGTCGATTGGTGCCGGTTTGTTCTCCGGCATGCCGCTGAATCAGATCGCCGAAACCATGCAGAAGGGGATGGGCGGTACGCTCGGCTTCCTCGCCATTGTGGTGGCGCTGGGCGCGATGTTCGGCAAAATCCTGCACGAAACCGGTGCCGTCGATCAGATCGCTATCCGGATGCTGAAAACCTTTGGTCAGAGTCGTGCCCACTATGCGATGGGCATTGCCGGCCTGATCTGCGCGCTGCCGCTGTTTTTTGAAGTGGCGGTGGTGCTGCTAATCAGTATCGCTTTTGCCGTGGCGCGGCGTACCGGTGGCAATCTGGTCAAGCTGGTCATCCCGCTGTTTGCCGGGGTCGCCGCCGCTGCCGCCTTCCTGTTGCCTGGCCCGGCGCCGATGCTGCTGGCCTCGCAGATGCACGCTGACTTTGGCTGGATGATCCTGCTTGGCCTGTGCGCGGCGATCCCCGGCATGCTGATTGCCGGTCCGCTGTTCGGCAATTTCATCGGGAATCATGTCTCCTTCAGCGCACCGCCGGAAGATCATCAGCCGGATGTCGATGAGAGTAAGCTGCCGTCGTTTGGCTTCAGCCTGTCATTGATTCTGTTCCCGCTGGTGCTGGTCGGCCTGAAAACTATCGGCGCGCGCTTCACCACCGAAGGCACCCCTTTATATGAGTGGCTGGAGTTCATCGGTCACCCGTTTACCGCCATTCTGCTGGCGTTGCTGGTGGCGATTTATGGTCTGGCCTACCGTCAGGGCATGGACAAAGAGCGGGTGATGCAGGTGTGCGGCAGTGCGCTGCAACCGGCGGGTATTATTCTGCTGGTGATCGGTGCGGGCGGGGTGTTTAAGCAGGTGCTGGTAGATTCCGGCGTCGGCCCGGTGCTGGGTAATGCGCTGACCGGTGCGGGACTGCCGATTGCACTGGCCTGCTTTATCCTGTCGGGCGCAGTGCGGGTGATTCAGGGATCGGCGACGGTCGCCTGTCTGACCACGGTCGGCTTGATTATGCCGGTGATTGAACCGCTGCACTACAGCGGCGCTCAGCTGGCGGCACTGTCGATTTGTATCGGCGGCGGGTCGATTATCATCAGTCACGTCAATGATGCTGGTTTCTGGCTGTTTGGTCGCTTCACCGGGGCCAGCGAAGCAGAGACCCTGAAAACCTGGACTCTGATGGAAACCATTCTCGGCACCGTTGGCGCGGTGGTGGGGATGATCGCCTTTACGTTGTTATCGTAACGGCGTGGCCACTCTGGTTCCGTTCTTCCCTGCTGTGACCGGGAAGAACGGAACTGACTACAGCTTCAGGTAGGCCCGAATCCCATCGAGGAACATCTGGGTCGCCAGCATAATCAGAATCAATCCCATCAGCCGCTCCAGCGCATTCACCCCTTTGTCGCCCAGCAGGCGGAGGAACAGGCCCGACAGCAGCAAAATACCGACCGTTACGCCCCAGGCAATCAACAGTGCGCCCACCAGATGCGTCATCTGTTGTGGGTACTGATGTGACAACAGCATCAGGGTCGCCAGCAGCGACGGTCCGGCGACCAGCGGGATCGCCAGCGGCACCAGGAATGGCTCTTCGCCTGCCGATAAGCCAGTACTGCTGCTCTCCGCCGATGGGAAAATCATCTTGATGGCGATTAAGAACAGGATTACCCCACCGGAAATCGACACCGTCTCGGTACGCAGATTCAGAAAAGCCAGAATGCGCTCACCGGTAAACAAAAACAGCAGCATGATGATTAACGCGATCAGCATTTCGCGTATCAGTACCACTCGCCGCCGTTTCGGTTCCAGATGCTTTAAAACCGACATAAAAATGGGCAAATTGCCCAGTGGGTCCATAATTAACAACAATAATATGGTTGCTGAAATCATTTCAGTCATTCGTTTTGCGCCGTCTCGTGATCTAAAAATGGCTGTTATTAGTTACGCTGCTGAAAAAGTTAGCGTAATCGAATTAATTCACTTGCCAGAAAGCCTGCATTTTGTAGAGTTGGTAGTCACAGGTAAATCTTATTATTACGCAGAGCGACGTGAAATTAACACGTCGTTCTCTCCTCTGAAATGAAAAGCAGGTGTGAAACCGCCTGAGACGGACACGACATGAAGAATGTAGGTTTTGTTGGTTGGCGCGGTATGGTCGGCTCAGTGCTGATGTCCCGCATGAGCGAAGAGCGTGATTTTGATCTCATCAATCCGGTCTTCTTCTCGACGTCGCAGCACGGCCAGGCCGCACCCGCCTTTGGCGGTAAGCAGCAGGGCGTACTGCAGGATGCATTTGATATCGAGGCGCTGCGTGCGCTGGATATCATCATCACCTGCCAGGGCGGCGATTACACCAGCGAGGTCTATCCGAAGCTGCGCGAGAGTGGCTGGCAGGGTTACTGGATCGATGCCGCCTCTACGCTGCGGATGAAAGACGATGCGATCATCATCCTCGATCCGGTTAACCATCAGGTGATCCGTGAAGGTATCGATCGTGGCATCAAGACTTTTGTCGGCGGAAACTGCACCGTCAGCCTGATGCTGATGTCACTCGGCGGGCTGTTTGCGCAGGATCTGGTGGAGTGGGCCTCGGTGGCGACCTATCAGGCGGCTTCAGGCGGCGGTGCGCGCCATATGCGTGAGCTGCTGACCCAGATGGGCATGCTGCACGATCACGTGGCACCTGCGCTGCAGAATCCGGCGTCAGCCATTCTCGACATCGAGCGTAGCGTCACCGATTTCACCCGCTCCGGTACCCTGCCGACCGATAACTTCGGCGTGCCGCTGGCTGGCAGCCTGATCCCGTGGATCGACAAGCAGCTGGATAACGGTCAGAGCCGTGAAGAGTGGAAAGGGCAGGCGGAAACCAACAAGATTCTCGCCACCCGTAATGTGATTCCGGTTGATGGACTGTGTGTACGCGTCGGTGCGCTGCGCTGTCACAGCCAGGCGTTTACCCTGAAGCTGAAACGCGACCTGCCGCTGGCCGAAATCGAGCAGCTGCTGGCTGCGCATAATGAGTGGGTCAAAGTGGTGCCGAACGATCGCGAACGGACAATGCGTGAACTGACGCCAGCGGCGGTGACCGGCACGCTGACCACGCCGGTTGGCCGTCTGCGTAAACTGAATATGGGGCCGGAGTACCTCTCCGCCTTTACCGTCGGTGACCAGTTATTATGGGGTGCGGCTGAACCGCTACGCCGTATGCTGCGGTTGTTAACCAACTAATCGATGAGACTCGCCAAAGGCCGGATTTATCCGGCCTTTTTTGTTTTTGTTGCGGCATCTTTGCACTGCCGTTTCGCTTACTCAGTGATCAGCTTCCCTTTTTTACCGCTCGGTGAATAATTTTTTGTTTTCAGCCATGGCAACTGCCGCTACCAAGCTATGATTTAACCATGATGTGCCGCAAGTTGACTGTTTTGCTTTCCGGACTAAATGGTTGTTGTACACGGCAAAGACACTTTTCCCATGGAATGGCCCGACTCCTTTTGTCGTCGTACGTATGGCTCAATGAAGAGCAGTGCATTTGAAGCGCGACGAGCCGTGTCGTGTTGCTCATTTCGCCTGCCAAATATCACAGGAAGAAAGTCATGTCAGAGCTTCCCGATCGCGATGCGATCAATGCCCTGTTTGCAGGTAATTATTCTGACCCGTTTGCGTTACTGGGGATGCACCAGACTCAGCAAGGCCTGGAAGTCAGGGCGTTGTTACCTGAAGCGCTTGAGGTGTGGGTAATCGAAACCTCCACCGGGCGCAAACTTGCTCAGCTGGCGTGCGAAGATGCGCGCGGCTTCTTCAGCGGCGTGATCCCACGCCGTAAAAACCGTTTCCGCTACCAGCTGGCGGTGAACTGGCACGGTCAGCAGAACCTGATCGACGATGCCTACCGCTTTGGCCCGCTGCTGCAGGAAATGGACCTGTGGCTGCTGGCCGAAGGGACCCACCTGCGCCCTTACGAAACGCTGGGCGCCCACGGTGACGTGATTGATGGCGTCACCGGTACCCGTTTCTGCGTCTGGGCGCCCAATGCCCGTCGCGTGTCGGTAGTGGGTGATTTCAACTTCTGGGATGGCCGCCGTCACCCGATGCGCCTGCGTAAAGAGATGGGCATCTGGGAGCTGTTTGTGCCAGGCGCGGTTAACGGCCAGCTGTATAAATTTGAAATTATCGATGCCAACGGCCAGCTGCGCATCAAAGCGGATCCGTTCGCCTTTGAAGCGCAGATGCGTCCGCAAACGGCTTCGATGATTTGTGGTCTGCCCGATGCTATTGAGATGAAAGAGGAGCGCAAGGCGGCCAACGCCTTTGATGCGCCGATCTCAATTTATGAAGTGCATCTCGGTTCATGGCGACGCCACACCGACAATAACTTCTGGCTGAGCTACAAAGAGCTGGCTGAGCAGCTGGTGCCCTACGTCAAAGAGATGGGCTTTACCCATATCGAACTATTGCCGATCAACGAACACCCGTTTGATGGCAGCTGGGGTTATCAGCCGCTGGGCATGTATGCGCCAACCCGTCGCTTCGGAACCCGTGACGAATTCCGTGCCTTTATCGACAGCGCCCATGCCGCCGGCCTGAACGTGCTGCTGGACTGGGTGCCGGGCCACTTCCCGAGCGATGACTTTGGTCTGGCAAAATTTGATGGTACCGAGCTGTATGAACACAGCGATCCGCGTGAAGGTTTTCATCAGGACTGGAACACCCTGATCTACAACTTTGGCCGGCGCGAAGTCAGCAACTACCTGTCGGGCAATGCGCTCTACTGGGTCGAACGCTTTGGCATTGATGGTCTGCGCGTCGATGCGGTGGCGTCGATGATTTACCGCGACTACAGCCGCGCTGAAGGCGAATGGGTGCCTAACCAGTATGGCGGGCGTGAAAACCTCGAAGCGATTGAGTTTCTGCGCTACACCAACCGCACGCTGGGCACCGTGGCCTCCGGCTCGGTGACCATGGCGGAAGAGTCGACCGATTACCCTGGCGTGACGCGCCCGACCGAAGGCGGCGGGCTGGGCTTCTGGTTCAAATGGAACCTCGGCTGGATGCACGACACGCTCGACTACATGAAACTCGATCCGATCCATCGCCGTTATCATCACAACCTGATGAGCTTCGGCATGATGTACAACTACACCGAGAATTTTGTGCTGCCGCTGTCACACGACGAAGTGGTGCACGGTAAGCGCTCGATTCTCGACCGCATGCCGGGCGACGCGTGGCAGAAGTTCGCCAACCTGCGCGCCTATTACGGCTGGATGTGGGGCTTCCCGGGCAAGAAACTGCTGTTTATGGGCAATGAGTTCGCCCAGGGCCGCGAGTGGAATCACGACGTCAGCCTCGACTGGCATCTGCTGGAAGGCGGTGACAACTGGCACCACGGCGTGCAGCGTCTGGTGCGCGATCTCAACCATACCTATCAATATTACACGCCGCTGCATCAGCTCGACTTCGATCCGCAGGGATTTGAATGGCTGGTGGTCGACGATGCGGAGCATTCGGTGTTTGCCTTTGTCCGTCGCGACCGTGAAGGCAATGAAGTGATTGTGGTCAGTAACTTTACGCCGGTGCCGCGGCCGGGATATCGCTTTGGCGTAAACCAGCCAGGCAAGTGGCGCGAAGTCCTGAATACCGACCAGCATGAATATCACGGCAGCGACGTGCGCAACCACGGTGTGCATACCGATCAGCAGCCGAGCCATGGGCGACCGCAGTCGCTGAGTCTCAATCTGCCTCCGCTGGCGACCCTGTGGCTGGTGCGGGAGGGCGAATGACCATAACGGCCGGCGATCCGCAGCCGCCTGGTGCCAGTTACGATGGCAAAGGCGTCAATTTCACCCTGTTTTCACAGCATGCCAGCCGCGTTGAGCTATGTCTGTTTGATGAAAACGGCGTGGAGCAGCGTATCGATCTGCCGGGCCGCAGCGGCGATATCTGGCATGGCTATGTTCCGACGCTAAAGCCAGGGCAGCGTTACGGCTATCGGGTTCACGGTCCATGGGCGCCCCGCCAGGGGCATCGTTTTAACCCGGCTAAGCTGCTGGTCGATCCTTGCGCCCGCGCGGTAGAAGGCGACGTGCCGGACGATGCCCGTTTTCACGGCGGCATTAACGCGCCTGACCCGCACGACAGCGCGGCGATCGCGCCGAAGTCACGGGTGGTGGCCGAAGATTTCGACTGGCAGGACGACGTTGCGCCGCGTACGCCGTGGGGCAACACGGTGATTTATGAGGCGCACGTGCGCGGCCTGACCCGGCAGCATCCGGAAATTCCGGAAACGCTGCGCGGCACTTACGCGGCGCTCGGCCATCCTGTTATGGTGGATTACCTGCGTCGTCTCGGTATCACGGCGATTGAACTGTTGCCGGTTGCCCATTTTGCCAGCGAACCGCGTTTGCTTCAGTTGGGGCTGAGCAACTACTGGGGCTATAACCCGTTTGCGCTCTGGGCGGTCGATCCGCGCTACGCCTCCGGACAGGATGGGCTGACCCCGCTGCAGGAGTTTCAGCAGGCGATCAAAAACCTGCATGCGGCCGGGATAGAAGTGCTGCTGGATGTGGTGTTTAACCACACCGCCGAACTGGACGCCATTGGCCCGACGATTTCAATGCGCGGCATCGATAACGCCAGCTATTACTGGCTGGACGAGCAGGGCGACTACCAGAACTGGACCGGCTGCGGCAACACGCTCAATCTGCATCATCCGCAGGTGATGGCGTGGGCGCTGGATGCGCTGCGCTACTGGGTGCGCGTCTGTCACGTCGACGGTTTCCGTTTTGATCTGGCACCGGTGCTGGGGCGTACGCCCGACTACCAGCGAGATGCACCACTGTTTGAGGCGATACGCGCCTGTCCGCTGCTGTCACAGGTCAAGCTGATTGCCGAACCCTGGGATATCGGACCCAATGGCTACCAGGTCGGCCATTTTCCTGCGCCGTTTGCTGAATGGAACGATCGCTTCCGCGACACCGCGCGACGTTACTGGCTGCACGGTGCGATGAGCAACGGCGAGTTTGCCCGTCGCTTTGCCGCCTCCAGCGATCTTTTTCAGCATGAGGAGCGGCAGCCACACGCCACCGTCAACCTGATCACCGCTCACGACGGCTTTACGCTGTGGGATGTGGTGAGCTTCGAACGCAAGCACAACGAAGCCAACGGGGAAGATAACCGTGACGGACACGGCGATAACTACAGCCATAACCATGGCAAAGAGGGGCTGAACGTCAGCTTCGATGTGATTGAGCGCCGCCGTCGCAGCGTGCGGGGCTTGCTCACCACCCTGTTACTGTCGCAGGGCACGCCGATGCTGCTGGCGGGCGATGAGCGCGGCCACACGCAGCACGGTAACAACAACGCCTACTGTCAGGACAACGCCCTGAGCTGGCTTGACTGGCAGGCGGATGAGAAGGGATTGGTCGGATTCACTGCGGCCCTGATCCAGCTGCGTCAGCGCATTCCGGCGCTGACGGCGGATCGCTGGTGGCAGGAAGGTGATGGCAATGTGCAGTGGCTCAATGCCGGTGGCCAGCCACTGCAACACGATGAATGGGCACAGGGGACGCATAGATTGCAGATCCTGCTGTCCGGCCGCTGGTTAATAATAATAAACGCCACGGACTCGGTGAATGACATCGTGTTACCAGACGGAGAATGGCGTGCCCTTCCTCCTTTCGCCGGGGACGATAACCCCATCCTGTTAACTGTCTGGCATGGTCCCGCACACGGTGTGTGCGTGTTCCAAAAGCAATCATAAGGAGTCAGACATGGTTAAATTAGACAGAACAGATCACCTGATGCTGGCGCGCCAGCTCCCTACACAAACGGTTGCTCTGATCCTCGCCGGTGGACGCGGTACACGGCTGGTCGACCTGACGGCAAAACGCGCCAAACCGGCGGTGCACTTCGGCGGCAAGTTCCGCATTATCGACTTTGCCTTGTCCAACTGCGTTAACTCAGGTATCCGCCGCATCGGCGTGATTACCCAGTACCAGTCCCACACCCTGACCCAGCACATCCAGCGTGGCTGGTCGATCTTCAATGAAGAGATGAATGAGTTTGTGGATTTGCTGCCAGCGCAGCAGCGCTTCTCCACCGAACAGTGGTATCGCGGCACCGCCGATGCGGTAACGCAAAACCTTGATGTGATTCGCCGTTATCAGGCGCAGTACATCGTGATCCTCGCCGGGGACCACATTTATAAGATGGATTATTCGCGCATGCTGCTGGATCACGTGGTCAATGAGGCGAAATGTACCATCGCCTGTTTGCCGGTGCCGGTGCATGAAGCCACCGCGTTTGGCGTGATGGCGGTTAACGAAGAGAACATGGTGATCGACTTCGTCGAGAAGCCGCCAAAACCGCCGACCATGCCGGGTGATGACACTCAGGCGCTGGCCAGTATGGGGATCTACGTCTTCAACGCCGATTATCTCTATGCGTTGCTGGAAGAAGATCTGCAGACCTCAGGCTCAAATCACGACTTTGGCAAAGATATTCTGCCGAAAATCGTAGCGAGCGGTGAAGGCTACGCGCACTCCTTTGCGCTCTCCTGCGTGCAGAACGACGACAAAGCGCCGCCTTACTGGCGCGATGTCGGCACGCTCGAAGCTTACTGGCGCGCTAACCTCGACCTGGCCTCGGTAATGCCGGAACTGGATATGTACGACGTGACCTGGCCAATTCGCACCCATATGGAGCCGCTGCCACCCGCCAAGTTTGTCCAGGATCGGTCCGGCAGTCACGGCATGACCATGAACTCGCTGGTATCGGGCGGCTGCATCATCTCCGGCTCGGTGGTGGTGAACTCGGTGCTGTTTCCCCGGGTGCGCGTTAACTCGTTTTGCAATATTGATTCAACCGTGCTGCTGCCCGATGTGGTGGTTGGCCGATCCTGCCGTCTGCGCCGCTGTGTGATTGATCGCGCCTGCGAGCTGCCAGAAGGAATGGTCATCGGCGAAAACCCTGATGAAGACAGTCGCCGGTTTCACCGTTCGGATGAAGGCATCGTACTGGTTACCCGCGCCATGCTGGCTAAATTGGCCAATGCGGGGCAGTAAGCGATAGCGGAACACACGCAATCGGCACGCGGATCGTGCCTGATAACTTAATGAGGTCGAGGATGCAGGTTTTACATGTCTGTTCAGAACTTTTCCCGCTGCTCAAAACGGGCGGACTGGCTGATGTAGTCGGGGCATTACCTCAAGCACAAATTGCGGGTGGCACGGATACGCGGGTGTTATTGCCCGCTTTTCCAGCATTGCGCAAGGGCATACCTGATCTTCAGGTGGTAACAGAATTGGATACGTTTGCCGGACATGTGCGCTTACTGTTTGGTGAGTTTAACGGGGTAGGCATCTACCTGATCGATGCGCCGGCGCTCTACGACCGTCCGGGCAGTCCGTATCATGATGAGTCGCAGTTTGCCTACGTCGATAACTATCTGCGCTTCGCGCTGCTCGGCTGGATGGGCTGTGAGCTGGCGTGCGGTCTGGATACGATGTGGCGTCCGGATATCGTTCACGCCCACGACTGGCATGCCGGCCTGACCTGCGCCTATCTGGAAGCGCGGGGCCGTCCGGCCAAATCGGTGTTCACCGTGCATAACCTGGCTTATCAGGGACTGTTCGCGGCGCATCACATGGAAGAGATCGGCCTGCCGTGGTCGTTTTTCAGCATGTACGGACTGGAGTTTTTCGGTCAGATCTCTTTCCTCAAAGCGGGCCTTTACTACGCCGATCACGTCACAGCGGTCAGTCCGACCTATGCGCATGAAATCACCTCGGCCGAGTTCGGTTATGGCATGGAAACCTTACTGGCGCAGCGTATGCGTGAAGGTCGCCTGAGCGGCATTCTGAATGGCGTGGACCCGTCAATCTGGGATCCGGCGCATGACCTGCTGCTCAACGCGCGCTATAACCGCGACACGCTGGAAGCCAAGGCGGAAAACAAACGCCAGCTGCAGGTTGCGATGGGGCTGAAGGTGGATGATAAGGCCCCGGTATTCTGCGTCATCAGCCGTCTGACCAAACAGAAAGGGCTGGACCTGGTACTGGAAGCGCTGCCGGGCCTGCTGGCACAGGGCGGACAGCTGGTGCTGCTGGGGCAGGGCGATGCCGAGCTGCAACAGGGATTCCTGGCCGCGGCGGCAGAGCATCCGGGTAGCGTCGGGGTGCAGATTGGCTACCACGAAGCGTTCTCACACCGCATTGTCGGCGGCGCGGACGTGATTGTGGTGCCGAGCCGATTCGAGCCGTGCGGCCTGACTCAACTTTATGGCCTGAAGTATGGTACGTTGCCGTTAGTGCGTCGTACCGGCGGCCTGGCCGATACGGTCAATGACAGTTCATTAGAGAATCTGGCGGACGGTATCGCCAGTGGCTTCAGTTTTGAAGATGCAAATGCCTGGTCGCTGTTGCGGGCCATCCGGCGTGCGTTTGTGTTGTGGTCTCGTCCTTCGCTGTGGCGTTACGTTCAGCGCCAGGCCATGGGGATGGATTTTAGCTGGCAGGTGGCGGCACAAGCCTACCGTGATCTCTACCAACGTTTGATGTAACGGATTGGGAAAACTGGATATGAATGCACCTTTCACTTACGCCTCACCAACGTTGACGGTTGATGCCTTAAAGCATTCGATTGCCTACAAACTGATGTTTACCATCGGTAAAGATCCTTCTATTGCCAATAAGCACGAGTGGCTTAACGCCTCGCTGCTGGCGGTGCGCGACCGGATGGTTGAGCGCTGGCTGCGTTCCAGTCGTGCCCAGCTGTCACAGGACGTGCGGCAGGTTTATTACCTGTCGATGGAGTTCCTGATGGGCCGCACGCTGGGCAATGCGCTGCTGGCGATGGGGATTTATGACGATCTGAACCAGGCGCTGGATGAGATGGGGCTGGACCTGGCCGAGCTGATGGAAGAAGAGAACGATCCTGGCCTCGGTAACGGCGGTCTGGGTCGCCTGGCGGCCTGTTTCCTCGACTCCCTGGCAACGTTGGGTATGCCCGGCCGCGGCTACGGCATTCGTTATGACTACGGCATGTTCAAACAGAACATTGTGGAAGGTGAGCAGAAAGAGTCGCCGGATTACTGGCTTGAGTACGGTAATCCGTGGGAATTCCAGCGCTTCAATACCCGTTACAAAGTGCGTTTTGGCGGCCGGGTGCAGCATGAAGGGGCGAAGGTGCGCTGGCTGGAGACAGAAGAGATTCTGGCGATGGCGTATGACCAGATCATTCCGGGTTTCGACACCGATGCCACCAACACCCTGCGGTTGTGGGGCGCGCAGGCGAGTAACGAGATCAACCTCGGTAAATTTAACCAGGGCGACTATTTCGCGGCGGTGGAAGATAAAAACCACTCCGAGAACGTTTCCCGCGTGCTCTATCCCGATGATTCAACCTATTCCGGCCGTGAACTGCGGTTGCGTCAGGAGTATTTCCTGGTGTCCGCCACCGTTCAGGACATTCTTAATCGTCACTGGCGGATGCACCAGACCTGGGACAACCTCGCCGATAAAATCGCTATCCACCTGAATGACACCCACCCGGTGCTGGCGATCCCCGAACTGATGCGTCTGCTGATCGACGAACATAAGTTCAGCTGGGGCAACGCGTTTGACGTCTGCTGTCAGGTGTTCTCTTACACCAACCACACGCTGATGACCGAAGCGCTGGAGACCTGGCCGGTCGATATGATTGGCAAAATTTTGCCACGTCATCTCAGCATCATTTTCGAGATTAACGACTTCTTCCTGAAAACCATTCAGGACTACTACCCGGATGACTGGGATCTGCTGTCGCGCATTTCGATCATCGATGAGAACGACGGCCGCCGGATCCGCATGGCGTGGCTGGCGGTGGTGGTCAGCCATAAGGTCAATGGCGTCTCTGAACTGCACTCCAATCTGATGGTACAGTCGCTGTTTGCTGATTTCTCGCGGCTGTTCCCCGGCCGTTTCTGCAACAAGACCAATGGCGTGACGCCGCGTCGCTGGCTGGCGCTGGCGAACCCGGCGCTCTCTGAAGTGCTGGATGAGGAGATCGGCCGCAACTGGCGTACCGATCTCAGCCAGCTCGGCGAGCTGAAAGCGCAGATTGATTATCCGGCCTTTATCGAAAAAGTGGCGGTTGCCAAACATCAGAACAAACGTCGGCTGGCTGACTGGGTGGCGAAAAACCTTGATGTGGTGCTGGACCCGAACGCGCTGTTTGACGTGCAGATTAAACGTATCCATGAGTACAAGCGGCAGCTGCTCAACGTGCTGCATGTGATCACCCGCTATAACCGCATCAAAGCCGATCCGCAGGCGGACTGGGTGCCGCGCGTCAATATCTTTGCCGGCAAAGCTGCCTCGGCCTATTACGTCGCCAAGCACATCATTCATCTGATTAACGATGTCGCTAAAGTGATCAACAACGATCCGCAGGTGAAAAATAAGCTGAAGGTGGTCTTCATTCCGAACTACAGCGTCAGCCTGGCGCAGATCATCATCCCGGCGGCCGATCTTTCTGAGCAGATCTCTACGGCCGGTACCGAAGCCTCCGGCACCAGTAATATGAAGTTTGCCCTCAACGGCGCGCTGACCATCGGTACGCTGGATGGCGCCAATGTCGAGATGCTGGATCACGTCGGCGAGGAGAATATCTTCATTTTCGGTAACACCACGCCGCAGGTTGAAGCGCTGCGTAAAGGCGGATATAACCCGCGTCAGTACTACGAAGAGGACCCGGAGCTGCATCAGGTGCTGACCCAACTGGCCTCTGGCGTATTCAGCCCGCAGGAGCCAGGCCGCTACCGTAACCTGTTTGATTCGCTGGTGAACTTCGGCGATCACTATCAGCTGCTGGCGGATTACCGCAGTTATGTCGATACCCAGGATAAGGTGGATGCGCTCTATCGCCAGCCGGATGAATGGCAGCGGCGTGCGGCGATGAACATTGCCGGCATGGGCTATTTCTCGTCGGACCGCACCATTCAGGAGTATGCCGATGAGATCTGGAATATTTCGCCGATAAGGTTATAAGACGCGCACGTCACCGCCCGCGGTGACGTTAGCATTCGCGGCGGCCGAGGGAGCGGCCGCACTACTTCACGCCCGTCATTTCCGCTACCGCCGATCCACCGTGACGTTCAGCGCTTCCCCTGATCAGGCTGATACCTGCACTCATCCCGCTTTGCCGCGACGGCAGCGGATCGCCGATCCCGCCCGATTGACTCCCCGGCAGAAGTACCACGGCAGACATGCCAGATCATAACGCCCTCGCTGAGGTATCGGCTATTATGCAGCCCGGCTTACATGCGTTTCATCTTTTGACCAGACAGGCAGAACAGACAATGAGTGACAACATCAATCACGAGATTACCTTTCGCAAGCTCAGCGTCTTCATGATGTTTATGACCAAAGGCAATATCGCCCGCACCGCAGAAGCGCTGGAACTGAGCAGCGTCAGCGTCCATCGTGCGCTGCACACGCTGGAAGAAGGCATCGACTGTCCGTTGTTTATCCATAAAGGCCGCAACCTGGTGCCGCTGCCCGCCGCCTGGACGCTGCTGGAGTATTGCCGGGATGTGACGGCGCTGATGGGGAAAGGGATCGAAGAAGCACGGCTGGTGGCTGGCGTGGGCTGTGGTCGTCTGCGGATCGGCACGCTCTACTCGCTGACGCTGGAAACCATCCCGCGACTGATCATGGGCATGAAGCTGCGCCGACCGACGCTCGAGCTTGATCTCACCATGGGCTCAAATCAGATGCTGCTCAACATGCTTGAGGATGATGCGCTTGATGCGATCCTGATCGCCACCAACAACGGCGAGTTCAGCGATTCGCTGTTCGATGTGGTCCCGCTGTTTTATGATGACATTTTCCTGGCCGCGCCAGCCGGTGAAACGCTGGATCTGAGCCGTCCGGCGGATCTGCGCGACTATGCCGATCGCGATTTCGTTTCGCTGGCCGAAGGCTTTGCCACCTATGCCGGTTTTCAGGAGGCGTTTCAGGTTGCCGGATTTGAACCGCGAGTGGTGACGAAGGTGAATGACATCTTTTCGATGGTCAGCCTGGTGCAGGCTGGCATGGGGCTGGCGTTAATTCCGGGGCGGATGAAAAAAGTCTACGAAAACAATATCCAGCTGGTCAGCCTGGCCGAGCCTTATCAGATGCGCCAGCAGATTTCGATTGTCTACTCACACCGCCGCGAACGCGACCAGGAGCTGCTGGCGCTGGCCGCAGAAGGGCGAATGTATGCCCGCGGCCTTACTGACTCAGCCGTTTAGCCAGATGCAGTGCCACCTCAACGCTGTTGCGCTCCATGCAAATGGCTTCGCCCTGCCAGCCCGCCTGCAGGGTGAGGCCGGTCAGCACATTGCCTGGCGGCATTTCAATCGCCAGGCGGGCATCGCGCTGGTTGGCTGAAATCACCGCATCATTCCACTGCACCGTTCGCGCCATGTTATAGGCGAGGTCGTCGGCAATTTTGCCCGGCTCCCAGATTACCCGACCGGTCGAACCGCTCAGGTAAGCGCAGCCAGGGCGTGAAAGACTGACAGACTCAAACGCGGCAGCCAGTTCAGCAGCAGGCTTATCCAGCAGTGCGCAGTGAGAAGGCACGCTGACCGCCAGCCTGACCGCTTTGCTGGCACCGGCCGCCAGCGCTTTTTGCGCCACCCGCGCCATATCCTCATCCCGTCCGGCAATCACGATCTGCGTTTCTGCATTGAGGTTGGCAATATAAGTATTGCTGTCGACCAGCAGCTTCTCCAGCCGGCTGAGCGTCAGTCCGGTAATTGCGGTCAGGCCGTAGCCCTGCGGATAGGCCTGCTCCATCAGATCGCCGCGCAGAGCCACCAGCCGTAGCGCATCGCTGAAATCGAGTGCGCCAGCAATCACCGCGGCGGGATAAGCGCCAATCGACAGGCCGCTGACAATGTCTGGCTTCAATCCGTGTCTGATCAGCTCACGCGCCCAGGCTACGCCGGCAATCAGCAGGCTGAGCTGGACGGCGCGGGTATGACGCAGTGCGTCAGCGCTGTCGAGCAGGTCGGTCTCTTCACCAAGCACGGCGCGCGCGCTGTTTAACACCGCCTCACCGTCGGGAAGATGTTGCAGCATACCGACCCGCTGGGTGCCCTGGCCGGGAAAAGTAAAAAGGATTTTCATGCGGGATCTCTGCTCCAGGGTGACGCGGTCAGTCTCGGACCGGTGGCGGTTTTCAACAGTACGCGGCCTTCACGCAGCCATTCGTTGAGGGCAAAAGCGCCGAGCGGCGTTTCCACCTGCGTATCGACACGGCAGGGCAGCTTTTCAGTCTGGCTCTGCCACTGCTGCAGCTCGTCGCGTGCCAGCGGCTGCGGCGCACGAATCTGTAAGTCCAGATCGCTGGCGGCGTGCAGCGTCGGCCGCTGTGTCGCCAGAGCATAACCGGTGCTGCCGGTGACGCCCCAGTACCATGGCCAGACGCTGTCGCTGAGCGCGATCGCCGCCCTGACCGGCGGATAATCAACAAACGGCGACGCGAGCAGTTGGCTGCGATCAGCCAGCATTTCCGGTGTGACGACGCGTTCAATATCGGCGGCGTCTGTCCATCCGGCGGCGCGCTGTTCACGTTTTTCACCGCGCACGCCGACCGGAATCAGCCCCGATTGATTCACATCGCGCCGCACCACCACTGGAAAAGCGTGCTGCCAGTGCTGGCTGACCCAGGCGTCGCTGATGGCTAACAGCGCGCTGTCTGAGCGCAGCCAGAGGAGATCGTGGGGGCGCGGTGTGAACGTCATATTACATTCCGGAAGTCAGAGTAATGAACAGGGGTAACGATAAAATACACAGAATCGAACTTAACAGCAGCACGGCTTCAGCATCCGGCGACTGCACACCGAAGCGGTTACCAAACACCACGCCAAAGAAGCCGGCTGACAGCGCAATCATCAGAATCGCAGTAATCGCCACCGGACCACTCAGACCCAGCGCCAGCACCAGACCCCAGGCAATAAAGGGCTGAATCAGCAGTTTGGTAATCGTGCCGACACCAACCACGGCGTTGAGTTTCAGTTTACGCGCAGAGAGGATCACCCCGGTCAGGAACAGCGCGGCTGCGGTCGCCGCCAGGCCCAGCGGTTTAATCGCCGCCAGCACCAGATCCGGCATTTTAACGCCCAGTGCTGACAGCACCACACCAATCAACGGACCCATCACGATCGGTTTCTTTACTGAACGCCACATCAGGATCGGCAGCATGGTCAGCGTTGAACCGTGTGCGGTTCCCGCCGCAAAGGCTTTTTCGCGTTCCAGAATCAGCAGGCACAGCGGCGTCAGCAGGACTGAACCACAGGCAATGGATACCGCTACAGAGAGCGAAGTTGTTGGGTTTTCACCCAGAACGCTGGCAAGAATCGGCAGGCCGAGTGCAGCGTAGTTTGGCAGCGCAACGGTCAGCGTCAGCACTGCGGCATCCTGCGGCGACTTTTTGAAAATTTTAGTCGCGGCAAAATAGATACCCGCATAGGTGATCCACATGGCACCGGTAAGCACCACGATTAACGGCCATTGCGCCACGATGCCTGGCCAGGGGGTTTGTACTGTCGCGCTGAACAGGGCAGCGGGCAGGGCAAAATCCATTACAAAAATATTGAGCAGTGAAACGTCTTTGTTGTTGACCATTCCAGCCTTACCGGCCCAGAAACCCAGCAGCATGATCACAAAGATTGGAGCAAGGGCATGAACAATTATATAAATCATAAATCACCTGTATTTTAAGAAGAATTCTTGGCTAACACGATGTTTATAATTCTAAAAGCGGCCCTTATTGCGGGGCGGTCATCCGCCCCGTCCAGGCCGTTTCCGGCAGGTTTTTTTGTTTTGTAGTCGGGTTTACCAGCTGGCGCGCATCCGCTCACGGACCAGCGAGGAGCTGCGGCGATTTTCAGCGCCCAGCCGGTTTTTCAGGCTCGGATCCTGACGGGCATCAGCGATAGCTTTCTGCAGGGCAATCTCAACCATCGCCAGATCGGCATCTGACGGTGCATCAGGATCGGCCACGGTCAGCAGGTCAGACAGCAGGCCCAGGGTGTGGAAGTTGCTGACGTCATAGGCCATCGGTGGAATGGTGGCCGCCAGTTTTTCCAGCGCGTCGACGGTACGCAGCGTGATGCGCGCAGCGGACTCTTTGCCCATTGCATGCACCAGCACGCCCTGGTCGTTGAGCGCGATCAGCCGGTTCGCCTGATAGCCGTGCGCCAGAAATGCGCCGGACATCGCTTTACCGACAATCAGGCCAATCACCGGATGACCGGCCAGACGGGCTTTCGCGTAGGCACCGGCGGCACCGGCCAGCGCCTGGTGAATACCAAACGCCTCTTCACGGCGGCCATAAGCCTGACTCGGCACATCGATCACTGCCACAATCGGACGTTTCACCGCGCTGTTGCTGTCAGCGTCGATGGTTTCATTTACCACTTTCGCCAGCGTCCAGCCTTCCAGCAGGCCGACTTCACCTCTGGCGGCACGGGGATAGTGATTGTCTGCGTCAGGGACTACGGCGATAAAGCGGACGCTTTCGCCATTAAGTTCGCCGTCAGCGACCTGAACAGAGGGGCACAGCCCACTCAGGCGTTGCGCATCGGGTGCGAGTTTTGCCAGCCATGTTGCACCGCGGCTGTTGGTCTGGGTCATTATTTATCCTCCCGGGCGAAAAGCTGTTTAATCGTAGCGGTATCGGCCTGCTGACGGGTGTCGAAGTTGCTCAGACGTGGCAGGAAATCCGCATATTTATCACTGCGATGCTGCGCCGGTACGCCTTTGGCAATGAAGTCATTCATGGCAGTTTTAACCGCATTGACGCCATCGCTGACCAGCGCATCCACCAGGCCGCTGGCGTAGCGGATTTCGCCGCCGGTCATGCTCCAGATAAACGGACGGTCGCGAGAGTCATACTCTTCAATGCCCGCTTCCTGCTCGATAACCTGTGGTCCGTTAAGGCCGAGGCGTGCTTCGCGTGTCACGATCAGGTAGCTGCAGAGCGCGGCAGCGATAGACATGCCGCCAAAACAGCCGACGGTGCCGGCAATGATGCCGATAACCGGGGTATAACGACGCAGGTCGACGATCGCCGCATGGATGTCGGCAATCGCCGCCAGTCCCAGATTAGCCTCCTGCAAACGGACGCCGCCGGTTTCGAGGCACAGCACCGCCTGAGTCGGTATTCCGTTGCGATTGTCTTCAGCGGCCAGTTCGAGCGCCGCGGCCATTTTCGCGCCGGATACTTCGCCCATGCTGCCGCCCTGGAAGGTGCCTTCGATGGCAATCACCACCGCCGGCTGACCGTTCAGCGTACCGCGTGCCACCACCATGCCGTCATCGGACTGTGGCACCACACCCTGCGGTGCCAGCCACGGCGACATAATGCCTTCGAAGGGATCCAGCAGTTCGCGATAGCTGCCGTCGTCCAGCAGCGCACGCGCACGCTCACGGGCACGTAATTCAATAAAACTGGCATCGTTACGCATGGCTCACCTCTTCAAATACCTGTTCAATACGGATACGCGCGACGCCGGGCGTTGCGCCAAAGTCGTGAATAACCAGCTGTCCGGCAGGCAGGCCGCTGATTAAATTCAGGCGGTCAAACAGCGCCTTCCAGCGGGCGTCGCTGTTATCCAGTGAAGTGGTGATATCAATATTCAGCGTTTGCCCTTCGGTTGCGGTGTACAGGACTTCCATATCACCGGAACCAACGACCCCTGCCAGGGCTTTACCGCTGAGTGCGCGGTTAGCAGGGAAAGATAATGTGATGTGTTCCATAACGACCTCTAATTAAAAGAGTGGTTGGTGGCCGGACATACCCTGTCGACAAACAGCGTAGCGGCCAGCAAATCGGCGGCACCGCCTGGGGATGCGTTCAGTGCCAGCATGCGGCGATCCAGACGGGCGAGGGCGGCCTGACCTTCAGCGGTACCGCAGCCACCGGCCAGCAGCACCGCGCGGGCACCGCGCTGCATGGTTTCCAGTCCGGTCATGCCGGCGCGTGACAGCACGCAGGTATCGCTGAGTGAGGTCATGATCGCCATCAGCGCATCCAGACGGGCTTCGCTTTCGCTGGCACCGGCTGCCCGGCTGCGCAATAACTGCGGCAGCGCCAGCTGCATCACGTGAGGAAAAGCCTGTTGCGCCTCCTCACGTGCGCCGGGTACCTGATAGCGGTGACTCGCTTTCAGCCCCTTGCTGAACACTTTCGGTGCCGCCCGATCGGGCAGGCTTGCCAGCATTGCGGCTGTCTGCGTCAGGCTGTCAGCCGTGGCGTGTCCGCCGTGCATTGCGGCCGCGCTGACCAGCAGACCCAGCGCCCAGATAGCACCACGATGGGTATTCACGCCGCCGGTGGCCGCCATCATCTGCCGCTCGCCCTCACGTCCCAGACGACCCACCGTTTCGCGCAGGGCGATGTCGGCTGGCCGCATCCAGCTCTGACGGGCCAGCGCCAGGAAGGTTGGCACTAGGCTTTCGGCGGAACGCTCCATCAGGGCCAGCGTCAGGTCCTGATGCGCCCCGTTTCCCCGACTGTCGACCAGACCCGGCTTGGGACTCAGCCGCGCTTCATCGGTCAGACAATCGCGCGCTGTGATCGCCAGCAGGCTGGCCTGCGCCTCGGGTTGAGTCTGCGACAGGAGTTTCATTACCAGCTCCGGAATTTTGCCGGTGGGTTATAAAGACCGCCCGACCATTCAACCAGGTCTGAGACACTGCTGGCGGCGAGCAGCGAGCGGGTCGCATCTGAACGACGGATGCCCATGTCTTCCGGATAGACGACTTTGCCGCTTTTACGCAGGGCTGCTACGCGTGCCGCATCAACGCCAAGACCGATATCGGTAATCCCGGCCACCGCAGCGACCATGGCGCGGCGCTCTTCAAGACTTTCTGCCCGATAGAGATAGGCAATACCTTCTTCGGTCAGCACGTGGGTAACGTCATCGCCATAAATCATCACCGGTGCCAGCGGCATGCCGGTCGATTTTGCGACCTCTACCGCATCCAGCGTTTCAACGAAGGTAGGTTTTGCACCGGCCTGGAAGGTTTCAACCATCTGAACCACCAGTTTTTTACCGCGCTGCATCGGATCTGGCTCGGTGATCATATTGAGCCAGGCGGGCGAAGCATGGCGGCGGCCGTGCGGATCGTGGCCCATGTTAGGCGCCCCGCCGAAGCCGGAAAGGCGACCGCGGGTCACGGTAGAGGAGTTCGCCAGCCCATCAACCTGTAAGGTTGCGCCGATAAACATATCAACCGCGTACTGGCCTGCCAGCTGACAGAAGGCGCGGTTAGAGCGCATAGAGCCGTCGCTGCCGGTGAAGAAGATATCGGGGCGGGCGCGAATGTACTCTTCCATGCCCAGCTCACCGCCGAAGCAGTGCACGCTCTCAACCCAGCCGCTCTCAATCGCCGGGATCAGCGTCGGATGCGGGTTCAGCGTCCAGTGCTTACAGATTTTGCCTTTCAGGCCGAGTTGTTCACCGTAGGTTGGCAGCAGCAGTTCAATCGCGGCGGTGTTAAAACCAATGCCGTGGTTAAGCGACTGCACCTGGTGTTCAGCGTAGATCCCTTTGATCGCCATCATCGCCATCAGGATATGTTCCTGTTTGATCAGGCGTGGGTCGCGGGTAAACAGCGGTTCGATGAAGAAAGGTTTGTCCGCCACCACGATATAGTCGATCCAGGAACCGGGGATGTCGACGCGTGGCAGGTCGGTTTCGTCATCGACCAGTTCATTCACCTGAGCAATCACGATACCGTCACGAAACGCGGCAGCTTCTACCAGCGCCGGCGTATCTTCGGTGCTTGGGCCGGTATACAGATTGCCTTTACGGTCAGCTTTATAACCGGCAATCAGCGCGACGTTCGGGCTTAGATCAACGTAGAGGCGGGAATAGAGTTCGATATAGGTGTGAATCGCGCCTATTTCCAGTTGTCCATCTTCTAACAGCTGGGAAATACGCAGGCTTTGCGGGCCGGAAAAAGAAAAATCGAGTTTGCGGGCGATACCTTTCTCGAAAATATCAAGATGTTCGCTGCGGCCGACGCTCGGCATAATCATATGCAGGTCGTGGACTTTGGCTGGATTAACTTCCGCCAGGGTACGCGATAAAAAATCTGCCTGTTTCTGGTTATTACCTTCCAGCACGACCCGGTCACCGGGCGCAATCAATTTTTCAAATGCTTCAACAGCTCTTTCAGTAGGAATGACTTTGCCATCAACAGGGAAGGATGCCAGACGCCGCGCTTTCTCACTGCGGCGTGTGTTCCATTCCCGGGCAGGCGTTTGGCCTGTGTTCATTTCAACCTCCTGATTAAAATAACGGATATGTCGTTTTTGCTGAGAGAAGTCTGAACTTTCTGGTTGCATGGTTCAATTAAGCAAAACACGCGAACGTTAGATTTTAAGTAACGATGAGCACGGCGTGGGCGGGATAACCGAAACATAAAAGATTGAGTTTAGGCGGTAATTCAGAAATTAAATGAATAAATATTGATCGGGGTTAATATTGGCGTGAATCTGACAGGATTAATAAAAATTTAATAAAAAGGAGATCTTCTGCTAATGCGGCTTAATAGCGGTGACCGCATGACAGTTATATTACCGTTAAATAACCTCAGCACTGACGTGACAATTCGCGACTGACGCTTACCGCGAAAGCCTGTTGCCGTAACCCGGTTGCGGCAGTTAAAAAAAGCAGGCCGGAGCCTGCTTTTTTCCGTGTTGCCTGATTATGACGCCAGTGACAGCGTGGGTTTGGCTTTCTGCGCCAGCCATTCTGCCACACGGGCCTGCTGCTCTTTGCTCAGCCACATGCCCTGCTTGGTACGGCGCCAGATGGCATCGTCAACTTCACGCACCCATTCATGCTGTACCAGGTAACGTAATTCGGCCTCGTAAAACTCATGACCAAAATTCTCACCCAGATCGTCCAGACTCTTCGCGCCGGCTAACAGCGTTTCGGTGTTGCTGCCGTAGGTACGGGCGAAGTGGCGCGCCATATTTTCGCTAATGAACGGATAACGGCGACGCAGGCTGGCGGCGTAATCTTCACGGGTACCGGAGATATTACCGCCCGGCAGCACGCAGTTCTTCGTCCAGGCCGGGCCGGCATTCGGGTAGTACTTCGCCAGTTTCTCCAGCGCATGTTCCGCCAGCTTACGGTAGGTGGTCAGCTTGCCGCCGAACACCGACAGCAGCGGTGCCTGGCCGTTATCGTCACGCACATCCAGCGTGTAATCACGGGTAATCGCCTGCGGTGAATCGGATTCGTCATCACACAGCGGACGCACACCGGAGTATGACCAGACAATATCGTCCGTGGTCAGCTGCTTTTTAAAGTGGCCATTGAACACTTTCAGCAGGTAGTCGGTCTCGCTGTCGTCGATGTGAACGTTTTTTGGATCGCCTTTGTACTCCACGTCAGTGGTGCCGATGATGGAGAATTCATCCATCCACGGGATCACAAACACGATACGGTTATCTTCGTTCTGCAGAATGTAAGCCTGCTTCTCGGTATGCACGCGCGGCACCACGATGTGGCTGCCTTTGATCAGGCGAATGCCATACGGCGATTTTAACTTCAGGCTGTCGTCGAACAGCTGTTTAACCCACGGGCCTGCCGCGTTGACCAGGCCTTTAGCGCGCCAGGTGTAGGTTTTGCCGCTGTCGACATCTTCCGCTTCGACCATCCACAGGCCGCCTTCACGCCAGGCGCGGGTGACGCGGGTACGGGTACGCACTTCACCGCCACGCTTCACCACCTCCTGCGCATTCAGCACCACCATGCGGGCATCATCTACCCAGCAGTCGGAGTATTCGAATCCGCGCGTGATTTCTGGCTTCAGGGCCGAATCCGCGCCAAAACGCAAACTCTTACTGCCTGGCAGACTGGTTCGTTTACCCAGATGGTCATACATAAACAGGCCGGTACGGATCATCCACGCCGGACGCAGATGCGGGCGATGCGGCAGGCGGAAGCGCATCGGGAAAGCGATATGCGGGGCCATTTTCAGCAGCACTTCACGTTCGGCCAGCGCTTCACTCACCAGACGAAACTCGTAGTGCTCCAGGTAACGCAGGCCACCATGAATCAGTTTTGAACTGGCGGAGGAGGTCGCGCAAGCCAGGTCCCGCGCCTCCAGCATCAGCACCGACAGTCCGCGTCCTGCAGCATCTGCTGCAATGCCGGCACCGTTGATGCCGCCGCCGATCACGATCAGGTCTTTGGTTTCCACGTCATCTCCTCCGATGTTCGGAATAGTTCATTAATGTTCGTTTTCGAGCATAATCATAATCGCAAACCAACATTGATGCCAGCTTTTAACCAGGTAAAAACAATTTTGCGTGATATAGCTAACATTCTGCCGGGGAAAAAATTACAAAGCCGCAATGATTGTCAGGTTATAGGCGCTGATTCTCGGGTTACACTAGGCGCCATTGTGACGATGTTATGAGAGACACCATGGAAACGTTTGAATGTATTAATGTGCAGCAGGCGCAGGACCGTCTGGCGCAGGGTGCCCTGCTGGTCGATATCCGTGACCCACAAAGCTTTGCCCTCGGTCACGCCGCCAGCGCACTGCATCTGACCAACAGCAATCTCAGCGACTTTGTTGCCGGCGCGGACCATAGCCTGCCGGTGCTGGTGATGTGTTATCACGGCAACAGCAGTAAAGGCGCCGCACAATTTCTGCTGGGCCAGGGATTCAGCGCCGCCTATAGCATTGACGGCGGGTTTGACGCCTGGCGTGCCGCTTTTCCCCAGCAGGTTGCTCACGGCAGCGAATAAATTGCCGCTCGTCACATGGAGAGTTACTGATGCGCATTACCCAATTTAACCAGCCGCGCATGGCGCAGGCGTTTGTTGACTACATGGCAACGCGCGGCGTCACGCTGCGTATTGAACGTGAAAGCCACTACGTCATCATGCTGGATGATGAAAGTCAGCTGGAGATGGTCGAAAACGAACTTCAGCAGTTCGTGCAGGATCCTAACCATCCGCGCTATCAGGCGGCGAGCTGGCACAGCGGCAAAACGGACAGCGGCTTACGCTATGAGCGCAGCAACATCTGGGCCAACATCCGCGAGCGTGCCGGTCCGCTGACCATGACGGTGATGCTGCTCTGCATTGCGGTGTTTATCCTGATGCAGATCGTCGGCGATCGCACCGTGATGTCCTGGCTGGCGTGGCCGGACACCGATCAGCATCTTGAGGTCTGGCGCTGGTTCAGCCATGCGCTGCTGCACTTTTCACTGCTGCACATCCTGTTCAACCTGATGTGGTGGTGGTATCTGGGCGGCGCGGTAGAGAAGCGGCTCGGCAGCGGCAAGCTGTTCGTGATTATGCTGATCTCCGCGCTGCTGAGCGGCTGGATGCAGGCCAAATTCAGCGGCATCTGGTTTGGCGGTCTGTCGGGCGTGGTGTATGCGCTGATGGGCTATTGCTGGCTGCGCGGTGAACGCGATCCCGACAGCGGCATCTATCTGGAACGTGGATTGATCGGCTTCGCGCTGGTCTGGCTGGTGATTGGCTGGTTTGGCGCGTTTGGTCTGGCGATCGCCAACGCGGCGCACGTCGCCGGTCTGGTGGTCGGCTTAGCCATGGCGCTGGTCGATACGCGAAAAATCGCGCGCCGTTAGTCGCGGCATTTCAGGAATAAGCGAGAAAACAGGAGAGGAACGTGAAGCAGACGCAACGTCATGACGCGATTATCGATTTAGTCCGACGTCAGGGATATGTCAGTACTGAGGAGCTGGTGGATCATTTCGAGGTGAGCCCGCAGACCATTCGTCGCGACCTGAACGATCTGGCCGATCAAAATAAGATTCAGCGCCATCACGGCGGCGCGGCGCTTCCCTCCAGTTCTGAAAACACCGCCTGGCACGATCGTAAGATGATGTTGTCGGTGGAGAAAGCGCGGATTGCGCAGCGGGTGGCCAGCCAGATCCCGGATGGTGCCACGCTGTTTATTGATATCGGCACCACGCCAGAAGCGGTGGCGCATGCGCTGCTGAACCATAACGATCTGCGGGTGGTGACCAACAACCTGAACGTGGCGATGCTGCTGATGGGGAAACCCGATTTTCGGGTCATCATCGCCGGTGGCGAAGTGCGTACCCGTGACGGGGCGGTAATGGGAGAAGCCACGCTCGACTTCATCTCTCAGTTCCGCCTTGATTATGGCATTCTCGGCATCAGCGGAATCGATATGGATGGCTCACTGCTGGAGTTCGACTATCACGAAGTGCGTACCAAGCGCGCCATCATTGAAAACTCACGCTGCGTGATGCTGGTTGCGGACCACTCTAAATTTGGCCGTAACGCGATGGTTAACCTCGGCAACATGAACCTGCTGGATCATCTCTACACCGATAAAATGCCGCCAGCCAGCGTGATGAAGGTGATTGAGCAGCATGAGGTCCACCTCGAACTCTGCTGATTTCCGCCCTCGCCAGCTGCCCGGCTGGCGTTTTTGTTTGATTGCTGTCGCTTTTTTCCCCACTCCCGTCTTTACTTAACACGTCGCTGGCACCCTGTTGCCAGCCCGTGCGCTTGCTCGTTTTGCTTCACCTCATTGCGTAACAGAAGGGAGTGATATGCCGCAGCAAAAATTCAATAAAGCCCGTTTCAACGCCGCACTAACCCGTCAATGGCAACACTTAGGTCTCACCTCCGCACAACAGATGACCACGCACCAGTGGTGGCAGGCGATTAGCGCTGCGCTGGCGGAATTACTGGCTGCGCAACCGGCTCCCCGCGTCTCTGAGCGGCAGCGCCACGTCAATTATCTGTCGATGGAGTTCCTGATCGGTCGCCTGACCGGCAATAACCTGCTCAATCTTGGCTGGTATGACGACGTAAAAGCGCTGCTGGCTGAGCAGCAAATCGATCTAACTGAACTGCTGGAGCAGGAGGTTGATCCGGCGCTCGGCAACGGCGGGCTGGGTCGACTGGCGGCCTGCTACATGGACTCCATGGCCACCGTCGGTCAGTCGGCCACCGGCCACGGGCTCAACTATCAGTACGGCCTGTTTCGCCAGTCGTTCGATCAGGGACAGCAGATTGAAGCGCCGGATGACTGGCAGCGCGAACGCTATCCGTGGTTCCGCCACAATGCGGCACTGGATGTTGAGGTGGCGATGGGCGGCAGCGTGGAGAAACTGGAGCAGGGCGGCGTACGCTGGCAGCCCGATTTTTATCTGCGCGGCGAGGCGTGGGATCTGCCGGTTACCGGCTACCGCAATGGCACCACGCTGCCGCTGCGTTTGTGGCAGGCGACCAGCGCCCATCCTTTCGATCTGACCCGCTTTAACGACGGTCAGTTTTTGCAGGCGGAGCAGCCCGGCATTGATGCGGCAAAACTGACGAAGGTGCTGTATCCCAACGACAACCATCAGGCGGGCAAACGCCTGCGCCTGATGCAGCAATATTTCCAGTGCGCCTGTGCGGTGGCCGATATTCTGCGCCGTCACCATCTGGCGGGGCGCAGCATTCATAGTCTGCCCGATTTCGAAGTGATTCAGCTTAATGATACCCATCCGACCATCGCCATCCCGGAAATGCTGCGGCGGTTGCTGGACGAGCATCAACTGAGCTGGGATCAGGCCTGGCATATCACCAGCCGGTTATTCGCCTACACCAACCACACGCTGATGCCCGAAGCCCTGGAGCGCTGGGATGAAAAACTGATGCGCAGCCTGCTACCGCGTCACATGCTGATCATCAAAGAGATCAATCAGCGCCTGAAAAAGCAGGTGAAGCAGCGCTGGCCGGATGACAAAGCGCTATGGCACAAGCTGGCGGTGGTGGCGGACGGTGAGGTGCGCATGGCGAACCTTTGCGTGGTCAGCGGTTTCGCGGTAAACGGCGTGGCGGCGTTGCATTCCAGCCTGGTGGTGACCGATCTGTTTCCGGAGTATTACCAGCTGTGGCCGCAGAAATTCCATAACGTCACCAACGGCATTACGCCGCGCCGCTGGTTAAAACAGTGTAACCCGGCGCTGGCGTCCCTGATTGATGACACGCTGAAGGTGGAGTGGGTCAATAACCTTGATGCGCTCAAAGGGCTGGAAGCCTATGTCGACGATCCGGCGTTTTGTCAGCGTTACCGCAGCATCAAGCAGCAGAATAAAGCGCGGCTGACCGACTACATCGCACGGCACACCGGCATTATCGTCAACCCGGATGCGATGTTCGACGTGCAGATCAAGCGGTTACATGAGTACAAACGCCAGCATCTCAGCCTGCTGCATATCCTGCACTGCTATCAGACCCTGCTTGATAACCCGGACGATGCCCGCGTTATTCCGCGCGTCTTCCTGTTTGGCGCCAAGGCGGCTCCCGGCTATTACCTCGCGAAAAATATTATTTACGCTATCAATAAAGTGGCGGAAGTGGTCAACAACGACCCGCGGGTCGGCGACAAGCTCAAAGTGGTGTTCATTCCCGACTACCGGATCACCGTGGCGGAGATGATGATCCCGGCCGCGGACTTATCTGAGCAGATTTCCACCGCCGGTTATGAAGCGTCCGGCACCGGCAATATGAAGCTGGCGCTGAACGGCGCGCTGACCATCGGCACGCTGGACGGGGCTAATGTCGAAATCGCTGAACAGGTCGGCGAGGAGAATATCTTTATCTTCGGTCATCGCGTTGATGAGGTGAAAGCGCTGAAAGCCGCCGGGTATAACCCGAAAAAAGTGCGCAAGCAGAACAAGGGGCTCGACGCGCTACTCAAATCACTGGAGAAGGGCAAATTCAGCGGCGGGGACAAACAGGCGTTTGACCTGATGCTGGCGAGCCTGACCAAAAACGGCGACCCGTGGCTGGTACTGGCAGATTTTCAGGCCTACATCGAGGCACAGCAACGCGTGGAAGCGCTGTGGCGCGATCCGCTAAGCTGGACCCGCGCCGCCATCCTCAACACCGCGCGAACCGGCATGTTCAGCTCGGATCGCGCCATTGGTGATTATCAGCAACGTATCTGGCAGGCAGCACGCTAAGGAGCAGCATGAAACAGAACTCACTTGATCAGGCCGCCCGTGCGGCCGGTATTTCACTGGATTACATTAACGTTAACGGCGAGAAAGAGGCGATCAGCGACGACACCAAACGCGCGTTGCTGGCGGTGATGGGCGATCCTCATGATGCAAAGAAGTCACCCTTACCGCCGGTCGCGGTCTTCAGCGGCAGCGGTAAACGTCAGCTCACGCCGCAGGGCAGCGGTGTTTATCACTGGCAGCTCCAGACCGAGAAGGGCAAGCAGCTCAGCGGTGAACTGACGGCCGGCGAATCCTTTACGTTGCCAGGTCCGCTGGCGCAGGGCTATCACCAGCTGACGCTGAGTAAGGGAAAAAAGCAGTGGCAGACCCGCATCATTGTCACGCCGCGCCGCTGCTATCTGCCGCCGGCGCTGGAAGCGGGCGAGAAGCGCTGGGGCGCACTGGTACAGCTCTATACGGTTCGTTCGGCGCAGAACTGGGGCATCGGTGACTTCGGCGATCTGCAGACGCTGCTGGAGCAGCTGGCGGCCCGCGGCGGCGATTTCGTCGGGCTTAATCCGCTGCATGCGCTCTATCCGGCCAGCGCCGATTTTGCCAGCCCCTACAGTCCGTCGTCGCGTCGCTGGCTGAATATTATCTATATCGACGTGGGTCAGGTGGTCGACTTCCAGCAGAGCCCGGCGGCGCAGAAGTGGTGGAAAAGCGCTAAAACGCAGCGGGCGCTGAGCAAAGCGCGTGAGGCGGAGCTGGTCGATTATGAAGCGGTGATGGCGCTTAAGCTGGCCGCGCTGCGCCTCGCCTGGGCACACTTCCAGGCGCGGGATGCAGAGAGCGAAGATAAACAGTCGTGGGCTGCCTTTGTCCGTGAGGGCGGAGACAGCCTGCGCTATCAGGCGGCCTATGATGGCATACAGCTTGAGCGGCGGGCGGGCAATGCGCAGCACTGGGGCTGGCCCGCGTGGCCGGAAGGCTGGCGTAACAGCCAGTTGCCGGAGGTGCAGCACTGGTGCGAGCAGCACCAAGAGGAAATTACCTTCTGGCAGTGGTTGCAGTGGCTGGCACAGCAGCAGTTCTCCCGCTGCTGGTCGCGCAGCCAGGCGCTGGGGATGAGCGTGGGTCTTTATCGCGATCTGGCGGTCGGCGTGGCGGAAGGCAGTGCTGAAACCTGGCACGATCCGGAGCTGTATCGTCTGCAGGCGTCGATTGGCGCGCCGCCCGATCGCCTCGGTCCGCTGGGTCAGTACTGGGGCCTGCCGCCGATGGATCCGCACGTGATGCAGGCGCGAGGTTATCAGCCGTTTATCGACATGCTGCGCGCCAATATGCGCGATTGCGGCGCGTTACGAATCGACCATGTGATGTCGCTGCTGCGCCTCTGGTGGGTGCCGGCCGGGGAAACGGCCGATAAAGGTGCCTACGTGGCCTATCCGGTTGATGATTTGCTCGGCATTCTGGCGCTGGAGAGCCACCGGCTGCGCTGCATGGTGATCGGGGAGGATCTAGGCACCGTACCGAAAGAGATCGTCAGCCTGCTGCGTAAAAGCGGGGTGTTTTCATGGAAGGTGCTGTGGTTCGAGCAGGAGAAAAACGGCAGCTATCGCGCTCCCGCAGCCTACCCGCGCCAGTCAATTGCCAGCGCCAGTACCCATGATTTGCCAACGCTGACCGGGTTCTGGGAGCAGGGCGATCTGTCGCTGGGCGAGAAGATTGGCCTCTATCCGGGTGATGCGGTTAAGGCGCTGCATCAGCAGCGGGCAGAACAGAAGCAGGCGCTGCTTGATGCGCTGCATCAGGCGGGAGCGCTACCGGCCCGCAGTCCGAAAAAAGCCGATAAGCTGGCGATGACGCCGAGGCTGAACCGGGCGATACATCGCTTCCTGGCCGATACCGACAGCGCCCTGCTGGGCCTGCAGCCGGAGGACTGGCTCGGGATGACTACGCCGGTAAATGTGCCGGGCACGGTTGAGCAATACCCCAACTGGCGGCGGAAACTGAGTAAAACGCTGGAAGAGATGTTTGCTGACGAGGAAGTGAATAAGCTGCTTAACGCGGTCAGCCAGCAGCGTAAGCCTGGCTGAACAGATCAGCGCGACAGCCGGGCTGTCGCGCGTGATCATCAATAGAACGAGTGCTCACCGCGCTGGTGCTCGGTGATATCGCGTACGCCTTTCAGTTCCGGGAAGGCGGCCAGCAGCTCTTTCTCGATGCCATCTTTCAGGGTGACGTCGATCATTGAACAGCCATTACAGCCGCCGCCGAACTGCAAAATGGCGTAACCGTCATCGGTGATCTCCATCAGCGACACGCGACCGCCGTGGCCAGCCAGCTGTGGGTTGATCTGCGCCTGCAGCAGATACTCAACGCGCTCTACCATCGGCGCATCGTCAGAGACCTTACGCATTTTGGCGTTAGGCGCTTTCAGCGTCAGCTGCGAACCGAGGTTATCGGTGACGAAATCGATTTCAGCGTCTTCCAGATAGGGCGCGCTCAGTTCGTCAACGTAGGCGGAGAGCTTTTCGAACTTCAGCTCGGTATCCGTCGCTTCAACCGCATCGGGTGGGCAGTAAGAGACACCGCATTCGGCAGTTGGCGTACCCGGGTTAATCACGAATACGCGAATCTGGGTGCCATCTTCTTGTTTGGATAGCAGTTTGGAAAAATGCTCTTGGGCAGAATCAGTAATTCGGATCATGTCGATTGCTCAATAGTTGACTAATTTAGTTGGTTATAATACGCCCATCAATGACGCTCTACAAGGTACGGCACAGGCACCAGATCTGCACGCTGGCCGCTCCCTGCGCCAGTAACAGGCGACTGATTTCTTCTACCGTGCTGCCGGTGGTGACCACGTCATCCAGCAGGGCGATATGGCGTCCGTGCACCGCCATTTCAAGGCGGAAGGCACCGCGAAGGTTTCTGCGGCGCTGGCGGGCGTTCAACTGATGCTGTAACGCCCCCTGTCGCTGACGATGTAATCCCACCCCCCGCTCGCAACCCAGCCAGTGCGCCAGCGGCGCGGCCAGCAGATCGGTTTGATTGTAGCCGCGCTGCCAGCATCGTCGCGGGTGCAGCGGGACCGACAGTAGCAGGTCAGGGCGTGGCAGGTTGCCACGTCGGTAGCTATCCTGCCAGCTTAGCAAAAGCAGCCGCGCCAGCATCACCCTGAGTGCGGTAACGCGAGAAAATTTGAGCTGATTAACCCAGCGACTGAACGGCGGACGGTAGCTGTTTACGCAGATCAGCGCCTGCCAAGGCGGCGGCTTCAGCAGACAGCGTCCGCAGGGCAGCCGCAGGTTACCGGCTGGCAATCCGCAGCGCGGGCAGAGCCGCGGCAGGGCGGGCAGCTGACGTAAACAGAGGCTGCACAGACCGTGTTGCGCGATTCGCAACGGCAACCGGCATAGCCAACACAGGGCAGGCATTGATAGCATAGCGACCTCCTTATCACTTTCGGGATAGTAACTGATGACGTCGCTTTACTGGCACACCTGTGGAACAGGGAATGTGGATCTTGTGCTACTGCACGGATGGGGACTGAATGCGGAAGTCTGGCAAAGCATTATTCCGCGGCTCAGCCCGCACTATCGCCTGCATCTGGTCGATCTGCCTGGCTATGGCCGCAGCCAGGCGTTTGGCGCGCTGACGCTGGACGAAATGGCGCAGCAGTTACTGCCGATGCTGCCTCCGCAGGCGATCGTCGCAGGCTGGTCGCTGGGCGGTCTGGTGGCAACCCAGCTGGCGCTGACCGCGCCGCAACGGCTGCGTGCGCTGATTACCGTGGCATCCTCTCCCTGTTTTACCGCCAATGCAGAGTGGCCAGGTATTAAACCCGACACGCTGCAAAATTTTCAGCAGCTGCTCAGCAATGATTTTCAGCGCACGGTCGAGCGCTTTCTGGCGCTGCAAACCCTGGGAACAGAGACCGCCCGGGCCGACGCGCGCCACCTGAAAGAGGTGGTGCTGTCGCAGCCAATGCCATCGGTGGCGGTGCTGGATAGCGGACTGGATATTTTGCGGCAGGTCGATCTGCGCAGCGCGTTGCCGCAGATATCGCTGCCGTTCCTGCGGCTGTACGGCGCACTGGATGGTTTAGTGCCGCGCAGCATTGCTGCCCGCCTTGATCAGACGCTGCCCGCTTCGCCTTCGCGGGTGATAGACAAAGCCGCCCACGCGCCTTTTATTTCCCATCCGGAGGCGTTTTGTCAGCAGATTATGAATTTCATCAACGATTTGCCGACATAATTGCGCCGGTGACTGGCAAATTTGCCGGTAGCGGCAATACTTCTCTTCGTGAGCAAGGCCGCTGCATTTTTATGTGATTAGTCACGGAGGACTATGCCGTTCCATATAGCCTTACGCGTTTCGCGGCTGCTTACATCTCACAATGGACCATGAATGAGGGTAAACATAATGAAGGTTTTTAAATGGGTTGTGGCTTCAATGATGATGGGCGCGATTTCATTTTCTGCGATGGCGGCGAAAGAGGTCACCAAAGAAGAAGTTAAGAAGATGAACCTGCAGAAGATTGGTACGGTCAATACCACGGCGGAAACCACCTCGCCAATGGATGCGAAAAAAGTGCTGTCGCAGCTTGCTGATGAGAAAGGGGGCAAATATTACCTGGTCATCGCGGGCCGTGAGCACGGTAAATTCAGCGCCACGGCTGACGTCTATAAATAATTAGCGTAACCACATAAACTGCCAGGCATCCAGCCTCACCGGCTGGGTGCCATCAACCTTCCTGCCACTCACCACATCCTGCAAGGTATGCGCCACCGGCAACCGGGTCTCAACCGGACGCCCGCCGAGATTAAACACGCACAGCAGTCCGTCACCGCTTTCTGGCTGATGCCGCCGCATCACCAGCAGCGCATTTTCGCTGTCGTAGAGCGTCATCGGGTTATCGGGATGAAACGCCGGCTGACGACGACGCAGCTGAATCAGCTTACCCAGATGGGTATAGATTTGCTGGCGCAGCCAGTCACCTCCTGCCAGCGCTGCCTCAATCTCTTTTAAAGGGTACTTCTGACGATTAATTGCCCGGTTATGTCCTGCCGCCCGCACGCCATCATAGTGGTTGCGTGAGCCGAGAATGCTCTGGATGTAGATAGCCGGCACGCCGGGGAAGGCCAGCAAAATGGCATGCGCCAGTAAAAATCGCTGCAGGCGGGTCGCGTCATCATCGGTTTCGCGGTTTAACGCATCCAGGTAGGTGACGTTGATTTCATACGGGCTGGTGCTGCCGTCCGGGTTGTTTTTATAGGAGACCAGCGCGCCCTCCAGCGCCAGATCGCGCACCAGCGCCACAATCTCCACCTCGCTCAGAATGCCGCGCGCCGGATTCAGCCCGATACCGTCGTGCGACGCCAGGAAGTTGAAGAAGGTGGTGTCATTACTGCTGAGATCGAGGCTGCTGGCCCACTGCCGCAGTGCGCGCGCCGAGCCGGTGTGGATGCCGTGCAGCACCAGCGGTGGCAGTGAAAACTGGTAGACCATCTGCGCCTCATCATGGCCGTTGCCCAGATAGCTGATGTTGTCCTGATGCGGCACATTGGTCTCGGTGATAATCACCGTGCCCGGCGCGACAATATCGGCGATGGCGCGGAACAGTTTCACCAGCTGATGGGTCTTTTCCAGATGAATGCAGCGGGTGCCGGGCGTTTTCCACATGTAGCCCACCGCATCCAGCCGCACATAATCCGCCCCGCGCTTCAGGTAGTCGAGCAGTACGTTGACCATGCGCAGCAGCACCATCGGATTGGCGAAGTTGAGGTCAATCTGATCGGCGCTAAAAGTGGTCCAGATAAAGCGGGTCTCGCCATCGGCCATCTGAAACGGCGTCAGCAGCGGTGAAGTGCGCGGGCGGGTTACCGCGCTGAGATCGGTGGCGGGCGGCATGCTGATAAAGAAGTCATCCCAGCCCGGGTCCTGCGCCAGAAAGTGTCTGAACCACGCGCTGTGCGACGACATATGGTTACAGACAAAATCAAACATCAGCCGGGTTTCCTGATGCAGCCGCGCCACATCCTGCCAGTCGCCACACAGCGGATCGACCTGATGATAATCAATCACCGAGAAGCCATCGTCAGACGACCAGGGGAAGAACGGCAGCAGGTGCACCAGCGGGAAAATAGACTGCAGGTGCTGCTGATAGAAACGGGAAAAGGTGCTGAGCGTCGGCTTATCGGCTTCGCGAAACTGATCGGCGTAGCTGATCAGCACCACGTCCTGCTCATCCCAGTGCGCTTTACGCGGCAGCTTGATGACATCGCGCGCTTGCGCAATATCCGCCAGCAGCTGAGTACGCATTGCCGCGGGAAAAGTGCCAGCATAAATCTTATCGATTAGATCGGTGATCGTTTCCATCGTGAGTTGGGTGCCACAGCAGGTGTTGTTTTTATGACAGGCGTCTTTCTAGCGTAGCGCTATGGCAGGGATTTTCCACTGAGGGAGTGAGATTGAAAGGGGGGCAAGCTGCGCCCCCCTGAAAAAGCTAGCGTTTCTTACCGAATGCGGCGGCCAGCGCATCGCCCATCGCGCTGTTACCGGCTGGCTGGCTGGCCGGACGAGGACGTCCTTTGCCACCGGCGGGCCGTTTGTCGTCGCGCGGCGCGGCGTTTTTCGCTCCGCCACGGGCGTTGCCTTCACCGGGCTGCTCATCCAGACGCATCGTCAGGGCAATTCGCTTGCGCGGCAGGTCGACTTCCATCACCTTCACTTTGACGATATCGCCCGCCTTCACCACCTGGTGAGGATCGTCGACGAAGCGGTCGGAGAGTGACGAGATGTGTACCAGACCATCCTGATGCACTCCGATATCGACGAATGCGCCGAAGTTGGTGACGTTGGTTACCGCACCTTCCAGAATCATGCCCGGCGTCAGGTCATTCAGCGTTTCGACGCCTTCAGCAAACTGCGCAGTTTTGAATTCAGGACGCGGGTCGCGGCCCGGCTTCTCCAGCTCTTTCATGATGTCAGTTACGGTCGGTAAACCGAAACGCTCATCGGTGAAATCGTGGGCGCGCAGATTACGCAGGCTACCAGGGTTGCCCATCAGGTCGCTCAGCGCCTGTTCGGTGGCGGCCAGAATCCGCTCCACCACCGGATAGGCTTCCGGGTGGACGGTCGAGGCATCAAGCGGGTTGTCGCCATGATTGATGCGCAGGAAGCCGGCACACTGTTCAAAGGCTTTCGGGCCCAGACGGCTGACTTTCAGCAGCTGCTGGCGATTCTGGAACCGGCCGTTCTCATCACGCCAGCCGACAATATTCTGCGCCATCATTCGCGTCAGACCGGCAACGCGGGTCAGCAGGGGCACCGACGCGGTATTCAGATCCACACCGACGGCGTTCACACAGTCTTCCACCACCGCATCCAGTTTCTTCGCCAGCTGACTCTGACTGACGTCATGCTGGTACTGGCCGACACCGATCGATTTCGGGTCGATCTTCACCAGCTCCGCCAGCGGATCCTGCAGACGCCGCGCAATGGAGACTGCGCCGCGCAGCGAAACATCAAGATCCGGGAACTCCAGCGCCGCCAGTTCAGACGCCGAGTACACCGAGGCGCCGGCTTCGCTGACAATCACTTTCTGCGCCGTGACCTGCGGGAACTGCTGTTGCAGATCGAGGAAGAAACGCTCGGTTTCGCGCGACGCGGTACCGTTGCCAATCGCCACCAGCTCAACCTGATGTTTGATGCAGAGCGCGGCCACGGCAGCGGCCGCTTTCGCCGTCTGGCCGGTGTGTGGATAAACGGTATCGGTCGCCACCAGTTTGCCGGTCGCATCCACTACCGCCACTTTGACACCGGTACGCAGACCCGGATCGAGGCCCATGGTGGCGCGCATGCCAGCCGGTGCCGCCATCAGCAGATCGTGCAGGTTGCGGGCGAAAACGTTGATCGCTTCATCTTCAGCACGCTCGCGTACCGTGCCCATCAGCTCGGTTTCCAGATGCAGCATCACCTTGATGCGCCAGGTCCAGCTCACCACCGCTTTACGCCAGCTGTCCGCCGGGGCGTTATTCAGACGCAGGTTAAGGTGCTCGGCAATCAGCGTTTCGCCATGGCTTTCACGTGGCGCTTCATCGAACTGCGGATCGGCGTTGAGCGACAGCTGCAGTACGCCTTCATTACGGCCACGCAGCATCGCCAGCGCACGGTGTGACGGCACGCTGCTCAGCGCTTCATGGTGATCAAAATAGTCGCGGAACTTGGCACCCGCTTCTTCTTTACCTTCCACCACGCGCGAAACCAGATGGGCATTCTTCCACAGGTAGTTACGCACTTTCGCCAGCAGGGCGGCGTCTTCGGCGAAACGCTCCATCAGGATATAGCGAGCGCCATCCAGCGCGGCGCGCACGTCAGCCACGCCTTTATCGGCGTCGACGTAGCGTTCAGCCAGCTGTTCAGGCGAGTGGGACGGATCCTGCCATAAGGTGTCGGCCAGCGGTTCCAGACCGGCTTCAATCGCGATCTGACCACGGGTGCGGCGTTTCGGTTTATAGGGCAGGTAGAGATCTTCAAGCTCGGTCTTGCTGAGGGTGGTATTGATGGCGCGAGCAAGGTCGTCGGTGAGTTTACCCTGCTCGTCAATCGACTTCAGAATCGACTGACGGCGCTCTTCAAGTTCACGCAGATAGCTGAGGCGGGTTTCCAGCTGGCGCAGTTGGGTATCATCCAGCCCACCGGTGACCTCTTTACGATAACGTGCGATAAACGGCACGGTATTCCCTTCATCTAACAGGCGAACGGCGGCATCAACTTGCTCTGCCCGCGCCTGTAGCTCACTGGCAATTATCTGGCTCAGAACTTTCATCATCAGGACTGTCTTGCTTTCCGGGTTGAGAAATAGCGGACAGTTATACGGATTGATGGTTGAAATTGCCAGAGATGCGGCCGGCTTTCAGCGATATTCTGAATCACCCTTCCTGATAGCGGATTTCATTGACATACCACAGCGCCGGACCGGCTGGCGTCTCGACGGTAGCGGCATCACCAACCTCTTTTTTCAGCAACGCGCGTGCCATCGGCGAGTCAATGGAGATGTAATCTTTGCGGCCGAAAATCTCATCATAACCCACAATGCGAAAGCGCTTAACGTCACCGTCATCGTTTTCAATTTCGACCCAGGCACCAAAGAACACTTTGCCATCCTGCTGCGGCGAATAGTCTACGATGCGCAACTGTTCCAGACTTTTGGTCAGGTAACGTACGCGACGATCAATTTCACGCAGGCGCTTTTTGTTGTACTGATAATCGGCGTTTTCACTGCGATCGCCGAGGCTGGCAGCCCAGGTGACTTTTTTGGTCACTTCCGGTCGCTCTTCACGCCACAGGTAGTCGAGTTCTGCTTTCAGCTTATCGAAGCCTTCGCGGGTAATCAGTCGGGTTTTCATGCTGCATTGGCCAGAAAGAATCAAAGAGCGTCAGTGTAAGGCAAAGGGGGCGTGGCAAAAAAGAGTCGGGGAACGGGTTTTTAAAGTCTAAAAACCCACGTTGACTTCCCCGGCGGCGAAAAGGGTGGCTGCAAAAACGTGTTCTGAAGCCGATAGTGACTGAAGCCAATAAAGCAGAGGGTAAAAATTATTTTCCGGCGTGGGTCGCCGTGGTCGTCGAGGTGCTGCCGTGTCCGTCACCGCCGCCACCGGCGGTAGCCAGTGCGACACCGAGCAGGGCGGCAACCGCGCCGACGCCGATGGCATTAGAGTTCCCTTGTGCAGTGGTGGTCGCCTGAGCGCCCGCCGCTTCACCTGTAGCGATAGCTGCGTAAGTTGGGCTGACGCTGCCAAATGCCAGCGCGCTCAGCAGTAAAATTGTTTTTTTCATTGTGTTATCCCCGTTGAGACGTCAATTGATGCCAGAGCAGTCTGGTTGAAATTTTCCGGGGCGAAAAGTTGGCTTTACTGATTGATTTAATGAACTTTATTTTTAACTGGCCTTGCTAAAGGCGTCGGTCAAAATAATCCGAGAGAAGTCTGGCGGGAATAAACGGTTTGCTGGAATTTTATGCTGCGAAAGCGGCAATGCTGTAGATTATCTAGAGCTAATCAACAATGATGGCTGATGTTTAAGTCAAATTCTCTGTTAACCTGCTGAATTTGCTGGCTGAATAAAAACTGGCGCGTTTCTGACGCCAGCGATGAAGAGAAATCAGAGCGATATTTCGGAATTGCCGTAATTCTGTTATTCAGGCTGAAAAGCGGTTATATCCCGGTGCTGATGCGGTTAAATTAAATATAAGCTGCTGTTTAATATGCTTTGTAACAATTTCGGCTAGAATATAAACCATTAATGACTGTCACTATAAGGCATCTTTTTTTAACAATGTTGGCTCAGGCAATAGCGCCTTTGGGAGTTGAAAATGCAAGAGAACTACAAAATTCTGGTCGTCGATGATGATATGCGTCTGCGTGCACTGCTTGAACGCTATCTCACCGAGCAGGGCTTTCAGGTGCGCAGTGTTGCTAACGCCGAGCAGATGGACCGTTTGTTAACCCGTGAATCTTTTCATCTGATGGTGCTCGACCTGATGTTACCTGGCGAAGATGGCCTGTCGATCTGTCGCCGTCTGCGCAGCCAGAGCAACCCGATGCCAATCATTATGGTGACCGCCAAGGGCGAAGAAGTGGATCGCATCGTCGGGCTGGAAATCGGCGCGGATGACTACATCCCGAAACCGTTTAACCCGCGTGAACTGCTGGCCCGTATCCGGGCGGTGCTGCGTCGTCAGGCCAATGAACTGCCGGGCGCGCCTTCACAGGAAGAGGCGGTCATCGCCTTTGGTAAGTTCAAGCTCAACCTCGGTACCCGTGAGATGTTCCGCGAAGATGAGCCAATGCCACTCACCAGCGGCGAGTTCGCGGTGCTGAAAGCGCTGGTCAGCCATCCACGTGAGCCGCTGTCGCGCGATAAGCTGATGAACCTGGCACGTGGCCGCGAATACAGCGCCATGGAACGCTCGATCGACGTACAGATCTCCCGCCTGCGTCGTATGGTGGAAGAGGACCCGGCGCATCCGCGTTATATCCAGACCGTCTGGGGCCTGGGCTACGTCTTTGTACCGGACGGCAGTAAAGCATGAGGCGACTGCGCTTCTCGCCACGCAGTTCGTTTGCCCGCACCTTGCTGTTGATCGTTACCCTGCTGTTTGTCAGCCTGGTAACGACCTACCTGGTGGTGCTGAACTTCGCCATTCTTCCCAGTCTGCAACAGTTCAATAAGGTGCTGGCCTACGAAGTGCGTATGCTGATGACCGACCGGTTGCAGCTGGAAGATGGCACGCAGCTGGAAGTGCCACCGGCGTTTCGCCGGGAAATCTACCGCGAACTGGGGATCTCGCTCTATACCAATGCAGCAGCAGAAGAGAGCGGATTGCGATGGGCGCAGCACTATGAATTCCTGAGCGAGCAGATGGGCCAGCAGCTTGGCGGTCCTACCGACGTGCGGGTTGAAGTTAATAAGAACTCCCCGGTAGTGTGGCTGAAAACCTGGCTGTCACCTGACATCTGGGTGCGGGTGCCGCTGACCGAAATCCATCAGGGCGATTTTTCGCCGCTGTTCCGCTACACCCTGGCGATTATGCTGCTGGCGATTGGCGGCGCCTGGCTGTTTATTCGCATTCAGAACCGACCGCTGGTCGATCTGGAGCATGCCGCCTTGCAGGTCGGACGCGGCATTATTCCGCCGCCGCTGCGCGAATATGGCGCCTCGGAGGTGCGTTCGGTCACCCGTGCCTTTAACCAGATGGCGGCAGGCGTGAAGCAACTGGCCGACGATCGCACCCTGCTGATGGCGGGCGTCAGCCACGATTTGCGTACTCCGCTGACCCGCATCCGTCTCGCCACCGAGATGATGAGCGAGCAGGATGGCTATCTGGCAGAGTCGATTAATAAAGATATCGAAGAGTGCAACGCCATCATCGAGCAGTTCATCGACTATCTGCGTACCGGTCAGGAGATGCAGACCGAGCGCGCCGATCTCAACAGCGTGCTGGGCGAGGTGGTGGCCGCTGAGAGCGGATATGAACGTGAGATTGAAAATGCGGTGATGCCGGAAGAGCTGATGCTGGATATCAATCCGCTGTCGATCAAACGCGCGCTGGCGAATCTGGTGGTTAACGCGGCGCGGTACGGTAATGGCTGGATCAAGGTCAGTAGCGGACGGGAACTGCATCGCGCCTGGTTTCAGGTGGAAGATGATGGTCCGGGCATCAAGCCGGATCAGCTGGCGCATCTGTTCCAGCCGTTTGTGCGCGGTGATAGCGCCCGCAGCACCAGCGGTACCGGGCTGGGGCTGGCGATTGTGCAGCGTATTATCGATGCGCATCAGGGATCGCTGGAGATTGGTGAGAGTGAACGCGGCGGGTTACGGATCCGTGCCTGGCTGCCGTTAGTTGAAACTCTGGCGCTGAGCCACAACAACAGCAGCAACAGCGTTTCAGGCTAAAAAAACCGGCGCGGGCAGGGTGCCGCGCCGGTTTTTTTTAGCGTTGCGGACCGGCTTTGACCAGCGCCGCACCGGCTTCGTTATCGGTATATTTGGCGAAGTTATCAATAAACCGCTGCGCCAGACCCTCGGCTGCTGCGGTCCACTGCTCCTCGCTTTCCCAGCTGCGACGCGGATCGAGCGTATCGGCATTCAGCTCACCCAGACTCACCGGCATCTGCAGATTAAAAATCGGCAGCGTTTCTGTCGGTGCATCATCCAGTTCACCGGCCAGAATCGCATTGATGATGGCGCGGGTGTTCTTCAGAGAGATACGTTTGCCGCTGCCGTTCCAGCCGGTGTTAACCAGATAAGCCTGCGCCCCGGCCGCTTCCATCCGCTTCACCAGCACTTCGGCGTACTGCGTCGGATGCAGCGTCAGGAACGCCGCGCCGAAGCAGGCAGAGAAGGTCGGCGTCGGCTCAGTCACACCGCGCTCGGTACCGGCCAGCTTGGCGGTAAAGCCCGACAGGAAATGATACTGAGTCTGCTCAGGGGTCAGGCGGGAGACCGGTGGCAGCACGCCAAAGGCATCGGCGGTCAGGAAGATCACCTTCTTCGCGTGGCCCGCTTTGGAGACCGGCCGCACGATGTTGTCGATATGGTCGATCGGGTAAGAGACGCGGGTATTTTCGGTTTTACTGCCGTCGGCGTAATCGACGCTGCCATCTTCGCGCACCACCACATTCTCCAGCAGCGCATTGCGGCGAATCGCATGGTAGATCTCCGGCTCGGCCTGCTCAGAGAGGTTGATGGTTTTGGCGTAGCAGCCACCCTCGAAGTTAAACACCCCGTCGTCATCCCAGCCGTGCTCATCATCGCCAATCAGCTGACGCTGTGGATCGGTGGAGAGCGTGGTTTTGCCGGTGCCGGACAGGCCAAAGAACACCGCAACGTCGCCCGCTTTGCCGACGTTGGCGGAACAGTGCATAGAAGCAATGCCTTTCAGCGGCAGCAGGTAGTTCATCACCGCGAACAGCCCTTTTTTCATCTCGCCGCCGTACCAGGTTCCGCCGATCAACTGCATCCGCTCGGTCAGGTTGAAGGCAACGAAATTCTCTGAATGCAGCCCCTGCGCCTGCCAGTCCGGGTTGGTGCATTTCGCGCCGTTCATCACCACGAAGTCGGGGGTAAAGCTGGCCAGCTCCGCCTCATCCGGCTGGATAAACATGTTTTTCACGAAGTGCGCCTGCCAGGCCACCTCGGTGACGAAGCGTACGCTCAGGCGGGAGTCGGCATTGGCCCCGCAGAAGGCATCCACCACAAACAGGCGCTTGCCGGAAAGCTGCCGGGTAACGCACGCTTTCAGCGCGTTCCAGGTCTCCTGCGACAGCGGCTGATTATCGTTTTTGCCGGTGCCCTGATCGTTCCACCACAGGGTATCGCGCGTGGTGTCGTCACGCACAATGTACTTATCCTTTGGCGATCGCCCGGTAAAAATCCCGGTATCCACGGCAATCGCGCCGCTCTGCGTCAGGGTGCCACGTGCAAAACCATCGAGGTCCGGGCGTGTCTCTTCCTGAAACAGCGTGTCGTAATCAGGGTTGTAGACCACTTCCGTGGTATCCACGATGCCCAAAGCGGCAAGGTCTTGCGAGGTCAGGCCGTTAACGCGCATTTTACTGCTCCTTAAATCGGTGTCTGTTCTGCAAAGCAGAGATAGGTTGGGATCGTGCCGCCCGGCACCCTTCATTGAGGGTTAACAGCCCGTCGCCAGCTTGCCGCATCCGAAAAGCAGGCCGGTTCAGGCATCTGCCTCTGGATTATGGGCGGCTGCACGATCGCGCGCAGTTTACTCCTCTGCGTTTCGGGAAAAAGTCTGGTGATCTAAAAATGCGACTCAGGGCGCGTTAAGACTATGTTTCGAACGTTTTGAAGATGTTATGAAAGTAAAAAAAGATAATTTCTCAAGAAAATTATGGGGATAGGCGGAGCGGGGCGGGAAAGGGCGGCTAAAGCCGCCCGATAAATCAGTGCAGACGGTCGTTGTTTTCCAGCGAATGGCTACGGATGCCGGCAATATCGACAGCATCAAACACGTAGTTTGAGCCGCAGTAATCACAGTGCATATCGATTTTGCCATCTTCCGCGATGATCTCATCGACCTCTTCCTGCGGCAGCGTTTTCAGGACTTCGCCACAGCGCTCACGCGAGCAGGTGCATTTGTAGATCACCGGCTGCGGATCGTAGAGGGTCGCTTCTTCCTGATGGTAGAGACGCCACAGTACCTCATTGGCCGGCAGATCGATCAGCTCGTCGGTTTTGATGGTTTCGGTCAGCGTTGCCAGATGGTCGAACGCTTCTTTCTCCGTCTCCTGCGCTGGCATAACCTGCAGCAGGATACCGGCTGCGCCTTTCTCGCTAGTGCGGATAAACAGCCGCGTCGGCAGCTGCTCTGAGCGCATGAAGTAATCTTCCAGGCATTCGGCCAGCGTCTCGCCTTCCAGCCCGACCACGCCCTGATAGCGTTCACCTTTCTCCGGAGAGATGGTGATCACCAGATAGCCGTTGCCGACCATGCTTTTCAGCGTGCTGTCGGCCGGAATGTCGCCTTTAATCCGCGCCACGCCGCGCAGCTCCTGATTGTTGTTGCCGTTAATTACCGCCAGCGACAACGGACCGTCACCCTGCAGCTGCACGGTGATTTCGCCGTCAAACTTCAGCGTGGCGGTCAGCAGGCTGGTTGCCACCAGCATCTCACCCAGCAGGGTATTCACCGCGGCCGGATAGTCGTGGTTCTTCACGGTTTCGCGCCAGGTGTTAGAGACGTTCACCAGCTCGCCACGTACCGCGGCATTTTCAAACAGATAACGGTGCAGTTGATCCTGGACTGACATATTTTTTTCTCTCGTTGGGGCGGGGCGGTGACGCGTCAGTTAAGACGGCGCTACTCATCGCCCGATAATTTAAACTTCATCAAATCGCGACGCTCTTTCTTATCAGGTCGCCGATCGGGATGTGGCATCGTCAGGGCATTCATCTTGCGCGCCTGCGCCACTTTCTCGCGTTTTTCGATGCTGGCATCCGTTTCCCGATAGAGCTGCTGGGCTTCACTGGCCGGGCGGCGTTGATTACTGATTTCCACCACCACCACCGTCCGTTCATCGTTGCCCTGGCGGAGTGTCAGCTCTGCATTCAGCTCCACCAGCTTGCCGGGTTTGCTGCGCTGACCGTTGTAATGCACCTTGCCGCCTTCAATCATCTCGCGCGCCAGCGCACGGGTTTTATAAAAGCGGGCTGCCCACAGCCACTTATCGAGGCGCACGCCTTCGCTGCTTTTCTCTTTCATTGCTGCTCCTGACTCAGATCAGCGTCTGGTAATCGCTCACCGCGACGTGACGCTCGAAGATTTGCTCAGGACGGCCCGAATCGGGATTACTTACGCCTAAGCACCAGCCGATGCCAGCTAACTTCGCCGCATCCAGAATCACTTCGCTGTCATCGATAAACAGCGTACGCCGTGCGCAATAGCCGGTGTGCTGTTGTACCGCCTGCCATAAACGTTGGTCTTCTTTCGGATACCCAAAGGTATGGGTAGAAAGTAATAAATCAAGGTGTGGCGCTAAACCTGTCTGCGCCAGTTTGACGTCCAGATTGTAAGGATGCGCATTGGTGAGCAGAATGGTGCGCTTGCCTGCGCGTCGCAGTGCCTGCAGAAACGGCAGCGTATCGGCACGAAGCGCCACGCGGCTGCGCAGTTCCCAGGTCATGGTGCGGATATCCAGCGCCAGTGCCTGCGCCCAGTAATCCAGACAATACCAGTTTAGCGTATGAGCTACGGCCTGATACTTTTCCGCGATGATCTGTTCCGCCTCATCCGGCGTGATGCCGCGTTGCTGGCTGAGGATGTCAGGCACATGCTCCAGCCAGAAGTGACGGTCAAACGCCAAATCCAGCAGCGTGCCGTCCATATCCAGCAGTACGGTATCAATCTCAGACCAGTCGACGATCATGGTGTCTCACCCTGTAAAAAACCGGGCGACAGGGTAGCACAGAAGGGCAGGGCTCAGAATAACGAGCGCACACCCTGCAAAGTGCCGAGGTTATGGTTGAAGCACTTGTCGTAATAGTGCTGGATATCGGTCATCCGCTGACGATTACGGTGCATGCGGCGCAGCGCCAGCAGACCGTTGATCACTGCGCAGGTAACCAGCACCAGCAGCAGCAGGGCGGTGCCGAGATAACGCCACTGCGCCATCGCATCCGGCTCATTATGCAGCGCGATGTGGCGGGTGCCGTTGGCATCGGTCGACAGGCTGGTGATAATGCCGCTGGCGCTGAACGGCGTGTGCAGCAGCATAGCGGACATACGCTGCAGCTCGCGCCACTGAGACGGCGGATCGAGGTCAAACAGGGAAACGCTCGGCTGAGGCTGATTCACCAGCTGGCGACCCTCATCGCTGACAATCAGGAAACCGCCTGGCGGTGGGCTGTTAAGGTTTTCCGCTGCGCGCCGGGTTTCACGAAAGAAGAAGGTCGAGGTGGCGGTATTCACCAGGTTTTCCAGCGCCTCGGCACTGACCGGACGCAGCAGCACATTCATACCGTTCAGCTGACCCGAGTCGGCCCGGCGCACCAGCGCTTCCCAGTCTTTCGCGTTGCCTAAATTGACCAGTGCGTTCTTTAACCGCACGCAATCCTGCGGCTGATTACACAAATCCTGCGTCTTCATCACCAGATCGGAGAAGTCATCCAGCAGGATCATGCCGGATTTCTGAATCGCGGAGGCCAGCTGCGGGTTCAGTTTCGGATCGGTGTTGGTTTCCGGGTGCAGCTGCCGTGTCGTGGTCTCCAGCAGGGCGGCGGCCTTGTCGATGATGTCCGACTGCGGCTGCGGCAGAGGCGTCGCGTTATTCCAGTAGACCGCCGAGCAGTCGAACGGCATAAAGGCGTAATTACGGTTGCTCTGATAATTGTCAGGCACCGAACACATGCCGGTGCCGGTGACCTTGAGGCTATCACCGATATTCAGCGGCACGCTGCTGAGCTTATCAACGCTGCTCACTTCCAGACTGTCGGTGCCTTTAGCCCAGGCCAGGCTGAGTTTGATCGGCATGCTGAGCGGGATCCAGGTCACCAGCAGGGCCAGCACCGCCAGCGAACCACAGGCCAGCACCACGTTTTTACGCCAGCGCTGGATGGGAAAGTTTTTCACTTCATCCTGCAGCGAAAGGAACCGGCCCTGACGCACCACCTGACGGTTCAGGTAGATTTCCACATCGGTAACCTGACCGAGATCGTGCGCCACATAAGGTTGCCAGTGCGGCGGATAGGCGAGGTCGATAATCCCCAGCGTGATGTTGCTCTGTTCCTGATTAGACTCGCTGAACAGGCCCCAGCGCTTCGGCGCGCCGCGCAGACAGTGAATATCACGCAGGCCGCGTTCACCAGGAACCCGATAGAGCAGCCACAGGCTGGCGGCGATCATCGCTGCGCCAGCCAGCACCAGCCAGATCATCAGGGTGGCCGGCACCAGCAGGCTGAAGAAGAATAACAACAGGGCGAGCGAGATAATGACCGCTTCACGGGTGCCATCCGGACGCGACAGACGATACTCTTCCGGCGTCTCTTTACGCACCTTAAGCAGCTCAACGCTCTCGGTTTCCGCTTTGCGGATCGACGCATTGGTTGAGACCGGACGCATCAGCGTCGGCAGGCTTTGTTGATCAACAGCGTAATCGACCAGCGAATGACCGTTTAGGGAGATTACCAGCGGGATCGATTGGGTTCGGATCAGTTCAACGTAGTTTTCATCGGTGATGTACTGCTCCCACAGCGGCGGCAGATGAACTTCGACTTCATCGAGGTAGTAGCGCCATTTATGGGGATCGTCGGTCGACAGGCCGTAGCGGGTAATCGCACGGGTGACCGGATAGACGTTATTACTTTGTGCGGTCAGGGTCAGACGTTCAGGCGCGGCGCGTTTGCCCGTTGTAACGGTAGTGCGCGGCTGCTTTTCCAGCGCAGCGACATACTTATCGACCGCCTTACGCTCCTGATCAGACAGTTTGCGGCAGGGCGGACTGATAAATGGCAATGGTTTCGCCAACGGCGGACGATGCCGCATAGCGTACCAAAACCCAATGCCTGCCAGAATTGAACAGGTTAGCACTATGGCCAATATCGTAAAGATTGTGCTCATACTCTGCTCAACTCAGCCAAAATGCTGTCTTCACTTTAAACTTACGCTCCCGGATACGCCCATTATTTAAGACAAATTATGGGGGGTTAAACAACTCTGACGAGTCAAGCATACAAAAAAATAGTACTGAAAATCATTAAATTAGCATTTGTTAAACCCTGCCTTGCCCGAATGGTAACCGTCTCAGACTGAATTAAATATCGGTATTATCTGAAACTGATCGGGGTGTATTGACTAATGCAAATTTTTTCATGCTGATAACCACAAGGGGGTAGTGGCTAACCGTAAACGGCGTAACGACAACCTCCTGGTCTGACTGTCGCACAATTGTCTGCGGTTAGGTATGCTAATTCGTTCCTGAGAGCCGGCGCAGTAAAGTTTGAGGCTGATATGAAAAACCCGTTAAAAAAACCTGACATCCTCAATGTAACAGCCGTGGCGCGTTCACGATTGTTTACCATCGAAGCGGTCGATCTGGCCTTTAGCAATGGTGCGCGGCGCGTTTATGAGCGGATGAAACCCTCAGAACGTGAGGCGGTCATGATTGTGCCGATCATTGATGACCATCTTATTCTGATTCAGGAATATGCCGTGGGGCTGGAAAGCTATGAACTGGGCTTTCCCAAAGGGCTGATCGATGCCGGTGAGTCAGTTAATCAGGCCGCCGACCGCGAACTTAAAGAAGAAGTGGGCTTTGGCGCAGGTCAGCTGACCCCGCTGGGCAAGCTGACGATGGCACCCTCCTACTTTTCCAGCAAAATGAACATCGTGATTGCTGAAGGGCTGTATGCCGAAAAGCTGGAAGGGGATGAACCAGAACCGCTGATCGTGCATCGCTGGCCGCTGAGCGACATGTTGTCACTGTTACAGGAGCCTGATTTCCGTGAGGCGCGTAACGTCAGTGCACTGTTTATGGCGCGCGAATGGCTGGTGAAGCAGGGGCGTCTGGGTTACTGAGTCAGACCTACTGAGTAAAAACGTTCTGCATAAAAAAAGGCCGACATCTGTCGGCCTTTTGTGATCTGCGTTGCACATCAGAACAGTTCGTGGCTCTGGCCATTATCCATAATGGTGGTGCCGACATCATGTACCGAATATTCGGTTGGCTGAGTCCCTTCGATGAAGTATTCCTGACGGGTGTTGCCACCGCCGTTCGCCAGCTTGCCGGTACTGCGATCGATGGTCACCGTGACAATGCCTTCTGGCGGCGTTAACGGCTGCACCGGCACGCCATCCAGCGCACTCTTCATAAATTCATCCCATGCTGGCTGCGCGCTCTTCGCACCGCCTTCATAGCCTGAAATCTGATCGGGGATCGCGCCTGACAGCGTGCTGCGGCCCAGATTGCGGCGGGCATCGTCAAAGCCAATCCACACTGAGGTCACCACGCCCGGACCGTAACCGGAGAACCAGGCATCTTTCGAGCTGTTGGTGGTACCGGTTTTACCGCCGATGTCATTACGCTTGAGATCACGACCGGCGCGCCAGCCGGTACCCATCCAGCCTGGCTCGCCGAAGATATTCGAGTTCAGCGCGCTCTTGATCAGGAAGGTCAGCGGCGTGTTGATCACGTGCGGCGCATAGTTGCCCTGCTCAGGCGGGGTGGGCACCTGCTCCAGTTCGGGCTGTGGCACCGCCTGATTCTGGTTTTTATCGGATGCCGCCACGTTTTCAACGCTCTCTTCGTTCAGTGCCAGCGCTTTTTTGGTATCGCCGTAGATCACCGGCAGATTGCACTGCGGACAGGCAATTTTCGGTTTCTCTTCAAACACTACGCCGCCCTGTTCATTCTCGATGCGGGTGATGAAGTAAGGGTCGACCAGGAATCCGCCGTTAGCCATCACTGAGTAGCCGCGAACCACCTGTAACGGCGTAAACGAGGCCGCACCCAGCGCCAGCGACTCGGTATGCACGATGTTTTGCGCCGGGAAGCCGAAACGCTGCAGATACTCTGCGGCATAATCGACGCCCATTGCCCGCATCGCACGTACCATCACCACGTTCTTCGACTGGCCTAAGCCCTGACGCAGACGAATCGGGCCATCATAGGTTGGCGGGGAGTTTTTCGGCCGCCAGTCAGCACCGGCACCGGCATCCCAGCGTGAAATCGGCACGTCATTAAGAATCGAAGCCAGCGTCAGGCCACGATCCATCGCGGCGGTATACAGGAAAGGTTTGATGTTCGAACCCACCTGACGCAGCGCCTGAGTCGCACGGTTAAACATGCTCTGGTTGAAATCGAACCCGCCGACCAGCGCACGCACTGCGCCGTCGTTCGGATCGAGTGAGACCAGTGCGGAGTTCACATCCGGAACCTGACCCAGCCACCATGCATCGTCGACCTTGCGCACCCAGATCTGCTGGCCGGGCTGTAATACCTGGCTGACGCTTTTCGGCGTTGGCCCCTGCACGGTGTCAGATTTATAAGGACGGGCCCAGCGAACGCCCGTCAAGGTCAGCGAGACATTGCTGCCATCTTTCATCATCACGGTCGCCTCATCGCTCCGTGCTTCGGTGACGACCGCCGGCTGAAGCGGGCCGTAGACCGGCAGCGTCTTCAGCGCTTTCTCGATCCGCGCCTGATCCCACGCCGGTTCGCCAACTTTCCACAGCACGCTGGTCGGGCCGCGATAGCCATGACGCATGTCGTAAGCCATCACGTTATTGCGCACCGAGGTCTGCGCCGCCTGCTGCAGGCGACGGGTCACCGTGGTGTAAACCTTGTAACCGTCGGTATAGGCATTTTCACCGTACCGTTTCACCATCTCCTGACGCACCATCTCGCTGAGATAAGGGGCGGAGAAGGCGATTTCCGGACCATGATACTTCGCCACCAGTGGCGTATTACGCGCCTCGTCGTACTGCTGCTGGGTGATGTAATGCTGATCCAGCATGCGCGCCAGCACCACGTTGCGACGTGATAAGGCGCGGCTGTGCGAGTAAAGCGGGTTGAACGTCGAAGGCGCTTTCGGCAGACCGGCAATCATCGCCATTTCACTCAGCGACAGCTGATCGACCGGCTTACCAAAATAGACCTGCGAGGCAGCACCGACGCCGTAGGCGCGATAGCCGAGGTAAATTTTATTGAGGTAGAGCTCAAGAATTTCATCTTTATTCAGCAGCTGCTCAATACGAATCGCCAGAAACGCTTCCTTTATTTTACGCATCAGCGTGCGTTCCGGACTCAGGAAGAAGTTACGCGCTAACTGTTGAGTAATGGTACTGGCGCCCTGTGAGGCGTGGCCCGACACCAGCGCAATGCTGGCGGCACGGAAGATGCCGACCGGATCGACGCCATGATGCTCATAAAAACGGCTATCTTCAGTCGCAATAAACGCTTTCACCATCTCAGGCGGGACTTGCTGCAGCTTTAAAGGAATACGGCGCATTTCACCGTACTGCGCGATCAAATCGCCCTCAGCGCTGTAAACCTGCATCGGCGTTTGCAGACGCACATCTTTCAGCGTGTTCACATCGGGCAACTGTGGCTCTATGTATTTGTACAAACCATAAATCGAGCCTGCTCCCAACAACATGCAACACACTGCAAGGATCAATAAATACTTTACGAACTTCACCTGGAATTTCCCATCTGTTGTCGTTTGAGCAGTTTATAAACAACCGCGCGGTAGTATAAAGGCAAGCCAGACGCTTTGATATGTCCATTTTCCCCGGACGATAAGGAGATCGCGCGCATGGCTTTTCATACCTGGCAAATTGGGCTGGATATTCAGAATAGGCAGATTTGTGCCCTGGCCCTCCAGCCTCAACGTGATGGCTGGCAGCTACGCCACTGGTGGCAGCAGCGGCTGCCGCAAGATACGTTAAGAAACGGCGTGCTGCAATCTTCGCCTGAATTACTGGCGGCCTTAACCGCCTGGCGACAGCGCCTGCCACGGCGCTATTCGCTGCGCGTCGGTTTGCCGGTTCAGCTGGTATTACAGCGCCAGCTACCGCTCCCGGCACAGCCGCTGCACGAGCCGGCTCTGGGGCACTATGTGCAGGCGGCGGCACGGCGTCTTTTCCCGCTGGAGCCCACTGCGCTGGCGCTGGATTACCGACAGGATGCTGCGGGCGGACAGCTCTGTGTTACCGCCGCCCGGCTGGAGGTGATCGACCAGTGGGCAGCACCGCTGCTGCAGGCTGGATTAACGCCACAGGTGTTTGAACTGACCACTGAGGCGCTGAAACGGCTGGCTCAACAGGCCCGCTTACGCGCCGGCAGCGTGCTGGTGTTGCAGCAGGATGAGCGCTGGTTGTGGAGCGATGGGCAAACCGCTGCGGATGCGGGCGACGCGGCTTCGGTTGAGGCGTTGCAACAGCAGGCATTTCCGCAGGCCTCGCAGATACTGGCCTGTGCCTCGCAGTCCGTCACCTGGCCTGCAGTCGTGACACCGTTCTCACCCTTCGATCTGTTCCAGTATAAGCAGCCGCCGTTGCCCGCCAATCCGGGTGCATTCGCGCTGGCGGCCGGTCTGGCGCTGCGGATTAAGGATTGCTGATGGTGGCGGTCAATCTGCTGCCCTGGCGGCAGCGACGCGATTTGCAGCAGCAACGGCAAAGCCTGACGGTGCTGCTGCTGGTCGCCGTCAGTCTGATACTGGTGGTGATTCTGCCGTTGTGGCGGATAAAGGCACTGCAGCAGCGGGCTGCAGTGGAAACCGCCACGGTGCAGCTGGCGCTGGACGATTTACTTGTGCGTTTAGCCCGGCAACAAGCGCTGATGGAACAGCTCGCGGTTCAGCAAGCGCTGCGCCATAAACAGCAGCAACAGGCGATGCAGCGGGCAGCCTGGCAGCAGTTCTGGCTGGATTTACCCGTGTTGCTGCCCGGGACCGCCTGGCTGAAGCGGCTGGAGAAACGCGACAGCCAGTTCACGCTGGAAGGCCAGGCGCAGGATATGCAGGCGATACGGCAATTTCGTCAACGGCTGGCGGCGCTGCCGCTGTTCAGCCGGATAGCGCAGGGCCGCGTTCAGCGTCAGCCTGGCGGGGGATATCATTTTACTCTGCGGGCACAGCTTCAGGCGGTTGGCGATGAGTGAGTGGTGGACGGGCTGGTGGCAGTTAAAGGCAATGGCACGCTACGGCGCGCTGGCAGCTGCGGCCGCCGGTTTACTGATGCTGAGCTGGCTGGTGTGGCTGCGGCCGGAACTCAGGGCGCTGACAGCTGAACAGCAGCGCCTGAAGCCGCTGACCACGACGCTGCAGCTGCGCCAGCAGCAATGGCGTCAGAATCCGCCGAATGCGCTGCTGCAGGCTCAGTTGATATCACCCGCAGTGCGTTCTGCATCAGGAGCCTCAGGGACCTCAGGACAGGCGATAGAAATCCTCCTCACTTCACGACGCGACCAGCTGGAGCAGTGGCAGCCCGATACCCAGCCACGCACTCTGACGCTGCATCTGCAATGGCAGGAATTCCAGCCGCTGTTTACTGAACTTTTTCAGGCAGCGGCCCCGTTTCCAGCGCATTTCCTGCTGCTGGCGCAGCCAGAGCATCTGGTGGCACAACTCTGGCTGGAGCCTGACGATGCGCCGTAGCCTGCTGATTCTGGTGCTGTGCTGCAGCAGCGCGCTGGCCCGCGATCCGTTTCAGCCGCTTGCCGGGGCCGCCTGCCTGCCAGCGGCAGAACCGCTGACCGGCTGGCGTCTGCAGGGGATCGTTGGTCGCGGATCACGTTTTCACGGCTGGCTGCTGACGCCGCAGGGGCAGGTGAGGGCGATACGGGCCGGGCAACCTTTTGCACTGACGCCGTGGCAGCTCATTGCCATTGACCGGCGCAGCCTGACCTTAGCGATCAAAAACAGCTGCAGTGCACAACGTCATTCATTTTATTTAAAAGGAAGCCCGCATGAGAACCCTTCTGACGTTATTGCTGGCAGTCAGTTGCCTGTCGCCGGCCCGCGCCGCTGACGATCAGCGTCTCAGCCTGGCATTTGATAATGCGCCGGTTGAGCGCATTTTGCAGGCCCTGGCAGACTACCAGCAGATCAACCTGATTATTGCACCCGAGGTTGAGGGATCGTTGTCGCTGCGGCTGGATGATCTGCCGTGGCAGCAGGCACTGGATCTGGTGGCCCGGATGGCAAAGCTGACGCTGGTTGAGCACGAAAATGTGCTGCTGGTCTATCCGGAAAGCTGGCAGCAGGCGCAACGGCAAGCTCGGGATGAACAGCAGAAAGAGCGGTTGCAACAGATGCCGCTGCAACAGCGCGCGGTGCTGCTGCATTATGCCAGCGCCAGCGAGGTACACCGCAGCCTGCTGAGTGAGCGCCAGTCACTGATGACCGCGCGCGGCAGCGTCACGGTCGATAAACGCACCAACACGCTGTTACTGCGTGATACGGCGGCGGCGTTGCAGCAAACGGAGCGCTGGCTAAAGGCGCTGGATCTGCCGCTGGAGCAGATTGAACTGGCGGCGCATATCGTGACCATCAGTGAAGAGCATTTACAGGAACTCGGCGTGAACTGGGGATTACAGGCTGGCGACGCGGCGGTCACGAATGTGCTTCATCATCCGCGGCTGGCGATTCCACTGGCGCTAAGTTCGCCCGGCGTGAGTGTCGGTATGGCGCTGGCGCGTATCGGCGGCCAGCTGCTGGATCTGGAGTTAAGCGCGCTGGAACAGGAGAACCAGATCGAAATTATCGCCAGTCCGCGTCTGTTTACTTCGCATCAGCAAACGGCCTCGATTAAGCAGGGCACGGAAATTCCGTATGAAGTGTCGGCGGGCAACAGCGGCGCCACCAGTATTGAATTTAAAGAAGCAGTACTGGGCATGGAAGTCACGCCCAGCATTTCCGGCAATGGCCGTATCCAGCTCAACATTCACATCAGCCAGAACATGCCTGGCCGCAGCATCCGGACCGGCGATAGCGAGGTGCTCTCGATTGATAAACAGGAGATTGAAACTCAGGTCACGGTCAGGGATGGGCAGACGCTGGCGCTGGGCGGTATATTTCAGCAGCAGCGAACCCGGGGCGAAAATCGGGTGCCGTTACTGGGCAACCTGCCGCTGATCGGCGGGCTGTTTCGTCAGCAATCTGAGCAGCGTAAAAAACGGGAGCTGGTGATCTTCATCACGCCGCGATTGGTCAGGGAAGCAGCGCTTACGGCTGGATAAAACGGAAAATGCGTCCCAGAGGGCCATCCGAATTGACGCAGGGCAGGAATTAGCTTACAAGGTTTAGCGATTTTCAATACGGTGTAACCGTCTATGTTGGGTAAATCCCAGCAAACAGATCAGAAAATTCCTCTGTGAGCAGCGTTGTAAAGACGCAGCGCTGGCGCGTTACAGTTTCGCGAACCACAGGCCAATTCAGAAATGGATCAGCTGCAGGCAATATAATCGGTTGCCAAACAGCCTTGAGTGTTGAGATAATTTTTCGTCTGACTCTTGCTAACGCTCATGAGGTCTCAGTTCCTGTCCCGCCAGCAAATGCTGAACGCGGGGTATCATTAACGAATTCTTAGTAATACCGACAAAATGGCAGAGAAACGCAATATCTTTCTGGTTGGGCCGATGGGTGCCGGCAAAAGCACTATTGGTCGTCAGTTGGCTCAGCAACTCAACATGGAGTTCTTCGATTCCGATCAGGAAATTGAGCGACGCACCGGAGCGGATGTGGGCTGGGTTTTTGACGTCGAAGGCGAAGCTGGCTTTCGCGATCGCGAAGAAAAAATCATTAACGAACTGACTGAAAAGCAAGGCATCGTCCTGGCAACAGGCGGTGGCTCCGTCAAATCCCGGGAAACGCGTAATCGTCTCTCCGCCCGCGGCGTCGTGGTTTATCTTGAGACCACCATCGAAAAGCAACTGGCGCGCACTCAACGTGACAAAAAACGTCCGTTGCTGCAGGTGGATTCACCGCCGCGTGAAGTGCTTGAAGCGCTGGCTGGCGAACGTAACCCGCTTTACGAAGAGATCGCCGATGTGACTATTCGCACAGATGATCAAAGTGCGAAAGTGGTGGCGAATCAGATTATCCACATGTTGGAAAAAAGTTGATCCAACGTTCGAAGGCTCTTTAACAGGTATCGAGCATCATGGAGAAGATCACCGTCTCACTGGGGGAACGCAGTTACCCCATCACTATCGCCGCCGGACTGTTTAACGATCCGGCTTCTTTTTGGCCGCTGACCGCGGGCGAAAACGCCATGGTGGTGACTAACCAGACGCTGGCTCCGCTTTATCTCGACAAACTGTCAGCGCTACTGACGGCGGCGGGTGTGAAAGTGGATCAGGTGATTTTACCCGACGGCGAGCAGTACAAAACGCTGGCCGTGATGGATCAGGTCTTTACCGCTTTACTGCAAAAACCGCACGGTCGTGATACGACGCTGATCGCCCTGGGCGGTGGCGTTATTGGCGATCTTACCGGTTTTGCTGCGGCCAGTTATCAGCGTGGCGTGCGCTTTATTCAGGTGCCGACCACCTTACTGTCGCAGGTTGACTCTTCGGTTGGCGGCAAAACAGCCGTAAACCATCCGCTCGGCAAAAATATGATTGGCGCGTTTTATCAGCCCGCCTCGGTGGTGATTGATACCGCGTGTCTGCACTCGCTGCCGGCACGTGAACTGGCGTCCGGTCTGGCCGAAGTAATTAAGTACGGCATCATTCTTGATGGTGCGTTTTTCCAGTGGCTGGAGCAGAATCTTGACGCCTTGCTGGCGCTGGATGAACAGGCGCTGGCTTATTGCATTCGTCGCTGTTGTGAACTGAAAGCGGACGTGGTGGCTGCCGATGAACGGGAAACCGGACAGCGCGCACTGCTCAATCTGGGCCATACCTTTGGTCATGCCATTGAAGCGCAGATGGGCTACGGCAACTGGCTGCACGGTGAAGCAATTGCTGCAGGCATGGTGATGGCCGCGCGTACCGCTGAACGTCTGGGCCAGTTCAGCCCGCAACAGACTGAACGTATCATCACGCTGCTGCAGCGTGCCGGTTTACCGGTGCACGGTCCGCAGGAGATGAGCGCAGAGATGTACTTGCCTCATATGATGCGCGACAAGAAAGTACTGGCGGGTGAATTACGGCTGGTGCTTCCGTTGTCAATTGGCCGCTCTGAAGTGCGTGGCGGCGTGGCGCATGATATGGTGCTGGCTGCAATTAACGATTGCCAGAAATCTTGATATTAAGCAGTTAAGTGGTGACGCGGCGCGCCGGGTGCGCAGTGCGGAATGCCGCTTTACGGAGGAGGCATAATGGATGAGTTCAAACCGGAAGACGAGTTAAAACCTGACGCCAGTGACCGTCGTCCCTCGCGCCCACGTAAGGCGTCTACCGCAGCAAAAATACCGGTTTCACGCCAGCGCATCATGATGGGTGTGGGGATTCTGGTGCTGTTGTTACTGGTGCTGGGCATTGGTTCGGCGCTGAATGGCCCGGATGATAAGAAGCCCGCGACCGGCAGCAATGCGCCCGCCACTGGCGGTGGATCGAACAGCGAGAAAAATATTGATCTGACCGGCTCCTCTTCAATGTCGGGTGGGCAGACCTCTCCGACGGCGACCGAAAATAGCGCGCCGGCCAGTGGTGATGCGGCCAGCAACCCGCAGCGCGATGTCTCGATGCCGCCGGTGGCCTCAACGCCAACCCAGGCAGCCCCGGTTGATACGCCAGCCAATCAGCAGCGCGTCACTTTACCTGGCGATCTCAACAGCGCACTGACGAATCAGCAGCAGCAGGTCGACAGTGCCGCGACCGGCGCGCAAAATGGTAGCTCGCTGCCAACTGCGCCGGCCACCGTCAGTGGCAATGCCGGAACCGCAGCCAACCCGGTCACCGCCCCGGTCAGCCGTCAGACGCCGAACAAAGCGACGTCGCCGACGCGCCCTGCGCACGACGCCGGCCGCAAGACTGCCTCGAAGCCTGCGACTACCAGTGACAGCCGGACGCATACGACGCCAGCCCGCACGCCTACCGGCAATACCGCGGCCAGCAGTTCGGCCGCAGCCAGCAGCAGTTCAGCCAGCAAATCACTGCCAGGCGGCAGCTATACGCTGCAACTGAGCGGCGCGTCCAAAGCGGAAAGTCTGAATGCCTGGGCGAAAAAACAGAATCTGAGTGCGTATCACGTCTACAAAACCACCCGCAACGGTCAGTCGTGGTACGTGCTGGTGAGTGGATCATACGCAACACCGGCAGATGCCAAACGCGCTGTGGCATCGCTGCCAGCGGAAGTCCGGGCACAGAATCCGTGGGTTAAACCGGTTAGCCAGGTTAAGAAAGAAGCCAGTCAATAATTGATGTGGGGCCAGCGTTACTGGCCCCGTTTTAAGCGCAGATCTGCTGTCGGTCCAGCCACAGCCTCACAATAAGATGTAATAACCACGACAGCATGAAAAAAAATCGCGCTTTCCTGAAATGGGCAGGGGGAAAATTTCCCTTAGTAGAAGAGATCCATCGCTACCTGCCGCAAGGCGACTGTTTGATCGAGCCGTTTGTTGGTGCGGGATCGGTGTTTCTCAATACCGATTTTGATCGCTACCATCTTGCCGATATCAACAGCGATCTGATCAATCTCTACAACATTGTCAAAACGCGCACGGCGGATTTTATTCGTGACGCGCAGCTGCTGTTTACCCCGGAAGGTAACAACGAAGCCTGCTATTACCTGCGTCGTACCGAATTTAATCTCAGCACCGACGCCTACCAGCGCGCGCTGCTTTTCCTCTATCTGAATCGTCACTGTTACAACGGTTTATGCCGCTATAACCTGCGTGGCGAATTCAACGTGCCGTTTGGCCGCTATCGCAAACCCTACTTTCCGGAAGCAGAACTGTTATGGTTTGCCGAGCGCGCGCAAAAAGCGACGTTTGTCTGTGAATCGTACGATGTTACCCTGAACAATGCCGGTAAAGGCTCCGTGGTATATTGTGATCCGCCCTATGCGCCGCTGTCGGCGACGGCGAACTTCACGGCTTATCACACCAACAGTTTTAGCCTGCGCGAGCAGCAGCATCTGGCGACGTTAGCGGCACAGCTGGCCTCGTCAGAACACCGGATTCCGGTACTGATTTCTAACCACGACACTGCACTGACGCGTTTGTGGTATCAGGATGCAGTGTTACATGTGGTCAAAGCCCGGCGTTCCATTAGCCGAAGCATAGCCGGTCGCACTAAGGTCGACGAACTGCTGGCGCTCTATAGCTAGTCTGTTTCGTCCGCGACCAACGCATTACGCCAGCCGCAGGGCTGGCGCACAACAGTGGGAGAATCGGATGAAACAATATTTGCTGGCCCCTTCAATCCTTTCGGCGGACTTTGCTCGCCTGGGCGAAGATACCGCGAAAGCGCTGGAGGCCGGAGGCGACGTAGTTCACTTCGACGTGATGGATAACCACTATGTTCCCAACCTGACCATGGGACCGATGGTACTGAAAGCGTTGCGCGACTATGGCATCACCGCGCCGATCGATGTCCATCTGATGGTCAAACCGGTGGATGCGTTGATCCCCGAGTTCGCCCGTGCAGGCGCGACCTACATCACCTTTCATCCCGAAGCCAGCGAGCACGTTGATCGCACCCTGCAGCTGATTAAAGAACATGGCTGCAAAGCCGGGCTGGTATTCAATCCGGCAACCCCGCTGAGCTACCTCGATTACGTCATGGATAAGCTGGATATTATTCTGCTGATGTCGGTTAATCCGGGCTTTGGCGGCCAGTCGTTTATCCCTGGTACGCTGGATAAGCTGCGTGAAGCGCGCAAGCGTATCGATCAGAGCGGTTACAATATTCGTCTCGAAGTGGATGGTGGCGTGAAGATAGATAACATCGGTCAGATCGCGGCTGCTGGCGCCGACATGTTTGTCGCCGGTTCTGCCATCTTCGGTCACCCGGATTACAAAAAAGTGATCGACGAGATGCGTAACGAACTGGAGAAAGCCAATGGCTCATTTCACTGATATCCGGGCGCTGGCGTTTGACCTCGACGGCACGCTGGTCGATAGCGCGCCGGGTCTCGCTGAGGCGATCGATCGGACGCTGAAAGATCTCAGCCTGCCGGTCGCCGGCCTTGAGCGCGTCTCAACCTGGATTGGTAACGGAGCGGACATCATGATGTCGCGCGCCCTGACTTTTGCGCTGGGCCGTGAGCCGCAGCCGGACGAGCAGCACGATGCGCGCGCCCTGTTCGACAAACACTATGCTGACACGGTTGATGCGGGCAGCACGCTGTTCCCGCAGGTGAAGCAGACGCTGGCTGCGCTGCAGGCCACCGGTTTACCGCTGGCGATTGTCACCAATAAGCCGACGCCCTTTGTCGCGCCACTGCTGCAATCGCTTGGCATTGCAGAGGCTTTTTCGCTGATTATCGGCGGTGACGATGTGCCGGTGAAGAAACCGCATCCTGCCGCGATCTTTCTGGTGCTGGGGACCTTTGGTGTCCTGCCCGATCAGCTGCTGTTTGTCGGCGATTCGCGTAACGATATTCAGGCTGCCCAGGCGGCTGGCGTGCCCAATGTCGGCATGACCTATGGCTACAACTATGGCGAATCGATTGCCAGTAGCCAGCCCAACGTCACACTCGACTCTTTTGACCAACTTTTGCCCGCTCTCGGGCTGTAATTATCAGGACTTAAGCATGAGCAAACCCATTGTTTTCAGCGGCGCACAGCCGTCCGGCGAACTGACCATTGGCAACTATATGGGTGCGCTGCGTCAGTGGGTGCAGATGCAGGATGATTTCCACTGCATTTACTGCATCGTCGATCTGCACGCCATTACCGTTCGACAGGATCCCGTCGCGTTGCGTAAAGCCACGCTGGATACGCTGGCGCTCTATCTCGCCTGCGGTATCGATCCGCAAAAGAGCACCATCTTTGTTCAGTCGCATGTGCCAGAGCACACCCAACTGAGCTGGATCCTTAACTGCTACGCCTATTTCGGTGAACTCAGCCGTATGACGCAGTTCAAGGATAAGTCGGCGCGTTACGAAGAGAACATCAATGCCGGCCTGTTCGACTATCCGGTGTTGATGGCGGCCGATATTCTGCTCTATCAGACCCATCAGGTCCCGGTTGGTGAAGATCAGAAGCAGCATCTGGAGCTGAGCCGCGATATCGCTCATCGCTTCAATGCGCTGTATGGCGACGTTTTCAAAGTGCCAGAGCCGTTTATTCCGAAGTCAGGCGCGCGCGTCATGTCGCTGCTGGAACCGACGAAGAAAATGTCCAAGTCAGATGAAAACCGTAATAACGTGATCGGCCTGCTGGAAGATCCGAAATCGGTCGTGAAGAAGATCAAGCGCGCGGTAACCGACTCCGAAGAGCCGCCAGTGGTGCGCTACGACGTGAAAGAGAAAGCGGGCGTCTCTAACCTGCTGGATATTTTGTCGGGCGTGACCGGAAAAAGCATCGCTGAGCTGGAGCAGGAGTTCGAAGGCAAGATGTATGGCCACCTGAAAGGGGCGGTAGCGGATTCGGTCTCAGGCATGCTGTCCGAGCTGCAGGAACGCTACCATCGTTTCCGTAACGACGACGCGTTGCTGGAGCAGGTGATGCGTGACGGTGCGGCGAAAGCCCGTGCCCAGGCGCAGGAAACCCTGAAGAAAGTCTACGAAGCAGTCGGCTTTGTCGCCATGCCGTAACGGCATTGCCAACAGCACAGACGGCGGGCTTATAGCCCGCCGTTTTCTTATGCGTTGCTCAACCGTTAAAACCAGCGCAGCTTATCGCGCAGGCTGACCACGCTGCCGATGATCATCAGGCTCGGGCTGCTGACCTGTTGCGCCAGCGCTGCCAGTTCGGTCAGGGTGCCGGTGACCACGCGCTGACGGGGGCTGGTACCGTTTTCTACCAGCGCGACCGGCATATCGCTGCGCATACCGTGCTGCAGCAGCTGATGCTGAATCTCTGCGGCCTGCGTCAGCCCCATATAAAACACCAGCGTTTGCTGCTCCGCCGCCAGCGTCTGCCAGCAGAGCGTTCCCTCTTTCTGCAGATGCCCGGTGACCAGCCTGACGCTTTGTGCATGACCGCGGTGGGTCAGGGGAATGCCGCTGTACGCCGCACAGCCTGAGGCCGCCGTGATGCCGGGCACCACGCTGAACGGGATCTGGTGCTGCGCCAGCATCTCCAGCTCTTCGCCACCGCGGCCAAAGATAAACGGATCGCCGCCTTTCAGCCGCACCACCCGTTTACCGCGCTGCGCCTGCTCCAGCAACAGCTGGTTGATCGCCTCCTGCGGTACGCAGTGGTGACCGGCGCGCTTGCCGACAAAGATACGCTCGGCATCGCGTCGCACCAGGTTAAGCACCTGTTCAGAGACCAGCCGGTCATACACCACGATATCTGCCTGCTGGATCTGCTGCAGCCCTTTCAGCGTCAGCAAACCGGCATCACCGGGACCGGCACCCACCAGCGTCACTTCACCCTGCGTCGGCAAATCCGCCGCAAACAGCGCCTCAGTTAACTGCTGAGCACGTTCGCCATCGCCGTTTGCCAGGGTTTGCGCCAGCCGCTCACTGCTAAAAAAACGCTCCCAGAAGTGTCGGCGTGCGGCAATCGATGCAAACTGCTGCTTTACCCGCGCCCGTAAGCTGCCTGCCCGCTGCGCCAGTTGGCCCAGATGTTGCGGCAACATTGCTTCCAGTTTCTCCCGCAGTAAGCGGGCCAGCACCGGCGCACGGCCACCCGATGAGACCGCCACCATCAGCGGCGAACGGTCAATGATGGAGGGCATGATGGCGCTGGCCTGTTGCGGCGCATCGACCAGGTTGCAGAAAATTCGCTGACGTTCGGCCACCGCTGCCACCTGCTGATTGACCGCATCATCGTTGGTGGCGGCTACTACCAGCCAGCAATCGGTCAACCAGTGCGGATCAAACTCGCCGGGCAACAGGGTCACGGCTTGCTGCTGCGCCCATTGCCGGAAGGCGGGCGAGAAGTCGCGTGCGCCAACCCACAGATCGGCCCCGGCCTCCAGCAGCAGGCGGGCTTTGCGCTCAGCCACTTCGCCCGCGCCAACCAGCAGGCAACGTTTGCCCTGCAGCCGACAAAACAGCGGGAAATAGTCCATAAGCGGTCCTCAAAAAAAAGCCCGCCAGCGGCGGGCAGTAGACGGGAATCAGAGACAGACTTCGACCTGGCCCGCATTCACCCGCACCGGATACGCTGCCACTGAGCGCGTTTCATCTTCCATGCAATAGCCATCGCAAAGACGAAAGTGCTGTTTTTTCAGCGGGCTGGCGACCCATAACGTTGACTGATGCTCGGCGATAATGCCGCGCGATAACACGCTGGCCTCGGCAAACGGGTCGATATTGCTGATGGCATACAGTTGCTCATCGTTCCGTGGACGAAAGATAGCAATCTGCTGACCTTTCACCAGTGCGCAAACACCGGTGGCGGGCAGGATTTGTGTCAGCTGACACACTGCATTCCACTGGCTCATTATTCAGTCTCCTCAATCAGGGTGACGGCGATGCGTTCTTCAGGGCGCGCCGGACGATGCTGATCGCGTTCGGCCACCACCTGTATCGCCGGATCGCGCTGCGATGAGTTAATAAAGTGAGCGAAGTGCGTCAGGTTGCTGTTCTCTTCGAGCGTAGCTTTCCACTCGCAGTGGACGCTGGCACGCAGCCGCTTCATTTCCTGCTCGAGATGGCTGTTGAGGCCCAGCTTATCGTCAACGATCACTTTACGCAGATAGTCGATACCGCCTTCCAGACTCTCCAGCCACGTTGAGGTACGCTGCAGGCGATCGGCGGTGCGGATATAGAACATCATGAAGCGGTCGAGATAGGTCATCAGCGTCTGCTGATCGAGATCCGCTGCCAGCAGATCACCATGGCGCGGTTTCATGCCGCCGTTGCCGCAGACGTAGAGATTCCAGCCTTTTTCGGTGGCGATGATGCCGACATCTTTAGCCTGGGCTTCCGAACACTCGCGGGTACAGCCGGAGACGCCAAACTTCATTTTATGCGGGGTGCGAATGCCTTTGTAGCGATTCTCCAGCATCACGCCAAAGCCGAGGCTGTCGCCCACGCCATAGCGGCACCAGGTGCTGCCAATACAGGTTTTTGCCATGCGCAGCGCTTTGGCGTAGGCCTGGCCGCTCTCAAAGCCCGCAGCAATCAGCTCAGACCAGATGGCGGGCAAATCCTCTTTGCGGGCACCGAACATGCCGATGCGCTGTGAGCCGGTAATTTTGGTGTAGAGCTGGTAGCGTTCGGCAATATCGCCCACCGCTTTCAATCCCTGCGGCGAGATTTCACCGCCCGGCGAACGCGGGATCACCGAATAGGTACCGTCTTTCTGGATATTGCCGAGATAGAGATCGTTGCTGTCCTGTAGCGGGGCATGTTGTGGCTTGAGCACATACTCATTCCAGCACGAAGCGAGCAGGGAACCGACCGTCGGTTTACACACTTCACAGCCGTAGCCCTGACCATATTTCGCCAGCAAATCGTCAAACGTCTTGATCTCTTCGACCTGAATCAGGTGATACAGCTCCTGACGCGAATAAGCGAAGTGTTCGCAAAGATGGTTATTGACCTCAATTCCCTGACGGCTCAGTTCGCTGTTCAGTACCTGAGTAATCAATGGAATACAGCCGCCGCAGCCGGTGCCGGCGCGGGTGGCGCTTTTCAGCGCCGCTACCGTGTGGCAGCCAGCCTGTACCGCGTTAATGATGTCGCCTTTGCTGACGTCAAAGCAGGAACAGATTTGCGCGCTGTCGGGCAGCGAGTCGACCCCGATGGCCGGTTTTTCGCCGCTGCCGGCCGGTAAAATCAGCGCTTCCGGATTGGCGGGCAGCGGTATCGCATTCAGCACCAGCTGCAGCAGGTTGCCGTAGTCGCTGGTATCGCCCACCAGCACTGCGCCGAGCAGGGTTTGCTGATCTTCGCTGAGAATTAAACGTTTGTAGATCGATTTACTCTCATCCAGCCACACCACACTGCGTGCGCCTGGCGTGGTGCCACGCGCATCACCAATGCCGCCCACATCGACACCCAGCAATTTCAGTTTGGCGCTCATGTCGGCACCGGTGAAGGCGTTGGGGCGGCCCAGCAGGGTATCGCTGGCGACCTGCGCCATTTTGTAGCCTGGTGCTACCAGTCCGTAGACCCGGTTCTGCCAGGCGGCGCATTCACCGATGGCGTAGATGTCGCTATCGCTGGTCAGGCACTGATCATTAATGGCGATGCCACCGCGCGGCCCCAGTGCTAATCCACACTGTTTTGCCAGCTTGTCCTGCGGCCGGATACCGGTCGAGAAGACGATGAAATCGACCTCCAGCTCGCTGCCATCGGCAAATTGCAGCGTTTTACCGCCGTTTTCATGATGGTGGATCTGTTGGGTATTTTTACCGGTATGTACCCGCACGCCCATCTGCTCGATTTTACGGCGTAACTGCTCGCCGCCTTGCCGATCGAGCTGTTCAGCCATCAGCACCGGCGCGAATTCAATCACATGGGTTTCGACGCCGAGATTTTTCAGCGCGCCCGCCGCTTCCAGTCCCAGCAGTCCACCGCCGATTACCGCACCGCGTTTGCTGCGGCGCGAGCAGGCTTCGATAGCATTAAGATCTTCGATGGTGCGGTAGACAAAGCAGTCGCTGCCTTCTGCGCCGTTAATCGGCGGGATCCACGGATAAGATCCGGTGGCGAACACCAGCGTGTCGTAATGCACCGCGCGGCCGGTATTGGAGTGAATCAGCTTCTCGTCGCGGTTGATGGTAATGGCGCGTTCACCCAGCAGCAGGTTGACCTGATGCCGCTCATAATACCCGTCGCGAACCAGAGATAGCTCTTCGGCTGTGTGGTGAGAGAAGTAGGCGGAAAGGTGGACACGATCGTAGGCGACACGCGGCTCTTCACAAAAGACGGTTAGCGAAAACTGGTCAGGTTCAGCCTTCTCAAGTAATTCTTCTATAAAACGGTGCCCGACCATGCCGTTACCGATAATGACGACATTGTGCTTGCTCATTTTTGCCTCAAATTTACGATATCTGCGGCTACAATAGCGCGCCATTTCTGGCGCTCATTGATATACATCAACCGCTCCTTCATATACCTATTTAGAGTTAGGTGGTTGATTTGAATTAACTTTATCCGGTAAGCCTGTAAAGGGGTTAAGGGCGTTGTCCGCGACGCGGTGAATCGTGCTAGTTTTAACCGCAGACGGTTAACCGGAAAAGGAGCGGCTAATGGCTTCACTTAAGTGGATTAATAACGTGCGTTTACCCTGGCGAGAGGGCTTATGGCAGATTGAAATTGCCGACGGTCACATTGCCCGTATCACTCCCCAGCCGCAGCAGGCGACGCCGGTGGAGGCATCGCTGGACGGTGAGGGCGGCCTCGCCAGTGCGCCGTTCATTGAACCGCATATTCATCTTGATACCACCCAGACTGCCGGTGAACCGACCTGGAATCAGTCCGGTACGCTATTTGAAGGCATTGAGCGCTGGGCTGAGCGCAAGGCGCTGCTCAGTCATCAGGACGTGAAGCAGCGGGCATTACAGACGCTGAAATGGCAGATCGCCAACGGCATTCAGTTTGTCCGTACCCATGTCGACGTCTCCGACCCCAGCCTGACCGCGTTAAAAGCGATGCTGGAGCTGAAAGAAGAGGTGGCACCGTGGATAACCCTGCAGATTGTCGCTTTTCCGCAGGAGGGCATTCTCTCTTATCCCAATGGTGAAGCGTTGCTGGAAGAAGCATTGCGGCTCGGCGCAGATGTCGTCGGGGCGATTCCGCATTACGAATTCACCCGCGAATATGGCGTTGAGTCACTGCACAAAACTTTTGCGCTGGCCAACCGCTACGACAAGCTGATTGATGTGCACTGCGATGAAATTGACGATGAGCAGTCGCGCTTTGTCGAAACCGTGGCGGCGCTGGCGCATCGTGACGGTAACGGCGCGCGGGTCACCGCCAGCCACACTACCGCTATGCACTCTTATAACGGTGCCTACACCTCGCGGCTGTTCCGTCTGTTAAAACTGTCAGGCATTAATTTTGTCGCTAATCCGCTGGTTAACATTCATCTGCAGGGCCGTTTCGACCACTATCCTAAGCGGCGCGGCATTACGCGGGTGAAAGAGATGCTGGAGGCGGAGATTAACGTCTGCTTCGGGCACGATGATGTGTTTGATCCCTGGTATCCGCTGGGCACCGCGAACATGCTGCAGGTGCTGCATATGGGATTGCACGTCTGCCAGTTGATGGGTTACGAACAGATTGATGCCGGCTTAGATCTGATTACCCATAACAGTGCCAGAACTCTGCAGCTTTCCGGCTACGGTATTCAGAGCGGCCACGAGGCCAGCCTGATCATTCTGCCTGCCGAGAGCGGCTTTGATGCGGTAAGAAGACAGGTTCCGGTGCGCTATTCACTGCGTCGCGGTGAAGTGATTGCGGCAACCAGACCGGCTGAGAGTGAGATTTACTGGCGGGAGCAGGAGCGCGTCGACTTCCGGCGCTGACAAGCAGGGCGGCGAAGGATCGCCGCCCGGCGAGATTAATGGGTGACGTGACCGTGCGAACGATGTTTGGTCACCAGTCCCAGCAGGACACACATGACAAACACCACCGCATACAGACCGTTAGCGGTGACCAGCGCGGTGTGCACGCCGCTCTTCTCGACGATAGGCGCGGTAACCACAAAGGTCAGCATGGTGCCGACGGTGCCGCAGGTCAGAATGAAGTTCACCAATTTTGGTGAAGCTACTTTGGTTTGCAGCGAGCCGAGCGTGATGATGGTGGTGTAAATCGCGCTGGAGCTAAAGCCCAGAACCATGATGATCCACTTCAGCATACCGGCATCCTGGCTGCTGACGAACCAGTACATCAGCAGCGTCGCCAGGCCAGCCAGCACCATCAGGATACGTTGCAGATCGAAGAAGCGCAGCAGGAAGCTGAACGCCCACATTCCGACCATATAGGCGGTCCAGAAGCTGCCAACCAGCTGTCCGGCATTATCGATATTCATGCCCATCACTTTGGTGGCGTATTCCGGTACCCACGAGATAAAACCGAGCTGACCGAGGATGTAGCACAGGGCGGCAACCGCGAGCAGCAGCACGCCAACGCCCCATTTTTCCTTTTCAACTGTCGGGCTGTTTTCCGGCTTGCGCAGTACCGGGAACTCGACAAACAGCGTCATGATGAAAATCGCCACATAGATGAAGCCGATGCAGACATAAACCCAGTACCATGGCAGTTGACGTGCCAGCAGGATACCTGCCAGCACCGGGAACAGCGTGCCCGCCATGCTGAAGAAGGAGTCGGTAAACAGCAGACGTGATCCGCGCTGGCGACCTTCATACATGTGGGTAATCAGGAACGTCCCGATCGACATGGTAATGCCGCTGACCACACCCAGCACGAACATGCAGAGCGAGAAGATGCTGAGATCGCGGCTGGTCATTAAGCCAATGATCGCCAGCACCATCAGGACGAAACCGAAAATCAGCTGGCGCTTGAGTGGCACGATCACCATCAGCCAGGCATTGAGGAAAACGGCGGCCAGGATCCCGCTGTTCAGGAAGGTGAAGGTGTTACTCATGCTGGAGATGGGGATCTGGAAATCTTTCGCGATATCGCCCATTACCATGCCGGTAACGATTACCAATGCGCCGGTAAGCGCATACGAAAAGAAGCTTATCCAGGTAAGGCCGATACGATTACGGTTTGTCATGTTCTGAACCTGTTAGGAAACCGGTGGCAAAAAGTGTCAGAAAGTGTAAACGGAACTGTGATCTTAATAAACAACCAGTGAAACTGGAGATCTACATTTCATGTGTTGTGTGATTTTAATCACGCATTTGCCGGGTTTTATCGATTGCTCGCGCTTTTTAAGCCGCAGCGTAAATATAGGTAAAACGCTGGCTCTTGTATTACATGCTCTTTACAATCAATCACGTTTTTGAGCTAGCTCTCCAAGGTAAGGAATCTTTCATGTTTAAACGTACTTTAACAGCGGCAATTACCCTGTTAGCGCTCTCATCTGTTTCTGCCTCGGCCCTGGCCGCAAAAGGCGATACCCATGTTCTGCTCACCACCTCCGCCGGCAATATCGAACTCGAACTGAATGACCAAAAAGCGCCGGTCTCGGTGAAAAACTTTGTTGATTACGTCAACAGTGGCTTCTACAACAACACCATTTTTCATCGCGTGATCCCAGGCTTTATGGTGCAGGGCGGCGGCTTTACCACCGACATGCAGCAGAAGCAGACCAATGCGCCGATCAAAAATGAGGCGGATAACGGCCTGCGTAACCTGCGCGGCACCATCTCAATGGCCCGTACCGCCGATAAAGACAGCGCCACCAGCCAGTTCTTCCTCAACGTGGCCGATAACGCCTTCCTCGACCATGGCCAGCGTGATTTTGGCTATGCGGTATTCGGTAAGATTGTGAAAGGTCAGGATGTGGCTGAAAAAATTTCTCAGGTACCGACCAAAGATGTCGGTCCTTACCAGAATGTCCCGTCTAAACCGGTAGTTATCCTCTCCGCTAAAGTTCTGCCTTAATGCTTCATGCCGCCATCTGTCGATGGCGGCGCTTTCCCGCATCCGGCAAAGCCAGAAAATGCTCTTATACTTAGGGCAAAACCTGAGCAGGAGGCGGCATGGCGAACAAACTCACCGAGAAACAAAAGGCCACATTGTGGCAACAGCGGCGCAGCGCCAGCTATCAGGCCAGCTGTCGGCTGGAAGGCTTCAGCCACAATGAACCCGCGGTAAAAGGCGACGAGGCGGCGGCACGTCTGGCTTCGCTGAGGAGGCAATATGGTGTCTAATATCGCGGTCAGCCAGGATCCCTACCTGTGGCACAACGACAACGTGCTGAAGAACCTGCTCGATATTCATGACGCTGCACAGCTGCGTAAAGCAGAGCTGAGCTTCAGTGCTGCCCGTCTGGCGACGCTGGAGTTAGGGCCGCGTAATGCCGGCTTGCCGTGGCTGCAGCTGATCCACCGTACGCTGTTCCAGGATGTTTACAGCTGGGCCGGTGAGTTGCGTACCATCGATATCTGGCGCGATGAGACGCCGTTCTGCCATTTCGAATATATCGAAAAAGAGGGGAATGCCCTGATGGCGGCGCTGGAAGAGGAAAATGGCCTCGCCGACCTGCCGCGTGACGCCTTTGTACAGCGTATTGCCCACTACTACTGCGAAATCAACGTGCTGCATCCTTTCCGTGAAGGAAATGGCCGCGCGCAACGCATCTTTTTCGAGCAGCTGGCGCTGCATGCCGGTTATCTGCTGGCGTGGGAGGCGATCGATGCCGAAAGCTGGCGAGTGGCGAATCAGGCAGGCGTTGCAGGCGACCTGCAGCTGCTGGAGCAGGTTTTTGCGAAAGTGGTGAGCGAGCCGGCGTAACCGCGTAGAATAGCGGCGCTGGTAACCACTCTGGATTAGTCATGCTGCTGCTGATCGACAACTACGACTCCTTTAGCTGGAATCTCTATCAATATTTCTGCGAGCTGGGCGCGCAGGTTCGGGTGGTGCGCAACGATGCCATCACCCTGCAGCAGATGGATGCGCTGCCGCTGACCCATCTGGTGATTTCCCCGGGACCCTGTACCCCCAACGAATCCGGCATTTCACTGGCGGCGATTCGCCATTTTGCCGGACGCCTGCCGGTGCTGGGCGTTTGCCTCGGACATCAGGCGATTGCGCAGGCCTGGGGCGGCGAGGTCGTGCGCGCCCGTCAGGTGATGCACGGTAAAACCTCGCTGATTCAGCACAGCAACAGCGGCGTGTTCCGCCAGTTGAATAATCCCCTCACCGTTACCCGTTACCATTCATTGATCGTAAAACGCGATACGCTGCCTGACGTCTTTGAGGTCACCGCCTGGAGCCTGCGTGACGGACAGCCCGACGAGATCATGGGCATCCGCCATAAAACCCTGGCACTGGAAGGGGTGCAATTCCATCCTGAAAGCATTCTCAGCGAGCAGGGACACCAGCTGCTGCGCAATTTCCTGTCGCAATAGTTTGCCTTTGAGTGATTTTTTATGCATATTTTGTGATTATTATTTCACAGCGGTACAACAATCATTCAAATGGGGTCACTAATGGCAGCCGAAAAAATTGCGGTCACACGGGAAACGTTCGATAACGTTATTTTGCCTGTTTATGCACCAGCGCAGTTCGTGCCGGTCAAAGGCAAGGGCAGCCGCGTCTGGGATCAGCAGGGCAAAGAATATATCGACTTTTCGGGCGGCATCGCCGTGACTGCGCTCGGCCATTGCCATCCTGCGCTGGTGGAAACGCTGAAAAGCCAGGGCGAAACGCTGTGGCATACCAGTAACGTCTTCACCAACGAACCGGCACTGCGTCTCGCCAGCAAGTTAATCAATGCCACCTTTGCCGAGCGGGTGTTTTTCGCCAACTCCGGTGCAGAAGCGAATGAGGCGGCGTTCAAGCTGGCACGCTATTACGCCTGCAAACGTCACAGCCCGTTCAAAAGTAAGATCATCGCCTTCCACAATGCTTTCCACGGCCGGACGCTGTTTACCGTGACGGTCGGCGGACAGCCAAAATATTCCGATGGCTTTGGCCCTAAACCTGCCGATATCGTCCACGTGCCGTTCAACGATCTGGCTGCGGTTAAGGCGGTTATCGACGATCATACCTGCGCTATCGTGGTCGAACCGATTCAGGGTGAGGGCGGCGTGGTGCCCGCAACCGAAGAGTTTATGCACGGGCTGCGTGAACTGTGCGATCAATACCAGGCACTGCTGGTGCTGGATGAAGTGCAGAGCGGTATGGGACGCAGCGGCAAGCTGTTTGCTTATGAGCACTATGGCGTGCAACCCGATATTCTGACCTCGGCCAAAGCGCTGGGTGGCGGTTTCCCGGTCAGCGCCATGCTGACTACCCATGAGATCGCCTCCACCATGGCCCCTGGCGTGCACGGCACCACCTACGGCGGCAATCCGCTGGCCTGCGCCATTGCCGAGACCGCGCTGGATATCATCAATACCCCGGCAGTGCTGGAAGGCGTTGGCGTCCGGCGTCAGCAGTTTGTCAGCGCGCTGCAGGCGATTGATGCGAAGTACGATCTGTTCAGTGATATTCGCGGCAAAGGCCTGCTGATTGGCGCGGCGCTGAAGCCTCAGCATGCCGGCAAGGCGCGCGATATCCTCAATGCGGCAGCCGCTGAAGGGGTAATGGTGCTGGTGGCCGGCACGGACGTGATGCGTTTTGCACCTTCGCTGATCATCGAACCCGCCGACATCGAAGAGGGTATGCGCCGCTTCGCCACCGCCGTCGGCAAGGTGATTACCGGCTGATTTAGTTTTTGCGTAACCGTCTGCTCAGCCAGCGGCCATGTTGCGGTCGCTGGCTCCACGCCAGAGATGAAATGGTGTGCATCACGCTCAGATGATCCAGAATGCGGCGTACATGCTGTTCCACCACCGTGACCGGCCCTTCATTAATGTTTTCCAGCTCATCCAGCAGGTTAACCTGCGAACTGGCACCATCATATTCCAGTCGCTGCTGACAACGTTGCAGCGCAATTTCGCAGGACTGCAGATAACGCTCAGCTAACGTGGCGGTCAGCATGGTGTGTTCACGCGCCAGAATCGTCATTGCATTGATGTGCTCAACAATAAACTGGCTGTGGGTGACCCACAGACGCATATCCTTGAGGTACTGAGCGTTAAAAGCCGGTTCCTGCATCGCCTGGTTCAGGGAGTTAAACAGCGCATTGTGAGCCTGATTGACCCGTACCCGCTGATACGCCAGTTTCTCCGGTGACTGTTCCGCCCCCAGCAGCAGCCGTAGCGCATCCTGATAGGTTTCCAGCGCGTCATGGGCGTTTTGCCGCAATAAGCCACTCTGCCACTGCGGCCACAGCCACAACATTCCGCCAAAGGCGATCAGGCACCCCATCAGCGTATCCATCAGGCGCGGCAGCAGGAACTGCGCCCCATTCAGCGACAGCAACTGCAGCGAGTAAACCGCCGTCACCGTAAAGCCGATCATCGACCAGCCGTAAAACTGGCGGGTAAACCGGTAGCTGATAAAGGTGATCACCAGCATGATCAGCAGCACCAGCGACTCCGGCACCGCCAGGCGTAAGGTAGCAGCCGCAATCACCAGGCCGGCAAAGGTGCCCAGCGCCCGGTGCTGGATGCGAACGCGGGTGGCGCTGTAGCCGTTCTGGCTGACGAACATAATGGTCATCAGAATCCAGTACGGTTTAGGGATGTTAAAAAACAGCGCCAGCGCGCTGCCCAGCATCAGCATCACCGCAAAGCGCCCGGCAGTGCGCAGTGCCGACGAACGCCAGGACAGATAGCTGCGCAGCGCCGGCAGAAGCGGCAGACGGCGCTGACGATCGGCCATCAGGTCACGTTGATAGAGCGGTTTTTGGGTGCGCAGCACCCGCGCAATCCGATTGAAGTGGTAGAGACAGAAATTTCCCACCGGATTGTCAGGATGCTGGCGGGCGATTTTTTCCAGCGCGCTGAGCTGCTTCTCCATGCCAAAACGATCCGGCAACTGGTGATAGAGAATGTTATCCGCCAGCACCCGTAAGCGGGCCGAAATAGTCTGGGCGTTCCAGCGGATCACCGCTTCGGCATGGCTCTGCTCCACCAGTTTCTGCACCTCTTCCGGCTGATGCAGGCTGACCGAGATGTGCTCCTGCAGGTCCAGCGCCACCTGAAAGGCGCGGGTCAGCCGCTTATGGCTGTGATCCCGGCTGGCGGAAAGCATGTGCATCTGCTGGTAACAGGTGGTGATCATATCGACCACTTTTTGCTGACGCGCCAGCAGCGGCGGCAGGGCCTTTTCCGGATCGGTCAGCTGAGTCAGCAGGGTATATTTGGCGTCGCAATAGTTGGCCAGCTCACGGTAGATCAGGCTCAGGCTTTCACGCATCGGCTGCTCTTTCCACAGCCAGAACCAGAACCAGTTAAACAGCCCATACCATAGCGTGCCGCCGATATAGAGCAGCGGCGGCACATAGATCGGCATACGGCCAATCAGGCTCAGCGTGAAGATGGCGGCGATCAGGGTGCCGGGCAGCAGACGGCCGTGCAGCGGGCTGATTTCGCCGGTGACCCCCAGCAGCAACGGCAAGGCGAACAGAATCAGCGGCAGCGGAATGGCGTGCTGCGTCAGCCACTGAATCAGAAAGCTGCCGAGCGCAAACAGGCTGCCGCCGACAATCAGGCGTTTGAAGAAGCGTTTATGCGGGGTATCCAGACCGGCGATATTGCAACAGGCGGGAACTAACGAGAACAGCAGACCTTTTTGCAGGTCGCCAGCCAGCCAGCCCAGCGCCACTGGCAGACAGAGCACCAGGGTTTGCCGCAAGGCGTAATTGACTTCAGGATGGTAAATAATTCGACGCCACATCGGCCCAACACAAACAATAACGGCGCGATGTTGCCATCACGCCGTGGGTGACAGGAATTAGCGGGTGCCGTAAACGACGATGGTTTTGCCGTGTGCAGAGATCAGGTTCTGATCTTCCAGCATCTTCAAAATACGGCCCACGGTTTCACGTGAACAACCAACGATTTGGCCAATTTCCTGACGAGTAATTTTAATTTGCATGCCGTCGGGATGCGTCATGGCGTCTGGCTGCTTCGCCAGGTTAAGCAGAGTCTGAGCAATGCGTCCGGTCACATCGAGGAAAGCGAGATTACCCACTTTTTCCGACGTAACCTGCAGGCGACGCGCCATCTGCGACGACAGTCGCATCAGGATATCCGGGTTAACCTGGATCAGCTGACGGAATTTCTTGTAAGAAATCTCCGCCACTTCGCACGCGGTTTTGGCACGTACCCAGGCGCTGCGCTCCTGACCTTCTTCGAACAGGCCAAGCTCGCCAATGAAATCGCCCTGATTCAGGTAAGAAAGAATCATCTCTTTGCCTTCTTCATCTTTGATCAGAACCGCAACGGAACCTTTCACGATGTAGTAAAGCGTTTCAGCTTTTTCACCTTGGTGAATCAGCGTACTTTTGGATGGATACTTGTGAATATGGCAATGGGACAGGAACCATTCGAGTGTAGGGTCTGTTTGCGGTTTGCCGAGAACCATTCGCTATTATCCTCTGTTGTAATCGTGCCCAAAATACAGGGGGCAGTTTCCCTGTCAGGCGATGAAAGCTTCAAGCGTTTCCCTTACAGGAAATTATTCGGGCTGCATTCGGCGCAGTGCGCATCATTCTTCCCGGCTTCGCCATCGGGTGACGAAAAATATTTTCAGCACTGTTTGTAGCACAGCTTTTGCCGACTGTCTTCTGTTGTCTCGCTTCAGCTAACGGCGGATTTCTCTGGATTGCTGTTTACCAGGCGAAAGCGTACTCTGACGGCAAAACCGCATATTCTGGAGCGAAAATCATGCAGGCAAGAGTGAAATGGGTAGAAGGGCTGACATTCCTCGGTGAGTCGTCATCCGGACATCAGGTATTAATGGATGGCAATTCGGGTGATAAAGCGCCCAGCCCAATGGAGATGGTGCTGATGGCGGCGGGCGGATGCAGCGCCATCGACGTGGTTTCAATTCTGCAAAAAGGTCGCAACGATGTGGCTGATTGTGAAGTAAAACTGACCTCAGAACGTCGTGAAGAGGCGCCGCGAATCTTTACGCACATCAACCTGCACTTTATCGTGAGCGGCAAAGCGCTACAGGATAAGGCGGTCTCACGCGCGGTGGATCTTTCTGCTGAAAAATATTGCTCGGTCGCCATCATGCTGGGCAAAGGGGTTACCATCACCCACAGCTATGAAGTGATCGAACTGTAGTAGCCGCAAGGGTCATTGCAGACCTGCTAACTTCACTTCCAGTATCTGATGCAGGTTGCTTTAAGACTGTGCCTGGGCAGGGAATCCGTTTTGATACTGTGCCTGCGCAGGGAACCGGGTCAGATCGGAAAGTCGTTTAAGCCAATCCCTGGCCGCTCGGCCTGCGCGATTACGCACCTCATCCCTGAGGCGCGCCCGTAGCCGGGCCAACGCTTTGCGTTGTTCAAAAACGCTCCCGGCGTTTTTATCCGGGCGGCGGGACGCTTTCCTCTTCTGACCCGGTTCCCAGCGTGTTGAACTTATCTATTGCTGCCAGATTCTTTCTGCCCAGAGGTTGTCTGTAGCGACCTTCCTGAAACCGGATGCGGTTGTCGGACGTGAAGCGAAGGGAGCATATGCCTGTAGCAAAGCATCGCGGGCCAGGGATGGCCCGTGCTGAGCCTGCCAGCGATAACGGTTTTGCGTCTTTGCGAAAGGTGTATGCTCCCTGAAGCCTGCCCAGGGGTAAGTCTTTAGCCGCAGGAAAGCCAGTTTTACTCTCTTTGTTAAAGACATCTGCTCTCAGAGCGGTTTTTGCTGGCCTCTTATTCTATCCGCTTGCCTTCCACCAGCCGCTTCACCAGCGGACCCATGATCAGCTCCATCGCCAGACCCATTTTGCCGCCAGGCACTACCAGCGTATTGATGTGCGAGATAAACGAGCCCTGCAGCATCGCCAGCAGATAAGGGAAGTCGATATCGTCCAGCGCCTGAAAGTGGATCACCACAAAGCTCTCATCCAGTGACGGAATAGCGCGGGCAGCGAACGGGTTTGAGGTATCGACCGTCGGCACTCGCTGGAAGTTAAGATGGGTGCGCGAGAACTGCGGCGTAATGAAGTTGATGTAATCCTCCATTGAGCGCACCACCGAATCCATTACCGCTTCACGCGAATGGCCGCGTTCGCTGGTGTCACGCACCAGCTTCTGAATCCACTCGAGGTTAACAATTGGCACCACGCCCACCAGCAGGTCGACATGCTCCGCTACGTTATGCTGGGCGGTCACCACGCCACCGTGCAGTCCTTCGTAAAACAGGATATCGGTGTTTTGCGGCAGCGGCTGCCACGGCGTAAAGGTGCCCGGCACCTGATTCCACGGTACCGCTTCGTCATAGGTGTGCAGGTATTTACGCGACTGGCCCTGGCCGTTGAGCCCATACTGCCTGAAGCTCTGCTCCAGCAGGCCAAAGTCATTGGCTTCCGGACCGAAATAGCTGACATGACGGCCCAAATCGCGCGCCTTGCGGATTGCCATATCCATTTCAGGCCGGGTGAAACGGTGGAAACTGTCGCCTTCCAGTTCGGCAGCGTGCAGATCGAGCTGCTGAAAGATTTTACGGAACGCGAGACTGGTGGTGGTGGTCCCCGCGCCGCTGGAACCGGTGACGGCGATTATCGGATGGCGTGCTGACATAAAAAAGCTCCCTGTGAAGTCGGGCCATGCGCATTGTTAACATGAATTGCCGCCGGCTGCATCAGCCGCGAAATTCTTTGCGCGGCATAATATTGACCGATTCATGCAGTTCCGACCACACCAGCACCACTTCGCCGGTTTCCAGCTGACGGCGCACGTCAGCCACTTTTTCGCTCAGGCTGCGTTCCTGCTCGCCGTAGTCGGTGCCTTCACGCAGCACGAAAGTTTCAATCAGATTTTCAAGCGTCTCAGGTGAGACCTGTTGCCAGGGAATAATCACAACGTTAGGTATCCAGAAAAGGGGCAATCCACTGGGGTATGCGCTGTTCAAGCCACATTTCGGGCTGGCGCAACGTCCCGCCGACAAAGCCAACGTGACCGCCGTGCGGCGTCAGTTGATAAGTAATAGTGGCAGATAATTGGCTGCTGTGCGGGATCACCTCATCACTCATGAACGGGTCATCTTTGGCATGAATGATCAGCAGCGGCTTATCGACCTGTTTCAGCCAGGGCAGGGCGCTGGCGCGCTGATAATAGTCAGCCGCATCGCTGAAACCGTGGGCGCGGGCGGTGATCGCGTCATCGAAGTCGCGTAGCCGGCGTAGCGCTTTAAGCTGCGTCAGATTCACCGGCAACGTTTCCGGCCAGGCGTGCAGTTTGCGCCGGGCGTTCTTCTTCAGCTGCGCCAGTAAATAGTATTGGTAAAAGCGCGAGAAGCCGCGCTCCAGTTTGACGCTGCACGGCTCCAGCAGCAGCGGCGCGGAGACGATGACGCCCGCGTCAACCGGCGCATCGGATCCCTGCTGACCCAGCAGGCAGCCCAGCATGTTACCGCCGAGCGAAAAACCCACCGCCACGGTCGGTACCCGACCCCAGCGGGTTTGCAGCCAGTGCAGAAAATAGCGTGCATCTTCGGTTTCACCGGAATGATAGATACGGTTCAGCCGGTTAGGTTCGCCGCTGCATCCGCGGAAGTGCATCACCACCGCCAGCCAGCCGCGTGCGCGGCAAATTTCCATCAGCCCGTGGATATAGGGGCTGTGGAAACTGCCTTCCAGTCCGTGAAACAGCACCACCCGGGGTTTGTGCTGTGCCAGATACGGATCTTCACTCCAGGCGAGATCGACAAAATCGCCATCGGGCAGATCGAGACGCTGCCAGTGAGGATCGAGCTTGATCTGCCGCCGTAGCAGGCGTGGCAGTACCGTTTGCAGATGCGCATTGCGCATGCCGGCTAACGGCGTAAATTGATCCGTGTCGGGTGCGATTAATTTCATCGGGTAAAAGCTTGTCTGTTCCATATCGCGCTGTTAGCTTCGATAGGTTTTTTGCTTGCTGGGGGTGAGGAGCACCCGATTGCTATGGAACTGAGTCTTTTCTTGTCGATGTTAGGATTCCTTTGGGTCGCCGCGATCACGCCAGGCCCTAATAATATGTTACTTACTGCGGGCGGCGCCAATTTTGGCTTCCTGCGGACCATTCCTCTGATGATTGGCATCATGATCGGCATGCAGGTCATGCTGCTGATGGTGGCGTTTGGCGTCGGCGGACTGATCCTGCTCTATCCCTCACTGCATCTGGTGCTGAAAATCGCCGGTAGCCTCTACCTGCTGTGGCTGGCATGGAAAATTGCCACCGCCAGCTACGAAAAACTGGAAACCGATCAGGTGCCGGAGTCGCCCATGCCGTTCTGGCAGGGCGGATTACTGCAGCTGATCAATCCCAAAGCCTGGCTGATGGCGCTGGGCGCGGTCGCCAGCTTTAGCCTGGCTGGCGATGCCTATCGTCAATCGGTGATGGCGATCAGTCTCGGCATGTTTATCGTCAATCTGGTGTCCGGCCTGATCTGGATGGGATTCGGCGCAATGATTGGCCGCATTTTACGCAGCCGCCGCGCCTGGAAAATCTTTAATCTCGCCATGGGATTGCTGACGGCAGCCTGCGTGCTGTTGATCTGGCACTGAGTTAACTGGAGGCGCGTTCAACGCGCTTCCAGGGCAGGACTTCACGGATTACCGGCGCGTGCGGCTGACGGATTTTCTGCAACAACAGCTGCACGCTTCGCGCCCCGAGCTGATACATCGGTTGTTCGATGGTGGTCAGCGGCGGGTTAAGGCTGCCGGTAAATGGAATGCCGTCAAAACCCACTACCGCCAGATCTTCCGGCACGCGCAGCCCCGCTTGCAGCGCGGCATGAATCACCCCCACAGCCAGCACATCCGACACGGCAAAAATCGCATCCGGCGGTTGCGGCATCGCCAGTAATTGTTGTAGTGCCTGGCTGCCCGCTTCCGTGGAGATATCGCTGGCGTAGGCGACCCCTGACCACTGCAGTCCCAGCGCGTTTATCGCCTGCTGGTAGCCCTGTTCACGATGGTGCGAATAGAGGTAGCGCATATCCCCGTTAACCAGCCCGATGCGTTTGCGGCCTTTGCCGGCAAGGTAGTGGACGGTATCGCGTGCCGCGTCGAGATGATCGATGGTGACGGAAGAGGCCGGGATAGCCGGATCGAACTCCGAGCACTGGACCCACGGCGCGCCTGCAATGATGTGCTGCAAATCCTGCAGTCCCGACGCCGCATCCATGGTGATCACGCCATCCACTACTTTGCCGGTCAGCAGCGTGAGATAGGCGGCTTCACGCTGTAACTGCGAGGCGGAGTGGCAGAGCAGGATGTGATAACCGTGCAGCTCGGCTTCCGCCTCAATGCCCTGTACCACCCGCGAGCAGAAGGGATTGGTGATGTCCGAAATCAACACCAGCAGCATGTGGCTTTGCGCCGTGCGCAGTTGTCGGGCTAATAAGTTGGGCTGGTAGTCACAGGCGGCGATAGCCGACAGCACTTTCTCACGCGTATCGGGTTTGACGCCGGGATGGGCGTTGAGAACCCGCGACACCGTGGCTTTAGAGACGCCAGCCAGCTGAGCGACTTTCTCAATCGACATCGAACACAAAGACCTTTTACAAGCAAGAAACGGGAACGCATATCAATAGCACAGGCCGAATGTGAGCGCCTGACATTTTTTTATGCTGGCGCTGTTTTCAGCATTTGCGATTTTTAGCTTAGTTTTGCAGATAGTGATCTAAGAACTTATTTCTATTAGGGATAATTTTTAATTCCTTGGTGAAATTATTGCCGCCAGAGACACTGCTTCCATCATAAAAAGGGTGGGGTAGCAATCATGGCAGTTACAGCACGTTTAACGTTTTTAGCCGCAGCGCTGGCGCTGCTGGCCTTCCGGGCGGACGCGGTCAATGTCACCGTGGCGTATCAGACTTCTGCCGAACCGGCCAAGGTGGCGCAGGCGGACAACAGTTTCGCCAAAGAGAGTGGTGCCAGCGTTGACTGGCGTAAGTTTGACAGCGGTGCCGGTGTGCTGCGCGCGCTGGCGTCGGGCGACGTACAAATCGGCAATATCGGCTCCAGTCCGTTAGCGGTCGCTGCGGCGCAGAAGCTGCCCATCGAAGCCTTTTTGCTGGCTTCTCAGCTCGGTAACTCTGAAGCCTTAGTGGTGAAGAAGAACATCACAACACCGCAGGATCTGATCGGTAAACGCATCGCCGTGCCGTTCATCTCTACGACCCATTACAGCCTGCTGGCGGCGCTGAAACACTGGGGCATCAAGCCGTCACAGGTGCAGCTGGTCAATCTGCAGCCGCCCGCGATTATCGCTGCCTGGCAGCGTGGCGACATTGATGGTGCCTACGTCTGGGCACCTGCAGTCAATGAGCTGGAGAAAAACGGCAAGGTGTTAACCGACTCTGCGCAGGTGGGAAGCTGGGGATCGCCCACTCTCGACGTCTGGGTGGTGCGCAAAGACTTCGCCCGGCAGCATCCGGAGATCGTCACCGCCTTTGCCCGCAGCGCGCTGGCCGCGCAGCAATCCTATCTCGACAATCCTGATAGCTGGCTGAAGCAGCCTGATAATCTCAGCAAGCTGTCACGGCTGAGCGGCGTACCGGAAGCGCAGGTGCCCGGCCTGGTAAAAGGCAACACCTACCTGACGGCGCAACAGCAGATTGAACAGCTGGGCAAGCCGGTGAACAAGGCGATTGTCGACACGGCCCAGTTTCTGAAAGCGCAGGGCAGAGTGCCGCAGGCGGATAACGATTACAGCAGTTACGTGACCTCCCGCTTTGTCGTGCCGTTAGCCAAACCTTAAGGAGTCCTCATGCTACGCATCGCTCATCTGAATGCGCGTTATGCCGGGCAACCGGTGTTGCAGGATATCAATCTGCAGATCGATCGCCGTGAACTGCTGGTGGTGCTGGGGCCGTCAGGCTGCGGTAAGACCACGCTGCTCAACCTGGTAGCCGGTTTTTTGCCGGTGGAATCGGGCAGCATCACGCTGGATAACCAGCCGGTCACCGGACCGGGGGCTGACCGCGGAGTGGTGTTTCAGCATGAAGGCTTACTGCCGTGGCGCAACGTGCTGGATAACGTCGCCTTCGGTTTGCAACTGGCTGGCATGGCGCGTCAGGAGCGTGAAGCCATTGCGCGCCGGCTGATCAGGCAGGTCGGCCTGGAAGGCGCGGAAAAGCGGGCAATCTGGCAGTTATCAGGCGGTCAGCGGCAGCGGGTTGGCATTGCGCGCGCGCTGGCGACCGATCCGCGCCTGCTGCTGCTGGATGAGCCGTTTGGCGCGCTTGATGCCTTTACCCGCGAACAGATGCAGACCTTGTTGCTGACGCTGTGGCGCGACAGCGGCAAACAGATCCTGCTGATTACCCACGATATTGAAGAGGCGATTTTTCTCGCCAGCGAACTGATCCTGCTGTCGCCGGGACCCGGACGCATTGTCGAGCGGCTGCGGCCCGATTTTGGTCAGCGCTTTGCCGATGGAGAGCCGTGCCGCAGCATCAAATCCGATCCGCAGTTTATTGCTCAGCGCGAATATGTGCTGAGCCGGGTGTTTGAGCAACGGGAGGCGTTCGCATGAGTGCGTTAATCAACGACAAAACCTTGCCGGTGCGACGCCGACTGCGCTGGCCTTTTTCTACCCGCTTTTCATTAAGCGTACTGAGCGTATTACTGCTGTTACTGGTGTGGTGGGGCGTGACCGCGCTGGGGTTAATCGCGCCGCTGTTTTTACCGCCGCCGCAGCAGGTATTCAGCAAACTGCTGCTGATTGCCAGCCCACAAGGGTTTATGGACGCCACGCTGTGGCAGCATCTGACAGCCAGCCTGACCCGCATGTTGATCGCGCTGTTTGCCGCCGCCGCTATCGGAATTCCGGTCGGGATTCTGATGGGCCTGAGCCCGGTGGCGCGTGGATTGCTTGACCCGCTGATCGAACTTTATCGTCCAATCCCACCGCTGGCCTACCTGCCTTTGATGGTGATCTGGTTCGGCATTGGTGAGACCTCGAAAATCCTGCTGATTTATCTGGCCATTTTTGCGCCGGTCACCCTCTCTACCTTAGCCGGGGTGCGTAATGCGCAACAGGTACGCATCCGGGCGGCACAGTCGCTGGGCGCTTCCCGCTGGCAACTGCTGCGCTGGGTCATTCTGCCTGGCGCGCTGCCCGAAATTCTGACCGGACTGCGCATCGGTCTGGGGGTCGGTTGGTCAACGCTGGTGGCGGCTGAACTGATCGCCGCCACCCGGGGGCTCGGTTTTATGGTGCAGTCCGCCGGGGAGTTTCTTGCCACCGATGTGGTGCTGGCGGGCATCGCGGTCATCGCCTTAATCGCGTTTAGTTTAGAACTCGGCTTACGGGCCCTGCAGCGCCGTCTGACGCCGTGGAATGGAGAACAATCATGAATGAACGTCTGAATTTTCAACCGCTTGGTCCGTATATTGGCGCCCAGGTTTCCAACCTTGATGTTTCACGGCCGCTCAGTGATGCGCAGTTTGAACAGCTCTACCATGGCCTGCTGCGTCATCAGGTACTGTTTCTGCGTGACCAGGTGATTACGCCGGAGCAGCACCGGGCGCTGGCGATCCGCTTCGGCGATCTGCATATTCACCCGGTCTATCCGCACGCCGACGGGGTTGAAGAGATCATCGTGCTGGACACGCATCAGGACAATCCACCGGATAACGATAACTGGCATACCGACGTGACGTTTATCGAAACGCCACCGGCGATTGCGTTGCTGGCGTCAAAAGTTCTGCCGGAGGCGGGAGGGGACACGCTCTGGACCAGCGGCATTGCTGCTTATGAGGCGCTCTCGGCACCGTTTAAAGCCCTGCTGGCCGGCCTGACCGCCGAGCACGATTTCAAAAAGTCTTTCCAGGAATATAAGTACCGCAAAACGGAAGAGGAGCATCAGCGCTGGCAGCAGGCGGTGGCGAAGCATCCGCCGGTGCAGCATCCGGTAATCCGTACACATCCGGTCAGCGGCAAAAAAGCGCTGTTTGTGAACGAAGGCTTTACCACGCGGATTGTTGATCTGAGCGAGAAAGAGAGTGAGACGCTGCTGAGCTTCCTGTTCAGCCACGTCACTAAGCCGGAATTCCAGGTGCGCTGGCGCTGGCAGCCGAACGATTTGGCTATCTGGGATAACCGGGTTACCCAGCATTATGCTAATGCCGATTACTATCCGGCGCGGCGGATAATGCAGCGGGCAACGGTGCTGGGGGATAAGCCGTTTTAAGACGCAGAGTCAGCGGCGCTCTCCCCCGGTTAAAGGGAGAACGCCAGCCGTTTAACTGGCCATCATCTGCTCTAATTTTTCCTGCGCGTCCAGCCAGGCCATCTCGACCTCTTCCAGCGCCGACTTACTCTCGGCCTGACGCTGCAGGGCGGCCGTCAGATCCGCCTTACGGCTTTGCTCATAAATCGCGCTGTCGGCCAGCTGGTTTTCCGCTTCGGCCAGCTGGCTTTGCCAGCGGGTCATCTGCTTTTCCAGCTTCTCAATCTCTTTGCGTAGCGGTTGCGTTTGCGCGCGTAGCTCTGCGTCCCGGCGCTTCTGATCTTTACGGGCCTGGGCGCTGTTGCCGTTATCCAGCTTCGGCGGCGCATCCTGTTGCGCCTGCTGTTTCTGCAGATCGCTCAGCCACTGCTGATAATCTTCGAGGTCGCCCTCAAACACGTCCACTTTGCCGTCATGCACCAGATAGAGATCGTCGGTGGTAGCGCGCAGCAGGTGGCGATCGTGCGATACCACCACCAGCGCGCCTTCGAAATCGATCAACGCTTCGGTCAGCGCCTGTCGCATATCCAGATCGAGGTGGTTAGTCGGTTCATCAAGCAGCAGCAGGTTAGGACGCTGCCAGACGATCAATGCCAGCACCAGTCGCGCCTTCTCCCCGCCCGAGAAGCGTTCGGTGATTTCGCTGACTTTGTCACCCTGAAAACCAAATCCGCCGAGGTAGTCACGCAGCTGCTGCTCCAGCACGTTTGGTGCGATGCGCGCCAGATGCTGTACCGGCGACTCATCAGCCCGTAAATACTCCAGCTGATGCTGTGCGAAGTAGCCCAGCTTGATCCCTTTTGCCAGACCAATCTTGCCTTCCATCGCCTCAAGTTCGCCAGCCAGCAGCTTGATCAGGGTCGATTTACCGGCGCCGTTACGGCCGAGCAAACCGATGCGTGAGCCGGGTACCAGGTTGAGTTTGATCGCGTCGAGGATAATGCGATCGCCATAACCCGCCGTGACTTTTTCCATCTTCAGCAACGGATTCGGCAGGTTTTCTGGCGCGCGGAAGCTGAAGCTGAACGGGTTATCGACGTGGGCAGGCGCAATCATCTCCATGCGTTCCAGCATTTTGATGCGGCTCTGTGCCTGCTTCGCCTTGGTGGCCTGAGCGCGGAAGCGGTCGATATAACTCTGTAGGTGCGCCACTTTCTCCTGCTGGCTCTCATACAGTGACTGCTGCTGTGCCAGTTTGGCGACGCGCTGCCGCTCAAACGAGGTGTAGTTACCGGTATATTCGTACATCGCCTGCTGTTCGATGTGCACAATCTTGTCGACCACCGGATCGAGGAAGTCGCGGTCATGGGAGATCAGGATTAGCGTGCCTTCGTAGCTTTTCAGCCAGCGCTCCAGCCAGATCACCGCATCGAGATCGAGGTGGTTGGTTGGTTCATCAAGCAGCAGCAGATCGGAACGGCAGATCAGCGCCTGCGCCAGGTTAAGACGCATGCGCCAGCCGCCGGAAAAGTCGCTGACCGGCCGCTGCAACTGCTCCTGACTGAAGCCCAGGCCGTGCAGCAGGCTGGCGGCGCGCGCATGGATGCTCCATGCCTGTACCGCATCGAGCTTGCCGTGCAGCAGGGCAATGGCATTGCCGTCGTCGCGCTGGTTGGCGTCTGCCAGTTCCGCCTCAAGCTGGCGATACTCACGGTCACCGTCAATCACGTACTCCAGGGCCGGTTTACCCAGCGCCGGCGTCTCCTGATTGACCCAGGCCAGCGCCCAGTTGGACGGAAAAGTGACTGAGCCGGCATCGCTGGTGATCTCACCTTTTAACAGCGACAGCAGCGTGGATTTACCACAGCCGTTTTTACCCACCAGACCGACCTTCTGGCCAGGATTGATGGTGGCGGTGGCGTTATCGAGCAGAACGCGGATGCCGCGGCGAATTTGTAAGGAAGAGAAGACAATCATGTAAGCGCCGTATCGTCAGAATATGTTAATTTACAGGCAACATAATGAGATTTTGCTGCGTCGTGCATGGTAGCGGAAAACCGCACCAATGACGACGCTTTGGAGGGAAAGGATGTCGCAGCCACCCAAGGTTTTGCTGCTTTATGCTCATCCGGAATCGCAGGATTCGATTGCGAATCGGATTTTACTGCAGTCGGCTCAGGCGCTGGAGCATGTCACGGTGCACGATCTCTACGCCGCCTATCCGGATTTTTTTATCGACATTCATCATGAACAACAGCTGCTGCGCGAACACGAGGTGATCATTTTCCAGCATCCGCTCTATACCTACAGCTGCCCGGCGCTGCTGAAAGAGTGGCTGGATCGGGTGCTGTCGCGCGGGTTTGCCAACGGCGTGGATGGCAATGCGCTGGAAGGTAAGTACTGGCGCAGCGTGATCACCACCGGCGAGCCGGAAAGCGCCTTTAAACACCATGGTCTGAATCGCTATTCGATGAACGATATTATGCGGCCGTTCGAACTGACGGCGCAGATGTGCCGAATGCACTGGATGCCGCCAATGATTGTCTATTGGGCGCGTCGTCAGAATCCCGATTTAATGAAAAATTATGCCCGCGCCTATGGCGACTGGCTGGCAGCACCGCTGCCGAATGGAGGGGTGTAGATGGAAGGACAAACGCTGCTGACCGCGGGGGTGATTTATCTGGTGGCGGCGGTACTGATCGTACCGGTGGCGGCTCGCCTCGGTATCGGTGCAGTTCTGGGCTATCTGGTGGCGGGTATTGCCATTGGTCCGTGGGGATTAGGCTTTATCAGCGACGTCGATGAGATCCTGCACTTCTCTGAACTGGGTGTGGTGTTTCTGATGTTTATCATCGGGCTGGAGCTGAACCCGGCCAAGCTTTGGGCACTGCGGCGTTCGATCTTTGGCGTCGGGGCCGCGCAGGTGATCTTCTCTGCCGCGATTCTGGGCGGCCTATTGTGGCTGACCCACTTTAGCTGGCAGGCGGCGGTTATCGGCGGGATTGGCCTGGCGATGTCCTCCACCGCCATGGCGTTGCAGCTGATGATGGATAAGGGCATGAACCGCAGCGAAGCGGGGCAGTTGGGCTTTTCGGTGTTGCTGTTTCAGGATATCGCGGTCATCCCGGCGCTGGCGCTGATTCCGCTGCTGGCGGGCACCGATAGCGGGCATGTCGACTGGATGAAGGTCGGCATGAAGGTGCTGGCCTTTGCCGGCATGCTGGTGGGTGGACGCTACCTGTTGCGGCCGATCTTCCGTTATATCGCGGCTTCCGGGGTGCGCGAAGTGTTTACCGCCGCCTCGCTGTTGCTGGTGCTGGGCTCGGCGCTATTTATGGATGCGCTCGGCCTGTCGATGGCGCTCGGTACTTTTATTGCCGGCATTTTGCTGGCGGAAAGTGAATATCGCCATGAGCTGGAAGTCGCCATCGACCCGTTTAAAGGGCTACTGCTTGGGCTGTTCTTTATTTCGGTCGGCATGGCGCTTAACCTCGGGGTGCTCTATACCCATATTATTACCATCCTGCTGGGCGTGCTGACGCTGGTGGTGGTCAAAACGCTGGTGCTGTACGTGCTGGCGCGGATTTACGGTTTGCGCAGTTCAGAACGGCAGCAGTTTGCTGGCGTGCTGAGCCAGGGCGGTGAATTTGCCTTTGTGCTGTTTTCCGCCGCTGCCTCTGCGAAGCTGTTCTCTGGCGATCAGCTGCCGATGCTGCTGGTGACGGTAACGCTGTCGATGATGACCACGCCATTACTGATGCAGGGCGTCGATCGCCTGCTGGCGCGCCGTTTCAACGAGCCGGACGACGAGGCGGAAAAACCGTTCGTCGAAGACGATCAGCCGCAGGTGATTGTGGTCGGCTTTGGTCGCTTTGGGCAAGTGGTGGGTCGTTTACTGATGGCAAACCATAGCCGCATTACCGTGCTGGAACGCGATATCAGCGTGGTCAGCCTGATGCGGAAATATGGCTATAAGGTTTACTATGGCGACGCCACTGAACTGGAACTGTTACGCGCAGCCGGGGCCGCCAGCGCGCAGTCGATCGTTATTACCTGTAACGAACCTGAAGATGCGATGACGATCGTGCATTTATGTCAGCAGCATTTTCCCCATCTGCAGATTCTGGCGCGTGCCCGTGGTCGTGTCGAAGCGCACGAGTTATTGCAGGCCGGCGTGACCCAGTTCTCGCGTGAAACCTTCTCCAGTGCGCTGGAGCTGGGCCGTAAAACGCTGATGTCGCTGGGGATGCATCCCCATCAGGCGCATCGCGCTCAGCAGCATTTCCGTCGGCTGGATATGCGCATGCTGCGTGAACTGATGCCGAATCTCACCGATTCCGCCCAGGTGTCACGGGTACGTGAAGCGCGGCGTGAACTGGAGGATATCTTCCAGCGCGAAATGCAGCAGGAGAAGCGGCAGCTTGATGGCTGGGACGATGATGAATAACGTGATTAAACAGGCGGGATATCATGCGTAAACGTTTTATTGCCGGTGCGACCTGTCCGCACTGTCAGGAAAAAGACACGCTGGCGATGTGGCGTGAAAACAATGTCGATGTGGTGGAGTGCGTTAAGTGCGGCCACCAGATGCGTGAGGCCGATAAGCAGGCCCGCGATCAGGTTCGCACCAATGAGCAGGTTATCGGGATTTTCCATCCCGAGTAGCGGAATGGCTCAGCTTTTTTTAAGCTTAAACTTACAGCGGGATTGAATTCCGTTACAATTGGCGCCATTAACGCTGTGGTCGCAAGAGAAAGGTTATGTCCTCTTGCACTCAGCAACGAACCTTTCTGGTTGGTGTTATTGCACGCAAGAATAGACCAATGAGACGGGATCTCAGCTCTCAACGGTTAGGAGATATCATGAAAGTAGCAAAAGACCTGGTGGTAAGCCTGGCCTATCAGGTACGTACAGAAGACGGCGTGTTAGTTGACGAGTCACCGGTGAGTGCACCGTTGGACTATCTGCACGGTCATGGTTCCCTGATTTCTGGTCTGGAAAATGCGCTGGAAAACCACGTAGCAGGCGACAAGTTTGACGTGCATATTCCGGCAAACGACGCGTACGGTCAGTACGATGACAACCTGGTACAGCGTGTGCCGAAAGACGTTTTCATGGGCGTTGACGAACTGCAGGTTGGCATGCGCTTCCTGGCAGAAACCGATCAGGGTCCGGTACCGGTAGAAATTACCGAAGTGGAAGACGATCACGTCGTGGTTGATGGTAACCACATGCTGGCGGGTCAGAACCTGAACTTTAACGTCGAAGTGGTCGCGATTCGTGAAGCCACACCGGAAGAACTGGCCCATGGTCACGTTCACGGTGCAGATGGCCATCATCACGACCACGACCATGATCACGGTCATGACCACGATCACGGTCAGGGCGGTTGCGGTACTGGCGGTTGCGGTTGCAGCCACTAAGACCGATTATCCGTATCAGGGCCACCTTCGGGTGGCCCTTTCTTTTGGCGGCCATCCGCGTACCGGTATTGCCGGTTCAGGCTGATCCGGCCAGACGGCAGATCAGTAGTGCGGCGGCGGCGTCTCTTCAGACTGTGACGCGACCATCGACGGCGCGTTGGCTTTGAGTTTGTCGGTCAGAATACGCATCTGCTCACGCATCTTATTCATCTCCAGTTCGTGCTGCACTACCGCGCTGTTTAACTGCTCAATGGTCATCTCCTGGAAGGCCAGTTTACTCTCTAACGTCTCCAGACGCTGTTCCCACTCAGATTGTTGCATGACCTGTTCCTCTGTTAAGGTGCGACTCGGACGTGATTCTACGGGCTGGACGCGAAGAATCACCTGATTTTTAAACTATCTGCGGCGTTTCGCTTGAAAAAGCGCAGCGCGGCATCATCTCTGATGAAACTTCCTGATGCAAAAAAGGTCGGAGGTTAACCGGGTAATTACATTGTGGCAGTGTTCGCCACTGCCACGTAAAGTTATAGTGTGGACTCTGAAGTCCGCAATGATTCCCGAGGTTAGACGCTTCGGTTTTGGAGAATGGATGAAATCACTGTTTAAAGTCACATTGTTAGCTACCACTATGGCCGTCGCGCTGAATGCACCGCTGACAATGGCGGCAGAAACCGCGGCTGCACCGGCAACGGCTGCGGCACCACAGTCTGCTCCTCAGGCACCGAAAAATGCTGCCTTCAAAGATGAAGACCAGCAGTCTGCCTACGCACTGGGCGCCTCACTGGGTCGCTACATGGACAACTCCCTGAAGGAGCAGGAAAAACTGGGCATCAAGCTGGATAAGCAACAGCTGATCGCGGGTGTTCAGGATGCCTTTGGTGGCAAGAGTAAGCTCTCTGATGAAGAGATCGAGCAGACGCTGCAGGCTTTTGAAGGCCGCGTGAAAGGCGCAGCCTCCGCGAAAATGGAAAAAGATGCGAAAGAGAACGCCGAAAAGGGTGATGCTTACGCAACCAAATTCGCGAAAGAGAGCGGCGTGAAGAAAACTGAAAGCGGCCTGCTGTATAAAGTCGAGAAAGAAGGCACCGGCGCTGCCCCGACTGATAGCGACACGGTGGTCGTGAACTACAAAGGGACGCTGATCGACGGTACCGAGTTCGATAACTCCTATACCCGTGGTGAGCCGCTTTCCTTCCGTCTGGATGGTGTGATTCCGGGCTGGACTGAAGGTCTGAAGCACGTGAAGAAAGGCGGTAAGATTAAGCTGGTGATCCCACCACAGCTGGCTTACGGCAAAAATGGCGTTCCGGGTATTCCGGCTAACTCCACGCTGGTATTTGATGTCGAACTGCTTGATATCAAACCGGCCCCTAAAGCAGACGAAAAAGCGCAGGCACCTGCGGCTGACGCGAAAAAAGCACAGTAATCTGCTCACCGCCGCCTTCGGGCGGCGGTTTCATTTCTGCTTCATGACAAACCACTGGCATAAGCCGACGACATTTGCCAGACTAGCGCCTGCCTAATTATCCCAATATTGAGTCTGCCCATAAGCCGCTGTGACAGGCTCCAGCCATTCAGGGTGATCTCTTCAATGTCTAATCCATTCAATCCCGGTGAACTGAGCGACTTCGATCTGCTGGAGCAACGCCCGTTCGAACAAACAGATTACGATATTCTGAAATCATACGAGGCTGTCGTCGATGGACTGGCGATGCTGATCGGTTCGCATTGCGAAATCGTCCTGCACTCGCTGGAAGATCTTAAATGTTCGGCAGTGCGTATCGCCAACGGTGAGCACACCGGCCGTAAAGTGGGATCGCCTATCACCGATCTGGCGTTACGGATGCTGCATGACATGCACGGCGCCGACAGTAACGTCTCCCGCGCCTACTTTACCCGCGCCAAAAGCGGGGTGCTGATGAAATCGGTCACCATCGCCATCCGCAACCGGCAGCAGCGGGTGATTGGTCTGCTTTGCATCAACATGAACCTGGATGTGCCGTTCTCGCAGATTATGTCGACCTTCCTGCCGCCGGAGATGCAGCAGGTGGATTCCAGCGTCAACTTTGCCAGCTCTGTCGATGATCTGGTGATGCAGACGCTTGAATTTACCATCGAGGAAGTCAGCGCCGATCGCAACGTTTCTAACAACGCCAAAAACCGGCAGATCGTCCTGAACCTGTATGAGAAGGGGATCTTCGATATTAAAGATGCAATCAACCAGGTTGCCGAGCGTCTCAATATTTCGAAGCACACGGTTTATCTCTACATTCGCCAGTTTAAAAACGGCGATTTTCAGGGACAGGATCGGTAATGCGTTACACCTTACTGGTTACCGGTCCGGCATACGGCACGCAGCAGGCGACCAGCGCGCTACTGTTTGCCCGGGCGCTGGTGGCGGCCGGTCATCAGCTGGAGAGCGTCTTCTTCTATCGTGAAGGGGTGCTGAATGCCAATCAGCTGACCGCGCCGGCCAGTGATGAATATGATCTGGTACGGGCATGGCAGGCGCTGAATCAACAGCAGGGTGTGGCGCTTAATATCTGCGTTGCGGCGGCGTTGCGCCGTGGCGTGACCGATCAACAGGAAGCGGCACGCCTGCAGCTGCCCGGCAGTAATCTCCAGCCAGGGTTTACCCTGAGCGGTCTGGGTGCGCTGGCCGAAGCGGCGCTAAGCTGCGAACGACTGGTGCAGTTCTGATGAATCGAGTGGCTTTTGTATTTACCCGCGCACCGCACGGCAGCAGTGCCGGACGTGAAGGGCTGGATGCCGCCCTGGCGACTGGCGCACTGAGTGACGACATCGGGCTGTTCTTTATTGGCGATGGTGTACTGCAGCTCAATACACAGCAACAGCCCGAGGCGATAGAGAGCCGCCACTATGCGCCGACCTTTGGCGTGCTGGCGCTGTACGACATTGAGCACTGCTATCTCTGTCAGGAATCGCTCACCGCGCGTGGAATGCAGGTTGACGCCGCCCGGGTGATGGATGTTACGCTATTGTCCGCGGTGGAACTGCGCCAGACGCTGGCCGGTTATGACCGCATTCTTACCTTTTAAGGGCTCTTCATGCTGCATACTCTCCTGCACTCACCGGCTTACAGCGATCTTGAGACTCTGCTGTTAATGGTGGATGCGGATGACGACATACTGTTACTGCAGGATGGTGTGATCGCCGCCTTAGCCGGTAGTCGGGCACTGCAACAGCTTTCAGGCTGTACGGCTGCACTGTGGGTACTGGACGAAGATGTGCGTGCTCGCGGCCTGGCTGGACAAATTTCGACCAGTGTGCGTCCGGTGGACTATACTGGTTTCGTCGCGCTGACGGTAAAGCATCCGCAACAAATGACCTGGTAATCGTCTAAAACCTGGTTATTTCTTGACACCCTTTTGACGCAGCCCTAAAATTCTGCCTCCTCGTAATTCTACGAGGCGATTTATTACGTGTTTACGAAGCAAAAGCAAATCCAGGAGCTATTTAATGGCAACAGTTAACCAGCTGGTTCGCAAACCACGCGTCCGCAAAGTTGCAAAGAGCAACGTGCCGGCGCTGGAAGCTTGCCCGCAAAAACGTGGCGTTTGTACTCGTGTGTACACCACCACTCCTAAAAAACCAAACTCAGCACTGCGTAAAGTTTGCCGTGTGCGTTTGACTAACGGTTTTGAAGTTACCTCCTACATCGGCGGTGAAGGTCATAACCTGCAGGAACACTCCGTGATCCTGATCCGTGGCGGTCGTGTAAAAGACCTGCCAGGTGTGCGTTACCACACCGTTCGTGGCGCGCTTGACTGCTCAGGTGTTAAAGACCGTAAGCAGGCTCGCTCCAAGTACGGCGTGAAGAAGCCAAAGGCTTAATGGTTCTCCGTTAAGTAAGGCCAAACGTTTTAAATTAAATGTCAAAATAAACTCGTAGAGTTTTGGACAATCCTGAATTAACAACGGAGTATTTCCATGCCACGTCGTCGCGTCATTGGTCAGCGTAAAATTCTGCCAGATCCTAAGTTCGGATCAGAGCTGCTGGCCAAATTTGTAAATATCCTGATGGTAGATGGTAAAAAGTCTACTGCTGAATCAATCGTTTATACCGCGCTTGAGACCCTGGCTCAGCGTTCAGGTAAAAACGAACTGGAAGCCTTTGAAGTAGCCCTGGAAAACGTACGTCCGACTGTCGAAGTTAAGTCACGTCGCGTTGGTGGTTCTACCTATCAGGTACCAGTAGAAGTCCGTCCGGTTCGTCGTAATGCTCTGGCAATGCGTTGGATCGTAGAAGCTGCTCGTAAACGCGGTGATAAATCAATGGCTCTTCGCCTGGCGAACGAACTTTCTGATGCTGCAGAGAACAAAGGTACTGCAGTTAAGAAACGTGAAGACGTTCACCGCATGGCAGAAGCCAACAAGGCGTTCGCACACTACCGTTGGTAATCACCACGTAGATGTTAAACCAGCGGGCGCTCAATCAGCCAACCCGCTGGGGTCGACTTACCTTGAACGCCCGAGAATCAGAGGAATCAAATGGCTCGTAAAACACCCATTGCTCGCTACCGTAATATCGGTATCAGTGCGCACATCGACGCCGGTAAGACTACCACTACCGAACGCGTTCTGTTCTACACCGGTGTAAACCACAAAATCGGTGAAGTACATGACGGCGCAGCAACCATGGACTGGATGGAGCAGGAACAGGAACGTGGTATTACCATCACTTCCGCTGCGACCACCTGTTACTGGTCTGGTATGGCCAAGCAGTTTGAACCACACCACATCAACATCATCGACACCCCAGGACACGTTGACTTCACCATCGAAGTTGAACGTTCTATGCGTGTGCTTGATGGCGCGGTAATGGTTTACTGTGCAGTTGGTGGCGTTCAGCCACAGTCTGAGACCGTATGGCGTCAGGCTAACAAATATAAAGTTCCACGCATTGCGTTCGTTAACAAAATGGACCGCATGGGTGCTAACTTCCTGAAAGTTGTTAACCAGATGGAAGTTCGTCTGGGCGCAACTCCAGTTCCTCTGCAGCTGGCTATCGGCGCAGAAGAGAAATTCACTGGTGTTGTTGACCTGGTGAAAATGAAAGCAATCAACTGGAACGACGCAGACCAGGGTGTAACCTTCGACTACGAAGATATTCCAGCTGATATGCAGGAACTGGCTGAAGAATGGCATGCGAAGCTGGTTGAAGCCGCTGCTGAAGGCTCTGATGAGCTGATGGAGAAATTCTTCGGTGGTGAAGAACTGACTGAAGAAGAGATCAAAACATCTCTGCGTAAGCGTGTTCTGAACAACGAAATTATCCTGGTAACCTGTGGTTCTGCATTTAAGAACAAAGGTGTTCAGGCGATGCTGGATGCAGTTGTTGAATATCTGCCAGCACCGACTGACGTTACCGCGATCAACGGTATGCTGGACGACGGTAAAGACACGCCGGCTGTTCGTCACTCTGATGACAACGAGCCGTTTGCTGCACTGGCGTTCAAAATCGCTACCGACCCGTTCGTGGGTAACTTAACCTTCTTCCGCGTTTACTCTGGTGTTGTTAACACGGGTGACACCGTGTTCAACCCGGTTAAGTCAAACCGTGAGCGTCTGGGCCGTATCGTTCAGATGCACGCTAACAAGCGTGAAGAGATTAAAGAAGTTCGTGCGGGTGATATCGCAGCTGCGATCGGCCTGAAAGATGTGACCACTGGTGACACCCTGTGTGACCCAGATAACGTCATCATCCTTGAGCGCATGGAGTTCCCGGAGCCGGTAATCTCTATCGCCGTTGAGCCAAAAACCAAAGCTGACCAGGAAAAAATGGGTCTGGCTCTGGGCCGTCTGGCAAAAGAAGACCCATCGTTCCGCGTATGGACTGATGAAGAATCTAACCAGACCATCATCGCCGGTATGGGTGAACTGCACCTCGACATCATCGTTGACCGTATGAAGCGTGAGTTCAACGTTGAAGCAAACGTGGGTAAACCACAGGTTGCTTACCGTGAAGCGATTCGCACCAAAGTTACCGATGTTGAAGGTAAACATGCCAAGCAGTCTGGTGGTCGTGGTCAGTATGGTCATGTTGTTATCGACATGTACCCACTGGAGCCAGGTTCGAACCCGAAAGGCTACGAATTTGTCAACGACATCAAAGGTGGTGTGATTCCTGGTGAATACATCCCTGCGGTTGACAAAGGTATCCAGGAGCAGCTGAAATCAGGCCCTCTGGCTGGTTACCCGGTTGTGGATCTGGGCGTGCGTCTGCACTTCGGTTCTTACCACGATGTCGACTCCTCAGAACTGGCGTTTAAACTGGCCGCGTCTCTTGCCTTCAAACAAGGCTTTAAACAAGCGACACCTGTTCTGCTTGAACCTATCATGAAGGTTGAAGTTGAAACGCCAGAAGAGAACACGGGTGATGTCATCGGTGACCTTAGCCGTCGTCGTGGTATGCTCAAAGGGCAGGAATCTAACGCTACTGGCGTTCAGATTCACGCTGAAGTTCCGTTGTCTGAGATGTTCGGATACGCAACTCAGCTGCGTTCTCTGACCAAAGGTCGTGCTTCTTACTCCATGGAGTTCCTGAAGTATGACGATGCGCCGAACAACGTAGCGCAGGCCGTTATTGAAGCTCGTAGCAAATAAGCTACGGTTTAAATTTGAACTGATGCCTTCACCGAGACGGTGAAGGCACAACGTAAGGAATTATCGCCATGGCGAAAGAGCAATTTCAGCGTAACAAACTGCACGTAAACGTGGGCACCATCGGTCACGTCGACCACGGTAAAACCACCCTGACTGCAGCTATCACCACCGTACTGTCTAAAACTTACGGCGGCCAGGCGCGTGCATTCGATCAGATCGATAACGCACCAGAAGAGAAAGCACGTGGTATCACCATCAACACTTCACACGTTGAGTATGAAACCCCGACTCGTCACTATGCACACGTTGACTGCCCAGGCCACGCCGACTATGTGAAAAACATGATCACCGGTGCTGCGCAGATGGACGGCGCGATCCTGGTTGTTGCTGCGACTGATGGCCCAATGCCACAGACCCGTGAGCACATCCTGCTGGGTCGTCAGGTTGGCGTTCCTTACATCATCGTGTTCCTGAACAAGTGCGACATGGTTGATGATGAAGAGCTGCTGGAACTGGTTGAGATGGAAGTTCGTGACCTGCTGTCAGCATATGACTTCCCAGGCGACGACACTCCAATCGTTCGTGGTTCTGCTCTGAAAGCGCTGGAAGGCGAAGCTGAGTGGGAAGCGAAAATCATCGAACTGGCTGAGCACCTGGATAACTACATTCCAGAGCCACAGCGTGCGATCGACATGCCGTTCCTGCTGCCAATCGAAGACGTATTCTCAATCTCTGGCCGTGGTACTGTTGTTACCGGTCGTGTTGAGCGCGGCATCGTTAAAGTCGGCGACGAAGTTGAAATCGTGGGTATCAAAGATACTGCGAAATCAACCTGTACCGGTGTTGAGATGTTCCGTAAGCTGCTGGACCAGGGTCAGGCAGGCGAAAACTGTGGTGTTCTGCTGCGCGGTATCAAGCGTGAAGACATCCAGCGTGGTCAGGTTCTGGCTAAGCCAGGCAGCATCAAGCCACACACCCAGTTCGAGTCAGAAGTTTACGTTCTGTCTAAAGACGAAGGCGGCCGTCATACTCCGTTCTTCAAAGGCTACCGTCCTCAGTTCTACTTCCGTACTACTGACGTAACGGGCTCAGTTGAGCTGCCAGAAGGCGTTGAGATGGTAATGCCAGGCGACAACATCAAAATGGTTGTTACCCTGATCCACCCAATCGCAATGGACGAAGGTCTGCGCTTCGCAATCCGCGAAGGCGGCCGTACCGTTGGCGCGGGTGTTGTTGCTAAAGTTATCGCTTAATTGTGATACCTGCTGTGGTCGTGCAAACGGCCACTGCAACAGAGTAAAAAGAGCACTTCGGTGCTCTTTTTTTTTGCCGGTCGGAAAAGGGGATATCCCTACAAAGGCTGGGTTTGAAATAAAAACGATTCGCATTTACACTATGTGCAGAAAATGTACCAGAGTGATGAGTCAATGTACGTCTGCCTGTGTAATGCCATAAGTGATAAAACCCTTCGTGAAGTCGTTCGCCGCTATCAGCCCCGATCTATCCAGCAGCTTCGGCAGTTTGTCCCGGTTGGAAAGCAGTGTGGTAAGTGTATTCGTGCCGCGCGTGAAATCATGGATTCAGAGATGCAACATGCCCCGCTGTATAAAGAGATAGCCTGAGCATAAAGCACATGACTGATCGTCATGCACTCTGTGCTGCGTACTAATAACCACATTATTTGTCGCGTTTTTTTGACTTCTTTTTAACCGCATCTACGCTCTAATAAACCGGACGCGGAGGGTTAACAATGAAGGGCGATATAAAAGTTATTAGTCATCTCAATAAACTGCTTGGAAATGAGCTGGTTGCCGTCAACCAGTATTTTTTGCATGCGCGCATGTTCAAAAACTGGGGGCTGATCCGCCTCAACGATGTCGAATACCATGAATCAATCGATGAGATGAAGCATGCCGACAAGTACATTGAACGCATTCTGTTTCTGGAGGGTATTCCCAATCTGCAGGATTTAGGCCGGCTGCGCATTGGTGAAGATGTCGAAGAGATGCTGGGTTCCGATCTCAACCTGGAGCTGGAAGGCGCAAAAGATTTGCGTGAGGCGATTGCCTACGCAGACAAAGTCCATGACTACGTCAGTCGGGACATGATGATTGAAATCCTGGCGGATGAAGAGCATCACATCGACTGGATTGAAACCGAACTTGAGCTTATCCGCAAAATGGGCATTCAGAATTACCTGCAGGCGCAGATCAAAGAAGAGTAAACCGCGTCTGCAACACCATTATCATCCAGCCCGCAATGGCCAGGAATGGGCCAAACGGCAGCGGGCTGCTACCTCTCTCTGTTGACCCTCGCCACCGCCCGACCAGTACCGTCCCTAACGCCAGAGAGGTTGCCCCTACTGCAATCCAGGGAAGTGCCTGCCAGCCACAACAGGTTCCCAGCGCCGCAATCAGCTTCATGTCGCCATATCCCAGCCCATCAATGCCCCGGGCTAGCCGATACCCCCATCCCAGCAGCCATAGCGTGCTGTAGCCCGCCAGGCCACCGATGACTGCGGCCGTTGCCGATCCTGTGGTCAGTGCATGGGTTAAGCCGAGCCAGAGCAGCATATAGTTGAGCGGGTCCGGAAGACAGAAATGCCGGCGGTCAATCGCGGCCAGCACGAGCAGCAGACACGAGCTGGCAATGATGAACAGGCTGTCGGTTATCTGCTCAAAGGTATTAAACGCCAGCAGGCACAGCAGCGCTACCAGTGTTTCGACAACCAGGCTGTGCGGACTAAAGGGGTGGCGGCAGACGCGACATTTACCGCGTAAGGCTGGCCAGCTAATCAGCGGTAAACGATCGCGCCATAACAAGGGGCGCTGACAGTGCTCACATTGCGAGCCGGGGACGCAGAGTGAATGGAACCACTCGGCGGACGAATCAGTCGGAGAGAAGCGCTGACAGACCAGAGCGATAAAACTACCCAGAGCGCTGGCGACAATAAAAATGACAACATCGATCATGAAGTAATGCGGCACGGTCAGGGCTCCTGATTCAGCAACGGGTCTGAGCTGACTCTGCCCATAACCAGATTGCCTGTCATGATAGAAATGCCTGGGCCGGAAAGCAGCGCACAGCAAAAGTGGCCGACCCGACCGCAGGATAGCAGGGCAGTGCGAGGCAGATCTGAAAAGCACAGACGACAAACCCGGTTAAAACGACAACACGGGTTGCTTCCTGAGCAGATTTACGTATAATGCGCGGGCCTGCAGATATTGCAGGCGCGATTCGAGCAGAATCGCAGACGGCAGAATTTTAGGCCGCCTGACAATACTCCCAATTGGGGAGTTATATGCTGAACGATTACACTCTCCCATCAATCGTAATGGGCTCGAGTAGTAATTTTTTTCGTCTATAAAAAGTTTGGAGCTCTGGTCTCATGCAGAACCAAAGAATCCGTATCCGTCTTAAAGCGTTTGATCATCGTCTGATCGATCAATCAACCGCGGAAATCGTTGAGACCGCCAAGCGCACTGGTGCGCAGGTTCGTGGTCCGATCCCGCTGCCAACCCGCAAAGAGCGCTTTACCGTTCTGATCTCTCCGCACGTTAACAAAGATGCGCGTGATCAGTACGAAATCCGCACTCACAAGCGTCTGGTAGACATCGTTGAGCCAACTGAAAAAACCGTTGATGCTCTGATGCGTCTGGATCTGGCTGCCGGTGTTGACGTGCAGATCAGCCTGGGTTAATCAGGTCATCGAGCGATTGAGAGGTTGAAACAATGATTGGTTTAGTCGGTAAAAAAGTGGGCATGACCCGCATCTTCACTGAAGATGGCGTTTCTATCCCCGTCACCGTAATCGAAGTTGAAGCGAACCGCGTTACTCAGGTCAAAGGCCTGGAAAACGATGGTTACCAGGCAATTCAGGTTACCACCGGTGCTAAAAAAGCAAACCGTGTGACCAAACCTGAAGCTGGTCATTTTGCTAAAGCTGGCGTTGAAGCTGGCCGTGGCCTGTGGGAATTCCGCACCGCTGAAGGTGAAGAATACTCTGTAGGTCAGAGCATCAGCGTTGAGATTTTCGCTGAAGTTAAAAAAGTTGACGTAACCGGTACCTCTAAAGGTAAAGGTTTCGCCGGTACCGTTAAGCGCTGGAACTTCCGTACCCAGGACGCGACTCACGGTAACTCCTTGTCTCACCGCGTTCCGGGTTCAATCGGTCAGAACCAGACTCCGGGCAAAGTGTTCAAAGGCAAGAAAATGGCAGGTCAGCTGGGTAATGAGCGCGTAACCGTTCAGAGTCTGGACGTAGTACGTGTTGACGCTGAGCGCAACCTGCTGCTGGTTAAAGGTGCTGTCCCGGGTGCAACCGGTAGCGACCTGATCGTTAAACCAGCTGTGAAGGCGTAAGGGGATAGCAATGGAATTAGTATTGAAAGACGCGCAGAGCGCGCTGACTGTTTCCGAAACTACCTTCGGTCGTGATTTCAACGAAGCGCTGGTTCACCAGGTTGTTGTTGCTTACGCATCTGGCGCCCGCCAGGGTACTCGTGCGCAGAAAACGCGTGCAGAAGTAACCGGTTCAGGCAAAAAGCCATGGCGTCAAAAAGGCACCGGCCGTGCGCGTGCAGGTTCTGTAAAGAGCCCAATCTGGCGTTCAGGTGGCGTGACCTTTGCTGCGAAGCCGCAGGACCACAGTCAAAAAGTTAACAAAAAGATGTACCGCGGCGCGCTGAAAAGCATCCTGTCCGAACTGGTACGTCAAGATCGTCTGATCGTTGTCGAATCATTCGCTGTAGAAGCACCGAAAACCAAGCTGCTGGTACAGAAACTGAAAGACATGGCGCTGGAAGACGTGCTGATCATCACTGGCGAACTGGATGAGAATCTGTTCCTGGCTGCGCGTAACCTGTACAAGGTTGACGTGCGTGATGCATCAGGTATCGACCCAGTTAGCCTGATCGCCTTCGACAAAGTCGTTATGACTGCTGATGCAGTTAAGCAAGTTGAGGAGATGCTGGCATGATCCGTGAAGAACGTCTGCTGAAAGTACTGCGCGCGCCGCACGTATCTGAAAAGGCATCTAGCGCGATGGAAAAAACCAATACCATCGTACTCAAAGTAGCTAATGACGCGACCAAAGCAGAGATCGTTGCTGCTGTTGAGAAACTGTTCGAAGTAGAAGTGAAAGACGTAAACACCCTGGTAGTTAAGGGTAAAGTTAAGCGTCACGGACAGCGTATCGGTCGTCGTAGCGACTGGAAAAAAGCTTACGTCACCCTGAAGGAAGGCCAGAATCTGGACTTCGTCGGCGGCGCTGAGTAAGTCGGAGGAGAAAGACAATGGCAGTTGTTAAATGTAAACCGACATCTCCGGGTCGTCGCCACGTCGTAAAAGTGGTGAACCCAGAGCTGCACAAGGGCAAGCCGTTTGCTCCATTGCTGGAAAAAAACAGCAAATCCGGTGGCCGCAACAACAACGGTCGCATCACTACCCGTCACATCGGTGGTGGTCATAAGCAGGCTTACCGTCTGGTTGATTTCAAACGCAACAAAGATGGTATCCCGGCAGTTGTTGAACGTCTTGAGTACGATCCGAACCGCTCTGCGAACATCGCACTGGTTCTGTACAAAGACGGCGAGCGCCGTTATATCCTGGCCCCTAAAGGCCTGAAAGCCGGCGACCAGATCCAATCTGGCGTTGATGCTGCGATCAAAGCAGGTAACACTCTGCCGATGCGTAACATCCCGGTGGGTTCTACCGTGCATAACGTAGAAATGAAACCAGGCAAAGGCGGTCAGATTGCTCGCTCAGCCGGTGCTTACGTGCAGATCGTTGCGCGTGAAGGTTCTTACGTTACCCTGCGTCTGCGTTCTGGTGAAATGCGTAAAGTCGAATCTGACTGCCGCGCAACACTGGGCGAAGTCGGCAACGCTGAGCATATGCTGCGCGTTCTGGGTAAAGCTGGTGCAGCCCGTTGGCGTGGTGTTCGTCCGACCGTTCGTGGTACCGCGATGAACCCAGTTGATCACCCGCACGGTGGTGGTGAAGGTCGTAACTTTGGTAAGCACCCGGTAACTCCGTGGGGCGTTCAGACCAAAGGTAAGAAGACCCGTAGCAACAAGCGTACTGATAAATTTATCGTACGTCGCCGTAGCAAATAATATTAGAGGATAAGCCATGCCACGTTCTCTCAAGAAAGGTCCTTTTATTGACCTGCACTTGCTGAAGAAGGTAGAGAAAGCGGTGGAAAGCGGTGACAAGAAGCCTTTGCGCACTTGGTCCCGTCGTTCAACGATCTTTCCTAACATGATCGGTTTGACCATCGCTGTCCATAATGGTCGTCAGCACGTTCCTGTCTTTGTTTCCGACGAAATGGTTGGTCACAAACTGGGTGAATTCGCGCCGACACGTACTTATCGCGGTCACGCGGCTGATAAAAAAGCCAAGAAGAAATAAGTAGGAGGAAGAGATGGAAACTATTGCTCAACATCGCCATGCTCGTTCTTCTGCTCAGAAGGTACGCCTGGTGGCGGACCTGATTCGCGGTAAGAAAGTGTCGCAGGCTCTGGATATTTTAACCTACACCAACAAGAAAGCGGCTGTACTGGTTAAGAAAGTCCTGGAATCTGCCATTGCTAACGCCGAACACAACGATGGCGCTGATATCGACGATCTGAAAATCACGAAAATTTTCGTAGATGAAGGTCCGACCATGAAACGCATTATGCCGCGTGCCAAAGGTCGTGCAGATCGCATCCTGAAGCGCACCAGCCACATTACTGTGGTTGTGTCCGATCGCTGAGACTCTGGAGACTAGCAATGGGTCAGAAAGTACATCCTAATGGTATTCGCCTGGGTATTGTAAAACCATGGAACTCTACCTGGTTTGCGAACACCAAAGAATTCGCTGACAACCTGGACAGCGACTTTAAAGTACGTCAGTTCCTGACAAAAGAACTGGCTAAAGCGTCTGTATCTCGTATCGTTATCGAGCGTCCAGCGAAGAGCATCCGTGTGACTATTCACACTGCTCGTCCGGGCATCGTGATCGGTAAGAAAGGTGAAGACGTAGAAAAACTGCGCACGGTCGTCGCGAACATCGCTGGCGTTCCTGCACAGATTAATATCGCTGAAGTCCGTAAGCCGGAACTGGACGCGAAACTGGTAGCTGACAGCATCACTTCACAGCTGGAGCGTCGTGTGATGTTCCGTCGTGCTATGAAGCGTGCGGTTCAGAACGCCATGCGTCTGGGCGCGAAGGGGATTAAAGTTGAAGTTAGCGGCCGTCTGGGCGGCGCCGAGATCGCACGTACCGAATGGTATCGTGAAGGTCGCGTGCCGTTGCACACTCTGCGTGCTGACATTGACTACAACACCTCTGAAGCCCACACCACTTATGGTGTAATCGGCGTTAAGGTATGGATCTTCAAAGGTGAGATCCTGGGTGGTATGGCTGCTGTTGAACAACCGGAACCGGCTGCTCAACCTAAAAAGCAGCAGCGTAAAGGCCGTAAGTAAGGAGAGTCGCTGATGTTACAACCAAAGCGTACGAAATTCCGTAAAGTGCACAAAGGCCGTAACCGCGGTCTGGCTGCGGGTACGGATGTCAGCTTCGGTACTTTCGGTCTGAAAGCTGTTGGCCGTGGTCGTCTGACTGCTCGTCAGATCGAAGCAGCACGTCGTGCTATGACCCGTGCAGTTAAGCGTCAAGGTAAGATCTGGATCCGAGTATTCCCGGACAAACCGATCACCGAGAAGCCGCTGGAAGTGCGTATGGGTAAAGGTAAGGGTAACGTGGAGTATTGGGTTGCCCTGATCCAGCCTGGTAAAGTCCTGTATGAAATGGACGGCGTACCAGAAGAGCTGGCCCGTGAAGCATTCAAGCTGGCAGCAGCAAAACTGCCTATCAAAACCACCTTTGTAACTAAGACGGTGATGTAATGAAAGCAACAGAGCTGCGTGAAAAAAGCGTTGAAGAGCTGAACACTGAGCTGCTTAATCTGCTGCGTGAGCAATTTAACCTGCGCATGCAGGCAGCATCTGGCCAACTGCAGCAGACCCATCTGCTGAAGCAAGTGCGCCGTGATGTTGCACGCGTTAAGACTTTACTGACTGAGAAGGCGGGTTCGTAATGACCGATAAAATCCGTACTCTGCAGGGTCGTGTAGTAAGTGACAAAATGCAGAAATCTGCAGTTGTTGCTATCGAACGTTTCGTGAAACACCCGATCTACGGCAAATTCATCAAACGTACGACTAAGCTGCACATCCATGACGAGAACAATGAATGTGGAATTGGCGACGTCGTAGAAATCCGCGAATGCCGTCCACTGTCCAAGACTAAATCCTGGACCCTGGTTCGCGTAATTGAGAAAGCTGTTCTGTAATAAGAATGGTTTTTTCTGAGAAAACCCTCTGCTTCGGCAGGGGGTTTTTTTTTGCCTGTGGAGCGGATAGCGATCCTTACATCAACGGCACATCCTCGATGAGGATCAGCTGTGCGGTGGACTGGCTGTGGCGTTTGGTCAGGGTGGTTTAACAACTGCGGGCTGGAAAAGGCGGGTTACATGTGGCTAGCGCACGAGTCGTGAAGAGAAGCCAAAACCTCGCCCGGCACCGTCGCTGCAAGCTGCGCTGCTGACGATTGGCCTGCCGCTATCAACATCTGCCCCTCAGGGGTAACCCGCCGGTGATAGCATGCAAAGAACGCCGTAATGTGTACCACTCCGTGGTGTAAACGGTGCGCTGTTCTACTGACTGATGCAACGTTATCCGCTGTGGCAGGATCCGATGCCAGACAGGTTACACATCTCAACCCAGATATCGATAGAAGAGTTGATGCTAACAGGCTGTACCACCACCAGCGATCATCGGTATCACGATCCCAACGACTACCAGCTTGATGAACGCATTGAGGCGGCCACCGTAAAGGGAATAATTTCCATGCCAGTGGCGGCAGTGTGAGTGTGGGGCAGCCGCGCGGTGGCCTGACGCCCGACAGTCTGGTGGAGGATGAGGCGACGATGTTAACCGCTACCTAACGGGGAATAGCGCGTTATCGCGACGCCTGTCATGGGATAATGCGGTGGTGGCGCCATGTTCGCCAGTTTCTGTCAGTCGTGAGTTGATAAAGCTGTCTGCACCGCTGGCCGTCAGTACGGTGTCTCGGTGTATATTCATCTGGCGGAAAATGGTAACGATATCCGTTATTGCCGAGAGAAATTCAATATGATGCCGGCACAGTACCTGGAGGTCCTCGGCTGGGTAGATCCTGACGTCTGGCATGCACACCACGTTAAGCTGGCTCCCTCAGGCATTGAGCTGTTCGCCGATAGCGGGACGAGTAGCGCGCATTGTCCCTGCGCCAGCATGCTGCCTGACTCGGGTATCGCCCCGTTGCGCCATATGTGCGACGCCGTTGCCCCCGTCGGGTTTGGCGTCGAGGACTCTGCCTCTAATGTCAGCGCAGACATGACATCAGAAGCGCGTCAGGCGATGCTGCTGCAACGGCTGGGGTTGGGTCCCGATGCGCTGACGGCGCGTCAGGTGCCTGAACTGGCAATGCTGAGAGGCGGGAAAGTGCTTAAACGTGATGATGAGGCAATAATTGCTCCCGGCATGATGGCCGAACTGGCGGTTTTTGACCTGGGCCGGGTAGGGCTGGACGGGGCAGGGCACGATCGGTTTCGCCGCAGATGTTCTCTGATTCGGGGCCGGCGGCATACAACAGCATCAACAGCTCAGGGTACGTAACGGTCAACTGAGCGGAATTGAACTGCCAGCACCGCCGCGCCAGCATAACCAACTGGCCACTAAACGGGTGAAAGGGGCCAATCGGACACTTTATTACAGAAGCGACGAAAAATAAGGCAGATTACATTTGCTACTGTTCGCACTATTCCCTAGAATACGCCCTCCCTGTCATCAGGGAAAATCAGCGGCTCGATTGAGAGCCGTTTATTTTTTCTACCCATCTGTGAGAACCGGTGTTACAATGCCGCGCCCTCAATTATGGGGCTTTCTAACGACCTGAGGTTTAGGTCCCGAAGTAGTAGTTGACATTAGCGGAGCACTAAAATGATCCAAGAACAGACTATGCTGAACGTCGCCGACAACTCCGGTGCACGTCGCGTAATGTGTATCAAGGTTCTGGGTGGCTCGCACCGTCGCTACGCAGGCGTCGGTGACATCATCAAAGTTACCATCAAGGAAGCAATTCCTCGTGGTAAAGTCAAAAAAGGTGATGTCCTGAAGGCGGTAGTGGTGCGCACCAGGAAGGGTGTTCGTCGCCCGGACGGTTCTGTCATTCGCTTCGATGGTAATGCATGCGTTATTTTAAACAATAACAGTGAGCAGCCTATCGGTACGCGTATTTTTGGGCCGGTAACTCGTGAACTTCGTACTGAAAAGTTCATGAAAATTATCTCTCTGGCACCAGAAGTACTCTAAGGAGCGAACAATGGCAGCTAAAATCCGTCGTAACGACGAAGTTATCGTGTTAACCGGTAAAGATAAAGGTAAGCGCGGTAAAGTTAAGAATGTCCTGTCTTCTGGTAAGGTCATCGTTGAAGGTATCAACCTGGTGAAGAAACATCAGAAGCCGGTTCCGGCTCTGAACCAACCAGGTGGCATCGTTGAAAAAGAAGCTGCAATTCAGGTTTCTAACGTTGCACTGTTCAATGCGGCAACTGGTAAGGCTGACCGTGTAGGCTTTAGATTCGAAGACGGCAAAAAAGTCCGTTTCTTCAAGTCTAACAGCGAAACTATCAAGTAATTTGGAGTAGTACGATGGCGAAACTGCATGATTACTACAAAGACGAAGTAGTCCAGAAACTCATGACAGAGTTTGGCTACAATTCTGTCATGCAAGTCCCTCGGGTCGAGAAGATCACCCTGAACATGGGTGTTGGTGAAGCGATCGCTGACAAGAAACTGCTGGATAACGCAGCAGCTGACCTGGCAGCAATCTCCGGTCAAAAACCGCTGGTCACCAAAGCACGCAAATCAGTTGCAGGCTTCAAAATCCGTCAGGGCTATCCGATCGGCTGTAAAGTAACTCTGCGTGGCGAACGCATGTGGGAGTTCTTTGAGCGTCTGATCACCATTGCTGTTCCACGTATCCGTGACTTCCGTGGCTTGTCCGCTAAGTCATTCGATGGTCGTGGCAACTACAGCATGGGTGTACGTGAGCAGATCATCTTCCCAGAAATCGACTACGACAAAGTCGATCGCGTTCGTGGTTTGGATATTACCATTACCACTACTGCGAAATCTGATGATGAAGGCCGTGCTCTGCTGGCTGCCTTTGACTTCCCGTTCCGTAAGTAAGGTAGGGTTACTTAATGGCTAAGCAATCTATGAAAGCACGCGAAGTTAAGCGTGTGAAATTAGCAGACAAATTCTTCGCAAAACGCGCTGAACTGAAAGCGATCATTTCTGATGTGAACGCTTCCGACGAAGATCGTTGGAATGCCGTTCTGAAGCTGCAGAGTCTGCCGCGTGATTCCAGCCCTTCACGTCAGCGTAACCGCTGCCGTCAAACAGGTCGTCCGCACGGTTTCCTGCGGAAGTTTGGGTTGAGCCGTATCAAGGTCCGCGAAGCCGCCATGCGCGGTGAAATCCCGGGCCTGAAGAAGGCTAGCTGGTAATTGTCACCAATTGAATCACGGGAGTAACACAGATGAGCATGCAAGATCCGATCGCGGATATGCTGACCCGTATCCGTAACGGTCAGGCCGCGAACAAAGTTGCGGTCACCATGCCTTCCTCCAAGCTGAAATTGGCAATTGCCAACGTTCTGAAGGAAGAAGGATATATTGAAGATTTCAAAATCGAAGGCGACACCAAGCTGGAACTGGAACTGACTCTTAAGTATTTCCAGGGCAAAGCGGTTGTGGAAAGCATTCAGCGAGTAAGCCGTCCTGGTCTGCGCATCTATAAGAAAAAAGATGAGCTGCCAAAGGTAATGGCTGGTATGGGCATCGCTGTAGTTTCTACATCTAAAGGTGTCATGACTGATCGTGCAGCGCGCCAGGCAGGTCTTGGTGGCGAAATTATCTGCTACGTAGCGTAATCGGAGGATACTATGTCTCGTGTTGCTAAAGCACCTGTCGTTGTTCCTGCCGGCGTAGAGGTAAAACTCAACGGTCAGGTAATTTCGATTAAAGGTAAAAACGGCGAGCTGACTCGTACTATCAATGATGCTGTTGAAGTTAAGCATGCTGACAACGCTCTGACTTTCGCTCCGCGCGAAGGTTTCGTTGACGGCTGGGCGCAGGCGGGTACTTCTCGCGCGCTGCTGAACGCAATGGTTATCGGTGTTACCGAAGGCTTCACTAAGAAGCTGCAGCTGGTTGGTGTAGGTTATCGTGCAGCCGTTAAAGGCGACGTGGTAAACCTGTCTCTGGGCTTTTCTCATCCAGTCGATCACCAGCTGCCCGCGGGTATCACTGCAGAGTGTCCGACTCAGACTGAAATCGTGCTGAAAGGCGCTGATAAACAGCTGATCGGCCAGGTTGCAGCTGACTTGCGCGCCTACCGTCGTCCTGAGCCTTATAAAGGCAAGGGTGTCCGTTACGCCGACGAAGTCGTGCGTACCAAAGAGGCTAAGAAGAAGTAAGGTAACACTATGGATAAGAAATCTGCTCGTATCCGTCGTGCGACCCGTGCACGTCGCAAGCTCAAAGAGCTGGGTGCTACTCGCCTGGTGGTACATCGTACCCCGCGTCATATTTACGCACAGGTAATCGCCCCGAACGGTTCCGAAGTTCTGGTCGCTGCTTCTACAGTAGAAAAAGCTATCACTGAACAACTGAAGTATACCGGTAATAAAGAAGCCGCAGCTGCAGTAGGTAAAGTTATTGCAGAACGCGCAATCGAAAAAGGCATCACTGGTGTTTCTTTCGACCGTTCCGGTTTCCAATATCATGGTCGCGTCCAGGCACTGGCAGATGCTGCCCGTGAAGCTGGCCTTCAGTTCTAAGGTAGAGGTCTAAGATGGCACACATCGAGAAACAAGCTGGCGAACTGCAGGAAAAACTGATCGCGGTAAACCGTGTATCTAAAACTGTTAAAGGTGGTCGTATTTTCTCCTTCACAGCACTGACTGTGGTAGGCGATGGTAACGGTCGCGTTGGTTTTGGTTACGGTAAAGCGCGTGAAGTTCCAGCAGCGATCCAGAAAGCGATGGAGAAAGCCCGTCGCAACATGGTTAACGTCGCGCTGACCAACGGCACCCTGCAGCACCCAGTAAAAGGTGCACACACGGGTTCCCGCGTGTTCATGCAGCCGGCTTCTGAAGGTACCGGTATTATTGCCGGTGGTGCAATGCGCGCCGTCCTGGAAGTCGCTGGAGTTCATAACGTTCTGGCAAAAGCCTATGGTTCCACCAACCCGATTAACGTGGTTCGTGCAACTATCGACGGCCTGGGCAATATGAAATCTCCGGAAATGGTCGCTGCTAAGCGTGGTAAATCCGTTGAAGAAATTCTGGGGTAATCACGATGGCTAAGACTATTAAAATCACTCAAACCCGCAGTGCTATTGGCCGTTTGCCTAAGCATAAAGCCACTCTGGTTGGCCTGGGTCTGCGTCGTATTGGCCACACCGTTGAGCGTGAAGATACGCCTGCAGTACGCGGTATGGTTAACGCGGTTTCCTATATGGTTAAAGTGGAGGAGTAAGAGATGCGTCTAAATACTCTGTCTCCGGCCGAAGGGTCTAAGCACGCGAGCAAGCGTCTGGGTCGTGGTATCGGTTCTGGTCTCGGTAAAACCGGTGGTCGTGGTCACAAAGGTCAGAACTCACGTTCTGGCGGTGGCGTACGTCGCGGTTTCGAGGGCGGTCAGATGCCTCTGTATCGTCGTCTGCCGAAATTCGGTTTCACCTCTCGCAAATCAATGATCACCACAGAGATTCGTCTGTCTGATCTGGCGAAAGTTGAAGGCGGTATCGTAGACCTGAATACGCTGAAAGCGGCCAACATTATCGGTGTCCAGATTGAATTCGTTAAAGTAATTCTTTCTGGTGAAGTTTCTGCACCGGTAACGGTTCGCGGCCTGCGTGTCACCAAAGGTGCTCGTGCTGCAATCGAAGCTGCTGGCGGTAAAATTGAGGAATAAGTAGCAGATGGCTAAACAACCGGGGTTAGATTTTCAAAGCGCCAAAGGCGGCTTTGGTGAACTGAAACGCAGACTGCTGTTTGTAATCGGTGCACTGATTGTCTTCCGTATTGGCTCTTTCATTCCGATCCCTGGTATTGATGCCACTGTACTTGCCAAACTGCTTGAACAACAGCGTGGCACCATCATTGAAATGTTTAACATGTTCTCTGGTGGTGCTCTCAGCCGTGCTTCTATTTTCGCACTGGGTATCATGCCGTATATTTCGGCATCGATTATCATCCAGTTATTAACGGTGGTTCATCCAGCGTTAGCGGAAATTAAGAAAGAAGGGGAGGCTGGCCGTCGTAAGATTAGCCAGTACACCCGATACGGTACGTTGGTATTGGCCATATTCCAGTCGATCGGTATTGCTACCGGTCTGCCGAATATGCCAGGAATGCAGGGCCTGGTGATGAATCCAGGCTTTGCTTTCTACTTTACCGCTGTTGTCAGTCTGGTCTCAGGGACAATGTTCCTGATGTGGCTGGGCGAACAGATTACTGAACGCGGTATCGGTAACGGTATTTCGATCATTATCTTCGCAGGTATTGTTGCGGGTCTCCCGCCGGCCATTGGCCATACCATCGAGCAAGCGCGGCAAGGTGACCTGCACTTCCTTCTGTTGCTGTTGGTTGCAGTACTCGTATTCGCCGTGACCTTCTTTGTTATTTTCGTTGAACGTGGTCAACGCCGCATTGTGGTGAACTATGCAAAACGTCAGCAAGGTCGTCGTGTCTACGCTGCACAGAGCACACATTTACCGTTGAAAGTGAACATGGCGGGCGTAATCCCGGCTATTTTTGCTTCCAGCATTATTCTGTTCCCGGCAACGATTGCATCGTGGTTCGGGGGCGGTACCGGTTGGAACTGGCTGACAACAATTTCGCTGTATTTGCAGCCAGGACAGCCGCTTTATGTGCTACTCTATGCGACTGCAATCATCTTCTTCTGTTTCTTCTATACGGCGTTGGTTTTCAACCCACGTGAAACAGCAGATAACCTGAAGAAGTCTGGTGCATTCGTACCGGGAATTCGTCCGGGAGAGCAAACGGCGAAGTACATCGATAAAGTTATGACGCGGTTAACCTTAATTGGTGCGCTGTACATCACTTTTATCTGCCTTATCCCGGAGTTCATGCGTGATGCGATGAAGGTTCCCTTCTACTTTGGCGGTACTTCACTGCTCATCGTAGTGGTCGTCATCATGGACTTTATGGCTCAAGTGCAAACTCTGATGATGTCAAGTCAGTACGAGTCGGCATTGAAAAAAGCTAACCTGAAGGGCTACGGCCGTTAATTCAGGTGGTTGAGAAGTTACGGAGAGTAAAAATGAAAGTTCGTGCTTCCGTCAAGAAATTATGTCGTAACTGCAAAATCATTCGTCGCGACGGTGTCGTCCGTGTGATCTGCAGCGCCGAGCCAAAGCATAAACAGCGCCAAGGCTGATTTTGTCACATATTTTTCTTGCAAAGTCGGGTTGAGCTGGCTAGATTAGCCAGCCAATCTTTTGTATGTCAGTGCGTTTCCATTTGAGTATCCTGAAAACGGGCTTTTCAGCATGGGACGTGCTTATTTAATTATAGGAGTGCATAGTGGCCCGTATAGCAGGCATTAACATTCCTGATCAAAAACATACCGTTATCGCATTAACTTCGATCTTCGGTATCGGTAAAACTCGTTCTAAAGCCATCTGCGCTTCAACGGGTATTGCTGAAAATGTTAAGATCAGTGAGCTGTCTGAAGAACAAATTGATCAGCTGCGTGATGCAGTTGCGAAATTCGTTGTAGAAGGTGATCTGCGCCGTGAAATCACCCTGAGCATCAAGCGTCTTATGGACCTTGGTTGCTACCGTGGTTTGCGCCATCGTCGTGGTCTTCCGGTTCGCGGTCAGCGTACTAAGACCAACGCACGTACCCGTAAGGGTCCGCGTAAACCGATCAAGAAATAATCGGGGTGAGTAAATAATGGCAAAGGCACCAGTTCGTGCACGTAAGCGTGTAAGAAAACAAGTCTCAGATGGCGTGGCTCATGTCCATGCTTCTTTTAACAACACCATCGTTACTATTACTGATCGTCAGGGTAACGCACTGGGTTGGGCAACCGCCGGTGGTTCCGGTTTCCGCGGTTCACGTAAATCCACTCCGTTTGCTGCTCAGGTCGCTGCAGAGCGCTGTGCAGAAGCGGTAAAAGATTACGGTATTAAGAACCTGGAAGTTATGGTTAAGGGTCCGGGTCCGGGTCGCGAATCAACAATTCGTGCACTGAACGCCGCTGGTTTCCGCATCACTAATATTACTGATGTGACTCCGATCCCTCATAACGGTTGTCGTCCGCCGAAAAAACGTCGCGTATAACGCCCGTTTTTTAGGATAGTTGGAGAAAGAAAATGGCAAGATATTTGGGTCCTAAGCTCAAGCTGAGCCGTCGTGAGGGCACTGACTTATTCCTTAAGTCTGGCGTTCGCGCGATTGATTCCAAGTGTAAGATCGAACAAGCGCCTGGTCAGCATGGTGCGCGTAAACCGCGTCTGTCTGATTACGGCGGTCAGTTACGTGAGAAGCAGAAAGTTCGTCGTATCTACGGCGTGCTCGAGCGTCAGTTCCGTAACTACTATAAAGAAGCAGCACGTCTGAAAGGCAACACCGGTGAAAACCTGTTGGCTCTGCTGGAAGGCCGTCTGGACAACGTAGTTTATCGTATGGGCTTTGGTGCCACTCGTGCGGAAGCACGTCAGCTGGTGAGCCATAAGTCTGTTCTGGTAAATGGCCGCGTTGTTAACATCGCTTCTTATCAGGTATCTCCGAATGATGTCGTTAGCATCCGTGAGAAAGCCAAAAAGCAATCTCGCGTGAAGGCCGCTCTGGAGCTGGCTGAGCAGCGTGAAAAGCCAACCTGGCTGGAAGTTGATGCGACTAAGATGGAAGGTGTGTTCAAGCGTATTCCTGAGCGTACTGATCTGTCTGCGGACATTAACGAACACCTGATCGTCGAGCTTTACTCTAAGTAAAGCTTAGTACCAAAGAGAGGACACAATGCAGGGTTCTGTGACAGAGTTTCTAAAACCGCGCCTGGTAGATATCGAGCAAGTGAGTTCGACGCACGCCAAGGTGACCCTTGAGCCTTTAGAGCGTGGCTTTGGCCATACTCTTGGTAACGCACTGCGCCGTATTCTGCTTTCTTCCATGCCGGGTTGCGCGGTGACCGAGGTTGAAATTGATGGTGTACTACATGAGTACAGCACCAAAGAGGGCGTACAGGAAGATATCCTGGAAATCCTGCTCAACCTGAAAGGGCTGGCGGTAAGAGTTCAGGGTAAAGATGAAGTCATTCTGACCCTGAATAAATCTGGCATTGGCCCTGTGACTGCAGCCGACATTACCCATGATGGTGATGTCGAAATCGTCAAGCCTCAGCACGTGATCTGCCATCTGACCGATGAGAACGCCGCTATCAGCATGCGTATCAAAGTTCAGCGTGGTCGTGGTTATGTGCCGGCTTCTGCCCGAATTCATTCGGAAGAAGATGAGCGCCCAATCGGCCGCCTGTTGGTTGACGCTTGCTACAGCCCTGTAGACCGTATTGCCTACAATGTTGAAGCAGCGCGCGTCGAACAGCGCACCGACCTGGATAAGCTGGTCATCGAAATGGAAACCAACGGTACAATCGATCCTGAAGAGGCGATTCGTCGTGCGGCAACCATTCTGGCAGAACAACTTGAAGCTTTCGTTGACTTACGTGATGTACGTCAGCCGGAAGTTAAAGAAGAGAAACCAGAATTCGATCCGATCCTGCTGCGCCCTGTTGACGATCTGGAATTGACTGTCCGCTCTGCTAACTGCCTTAAGGCAGAAGCTATCCACTACATCGGTGATCTGGTACAGCGTACCGAGGTTGAGCTGCTTAAAACGCCTAACCTGGGTAAAAAATCTCTTACTGAGATTAAAGATGTGCTCGCCTCACGTGGACTTTCTCTGGGCATGCGCCTTGAGAACTGGCCGCCGGCAAGCATTGCTGATGAATAACCCGATCACAGGTTAAGGTTTCACTGAGAAGGATAAGGTCATGCGCCATCGTAAGAGTGGTCGTCAACTGAACCGCAACAGCAGCCATCGTCAGGCTATGTTCCGTAACATGGCTGGCTCTCTGGTTCGTCATGAGATCATCAAGACGACTCTGCCGAAAGCCAAAGAGTTGCGCCGCGTAGTTGAGCCGCTGATTACTCTTGCCAAGACCGACAACGTAGCTAATCGTCGTCTGGCATTCGCCCGCACTCGTGATAACGAGATCGTGGCAAAACTGTTTAATGAGCTTGGCCCGCGTTTCGCGAGCCGTGCCGGTGGTTACACTCGCATTCTGAAGTGTGGCTTCCGCGCTGGTGACAACGCTCCGATGGCATACATCGAGCTGGTTGATCGTCCAGAAGCTCAAGCAGAAGCAGCTGCAGAGTAATCTGTAGTAAAGTAAAAAACCCGCTTCGGCGGGTTTTTTATTGCCCAAAATTTACTACCTTTAGGGCTGAGTAATTCGCTGAGCTGAGGAGTTTACGATGTGGCTGGTTGATCAACTTGCAGAACAACACATTAAAGCCGCGCTGGAAAAGGGCGAGCTGAGTCAACTGCCTGGTGAAGGCAAGCCGCTTCAGCTTGATGATGACAGTCATGTACCACCTGAACTTCGCGCCGGCTATCGGCTGCTAAAGAACGCCGGTTTCCTGCCGCCCGAACTTGAACTGCGTCGTGAAGCGATCGAAGTTAACGATCTGCTACGTCAGCTCGATCCCGCCGATCCGCGTTATCAGGATCAGTGTCGCCGCCTTAACGTTCTGGAGCTCAGGCTTCAGCAAGCCGGCATGCGCACCGATTTTCTGCATGGCGACTATGCCGCCGCTCTTCAGCAACGTTTCAATCAGGAGAAGTAGATGTTCAGGATTGGTCAGTTGGCAAAACTCGCCGACGTCACGCCAGATACCATCCGTTTCTATGAGAAACAGCAGATGATGGATCATGACGGACGTACCGAAGGGGGTTTTCGTTTATACAGTGAAAGCGATCTGCAACGCCTGAAGTTTATCCGCTACGGTCGTAAACTCGGTTTCAGCCTTGAAGCTATCCGGGAGTTGCTTTCAATCCGCGTCGATCCGGCACATCACACCTGCCAGGAGTCGAAGTCGATTGTTGAAAAACGCCTCAATGAGGTCGCGCAGATGATTGCTGAGCTGGAAACCATGCAGCGATCGCTCCAGCATCTGTCGGATGCCTGCTGTGGTGACAGTCACAGTAGCGTTTCGTGCTCAATTCTTGAAGCCCTCGAACGAGGTGAGAGTCTGAGCAGTTAGAGATATTGTTTTTTTCAGCCAAAGGAATAAAGTATCTCGCGATTCCAACAGGAGGAACCATGAGTAAATATCAGCATACCAAAGGGCAGATTCGCGACAATGCGATTGAAGCACTGTTACATGACCCACTATTCCGGCAGCGCATTGAACAGAAGCAAAAAGGGAAGGGGAGTTTTAAGCGCAAAGATAAACATGTTAAGGGACAGAACTGGGAGGCCAGTGATAAGACAGCATCTTATCACTGGCCTTCTGCTTTCAGAGCGAAAAAAAACCGCCCGGCAGGCGGCTTATTTTTTAAACCCGGGTATTTTGCTGCTTCAGCAAATCACGAATTTCTGTCAGCAGGACTTCTTCATTAGAGGGCTTGGCAGCCGGCTTCTCGACTTCTTTTTTAGTATAGAGACGGTTCATCAGTTTGATCGCCATGAAAATGGCAAAAGCGATGATTACGAAGTCGAAGATGGTCTGCAGAAACACACCGTACTGCATCACAACGGCAGGCGTGTCACCGACCGCAGGCTTAAGCACCCAGCTAAACGATTTGAAGTCGACACCACCAATCAGCAGACCCAACGGCGGCATAATAATGTTGGCGACTAATGATGACACGATCTTGCCAAACGCGGCGCCGATGATCACACCCACCGCCAGATCCACCACGTTACCGCGCATTGCAAAATCACGAAACTCTTTGAATAAACTCATACTTATCTCCTTGCCCTGGCCAATGCCCTAAAGTCTAACAAACCCTGCTGTTTTTGCCATCATCCCATGGAATTATGCGGCAGTTTCCCGCTGGGTTAATTCATCAATGATTACGCTGCCGTTACAGGAAAAACGGACTCGGCTGGAACAGGCGCTCCACATCTGAAACAAACTTCTTGTCGGTCAGGAACATGATGACATGATCGCCTTGCTCAATGCGCAGGTTGTCGTTGGCAATCATCACATCATCGCCGCGTACTACGGCACCAATGATGGTGCCAGGCGGCAATTTGATGTCATCAATTGAGCGGCCGACCACGCGTGAGGTGGTTTCGTCACCGTGTGCAATCGCCTCGATCGCTTCGGCGATGCCCCGTCGTAGTGAAGAGACGCCAACGATATCAGCTTTACGCACGTGGCCCAGCAAGGCTGAAATAGTGGCCTGCTGTGGCGAAATCGCAATATCGATCACGCTGCCCTGCACCAGGTCGACATAGGCGCGGCGCTGAATCAGCACCATCACTTTTTTGGCCCCCATCTTTTTCGCCAGCATGGCGGACATGATGTTGGCCTCATCGTCATTAGTGACGGCAATGAACAGATCAACCTGCTCAACATGTTCTTCAGCCAGCAGCTCCTGATCTGACGCATCACCATAAAAGACGATGGTGTCCTGCAGATGCTCCGCCAGTTCTGCGGCGCGCTGTGGATTACGTTCAATCAGCTTAACGCTGTAATTTTTCTCCAGCCGCTGCGCCAGACCAAAACCAATATTGCCGCCGCCCACCAGCATGATGCGTTTGTACGGCTTCTCCAGTCGCTGCATTTCACTCATCACCGCTCGAATATTCTGGCTGGCGGCGATGAAAAACACTTCGTCGCCCGCTTCAACAATGGTGGAGCCTTGCGGACGAATAGGCCGATCCTGACGAAAAATGGCGGCTACACGCGTATCGATGTGCGGCATGTGCTCACGCATAATTGAGAGCGGATTACCAACCAGCGGCCCGCCATAATAGGCTTTGACCACCGCCAGGCTGACTTTGCCTTCAGCAAAATTCACGACCTGTAACGCACCAGGATACTGGATCAGACGGTAAATATTATCGATCACTAATTGTTCGGGTGAAATCAAATGATCGATAGGGACCGCCTCAGGAATAAACAGTTTATCCGCATCGCGCAGATAGTCTGCGGCGCGGATCCGGGCGATACGGTTAGGCGTATTGAAAAGTGAGTAGGCGATCTGGCAGGCGATCATGTTGGTTTCATCGGAATTGGTCACGGCGACCAGCATGTCGGCATCTTCCGCGCCCGCCTCACGCAATATCCGCGGATGCGAACCATGACCCTGCACCACGCGCAGGTCGAACTTATCCTGCAGATGACGTAAGCGCGATGCGTCGGTATCGACCACGGTGATATCGTTGTTTTCACCGACCAGGTTTTCTGCCAGCGTCCCGCCGACCTGTCCTGCACCCAGAATGATTATTTTCATCGCTCATCAACGCTCATATCAATTAGCATCCGGTTTTTTTAACAGCTTAGCGTAGAAGAAACCATCTCCGCCTTCAGCCTCAGGAAAGACCTGCCAGCCACTGGCCGGCGCATCCTGCAGCGGTTGTGCTTCAGCATCGGACTGACGCTGCAAAAAGGCTTCAATTTGCTGATGATTCTCTTCCGGCAGGATCGAACAGGTGGCGTATAGCAGGGTGCCGCCAGGTTTGAGAAGTGGCCAGACCGCATCCAGAATTTCGCTTTGCAGCTTCGCCAGTTCAGCGATGTCGCGATCGCGACGCAGCCACTTAATATCCGGATGACGACGAACGACGCCGGTTGCCGAGCAGGGTGCATCCAGCAGAATACGATCAAACTGGCGTTCGCCGCACCACTGTTGTGGGGTGCGTCCATCGCCCTGCTTCACTTCAGCTTTCATACCCAGACGCTGAAGATTTTCATTCACGCGTTTAAGGCGCTGCGCATCCACATCGACTGCCAGTACCTGAGCCTTGGGAGCCACTTCCAGAATGTGGGTTGTTTTGCCGCCAGGCGCAGCGCACAGATCAAGAATCTGCTCGCCATCCTGCGGCTCCAGCAGTAACGCGCAACGCTGGGCTGATAAATCCTGAACGGTCACCCAGCCCTGGTCGAAGCCGGGTAACTGGCTGACCGGCGCGGGTGATTCAAGACGCAGCGCATCCGGTGCATCTGCGGCGGGATGCGCATGTTTACCGCTGTCGGTCAGCATTGCCAGCCATCCGTCACGGTGGTGATGCTGACGGTTGACGCGCAACCACATCGGTGGACGAAGGTTGTTTGCTTCTACGATCTGCTGCCACTGTTCCGGCCAGGCATGCTGTAACCGCTTTAACAGCCAGCCCGGATGAAGATAACGTTGCGGACCATCCTGAATACTGGCAAGCAACTCTTCTCTCTGACGCTGATACTGACGCAAAACACCGTTCAGCAATCCTTTCAGGCTGGTACGTTTCAGAACCTCAGCACCGGCAACCGTTTCAGCCAGCGCCGCGTGAGCAGGAACGCGGGTATATTCCAGCTGATAGAGGCCGACCATTATCAGATAGTGCAAAACACGCTGTTTACCAGTAAGCGGACGTTCCATCAGCTTACCGATTAAGGCTTCAAGCTGTGGCAGCGTACGTAACACGCCAAAGCAAATCTCCTGCACTAAGGCGCTGTCTTTGTCGGAGAGTTTTTTCTGCGCCGCCGGTAGCGCCGTATTAAGCGATTCGCCCTTATCGACAACGCGTTCAATGAGCTGAGCGCAGAGGCTACGCAGGTTGGTTGATTTATTCATAGGGTTTTGTCATCAAACAAAAAGCCCGGTGCATGACCGGGCCAGAGAGTCAGTCCAGAAGGGTTCCAGCTTCAAACCATTCCCGGCGCGAGTTGAGAAGATCCTGAGCCGACATCGGTTTTTTACCGGCGGGCTGTAACTGCAACAGATTAAGCACACCCTGAGCGGTAGCCACCTGGATGCCATGCTTATCAGCTCGGATGATTTCACCGGGCTGATGATCGCTGTGGGGCAATACGCTGGCCTGCCAGACTTTAACCGGCTGGTCATCAACCGTGAAGAAGCTCATCGGCCAGGGGTTAAATGCCCGGATACAGCGTTCGAGCTGTTCGGCCGGCAGCGTCCAGTCCAGACGTGCCTCTTCTTTACTCAGCTTCTCAGCGTAATTAGCGAGTGAATCATCCTGCTTTTCGGGCACAGCCTGCTGGCTGGCGAGTAAGCTCAGCGTATCAAGCAAGCCCTGCGGTCCGAGTTGCGCCAGCTTGTCGTACAGTGTCGCGCTGGTATCCTGAGCGGTGATCGGGCAGGTCAGTTTATGCAGCATATCACCGGTATCTAAGCCCACATCCATCTGCATGATGGTGATACCGGTTTCGCTGTCACCAGCCCAGAGCGCACGCTGAATCGGCGCTGCGCCACGCCAGCGCGGCAGCAGGGAACCATGCACATTGATACAGCCGAGACGCGGCATATCGAGCACCGCTTTCGGTAAAATCAGCCCGTATGCCACTACAACCATCACATCGGCCTGTAAATCGGCGACCAGCTGTTGGTTCTCTTCAGGTCGCAATGACCGGGGTTGATAAACCGGAATATCATGCGCCAGCGCCAGCGTTTTAACCGGGCCGGGCGTTAACTTGTTACCGCGACCTGCGGGTCGGTCGGGCTGCGTGAATACGCCAACTACCTGATGCTCAGAAGCAAGCAGCGCGTCAAGATGACGCGCTGCAAAGTCAGGTGTGCCAGCAAAGATAATTTTTAGCGGGGCAGACACGTTTATCCCTTCTTAGATGCTCAGGAAGCCTGCGCGTTCTGGCGCGCCAGCTTCTCTAACTTTGTTTTGATTCGCTGGCGTTTTAATGGCGACAGATAATCAATAAACAGTTTGCCCTCCAGATGATCGATCTCATGCTGGATGCAAATGGCCAGCAGATCGCTGGCTTCCAGTTCAAAACTGTTGCCGTCACGATCCAGCGCACGAACTTTTACCCGTTCCGCACGCGGCACAAAGGCACGCTGTTCAGGGATAGAGAGACAACCCTCTTCGATACCGGTTTCGCCGCTTTTTTCCAGCAGTTCAGGGTTGATCAATACCAAACGCTCTTCACGACTTTCAGAAACATCGATAACGATGATGCGCTGATGGATGTCCACCTGAGTAGCGGCCAGACCGATACCTTCTTCGGCGTACATGGTCTCGAACATATCATCAACGATACGCTGAACGTCTGCGTTAACTTCTTTGACGGGCGCAGCGATTTTGCGAAGGCGCTCGTCAGGGAAATGTAATACCTGCAAAACTGACATAAATATCCAGATCTGTATTCGGTTAAGAAAAGATTACTACCTCATATTGTAGACTTTTTGAGGGCTGATTGACAGCATTCTGCGGCAGGAAGCAAGCGGGATCAGGGAGCCAGAGATGGACAAAATAGCACGCTACGTACGGCTGGCCGCGGTCAGCGGAATGACCGGCAGACGCTGGGTTGAGATGGCCCATCAACTGGGCGCTGCGGGTGACGATCTGATGCTGGCCGGACTGGATGCCGCGCAACGCCAGCAGTACCAGGCGCTGCCCGAAAAGCAGGTAGATGAGATCCGACACTGGCTGGCAAGCAGTCACCATCACCATCTGCTCACCGCTCTGGATGCCGGTTATCCTGTCCGGTTAATGGAAACCGCACGCTTTCCGCCGTTGCTGTATGTCCAGGGTGATCCTGTGGTACTGAATAATCCTCAGCTTGCCGTGGTGGGCAGTCGTAATGGGTCGCACTATGGTCGTTACTGGTGCGACTGGTTTGCCCAGCAGCTGGCGCTGAGTGGTCTTACCATTACCAGCGGCCTGGCTCGCGGTATTGACGGTGTGGCACATCAGGCGGCCCTTAACGTTGGTGGCAAAACGATGGCGGTGTTAGGCAGTGGTCTTCAGCACCTCTATCCGAAGAGTCACCTGCGGCTGGCCGGCGAGATTGTTGAGCAGGGCGGCGCGCTTATCTCAGAGTTTCCGCTGACCACCATTCCCCATCCACACAATTTTCCGCGCCGTAATCGTATCATTAGCGGTTTAAGCCTCGGCGTGCTGGTGGTTGAAGCGTCGCTGAAGAGCGGCTCACTGGTTACCGCCCGTTATGCACTGGAACAGAACCGCAATGTCTACGCACTGCCGGGCGCATTGGGCAATCCGTTGAGTGAGGGGGTTAACTGGCTGATTCAGCAGGGTGCGCTGCTGGTGGCTCATCCGAATAACATCCTGGAAGATCTGGCGAGCGCGCTGAACTGGTTGCCGGTTACACAATCAGACCAAATTTATTCTGATGTCAGTGACGTTGCTCCATTGCCATTTGCTGATGTGTTGGCTAACGTAGGTGATGATGTTACACCTGTTGACGTTGTCGCTGAACGTGCCGGCCAACCTGTGCCAGTTATCTCAGCTCAGTTGCTGGAACTGGAGTTAGCAGGATGGATCGCAGCTGTACCCGGCGGCTATGTCCGATTGAGGAGGGCATGCCATGTTCGACGTACTCATGTACTTGTTTGAGACATATATCCACAACGAAGCAGAAATGGGTGTTGATCAGGACAGATTGACAGATGACTTGACGGATGCCGGGTTTCATCGTGAAGATATTTACAGCGCGTTGAACTGGTTAGAAAGGTTGGCCGACTATCAGGAAGGGCTGGTTGCGCCAATTTTGCTGGCAAATGATCCGCTCTCTATGCGCATCTATACCGATGAAGAGAGCAACCGTTTAGATGCTGAAAGCCGTGGTTTCCTGCTTTTCCTGGAACAAATTCAGGTGCTGAGTCTGGAAACGCGCGAAATGGTCATCGAACGCGTCATGGCGCTGGATACCCCTGAGTTTGACTTAGAGGATCTCAAATGGGTGGTGCTGATGGTGTTGTTTAACATCCCTGGATGTGAAAATGCTTATCAGCAAATGGAAGAACTGCTATTCGACGTCAATGAAGGTATGCTCCATTAAATTTCCTTTCATGCATTCATCGTTATGAGTAAAGCTGCACTCTTCACCGTGCGTAAACAGGATCCCTGCCCCGCTTGCGGGGCAGAACTGGTTATACGCTCCGGTAAACACGGCCCTTTTTTGGGCTGCGCGAACTACCCTGCATGTGACTATATCCGGCCCCTGAAGAGTCAGGCGGACGGACACGTAGTCAAAGTGCTGGAAGGTCATGCCTGTCCGGACTGCGGTGCGGATAAAGTATTGCGGCAGGGGCGCTTTGGCATGTTTATCGGCTGCAGCCACTACCCGGAATGCGGTTACACCGAAACCATCGATAAACCGGATGAAACCACGCTGGCGTGCCCGCAATGCCAGCAAGGTAAGCTGGTCCAGCGACGTTCACGCTACGGCAAAACTTTTCATTCCTGCGATCGCTATCCGGCTTGCCAGTTTGCGGTGAACCTGACGCCCGTGGCTGGCGCCTGCCCCTATTGCCAGTTTCCGCTATTAGTAGAAAAGAAGACGGCGCAGGGCGTTAAACGCTTTTGTGCCAGTAAGAGTTGTGGCAAAGCCATCGCTGAAGAGAACTAAGACATTATGGATAATCAACATCTCGCCGGCTCACTTGAGCATTGTGTAGGTCAACTAAACCGCCAGGCCGTTATCGCCTATCCGACTGAAGCGGTGTTTGGGCTGGGCTGCGATCCAGACAGCGAGTCTGCCGTTATGGCATTGCTGGCGCTGAAACAGCGTCCGGTCGAAAAAGGGCTGATCCTGATTGCTGCTGATTATTCGCAGCTCGAACCCTATATCTCCGATCGCGAACTTTCGGTGATTCAGCGTGAACGGATGTTCGCCTGCTGGCCGGGCCCGGTGACCTTTGTGGTGCCGGTTCCACCGCAGACGCCACGCTGGTTAACCGGGCAATTTGATTCTCTGGCTATTCGCGTCAGCGATCATCCCGATGTGCAGGCGCTTTGCCGCGCGTTTGGTAAACCGCTGGTTTCAACCAGTGCCAATCTTTCAGGCCAGCCTCCGTGCCGCACGGTCGAAGAGGTTAAGCGCCAGTTTGGGGATGATTTTCCGGTCTTATCGGGTAAAACCGGTGGACGGCAGAATCCCTCAGAAATCCGCGATGTCATCAGCGGCGAACTCATACGTCAGGGCTAACTCATGGACCAATTCGCCGTTTTCGGTAATCCCATCAACCACAGCAAATCACCGTTAATTCATCGGGCTTTTGCCGAACAGACGGGGATAGAGCACCGTTATGGGCGGATCTGCGCGCCACTGGAGGGATTTCCGCAGGCGCTGACTGCATTTTTTGAACAGGGAGGGCAAGGCGCGAATGTCACTCTCCCTTTCAAGCAGCAGGCGTGGGAGCTTGCCGATCAGCTCAGCGATCGTGCTGCCCGTTCGGGTGCAGTGAATACCGTGAAGAAACTCAGCGACGGTCAGATCTTTGGTGATAATACCGATGGCATTGGCTTACTGAGCGATCTTCAGCGGCTGGCGATGATCAAACCCGGTGATAATGTATTGCTGGTGGGGGCAGGCGGGGCAGCCCGCGGCGTGATCCTGCCGCTACTGTCAGCCGGGGTCACGATTACCATCGTCAACCGTACCGCTGCCCGGGCCGAAGAGCTGGCAGAGCTGTTCCGGCAAAGCGGCGCAATTGCTACATGTGGCTTTGAGCAGCTGGCAGGCAAAACCTTTGATCTGGTGATCAATGCAACGTCGAGCGGCGTAGACGGCAAAACGCCGCCTCTGCCTGTGACACTTATTCATTCTGAACTGCGCTGTTATGACATGTTCTACCAACGCGGGCTGACGCCTTTCCTGCAGTGGTGCCAGACGCAGGGTGCACGCCATCTGGCGGATGGATTAGGTATGCTGGTGGGCCAGGCGGCGCATGCCTTTCATCTATGGCATGGCGTGATGCCAGAAATTACCCCGGTGATTGCGCAGTTGAAGCAGGCCATGCAGTCATGAATCAGGCAATCCAGTTTCCCGATGATGAGCATTATGACGCAGCACAACAGGCCATCTGTTTTCCGGTGCTGGTTAACGGCATGCGGCTGACCTGTGCCATCGGCCTTGAGGCATTAAGATCCCGCTTTGGTGAGGGAGAAGCGATGGCGCTGTTTCAGCACCATCGCTGGGATTTGGAAGAGGAAGCCGAAGCGGCTATCCGTCAGGACGAGATCGATACTCAGGGCTGGGTCTGGTTGTCTGCGCCAAGGTAATCATTTTTCCAGCTGACATAGTTGCTGGCCGAGTAGCGTAACCCTTCTTTTTCCTGCTCATTGAGCGGGCGGACTTGCCTGACCGGACTGCCGAGGTATAGATAGCCGCTCTCCAGTCGTTTACCCGGCGGCACCAGACTTCCGGCACCAATCATCACCTCTTCTTCTACTATTACACCATCCAGCAGGATTGACCCCATGCCGATCAGTACACGATCGCCAATGGTGCAGCCGTGCAGCATCGCTTTATGTCCTACCGTGACTTCCTGGCCAATAATAAGCGGAAAGCCTTGCGGGTTGGACGCCGACTTATGGGTAACGTGCAGTACGCTGCCATCCTGAATATTGCTACGGGCACCAATGCGAACCTGGTTCACGTCGCCGCGAATCGCGACCAGCGGCCAGATACTGACATCATCTTCCATAATGACGTCACCGACGACGACACTACTTGGATCGACCATAACGCGCTGGCCGGTTTGCGGGAAGAGATGTTTATACGGGCGAAGGGGGGAAGTCATCATGTTCTCCTTTATGCTGAATTCATTGCAGCCTGATGCGATTTCAGGCAGCTGACAAGCCTATTCTGGCTTGGATCGCTGGCGATCTCACCAATCTGGATTATTTATAACCACTCAGAAAAAAGATCCAAAAAAAGGGTTGTGCTATGAAGCGGGATCCCTATAATGCGCCTCCATCGACACGGAACACCGGCTTACCGGCCGCCGGGTTGAGAGGCACAGGAGACTGCGCCGCCGGAGAAAAGCTTCTGAAAAAGAGGTTGACTCTGAGGGAGGAAAGCGTAATATACGCCTCCTCGCGACAGGACGCTAACGCACTGTTCGCACTGCTCTTTAACAATTTATCAGACAATCTGTGTGGGCACTCGCAGGATTGATATCAGCGTCTCCGGACGTAAAAAATATCAAGTCTCACGAGTGAACACATAATGAAATTCATTATGACGTTTTACAGATGAGCACCGCTTAACGTGTTTAAGCAAATCAAACTTAAATTGAAGAGTTTGATCATGGCTCAGATTGAACGCTGGCGGCAGGCCTAACACATGCAAGTCGGACGGTAGCACAGAGAGCTTGCTCTTGGGTGACGAGTGGCGGACGGGTGAGTAATGTCTGGGGATCTGCCCGATAGAGGGGGATAACCACTGGAAACGGTGGCTAATACCGCATAACGTCGCAAGACCAAAGAGGGGGACCTTCGGGCCTCTCACTATCGGATGAACCCAGATGGGATTAGCTAGTAGGCGGGGTAATGGCCCACCTAGGCGACGATCCCTAGCTGGTCTGAGAGGATGACCAGCCACACTGGAACTGAGACACGGTCCAGACTCCTACGGGAGGCAGCAGTGGGGAATATTGCACAATGGGCGCAAGCCTGATGCAGCCATGCCGCGTGTATGAAGAAGGCCTTCGGGTTGTAAAGTACTTTCAGCGGGGAGGAAGGCGATGTGGTTAATAACCGCGTCGATTGACGTTACCCGCAGAAGAAGCACCGGCTAACTCCGTGCCAGCAGCCGCGGTAATACGGAGGGTGCAAGCGTTAATCGGAATTACTGGGCGTAAAGCGCACGCAGGCGGTCTGTTAAGTCAGATGTGAAATCCCCGGGCTTAACCTGGGAACTGCATTTGAAACTGGCAGGCTTGAGTCTCGTAGAGGGGGGTAGAATTCCAGGTGTAGCGGTGAAATGCGTAGAGATCTGGAGGAATACCGGTGGCGAAGGCGGCCCCCTGGACGAAGACTGACGCTCAGGTGCGAAAGCGTGGGGAGCAAACAGGATTAGATACCCTGGTAGTCCACGCCGTAAACGATGTCGACTTGGAGGTTGTTCCCTTGAGGAGTGGCTTCCGGAGCTAACGCGTTAAGTCGACCGCCTGGGGAGTACGGCCGCAAGGTTAAAACTCAAATGAATTGACGGGGGCCCGCACAAGCGGTGGAGCATGTGGTTTAATTCGATGCAACGCGAAGAACCTTACCTACTCTTGACATCCAGCGAACTTGGCAGAGATGCCTTGGTGCCTTCGGGAACGCTGAGACAGGTGCTGCATGGCTGTCGTCAGCTCGTGTTGTGAAATGTTGGGTTAAGTCCCGCAACGAGCGCAACCCTTATCCTTTGTTGCCAGCGATTCGGTCGGGAACTCAAAGGAGACTGCCGGTGATAAACCGGAGGAAGGTGGGGATGACGTCAAGTCATCATGGCCCTTACGAGTAGGGCTACACACGTGCTACAATGGCGCATACAAAGAGAAGCGACCTCGCGAGAGCAAGCGGACCTCACAAAGTGCGTCGTAGTCCGGATCGGAGTCTGCAACTCGACTCCGTGAAGTCGGAATCGCTAGTAATCGTGGATCAGAATGCCACGGTGAATACGTTCCCGGGCCTTGTACACACCGCCCGTCACACCATGGGAGTGGGTTGCAAAAGAAGTAGGTAGCTTAACCTTCGGGAGGGCGCTTACCACTTTGTGATTCATGACTGGGGTGAAGTCGTAACAAGGTAACCGTAGGGGAACCTGCGGTTGGATCACCTCCTTACCTGAAGATACCTTCCGGCGCAGTGTCCACACAGATTGTCTGATAAAAAGTAACGAGCAGAAAAAACCTCTACAGGCTTGTAGCTCAGGTGGTTAGAGCGCACCCCTGATAAGGGTGAGGTCGGTGGTTCAAGTCCACTCAGGCCTACCAAATTCGTACTCATGCTGCGTTATGTTTCCGGCTCGCATAGTTCACTATGCTGCGCGAAAACATGCCTTGCCTGAGCACGAATTGCATTTCTTACGGAATGTACTCGGTTGAGTGGTAGTAGTGGTCTCTGCAGTAACTGTATGGGGCTATAGCTCAGCTGGGAGAGCGCCTGCCTTGCACGCAGGAGGTCAGCGGTTCGATCCCGCTTAGCTCCACCATACCGTTTAACTGTTTTTTCTGAAAAATACTTCAGAGCGTACCGGCAACGGTGTGCTGCGAAGTATTATGCTCTTTAACAATCCGGAACAAGCTGAAAATTGAAACGACATGTCGTTTTCATTCTCCGTAATAAGAATGAAAGCCACGACATGTTCGAGTCTCTCAAATGCTTGCAACACGCAGCGCTGAAAAACGCCTGTGGGTTGTGAGGTTAAGCGACTAAGCGTACACGGTGGATGCCCTGGCAGTCAGAGGCGATGAAGGACGTGCTAATCTGCGTAAAGCGACGGTAAGGTGATATGAACCGCTACAGCCGTCGATGTCCGAATGGGGAAACCCGGTGCACTCAGTGCATCATTGCAGCATGAATACATAGTGCTGCAAGGCGAACCGGGGGAACTGAAACATCTAAGTACCCCGAGGAAAAGAAATCAACCGAGATTCCCCCAGTAGCGGCGAGCGAACGGGGAGCAGCCCAGAGCCTGAATCAGCTTGTGTGTTAGTGGAAGCGTCTGGAAAGTCGCAGGGTACAGGGTGATACTCCCGTACACAAAAACACACATTCTGTGAGCTCGATGAGTAAGGCGGGACACGTGGTATCCTGTCTGAATATGGGGGGACCATCCTCCAAGGCTAAATACTCCTGACTGACCGATAGTGAACCAGTACCGTGAGGGAAAGGCGAAAAGAACCCCGGCGAGGGGAGTGAAACAGAACCTGAAACCGTGTACGTACAAGCAGTGGGAGCCTTCTTTATGGGGGTGACTGCGTACCTTTTGTATAATGGGTCAGCGACTTATATTCTGTAGCAAGGTTAACCGTATAGGGGAGCCGCAGGGAAACCGAGTCTTAACTGGGCGTTAAGTTGCAGGGTATAGACCCGAAACCCGGTGATCTAGCCATGGGCAGGTTGAAGGTTGGGTAACACTAACTGGAGGACCGAACCGACTAATGTTGAAAAATTAGCGGATGACCTGTGGCTGGGGGTGAAAGGCCAATCAAACCGGGAGATAGCTGGTTCTCCCCGAAAGCTATTTAGGTAGCGCCTCGTGAACTCATCTTCGGGGGTAGAGCACTGTTTCGGCTAGGGGGCCATCCCGGCTTACCAACCCGATGCAAACTGCGAATACCGAAGAATGTTATCACGGGAGACACACGGCGGGTGCTAACGTCCGTCGTGAAGAGGGAAACAACCCAGACCGCCAGCTAAGGTCCCAAAGTCATGGTTAAGTGGGAAACGATGTGGGAAGGCACAGACAGCCAGGATGTTGGCTTAGAAGCAGCCATCATTTAAAGAAAGCGTAATAGCTCACTGGTCGAGTCGGCCTGCGCGGAAGATGTAACGGGGCTAAACCATGCACCGAAGCTGCGGCAGCGACACTATGTGTTGTTGGGTAGGGGAGCGTTCTGTAAGCCGTCGAAGGTGTGCTGTGAGGCATGCTGGAGGTATCAGAAGTGCGAATGCTGACATAAGTAACGATAAAGCGGGTGAAAAGCCCGCTCGCCGGAAGACCAAGGGTTCCTGTTCAACGTTAATCGGAGCAGGGTGAGTCGACCCCTAAGGCGAGGCCGAAAGGCGTAGTCGATGGGAAACAGGTTAATATTCCTGTACTTGGTGTTACTGCGAAGGGGGGACGGAGAAGGCTATATCAGCCGGGCGACGGTTGTCCCGGTTTAAGCGTGTAGGTGTGTGTTCCAGGCAAATCCGGTTCACTTTACACTGAGGCGTGACGACGAGGCACTACGGTGCTGAAGTGATAAATGCCCTGCTTCCAGGAAAAGCCTCTAAGCATCAGGTAACACAAAATCGTACCCCAAACCGACACAGGTGGTCAGGTAGAGAATACCAAGGCGCTTGAGAGAACTCGGGTGAAGGAACTAGGCAAAATGGTGCCGTAACTTCGGGAGAAGGCACGCTGGCGCGTAGGTGGAGGGACTTGCTCCCCGAGCCGAAGCCAGTCGAAGATACCAGCTGGCTGCAACTGTTTATTAAAAACACAGCACTGTGCAAACACGAAAGTGGACGTATACGGTGTGACGCCTGCCCGGTGCCGGAAGGTTAATTGATGGGGTTATCCGTAAGGAGAAGCTCTTGATCGAAGCCCCGGTAAACGGCGGCCGTAACTATAACGGTCCTAAGGTAGCGAAATTCCTTGTCGGGTAAGTTCCGACCTGCACGAATGGCGTAATGATGGCCAGGCTGTCTCCACCCGAGACTCAGTGAAATTGAACTCGCTGTGAAGATGCAGTGTACCCGCGGCAAGACGGAAAGACCCCGTGAACCTTTACTACAGCTTGACACTGAACATTGAGCCTTGATGTGTAGGATAGGTGGGAGGCTTTGAAGCGCGGACGCCAGTCCGCGTGGAGCCAACCTTGAAATACCACCCTTTAATGTTTGATGTTCTAACGTGGCCCCGTTATCCGGGGTGCGGACAGTGTCTGGTGGGTAGTTTGACTGGGGCGGTCTCCTCCTAAAGCGTAACGGAGGAGCACGAAGGTCAGCTAATCACGGTCGGACATCGTGAGGTTAGTGCAATGGCATAAGCTGGCTTGACTGCGAGAGTGACGGCTCGAGCAGGTGCGAAAGCAGGTCATAGTGATCCGGTGGTTCTGAATGGAAGGGCCATCGCTCAACGGATAAAAGGTACTCCGGGGATAACAGGCTGATACCGCCCAAGAGTTCATATCGACGGCGGTGTTTGGCACCTCGATGTCGGCTCATCACATCCTGGGGCTGAAGTAGGTCCCAAGGGTACGGCTGTTCGCCGTTTAAAGTGGTACGCGAGCTGGGTTTAGAACGTCGTGAGACAGTTCGGTCCCTATCTGCCGTGGGCGCTGGAGAATTGAGGGGGGTTGCTCCTAGTACGAGAGGACCGGAGTGAACGCACCACTGGTGTTCGGGTTGTCATGCCAATGGCATTGCCCGGTAGCTAAGTGCGGAAAAGATAAGTGCTGAAAGCATCTAAGCACGAAACTTGCCCCGAGATGAGTTCTCCCTGACCCTTTAAGGGTCCTGAAGGGACGTTGAAGACGACGACGTTGATAGGCCGGATGTGTAAGCGCAGCGATGCGTTGAGCTAACCGGTACTAATGACCCGTGAGGCTTAACCTTACAACGCCAGAGGCGTTTTTGAGAGACACAATTTTCAGCCTGTACCGGATAAAAATTAGCGGAAACGAAAGATTTTGCGGCGTGACAAGGCGCAGAGCGAGGACGTCAGCGGGAGCATACTGAAGTATGTGACCGGTGTGGCCGAGCGATGGCAACGCGGTCACGGCGTAAAAGATTCGTTTCGTGCACCAAGATTTGCCTGGCGGCTGTAGCGCGGTGGTCCCACCTGACCCCATGCCGAACTCAGAAGTGAAACGCCGTAGCGCCGATGGTAGTGTGGGGTCTCCCCATGCGAGAGTAGGGAACTGCCAGGCATCAAATTTAGTGTGCTGATATGGCTCAGTTGGTAGAGCGCACCCTTGGTAAGGGTGAGGTCCCCAGTTCGACTCTGGGTATCAGCACCAGTTAAGACATGAGTTCGGTAAATAAAGAATTTGCCTGGCGGCTGTAGCGCGGTGGTCCCACCTGACCCCATGCCGAACTCAGAAGTGAAACGCCGTAGCGCCGATGGTAGTGTGGGGTCTCCCCATGCGAGAGTAGGGAACTGCCAGGCATCAAATAAGAGAAAGCCCTTCGCGTATGCGAAGGGCTTTTTTCGTTGTGGCAACCGCCAGAATTCCTCCTCTTTCCCCGCTGCTAACCACCGCATTCAGCAAGAGCCTGTTTTGCCGGCAATAAAAAACCCGGCACCAAGCCGGGTGATAAGAGCTTGCACGCTAAATCAGTGAATCACCTGCGACAGGAAGGCACGGGTACGTTCTGATTTAGGATGAGCGAAGAACTCCTGCGGTGGCGCTACTTCAACGATCTCACCCCGATCCATAAAGATCACCCGGTCGGCAACGGTGCGGGCAAAGCCCATTTCGTGAGTAACGCACAGCATGGTCATACCATCTTCAGCCAGGCCGATCATGGTATCCAGCACTTCCTTCACCATCTCAGGATCGAGCGCTGACGTCGGTTCATCGAACAGCATAATTTTTGGCTTCATGCAGAGCGATCGGGCAATGGCTACACGCTGCTGCTGACCACCGGAGAGCTGGCCAGGAAACTTGTGCGCATGCTCGGCAATACGCACTCGCTGCAGATAATGCATCGCCAGCTCATCGGCCTCTTTCTTCGGGATCTTTCTGACCCAGGAAGGGGCCAGCGTACAGTTCTGTAACACGGTCAGATGCGGAAACAGATTAAAGTGCTGGAAGACCATGCCTACTTCGGTACGAACCCGCTCAATGTTGCGCACATCATCATTCAGATGAATACCATCGACGACAATGCGTCCCTGCTGATGCTCTTCAAGATGGTTTATGCAGCGAATAGTGGTCGATTTACCGGAGCCCGATGGGCCACACAGCACGATGCGCTCGCGGGGTTTAACCTGCAGGTTGATGTCTTTCAGTACGTGAAACTGCCCGTACCATTTATTCACGTTCTCAAGCGAAATCATCAACGCGTCGGAAGAGTGTGTCATAGAGTGTGTCATGTAAAACCTCAGTGCGATTTACGCCCGGTGTGAAAGCGCTTTTCCAGATACTGGCTGTAGCGCGACATGCTAAAACAGAAAATCCAATAGACCAGCGCGGCAAAGACATAACCTTCGGTCGACATGCCCAGCCACGTCGGATCGACGGTAGCCTGCTGGACGCTGCTGAACAGATCGAACAGGCCGATGATGATCACCAGGCTGGTATCTTTAAATAGCGCAATGATGGTATTCACCAGACCCGGGATGGTCATCTTGAGGGCCTGCGGCAGAATTACCAGCATCTGCGTCTTCCAGTAGCCCAGCGCCAGTGACTCGGCGGCCTCATACTGACCTTTCGGCAGCGCCTGCAAGCCACCCCGCACCACTTCAGCGACATAGGCGGACTGGAATAAAATCACCCCAACCAGCGCACGTACCAGTTTGTCGATGGTGGTGCCTTCAGCCATAAACAGCGGCAGCATCACCGATGACATAAACAGCACGGTGATCAGGGGAACGCCGCGCCAGAACTCGATGAAGATAATCGACAGCGTACGCACCACCGGCATCTTTGAACGACGTCCCAGCGCCAGTAAAATCCCCAGCGGCAGGGCGCCGGCAATCCCGACCGAAGCGATAATTAGCGTCAGGGTTAATCCACCCCACTGACGGGTTTCGACCCGATCCAGTCCCAGATAACCGCCATACAGCAGCAACCAGACAATCACCGGATAAACGACCACCCAGAGCGCGATGTAGCGTCCACGATACGGCAGGCTTTTAATAAACATCGGAACGATCGACAGCAGCCCAATCACCAGCGCCAGGTTAATTCGCCAGCGCAGTTCATGCGGATAGAGTCCATACATGAACTGACCGAAACGGGCATGGATAAACACCCAACAGGCACCTTCTTTGGTGCAGTCGGCTCGGGTAGTACCGAACCAGTTAGCCTGAAAGATCAGCCAGTTCAGCGCAGGCGGAATCACGTGCCAGATGACCCAGATGCAAAACAGCGTGAGCAGGGAATTAAACCAGCTGGAGAATAAATTCTTACGCGCCCAACGCCAGGCGCGACTCGCCAGATTCGTCGGGACGGGGGGCGTTTCATGTGTAGTAACAGACATAGTCATCCCGTTCTCTTAACGCTCAACCAGCGCGATTTTGCGGTTGTAGAGGTTCATTAGCAGTGAAATCAGCAGGCTGATAATCAGATAAACGCCCATGGTGATAGCAATGGTCTCAATCGCCTGTCCGGTCTGATTGAGTACCGACCCGGCAAACAGCGACACCATATCGGGATACCCGATGGCGGCAGCCAGTGAGGAGTTTTTCACGATGTTCAGATACTGGCTGGTCAGCGGAGGAATGATCACACGCATCGCCTGCGGGATAATCACCTGTCGCAAGGTCACCGGATTAGGCAGGCCCAGCGATCGGGCGGCCTCATGCTGCCCGTACGGCACCGACTGAATTCCTGAGCGAATCACCTCAGCAATAAATGACGAGGTATAGATCGACAAGGCCAGGGTCAGCGCCGCCAGCTCAGGAATCATCACCGAGCCTCCGCGGAAGTTAAAACCGCGTAGCTGTGGCACGTCCCAGTGGGTCGCCGCGCCAAAACCAAGATGCGCAATCAGCGGGAACAGAATCAGCATCGCGATAGCCGCCGGCCACGAGCGACGCAGCTGGCCGGTTTTCAACTGATGCTTACGGTTAAAGCGGTACAGCCCATAGCTGGCGGCTATCGCCAGCAGCAGCGCGATCACAAACGGCCAGCTACCGGGCGCATAGGTTGGCCACGGGACGTATAAGCCACGATTGCTGACATATGCCAGGTCAAAGGCATTCAGTGCCTGACGCGGGCCCGGCAGATTGCGTAACACCGCAAAGTACCAGAAGAAGATCTGCAGCAGCGGCGGAATATTACGGAAGGTTTCGATATAGATATTCGAGAGTTTCCGCAGCAGCCAGTTGTCGGAAAGGCGCGCCAGACCAATAGCGAAACCGAGAATAGAAGCAAAAACGATACAGAGCGCAGAGACCAGCAGGGTGTTGGTTAATCCGACCATAAACACGCGGGCGTAGGTATCTCCCTCGGTGTAATCAATCAAATGCTGAACGATACCGAAACCGGCAGTGCGCTCAAGAAATCCAAACCCGGAGGTGATACCGCGGTTAGCCAGGTTAATAATGGTGTTATGAACCAGATAACCCACCACACCAAGCACCGCGACTATCGCTATTAACTGATAAAGCCAGGCGCGAACCGTGGGATTACCGAATGAAAAATCCCTTTTCACGGTTGGGCGTTGTGACATGTTGAAACCTCAGTAACGAAAGCTGGGGTAGGGCACCGCAGAATACGGTGCCCGATTGGCGAGGGAGACTTAACGTACTGGCGGTGCGTATTGAATGCCGCCCTGGTTCCACAACGCATTCTGACCGCGAGCGATCTTCAGGGCGCTGTCTTTACCGACGTTACGATCAAAGCTTTCCTGATAGTTGCCCACTTGCTTGATGATGTTGTAGGCCCACTTATTGTCCAGCTTCAGATCCTTACCAAAATCACCTTCAGCACCCAGCAGGTGTGCCATATCTGGCGTGGTTGGTTTGGCGGTCATCTGATCAACATTTTTCGATGAAATGCCCATCTCTTCAGCGTTCAGCATGGCGTAGAGCGACCATTTAACGATGGTGAACCAGTCATCATCACCGCGACGGACTACCGGGCCCAGCGGCTCTTTTGAGATCACTTCCGGCAGCACGATAAATTCATCAGGTTTGCCCAGTTTAATGCGTAACGCATAGAGCTGAGACTGGTCAGAGGCCAGCGTATCGCAGCGACCGCTGTCCAGCGCCTTGGCGGACTCGTCAGAGCGGTCAAAAGTCACCGGCGTGTACTGCATCTTATTGGCTTTGAAGAAGTCAGCCACGTTCAGTTCGGTATCGGTACCTGCCTGAATACAGACGGTGGCACCGTCCAGCTCTTTAGCACTTTTCAGCCCGGCTTTCTGGTGAGTCAGGAAGCCAATGCCGTCGTAATAGTTGACGCCCGCAAACAGGAAACCCATGCCGCCATCACGTGAGGAGGTCCAGGTGGTATTGCGCGACAGGATGTCGACTTCGCCGGATTGCAGCGCAGTGAAACGCTCTTTGGCTGTCAGCGGGGTATATTTCACTTTGGTCGCATCGCCAAACACGGCTGCGGCCGCCGCGCGGCAGACGTCAACGTCGATACCGGTAAATTTGCCGCTGGCATCTGCATAGGAGAAGCCAGGTAAGCCATCACTGATACCGCATTGGACAAAGCCTTTCTTCTTTATCGCATCCAGCGTCGTGCCGGCGTGAGCCTGCTGAGCAACGGCCAACAGCGAGGCCGCAGCAACCAGCGTAGAGAGCATCATCTTTTTCATAAAGCATCCTGTGTGGAGGAGAATCATGTTGTTATGTTTGCGCACTTTAATGTGCGTTTTTCCTGTCTGTGGCGGTCAGCCATTCACGACTCTGCAAAGCTGATGCCAGGTTTGCAGAAGCCTGAATTCTCATGAAAGTACGGTTAATAATCGGAAGTGATTTGAAAGTTCCGCTAATATCGCGCACCAAAAGGAAGCAATGCGAGTCGACCCGATCACATTTAGTGCAATTAGTTTCACTATATGGAAGCAATGTGAGCCATCGCTCAGGCGGAAATGTACGTAGAAGAGGCTTTGCTTTGAAAGGTGTACAGGATCACAGAAGCCAGTGCTGGCCGGGAATAGCTGGCAGGCAGACGCGGCGGGCCGGAGGCGTCAGAAGAGAAGGTTAAGAAAGCGAGGCAGTGAAATATCACGTCAGCGATTGCAACTATAGTTACCATATTGACGATAACTGTTTCACTCGTTTTCCCGACGCTTTGTGGAACAGCGCACAAATAAAAACGCCAGCCCGAAGGCTGGCGTAATTAACAGACAGAACCAGAATCAGTTCATGCCGTATTTTTTCAATTTCTTACGCAGCGTACCGCGGTTGATACCCATCATCAGGGCAGCACGGGTCTGGTTGCCACGGGTATACTGCATCACCATGTCCAACAGAGGCTGCTCGACTTCAGCCAAAACCAGCTCATACAGGTCACTGACATCCTGACCGTTCAGTTGAGCAAAATAGTTCTTCAGTGCCTGTTTAACCGAATCACGCAAAGGTTTTTGAGTTACCTGATCCTGTGAGTTAACGGTAGAAACGGTCAGTACGTCAGAATTTACGCGTTGTTCGAACATAGTTCTTTCAGCTCTTTATTTCGTTACGCAAGATTTTCGAAGTATGCCTCCAACGCCTCCAGCTGTTCGCTGGCATCCTCAATGGCGTTGAATGTGCGCCGAAACTGGTCATTCGGGGCGTGCTCCTGCAGATACCAGGAGACGTGCTTTCGCGCTATACGGTATCCCTTGCCTGAACCGTAAAAGTCGTGCAGCTCACGTATATGCGAAACAAGCAAGCGCTTGACCTCTGCCATTGGCAGCGGGGCAAGCAGCTCCCCAGTGTCCAGATAATGCTGGATTTCCCGGAAGATCCACGGTCTTCCCTGAGCAGCGCGTCCTATCATCAGAGCATCGGCCCCTGTATAGTCGAGCACCGCTCTGGCTTTATGCGGGTCAGTTATGTCTCCATTCGCGATAATCGGAATAGAAACACTCTGCTTAACTGTCCGAATGCTGTCATATTCAGCTTCCCCGTTGAACAGGCAGGCACGAGTGCGGCCATGTATCGTCAGAGCCTGAATACCACAGCGTTCAGCCAATTGGGCAATCGCGACACAGTTCCTGTTTTCAGGATCCCAGCCAGTACGAATTTTCAGTGTTACCGGCACATCCACTGCATTGACCACTGCGGAGAGGATTGACTCCACCACGGCGGGATATTGCAGCAAGGCTGAACCCGCCATTTTGCGGTTAACCTTCTTGGCAGGGCAGCCCATATTAATGTCGATAACCTGTGCACCGGCCTCAACATTAATCCGTGCAGCTTGCGCCATTTCGCTGGGATCGCAACCGGCGATTTGCACGGCGCGAATGCCTGGCTCATCGCTGTGCACCATACGTAAACGAGATTTGTCGCTGGCCCAGACTTCCGGGTTCGAAGACAACATCTCAGAGACCGCCATGCCTGCACCCATTTCATGACACAGCGTCCTGAATGGCCTGTCGGTAATCCCGGCCATCGGTGCTGCAATCAGTCGATTTCTCAGCTGGAGGTTTCCAATACGCATGAAGTCAGAATGGCCATACTGTGTCTGCAAGGCGGCGTATATTACGCATTTTTTCCGGAAGATGAAAGGCCAAACTTTGAACAATTGGCAAGAAAGATCAATGAAATCCGGGTCATTACCACTCGACTTACAAATTAAGCTTAAATATCATTGGATTAGAGATTTATGCTGAAATTGTGAGCAAACGTTTTTCCGAAAAAGCAGATGCGTTAGCCAGATAATAAACGTCACATGCCGTGATTAACGATACAAGCAACCATTGAGAATGCAGAAAGCCCGCAACTTACGCTACGGGCTGGCTGAATATGCTGTTAAGCCCTTTCAGCATTGACCTGAAGAGCGTTCAGGCGACGACCGCACTTCGCGGATTCAGGCTTTCACACCGGTAATCCGGCACCACTCTTCTTTGACGGCCACCGGGTCAAGCGCGAACTGCGCTGCATAGGCTTCACAGACGCCCTCCGCCTGACTCTCCAGTACACCAGAAAGTCCCAGATGGCCACCTGGCTTCGGCAGTACGCTAATCAGCGGTGCCAGCTCGCGTAACGGGCCTGCCAGGATATTGGCGACCACCACATCCGCCTGCAGGTTTTCCGGCTGCTGGTGGGGCAGGTAGAGCGACAGACGATCGGAGACGCCATTGCGCTCAGCGTTATCGCGGCTGGCCTGGATCGCCTGTGGATCGATATCGATACCAATCGCCTGCGCCGCACCGAGCTTCAGCGCAGCTATCGCCAGGATCCCGGAGCCACAGCCAAAGTCGATCACCGTTTTACCGGTCAGATCCAGCCCATCCAGCCAGGTCAGGCACAGCGACGTGGTCGGATGCGTGCCGGTGCCGAACGCCAGGCCCGGATCGAGCATCACGTTCACCGCCTCTGGATCCGGCACATCGCGCCAGCTTGGACAGATCCACAGCCGCTCGCCAAAACGCATCGGGTGAAAGTTTTCCATCCACTCGCGTTCCCAGTCTTTATCCTCGATCTGTTCGATCTTGTGCCGGAAATCGGCACCTAACAGCGGATGTTGCGCCAGTTCAGCGACGATGGCCGCCATATCGCTTTCTGCATCGAACAGGCCAATAACGTCGGTATCGCCCCACAGGCGGGTTTCACCCGGCAGCGGCTCATAGACCGGGTTGTCATGCGTATCCTGAAAAGTGACCGAAACAGCACCGGTCTCCATCAGCACATCGCTCAGCGTTTCAGCGTGCTCACCCGAGCTGTTTATCTTGATTTGAATCCACGGCATAACGTCTCTCTTACATTCAGTGTTGCGGCGCGTCGGCAGTTTGCGGCGCGCGTCCAAACAGGTTGCCGACTAAAAATGCCAGCAGGCTTAAAAGCAGGGAAGGCACAATCGGGTGAAATCCCATGATTTGCAGGTTAAGGCTCGCCAGAAACGCGTAACAGCCGCCGCCGGAGACCATGCCGGTAATCGCGCCCGCAGCATTGGCGCGTTCCCAGTAAAGGCCCAGCACCAGTGGCCAGAGGAAGACTGCTTCCAGGCCACCAAACGCCAGCAGATTGAGCCAGATAATCATATCGGGCGGATTCCAGGCGGCGATCAGCAACAGGATGCCGAGCGCAAAGGTAATGGCACCAGACAACAGTCGCAGCCGCGGCTCATTTTCCATCTGCTGCGGTGCCACGCGCAGATAGAGATCTTTAATCAGCGTAGCGGATGCCTGCAACAACTGGGCATTGATGGTCGACATAATCGCCGCCATTGGCGCCGCCAGAAACAGCCCGGCCGCCAGCGGCGGAAGCACGGTAATCATTAACGTCGGGATCACCCGGTCCGGCACCGTCAGATCGGGCAGTATGGCCCGGCCCAGCGCACCCGCCAGATGCATACCCAGCATCAGGACCACCACCACGATGGTGCCCAGAATGATCGCCCGATGCACCGCCTTGCTGTCTTTATAGGAGATGCAGCGCACAGCAGTATGGGGCAGGCCAATTACGCCAAAGCAGACCAGCACGATAAACGAACTCAGAAAGGTCGGGGTAATGATCTCGCCTGGTCCCTGCGGCGACAGCAACTGCGGATCAATAGCGTGCAGCTTTTGCACTGCGGTGCCCAGTCCGCCTGCCTGATGGATCACGGCGAACAGCAGCAGGAACGTGCCGATCAGCATCACCACGCCCTGCATCGCGTCATTGAGCACGCTGGCACGGAAACCGCCAAAGGCGGTATAGAGCGCAATGGTGCCACCGAAAATCAGTAAGCCGGTGTCATACGGGATGCCCGCTGCCGTTTCCAGTAACCGCGCGCCGCCGATAAACTGCACCGTCATGGCCCCGATGAACGCGACCAGCAGGCTCAGGCTGGCCAGCCAGATCAGCAGCGGACTTTGATAACGCGCATAGAGCATGTCATTCAGCGTTACCGCATTGTGCTTACGCGCCAGAATAGCGAATTTCTTGCCCAGCACGCCGAGTGATAGCCAGACGGCAGGAACCTGAACCATCGCCAGCAAAACCCATCCCAGACCATATTTGTAGGCGGCACCGGGCCCGCCAATAAACGAGCTGGCGCTGATATAGGTGGTGGTGAGAGTCATGGCCAGAACGAACCCGCCCATGGAACGGCTGCCAAGGAAGTATTCGGTCAGAAAGTTGCCCTGACGCTGTTTACGGACCGCGAAGACGGACAGTCCGGCAATCAGCACCAGATAAATTAATAAAGGCAGGATAATTTCAAAATTCATTTTTATCCTCCAGCGACATGTCGCGGAAAATCACGCGGACCATCAGCCAGCATAAAAAAATGAACAGCAGGGGAGCAAACACGCAGGAAAGTTCGAACCAGCGCGGCAAGCCGGTGATCCCCGTTTCGCTCCCGCCCAGCCAGGCGGAAAGCCCCCAAACGGCCAGCCAGAGCAGGGTCAGATAGAGTGACCAGCGGGCCTCTTTATGCGCCTGTATAAAACGAGCATCCATGTTTCAACCTTAACGCCAGCGGCAAAAGAAAAAGGCCGGATTAACCGGCCTCAGACTATCTCAGCGTTGCGATTACTTCTCGTGCAAGCCGAGTTTTTTCTCCAGATAGTGGATATTGGTTCCACCGTGCTGGAAGTTTTCGTCGGACATGATCTTCATCTGCAGTTCAATGTTGGTCTTGATACCGTCGATGATCAGTTCCGCCAGTGCATTCTTCATGCGGGCAATCGCCACTTCACGGGTTTCGCCGTAGGTGATCAGCTTGCCGATCATGGAATCGTAGTAAGGCGGCACGCTGTAACCGGAGTAAATATGCGACTCCCAGCGCACGCCAAAACCGCCTGGCGCGTGGAAACGGGTGATTTTGCCCGGACTTGGCAGGAAAGAGACCGGATCTTCAGCATTGATACGGCATTCAACCGCATGTCCGCGAATAATCACATCTTCCTGTTTGATCGACAGCGGCTGACCGGCAGCGATACGCAACTGCTCTTTGATCAGGTCGACGCCGGTAATCATCTCGGTCACCGGATGCTCTACCTGAATACGGGTGTTCATCTCAATGAAGTAGAACTCGCCGTTTTCATACAGGAACTCGAAAGTACCTGCACCGCGGTAGCCAATCTCAATACAGGCTTTAGCACAGCGATCGCCGATGAAGCTACGCAGTTCCGGCGTGATGCCTGGCGCTGGCGCTTCTTCCACCACTTTCTGGTGACGACGCTGCATTGAGCAGTCGCGTTCGCCCAGATAGATGGCGTTGCCCTGACCGTCGGCCAGTACCTGAATCTCGATGTGACGAGGATTCTCCAGATACTTCTCCATATAAACCATGTCGTTGTTGAAAGCCGCTTTGGCTTCCGCTTTCGTCATGTTGATGGATTGTTCCAGATCTTTGTCGCTGCGCACCACGCGCATACCACGACCGCCGCCGCCGCCGGAGGCTTTGATGATCACCGGATAACCGATGCGCTTAGCGAAGGCACGGTTCTTTTCCATGTCATCGGTCAGCGAGCCGTCGGAACCAGGAACGGTTGGCACACCGGCTTTCTTCATCGCATTAATTGCGGACACTTTATCGCCCATCAGGCGAATGGTATCGGCTTTCGGGCCAATAAAGATAAAACCAGAGCGCTCAACCTGCTCGGCAAAATCGGCATTCTCAGACAGGAAGCCGTAGCCAGGGTGAATCGCCACCGCGCCGGTGATTTCCGCTGCGGAGATCAGCGCCGGGATGTTGAGGTAACTTTTGACTGACTGCGCCGGGCCGATGCAGACGGTTTCGTCCGCCAGCAGCACGTGCTTCAGGTCACGGTCCGCGCTTGAGTGTACCGCCACAGTCTTGATGCCCAGTTCTTTACAGGCACGCAGAATGCGCAGCGCGATCTCACCGCGGTTAGCAATAACAATTTTATCCAGCATGGTCCGCCCCGTTATTCGATGACAACCAGTGGCTCGTCAAACTCGACCGGCTGACCGCTCTCGACCAGAATGGCTTTCACCACACCAGATTTGTCGGCTTCGATCTGATTCATCATCTTCATGGCTTCGACGATGCACAGAGTATCGCCGGCGTTAACTTTCTGACCCACTTCGATGAAGGCTTTTGCGTCCGGGCTCGGGGTGCGATAGAAAGTCCCGACCATCGGCGAACGCACGATGTGGCCGCTGATTTCCGCGGGCGCTGCTTCTGCGATGGCAGCCACCGGTGCCACGGCAGTCGCCAGGGCAGGTTGCTGTACCGGCGCAGCATACGCCTGCTGCATCATCGGATAACCAACATTTGCAGGTGCACGGCTGATACGAACGGACTCTTCGCCCTCGGAGATTTCCAGCTCGGAGATGCCAGATTCTTCAACCAGTTCGATCAGTTTTTTAATTTTACGAATATCCATGAGTGGGGTTCCGTACTCAGTTTGATTAATTAGTTTGAGACAGGCGTTTTACTGCCGTTTGTAAAGCCCATGTGTAGCCGTCAGCGCCAAGCCCACAGATGACGCCAGCAGATACATCAGAAAGATAGGAGTGATGGCGGAAGGGCTCGCGTGCATGCACATTTGAGAGATGAACCTCAATAAACGGAATCGAAACCGCTAACAGGGCATCACGCAGCGCGACGCTGGTATGGGTAAACGCGGCAGGATTGATAATGATGTAATCCACATTGCCTTTGGCCTCATGAATGCGATCAATCAGCTGAAACTCAGCGTTGGATTGCAAGTGGCTTAACTCCACATTCAGTTGGTCTGCCTGACGTGTAAGATCATCCACAATCTGCTGCAGCGTGGTGTGACCATACTTGTCAGGTTCACGGCTTCCCAGCAAATTCAGGTTGGGTCCGTTTAAAAGCAGAATATGTAATTTATGCGCCATCTTGCTGCCATCTCCCGCAATCATTGAGGCATCGCGTAAAATACCTTGCCAATCTCCATTTGTCACCTTTCACGATGAAAAACAAGACCCGCTTTGCAATAAAGCCGGGCATTATATCCGTTTCGTGTCATTTCGCAGCAAAATACTGGTCTTATCTGCGAAGATGATCGGATGTGACCCGAAGGCCACATCTTTTAGCAGATAGTCAGGGAGGAAAACAACCACAGAAGGACTAGCGAGGCCACCATTTGAGGAACTTTTTGTAACGCCACGCTAACAACAAGGCGGCCAGTCCGGCATAGATAAGTGGCTGGGGCGACAAGGTTTTGACCGACCAGATGTAGTGAATCGGCACCAGGATCGCCACCAGATAGACGGCGTTATGCAGAGTTTGCCAGCGTTTGCCGAGCTTACGCTGCGCCCGCTGGAAGGAGGTCAGCGTCAGGGCCAGCAGTATCAGCCAGCTGATAATCCCCAGTGTCAGATAGGGACGAGAAATTAACTCACTGCCGAGCAGTCGCAGATTATCGGCACCCAGTTCCAGCAGGTAGTAGCTCAGCAGATGAAGAGAGGCCCAGACAAAGGTCCATACACCCAGCAGACGGCGAGTCCGGATCAACAGCGGCTGTTTGCCATAGCGCGCCAGAGGCGACACCAGCAGCGTGCCCAGCAGCAGTTTCAGCGCCATGCGCCCGGTAAAATGTTGAATATCTTTCGCCGGGTCCGCACTTAATCCGCCCAGCAGGGCAGCCAGGATCAGATAAACCAGCGGCAGCAGGGCCGCCAGATGCAGGATCACCTTGAGCCAGGTGATCTGTTTTAACGACAGGCGTACCACTCAGTAATTCTCCCGCAGGTCGAGTCCGCGATAGAGTGAAGCGACCTGCTCTGCATAGCCGTTAAACAGCAGCGTAGGCTGACGCTCCACTTTCAGGCTGCCGCCGGGGCCAATAAAGCGCTCGGTAGCCTGCGACCAGCGCGGATGATTGACGTGCGGATTAACGTTGGCATAGAAGCCATACTCATCTGCCGCAATCTGATTCCAGGTGGTCGGTGGCTGATTTTCGGTCAGGGTGATTTTGACGATCGATTTAATTCCTTTAAAGCCATATTTCCACGGCACCGTCAGGCGAATTGGCGCGCCGTTCTGCGGCGGAAGCGCCTTACCGTAAACGCCGGTGCTCAGCAGTGTCAGAGGGTGCATCGCTTCATCCAGCCGTAGCCCTTCAACATAGGGATAATTAAGCCCGCCACCGATAAAACGGTCTTTCTGGCCCGGCATCTGTTCAGGATCGTACAGCGTCTGAAAGGCGACGAAACGCGCTTTGCTGGTGGGTTCGGCCAGAGAAATCAGCTTATTCAGTTCAAAGCCGACCCACGGTACCACCATCGACCAGGCCTCTACACAACGCATGCGGTAGATACGCTGCTCCATGGCAAAGCGTTTGAAAATGTCATCCATGTCCAGGGTGATCGGTTTCGCCACTTCGCCATCAATCGTCAGTTTCCACCCATCGGTTTTCAGCGTGCCGGCATTGGCCGCGGGATCGGCTTTATCCAGACCAAACTCATAAAAGTTGTTATAGCCAGAAACCTTCTCTGCCGGCGTTAAGGTCAGGTCGGCCTGATACTGTGGCGGTTTGCTAAAGTCCAGCGCCCGACCGGCGGGGGCGGGCGGGCGATCGTTGCCCTTGAACCAGCTGAGAATGTCCGCATTGGCTACGCCCGGCAGACCGATCGCCGCCGCGCTCAGTCCCAGCGTTTTCAGCACCTGGCGGCGCTTCATATTAAAAATGTTTTCCGGCGTTACGTCGGCTTCCGTCAGATCAGTGTTGCGCTTCATGGTGCACTCTCCAGCCGTGGTCTTATTGACCAGCATGATGACTATTACCGATTGCAGCCAGTTTCGCCGTTAAAATGTGAAATTTCCTGGCTGCCGGAGACGATGAGAATGCACCGAAAAGCGCTGGGATCAACGCCAGCGCCCCTTTCCCGACGATATACTTCCGCTTCAGTCGTCACGGCGCTGTCGCTAAACGCAAATTATGCTATTTTGCTCGCGTTTTCGTCAGGCTGACGGTACAAGGGTGGGTGATCCGGTTATCACCGCAGTAACACAGGCACAGGGATGCGATTAACCACAAAACTATCTGCGTTTATTACCTTTCTTAGCATACTGGCAATGTTATTAATGCTGGTGGGCTGTGCTTTTAGCGTTTTCTGGTTCAGTCATCAGCGGGTCGAACAGCGCGCGCAGGTGCTGGCAACCGAAGTGGATCAGGCGCTGCTTATCCAGTCGCCCGACCAGCTGCACAGCTGGATTACCCGATTAATGCCGATTATCAACGCCGAGCAGATTCAACTCTACAGCGGCGACCACATCTTTTTCTCTCTCTCCCGTCACGAAAACCTGATGCTCGACCATCAGCCCAATCGCTTCGTCCAGTTTGATGTGCCGTTAATCCATCAGCCTGGAGTGCATGTGCGGGTGGTCACCCTCGATCCTGCCCGCACCTGGCTGCGCTCCATTATCGGGACCTATGCGATGGGCACGGTATCAACGGTGGTGCTGGTGATGAGCCTGCTGCTGTTTATTCTGCACCGCTGGTTACGTCGCCAGTGGCGCGGCATGGAGCACCTGGAAATACGCGCAGAGGCGATTATTGACGGTGAGCGTGGGGTAGTACCGAAACGTAATCTGGATGAGTGGCCGCCCAGGGCGAGCCGCGCGCTGGATGTACTGCTCTCCGATTTACAGGAAGCGGGTGAACAGCGTTTGCGTATCGATACGCTGATCCGCACCTTTGCTGCTCAGGATAGCCGTACCGGTCTGAATAATCGCCTGTTCTTTGACAGTCAGCTCGCCACGCTGCTGGAGGATCAGGAGGATGTCGGTACCCATGGCGTGGTCATGATGGTACGGCTGCCGGATCTGGACACGTTGAGCGAAACGCTGGAGCCAGGGTTGATCGATGAGTATCTGTTTAACATCGTCAACATGCTCTCCACCTTTGTGCTGCGTTATCCCGGTGCTCTGCTGGCGCGCTATTTCCGCAGTGATTTTGCGGTGCTACTGCCGCATCGCAGCCTGAAAGAGGCCAACAGCATCGCCGATCAGCTGATCAACGCCGTCGATTCGCTGCCGCCGATGCGAATGGTCAATCGCGATGATCTTATTCACATTGGTATCAGCGCCTGGCACAGCGGGCAGACGGTGCCGCAGGTGATGGAAAATGTCGAAATGGCGACCCGACGCGCGGCGCTGTTAGGGGGCAACAACTGGACCAACGGAGCCGGTAATCCTCAGGATGCCGGACGTGGAAGCGTGCGCTGGCGTACCCTGCTGGAAAACACCCTCAGTCGCGGTGGTCCGCGCCTGTACCAGAAACCAGCCGTCAATATGGAAGGCAAGGTGCAGCATCGCGTGATGCTGACCCGTATCTTTGATGGTGATAAAGAGGTTTTGGCAGCAGAATATATGCCGCTGGTCCAGCAGCTCGGCATGGCCGATAGCTGGGATCGCCAGCTGGTCACCCGCATTGCCGCCTTATCTGAACTCTGGCCGGAAGAGACGCTGGTGATACCGGTCACTATCGACTCGCTGCTGCACCGATCTTTCGTGCTCTGGTTGCAGAATATGTTGCTGCAATGCCCCAAAGGACAAAGAAAGCGATTTTTATTTGAACTTGCCGAGGCAGATGTCTGTCAACACATCAGCCGTTTAACGCCGGTGTTCCGCGCCCTTAAGGCATTTGGCTGTCGTGTCGCGGTTAATCAGGCCGGTTTAACCGTGGTCAGCAGTGCCTACATTCGCCAGCTGCCGGTGGAACTGATCAAACTTGATGCCGGTCTGGTACGCAATATTGAGCGTCGCACTGAAAATCAGCTGTTTGTACAGAGCCTGCTGGAAGTGTGTAAATCGACTAATACCCAGGTGTTTGCTGCCGGCGTCCGCACTAAAGCGGAGTGGCAAACGCTGGTGGCGTTAGGAGTGGCAGGTGGACAGGGCGACTTCTTTGCCCCTTCGCAGCCGGTAAACAGTAATGTGAAAAAGTATTCTCAACGTTACCGTATTTAGTGGATTGCGCCCTTTTTGACGGTGACGCAGGCTTTTTTTAGCCTTGAGTCCGGGTCGGGTCGCAAAACTGGCTGCCGGAAATGTTAGATTTTATGTCGGAAACCCAGGCCTGAAAGGCGATAAAAACCGGCACCGATGGCGTCTTATCGCCATTCCGCTGTCAATGATGGCCGGTTCCGATGACTTAAACGCAATTTGGCGTCTTTTTTCACCGAAGCAGAACGTTTTTGCGCCTTGTGGCAGCTTCGTGTGGTTGGTAAAGTAAGCGGATTTTATTTTCCGCCCCCAGCTTGCAGGATTATCCCTTAGTATGTTTAAAAAATTTCGTGGCATGTTTTCCAATGACTTGTCCATTGACCTGGGTACCGCGAATACCCTGATTTATGTGAAAGGACAAGGCATCGTGCTGAACGAGCCTTCCGTGGTCGCTATTCGCCAGGATCGTGCCGGTTCACCGAAAAGTGTCGCGGCCGTTGGTCATGACGCAAAACAGATGCTTGGCCGAACGCCAGGCAATATCGCAGCTATTCGCCCGATGAAAGATGGCGTAATTGCTGACTTTTTCGTCACCGAAAAGATGCTGCAGCACTTCATCAAACAAGTTCACAGCAACAGTTTCATGCGTCCCAGCCCGCGCGTGCTGGTCTGCGTACCCGTCGGGGCCACGCAGGTAGAACGTCGCGCCATCCGTGAGTCTGCTCAGGGTGCTGGCGCACGTGAAGTCTTCCTGATTGAAGAGCCAATGGCTGCGGCGATTGGCGCTGGCCTGCCGGTATCAGAAGCGACCGGTTCAATGGTAGTCGATATCGGTGGCGGTACCACAGAAGTGGCGGTGATCTCGCTGAACGGCGTGGTGTACTCCTCGTCGGTGCGTATTGGTGGTGACCGTTTCGATGAAGCTATTATTAATTATGTGCGTCGTAACTACGGTTCACTGATTGGTGAAGCTACCGCAGAACGTATCAAGCATGAGATCGGCTCAGCCTATCCGGGCGATGAAGTTCGCGAAATTGAAGTTCGTGGCCGTAACCTGGCTGAAGGTGTACCGCGCGGCTTTACGCTGAACTCCAATGAAATTCTCGAAGCGCTGCAGGAGCCGTTAACCGGCATCGTTAGCGCGGTGATGGTCGCCCTGGAACAGTGTCCGCCAGAGCTGGCGTCGGATATCTCCGAGCGCGGCATGGTGCTGACCGGCGGTGGTGCGCTGTTGCGTAATCTGGATCGTCTGCTGATGGAAGAGACCGGCATTCCGGTGGTTGTCGCTGAAGATCCGCTGACCTGTGTGGCACGCGGTGGTGGCAAGGCGTTGGAAATGATCGACATGCATGGCGGCGATTTGTTCAGCGAAGAATAATTGCCTCAACCGGCTGAGAACGTCATGACGATGCGCAGGGAGTCGCGTGTCAACCGGCGCACTATGCGCCGGTGCAATGCGTCCAGCTCAGGGAAGCGCGGTGTCATACCGGGTTTCCTTACCTGTCGTCGAGGATCACGCAGATTATATGAAGCCGATTTTTAGCAGGGGACCATCCCTGCAGTTGCGTCTTTTCCTGGCCGTCATCGTGGCGATTGCCATTATCATTGCTGACAGCCGTGTGGGTTCTTTTACCCAAATACGCAACTATCTGGATACGTCGGTCAGTCCGTTTTACTTCCTGGCCAATGGGCCGCGCCAGATTCTGGATGGCGTGTCGGAGTCGCTGGCGTCACGTCAGCAGCTTGAACAGGAAAACAAAGCCTTACGTCGCGAGCTCTTCCTGAAAAACAGTAACCTGCTAATGCTGGGGCAATACAAGCAGGAAAACGCACGCCTGCGTGAACTGCTGGGTTCACCGCTGCGTCAGGATGAGCAAAAGATGGTAACGCAGGTCATCTCGACCGGCACTGACCCTTATACCGACCAGGTGGTGATCGACAAAGGCAGCGTTAACGGTGTCTATGAAGGTCAGCCGGTCATCAGTGATAAAGGGGTGGTCGGACAGGTGATTGCGGTCAGTCAACTGACCAGCCGCGTATTGCTGATTTGCGATGCATCGCACGCGCTGCCGATCCAGGTATTGCGTAATGACATTCGCGTCATTGCCGCCGGTAATGGCTGTACCGAAGATCTCCAGCTTGAGCATCTGCCGGGTAATACTGATATCCGGGTCGGTGACGTGCTGGTGACTTCCGGTATTGGCGGCCGCTTCCCGGAAGGTTATCCGGTGGGTGTGGTTTCCTCGGTTAAAGTCGATACCCAACGCGCTTATACCGTGATTCAGGCACATCCGACCGCCGGCCTGCAGCGTCTGCGCTATCTGCTGCTGCTGTGGGGCGCCGACCGTAATGGCGATATGCCGCTGCCGCAGGATGAAGTGCATCGCGTCGCCAACGAACGACTGATGCAAATGATGCCGCAGGTTCTGCCGCCAGCCGGAGAAATGGGACCGCCAGCGCCAGCCGCCCAGATGGGTCCGCCGGCACCGGCGAACGGCAGCAGTGCCGGACAGGGCAGTACTTCGCGTTCACGCGGAGGTCAGCCTTGAGTCGATATCGCAGCCAGGGACGTTGGGTCATCTGGCTCTCTTTCCTGGTTGCGCTGGTCCTGCAAATCATGCCGTGGCCGGATCAGATTTATATGTTCCGGCCCTCATGGTTATTACTGATCCTCATCTATTGGGTGCTCGCCCTGCCGCATCGGGTTAACGTTGGCAGCGGCTTCCTGATGGGCGCCATTATGGATCTGATCGCCGGCTCTACCCTCGGAGTGCGTGCGCTGGCGCTCAGCATCATCGCCTACCTGATCGCCTTTAAGTTCCAGTTATTCCGCAACTTAGCGTTGTGGCAGCAAGCGTTAATGGTTATGGTGCTGTCTCTGGCTATGGATGTGATTGTCTTCTGGGCGGAATTCCTGGTTATCAACGTTTCATTCCGACCTGAAATTTTCTGGAGCAGTGTCGTCGACGGTATCCTCTGGCCATGGCTATTCTTACTCATGAGAAAGATTCGTCGTCAGTTTGCTGTTCAATAAGGAAATTTATGGTAACCCTTTATCTTGCTTCCGGTTCACCGCGTCGGCGTGAGCTGTTAACGCAGCTTGGCCTGACCTTCGAGCGCATCGTGACTGACGTTGAAGAACAGCGGCAGCCAAATGAAGTGGCTGAACACTATGTTCGTCGCCTGGCCAATGACAAAGCGCAGGCGGGCGTCCGGCTGGCCGCGCAGGATCTGCCGGTGCTGGGTGCCGATACGATCGTCGTGCTGAACGGTGAAGTACTGGAAAAGCCGCACGATGCGGCCCATGCGGCCGAAATGCTGCATAAGCTCTCCGGGCAGACTCATCAGGTGATGACCGCAGTGGCACTGGCCGATCGTCATCAGGCGCTGGATTGCGTGGTTACCACCGATGTGACATTTCGCACCTTAACCGCCTCCGATATCACCGACTATATTGCAACCGGTGAGCCGATGGATAAAGCCGGCGCATACGGCATTCAGGGCAGGGGCGGGAACTTTGTCCGCAAAATTAATGGGAGCTACCACGCGGTGGTTGGACTGCCTTTGGTTGAGACCGAAGAGTTGCTCAGCCATTTTCAGTCACTGCGTGCCGTAAGGGGTCAACATGACGGCTGAATTACTGGTTAACGTCACGCCTTCTGAAACGCGTGTTGCCTATATTGATGGTGGCATACTGCAGGAAATCCACATTGAGCGCGAAGCCCGACGCGGTATCGTCGGTAATATCTATAAAGGCCGGGTGAGCCGGGTGCTGCCGGGCATGCAGGCCGCGTTCGTCGATATTGGTCTGGATAAAGCCGCGTTTTTGCACGCCTCAGACATCATGCCGCACACCGAATGTGTGGCGGGTGATGAAAAGAAAAACTTCATCGTACGCGATATCGCTGAGCTGGTGCGTCAGGGGCAGGATCTGGTGGTGCAGGTGGTGAAAGATCCGCTGGGCACTAAAGGTGCACGCCTGACCACTGATATTACACTGCCGTCGCGCTATCTGGTGTTTATGCCAGGCGCGTCGCACGTGGGCGTCTCTCAGCGTATCGACAGTGAAAAAGAGCGCGAACGTCTTAAGGCGGTGGTCGCCGACTATTGCGATCATCTGGGCGGTTTTATTATCCGCACCGCCGCAGAAGGCATCGGCGAAGAGGAGCTGGCGCAGGATGCAGCGTTTCTCAAGCGTCTGTGGACCAAAGTCAGCGAGCGCAAAAAGCGCAACCAGACCCGCTGTCTGCTCTACGGTGAGCTGGCCTTAGCCCAGCGTATTTTGCGCGATTTCGCCGGCGCAGCGCTGGACCGCATCCGGGTCGATTCGCGTCTGACCTGCGATATGCTGGTGGAGTTTACCAGTGAATATATTCCGGAAATGGCCGGTAAGCTGGAGCTCTACAATGGCAAACAGCCGATATTCGATCTGTTTGATGTAGAAAATGAGATTCAGCGCTCGCTGGATCGCAAAGTTGAACTAAAGTCTGGCGGATACCTGATCATCGATCAAACCGAAGCGATGACCACCATCGACATCAACACCGGTGCCTTTGTCGGCCATCGCAATCTTGATGAGACAATTTTTAATACCAATGTTGAAGCCACTCAGGCGATAGCGCGTCAGCTGCGACTGCGTAATCTTGGCGGCATCATCATTATCGACTTCATCGACATGAGTAACGAAGAGCATCGCCGTCGGGTGCTGCACTCGCTGGAGACCGCCCTCAGCAAAGATCGGGTGAAGACCGGCATCAGTGGTTTCTCGGCGCTGGGCCTGGTGGAGATGACGCGCAAACGGACGCGTGAAAGTATTGAGCACGTGCTGTGTGAGGATTGTCCGGTGTGTAAAGGACGCGGCACGCTGAAGACGGTTGAAACGGTCTGTTATGAAATCATGCGTGAGATTGTGCGGGTACATCATGCCTATGATGCTGACCGCTTCCTGGTCTACGTCTCGCCGACCGTCGGCGAAGCGCTGAAAACCGATGAGTCTCATGCGCTGGCAGAGGTCGAAATCTTTGTCGGCAAACAGGTCAAAGTCCACGTTGAAGCGCTCTATACCCAGGAGCAGTTTGACGTGGTGATGATGTAATATCAGACCCGTCAGCCCGACCGGCTTTGCTCAAATCGTCGGGCTAAAAAATCGCCCTTGTCTGGGATAACATGCGTCTTTCCGGCGCAGTTGTCTGAAGACGGCCGGGTAACAGAACTAACTATCCGTCGTTTACGGAAGGCAAGGAGAGATGTGAGTGAGGCAGTTGCCGAGGATCTTGTTACTGCTGGTCGCCGCGATCATCGTGATTGTCGCGCTGCTGGTCAGCGGGCTGCGTCTGGTGATGCCGCATCTCGACAGCTATCGCAATAACCTTCTGCAATTCGTCTCGGATCGCACCGGCGTGCCGGTTCACGCCAGTCAGCTGCAGGGAAAGTGGGAGAATTTTGGCCCCACTCTGCAGGTCCGGGATCTCAGCGTCGATCTGCAGGAAAACGGCAAGCTGACCATCGCCCGCATCAATCTGGCGCTCGACGTCTGGCAATCCCTGCTGCACTGGCGCTGGCAATTCCGCGACCTCACTTTCTGGCAGCTGCATCTCGACAGCAACCGCCCGCTGCTGGACAGCGACAAAGAGAAGAACAGCTTCCGGCCGGCGCAAATCAATGAACTGTTCCTGCGCCAGTTTGACCACTTCGACCTGCGTGACAGCACCATTCGTTTTCGTACCCCTTCCGGGCAGCATGCCGAGCTGGCTATTCCGCGACTCACCTGGCTGAATGAGAAAACCCGCCATCGGGCAGAAGGTGAAGTCAGCCTGTCGAGCTTTACCGGCCAGCACGGCGTGGTTCAGGTACGGCTCGATCTTAATGACAGCAACGGCCTGCTGAATGATGGCCGCATCTGGATGCAGGCCGATGACGTGGATATGCGTCCGTGGCTGGGCCGCTGGATGCGGGATAATACCCGGCTGGACAGCGCCCGTTTTAGCCTGGCTGCCTGGGTTAACCTGCGCGACGGCGATATTTATGCCGGTGACCTGCTGCTGAGCCGCGGCGGTGCCAGCTGGCAGGGCGAAACGGGCCAGCATACGCTGCAGGTGGACGGCCTGACGGCGCACCTGTCGCGCTTCCAGAACGGCTGGGTGGTGAATGTGCCACAAACCCGCCTGAGCACCGATGGCAATCCGTGGCCGGCCGGTCACTTCTCGCTGTTATGGCGACCGGAAGATAAGCAGATGCTGGGTGCCAATGGTCAGCCTGAAGTGCGGGTACGCGCCACCCAACTGGCGCTGGATCATATTGCACCGATCGTGCCGCTGTTTGCGCCGCTGTCGCCAGCGCTGTTTGAGAACTGGCGTACGCTGCGGCCGCAGGGCTCCATTGATGGCCTCGCCCTGGATATTCCGTTACAGCAGCCTGACCAGACCCGTCTGCAGGTGAAATGGCGCGACTTCAGCTGGCAGCACTGGAAGCTCCTGCCTGGCATCAGTCACTTAAGCGGCGAAGCGCGTGGCAGCCTGAATCATGGCCAGGTCAGCGTTGATATGGGCGCGGCGACCGTGCCTTATGGCGATGTTTTCCAGGCTCCGCTCGAGATTAAACAGGTTACCGGTGCCGTGCGCTGGCAGCGCGATGAACATGGCCTGACGTTGACGGGCGAAAACCTCGATCTGCAGGCGCGCTCGCTGTGGGCGCGGGGTGACTTCAGCTATCAGCAAAACAGCGGAGGCGAGCCGCGGCTGGACATTCTTGCCGGTATCCGGATAACCGATGCGGGCGATGCCTGGCGCTATTTCCCGGTGCCATTGATGGGCAACGGGCTGACGCATTATCTGAGCGGAGCGGTGAAGGGCGGTAAAGTGGATAACGCCACGCTGCTGTTTGCCGGTAACCCGGCGCTATTCCCGTTCAAGCACAACGACGGTATGTTCCAGGTCTGGGTTCCGCTGCGCCAGGCGACCTATGCCTTCCAGCCCAAATGGCCGGCGCTCAGCAATCTGGATATCGATCTTAACTTCCTGAACGACGGCTTATGGATGAACGCCCCGACCGCTCGCCTTGGCGACGTTGAGGCGCGTAAGGTTAGCGCCGTTATCCCGGACTACCTGAAAGAGAAGCTGATTATTGATGGCGACATCAGCGGAGAAGGGAAACAAATCGCCGATTACTTCCAGCAGACGCCGCTGAAAGCGTCACTCGGCGCAGCACTGGAGCAGCTGGAAATTAAAGGCACCACCCGGGGCCACCTGAATCTCGATATCCCGCTTGATGGTCAGCAGGTCCACGCCAGCGGTAACGTGGTCATGAACAATAACGCGCTGTTTATCAAGCCGCTAAAAACCACGCTGACCAACCTTACCGGTCGTTTCCGTTACAACAACGGTAATCTGGAGAGTGAAGAGATGCAGGCGCGGTGGTTCGGTCAGCCGCTGGGCGTCAGTTTCAGCACCAAAGAGAACCCGGATGATTTTGGCGTTAAGGTGAAACTGCTGGGGGACTGGCAACCGGCTAAAATCAGCCAGATTCCTGCCACCGTAAGCCGCCAGCTCGCTGGACATCTGCCGTGGCAGGGCGACGTGGATATCACGCTGCCGCATCGCGGCGGCGCGCGGTACGAAGTAGAGCTGAACGGCGATGGCAAAGAAGTGAGCAGTCGCTTACCTTCACCGCTGGATAAAAAGGCCGGTGAGGCGATGCCGATTGCTATCAAAGCCAGCGGCGACCTGCAGCGTTTCGATCTCAGTGGCAGCGTGGCTGCACGCCATCGGTTTAACAGCCGCTGGCTGCTGGAGCCGACCTTACGCGTTGATCGCGGCATCTGGCTGAATGACGCAGCGAAAACGCCGGCGCTTCCCGATCATGCCGGTATGGTGCTTAATCTGCCACCGCTGGATGGCGAAGCCTGGGTAGCGATGATGGCTGGCGGAAGTGGTAGCGCTGGCGGCAGCGGCGGAGAACGTCAGCTGGGCGGCGTGACGCTGCCGGGCAACCTCACACTGCGCAGCCCGGCGGTAACGCTGGCGGGGCAGCAGTGGCATGCGGTAGACGCGACGCTGGCAGAAACGGCCGGTGGCAATGCGCAGGTCAGCATTAACGCCGAGGAAATACGCGGTAAGCTGGAAATAGCCGCGAAGGCGCCGTGGCAGATCGGGCTGGATTACCTCTATTACAATCCGCAATGGGACCATGAGGCACAGCAGGGCGGCAACGCCAGCTCTCAGCAAGCCAGCCAGATTAATTTCAGCGGCTGGCCAGCCTTGCAGTTGCGCTGCGCGGAGTGCTGGGTGCTGGGACAGAAATATGGACGGATCGCGGCGACGCTGCAACCGAAAGGCGATACGTTAGCACTGACTAACGGCACGGTAGATACCGGCAGCTCGCAGCTGAAAATTAAGGGTGAATGGGTTAACCGTCACGATGACCCGCGCACCTCACTGAAAGGCACGCTGAAAGGGCCTAATATCAATAACGCCACTAACTGGTTTGGCGTGAATACCCCGCTGCGCGATGCGCCGTTCAATATCGATTACGATTTGCACTGGCGTGCGGCACCGTGGCAGCCGTCAGCCGAAACCCTGAGCGGCACCCTGAAAACCCACTTTGGCAAAGGCCAGATTGCGGATGTGAACACCGGTACCGCCGGACAAATCCTGCGTCTGTTCAGCTTCGACGCGCTGCTGCGCAAACTGCGCTTCGATTTCAGTGACACCTTTAACGATGGCTTCTATTTTGATTCGATTAACGGTACCGCCTGGATCGAAAATGGCGTGATGCGCACCGATAACCTGCAGGTCGATGGACTGGAAGCGGACATCGCCATGCAGGGCAATATGGACCTGGTTAAGCGTCGGATCGATATGGAAGCCGTCATCACCCCGGAAATTTCTGCCTCGGTCGGTGTCGCGGCGGCGTTCGTGGTTAATCCGGTGATTGGCGCGGCGGTGTTCGCCGCCAGTAAAGTTCTGGGACCGGTATGGAACCGGATATCGCTGCTGCGTTATCACATCAGTGGCCCGCTGGATAAACCGGAAATCAATGAAGTACTGCGTAAACCGCGTGAAACTGACAACAAGTGAATTTGACGCGGTACCGGAATTACCGCAGGCTATGATTATCCGAGCACATAATGAGTGAGAAACGATGACTCTGAACCTGGTAAGTGAGCAGTTACTAACTGCTAACGGCATTAATCAGCAGGACCTTTTTTCCCTGTTAGGGCAGCTTTCAGAACGTCGTCTGGATTATGCCGATCTCTATTTTCAGTCCAGTTTCCACGAATCCTGGGTGCTGGAAGACAAAATTATTAAAGATGGCTCTTACCATATTGACCAGGGCGTCGGCGTGCGCGCCGTCAGCGGTGAGAAAACCGGCTTTGCCTACGCCGATCAGATCACGCTGAATGCGCTGCGTCTGTCATCGGAAGCGGCGCGCAGCATTGTTCGCGAACAGGGCAACGGTAAGGCGCATACCCTTTCCGCGGTGATGAACCGCTCGCTCTATTCCACCGTTGATCCGCTCAGCAGTCTGACGCGTGAAGATAAAATTGCCCTGCTGCACCGTGTCGATCAGGTGGCCCGCGCTGCCGACCCGCGGGTGCAGGAGGTCAACGCCAGCCTGAGCGGTGTGTACGAGCAGGTGCTGGTCGCCGCGACGGATGGCACGCTGGCAGCCGATGTTCGTCCGCTGGTGCGTCTCTCGATCAGTGTGCAGGTTGAAGATCAGGGTAAACGTGAACGCGGCTCAAGCGGCGGCGGTGCACGTACCGGTTATGAATTTTTCCTCGCCGATGAAAATGGCGATGTGCGGGCTGATGCCTGGGCGCGTGAAGCGGTGCGGATGGCGCTGGTTAACCTCTCTGCTGTGGCGGCACCTGCCGGTACCTTGCCGGTGGTGCTGGGCGCAGGCTGGCCGGGTGTCCTGCTGCATGAAGCCGTCGGACACGGACTGGAAGGCGACTTCAACCGTCGTGGCACCTCGGTATTCAGCGGCAAGATGGGCCAGCTGGTGGCGTCAGAACTCTGTACCGTGGTTGATGACGGTACCATTGAAGGACTGCGCGGTTCACTGGCGGTCGATGATGAAGGCGTTCCGGGTCAGTACAATATGCTGATTGAGAACGGCGTACTCAAAGGCTACATGCAGGATAAACTCAATGCGCGTCTGATGGGCGTCAGTCCTACCGGTAACGGTCGTCGTGAATCTTACGCCCACCTGCCGATGCCGCGCATGACCAACACCTACATGCTGGCCGGTAAGTCGACGCCGCAGGAGATCATCGAAAGCGTTGAATATGGTCTGTATGCGCCCAACTTTGGTGGCGGCCAGGTGGACATCACCTCAGGCAAGTTTGTCTTCTCAACCTCAGAAGCGTATCTGATTGAAAAGGGCAAAATCACCAAACCGGTGAAAGGGGCGACGCTGATTGGTTCCGGCATTGAAGCGATGCAGCAAATCTCAATGGTGGGTAATGATCTGGCGCTGGATAAAGGCGTTGGCGTTTGCGGCAAGGAAGGCCAGAGCGTGCCGGTTGGCGTCGGTCAGCCCACTCTGAAGCTGGATAAACTGACGATTGGCGGCACCGCCTGATAGTCTGCTAACAACCCGCCGGCAGGCGGGTTGTTAGCTTTTACGCTGCTGTTGATACTGTTCCGCCACCTGCTGGAAATAGCCGGTCAGATAGTCGATACAGACCTGCACCTTAAGCGGCAACTTATCCTTTTCGGTATAGAGCGCATAGACCGGACGGGGCTCGGATTGATACTGCGGAAACAGAATATCGATCTCACCGGCGCTGATCTCATCAATAACCCACATCATCGGCACATAAGCGATGCCGTTACCCGCCTTCAGCCAGCGAATCAGGGTCAGGGAATCATTGGTGACAAACCGTCCCTGCGGCGCCAGTCGCGTCACCAGACCTTCAGGCGCAATCAGCTCAAAGTTATTATCGGGACGTACGCTGTATTCCAGCCAGGCAAAATTATCGATATCCCCCGGTTTTTCCGGCGTGCCGTGCTGCGCCAGATAACTCTTAGCTGCGCACACCACCATCGGCATTGCTCCAAGGCGTCGCGAAAACAGGCTGGAATCTTTTAACGCTCCGACCCGAATCACCAGGTCCAGACCATCGGCGATCAGGTCCGGGGCCGGAATGCCGGTGACCAGATTAACGCTCAGTCCCGGATACTCACGCAGCATATCGCTGGTCATGCCGGCCAGCACGTTCTGCGCCATGGTCGAGGAGCTGCCAATACGCAGCACGCCAATCGGCGTGTTGTTAAAGGCATAAAGCTGCTCGTGCACCTGAGTGGCTTCGGCCAGCATGCGACGACAGCCCTGATAATAAATTTTACCCGCTTCGGTCAGGCCGATGCTGCGGGTACTGCGATTAAGCAGTTTAACCTGCAGCTCATCTTCCAGTTTTGCCACTATCTGGCTGATAGAAGAGACGCTCAGATGAAGCTGGCGCGCGGCAGCGGTAAATGAACCCAGTTCAACCACTTTGGCGAAAATGGACATGCCCTTCAGTCGTTCCATTATTTACTCTGGCTTAAAAGTGATTTAGATCACATTCTGTAGAAAACTTATAGTCAGGCGCGTTACTATAAGCGCGCCGGGGTATCTCCCGGTGATTCTTCATTGCCTGATGCCCTTCGATGATACGCTATTATTAAGCCAGCTGGGGTTCGGATAGAGCAGCCAGTGGGTTTTCCTGCGGCATCTGACGAGGCAAAAGAGTCTTCCGGCAAGGTCGAACTAAGGATTTCTGATGAGTGTGCTTCCGGTATTTGTCATGTTTGGGCTCTCTTTTCCGCCCGTTTTCATCGAATTAATTATCTCGCTAATGCTGTTCTGGTTAGTGAAACGCGTGCTGACGCCGAGCGGTATTTATGATCTTGTCTGGCATCCGGCACTTTTTAATACAGCACTTTACTGCTGTGTGTTTTACCTTGTATCCCGTTTATTTGTCTGAGGTTTAAGTGAAAGCACTCATAAGAAAAATCGCGCGTTACGCGATTACGATCCTGCTGGTCAGCATTGCTGTGGTGATTATTTTCCGTGCCTGGGTGTTTTATACCGAATCGCCCTGGACCCGTGACGCAAAATTCGCTGCCGATGTCGTCGCCATCTCACCCGATGTCACCGGTCTGATTACCGACGTCCCGGTTCACGACAACCAGCTGGTGAAGAAGGGCGATACCCTGTTTGTGGTCGATCGGCCGCGCTATCAGAAAGCGCTGGATCAGGCACAGGCTGATGTCGAGTATTACCAGGCGCTGGTCAGCGAGAAACGCCGTGAAGCGGGACGTCGTAACCAGCTGGGCACCTCGGCCATGTCACGCGAAGCGATCGACCAGGCTAACAACGATCTGCAAACCAGCGAACATCAGCTGGCGAAATCGGTGGCGACCCGCGATCTGGCGAAGATCGATCTGGAACGCACCACCGTGAAAGCGCCGTCCGATGGCTGGGTGACGAACCTGAATGTCTACGAAGGGGAGTTCATCACCCGCGGCTCGGTGGCGGTGGCGCTGGTTCAGCAGCACTCCTTCTACGTGCTGGCCTACCTGGAAGAGACCAAACTGCACGGCGTTGAACGCGGCTTCCGCGCTGAAGTGACGCCGCTTGGCAGTAATGTAGTGCTGCGCGGTACGGTAGACAGCGTGGCTGCCGGCGTCACCAACAGCAGCAGCTCGGTCGACAGCAAAGGCATGGCAACCATCGATTCTAATCTGGAGTGGGTCCGTCTGGCGCAGCGTGTGCCGGTACGTATTCGTCTTGATCAACAGCCAGGCAACCGCTTCCCGGCAGGCACGACGGCAACGGTGGTCATCACCGGTCAGGCCGATCGCCAGCCGGAGCAGGTTTCGCCAATGACCCGACTGTTCAATCGCCTGCGTGAGTTTGGTTAAGAGGGCGATATGATCGAGTTTTTGCGTTTCCCGGTGAAGCTGACCTTCGCGCTGGTTGCAGCGCTGATGATTGGCTTTCACCTTAATCTTGAAACGCCCCGCTGGGCGGTGATGACCGCGGGCATTGTGGCCGGCGGTACCGCCTTCGCAGCCGGTGGTGATCCCTATTCAGGCGCACTGCGTTATCGCGGCATTCTGCGTATTATCGGGACCTTCATCGGCTGTATCGCCGCGCTGACCATCATGATTGCCACGGTGCGCGCGCCGGTGGTGATGCTGCTGCTCTGCTGCATCTGGGCCGGGCTTTGCGTCTGGCTCTCTTCGCTGATCAAAGTTGAAAACTCCTACGCGCTGGGGCTGGCGGGCTACACCGCGCTGATTATCGTGGTCACCGCAGACGCCAGCGGTGGCCTGACGCTGGCACCGCAGTACGCGGTAGAGCGTTGCAGTGAGATCGTGCTCGGGATTCTGTGCGCCATTCTGGCGGATATGATCTTCTCGCCGCGCTCGATTAAAAAAGTGATCGACGCTGAAGTGGATTCCCTGCTGGTGGCGCATTATCAGCTGCTGCAACTGTGCGTGGCGCACGGCGATAAAGAGGAAGTCGATAAAGCCTGGAGCGCGCTGGTACGGCGTACCACGGCGTTAAACAGCATGCGCAGCCAGCTGATGATGGAATCTTCGCGCTGGCAGAACAGCAACCGTCGTTTGCAGATGCTCAACACCCTCTCTCTGACCCTGATTACTCAGGCGGCAGAAACCTTTCTGATCCAGAACTCACGACCTGACTACATTCCACCGCAGTACCGTTTGCTGATTGAAAAAGAGGCCACAACGGCTGACGAGGTTCATAAGCGGATGAAAGTGATGCGGCGGGTGATTGGCGCCAGCGGCAAAACCACGCCGGTTACGCTGGTGAGCTGGGTCGGTGCGGCGACAGAATATCTGTTGCTGCGTAACGGCATTAAAAGTAACAGCCGTATCACCCCGCTGGAGGAGGAAATCCTGCAGCGTGAGGTGCTGATTCAGGCGCGATCGGCTGAGACCCATCATGCGATGATCAACGGCATCCGCACCTTTGTGGCTACCGCGCTGGGATCGCTGTTCTGGTTATACACCGGCTGGACTTCCGGCAGCGGCTGCATGGTGATGCTGGCAGTGATTACCGCGCTGGCGATGCGCATGCCGAATCCGCTGATGATGGCGAAAGATTTCCTCTACGGCATGACGGTGGCGGTGCCGCTCGGTGCACTCTACTTCATCTATGTACTGCCCAATACTCAGCAGAGCGCGCTGCTGCTCTGTATCGCTATCGGCCTGCTGGGCTTTGTTGGCGGGATCTTCATTCAGCGACGGCAGCTTGGCACCCTGGGTGCGTTAATCGGTACCATCAACGTGCTGGTGCTGGATAATCCGATGAAGTTCGAATTTAACGTCTTCCTCGATAATGTGCTCGGCCAGGTGATTGGCTGCTTCGTGGCAATGATGGTGATCCTGCTGATCCGCGATAAATCTAAAGCGCGTACCGGCCGCAAACTGCTTAACCGCTTTATGTATGCTGCGGTGTCGGCGATGACCACCAATCAGGCGCGCCGCCGTGAAAACCATCTGCCGGCGCTCTATCAGCAACTGTTTCTGCTGCTGAATCTGTTCCCCGGCGATATCGACAAATACCGTATCGCGCTGACGCTGATTATTGGACATCAGCGGTTACGCAATGCGGAAATACCGGTGAATGATGATTTGTCAGCCTACCACCGGCAACTGCGCTACACCGCCGATCGGGTGATCTCCGCCAGCAGTGACGACAAGCGCCGCCACTATTTCGAGCGTCTGCTGCAGGAGCTGGAGGTATATCAGGAAAAACTGGTGCATTACGACGCGCCGATTAGCGTCACCGAACCGGTAAAACGGCTGGCGACCATGCTGAACAAGTATCAGAACACCCTCATCCAAATCTGAAACCGGCCGCTGCCCGCCGCAGCGGCCTGCTCAATGCCATCCCGTCACAAAACCTGTCGCTTTTGCCAACTATACTCTTCGGACGGAAGGATAAAATGACAGGAGCGAATCAATGACATCACTGCAATCAAGCGAACTATTCCAGACTGGCTATTTAGCCGATGGTCAATGGCATCGCACCTCCACCACTTTTGACGTCACCAATCCCGCCACCGGCGAGGTGATCGCGCAGGTCGCTAAAGCGGGCAAAGCAGAAACCGAACAGGCGATTGCTGCCGCCGAACGGGCATTCCCCGGCTGGCGTGCCCGGACGGCCAAAGCGCGCGCTGAGATCCTTTATCGCTGGTATCAGCTGATGATTGAGAACAAACGCTGGCTGGGCCAGCTGATGACTGCCGAGCAGGGCAAGCCGCTGAAAGAGGCGGAAGGCGAAGTCGAGTATGCCGCCAGCTTTATCCAGTGGTTTGCTGAACAGGCAAAACGCGCCAACGGGGAAATTATCCCACCAGCCAAACCGGGTTCCCGTATCCTGGCAACGCGTGAACCGATTGGCGTCGTCGCCGCTATCACGCCGTGGAATTTCCCGATGGCGATGCTGACCCGCAAGCTGGGTCCGGCGCTGGCAGCGGGTTGTACCGGCATCATCAAACCGGCGAATAATACGCCGCTCTCGGCCTTCGCACTGCTGGCGCTGGCGAAACAGGCGGGCGTGCCGGATGGTGTGCTCAACGCGGTGGCAGGTGATACGCATGCCATCAGCGACGCCATCATGGCCAGTAAAGCCGTGCGTAAAATCTCGTTCACTGGTTCGACAGCGGTCGGCAAGCTGCTGATGCGCAATGCCGCAGAAACCATGAAAAAGGTTTCAATGGAGCTGGGAGGCAACGCGCCTTATATCGTGTTCGAGGATGCGGACATTGATGCGGCGGTGCAGGGCGCCATCGCTAACAAATTCCGAAATGCTGGCCAGGTCTGCGTCAGCGTTAACCGCTTCTACATTCATAACGCCATCTATGACCGTTTTACTCGCCAGCTGGCAGAGGAAGTGAACAAGCTGAAAGTCGGCAACGGCATGGACGAAGGGGTGATCGTCGGGCCGCTGATTGAAGCCTCTGCGCTGGAAAAAGTGGAGCAGCACGTGCAGGACGCGGTCGCCAAAGGCGGTAAACTGCTGGCAGGCGGTGAACGCCACGCGCTGGGCGGCAACTTCTGGCAACCAACGGTAATTACCGAGGCGCACGAAGAGATGCAGCTGGCGCAGGAAGAGACCTTTGGCCCGGTCGCCGCCTGCTTCCGTTTTGATGAAGAAGATGAGGTGATCCGCCGTGCCAACGACACGCCATTCGGTCTGGCGGCCTACTTCTACACCCAGAATTTGCAGCGGGTATTCCGCGTCTCTGCCGCGCTGGAAAGCGGCATGATCGGCATTAATGAATGTGCCGTATCGACCGAACTGGCGCCGTTTGGTGGCGTGAAAGAGTCTGGCCTGGGCCGCGAAGGTTCAGTGCTGGGCATGGAAGAGTATCTGGAGGTCAAAGCGCTGCACCTGGGCGGTTTGGGCTAGCGGATATGAACGGGCGGCGCGGGTCGCCCGCAGACGGAGGATGGGAGCCGTCAGCATGAAAACCGAGCGTTTTGATTTCAATGAGATCGTCGATCAGGCCCACTTCTTTCGCCAGTTCAGCGAGCGCTTTGCGCTGGAGGAGCGGCGGATCTGCGACCTGGATGGATTATGGGATGTGGTCACTGGCGAATCATTGCCGATGCCGCTGGAAATTGAGTTTGTGAACCTGGGGAAAGGGCAGCGACGACGTTATGGCGCGCTGATTCTGCTATTTGATGAAGCGGAAGAGGAGCTGGAAGGCCAGCTGCATTTTAACGTCAGATGAAAAAGGGCCCCGGCGAGCGGGGCCAAAGGGTTCGTCATAAATCTGACGAGGAATTACTTATACAGCTGAGCGGTGAAGTGATAGTTATCACCGGTGCGCGCTTCAATCACTTTATAAGCGCTGGCACCCTGTTCATCGGCTTTCTGAGACAGCTCAGCGCGATAATCCATGGGGGCACCCGCTGTACCGCTGATGGTTACGGTGCCCGCAGGCTGCAGATTCTGCGCTTGCTCGCCGGTTACCAGCTGCGCGGCAGATGCGCCGAACGCCATAACGGAAAGCAGGCTGACTGTAGCGATGGTTGTTTTGATTTTCATTTTTCGTCTCCTCAATACGTTCAACAACCTGCGGTGAAAAGAAGAAGCGGGTCGTCGACTCTTGTCTCTCATGCGCCTTTCACGGCGTCATAACGGTTAATTATTTATACAGCTCAGCGGTGACGTGATAGGTGTCGTCCTGGTTGTTTTCGATGATGCGATAGTGGCTGGCACCCTGAGCATCGGCTTTCTCAGACAGGACCTGACGGATATTGGTCTGATCGCCGTCCCGACCGCTGACGCTGATGGTCTGGTTCATCGGTTGCAGATTCTGGCTCTGTGCCTGCTGGTTTGAGACCAGGCTGGCTGCGCTGGCACCGACTGAGAACACGGAGGCCAGACTGAGTACGGCAATAGCAAATGTAGTTTTCATGATCAACTCTCCTGAAACTGTGTTGCCTCATCCCACCGAGGCGCATAACCGCGCGTCAAAAAGTGGGCTGCTGGCGATATTGGGTTGCGCTGGGCTTAGTTGTACAGACGGGCGGTAGCGTGATAGTTACCGTTGTTGTAAGCCTCAATCACGCGGTAGGCTTTTGCACCCTGCTGATCGGCTTTTTCGCTCAGCTGCTGATTAATTTCCATCGGTGAGCCCGCTACGCCGCTGACGCTAATGGTACCCGCCGGTTGCAGATCCTGCGCCTGCGCAGCGGTGACAGATTCTGCTGCTACAGCACCAAAAGAGAGGGCAGAGAGAATGCTCAGGGTTGCGATAGTAGTTTTTACGTTCATGTATTTTTCCTCGTCGTCAATTTTTATCTTTTTAGTTGGTGTGATTTGCATCACGAAAAGAAGTATAGAACTAATAACGGAAGAAATTAATACCCCGCTAATAATGTTTTTTTGTGATTCTTTATCCTTATGGCTACTTTTAATAACTCAACGTTATAAAAAACGGCGGAAAAATGACCTTTTCGCTGTTTTTTATTGCAAAAACAGGCAGATAAATCACTTTATCTTTTTGTGCGAAAATACGTGGTCGATCAGACTGGTCTTTGATTTAGATCTGGGTAATGTCGCCAGAGTGGTGATGTAAAGCAGTGTAAAATACCGCAAAAGGTTAAGCAGACCAAAAGGTATGACCAATATTCGCATTGGCGAAAGCAGGACAGAGTTCGGATTAACTGTTTGATCTACTGGAGAATAGGGCAGGGTAAGTGGCAGGGCGAGCAGAAAGGGCGGTTGAACGGTCGCGTGAGGCCCGATCAACCGCTCTGTTATCAGAGTTCCTGTTCAAACAGGTTAAGAATCGCCCCGTGCAGCTGCTTAACCGTAAAGTCGCGCGCGCGGGTGATAAAGATGGTGTCATCGCCAGCGATGGTGCCGAGGATGCCTTCCGATTTACCCAGTGAGTCGAGCAGGCGCGCAATCAGCTGCGCAGCGCCTGGGCTGGTATGAATCACCACTAGCGCATCATTGTAATCGATGTCGAGAACCAGGTTTTTTAACGGGCTGGTGGTGGTAGGCACGCCAAGCTCGGCGGGCAAGCAGTAAACCATCTCCATCTTGGCATTGCGGGTGCGTACCGCGCCAAACTTGGTCAGCATACGAGAAACCTTTGACTGGTTAATGTTCTCGAAGCCTTCATCCTGGAGCGCCTGAACGATTTCGCCCTGGGAACTGAATTTTTCTTCTTTTAATAAGGCTTTGAAAGCCTTGATCAGATCGTCTTGTTTCGATGGGTTTCGCATAGGTTACCAATAAATAGAGGGAATAACCGCACATCCGCCCGCGGCAGAGTGGTGATTATGCATTTAAATGCATTTTTATGCAATCGGTTGATTGATGAGCAGGGTTCGGGCGGCTAGCGGGCGGCGATAATAGCAAAGAAATCGTCTCAGACCAAAACCCCTGTCACAGCACCGAAAGGCGAAGGTTGCAAAGTTGTTATATTATTGGTGGTGTAGTAACAGAAAACGCACGTAGCCGTTCTCTGTCTGCCGACGGCAAAGTTGTCGGTCATTCAGGTATTAAGATGATATGTAACTTTTGAATCCGGAGATCACGTGTGAAAATACGTAGAATTAACAACGGATACGCGTCATCACCTGAGCTGTTGATTAAGGTCTGACACAGATGGAATTCCGGCTCTTCTCTGCCCCACCTTAATAAGGAGTTAAGAATGAAAGTTGCCGTACTCGGTGCCGCTGGCGGCATAGGCCAGGCGCTCGCACTTCTACTCAAAACCCAGCTTCCCGCAGGTTCAGAACTTTCACTGTATGACATCGCGCCGGTAACGCCGGGCGTTGCCGTCGATCTCAGCCATATTCCTACTGCGGTGGCTATCAAGGGATTTAGTGGAGAAGACGCCACGCCAGCATTGCAGGGTGCCGATGTGGTACTGATCTCCGCCGGTGTGGCACGTAAGCCCGGTATGGACCGCGCCGACCTGTTCAACGTTAACGCTGGCATTGTGCGCAACCTGATTGATCAGGTGGCGACCACCGCGCCAAAAGCGTTAATCGGCGTGATCACCAACCCGGTCAATACCACGGTGGCGATTGCGGCTGAAGTCCTGAAAAAACACGGCGTCTACGACAAAAATCGGCTGTTCGGTGTTACCACGCTGGATATCATTCGCGCCAATACTTTTGTCGCGGCGTTAAAAGGCAAGCAACCGGGTGAGATTGAGGTACCGGTTATCGGCGGCCATTCCGGCGTGACCATCCTGCCGCTGTTGTCGCAGGTGCCAGGCGTCAGCTTCAGCGAGCAGGAAGTGGCTGATCTCACTAAACGCATCCAGAATGCCGGGACCGAAGTGGTAGAGGCCAAAGCCGGTGGCGGTTCTGCTACGCTGTCGATGGGTCAGGCTGCGGCACGCTTCGGTTTATCGCTGGTGCGGGCGCTTAACGGCGAGGCCAACGTGGTGGAGTGTGCTTATGTTGAAGGGGACGGCGAATATGCGCGTTTCTTCTCACAGCCGCTGCTGTTGGGCAAAAATGGCATTGCCGAACGCAAATCGATTGGTAGCCTGAGCCCATTCGAGCAGCAGGCGCTGAACGGTATGCTGGAGACGCTGAAGAAAGATATTGAGCAGGGCGAAACGTTCGTGAAGCAGTAATCACCGCGTAAACCCAACAACGCCCGGCTAAGCCGGGCGTTGTCGTTTACAGGCCGCCCGATTTATAGGCGCGTGCGGCCGGTGCCCCATTGCTGGCCGGCAGCTTCTTGCCCAGTGTTTCCATCCGCATCTGGAATGGCGGGAACGGCATCTCAATGCCGTGCTGCTCAAATCCGCTCAGAATCAGCTGATGCAGTTCGTGACGCAGCGGCATGCGATGTCCCATCTCTGCTGCATGCACGCGCAGTTCAAACAGCTGGATCCCCTGCTGTAAATCGACCAGAAACGCCTCAGGCGGCGGCGTATCCAGTACATAGCTGCAGCGTTCAGCAGCCTGTTTCAGGATGGTGGTCACCTGTTCACTGCTCACCTTCGCTGGCGCAGGAATGGTCAGCACCACGCGCGTCACCGAATCTGACAGCGACCAGTTAACGAACTGCTCGGTGATAAAGGCCTTATTCGGCACGATGATCTCTTTGCGGTCCCAGTCGGTAATGGTCGTAGCGCGCGTATTGATGCGGGTAATGCTGCCGGTCAGCTCGCGAATGGTGACGGTATCGCCGATGCGAATCGGTTTCTCAAACAGGATGATCAGACCCGAGATAAAGTTGGCGAAAATTTCCTGCAAACCAAAACCCAGTCCGACACCCAGCGCGGCCACCAGCCATTGCAACTTCGACCACTCAATGCCGATCAGCGAGAAGCCAATCAGCCCGCCAATCAGCAACAGCAGATATTTGGTCAGCGTGGTGATGGCGTAGCCGGTACCGGGCGTCAGGTTAAGGTGCTGCAGCAGTGCCAGCTCCAGCAGCGCCGGCATATTACGCACCAGCTGAGTAGTGATAATAAACACCAGAATCGCGATCAGCACCGACCCCAGCGTGATCGGCTGAATAGACTCCACGCCCTGCACCGAGGTGCTGACATCCCACAGCTGAATATTCTCCAGAAAGCCGAACGCGGAGTGAATCTCCGACCACAGTACGATCACCGACACCAGCGCAATCAGCGTCAGGATTGAGCGCACCAGCCGCAGTGACTGGGCACTGATGGCATCCAGATCGATTACCGGCTCTTCGATTTCAATCGCGTCGGTATTTTGTGCGCCTTGCTCTTTCTCTTCTTCGCTGCGCGCACGGTTAGCCAGCATGTCAGCACGACGCTGACGGGCGCGGTCAAAGCCGAGACGACGACGCTGAATCAACATCCAGCGGCGGATGATGTGATAGATCACCAGCAGCAGGAACCAGATGGCTACCGAGGTTTCCAGCCTTGCCAGCAAAGCCTGTGCCGTCGCCAGGTAACCGATCGCCGAGGCGAGGGCTGCCATCAGCGGCATGGCGATCATCAGGTTCCACAACATGCGGTTGACCATGTTGTCGCCGTTGCCCTCTTTATCCAGATAGAGCGGAATACCGGCGCGTTTCAGGCTGACGGTGACGATGCTGATCGCGCCGCAGATCAGAATGAAGCAGAGACGTCCCAGTGACGAGGAGAACTGGCGATCTTCCAGATTGCTGAAGGCGATTAACAGCATGATCAGCGGCACAATCAGCCCGATACTCAGGGAGTAATAGCGCATGGCGCGCGCCACGCGATTCTGCGGCCAGCGGAAATGAACGATAAACAGACCGTTGGGGCGGGCAAAGGCGGCGCTGATCATAAAGGCCCACAGCAGGGGCAGCGTAGCGGTAATCCCGTCGCCAATGGCGACCGCAATCGGGTAGGGCCAGGCGTTCTGCAAACCATAACCCAGCGTCCCCCACAACACCGGCAGCGGCAGCGCCACCAGAATCGACCAGAAAACAGTACGGATGGTCAGCCGGAAGCGATCCTGCGTCACTTTGCCGACTTTGCTGGCGGAGCGTTCAAGGAAGGCATTGAAGTGACGCCGTGAGCTGATGCTAAAGCCGACCAGCAGCAGGGCGCCAATGATCGGCAGCACGGTGCTGCGGCTGGTAAACATCATTGCCATCGCTTTGCCGAGCTGGCCCAGCGTATCCAGCGACAGCAGGCGTGACAGATCCTTAGCCAGATCGAGCGGGTAACTCAGGCCGATCGGGCTGACGTCGGCGGTCCAGAACAGATAACGGTGGGTGGCATCTTTCACTTCGGTCAGCGCATCCTGCAGCTGTGTATTGCCGACCTTCAGCTTGGTGATCTCCAGGATCAAGGTATCGCAACCGGAGATCAGCGAGTTAAGCAGTTCGCGCTGGGTACGAAGCTGGGCATCAAGGATGCGCTTCTGCTCGCTGGTATAGGGCTGGCCATCGGCCTGGTGACCCTTACGAAGCGCCTCCTGGCGCTCCAGCAGATCTTCATAGGAGAGACGCTGAACCCGTAACTGGGCCATCTCATTATCAATCTGCTGAGACTTTGGCATTTCCGGCAGGCGCGCCACCTGGGCGCGCAACGCTTCGCCCAGCAGATTGGACGCACCCAGCCACTGGGACTGCTCGCGCAGGGTAGAGAGCGCCTGACGCACCTGAATAATTTGATTGGTGGCCAGCCGCTGCTGCGACGCCACCAGATCCATCCGCTGCGCCTGCTGATTCAGGGCGACGGAGAGATCGCGGTTAATGCGGAATTGATCGCTGATTGCCGGTGGCAAATCACCACTGTTTTCGGCCAGCTGTTCGGTACGCGCCAGCGCCAGTTCGGCTTCACGCTGACGTTGATCGTTGAGCTGATTGCGCAGTGCCTGCAGATAGTTATCCAGCTGGGCAGCCTTACGCTGGTGCACTTCGGCCCGCATCCGCGCCAGTTCCTGACGATTGTTGGCGGAGAGTTGCGCCAGTTCCAGCTCATCGACGCGCGCTTTATTGGCGGCATTTTCCGCCTGACGCGCCGCCAGTTGTAGCTGGCCCTGCGGCGAAGTGCTGTTGCTGGCACCCTGCAAACGACGCTCACTCTCGGTCATAGCGCGGCGTGCTTCGGTCTGCTGCTGCGGCAACTGCGACAGTGAGTCACTGATCTCCCGCGCCCGATCCTGCTCCTGCTGCGCCTGGCGACCCTCTTCCAGCAGCTGGCTGCTGACCTGCAGAATCTCCTGATCCAGTTCGGCGCTGCTCATGTTGCTGCGCACGGTTTTCGCGCTGTCGCCGATCGTGGCGATCTGCTGGCGTAACTCGCGTGCCAGACGCGGAAAATCGTCAATAACCTGCTGGTATTGCGCGGCGCGCTCCAGCGAGTCATCACGTTCAGAGAGGAAGTTTAACGCTGCTTCAATCGACTGGATTTGTTCCGCCTGGGCCGGTGAGCTTTTGGCAGCTTTAGTCTCTTCCAGTTGCTGTTTAAGCTGGCTGGCGTCAGGCAGGCTGGCCGCAAGGGCCGGGCTGCTGAGCCACAGGCTCAGCAGCAGGAGGAGAATCGAACGCACAGGAGATACTCAACTTAGTCGACGATAACGTCGGAAACGTCTGTTGCTACCGGCAGGGCAATCGCCAGCGGTTGACCCAGACGGGTTTTGCTCTCAGCTTCGAGGCTTTCAGCCAGTTTAACCCGGCCAGGTGCGAACAGGTTGATAACGGTTGAGCCCAGCTTAAAGCGGCCCATTTCCTGGCCTTTCAGCAGCACCACCGCCCCTTCATCATCGGCCGCCGGATAATGCCAGCGCTTAATTACCCCTTCACGCGGCGGCGTAATGGTACCGGCCCACACCGTCTCGATGCTGCCGACAATGGTGGCACCGACCAGAATCTGCACCATCGGTCCGATATCGGTTTCGAAATAGCAGATAACGCGCTCGTTACGGGCAAACAGGTTAGGAATATTGCGCGCGGTCAGCGGATTAACCGAGTAGAGATCGCCAGGTACGTAAATCATCTCACGCAGGATGCCGTTGCACGGCATATGCACCCGGTGATAGTCGCGCGGTGCCAGATAGGTGGTCACGAACTCGCCGTCGACAAAGCGGGCGGCCATCTGCTCATTACCGGCCAGCAGGGCTTCAAGCGTGTAGTGATGACCTTTCGCCTGGAAAATCTGGTCGCCATCAATGTGGCCGAGCTGGCTGATTGCGCCATCAGCGGGCAGGGCGATCAGGTTGGCGTCAGCATCTACCGGACGCGCATCGTCTTTTAACGGACGGACGAAGAAGTCGTTAAAGGTGCGATAGCTGGCGGTGTCAGGCTTGCGCGCTTCCGCCATGTCGACTTTGTAAAACCAGACAAAGATGTCAATGACCAGTTTGGTCAACCAACCACCGCGGCGACTGGCGCCCCAACCGGCGAGTTCAGTCAGCCATTTCTTCGGGAGAATATGATTCAAGCCGAGTTTCAAACGATCAAACACCTTAGCCTCCTGGCTATTTTCATGACGTTGATAAAAAAGGGAGCGGATTGTAGCAGCGCCCCGGTCAGATGGCGACTATAGCCGATTTATGGCGCGCGGCGAATCATCGGCCGCAGGCCGATCCGCGCGTGGCACTGTGGCCCGGCGACCCTTTGCTGTAGGTCGCGCCGCGCGGCGGATGAAACTCTGAGGTCAGGACGCGGTTATACCGGTTAACTATCGCCGTCAGGGAAATTTTTACGCGTTTTTACCTGCGCCATGCTTTCCAGAATGCGGTGGTAGTTATCAAAACGGGAAACGTTGATTTTACCTTGCTCTACCGCTTCACGGATCGCACAGCCGGGATCGCTGCCATGCTTACAGTCACGGAATTTGCAATCGCCGAGGTAGGCCCGAAATTCGACAAATCCACGGGTGATTTGTTCCGGTTCAAGGTGCCATAAACCGAACTCACGTACCCCTGGCGAATCGATCACATCGCCGCCGTGCGGGAAGTGGTACAAGCGCGAGGCGGTGGTGGTGTGCTGGCCCAGTCCGGAGCCATCCGACACTTCATTGGTCAGAATGGCGACCTGCTCCTCTTTATCGAGGCCGAGCAGAGCATTCAGCAGGCTGGATTTGCCGACGCCAGACTGGCCGGCGAAGATGCTGACGCGGTCAGTTAACGCCGCTTCCAGCTCATCAAGGCCGTTTTTCGCCCGGCTGGAAACCATCACCACCCGATAACCAATCTCGCGATAAATATCCATCTGCTGATCAACAAAAGCGCGCGCCTTATCATCCAGCAGATCGGTTTTGTTCAGCACCAGCAGCGGTTCGATATCCAGCGTTTCGCTGGCGACCAGATAGCGGTCGATGATGTTAAGCGACAGTTCCGGCAGGATCGCCGACACGATAATGATCTGATCGATATTGGCGGCGATCGGTTTCACGCCGTCATAAAAATCGGGACGGGTTAACACGCTGGTGCGTTCATGTACCGCCTCGACAATGCCTTTACCGCCGCTCAGCGCCGGACGCCACATCACGCGGTCGCCGGTTACCAGCGAGCGGATCGTGCGGCGAATATTGCAGCGGTGGGCGACGCCTGCGCTGTCCTCGACATCGGCGTGCATGCCAAAACGGCTGACAACGACCCCATCTGCAGTTTCACCAAACAGATTATCATCCGCATCCGGACGCTCTCTGCGTTGGTTGAGACGGCGATCGTGGTTAGCGCTTACGCGACGTTGTTGGCCCTTCGACAGTTTATTTTTGCTCACTCACCCTCACAGCGTTAGCCAGATTTCGCCCGGCTGGGCAAAACGTCTATGATACACCTTATTCATCCTGAATGACGACTACAGCAACCGCAGGAAACAGCATGGCTACTGGAAATGAACAGAATCTGATCTGGATTGATCTTGAGATGACCGGACTGGATCCGGAGCGCGATCGTATTATTGAGATTGCCACCCTGGTAACGGACGCCAGTTTAAACATCCTGGCGGAAGGCCCGGTGATGGCGGTGCACCAGTCCGATGCGCAACTGGCGCTGATGGATGACTGGAATGTTCGCACCCATACCAACAGCGGATTGGTGGAGCGGGTGAAGGCGAGCCAGATTGACGATCGGGCGGCGGAGCAGGCGACCATTGCCTTCCTGCAGCAGTGGGTACCGGCCAACACCTCGCCGATTTGCGGTAATAGCATTGGTCAGGATCGGCGTTTCCTGTTCAAATACATGCCTGAGCTGGAAGCCTACTTCCACTATCGCTATCTGGACGTCAGCACGCTGAAAGAGCTGGCGCGCCGCTGGAAGCCCGATATCCTGCCCGGCTTTAAAAAGAGCGGTTCGCACCAGGCGCTGGATGACATCCGCGAGTCAGTGGCGGAGCTGGCTTACTACCGTGAGCACTTCTTGCAGCTTTAATCGACAACGGGTGCGCAGGAAATCGACAGATTGCTGCTTTAATCGGCAATCGCGCTGAAAGCGCAAAATTTTGCTTTCAGAGGCTTGCAGCAGCAACGATTTCTCGTATAATGCGCACCCCGTACCGGTGAAGAATTTATTAACGGTACAAGGCGCGGGAATAGCTCAGTTGGTAGAGCACGACCTTGCCAAGGTCGGGGTCGCGAGTTCGAGTCTCGTTTCCCGCTCCAGATTTAATTAGCAGTACTCTCTTTGCGGGAATAGCTCAGTTGGTAGAGCACGACCTTGCCAAGGTCGGGGTCGCGAGTTCGAGTCTCGTTTCCCGCTCCAGATTTTTTAGCAGTGCCCTTCTATGCGGGAATAGCTCAGTTGGTAGAGCACGACCTTGCCAAGGTCGGGGTCGCGAGTTCGAGTCTCGTTTCCCGCTCCAGTTTTACGTCAGACCCTATTAAGTAATTATCAGGTTATTAATTGTTGCAGGCCCGGATAGTTTCCAGAAGGTTATCCACAGCGCTGCATGCCCTCATCTACGCCTTATTCCCCGATCTGTAAAATGCTTTTGAACAGAGTTATCCACAGCTTTATCTGTTAACCGAAGCGATAGACTCATTATTAAATAAACACAACTTTTCGGTAAATAGTTGATAATTAACAATATGAAAATATTTCAGATTGTTATTTACCTGCGTTATCAGCCTTATGGCAGTTGAATGACAACGGCTTTTTATTTTTATTCACAGCATGTGGAAAACGCGATTCTGCCGGCTGGCTGTACACTCATGCATCACGCGGTAATCCCTTCTCGACTGCACGAACCAGGCGCTTTTGCTGGGCGGGCTGCACGTCGATAACCACCTGCTGACGCTTATCCTGCTGCCGGGCGATGGCCCACCGGATATGTTCATCCAGCAAATCACTCTCACCCAGCCGCTGCTCCAGCACCGGAATAATCTCCGGTGACCAGGGCGCATTACCCAGCGCCACGGCGATATTGCGCAGCCAGCGTAAATGACCAATGCGGCGAATCGCCGATCCCTCCGTAATACGCAGAAACTTTGCTTCATCCCATTGAAACAGATCGATCAGTTCGGGCGCATGCAGGGCGGCGCGCGGCGAAAAGTCACTTTCATCGCTGAGCTGCCCGTAACGATTCCACGGACAGATCAGCTGACAATCGTCACAGCCATAAATCCGGTTGCCCATCAGCGGACGAAATTCTTCCGGAATGGCCCCTTCGAGTTCGATAGTGAGGTAGGAGATGCAGCGCCGCGCATCGACCACATAGGGTTCAACGATGGCGTTGGTCGGGCAGATAGTCAGACAGGCGACGCAGCGTCCACACTGCTCCGGCTGAGGCGTATCCACCGGCAGCGGCAGATCGATCAGCAGCTCGCCGAGGAAAAACCATGAACCCGCCTCGCGATTGAGAATCAAAGAGTGTTTACCGGTCCAGCCCAGTCCGGCTTTGGCCGCCAGCGGGCGCTCAAGCAGCGGGGCGGAGTCAACAAACGGCCGGAAATTAAGCTCACCGCAATGCTGCTGGATCATTTCTCCGAGCTTTTTCAGTCGATTGCGCAATACTTTGTGGTAATCACGACCAAGTGCATAACGGCTGACATAGCCCAGCCGGGGATTTTTCAGCGTACTGGCAAAAGCCGCTTTGGCCGGCAGGTAGTTCATGCGAACGCTGATGACGCGCAGCGTACCGGGTAGCAGTTCATGCGGACGCGCCCGCATCATACCGTGGCGCGCCATCCACTCCATCTCGCCATGATATTGCTTGTCCAGCCACGCCTGAAGACGCGGCTCTTCCGCACTCAGATCGGTATCGGTGATGCCGACCTGCTGAAAGCCGAGATCCAATCCCCACTGTTTAATCTGTTGTGCGAGTTGATGAAGATCGAGAGGGTATGACATGAGTGACCAGGGTTCGAAGAAAAACAGCCGCAGTTTACCATATTCTGTCTGGCCTGCGCAGGCTGTGGCGCAGCTGGAGCGTGAAGGCGCTGATGCGCTCGGCATCACCTTATATGAACTGATGCTGCGCGCCGGACAGGCAGCCTATGAACATCTTAACGCCTGCTGGCCTGACGCCCGACACTGGCTAATCCTGTGTGGTCATGGCAATAACGGCGGTGATGGCTACGTGGTGGCCCGTCTGGGGCAGGCGGCGGGCCGGCAGGTCACGCTGCTGGCCTGTGACGGTGAGAAACCGCTGCCCGAGGAGGCGCAACGTGCCCGCGACGCCTGGCTGGATGCGGGCGGCGAAATTCATGCCGCCGATGCCGCCTGGCCAGATCAGGTCGGGGTCATCGTCGATGCGCTGCTGGGAACCGGCATTAATCGCGCGCCGGGCGAACCTTACCGCACCCTGATTCAGCAGGCGAATGCCCATGCTGCGCCGATCCTTGCTATCGACATGCCTTCCGGCTTAGTCGCCAGCACCGGCAGTGCGCCCGGCGAGGTGATACAGGCCACGCACACCCTGAGCGTGGTGGCGCTTAAGCCGGGCCAGATTACCGGCAAAGCGCGGGACTTTATCGGCGAGTTGTTCTATGCCGATCTCGGCCTGCAGGCTTTTCTGGCGGCGGAAACCGCTCCGATGGCGCGCTATGATGCCAGCGCGCTTGCACAGTGGCTCAGACCGCGTAAGCCGACCTCGCATAAAGGCGATCATGGTCGCCTGCTGGTGGTGGGCGGTGATGCCGGTACCGCCGGCGCGGTTCGGATGACGGCAGAAGCAGCGCTACGCAGCGGCAGCGGGTTAGTGCGAGTACTTACTCACAAGGATAATATTATCCCGATCCTGACGGCGCGGCCGGAAATCATGGTCGATGAACTAACCGATGAACAGCTCAGCGCGGCCCTGGAATGGGCGGATGTGATTGCGATTGGACCGGGCCTTGGGCAGCGGGATTGGGGCAAGCGGGCGCTGGAACGGGTCGCGGAATGCGAAAAGCCGATGCTTTGGGATGCGGATGCACTTAACCTGCTGGCAATCAGTGCAGAGAAACGTCAGAATCGCATCATTACGCCGCATCCTGGCGAAGCGGCGCGCTTGCTCAACATCAAGACCAGTGAAGTTGAGAGTGACCGCTTACATGCAGCGCAGAGCTTAGCCCAGCGCTACGGCGGCGTGGTGGTACTGAAAGGTGCCGGAACCCTGATCGCCAGCGAGCAGGGTGAAATGGCGTTTGCCGATGTAGGCAATGCCGGTATGGCCTCCGGCGGCATGGGCGATCTCCTGAGTGGGATTATCGCTTCGCTGGTGGGCCAGAAACTGGCGCTGTTTGATGCTGCCTGTGCCGGCTGCGTCGCGCACGGCGCCGCAGCCGATGCGGTGGCGGCACAACGTGGCACGCGCGGTATGCTGGCAACTGATTTACTTGAGCTGCTGTGGCAATTTGTTAATCCTGAGATGAATCAAGAAGCATGAAGACCTGTGTTATTTCTTTGCCCGATGAGGCGGCTACGCTCGGTTTGGGCGCTCAACTGGCGCGTGCCTGTGGCAACGCGGCGGTCATTTATCTCTATGGCGATCTGGGGGCGGGTAAAACCACCTTCAGCCGCGGCTTTCTGCAGGCGCTGGGACATCAGGGCAACGTAAAAAGCCCAACCTACACGCTGGTCGAGCCTTACACCCTGGGTGAGCGCTCACTTTATCATTTTGATCTCTATCGGCTGGCCGACCCGGAAGAGCTGGAATTTATGGGCATCCGCGACTATTTCAGCGGTGACGCCATCTGTCTGGTTGAATGGCCACAGCAGGGCGAAGGGTTTCTGCCGCCGCCCGATCTCTCCTTAACGCTGCGCTACGTCGATGATGCGCGTGAAGCGGAGCTGGCGGCCCATACGCCGCTGGCAGAGCAGTGGATTGCGTCACTCGCACAACACAGGGACCCGGCATGAAGTCACGGATGAAATTAGCCTTAGTGACCCTGCTGTTGCTGGTCTGCGCGCCGCTGTTTGCGGCCACCCTGTCTGATATCAAAGTCGCCAACGGCGATAGCCAGGCCACGGTGACCCTGAGCTTTGCCGGGCAGCCAGTGTATGGTTTCTTCCCGCTACGCAACCCGGACCGGGTGGTGCTGGACGTGCGCCAGAGCGGAGTGGTGCAGGGACTGCCGCTGAACTTCAGCGGAGAAAACATTGTAAAGCGCATCCGGACCAGCACGCCGAAAGACAAACAGAGCGTACGGCTGGTGTTTGAGCTGACGCAGCCGGGCAAAACCCGGGCGGTGACGCAGCGTAACGGCAGCAGCTACAGCGTGGTGTTTACCATTACCGGCTCACGGCCGGCCGTAACCCGCCCGACGCCGACGCCCGATCCTGCGCCGGTCCGCGCCCCGGTTCAGAGCGCAGCCGCCGCGAACCCGTTTAACGCCAATCCAGTCACCGCCGTCACCAGCACAGCCAGCACGGTACGTCCGGGCAGCGCGGTCAGCCGCAACGACACGGTGATCGTGGCGATTGATGCCGGACACGGCGGTCAGGACCCCGGCGCTATCGGACAGCGCGGGCTGAAAGAGAAGAATGTCACCATCGCTATCGCCCGTAAGCTGCGGGTGTTACTGAATAACGATCCGATGTTCAAAGGCGTACTGACCCGTGATGGCGACTATTTTATTTCGGTGATGGGCCGTTCTGACGTGGCGCGTAAAGCGAATGCCAACGTGCTGGTCTCAATTCACGCCGATGCCGCGCCAAGCCATGCGGCGACCGGTGCGTCGGTCTGGGTGCTGTCGAACCGTCGCGCCAACAGTGAAATGGCTAACTGGCTGGAGCAGAAAGAGAAACAGTCTGAACTGCTGGGCGGCGCAGGCGATCTGCTGGCGAACAGTCAGGCGGACCCTTATCTCAGCCAGGCGGTGCTCGACCTGCAGTTTGGTCATTCACAGCGTGTCGGTTATGACATTGCCCAGCGCGTGTTGCAGCAATTACGCGGCGTCACTTCGCTGCATAAACGCTTACCAGAACATGCCAGCCTTGGCGTGCTGCGTTCGCCGGATATTCCTTCGCTGTTAGTGGAAACCGGTTTTATCAGTAATTCCTCGGAGGAGCGACTGCTTGGCAGTAGCGCACACCAGGATAAGATTGCGCAGTCGATCTATAAAGGTCTGCGCACTTATTTCCTGGCGCACCCGCTGCAATCCATCCCAAAGGAGGAAAACCGGCCGCTGGGCTCGTCGCCAGCGGTTAGCGTCGCCAGCAACCCGGCGACCGGCGTGACGCAATATACCGGTGCCACTCAGCGCCACACGGTGACGCGCGGCGAGACGCTGTCTGGCATCGCCGCGAAGTATGGCGTCAGCATGGCCACCCTGCGTGAGATGAATACGCTGAAGCGCGATGTGGTATGGGTTGGGCAACGCCTTAAAGTCCCTGCCAGCGCTGCCGTCAGCCGGACCACGCGAGCCACCACGCGCGGTGTGGTCCGTCATAAAGTGGTACGTGGCGACTCGCTGACCGGCATTGCCGCCCACTACGGCGTCAGCCCGAAGGCGATAATGCAGACCAATAATCTGAAGTCGACCAACGTAATGTTGGGGCAGAACCTGAAAATTCCTGCATCCTGAATGTTTGCCCGGCCACTGCGCCGGGCTATCAGCTAAAAGGATATCCACCATGCCGATACAAATTTTACCGCCGCAACTGGCGAACCAGATCGCGGCGGGTGAAGTGGTCGAGCGTCCTGCATCGGTTGTGAAAGAGCTGGTGGAAAACAGCCTTGATGCTGGCGCAACGCGCATTGATATTGAGATTGAAAAGGGCGGCGCGAAGCTGATACGCATCCGTGACAACGGATGCGGCATCGTAAAAAGCGAACTGGCGATGGCACTGGCCCGCCATGCCACCAGCAAGATTGCCTCACTGGATGACCTGGAGGCGATCATGAGCCTCGGTTTCCGGGGCGAAGCGCTGGCCAGTATCAGCTCGGTCTCTCGCCTGACTCTGACCTCACGTACCGCCGATCAAACTGAAGCCTGGCAGGCCTATGCCGAAGGGCGAGATATGGCCGTGACGGTCAAACCTGCTGCGCATCCGTGCGGCACCACGCTGGAAGTGCTGGATCTGTTTTACAACACCCCGGCACGCCGCAAATTCATGCGCACTGAAAAAACCGAGTTTGGTCACATCGACGAAGTGATTCGCCGCATCGCGCTGGCCCGCTTTGACGTGGCGATTTCACTCAGTCACAACGGCAAAATGATGCGTCAGTATCGGGCGGTGAGTGAAGAGAGCCAGCGCGAACGACGGCTGGCAGCCATCTGTGGCGTGACCTTTATGCAGCATGCGTTACGCATCGACTGGCAGCACGACGATCTGTCACTGCGCGGCTGGGTAGCCGATCCGACCGGTTCGCGTCAGGTCAGCGACCTGCAGTATTGCTACGTAAACGGCCGCATGATGCGCGACAAGCTGATCAATCACGCGATCCGCCAGGCTTTCCAGACCCAGCTGCAGGAGGACCAGCAGCCCGCCTATGTGCTCTATCTGGAAATCGATCCGCACCAGGTGGATGTCAACGTTCATCCGGCAAAACATGAGGTGCGGTTTCATCAGTCGCGGCTGGTGCATGATTTTATCTATCAGGGCGTGATGAGCGTGTTACAGGCGAGCGCGGCCCCGGTATTGCCGACGCTGCAGGCGGAAGAGCCCGCGCCGCGCTGGCAACCCGAGAATCGTCAGGCGGCCGGGGGGAACCATTTTTCACAGCCCGCCGCGCGTCGCATCGAGTCAGCGCCGGCAGCACCGACGCCGGGACCAGCGCCAGCCTGGCAGAACAAAGAGAGCGGTTATCGTCAGCGGGAAGGCGCGGTGTATCAGCAGTTGCTAAAAACGCCTGCCACGGGCGCGCCACCAGCGAAGCCGGCTGAACCGGCACCGCGAGCCGTCGTCCAGGCGTCACCGCTGGCGGCGCATGCCCAGAGTTTTGGCCGGGTACTGACGGTGCTGCATCACCACTATGCGTTGCTGGAGCAGGACCAGAGACTGCTGCTGCTGTCTCTGCCGATGGCGGCGCGCTGGTTAAAACAGGCGCAGCTTCAGCCCGGCGAAACCGGCTTAAAACCGCAGCCGTTATTGATCCCGGTGCGGCTTAAAATTGCCCAGACCGAGCGGCAGGCTGCACAGAAAAACAGCAGTCTGCTCAATCAGATGGGAATAGAACTGCAGCTGGAGGGCGACCACGTGACTCTGCGCGCGGTTCCTTTACCGTTACGAACACAAAATTTACAAATCTTGATTCCTGAACTGTTAGGCTATCTCGCCCGGCAGCAAGATAACTCTGCGACGCAACTGGCCCAGTGGCTGGCGCGGCGTCAGGATGCAGAGTCATCTGACTGGAATCACTCACAGGCGATTAACCTGCTGGCTGAGCTGGAACGGCTCTGTCCACAGTTATTAAAATCGCCGCCTTCAGGTCTGATACAGGCCATAGAGATTGAGAGCGCGATTGACGCGTTGAAGCATGAGTGAACTAAACCAGGCTGGCCGGCCAAAGGCTATATTTTTGATGGGACCCACGGCGTCTGGCAAGACGGCGTTAGCGATTGAGCTGCGTAAGCATTTGCCAGTGGAACTAATCAGCGTAGATTCTGCCTTAATCTATCGTCAGATGGATATTGGCACGGCGAAACCGTCGGCTGAGGAGTTAGTAGTGGCGCCCCATCGGTTGCTGGACATACGCGATCCCGCGGAAGCCTATTCGGCGGCCGAGTTTCGACGCGATGCGTTAGCAGAAATGGCGGATATCGTTCAGGCCGGACGAATTCCGTTGCTTGTTGGTGGAACCATGCTCTACTTCAAGGCGTTACTTGAAGGATTGTCGCCGTTGCCCTCGGCCGATCCCGAGGTTCGTCAGCGGATAGAGCAAACGGCGCGTGAAAAAGGCTGGGAAGCTTTACACCGCCAGCTGTGTGAAATCGACCCGGTTGCCGGCAGTCGTATTCATCCGAATGATCCGCAGAGACTTTCGCGAGCACTGGAAGTTTTTTTCATTTCGGGTAAAACTTTAACGGAACTGACAAAAACGTCCGGTGAAGCGTTACCCTACGATGTGTACCAGTTTGCCATCGCCCCTGCGAGCCGCGAGCTGTTACACCAGCGCATCGCGTTGCGTTTTGAGCAGATGTTGGCGTCAGGATTTGAAGCGGAGTCTCGGGCCCTGTTTGCACGAGGTGATTTGCATACGGACATGCCTTCCATTCGTTGTGTTGGTTATCGCCAGATGTGGTCTTATTTATCGGGCGAAATCGATTATGACGAGATGGTTTATCGGGGAATTTGCGCAACCCGGCAACTTGCTAAGCGTCAGATTACCTGGTTACGCGGCTGGGAAAACGTTCACTGGTTAGACAGTGACGAGCCCCAACTGGCACGTGACAGGGTGCTACAGGTTCTTAGTGCGAAGCATGGGTGATTGTGTACAATTGACGGGTTATCGTGCGCAAATTTTTACGCAGTTTTTTCAGAACCATAGGTTCTACAAGCAACAAACAACAAGCATATAAGGAAAAGATAGAATGGCTAAGGGGCAATCATTACAAGACCCGTTTTTGAACGCACTGCGTCGTGAACGTGTTCCGGTTTCGATTTATTTGGTTAACGGTATCAAGCTGCAGGGTCAGATTGAGTCATTTGATCAGTTTGTAATTTTGCTGAAAAACACGGTAAGTCAGATGGTTTATAAACACGCCATTTCTACCGTTGTTCCTTCGCGCCCGGTTTCTCACCATAGCAATAATACCGGTGGCGGCAGCAACAATTACCATCATGGCGGCAGCAACACATCTGCGCAGCCACAGCCACAACAAGACGGTGATAACGCAGAATAACGCGTCGCCGTACAGCCAGGACCGGAGAGCATGAATGGTTTTCCGTCCTGGTCTTTTATTTTAGCGAGGTTATAGCTTGTTTGACCGTTATGATGCCGGTGAGCAGGCCGTACTGGTACACATCTGGTTCTCCCAAGACAAAGAAGTAGAAGATCTTCAGGAATTTGAAACCCTGGTTTCTTCTGCTGGCGTTGACGCGCTGCAAGTGATCACTGGCAGCCGCAAAGCGCCACATCCCAAGTATTTTGTCGGTGAAGGAAAGGCCGTTGAAATTGCCGATGCGGTAAAAACAACAGGAGCATCGGTCGTCTTATTCGATCATGCCCTTACGCCCGCTCAGGAAAGAAATCTCGAGCGCCTGTGCGAATGCCGGGTGATTGATCGTACCGGCTTAATTCTCGATATCTTCGCGCAACGCGCACGCACCCACGAAGGTAAATTGCAGGTTGAGCTGGCACAGCTACGCCATCTTGCCACGCGTCTGGTACGCGGCTGGACGCACCTTGAACGTCAGAAAGGCGGGATCGGCTTACGCGGTCCGGGTGAAACGCAGTTAGAAACTGACCGTCGCTTATTACGCGGCCGTATCAGCCAGATTTTATCCCGTCTGGAACGGGTAGAGAAACAGCGTGAGCAGGGACGTCAGGCACGCGCCAAGGCCGATGTGCCAACCGTGTCGCTGGTGGGCTATACCAACGCCGGTAAATCGACGCTGTTTAACGCCGTGACCTCAGCCAACGTCTTTGCTGCCGATCAGCTGTTTGCGACCCTTGATCCGACGCTGCGCCGCCTGAATGTCGCCGATGTCGGTGAAGTGGTGCTGGCGGATACGGTCGGCTTTATCCGCCATCTTCCTCACGATTTGGTTGCTGCCTTTAAAGCGACCCTTCAGGAGACGCGTCAGGCGACGTTGCTGCTGCATGTGATTGACGGTGCTGACGTTCGCGTCACAGAAAATATTGAAGCCGTTGATACCGTACTGGAAGAGATCGACGCTGACGAAATTCCCACCTTACTGGTCATGAATAAGATCGATATGCTCGATGGCTTTGAACCACGCATCGATCGTAACGAAGAAAACCTGCCGATTCGCGTCTGGCTGTCTGCCCAGACCGGTGCCGGTATTCCGTTATTATGGCAGGCGCTGTCTGAGCGGCTGTCGGGTGAAATTGCCCAATACGAATTACGTCTGCCACCCGAAGCGGGGCGCTTGCGCAGCCGTTTCTACCAGTTGCAGGCGATTGAGAAAGAGTGGAATCAGGAAGACGGCAGTGTAGGATTGCAGATTCGTATGCCAATCATTGAATGGTTGCGCTTATGCAAACAGGAACCGTCGCTGACCAGTTATATTGTTTGATATTGCCCAAACGCATTTACCTTAAAAATTGAAGATTGTCGCACTTTCGTTGCAGACCCGAATACGCAGGCGTTACCCGAGTATTTCGGATTTCAGCAAGGCGGCAACTGAGTGAATCCCCGGGAGCTTACGCAGGTAAGTGACCGGAGTGAGCGAAGGCAGCCAACACCGCTGCAATCCGAAAGATGAAGGGTAAAAACCGCAAATACAATAAATGGAGTAGAGACATGGCGTGGAATCAGCCCGGAAATAACGGACAGGACCGCGACCCGTGGGGAAGCAGCAATAATCAAGGCGGCAACTCTGGGGGGAATAAAGGAGGACGGGAATCCGGGCCTCCTGATCTGGATGATATCTTCCGTAAGCTGAGCAAGAAGCTTGGTGGTCTGGGCGGTGGCAAACAGAACGACAACGGTCAGCGCGGCTCCGGCAGCGGCGGCAAAATTGTTGGCATCGTAGCGGTTGCAGCTGTCGTGATCTGGGCAGCAAGCGGTTTCTACACCATCAAAGAAGCGGAACGTGGCGTGGTAACGCGCTTCGGTAAGTTCAGTCATCTGGTTGAGCCAGGTCTGAACTGGAAACCGACCTTTATCGATCAGGTGCGTGCCGTTAACGTTGAAGCGGTACGTGAACTGGCCGCGTCAGGCGTGATGCTGACTTCGGATGAGAACGTGGTGCGGGTTGAGATGAACGTCCAGTACCGGGTTACCGATCCGGAACGTTATCTTTATGCCGTTACCAGCGCGGATGACAGTCTGCGTCAGGCCACCGACAGCGCACTGCGCGGCGTCATTGGCCGTTCCACCATGGACCGTATCCTGACCGAAGGTCGTACTGTGGTCCGTAGCGATACCCAGCGTGAAATCGACGAAACGATTCGCCCTTACAATATGGGCATCGCGGTGCTGGACGTAAACTTCCAGGCGGCTCGTCCACCGGAAGAGGTGAAGTCTGCGTTTGATGATGCGATTGCCGCACGTGAAAACCGCGAGCAGTATGTCCGCGAAGCGGAAGCCTACGCCAACGAAGTTCAGCCACGAGCTAACGGTCAGGCGCAGCGTATTCTGGAAGAAGCCCGTGCGTATAAAGAGCGGACGGTGCTGGAAGCGCAGGGTGAAGTGGCGCGGTTTGCCAAAATCCTGCCTGAGTACAAAGCGGCACCAGAAATCACCAAAGAGCGTCTCTATATCGAAACGATGGAACGCGTGCTCAGCCATACCCGTAAAGTACTGGTTAACGATCGGGGTAATAACCTGATGGTGCTGCCGCTCGATCAACTGATGCGTGGCGGTCAGGCGTCAACCGGCCACAACGGTCAGAAAGGGGGCAGTGCCGCATCGCAGCCTGCGCTCTCCGATCGCAGCGCCAGCCGCAGTGACACGTCGTCATACAGTCCGGACAGCATCATGGATCAGCGTCGGGCTAACGCTCTGCGCAACGACAGCCAGCGCGAAGGGAGAGAGTAATCGATGCGTAAGCCAATAGTAGTATTAATCATCGTCGTGCTGGTGGCGCTCTATGCGTCGCTGTTTGTGGTGCAGGAAGGTCAACGCGGCATCGTACTGCGCTTCGGTAAGGTTCTGCGCGACGACGAAAACAAACCGCAGGTGTTTGAACCGGGTCTGCATTTCAAGATCCCATTCCTGGAAACGGTTAAAACACTGGATGCTCGTATTCAGACCATGGACAACCAGGCCGATCGCTTCGTCACTAAAGAGAAGAAAGATCTGATCGTCGATTCCTACATCAAATGGCGTATCAGCGACTTCAGTCGTTACTATCTGGCCACCGGTGGCGGCGATGTGTCTCAGGCGGAAGTACTGCTGAAACGTAAGTTCAGTGACCGTCTGCGTTCTGAAATGGGTCGTCTGGATGTTAAAGACATTGTGACCGATTCGCGTGGTCGTCTGACCACCGACGTGCGTGATGCGCTGAACACCGGTAGTGCAGGCAGCGATGACGAAATCGCCACCCCGGCCGCCGATGATGCGATTGCCAGTGCAGCGGCCCGCGTAGAGCGTGAAACTAACAGCAGCGAACCGGCACCGAACCCGAACAGTATGGCGGCGTTAGGTATTCAGGTCGTAGATGTACGGATTAAGCAGATCAACCTGCCGACCGAAGTTTCAGATGCGATCTTCAACCGTATGCGTGCAGAGCGTGAAGCCGTAGCACGTAGCCAGCGTTCACAAGGTCAGGAAGAAGCAGAAAAACTGCGCGCCCAGGCTGATTACCAGGTAACGCGTACGCTGGCCGAAGCCCAGCGTGAAGCGCTGATTACCCGTGGTGACGGTGATGCGGAAACGGCGCGACTGTTTGCTGCGGCATTCAGTCAGGACCCGGACTTCTACGCCTTTATTCGTAGCCTGCGTGCCTATGAAAACAGCTTCAATGACAATCAGGATGTGATGGTGTTAAGCCCGGACAGTGACTTCTTCCGATATATGAAGGCGCCCTCTAACGCGACACGTTAAGAACTGATATAACCTACAGGCCGACAATGTTGTCGGCCTTTTTTTTGGGTATCAGTATGAAAACAAGCATCTGGATGGCACTGGCGCTGGTATTAGTGCTGGAAGGGTTGGGACCGATGTTCATGCCACGCGCCTGGCGCCGCATGATTCTGGCGATGACGCAGCTGCCCGATCGCCTGTTGCACCGTTTTGGCGGCGGGCTGGTGGTAGCCGGAATGGTGATCTATTGCATGCTTAGCCTGCACGGCAACCTGTAACAACTGCTGGCCTGGTGCACAAATTGTGCCTGCTGCGCCTGTTTTCCCCAACATGTTGTAGTGATCAAAATGCTGGCAAAAAAGCGCGCAATCGTATGCTAAAAGTGCTGAAAACCACCGGATCAGATGGTAGAATCCTTTTTTAAGCAATCGGTGATTTTGAGAAATGGGTAAGAACGTCGTCGTACTGGGCACCCAATGGGGTGACGAAGGTAAAGGTAAGATTGTAGACCTTCTGACTGAACGCGCGAATTACGTTGTGCGTTATCAAGGCGGCCACAATGCGGGCCACACACTTGTCATCAACGGTGAAAAAACCGTCCTCCACCTGATCCCTTCTGGCATTCTGCGCGATAACGTCACCAGCATTATTGGTAACGGCGTAGTGCTCTCTCCTGAAGCCTTAATGAAAGAGATGAAAGGCCTCGAAGAGCGCGGGATTCCGGTACGCGAACGTCTGCTGATTTCTGAAGCCTGTCCGTTGATTCTGCAGTATCACGTTGCCATGGACATGGCGCGCGAAAAAGCGCGTGGTGCTAAGGCGATCGGGACTACTGGCCGCGGTATTGGTCCGGCTTATGAAGATAAAGTCGCACGCCGTGCACTGCGCGTCAGCGATCTGTTCAACAAAGAGACCTTTGCCGCCAAGCTGAAAGAAGTGGTCGATTTCTACAACTTCCAGCTGGTGCACTACTACAAAGAGCAGGCGGTCGACTTCGATAAAGTGCTGAACGATGTGATGGCGATTGCCGACATCCTGACCAGCATGGTGGTTGACGTCTCTGAGCTGCTGGACGGCGCGCGTAAGCGTGGCGATCTGATCATGTTCGAAGGTGCGCAGGGTACGCTGCTGGATATCGATCACGGTACCTATCCGTACGTTACCTCGTCCAACACCACCGCTGGCGGCGTAGCGACCGGCTCAGGCATTGGCCCGCGCTATGTCGATTACGTGCTGGGTATCGTGAAAGCGTACTCAACCCGCGTCGGTGCTGGTCCATTCCCGACCGAGCTGTTTGACGAAACCGGTGAGTTCCTGTGTAAGCAGGGTAACGAGTTCGGTGCCACCACCGGCCGTCGTCGTCGTACCGGCTGGCTGGATGCGGTTGCCGTGCGTCGTGCGGTGCAGATCAACTCTCTGTCCGGTTTCTGCATGACTAAACTGGACGTGCTGGATGGCCTGAAAGAGGTCAAAATCTGCGTGGCTTACCGGATGCCGGATGGCCGTGAAGTCACCACCACGCCGCTGGCGGCAGAGAACTGGGAAGGCATTGAGCCGATCTATGAAACGATGCCGGGCTGGAGCGAGACTACTTTTGGTGTGAAGACGCTGGAGGGCTTACCACAAGCTGCCCGCGACTATATCAAGCGTGTAGAAGAAGTGACGGGTGTTCCGGTTGATATTATCTCAACCGGCCCGGACCGCAGTGAAACGATGATTCTGCGCGATCCGTTCGACGCATAATCACCCAGGCCGGACCTTGTCCGGCCTTTGTTTTTCCACTCTTTGATGCCACTTAATTCCCCTTCGCTTGTCCAACCCGGTGCTGGCTTAAAAAAACGCACGGTTAATCAGACTCTGGTTTATCATCGTAGCCACTCGCATGGCGATCCGATTTATTCCTGACATCAATCGCAAGGCGGGTTATGCGATGCCACTTTTGATGATTCACTGAGGTTACTGTGCAGCTGACGAGTTTTACTGATTATGGTTTACGGGCCCTGATTTATCTGGCCGCGTTGCCCGAAGGCCAGCAGACCAACATCACTGAAGTGACCAACACCTATGGTGTGTCACGTAATCACATGGTCAAAATCATTAATCAACTGAGCCGGGCGGGATATATCGCAGCAACGCGCGGCAAAAATGGCGGGCTTCGTCTTGGCATGCCGGCCAGTCAGATTGTGATTGGCGACGTAGTGCGTAAGATGGAACCGCTACAATTAGTGGACTGCGCATCCTGTTCCATTACGCCCGCCTGTCGCCTGAAGAAGGCGCTACATGACGCGGTACAGCGCTTCCTGCAGGAACTGGATAGCTACACGCTGGCGGATTTGGTTGAAGGGAATACCCCACTTTATGAAATCATATTGTCCGAACCGCCGGTGGCAATAAATACTCAATGACATCGGAGGAACCGCTATGTCAAAAGATCCTTTTCAGGATAGAGAAGCTGAAAAATACGAAAACCCCATTCCAAGCCGTGAATTTATTCTGGCGCTATTAGAAAAACGCGAAAAACCGGCCAGCCGCGAAGAGCTGGCGCAAGAGATGAACCTGCAGGAAGAAGAGCATATTGAGGCGCTGCGTCGCCGTCTGCGCGCCATGGAGCGTGATGGTCAGCTGGTGTTCACCCGCCGTCAATGCTATGCCCTGCCGGAGCGTCTGGATCTGCTACGCGGGAAGGTCATTGGCCACCGTGATGGCTACGGCTTTCTGCGGGCAGAAGGTCAGAAGGATGACCTCTATCTCTCCGCCGAACAGATGAAGTTTTGCATGCACGGCGACGTCATTCTGGCCCAGCCGCTGGGTGCCGATCGTAAAGGCCGTCGCGAAGCGCGCGTGGTGCGGGTACAGGAACCACGCAATAACCAGATCGTTGGCCGTTACTTCACCGACGCCGGTGCTGGCTTTGTGGTGCCGGACGACAGCCGTCTGAGCTTTGACATCCTGATCCCACCGGAAGAAACCATGAATGCCCGCATGGGCTCGGTCGTGGTGGTGGAGTTAGTTCAGCGTCCAACCCGTCGCAGTAAAGCGATCGGTAAAGTGGCTGAGATCCTCGGTGATGATATGGGCACCAGTCTGGCGGTCGATATGGCGCTTCGGACCCATGAAATCCCACACAGCTGGCCGCCAGAGGTTGAAGCGCAGGTCAGTAAGCTGAAAGAAGAAGTGCCGGAAGAGGCCAAAAAAGGACGCGTCGACTTACGTAAGCTGCCGCTGGTCACGATTGATGGCGAAGATGCCCGTGACTTTGACGATGCGGTCTACTGTGAGAAAAAACGCGGTGGCGGCTGGCGGTTGTGGGTTGCTATCGCGGATGTCAGCTATTACGTCCGTCCTGGCACGCCGCTGGATGACGAAGCGCATCAGCGCGGTACCTCGGTCTATTTCCCGTCACAGGTGGTGCCGATGCTGCCGGAAGTGCTGTCGAACGGTTTATGTTCGCTCAACCCGCAGGTCGATCGCCTGTGTATGGTGTGCGAAATGACCGTTTCCTCAAAAGGGAAACTGACCGGCTTCAAACACTACGAAGCGGTGATGAATTCGCATGCGCGTCTGACCTACAATAAAGTCTGGAACATTCTGCAGGGCGACAAAGAGCTGCGTCAGCAGTATGCGCCGCTGGTTAAAGATCTTGAAGAGCTGCACAACCTGTATCAGGCGCTGGAAGCAGCACGTGAAGAGCGTGGCGGCATCTCGTTTGAGACCGAAGAAGCGAAGTTCATCTTCAACGCCGAGCGCCGCATTGAGCGTGTTGAGCGCGTTTCGCGTAATGACGCCCACAAGCTGATCGAAGAGTGCATGATCCTGGCGAATATCGCCTCGGCACGCTTCGTTGAGAAAAATCAGGAACCGGCGCTGTTCCGCGATCACGATCGCCCGACCGACGAAAGCATCAAGAGTTTCCGTACCGTGCTCAACGAGCTGGGACTGAGTCTGCCCGGCGGCAACAAACCGCAGCCGATCGACTATGCCGCACTGCTGAAGCAGGTGGCCGATCGTCCTGATGCGGAAATGCTGCAAACCATGCTGCTGCGTTCGATGAAGCAGGCGGTTTACGATCCGGAAAACCGCGGTCACTTTGGTCTGGCACTCTCGTCATATGCTCACTTTACCTCGCCAATCCGCCGCTACCCGGATCTGACATTGCATCGCGCCATCAAGTATCTGCTGGCAAAAGAGCAGGGTGAAGGTAAAGGTCTGGTACAACGCGCCATCAAATATCTGATGCCGAAAGACAGCAACGCGATCAAAGATCGGATGACTGCGACCGGTGGCTATCACTACGAAATGCCGGAGATGCTGCAACTGGGACTGCACTGTTCCCTGACCGAACGCCGGGCTGATGAAGCGACCCGCGACGTCGCGGACTGGCTCAAGTGTGACTTCATGCAGGATCAGGTCGGCAACGTCTTCAACGGCGTGATCTCCAGCGTCACCGGCTTTGGCTTCTTTGTCCGCTTGAGCGATCTGTTCATTGATGGTCTGGTGCATGTCTCGACGCTGGATAACGACTACTACCGTTTTGATCCGGTCGGTCAGCGTCTGATTGGCGAGTCCGGCGGCCGCACCTATCGTCTTGGCGATATTGTGGAAGTACGGGTCGAAGCGGTGCACATGGACGAGCGTAAAATCGACTTTGCCCTGATCTCCAGCCAGCGTCAGGTACGCGGCGAAGGTAAAACCGAGCGCGATCGGGCGAAGCGTGATGGCAAACCACCGTCTAAACGCCGTCGTGATGTCAGCAAGAAGTCCAATTTTGAGCCAGACGCTGCTTTCCGCGGTGACAAGGGCAGACCGGCAGCGGCAAAAACCGAGAAAAAAAGTAAAACCGTCTCGGAAAAAAGCCGTAAAATCGCCGCCGCCACGCGGGCTAAGCGCGCCAGCAAAAAAGCGCAAACTGACTGATGCGCATAGCCGCCCTTTCTCAGCCGGGAAAGGGCGGTAATTTATTCATTTCCACACACTGAGCAGATCGATGAGCGAAATTATTTTTGGTATCCATGCCGTGCAGGCGCTGCTGGAACGAGACCCACAACGTTTCCAGCAGGTCTTTATCCTCAAAGGCCGCGACGATCGTCGCCTGCAACCCCTGGTCGCCGCGCTGGAAGCTCAGGGGATCGTAATTCAACTGGCAGAGCGTAAGTGGCTGGACAGCCAGGTGGAAGGCGGCGTGCATCAGGGTATCGTGGCGCAGGTTAAACCGGGCCGTCAGTATCAGGAAGGCGATCTGCCGGATCTGCTGCAGAGCCTGGAAAAACCGTTCCTGCTGGTGCTGGACGGGGTTACCGATCCGCATAACCTCGGAGCCTGTCTGCGCAGCGCCGATGCAGCGGGCGTGGATGCGGTGATCGTGCCAAAAGATCGTTCCGCTCCGCTGAACGCCACCGCCAAAAAAGTGGCCAGCGGTGCGGCTGAGAACGTGCCGTTAATCCGCGTTACCAACCTGGCGCGGACGCTGCGCTTGCTGCAGGAGTACAACATCTGGGTAGTCGGCACGGCCGGTGAAGCCGATCACACCGTGTATCAGAGCAAAATGACCGGCCCGATGGCGCTGGTGATGGGCGCAGAGGGCGAAGGCATGCGTCGTCTGACCCGTGAACATTGCGATGAGCTGATCAGTATTCCGATGGCGGGCAGCGTCTCTTCGCTGAACGTCTCGGTCGCTACCGGCGTCTGCCTGTTTGAAGCGGTGCGCCAGCGCAACGCCTGATCTCCGATGTGATCCTCGCCACAAATTAGTTTCTGTACCAGGCATAACTGCGCGTCATTCGTATATACCCAAAGGATTTCGGGTTGCATTGAGGCGGCAAGAGAACGAATCCCGATGAGCTTACATGAGTAAGTGATTCGGGTGAGTGAACGCAGCCAACAAAAATGCAGCTTGAAAGACGACGGGTATACTTACTGAGTGACATCCGCGAGGAGTGGTTATGACCTGGACAACACACACCGTTTTTAATCAGCCCCATCCTCTCAGTAACAGCAACCTGTTCCTTTCCGATACGCCGTTGAGTGAAGCGCTACAGCGCGAGGGCGCGGAGTGGGATCGTGAATGGCTGGCTTCCGTCGGGCTGCAGCTTGGCAGCGCTGAATCACTGGAGCTTGGCCGGCTGGCCAATGCCGAACCGCCCGAACTGCTGCGCTACGATGCGCGTGGCGTGCGGCTCGATGAAGTGCGTTTTCATCCCGCCTGGCATCTGCTGATGCAGGGCGTCTGCGCCAGCCGTCTGCACAACCTCAGCTGGCAACCGACGGTGCGCGAACATGCCAGCGTGGCGCGTGCCGCCCGTTTTATTCTGCATGCTCAGGTTGAAGCGGGCACGCTCTGCCCGGTGACGATGACCCACGCGGCAATCCCGCTGCTTCAGACTTATCTGCCGGCCACGTTCGAAGGCTGGCTCGATCCGCTGCTCAGTGACCGGTATGACACCCATGCACAGCCCGGCGATCAAAAGCGCGGCTTGCTGATCGGCATGGGCATGACAGAAAAGCAGGGCGGCAGCGATCTGTTCACTACCACCACCCGCGCGGAGCCGCTGGGCGCGCGCGGCCCCGGTGAAATCTACCGGCTCACCGGTCATAAGTGGTTTTTTTCGGTGCCGCAAAGCGATGCGCATCTGGTACTGGCACAGACGCCGGCGGGACTGAGCTGCTTCTTCCTGCCGCGCCTGTTACCGGACGGTTCCCGCAATGCTATCCAGATCGAGCGGCTGAAAGATAAGCTGGGTAATCGATCCAATGCCAGCAGCGAAGTCGAGTTTCGCGACGCCACTGGCTGGCTACTGGGAGAAGAGGGGGAAGGGGTCCGGCTGATCCTGAAAATGGGCGGAATGACCCGTTTTGACTGCGCGCTCGGCAGTCACGGCCAGATGCGGCGGGCTTTTTCAGTTGCGCTCTATCATGCACACCAGCGCCAGGTGTTGGGTAAAAATCTGGTGGATCAGCCACTGATGCGTCAGGTGCTGGCGCAGCAGGCACTGCAGCTGGAAGGACAGACCGCCTTACTGATGCGGCTGGCCCGTGCCTGGTCGCAGCCGGCAAAACCGCATGAGGTTGCCTTTGCGCGCCTGTTTACCCCGGCGGCGAAATACCAGATATGCAAAGCAGGTGCGCCGTTTGTGGCAGAGGCGATGGAGGTGTTAGGCGGCATCGGCTACTGCGAAGCGAGTGAGCTGCCGCGGCTGTATCGCGATATCCCGGTTAACAGTATCTGGGAAGGGTCGGGCAACGTGATGTGTCTCGACGTGTTGCGCGCGCTTTCGCGGCAGAGCGATGCGGCAGAGATGCTCAGCCAGGAATTTGAGGCAGTCAAAGGCAGTAACCGCCATTTCGATGCGCGCTGGCGTCAGCTTCGTCTGCGACTGCACAAAATACCGGAGGCGCAGGCGCGTGAACTGACCCGCAGCCTGCTGCTGCTGGCAACGGGCGCACAGCTGCTGAAATATGCCGAGCCGCCGCTGGCGGATGGCTGGTGCCGGCAATGGCTCGATCAGCGCGGCTCACGTCCACTTGATGCCGCGCTGGCCGACCGCTTACTGGCCCGCGCCTGCGGTGGGTGAGGCTCCGTACAGGATCGCGCTGGCGTACCATAAGCCAGGCATCACCGTTTCACTCAGCGCCACGATCTGATAGTAGGTCGCACCGGACTGATTGGCCCGGGCGGCCACGGCGCGCTGTGCATCATCCGGTGAACCGTGCACGTTGACGGTGATATTGCCCAGCTTCGGTAAACCGGCGCTTTGCGCCCGTGAAATTTCCTGCGCCTGTTGCGTCGGCGCGGGCGGCGCTTTTGGGGTCGTCTGAAACGCAGAACAGCCTGCCAGTGACAGGCTTAACACCAGTAAGTAAGCGAAACGCATAGGAAAACCCTCATTCAGGACGAAGCATTAAGTGTATGCCATCGTCCCGAATGCCGTCAGGATTTGAGGCTAAAAACGCTGACCAGCTGGGTCAGGTGATGGCCTTTATCACTCAGGGTCTGGGCGCTACTTTCCGCCTGCGCCACCAGTTCGCTGTTCTGATGCGTCGCCTGGCTGATCTGGTTCATCGCCAGATTAACCTGACCAATGCCGGCAGCCTGCTGTTGCGCCGCCACGTTGATCTCGCCCATCAGCGCCTGGACCTGCTCAATGTGCGTCACGATGTGGGTCATCGCGTCGCGGGTCTGCTCAGATAACAGATGGCCTTCCGCCACATTGCCGATTGAGGTGGCGATTAGCCCATCAATCTCTTTCGCGGCCTGCGCCGAGCGCTGCGCCAGCGCCCGTACTTCGGCAGCTACCACCGCAAATCCGCGTCCCTGTTCACCGGCACGCGCGGCTTCAACCGCGGCATTCAGCGCCAGGATATTGGTCTGGAAGGCGATAGATTCGATCACATGGGTGATATCCGCAATGCTTTGCGACGAGATTTTAATGGCCGACATGGTGTTAACCGAGCGCACCACGGTCTGGCTGCCCTGGCTGACGATAGCGCTGGCTTCAGACACCAGCGACATCGCCTGGCGCAGGCTATCGGCGGTATGTTCTACCGTCGCACCAAACTGCTCCATGCTGGCCGAGGTCTGCTCGACGCTGCTGGCCTGACGCCCAATCTGCTCGCTGATATTGTGGCTGCTGGCGGCGATGGTATCGGTGCCGTCACTGATCTCCTGCGCGGCGCTGCGCACCTGACCGACGATCTTCTCCAGACCATCGCCAATGCCGTTGATGGCGTTGATCAACTGGCCCACTTCGTCGCGACGTGGCGTATCGAGATGCACCTGCAAATTACCGGCGGCATACTGCTGCGCCAGATGAATCACCTGCTGCAGCGGACGGGTAATCGCCCGGCGGCTGTACCAGACAAAGCCAAGCGCAAACACCAGCACCAGCGCCAGGCCGGTGAGTAAAAACAGGTTACGACTGTGGGTAATCGGTGCCAGCAGGCTGGCGCGGTTAACCTCACCAACAATCACCCAGTTCCAGCCCGGTAACTGCTGCCAGGCCAGCATGCGGTTCTCTCCGGCCATCTCCACCTGCCGTATCCCTTGCGGCTGGGTCAGCAGTTGCTGCTGTATCGCGTTATCCCAGCCCGGCAGTTTCCCTTCGTTGTGCTGATCAAACAGATACTGACCCTGAGCGCTGCCGGGCGCGCCGTTGATCACATAAAAGTGGCCGCTGTCGCCCAGCCGACGCGCGAGGATTTTCTCACGCATCAGGGCGTATTGCTGATCGATACCGACCCCGACAAACAGAATGGCGACTACCGTGCCGCTGGCATCTTTGACCGGCTGATACTGGGTGATGTAGCGATGGCCAAACAGCGTGGCGAGGCCACGGTAGATTTCCCCCTGATGCACGCTTTTCCAGGCGGCGCTGGCGCGATCGAGCTGGGTTCCGATGGCGCGACTGCCATCCTGCTTCTTCAGCGAGGTGGAAATGCGGATAAAGTCTTCGCCGTCACGCACGAAAATGGTGGCGACCGCAGCAGTGCGTTCGGTGAAATCGTCCACCGCTGTCTGGTCGAGGTTGAGCGTCTTTAAGCCAGCACGCAGCACCGGCGTCGAAAAGCTGCCCACCTGCACCCGGGCACTTTCATCGAGGCTAAAGCGCCTGGGTAAAAAGCTGGTAAACAGATTGGTGTAGTTGCTCACCTCTTCGGAAAGCGTGGCGTTGAACATGGTCGCCATTTCACTGATGCCCTGCACCTGATTGTGCATATCATCAATCGCGAGGTTTTCCAGCTGGCGTGAGGCGGTGTGGCTCTGGGTCAGCGTCAGAACCAGCAGTAATAACGCTACGCTGAGAGACGTCAGTACAGACAGCTTAACTCCAAGACTCAGGCCGCTGAGAGAGAGACGCTTCATAAATTACCTTTGATCACATTGGGGGGATACCGGATCAACGGCAGCAACGCGAAAAAGTTTAGGCCGCAAGCTGACGACCGGCAGCGGGGGAATGGCTTCGCAAATGTTGTGGCAGAACGTACACTCAAAGCCTGTGCTTCGCCCCTTTCAGGAGAGAATATGATTGAACTCACCACGGAAACGCTGGCAGGAATTGAGTGTCTGCACGCCGCGCCAGCTGGTCAGCGCCGTAACCGGCTGCCGACAGTGCTGTTTTATCACGGCTTTACGTCGTCGAAAGAGGTCTATGCCTATTTCGCCGTCGCCTTAGCGCAGGCCGGATTCCGGGCGGTGATGCCGGATGCGGATCTGCACGGCGCACGCTATCACGGCGATGCCGAAAGCCGCCTGAGTCACTTCTGGGATATCCTGAAAAAAAATATTGATGAGCTGCCGCAGCTGGAATCGGCGCTGCGCGCTGACGATCTGATCGCCGGTGAGCGGTTTGCGGTCGCCGGGGCGTCGATGGGCGGCATGACGGCGCTGGGGGCGATGGCCCGCTATCCGCAGATCCACAGCGTCGCCTGCATGATGGGTTCCGGCTACTTTATGCAGCTCAGCCAGACGCTGTTTCCGCCGCTGGTGGTGCGCTCGCCGGAACAGCAGGCACAGTTTGATGCCCGGATGGCACCGCTGGCGGAATACGATCCCAGCACCCGGCTGGACACGCTGGCCAATCGTCCGCTGCTGCTGTGGCATGGTGAAGCTGATGAGGTGGTGCCCTTTGCTGAAAGCGCCCGCCTGGAAGCCGCGCTGCGCAGCAAAGGATTAGCGCAGCATCTGACGTCACTGTCGGAACAGCAGATTGGACATAAGATTACGCCGTCAGGTTTGACGGCGCTGGTGAGCTTCTTTAAGCATCAGCTTTAAACATCAGACGTAAAAAAGGGCGGAGGGGTCTGCTCCGCCCTGGCCTGACCCGTTTATTAGCGGGCAGTGAACCGTTCTGACAGTCGGGCTGGCGCACTGATCGGATTACTCTCCGGTGCATCCAGTCGATTAACGTAGACATAACCCTCAGCCGCTTTGCTGCTGTGACTTCTCATCTGCTGCGCACAGTCAGCATTGCTGGCAAGAGCGGGTAGAGACAGGAAGAGACCCAGTAAAGTGGCGATGACGTACCTTTTCATGGCCGACTCCTCACTTCAGGGAAGACACTCTGTTAGACGCCGGTAAGCCAAACCGTAACGTCTGCATTAAGTTTAGCGACTGGCGATATTATCGCCAGATCGTCTGCCTGAACCTCTTCATCAGCCTTTTTGAATAATCGCTGCTTAACGCGCTGTATTCATATGATTAGCACGAAAAGCCTGCGTATCTGGCACGCCGGATGGCATTTGTTGAAATGTGCGCTTGAGTTTAGTGGCCCCCGCCAGTATGATTACGCGTCAATTTTTCAGCCGCATTCTCAGGCTGTGTCCCACAAGCGCTCGTCACAACGAACTTTTGTGGGACACAGCCTATAACGTTCCTTGCTTCCATGGGCCGCGGTTGACCCCGACAGGAGGCTGAATAATCCGTAAGGAGCAATTTCGATGCGTCATTACGAAATCGTATTTATGGTCCATCCTGACCAGAGCGAACAGGTTCCGGGCATGATCGAGCGTTACACTGGTGCCATCACTGGTGCACAGGGCACGATTCACCGTCTGGAAGACTGGGGCCGCCGTCAGCTGGCTTACCCGATCAACAAACTGCACAAAGCGCACTACGTTCTGCTGAACGTTGAAGCGCCGCAGGAAGCGATCGATGAGCTGGAAACGAACTTCCGCTTCAACGACGCCGTTATCCGTAGCATGGTTATGCGCGTTAAAAACGCGGTAACTGAAGCATCACCGATGGTTAAAGCGAAAGACGAGCGTCGTGAGCGCCGCGAAGATTTTGCTAACGAATCCGCTGATGACTCAGATGCTGGGGATTCTGAAGAGTAATCCATCGTGACGGTTAATCGACTGCGCTTGTCTGGCACGGTGTGCAAGACGCCGGTTCGAAAAATTAGCCCGTCAGGAATTCCGCACTGTCAGTTTGTGCTTGAGCACCGCTCAGTGCAGGAGGAGGCCGGGTTTCACCGGCAAGCCTGGTGTCGTATGCCGGTGATTATCAGCGGCACTGCCCATCAGGTGATTACTCAACATATAACGGTCGGCACGCAACTCATACTCGACGGTTTCATTAGCTGCCATCAGGCACGCAATGGCCAGAGCAAAATGGTGTTACATGCCGAGCAGATTGAATTGATAGATTCTGGAGACTAGCCAAATGGCACGTTATTTCCGTCGTCGCAAGTTCTGCCGTTTCACCGCGGAAGGCGTTCAAGAGATCGATTATAAAGATATCGCAACGCTGAAAAACTACATCACTGAAAGCGGCAAGATCGTACCAAGCCGTATCACTGGTACTCGCGCAAAATACCAGCGTCAGCTGGCTCGTGCTATCAAGCGCGCGCGTTACCTGTCTCTGCTGCCGTACACTGATCGTCATCAGTAATCGGCAACTGTCCATTAACGACTTTAAGAGGATAAGGTAATGCAAGTTATTCTGCTTGATAAAGTAGCAAACCTGGGCAGCCTGGGTGATCAGGTTAACGTTAAAGCGGGCTACGCTCGTAACTTCCTGGTACCACAGGGCAAAGCTGTGCCTGCTACCAGGAAAAACGTTGAATTCTTCGAAGCACGCCGTGCAGAACTGGAAGCTAAACTGTCCGACGTTCTGTCTGCAGCAAATGCACGCGCTGAGAAAATCAATGCACTGGGCACCGTAACCATCGCGTCTAAAGCAGGCGACGAAGGTAAACTGTTCGGTTCTATCGGTACCCGCGACATCGCTGATGCAGTTTCTGCAGCTGGCGTTGAAGTGGCTAAGAGCGAAGTTCGTCTGCCGAACGGCGTTCTGCGCACCACCGGTGAGCACGAAGTGAACTTCCAGGTTCACAGTGAAGTATTCGCGAAACTGATCGTGAATATCGTTGCTGAGTAATTTTTATTACTGAGCACTGCGGGAACGCCGGCCTTGTGCCGGCGTTTTTGTTTTTATTGCCGCCTGAACGCTATTGCGCGCGGATAAAGCTGCCATCCGGCTGACGCGTAAACAGCACCGGGCCGTTAGCGCCCTCTATCGTCAGTCCGGTCACTGCGCCCTGTGCGTCCTGACGGATTTTGACCTGCTGACCGCTTTTCAGTGAACTCAGCGGCTGATCGCTGCCTTCCACTCGCGCCATCGCAAACACATCATTTACCGGCAGACTGTTGTCACGAAACAGCTGGGCCAGCGTCTGGCCTGAAGCGACCGTATAGTTGCGCCACTCTCCCTGTGAATCCGCTTTTGGCGTCGGCTGCGGCTGAGAAGAGGATGAGTCGGCTTTGTTGTCATAAATATCCGCCTGCATCGGCACCTCTTTCTCAGCGGACGGCGTAACCGGACGCTCCACCGGATAGCGCGGTGTACTGACCGGCCAGAGAAACGCCAGCAGCATCACCAGCAGCGCGATAACAATGCCACGGCGATGCGGCGCAGGCAGCGGGTCCATCCAGCCGATGTGGTCGGTAACATGCCAGATACGATGAAGCCATGTCGGTAGCCGTGATGACGCGTCTGAAGCCATTCGTGGTTCCTCCTCTCCAGCGGGTTGCTGCGGCTTGCGTGCGGCCAGCCAGGTTTGCAGCCGGGATACAATACGCGTTGCACGCGTCCTGCGGCGTCGTGGGGCGATCTGGCCCATGTGTTCTCTCTTTTGGTGTGCAACAGACGGCGTAATTCCGTCAACAGTTATAGTATGGGCAATACCGGCGCGAAGTGCCTGCCAGCATTGATAAATTTGACGGGGGTATTGTTTCTCTTTCGCCGCGAAAAGTCATCTGCGATGCAGGGCATTTTACGCCAGCGGCCTGCACTGCTATGCTGCCGGTTCGAATTTATCCGAGAGTGAAAGGAACGAAGATGACTACCCCTTCTTTCGACAGCGTCGAAGCACAAGCAAGTTACGGTATTGGTTTACAGGTTGGCCAGCAGTTGCTGGAATCTGGTCTGCAGGGGCTGCAGCCAGAAGCACTGCTCGCGGGCCTGCGCGACGCGCTGGAAGGGAACTCGCCGGCGGTACCGGTTGATGTGGTTCATCGCGCACTGCGTGAAGTGCATGAACGCGCAGAAGGCGTGCGCCGTGAGCGCACCGAAGCGATGGCGGCAGAAGGTCAGGCATTCCTGCTGGAACATGCGCAGCGTGAAGGCGTGAGCAGCACCGAATCCGGCCTGCAGTTCAGCGTCATCACCCAGGGCGAAGGTCCTATCCCTTCCCGCCAGGATCGCGTACGTGTGCACTACACCGGTAAACTGATTGACGGCAGCGTGTTCGATAGCTCCGTAGCACGTGGTGAGCCAGCAGAATTCCCGGTCAGCGGCGTGATCGCGGGCTGGATTGAAGCGCTGACCCTGATGCCGGTTGGCTCAAAATGGGAACTGGTGATCCCACACAACCTTGCGTACGGCGAGCGTGGTGCCGGTGCCTCTATCCCGCCATTCAGCACCCTGATTTTTGAAGTAGAGCTGCTGGAAATCCTGTAATACCCCGGCGCTGCTCCCCTTGCGGGGGCAGCGTTGCGTCCCCTCGCGGGCCTGACCTGAGCATCTGTCAGCGTGCCGGACAAGGGGAACGCCAGCGGCGGTTCTGCCCGCCGCTGCCTCTTGCTTCTTACTGCTGTAAATTTACCTGCCAGAGAGCAAAACCGATCGCATCCGTGCCCTTTGGCTGGAGCGGATACTGTGCATGCTGCTGAATAAAGTGGGTCGCTTTATCGCCTGGCGCGGTTTCAAAGCGAATATCCAGCGGCGTGGCAGAGGCAATCGGCGCCAGACGCCAGTTATTGTCCGCCTGCGGCCTGACTTCGCCCTGTTTTTTGGTTTCCGCACTGATATAGGCGGCCACCACGGAACGGTTCTCATCCGGTGAGGCGAAGGCAATATACTTATCGCCGGTACCGGCAAACTTGCCGCCGTAAGCGCGATAGTTGTTGGTTGCCACCAGGAAGGTTGCCTGCGGATCGATCGGCTTGCCCTGCCAGCTCAGTTGGCGAATGCGTGAGGCCTGCGGATGAATCAGCTGACACTCAGCGTCATAACGCGCTGGCTGGGTCACATCGATCTGATAATTAACCCCGTCAATTACGTCAAAGTTGTAGGTACGGAAATCCCAGTTGATCAGCGACTGGGTTTTGCTGCTGTGCGGATCGATCTGATTGAACTGGCCCGCCGAACATTCCAGCCATTCTTTGACCTGCGCGCCGCTGATTTTCATCACCACCAGGGTATTCGGATAAAGATAGAGATCGGCGGCATTGCGGAAGGTCAGCGCTCCTTTCTCAACTTCAACGTAGCTGGCCGGATCGTTCTTGCGGCCACCCGCTTTAAACGGTGCTGCCGCAGAGAGGACCGGCAGACGACCCAGATCCGGATCGCCCTGAATGAAATGTTCAACGTAGGCGCGCTGCGCATTATTCACGATCTGCACGGTCGGATCGTCCTGCACCAGTGACAAATAGCTGTACATCACATCGGCGGATTTGCCGATCGGCTTGGCCACAAATGCCCGCGTAGCACGATGATCGTCAGCCAGCACCTTCACCAGCGCCGGATCTTCCGCCGCTAATGACTTTTTCGCTGCGGTATCATAAATCGGCCGCGCCTCGGCTTTGCCGCTGCTGACCTGCCAGCGTCCGCCGTCATTATCCAGCACCAGATCGACCACACCCAGATGATCGCCCCACATGCCGGGCATCACGGCTGGAATGCCGTTCAGCGTCCCCTGGGCGATGTCCGCCCCTTTGATACTGGCGAAATCACTGCCCGGGAATACCGCATGCGCATGGCCAAACATAATGGCGTTGATGCCTTTAACCTGGCTAAGGTAGTAAACCGAGTTTTCCGCCAGCGCATGATACGGCTCGCTGCTCAGGCCGGAGTGGGGAATAGCAACAATGATATCGGCACCCCTGGCGCGCATTTCAGGTACGTAGCGGCGGGCGGTTTCAGTGATGTCATCCACCCGCACTTTACCCTGCAGATTGGCTTTATCCCACACCATGATCTGTGGCGGCACAAAGCCGATGTAGCCAATCTTCACCGTCTGCGTTTTGCCGTCACGATCTACCACCTCGGTCGATTTAATCAGGTAGGGGGTGAACAGCGGCTTGCCACTTTTGCTGTCAATAACGTTGGCGTTGACATAAGGAAAGCGTGCGCCAGCCAGCGCTTTTTTCAGGTAAGGCAGGCCATAGTTAAACTCGTGATTACCCAGATTACCGACGCTGTAGTCGAGAGTGTTAAGCGCTTTGTAAACCGGATGGATCTCGCCCGCGCTAAGCCCTTTGGCCGCCATATAATCGCCGAGCGGGCTACCCTGGATGATGTCGCCATTATCGACCAGCACGCTGTTTTTAACCTGCTGGCGCGCCGCATGAATCAGCGTGGCGGTCCGGACCAGGCCGAATTTCTCGGTAGGGGTATCTTTGTAGTAGTCGAAATCCATCATGTTACTGTGCAGATCGGTGGTCTCGAGTATCCGCAAATCGACCGTTGCCGCCTGCGCGGCGACGGAAACGCTCAGGGCCAGTAACATCATTCCAGGCTTAAACATGCTTGCTCCTGCTGCCAGATAAGTTAAGGCTCTCAAAATAATGTAAAAGCCTGATGAGTGGTCAGTTTAAATCGTGATGGATGTATCGTTTTGGCGCATCGGTCAGCGGACAACGGCTTTCAGACTGTGGCGGGGCCAGCAGGCGTGGCGATAAACAGGTAACTATGGTATTGATATATCTATAAATTGCTCCGTGCTGCCGCCGTACAATCGGCTGGCGGAGCGGAACTGCTAAAATGTAACCATCAGGCGTTGAACTGAACGTGCAGCAGATGGACACAACGAGGTGAAAAATGTTAGAGCAAATTTGCCAACTGGCACGCGAAGCGGGCGACGCGATTATGCAGGTTTACAACGACGCCGCGCCGCTTGACGTTTCTCACAAATCGGATGACTCGCCGGTCACCGCTGCCGATATCGCCGCGCATCAGGTGATCGTCAACGGTCTGGCGCAGCTTTCGCCTGAAGTACCGGTTCTGTCAGAAGAGGACCCACCGGCCTGGGAGGTGCGTCAGCACTGGCAGCGCTACTGGCTGGTCGATCCGCTTGATGGCACCAAAGAGTTCATCAAGCGTAACGGCGAGTTCACCGTCAATATTGCGCTGATTGACGCCGGCAAGCCGGTGCTGGGCGTGGTCTATGCACCCGCGCTGGGGGTAATGTACTCTGCCGCGGAAGGCAAAGCCTGGAAAGAAGAGGGGGGCCACCGTGAACAGATTCATGCGCGTGACGCCCGGCCACCGCTGGTGGTGGTGAGCCGCTCACACGGCGACGATGATGAGATGAAGCAGTATCTGAAACAGCTGGGTGAACATCAGACTGTGGCAACCGGTTCATCGCTGAAGTTCTGCCTGGTGGCGGAAGGCAAAGCCCAGCTCTATCCGCGCTTCGGGCCGACCAACATCTGGGATACCGGCGCAGGCCACGCGGTGGCGATGGCAGCGGGTGCCCATGTACACGACTGGCAGGGCAAAACCCTGGATTATGCGCCGCGTGAATCCTTCCTCAATCCCGGCTTCCGCGTCTCGCTGTTCTAACCGGTTAAGCGGGAGGCTCGCCTCCCGCCACTCTGCAACCGCTACTGCGCCAGCAGGGAGGTCACCAGCGTCACCACCTGCTGCACTTCTTCCTGCGTCAACGGCCCATCCTTAACAAATTTCACCGTGCCGCGTTTATCCAGCACCACGATGGCGGAGCCGCCCTGTTGCAGCTGCCAGGCACGCTGCACATTGCCTTTGTCGTCAACGATGAATTGTGACCACGGATACTGCTGCTTATTGCTCTCAATGCTGCTGCGGACAAACATGCCGGTCCCTGGAATCGCGTCATCCGTATTGACGATGGTGGTGGTCTGATAGCGATCATGCGGCAGCTTCGCGGCTTTGATCGCTTCAACTAATGCCGCATTCATTTGCTTGGCTGATGAACGCCCGGCAATATGCTGAATCACGCGAACTTTCCCGCTCAGCTGCGCACTGTTCCAGTTTTTATAGCTAAACTTATCCTGCTGCAATAACAGCTCACCTTTGTCATTCACGCCGACGGCCGGTACGCGCGCATCCTGCTTCAAATCATGCGCCATAACGCTTGCCGGTATCAGTAACGACAAAACTATCGCTGCCAGAGTGATTCGCATCGCTGTTTCCTTAAGTGATCAGACCAGTTAGTCATTTTATTGCAATAGTAGGCGGGGATGATGCTGCTGTCCTGGAAAGGTGTCAGGTTTGTTATCAGCAGCACAATTCCTTAACGACTGAAGGTTTATACTGCGTTGTGTGAGCGTAATAACAGAGTCTTCTGTAATGATGTGTCAACTCAGTAAAAAAATTCATTTTTCGGAACATCAGCAGCGCTGAGTGTTCTATAGTTTATCCCGAATTCGCGCTTCATGGGCTCGTACCTATTTTGGAAACGGCGAAGCGTGCTTAAAATTGTACAGGAGTTAATCAGTATGAAGATCTTCCAGCGCTATAATCCGCTGCAAATAGCGAAATATGTAAAAACGCTGTTCAAAGGAAGGTTGTATATCAAGGATGTCGGCGCGTTTGAGTTTGATAAAGGGAAAGTGTTAATCCCGCGCGTCAAAGACAAACAGCACCTGAGCGTGATGTCAGAAATTAACCGCCAGGTCGTTCGTCTGAAACTTGAGTTCAACTAATCAAAAGGGCGCCGATGGCGCCCTTAGCGTTTATCCAGGCAGGGCAGGCTCAGTCTGAGCGCCGCTCATGCTCACAATCCTCACGTACTACCTGTACCCCTGCTTGCTCCGCGCTGTCCCTGTCCAGACTGCCTGCAACCATTACGCCTGACAGGCCAGGCGCTTAGCCATTCTACTCTTCTTCGCTCTTGGTCATATTCAGCACCGGCGGCCGCTCATCAATGCGGGTCACCAGTAACTGGTCGATGCGGTAACTATCAATGTCCACCACTTCAAATTTATAACCGGCAAACTTCACGAAGTCGGTACGCTTGGGAATTTTACGCAGCATATACATCATAAAGCCGCCGATGGTTTCGTAATTGCCTGACTGCGGGAAGTCATCGATGTCCAGTACCCGCATCACATCATCAATCGGCGTACCGCCTTCCACCAGCCATGAATTCTCATCACGCGCCACAATCTGCTCTTCCATGCCCTGACCGACCAGGTCGCCCATCAGCGTGGTCATCACGTCATTCAGGGTGATGATGCCAACCACCAGCGCATATTCATTCATGATCACCGCGAAGTCTTCACCGGCGGTTTTGAAACTCTCCAGCGCTTCAGACAGCGTAAGCGTATCCGGCACAATCAGCGCAGAACGGATCTGCAAGCCGCTGTTCAGCGCCATACTCTGATTTCCCAGCACCCGCAGCAGCAGTTCTTTTGAGTCAACGTAACCGACGATATGATCGATATCGCCGCTGCACACCAGGAATTTAGAGTGTGGATGTTGGGCGATTTTGGTTTTAAGGCTGGTTTCATCCTCATGCAGGTCAAACCAGACGATGTTTTCGCGTGAGGTCATCGACGATGGAACGGTACGTGACTCCAGTTCAAACACGTTCTCGATTAACTCATGTTCCTGTTTACGCAGCACCCCGGCCAGCGCACCGGCCTCCACCACCGCATAGATATCGTCAGAGGTGATATCGTCTTTGCGCACCATCGGCAGTTTGAAGATGCGAAAGAAGACGTTAGCCAGACCGTTAAACAGCCACACCAGCGGACGCATTAACAGCAGGCAGAAGCGCATAGGGTTAATGATGCGCAGAGCGATGGTTTCCGGGGCGATCATACCGACCCGTTTTGGCGTTAAGTCGGCGAACAGGATAAACAGGCTGGTGACGATGGTGAACGAGCAGATGAAACTGAGCTGCTCCGCCAGTTCTGGTGCGACAAAGCGGTTAAACAGGCTGCTGAACGCCGGCGAAAAAGCCGCATCGCCGACAATACCGCCGAGAATAGCCACGGCGTTCAGACCAATTTGCACCACGGTAAAGAACATGCCCGGCGTTTCCTGCATTTTCAACACGCGTTGCGCGTTGATATTGCCCTCATCCGCCAGCAGTTTGAGTTTGATCTTGCGGGCGGCCGCCAGCGAGATTTCCGACAGGGAAAAAAATGCACTGATTACGATCAGTAACAGGATGACAAGTAAGCTATCTAACATAAGAGATCCAAAGGGTTATCCACTTGTCATTTTTGGCCTGGGCAGCGTACAGGTGAGATCGTAACTGATCTGCTTACCCGTCAAACAGGGCTATCCGTGCCAAAAATGTCTGCGCCAGTTCGACAGGAAAGGACAATGTCGGGGCAGAAATGAAAACAGGCGAAATGCCTGTGGTGGCAGATTATAGCAGGTGCTATCACCGGGCCGCCAGAGGGCAAACGCCCTGTTGACGCGCGGAGAGCTGGCCGGTCCGGCGCGGTCTTGGTTCAGATTAATCCGAGTGAAGCCAGCGGCGACAATCATTCCTCTCCACAGCGGTTGTATCGCCCGCGTCATTTACCGACAATAACCGGGCATTTGACTTAGAAGTCGATTTTACGCCGCCGATTAGCATAAAGTGCGGCTATTATGAGGGTGTTGCCGTCGCGCTAGCGCAGGCAAAGATGATTAATAAGTGCCCCGCGGAAAAGGGGCCGGCATGTTTAACAGGAGTACAGGTGCCACGATTTCATGTTTATTGCATGGCCAGCCTGCTGCTTGCCGCGCCCGCCCTTGAGGCGGCAACGGTACGATTACAGGTAGAAGGTTTAACCGGGGATTTGCAAAAAAACGTCAGGGCGCGCCTGTCGACCATCGGCAACGATGAAGTCTCGAACGACGGCCGCTTTCGCGCACGCGTTTCGGTAGCGATAAAAGAGGGGCTGCGCGCGCTCGGCTATTATGAGCCGGAAATTGACTTTGAATCCCGTCCTGCGCCGCCAAAAGGCGGTCGTCCGGTATTGGTGGCGCGGGTCACGCCCGGCGAACCGGTTAAAATTGGCGGCAGCAGCATCGTCATAGAAGGCGATGCACGTAACGATGCCGACTATAAAGCCTGGGTAGCGCAGGGACGGCCCAAAGTAGGCACCCAGCTTAACCACGGTCAGTATGATAAATTCAAAAGTGGTTTTTCTAATCTTGCTCTGCGCAATGGTTACTTCGATGGCAACTTTAAGAAAAGCCAGTTAGGCGTATCGGTCGAACGGCGCGAAGCGTTCTGGGATATTGATTACGACAGTGGTCAGCGTTACCGCTTTGGCGATGTCAGCTTTGAAGGCTCGCAAATTCGCGAGGAGTATCTGCAAAATCTGGTGCCCTTTAAGCAGGGCGACTATTACACCTCCCGCGATTTAGCCGAGCTGAACCGCCGTCTCTCCGCCACCGGCTGGTTTAACTCAGTGGTAGTGGCCCCGGAGTTTAAACAGGGCCGCGAAACCAAAGTTCTGCCGCTCAATGCGGTGATGTCGCCGCGTACCGAAAACACCATTGAAACCGGGGTAGGCTACTCGACGGATGTCGGACCGCGCCTGAAAGGCACCTGGAAAAAACCGTGGATCAACGATCGCGGCCACAGTCTGGCAGCCAGCGCCTATGTTTCAGCGCCGGAGCAGCAGGTCGATCTGAGCTATAAAGTTCCGCTGCTGAAAAGCCCGCTGGAGCAGTATTACACCTTCTCCGGTGGCCTGAAGCGCACCGACCTCAACGATACCAAAGCCGATACCACCACGCTGGCGATGTCGCGCAACTGGGACAGCAGCAGTGGCTGGCAGAAAGCGATTAACCTGCGCTGGAGCCTGGACCACTTTACCCAGGGCAGCGTCACCAACACCACCATGCTGCTCTATCCTGGCGTCAGCGTGAACCGAACCCGCTCACGCGGCGGCTTAATGCCGACCTGGGGCGACACACAGCGCTACTCGGTGGATGTTTCTGATACCACCTGGGGTTCGGATGTCGATTTCCTGATTCTGCAGGCGCAGAACGTCTGGATCCGCACGCTCGGTGATAAACACCGTTTTGTCGCGCGCGGCAATCTCGGCTGGATCGAAACCAACGACTTCGAAAAAGTCCCGCCGGATCTCCGCTTCTTCGCGGGCGGCGACCGCAGCATTCGCGGTTACAAATACAAAGATATCTCACCACGCGATGAGGACGGCAAACTGACCGGTGCCTCTAAGCTCGCCACCGGATCGCTGGAATATCAGTACAACGTCAGCGGCAAATGGTGGGGAGCGGTCTTTGTCGACTCGGGCGAAGCGGTCAACGATATCAAACAGAGTAATGTTAAAACCGGCGCCGGCTTCGGCGTGCGCTGGTCTTCACCGGTGGGGCCGATCAAGCTGGATATCGCCCGACCGATTGGGGATGACGAGGAACATGGATTGCAATTTTACATAGGACTGGGGCCTGAACTATGAAGCTGTGGAAAAAGGTCCTGATCGGCATTCTGATTTTTCTGGTGCTGCTATTAGGCGGCGTGGCGTTTTTAGTCGGCACCACGCCCGGTTTACATCTGCTGCTAAACGGTGCCTCACGCTGGGTGCCGGGCTTATCGATCAAGCAGGTCGATGGTGGCTGGCGTAATCTGACCCTGAGCGGATTGCGTTATGAGATGCCCGGCGTCAGCGTGGATGCCGGTCAGATTCACCTCGCCGTCGATCTCAACTGTCTGCTGCACTCATCGGTCTGCGTGAACGATGTTTCGCTGAGCGATATCAGCGTGGTGGTCGACAGTAAGAAAATGACGCCGGCCAGCGAGCCGCCGCCGGAAGAGGAGAGCGGCAACGCCAACCTCAGCACGCCTTATCCAATCACCCTGCGGCATCTCGGCCTACACAATATCAATGTGAAAGTTGATGACACCGCCATCTCGCTGCTGGATTTCACCACCGGCCTGCAGTGGCAGGATCGCGCGCTGACGCTTAATCCGACCCATATTCAAAGCCTGCTGATTGCCCTGCCGAAAGCGGCGCAGGTTGCTGACGAGCAGGTGGTACAACCGAAAGTGCAGCAGCCGAAACCGGCGGAGAAGCCGCTGGGTGAAACCCTGCAGGCGATGTTCGCGCAACCGCTGCTGCCGGCGTTACCCGATTTCCGCTTGCCGCTGGATATTGATGTGCAGCAGATCCTTGGCGAACAGCTGCGCATCACCGGCGACACCGACATTGCGATCGGTCGGCTGCTGCTGAAAGCCAAAACCGCTGACCGCCAGATGCAGCTCAGCACGCTGGAGGTGGACTCGAACCTCGGCAAGCTGAACGGCAGCGGCCAGGCCACGCTGGCGGATAACTGGCCGGTCGATTTCACCCTTAACGGTGACGTGAATACCGATCCGATCAAAGGCGAAAAAATCGCGCTGAAGCTTAACGGTGCCATGCGCGATGAGCTGAAGCTGGCGCTCAACCTTTCCGGTCCGGTGAAAGCACAGCTCGATGCTACTACCCAGCTGGCGGTGGCGGGTTTGCCGCTGTCGCTGCGGCTCACCAGCCCACAGCTGCGCTGGCCTTTAACCGGTGCGGTGCAGTACCAGGCCGATAACCTCGACTACCAGTTCAAAGGCAAAGCGACCGACTACGTCATGTCGCTGCGTACCGCGGTGAAAGGGGAAACGGTGCCGCCGGCGAACATTTCACTGACGGGGAAAGGTAACGTCGAGCAGTTCAGCCTCGATAAACTGCGCATCGCGGCATTGCAGGGCAATATCGATCTGACTGCGCTGGTCGACTGGAGTAAGGCGATCAGCTGGCGCAGTGAACTGACGCTGGCCGGCATCAATACCGCTCAGCAGTATCCCGACTGGCCCGCCCGGCTGGATGGCAAAATTACTACCCGCGGCAGTCTCTACGGCGGAAGCTGGCAGTTAAGCGTGCCGCAGCTACAGCTGAAAGGGAATGTGAAGCAGAATGCGGTCACGGCGGATGGCTCGCTCACCGGCAACAGCTACAACCAGTGGAAGATACCCGGCATTAAACTGGCGCTGGGTCGTAATCATCTGGATGTGAAGGGCGCTTTGGGTGAGCAGCTGGATCTTGATGCCAGCATCGACGCGCCTCAGCTCGACAATGCGCTGCCGGGCCTGGGCGGCGTGGTCAACGGCACGATTAAAGCGCGTGGAACCCTGAGCGCGCCGCAGCTGCTGGCCGATCTCAATGCCCGTGGCCTGCGCTGGCAGCAGATGCAGATTAACCGCGTCACGCTGAACGGTGATGTCCGCTCCGGCGAGCAGGTGGCCGGCAAGCTGCAGTTGCGCGTCGAACAGCTGAAGCAGGATGCGCTCAGCATTAACCTGCTGACCCTGAATGCCGACGGCAACGAGCATCAGCATCAGCTGAAGCTCAATGTGCAGGGCGAGCCGGTGTCAGGTCAGCTGGCGCTGAACGGCAGCTTTGACCGCCAGGCGCAGCGCTGGAAAGGCGAACTGAACAATACCCGCTTCGATACCCCGGTAGGGGAATGGCGGCTGACGCGGGCGATGGCTATCGACTACCTCAATAGCAAACAGACCGCCACCATCGGGCCGCACTGCTGGCAGAACCCGAATGCCCAGCTCTGCGTACCGGAACCGGTGGAAGCCGGTCCGAGCGGCAAGGCGCACGTGGTACTGAATCGCTTTGATCTGGCGATGGTTAAACCGTTTATGCCTGATGCGACCCAGCTCAGCGGCGTATTCAGCGGTGACGTGCGGGTTAACTGGCGTGCCGGCGAAGGCCTGCCAACCGGTACGGTGTCGCTGAAGGGTAACGGCGTCAAAGTTCAGCAGGATGTGCAGGGCAATACGCTGCCCGTCGCCTTCGATACCCTGAACCTGAATGCGGCGCTGCGTGACGGCCGTGCGCAGCTCGACTGGCTGATCCGCATCGCCAACAACGGTCAGCTGGATGGTAACGTCCAGATCACCGATCCGGAAAACCGCCGCACGCTGGGCGGCAACGTCAATATCCGCAACCTGTCGCTGGCGATGCTGAACCCGGCACTGATGCAGGGCGAGAAGATCAAAGGCAACCTGAACAGCAGTTTACGGCTGGCGGGCAGCGTGCAGCAGCCGCAGGTGTTTGGTCAGCTCGGCCTGTCTGATGTCGATGTTGATGGCAGCTTCATGCCGGTCGATCTGACCGCCGCCAACCTCAATCTGGTGTTTAACGGCATGAGTTCGACCCTCAACGGGCTGATTCAGACCGCGCAGGGCAACATCAACCTCAACGGTAACGCCGACTGGAGCCAGCTTGATAACTGGCGTGCACGTGTAGCGGCGCAGGGCAGCCGGGTCCGGGTAACGGTGCCGCCGATGGTGCGGATGGATGTCTCGCCGGATCTGGTGTTTGAAGCCACGCCTGCGGCATTTAACCTGTCGGGCCGGGTGGATGTTCCCTGGGCGCGCATCACGGTGCAGGAAGTGCCGGAAAGCGCCACCGGCGTCTCTTCGGATGAAGTGATGCTGGATAAGAACCTCAAGCCGATTCAGCCGCAAACCGCCGCCATTCCAATCAACAGCAATTTGGTGATCCACGTCGGTAATGATGTGCGGCTCTCCGCGTTCGGACTGAAAGCGAAGCTCAATGGCGATCTCAAACTGGTGCAGGACAAATCCGGCCTCGGCCTCAACGGCCAGATCAATATTCCTTCCGGCCGTTTCCACGCCTATGGCCAGGATCTGATTGTGCGTAAGGGCGAGCTACAGTTTGCCGGACCGCCTGACCAGCCTTACATCAACCTTGAAGCGATCCGTAACCCGGAGGCGACTGAAGATGATGTCACCGCCGGACTGCGCGTCACCGGCCTGGCAGACGAGCCAAAAGCTGAAGTCTTCTCCGATCCGGCGATGTCGCAACAGGAAGCGCTCTCTTACCTGCTGCGCGGTCAGGGACTCGGCAGCGACGGCGACAGTAACGCGTTAACCTCAGCGCTTGTTGGCTTAGGGGTTGCACAAAGTGGGCAGGTTGTGGGTAAAATCGGCGAGACATTCGGTGTCAGTAATCTGGCCCTTGATACTGCCGGTGTTGGCGACAGCCAGCAGGTGCAGGTCAGCGGCTATGTACTACCGGGTCTGCAGGTAAAATACGGTGTTGGCATATTTGATTCACTGGCGACGTTAACCTTGCGTTACCGCCTGATGCCTAAACTCTATCTGGAAGCCGTGTCCGGTGTGGATCAGGCTCTCGATTTGCTCTATCAGTTTGAGTTTTAGCAATGCGAATAATTGTCTACGGCAGTTTACGGCGCAAACAGGGAAACAGTCACTGGATGACGAATGCGCAATGGCTGGGTGATTTCCAGATTGAGGGCTTTGAGCTCTACAGTCTGGGACATTATCCCGGCGTGATTGAAGGCAATGGAGCGGTGCAGTGTGAAGTGTACCGCATTGATGCCTCCACCCTTGGCGAGCTGGATGCGTTACGCACCAAGGGAGGGGAGTACAAACGTCATCTGATTCAGACGCCGTTTGGCAGCGCATGGCTTTATGTTTATCAACGCTCAGTGGCAGGACGCCAGCGTATTATGAGCGGGGACTGGCTAAAGCGTGATGAAGAGCCAGAGGCCTGAACAAAAACACCGTCCAGTTGGACGGTGTTTTTTTTTCGACTTATCGGCTGACAGCAGAATTACTTCTTCTGTGCGCGCTCGTAAGAGGAGATGATTTCGGCTTTAGCAGCTTCGGCATTATCCCAGCCATCCACTTTCACCCATTTGCCTTTTTCCAGATCTTTGTAATGTTCAAAGAAGTGGGTGATCTGTGCGCGCAGCAGTTCTGGCAGGTCGTTCACATCTTTAATGTGATCGTACTCTTTAGAGAGTTTGGTGTGCGGAACCGCAACCAGTTTGGCATCTTCGCCAGACTCGTCGGTCATTTTCAGCACGCCAACCGGACGGCAGCGGATCACAGAACCTGGCTCCAGCGGGTATGGCGTTGGGACCAGCACGTCAACCGGATCACCATCCAGTGACAGGGTGTGGTTGATGTAGCCGTAGTTGCACGGATAGAACATGGCGGTAGACATGAAGCGGTCTACAAACAGGGCACCAGACTCTTTATCAACTTCATATTTGATCGGATCGGCATTGGCCGGGATCTCAATGATTACGTAGATATCTTCTGGCAGGTCTTTACCTGCTGGCACCTGGTTCAAACTCATCGGGCATTCCTTCAGTAGTCGTATGTTGAGTGTCGGCTATTATAGCCAACTGACTCTGAAAGTATGCCCTCTTTTTGGCGTTTCGGAATGCACCCTAACGCTACTTTGCCGCGACAAACAGCGAAACAATCCCGGCTGCAATCAGCGGTCCGACCGGCACGCCGCGGAAAAACGCCACGCCAATCACCGTACCAATCAATAACCCGCCAATGACCGAGGGCTGAACGCTCATAAAGTTAACGCCGCGACCGCCCAGCCAGGCGACAAAAATGCCGACCAGAATCGCCACGATCGACTTCCAGTTGGCAAAGGATTTGAGCAAGGTTGAGGCGGGCAGCGATCCGCTGGCCAGCGGCGCCATCACCGCCACGGTCAGGATAATGATGCCTAAGGTAATGCCCTGCTTCTCTACGTAAGGGAAAAATTGCGCCAGCGGCGTAATCTTGATCGCCAGCAGCACCAGAATGGAGATGGTGACGGCGTTGTTGTGAACGAAATAACTCAGAATGGCGAGGCAGATCAGAATAATGGTCGAGGCATAAGCAGCCATGGTTTCTCCCTGAAAATGAATGGATGCGCTGAGGACTTCAGCCAGCGCATAAACGGGTGGTAATCAACAATCATCCGGATTAGCGCAGCTGCCGGTGCTCAGCGATTGCAACATCAGCGCCTGGTTACGCACCAGGCTGACGCTCTGCGCACTCAGCGCCACGCTGCCGAGCGTGCCCTGCGCGCTGAGCTGACTGCGGCTGGCCGCCAGCCAGCTGTCGCGGTAGCTGAGCCAGGCACGCTGGGCCTGACGCAAGCTGTTTTTAGGCTCGCCGGTTAACCGGTTCATCAGTTTGCCATACTGATTATTCATCTCCTGATCCCAGGCTTTACTGGCTGCGGCATAACACTGATTCATCGCAAGGGTGGACGATGCGCCGTTCAGGCAGTGCGCCAGAGCGGCATCCGCCGGCCGATCCTGCGCCATTGCCACGTTGCTGGCCAACAGCAGGGCCAGAAGCCATCCTGTTTTCATTATTCTTCCCCGGGTAACTGATAAGCGGCGTCCAGCTTGATAGATGTCTCCGTGATGATCAAGTCGATAACCATTCATTAAGGTTAAAGTTTAGCGGGGTGATGGCCGATACCTGTTCCGTTTTAGGGCCGCTGGAAATTTCGCCTTTTCTCATACACGGAAACTATCAAGATGAAACAGTTATCACTTCGCACGGGGTTGCTGGCATTGCTGGCATTTATGACACTGCTGCTGTTGGCGGTGAGTTTTATGGGTATCGTGGCAATTAACAAAGGGAACCGGTCGCTGGATGTGATTAATCGCATTCAGGGAGTTGAGCTGAACAGCCTGTATCAGAGCAACGCGGATTTAATGCGCGCCCGCGCCAACGCGGCGCTGGCGGTGAGAAAAATTGAAATTGGTTTGCTGGAAGAGGGGGCCGGCGTCACTAAGCTGGCACAGGCCGATGTGCTGACATCACAGCAGAACCTGAAGCGTTTTATTGATGCGGGCACGGTCACGGCACACGGCAAAAAGCTGGCGGATGCGGTGGCAGGCAGCTACAAAGCCTATCTTGAGCAGGGCATCCGGCCAATGATGAGCGCGCTGGATAAGCAATATACCGACGAATATTACCAGCTGCTGGAGGGCAACCTGGCCTCACTGGCTGCCCGCTACAGCAAAGCGGTGGATGATTTCGGCCAGTACGCCAATCAGGTAACCGCCGCGCAGCTGGCTCAGGCGGCCTATAACGAAACCAAAATGAAAGTTCTGATCGCCGTTGCGGTGGTGCTGACGCTGCTGTTGCTGGTGCTCGCCTGGCAGCTGCTGCGCCGGATGCTACTTCAGCCGCTTAACAACGCCATTGTGCATCTCGAGCAGGTTGCCGCCGGGGACTTATCACAAGCCCTGCCGGCAGCCGGTAACAATGAACTGGGACGGCTCAACCATGCGCTGGCAGAGATGCAGCAGGCGTTGCGCGCCTCGGTCAGCCAGGTGCGGGAAGCCAGCCTGCAAATCGACATCGGCAGCCGTGAACTGGCCGCGGGCAACGTCAATCTGTCGCAGCGCACCGAAGAGTCCGCAGCCTCGCTGGAGCAGACTGCAGCCAGCATGGAGCAGTTAACCGCAACGGTGCGGCTCAATGCCAGTAACGCGCAGCAGGCACATCAGCTGGCGAATGCGGTGTCAGATACCGCCGATCGCGGCGCCGAAGTGGTGTGCTACGTGATGGAGAAAATGCATGAGATCACCGACAGCGCCAATCGCATCGGTGACATTCTCAGCGTAATCGACGGTATCGCCTTCCAGACCAATATCCTGGCGCTTAATGCAGCGGTTGAAGCGGCGCGCGCCGGTGAGCAGGGCCGCGGCTTCGCGGTGGTTGCCAATGAAGTGCGCACCCTGGCGCAGCGCAGCGCCAACGCCGCCAAAGAGATCCGTACGCTGATCGGGGATTCGCAGACGCGGGTCAAAGAGGGCAGCGAGATGGCGACGCGTGCCGGGGAAACCATGGATGAAATTTCAGGCGAGGTGATGCGCGTCACCGCGCTGATGAAAGAGATCTCGATGGCCTCTGACGAGCAGAGCCGCGGCATTGAGCAGGTCAACCTGGCAGTAACGCAGATGGATGAAGCCGCACAGCAGAACGCCGCGCTGGTGGAGCAGGCAACTGCGGCGACCCAGTCGCTGGAGGCCCAGTCCGGTCAGCTACAGGCGACCATGGCGCAGTTCCGCTTGCAGCCGGCCTGAAAGCAAAAAAAAGGGCGCGATATTCGCGCCCTCAGACAGCAGACCAACTCAATGTGATGGGAGCACTCGTCAGTAGCAAAGCATCGCGGGCCACGGATGGCACACGCTGAGCAGCCACGGATGGCATTTTTGCGTCTTTGCGGAGGACGTTTACTCCCTGAGCCAGGGCCTGTTTAATAACGTCAGGGCGCGATATTCGCGCCCTTTGATTGTCGCCAGATTAGCCCTGGCGGCAATCCGGGAATTCGCCCAGGAAACGCTCAACGTCGTTGACCATCGCCTCGTTACCGCAGTAAAACGGGCAGCGCTGATGCAGCGTGACCGGCGGGATATCCAGAATACGTTTCTGACCATCGCTGGCCTTACCGCCTGCCTGCTCCGCGAGGAATGCCATCGGGTTGCACTCATACAGCAGACGCAGCTTACCTTGCGGATGGCTGGCGGTGCTTGGGTAGAGATAGATGCCGCCCTTCAGTAGGTTACGGTGGAAATCGGCGACCAGCGATCCGATATAGCGGGAAGTGTAAGGACGGTGCGTAGCAATATCCTCTTCCTGACAGAACTTCAGGTATTTCTTCACGCCCTGCGGGAAACGAATGTAGTTACCTTCGTTAATCGAATAGGTATAACCGGTTTCCGGGTAGGTCATGCGCTCGTGGCTCAGGCAGAAGACGCCCAGCGACGGATCGTAGGTGAACGCATGCACGCCTGCGCCGGTGGTGTAGACCATCATGGTTGACGAACCGTACACCACGTAACCGGCAGCGACCTGCTTGTTGCCTGGCTGCATAAAGTCAGCTTCGACAACCGGCGTACCCGGCTCACTGACGCGGCGATAGATAGAAAAGATAGTACCGACAGAAACGTTAACGTCGATGTTCGACGACCCATCCAGCGGATCCATCAACACCACGTACTTACCGTTTTCCTCACCTTCAAAGATAACGAACTCGTCCTCTTCTTCAGACGCGATACCGGCGACGATGCCACGGGCTTTCAATGCCGCTTTCAGTTTTTCGTTGGCGAACAGATCCAATTTCATCTGCTGCTCACCCTGAACATTCTCAACCCCACTGGCACCGAGAATATCCACTAAACCGGCTTTGTTAATGTCGCGGTGGATAATTTTGGCACCCAGCTTGATGGCTGAAATCAGCGCCGTCAGTTCACCTGTGGCGTGCGGAAAGTCGTGTTGCTTCTCGACGATAAATTCGCCTAACGTTTTCATAACACATTCCCTGAATCTTCGATGGAGTGGCAGCATGCGTAACAGTCTGCCAACGTATGCGTACGCAGTTTAGCCGATTGAACTTCAAAAACCATAGTCCTAATCCGTTTCTTCCGTCTGCGAGCAGCGTTACACTGTGCGCCGAACTTTTGAGTAATGGATCTCGTTATGCGCATTCACATCCTTGGGATTTGTGGCACGTTTATGGGCGGTCTGGCGATGCTGGCCCGTTCGCTTGGCCATCAGGTGACCGGTTCGGACGCCAACGTTTACCCGCCAATGAGCACACTGCTTGAGCAGCAAGGCATTGAATTGACAGAAGGTTATGACGCAAGCCAGCTCGACCCGGCACCGGACTTAGTGATCATCGGTAATGCGATGACGCGTGGCAATCCTTGTGTGGAAGCCGTTCTGGAACGCAACATTCCTTACCTCTCTGGCCCGCAGTGGCTGCACGACTTCGTGCTACGCGATCGCTGGGTACTGGCCGTGGCGGGAACCCACGGCAAAACCACCACAGCCGGCATGGCAGCGTGGATTCTGGAGGCCTGCGGGCTGGAACCAGGCTTCATTATTGGTGGTGTGCCAGGAAACTTCGACGTCTCGGCAAAATTAGGAAAAAGTCCATTCTTCGTGATCGAAGCGGATGAGTACGATTGCGCGTTTTTTGATAAGCGATCCAAGTTTGTCCATTACTGCCCGCGCACGCTGATCCTCAATAACCTTGAATTCGATCATGCGGATATTTTTGACGATCTGCGGGCGATCCAGAAGCAGTTCCATCATCTGATCCGGATCGTGCCGGGGCAGGGTAAGATCCTGCTGCCCGAAAACGATCACAACCTCAGGCAGGTAATGGCGATGGGCTGCTGGAGCGAGCAGGAGAGTATCGGCGAACACGGCCGCTGGCAGGCGAAAAAACTCACTGCGGATGCGTCGCACTGGGAAGTGTGGCTTGATGGCGCCAGAGTGGGCGAGGTGAACTGGGCGCTGGTCGGTGAGCACAACATGCACAACGGACTGATGGCGATCGCCGCAGCGCGGCATGTCGGCGTGAAGCCGGAAGATGCCGGCCAGGCGCTGAACAGCTTCATCAACGCGCGTCGCCGGCTGGAGCTGCGCGGCGAGGTCAACGGCATCAAAGTGTATGACGATTTCGCGCATCACCCGACCGCGATTCTGGCGACTCTGGCTGCGCTGCGTAGCAAAGTGGGCGGAACGGCACGAATTCTGGCGGTGCTGGAGCCACGATCGAACACCATGAAAATGGGCGTGAATAAAAACGAACTGGCACCGTCGCTGGCGCGTGCTGACGAAGTTTTCCTGTTCCAGCCGCACCACATCCCGTGGCAGGTTTCAGACGTGGCTGACGCCTGTAGGCAGCCGGCGCACACCACCGCGGATATCGATACGCTGGTCTCGATGATTACCAAAGCGGCGCAGCCGGGTGATTCGATTCTGGTGATGAGCAACGGCGGATTCGGCGGCATTCATCAGAAGCTGCTCGATAAACTGGCTTAACAGAACAAGCGCCCGCCGGGGCGCTTTTTTTTACCTTAACCTGACTCCGGCCCGCATTTTATTTCCCGCCAGACTTCACCGCTCCTGACTTCACACGCCACGGCATCCTTAACGTATCACCGTGCAGCGACAGAAACCTTATCGCCGCGCGCGGTGAATAGCCTCCTGAGCTGAAGCAAATGCGCGTGATGTGGCGTCTGTCGTGAGAATGATCGGCAGCGAACTGCCTGAAAGCGCGCCGGGGCGGGATAAATAAGCGGGCCGACAAAGACAATGCCCGATCGTTTACTCACCCGTAGCCTGAGCATGCAGAGAATGGCCGTGCATCCTGGGGTCTGGAAGCGCGCGTCGGACTGCGGCAGAGGATTGGGGATAATCGCGGATGTCCGGCCGCTGCCGGTAAACGCCGGCTGTGATGGCACAGCGGCATCGGGTCGCGTAACGCTGCCTGCAGGCGGGCAAACTGCCCGCCCCGACATCGCTTAGCTTTCGGCCAGCTCGCGCAGATACTGGAAGATCTGTCGCGCAGATTTCGGCGGCTTGTTGCCCGCTTTCTCTTTCTGCGCGTTGCGGATCATGCTGCGCAGTTGCTGACGATCGGCCTGAGGATAAAGGGCGATCACATCCGTCATGGCGTCATCGCCCTGTTCAATCAGGCGGTCACGCAACATCTCCAGCTTATGGAACAGCGCAACCTGCTGGTTGTGGCGGTTCTTCAGCTTATCCAGCGCCTGGCGGATCGGCTCGACGTCCATGCTGCGCATGATTTTACCAATCAGCTGCAACTGGCGACGGCGACCCTCTTTCTTAATACGCTGCGCGAGTTCGATTTCGGCACGCAGGCGCTCATCCAGCGGGATCTTATCAAGGGCATTTTTGCCCAGGTCGACCAGTTCGGCACCCAGGCGTTTCAGCTCTTCAGCGTCGCGCTTTATTTCGCTCTTACTGACCCAGATAATCTCTTCATCTTCTTCTTCATGATTATCTGGCACATCGTCGAGCCACTCATCGGGCTGTTTGGTCATTAGTGGACTCCCAAAAAAAGAGGCTAATCCTACCAGTTTATCGGGTGACTGCGAAATTGTTCTCTGACTCTGATAGACTCAAATCATACATACATAAGATTAGACGGCAGGTCGATGAACGTATCTACTCAGGTTGCAGAACAGCGAAAAGTGTTAGAGCAGGCGATTGCGCAGGCGCTCGAACTGGCTAAAGCAAGCACTGACAGCGCGGAAGTGGCGGTCAGTAAAACCACTGGCATCGGCGTCAGCACCCGCTACGGTGAAGTGGAAAACGTCGAATTCAACAGCGACGGCGCGCTTGGCATCACCGTTTATCATCAGAATCGTAAAGGCAGCGCCTCGTCGACCGATCTCAGCCCGGACGCGATTAAACGCACCGTGCAGGCGGCAATCGATATTGCGCGTTATACCTCGCCCGATCCGTTTGCCGGTCCGGCGGATGCTGACCTGCTGGCGTACGACGCGCCCGATCTGGATCTCTATCATCCGTGGGAGATCGATGCCGATCGCGCGATTGAGCTGGCGGCACAGGCGGAACAGGCGGCGTTGCGGGCAGACAAACGCATCATCAATACCGAAGGCGGCAGCTTCAACAGCCACGTCGGTATCAAAGTCTTTGGTAACAGCCACGGCATGTTGCAGAGCTATTGCTCCAGCCGTCACTCGCTCTCCAGCAGCGTGATTGCCGAGCAGGATGGCAACATGGAGCGCGATTACGCTTACACCATTGGCCGCGCATTTGAAGATTTGCAGAGCCCGGAGTGGGTGGGCGCGGAATGTGCGCGTCGCACGCTGTCGCGTCTGGCACCGCGTAAGCTTTCCACCATGAAAGCGCCGGTGATTTTTGCCGCTGAAGTGGCAACCGGTCTGTTCGGCCATCTGGTCGGGGCGATCAGCGGCAGCAGCGTCTACCGCAAATCGACCTTCCTGCTCGATTCAATGGGACAGCAGATCCTGCCAGAGTGGCTGACGATTAACGAACAGCCGCACCTGCTGAAAGGTCTGGCGTCGACGCCGTTCGACAGCGAAGGCGTGCGGACCCAGGCGCGCGACATCATTAAAGATGGCGTGCTGCAAACCTGGTTAATGACCAGCTACTCCGCCCGCAAACTTGGCCTGACCAGCACCGGCCATGCCGGTGGCATCCATAACTGGCGCATCGCCGGTCAGGGCCACAGCTTTGACGACCTGCTGAAGCAGATGGGGACCGGCTTAGTGGTCACCGAACTGATGGGGCAGGGCGTCAGCGCCATTACCGGCGATTACTCGCGCGGTGCGGCCGGTTTCTGGGTCGAGAATGGCGAAATTCAGTATCCCGTCAGTGAGATCACCATCGCCGGCAATCTGCGAGAGATGTGGCGCAACATGGTGACCGTCGGTGATGACATCGAAACCCGCAGCAACATCCAGTGCGGTTCGGTGTTACTGCCTGAAATGAAGATAGCGGGACAATAAGAAAGATGGATTCTGAAAGCAGCCTGATGGCTGCTTTTTTTTCATCACAATAAGAAAGGAAAGAGCGATGCGTAAGCATGTGATTGCAATGTTGTCTGCTTCTCTGTTGTTCTCCAGCGTCAGCCTCTATGCGGCCGATCTGGAACAGGATATGGATACGCTGAATGCCAATCTGAAGATCGTCAAGAAAACCGACGATGCGCAGGAGATGCAGCAGGCGCTGACCAAAATGCGTGCCGCGGCGCAGGATGCGCGTAAGGGTACACCGGACAAGCTGGAAGGCCAGCCGGCTGACAGCGCACAGGTTAAAGATTTTCACGCCGGTATCGACTCGCTGATTGCACAGATTGATGTGGTCAGTACGCTGGCAAAAGCCAATAACGTCGACGGTGCGAAACGCGAAGCGGCGAAGTTTGACGACATCCGCAACGCTAACCATAAGAAATTCCGTTAACGCCCGCGCCGGTCACCCCCGACCGGCGATTTTTATCATCACTTCTGCTTATTACTCACCGTTTTACCGCTCACCTCGCTGAACGTCACCGCACAGCCTGCGCGCATCCTGATGACATTACACACATTTAACGCATTCTGGGCGCTGAGTCGCATTAAACGTGCAGCCTGCGATCTGGCGCACGCTCTTCACCTCGATTTCCGCTTGGTGCTGGAAATGTTGCGTCTCCACAGAGATCGCTATCAGGGGTAATTTATTTTCAACGCGAATTATCCGGTCTAACAGGAGTAGCAAGGTGAGCAATAACGGCGTTCCGGTGCAAGACGCGCCACCGGAGAAAGTGCAGCAGCTGGCAGACAGGGTAATGGCGCAGATTGCGACGATCTACCAGCAGCACGGCATTGTGCCGAATGCGGTCCAGCAGCAGATGCTGGTGTCACATGTCGGTGCGATGGCATCCCGCTCCCTGAGCGGTGAGCCGCTGCCAGAAGTGGAAGCCGAGCTGTTTGAGGATATCCCGCCGGAAACGCTGCAGCTGGCGCAGCAGGTGGTGGATCTGTTTGGCAATCTGCCACGCGAAGAAGCATGGCTGCTCTCGGTGCATATCGAAGTCGCCCGATCAAACAACTGAAGAGGACGTGAACATGGTAACCGTAGTGATTGGCGATCGTTTAGGTAAAGGGCAGAAAGTTGCGGCAGGTATCGAGAAAGCCGGTGGACGCGCGGTGGTGGTACCCGGCGTGGCGGCAGACATGAAGCTTGGCGACGTGATGAAGGCGGAAAATGCCGATTTCGGTATCTCCTTCTGCGGCAGCGGCGGCGCAGGCGCCATCACCGCACAGAACAAATATGGCTACAAGGCGAAACACGGGATGCGGTCGATCGATGAAGGCGTCACTGCCATCAACGAAGGCGCTACCGTACTGGGTTTCGGTTTCATGGATAAAGAAGAGCTGGGCGAACGGCTGGTGCAGGCCTGGAACAAGAAGTACGGCAGCTGATCATGAAACAACAATACGTTACGCAGGTGACGGTAGAGGGAAAAGGCGACAGCAAAGCGAAAGCCTTTGCGGATGCCCTGAGTCGCGTACAGAACCAGGTTCTGCGCGCGACGCAAAAAATTCTGCTGCGGATAGAGCCCGAGGATGTCCGGGTGCTGAACGCACGGGAGAGCGTCAAAACCGAAAAATTTCTGTTCTTCTTTTTGGCGCGCCAACGGCGGACCTACAGCGTAGAGCTGGAGATCACCGTCAGCGTCACCGTTTTCGACACCGAACAGGTCACGTTCACGGTGACACCTTAAAAACAGTGCCCTTTCATGTCAGAAAGCCGGTTGCCCGACGGCGCGCTGGCCGCAGCTTCGCGGCGGTCAAGGCTACGGCCAGGCGACGGCTGACGCGTGATGGGTAAAAACGACAACAAAGGTACAACAACATGTTTTTAATCATTTTGTTTAAGTCGTTGATCATTGGCGGGCTGGTAGGTGTCGGCGTCGGTGCCGGCGCTGCGCGGATGTTTCACGCGCCGACCACCCAGGGGATGGGCGCCTTTCGTACATTGGGCGAACTCAACTCGTGCGAAGGCGATCCAGCCTCTCACTTCTCCTTTGGTCTTGGCTTCTTCTTTAACGCCTGGGCATCTTCTGTTGCAGCCGGTTCGTTCACGCAGGATGTGGATCACCGCATCATTCCAAACTGGGGCGCCGCGGCGCTGATGATCAAAAACCGCAACGTGGCCGAAACGCTGCACGACCCGAAAAAAATGGCTATCGCCTGCGGCATCATCGGCATGATCGTAGTGGCCTTCCTCAACTCTACTGCCTCAGCCGTACCGGCCGCGCTGCAGGTCACCGCGGTGAAGGTGCTGGTGCCAGCGGCTAACCTGCTGGTCAATACCGTAATGCCGGTGATCTTCTGGCTGGCGGCGATTGATGCGGGCCGTAAATCGGGCTTCTGGGCCACCATTTTTGGCGGCCTGGCGCAGCTGATTATGGGTAACGCCGTGCCGGGACTGGTGCTGGGTATTTTGATCGGCAAAGGCGTGGAAGAGAGCGGCTGGAACAAGGTCACCAAAGTGATGATGACCGCCATCGTGTTGCTGTTTGTCCTCAGCGGTTTCTTCCGCGGCTTCGACATGAAGCTGTTGCAGTCCTTCCAGCTCGGCATTCCTGGCTGGCTCGAGATGATTCATAACTCAGTAAGCGGCAAATAAGAGGCGATGCTGATGAACGAAAATAAAGGCTTCTGGTACGCCGACTGGTCTTTCCCGATCTTTGTTGGCCTGCTCTCATCCGGCGTGTTTGCCGGGACACACATGTACTACCTGTATGGCATTGGCGCTTTTAACGAGGTGGCGTTTGTCTCGATGCTGCGTGCTGGCATGGAGACCGGCGTCTACGGCGCGGTCGCCGCATTCGGTGCCAGCTTTCTGTTCGCCCGCATTATTGAAGGATCGCTGGTCGGTATTCTCGATATCGGCGGCGCGATTCAGACCGGCGTCGGGCTGGGCGTTCCGGCGCTGTTGCTGGGTGCCGGCATCATCTTCCCGGTCGCTAACTTTGCCGCCTCGCTGGTCACCGGTCTGGTCATCGGTGTGGCGATTGGCTACCTGATTATTCTGGCGCGTAAATTCACCATCAATCAGAGCGACTCCACCTACGGAGCCGACGTGATGATGGGGGCCGGTAACACCTCGGGCCGCTTCCTTGGGCCGTTGATCATTCTGTCAGCGATGGCCGCCTCCATTCCGATCGGCCTCGGTTCGCTGCTGGGCGCGTTACTGTTCTACCTGTGGAACAAGCCCATTACCGGCGGCGCTATTCTCGGTGCGATGATCCTTGGTGCGATTTTCCCGATTGCGCTCTGATGTCACCGGCGGTCCGGCAGCGGGCCGCCGCTAAGGAGTCACCATGTTCGACTTAATTATTCGCCGTGCACGCCTCAGCGATGAGCAGGTGGTGGATATTGCCTTGCAGGACGGCAAAATCGCCGCCATCGGCGAGGTAAAGGGCCAGGCGCACAGCGAGCGCGATCTGGCTGGCCGCTGCTACCTCAGCGCCGGCTGGATCGATTCCCACGTTCACTGCTACCCGAAATCCCCGATTTATCATGATGAGGCGGATGCAATCGGCGTCAGTCATGGCGTCACCAGCGTGGTGGATGCCGGCAGCACCGGCGCGCAGCACATTGATGATTTCTATCAGCTGACGCGCACGGCTCAGACCCAGGTTTATGCGCTGATCAACATCGCCCGCACCGGCATTGTCACCCAGAATGAACTGGCTGACATGACGCAGATTGACGGGCAGGCGGTGGCAGAGGCGGTGGCCCGACTGCCCGATTTTATCGTTGGCCTTAAGGCGCGCATCAGCAGCAGCGTAGTGGGCAAAAACGGTGTTCAGCCGCTGGTAAAAGCCAAAGCGATCCAGCAGGCAGCAGGCGGCCTGCCGCTGATGGTTCACATCGGTAACAATCCGCCCGATCTGGCGCAGATTGCCGATTTGCTGACCTCCGGCGACATCATTACCCACTGTTTTAACGGCAAACCCAACCGCATTCTGACGCCGCAGGGTGAACTGAAGGCTGCGGTAAAGCAGGCTATCGCTCGTGGCGTCAGGCTGGATGTCGGCCACGGCAGCGCCAGCTTCAGCTTTGAGGTCGCGCGCGTGGCCATCGCTCAGGGCATTCTGCCTGACACCATCAGCTCCGACATCTATTGCCGCAACCGGCTGGCGGGTCCGGTACACAACCTGGCGCACGTGATGTCGAAATTTTTCAGCGTCGGCATGACGCTGCCGCAGGTGATTAACTGCGTCACGGCCCACGCGGCGGACGCGCTGCGCCTGACGCGTAAAGGCCGGCTGGAGGTAGGTTACGACGCCGACCTGACCATTTTTACCATCAAACAACAGACCCGACCGTTTATCGATTCAGAAGGTGAACAGGTGGCGGGTGAGCAGCATCTGGTCCCGCTGGCGGCAGTGGTCGCCGGTCAGTGGATCGCGACAGAAGAAGGAGCAGCAAATGAGCTCGGTATATGAAAAATATGGCCTGAAGCCGGTGATTAACGCCTCTGGCCGTATGACGATTCTTGGGGTTTCAACCCCGACCTCTGATGTGATCGATACGGTAAAATATGGACTCGATCACTACTTCGAAATGAAGGATCTGGTGGACAAGACCGGTGCCTACATTGCCGGTTTGCTTGGCGTGGAGAATGCGCTGGTGGTTTCCTGCGCCTCAGCCGGCATCGCTCAGAGCGTGGCGGCGGTAATCGTTAAAGATAACCACTGGCTGCTGGATAATCTGCACGCGGCGCCGCTCAGCGTGCCGCATCAGATTGTGGTACCAAAAGGGCATAACGTTAACTACGGTGCGCCGGTCGGCAGCATGGTGACGCTGGGCGGCGGACAGCTGGTCGAAGCGGGCTACAGCAATGAGTGTTCGCCAGCACAGCTGGCAGCGGCGATCACCCCACAGACTGCCGCGATCCTCTATGTAAAATCGCATCACTGCGTGCAGAAAAGCCACCTCGACGTGGCGCAGGCGGCGGCAGTAGCGCGTGAACATGGCGTACCGTTGATCGTCGATGCGGCCGCAGAAGAAGATCTGCACTGTTATTACCAGGCGGGTGCGGATCTGGTGATCTACAGCGGTGCAAAAGCGATCGAAGGCCCGACCAGCGGGCTGGTGATTGGCCGTCATGACTATGTTGAGTGGGTGAAACGTCAGACCAACGGCATTGGCCGTGCGATGAAAGTCGGCAAAGAGGGCATTCTTGGCCTGACGCAGGCCATTGAAAACTATCTGACGCAGCCGAAAATCAGCGGCGCGCAGATGGTGGAAAAAATGACGCCGTTTATCAACCAGCTTAACCAACTGAAAGGCGTCACTGCCCGGGTAGTGTGGGATGCGGCGGGACGGGATATCGCCCGTGCCGAGATCGCCTTTGATGAGGCGACGATCCAGCAGCGTACCGGCGATCTGGTGCAGGCGCTGAAAAAGGGTGACACCGCCATCTATTTTCGCGGCTACAAAGCCAACGAAGGGATCATTGAGGCGGACGTGCGCAGCGTCAGCGCCGATCAGTTGCAGACCATTTTTGCCCGTATTCAGGCGCTGTTAACCGGAGAGAAAAACGCATGACGCTGACACCTAATTTTTATCAGGATCGCCTGTGCCTTAACGTGCTGGCAGGATCGAAAGAGAATGCACGCGCCATCTGGCAGGCGGCGGAAGGACACGTGCTGGTCGGCGTTCTGTCAAAAAACTACGCCAGTAATGAGGCAGCGATCGCTGATATGCGGGAATATGCCGCATTGATCGATAATGCGCTGTCGGTCGGCCTGGGAGCGGGCGATCCGGGTCAGTCGCAGATGGTGAGTGAGATCTCGGCCGTACTGCAACCGCAGCATGTGAACCAGGTGTTCACCGGCGTCGCCACCAGCCGTGCGCTGCTGGGTCAGTCGCAGACGGTGGTCAATGGTCTGATCTCGCCCACCGGCACGCCGGGCAAGGTAAAAATCTCCACCGGACCCCGCAGCGCAAAAAGCGACGACGCGATCGTTCCGATCGGCACCGCCATCGCCATGCTGCAGGACATGGGTGGCAGCTCGGTGAAGTACTTCCCGATGGGCGGCCTGCAGACGATTGATGAATATCGTGCGGTGGCGGAAGCCTGCGCCAGACAGGATTTCTGGCTGGAGCCAACCGGTGGTATCGATCTGGATAACGTTGAGCAGATCATTCGTATCGCGCTGGAGGCGGGCGTCAGTAAAGTGATCCCGCACGTCTACAGTTCGATCATTGATAAAGCCAGCGGTGAAACCCGTATTGAAGATGTGCAGCAACTGCTGGCAATCTGTAAAAAGCTGCTGGCCTGAGGATCTTTGCCAGACGCCCGCCGCTAACCGGGTGGGCGTCAGACAACATGGACGTTGCCCCACGATCCCCGTAGGCTGACCGCTGAATCCCGGCTTTTTTCCAACCGCAGCAACAGGTAAACCATCGTGAGATTTCCCAATCAGCGCCTTGCGCAACTGTTTGATGCCCTGCAAAACGAAACGCTGCCCCAGGATGAACTGGCGCGGCGTTTTGCCGTGTCGACGCGCACCGTACGCACCGATATCACCGCGCTGAATGCGCTGCTGGCGCAGCACGGCGCGCAGTTTATCCTGAACCGCGGCGCAGGTTATCAGTTGAAGATTGAGGATGCTCAGCGTTTCCAGCACCTGCAACAGCAGACCGCATCGCCGCTGCGGGTGCCGCGTACTTCGCCGGATCGTGTGCGCTATTTACTGACCCGGTTTCTCACCGCGGCCTATTCGATCAAGCTTGAGGAGCTGGCGGAAGAGTGGTTCGTCAGCCGCGCCACGTTACAAAATGATATGGCGGAAGTGCGGGAGTGGCTGGGTCGCTATCACCTGACGATCGAGAGCAAACCGCACTACGGCATGAAGCTGTTTGGCAGCGAAGTGGCGATCCGTACCTGCCTGACCGATCTGCTGTGGGAGATCGATCAGGCGCAGCCGGACAGCCCGCTGCTGACGATCGAAGCGTTAAACAGCGGCATGCTCGATACGCTGCGTCCGCTGTTGCAAAGCTGCTTTGCCCAACACAACATCCGCATCAGTGATGAAGGCGAACGTTACCTGCGGCTCTACTGTGCCGTGGCGGTTCGGCGCATCAGTGAGGGCTATCCGCTCAACGATCCCGGCGCTGAAGAGATTGGCGACGAGGTGCGGGAAGCGGCGCACCAGCTGATTAACCTGATGCGGCCGCTGGTAAGCAAACCGATCTCGCCCGCTGAGGAGAACTGGCTGCGGGTGAATATCGCCGCGCGCCGTATCCAGGCGATCGCCCCCAGCGCCATCAATGCCGATGATGCCGACGCCCTGGTCGATTATCTGCTGAGTTTTATCAATACCCATTACAACTTCAACCTGCAAAACGACCAGCAGCTGCGTGCCGATCTGCTCACCCATATCAAAACCATGATCACCCGGGTGCGCTACCAGATTCACATTCCTAATCCGCTGCTGAGCAACATCAAACAGCACTATCCGATGGCCTATGACGTCACGCTGGCGGCGGTAACCAGCTGGGGCAAATATACTCCTTACGTAATCAGCGAAAACGAAATCGGCTTTCTGGTGCTGCATATCGGCGTCGGGCTGGAGCGGCATTATGATGTCGGCTATCAGCGCCATCCGCAGGTGCTGCTGGTGTGCGACAGTGGTAATTCAACCTTACGCATGATCGAGGCGATGCTGCTACGCAGGTATCCGCAGCTGCAGGTGACGGCGCGATTGTCGCAGCGGGAATATGAGGCGCGCAGCCGGATTGATGAGGATTTCGTCATCTCAACCATTCGCCTCAGCGAAAAAGAGAAGCCGGTGGTGGTGATGTCGCCGTTCCCGACCGGTTTCCAGCTGGAGCAGATAGGCAAGCTGGTACTGGTGGATCGCACCCGGCCTTACATGTTGGCTAAATTTTTTGATGCTCAGCATTTTCACATTGTTGACCGGCCGATGACGCAGTCTGAACTGTTTCGGCAACTCTGTGACCAGCTGGAAGCGGAAGGGTATGTTGATTCAGCATTTTATCCGTCGGTAGAGGAGCGCGAAGCGATTGTCAGCACCATGCTGGGCGAAGGCATTGCGCTGCCGCACTCGCTGGGGCTGCTGGCGAAGAAAACCGTGGTCTATACCGTGCTGGCACCGCACGGCATCGCCTGGGGAGACGACACCGCCTACGTGATTTTTCTGCTGGCAATCAGCAAAAGTGAATATGAAGAAGCGATGGCGATCTACGATCTGTTCGTGACGTTTCTGCGCGAAAGGGCGATGAGCCGGCTGCGTGACAGTACGGATTTCGCCTGCTTTAAGGCGGTGGCGATCGACTGTCTCAGCCGGTTATAAGAGTGAAGGGATGCTCCCCGGCAGCGCGGGGAGAGAGTCAGTTCTTTTTCGCCAGCAGGCGGGGGATCTCGCGCAGGCACCAGGCTTTGGCTTCACCCATGCTGTCACGACGCCACGCCATAATGATATCTACCTCACGGGTATATTCCGGACTCACCACCCGCAGACGGCCCTCGGCAATATCCTGCTCAACCAGCGAATAGGGCATGGTGGCGACGCCCAGGCCGGCCAGCAGGGCGCGGCGTTTGTCTTCCATGCTGCTGACGGTCAGGCGCTGTTGCTTGTCCAGCAGCTGAACGGTCAGCACCGGGCGCTCACGCGCGGTATCCGCCACTGCAATACCGCGATATTTCACGCGCGTCACTTCAGACTGCGGTTCGGGTTCGTCATGAATCGGGTGGTCGGCGCTGGCGACATAGACACTCATCATAGTGTAAAGCTTGCGGGTGTTGATCTCGGTTGAGGCGCGGAAGTGCAGATCGGGGGCAATCACAATGTCGGCCCGTCCCTGTTCCAGCCGTTCCCACGCGCCAGCCAGCACTTCAGTGACCAGCGAAAACTGGGTATTGGCTTTGTCAGCCAGCCGCGTCACCAGCGGAAACAATGCCTCGGTCGGCACCAGCGCTTCGGTGACGATGGTCAGATGGGTTTCCCAGCCGCGCGCCAGCGCTTCCGCATCGGTGGTCAGCTTATCGGCCGCTTCCAGCAGCACCCGGCCACGCTCCAGCAGCATGCGTCCCACGTTGGTAAACTTGGTGCGGTGGCCGGAACGGTCAAACAGCACCACATCCAGCTCCTCTTCCAGTTTTTGCATGGTGTAGCTGAGAGCGGAGGGCACCCGGCCCAGCTCGTCAGCGGCTGCTGCAAAACTTCCGCGTCGATCAATCGCATCCATAACGCGTAAAGATTCAAGGGTTAACGCACGCTCTTTAGCCATCCCGGTTCTCTGTCAGGAAATTTGAACATGCCAGGCAGATTAACTGGCTAACAATCCGGCGTCCAGACTTTTACCATATGGGCATAAAGTCCGTGGCCGATCCTCGCCACCGGATGCTGGAGGTAAACAATGATAACAACACGCAGTGCGTCCGCTTGTGGTCAGGCCGATTTCGGTTGGTTGCAGGCGCGCTACAGTTTCTCTTTTGGCCACTATTTTGATCCTAAACTGATGGGTTATGCCTCGCTACGGGTACTCAACCAGGAAGTGCTGGCACCGGGCGCCGCTTTTCAGCCGCGCACCTATCCGCAGGTCGATGTGCTGAACATCGTGCTGCAGGGTGAAGCGGAATACCGCGACAGCGAGGGCAACCACATCACCGTACGTGAAGGGGAAGCGCTGCTGCTCTCTGCTCAGCCGGGCGTGAGTTACAGCGAGATCAACCTGAGTAAAGAGCGCCCGCTGACGCGGATGCAACTGTGGCTGGCCGCCTGTCCGGAGCGGGAAAACCCACGGATGCAGAAAATCGCGCTGTCAGAAGGGCAAACCACCCAGTTGCTGGCCTCGCCAGACGGCGCGGACGGCAGTCTGCAACTGCGCCAGCAGGTGTGGATTCATCAGGTGGAACTGGCACCCGGTGAACAGCATTCGATGCAGTTACACGGTCCGCGCGCCTATCTGCAATCGATTCATGGCTCGCTGGACGCTGTCTCTGGTACCGAGTATCAGGAAAAACTCGGCTGTGGTGATGGGGCATTTTTGCAGGAAGAACAGCAGCTCAGGCTGACGGCGAAAACGGCCACCCGGGCGTTAATTATTGATATCCCGGTCTGATGATTCAGCCATAAAAAAAGGCGGCCATGGCCGCCTTTTTGCTGTCTGAGGGTTTACTTCAGCATAGTGAACGCGGTGGTCACGTGCTTAACGCCGCTTACCCGGCTGGCCACATCGGCCGCTGCCTGGGCTTCCTGCGGCGTTACCAGACCCAACAGGAACACTTCGCCATTTTCGGTGGTGACTTTCACATTGGATGATTTCACCTGATCGCTGCCCAGCAGCTGCGAACGGATTTTGGTAGTAATCCAGGTATCCGAAGAAGAGGTTCCCAGCGTCACTTTCTGGCCGATACGAATTTCGTTATAGACCTCGGTTGCGCCATCAACGCCCATAGTGATCTGTTTAGCCCGGTCGGCGATCTCCTGCGAAGGGGCCTGGCCGGTCAGCAGGACTTTGCCCTGATAAGCGGTAGCGATAACGCGGGCATCACTTTTGATTTGTTGATCTTTGGCTAAGGCGTTAGAGACACGTAATTCCAGCGTGCCATCGTCGACCTGGGTGCCGACGGTGCGTGGATCGGTGGCCGTCTTGGTGGCGACAGCGGCGCTGCCGGCAACCACGGCAACACAGCCTTGCAGCAGCATTGCGGTTAACAGGATGGCTACAGCGTTCAATGCTTTCATTGGAGCTCCTTCGGTCATTCCTGGTGTGGAAACAGGGTGTTATCGATCAGATCGCATAAACAGTTGAGGGTCAGCATGTGCATCTCCTGAATACGGGCACTGCGGTGCGACGGGATGCGAATTTCCACATCATGTGGGCCCAGCAGTCCGGCAAGTTCGCCACCATCATACCCGGTAAGCGCAACGATAGTCATATCGCGCGTCACTGCCGCCTCAACGGCTTTAACAATGTCACGGGTATTACCGCGCGTGGAGATGGCCAGCAGTACGTCGCCCGCCTGGCCGAGGGCCCGCACCTGCTTGGCGTAAACCTCGTCATGCAGGCGATCGTTGCCAATCGCGGTCAGCATCACATTGTCGGCACTCAACGCCAGCGCCGGCAGGCTGGGGCGCTCAGTTTCGAAACGGTTGATCATGCTGGCGGCAAAGTGCTGAGCATTGGCTGATGAGGCACCATTGCCGCAGCTGAGGATTTTATTGCCGTTCAGTAACGACTGCACCAGCGTCATCGCCGCACGGGAAATGGCATCGGGCAACGCTTCTGCAGCGGCAATCTGGGTTTGGATACTTTCGGTAAAACACGCTTTAATTCTGTCCTGCACACGACCACCTGGTTCTAAACGTCTGCATTAAAGGCATTCGGCAGCCACTCGAGCGCCGTGCCGGTAATGGCGATGATGTCGAAACGGCAATTCACTGTTTCAAAACTGCCGCCGCGTTGTGCCAGCCAGAGAGCGGCAGCACGCAGCAGCTTATGTTGTTTCTCGCGGGTCACGCTGGCGAGGGCTCCACCGTAACGCGCATCGCGCCGGTAGCGAACTTCGACAAACACCCAACAGTGCCCGTCGCGCATAATCAGGTCAAGTTCCCCGCCGCGACAATGGACATTGCTGGCTTCCCATTTAAGGCCTGCCTGCTCCAGATAGCGGCGGGCACGCTGTTCGTGCCCGGCACCAATCTGACGGCGATTTAGTTGGCCGGCGCGATTTCGCCCCGACGATACTGGTTCCATGTCAACTTCCTGTTGATCACACAATCCGCATCGGCGCTGAGCTTGCCGGTATTGCCGTCCAGCGTAAAGCCCGGTGACTGACGCATCTGGTTAAAGTGATTCGCCAGCGTCCAGGCATCAATTCCCATCGCATACAGACGCACCAGCGAATAGTCATTGTTAAAGGACTTAGACGCCTGCTGCATCAGACCCGGATTGTTGCCGGAGAGCAGCGGAATATCACTGAACTGCAGGCCATCCATCTCCAGCCGGAAGTCGGCACCGGCACCCGCCTGGGCACTGCGGGAACTGGCATACAGCGCGATGTTGCTGCGGCTACCGGTACGCATGGTGATCATCGGTTTAATCAGCTGCAGCTCGCCTTGTGTTGAGACGATATAGACCGCATCGACCGCGCCGTCACCGCTGGGGCTGGCGACGTCTGGCGTGCTCTGCTGCGGAGCCGGAATGTTCACGCCCGCAATCGAGACGCCCTGCGGCTCGGCAGGTGCGGCGTTAACCGGCGTGCCGGATAAACTGATGCCTGCGCCACTGTTGATGCCCTGTTTCAGCTCAGCGGTGGAACCGAAGCGCTGCTGCAGCACGGTGCTGCCGCCCAGCGTCTGCCACTCCTGAGTAAATGCGTTAGTCACGCGATCGCCCAGTCCACTGCGTGGCACCAGCAACAGCGGCTGACGCTTGCCCTGATCCCAGATATGGTGCGCGGCATCGCGCGCTTCGTCTTCAGGAGAAAGCGCAAAATAACAAATATTCGGATGGTTCTGGATCTTTTCCGGCTCGTTAAGCGCCAGCACATTTAATGGCGTCTGGCTGTTAGCGACCTGCTCAACGTCACTCTTCAGCAGTGGGCCAACCACGATGGTGGCGCCATCCTGCTGTGCCTGCTGCATCACCTGCTGAATCGGCTGGCTGCTGGTGTCGTAGACTTTGATCTGCGCATTGCTGGCCGGTTGTGCGGCGGCTGGCTGCGTCGCCGCGGGTTGGGTTGCAGCAGGCTGTGCGGCGGCCGGCTGTGGCGTTGCCGCATCGGCAGGCTGCGCTTGCGGCGCGCTGATTGGCGCAGCAGAAGGACTGACGACCGCATCAGCAGAGGCGGGCTGTGCACTGGCGGTAGCATCCGCTGTCGCGGGCTGGGTAGCCGCCGGCTGCGGCGCTGGCGTCAGTGCGCCATTTTTGGCGTCATTAAAGCCTTTCTGAATCGCATTGGCGAACACCTGCGCCTGGCCGTTCAGCGGCAGCAACAGCGCAATGATGCTGGTGGAGGCTTTAGTGTAGTTCTGCATCTGACTCAGCTGAGTCGGTAAGGTTTTGGCTGCCGGGTTCTGCGGATAACGGGTCTGCCAGTCTTTAATGGCGGACTTCAGCATCTCAGCATCCTGGGTATTGGCACGCCAGACCGCGAGCAGATCCAGCCAGCCCTGCAAAACATTTTCGTCGGCGTTGATCACCAGATTACTGACTTCCTGCGGTGGCATCTGCGTCAGTGCCTGCCAGGTGGCGTCAATATTACTTTGATGATCCGGGCCTTTCAGCAGCGGCTCCTGCGCAATATAGGTACGCAGCAGCGAGAGCGAAGGGCGGCCCTGGGCGATAGCAATCTGCAAACCGTAATAGCGGGCCAGCTGATCCTGCGACAGCGCGCTGGTTTTCACCTGCTCTAAACGCGACTGCGCCTCTTTGACCTGCTGTTTTGACAGCTGCAACTGCGCCTGCAACAGCAATAGCTCCTGCTGCTGGGTGTCTGAAAGCTGTTGCGGCAGCTGGCTGAGCTGCTGGGTCGCCTCAGGATACTTTCCTTCCTTCAACAGGGCGCGGATTGCAAGTAATTGCCAGTCGGTCTTGCTATCATCGCTGCTCTGCTGCGCTTGTTGCAGATAATAGGCTGAGCTGGCGGTAGCAGGCCCCTGAATATTGACGGTTGAGGTTTGCGGCCCCTGACCGCTACACGCGGCTAAAATCAGCCCGGCAAGAATGACAGGCAGAAAGCGTCCTGCTTTACGACGAACGACTTTTGAAGGAAGCATACTGTATCCAGTGATGTTTTTTTCAAGATGCTCAATATTAAATCGGCAATTCGGATGAAACAATGAAACAACTCGATCGGGCAGAGATTTCTGCCAGCACGCTCTACATCGTTCCAACCCCGATTGGTAATTTGGGTGATATCACCCAGCGGGCGCTGACGGTGCTTTCGAGCGTCGATCTGGTCGCTGCGGAAGATACACGTCATACCGGGCTGTTGCTACAACATTTCGCCATCACTGCGCGACTCTTCGCACTTCACGACCACAACGAGCAACAGAAGGCCGAGCTGCTGCTGACGAAGCTGCAAGAGGGGCAAAGCATAGCCTTAGTTTCCGATGCAGGCACGCCGCTGATTAACGATCCCGGCTACCATCTGGTGCGGCGCTGTCGCGAAGCCGGGATTCGGGTGGTGCCGCTGCCAGGCGCCTGTGCCGCTATCGCCGCCCTGAGTGCTGCCGGATTGCCGTCCGATCGTTTCTGTTACGAAGGGTTTCTGCCGGCCAAAACCAAAGGCCGATGCGATACCTTACGTGCGCTGGTGCAGGAGCCACGTACCCTGATCTTCTACGAATCGACCCACCGTCTGCTGGACAGCCTGCAGGACATGGTGACCGAACTGGGCGCGGACCGGTATGTGGTGCTGGCGCGCGAGCTGACCAAAACCTGGGAGTCGATTTACGGTGCGCCTGTCGCCGAGCTGCTGGCGTGGGTGAAAGAGGATGAAAATCGTCGCAAAGGCGAGATGGTGCTGATTGTCGAAGGCCACAAGGCGGACGAAGAGGCGCTACCGCCTGACGCACTGCGCACGCTGGCGCTGTTGCAGAAAGAGTTACCGCTTAAGCGAGCCGCTGCCCTGACCGCTGAGATCCATGGCGTGAAGAAAAATGCGCTCTACAAATATGCGCTGGAGCAGCAAGAGGCGTGACAAATGGCGGCGAATGCCCTATCATCCCGCGCCGAAGCTGACCAGACAGTCGCCGCTTTGTCGTCGTCCTCACTTGTGGGGAGACGGGCAGAGGGGAGGAAAGTCCGGGCTCCATAGGGCAGGGTGCCAGGTAACGCCTGGGAGGCGCAAGCCTACGACCAGTGCAACAGAGAGCAAACCGCCGATGGCCCAGTAATGGGATCAGGTAAGGGTGAAAGGGTGCGGTAAGAGCGCACCGCGCGACTGGCAACAGTTCGTGGCACGGTAAACTCCACCCGGAGCAAGGCCAAATAGGGGTTCACAAGGTACGGCCCGTACTGAACCCGGGTAGGCTGCTTGAGCCAGTGAGTGATTGCTGGCCTAGATGAATGACTGTCCACGACAGAACCCGGCTTAACGGTCAGCTTCGACTTCTTCAAAAACAATAGGTTGTTGTATTTCAACTGGTTATCGCAGATTTTGGGATACAAATTGGGATACAGCAACCTTATTGTTCACATTCCTCATACGTTGCGTCGCAACGGCATCTACTACCTTTATTGTCGTTTCAATAATCGCTTCTTCCGATGTTCACTCGGTACAGATAGTCCTCGCCGTTGTAAAAGCCTTCTAGCTCGAATAGCCCCATACTTGGAGCTGTTAAGGGATGGCAACATTACTGAGGATTCTCTTAAGAAATTGATAACGGCTATGAAAAAACTTACCCAGCAAGATCTCGACAGTTTTATGATTGAACAGGCCGCTGATATATGTGCCTATGTAGAAAATCTTCCCGCAGCTAGAACAAAATTAATACGAAATGGCACAGCTTTGCCTTTACCTGATCCTGAGGTGATGCAGCTTCTGATTAATCAATTCTTAAACCACTATGAAGAGCATATGCTCAATGGTGAAACATCAGCTACTGAAGCTTATTTCATCGAAAATCTGTCTCAGAAGTATGACATCCGAGGTATGGAGGATGCGATTATGTCTGCTGCACAGAAACATAATGTTTTACTGCATCTATCCCAAACTGCTAATAAAGCACTTATGCAGCGTGATATCCCTAGTTATCAATCTGCTTTGCACTCTATGAAGCTGCAAGCACCAGCCCCATTAAGCGTATCGAGAGTTTCAGATGAGCCACCAGCAATGACGCTTGATGAAGCGTGGCAGGGGTTTGTTGCATTTAAATCAAATTGGTCACGAAGTATCCTGGTTGGAAATAACAAGTATTTCGAGGTAATACGTGTACTGCTCGGTGGAGATAGACCAGTAGATAAGATTACTCACCGAGATATAAAACAGCTTCTAGAGGTCGTTGAAGGACTGCCTAAACAGAACAAAAAACCTTATAAATCAATGAGCGTCGTTGAGTGTTTGGATCTTGAAGATATTCCTGATGAAGACAAAATATCTGAAAAAACAGTGCGCGATTATCTCAAACTATGCCAAGGCTTGTTTTCAACTTACCTCACCAGAGAGTTAGGGGTGTTGAATACCTCTCCAACACTCAATGTTACATACGAAGCTAAAAGTAAAAGTTATGGGAGTTTCAACAAGACTGAGATGGGCAAAATGGTGTCGCATTTCTCGACATTGGAAAATGAAGGAAAGTGGCTTTTCACCCTATTGGCCTACACTGGAGCACGACGCGCAGAGATCACTAAATTAAAAGCTTCTGCTGTTAAATTAGATGAAGATACTCAGCGTCATTACATTATGATTGAGGACAGCAAAACTGATGCTGGAACTCGCCAAGTTCCGCTCTCTAAACACGTAATAAAATCTGGTTTCTTGGAATACGTTGAAGCCAAAATGAAAGAAGAGCAGCTTTTCCCAAGTTACACCAATCTCAATAAGGCAACTCACCAATTCCAGGCTTTGCGCGATGCACTAGAAATCAGATCTATTGATGATTATGGTTGCCGCCGCCCTTTACACAGCTTACGTCATACCTTTGCTACAGAGGCTCAAAGACAGGGAAACTCTCTTCAGCTTGTACAGCAAACTATAGGGCACGAGCATTCAGGAATTGGTCAGACACAGCGTTATACGCATAAGTTTGGCGTTGAAGCTTTGCTACCTGTTATCGACAGTATCCATTGGTAGCAACCCATAGAGGTTTCAGGCGATGTCTTTTCATCGTCAATCACTTTACGGTTGATAAGCCCTGAATTGGGGATTTCAGCGGCTAAGTAATGATTTTATGTCGACTATTAGTCAATTAATAGTTGACATATGTTACCATTTCGTGTTATATTAAGACATAGGAAAGAAACGACTTAGCTCTACTTATCCCTTCATATCATTGGTTCCCGCGCATCCACCGCCAGATCTCGCAGTGATACCGAAAATCGAACATTCATAGTATTTGCATCCAGCCAGTATAAAACCCCGTTGCTAAACCCTTTGAGTTTCCCCGGCTTCTCCGCCGTAGATATCATTGTGTTGGGGAATAGCAGCGGGCTTTTTTTGGCCTAAAGAAAAGGAAATTTACGACTTATGACAAGTCAAAATCTCAGCACTATTCAGGATTGGCTACCTGCAATGAATTATTACGGCTACCGCCAGCGCCTGGAGACACTTGGAATACCTAAAACAGCACACCGCGTTAGTATTTTGTATTGGGCAGAAGAAGTAATGAAACATTGCTTTACCATCGAAGACTACATTCAAGAATTCAGCGAAACAAATGCCCACCGTGATTTACGACAGCTTGTGAACGCAGGTTTTTTAACAAAGGTATGGCACGACAATACTATTTATTATGTCACGCACTTTGCTCTATCTCCACAATCGCCTTGCGTATGCAGTCATTGCGGAGACTTCTCAATCAAAAAGCTAATTAAGCTAAGGAATAAAAATGTTTAGAACAAATACCCTGTTTAAGGGAATGGATAAAGATCTAAGAGAAATTATCTCTCCAATCTTCGAAGAAAAGTTTCCCCAACGGCTTCACCAGTATTTAGGAAAGTATCTTGATGACCGCCATCAAGTAAGTAATGCGCTTGAACCTCTTATGTATGAGATCGAATCTCTCATTAAACAGGGATACAGCCTCGACCGTAATCAACCTGTTATCAACCACCCAGGAAGCCACCTGTTTAGCTTCTTAATGGTGAGGCCCGCCGAGCTGGTTGAAAAGCAAAAAGAGGAGCTTACACAGCTTTGCGCCAAGGAGCTGTTAAAAGAGATCGAGCACGAAATTGTCAAACAACTGGAAGATGCAGAACGCGAAGCAGCAGAGGCAGAAGCCGAGCGCGCTCGCTTGGAAGCAGAAGCCGAAGCAGCGAAAGACACTACCAGTATTCGCGCCCGCGTTGCCGCTCTTCTGGCTGGAGAGTAACGGCGATGGATGTATTTACAATGAAGTCAGACCGCACCAGGCTTGCCCAGCGCAAGCGCCCAGCTTACCGAGAAGCAGCAAGGAAATGGCAGCGGGGAGTTGATCCGATCAGCGGTTTCAATCTAGGTAGAAATCCAGTGATAGACCACTGTCACGAGACAGGCTATTGCCGCGCCGTGCTCAACCAAAACACGAATATCTTTGAGGGGAAGCTAAACCAGACTCTTAGCCTCTCTGAGTTGCAGCGGCACGAGTGGACGGCGGCACTATTCAACCGAGACACCCGCATAATTGACGAAGTGACAACCCTCATTTACGAAAGCTGGCCTAACAAGGCAAACCCTGTTTTCGTATGGGAAATCATCAAGAGAATGGCTGTTTACTATTCCGCAGTTTGGGAGGTAATGGGCCACATTAAATACGAGATTCCAAAATGTCTATAGATAGTAAAATACAAGAGCTACGTAGAGAACGAGCCTTAAAAGAACACGAGCAACGCAACACACTACCAGCACCAACTCCCGCAGCCGATTTAACATCTACATTCCAATCCATCGCAAGGAAGTTAAGCAATGGATGACGTAGACATTGATCGCTTTAAAGAGTTAACCGCATACGGACTTATTCAGGTTTTACAAACCGAGGAAGGGATACCAGTAATTTACATCCCCACACTCGATCAATACTTTTCAATAACAGATGACTTTATCTCAGAGGTATAAAATGGAACAGCGCCAGCGGGGAATTACTCTCCGCATTCCTAAGGCATTACGAGATTCATTAGACGCCAAGCGCGGCGATCTTTCACAACAACAATACATTCTAAATCTATTATCTAAAACTCTGGAGACTTCCCCAAATGACAACAAAGACAGAACGATTCGCTGATTATCTTACACAGCAAGGCTATTGCTTTATTTCTATGCCAGCAGGAGTAAGGTTACTGAATATTCATACTCAAGCTACACACCTCGAAAATTTATTATACCCGCTTTATGCTCGATGGAGCGGAGAAGGCTCTTTTAATCCGGCGAGTATGTCTGAGCTTTACCGCCGAATGCCGCTTATCACCAATACAGTTTTTGATCCGGTAGCACCGCAAGGAATTGTCCGGGACACAGTGAACACATACCGCACTTTCACGCCGGATGCACCAGCAGCGAGTGACCTTAGTTTGTGGCTGGAATACCTCGCCAGGGCTTTCCCTAATGATGTAGACCGCACCGCCGTTTGTAGCTGGCTGGCGCATATCTTCCAGCGACCAGAGCAGCGCCCAACGTGGCATCTCGTTATCCCGTCAGACACCGGGACGGGGAAGGGATTTCTATTCCACAGCATTCTATCGCCGTTGCTGGCTCACCAGACCAAACATTACAGCAGCTATGGACAGCTTACCGAGAAGCACAACGAGAGTTTGTCCGACAATTTGATTGTGCTGTTTGACGATCCACCGCAGGCAACCAAGCGCGTAGCGGAGAGCCTCAAGAGCATTCAAACGGAGCCATACGTAGACATTCGCCCACTTTACGAGACCGCCCGCAAGGTAAGGATATACACCCGATTTATGACGTTCAGCAACAACGATCACCCAATCGACGTGGAAGAGAACGACCGCCGTCACTACGTCACTAACAGAATGGAGCATCACACAGACCGAGCAGAGACAGCGGCATTCATCGCCACGCTGAGCGACTGGCTCAAAGCTGGCGGGCTGGAAGCTATTCACGGCTGGTTTATGGCGTATGACCTTACACACTTCAATCCATACGCGCCGCCGCACAGCGAAGCACTGGAGAGGCTTAAGGAGGCATCGATCAGCCCTTGCCACCATCAGGCGACAGAGTTCACCGAGAAACGCCAGGTATTCAGCTTTGAACTGTTTCAGCAGGAATGCTCTCTTCTGGAAAGCACCAGATCAGCGACAGAGTGGTTAAAATCCAATGGCTACACCAGCGGCAGGATCTTTAAGAACGGGCCTTACAAGGACGTTAAGAACGCCCCAAAGGGTGCGTTATGGTATCCGGCATCAGTGGACAAGACCGAGGCTTGCAGATGGTATCTGGAGAATATTCTCCGTCTGGACGGGTCAGCCGGGTCAGCCTGATTACACCCGTCTGAAATTAAGCTTTGGGGGAGTAGGTCTGGACGGGTCAGCCGGGTCAGCCGGGTCAAAAATAAATACTTCCTTTAATCTTTTGACGTGGAACATTTTTGTTCTCACCTGAAACAAGGCAATTTGCCGCCATAGTTACAGCATTCTGCTTAACAACTCTCTCTTCGTAAATTTAAACAAAGTGGTTAATTCTCGACGATTTCCGTCAGGAAAGCAGGTAGTTACACTTAGTCACTATTGCATAAATCAACCAAATTATGACGAACTGACCAGCTACAGTCTGGATCACCGTCAGCCTCATACAGGAGCCTACATTGGCAGCTAACAACAGATACAAGAAAGACACACAAGATTACTTCAATCAGGATTCAGCGCGTCAGGAGCGCATACAGGAGCTACAGAAGACGCTCAACTACACCGAGCGCGGAGAGAAGCGAACGAGACAGGCAAAGAAGAGCAAGCCAGTGGAAATTGTGCCGTGTCCACGTCAGATCGGCAACTTGCCATTAGTGGAATGGGAACCGGGCTACATCATCAACAAAGAACAGGTAGAAGAGTTTGCATCAGGTGCCAGGGCGTTACCGGAGGAGCCACGCGACCAGGTGAATGCTACAGATATCATCTAGACGTGGGATTACTTCGTGAATGGGTATGATATGCCGTGGAATATGGCTAACTTCGAGTTTGAGGTATGGTATATGCACGACAAGAGCGATAGTAGAATCACCCATCACCCATAGCAGAGGGCAATTACGCTCCGCTAATTTCTTTCTTAACTCGGTATACGGTTGCTACACCACATCCAACGGCATCAGCAATTGCCTGATTAGTTAGGCCACCAGCTTCCAGCATCTTCTTAATCCGGGCGTGTTTCTTGCCGTCAGCCTGTTTCCCTAACATTTTACCTTCTGACTTAGCCACTGCGATCCCCTCAGCCTGGCGCTGGCGTATTATGCCACGCTCAAACTCTGCAACTGAGGCCATCATAGTTAGCACCAGACGGCTTGCCGGGGTGTTATCAAATTTCATCCCATTATCAAGGAAGGTTACAGCCACGCCTTTCTCTATCATCGTATCCACCAGCGCCAGCACATCCTTTGTGTTACGCCCGAGACGGTCAACAGACTTCACCAGCACTTCATCACCGCTACGCACCTTATCCAGCATCCGAGCTAGTTCGGGGCGGTTGGTATCCTTCCCGCTCAGCTTATCCACCATCACCTCATCACACCCGGCAGATTGCAGCGCGAGTACCTGACGTGCTTCGTTCTGGTCTTTACTACTAACACGAGCATATCCAAATTTCATATCTGTGCCTCAGGCTATCGTTTAAGTGAGTTTATGATAGCAGCTATCATATAAGTTGGTCAAAGGCTAAATGATAGGCTATTTAGTACAAATAATAGCCAGAAGCGCATGTCGTTTTCAGAAGACGGCTGCACTGAACGTCAGAAGCCGACTGCACTATAGCAGCGGAGGGGTTGGATCCATCAGGCAACGACGGGCTGCTGCCGGCCATCAGCGGACGCAGGGAGGACTTTCCGCAACCGGCCGTTCGATGCGGCACCGATGGCCTTCGCGCAGGGGTAGTGAATCCGCCAGGATTGACTTGCGCTGCCCTACCTCTCACTAGTGAGGGGCGGCAGCGCATCAAGCGGTGAGCGCACTCCGGCACCGCCAACTTTCAGCACATGCGTGTAAATCATCGTCGTAGAGACGTCGGAATGGCCGAGCAGATCCTGCACGGTTCGAATGTCGTAACCGCTGCGGAGCAAGGCCGTCGCGAACGAGTGGCGGAGGGTGTGCGGTGTGGCGGGCTTCGTGATGCCTGCTTGTTCTACGGCACGTTTGAAGGCGCGCTGAAAGGTCTGGTCATACATGTGATGGCGACGCACGACACCGCTCCGTGGATCGGTCGAATGCGTGTGCTGCGCAAAAACCCAGAACCACGGCCAGGAATGCCCGGCGCGCGGATACTTCCGCTCAAGGGCGTCGGGAAGCGCAACGCCGCTGCGGCCCTCGGCCTGGTCCTTCAGCCACCATGCCCGTGCACGCGACAGCTGCTCGCGCAGGCTGGGTGCCAAGCTCTCGGGTAACATCAAGGCCCGATCCTTGGAGCCCTTGCCCTCCCGCACGATGATCGTGCCGTGATCGAAATCCAGATCCTTGACCCGCAGTTGCAAACCCTCACTGATCCGCATGCCCGTTCCATACAGAAGCTGGGCGAACAAACGATGCTCGCCTTCCAGAAAACCGAGGATGCGAACCACTTCATCCGGGGTCAGCACCACCGGCAAGCGCCGCGACGGCCGAGGTCTTCCGATCTCCTGAAGCCAGGGCAGATCCGTGCACAGCACCTTGCCGTAGAAGAACAGCAAGGCCGCCAATGCCTGACGATGCGTGGAGACCGAAACCTTGCGCTCGTTCGCCAGCCAGGACAGAAATGCCTCGACTTCGCTGCTGCCCAAGGTTGCCGGGTGACGCACACCGTGGAAACGGATGAAGGCACGAACCCAGTGGACATAAGCCTGTTCGGTTCGTAAGCTGTAATGCAAGTAGCGTATGCGCTCACGCAACTGGTCCAGAACCTTGACCGAACGCAGCGGTGGTAACGGCGCAGTGGCGGTTTTCATGGCTTGTTATGACTGTTTTTTTGTACAGTCTATGCCTCGGGCATCCAAGCAGCAAGCGCGTTACGCCGTGGGTCGATGTTTGATGTTATGGAGCAGCAACGATGTTACGCAGCAGGGCAGTCGCCCTAAAACAAAGTTAAACATCATGAGGGAAGCGGTGATCGCCGAAGTATCGACTCAACTATCAGAGGTAGTTGGCGTCATCGAGCGCCATCTCGAACCGACGTTGCTGGCCGTACATTTGTACGGCTCCGCAGTGGATGGCGGCCTGAAGCCACACAGTGATATTGATTTGCTGGTTACGGTGACCGTAAGGCTTGATGAAACAACGCGGCGAGCTTTGATCAACGACCTTTTGGAAACTTCGGCTTCCCCTGGAGAGAGCGAGATTCTCCGCGCTGTAGAAGTCACCATTGTTGTGCACGACGACATCATTCCGTGGCGTTATCCAGCTAAGCGCGAACTGCAATTTGGAGAATGGCAGCGCAATGACATTCTTGCAGGTATCTTCGAGCCAGCCACGATCGACATTGATCTGGCTATCTTGCTGACAAAAGCAAGAGAACATAGCGTTGCCTTGGTAGGTCCAGCGGCGGAGGAACTCTTTGATCCGGTTCCTGAACAGGATCTATTTGAGGCGCTAAATGAAACCTTAACGCTATGGAACTCGCCGCCCGACTGGGCTGGCGATGAGCGAAATGTAGTGCTTACGTTGTCCCGCATTTGGTACAGCGCAGTAACCGGCAAAATCGCGCCGAAGGATGTCGCTGCCGACTGGGCAATGGAGCGCCTGCCGGCCCAGTATCAGCCCGTCATACTTGAAGCTAGACAGGCTTATCTTGGACAAGAAGAAGATCGCTTGGCCTCCCGCGCAGATCAGTTGGAAGAATTTGTTCACTACGTGAAAGGCGAGATCACCAAGGTAGTCGGCAAATAATGTCTAACAATTCGTTCAAGCCGACGCCGCTTCGCGGCGCGGCTTAACTCAAGCGTTAGATGCACTAAGCACATAATTGCTCACAGCCAAACTATCAGGTCAAGTCTGCTTTTATTATTTTTAAGCGTGCATAATAAGCCCTACACAAATTGGGAGATATATCATGAAAGGCTGGCTTTTTCTTGTTATCGCAATAGTTGGCGAAGTAATCGCAACATCCGCATTAAAATCTAGCGAGGGCTTTACTAAGCTTGCCCCTTCCGCCGTTGTCATAATCGGTTATGGCATCGCATTTTATTTTCTTTCTCTGGTTCTGAAATCCATCCCTGTCGGTGTTGCTTATGCAGTCTGGTCGGGACTCGGCGTCGTCATAATTACAGCCATTGCCTGGTTGCTTCATGGGCAAAAGCTTGATGCGTGGGGCTTTGTAGGTATGGGGCTCATAATTGCTGCCTTTTTGCTCGCCCGATCCCCATCGTGGAAGTCGCTGCGGAGGCCGACGCCATGGTGACGGTGTTCGGCATTCTGAATCTCACCGAGGACTCCTTCTTCGATGAGAGCCGGCGGCTAGACCCCGCCGGCGCTGTCACCGCGGCGATCGAAATGCTGCGAGTCGGATCAGACGTCGTGGATGTCGGACCGGCCGCCAGCCATCCGGACGCGAGGCCTGTATCGCCGGCCGATGAGATCAGACGTATTGCGCCGCTCTTAGACGCCCTGTCCGATCAGATGCACCGTGTTTCAATCGACAGCTTCCAACCGGAAACCCAGCGCTATGCGCTCAAGCGCGGCGTGGGCTACCTGAACGATATCCAAGGATTTCCTGACCCTGCGCTCTATCCCGATATTGCTGAGGCGGACTGCAGGCTGGTGGTTATGCACTCAGCGCAGCGGGATGGCATCGCCACCCGCACCGGTCACCTTCGACCCGAAGACGCGCTCGACGAGATTGTGCGGTTCTTCGAGGCGCGGGTTTCCGCCTTGCGACGGAGCGGGGTCGCTGCCGACCGGCTCATCCTCGATCCGGGGATGGGATTTTTCTTGAGCCCCGCACCGGAAACATCGCTGCACGTGCTGTCGAACCTTCAAAAGCTGAAGTCGGCGTTGGGGCTTCCGCTATTGGTCTCGGTGTCGCGGAAATCCTTCTTGGGCGCCACCGTTGGCCTTCCTGTAAAGGATCTGGGTCCAGCGAGCCTTGCGGCGGAACTTCACGCGATCGGCAATGGCGCTGACTACGTCCGCACCCACGCGCCTGGAGATCTGCGAAGCGCAATCACCTTCTCGGAAACCCTCGCGAAATTTCGCAGTCGCGACGCCAGAGACCGAGGGTTAGATCATGCCTAGCATTCACCTTCCGGCCGCCCGCTAGCGGACCCTGGTCAGGTTCCGCGAAGGTGGGCGCAGACATGCTGGGCTCGTCAGGATCAAACTGCACTATGAGGCGGCGGTTCATACCGCGCCAGGGGAGCGAATGGACAGCGAGGAGCCTCCGAACGTTCGGGTCGCCTGCTCGGGTGATATCGACGAGGTTGTGCGGCTGATGCACGACGCTGCGGCGTGGATGTCCGCCAAGGGAACGCCCGCCTGGGACGTCGCGCGGATCGACCGGACATTCGCGGAGACCTTCGTCCTGAGATCCGAGCTCCTAGTCGCGAGTTGCAGCGACGGCATCGTCGGCTGTTGCACCTTGTCGGCCGAGGATCCCGATGTCACTTTCAGAAGGCGACAGCACGAAATATCAAAAGTCGACCGCACGGTCTTTTCTGACGTTGGAGTCGCCTCAGAAAACGGAAAATAAAGCACGCTAAGGCGTAGTTCCCTCGGGCTACACCGCGTCCGCACTGCGCGGTTCTTTCTTCCCTTGCAGTGACGCAATCAGCGGGCAGGAAACGTTCCCCTTCCGCGCATGGCAGGCGCACACCAAATCAGACAGCACGGCCTCCATGCGCGCCAGGTCAGCCATCCTCTCGCGCACGTCCTTGAGCTTGTGCTCGGCCAGGCTGCTGGCTTCCTCGCAATGGGTGCCATCCTCCAGCCGCAGCAGCTCGGCGATCTCATCCAGGCTGAAGCCCAACCGCTGGGCTGATTTCACGAAGCGCACCCGCGTTACATCCGTCTCGCCATAGCGGCGAATGCTGCCGTAAGGCTTGTCCGGTTCCGGGAGCAAGCCCTTGCGCTGATAGAACCGGATGGTCTCCACATTGACCCCGGCCGTCCTGGCGAAAACGCCAATGGTCAGGTTCTCCAAATTGTTTTCCATATCGCTTGACTCCGTACATAACTACGGAAGTAAGCTTAAGCTATCCAATTCAGATTCGAAAGGACAAACGTATGTCTGAACCTCAAAACGGGTGCGGCGCGCTCTTCACTGGCGGGCTGGCCGCCATCCTCGCCTCGGCTTGCTGCCTCGGGCCGCTGGTTCTGATCGCCTTGGGGTTCAGCGGCGCTTGGATCGGCAACTTGACGGTGTTGGAACCCTATCGCCCCATCTTTATCGGCGTGGCGCTGGTGGCGTTGTTCTTCGCCTGGCGGCGCATCTACCGGCCGTCAGCCGCCTGCAAACCGGGTGAGGTTTGCGCGATTCCCCAAGTGCGAGCTACTTACAAGCTCATTTTCTGGGGCGTGGCCGTGCTGGTTTTGGTCGCGCTCGGATTTCCCTACGTCGTGCCATTTTTCTATTGATCACAGGAGTTCACCATGAAAAAGCTGCTTTCCGCCCTTGCCCTCGCTGCCGTTGTTGCCCCCGTGTGGGCCGCCACCCAGACCGTTACGCTGTCCGTACCGGGCATGACCTGCTCGGCCTGTCCGATCACTGTCAAGAAGGCGATTTCCAAGGTCGATGGCGTCAGTAAAGTTGACGTGACCTTCGAGACGCGCGAAGCGGTGGTCACCTTCGATGATGCCAAGACCAGCGTGCAGAAACTGACCAAGGCTACCGAGGATGCGGGCTACCCATCATCAGTCAAGAACTGATCATGAAAGACCCGAAGACACTGCTGCGGGTCAGCATCATTGGCACAACCCTCGTGGCGCTGTGTTGCTTCACCCCTGTTCTGGTCATTTTGCTCGGTGTGGTCGGCTTGTCCGCGCTGACCGGCTATCTGGACTATGTGCTGCTGCCTGCGCTGGCGATTTTCATCGGCTTGACCATCTACGCCATCCAACGAAAACGCCAAGCCGATGCCTGCTGCACCCCGAAATTCAATGGAGTAAAAAAATGACCGAAATCACCGTGAATGGCATGACCTGCACATCCTGCGCCACCCATGTCAAAGATGCTTTGGAAAAGATTCCCGGCGTGAATGCCGCTGTGGTGTCCTATCCAGAAAGCCGCGCGCAAGTCATGGCAGACACCGCCGTGAGCCACAACCAACTGCTGGCCGCCATCGCCGCATTGGGTTATCAAGGCTCGATCCGGGTTGGTGATTTCAAAGATGAACCAAAAATCCGTGATGCACTTGAGGGCGCCGGTTTGCATATCGCCATCATTGGCAGCGGCGGGGCCGCGATGGCGGCGGCGCTGAAGGCCGTCGAGCAAGGCGCGACGGTCACGCTGATCGAACGCGGCACCATCGGCGGCACCTGCGTCAATATCGGCTGTGTGCCGTCCAAGATCATGATCCGCGCTGCCCATATTGCCCATCTGCGCCGGGAAAGTCCGTTCGACGGCGGTATTGCGGCAACTGTGCCTGCGATTGACCGCAGCAAACTGCTGGCCCAGCAGCAGGCCCGTGTCGATGAACTGCGGCACGCCAAATACGAAGGCATCCTGGACGGCAATCCAGCCATCACCGTTTTGCACGGTGAAGCGCGTTTCAAGGACGACCAGAGCCTGGTCGTCCGTTTGAACGAGGGTGGCGAGCGCGAGGTAACGTTCGACCGCTGCCTGGTCGCCACCGGTGCCAGTCCGGCCGTGCCGCCGATTCCGGGCCTGAAAGAGTCACCCTACTGGACTTCCACCGAAGCGCTTGTCAGCGACACCATTCCCGCACGCCTGGCCGTGATCGGTTCGTCGGTGGTGGCGTTGGAACTGGCGCAAGCCTTTGCCCGGCTCGGCAGCCAGGTCACGATCCTGGCACGCAGCACCTTGTTCTTCCGGGAAGACCCGGCCATCGGCGAGGCCGTGACAGCCGCTTTCCGCGCCGAGGGCATCGAGGTGCTGGAGCACACGCAAGCCAGCCAGGTCGCCCATGTGAACGGCGAATTCGTGCTGACCACCGGACACGGTGAATTGCGCGCTGACAAGTTGCTGGTTGCCACCGGTCGGGCACCGAATACGCGCAGCCTCGCGCTGGACGCGGCGGGGGTCACTGTCAATGCGCAAGGGGCCATCGTTATCGACCAAGGCATGCGCACGAGCAACCCGAACATCTACGCGGCCGGCGACTGCACCGACCAGCCGCAGTTCGTCTACGTGGCAGCGGCCGCCGGCACCCGTGCCGCGATCAACATGACCGGCGGCGACGCAGCCCTCAATCTGACCGCGATGCCGGCAGTGGTGTTCACCGACCCGCAAGTCGCCACCGTGGGCTACAGCGAGGCGGAAGCGCACCACGATGGCATCGAGACCGACAGTCGCACGCTGACACTCGACAACGTTCCGCGAGCGCTTGCCAACTTCGACACACGCGGCTTCATCAAGCTGGTCATCGAGGAAGGTAGCGGACGGCTCATCGGCGTGCAGGCGGTGGCCCCGGAAGCGGGCGAACTGATCCAGACGGCGGTGCTCGCCATCCGCAACCGCATGACGGTGCAGGAACTGGCCGACCAGTTGTTCCCCTACCTGACAATGGTCGAGGGGTTGAAGCTTGCGGCGCAGACCTTCAACAAGGACGTGAAGCAGCTTTCCTGCTGCGCTGGATAAAAAAAGGAGGTTTTCAATGAGCGCCTACACCGTGTCCCGGCTGGCCCTTGATGCCGGGGTGAGCGTGCATATCGTGCGCGACTACCTGCTGCGCGGATTGCTGCGTCCGGTGGCGTGCACCCCGGGCGGCTATGGCCTGTTCGATGATGCCGCCTTGCAACGGCTGTGCTTCGTGCGGGCGGCCTTCGAGGCGGGCATCGGCCTGGACGCGCTGGCGCGGCTGTGCCGGGCGCTGGATGCTGCGGACGGCGATGAAGCGGCCGCGCAGCTTGCCGTTCTGCGCCAGTTCGTCGAGCGTCGGCGCGAAGCGTTGGCCGATCTGGAGGTGCAGTTGGCCACCATGCCGACCGAGCCGGCACAGCACGCGGAGAGTCTGCCATGAACAGCCCCGAGCGCTTGCCGTCCGAGACGCACAAACCGATCACCGGCTACCTGTGGGGCGCGCTGGCCGTGCTCACCTGTCCCTGCCATTTGCCGATTCTCGCCATTGTGCTGGCCGGCACGACGGCCGGCGCGTTCATCGGAGAGTACTGGGGTATCGCAGCCCTCACGCTGACCGGTTTGTTCGTCCTGTCTGTGACACGACTGCTGCGGGCCTTCAAAGATCGATCATGAGCGCTTCCCATTGAGACAAACCACGCTGTCGCTACGTTGCCTCATGCCGGCATCAAATTCGGCTGAGTAGCTTCTCGCCATCTGGACGTAGCTCACCCTTGGGTGAAACATGCCGATACAGGGTCTGCCGCGTGACGCCAAGTTCCTGGCACAGGTCGCCGACCTTGGTCTCTGGCTGACCCATTGCCGCCATCGCCAGCCGCAGCTTGGCGGCGGTCATCTTGAACGGCCGGCCGCCTTTCCGCCCGCGCGCGCGGGCCGAGGCTAGGCCGGCAATCGTGCGCTCCGCGATCAACTCGCGCTCGAACTCGGCCAGGGCGGCGAAGATGCCAAAGACCAGCTTGCCGGCGGCGGTCGTGGTGTCGATGGCCGCGCCGTGCCCGGTTAATACCTTCAAGCCGATGCCGCGCCCAGTCAGGTCGTGCACGGTGTTGATGAGATGTCGCAGGTCGCGTCCGAGCCGATCCAGTTTCCACACGACCAGTGTGTCGCCAGTTCGCAACGCCTTCAGGCAGCTCGTCAAGCCGGGCCGATCCTCGCGCATGCCGGATGCCTGGTCCTCGTAAAGATGTACTGGATCGACCCCGGCGGCAATCAGCGCGTCGCGCTGCAAATCGGTAGCCTGGGAGCCGTCCGCCTTCGATACCCGCATGTAGCCTATCAGCATGTCGTACCTGTCACATATACGTTCGATTATGTGACAGTGTGCACCGGAAAGTTCTGGTCGTCAAAATTTGTCACTTAACCCGTCATTCTGTCTAAGACATGCAAAGGGTCCATCAGGCACGTAATGTGACAGGAATTCCGGGGGGATGCCTTCCTTTGCGAAGGTGGCGCGCAACTGTTCCAGGGAAGCGGGGTCGCGCCGACCATAGGAAGCCAACGCGAACAGCGAGCGTGCCGTCTCGGGGTCGTGCCGCGCTTCAATGATGGCCTCATCGATGGCCTGGACTGCCCGTTGCCAGTGATCGACGGGTTCGGGCTTCGGCGTTTTCGCCGACAGGCCACTGGTGAAACCGGTTTGGGGTTCGGACCAGAACAGCTTTGCATGCTCGCCCGGCGGGCTTATATCCCTCATCTCAATCAAGCTGATTGCCGTTGCCGCCGCCTCCAGCATCTGCAACCGTACTGCCGGGTTCAGGGTTTCATACGGTCGCCACAGACTTTGCCCAGCACGCAGCGGATGCCCGCAGCCTTCCCAGACTTGGCGGAGATACCCCGCGCAGGTTCCGCACGTCGAAAGCGGGGTGTTCAGCTCATCGAGCAGCGTGCGTAGTAGCCGAAACCACAATCCAGCGTGGATGCGTCGGCGCGGCAGCTCCACATGGCCGGTCGTCAGTGCCTGCCAGGTGCGCCGGTCCATCACCGCAATCGCGTCGCTGGCGGTGCGCGGCGCAGTGTCGGCGTTCTCCCAGCCGAGAAACCGCCCAGGCACGCCCCAATAGGATTCCAGCCAGCAGCCATGCAGCGGGCAGCTCAGCATCAGGGGCAGCTTCCATGCAAGCAGTACGGCTTGGTTTGCCGGGTCGTTCAGACAGAGCGGGCAGGCGCGATGTATCGGCTGGCTGGGCAGCCAGGCACGCCAGCTCGTGATGGATCGCGTCCTACGGCGGAGTTTCGGCAGCAGCACCGAGAGCTGGAACGCATAGGTTTCCAATGCGTCTGGAATCTGATCATCAAGGCTGTCCAGTAGCCAAGGCACCCAGCCGGCGAAACTCATGCAACGCAGCCGGTCCGGCTCGATGCCGCTCCGCTGGGAGAGCATCGCCAGCAGCGCCAGTGGTGGCGCGGTGTCCAGGTCATCAACCTGGCCGTGACCAAGATCGTGCTCCAGCAGCTCGGACACCTCCATGTGATAGCAAAGGGCCACGCGGTTGAGCCACGAAGACAAGGCTTCGCCTTCCCTGGGAGCCGGATGCAGTGGCCAGTGTGGCGCTGGCTTCACATCAGTTCCCGCTCGAATTGCCGCCGCCGCTCGCTGGGACCGGTGTAATCGGCCATGCTGAGCGTGCGATGGTTGATCGCTTCCTCACCGCTCTCCACGGCAGCGACGGCCGCCGCCATCAACAGGTGCGCCAGCTCGCCGATGGTGCCCTCGCTGCGCGTGAGCAGGTAGCGGGCCATATCCAGCGTGGCAATCGACGAGGGTCGCCGCAGCGGGAGCGAAGCCGCGAAGCTGGCCAGCAGTGAGCAGCAATCGTCGTTGGCCTCCCACACCGGCAGCATCATCGGCTCGAAGCGGTTTTCCAACTGGTCGTCCGAGCGGATCGCCAAGTAGGCATCGCGTGTGCCGACCCCGACCAGCGGGATGCGCAGCTCGTTGCCGAGGAAACGCAGCAGGTTGAGGAATTCCCGGCGGTTGACGCTGTTGCCGGCCAGGACGTTGTGCAATTCGTCGATCACCAGCATGCGCACGCCGACCTTGCGTAGCAGTGCCAGCGCCAATTGCTCCATTTCCGGCAGCCGTGGGCGCGGGCGCAATGGCGCGCCCATCGCGGCAAGTAGCGCGACGTAGAAGCGGATTACCGACGGTTCGGATGGCATCTGCACGACCAGTACCGGAATGTGCTCCTGGTCGGCGTCGGAGCTGGCCGGGTGGGTGCGGCGGAATTTCTCGACGATCATCGACTTGCCGTTGTTGGTTGGACCGACCAACAGCAGGTTGGGCATGCGTTGTTTGTTCGGCCACGCATACAGGGCTTCCAGCCGATTCAGCGCCTCGACTGCTCGCGGATAGCCGATCCAGCGGTCAGCGCGAAGGCGATGGATGCGTTCGTCCGCCGGAAGACGGGCCAAGCCCTGGGCCACCGGCATCAGGTGGGACAAGTCGATGATGGGATATTCTTCCACGGCTACCACTCCTCAATCTGGTCGAACGGTTTGGCAGGTGGCTGGTTGTCTGCCTGCGGGTCAGCCATGTCCGCGTCCGGTGGTGGCGTGGTTTTGAAAAGAACTGCCGTTGCCTTGAGATGCTGGCGTCGATCCGCGTCGCGCCGCGCCTTGCGCGTAGCTTTCTGCGCGGTGGACACGATTTCGCGCATCTGGCCGATCATGCGAAACAGCGCCGACTCATCCACCTGTTCGCGCCCTTGCTGCCGCAATTTCGCCAGCGCCTGTCGTTGTTCCCAGAGGGTGACAGCCGGGTGCGACAAGGTGCGGTATGGAATTTCCAGATAGTGCTGCCCCTCCGGCTCCAGCACCCAAATGCGGCTGATGTCGCGCGGGTCGCGCCGGATCAGGAACGCAGGCAAGCGGTCGCGCCGAGCTATCCACGGCTTGAGCGCATCGGCGTAGTAATGGATGTGGTCGATGACGAAGCCGGTGCGGGTCAGCGTGCGGCGGATGATGGGCAGAAAATCGACCAGAAAAGCCGTGGTGCGAGTGATGACGGTTGGCACGCCGGTCCGCGCGATAGCTTCGGCCCAGCGCGCTGCCGGCGGCTGGAGCAGGCCGTTGTGCACGGAGCCGTGGTAGGTGCCGACCGCCAATGTGAGCCAGCGCTCCAGCTCACGCAGCGTCAGGGCGGCCTTGTTTTCGGAATCGTAGTCGCCGCGCTGGTCAGGGTTGGAGAAGGTCGTCCCTGGCAATTCGTCGTGGATCATCTGCATCGCCGTGCCGATGATCCGTTCCACGATGCCGCCGTAGTGCGGCTGCCCGAGCGGGCGATAGTCAAGCCGGATGCCATGCTGCTCGCAGCCTCGGCGTAGCGCTTCGCTCTTGAACTCGGCCGCGTTGTCCAGGTAGAGCAGCCTGGGCTTGCCGCTCATCGGCCACTCCATTTCTATGTTCAGACCCTCCAGCCAGGGACGCTTGTCGCAGGCGACATGCACAAGGCACAGGCCGACCGAAACAGATGACGGCGCTTCCAGCGTGACGACCATGCCGAGCACGCAGCGGGTAAACACGTCGATGGCGATGGTCAGATACGGACGGCCAATCGGTTGCCGGTCGCGCTCGTCCACCACGATCAGGTCGATGACCGTGTGATCAATCTGCACTTGTTCCAGTGGCGCGGTCACGGCGGGAGGCTCACCACCGACACCTTGCAGGCTGCGGGACGCATCCTGACCTTCCCGGCGGCGAGTGGCCTTGAGCGGATCGAGGCCGGCGATCCGCAGAGCCACGGTGTTGCGCGCCGGCGCCCGCAGCTTTTGCGCTTTGCAAGCCTGCGCGACCTCGCGGTGGAACGCTGCCAGGCTACGCTTCTGCTTGGTCAGGAAGCGCTTTTGCAGCAACTCGCGGATGATGCGCTCAACTGATTCCGGCAAGCGTCCCTTGCCTTTTCCGCCGCCGGATCGGCTGCGAGCCAGGTCCGTCACAAGCCCAGCACCTTGCCGGGCACGGCGGATTAGGACATACACCTGCCGCCTGGACAGGCCAAGCGCGTGAGCAGCGGCATCGGCGGCTTCATGCCCGACCACATCAAGCGCTGCCAGCGGCCCGATGATTTCCGCCCGTTGCCGGGCCTGCGCCCAAGCCGCATCGGGCAGGGTGGCCACGCCTTGCTCGGCAATCAATGATGTGTCTGACGCCATGCTCACACCTCGCTTTGGTGCACACGAGTATTGAGCATAGTCGAGATTGGTGCAGATGACTTCTGATATTGCGTTGTCAGGAGTCGCCTGCACATCTGGCGTTACGCCCCGTCAATTGGTGCAGTCGTCTTCTGAAAATGACAGCGCATCATCAAATCAGTCTATCAAAAGTCTACTCAATGATAGGTTTAGTTTTAGTCAATACTACTCAGATATTTGAGACGCTTGGATTTTAAAACAGGGGGGTATAAAAAAATTTGGCTTAACCCTTTTTCCATTGATTCGATACTCGTATGTCCAATCAAGAAAATGTGAAAAGCATAGTTGGTGCCTAGACGAATCACATCCGGAGGGAATAGATGAAATTTGGGTAAATGGTTGTCAAAGTGGCTGGTGGCAGTGCGAGCTGGAGAGGGCGGGAGAAGCAAAACCCCGCCAAATTTCGATTCATTCCAATCGAGACTTATTGCGATCTACATACGGATGAAATTCACTATGTTTAATTCTTGCTTTGCCTAGTTGAGCTTTAAGCGCAGTTCCCATAGTTCTTAAAGTGCTTCTGTTTTTTTCAGTTTCACGCTTATTCACTTTACGGGCGTGATAGTTCATTTCGTGATCTTCTGAGAAGTTAACGTAATCGTGATCGCTAATTGCCATAGTTACTCACCATATATCCTTGATAATTGGAATTAAACTAACGTTAGGTAGTAAATAAGAAAAATCTTATACATTTTGCAATCCTAGCTCGATGTTAGCAATACTCCACAGTGTAAATGTGTCTTAGTAATTCGTTTTGTTTCAAAAAGTGTGATAAGGGGCAAGAAATATGCAATTCTAGCTTTGTCTTTAACCGTGTTATCTGTTTATGCCGTAAAAAAACAAATAGCCCCTACAGGGGGCAGTAAATCAGATAGACCACCCCGTATGAGCTATAGCTAAGGTATGTTCGAAAAGCCTGTTATCGAGCCACAGCAGGGTATGGCAGATGCAAAAGCTCGTTGCTCCGCTTGGGCATATAACGTAGTAGAAGCGTTTGGCGGGTTTACCTCTCAATGTTCCAAACCTTCTTCCTCAGGCTATATGGAAACTACGATAACCCTTATATATCAACGTGCTGGCGATCTCAAAAAGTAATGATAAGGGCTATTGTCCCTTTTGACTTTAAATTCAATATGGATTTTAAAGAGGAAACATCTTTCTGGATGAGTTTTCAGTAATAACATCATTATAAATACCCCCCAGTTTTAACCTAATTAAAAGTCGAACAAGGTTTTTCATCTCAGTTCAATTCTTAACGAAGAAAGGTTAGCAGTTAAGCGTCGAAGTAGTTGGCCGCATTTAGATTTAAAATAGGGAGGAGATATTTCTAAATTAGCTTTAGTAAAACAGATTTGAAACTTACAAGCCTGATTAAGTAATTAAAATCGCAAAATTAAGAAATAACTTTTAGTTGTATGGATGTGGGTAAAGTGATGAGTGGATTCTAATAAAGTCATTATTTGCGATAAGGCGAAATTAAAGAATAAGCTCAGCATTTTTCAAATATTAAATAACGGTTATTAATGTACGTTAGTACTACTAAGTGGAGGTGACATATGTCACCTCGTTAAAATCACTTTAACTCATCTAGCTCTTTTTTGTTTTTTTCATTATGAATGTCATTAATGAAAACAGCATTGCTTTTGAGAATTGATATTAATGATACTATCTGGAAATAAACTAGAGTTAGAGTAATGAAACATCCTACTTCAGAGAATGTCTCTATGTGGTTTTTTACTACCGCTAAATTGCTGAATATTGGTTTGGTTACATTAATCAAAAGTATAGACAGTAGAACTAAAGCAGAAACAACGATTGCCTCAACAATCAAGGTTATCCTGTCTACATCCTTCAACATAGCTTCTTTTTGTTCACTTGAGATTTTTAACTCAGGCCTAACGATTTCTCCATCTGAGTTAGGTTTTATCTCATCACTAAGGATTGATGGTTTCATCATCACACTGATAGCTTTAGGATATATATAGGCAAGCCAAATTCCAGCGATAGTAAATATCATTGCAGAAATGTTTTGCAGTGTAGATAGGATGTCTTTGATATCCGAATAGGTAAAGCTATTGCCCACCCAAAATGCTATAAATAATAAAATAAAAACGACCCCAAGATGCCTCTTGTATGTCTTAGTTATCATCTTAAGCTCCAACTTCTTTTAAAGTTCCATCATCGTCATTATCCGCTGATGAAAAATCAACTGTAGATTGTATGTTATTACTAGGTTCGGGATCATCTAAATACGAAACAAGATCATTTCTATGTGCATTTACGATGGATAATAAGTATGACGAAGAGTAATGCTTATAACGATTTTCAAGATTGGTATGAATCTCGTGTCGTAATACATATTCGTCGAGCCAAGTTATGGCACTGCTTTTCCCATTGATTTTAAAGCCAATTCTAACTTGATCAGTCTTTTTATTGTTATCGTTAGTGTCTTGATCGTCTTCATCTTTGCCGAGTGCTTCGTCATCAATATTATGTTGATCCAGATAATCCTCGATAAGCTTTTCAAACTCTTCTTTAGTTGGAGTACCCTCAACGATTAGCTCGACTTTATGTTTTTTTGAAACAACAGGTGAACTTCCTGATATGATGTTACCAACTTTATCAAATAATTTTTGCCATTGATGGCGCGTATCCTCTACATTAGTTTCAATAACATCGTGATAAACAATGTGAGTTATCTTTTTGCAAAGTTCTTCAATGTTAGCACCACGAGTGATTCTACGAGTTTTCTTTGTGGCTACTTTGAATACTAAACTTTTCTTATTTTTTTCGTAAAACACTCTTTTGAATTTAGAGGGTTCAGGAGAATTAGCTCGAGGAACTTCAACGTCGTAAACTTTTTTAGAGGGATCATCAAGGCGGTAATCAACATATGCTTTAATATATTGGCAAAAAAGGTCTGTGTCCGCATATGAACTTGGGAAGCGGATAGAGGCAACCTTTTTGTATTCAGGAAGTACCCAGTAATAACAAGGCAAACCCCAAATATAATTTTTCCCGTCTTGAGTTTCAGATGCCGAAACTACATTGTCGTTATTTTCATCAATTTTAGTTCCTGCTTCAATTCCTTGTATGTCTCCCTTATTGTCGCCAAGAGTTTTCCAGATTACAAAAAGATAATCACCGGTACTTTCATTATACGAAAGGTTTTTACAGAAAGCTTTTGTTCTACGGTTATTATCAGAACCCCAAGGTACAGAGTTTTCGACAGTTCTACTTCCAACCCAGTCTTTTAATCCAGTGAAAACACGAGCTAGATCTTGCTCAACCAAAATAGGATCTTTCCCTTGAAGTATTTGATACAATCCAAATTGGTCAAAATCAAAAAAAGTTAGAATGCCGCGCTCTGTTTTAAAATTTGTCCCTGACATATTTGTCACCTTAGAGATATAAAGTTAAGAAAAGAATATTTTCCCGGTGATAATAAAAATTTAAGAAAAGTATATTTTTATATTTAAAGATACTAGTAGTTCAAAATAGAAAGAGGATTATAACCTACAATACGACAAGGTGCATCTCAAAAAAATACAATTAAATCAGTGTCTTGTGTTTATCAGGAGAGGTTTTCTAAAAGGATTGTTATAGCATTAGAACATACTAATCATAATTTTGGATAATTTAACTTTACAAGTTGATTGTTCGTATTACTTGATTCATTTACTAATAGACCCCTGCTCAAAAATTGACTTACCATAAGCAAGGAAAGGTCAGATTTTCTATTGTAATCAAACTGTTTGTGAACATCCGCTTGCATCTAGTCGTTTTAATTCTTGAGCAGTAAAAAAGCTGATTCTTGGTAGTTCCTTTTGGGATACAAAAAGAGTACAGTTTGGGTTACATTTCAACAATTAGTTGATTACAAACAACCTTTTTTCGAGATTGAACCTGACTTAACGGTCAGCTTCGACTACTTCTAAAAACCCCGCTTCGGCGGGGTTTTTGCTTATTAGCCGCTGAGGCATCAGTTCCCACCCGTTGAGATGTGAGTACCGAAAATACCAGACGGAATTAACCGCGGCCGTGCGGCTCATCCCAGTCAAACGCCGGTCCCAGCGAAATCACGCCGTTCGGGTTGATGGTCTTATGGCTGCAATAGTAGTGATGGCGGATATGCGGCAGGTTAACCGTCTCTGCAATACCGGGCATCTGGTAAATATCGCGCAGGAAACCGCTGAGATTAATGAAACCGCCGATGCGATGACGATCGCATTTAAAATGGGTCACGTAGACCGGATCGAAACGCACCAGCGTGGTCCACAGGCGCAGATCCGCTTCGGTCAGCCGATCGCCAGTCAGGTAGCGGTGCTGACCGAGGATCTGCTCCAGCCGTGACAGCGAATGAAACAGCGCGGTGACCGCTTCATCATAGGCCGACTGGGAGGTGGCGAAGCCCGCCTTGTAGACGCCGTTATTCACCGTGTCGTAAATCCAGCCGTTCAGCTCATCGATTTTTTCACGCAGGGCAGGCGGATAATAGTCACCGGCTCGGGCCCCAACCGCATCAAACGCGCTGTTGAACATCCGGATGATATCGGCCGATTCATTGCTGACGATGGTGTTCTGCTGCTTGTCCCACAATACCGGCACCGTTACGCGGCCGCTGTAGTGTGGATCGGCGTGCAGATAGAGCTGATAGAGAAACTCATTTTGATAGAGCTTATCGCCGGTTGCCTGCTCAAATTCATCATCGAAGGTCCAGCCATTTTCCAGCATCAGCGGATGCACCACTGACACATCAATCATGCTATCCAGCCCTTTAAGCTGACGCATCAGCAGGGTGCGGTGCGCCCATGGGCAGGCCAGCGAAACGTAGAGATGATAGCGGTCACGCTCGGCGGTGAATCCCGCTTTGCCGTCCGGGCCGGCGCTGCCATCGGCCGTGACCCAGTTGCGCCAGGCAGAGGCTGAACGCTTGAAGCGTCCGCCGGTCGATTTGGTGTCGTACCAGGTGTCATGCCAGACACCGTCAATTAGCTGTCCCATATTGCCTCCAATGCAAACAGGGCGAGGTTATTTCCTCGCCCTGTTAAGTCTGTCTGTGATGATGCTTATCTGAGTTTAGCGTGCAATCGCCGACTGTGGTTTTCTTTTGCTCAGCAGACGGTCGATGCTGTAAGCGCCCGGACCCACCAGACCTAACACCAGGAAGCCGCCGGCAATTGACAGGTTCTTCATGAACATCAGCTGGTTGACGCCTTCGGCAAAGTTACTGTGGAACAGAAACGCCGTCAGGATGGTGAAACCGGCAGTAAACAGCGCGGTAAAACGGGTCAGGAAACCGAACAGAATCGCCAGGCCGCCGCCGAATTCGAGCAGGATAACCAGCGGCAGCATCACGCCAGGCACGCCCATCGCTTCCATATATTGCTGGGTCGCCGCATAACCGGTGATTTTGCCCCAGCCCGCGGTAATGAACAGGATTGGCATCAGGATGCGAGCCAGTAACAAACCAGTATCTTCGAATTTTTTCATCATTTACTCCAGCGCTATAAATATTGCAGGACCGTTGCCCGCAGGGATTATTCCCGCTGAAAGCTGTGCTGCCATTCATTGGGTTGATAGCTGGAGATGATAGTCGCGGCGCGGAAAGGTTGTAAGCGATATAAACTGTCGATGTTTTTCAGAAATTCTGATGAAGAGAAGCCGGTCTGTTCAGGACCGGCTGTAAGCAGGATTAACGCGGCGGCAAGGCGGATTTAATCATGCGCCAGGTGCTCCAGGCGCCAAATCCGCGTTTTGCCCAGCGTAACAGCATGTTGGGACTGCGAATCGAGTAGATCGCCAGCGCGCTGCTGCCGATCGCCAGATAGCGACGTAAACTGAGGAAAGTAAACCAGCCGCGGTCGTAATGGGCGGTCCCTTCCAGCCAGTCACGGCGCGCAGCGCTGAGATCAAGCCGCTGCTGCTGCACATGCTTAAGCAGTTCATGGATGCGTTCTTCACGCTCGCGGCGGCTCATTAACGCTGATCCTCAAGTAAGCTGCGGTCAGTATCCAGCTCTTTGCGCGTGTGGCGCAACAGCGTGGACTGACGCGATTTACGTAGCGTCCAGAGTCCGAGGATAATCGCCAGCAGGAACAGCGCCCCGGTGGTGATACCGATGGCCATCAGGCGATACTGTGCATCCACTGCCCAGATGATCAATACCATCAGACTCATCAGGCCAAAAGCGGTGAACAGCATCGTCAGGCCAACCATCAACAGCAGCTGTATCAGGTTAGCTTTCTCTTCTTCCAGTTCCACCACTGCCAGACGAACGCGCGTCTCAACCATACCAACCAGCGTGGTAACGATACGCTGACCAATGTTAATGACCCCTTTAGCCGGGCCGTGGTTATGCTGTGAATCTGCCATAATTAACGACGCGAAATGAGGATGCCCAGTGCGACGCCAATCGCTGCACCGATACCGACACCATGCCATGGATTTTCACGCACGTAGCCTTCTGCTTTCTGCGCGGCTTCGCGGGTGGTGGCAGCGATGCGTTCGCTTGACTCGCCTAAGCGCTCACGTGAGCTGTCCAGCGCCACACGCGCTTTGTTACGCAGCTTATCCAGCTCGCCTTTGGATTTCTCAGTGCTGCTGCTCAGCACCTCTTCCAGGGTGTCAGCAAGGTTTTTCAGTTCAGCACGCAAATGTTCCGATGATGTGTCTTTAGACATAAAATACTCCTTTAACATCAGTAGATTAATTCCGATTAATAGGGCTCCGCCTGTAACTTCTTCAGCTCCCGGCGCGCGTCATCCAGTTTTTGTTCTCGTTTAGCAATCTTCTCCTTGTCATGGCCCTCATCACGCTCTTCCCTGAGTTCGTGTTCGCGCTCAGCAACTTTTTGCTTCTGAGCGTTAATTCTTTCCAGATGCGCAGCCTCAAGCTTCTTGTCAGTACAGTCGGCACGCACCTCGGTCAGTGCACGCTCCAGACCGTTGACGCGACGCTGATTGTTATGCTTCTGCGCCATCTCAATCTCACGCTGAATATCCTGCTCTTTCTGCTGACACAGCGATTCAGCCGCCAGCAACGATCCTGACAGTGAAAACAGCGCGATTCCCAGTAATACTTGATATTTCATCAGGCTTTGTACCTTCCGTTGTTACCTGACCCGTCACCACGCCGCGAATCCGCTTGCGCCACGTGCTGAGAATCAACTCTCGGTTAAGCATAGACATCAGCGGTAAAAAGTTCAAAGAACACCGGGAGATAGAGTTCACTTCAGACCGTGCCAGCCTGCGCCACGGTCTGAAGTGTTAACAGCGAGGAAAAGGAGATTACGCCAGCGACAGGCGTTGAGACTGTTCGTGTTGCGCCACAATAAAGCCCTGAGGCAGCAGACGGCGCAGAACTTTTTGCGCCGCCAGACTCTGTTCTTCACTGTCGAAATGAATGATCAGCGCGTCGCCGGCCGGGGTAATGCTCTTAATGCGAATCCCCTGGGCGCTCAGCTGTTGATAAAGGTAGAAGCCGTCGGGCAGGGTAGCACCCGCGTGAGATACGCGAATCTGCACCACCGTTTCATGGCGCATCAGCGTCGGTGCAATGCCAATGGCAATCAGCGCAAAAACGCCAGCAATCAGCCACGGTAACCACCGTTTAGGAATAGCCTGTAGCAATTTCATTACTCAGCTTTCCCGTTTTGATCCGCCTGTCGTTTACGCCACAACACCACCAGCGATCCCACCAGGCCAAACACCAGTAGCGCCAGCGGCAGCATCATCAGGAAGAACATCAGTTCGTCCTCATAACGGCGGAAAATCGGCGTTTTGCCCAATGCAAAGCCCAGCACGGTTAAAATGACTACCCAAAGGAAGGCGCTGACCCAGTTAAAGAACTGAAAGCGGGCATTGCTCAGGCCGGACAATCCGGCAATGGTTGGCAGCAGGGTGCGGACAAAGGCGATAAAGCGGCCAATCAGCAGCGCCGATAAACCGTGCCGGTGAAACAGGCTGTGGGCGCGCAGATGATATTGCGCCGGCAGGTGTGATAACCATTTTTGCACCGTGGGCGTATTGCCGAGCCAGCGCCCCTGAATATAACTCACCCAGCAACCGAGGCTGGCGCCGGTCGTCAGGACCAGAATGGTAAGTGGAAAACTCATGGTGCCTTTAGCAATCAGCACGCCGACCAGAATCAGCAGACTGTCGCCGGGCAAAAAGGCGGCGGGGAGCAGGCCATTTTCCAGAAACAAAATCATAAACAGCACGCCGTAAATGGCCCATACCAGCGTGGGGTCGGAAAGCGTTTCGTAGTCCTGTTGCCACAAGGCATGCAGCAACGCTTGCAAAATATCCATCAATCTTTCCTGAACATCATTGTTAAACATGTCCCACGGGACTTGAGCACAGACTGGCAGTTAGTTGTAAATTTTAGGCGCGCAGCCTGGGCAGGATTTTCCGGATCCTTCCAGAATTGATCGTTAAATCAGCGACTTTATAAACCCCTGTCGCAAAGGGTAAGAAAAGGGCGATAACTGTAACAAAAATCACCCATCCGAAACAGGAAAACTGATCGGTGAACAGGAGTTTTACCTTGTGAAACGGTGTGTAAAAAGGAGCTTTACATGACCTGACACTATTGCAGATTAACTGACCATGCTGAGCGCTTTTCAAACCCGTTAGCGGGCGTTATTTGACCCGTCTGGCAGGATGACCGGATTTTCCCCGAACATGTAACGATCCACGTTAAATTCGAAATCATCCGCCGTGGCATTGAACAGCATCTGTTTAGTATTTTCCAGATGTTGCCACATCGCCAGTTTACTGGCGGCCGGATCTTTGCGCATCAGGGCTTTAAGGATCTGATCGTGGTCATCGCACCAGCTGAGGATGCTGCGCTGGTCGATGTGCTCGTGGAGTTTGAGCCAGTAAGGATTGTGCAGGCGATGCAGCCACATTTTTTCAACGATGGCGGCTAACGCGCTGTTCTGGGTGGACTGGGCAATACGAACGTGGAACTGCATATCCCATTCGGAATCACGGAAATGATCTTCCTGTCGGGCTTTTTCCTGAATCGCCATCAGGTCGATAATATCCTGGCGGGTCACCTGCGTGGCGGCGAACTCGGCCACGTTACTTTCGATCAGCTGACGTGCCTGTAATAACTCGAACGGGCCAAAAGTGGCGAACTCCAGCTGACTGCTGGTCGGTGCAATGCGGTTCTGCTGCTGGCTGGCCATCACGTGGATACCCGAGCCCTTGCGTACCTCAACATAGCCTTCGACTTCCAGCATGATGATCGCTTCACGGACTACGGTGCGACTCACTTCCATCTCTTCAGCAATCAGGCGCTCGGCCGGCAGTTTCTCGCCGATCGGGTAGATTCCGGCTTCAATGCGGCGTTTCAGCTCGCTGGCCAGCTGTTGATAGAGTCGACGGGATTCAGTGAGGTCCATAGCACAGTCCAGGTAGCAAACAGAGAGTTGTTATACCACTTTGCGTCGTGCGAGGAAATGGGCTGGCCTACGCCAGCCCGGAAGACTAACTGCGAGCCACTGCGGCCTGCGGTGCGGTTACGGTTGGCGTAAGCTCTGAAATCGGTTTGTTTTTCAATACCGTCCAGATCACTACGGCACCCAGCAGGTCGAATACCGCCAGCGCGGCAAACAGCGGACTGAAGCCCAGCGTATCGGCCAGTGCGCCCACCACCAGCGCAAACATGGTGCTGGCTGTCCAGGCTGCCATGCCGGTTAAGCCGTTAGCGGTCGCCACTTCATTGCGGCCGAAGACGTCAGAGGAGAGGGTGATCAGGGCGCCAGAAAGTGCCTGATGAGCAAAACCACCGACGCACAGCAGGGCGATGGCCACGTACGGGCTGGTAAACAGGCCGATAGTACCCGGCGCAATCATCAGCACCGCACCCATGGTGACCACCAGTTTACGTGAGACGATCAGATTGACGCCAAACCAGCGCTGAAACAGCGGCGGCAGATATCCGCCAATAATACAGCCAAGGTCGGCGAACAGCATCGGCATCCAGGCAAACAGCGCAATCTCTTTCAGATTGAAGCCGTAAACCTTAAACATGAACAGCGGGATCCAGGCGTTGAAGGTCCCCCAGGCCGGTTCAGCCAGAAAACGCGGCAGCGCAATGCCCCAGAACTGACGATTGCGGATAATTTCCAGCGCCGACATTTTGCGGGTGTTACCGGTCTGATGCTGCGCTTCCTGACCGGAAATGATGTAGTCGCGCTCTTCATCACTGAGTTTAGTCTGCTGTTTCGGGTGTTTGTAAAACACCAGCCAGCACAGGGCCCACGCCATGCTCAGCACGCCGGTAATGATAAACGCCATCTGCCAGCTGTGGGCCATAATCGCCCATACCACCAGCGGCGGTGCCAGCATCGCCCCGATTGACGAGCCGACGTTGAAATAGCCGACCGCTACCGAGCGCTCTTTGGCCGGGAACCATTCGCTACTGGCTTTCAGACCCGCCGGGATCATCGCCGCTTCTGCCGCACCTACCGCACCGCGAGCCAGCGCAAAACCACCCCAGCTACCGGCCATCGCAGTGGCGGCACAGAAGATAGCCCACAACACAGCAAACACCGCATAACCGACTTTGGTGCCCAGCAGATCGAGCACATAGCCCGCCACAGGCTGCATCAGCGTATAACAGGCTGAATAGGCTGCGACAATGTAGGAGTACTGCTGCGTAGTGATATGCAGTTCAGTTTGTAAGGTGGGGGCCGCCACCGCGATGGTGTTGCGGGTCAGATACCCTAACACCGTGCCGAGAGTCACCAGTCCAATCATGTACCAGCGTAACCCTTTGATTTTACGCATCCTCTACCTCTTCCAGTTCTGTATGCGGTCATGCCGCTGTTGTTATCTGGAGCGGGACAGCTCGTGATGCAGCTCTGCTCACGCCCGCAGGTCCTGTCTGAGCGACCGTTACTGACCTTGCCGTTTGTGAGTCAAAACACCCTCACGATGGAGCGAGAGCCTAACTTGTTATACAACTTTAAAAGTTGAGAGCCATCACAAAAACCCTTTCTGCGCTGTGGGATACTGGAAACCTGCGAAATGACAGCCATTTAGCACGCTACAGGCGACAAAAGTGTCCATAACCGCCGGCAGACAACGTCGTTTATGTGAGCAGGATCGCAAATAAATCCGCAGCGCGCTGAAATTGGTATGATAACTTTGAGCCATTAGCGGTTCAGTTGATGAGGAAGTTTCTATGTCGCGTTTTATGACCGAGGATTTTTTGCTGGATAACGAGTTCGCCCGTCGTCTCTATCACGACTATGCGAAGGATCAGCCGATTTTCGACTATCACTGCCATTTGCCGCCGCAGCAGATTGCCGAAAATTATCGCTTCGCTAACCTTTACGATATCTGGCTGAAAGGCGATCACTACAAGTGGCGGGCGATGCGCGCCAACGGCGTACCGGAGGCGTTCTGTACCGGCGACGCCAGCGATCGTGAAAAGTTTGATGCCTGGGCGCGTACCGTGCCGCATACCATCGGCAACCCGCTCTATCACTGGACTCATCTGGAATTACGCCGGCCTTTCGGGATTACCGATACGCTGCTGTCGGAAAAAACCGCGGATAACATCTGGCATCGCTGCAACGAACTGCTGGCGCAGGACAGCTTTACCACGCGCGGCATCATGCAGCAGATGAAGGTGAAAATGGTCGGCACCACCGACGATCCGCTGGACGATCTGCGTCATCATCACGCACTGGCGCAGGACAGCAGCTTTACTGTCAAAGTGCTGCCGAGCTGGCGGCCGGACAAAGCATTCAATATTGAAGCGGAAACCTTCCTGCCGTGGATTGAGACGCTGGAGCAGCTGACCGACATCAGCGTGCAGCGTTTTGACGATCTGCGCAGCGCGCTCTATCAGCGGCTGGATCACTTTGCGGCGCACGGCTGTAAAGTCTCCGATCACGCGCTGGACGTGGTCTGTTATGCCGAAGCGGATGACGCTACGCTGGATGGGATTCTGGCGCGCCGCCGCAGCGGCACGGCACCCAATCCGCAGGAGACCGCCCAGTTCAAAACCGCGGTGCTGGTGTGGCTGGGCAGTGAATATGCCCGTCGCGGCTGGGTGCAGCAGTATCACATTGGCGCGTTACGCAACACCAACCCGCGTCAGTATCAGCTGTTAGGGCCGGATGTGGGCTTCGACTCGATTAACGATCAGCCGCTGGCTGAACCGCTGGCCCGGCTGCTGGGCGCGCAGAATCTCAATAATGCGCTGCCAAAAACCATTCTCTACTGCCTTAATCCGCGCGATAACGAAGTGCTGGCGACCATGGCCGGTAACTTCCAGGGTGAAGGTCAGGCCGGCAAGATGCAATTTGGTTCCGCCTGGTGGTTCAACGATCAGCTTGATGGCATGCAGCGGCAGATGACCCAGCTGGCGCAGATTGGTTTGCTGAGTCGCTTCGTCGGGATGCTGACCGACAGCCGCAGCTTCCTCTCTTACACCCGCCACGAATATTTCCGCCGTCTGCTGTGCCAGATGATCGGTCGCTGGGTGGAGCAGGGCGAAGCGCCAGCGGATGAAGCGCTGTTAGGCGAGATGGTGCAAAACATCTGTTTCAACAATGCCCGTGATTATTTCGGCATTGAGCTGGGAGCTTGATAATGAAAAGGCTCAATCGGCACGACTTCCCGGGTGCGGTTTATCGCGATCGGGTGATCCAGTTTGGTGAAGGAAACTTTCTGCGGGCGTTTATCGACTGGCAGATTGACTGGCTTAACCAGCACCAGGGCACCGATGCCGGGATCGTGGTGGTGCGGCCGCGTAACCGTGAGGTCAGTGACAGCCTGAATCAGCAGGACGGGCTTTACACTACGCTGATTCGTGGCCTGAACGATCAGGGCGAGTCGGTGAGCGAAACCCGGCTGATTCGCAGCCTGAACCGCGAGATCCAGCCTTATCAGCAGTTCGGCGATTTTATGGCGCTGGCGCACAATCCCGATTTGCGCATGGTGTTTTCGAATACCACCGAGGCAGGTATCGTTTTTGACAGCAGCGATCGGCTCACCGACCAGCCTGCCAACAGCTTCCCCGGTAAACTGACCCAGCTGCTGTGGGCGCGCTATTGCCACTTCGAAGGCGCCAGTGATAAAGGCTGGCTGGTGGTGCCGTGCGAACTGATTGACCACAACGGCGATACGCTGCGCGATAGGGTGCTGCACTACGCTGAGCACTGGCAGCTGCCCGCCGAATTTAACCGCTGGATTAACCAGCATTGCGCCTTCTATAACACGCTGGTGGATCGCATCGTCACCGGCTTCCCGGCTGAAAGCGCGCAGATTGAGGCGGCGCTGGGCTATCAGGATCGCTATCTGGTGGCGGGCGAAGTCTACTATCAGTTTGTGATTCAGGGACCGTCGGCGCTGTTTAGCGAGCTGAAACTGGACGCGCTGGCACCCCAGGTGCGGCACGTCGATGACATTGCGCCGTATAAAGCGCAGAAGGTGGCGATCCTCAACGGCGCGCACACCGCGATGGTGCCGGTGGCCTTTCTCGCCGGACTGGAGAGCGTGGGCGAGGCGATGGACGATCCGGCGATTGCCGGCTTTGTGGATGCGTTGCTGCGCGACGAAGTGATCCCGACGCTCGATCTGCCCGCGAACGAACTGCACGCCTTTGCCGACGCGGTACAGCGTCGCTTCCGCAATCCGTTTATTCGCCATGCGCTGTTGTCGATTGCGCTGAACGGCATGACCAAATTCCGCACCCGTCTGCTGACGCCGATGCTGGCTGCACAGCAGCAGAGCGGCGAGTGGCCGACCTGCATCACTTTTGCACTGGCAGCGCTGATCGCTTTTTATCGCGGCGAATCGGCGGATAAAAGCTGGCCGTTGCAGGATGATGCACACTGGTTACAGCGCTACGCCGAAGGCTGGACGGCGCTGCAGGCCGATCAGATTTCGCCAGAGCAACTGGTGCGCAGCATCCTGAGTGATGCGCAGCACTGGGGCGAAGATTTAACCCAACGGCCCGATCTGGTGGCTGTGGTGACCCGACACCTGCAAAACATCATCGCCCACGGAATGCGTGAGGCGCTGAGTCAACTGAGATAACGCTATGCAAGACGCAATTAAAATACATTCCCGCGACAACGTCGCCGTGGCGTTGCGTGACTTAGACGCCGGCGTCACCACAGAGCTACTGGCGCATTCGGTGGCGCTGCAACAGGCTATCGGGCGCGGGCATAAGTTTGCCCTGCAGCCCATCGCTGAAGGCGAGCTGGTGATCAAATATGGTCTGCCGATCGCCCACGCCACTCAGCCGATTGCTGCCGGAGAGCTGATCCATTCACAGAACGCCCGCACCAACCTCAGCGATCTGGATCACTATCAGTATCAGCCGGACTTCGTGGCCATCCCGCCACAGCCGGGCGATCGTGAGGTGCAGATCTACCGTCGCCCTAACGGTGAGGTCGGTATCCGCAATGAATTATGGATCCTGCCGACCGTAGGCTGCGTTAACGGCATCGCACGGCAGATCCTGCAACGTTTCCTGAAGGAGACGCAGCAGGCGGAAGATATTGATGGCGTCTTCCTGTTCAGCCATACCTTTGGCTGCTCTCAGCTTGGCCAGGATCACGAAAACACCCGCACCATGCTGCAAAATATGGTGCGTCATCCGAATGCGGGTGCGGTGCTGGTGATTGGTCTGGGCTGTGAAAATAATCAGGTTGATGCATTCCGTGACACCCTCGGCGCGTTTGAAAGCGACCGGGTGGAGTTTATGGTCTGTCAGCAGCACGACGATGAAGTGGAAGCCGGGGTGGAACGTCTGCATGCGCTGTATGAAAAAATGCGGCATGACCAGCGTCAGCCTGGCAAGCTCAGCGAGCTGAAATTTGGTCTCGAGTGCGGCGGGTCAGATGGGTTTTCAGGTATTACCGCCAATCCGCTGCTGGGACGCTTCTCGGACCAGATGATCGCCAATGGCGGCACCACCGTGCTGACCGAGGTGCCGGAGATGTTTGGTGCCGAACGCATTCTGATGAGCCGCTGCCGTGACGAAGCGATTTTCGGCAAAACGGTGGCGATGATTAACGACTTCAAGCAGTACTTCATCGATCATCATCAGCCGATCTACGAGAATCCATCGCCGGGTAATAAAGCGGGCGGCATCACGACGCTGGAAGAGAAGTCGCTCGGCTGCACCCAGAAAGCCGGACAAAGCCAGGTGGTTGATGTGCTGAAGTATGGCGAACGGTTAAAAACGCCAGGCCTCAACCTGCTGAGTGCGCCGGGCAACGATGCGGTGGCAACCAGTGCGCTGGCGGGTGCCGGCTGTCACATGGTGCTGTTCAGTACCGGACGCGGCACGCCGTATGGCGGTTTTGTCCCGACGGTGAAGCTGGCGACCAACACGCCGCTGGCCGAGAAAAAACCACACTGGATCGATTTTGATGCCGGACGGCTGATTGATGGCATGAGCATGGATCAAATGCTGGAAGATTTTGTGGATACCATTGTAGCGATTGCCAATGGCAAACCGACCAACAACGAAAAGAATGACTTCCGCGAGCTGGCGATCTTTAAAAGCGGGGTGACGCTGTAAAAAAGCGATCTGCTAAAGTGCGGGTTGCTTGAGATCGTTGCTAAAGTCCGGCTCAGTGGCGGTGAGACTGATCCTGCGAAGGGAACACGGTCCGATCGGAAAGTCGCAAAGGCCGTCATTCATGACACGTTCGGCCCGTGCGATTGCGCACCTCATCCCTGAGGTGCGCCCTGGCCGGGTTAGCGCTTTGCGTTGTTCAAAAACGCGCCCGGCGTTTTTATCCGGGCGGTGGGACGCTTTGCTCTTCGGACTCCGCCACCCGTTCTTTGAGCTATCAGAAAGATTAAGCCCGGCTGGTTTCGCGTTCGGCTTCGGCCTGACAGACCGCGGCAGTAAACAGGATGTCGGTCGAGGAGTTGAGTGCGGTTTCCGCCGAGTCCTGCAGCACGCCGATAATGAAGCCGACCGCGACTACCTGCATCGCCAGATCGTTGGGGATGCCAAACATATTACAGGCCACCGGGATCAGCAGCAGCGAACCGCCCGCCACGCCGGACGCGCCACAGGCACACAGTGAGGCGACCAGGCTGAGCAGAATCGCGGACGGGACGTCAATGTTGATCCCCAGCGTATGCACCGCCGCCAGCGTCAAGACCGTAATGGTGATTGATGCGCCCGCCATACTGATGGTCGCCCCCAGCGGAATGGAAACCGAATAGGTATCCTCATCCAGTCCCAGACGTTTCGCCAGCGCCATATTCACCGGAATATTGGCGGCTGAACTGCGGGTGAAGAAGGCGGTGACGCCGCTTTCGCGCAGGCAGGTAAACACCAGCGGATAGGGGTTACGGCGAATTTTAGAGAACACCAGCAGCGGGTTAACCACCAGCGCCATCAGCAACATGCAGCCGATTAACAGCGTCAGCAGATGGGCGTATTGCCACAGTGCGCCAAAGCCGGTAGAGGCAAGAATCGATGCCACCAGACCGAAAATACCGATCGGCGCACAGCGGATAACGCATCGCACCAGCCAGGTCACCGCGTGAGAGGCATCATTCAGTAAGTTGCGGGTAGAGTCACTGCTGTGACGAAACGCCAGTCCGAGACCAATCGCCCAGACCAGAATACCGATATAGTTGGCCTGCATCAGCGCGGTGATCGGGTTCGCCACCATGCTCATCAGCAGACCACGCAACACTTCGGTGATGCCGGACGGTGGCGTGATTTCGGTGCTGCCTACCGCCAGCGTCAGCGTCTGCGGCACCAGATGGCTGAACACCACGGCCACCACGGCGGCGAAAAAGGTACTCAGCAGATAGAGCATGATAATCGGCCGGATATTGCTTTTCTGGCCCTGCTGGTGATTAGCGATTGAGGCGATCACCAGCATCAGTACCAGCAGCGGTGCCACCGCTTTCAGCGCACTGACAAACAGTTCGCCCAGCAGTCCAACGGCCAGCGCCGCATCGCGAGAAATCCAGGCCAGCGCCACACCGGCAACCAGCCCAATCATGATTTGCTTCACCAGGCTGCCTGCGAACAGCGCGCCCAGACGTGAGGAGAGAATTTTCTGCATAGTGTTTTCTATATTTTGTCGCGGATGTAGTTTTAGCGGCGATGTTTTGCATCGGCTAAAGCGGTTTGCCCGGCGGAGTATAAGGAAAAGATCGGATGAGAAAAGAGATAATTCTGCCAGTGTGGCCGCTGTCGGGTTTTTATTATGCTGGATATGGGAAGTGTGACAGAGGTATGAAATGTCGCTGCACGCAGCTGCAAAATAAAACAGGGGCATCGGCTGCCCCTGCAGGTAATTATGGCGCGATTTTTTTCTGGTCTCTTTTGCGGTTAACCCAGGCATTGATCAGCAGCGTTGACGCCAGGATCAGGCCGACGACGCTGAGCGAGATGCCAACCGGAATATGGTAGAGATCGACAATCAGCATCTTAAAGCCGATGAACACCAGCACGATCGCCAGGCCATATTTCAGCATCGAGAAGCGCTCGGCCACGTTTGCCAGCAGGAAGTACATGGCGCGCAGACCGAGAATTGCGAACAGGTTAGACGTCAGCACGATAAACGGATCCGTGGTTACCGCGAAGATGGCAGGAATACTGTCGACGGCGAAGATAACGTCGCTCAGTTCCACCATAATCAGCACCAGCAGCAGCGGTGTCGCAAACAGCACGCCATTTTTGCGGGTGAAGAACTTCTCACCTTCAAGTGCGTCGGTCATGCGCAGATGGTTACGCAGCCAGCGCACTACCGGCTTGTCGCCGACCGCATGATCGTCCTCTTTCGCCAGCGCCATTTTTACGCCGGTAAACAGCAGGAACGCCCCGAAGACATAGAGGATCCAGCTAAACTGCGTCACCAGCCAGCTGCCCGCAAAGATCATGATGGTACGCAGCACGATGGCGCCTAATACCCCGTAGATCAATACGCGACGTTGCAGGTTCGCCGGAATCGAGAAGTAGCTGAACAGCATCAGCCAGACGAAGACGTTATCCACCGCCAGCGCTTTTTCCAGCACGTAGCCGGTCAGAAAGGCGAGGGTTTGGGTGTTGGCGACCTCACGCCCGGCGCTGCCTTCCAGATACCACCAGAACGCGGCGCTGAACAGCAGTGAAACCGACACCCAGATCAGCGACCAGACGGCGGCCTGTTTGAAAGTCATGGTCTGCGCGCCGCGGCGTCCCTGCAACAGCAGATCGATGGCCAGCATGATCAGCACCACAACCGCAAAGCTGCCCCAGAGTAATGGCGTACCCACAGTTTGCATATTCGTATCCTGTCTGAAAAATAAAAAAAACGGCTGAAGTCAGAAGACGTCAGCCGCTTATTTTTGGTGTAAGCAAACCTCGCCTTCCGGCAAGGTCTCACTTACAACACAGAATAGATTCCGGGTTGCCTGATGACCGGATGCTTACGCAACGTAGTGACGATCGATCAGCTTACAAGTTACTCCCCTTTGCAGGAGCGTAAGTTACGGCTTAGCCGAACAGGAATCAATCGTTGTTGTTAATATTTAGAAATATTTACACTGCTGGCTGATCGGCCGGAAAAATCACCCCGGTCTGGCGGCGAATTTCGGTCAGCAGCGCGGCGGTAATACGTGAAACCTCCAGTGCCGGATGGTCCACCTGGCGCTGTTCAACCAGCCGGACAAAGGTTTCGGCTTCATACAGCATGGTATTGATATGCTGCGGCTGGCTCAGCGCCTGCTTTTCCGCACCGCGCGGAATAAAGGTCAGCTTCTGACACTCGGAGAGTTTCTCAATCACCAGCGCGCCCGCTTCGCCCTGAATTTCACTCGGAAGTGAGGAGTCACTCACCTTAGAGTGCAGGATCGTCACGTCAAAATCGCCGTAGCTCAGTACCACGACACCGTGCGCATCCACGCCGCTTTCCAGCAGGGTGGCGCTGGCCTGCACCCGCTGCGGCGCACCCCACAACGCAACCGCCGACGCCAGGCAGTAATAACCAATGTCCATAATTGAGCCGTTGGACCAGCGCGGATCGAAGGTGTTGGGGTTCTCGCCGTTGAGATAGCGCGGATAACGTGAGGAGTACTGACAGTAGCTCAGCAACGCTTTACGCAGCCTGCCAACCTCAGGCAGCGCCTGTTGCAGCCGGAGGAAGTTAGGCAGGCTGGCGGTTTTAAAGGCCTCAAACAGCACCACCTGATGCTGGCGGGCACAGGCGATCATCGCCTCCACCTCCTGCAGATTAGAGGCCAGCGGTTTCTCACAAATCACATGTTTGCCGTGCGATAAAAACAGCAACGCCTGCTGACAATGCAGGGCATTAGGGCTGGCAAGATAGACCGCATCAATCTGCGGACTGGCGGCCAGCGCCTCCAGCGAGGTAAAGGTCTGCTCGCAGGGATAATCGTGGCTGAACGCCTCGGCCTGCTGCTGACTGCGTGAATAGACCGCACACAGTTTCATCGCCCCGGTTTCATGGGCGGCATCAATAAACTGGCGTGTAATCCAATTTGTTCCCACAATGGCAAAACGAATCACGTCATCTCTCCGGCAGAAGTAAAGCGGCAGAGTAACATCTCTCCGGCCGGGTGCAATGGGGCCAGCCGGGCAGGCATTGATCCTGCGATCCGCATTCCAATAATATGATGACGCGATGATTTTCAGGGATAAACCAGGGAGCGCAGGTGAAAGCAAGTAAGCACGCATTAAACTGGACCACTTTACTGATTGCCATTCCGGTCGGATGCGCGGCCTCGCTGGTGACGCTGGCGTTTCGTGGCGTTATCGAGCTTATTAACCATCTGCTGTTCGCCAGCGGCGGCGAAATTACCGAATCGGTACACCTCTGGCCGTGGATTTTCTGGCCGCTGCTGGTGGGCGGCGGTGGGGTGCTGGCGGGTTATTTTCTGCGCTACGCTGTCGCAATCGAGCAGCAACAGACGGTTAAAACCGACTACCTTGAGGTGATAAATGCCCGTCTCGATGCCGTTCCGACCAAAACCTCGCTTTTTCGCGCTTTATCTTCCATTGCCAGTATCGGCAGCGGCGCGTCGATAGGGAAAGAAGGGCCGATGGTGCAGCTATCGGCACTGTGCGGCAGCGCGATTGGCCGGCTGTTACCGGCGTCGCTTAACCTGAAAAACAGTGACGTGGTGGCTATGGCAGCGGCGGCAGGTCTGTCGTCGGTCTATCACGCGCCGCTGGCGTCAGCGATTTTTGTGGCGGAGATTGCCTTTGGTATTTCAGCGCTGCAGCGGCTGATACCGCTGATTATCGCCTCGGCCGTGGCGGTGATGACCATGTGGTCGCTGGGTTTTCGCAATGCGCTTTATCCGCTGGCAGAAGCCAGTTTCCAGATGGATCTCAGCAGCCTGTTGATGACGGTGGTGATCGGTCTGGTTGCCGGTCTGGCCGGCTGGCTGCTGATTAAGCTGATTGCCCGCAGCAAGCTGCTGTTCAGCCGGGTGGCGTCGCTGCCGCTGCGGCTCGGCGCGGGCGGCGTCGCGGTCGGTTTACTGGCGCTGATTTCTACCGACATTCTCGGTAACGGCTACGAGGTGATCGTTAAGGTGATGGCGGGCCACTATCTGCTGCCAGGCCTGCTGCTGTTGCTGGTGCTGAAGACGCTCGCCACCAGCCTGTCGGTCGGATCGAATGCAGTCGGCGGTCTGTTTACCCCGTCGTTGCTGATTGGCGCGCTGCTGGGGGTGATTATCGCTAGCGTCGGGGCGGCGCTGCATTTGCCGCTCGGCAATGCGCTGCTTTATGCCGCGATTGGCATGGCGGCGGTGCTGGCTGCCGTCAGTCAGGCACCGTTAATGGCGATGCTGATGGTGCTGGAGATGACGCTCAACAGCAGCCTGCTGTTCCCGCTGATGATCGCCTCGGTGCTGTCGTCGATGGTGGTCTACCGGCTGCAATCGACCAGCACCTACCCGGTAGTGAGTCATCACTTCAACCGGTCCGAAGCCAAATACGACTTCGATAATATGCGCATCGCTGAGCTGATCATTGCCGGTGCGGCGTTGCAGCCCCACGAGTCGGTCGGCCAGGCGCTGGCGGTCAGTTCGCTGAAGCGGGAACGCTACGTCTATGTGATCAATGACGTCGGGGCGTTTCTGGGCGTGGTATCGATCCATGAGATTTCACGGCGGGTACTGGCGCAGGAGATCACGCTCGACTCACCGGTGCAGTGCGTGATGGATGACGAGTTTCCGGTGGTTTATCAGAACCAGAGTATGCGTGAGGGCTGGGAAGCGTTTGCGGCGGTGACGCTGGAGCGGTTGCCGGTGCTGAACAATCCGCAGGAACGGCGCTTTCTCGGGGCGCTGACCAAAACCAGCCTGATCCAGAAAGCGCAGGAGTTTCTTTAAGCCGCGTTGCCGCGCATCGCCTGATCGGTCATCCACAGGCGGGCATCAAACTCAAGCTGGTGGTAATCCGGCTCCATATGGCAGCAGAGCTGGTAGAACGCTTTGTCGTGATCCTTCTCTTTCAGGTGCGCCAGCTCATGCACCACGATCATCCGCAGAAAGGGTTCCGGCGCGAGGCGGAAAAAGGTCGAAATACGGATTTCGGCCTTGGCCTTCAGGTTGCCGCCCTGCACCCGCGAAATGGCGGTATGCAAACCCAGCGCGTGCTTCATTACCTTAATCTTGTTATCCCAGATCACTTTACTGATCGGCGGCGCGTTGCGCATGTAGCGGTTTTTTAGCGCCAGCGTGTAGTCGTACAGCGCTTTATCGCTCATCACGTCGTGCGTGTCGGGATAACGTTGCTGCAGAAACGCGCCTAAACGCTGATGGGTGATCAACGTCTGAACCTGCTCAAGAATGGGGGCAGGATAACCCTGCAGGTAGATCAGTGAGGACATTAGGGATTCCCGGCGAAAGACAGTATACTGCGCCCCCTTTTTGGGGCGAAAATCAATCAAAGTGTACCACGCCGGAGAATTCATGAGCCAACTTGAACTGAACGATCGCACACTGATCCTGCATCGTTTCCCGCAGATGCGTGACGAAAGTCCATTACAAGCCTGGGATGCGGCTGATGAATATCTGTTGCAGCAGACGCTGCCCGATGGCCCGGTGCTGGTGGTTAACGACAGCTTTGGTGCGTTAACCTGCGCGCTCAATCCGCGTACCGTCTGGCACGTCAGCGACTCCTGGCTGAGCCAGCAGGCGACACGTCAGAACCTGGCGTTAAACGCGCTGGATGACGGCGAAGTCCATTTCCTCGATAGCCTGGCTGCGCTGCCAGCCGCTCCGGCCGCGGTGCTGATCAAGGTGCCGAAAACGCTGGCGCTGCTGGAACATCAGCTGCGCGCGATCCGTCAGGTGGCGACGCCAGAGACGGTAATCTTGGCCGCGGCGCGTGCCAAAGAGATCCATAATTCGACGCTGCAGCTGTTTGAACAGATTATCGGTGAAACCCGCACTTCGCTGGCGTGGAAAAAAGCGCGGCTGATTTACAGCCAGTTCACCCAGCCCGCGCTGCGTGACGCTGAGCCAACGCTGGTCTGGCCGCTGGATGGCACGCCTTATCAGATTCACAACTACGCCAATGTGTTCTCACGTGCGTCGCTGGATATCGGTGCGCGACTGTTTGTGCAGCATCTGCCGGAAAATATTGAGGGCGAGATTGTCGATCTCGGCTGTGGCAACGGCGTGGTAGGGCTGGTGGCGCTGGAGCAGAACCCGCTGGCCGAGGTGCATTTCCTTGATGAGTCCTACATGGCGGTCGCCTCCAGCCAGCGTAACGTTGAAGTTAACCGGCCTGAGGATGTGAGCCGCTGCCAGTTTCGCGTCAATAACGTGCTGAGTGGTTATCCTTCCGATCGTCTGCACGCGGTGCTGTGCAACCCGCCATTCCATCAGCAGCATGCGGTTACCGATCACCTGGCGTGGCAGATGTTCCGTGATGCAAAACGCTGCCTGCAATATGGCGGCGAGTTGCGCATTGTCGGCAACCGCCATCTCGATTATCACCACAAACTGAAAAAGCTGTTTGGCAACTGCACGCTGGTCGCCTCGAACCAGAAGTTCGTGGTGCTGCGTGCGGTGAAGATGCGCTAATCAGATGCTGAGCGCCAGCTGCGTCGCCTGCGCGATAGCGCGGCGCGCATCCAGTTCCTGCGCCACATCCGCACCGCCAATCAGCGTGACCGTTTGACCTCTTTCCCGCAGCGCAGCTTCCAGTTCGCGCTGCGGTTCCTGCCCGGCGCAGATAATCACGTTATCGACCGCTAGCAACAGCGTTTCGCCGTCGCGTCTCAGATGCAGCCCGGCATCATCAATCGCCAGATACTCTACGCCGCCCCACATCTGCACGCCGCGCGCCTGCAGGCTGGTGCGATGGATCCAGCCGGTGGTTTTAGCCAGCGACGCGCCCGGTTTACCGGCCCGGCGCTGCAACAGCCAGATCTGTCGGGCAGCGGCAGGCGGCTGCGGCGTTATCAGGCCGCCACGCTGGCTCAGGCTGCGATCGATGCCCCATTCGCGATAGAACGCGGCCAGCTCATCCTGATGCGGCGGCTGTGACAGATATTCCGCGGTGTCAAAACCAATTCCACCCGCGCCAATAATGGCGACGCGCGCGCCAACCGGGCGCTTATCGCGTAATACCTCGAGGTAGCTCAGCACGCAGGGATGGTCGATGCCGGGGATCGCCGGGGTGCGCGGCTGAATGCCGGTCGCCAGGATCACTTCATCGGCCGCGCTGAGCTGGTCAGCCCCGACCTGACAGCCGGTGATCACCTTTACGCCTGCCGCCGCCAGCTGATGGCGGAAATAGCGCAGCGTTTCGCTGAACTCCGCTTTACCGGGGATCTGCCGGGCAATATTAAACTGGCCGCCAATGTCGGGCGCGGCATCGTAAAGCGTCACCTGATGGCCGCGCTGCGCCGCCTGCAGTGCAAACGCCATTCCGGCGGGACCGGCTCCGACCACCGCCAGACGGCGTGGCGCGGTGGTGGCGACCACCGGCATCAGTGACTCATGGCAGGCGCGAGGATTGACCAGGCATGAGGTGATCTTGCCGGCAAAAACCTGGTCGAGGCAGGCCTGATTACAGGCAATACAGGTATTGATGCTGTTATCGTCGCCGCGCTGCGCTTTACTGACAAAGGCGGCATCGGCCAGAAAAGGGCGCGCCATCGACACCATATCGGCGCAGCCTGACTGCAACAGCTGCTCGGCAACGGCGGGGTGATTAATACGGTTGGTGGCGATCACCGGCACCTTCACCTGCTCACGCAGGCGCTGCGTCACCCAGGCAAACGCCGCACGCGGCACGCAGGTGGCGATGGTCGGAATACGCGCCTCATGCCAGCCAATGCCGGTGTTGAACAGCGTCACGCCACACTGCTCCAGCTCGGCCGCCAGCTGCAACGTCTCTTCCAGCGTGCTGCCGTCTTTGATCAGATCCAGCATCGACAGGCGGAAAATAATGATAAAGGCCTCGCCCGTGGCGGCACGGACCGCGCGGGTGATCGCCAGGGCGAACTGCATACGCTGGCGGAAGTCACCGCCCCAGCGATCGGTGCGCTGATTGGTATGCTTAACCAGAAACTGGTTAATCAGATAGCCTTCCGAACCCATGATCTCCACGCCATCGTATCCTGCCTGCTGCGCCAGTCGGGCGCAGCGGGCAAAATCCGCAATGGTCTGTTCGATATCGGCATCGCTCATCGCCTGAGGCGTAAACGGATTAATCGGGGCCTGGCGAGCCGAGGGCGCGACCAGATCCGGTTGATAGCTGTAACGACCAGTATGCAGGATCTGCAACGCGATTTTCCCCTGATGCTGGTGCACGGCGGCGGTAATAGGCCGGTGCCAGTCACACTGTGACGCGTCGGTGAGCATTGCGCCGTGTGCGGTTGTCACGCCTTGTGGATTCGGAGCGATGCCGCCGGTGACGATCAGCGCCACTCCCTCACGCGCCCGTTCGCCATAGAACGCGGCCAGCCGCGCAGCACCCTGCGGATGTTCCTCCAGTCCGGTGTGCATCGACCCCATCAGAAAACGGTTTTTAAGTTGGGTAAAGCCAAGGTCCAGCGGCGTAAACAGCGCGGGATAGTGTGGATTGAGCTGGGTCATAATCACTCACTGCGAAGTGGTCGGATGAGTCAACTCTAGCGGCTTCCGGGTTAAAAAAAAGTGAAACAGTGTCAGGGTGTGAGTGAAATCAAAAACATCTGACCCGGCGACGGGCCGGGCCGGGCAACTTCGCCCGTGCCAGCCGTGCGATTAACGACACCGGATCCACGAGTAGCGGGAATGATAGCCGTTGCCGAAGTGGGTATTGTGGCGATAGCTCGAGCCGCTCTCCGCCATGCAGTAGGTACAGACGTTGACGTTTTCGATCTGCTGCGGCGGCACGCCGCTCTGGATCAGCATCTGCGTCGCCAGCGCCGGCAGATCAAACCAGACGCCCTGCTGCCGGGCGTTCGCCTGCGGACGCTGTGCCAGTGGGTTGATCGGCTGGTTGTGCTGCCAGCGAAGCCAGCCAGCAAGGGACGGGCGCTGCTGCATCTCAGCCAGCTGCGGTTCGGCCAGTTCGTAACAGCAGGGACCCATTGCCGGACCGATGGCCACCGTCAGGTTTCGTGGATCGCTACCCTGTTGCTGTAGCTTTTCTACCGCACGGGTCAGGACGCCCGCCAGCGTGCCCTTCAGCCCGGCATGCACCGCCGCCACGGTTTTACACTGCGAATCGGCGAACAGCACCGGTAAGCAATCAGCGGTGTAGACCGCAACCGGGCGGCTGCCGGTGCTGATGATGCCATCTGACTCGCAGCTTTTTGGCGGCGTATTTTCAATATCGGTCACCACGGTGGCGCTATGACGCTGATGGCCATAAGCTGCATCGGCAGGCGGGGGATCGCCAGCCGCCTGAAAGGCGTAATCCAGCCAGTCGAGCGAGTCGAGCAAGGTTGAGCGCGGGGTCACGGCCATAAGAATCTCCTGTCATAACGGCGTGCGTTGAGCTCCCCACAGCTTACGTTAACTGCTACATTTTTGAAGCTTTCCCACCCCGACCTTTCTCACCTTAAGGATGACATGATGAAAACCTCAGCAAAACTCGCCGCGTCCGGACTGGTTGCGCTGCTGTTAACCGGCTGCGCAACGTCGTCGCACCCGACGGCACAACAGCAGCTCGGCCAGCAATCGGTGCTGGCGGTGAACTGGTTCCAGCAGTCAGGCGAATATCAGGCCCTGACCTGGCAAGCCTTTAACAGCGCGCGCCTCGCGTTTGACCAGGCACCGTCACTGACCGGCAAACCTAAAGCGGTGATTGTCGATCTGGATGAAACCATGCTGGATAACAGCGCATACAGCGCCTGGCAGGCGAAGAACGGCCAGCCGTTCAGCAGTAAAAGCTGGTCGGCCTGGACTCAGGCGCGGCAGGCCAAAGCGGTGCCGGGCGCGCTGGAGTTTGCGCGTTATGTCACTCAGCACGGTGGCACGCTGTTCTATGTGTCGAATCGCGATCAGCAGGACTACGCCGCAACGGTTGCCAATATGCAGCAGCTGGGCTTTCCCAACGTCAGCGACAAAACGGTCCGCCTGAACACCGACAGCTCGAACAAACAGGCGCGTTTCGATGCCATCAAAAATGAAGGCTACAACGTGGTGCTGTACGTCGGCGATAACCTTAACGACTTTGGCGGTGCGACCTGGCATCAGGGCAATCAGCAGCGTCGTGATTTTGTGAACCTGAACCATCAGCAGTTCGGCACGCAGTTTATCGTGCTGCCTAATCCTCTGTATGGCGACTGGGAGAGCGGAATGGCGGAAAATTACAATAAACTGACGCCGGAACAGCAACTGTCGGTGCGGGAATCACGGCTGCAAAGCTGGAACGGTAAATAATTCGTCAAGAAAAAGAGCCTGACCTGTTCAGGCTCTGTTAACAAACGGTCCTGATTTACTTTCATGTGTCACTATTTTGCTGCAAATTAAATAAATCATCTCTTGCTCCATTCTTATATTAAACCCGGCACGTTTCACTGCCTGTCAGGCTTAAAGGCGGTGAATTATGCTAATGGTTAATTTTCATAATTAAGAGTATTCCTGGTAAATAGCCAGCCGTCTGGTATGGCAGTATTTACCCCCGCTAAAAGTAATTGTATTTATTTGTCATGGGTAACTTTAGTTATTTAACGTTTTAATTTTAGTTAATTGATTTTAAGAGATTAAATATCTTAATCGCTATTTTATTCAGTCCCGTCGCGCTTAATTAAATTTACTGGTCATTGACCGTAACTGACATATTGTTGACAAAAAGTCACGCCTGATGGCACGCCAGAATATGGGTCGTGCATTAGTAATGATTAGCGTCTATAACCTTTTTCTGTGACTGGCTTCTTATTTCACTGACGGCTCGCGCTTTATTTGTGAGTCGATACACTTCGTGGTTGGCCGGGATGCGACCTCCCGGTAGTAGAGAGAAGATGATTGTGACGACACTTAAACCCTTATTAGCGAAAAATCGCAGTTGGGCATTACAGCGCCGCCAGCGTAACCCGAATTATTTTGAAAAATTCCTGCATCAACAAAAGCCTCACTCATTATGGATTGGCTGCTCGGACAGTCGCGTACCGGCAGAGGTGTTAACCGGCTCCCATCCTGGCGAACTTTTTGTGCATCGCAATATCGCCAATATGGTGGTTGAGGATGACGACAATTTGCTCAGCGTATTGCAATACGCGCTCTTCTTTCTCGGTGTGAAAAGGATTGTATTAAGCGGCCACTATGGCTGCGGTGGCGTAGAGGCCGCGCTGAATCTGCCCGGCAGCGTGCTGGAACATCAGGACTCGGCGCTGGCGCGCCGTATCAGCACACTGCGGCAGGCGATTGTGGCTGGCCTGGCGGAAACTCCCGCAGCCGAAGAGAGCCAGAGCGATCTGCTTGACCGCCTGGTTGAGGCCAACGTGAAGGCACAATTCGCCCGACTGGTGAAAACCGAACCGGTCCGGCAAATCTGGCAATCGGGCCAGCCACTGGAGGTGTTTGGTTGTGTTTATGACCTGCGCACCGGCCATCTCAAAGAGTTGATTCAGCAATCTGCAGAGGAACCTTCACCATGAATCTCGATACCCTACGCCGTGATATCCCAGCGGGTCTGGTGGTTTTCCTGGTCGCTTTGCCGCTCTGTCTTGGCATTGCGCAAGCCAGCGGATTACCGCCGTTTGCCGGCCTGCTGACCGGGGTGATTGGCGGTCTGGTCGTCACCTCCCTGAGTCCGTCACGGTTTGCCGTCAGCGGCCCGGCGGCCGGTCTGGTCACAATTGTGGTGGCCTCGATGGCCTCGCTCGGCAGCTTTTCCGCCTTTCTCACCGCGCTGATTATCGCCGGTGCCTTGCAATGCCTGTTTGGCCTGATGCGCGCCGGGCGGTTTATCTCGCTGGTGCCGGGTAGCGTGATTAAAGGCATGCTGGCAGCGATTGGCCTGTTACTGATCATGCAGCAGATTCCGGTCGCGCTGGGCGCGGCAGGCGATGCCGAACTGATTTCGCTGGTCACAGGCGAGATGACTTTCTCGCTGCCGGCGATGCTGGTGGCGGGCATCGGATTGGCTATCCTGTGTTTGTGGACCACCGCGCCGGTGAAACGCATCAAGGCGCTGGCGTGGATCCCGGGGCCGCTGATTGCCGTGCTGATTGGCTGTCTGGCGACGGTAGTGGGCGGGCGCCTCTATCCTGAGATGGCGGGTGGGCTGGCGCGCATCTCACTGCCGGCGTTTGACAGCGTCTCTGCGCTGGTGGCGGAACTGGAGACGCCAGACTGGATGGCGTGGCAAAACCCGCAGGTATGGGTGGTGGCGCTGACCTTAGCGCTGGTGGCCAGCCTGGAGACCTTGCTGAGTCAGGAAGCGCTGAAAAAGCTTCGTCCACAGACGCCGGCACCTTCGCCAAATAGAGAGATGTTTGCCCAGGGGATCGGTAACCTGGCCGCCGGCTTTCTGGGCGCAATGCCGATTACCGCGGTGATCGTCCGTAGTTCAGTGAACGTCAGCGCGGGCGCACAAACCAAACTGTCGATTTTCATTCACGGCGTACTGCTGCTGATTTGCGGGATGTGGTTTAGCGAGATGCTGAACGCCATTCCACTGGCCAGCCTGGCGGCAGTGCTGCTCTATACCGGCTACAAGCTGGCAACGCCGCGTCTGTTTGTGGAACAGTTCCGCATGGGCGCTCAGCAGTACGTGCCGTTCCTCGCCACCATCGTGGGTATTATTACCCTGGGAATGCTGGTCGGTATTGGTATCGGTATCGCCACGCAGATCCTCTATAGCATCTACAAAAGTCATCGCAACGCGCTGCAGCTCACCCGTTACGACGACCACTACGTGCTGCGCTTTCAGCAGAACCTGACCTTTATGCATAACCCGAAGCTGCAGGGGCTGCTGGATGAGATCCCCGAGAACAGCGTGGTGATCGTTGATAACGACAACGCCGAATATATCGATCCGGATGTCAAAGCGGTGCTGAAGGATTTTGGCGATAATGCAGATAAACGCGGAATTCGCCTCAGTCAGTGGCCGGTTGCGGTAAAATAGCCTTAAGCGCAACGGTTAACACGTCAGAGCAGCAAAAATCGGATATCTCGGATATCCGGTTTTTTTATTTACGGGGCATAATTGGCCCCATTCCCGCTGCCGCCTGACGTGTTTCACCTGTAAGGGGGCAATTTGCCCGCTGATTTCAAAGTTAGCCCATGAATAGTGGTTTTATCGCAGGATGACTTTGGTGGCGCCCAGGATTAAATCATTCTGACGCCACGCCCATTTCAGGTTGGCGTGGACAGCCCGTCTCTCTGCGACAAGGTCCGGATGTATGCACGTTAAGCTGTTTGAAGAACACAATGTTAAAAAAAATGCACTCTCGCTGTTTTTGATTACCTTGCTGTTCTGCTTTATCGGTGGGCATCTGCGCATTCCACAGGAGCTGTCGCTGTTCTGGCCGGTCAATGCGATCGTTGCCGGAGTGATTGTCCGCAACCCTTTCCTGCATCAGGCTCGCTATTATTTCACCTGCTTTAGCGCAATGGTGTTTAACGATGCGGTTTTTTCCGGCTGGACGCTGGCAGCCTTTACTCTCAACGTTGCCAACCTGCTGTTTATTCTGGTCGCCGTATCGTTGCTGGTGAAGCATCTCCAGCATGACTCCGGCAGCGAACGCATCACCAGCGTGTTACGCATTTTCCCGGCCTGCCTGCTGGCGGCGCTGGTCTGTGCGGCCTGGGGGGCACTGGCGCAGCAGGCCAATTTTGATGCGGCGCTGGCGACCGCCTGGGGCGACTGGTTCAGTGAACAGTTCTCAACCGGGCTGATGCTGTTGCCGTTCTTACTGACGCGCGACTGGCGAACCCTGTCGCCACGTCAGCTGTTGCAGGTCCGTAAGCTTTCACCGGTGATCGCGGTGGTCTTTTCGCTGGTGGTCGGTGCGATGATGGGCGGCGCGGGCAGCCTGACGTTCCCGGTACCGGCGCTGGTCTGGTGCGCTATCGTATTGCCGATGACCCTCACCAGCCTGGTGATTTTACTGACCGGCATCACCGAGATCATTCTGGTTTCTCACGGCGTGATGAACATTCAGGGCAATGATAATCTGCTGCCGATCAGCCATCTGACCTCGGCGCGGCTGGGCGTAGCGACAATTGCCATCAGCCCGCTGATTGTGGCCGCGAGCATGGATGCGATCCGTCAGCTCAATCAGCGACTCGCGCTGCGGGCCAATTACGATTTCCTGACCCAGCTGCTATCGCGATCCGGTCTGTATGAGAGTCTTCGAACCGAACCGTTCAGCCCGTCGCGTAAAGCCGGTGTGATCCTGCTGGATGTCGACTATTTCAAAACCATTAATGACAATTTTGGTCATGATGCTGGCGACAGCGTACTGGAAGAGATCGCCCGCCGTATGCAGCGGGTGGTGGGCAAAAAAGGGCGTATCTGCCGGTTTGGCGGGGAAGAGTTTGTGGTGGTGCTGTTTGATCAGGATCCGGAAGCGCTCTATTTTCTCGCCGAGTCGATTCGTCAGACAATCGCGAAAGAGAAATTCTGGCTGCAGGGCAGTACGGTCACGGTGACGGTCAGTTCAGGGCTGGCTCATGGCAGCGCTGGCGATGCGAGTGACTGGCCACGGATGATTAACCGGTTGATTTCGGCAGCCGATAAAAACCTCTATCTGTCGAAACGCAATGGCCGTAATCAGACCTCGCCGGTTAATCATCGCGCCATTACCAGCGACGTGGCCTGAAACCACGTCGCTGAGAGCGATTAGCTGACGCTGCTTTTCAGGCTGCTGGCTTGCTGGTGACGTTCCATTGCCAGCTCGATCAGGCGGGTAATCAGATCCTGATAGCTGAGTCCGGCTGCCTGCCACAGTTTGGGATACATGCTGATATTGGTGAAGCCGGGCAGGGTATTGACTTCGTTGACGATAATCTCGCCTTCATCGGTCAGGAACACATCGACCCGTGCCATACCGAAACACTCCAGCGCACTAAACGCCCTGATGGCAACCTCACGAATCGCCTCGCTGACCGCCGCAGGAATCGCCGCTGGTACCACCGTCTGCGCGCCAGTTTCAGAGATGTATTTGGTGTCATAAGAGTAGAACGCATCATGCACCACGATCTCGCCGCAGGGGCTGGCCTGCGGGGCATCATTTCCCAGCACGGCACACTCGATCTCGCGACCTTTTATCCCGGTTTCAATCAGCACTTTACGGTCAAAGGTAAAGGCCAGTTCCAGCGCCGCCTCAAAGGCGTCCGCACTGTCGACTTTGCTGACGCCAACCGAGGAGCCCTGATTGGCAGGTTTGATAAACAGCGGCAGGCCAAGGCGGGCGATCACCGCGTCGGCATCCAGTGTGGCGCGCTGAGACTGGGTGACGCTCAGCCACGGGGCGACTTTCAGGCCGGCATCGCGTAACAGGCGCTTGGTAAAGTCTTTATCCATGCTGACCGCAGAGCCCAGCACGTCAGAACCGACAAACGGCAGCGAGGCCATGCGCAGTAAACCCTGCAGAGAACCATCCTCGCCCAGCGTGCCGTGTACAATCGGGAAAATCACATCGATCTGCGACAGCGGATGCGCATCGCGACGGGTAATCAGCGGTTGCTGCTGGTTGCCGGGCACCAGCGCGACATCTTCAGCCGCGCGATTCAGGGCAATCAGAGCCGGATTTTCAGCATGCAGTAAGAAGTCCGAAGCATCATTAAGACGCCAGTGCCCCTGCTTATCGATACCCAGCAACACTACCTCAAACCTGGTTTTGTCGATCGCATCGAGAATATTTTTGGCCGACTGCAACGACACTTCATGCTCAGCCGATTTGCCGCCAAACACGATCCCTACCCGCAACTTTGTCATCAATTTCTGCCTGCTGAAAAATCAAAACCACAAGATAGCACGCAGTTCTCCGATGAAAACAGGGCAGCGCGGCAGAATGTTGGCTGGGAAGGGGCAGGAACAAAAAATAACAGGATGGATGGCGGACTAGCCAACCCGAAGAGGCGCTAAGGCGGGAATTTATGCGGCGCTGCTGCTTAAGACAGTGAAACCTCAGGCTGCTGAAGCCTGTCCGGCGTCAGACACAGAATGGGCGGTTTTCCGGCATGTCGGGTTTTATCTTAGTGGCGGAAACGGACTGACTGCCGATCCCAGCGATCGCCGTTGGTAAGAAATGCCTCATCATCCGCTTGAGATAAGGGGTTACCGTAACACTCTGCCTGGCCGCAAGATCTCACTGCTGACCATCAGGTAGGAAGAAGCTAACGTCTTATGAATTTTTCACTCTGATGGCCTGACTGTCATATTTTAACGGTGGTTGAGAAGCCATCTGATATAGCCAATCGGCCAGACGACAACATCATTAAATAACCCCAGCGGTAGAGCGATGTTGCAATTTTCAACCGTGTGAGCACCGTCAAATTCATATCATAAAAATTTAAATATACTAGAATGGTAGTGCGGTTTTTTGTGAACAGAAACCACCACCTTGCGAAAATACATCCCGGGCTTAGATAACCACTTTTACCTTGTCCGCGGCTTTGTTGAATAAATCGAACTTTTGCTGAGTTGAAGGATCAGATCACGCATCCTCCCGACAACACAGACCATTCCGTGGCAAAGCAAAAGTTCAGAATCACCAACTGGTCCACCTACAACAAAGCTCTCATCAACCGTGGCTCCCTCACTTTCTGGCTGGATGATGAGGCGATTCAGGCCTGGTATGAGTCGGCAACGCCTTCATCACGAGGAAGGCCCCAGCGCTATTCTGATCTCGCCATCACCACCGTTCTGGTGATTAAACGCGTATTCCGGCTGACCCTGCGGGCTGCGCAGGGTTTTATTGATTCCATTTTTGCCCTGATGAACGTTCCGTTGCGCTGCCCGGATTACACCAGTGTCAGTAAGCGGGCAAAGTCGGTTAATGTCAGTTTCAAAACGTCCACCCGGGGTGAAATCGCACACCTGGTGATTGATTCCACCGGGCTGAAGGTCTTTGGTGAAGGCGAATGGAAAGTCAGAAAGCACGGCAAAGAGCGCCGTCGTATCTGGCGAAAGTTGCATCTTGCTGTTGACAGCAACACACATGAAGTTGTCTGTGCAGACCTGTCGCTGAATAACGTCACGGACTCAGAAGCCTTCCCGGGCCTTATCCGGCAGACTCACAGAAAAATCAGGGCAGCCGCGGCAGACGGGGCTTACGATACCCGGCTCTGTCACGATGAACTGCGCCGCAAAAAAATCAGCGCGCTTATTCCTCCCCGAAAAGGAGCAGGTTACTGGCCCGGTGAGTACGCAGACCGCAACCGTGCCGTTGCTAATCAGCGGCTGAGCGGAAGCAATGCACGGTGGAAATGGACAACGGAATATAACCGTCGCTCGATAGCGGAAACGGCAATGTACAGAATGAAGCAGTTGTTGGGAGATTCACTGACGCTGCGTGACTACGATGGTCAGGTAGCGGAAGCTATGGCCATGGTGCGTGCGTTGAACAGGATGACAAAGGCTGGGATGCCAGAAAGCGTGCGTATTGCCTGAAAATCCAGCCAGCTACAGGGTCGTTCGCAAGAAATCTTATTTATTCAACAAAGCCCTTGTCCGCTTTACGCGATTGATGATGAGGAACAGTCACTATTCATAATTCAGACCTTAATTTCATTGGGTTATTGTTTGTGATGGTGATGATTACAGTGAGCGAGTAATTAAACGGACGGATAGAGGTTATCGCAAAGGTAATAGATAAATGAAGTAATTTTCAGCGATGTTCTGTTCAAAATTTCAGTTTAAAAATATTCTCATCCTGTCACTATCTTGAGGCTCTATATGCTACCTTTTTTATCACTTTTTTGGGTGCTGGCAGGAATTGTTATCCTGGTTGTGCTTAACCTGAAATATAAAGTCCATAATATATTTTCTTTACTGATTGCCGGAATATTTGTCGCCATTATGGTCGGCATTCCGTTAGAAAAAGTGGTTACGGTTATTCAGCAGGGGATTGGTAGCATTATGGGCCACCTCGCGCTGATTATTATATTCGGCGCGATCATTGGAAAATTCATGACGGAATCAGGGGCCAGCCAGCAAATTGCCGATACCGTTATACGCCATTGTGGCACCCGCTATCTCTCCATCGGCCTGATGTTTATAGGAGTGATATTCGGCATCGCAATGTTTTATGAAGTCGCATTCCTGATTGCCATGCCATTAGTGATGAACATCGCGGTAAAAGCCAACATTCCTTACATGAAACTGGTGATCCCGACGGTAGTGGGGGCCACGATGGGACACAGCCTGTTCCCCCCTCAGCCTGGCCCGATTGCCTTAATCAGTGCGTTCAATGCCGATATCGTCCAGGTTTATCTTTATGGCGTAGCGGTAATTTTGCCCGCCTTATACTGTGCCGGTATTTTATTACCGAAGTTTCTGCCAGGGATAAATCGCATCCCGCTAAACTCAGTTATTAAGCCGATTGAGGAAATCGATTCGCAGCAGCTTCCCTCGTTTAAAATCAGTATCCTGATCCCGTTGATTCCGGCCATCCTGATGATTCTGGCTTCGGTGGTCAGGCCGCTGGCGGGTGAAGCGTCGATCCTCACCCAGGTGTGCAAATTACTTGGCAGCGCAGAAATCAGCATGCTACTGGCGACTTTTACCGCGATTTGGTTTCTCGGTGTTAAACGCGGCATGACGGCAGATGGCATTACGCAGCATGTCTCAAAGTCGATTTCTCAGATTGCCAATGTGCTTTTTGTCATCAGCGCCGGCGGCATTCTGAAGCAGGTGATTATCGATTCTGATGTTGGCGACAGCATTGTTCAGCTGATGAGCCACGTTCCGTTCTCGCCCTTTATTATCGCCTGGTTAATCACTGCCGTTATCCGCATTCTTACCGGGCAAGGCGCAGTTGCCGCAATCACCTCCGCCGGCATTGTCGCGCCGATGATTGGCGCCTTCGATCTCAATCCCGCCTTAATGGTGCTTGCTGTCGCCTGTGGCAGTAACACAATTACCTTGATGTATGACGGCGGCTTTTTGCTGTTTAAAGAGACGTTTGGCATCTCTATGAAGGACACCTTTAAAACCTGGGGATTACTGGAGTTGATTAACTCGGTAGTCGGGCTGGGGATGGTGATGCTGATTAGTCAGTTTATCTGATGCTGGGTTGCAAATCCCAGCCGGATTGTTGTGAGTTAATATTCACTTCCCGGCCAGCAGGTGACTTCTCAACCAGCCGGCCGGGAAAGGTGTCGGCGGCCGCTGTGACGCCTGTTATGCATGACCAGAACAGTACGGAAAAGTCATCACATTGTGCATTTTGAACGCCGACACGAAAAACTTATCTGGAAATAATTTGCTGGAAGCACCCGGTTTAAACAGGCTGGGAGACCTTTTCTGGCGGCATAATATAAAAGACCTTTTTGCCTAACTTTTTGAAATGTCGGGTAATCTATGCTGACTTTTAACCTTCACTGAAGATAGATTGTTGCGTTCTATACAATTCTGTTGGCCGATATTAAACGGTTCGCATGAGATTTCATTATGCTTTTTATTCTGATAATTGTGAAATGTAATGTGAGGTTATGTCGCTTTAGGAAATCACCGATGTCATGATATTTTCTATTTTTTATATAATGACAAATTCGCTATGCAACTTCATAAAATCATCATACCCGCTTTCTTCAACAGGTTTCAGTGTGTAGGGCCAGAGTGCTTAATATTGTGCTGTAGGGGTTGGGCCGTAATTATTGATGAAAAAACGCATCAAAAATATATCTCATCTTCACATTCCAAAATTTCAAAGATAGCGAAGGAAAACCTTATTCTCAGGAATAAAGGGGAGAATGATTACTCAATTATTAAGATGAATGAAAAGGGGGAGTGTCCGTTCCTTAATGAAAATAAGCTGTGTATGGTACACCAGGATCTAGGCGAGAGTGCGCTATCGTATACCTGCAGTTCTTACCCACGGCTTAGAAAATGTTTTTATGAACAGACTCGCCATATTATGTCGCTCTCATGCCCGGAAGTCGTTCGGCTTGTACTTTTTGATCCGGATGCGATGGTGGTACAGCAGGAGGAAAGACAACTGACAGAGTATGAAACTCACCTTGTTGAACAATGCCCATCGGTCACGCAGGCCGAAAAGGTGGTCCATCTTTTTGCCTGGAATTTAATAAAGGCGCCTGCTGTTAAAATTGAAGAGAATTTAATGGCGCTGACACAATTTATTTTATATCTGCAAAGTATCAACTTCGATTTGCAGAATCATTTAACCGATGTTGAAAACGTCTATGAAGCATTGCTGGCAGAGTTACAAGGCGGTATATCTTTGCTGGGACCAGGCAATCTGACCCGTGCAAACGCAATACGGTATCTGGCGCTATCCGCAATGGGCAAGTTCTTCGCTAAAAAAACTGTACGAGACAGGTTCATTATTAATGAACATCAAGCCGTTATGGAATATTTGGGATACGCAAACCAAAATGATCCCAGTATACTTGATGCCAAATGCGAAAAAATCAACCAGCAGTGGCAAATGTTATGCAGGGAATCATGTCTGTCAGAGCCCTATGTATTACAAAACTACCTGCTGTATAAACTTTATAGCACTTATTTTCCCGCTAACAGTATGGCGACCATCATGCATCAGTTGTATCGCATTGTTCTGGATTTTTTCTATATGAAAACCGTACTTAGCGTAAAATCGATGCAGGAAGATATCGACCAGAAGGCCGTGATGAAAACCCTCGCGAGCCTTTCAGCTTATACGATGCACGATGAAAACATTAATGATCGCATGGACACTGCGATTGATATAATTAACAGCGATGACAAATTCTCTTGTCTGCTACTGATTGGATAAACCCGTCTGCAGAGAGTCAGTCATCGTTCGTTATTGCTGGCAGAGCATGTTTCAGGGGTGAGTTTCCGTCAGCAAGCCTTTTCCCTGCGGTCATTGCCCCGCCTGAAACAGTCAATGTCATTGACTGTATTGACGCCGGCAGACGGTTGAAATCAACACACTCAAGCTGGTTCATTTGATATTGCCAGATCTAATTTGAGGTGTGCAACTGAAAGGCCAGTGATTCGGTTTCTGGAGCAGAAAGCCTGCTCCTTGAGGCTGAAGCCGGGATTACGATCAGGCGTAATCCGACACGCGCAACCGGCTAAAGCTGGCGCCTGAAAAAACACAATTTAAGCGTCTGAAGGTTCACCATAAAGTTTGCTAGCAATCCTGAAGACATTAACTTCACCCGGTATTGCAATCTCTCCTGGTAGAGTTCTTACTGAGCGTCTTATTTCAGCAGCAAAATAAATAGCTGGGTGACATTCAGGATTTATTTTGCGAACCCAAATCCGACCTCAGACTGGCGCTTTGCTTGATACCAGCTTAAACAGCGCCGCCACTTTATCGCCACATCCACAGTCAGAAAGCAAAAAAGCCACCTCAAAGGTGGCTCTAATACGCTGATTTAACAACTAAAATTTGGTGGCCCCTGCTGGGTTTGAACCAGCGACCAAGCGATTATGAGTCGCCTGCTCTAACCACTGAGCTAAGGGGCCAGCGGAGCGGGGATTATAAAGTATCTCTTCTGAGCGATCCAGCACTCAGCCACCGGTTGCTGAAATAAGCAGCAAGCTTTTAATTGCTGATTTCTATAACAAATATCCTGATAAACCGTAACAGGGTCTCAAACTGGTACGGCAGGATGCCGCCGTACCCTCATCAAAAACGCCCTGACGGGTAGCGGAATCAGCTCTGGTGGTAGCGCGTAGCGGATTTATTACGCGACAGGTGAGGCACCATAGTGCCGCGTGCGCGATCGTAATCCTGCCACATCTGCAGATCTTCCAGCGGTGGAATCGTTACCGCTTCCTTGTTGTCGAGGCCCGCCAGCGCCGCATCGACCATTTCATCGACTTCCATCAGCATTTCGGCAGGGATGGTGTTGATCGGCTGGCCGGCACGGTCAAAAATCTCGGTACGGGTTGCGCCAGGCAGCACTGCCTGCACCTGCACACCGCTGTCAGCAAGCTCACGCTGCATCGCACGCGTTAGCGTCAGTACGTAAGATTTAGTGGCATTGTAGGCACCGTTGAACATCTCATGCACCAATGCCAGCACTGAGGCAATATTAATAATGATGCCGTTGCCACGCGCTTTGAAGACCCGGGCAGCGGCCTGCGCCAGCCGGGTGGGCGTCACGATATTTAACGTCAGCATGGTATTGATGCGGTTGATGTCCGCCTCAAGGAACTCTCCCTCCACGCTCATACCCGCGTTGTTCAGCAGCAGTGTAATGCTGGCATTAGTGACCAGTTCAGACTCTACCCGCTGCACATCCTGTTCACTGGTTAAATCAGCAGCCAACACCTTAACCTGAATAGCGTGCTGCTCACTCAGTAACGCCGCCAGCTGGTTCAGACGCGATTCGTCGCGTGCCACCAGAATCAGATCGTAACCGCGTGCAGCCAGTCGTTTTGCATAAGTTGCGCCGATGCCGCTGGACGCACCGGTTATTAACGCCGTACCTGATGTTGACATAATTTACTCCTCGTATGATGGTCGTCATAATTCACACTAATATGACGACCATCATATGCGCCGTCAAGCTGGAATATGATGAGCGTAATAATTACTATAATAGCCAGAAGCAACGCATCTGAAACCGCAGGAGAGGATATGGAGAAGCAGACCAGCAAAGCGCATACGCGGCAGCGTATCCTGAGTGAGGCTGCGCGAGTTATGCGTGAGACCGGCACCGAGGGCATTGGTGTGGCGGCTCTGATGAGGCGGGTTGGCCTGACGCACGGCGGCTTTTATGCGCATTTTGCCTCACGCGAGGAACTGGTGCAGGAGGTGCTTAAGCATATGTTTGCCGAGGCGGGCAGTTTTGCGCCAGCGGATCAGGTGACCCAGCCAGGCCAACGGTTAGCCGGATTTATTGATACCTACCTTTCCGAGGCGCATCGCAATACCCCAGCGGAAGGATGCCCAATCGCTGCGCTGGTGAGCGAAGTCGCGCATCTGCCTGAACAGACCCGCTCTATTTTTACGCAGGGTATCGATGCGCTGCATGACGGCCTGGCGCAGATACTGCGCGAGCTGGATCGTGAAGATGCGGATGCGCTGGCATCCAGTATGCAGGCCGAGATGGTCGGGGCGCTGGCGCTGGCGCGTGCCTGTCCGGACGCGAAGCATGCCGGCCAGCTGTTACAGCGCAGCCGTGACGCCCTGAAGCAGCGCGCCGGACTGGTGGCAGCATGATTGAGCACAGTATCCGCGACATCATCAGCGCCAATCTGAATGTCCTGTTCTGTGGCATTAATCCGGGTCAGTCAACTGCACATCAGGGCTATCACTTTGCCCATCCCGGCAATCGCTTCTGGAAAGTGATCCATCTGGCCGGTTTTACTCAACAGCTGCTTAAACCGGAAGAGGAGCAGCGGTTAACCGAGACGGGATGTGGCATCACCATGCTGGTTGAGCGTCCAACCGTGCAGGCGAATGAGTTAGCACCGGATGAATTACGCGATGGCGGCAAGCGCCTGATTGAAAAGGTGCTGCATTACCAGCCCGCGGCCCTGGCGATTCTGGGTAAAGATGCCTTCCGGCGCGCCTTTCAGCAGAGCAAAGTCGAATGGGGTAAACAGCCGATAGCGATCGGTAAAACGGCGGTGTGGGTACTGCCGAATCCCAGTGGACTGAATCGCGCTTCACTGGATGAGATGGTTGAAGCCTATCGACAGCTCCATAACGCATTGCAGGCGGGTTAAAACCGACGGTAACAGCAGGGCAGGGCGGTTATTGCTAAACGACAGGCATAAAAAACCCCGGCGTGCCGGGGTTTTTGTCTGACTTAATCGTCGAGGAAGCTGCGCAGCACTTCCGAACGGCTCGGATGGCGCAGTTTACGCAGTGCTTTGGCTTCAATCTGACGAATACGCTCACGCGTCACGTCGAACTGTTTGCCCACTTCTTCCAGCGTATGGTCAGTGTTCATGTCGATGCCGAAACGCATGCGCAGCACTTTCGCTTCACGTGCGGTCAGGCCAGCCAGCACGTCGTGGGTCGCAGAACGCAGACTTTCTGAGGTAGCAGAGTCCAGCGGCAGTTCCAGCGTGGTGTCTTCGATAAAATCGCCCAGATGCGAATCTTCATCATCACCAATCGGCGTCTCCATTGAGATCGGCTCTTTAGCGATTTTCAGCACTTTGCGAATCTTATCTTCTGGCATCAGCATACGCTCAGCCAGTTCTTCCGGCGTCGGTTCACGGCCCATTTCCTGCAGCATCTGGCGCGAAATACGGTTGAGCTTGTTGATGGTCTCAATCATATGCACCGGAATACGGATGGTACGTGCCTGGTCAGCGATAGAGCGGGTGATTGCCTGACGGATCCACCAGGTCGCATAGGTCGAGAATTTGTAACCACGGCGATATTCAAACTTATCAACCGCTTTCATCAGGCCGATATTACCTTCCTGAATCAGGTCGAGGAACTGCAGACCACGGTTGGTATATTTCTTCGCAATCGAAATAACCAGACGCAGGTTTGCTTCCACCATCTCTTTCTTCGCGCGACGCGCTTTCGCTTCACCGATCGACATGCGACGGTTGATATCTTTTACCTGCTCAATGGTCAGGCCGGTCTCTTCTTCGATCTGCGCCAGTTTCTGCAGGGAACGCATAACGTCATCCTGCACTTCCAGCAGCTTTTCAGACCACGGCTTGTTCATCGCCAGCGCCGCTTTGAACCAGCTTTCGTTGGTTTCGTTGCCGGTGAACAGGGTGATGAAGTTTTTCTTCGGCATTTTGCACAGTTCGATACACAGCTTCATGATCAAACGTTCCTGAGTACGGACACGTTCCATCATTTCGCGCATGTTGTTCACCAGGTAATCGAACTGCTTCGGTACCAGGCGGAACTGTTTGAAGACGTCAGAGAGGTTCTGGATTTCGGCAACGGCATCAGCGTGGCTGCGGCCTTTGCTCTTAATCACATTGCGGGTGGTTTCATACTGCTTACGCAGGTCAGAAAACTTCTCGCGCGCCAGTTCCGGGTCGATAGAGTTATCGTCGTCGGAGCTGTCATCGTCGCTCTCTTCATCTTCTTCTTCATCGTCAACACGATCGGCTTCAGAAAGCTCAGAGCCCACGTGCGTTGCCGTAGGGGCCAGATCTTCTTCCGCGTTAGGATCGACGAAACCGGTGATCAGATCGGACAGGCGTGATTCGCCTGCTTCAACTTTGTCGTACTGATCCAGCAGGTAAGTAATCGCCTCAGGGTATTCAGCAACGGAACATTGAACCTGATTGATACCGTCTTCAATACGCTTCGCGATGTCGATTTCGCCTTCGCGCGTCAGCAGTTCGACGGTACCCATTTCACGCATATACATGCGGACCGGGTCGGTAGTACGCCCAATTTCAGATTCAACGCTGGATAACACCTGAGCTGCAGCTTCCGCGGCATCTTCGTCAGTATCGGAGCTGTTTTCGTTCAGCATCAGATCGTCGGCATCCGGGGCTTCTTCAACCACCTGAATACCCATGTCGTTAATCATCTGGATGATGTCTTCGATCTGATCTGAGTCGACGATATCTTCCGGCAGATGGTCATTGACCTCAGCATAGGTCAGATAGCCTTGCTCCTTACCACGGGTGACAAGAAGCTTAAGCTGTGACTGCGGGTTTTGCTCCATAAGACGGTATCCACACTTCTGTTAATTAGATTGGTGTCGGTCGGCAGCGAGCCAACAATAGCAGTGAAGGCGTTTAGTTCTTGCCGCTGCCCTCGTCGCGGCGTGGGCTTTGCCCATCAGTATTCGGCACTTAAGCCGCTTGTATAAACTCGGTGCTAATGGCCTGGCTTACTCGCCATTCTGGTCCCCGGCAGTGCTCGCCTTCCTCACGTACTTCAGTACGCTGCGGAGGCTGTGCGCTGGCGATAACCAGACTGGCGTCGATGCCGACGGCCTTTAAAATTTGTGCTGCTGGCCTGGCTTACTCGCCATTCTGGTCCCCGGCAGTGCTCGCCTTCCTCACGTACTTCAGTACGCTGCGGAGGCTGTGCGCTGGCGATAACCAGACTGGCGCCGATGCCGACGGCCTTTAAAATTTGTGCTGCTGGCCTGGCTTACTCGCCATTCCGGCCATAAAACGCTTAATCTGTCCTTTCATACATCAGAACGGACAAATCATTAAAAAAGGTTATTTTCTGGCAAAAGCCTGGCTCAGTGTCCAGAGCTCGCGGCGCTCATCGGCGCTCAATCCCTGGGTGCGCTCGCGCGCAATCAAAAACTCCAGGCGCTCTTCAAGAGCAGAATCGTAGATGCTGGCCAGCGAGTCCTGAAACACCGCTTCGGCTTCCTCATCTACTATCATGTGGTTCCAGATCGCCAGAGTTTCAAGCGTCTGACTAAAATTTGTCCCGCGATATAACTCTAGTAGCTGTCCGGTGGTCAATCCAGGATTCTCATTACAACGGCCCACTAATTCGATAAATAGCGGTAATCCCGGCATTTTTGACTCAGACAACCCATCAAGCGACGGCACCAGGGTGGCCAGCTGCGGGTTCTGAATCAGCAGCGCGACCAGCACCCGCATGGTGGTTCGCTTAAGCGGTGGTGCAATTGGCGCCGTTCCGCTTGCGGCCAGCTTCGGCATCAGCTTTTCAAGCTGATTGTCATCCAGGATACCCAGCTTATTGCCCAGCTCCTGACGCATATAAATACGCAGGGTTTCGCCAGGAATCTGCGAAATCAACGGCAAAGCCAGCGTACTCAGGCGGGCTTTACCGTCGCGTGAACTCAGATCAACCTGCGGCAGCAAACTGTCGAATAAAAACGAAGAGAGCGGCATTGCCTGCTCCATCCTCGCTTCGAAAGCCGCTTTGCCCTCTTTGCGCACCAGCGTATCCGGGTCTTCGCCATCCGGTAAAAACATAAAGCGTAGCTGACGACCATCATTCATGTAAGGTAATGCGGTCTCAAGCGCACGCCAGGCGGCTTCACGGCCAGCGCGATCGCCGTCGTAACAGCAAATCACGTTGTCGGTACTGCGAAACAGTAGCTGAATATGCTCAGCCGTGGTTGAGGTGCCCAGCGAGGCGACGGCGTAATCAATGCCGTACTGCGCCAGTGCCACCACATCCATGTATCCCTCGACCACCAGTAAACGGGCGGGTTCCGGATGATTTTTTAGTGCTTCATACAGGCCGTAAAGCTGACGACCTTTATGAAAAATAGGTGTTTCCGGCGAGTTCAGATACTTAGGCGTATCGTTGCCTAATACCCGTCCGCCAAAACCAATGACGCGGCCACGCTTATCGCGAATCGGAAACATGACGCGGTCGCGAAACCGGTCATAGGTGCGACCCTTATCATTGCTGACCAGCATGCCAGCTTCCATCAACGACTCACGGTCTTCCGACTGCTTACCAAACCGTTTGAGAACGTTATCCCAGCCGGCAGGCGCGTAACCAATGGCGAAATGATTGATGATATCGGCGCTCAGACCACGACGATCAAGATAGTCGCGTGCTGGCTGCGCACTGGATTGCTGCAGGCCCTGCTGATAAAAACCGTTCAGGTTCTCCATCAGCTGATACAGGCTCTGGCGCTGATGGCGTTCCATCTGGCTGGGCCCGCTGCCTGCTTCATAAGGCACGTCTAAACCGTGGGAAGTGGCAAGCTCTTCGATACTTTCAACAAACTCGAGACGATCGTAGTTCATTAAAAAGTCGATAGCGTTGCCGTGTGCGCCACAGCCGAAACAGTGATAGAACTGTTTTTCGCCGTTTACGGTGAAAGAGGGCGTTTTTTCATTATGGAAAGGACAGCACGCGTGGAAATTCTTACCCTGCTTTTTCAGCTTAACGCGGGCATCGATCAGATCCACGATATCCGTGCGGGCAAGTAAATCATTAATAAATACGCGTGGAATTCGTCCAGCCATACGCCCCAGATTTTCAGCTCATAAACGGCAACAAGCCGCGCTTCCTTTCGGAAAGCACGGCCTTTTACTTGACTCTGTCTGCGTTTAACACGCGGTGGAGGCGGACCTCCAGAAGAAATTAGTACAGACGAGTGCGGCGTGCGTTTTCGCGAGCCAGTTTCTTGGCGTGACGCTTAACTGCAGACGCTTTAGCGCGCTTACGTTCGGTAGTAGGTTTTTCATAGAACTCACGACGACGAACTTCAGCCAGAACGCCTGCTTTTTCGCAGGAACGCTTGAAGCGACGCAATGCTACGTCAAATGGCTCGTTTTCACGTACTTTAATTACCGGCATGTAACTCTCACCTCGATAAAATTCGGTTTTTGCTGCTGACTGCGGCGCCAGCACATTTCAAAATGGTGCAGCATTTTACTCCAACTCGCGTTGGTTTGTAAAGCACCATGGATAATTTGAAACCAACAGGAGCGTTTGCCTGTGCGGCTGCCGGTTTTTCCAGGGGCGGGAGTATAGCGTACTCTTTAGCCGACAGAAAATGACTTTTTGCGGGGATTGCCCGCTCTGCCCGCACAATTGCTGTGCTAAACTGCGCGCCGCGAGAAAGAGGTGATGCAATGCGAATTCTGGGTATTGAAACGTCCTGCGATGAAACCGGCATCGCAATTTATGACGATGAGGCCGGGTTACTGGCGAATCAGCTGTACAGCCAGGTAAAACTGCACGCCGATTATGGCGGTGTGGTGCCGGAACTGGCATCACGCGACCACGTGCGTAAAACGGTGCCGTTAATTCAGGCGGCGCTGAAACAGGCTGGGTTAGCGCCGAATCAGATCGATGCGGTGGCGTATACGGCCGGTCCGGGCCTGGTCGGCGCGCTGCTGGTCGGTGCCACTATTGGCCGCGCGCTGGCCTTCGCCTGGAAAGTGCCCGCGGTGCCGGTTCATCATATGGAAGGCCACCTGCTGGCACCGATGCTGGAAGACAATCCGCCTGCATTTCCGTTTGTGGCGCTGCTGGTATCGGGCGGGCATACCCAGCTGATTAGCGTCACCGGTATCGGTGAATATGCATTGCTGGGCGAATCAATCGATGATGCGGCCGGTGAGGCGTTCGACAAAACTGCCAAGCTGCTCGGGCTGGATTATCCTGGCGGACCGATGCTGTCGAAGATGGCGCAGCAGGGAACGGCAGGACGCTTTACCTTCCCGCGTCCGATGACCGATCGTCCGGGGCTGGACTTTAGCTTCTCGGGCCTGAAAACCTTTGCCGCCAACACCATCCGCGCCAATGATGATGACGCGCAGACCCGCGCTGATATCGCCCGGGCCTTTGAAGATGCGGTGGTCGACACGCTGGCGATCAAATGCAAGCGCGCGCTGGATCAAACCGGTTTTAAACGTCTGGTGATTGCCGGCGGCGTCAGCGCCAACCGGACGCTGCGTGAGCAGATGGCGGTGATGATGCAGAAGCGTGGCGGAGAAGTATTTTACGCGCGCCCTGAGTTCTGTACCGATAACGGTGCGATGATCGCGTATGCGGGCATGGTGCGGTTGAAAGGCGGAACGCGCGGGGGATTAGGCGTCAGCGTACGACCACGCTGGCCGCTGGCGGAACTCCCCGCCATCTGAAGGTAAAAAAGCCGGCTTAGCCGGCTTTTTTTATTCCTGCGATTTCTTCTTACGCTTCCAGATCTTTCCTTCCTGACCGCGCCACAAACGCTGAATATTGTCGTGATGGCGTAACAGGATCAGGCAGGAGAGCATCGAAACCGGAAAGGTGAACTGGGGCTTAAACCACCAGACGTAGAACGGAGCAATCAGCGCGCTGACAATCGCGCCGAGCGATGAGTAGCCGCTGAGCAGCACGGTGAGCAGCCAGGTGCCGGTCACCAGTCCGGTTAAGTCCCAGCCAATCGGCGCAATCGCCCCGAAAGCCGTCGCGACACCTTTGCCACCGCGGAACTGGAAGAACACCGGATAGATATGACCGAGGCAGGCCGCGATCGCCGTCAGGCCCAGAAACAGTGGCGTCACATGCAGCAGATACGCCAGCCAGACCGGCACCATCCCTTTCAGCACATCAAACACCAGCACGCAGGCTGCTGCCGCTTTACCACCAAGGCGTAACACGTTGGTAGCGCCAGGGTTGCCTGAACCGTGGGTACGGGGATCGGGCAGGCCAGCGAGTTTGCAGACCAGAATCGCACTGGAAATCGAACCGCAGAGATACGCGAAAATAATCATACCAGGCGCGAAAGCACTCATAACACCGTACCGTTACCTTTTGGGTCGTTTTGATCTCATCAACCGTGGATAATACGCATAATCCGCCGGAAGTGGTATCCGGCTTAGCCAAAAACAGAGACCATCATCATGGATATCGTATTTATAGAACAACTCACGGTGTTCACCACCATTGGCGTTTACGACTGGGAACAGGGTATGCAGCAGAAGCTGGTGCTCGATGTCGAAATGGCGTGGGATAACCGTCTGGCGGCGCGCAGCGACAATGTGAACGATTGCCTCAGCTATGCCGACGTCTCTGAAGCGATTCTGACGCACCTGACCGGCAGTCGTTTTGCGCTGGTTGAGCGGGTTGCTGAAGAAATCGCGGATCTGTTGATGAACCGTTTCAATTCGCCTGGCGTACGCGTAAAGGTAAGCAAACCGGGCGCTATCGCCCAGGCAGCGCAGGTTGGCGTGCGAATTGAGCGCGGGACTATTCCTAAATAAATGCGATGTGATTGCCATCACAATGAAACCAAACCAAATTACTGTCTGTCATAGCGAGTGCCGTTTCGTTGGAGCAAGCGAAATGGCCTAAGACCTTAAGGTTTTACTCAGGCTGATGCAGGCATGATTTCAGGCGATAGCCTTTGCGCTAGCGCCTTTTTAATGGTTTTAAAACGGATAGAGGAAAAATTTGATGGCAGATATTCATCAGCTTTGGGTAGCTGCAATCCTGGGCGTTGTGGAAGGGCTGACCGAATTTTTACCGGTCTCATCCACAGGGCACATGATTATAGTGGGTCACCTGCTGGGCTTTGAGGGCGAGAAAGCAGAGACCTTTGAGGTGGTTATCCAGTTAGGCTCGATTCTGGCCGTTGTCGTGATGTTCTGGCGGCGTCTGTTTGGCCTGATCGGTATCCACTTCGGTGAAGTAAAACATGAAGGTGTCGGTAGCGGACGTTTATCACTGATCCACATTCTGCTGGGCATGGTGCCAGCGGTGGTCGTGGGGCTGGTACTGCACGATCAGATCAAAACGCTGTTTAATCCGATCAACGTGATGTATGCGCTGGTGGTGGGAGGCGTGCTGCTGCTGGCGGCAGAGTATCTCAAACCGAAGCAGCCGAAAGCGGTCGGCGTCGACGATATTACCTATCGTCAGGCGTTTATGATTGGCTGCTTTCAGTGCTTAGCGTTGTGGCCGGGCTTCTCTCGTTCAGGCGCGACCATTTCCGGCGGGATGCTGATGGGCGTGAGCCGCTATGCGGCCTCTGAGTTCTCCTTCATCCTGGCGGTGCCAATGATGATGGGCGCGACGGTGCTGGATATGTACAAGAGCATCGGCTTCCTGACCATGGCTGACTTTCCGATGTTCGCCGTGGGCTTCGTAACCGCCTTCGTGGTGGCGCTGATCGCGATTAAAGCCTTCCTGGAGCTGATTAAGCGTATCTCGTTCGTCTCATTCGCCATCTACCGCTTTATCGTGGCGGCAGCGGTTTACATGGTCTTCATGTAAACCGAGCGCAGCCTGCTAGTCAGGCTGCGGTATAGCCAGACCCTGCGCGACGGCGTCAATCCGTCGTCGCGTTAACTCCTCCCGCACCTCTGCACCTTTAAAGCCCGCCTCAATCACCGCTTTGGTCGGCACCGCCTGCGCCAGCGCAAACGCTCGTCGCAGATAGTCACCCTGCGGATACGCCATACTTTCCAGACCGGCACGCCCGCGCGCATCGGCTTCGCTGGTCAGCGCCATCTGCTCGACGCGTTGCGGTTTGCGCCAGGCATCGATCCGATCAAACAGCGCCACCAGCGAGGCGGCCGACTGGCGCTCAATGGTATGCACGATGTCGTGAAATTCGGTGACGATTAGCGCCAGATCGCGAATCGCATTAGGCACCCGCAGACGCTGGCAAATCGCCTCAACCAGCGGCACGCCCGCCAGGCCATGGCCATGATGGCTGGGCCATTTTTCAGGCGGCGTCAGCGCCTTGCCGACGTCGTGGAACAACGTGGCGAAGCGCACATCGACTGATTCAGAAAGCGCGGCCGCCATGGTCAGCGTCATCAGGGTATGCACGCCGGTGTCGATCTCCGGATGCCACTTCGCCGGCGCCGGAATGCCAAACAGATTATCGAGTTCCGGGAACAGCACCTGCAACGCGCCACAGTCGCGCAGCACCTGAAAATAGACCTGCGGATTGCGGCTGGTCAGCGCTTTTTCCGTCTCTTTCCATACCCGCTCAGCGGTCAGATGGGCCAGTTCGCCGCTGCTGACCATTTGCTGCATCAACTGCTGCGTCTCGGCGGCAATACGGAAGTTGAGATGGGCGAAACGCGCCGCGAAGCGCGCCACGCGTAACACCCGCAGCGGATCTTCATTGAAGGCGTCAGAAACATGCCGCAACTGGCGCTGGGCGATATCACGCTGGCCGTGGTAAGGGTCAATCAGCCGGCCGTTTTCATCCTGCGCAATCGCATTGATGGTCAGATCGCGGCGTTGTAAGTCCTGCTCCAGCGTCACATCGGGCGCGGACCAGGTCACGAATCCGGTATAGCCTTTCCCGTTTTTCCGCTCGGTACGCGCCAGCGCATACTCTTCGCGGCTGTCAGGATGCAGGAAAACGGGAAAGTCGCGACCGACCTGTTGATAGCCCTGCTCAAGCATGGCCTCGGGCGTGGCACCGACCACCACCCAATCTTTGTCTTTAACCGGCAGCTTCAGCAGTGCATCACGCACTGCGCCGCCCACAAGAAACGTCTTCACGCAAAACTCCAGAGAAAAAGAAATGACCTGCACGCCGGGCGCATCCCGCGCGACACTTCAGCAGTGCATGTTGCTCTATTGTTGCACAGATTCAGCAGATTGCAGGCATGCCAAAAGGGGGATCTGGCGATCCCCTGATGAAAAACGGCAGAGACGGGTCAGTTCATCCAGCGATCGTTTTTCTTGCGGCGCGGCAGCATGTGCGGCAACAGTAAACCTAACAGCAGACCGACACCCAGCACGCCGCCGCCATACATGAACCACTGCATGATGATAGTGCGCTGCTTGTCATCGAGCTGGACGTTTGCCGCACTGACTTTCTTCTGCGCAACGATCAGCTCGTTTTTCAGCTTCTGGTTTTCGCCCTTCAGCCCGTTGATCACGCCGTCGCTACTGGCGACTTTATTCTGCATTTCAGCGGTGCGCTGATTCCAGCTGTTGTCGATATTATCCAGCTTGGCGGTAAGATCTTTAACCTGTTGTTCCAGCTGCGGCACCCGGGTACGCAGGCTGGGACTGGCGCTCAGCTGCGACAGGGGGATCCAGGTGGTGCGGCCTTCCGAGTCACGGATCTGGCCATAATGGGTATCATTATTGGTCTGAAGCAGCTGCACCTCTTCCCCGGCATTCAGCTTACCGAGCAGGCGAAACTGATCGCCCGGTCCGCTGCGAACCCAGGTCGATAATTCATCAGACACGTAGCGTTTTTCGTCGGCGTGGGCAGGTGCAAGGGTGCTGAGGGCCAGCAAAGTGAGTCCAGCGAGTGTGATTTTTTTCATTCGATTTCGTTTTGCTTAGTCTGACTAAAAATTTACCGGCACAGTCTGGAGAGGCCTCACATAAATCACTATGAGAACTATCCTGGTCTCATGAGAGTGCGAAAAGGTCTGCGAAAGCACAAAGAAAGCAGAGACAGCGCGGCTTCTGTGCATTAATCTTCGCCTGATAACCCCTTGCCCTCCAGGCGACAGCATGAGTAACCTGCTGATTATCGCCTGAAATATGCAGGAAACATCCTCTTAAGTGCCAGCGGCGTAGTGAATAAAAAATTATGACCATCGAAATCGAACTAAAGTTCATTGCAACTCCTCAGGCGGCCGGGAAACTGGCTGACCTTGTCGCGGCGTGGCCGCATCAGCATCAGCCTGCGCGCGAGCTGACCAACATCTATTTTGAAACCGACGATAACCAGCTGCGACGCTGGGATATGGGATTGCGCATCCGTGGCGTCGATAAGCGTTATGAAATGACGCTGAAAGCGGCCGGTAAAACGCTTGGCGGGCTGCATCAGCGCCCGGAATATAATGTCGACCTGAGCGAGCCCACGCTGGATATTGCGCAGCTGCCCGCTGACATCTGGCCGCAGGGCACCGACATTGCGGCGTTGCAGTCACGGTTACAGCCGCTGTTTACCACGCATTTCCAGCGTGAAACCTGGCTGATCACCATCGGCGACAGCGAGATTGAGCTGGCGTTTGATCAGGGCGACGTCACGGCGGGCGACCTGAGCGAACCGCTGTGCGAAATCGAACTGGAATTAAAGCGCGGTGAACGAAAAGATATGCTGGCCATTGCCCGACAGCTGGTGGCGCAAGGCGGCCTGCGCATGGGCAGCCTGAGCAAAGCCGCACGCGGTTATCAGCTGGCGCAGGGCAATCCGCCGCGTCAGCTGCGTCCTTTCCCGCTGCTGAAAGCCGGTACCAAAGCCACGGTAGAAGAGGGCATGGTGGCAGCTATGTCGGCCGGTCTCAGTCACTGGCAGTATCACGAAGAAGTCTGGCTGCGCGGCAACGCAGCGGCACAGGATGCGGTGCGTGAAGCGCTGGATGTGCTGCGTCAGGCGTTTTCCCTGTTTGGTGCATTGGTGCCGCGCAAGGCCAGCAGCGCCTTGCGTCAGCAGCTGACCACGCTGGAAGAGACGCTGGTCAACGACGAGGTGGATGCAACCAGCTTCTGCCTCTCATCGCTGGCGGTGGAAACCCAGCTGGCGCTGACGCACTGGCTGGTGGAATCGCAATGGCAGCAGTGGGTGGATGTCAAAGGCCAGGCCAAATTACAAGGTTCGTTTAAACGCTTTGGCGACATCATGCTGAGCCGCATTAATGCCGATCTCAGAGAGACCTTCAGCACGGTTAAGCAGCCTAATGAGTATCGGGATAAAGCGACCCGCCTGTCGCGCCAGTTGCTGGCGGTGCATTTACTGGCCGGCGCTTATCCGCAGGAAGATGTGGCGGTCTGGCTGGCACCATGGCAACAGCTGCTGTCAGCGATTCATGAGCAACAGGAAGCCGGATTAGCCTGGCTGACGACGCAGGCGCTGAAACAGCCACCGTTCTGGCTCACCAGCGGGTCTGCCCGCTAACCTGACCTGTGCCACGCCATCATGGAGGGATTTATGTTGTCAGCACTTCCCGCGTTGTTACGCGAACAGGCGGCACGCGCCGCGCAGCAGCTTGAGGTTCCCCTTGCTTCGCTGAGCACGGAGCAGGCGGCCGGGTTGGCTTTCAGTGATTTTGTGCTGGAAAACCTGCAACAGCATCCCGACTGGTGGCAGGCGATCTGTCATGCGCCGCCGCAGGCTGACGAGTGGCAGCACTACGCTGACTGGCTGAATCAGGTGATGACGACGGTTGATAGCGAAGCCAGCCTGATGCGCGAACTGCGACTGTTTCGCCGCCGGATGCTGGTGCGTATCGCCTGGATGCAGTGCCTGCAACACGCCAGCACGGAACAGAGCCTGCAGCAGTTAAGCGTACTGGCGGAAGTGTTAATCAGCCGGGCGCGCGACTGGGTCTATCAGGATTGCTGTCGTGATTTTGGTACTCCCTGCAACGCCGATGGCGAAGCGCAACCGATGCTGATCCTCGGTATGGGTAAGCTGGGCGGCGGCGAGCTGAACTTCTCATCCGATATCGACCTGATTTTTGCCTGGCCGGAAAACGGCAGCACCCGCGGCGGACGGCGGGAACTGGATAATGCCCAGTTTTTTACCCGCATGGGACAGCGGCTGATTAAGGTGCTTGATCAGCCGACCATGGATGGTTTTGTCTACCGGGTTGATATGCGTCTGCGTCCGTTTGGCGACAGCGGCCCGCTGGTCATGAGCTTTGCCGCTCTGGAAGATTATTACCAGGAGCAGGGACGCGACTGGGAACGTTACGCGATGGTCAAAGCGCGACTGATGGGAGACGAGCACGATCGCTGGAGCCAGGAGTTACAACAGATGCTGCGGCCGTTCGTCTACCGGCGTTATATCGACTTCAGCGTGATTCAGTCGCTGCGTAACATGAAAGGTATGATCAGCCGGGAAGTGCGGCGGCGCGGCCTGAAAAACAACATCAAACTGGGCGCAGGCGGCATTCGCGAAACCGAATTTATCGTCCAGGTGTTTCAGCTGATTCGCGGCGGACGTGAGCGCTCACTTCAACTGCGCGCCTTACTGCCGACGCTGGAAGCGATAAAAGCGCTGGCGTTATTACCCACAGAGCAGGTCGATGCGCTGCGTGGAGCCTATCTGTTCCTGCGGCGGCTGGAGAATCTGCTGCAAAGCCTGGGTGATGAGCAGACCCAGACTTTACCTGAAGATGAGCTGCATCGCGCCCGCCTGGCATGGGCGATGGGCAGCGCGGACTGGCCCGCCCTGATGGCGGCACTCGAAAGCCAGATGGCGGCGGTTCGCGCTATTTTTGATGAGCTGATTGGCGAAGATACGCCAGAGATTGGCGATCAGCGCGAGCTGGCGGAATACCAGATGCTGTGGCAGGACCCGCTGGAAGAGAGCGAACTGGCACCGCTGGTGCCACAACTCAGCGATGAACAGTGCCGCACGCTGCACCAGACGCTGGAGGCGTTTCGCCAGGATATCAGCCGGCGCACCATCGGCCCGCGCGGTCGTCAGGCGCTGGACCAGCTGATGCCGCGTCTGTTAAGCGAAGTCTGTCCGCGCGACGATGCTGCCGTCACGCTCAGCCGCCTGACGCCGTTACTGCTTGGCGTGTTGACCCGCAGCACCTACCTCGAATTATTAACCGAATATCACGGTGCGCTGCGGCATTTGATCCGTCTGTGCGCCGCTTCGCCGATGGTGGCCAGCCAGCTGGCCCGGCACCCGCTGTTGCTGGACGAACTGCTCGATCCGGCCACGCTCTACCAGCCCACCGCCACTGATGCCTACCGTGATGAGTTGCGTCAGTATCTGATGCGAATTCCCACCGATGATGAGGAGCAGCAGCTTGAGGCGGTGCGTCAGTTTAAGCAGGCGCAGCATCTGCGTATTGCCGCTGCCGACATCGCCGGCACGCTACCGGTGATGAAAGTGAGCGATCACCTCACCTGGCTGGCCGAGGCGATTATCGAATCGGTGGTACGCCAGGCCTGGCATATGATGGTGCAGCGCTACGGCCGGCCATCGCACCTGAGTAATGAGCACGAACGCGGCTTTGCGGTGCTGGGCTACGGCAAACTGGGCGGCTGGGAGCTGGGATACAGTTCCGATCTCGATTTAGTCTTTCTGCACGATTGCCCGGCAGATGCGGTGACCGAAGGAGAGCGCAGCATTGATGGCCGCCAGTTCTATCTGCGCCTCGCCCAGCGCATTATGCACTTGTTCAGTACCCGCACCTCATCCGGCATTCTGTATGAAGTAGACGCGCGGCTACGTCCTTCCGGCGCGGCGGGCATGCTGGTCAGCACCTTTGAAGCGTATGACGAGTATCAGCGCAATGAGGCCTGGACCTGGGAGCATCAGGCGCTGGTGCGGGCGCGCGTGGTGTTTGGCGAACCTGCGCTGGGCGAACGTTTTAATGCCATCCGCCAGGCGATCCTCTGTCTGCCGCGTCCCGCTGAGGCGTTACAGACTGAAGTGCGAGAAATGCGAGAAAAGATGCGCGCTCACCTCAGTAACAAGCATAAAGGACGCTGGGAGATTAAAACCGATCAGGGTGGAATCACCGACATTGAATTCATCGCCCAATATCTTGTCTTACGCTACGCCGCTGAACAACCTGAGTTGACGCGCTGGTCCGACAATGTGCGTATTTTTGAACTGATGGCGAAATACCATAAAATGCCCGCCGATGAAGCGCAGGCGCTGACGCAGGCGTACGTTACGCTGCGCGATGCGTTGCACCATCGGGCATTGCAGGAGCTGCCCGGCCATGTGGAGCCGGATGCTTTCGCCGCCGAACGGCAAACGGTTGTTGCCAGCTGGCAGCGCTGGCTTAACTCGCCCGCGTCTCTCCCGGCGTGATGCTGATAGCACAAATCGCAACTGTGCTATCATCCGCGCACTATTTTTAATGCAGTCTGGAGTGTCTGGAATGAAAGTTACTCTGCCCGCGTTCGGCCAAGCCTCAGTGCTGGTCGTTGGCGATGTGATGTTGGATCGTTACTGGTATGGCCCTACCAGCCGTATCTCGCCTGAAGCACCGGTTCCGGTGGTGAAAGTGGACACCGTTGAGGAGCGTCCTGGCGGCGCAGCAAACGTGGCGATGAACATTGCAGCACTCGGTGCCGCCTCACGGCTGATTGGCCTGACCGGTGAAGATGATGCGGCGCGCGTGTTGAGTAACACGCTGAAAGACGTCAATGTACATTGCGATTTCGTGGCGGTGAAAAGCCATCCGACCATCACCAAACTGCGCGTGCTGTCACGTAACCAGCAGCTGATCCGCCTCGACTTTGAAGAGGGTTTTGATCAGGTCGATCCCGAACCGATCCACCAAAAAATGCGTGCTTCGCTGGCGGCTGCGGGCGCACTGGTGCTGTCTGACTACGCCAAAGGCGCGCTCTGCAGCGTGCAGACCATGATCGCCCTGGCGCGCGAAGCAAACGTCCCGGTGCTGATCGATCCGAAAGGCACCGACTTTGCCCGCTACCGTGGCGCAACGTTGCTGACACCTAATCTGTCTGAATTCGAAGCGGTGGTCGGTAAGTGTAAAAACGAAGAGGAGATCGTGGCGCGCGGTATGCAGCTGATCGCTGATTTCGATCTCTCCGCGCTGCTGGTGACCCGTTCAGAAAATGGCATGACGCTGCTACAACCCGGCAAAGCGCCGTTGCATCTGCCGACTCAGGCCCAGGAAGTTTATGACGTGACGGGTGCGGGCGACACGGTTATCGGCGTGCTGGCTGCGGCGTTAGCGGCTGGTGACTCGCTGGAAGAGGCCTGTTTCCTCGCCAATGCCGCCGCTGGCGTAGTGGTGGGTAAACTCGGGACCTCCACCGTCAGCACCGTTGAGCTGGAAAATGCGATTCATGCCCGTCCGGAGCAGGGCTTCGGCATCATGACCGAAGCGGAGCTGAAAGCGGCAGTCGAAATGGCGCGTCGGCGTGGCGAAAAAGTGGTGATGACCAACGGTGTTTTCGACATCCTGCATGCCGGTCACGTCTCTTATCTGGCCAATGCGCGTAAGCTGGGCGATCGCCTGATCGTGGCGGTGAATAGCGATGCGTCAACCAAACGGCTGAAAGGCGCGAGCCGCCCGGTTAACCCGCAGGAAAACCGCATGATCGTACTCGGTGCGCTGGAAGCGGTAGATTGGGTGGTGGTATTTGAAGAGGATACGCCGCAGCGGCTGATCGCCAGTATCCTGCCGGATCTGCTGGTGAAAGGCGGTGATTACAAACCGGAAGATATCGCCGGCAGTAAAGAGGTGTGGGCCAACGGCGGAGACGTGCAGGTGCTGAATTTTGAAGATGGCATCTCAACCACCAATATCATTAAAACCATTCGCGGCGACAGCTAACACCCGCAGTCAGCGGGAGACCTGCTCCCGCTAAACCGGTGATTAGTTGTTGCTGTCAGTATCAGGTTTGACTACATCTGGAGTAGTGATCACTGACGGTGCGGGTGACGCGGCAGGAGAGGTCGCTGCGCCCGCCGCTGCGGTGTTTGCCGTAGCAACGGGTGCGCTGGTGGCTGGTGCTGTCGGCGTTGCGCCGCTCTGGCTTTCCAGCTGTGCCAGACGCTGTTCCAGCGCCGCCAGTTTTTCACGCGTACGCAGCAACACCTGCGTCTGCACATCAAACTCTTCACGGTTGACCAGATCCATACGCGTCAGCTGCGCCTGAAGAACCTGACGAATTTTCTTTTCGACATCATCACCAAACTCACGTACCCCTTTCGGCATCGCTTCGTGAACCTGACGTGCAAGTTGTTCAATTTTTTTCGTGTCGATCATGATGATTTCCTGGTTTCGGGGAGCTGTGTCAGCATTTTACTAACCTGATAACGGTTAAGTGTAATGCCAGAAATGAAAAGGATAAACCTCAAATCGGCAACGCAGGAAATGCAAAAGCAATTGCACTATTGATGATTGCCGCTCCAGATAATCGGCGCTATAGTAAAAACGCTTATTCTCAGGGCGGGGCGCAATTCCCCACCGGCGGTAAATCAGCTTAGGCTGAAAGCCCGCGAGCGCTTCATGATGATGAAAATTCGCCATGAAGGTCAGCAGATCCGGTGTAATTCCGGGGCCGACGGTTACAGTCCGGATGGGAGAGGGTAACGACATCTGTCGGACAATTGTGTCTGCTTCACGTTATTGCCACGTCTTTTTGACGTCACTCCTAAGCACGCCCTGATTCTGGTAACCCATACATTTAAAGGTTTTTATTACCATGAATCAGACGCTACTTTCTGAATTTGGCACGCCTGAACAGCGTGTAGAACGTGCTATCGCCGCCCTTCGTGAGGGACGCGGTGTGATGGTGCTCGACGATGAAAATCGTGAAAACGAAGGCGATATGATCTTCGCCGCGGAAACCATGACCGTTGAACAGATGGCGCTGACCATTCGCCACGGCAGCGGCATCGTCTGCCTTTGCCTGACTGAAGAGCGTCGCCAGCAGTTAGATCTGCCGATGATGGTGGAGAACAACACCAGCTCCTACGGCACCGGTTTTACCGTGACGATTGAAGCGGCCGAAGGTGTGACCACCGGGGTTTCTGCCCAGGATCGTATCACCACCATTCGTGCCGCGATTGCCGATAACGCTAAACCCAGCGATCTCAATCGCCCTGGTCATGTCTTCCCGCTGCGCGCGCGCGAAGGCGGTGTGCTGACCCGTGGCGGTCACACCGAAGCAACCATCGACCTGGTTACTCTGGCGGGCTTCAAGCCGGCAGGCGTACTGTGCGAACTGACCAACGATGACGGCACCATGGCGCATGCGCCGGAAGCCATTACCTTTGCCAGACAACACAATATGCCAGTGGTAACGATTGAGGATTTAGTGGCCTGGCGTCGTAGCCACGAAACGCGTCACGCCAGCTAATCAGCGTGATGACGCGGTAAAACAGGCCAGCCCGGCCTGTTTTACCGGCGCTTAATCCGCACGTCCGCTTTTGTGGCGGCAATCTGAGCCGTCAGCCAGCCTTCGTCTGCTGTTATCCCCGATCGGTCATCTCCTTTATCATCAATCTTATTCAGATTTTCTGAGCATCATCATCAGGCTTATCCGCGTGATATAGCGGGTAAAGCGCGTATCGTAGTGGCTATCAAACATTCAATTCTGAGAACCCGTTATGAGCCAGTCACGTATGCCAGCGCTGTTTTTGGGCCATGGCAGCCCGATGAACGCCCTGGAAGAGAACCGCTATACCACCGCGTGGCGTCACGCGGGCGATACCCTGCCGCGACCCCGCGCCATTATTGCGGTCTCGGCCCACTGGTATACGCGTGGCACCGCAGTAACGGCGATGGCACATCCTCGCACCCTGCATGATTTTGGCGGTTTTCCGCAGGCGTTGTTTGATACCCGCTATCCGGCGCCGGGATCGCCGGAACTGGCTGAACAACTTGTCAGTCTGTTAGCGCCAATTCCGGTACAGCTGGATCACAGCTGGGGATTCGATCATGGCTCGTGGGGGGTGCTGATCAAGATGTACCCGCAGGCGGATATTCCGGTGGTGCAGTTAAGTATCGACAGTACCCAATCGCCGGCCTGGCATTTTGAACTGGGCCAGAAGCTGGCGGCGCTGCGTGACGAGGGCGTGATGATTGTTGCCAGTGGTAACGTGGTGCATAACCTGAGAAAGGTGCGCTGGGACGGTGGCGATGAGGTCTATCCGTGGGCCAGCAGTTTTGAGCAGTTTGTGCGTGACAACCTGACGTCAGAGAGTGACGCGGCTTCGCATCCGCTGGTCAACTTTATGCAGCATCCTGGTGCTGCGCTCTCAAACCCGACGCCAGAACACTATCTGCCACTGTTATATGTGCTGGGCGCACGCCAGAAAGGGGAAGCGATCAGCATTCCGGTGGATGGAATGGAGATGGGCGCGATCAGTATGTTGTCGGTGCAGGTCGGCTGAATGCAAACAGACCCAGGGCGGGTCTGTTTGTCAGGGTATTACTCGATGAAGGCGTGCGGATAGAAACGGGAAAGATCCTGAGTGATCAGATCGCGATCTTCACGCAGGCCAATACCGGCCGGCTGATCGTCAATCAGCCAGCTACCGATCAGCGTGTAGCTGTCGCCAAATTTCGGCAGCGGATGGAACTGCTGGACGATCATACCTTCTTCGCCATACGGACCGTCGACGCGGGCAATCTCCTGACCGTTTTCAACAATGCGGATATTGGCGCCTTCGCGAGAGAACAGCGGCTTCACCACATATTTGTCCATCGGCGGCACCTCATCTTCGGCAAAGAAGGCGGGCAGCAGGTTAGGGTGATTCGGGAACATCTGCCACAGCATTGGCAGCAGCGCTTTGTTCGACAGAATGCTTTTCCAGGCCGGCTCCAGCCAGCGTACGCCGGCGTCGCCCAGCTTGGTGGAGAACATCTCGCGGAGCATGAATTCCCACGGATAGAGCTTAAACAGGTTGCTGATGACCTGGTCGTGGACGTCGGTAAACTCACCTTTTTCACCCAGACCAATTTCATCTATGTAGAGAAATTCGCTCGGCAGGCCCGCTTCGGTGGCGCAATCCTGCAGATACTGCACCGTGCCGCGATCTTCGTCAGTGTCGCGGCAGCAGGCGAAATGCAGCCAGTTAAAACCGTGCTGCTGATGCAATGCGGCAAAGCGTGCGATCAGCTTTTCCTGCAGGCTGTTGAACTGGTCACTGCCTGTCGGCAACTGCCCGGCGCTGAGCTGGTCTTCCAGCCACAGCCACTGGAAAAATGCCGCTTCATACAGTGAGGTCGGCGTATCGGCGTTGTTCTCAAGTAATTTGGCGTCGCCTTTGCCATCCCAGGCGAGATCAAGACGGGAATAGAGCGAAGGCTGACGCTGATGCCAGGAATCACGCACAAAATCCCAGGTATGTTTGGGGATGCGGAATTTGGTCAGCAACGCTTCATCGTTAACGACTTTGTCGACCACCTGCAGGCACATCTGATGCAGCTCAGCGGTGACGTCCTCAAGCTGTTCAATTTGTGCCAGCGTAAACTGGTAGTAAGCATCTTCACACCAGTACGGCTCGCCGTGCATGGTATGAAAACGAAAACCGAACTCGGTGGCTTTTTCCCGCCAGCCTGGGCGTTCTGAAATGGCAATGCGTTGCATCGGGGCGTTAGCCTCCCATCGTCCGGCTGGAGGTGCCGGTAGCGCTGCTGCGCTGCATGCTGTTCTGTTTGGCTACCGTCTCGCCAAAGCCACCACGGGTGATGGTCGAGGTGGTGGCAGGCTTCGGTGCCAGCGCCGTCTTCGGCACATTCATGGTTTTGCCTGAGGTGGCAGCACCATAGTTACGACCGGACGCATCAACAAACTGACCGTTTGCCGGGCTGTTAGGGGTTTTGGGTGAAAACAGCGGTTGCTGAGCGAAGCCTGCGCCGCCGCCCATCATCCGGCCCATCATGTAACCGGCCATCAGTGGCATCCAGAAGCTGCCGCCGCTCTGTTGCGCTTCCGCATTGTTGGTGCTGCCGACGCCAGCCTGAGCCGGAGCCTGCTGACACTGATTCTCGCCGAATTCGGCGACGCAATCTTCACGGGTCGCATATTTAGGCGCGGTGCGTTCTGCCTCTTTTTTGGCTTCATTGAAGGCGGTGGTGCACTGCGCGCTCTGGCCTGGATTGGCTTTCGAACAGTCATCCGCATTCTGATACATCGAGACGGATTCATCGTTTTGTTCACAACCTGCCAGCATAAATACCGCCGAAACGGCGATCGCGACGGGCGTTAAATGGCGTGCCTGCCAGCTCTTTCGAAAAGCGGCATAGCGAATAGATTTTGTGCGTTTCATTATGATTATCCTGTGCCCAAAGGTAGCGCATAGAATAGGGGATGAGGGGTCAAAATTGAAGCTGAGGGCCTGATACTGTAGGGATCTTTACTTAGCTATACGTTCGATAGAGAGACGGGCCGCAAAGCGACCCGTCATCGTCATCAGTTACCGAAAGGATTGCTGCTGCTGTTACGAGCTGCAGGGCGTGCTGCGGCGGCAGAGCCGTTGGCAGACGGGCCATTATCCACGCGCGCGGTCTGCTGCGCGTTTTCCGGTGCCACCGTTTCTGGTGACGTTGGGATCTCTTTACCCAGCTGGCTGTTCAGCGCCTGCAGGTTCTGCTCGTTGAGCGTTCCCAGTGCATAGCTGATGTTGAGCTGGTTGATCAGGTAGCTGTAGCGCGCATCAGAAAGCTGCTGCTTAGCGTTATACAGCGCGGTGGTCGCATCCAGCACATCGACGATGGTACGCGTACCGACCTGATAACCGGCTTCAGACGCATCCAGTGAGCTTTGCGCTGAGACCACAGCCTGTTTGTAGGCGTTGATGGTGCTGATCGATGCATTCACGTTGTTAAACGATGAGCGCACGGTCTGCACCGCTGAGCGGTGCGCACTTTCCAGCTGCTCGCTGGCACTGACAAAATTATACTGCGCCTGTTTCACCTGCGAGGTCACGCTGCCGCCGCTGTAGAGTGGCAGAGAGAAGCTCAGGCCAACCTGGTTAGAACCGGTAATCGAATCGGTCGTACCGGCGCTCTGGTTAGCGCGGCTGCCGCCATATTTGCTGTTGGACATGCCGGTTGAGGCAGTCAGATCCAGCGTTGGCATGTGGCCGGTTTCTGCTGAACGAATCTGCTCACGTGCCAGATCCTGATTCAGACGGGCAGACAGCAACGTCAGGTTACGACTTTCAGCCTGCTTGAGCAGCGCGCTGACCGCATCTGGCTTATCGGTTTTGAAGCGGTCGATATTGAGCGACGCCAGAGCCTGATAATCCATGCCGGTAATCTGGCGCAGTGATTCAACCGCGTTATCCAGATTGTTGCGCGCGGTGACTTCGTTAGCTAATACGCTGTCATACTGCGCACGGGCGTTCTGCACGTCAGTGATCGCCACCAGGCCGACGTTAAAACGTTGGGTGGTTTGATCGAGTTCGCGATAGATCGACTGCTTCTGCGCTTCGGTGTAAGAAAGGGTATCAATCGCTTTCAGTACGTTGAAGTAAGCGGTCGCGGTGTTCAGAATCAAATCCTGCTGCGCAACCTGATAGGTAACGTCCTGGATGCCGGCGGCTTTTTCCTGCAGGGTCAGGGCGCGCCATTTCGACATGTCGAAAATTGTCTGGGTTAATTGCAGCGTGCCGCTGGTCGTGTTGGAATGAAGACCGCTGCTGTCACGGTAGCCGTTGTTATAGGTGTAATCCGCACCCAGACCGAGCTGCGGTAATAATGGGCTACGCGCTTCGTTGATTTTCTCAAAGGCAGAATCGCGATCGGCAGCGGCGCTGCGCAGATCCGGGTTGCTCAGACGTGCTTGTTGATAAACCTGAAGCAGGTCTTCGGCCTGGCTGGCGAAGCTGAAACCGCCCAGGCTCAGCCCAATAAAAAATGGGAGCAGTTTTTTCATTTGCATTCCTTTTGTTGCAGCAAATTGCAGTGGTAGCGCTGCCGGGTAAGCCAAAAAATTATCGCCGATTCTAGCAGAGGGCAACTGTGAGATAAGTTGGCTGAACGTGCCTTCTTCCCCTAATTTACGTAAATAATTCAGAAAGAACCACTCAGACGGAGCACTGTGCCAGGCTTTTTTCGCTCCACCCCAATCTGCATAAGGAACCAGATGATGTCGGAAGAAAAAAAATCCCCTGTGACTTTTACAAAAAACGATGTAGAAATTATTGCACGCGAAACCGTCTACGATGGTTTTTTTTCAGTGGTACGCTATCGCTTCCGTCACCGCCGTTTTAATGGCGAAATGAGCGCCGAAGTGCAGCGCGAAGTTTTTGAGCGCGGACATGCCGCCGTGCTGCTACCTTATGATCCCTTACGCGACGAAGTGGTGCTGATCGAACAGATCCGCATTCCGGCCTATGACAGCAGTGCATCGCCCTGGCTGCTGGAGATGGTGGCCGGCATTATCGATCCCGGTGAAACCGTTGAACAGGTGGTGCGTCGCGAAGCGGTCGAAGAAGCAGGATTACAGGTCGGACGGATTAAGCCAATGCTTAATTACCTGGCCAGCCCCGGAGGCACCAGTGAACGTTTATCGGTGCTGATTGGGGAAGTGGATGCCAGCCAGGCAACAGGATGCCATGGTCTGGAGGAAGAGAATGAGGATATTCTTGTCCATGTGGTGAGTCGCGAACAGGCTTATCGCTGGGTGGAAGAGGGGATTATTGACAATGCGGCGTCTGTCATCGCCTTGCAATGGCTGGCGTTGCACCATGAGAAACTACGAGAAGAGTGGATACCACAATGAAACAGCGCTATACCCCTGACTTTCCCGAAATGATGCGGCTGTGCGAAACCAATTTCGCCCAGTTACGCCGCCTGCTGCCACGTGATGATGACGCGGGCGCATCGGTGATCTATCAGGTGAGTGGCGCCCGTTATCAGTTGACGATTCAGGAGTCGACGCGCTACACCACGCTGGTGGAGATCCGCCAGGTGGCGCCTGCCGTGAGCTACTGGAGCCTGCCTTCGATGTCGGTGCGGCTCTACCACGATGCGATGGTCGCCGAAGTGTGTTCAACTCAACAGATCTATCGTTTCAAAGCGCGCTATGATTATCCTAATAAAAAACTGCATCAGCGTGATGAAAAACATCAGATAAACCAGTTCCTCGCTGACTGGTTGCGCTACTGCCTGGCGCACGGCGCGATGGCAGTTCCGGTCTGCTGATGCGTATAATGCGTTAAATGGCGTGGAGACGAAGGAAACGCTTTGGATAGCCTGCTAACTCTTCCTGCAGCGAACGGTTCCGCAATCAGGATTCTGCAAATCACGGACACCCACCTGTTCGCAGGAAAACATGAATCGCTACTTGGGGTGAATACCTGGTCGAGCTATGAGGCGGTCCTGGATGCGATAATTGCACAGCATCGGGACTATGACCTGATCATCGCCACGGGCGATCTGGCCCAGGACCACTCTGTTGAAGCCTATCAGCATTTTGCTGAGGGCATTTCACGTTTGCCCAGGCCCTGCGTCTGGCTGCCCGGCAACCACGATTTCCAGCCCGCAATGGTCGATACCTTAGCTGACGCCCACATCAATCCGCACAAACAGGTGCTGATCGGCGAGCAGTGGCAGATTGTCCTGCTCGACAGCCAGGTGTTCGGCGTGCCGCACGGTATGCTGAGTGACTATCAGCTGGAGTGGCTGGAAAACGCGCTGGCCCGCTATCCGCAACGGCACACTCTGGTGTTGCTGCATCACCATCCACTGGCGTCCGGCTGCACCTGGCTTGACCAGCACAGCCTGCGTAATTCGCATCAGCTGGATGCAGTGTTGCAACAGTTTCCGCTGGCGAAGACCCTGGTCTGTGGCCATATCCATCAGGAGCTGGATGTCGAGTGGCACGGCCGCCGGGTCCTGGCGACGCCCTCCACCTGCGTACAGTTCAAACCGCACTGCACCAGCTTCGCGATTGATACCGTGGCACCGGGCTGGCGCTGGTTTACCCTGCACCCGGACGGCCAGCTTGAAACCGAGGTTAACCGTCTTGATACCGACATCTTCCGCCCCGATTTAGACTCTGAAGGATACTGACCGATGGCGGCGCTGCTTTATCTGCACGGTTTCAACAGCTCACCCCAGTCGGCCAAGGCGACGCAGTTCCGTCAGTGGCTACAGGTAACGCATCCGGCGATCGAGATGATCGTGCCGCAGCTGCCGACCTTTCCGGCGGATGCCGCCGCGATGCTGGAAGAGTTAGTGCTGAGCCGCAGCGGCGAAACTCTGGGTCTGGTTGGCTCTTCTCTCGGCGGGTATTACGCCACCTGGCTATCGCAATGTTTTATGCTGCCGGCCGTGGTGGTCAATCCTGCGGTACGGCCTTTTGAGTTGCTGGCGGATTACCTCGGCGACAATCAGAATCCCTACACCGGCCAGCAATATGTGTTAGAGTCACGCCACATTTACGATCTGAAAGTAATGCAGATTGAACCGCTGGAAGCGCCCGATTTACTCTGGCTGCTGCAACAAACCGGCGATGAAGTTCTCGATTACCGTCAGGCGCTCGACTATTACAGCGCGTGCCGCCATACGGTTGAAGAGGGCGGAAACCATACATTTACTGGATTCGAGCGCCATTTCCCGCAGATTCTGGACTTTCTCGGTCTGAATCATCCCTGAGTAATGCGGAAATCGCACCCAATTTCACCCTTCTAATCAGACATTTACGATGAGTCAATCAAACTATAACGCGGATGCCATTGAGGTCCTGACTGGCCTTGAGCCTGTTCGCCGTCGCCCGGGAATGTACACCGACACGACGCGGCCCAACCATTTGGGTCAGGAAGTGATTGATAACAGCGTCGATGAGGCGCTGGGCGGCCACGCGAAGCGGGTTGAAGTGATTCTGCACGCCGATCAATCACTGGAAGTTATTGATGATGGTCGCGGCATGCCGGTGGATATTCACCCGGAAGAGGGCGTGCCCGCGGTGGAGCTGATCCTCTGTCGCCTGCACGCCGGCGGCAAGTTCTCCAATAAAAACTATCAGTTCTCGGGCGGCCTGCACGGCGTCGGCATTTCGGTGGTGAACGCCCTGTCAAAACGGGTGGAAGTCACGGTACGCCGTAATGGCGAAGTGTATGACATCGCCTTTGAAAATGGCGAAAAAGTGCAGGAACTGACGGTCACCGGCACGGTGGCGAAGCGCAACACCGGTACCCGCGTACACTTCTGGCCTGATGAAAGCTTCTTCGACAGCCCGCGCTTCTCGGTATCGCGTCTGTCGCACCTGCTGAAAGCCAAAGCGGTGCTCTGTCCGGGCGTCGAAATCGTCTTTAAAGACAAGCTGAATAACACCGAGCAGCGCTGGTGCTACGAAGATGGCCTGACCGACTACCTGTGCGAAGCGGTTAACGGGCTGCCAACGCTGCCGGAAAAACCGTTCGTCGGCAGTTTTGCCGGTGACGTTGAAGCGGTCGACTGGGCGCTGTTATGGCTGCCGGAAGGCGGCGAACTGCTCACCGAAAGCTACGTTAACCTGATCCCGACCATGCAGGGCGGTACCCATGTTAACGGTCTGCGTCAGGGCCTGCTGGATGCGATGCGTGAATTCTGTGAATACCGCAACATCCTGCCGCGCGGCGTAAAACTCTCTGCGGAAGATATCTGGGATCGCTGCGCCTACGTGCTGTCAGTGAAGATGCAGGATCCGCAGTTTGCCGGACAAACCAAAGAGCGCCTCTCTTCACGTCAGTGCGCGGCCTTTGTGTCGGGCGTGGTAAAAGATGCCTTCAGCCTGTGGCTCAACCAGAACGTACAGGCGGCTGAGCAACTGGCCGAACTGGCAATCTCCAGCGCCCAGCGTCGCCTGCGTGCGGCGAAGAAAGTGGTGCGTAAAAAGCTCACCAGCGGCCCGGCGTTGCCTGGCAAACTGGCGGACTGTACCGCGCAGGATCTGAATAAGACCGAACTGTTCCTGGTCGAAGGGGATTCAGCAGGTGGATCGGCTAAGCAGGCGCGCGATCGTGAATATCAGGCGATCATGCCGTTGAAAGGCAAGATCCTTAACACCTGGGAAGTCTCTTCGGATGAGGTGCTGGCCTCGCAGGAAGTGCACGATATTTCCGTGGCGATCGGTATCGATCCCGACAGCGAAGATCTTTCGCAGCTGCGCTACGGCAAAGTCTGCATTCTGGCGGATGCGGACTCCGATGGTCTGCATATCGCGACCTTACTCTGCGCGCTGTTTGTGAAGCATTTCCGTTCGCTGGTTAAAGGCGGCCACGTCTATGTGGCGATGCCACCGCTCTACCGCATCGATCTGGGCAAAGAGGTTTACTACGCGCTGGATGAAGATGAGAAAGAGGGCGTGCTGGAGCAGCTGAAGCGTAAAAAGGGCAAACCTAACGTTCAGCGCTTTAAAGGGCTGGGTGAGATGAACCCGCTGCAGCTGCGCGAAACCACCCTTGATCCTAATACCCGTCGGCTGGTGCAGCTGACCATCAGTGATGAAGACGTGGACCAGACGTTACGCATGATGGACATGCTGCTGGCGAAAAAACGTTCCGAAGACCGGCGAAACTGGTTGCAGGAAAAAGGCGACATGGCCGACATCGAAGTATAAAAAACAGGACGCGCCAGCGTCCTGTTTTACAGGTTGCGCACGTCAAAAATGACCGCCGGGCCATAAGTCGCCCGGGCTGGTCCACACAGCAGAGACAGCAGCGATTGTGAAAATTACACTGGAAGAGTTACGCGCCTGGGTTGCCGTGGTGGATAGCGGATCGATTACCGCCGCGGCCGACCAGCTGGCGCAGACCAGTTCAGGCATCAGTCGCGCCTTAAGCCGGCTGGAGAGCAAACTGCAGACTACCCTGCTGCATCGCACCACCCGCCGGCTGGCACTGACAGAGGAAGGGCAGGTGTTTCTGGAGCATGCGCGTCAGATTCTGGCGTCGGTAGAGCAGGCGGAAGAGCAGATTGCCCAGCGACGTGAAATGCCTTCAGGGCGATTACGGGTCAATGCCGCCACCCCGTTTATGCTGCACGTGATTGTGCCGCTGGTGGATGCGTTCCGCGCGCAATATCCGCTGATTCAGCTGGAACTCAATACCGACGATATCCTGATCGATCTGCTGGAGCAGCAAACCGACGTCGCCATTCGCATTGGTGAACTGCGCGATTCTACGCTGCGGGCGCGGATGCTGGGCAGCAGTGCCATTCGTCTGATGGCCAGCCCGGCCTATCTGGCGAAAGCCGGCACGCCGCAAACCGTCGCCGATCTTGAACAGCATCAGATCATCGGTTTCAGCCATCTTGATAATCACAACGTCTGGCCGGTCTGGCAGCCCGACGGCGAGTTTATGCGGATCAAGCCGACGCTCTCCGCCTCCAGTGGTGAAACCATCCGGCAACTGGCGCTGGCCGGGCAGGGCATTGCGCGCCTCTCCGACTTTGTCAGCCGGGAAGATTGCGCCGCTGGACGGCTGGTACCGGTATTGCCCGATGAAACCCGCGAACTGCGGCTGCCGGTTCACGCGGTCTACTATCGCAACACCACGCTCTCCTCACGTATTGGCTGCTTTCTCGATTTTCTTCGCACCGAGATCGACCGTCGCCAGCTGCTGTGAGCTTTGATGACATAATAAAAAACCCCTGCCACGGGGCAGAGGTTGGAGGATGCTGACAATATCTGGCTGGATTGGCTGTGGGAGGGTGCATGCGCAGGGAACAGGGTCAGATCGGAAAGGCGCAACAACTGCCATCTATGGCACGTTCGTCCCGCGCCGTCTCCGGCGCGGGACGCTTCCTCTTCTGACCTTATTTCCTGCGCGTTGAGCTAATTTATCGCTGCGAGAGGCACCCTGCTTCAGGCTTATCACCAGACTCTGCCCCGGTTACAGAACAGAGGGCAGGGCTTCAGCAATCATCAGGCGCTGGGTTCCAGCACCAGAATTTTCACATCCAGCACATCATCTTTAATGATGGCGCGATGCGCATCCATGTGCGGCATCTGCTGATGCTGCTCCAGATGACGCAGCGTTTCCCACTGTTCCAGCATAAAAATGGAGTCCGGCGAGTTCTGTTTCCACGGCACCTGTGCCTGATGGTCCAGCAGCGCATCATACTGGTGGCATCCCTCTTCCTGCAGCACGGTCGGGATCAGCGCTTTTACGGCCTCAAGCACCGCCTGACGGCGGCCGGGTTTTACACAAATTTCAGCAACGACTGTTAACATTCGCGGATTCCTCTTTCGCGGGGGAGTGAAGCTTAACGGCAGCCTGGCTTAGCCAAAAACGCGCGTCAGGTGGGCACGATAGGCCGCAATGTCACGCGGCACGTCAGGCTGCTTGATCACGTCATTACAGATAAAGGTCGGCAGGGCTTCCATACCCAGGAACTGGTTGGCTTTATGGAAGTGCAGGTAAAGCCCATCCACGCCGACGCCTTCAAAGAACTGCTCCGGATCGGTAAAGGCCTGCAGCGGCGCGTTCCAGGTCAGTGACAGCATATATTTTTTGCCCTGCAGCAGACCGCCGGAACCATATTTTTTGGCGGCGTCAGAGCGGGTGCGACCATCACTGGCGTACAGCGAACCGTGACCCTCGGTAAAGACTTCATCAATGTAGCGCTTAACGGTCCAGGGTTCACCCATCCACCAGCCTGGCATCTGATAAATGACCACATCGCTGTCGACATATTTTTGTACTTCGTCAGCCACCACGTAGTCGCTGTCCGCCACGGTGACAGAGACTTCGTGGCCCATATCGCGCAGCTGGCTGGCGGCGACGTCGGTCAGGGTGTGGTTCAGTTCGCCTTTCGAGTGGGCAAACGTTTTGCCGCCGTCGATAATTAAGATCTTACTCATTCGAATATGTGCTCCGTTTTCTGTGTATGACGCTCAGCTTACGCGCGAAGCGGCGACAGAGAAATGGGAGGCTGATCACAACACTTTTGCTGTAGCGGCAACAATACGCCGATTTATGGCACCATTCAGTACGCAAACCAACCTGCCAAAGAAAACACAATAATGAAAAAAACCGTCATCCTTGCTTTGTTGCTGGCCACCGGTGCCGCTCAGGCACAGTCGCGTCTGGATAGTGTTCTCAGCAGTAAAGTGCTGAAAGTCTGTACCACCGGTGACTACAAGCCTTACAGCTTTCTGCGTCCCGACGGCCAGTATGAAGGGCTGGATATCAGCATGGCGAAGGCGCTGGCCGCCTCACTGGGCGCGAAAGTAGAATGGGTTGCCACCAGCTGGAAAACCCTGATGCCCGATTTTCTGGCGAAGCAGTGTGATATCGCGCTGGGTGGCGTATCCGTTACCCTGAAGCGGCAGCAGACCGCCTGGTTCGCTCAGCCGCTGGGCGTAGACGGCAAAATCCCGCTGGTGCGCTGTGCCGATAAAGACCGCTATCAGACGCTGGAGCAGCTCAATCGCCCGCAGGTCCGTCTGGTGGAGCCGGCGGGCGGTACCAACGAAGCCTTCGTTCACAGCCATCTGCCGCAGGCCTCGCTAACCCTGTTCCACGATAACGTCACCATCTTCCAGCAACTGGTCGATAACCACGCCGATGTGATGATTACCGATGCCTCTGAGGCGCGCTATCAGCAGCAGCGCTTCCCGACGCTGTGTGCGATCAATGCCGATCGGCCGCTACAATATGGTGAAAAGGCCTACATGATCCCGCGCGATGACATCAGCTGGAAACTCTATGTCGATCAGTGGTTACACCTCAGCACCGCCACCGGTGAGTACCGTGAGATCGCCCGGCAGTGGATAGGTGCACAGCCGTAATGCAATCCGCCTGATTTTCGTGCTGCTGACGGCGTAATCAGCGCCAGCTGACCGCCCGTCACCGCGCGCTTCCCCTGTGACTAACACCGGCGAATAAGGTACTATCCTCGCCAAACCACCGCCGGGTGTCCCGCCGTTGTGGGCCACGATGTGAGGATGAGAAATTAATGAGTGAACTGACGCAGGATGGTGCAGAGCGTCTTGCCCTGCACACATTTACTGAGAATGCGTACTTAAACTATTCGATGTACGTCATCATGGACCGCGCGTTGCCCTACATTGGTGACGGGTTAAAGCCGGTACAGCGACGCATTATCTACGCAATGTCCGAACTGGGCCTCACCGCCAGCGCCAAATTTAAAAAATCGGCGCGTACCGTGGGTGACGTGCTGGGTAAATACCATCCGCACGGCGACAGCGCCTGCTATGAAGCGATGGTATTAATGGCGCAGCCGTTCTCTTATCGCTATCCGCTGGTGGATGGACAGGGTAACTGGGGTGCACCGGACGATCCTAAGTCCTTTGCCGCGATGCGTTACACCGAATCACGCCTGTCAAAATATGCTGAACTGCTGCTGGGTGAGTTGGGTCAGGGAACGGTCGATTACCAGCCGAACTTTGATGGCACCCTGCAGGAGCCGAAGATGCTGCCGGCGCGGTTGCCGAACATTCTGCTGAACGGCACCACCGGTATCGCGGTCGGTATGGCGACCGATATTCCACCGCATAACCTGCGTGAAGTGGCGCAGGCGGCGATCACCCTGATCGACCATCCCAAAACCACGCTGGATGCGCTGCTGGATATCGTGCAGGGCCCGGATTATCCGACCGAGGCGGAGATCATTACGCCACGCGACGAGATCCGCAAAATCTATCAGAACGGGCGTGGCTCTATTCGCCAGCGCGCGGTATGGAAGAAGGAAGAGGGCGAAGTGGTGATCACCGCGCTGCCGCATCAGGTGTCAGGTGCGCGGGTTCTGGAACAGATCGCCAACCAGATGCGCAACAAAAAATTGCCGATGGTCGAGGATCTGCGTGACGAATCGGATCATGAGAATCCGACCCGTCTGGTGATCGTGCCACGCTCTAACCGGGTCGATCTGGATCAGGTGATGAACCACCTGTTTGCCACCACCGATCTGGAAAAAAGCTACCGGGTTAACCTCAACATGATTGGCCTGGACAACCGTCCGGCGGTTAAAAACCTGCACGAAATCCTGTCGGAATGGCTGGTGTTCCGCCGTGATACGGTAAAACGTCGCCTTAATCACCGGCTCGACCGCGTGCTGCGTCGTCTGCATATCCTCGACGGTTTGCTGGTGGCCTTCCTCAATATTGATGAAGTGATCCACATCATCCGTACCGAAGATGAGCCGAAGCCGGTACTGATGTCACGTTTTGAGCTGAGTGAAACCCAGGCCGAATCGATCCTCGAACTGAAGTTACGCCACCTGGCGAAGCTGGAAGAGGTGAAGATCCGCGCTGAGCAGGCCGAGCTGGAGAAAGAACGCGATCAGCTGCAGGCAACGCTGGCTTCTGAACGCAAGATGAACACCCTGCTGAAGAAAGAGTTACAGGCCGACAGCGCCAGCTATGGCGACGAGCGTCGTTCTCCGCTGCGCGAACGTGAAGAAGCGAAGGCGCTGAGCGAAACCGAGCTGATCCCGTCTGAGCCGGTAACCATTGTGCTGTCGCAGATGGGCTGGGTACGCAGCGCCAAAGGGCATGATATCGATCCTGCCGGGCTGAGCTATAAAGCGGGCGACAGTTATCTGGCGGCCGCACGCGGTAAGAGCAACCAGCCGGTGGCCTTTATCGATTCCACCGGCCGCAGCTACACGCTGGATCCGACCTCGCTGCCGTCGGCACGCGGGCAGGGCGAGCCGCTGACCGGTAAGCTGACGCCGCCGCCGGGTGCGGTGGTTGAGCAGGTGCTGATGGAGCCGGATGAACAGCGATTACTGATGGCCTCTGATGCGGGCTATGGCTTTATCTGCACCTTTGCCGATCTGGTCTCCCGTAACCGCGCCGGTAAAGCGCTGCTGACGCTGCCGGAAAACGCCCATGTGATGACGCCGATGGCGGTGCATCATGAAGATGACATGCTGCTGGCGATTACGCAGGCGGGACGGATGCTGATGTTCCCGGTAGGCGAACTGCCGCAAATGTCGAAAGGCAAAGGCAACAAGATTATCTCGATCCCCGCCGCTGAAGCTGCCGCCGGTCAGGATAAACTGGCGTGGCTGATGATTCTGCCGCCAGGCAGCGCCATCACCCTGCATGTTGGCAAGCGTAAGATGCTGCTGCGCAGTGAAGAGCTGCAGAAATTCCGCGCCGACCGTGGACGCCGTGGCACACTGCTGCCGCGCGGCCTGCAAAAAATTGATCGTGTTGAACTGGATGCCCCTGCGCGTCCGGCCAGCCCGGACAGCGACGCGTAAACTACCCGGCTGACGCTGTGTCAGCCGTGGCTCAATGAGGGAACTATGTTACTGATACTGCGTACCATTATCGTGGTAATTTATTCGATATTAGTCTCTGTGTTTGGCTGTATCTGGTGTCTTTTTTCACCGCGCAATCCGCGCCACGTCGCCACTTTTGGTCGTCTGTTCGGTAAATTGTCGACGGTATTAGGCCTTAAAGTAGAACTGCGCCGTCCGGAAGGCGCTGACAACTACGGCAATGCGATCTATATCGCTAACCACCAGAACAACTATGACATGGTGACCGCCGCCAAAATCGTGCAGCCAACCACGGTGACGGTCGGCAAAAAGAGCCTGTTGTGGGTACCGTTTTTTGGTCTGCTCTACTGGCTGACCGGCAATCTGCTGATCGACCGGGATAACCGGGCTAAAGCGCACGGCACGATTGGCCAGCTGGTCGATCAGTTTAACCGTAAGCGCATCTCGTTCTGGATGTTTCCGGAAGGCACCCGCAGTCGCGGCCGCGGTTTACTGCCGTTTAAAACCGGTGCGTTCCATGCTGCGGTTGCGGCTGGCGTTCCGATCATCCCGATTGTGGTGTCCAATACCCACGGTAAGATCAAACTGAACCGCTGGAACAATGGGCTGGTCATCGTTGAGATGCTGCCACCGGTTGACGTTAAACAATTCGAGTCCTCCTCGGTGCGTAAGCTGGCAACCCATTGCCGTGAAATGATGGCGGCGAAGCTGGAAGAGCTCAACGCCGAAGTCGAAGAACGCGAAAAAAACGGTAAAATCTGACCGGCGATCGCTTCGCCGAATTCGCCTGCAGGGATGCCGTCCGGCGAGCGGTGATTAACCGCTCGCCGTGAACGCAGCACAGCACATAACAGCAATAAAAACAGGGTTGGCGCGTCAGCGCCACGCGTAAAAGGTCAGAAGTTTTATGTCTTTCAGCAGACGTCAGTTTATCCAGCTTTCTGCTGGAGTGGCGCTTAGCGCCGGTGTTATGCCTCATACGGCCCGTGCCGCGTCCGCCGCCAATGGTGATACGCCACTTCCGATTCCGCCCTTGCTGGAATCCCGTCGCGGTCAGCCGCTGTTTTTGACCATGCAGCGCAGCCACTGGTCATTCAATGGCGACAACAACAAAGTGCCGGTGTGGGGCATCAATGGCCTCTATCTCGGCCCGACGGTGCGCGTCTACAGCGGCGACGATGTGAAGCTGATCTACAGCAATCGCCTCAATGAGCCGGTTTCAATGACCGTCAGCGGCCTGCAGTTACCGGGCGCGCTGATGGGCGGCGCACCGCGCATGATGTCAGCCGGCGTCGACTGGGCGCCGGTCCTGCCTATTCGTCAGGCCGCCTCGACCTGCTGGTATCACGCCAATACGCCAAACCGCATGGCGCCGCATATCTACAACGGGCTGGCGGGCATGTGGCTGATTGAAGATGAGGTCAGCAAGCAGTTGCCGCTGCCAAAACATTACGGCGTCGATGACTTCCCGATCATCATTCAGGACAAGCGGCTCGATAACTTCGCTACCCCGGTTTACGATCCACCGCAGGATGGCGGCTTTCTCGGTGATACGCTGCTGGTCAATGGCGTGCGTAACCCGTTTGTTGAGGTCTCGCGTGGCTGGGTGCGTCTGCGTCTGCTGAACGCCTCAAATGCGCGACGTTATGAGATGGTGCTGAGCGATAACCGGCCGTTTATGGTGATAGCCAGCGATCAGGGCTATCTGCCTGCGCCGGTTGCGGTGCAGCGTCTGTCACTGGCGCCGGGCGAACGACGCGAAGTGCTGATCGATATGTCGCAGGGCGATGAAGTGTCGATTACTGCGGGTACCGCGGCGGGCATTATGGATCGGCTGCGCGGCTTCTTTGAGCCATCCTCCATCCTGACCTCCACCCTGATCCTGACCTTACGACCCACCGGCCTGCTGCCGCTGGTCACCGATAATCTGCCGATGCGGCTGCTGGCCGATCAGATTCTGGATGGGGTGGCGGTACGCACACGTGAATTCCGCATCGGCGACAGTATGCCGGGCATCAACGGGGCGATCTGGGATATGAACCGTATTGATACCACCGCGCAGCAGGGCACCTTTGAGCGCTGGATCGTGCATGCCGATCGGCCCCAGGCGCTGCATATTCAGGGCGTGATGTTCCTGATTAAGAGCGTCAATGGCGCGCAGCCGATGGGCGAGGATCGTGGCTGGAAAGATACGGTGTGGGTCGACGGTGATGTGGAACTGATGGTCAGCTTCCCGCAGAGTTCGTCAGACCATTTCCCGTTTGTCTATTACAGCCAGACGCTGGAACTGGCCGACCGCGGAACTGCCGGTCAACTGGTGGTGCAGCCGACGCAGTAAGCCGTACGGCGTAACGAAAAAGGGCAACGTGACGTTGCCCTTTTTTTTAGTGCGACAACAGCAATGAACCGCGTCACGCCGCGCCGTAAACGGTATTACCGCTTAGCCGTTAAAGGTTTCCGGATCCGGCCCCAGACGGTTGCCGCTATCCAGCTTAGTGATGTCGCTGACTTCATGCTTATCCAGCCGGAAATCAAACACCTTAAAGTTCTCTTCGATACGCGCCGGCGTCACTGACTTCGGAATCACCACCAGGCCGCTATCCAGATGCCAGCGAATGACGATCTGCGCCGGGGTTTTGCCATATTTCTTGGCCAGCGATTTAATCACCTCCTGATCAAACACGCCTTTACCGCCCTGTGCCAGCGGGCTCCAGGATTCGGTCTGAATCTGGTGCATCGCATTCCAGGCATGCAGCGTGCGCTGCTGCAGCATCGGATGCAGCTCAATCTGGTTAACCACCGGCGTCACGCCGGTTTCATCCAGCAGCCGCTTAAGGTGGGATTCATGGAAGTTACAGACGCCAATACTTTTGGTCAGCCCCTGCTGCTGCAGCTCAATCATCTTCTTCCAGGCGTCAACGTAGTGATCCTTTTCCGGGCATGGCCAGTGCATCAGATAGAGGTCAACCTGCTCCAGCTGCAGTTTCTGCAGGCTGGTTTCCATCGCCTGCTGAACGTTCTGCTGATCGTCATTCCACAGCTTGGTGGTGACGAAAATCTCGTCGCGCGGCACGTCGGTTTCCTGCAGCGCCTGACCAATCGCTTCCTCATTCTTATAAGCGGCGGCGGTATCAATCGAGCGATAGCCGACCTGTAAGGCTTTCAGTACCGCCTGACGCGCTTCTTCAATACTGGCCTGCCACACGCCCAGTCCCAGTTGCGGCATCATGTTGCCATCGTGCAGTTTGATAATGGGTTGGTCTGCCATAGTTGCTCCTTTCCGTTGCAGTTAACCAGTGAGATTTCACTGTGCTTAAGTCTAGCCAACAATTCACACCCTGCCTGTCGGGCTGAACGAGGGCGACGGCATGGCCATGCCCGATCCGGCAAACTTCTTGCCTGATTCTCCAATTTGCTGGCGGTTCAGGCAGTGTCACGGCACACTGAATTTTTGTCCTGATAAGGAGTCTGGATGGCACATGATGCTCTGTGTCACCGCCTGGCGCAGCAGGTTGTGACCTTAATGACCCACGGCCGCGATCGCCTCTATCCGGTCAGTAATGTTTCGCTGATTTATGCCAATCAGTATCGTCCGCGCACGCCGATGATGTATCAGCCCGGCATTGTGATCCTGTTTCAGGGCAGCAAAACCGGCTATCTCGGCAGTACGGTATTCCAGTACGACGCCAGCAAGTACCTGATGCTCACGGTGCCGCTGCCGGTTGAGTGTGAAACCTGGGCCTCGCCGGAGGTGCCGATCGCCGGTTTGTGTCTGAATGTCGATACCGCCAGCCTGCAGGATCTGCTGATTGAGATTGGTGACGATGAACAGTTTCAGCCACAGCCGCTGACTTCCGGCATCCACTCGGCGTGGCTGACCGAACCGATGCTGTGTGCGGCGGAACGCCTGCTGGATGTGATGACGCAGCCGCGCGATGCCCGGGTACTGGGGCCGCATATTGTGCGTGAGATAATCTATTACGTGCTGACCGGCCCGATTGGTGGCGCGCTGCTGTCGCTGGTGAGTCGCCAGACCCAGTTCAGTCAGATTGCCCGTGCGCTGCGGCGTATTGAAAACCACTTCGCCGATAATCTCAGCGTCGACGCGCTGGCGGCGGAGGTGAACATGAGCGTCTCCGCGTTTCACCACAACTTTAAGGCAGTGACCCAGACTTCCCCGCTGCAATATCTCAAACGCTACCGCCTGCATCAGGCGCGGCTGCTGATGCTGCATGATGGATTGAAAGCGAGTGCGGCGGCGGTGCGGGTTGGCTATGAAAGCCCGTCGCAGTTTTCGCGCGAGTTTAAGCGCTATTTTGGCGTCACGCCGGGCGAGGAAGTGAGTCGGGTACGTCAGACGGTGGCGGACCCTTCCGCCTGACAGGCGGCGGGTCCTCACCAGAGAGGGAACGTCAGGCCTGTTTCTGGCGACGTTTCTTCCAGATCACGATAATGCTGCCGAACAGGCCGAGAAACAGTAATACCATCGGCAGCACCATCAGAATCGCCATCACCTGATCTTCATGACGCTTGATGAACGGTACCTGGCTGATGCCATAGCCAAACGCCACCACGATGCCGACCCATAAGACGCCGCTCAGCCAGTTAAACAGCTGGAAGCGGCCATTCTGTAAGCCCGCAATGCCAGCCATGGTCGGCAGAATAGTGCGGATGAAGGCGAGAAAACGACCCACCAGCAGCGCCATCAGGCCATGGCGGTTAAACATATTCCAGGCGCGCTGATGGTATTGCGCGGGCAGGTGCATCAGCCAGCTTTTGACCAGCCGGGTATTGCCCAGCCAGCGCCCCTGCAGATAACTCAGCCAGCAGCCGAGACTGGCGGCGGTGGTAAGGATCACCATCGTCGGAATGAAATCCATCACCCCTTTGGCGACCATGGCACCCGCCAGCAGCAGCAGGCTGTCGCCCGGCAGAAAAGAGGCCGGCAACAGTCCGTTTTCCAGAAACAGCGTCAGGAACATTACGCCGTACACCACCCACACTACATCCGGATTCGCCAGCGCGGCAAAATCCTGATGCCAGAGCGCGTGGACAATCTCGTGTAAAACACCCATTAGCTATTCCATCACGTCACAAGGAAAACCCGCCTGTCAGGCTGCCGCGACGGAAAAGTGCTGAACCTGCTTATTCTGCGGAAGCTCAGCGCTTCACCTTCGGCCTGCCGCCTGAACGGTCCGGGACAAATTTTAACAATAATCTTGCCGCCGCCTGGCAATCTCTGCTGGCGGCGGCCACCGCGTTTATCTTCTGTTTAGCTTACTCAGCGCGTCAGGCGCGCAAAACCCGCCTCAAGGTCGTTGAGCAGATCCTCAACATGTTCAAGGCCAATATGCAGTCGTACCAGCGTGCCCGTGAAATCGACCCCACCGGCCGGCCGAATCGCCGCCAGCTCCTCCGGCTGATTCGCCAGGATCAGCGATTCATAACCGCCCCACGAGTAGGCCATGCTGAAATGATGGAAGTGATCGAGATATTCCGCCAGTTGCGCTGGGCTAAGTTTCTGTTTCAGGATAAAGGAGAACAGCCCGCTGCTGCCGTTGAAGTCGCGCTGCCAGAAGGCGTGGCCCTTACTTTGCGCCAGCGCCGGATGGTTAACCCGTTCGACTTCAGGACGCGCCGCCAGCCACTTCGCCACCTGAAGCGCGCTCTCTTCGTGCTGACGCAGTCGGGTGCCAAGCGTGCGCAAACCCCGGCTCGCCATATAGGCGGTATCCGCATCAACCATCTGGCCCATCAGATAGGAGTTCTCACGCAGCTGATCGATGCAGCGCGCATTGGCGACGGCGGTACCGATCATCGCGTCGCTGTGCCCAATCAGATATTTGGTGCCGGCCTGAATTGAGATATCGATTCCATGTGCCAGGGCATTAAACAGAATCCCGGCGGCCCAGGTGTTGTCGATCATGATGATCGCGTCGGGTGCTTTGGCGCGAACCGCCGCAACGATGGCCGGAATATCCTGCACTTCCATAGTGATTGAGGCGGGCGACTCCAGAAACACCACCCGGGTGTTGGGCTGAACCAGCGCACCAATTTCGCTGCCAATGCAGTGATCGAACCAGCCGATCGAGACCTGCATCTTTTGCAGAATTTTATGGCAGAAGTCCTGTGTCGGCTCATAGACCGCGCCGCTCATCAATACGTGATCGCCAGCGCTGACAAACGCCAGAATCGCGTTAGCGACCGCAGCCGCGCCGCACGGGTAGAGCACACAGCCCGCGCCGCCTTCCAGCTCGGTCATGGCGTCCTGCAGGGCAAAGTGGGTCAGGGTGCCGCGGCGGCCATAAAACAGTTCGCCTTTTGCCCGACCGGCGGTGGCGCGTTTTTTGTCCGCAACCGTGTCAAAAACCAGCGAGGAGGCACGCTGAATCACGCTGTTTACCGAGCCCTGAGTATAACGCTTGCTGCGTCCTGCACTGACGAGTGTGGTATCAATTTTTTTGGTGGTCATGAGTCGCCTTTGCCGCTTCTGCCTAAGCCTTCACGTTATCACGAAACGGCCAGCAGGGTTGAGACTCAATGGCGATTATCAGAGTGCGTCGCAGGATAAAAATCGGGCCCGCTAACGGACCCGATTTGGTTGACGCTACATCACGCCCATCAGGCGCGGTAACCAGAGGGAGATGGCCGGAATATAGGTAATCAGCATCAGCACAATAAACAGCATGCCGTAAAACGGCAGCATCGCGCTGACCACCTGCTCGATTTTCTGCTTGCTGACCGCACTGGCGACAAACAGTACCGTACCAACCGGCGGGGTGATCAGGCCGATCCCGAGATTGGTCAGCATGATCATGCCGAAGTGTACCGGATCGACACCGAGTGCGGTGGCGACCGGCAGCAGCACCGGCGTGAGGATCAGAATCAGCGGCGCCATATCCATCAGCGTACCGACCACAAGCAACAGGATGTTGATGCACATCAGAATCACATACTTGTTGTCCGACAGGCTGGTAAACGCCTCGGTGATAATGGTCGGCAGCTGCATAAAGGTCATCACCGCGCCAAACCCGGCGGCGAAGGCGATCAGCACCATCACGATGGTGACGGTTTTAATGGTGCGGAACAGCAGGATATGCAGCTGGTTCCATTTAAAGTCACGATAGATAAACATTGTTACGAAGAAGGCCCAGATACAGGCAATCGCCGCAGACTCCGACGCGGTGAAAATACCGGACAGAATCCCGCCCATAATGATCACCACGGTGAACAGGCCCCAGAACGCATCAAAGAAGATCTTCAGCGCCTGACGAAATGGGATCCGCTCGCCTTTCGGGTAGCCGCGTTTATGGGCAAAACCGAGGCACATTATCATCAGACAGCCACCCAGCATCAGGCCAGGTAAGATACCGGCGACAAACAGCGAAGAGATGGTCACCAGCCCGCCGGTGGCCAGCGAGTAGATTACTGAGTTATGACTGGGCGGGGTTAATACCGCCTGCACCGAACCGCTGGCGGTAACGGCGGCGGCGAAGTCACGCGGATAGCCTTTCTCTTCCATCTGCGGAATCATCACCGAGCCGATCGAGGCGGTATCGGCCACCGATGAGCCGGAAATCGCCCCGAAGAAGGTTGAGGCGACGATATTCACCAGCGACAGGCCGCCGCGGATGAAGCCGACAAAGATGTAGGCGAAATTGACCAGCCGTCGGGCGATGCCGCCTTCAGCCATGATCGCCCCAGCGAGAATGAAGAACGGAATGGTCAACAGCGAGAATTTGTTAATACCGTTGGTAATCTGAATCACCACCGCTTCCAGCGGCAGATCGATCCACCAGGCGCCGATAAAGGCGCTCAGGCCGACCGCAAACGCCACCGGAAAACCCACCAGCAGCAACACCAGCAAACTGCCTATTAAAATCAATGCGTCCATCTTCTGCTCCGGGTTAGTGGGTGCCGCCCAGCGTGACAATCGGCCGCTGGCTCTGATCGCCGGTCAGCAATCGCTCAACAACAAACAGCAGGGTAAAGATCGCGCCAATCGGGATCGGCAGATACATCTCGCCATAGGTAACGGCGGGCAGCGAAGCCAGCGACTGCACCCACAACGCCTCGCACAGCCTGTAGCTGGCCTGAAAGATCACCAGGCAGGTGAGGATCATCAGCAGATCGCAGAACCGCAGCATCAGCCGCTGCCGGCCGGGTGACAGCCGATCGGTGACCATCGAAACGCAGATATGGGTCCCGGCGCGTAAGCCGACCGGCGCGCCGATAAAGGTAAAAATGATCATGCAGATAATGGCGACCGGTTCCGGCCAGGAGAGCGCCCCGTTCATCACGTAGCGGGCAAAAATCCCAATCGGGATCACCGTTACCATGATCATCAGCGCCACGGCGGCAACCAGCATGCACAGCAGATAGAGCCCATCCATCAGACGCGTATAAGCAGCCATAATTGATACCTGATTAAGCACGCCACACGGCAGTGTGGCGCGGGAAGGGTTATTTCACGTCAGCGATCCGGGTCATCAGATCCTGATATTTGCCGCCAAACTGATCGCGCACCGGCTGGGTGGCCTTGACGAAATAGTCGCGGTCAGTTTGCTGGAAGGTGACGCCGCCGGCTTTCATCTTCGCGATCGACTGTTCGGTATAGGTTGCCCACAGCTGACGCTCTTCATCCTGCGCCTCTTTACCGAGTTTCTTCAGCAGTGCCTGATCGTCAGGCTTGAGACGATCCCAGGCGCGTTTCGAGAACAGAATCATCTCTGGCTGAATGAAGTGGCCGCTCAGGGTGTAGTACTTCGCGACTGGCATATAGTTATGGGCGACAAAGGTCGGTGGGTTATTCTCGGTGCCGTCAACCACGCCGGTCTGCATGGCGCTGAACACTTCGCTGACGCCCATCGCCACCGGGTTGGCACCCATCGCTTTCAGCGTGGCCAGGGAGATGGCGCTGTTCTGTACCCGGATCTTCATGCCTTTCAGATCTTCGGGCTTCGCCAGCGGTTTTTTGGTGATCATGTTGCGTTCACCGGCGTCGGTCCAGCCGAGAAACACCATCCGGGCGTTGGGATCTTTATCGAATTTGTCGGCAATCTCTTTGCCGATTTCGCCATCAAGTACTTTGTGCATATGGTCGACGTCGCGGAAAACATAGGGCAGCGTCAATACGCTGGTTTCCGGCGCAATGCTGGTGACCGGTGCCAGCGATACGCGGATCATATCGATTGCGCCCAGCTGCACCTGCTGCAGGGTCTGATCTTCATCGCCCAACACGCCGCCGGCATAAAGCTTCATCTCCAGCCGTCCATCAGTTGCCTGCTTCAGTTTGTCGCCCATGTGTTGCAAAGCCACCACGGTGGGGTAGCCAGCCGGCTGCACTTCTGCCACTTTAATCACCTGTGCCGAGGCGGTGGCGCTCACCATCATTGCCGCCAGGGCACATGCCAGGCGTGTTTGGGTCATTCTCATTATGTTGTCTCCAGCAGAAGAAGGGCGGCGCTCAGGAATCCGGCGTGTGTAGCAAGGGGCCGCGTGCAGCCAGCATAGTGAAAACTGCCGCCGGAGAAATGCGCCGATGCTGATTGAATGAATGAGATCACATTTTGAAACGTTGTTTTAATAAATTTTCATGCAACATCACATTTTCGAAACGAACCTGCAACCTCTGGTGATATTGACGGCGTGGCAGGGCACAGCGAGTGCCAGAGTTTGTAAATACTAATGAGAACGACTATCAATTCGCCGTTATTTTGCTATTATTCGCGCTTGTCTCGCATCCCTGTAGATGAAGTTGGAGAAGCAGCGTGGTAGCCAGTGATTTGATGCAAACGGACCTCTCCGTTTGGGGCATGTATCAACATGCCGATATCGTGGTAAAGGTGGTCATGATTGGCCTGTTATTGGCCTCAGTCGTGACCTGGGCGATCTTCTTTGGCAAATATGCCGAACTGAGCGCCGCTAAACGTCGCCTGAAGCGTGAGCAACTGGCGCTGGGTGAAGCCCGCAATCTGAATGACGCCGCCCGCATTGCCCGGGAGTTCACCGCACACAGTCACAGCAGCGTGCTGCTGAATGACGCGCAGAACGAACTTGAACTCTCCGCTGGCGTTGAAGACACCAACGGCATTAAAGATCGTACCAGCTTCCGCCTTGAGCGCCGCGTTGCCGCCTTTAGCCGCCATGCCGGCCGGGGCAACGGCTTCCTGGCGACCATCGGATCGGTCGCGCCGTTTATCGGTCTGTTCGGCACCGTGTGGGGCATCATGAACAGCTTCATCGGCATCGCCAAAACCCAGACCACCAATCTCGCTGTCGTTGCACCGGGTATCGCGGAAGCGCTGCTGGCAACGGCAATTGGCCTGGTGGCAGCGATTCCGGCGGTGGTGATCTATAACGTCTTTGCCCGCATGATCGCTAACTACAAAGCCTCGCTCGGTGATGTGGCGGCGCAGGTGCTGCTGTTACAGAGCCGTGATATTGACCTGGGAAACGTCGCCACTGACGTTCCGCGTCCTGCGGCGACCCAGAAACTGCGCTTAGGGTAAGCTGTTATGGCCATGCGATTAAACGACGACCTGGAAACAGATGGCGAAATGCATGAGATCAACGTGACGCCGTTTATCGACGTGATGTTGGTTCTGCTGATCATCTTCATGGTGGCGGCGCCGCTGGCAACTGTCGACGTGCGCGTTAATCTGCCTGCTTCCACCAGCGCCCCGCAGCCGCGTCCGGAAAAACCGGTTTACCTGTCGATCAAGGCCGATAAACAGCTTTATGTCGGTAACGATCAGGTGACGCCGGAATCGCTGGTCAGCGTGCTGACCGGTCAGACCGGCGGCAACAAAGAGACCACCATTTTCTTCCAGGCGGACAAGTCGGTGGATTACGAAACGCTGATGAGCGTGATGGATCAACTGCGTACCGCAGGCTATCTGAAAATTGGTCTGATGGGCATGGAAACCGTGAAGAAATAGCGGGTTAACCGGCACAAAGAGAAGGCGGCTGATTCAGCCGCCTTTTTTATTGCCTCAGCCAGACCAGACGAAATCAGGCGAACCGGCTGTTGTACCGATCGGTTATGCTGGTGAAACAGTCATGTTAATTATTTGTTACCACTCAACACAATTTTGTCAAGTGCAATGGTGAGCCAGCTCACATTATTGCCGCATCAGGCAGGCTAAAACGGCTAAAAACCTTCAGGAAGCCGTTATGAGTCACACCCCGTCTTTACAAAAGTCGCCCAAAAGCGCGGCCAGAACCATCTTCAACGTTACCAGCGGTAACTTTCTCGAAATGTACGACTTTATGGTGTTTGGTTATTACGCCACCGCCATTGCCAAAACCTTTTTCCCGGGCGACGACCCGTTCGCCTCACTGATGTTAACGCTAATGACCTTTGGTGCCGGCTTCCTGATGCGTCCGCTCGGGGCGATCATTCTGGGGGCGTACATTGACCATCATGGCCGCCGCAAAGGTCTGCTGCTGACGCTGGGTCTGATGGCGATCGGTACGCTGACGATTGCGCTGGTGCCTGGCTACGCCACGCTGGGCGCGGCGGCACCGATACTGATCCTGCTCGGCCGCTTACTGCAGGGCTTCTCGGCAGGCGTTGAGCTGGGCGGCGTCTCGGTCTATCTGGCGGAAGTGGCGCCAGAAGGACGCAAAGGGTTCTTTGTCAGCTGGCAATCCGGCAGTCAGCAGATTGCGGTCATTTTTGCCGCGTTGCTCGGCCTGGCGCTGAATCATCTGCTGGCGAAAGAGGCGGTCACCGAGTGGGGCTGGCGCATTCCGTTTGTGGTCGGCTGCCTGATCGTGCCGTTCCTGTTCTATATCCGCCGGATGCTGGAAGAGACCGAAGCGTTCAGCAAGCGTAAACACCATCCGCGGATGACCGAGATTATGCGTTCGGTGGCCAGTAACTGGGCGCTGGTGCTGGCGGGGATGCTGATGGTAGTCACCACCACCGTGATGTTCTACATGATCACCGCGTTTACGCCGACCTTCGGCAAAACGGTGCTGATGATGAGCGATAAGCAGGCGTTCCTGGTGACGCTGTGCGTCGGCATCTCTAACCTGATCTGGCTGCCGCTGATGGGATCGCTGTCAGACCGCATCGGCCGTCGCCCGCTGCTGATCGTCTTTACCCTGCTGATGATTGCCACCACCTGGCCGGTGCTGCACTGGCTGGTGGGATCGGCCAGCTTCGCTCACCTGCTGGAAGCGGAATTGTGGCTGTCGTTTCTCTATGCCAGCTATAACGGGGCGATGGTGGTGTATCTGGCGGAAATCATGCCCGCCGAGGTGCGCGCTGCCGGTTTCTCTATGGCTTACAGCCTGGCGACTGCGCTGTTTGGCGGCTTTACCCCGGCGATTTCCAGCTACCTGATCCACGCCACCGGCGACAAAGCGATGCCGGGTGTCTGGCTGACCTTCGCCGCCGTCTGTGGCTTAATCGGCACGCTGCTGATTGGCCGGATGGTGAAGCAGTATCAGGCGCGCCACAGCGGTGCACCGGTCAGCGCCTCGCTCTAAAATGACAAATCCACCACCACGCTGTCGCTGTAGTTTCCGGCTGGCGGCGTGTTCTGGCTGGTCAGGACCCGCGCGGTGTAGTTAAAGCCGCGCGTCAGTCCATCTGCCGAAACCGCCGACGAGGTGGTGCTGCTCCAGCGCTCAGTCCCGCCCGGCCCCCAGCGGTTGCTGGTAGTGCTTTTGTAGATCTCATAGCTCAGTCGATTTGCGCCACTCGCCATGTTCCTGACGCTGCCGACCGGATAGCTGCCGTTGCTCAGGCCGACGGTATAGGTGCTGCCTTTGCTGCACAGTACGTTGATGGTCTGTGACACGCTGGAGAAGCTGCCGACCAGCGGCGCACTGCCAAAGCTGATATTCGGCGCGGTAATGGTGGTGCAGTCATTAGTCAGGATCGCCGTGACGGTAATCGTAATCACCCCGCTGCCGGTCTGTTCGCTTAAGCAGAGATTACCGATCGCGATACTGGTACAGATGCGGTAAGTGACCGCCATATTCAGCGTCACCTGATATGTGCCCGCCGCGACCACCTGACCGGGCACGGTGCGCAGATAGATCGGAATCGTGAAGTTCAGGCTGCCGAGCAGGCCAGCCAGGTTGATCAGGGTTTGCGAACCATAGACAAACGGGGTGCCACCGACCGTCAGTTCAGTAGCGCAGGCGCTGTCGGTACAGAGCCGGACCGGTACATTGTCGCTGCCGGTATCGCCGCTGCGCTTGAGGATGCCGCGGGTGCCGTTACTGTTGGTGGCACCGGTCAGCTGAAAGGTGATCTGGTTATTGCCCAGCAGCGACAGCGCCGCACCGGCGCCACAGTTGACGTTGGCGTTGGTAGTGACAGCGCTGACGGTGCTGTTGGCGACAAAGGTGGTGACGGAGCCGAAGCTGGCCGTGGAGGCGGGCAGGGCGCAGGCGGCGTAGCCGAGTGACGGCAGCAGCAACAACAGGCCGGCGAATAACAGACGATTTATCATGGTGAGTTTCCGGTAGTAAAAGCATCAGCAGGATGGGCGGCGCTGCCAGCCGCCGCTGTCGGCAGCGCGCAGGTCAATGGCCCATAGGTTCTCAGCGCCTGCGGCTGACCGCCGGCAATTTGCAGTTCGGTATCACAGTGGCGGCCATCCGGCGTCACGACCTGTATCGGATTGCTGGCGGTCAGATCTTCCATCCAGACAATGCCATCCCAGCCGACATATTCGGTGGCGTGATTGGGGCGCTGCACCAGGCTCGACACCGGCAACGGCTGGCCCTGCGCATCGTGCAGGATCACGCTGGCGGAGCGCAGTTTTTCCACCGGGAAGTTGAGCAGATAACCGCTCTGACGTTTCACGGCAAAACGCTGCTCTACCCGCGGTGTGGTCATATCCGCGGGCAGGTCGAGGGTATCGATATCATATTTAGCCGGATAGTAGCTGCTGATCGACGGCACCAGCAGATAGCCCTGCTGATTGGTGCGGCCCATCGACTGGTTCTCGTAACGGACCGTGACGTCGGGATAGTTGGTTTTGACCAGCACAAAGGCGTCGTTAATCTCATTGGCGATAAACAGACTGTTATCCATCAACACCAGCGCGCCGGAGAGGTCAGCCCACTGGGTGGTATTGTCATCATCGCCATAAAAGCCCGCCGAGGTATCGATCTGGTTGTTGCGATAGCGCAGACTGCCCTGACGATAATCCCCGCTGTCGCCGCTCTGATTGGCCCACGAGGCGTCCCAGGCGATGCCGCCGTCACTGGGCATAGCGCGCGAGACATAGAGCCGCTGATTATCGCGCCCCAGCTGGTCGCGTTCGGTGCTGATGGCGGCACTGCCCTGTTCGCCGAATGGGATCACCAGCGAAATAGCACCGGTCCAGCTTTTTTCCTGCTGATCGCGGCTGGCTGAAACATAGAGGCTGCTGTTACCCCACAGATTTTTACTCCACGAGAGGTTCCATAACCGGGTGCGATCGCCGCGGCCACCGGTGATGTCGATATAGGCCGCGCCGACGCTGCCGAAGCGGTTGAGCGACACGCTGGCGCTGTACTGGGCGCTGCGGCGCGACAGCGCATAGCTGCTGCCGGCGTCGGTGCCGGCGCGGCTGCCGACCAGCGCCAGATTGCCAAAGTCGCGGCTGCGCTGTGTTTGCTGGGTACCGAGGTTAAACCAGCGGTTGTTGTACTGATAACCCCAGCTGTACTGCGTGCCGGTCTGGCCGTCGAGCTGGCTTTGCGCCACCGCGCCATTCACCACGCCCCAGCTGCCGACGCGCAGCAGGCCGCCGACGCCGCCCATTGCCAGACTGTCGCTTCCTTCAGCGTGGCTCTCCAGCGTCAGCCAGTCGGTCATACCGTAACGATAAGACCCGCTGGCCGCCGCCGCGCCATAATCAAAATTCTTTATCCCGTAGTTCTGACGGATCGCCCCGGCTGAAAACGCGTAGTCGGACAGTCCCGACTTCAGCAGGCTGCTGGAAACGTAGAATGGCAGGGTGGTGGTGATGCGCCGGCCAACCGCATCGGTGGTGGTGATCACCGCATCACCTGCGCCATTCACGAACGGTACGTTGGTCAGTGACCACGGCCCCGGCTGCACATTCGCCTGGCTGGAGCGATAGCCGTTAATAAACAGATCGACGGTCGAGGGCACAGCGGCCTGGCCGGAAAAGGCGGGCAGCGGATAGGTCACCAGATCGGGACGGACGCCAAAGTCACGGCCAATCCGGACGCCGCCCAGCCGCACGCTGTTACTCCAGGCCAGCGAGTCGGTCACCAGGTCGCCGACCTGCCAGCTGATCGCCGCATTTTCGTTTTCATTACTCCACCAACTGTCGTAGCGGATATAGCCGTCATCCTGATAGCTGTTGCTGCCCTCCAGCTGCTGCTGCCAGACGCCGTTGCTGGAGAACTGTCCGGCCGCGCCAAACAGCCGCAGCTCGTTCCAGGCGGAAAGGCGGGTGCCGCTGTTATCGGTCCGGCTGGCGTAGAGGTCGTAATTGATCAGCGCTCCATTGCTGGTGCGTCCGGGGTATCGCGGTCCGTTTTGCGCCTCGCCAATCACCTGGCCAGGCAGCCAGCCCGGCGGTACGGTGAGCAGCAGGCGCTGCCGCGCATCGTCACTCTACTTTGACCTGCGGCAGCGCGCTGACGTCGATTTGTGGCTGCTGGCCCAGCTTATCCAGCGGCAGACCGGCGCGCTGCAGGTCGCCACTGCGCAGCCAGAAGTGGCCGTCACGCTGCTCGACCGTCACGATGTCACCGCGCGCCTGCTGGTTAACCACCAGCTCCAGCATATATTGCTGACCGTTTCCCTGGTTTTGCAGACTGGGCGGCGGCGGCAGGGATGAGTAGGTCTCCGCCAGCGTGGTGCCCGGCGTCAGACAGCAGAAGACGCTGGCAACCGCCAGCGTACAGCGATGGAGGGGAAAAGGTTTCATCTGGCGCTTACTTTAGGGCAGCGCTGCGCCACGAATTCTTATTCACCTCTGCCACCAGTTCACCGCTTACCGCCGCGTTCAGCGGCCAGCGATAGGTGCTGTTAGCCAGCACGTAACCGTATAAGCCTTCGCCCAGCTTGCGGCCACCGACGGTGACGTTACTGAGGCGGGCATGCCCGTTGCCGCGGTTGGTTAGCTGTAACCAGCGTTTGCCGCCTTCGCTGAGCGTCTGCCAGCTGAGATCGGGGCGGGCGCTGTCGGTGTTCAGGCCGTCGCCATAGACAAACAGCGGCACCGAATAGCGCATCTGGAAGGTCAGGCCGGCCTGGTTTTCACCCGGCTGGCGTGGCGTCGGGATCTCATCCAGCACCACCCGATAGGCCAGTTCATGACCGGCAGCCGGTGGGGTCTGCTTGATCAGCCGGACTAACTGCTTCTGGCCGGGCTCCATCCGTACCATCGGTGGACTGGCAACCACCTGCTGCTGCGTCTGGTACTGCTCCTGGCCATTGACCTGCTGCCAGCTGAAGACCCGAACCTGCATCATGGTGGTGGTGTTGCCGCGATTCTCCAGCCACAGCTCGCTGGCCTTCTCCGTCGGGTTGATGGCCGGATCGATCGGCCAGATCATCACCGAGTTGGCGGCAAAGGCCGGCGGCAGCAATGTGGTTCCGATCAGTAATAGCAGGGCGCGCAGTAACTTCATCGTCGTTTCCTTGTTGTTAATCTCGCCTCACCAGCTCAGGGTGACGGTCAGGGTGTCGGTATAGACGCCGGCGCGCGCGGTACCCGGCAGTTTTAGCTGGCCATAAATCGGCAGCGTAATGTTATTGGCATTGCTGTAGCTCAGCGGCACCGCCTGATTCACCGGAATGACCGTGGTGCGGCTGGCGTTGCTGTAGAGCGTATAGGGAACGGTATTGCTGAAGTTCGGCAGTTTCAGGTTGCGCGTCGTGGTGTAATTGTTGCCCTGGTTAATGCTCATGCTCAGCGTGGTGCCCGGCGTGCAGGCGAGGTTGAGGGTAGTGCTTTGCACATAGCTGGCGCTGACAACGCTGGTTGACACTCCCGACTGGGAGCCAAAATTGAGCGTGCCAAAAACGCCGGTATTGGTACCGGATATCACGCAGCCTGCCACAATCGAAGCGGTTACCTGGAAAGTGCTGGTCGGCAGACTCCAGGCGCTAACACTCCATATCAGCAGGGACAGACCGCGTGCAATTGTCAGGCAGGACCGCGTGACAGCCACCCACATTCACCCGTGAATGCAGTTAATAGTTCACGGCGACGTTGATGGTATCGGTGTAGGTGCCAGCCGGGATCAGCGGATTGAAACCGCCGCCGATGACCCGACCGTAAATGGCATAGTTAGTGCCTAAGGTCGGATCGGTAGTGCCGCTGGCCGCAATCGGCGTGTTATTGGCAATCGCCGTGGTAAATGAGGCATCGCTATACAGCGTATAGGCAATTCCCTGAGCGTTATCTGAGCCCAGAACCAGATAGCGCGGTGAAGTGGAGGCCGTACCATAGACGGTGGCGGGCGCAGTATTACTGCTGGTGACCACCACGTTATAGTCCTGACCGGTGGTACAACGGACAAAAATACCGTTACCCGCCGCGCCGACCAGCGTGGCGTTCAGGGTATCGAAGGTTGCCGCACTGCTACCGAAGTTTAAGGTACCGAAATTAACCCCGGCGGTGGCTGACTGACCGTTGACCAGACAACCGGTGGTCAGCGTCAGCGTCGCGTTGATGGTTCCCGAGGTGGTCGCCGCCAGCGTTAATGACGGAAGTGCTGTGGAGATGCCCGCAGCGGCCAAAAGAAAAAGCTTGAATTTCATAATCATTCCTTACCGATTATCCAGAGTCAGTGCTTTTTCACCCGGTGTTAATTTAACGGTTCAACCCAAAAATAGAGAAAATAATCACAACGATGTAAGTAATGCCGGAGTCCTGAGAAATATCCTGGACTTAAGCTAAATGATTTATATCAGTTTTATTTACTATAGAACAGTTAAAGCGTCACGCTAATTACGCCCGGCTATTTTTCATTAATCAAATTGCCTGAAGCGCCGATAACCCAGTAACGGCAAGGCATTACAGGGAGACAGGAAAGCGAAAATCATAATTTTCTTCCCCTCTATCGTCCTTTCTGCTTCGGTGATATGTTCTTGCACCAATCAGACAAAATAACGTTTTACTGCTCAGCAGCGGCCAGCGATAAAAGTCACCCTGCACAGATAGCGGGTTGCCAGGACGGCAGGACAACATCAACCCTGGCGCTAAATAACTTTCACCCGCGGGTGTTTTCAGAGTGTTTTTTCAGGCTTTACACAGCGCCCGTTCACCGGCGGGTGGTGAGGAGTTACACATGCTACTGGTCTCGTGGGATAGCGTTCTGGTCTGCGTTTCGCTAATCGTCGCGTTTATTGCCTCTTTCACTGCGCTGGACACGGCGGGGCGGGTGGCGGTTTCCCATGGCTGGATCGCCCGGCTCTGGCTGCTGGTGAGCGGTACCGCGATGGGCATTGGCGTCTGGGCGATGCACTTCATTGGCATGCTGGCGATGATGATGCCGATGACCCTGCGTTACGACGTCCGGCTGACTATTGTCTCGCTGCTGGTGGCGATTCTGGCGTCGATGCTGGCGTTTGGTCAGACGGTCGGTGGCGCCGACCTGACCCGACGTCGTCTGCTGCGCGGCAGCCTGATCCTCGGCGCGGGCGTGGTGGTGATGCACTACCTGGGCATGTATGCGTTGCTGATCTCGCCGCAGCCTGAGTGGAACCGGCCGCTGGTGGCGCTGTCGATGCTGATTGCCTTTGTCGCGTCAGGCGTCGCGCTGTGGCTGGCGTTTCATCTGCGCCAGGGAGAATACAACCTGCTGATTATGCGCGGGCTGGCGTCGCTGGTGATGGGGATTGCCATCGCCGGGATGCACTATGTCGGCATGGCCGCGGCGGAGTTCAGCCACGTCAGCGCAATGCAGCATAACGGAGTCAGCACTCAGGGGCTGGCGGTGTGGGTCACCATTATTACTCTCATCATTCTTGGCGTCACCCTGCTGAGTTCCATGCTGGATGCACAACTGCGCGCCGCGCGGCTGACCGCCAGGCTCAACCGGGCCAATCAGGAGCTGCGCCAGCTGGCGATGCATGACAACCTGACGGCGCTGCCCAACCGGGTGATGCTGGAGCAGCAGCTGGATCTGGCGATCAAGCAGGCCACGCTGACTGACAGCCGCTTTGCGGTGATGTACATGGATCTCGACGGCTTCAAGGCGGTCAACGATACCTGGGGACATCACGTCGGCGATCGGTTGCTGATTGCCGTGGCGGAACGGCTGCGCAATCAGCTCAGCGAGGCGATACTGCTGGTACGCCTCGGCGGCGACGAGTTTGTGCTGATGGCCGAGGGTTACGATATCAGCGCCGCCAGCCAGCTGGCGCAACAGCTGGTGCGGGTGATTGATGTCGCCTTTGAACTTGATCGCTACTCGCTGCACGTGTCGCTCAGCGCCGGCATTGCTATCTTCCCGCTGCATGGCCGAAACAGGCAGGAGCTGCTGTTGAATGCCGACTCGGCGATGTACCACACCAAATATAACGGGCGCAACGGCTGGTGCCTGTTTGAACCGGCGATGAGTGCCGCAACCCAGCATCAGCTTGAGCTGGCGAACGATCTGTGGAAAGCGATCGAACGCCAGGAGATGCGGCTGTTCTATCAGCCTAAATTTCGCTCCAGCGGCCGCCTGCTGATGGGCTTTGAAGCGCTGCTGCGCTGGCAGCATCCGGTGCGCGGCTTGCTGATGCCGGACCTGTTTTTGCCGCGGGCGGAAAAAACCGGCCAGATTGTTGCGCTCGGTAACTGGGTGATTAATGAAGCCTGTCGCCAGCTGAAGATCTGGCATAATCAGGGGCATAGCGACTGGACCGTCTCAGTGAATCTGTCAGCCTTACAGTTTCATCAGCGCGATCTGCTGACGACCCTCAGCCAAACGCTGGCGCGCCATCAGCTGCCGGCGGGCGCGCTGATGCTGGAGATTACCGAGGCCATCGCCATGCGCGATCCGCTCTTCAGCCAGCAGCGTATTGGTGAGTTGCAGCAGGCTGGCGTCAGTGTGGCGATCGATAACTTTGGTATCGGCTACGCTAATCTGCTGCATCTGAAACATCTGGATGCCAGTGAGCTGAAAATTGACCGCAGCTTTATCAACTGTCTGCGACCCGACAGCGAGGATGCCACGGTAGTGACCGCGATGCTGACGCTGGCTCAGAGCCTGAATCTGCGGATGGTGGCAGAAGGGGTCGAGACGGAGGAACAGCAGCGGTTGCTGACCGGCCTCGGTTTTGACGCGCTGCAGGGATATTTGCTGGGCAGGCCGACGCCAGCCGATCGGGTCGGCGAATTCAGCCTGCCGACGCCGGTGCCCCAGCTGACCGGCGTCTGACGATAGGTTTTAACGCTTGAACACATTGGAAACATGTATCGTGACAGGTTAATTATCCCGCAGATATTGCCGATAACCTGTACAACAAGACAATCCCTGATCCTTACTCACACCACCCAGCTGCTGGCACGGCTTTTCTCGGGAATGCACTATGTTAGTGACCTCATACGACTCTTTTATCGTCATCGTTTCGATTCTTGTTGCGATGCTGGCTTCGTTTACCGCGTTAGATATGGCGGGACGGGTGGTGCATTCAACCGGCAAGGTGGCGCTGGTGTGGCTGTTCGGCGGCGGTTTTGCCATGGGGATCGGCATCTGGGCGATGCATTTCATCGGCATGCTGTCGATGAACATGGAAATGGTGATGAGCTACAACGCCGGACTCACCGCGTTTTCAGCCGGCATCGCGGTCTGCGCCTCCATCTTTGCGCTGTGGCTGGTGTGCAACGGCGATTTGCCGTTACGGCGGCTGGCGGGTGGCGCGCTGATCCTCGGCAGCGGCGTGGTCGCCATGCACTATACCGGCATGGCTGCGTTGATGTTCTCACCGGGTATCGTCTGGAACTGGCGCTGGATCGCCGTGTCGGTGATCATCGCGCTGGCGGCTTCCGGCGCGGCGCTGTGGCTGGCTTTTAACCTGCGCGAAGGCCAGACCGGCCGGGTGACGCTGTTGCGTATCGGTGCCTCGGTGGTGATGGGCGCGGCTATCGCCGGCATGCACTACACCGGCATGATGGCGGCAGAGTTTCCGCTGCACAGCCACCCGACCACCCACGGCGTCAACAGCAACTGGCTGGCGATTCTGGTCACGGTGGTTACCATCTCAATCCTCGGCATCACGCTGCTGGTGTCGATGCTGGATGCCCGCATGCAGGCGCGCACCTCGATTCTGGCCAGTTCGCTGGCCGAGGCGAACCGTGAACTGGCCCAACTGGCGCTGCACGATAACCTGACGCGCCTGCCGAACCGCATTCTGCTGGAGGACCGGCTGGAGCAGGCGATCAACAAGGCGAACCGGGAGCAGACCCAGTTTGCGCTGATGTTCATGGATCTGGATGGCTTTAAGGCGGTTAACGACGCCTTTGGTCACCATATTGGCGACAATCTGCTGATTGGCGTCACCGAGCGGATGAGCCAGCAAATGACCGGCTACTACACGCTGGCGCGGCTGGGCGGCGATGAGTTTGTGCTGCTGATTGAGATTGACGATCCTAATGATGCGGCTGCGGTCGCCGATAAGCTGGTGAAAGCGGTCGATCGTCCGTTTGATATTTCGCGTTATGAACTGGTGGTGTCGCTCAGTATCGGGATTGCGGTCTATCCGGGCGACGGCGAGGATGAGCGTGAACTGATGTTCAACGCCGATGCAGCGATGTACCACACCAAAAACAACGGACGTAACGGCTACACCTTTTTCCAGCCGTCGATGAACCTGCTGGCGCAGAGCCAGCTACAGCTCAATAACGATCTCTGGCAGGCGCTGGATAACAACGAGCTGCGCCTGTTCTATCAACCTAAATATTGTGCGCCACGCGGGCCGATCCTCGGTTTTGAGGCGCTGCTGCGCTGGCAGCATCCGCAGCGCGGTCTGCTGACGCCGGACCAGTTTTTACCGATGGCGGAGAAAACCGGGATGATCGTCGGCATCGGCAACTGGGTGATCAACGAAGCCTGCCGCCAGCTGCGACAGTGGCACCTGCAGGGCCATCCGCACTGGTCGGTGGCGGTGAATCTCTCGGCGCTGCAGTTTGAACAGAGCAACCTGGTGGAGACCGTCACCCGGGCGCTGGCGCAGCATGAGATCCCACCCGAGCTGCTGACGCTGGAGGTGACCGAAACCACCGCTATGCGCGATCCAGATGAGAGCGTTCGTATCCTGACCGAGCTGACTAAGCTTGGCGTGAAAGCCTCGATTGATGATTTTGGCACCGGCTATTCCAGCCTGCTTTATCTGAAACGTTTACCGGCCAGCGAGCTGAAGATCGATCGGGCATTCGTCAATGAACTGCAGCATCACAGCGAAGATGCCACCATCGTCTCGGCGATAGTGGCGCTGGCGCAGTCGCTGCAGCTCAAAGTGGTGGCCGAAGGGGTGGAAACGCCTGAGCAGCAGGCTTTTCTGACCAGCCTCGGTTGTAACACCCTGCAGGGCTATCTGCTGGGTAAACCGATCCCGCCTGACCGGGTCAACGAACTGGCTAATTTTGTCGGCGATGAAAAAGTGGACATCAGCGCGGCGCTGAAGCCTGGTGAACCGCCGTTAGCGGCACAGGTTGCGCCAGCCTGACCCCTGCTGGCAAGATAAGTGGCAAGCCCGGCCTGTCATTAGCCGTCGTGCATGGTAAAGTCTCGCGGGTGAAAAAGGAGAGGCGACCCGTGGCGAAATACCAGCGATTGATGGATGAAATTCAGCAGCAGATAGAGGCAGGCATCTGGTTGCCGGGCACCCGTTTACCCTCGTTGCGCCAGCAGGTTGCGCAGCAGGGGCTTAGCCTGATGACGGTGCTGCACGCCTACGAGCTGCTGGAGAGTCAGGGCTGGATCGTCTCCCGGCCGCAGTCTGGCTACTACGTCGCGCCGCGTGCCTTAGCACCGGCACCGCTCAGCGTCACCATCAGCGAGCAGGTCGATATCAACGACTTTGTGTTTGATGTGCTGCAGGCGACCCGCGATCCGGCCATCGTTCCCTTTGGTTCCGCCTTTCCCGATCCCGCACTGTTTCCGCAACGCCAGTTGATGCGCTCGCTGGCAAACGTCTCCCATCAGCTGACGCCAACCGATGCGCTGCACAATCTGCCGCCCGGCAATGCCACTCTGCGGCAGCTGCTGGCGCAACGCTATGCGCGTCAGGGCATTACCCTGTCGCCGGATGAGATCGTCATTACCAGCGGCGCGCTGGAGGCGCTTAATCTCAGCCTGCAGTCGTTAACCGAGCCGGGCGATTATGTGGTGATTGAGCAGCCGAGCTTTTATGGCGCATTACAGGCGATTGAGCGGCTGAAGCTCAAGGCGCTGGCGATTCCGGTTGATGCCCAGAACGGTATCGATCTGGTGCAGCTGGAAGAGGCGCTGCAGCGCTGGCCGGTCAAAGCGTGCTGGCTGATGACAACGCTACACAACCCGCTGGGCGTCACCTTATCAGCCGAGCGTAAGCAGCAGCTGGTGGCGCTGCTGGCGCGTTACCAGGTGCCGATGATTGAAGATGATGTTTATGCTGAACTCTGGTCAGGCGACACGCCACCGCTGCCCGCTAAAGCCTGGGATCGGCAGGGTCACGTGCTGCACTGTGGCTCGTTCTCAAAGTCGCTGGTGGCCGGATTCCGCGTTGGCTGGGTAGCGGCCGGCCAGCATGCGCAGCGTATTCAGCGTCTGCAACTGATGAGCACCCTGTCAACCAGCGCGCCGATGCAGCTGGCGCTGGCCGATTTTCTCGCCACCCGACGTTACGACACCCACCTGAAACGGCTGCGACAGATTCTGGCGAAGCGCCAGCAGATGGTGCGTCAGGCATTGCTGAAAGTGCTGCCGCCGCAGGCGACGCTGAGCGAAGCGCGCGGTGGCTATTTCCTGTGGGTAACGCTGCCAGACAACATCAACACCACGCAGTTGTATCAGCAGGCGCTGGCGCAGGGGATCAGTATTGCACCGGGGCAGTTATTTTCGGCGGGGGAGCAGTTCAGTCACTGCTTTCGACTCAATACCGCCTGGCCGTGGGATACGCGGGCCGAGGCGGCAATTGAAACGCTGGGTAAGCTGATGGCGCAGGGTCAGACGCGCGCCGCTTCCTGATGTCCCCAGGTCAGGTAGTAGACATCATAAAAATCGACTTCGCCTTTTTGCGTCAGCAGGCGCTGGATACCGCTTTTAACCCGCTCTGGCGTCTCCGGCAGCGACAGGATACGTGACACCGCCTGCTCGGGAACCGGCTGGACGTAATACCATTCGCCGTTGTAGCAGACGCGCAGATCGAGCGCATCAATATCTTCGAAACGGTATTTAGGGTTGATATCCAGCAGCATTAAAAAGCTCATCACCAGCACGAACGCGGTGGCAAACCAGAAGGCTGGCCAGCCGAGCATTTCAGTCGTGAAGATCAGCGCGACGCACAGACCGTAGCACAGGTACATCACCGCCCACAGGCCGGGATGGTTTTTCAGAAATGAGAGGCTAAAGCGCGGCCGATTGTCGCGACGTTCTTCGCGGTTGAGCGTGGCGATCTCGTCGATCAGGATTTGTTTAATGGCTTCCATTTTTTTACCTCACTGTCATCTGTTAGCGATTAGAACAGATAACAGTCAAGAATATCAGAAACAGATTTGTGCACTTTTTATATAACAGTTGCCCTCATCACTGCGCCCGCCGCCTGACATTTTGCAACAATTTCGTGCAGTGATAACCACCATCCTCAACCGCTGCGCTATGGCGTCGCAACATTGTTAACGACACATTTGGCTTTAGTTAGCAATATCAGTTAATTATGTTAATTGTGCTGGCTGGCGCACATTGCATTGTGGCCGGGCTTTGCCACACTTAGAAAAAAACCGGAGAACCTGTATGACTGTTCAATCCTCCAGTCTGATGTTGCTGATGTCGTTCGCCGCGGGCACCTTCTCTGCCGGGGCTTCTGACAATCCCCAGCACCTGATGCTCGCCAGCCCGTCGGGCGGCGTGCCAAATAACCCGTTACCCCTGATTATCTGGCCGCGCGTGGCGCCGGATGAAGAAGAGGATATCGCTGCGTGGTTTGAAACCACCTTCGGACAGCACGGCTGGCCGCCAGCCTGGCGCTATCCGATCTTTCCCTATACCCATTATCACCCGAATACCCACGAACTGCTGGGTGTGGCGGCGGGCTGGGCGGAAGTGCTGTTTGGCGGCGACAGCGGCCGGATGGTGACGCTGCGCGCCGGTGATGCGGTACTGATCCCGGCGGGCGTCGGCCACAGGCAGGTCAGCGCCAGCGAAGATTTTCTGGTCGTCGGCGCTTATCCGCAGGGCATGTCACCGGAAACGCTACGTGACGAACCCGCTAAGCTGAAAACGTCGCAGGCGCAGGTCAAAAACGTTCCGCTGCCGCATCAGGATCCGTTTACCGGCAAAGAGGGTGCCATGACCGATATCTGGCAGCCGATTGCCGCGCTGACCGCACAGCAATAGGCCAGAAACGGCGGCGAGTGCCTGCCAGGGCGTAGCCGCCCGATCGGCTGTCGCCACTCTGAAGCCAGGCTGTCACCGGGCTGTCATCAAACTGTCGTAGCGTTTTGCCCACAACGTTAACGGCAGGGGCAGAATGAGATGGCGGCAATTTCGTTAACCGGACTGCACAAAGCATTCGGGGCGCAGCCGGTACTGGACGCGATTTCGTTACAGATTCACCAGGGCGAGTTTGTTGCCGTTCTGGGACCGTCGGGCTGTGGCAAAACCACGCTGCTGCGGCTGCTGGCGGGTTTTGAAACCCTCGACAGCGGTGAAATCAGCATCGGTGAGCGGCGGGTCGCGGCTGACGGACTGCATCTGCCACCGGAAGCGCGCAATCTCGGCGTGGTGTTTCAGAACTATGCTTTATGGCCGCACATGACGGTGGCGGAAAACGTCGCCTACAGCCTGAAGGTCAACGGCGTGGCACGCGCCGAACGCGAGTTGCGCACCACTCAGGCGCTGACGCTGGTCGGGCTGGAGCGCTTCGCTGCTCGCCGGCCGGCCGATCTCTCTGGCGGCCAGCGTCAGCGCGTGGCACTGGCCCGCTGCCTGGTCGCGCGGCCTACGCTGGTGCTGCTGGATGAGCCGCTGGCCAATCTGGATGTCCACCTGCGCGCCACCATGGAAGAGGAGTTCCGCCGCTTCCATCGTCACAGTGGCGCCACCTTACTCTATATCACCCACGATCAACGCGAAGCGATGGCCTTAGCCGATCGCATCGTGGTGCTCGATCACGGCAAAGTGATGCAGTTCGCCACGCCGCAGACCCTGTGGCGCGAACCGGCTAACGAGATGGTCGCCACCTTTATTGATGAAGGACGGGTACTGCCGGTCAGCGATATTGAACCGCTCGATCCAGGCAAGGCGACCGCCACGCTGTGCGGGCTGCGGGTATTGCTGCGCTGCTCGCCTCAGCAGCGTCCGCTACCGCACGGCAAAGCCAGCTTCCACAACGTCAGTTTCCGCCTGGCGGATAGCGATGAACGTCAGTTTGCCGCCCGCGTCGAGCGGATTATCTTCCGCGGCGGCTATCATCAACTCAATCTGCGCCCACTCAATCAACCGGATGTCAGCCTGTCGCTGACGCTTAACGATGCTGCATTACTGGCGGTGGATGACACCGTCGGCGTCGCCGTCGATGACGGCTGGATTCTTCCTGCATAAAGGGTTTCAGACACCATGAAAAGGGCTTTTCGCACCTCGTTTCACGCGCTGTTGTTGTTATCGGGCCTCACAGCCTCCTCTCTGTCGCTGGCGGCGGACGCGTCCGGCGGCAAGCTGGTGATCTACACCTCTCAGGCACCTGAAATTGCGCAACAGACCATCGACGCGTTTAAGGCCGCTTACCCGACAGTGGAGGTGGAGTGGACCCGCAACGGCACCACCCAGCTGATGAACGTGTTGCACACCGAGATGATGAGCGGCCAGGTCAAACCTGATGTGCTGCTGGTGGCCGACGCGATCAATCTTGGCGCGCTCAAGAAAGAGGGCCAGCTTTATGCCTGGCAGGATGCGCCGGTCAGCCAGCTTAATCCCGCCTATTACGATGCGGATAAAACCTTCTTCGGCACCAAGATTATCGCCACGGTAATCGCTTATAACACCCAGCGCGCCAAACCGGTCACGAGCTGGAAAGCGCTGGCAGTGGCGGAAAACAAAGGCCAGATTGCGGTGCCGAGTCCGCTCTACTCCGGCGCGGCGCTGTACAAGCTGCACACTGACATCAATACGCCGTCCATTGGCTGGGAATTCTATCAGCAGCTGGCCGCCATCGGCATCGCGCCGCAGGGCGGCAACGGACCGGCGCTGAAGGCGGTCGCCAGCGGCATGGATAAGTATGGCGTGATCACCGACGCCGATATTATCCGCGCCAGAAAACAGGGCTCGCCGATCGATCTGGTCTATCCGCAGGAGGGCGTTTCCTACGTCACCGAACCGGTGGCGATCATGAAGTCAGTGCATAACCTGCCAGCCGCCAAAGCGTTTGTTACCTTTATGCTGTCGGAAGCGGGTCAGCAGCTGGTGGCGAAGCAGGGCAACCGGCCGATCGATTCGCGCGTGGCGGCTCCTGAAGGTTTTGCGCCAATTGATCAGATCAAACTGCTGACGCCGGACGTGGCGAAAGCGGTGGCCGATGACGCTGCGGTACGCGAAACCTTTACCGAACTGTTTGGTGGCTGACGATGAGCGTGCTGGGCAATGAATGGCGTAGCAGCCTGGCCGCCAGGCGCGGCAGATGGCGGGCGGAACCGCTGGTACTGGCACTGCTGGTGCTGGCGATCGGCCTGCTGTCGGTGGCGCCGTTTGCCCGGCTGATCGTCACCGCGCTGGCACCCGATGGCGTGGTGGACAGCGATCGCCTGCTGAGATTGCTGGTCAGCCAGCGCGTGCTCAGCGCCACGCTGAATACGCTGGCGATCGGCATCAGCGCAACCCTGCTGGCGCTGCTGCTGGGAACGGTGGCGGCGTGGCTGGTGGCGCTGACCGATCTGCGCGCCAAAGCGGCCTGGGTATTCGCCTTTATCCTGCCGCTGATGATCCCGCCGCAGGTGACCGCGCTGGCCTGGATACAGGCGCTGGCACCGGGAAGCTGGCTGGCCGCGCTGGTCAGCGCGCTGGGGGGAACCTGGCTGGCTGCTGGCGAACAGCCGCTCTATTCGGCAACTGGCATGGTGCTGCTGCTGGGCCTGCACAATGCGCCGCTGGTGTTTCTGACGGTGCGTGCCGGGCTGCGCCGTTTGCCCGCTGAGCTGGTGGAGGCGGCGCGCATCAGCGGTGCATCGCCCTGGCAAATTCTGTTCACGGTGATCCTGCCGCTGGCACGACCCGCAATCTTCGCCGGGGCGGCGCTGGCGTTTGTCGCCGCCGTTGGTAACTTCGGCATTCAGGCGATGCTGGGGATTCCGGCGCGGGTGCCGACGCTGATTACGCTGGTTTATCAGCAACTCAATACGCTCGGGCCGGGGGCGCTGCCCAATACGGCGGTCTATTCGATGCTGATTGCGCTGATTACGCTTGCCGGCATGCTGATCAGCAACTGGCTTGGCGGACGGCGTGACGTGCGGGTCAGTGGCTCGCCGCGTCCCTGGCACCAGCCGCTGCGGCGCGCCCGGCTGCCGGGTGAAATCCTTGCCTGGCTGTGGATGGTGATCACTCTGCTGCTGCCGCTCAGCGCCTTGCTGGTCACCGCCTTAACCCGCGGTTTTGGTCAGGCGCTGAATTGGCAAACCCTGACGCTGGAGAATTTTCAGCAGGCGCTGTGGGGCTATCCGGCGATCCGCCAGGCGTTCGTGACCAGCCTGTGGCTCACCGGCCTCAGCGCGATAGTGCTCAGCGTTATGGCGCTGTTTCTGGCGTTCTTTCTCAGCTGGCGTCGCAGCCGACTGGTGCGCGGGCTGGGGTTCGCCAGTGAGCTGACCTATGCACTGCCCGGCATTGTCACTGGCGTGGCGGCGATGCTGTTTTTCCTGCGGCCTCTGCCGCTGCTGGGGGTTTCCCTCTACGGCACGGTGTGGATCATTCTCGCGGCCTATCTGGCTAATTTCCTGGCGCTGGTGCTCAGGCCGACGCTGGCCGGATTCGCGCAAATCGAACCCTCACTGGATGAGGCGGCGCGCCTGTGCGGGGCGGGGCTGATGCGGCGGATGACTGATATTCTGTTGCCGCTGGCGGCACCCTCGGTGCTGGCTGGTGCGCTGCTGGTGTTCCTCACTGCGCTGAATGAAATACAGGTTTCGGTGCTGCTGGTGACTGCGCAAACCCAGACGCTTGGCCCGACCATTATCTTCCTTGATGAAGGCGGATCGGCACCGCTGGCGGCGGCGGTTGGCTGCCTGATGATTGGCGTGGTGCTGGGCTTAATGTTGCTGGCCAGCCGGCTGACGCGCCGTCTGCCGCAGGGGGTGCTGCCATGGCAAGCCTGACGGTAATCAGCGGCGTCGGCGGTAAACTGCCGGCCGCTTTCCTGCTGGAGGTCGAGGGCTACCGGCTGCTGTGGGATTTGGGCGCCGGGCCGGAGCCTGGCGTCCGGCCCGACGTCGCCGCCATCGGCCAGGTTGATGCGCTCTGCCTGACCCATTCCCACGTTGATCATGCGGCCGCGCTGGATAGCTGGGCCGGGATTGGTTCACCGCCGGTCTATGCCAGTGACATCACCTGGCAGCAGCTGGGCGAGTGCGGCGTACCGCCTGAGGCGCGACGCATCCTGCCGCTGCGTGGCCAGTGCGCGCTGGGGCCGCTGAATTTGTTTACCGGACGCAGCGGGCATTCGCCGGGATCGATCTGGTTTCATCTGCCGATAGCAGGTGGCATCACCTATATGGGCGACTGGAGCCGCGAATCGCTGCTGTTGCCGTTTGATTGCCCGCCGCGCGCCCGGCTGCTGATCACCGATGGCTCCTATGGCGACCGCACCCAACGGCTGGCGCAGCAGGTCGACGCGCTGGCGCTGGCAGCACGCTCGGGCGCGGTGGTCACGGCGCCGCTGCACGGACGCGGACCGGAGATGGCGTTGCAGCTCAGCGCGCGCGGGCTGCCGGTGGTGATGTGCCCGCAGGTGCGGGAAGAGGTGGCGCAGCTGCTGGCGCTCAACAGCCTGCCGGTTGCCGCCACGCTGGCACTGGCCAGATTGCTGCGCGTCGCCACCCCGGACTGCTGGCGACCGGACGCGGTAATCGTCGCGGCGGATGCGGTCGCCGACAGTGGCCTGGCGGCGCAGCTCAGCCAGCAAGCCGGGTTTCGCCTGATCTTCAGCAGCCACGTCTCCGCCGGAACCCGTGCCTTTGAGATGCTGCAAACCGGTACGGCACGCTGGTTGCCGTGGAACGTCCATCCACCGCTCGACGACCAGCTGACGCTGATCAGACAGACGGCCGCCCGGCAAGTGATCGCGGCGTTCGTCGCGCCGGAACAGTGTCAGCAGCTGATAAGACAAAGTCAGGCAACGCTCTGCTGGCAGCCTCATTATCCGCTCTGCTCGCGCTGGGAAAGCGTCGCCTGACGCATCGCCATTGCCGCGTCTCTCCTCTGGCTGACGCGGCGGCACGATTGAATATTTACCCGCTGCTGCCGATAAACCTCCTACTAAGTTTGGTGATTCTTCTTATTGCGCTTGTGATCCCGGCCCATTTCGGCTGTAGTCTGCGCACATTATTAAGAACATTCCTAAGCCACTATCCGGCTACACAGCAGCAGGCTAAAAACAATGGATAATAACGCTGATGTCATCTATCGCATGCTGGTACAAAGCGTGATGGATTACGCCATCACTATGCTAAAACCGGACGGCACCGTCGCCAGCTGGAACCCCGGAGGCCAGCGCACTCTGGGCTATACGGCAGACGAAATTATCGGCCGCAGCGTCATCCTGCTTTACAGCGAAGAGGATCGTCGCCGGGGCCTGCCGCAGCGCGGACTGGATCTCGCCGCCACCGCCGGACAGTATGAAACCGAAGGCTGGCGCTATCGCAAAGATGGCAGCGCGTTCTGGGCGCATGAAGTGATCAATCCGATGCGCAGCGATGCCGGTCAGCTGGTGGGATACGCCCAAATCATCCGCGACTGTACCCGGCAGCAGGAGCATCAGCGCAAAGAACGTGAGCAGGAGGCGCGCTTTCGCCTGCTGGTCGAAGGCGTCACCGATTACGCTATCTATATGCTCGATCACGACGGCAACGTAGTGAACTGGAATGCCGGTGCCCAGCGCGCCAAAGGCTACGTTGCCGAAGAGATTGTCGGCCAGCACTTCTCGCGCTTCTACAGCGCGCAGGATCGGCTCAATCATCTGCCGGCTCAGAACCTGCAAACCGCTTATCGCACCGGCCGTTTCGAAGATGAGGGCTGGCGCTATCGCAAAGATGGCAGCGCGTTCTGGGCGCACGTGGTGATCGATGCGATCCGCGACGATCAGGGCAAACTGATCGGCTACGCCAAAATCACCCGCGACTGCAGCGAGCAGCAGCGCATCCGTAACCTGCAGCGTGACCAGGAGCAGCGTTTCCGCCTGCTGGTCGAAGGCGTAACCGATTACGCTATCTATATGCTGGATATTGAGGGGCGGGTGGTGAACTGGAATGCCGGTGCCCAGCGCGCCAAAGGCTACAAGGCGGACGAGATCGTCGGCCAGCATTTCTCCCTGTTCTACAGCGCGCAGGAACGGCTGAACCGCACGCCGGAAGCCAACCTCGGTATTGCACTGAAGACCGGTCGCTTTGAAGATGAGGGCTGGCGTTACCGCAAAGATGGCAGCGCGTTCTGGGCGCACGTGGTGATCGACGCGATCCACGATGATGACGGCAAGCTGGTGGGCTTTGCTAAAATCACCCGCGATCGCACCGAACGACGTGAACAGGAGCAGCAGGTGCTGCGCGCCCGCGATCTGGCTGAGGCGCAGAGTGCGCAGAAAACCGCGTTGTCGAAGTTCCTCGACAACATCATCGCCAATATTCCCTCCTGCGTGATCGTCGAAGATGCGATCACCCGCGAGATCCTGCTGGTCAACGATCGTTCGCAGCAGCTGTTTGGCCTGTCGAAATCGCTGATCGTCAACAAACGGCCACACGAGTGTATGTCGCCCGAGCTGAGCGACTATTTCAACAACCTTGCCGATGTGGCGCTGCGCAGTGAAGGCATCCATGAGCGTGAGCAACTGCTGATGACCGCCAGCGGCGAACGCATTCTGCATACCCGCGCGACCGCGATCAATGGCCAGGATGCGCGACGTAATTACCTGATGCTGATTGTTGAAGATGTCACCGATCAGCGTGCCGCCGACGCCCGCATTCACCATATGGCGCACCATGATAATCTTACCAGCCTGCCCAACCGCATCCTGTTTCGCCAGCGTCTGAGCGAGGCGTTGCGCACCGCCAGCCAGACTGAGCGTCAGACGGCGGCACTCTGCCTCGATCTGGATAACTTCAAGAACGTCAATGACGCGCTGGGCCACCAGATTGGCGATGAGCTGTTACGCTCGGTGGCAAAACGTCTGCGCAGTACCCTGCGCGATCAGGATACGCTGGCGCGCATTGGCGGCGATGAGTTTGCCATTGTGCTGCCTTCAGTGACCAGCAGCGAGGAAGCCAGCATCGTGGCGCAGCGCCTGATCGAGGCGATTCGGCCGCCGGTTAATATTGAAGGTCATAACCTGTCGGTCGGACTGAGCGTCGGCATCGCGCTCAGCACCACCATCACCAATACGCCGGAACAGCTGCTGCGCTGCGCCGATATGGCGCTGTATGAAGCCAAACGCAATGGCCGTAATCGCTTCGAGCATTTCACCCTGGCGATGGATGACGTGGCGCGCAGCCGGCGCGTGATTGAGAATGATTTGCGCGATGCGATCAGCGGTGGGCACCTCAAGCTCTACTATCAGCCGATCACCAACGGCGACAACAAAACCATCATTGGCTATGAAGCGCTGATGCGCTGGCATCATCCGATCCGCGGGCTGATCATGCCGAACGACTTTATACCGATCGCGGAAGAGACCGGGCTGATCCACATGCTGGGGGCTTTCGCCTTGTATGAAGCCTGCCGTGAAGCATCAAGCTGGGAAGGGGTGCAGTCGGTGTCGGTTAACCTGTCACCGCTGCAGTTCAAAAACAGCTCGCTGGTCTCCGTGGTGGAAGGCGCGCTGACGGAATCGGGGCTCGACCCGGCCCGGCTGGAAGTGGAGATCACCGAGTCGGTATTGCTGGATGACTCGCTCGGCAATATCCGTACCCTGCAAAACCTCAAAGCGCTGGGGGTTCAGATTGCGCTGGATGATTTCGGCACCGGCTACTCTTCCCTGAGTTATCTGCGATCCTTCCCGTTCGATAAGATTAAAATTGATAAGTCGTTCATTAATGATATGGGTGACAGCCGCGAGGCGCTGGCGATTATCCGGGCGATTACCGGCATGAGCCGCAGCCTGGACATTCAGATCACTGCAGAAGGCGTGGAGAGCAACGAACAGTTCGCTAAGCTGCGTGATGAGGGCTGTACGCTGTTCCAGGGCTTCCTGTTCGGACGTCCGCAGCCCTCGGAGCTGCGGCTGAAAACGCTGGATTAATCATACAGGCCATGCTGCTGGACCGGCGCATGGCTAAGATTATCGCGGATGCGGCGCACCGAATCGCGCACCACCAGTTTGCCATTCAGCAGCAGCGTGCCGGGCGGTGCGCCCGGATGCAGCCGCAGTTCCTGCAGCATTCTGACGGCCGCCGCGCCCAGTTCATCACGCGGCACCTGGACTGAGGTCAGCGGAATATCGTGGATGGCGGCCAGATTAAAGCCATCCATGCTCATCACCGAAATATCCTGCGGCACCCGCAGTCCGGCCTGCTCCAGCGCGCTGACCGCACCGGCCGCGATGTAGTCACCGCTGGCCAGAATCGCCGTCGGGCGCAGCGCTTCAGGGCAGTGGCGCAGATATTCACTCAGCCGTTCCGCCGCTTCATTGCTGCTGAAGCTGTTGAGGGTCAGCAGATGCTGACGGCTGTCAAAACGCAGATTCATTGCGTGCCAGGCGTCGCGCACGCCCTGCAACCGCTGCTCCATGGTGTAACGGCGCAGGCAGTGCAGCGACAGAATCTGCCGGTGTCCCTGCTCAAACAGGTAGCGTGCCGAAAATTCACCAATCAGCTGATGATGCGGCGAGACCGAAGGTAAACGCATCCGGCGATCCCGGGCGTTAATCAGCACGCAGGGCTTGTTCATCTCTGCCGCCAGCTGGTGGATATGCTCATCATCAATGCCGATCAGCAGTGCGGCCTCGGTCTGCTGCATCTTATCGATAAACAGCGCCGCATCACTCTCAATCTCCTCCAGCGCGCAGTAGCGCAGCCTGACCTCATGCGGTTCCACCGCCTGACTGATGCCCTGAATCACCTTGTAGTAGAAAATGTCGCTGCGCACGTCAAACGCGCGTGGCGGCGCAAACACCATCAGATTATTCAGCAGCAGGCGACCACTGTGCAGGTTGTCCAGCACGCCCTGCTGCTGAGCAATGGCCAGCACCTTGTCACGGGTGGCGGGGCGGGTATTCGCTTTGCCCGCCAGCACCCGCGATACGGTGCTGATCGAGACGCCACTTAACGCCGCAATTTCACTCACTTTCAGCCTTTGTTTCATTCTGTGATCGCCTTCAAATCTGCTGATGAAAAATTTTTCATAGCGTGCTGAATCGCGTCAGATAAGCGATTGACCACACTTTTTGCGCTGGCGTTAGCCTGCCATGAAAAGAGTTGCAAAAAAGAGGCTGTACCCACGTTTCACACTTTTCTAACGTCGTTGCACAGACACGCGGTACGCCTGCCGGCGGTGTGAGTCATCAATGCATATCAGGAGTGGCACTATGAGCCTCGATTCAACAACCAAGCCGATCAGCGCCTCGCGCACGGTGCGCGTGATTAAAAATTTACGCTGGTGGATGCTGGGGATGTTTCTGCTGGGGGTGACGGTTAACTACATCACCCGCAACTCGCTCGGTATCCTGGCACCGGAGTTAAAAAACAGCCTCAACATGAGTACCGAACAGTATTCGTGGGTAGTGGCGGGATTCCAGCTGGCCTACACCCTGTTCCAGCCGGTCTGCGGCTGGCTGATCGATGTGATTGGCCTGAAGATGGGGTTCCTGATTTGTGCGCTGATCTGGTCGGTGACCTGTCTGCTGCATGCGGGTGCCGGCAGCTGGCTGCATCTGGCGCTGTTGCGTTTCGTGATGGGCGCGTCAGAAGCGGCCGCGACACCGGCCAATGCCAAAGCGATTGGTGACTGGTTCCCGAAACAAGAACGTCCGGTGGCCGCCGGCTGGGCAGGTGTTGGCTTCTCGGTCGGCGCGATGCTGGCCCCGCCGATCATCTACCTTGCCCACATCTCTTTTGGCTGGCAGGGCGCGTTTCTGCTGACCGGCGGGCTGGGTCTGCTGTGGGTCGGGCTGTGGTGGTGGGGCTATCACGCACCCGACCGCCATCCGCGTCTTTCCGATGAAGAGCGCGCCTTTATTAATCAGGATAACGAAGCGGTGGGTGAGAAGCTGCCGTTCTTTACCGCGTTAAAAGTGATCGGCAAAGAGAAGAAATTTTACGGTATCGCCATTCCGGCCTTCCTGGCGGAACCGGCCTGGGCGGTGCTGAGTTTCTGGGTGCCGCTCTATCTGGCGAACGAACGCGGCATGGATCTGAAACAGATTGTGATGTTCGCCTGGCTGCCGTTCCTCGCCGCCGATCTCGGCAGCGTCGCCAGCGGCTATCTGACCAAACTTTATGTGCGCTGGTTCGGCCTGACCCGGGTCAATTCAATCGTCGCCAGTTCCGTCACCGGCGCGCTGCTGATGGTCTCGCTGGCGCTGATGACGCTGGTTGACGATCCCTGGCTGGCGATTGCGCTGATTTCAGTCGGCGGCTTCGGTCACCAGGTGATCTCCTGCATGCTGAGCGCGCTGGTGGTGGAGCGCTTTGATCGCCGCCAGATGGCGACGGTTAACGGTATGCGCGGCTCCTGCGCGTGGATCGCCAGCTTTATTTTCTCGCTGATTATCGGTGTCACCGCCGATACCATCGGCTTCAATCCGCTGTTTGTGGCGATGGGCTTTTTTGACCTGATTGGCGCGGTTTTCCTGGTGATGTTGATCGCCGAACGCCGCCAGCGCCCGGTAAACCATTAAGGATATCCCGATGAAAACCCTGAAGAACTGGACATTGCATCAGCAGGCTGCGCATTTCGTTGAGCTGAAGGTGGAGGATCGTCATTTTCTGCGCATCTATGTGCTCGAAGAGGGACTGATGCGGGTGCTGCTGAAGCGCGACGGCCAGCTGGCGCTGAACCGCACCTGGAGCATTGCGCCCGGTCAGGATGTGCCGTGGCAGGGCCGCGATCGTGAAGCGCTGGACGGTTTTGCGCTGCCCGACTTTACGCTGGTGCATGATGCGCAGCAGGTACAGATCGGCACCGGACGGCTGCGGGTCACGGTACATCAGCCGCTCTGCCTGAGCTGGGAGCAGTTCGATGGTACAAACTGGCAACCGCTGGCGGCTGACCGTCATACCGGTGCCTATTTGCTGAACGTCCACGGCGACGGCGTCGAACACTATCAGCGCCGTCAGCCGCAGGATCGGGTTTATGGCCTGGGTGAAAAGAGCGGCGATCTGAATCGCGCCAACCGTCGCTTCGAGATGCGTAATCTGGATGCGATGGGCTACAACGCCGCCAGCACCGATCCGCTCTACAAACATATCCCGTTTACCCTGACGCAGCGCGACGGCGTCAGTTTCGGCCTGTTTTATGACAATCTCAGCAGCAGCTGGCTCGACCTCGGTAACGAACTGGATAACTACCATCTGCCTTATCGCCGTTATCGCGCCGAGGCTGGCGATCTTGATTACTACATGATGCTGGGGCCGACGCTGCTGGAGGTCACTAAAGCCTTTGTGCGACTGACTGGCCGCACGCTGTTTCAGCCGAAATGGAGCCTCGGCTACAGCGGTTCGACCATGCACTACACCGATGCGCCCGACGCGCAACAGCAGCTGCAATCGTTTATTCGCCTGTGCCGTGAGCATGAAATTCCCTGCGACTCGTTCCAGCTGTCGTCGGGCTATACCTCGATTAACAATAAACGTTACGTCTTCAACTGGAACTACGACAAAGTCCCTGACCCCAATGCGCTGAGCGAGGCGTTTCATCGTGCCGGCATGAAGCTGGCGGCCAATATCAAACCCTGTCTGTTGCAGGATCATCCGCGCTATCAGGAAGTGGCCGCGCAGGGGCTGTTTATTCGTGATTCCGAACAGGACCGTCCCGAGCGTTCGGTGTTCTGGGACGATGAAGGGTCGCACCTCGACTTTACCCATCCGCAGGCGGTGCGCTGGTGGCAGGAGAATGTCACCCGTCAGCTGCTGGAAAAGGGCATTGATGCCACCTGGAACGACAACAATGAGTATGAGGTGTGGGATGGTGAAGCACGCTGCCACGGCTTCGGTCAGCCGATCGCCATCAAGCATATTCGGCCGGTGATGCCGTTGCTGATGATGCGTGCCTCAATGGAAGCGCAGCAGCAGTTTGCGCCCGACAAACGGCCCTACCTGATATCGCGATCCGGCTGTGCCGGGATGCAGCGCTATGTGCAAACCTGGAGCGGCGACAACCGGACCAGCTGGCAAACCCTGCGCTACAACATCCGCATGGGGCTGGGAATGAGCCTCTCCGGACTGTACAACGTCGGCCATGACGTCGGCGGTTTTTCTGGCGACAAGCCCGATGCCGAGCTGTTTGTGCGTTGGGTACAGAACGGCGTGATGCATCCGCGCTTTACCATTCACTCCTGGAATGACGATCACACGGTCAACGAACCCTGGATGTATCCGGAGGTGACGCCGATGATCCGCGAGGCGATCCGGCTGCGCTATCGCCTGATGCCGTATCTCTATACCCTGGCGTGGCAGGCCAGTGAGCAGGATGAGCCGATGCTGCGTCCGACCTTTCTCGATCATGAACAGGACCCGCGCAGCTGGCAGGAGAATGATGACTTTATGCTGGGACGCGATCTGCTGGTCGCCAGCGTGGTTGAGCAGGGCGCGCGGCAGCGTGAAGTTTATCTGCCGCATAACGGCCAGGGCTGGTATGACTGGCACAGCGGCCAGTGGTTTGTCGGTGGTCAGCAGATCACGCTGGATGCGCCGCTCGATCGGCTGCCGTTGCTGGTTCGTGCCGGGGCGGTGATTCCGCTGGGCGAGTGTGAAAGCACCACCGATGCGCAGCGGGATACGGTCCGTCAGTGGCAGTTATGGCCGGCGCCCGCTGATGCGGTATCGCACGGAGAGGTGTTCGACGATGACGGTGAGAGTTATGGCTGGCAACAGGGAAATGCGCTGTGGCTGAACTGGACGCTGAGCAGCAGCGCCACGCGGATCGATTTGACGATTGAAAAACGCGGTGATTACCAGCCAGCATGGCGTGAAATCAGCCTGCGACTGCCCGCGGGTGAAACCCGGCCGCTGTGGGTTAACGGCGAGCCAGCAGACGTTTACCGGCTGGACTAAACAGCGCAGCCGGTGGAAACACCGGCGCAGCAGAAAAAGGTCGGCCCATTTACCGGGCCGATAGTATTACGCGGAGTGGTTTTCGGTGCTCATCCGGCCAAGATCTTTATCGACCAGGAACAGACCGTTACCGCTGTTGCTCACCATTGCCAGTTTATCCAGCACGGTTTTGAACAGCTTCTCTTCTTCGTGCTGCTCAGCCACGTACCACTGCAGGAAATTGAAGGTCGGGTAGTCCTGTGAGGTCATCGCCGCATGCACCAGCTCGTTGATTTTGGTGGTGATCAGCTGCTCGTGCTCCAGCGCCTGCTGCAGGATTTCATTCAGTGAGGTGAAAGAGACCGGCGGCGCGGCAATGGTGCCCAGCACCGGCATCGCGCCAGTGTCGCTCAGATAATCGAACAGGCGCTGCATGTGTTCCATCTCTTCACGTGAGTGCATTTTCAGGAATGAGGCGGCGCCTTCAAATCCTTTGTCGCTGCACCAGGCACTCATTTGCAGATAAAGATTAGCGGAGAAAAATTCCAGGTTCAGCTGGTCGTTCAGACGCCCAGTCATTTCAGCAGTCAGCATGGCCGAGTCCTTATAAGAATATGTTAAATAAACAGGTGAGAGGCGATGAATTATGCATCAAACATGTTAGCAATGTGAAGCCTTTTCGGCAAAACAGGCTAATTTATCTGGTTGATTTAAATAGAATTATTTCACAAATTGAATGCGACGGATTCTCATTTTTCATCAACCTTATGGCTTCACCCACTGGCACCATTATAGTGCGAAACAGGACGGTCTGACTGAATCATGCTGGTGCAGGCTGTTTTCCGTTGATTTAAATTCCAGCAATCTGATTTCAGCCGGCAAATATTATTTTGCTGGTTATCCCTCACCTGCTAATTAATTTCAGCCCGTGCGCACCGAATATTGCTCCGTCAGGCTGGCGATGGCGATAAATAATCAGTCTGCTGGCCGCTCTGGCATAAATCCTGCTTAGAACTTAGTTCCATATATTGAAACTTACCGCGCCGCGAAACCGCCGGCGGGTCAGCCTTATCGGGAGAAAATAATGTCGGAACAGAGTGTGGTTAAGGCGGAAAAGGTCAGTGCCGGAAAAGGCAGCTATGTGGCGTTAATTTTTGCCATTCTGTTTTTCTCCGGGCTGTTTTATCAGGTTGATGGGCTGAAATGGCTGGGGGCATTTGACTTCACCACGCTAGGCGGCAGTTTTGGCACCATGAAAGATCCTGCCAGCAACACCTTTCTGGGGGCTGGCGGACTCAGCGCCAAAGCAGGCTTCCTGTTTGCGTTATCCCTTACGCCGACCGTGATGCTGGCGCTCGGCGTACTGGAAATCTTCACCCACTACGGGGCGATACGCGCGGCGCACCGGCTGCTGACGCCGTTACTGAAACCCTTAATGGGTCTGCCGGGACGCTGCGGGCTGGCATTAATTACCGACCTGCAAAGTACCGATGCGGGTGCGGCGTTAACCAAAGAGATGTATGACCAGAGGCAGATCGGTAAAAAAGAGGTGGTGGTAATGAGCGCCTGGCAATATTCCGGCGCCGGTTTAATCAACAACTATTTTGCTATCGGTTCGGCGCTGTTTGCCTCAATGACGCTGCCAATCATCATCCCGCTGATTTTAATGTTGGTGCTGAAATTTGTCGGTGCGGCGATTACCCGCTTCGTGTTAAACAGTGTTTATAAAAAGGATTTCAGCGATGGAAACCAATAAAGTCGTCAGCGTCAGTAATAACCCGTTTGATGTGTTTGTCACCGGCGCGCGTAAAGGCTTTCATATTGCCATTCATAATCTGATGCCCAATGTGGTGATGGCGTATGTGCTGGCGGAAGTGCTCAATCTGCTCGGTATTATGCAGTTTCTCGGCCAGCTGTTTGCACCGGTGATGGGCGTATTCGGCTTGCCGGGCGAAGCAATTACCGTGCTGCTGACTGCCTGGCTCTCCTCGTCTGCCGGGACCGGTGTGGCGGTCAGCCTGCTGACCAAAGGGCTGCTGACCGGCGCCGATGTGACCGTACTGGCGCCGGCGATCTTTCTGATGGGATCACAACTGCAATATATGGGACGGCTGCTGGGCGTGGCCGATGTGCCAAAAAAATACTGGCCGCTGCTGATGCTGGTGAGCATCATCAATGCGCTGATCGCGATGTTTGTTATGCGTCTGTTTATTCAGGAGTGAAGCCGTGTCTGAGGTATTAGAGCATTACCATTTTCTGCATGAGATCCCGGAACTGGGATTCCAGGAGGTAAAAACCTCCGCTTACATCGCCGGGCATCTGGAGCAGGCGGGTCTGAAGGTGACACGCAACATTAATAACACCACCGGCATTGTGGCGGAGATCGACAGCGGAGTGCCCGGCCCGGTGCTGGCGCTGCGCGCCGATATGGATGCGCTGGGGCACATCATCGATGGCGTGCCCTGCGCGCGTCACACCTGCGGCCATGACGGTCACTCCTCGGTGGTGCTGACGGCGGCGACGGCGCTGCTGAAAGAGGGCGCTGTGAAGCGCGGCCGGCTGAAAATTCTGTTCCAGCCGGCGGAGGAGCTGGGCGCGGGCGCGCTGGCGATGGTAGAAGGCGGCGCGCTGGATGACGTGGAGATGATTCTGGGTTTTCACCTGCGGCCGCTGGAGGAGTGCGTGGTCGGGCAGGCGGTGCCTGCGGTACTCTACTCGGCCTGCAGTACGCTGGAAGCGACCATTAAAGGTCAGCCGGCTCACGCGGCGCGCCCGCATCTCGGTGTCAACGCGCTGGATGCGGCAGTGCAGGCGGTGAATGCGGTCAACGCACTGCACCTTTCGCCGGGCCTTAACTGGAGCGTTAAAGCGACGCGTTTCCTGTGTGACGCGGGCGTGACCAACTCGGTGCCGGACGAAGCGCGGGTGGTGTGGGATCTGCGCTCGCAGGAAAATGCTCCGATGGAGCTGCTGAAAGAGCAGGTCACGCGCGCCATCGTTAACAGCGTGGCGGCGCTGGGGGCCACGGCGCAGGTCAGGGTATTGAAAGAGATGCCTGCGGCAGAGATCGATGATGAGGCGACGGCGGTGATCCGCGCAGCGATTGTCGAGGTGCTGGGAGAAGAGGGGCTGCTGCCGACTAAAACCACCCCAGGCAGCGAGGACTTTTTCTACTACCCGGTAAAACGCCCCGGCGTGAAGGCGGGCTTCTGGGGATTGGGCACCAACCTGACGCCAGGTCTGCATCATCCCGATATGCGCTTCGATCTCGATTCGCTGGAAATTGGCGTGCAGATCTTTAAAGCCTGCGTCCGCAAGGTACTGGGCTGATGATGTCGGGACGGGCGCTGGCCTGTCCCGGCCGTTTGTCGGGTTCAGCGACCTGAGCCACTGACCAAATCCCCCGCCTTCCCCTGTAGGCCGCGCGCGCAAAATATTGTATGCTATGCCGCCTTAAAGCTGACCAGGTAACCGGAATTCACGCCAATGTAACTTCGCGCTGACCCGCCGACGACGTAATGTCGCCTTCGGCACCGTTTACCCGCCGGTAAGGTTCTGCCGGCCACCGTGATTTATCAGCAGCGCCAGACAGAGAGCGCTGCTCCATTGAGAAGAATTCACTCATGTCTAATCCCTTTTTAGAAGAGGTGGCACGCCGCCGCACCTTCGCGATCATTTCGCACCCGGATGCCGGTAAAACCACCATTACCGAAAAAGTCCTGCTGTTCGGACAGGCTATCCAGACCGCCGGTACGGTAAAAGGCCGTGGCTCGAATCAGCACGCCAAATCCGACTGGATGGAAATGGAGAAACAACGTGGTATCTCCATCACCACCTCGGTGATGCAGTTCCCTTACCGTGAAAGCCTGGTCAACCTGCTGGATACCCCGGGCCACGAAGATTTCTCGGAAGATACCTACCGCACCCTGACGGCGGTTGACTGCTGTCTGATGGTGATCGACGCCGCCAAAGGCGTTGAGGATCGTACCCGTAAGCTGATGGAAGTAACCCGTCTGCGCGATACGCCGATCCTGACCTTTATGAACAAACTAGACCGTGATATCCGCGATCCGATGGAGCTGCTGGATGAGGTCGAAAGCGAACTCAAAATCGCCTGTGCGCCGATTACCTGGCCCATCGGCTGCGGCAAATTGTTTAAAGGGGTTTACCACCTTTATAACGATGAAACCTATCTCTACCAGACCGGTAAAGGCCACACCATTCAGGAAGTGCGTATCGTTAAGGGGCTGAACAACCCGGATCTCGATACCGCGGTGGGTGAAGATCTGGCGGCGCAGCTGCGTGAAGAGCTGGAGCTGGTGCAGGGCGCATCACACGAGTTCGAGCAGGAAGCGTTCCTCAACGGTGAGCTGTCGCCGGTATTCTTCGGTACTGCACTGGGTAACTTCGGCGTGGATCATATGCTGGATGGCCTGGTGTCATGGGCGCCGCGTCCGATGCCGCGTAAAACCGATACCCGTACCGTCGAAGCCAGCGAAGAGAAATTTACCGGCTTTGTGTTCAAGATTCAGGCCAATATGGACCCGAAACACCGCGACCGCGTGGCCTTTATGCGTGTGGTGTCGGGTAAATATGAAAAAGGAATGAAGCTGCGTCAGGTCCGCACCGGCAAAGATGTGGTGATTTCCGATGCGCTGACCTTTATGGCCGGCGACCGCTCTCACGTTGAAGAAGCCTATCCTGGCGACATCATCGGCCTGCATAACCACGGCACCATTCAGATCGGCGATACCTTCACTCAGGGTGAAAATATGAAGTTCACCGGTATTCCGAACTTCGCGCCGGAGCTGTTCCGTCGTATTCGCCTGCGCGATCCGCTGAAGCAGAAACAGCTGCTGAAAGGGCTGGTTCAGCTGTCGGAAGAGGGTGCAGTGCAGGTGTTCCGTCCGGTACACAACAACGATCTGATCGTGGGTGCCGTCGGGGTACTGCAGTTCGATGTGGTGGTGGCGCGTCTGAAGAGCGAATATAACGTCGAAGCGATCTATGAAGCGATCAACGTCTCTACCGCGCGTTGGGTTGAGTGCGACGATGCGAAAAAATTCGAAGACTTCCAGCGTAAAAACGAGGTTAACCTCGCGCTGGATGGCGGCGATAATTTGACTTATATCGCGCCGACCATGGTGAACCTGAATATTACCCAGGAACGTTATCCTGACGTCAGATTCCGTAAAACCCGCGAGCACTGATCGCACGCTATCCGGGCCATTCCAGCAGGAAATGGCCCTGTTTTCCCCGCTACAGACTCCTCCTAAAAAACGGCTTTTCCTCTCGTTTTGACGTGTGATCAACCAGTTAGCCAGGCAAATCGCGAAATGCCGTCTATGATTATTCTATCGGACGGCGGAAGAGACTTCTCTTGTCCTTACGTCCTGTAACCCAGCGGCGCCGTTTGCTGCTGTTGCGCCCACAGTTTTGGGCGAGTTAACTGATAGAAGGAATATATCGATGAACAAGACTAAGATTGCCAAAACCCTGATGGCTGCAATGATTGGCTCAGCACTGATCAGCGGCAGCGCGCTGGCCGACGAGTCGCTTTCCCAGAAAGCGTCGCAGACGGCAGACAGCACGGGTGCGAAAATCGATAGTTCTATGAAAAAAGTCGATGGTTATATGGATGACAGCGGCATCACCGCCAAAGCCAAAGCGGCACTGGTTGATGATGACGCGATTAAAAGTACGGATATCTCGGTAAAAACTCATCAGGGCGTGGTGACCTTAAGCGGTTTCGTCACTTCCCAGGATCAGGCCGAAAAAGCTGTGGCCGTGGTGCAGAAAATCGAAGGTGTTAAATCCGTCAGCGACAAACTACACGTTAAAGACAGCAAATCCCAATCGATGAAAGGTTATGCGGGCGATGCCGCTACGACCAGCGAAATTAAAGCTAAGCTATTAGCGGATGATATTGTTCCGTCGCGCAACGTAAAAGTTGAAACCACCGACGGCGTTGTTCAGCTTTCAGGGCAGGTTGCAAATCAGGCACAGTCAGACCGTGCTGAAAGCATCGCTAAAGCCATTGAAGGCGTGAAAAGCGTTAAGAATGACCTGACGGTTAAATCTTAATGGTAACCGTGCGGTCGCGTCACTGCCGGCCGCACGGATAAAAGATACCCATCCGGGGATGAAATAAGCAGTTCGATTTTCAATAGGGTAAGGAGAGGCTTATGTTTCGTTGGGGCATTATTTTTCTGGTGATCGCACTGATTGCTGCAGCGTTAGGTTTTGGTGGTTTAGCAGGTACAGCAGCATGGGCAGCTAAAGTTGTCTTCGTTGTTGGTATTATTCTGTTCCTCATCAGCCTGTTTACCGGCCGTAAAAAGCTTTAGCCGATGAGTCCTGCAGTTTAATGCAAAGCAAGTAAGCATAAAGCGGAGACCAGTCATCTGTAGCCAGATCAGTGAGAAGCGGGATTTTTTCACACGGCTACATGGGCAGCCCCCCTGCGCGGGCTGTCCGGCTAAAGGATTGTATGACTGGTTCTCCGGAATGCTGCTGGATAGACGTTAACATCCATCAGCCTGCCCGTCGGAACCCCATCTGAGGTTCACACAGTGGGTATTCGCATTCCTGTTACGCTCGGCGCCATTGAACCTCTTGCGCTGACCCCTTTCAAATCGCATAAAATTGCGCTGGTCTGTGAAGGCGGCGGTCAACGCGGCATTTTTACCGCCGGTGTGCTTGATGAATTTCAGCGTGCCCGATTTAATCCGTTTCAACTGCTGCTCGGCACCTCTGCTGGCGCGCAAAACCTTTCTGCGTTTGTCTGCGGCCAGCCAGGCTATGCCCGCCGCGTGATCACCCGTTACACCACCAATAAACTCTTTTTTGATCCGCTGCGTTTTGTTCGCGGCGGTAATCTGATCGATCTCGACTGGCTGGTGGAAACCACCCGCAGTGAATTTCCGCTGGCGATGACCAGCGCTGAAAAAATGTTCTCGCGCGGGCTTGAGTTCTACATGTGCGCCTGCCGCAGCGACGACTATACGCCAGGCTATTTCACCCCCACGGCAGACAACTGGCTGGAGCTGATTAAAGCCTCCAGTGCCATTCCCGGCTTCTACCGGCTGGGCGTCAATCTCGAAGGGATTAGCTATCTGGATGGCGGCATCAGCGATGCGATTCCGGTGCGGGAAGCGGCGCGCCGTGGCGCAGACACCATTGTGGTGATCCGCACCGTGCCTTCTCAGATGTTTTATACGCCGAAATGGATTAAGCGGATGGAGCGCTGGCTAAGCACCGGTGCCTTTCAGCCGATGATTAACGTGCTCAATCATCATGAAAAAAGCTACCGGGAAATTCAGCAGTTTATTGAAAATCCGCCCGGTGACTTACGGATTATTGAGATCTTTCCGCCACATGTGCTGGCCAGCAGTGCGCTGGGCAGCCGTATTTCGTCGCTGAACCAGGATTACCATCTTGGACGGCGCTGCGGCCGCTATTTTCTCGCCACGCTGGGCCAGTGGTTAAGCGACGCAGAGCCACTGACGCCGCGTATCGTCACGCCGCCGGCACCGGTGGCCAATGCACCGGACAACCGCGAGATTATTACGCCGCCGCTGGCGGATAATGATGCGGATTACGATAAAGGATCGCTGGCATGAGGTTTATCGATACCCACTGTCATTTTGATTTCCCGCCGTTTGAGGACGATACCGTCGCCAGCCTGGCGCGGGCTGCGGCGGCCGGCGTCGAGAAGATCATCATCCCGGCGATCGATGCCAGCCGCTTCAGCCGGGTGTGCGAACTGGCGGCCGGACATGCTGCGCTCTACGCCGCGCTCGGGCTGCATCCGATTGCCATAGAAGCGCATCAGGAAGCGCATCTCGATCGGCTGGAGGAGAAGCTTAAGCAGCGACCGCGCAAGCTGGTGGCGATCGGCGAGATCGGGCTGGATCTCTACCGCGACGATCCGCAGTTTGATAAGCAACAACGCTTTCTTGATGCCCAGCTTAAGCTGGCGAAACGCTACGATCTGCCGGTGATCCTGCACTCGCGTCGTACCCATGACAAACTGGCCCAGCATCTGCGTCGCCACGATCTGCCGCGTCGCGGGGTGGTACATGGCTTCGCGGGTAGTCTGCAACAGGCGCAGGCGTTTATTAAGCTCGGCTATGCGATTGGGGTCGGCGGCACCATCACCTATGAGCGCGCCAGCAAAACCCGGCAGACGCTGGCGCAACTGCCGCTCTCCTCGTTGCTGCTGGAAACGGATGCGCCGGATATGCCGTTAAAAGGCTTCCAGGGCCAGCCCAACCGGCCTGAACGGGCGCGCCAGGTGTGGGAGACGCTCTGCACCCTGCGCGACGAGCCACCTGAAGTCATTGCCGGGGCGCTGTGGCGCAACAGCCAGCAGCTGTTTCAGCTCGATTCCGCTTTTCCCGCCATCCTTAATCAACCCGCTAAGCTTTAACCTATGCCGGTCTGCGCGACTAAATGTGATAATAGTAACATTTGGCTGGCTGGCGTATAATGGGCTGTTAACGGCGTTAAATGCGATTCTGATCACGGTAAGCGTGGCATAATTGCATCATTTTCTTATTCCGATGTGACTGCTGGCACATAACAGGCCGCCTGACGGTGTTATTATTATAACATTCCGCCGGCCAGCCGGTGGATCGCACCCCGATCCTTTGGAGAGCCTCATGACCGATATCAAACAGCAAGCCCTGCGTGCCCTGAAACTGATGGATTTAACTACCCTGAATGACGACGACACTGACGAAAAAGTGATCGCGCTTTGTCATCAGGCGAAATCCCCGGCGGGTAACACAGCAGCCATCTGCATCTATCCGCGTTTTATTCCGATTGCGCGTAAAACGCTGCGTGAGCAGGGTACGCCAGAGATCCGTATCGCCACGGTAACCAATTTCCCGCACGGCAATGACGACATTGAGATTGCGCTGGCTGAAACCCGCGCCGCTATCGCCTACGGTGCCGATGAAGTGGATGTGGTGTTCCCGTACCGCGCGCTGATCGCCGGTAACAGTCAGGTCGGTTTTGATCTGGTGAAAGCCTGTAAGACCGCCTGTGCTGAGGCGAACGTACTGCTGAAAGTGATTATTGAAACCGGTGAACTGAAGCAGGAAGCGCTGATCCGTCAGGCGTCTGAAATCGCTATCGATGCCGGTGCTGACTTCATCAAAACCTCTACCGGTAAAGTACCGGTCAACGCCACGCCTGAAGTGGCGCAGATCATGATGAGCGTCATCCGTGATAAAGGCGTCAGCCAGCAGGTCGGTTTCAAACCGGCGGGTGGCGTACGCACCGCTGAAGATGCCGCCATCTATCTGCAACTGGCGGAAGATACGCTGGGTGCGGAGTGGGCCGATGCGCGTCACTTCCGCTTTGGCGCATCAAGCCTGCTGGCGAGTCTGCTGAATACTCTGGGTCATCAGAGCGAGACCAGCAAAGCCGGTTATTAAACTCATCCTGCGGCGGTCACCGATCGCCGCTGTCACACCGCATTTCCCTGAGCCAAGGGGGCTACCTTGTTCCTGCCACAAGAAATTATTCGCAAAAAACGTGACGGTCACGCGCTGACTGACGCTGAAATCCGCTTCTTCATCAACGGCGTCCGTGATAACAGCGTCTCTGAAGGCCAGATTGCCGCGCTGGCCATGACCATCTATTTTCATGACATGACGCTGCCTGAGCGCGTGTCGCTGACCATGGCGATGCGTGATTCCGGTACCGTGCTGAACTGGAAATCGCTCAATCTGAACGGGCCGGTAGTGGATAAGCATTCGACCGGCGGCGTTGGCGATGTCACGTCGCTGATGCTCGGACCAATGGTGGCCGCATGCGGTGGTTATATTCCGATGATCTCCGGCCGTGGCCTCGGCCATACCGGCGGCACGCTGGATAAGCTGGAAGCAATTCCAGGCTTCGACATCTTCCCCAGCGACGACCGCTTCCGGGAGATCATCAAACAGGTCGGGGTGGCGATTATCGGCCAGACCAACTCACTGGCTCCGGCCGACAAACGCTTCTACGCCACGCGCGACATTACCGCCACCGTAGACTCGATCCCGCTGATTACCGCCTCGATTCTGGCGAAGAAACTGGCGGAAGGGCTGGATGCGCTGGTGATGGATGTCAAAGTGGGCTCGGGCGCATTTATGCCAACCTATGAAGCGTCAGAGGATCTGGCGCAGTCGATTGTTGGCGTAGCTAACGGTGCCGGCTGCCAGACCACCGCGCTGCTCACCGATATGAATCAGGTGCTGGCTTCGTCTGCCGGTAACGCGCTGGAAGTGCGGGAAGCGGTGCGCTTCCTGACCGGTGAACAGCGTAACCCGCGCCTGCTGGAAGTGACGCTGGCGCTGTGCAGCGAAATGCTGATTTCCGGCAAGCTGGCCGCTAATGAGACAGAGGCGCGCCAGCAGCTGATGAAGGTGCTGGATAACGGCAGGGCGGCAGAAATTTTCGCCCGCATGGTGGCAGCGCAGAACGGGCCGGCCGATTTTGTCGAGCGCTACGATGCTTATCTGCCTGCGCCGACGCTGAGCAAGGCGGTCTATGCCGACCAGCCTGGCATTGTCAGCAGCATGGATACCCGGGCGCTTGGTCTGGCGGTCGTGGCACTGGGCGGTGGACGCCAGCGTGCCAGCGACAGCATCGATTACAGCGTTGGGTTAAGCGAAATGATCACTCTCGGTGAACGCGCCGATGCGCAGCGCCCGCTGGCTATTATCCACGCCAGCAACGAAGCGCAATGGCAACAGGCCGCCGCTGCGGTCAAAGCCGCGCTGGTGATCGGCGATACGGCACCAGCCGCTACGCCAGTGGTCTATCGTCGTGTGAGCGATGTCAGTTAACCGGGCAGTAATCGGTGCCAGCGGCAACGCATTCGGGTATACTGATCTGATCGCTTTTTTTTGACTTGTCACGCGCCATTGCGCAGGAGACTTGCATGAAACGTGCTTTTATTATGGTTCTCGACTCCTTCGGGATCGGCTCCAGTAAAGATGCCGATAAATTCGGTGACGCAGGTTCAGATACGCTTGGTCACATCGCTGAAGCCTGTTTCAAAGGTGAAGCGGACAAAGGCCGTAAAGGGCCTTTACATCTGCCTAATCTGACCGCGCTGGGTCTGGGTAAGGCCGCAGAGCTTTCGACTGGCCGCTTCCCGGCGGGCCTTGACCCGAATGCGAAGATCACCGGCGCTTACGCTTACGCCAGCGAAATCTCGTCAGGTAAAGATACGCCGTCAGGCCACTGGGAAATCGCCGGGGTTCCGGTGCTGTTTGACTGGGGCTACTTCAGTGATCAAGAGAACAGTTTCCCGCAGGAACTGCTCGATAAGCTGGTGCAGCGCGCTGAGCTGCCAGGCTACCTCGGTAACTGCCACTCTTCGGGGACGGTGATTCTCGATCAGCTGGGTGAAGAGCACATGAAAACCGGCAAGCCGATTTTCTACACCTCTGCGGACTCGGTATTCCAGATTGCCTGTCATGAAGAGACCTTTGGCCTGGATCGCCTCTATGCGCTGTGCGAAATTGCCCGCGAAGAGCTGACGGAAGGCGGCTATAACATCGGCCGCGTTATCGCCCGTCCGTTTGTCGGCGACAAAGCCGGTCACTTCGAACGTACCGGTAACCGTCACGATCTGGCGGTTGAGCCGCCGTCAGCCACCATGCTGAAAAAGCTGGTGGATGAGAAGGGCGGTCAGGTGATTTCGGTGGGTAAAATCGCGGACATCTACGCTGAGCAGGGCATCACCAAAAAGGTCAAAGCGACCGGTCTGGATGCGCTGTTTGACGCCACGATTCAGGAGATGAAAATCGCGCCGGATCACTCGATTGTCTTCACCAACTTTGTCGATTTCGACTCGACGTGGGGACATCGCCGTGATGTAGCCGGTTATGCTGGCGGACTGGAGCTGTTTGACCGTCGCCTGCCGGAGCTGATGGAACTGGTCGGTGAGGATGACATTCTGATCCTGACTGCTGACCACGGCTGCGATCCGACCTGGCAAGGCACCGAACACACCCGTGAGCATATTCCGATTCTGATTTACGGACCGAAAGTTGAGCCGGGTTCACTCGGTTATCGCGAAACCTTCGCCGATATTGGTCAGACAATTGCACACTATTTTGGCCTGTCCGACATGGACTATGGCAAGAACATGCTGTAACCCAGCGATTTAACAAGGATAAAGTAACAATGGCAACTCCGCATATTAATGCCGAAATGGGTGATTTCGCTGACGTCGTCCTGATGCCGGGCGACCCGCTGCGTGCGAAACACATTGCAGAAACCTTCCTGGAAAACCCGGTCGAAGTGAACAATGTGCGCGGCATGCTGGGCTACACCGGCACCTATAAAGGCCGTAAAGTCTCCGTAATGGGTCACGGCATGGGCATTCCTTCCTGCTCGATCTACACCAAAGAGCTGATCACCGACTTTGGTGTGAAGAAGATCATTCGTGTGGGATCCTGTGGTGCGGTCCGTGCAGACGTCAAACTGCGCGACATCGTGATTGGTATGGGTGCCTGCACCGATTCCAAAGTGAACCGGATGCGTTTCAAAGATCACGATTTCGCGGCGATTGCTGATTTCGACATGGTGCGTAACGCCGTCGATGCAGCCAAAAATCTGGGTGTTGAAGCCCGCGTCGGTAACATCTTCTCCGCCGATCTGTTCTATACCCCGGATCCGCAGATGTTCGATGTGATGGAAAAATATGGCATCCTCGGCGTGGAGATGGAAGCTGCTGGCATCTACGGCGTGGCGGCAGAGTTCGGTGCTAAAGCGCTGACCATCTGCACCGTATCAGACCACATTCGTACCCACGAGCAGACCACTGCGGCTGAACGTCAGACCACCTTCAACGACATGATTAAAATTGCGCTGGAGTCGGTGCTGCTGGGGGATTAATCCACCTGGCGGGTTAACGTACCTGCCTGCAGCCTGACGTTCCTGCCGGGTCCTCTTCTGATGAGGAGGACCCGAACTTATTCCGCCTTACCCGTGCTGTAACATTCACATCAAATGACACACTTTTCGCCAGGCTTGTGCATCTTCGCGCTGGTACCCCGGCGATAGCGCTTTATCATGTTGCGGAACAACAAATAATAAATAACCGCCTGATAATGCTTCCTGATGAATTTTCGTAACTTCGACGCTGAAGAGAAACTGTTTGCCCGTCGCGCGACGGTGGCTTTTGCTCTGGTCTGTCTCTGCTTCACTATTCTTGCTGTGAACCTGTATCGCCTGCAGGTACGCGACCACAGCTACTACCAGACCCGATCCAACCAGAACGACATCAAAATGATCCCCATCGCCCCGACGCGCGGGCTGATTTATGACCGTAACGGCATCCCGCTGGTACGCAACGTCAGCTGGTACGCCATCACCCTGACGCCGTATAAAATCACCGATATGCAGGCTACGCTGCGGGCGCTGACGCCGATCCTTGACCTGACACCCGATGAGATTGAGACCTTTCAGCACGCGTTAAAACAGACCAGTCGCTACAAGCCGGTGGTGCTGAAAGAGGAGCTGAGCGAGGAGCAGGTAGCACGCTTCGCGGTTAACCAGTTTCGTTTTAGCGGTGCCAGCATCGAAATTTATCAGGATCGTGAATATCCCTACGGTGCCGATCTGGCGCACGTGCTCGGTTATGTGTCGAAAATCAACGATAATGACTACAAACGGCTGAATGCGGCGGGCATCGCCGAGAACTACGCCGCTGACCACAACATCGGGAAACAGGGGATTGAAGGCTATTACGAGACCCTGCTGCACGGTAAGCCGGGCTATCAGGAAGTGGAGGTGGATAACCACGGCCGCATTGTGCGGGTGCTGAAAGAGGTGCCGCCGGTAGCCGGGAAAAACCTCACTCTGACGCTGGATCTGCATCTGCAGCAGTACGCCGAAAGCCTGCTGGCGGGCCAGCGTGCGGCACTGCTGATTGAGGACCCGCGTGACGGTTCGGTGCTGGCGATGGTTTCCAGTCCCAGCTACGACCCCAATCCTTTTGTGAAGGGCATCAGCTATCAGGCCTACAAATCGCTGTTGCAGGATAAGGATCTGCCGCTGATCAATCGCGTTACCCAGGGCCTTTATCCTCCCGCCTCGACGGTGAAGCCCTATATGGCGATGTCCGCGCTGCTGACCCATGTCATTACGCCGCAGTCGCAATTCTTTGGCGCGCCCACCTGGACGCTGCCGGGCACCGATCGCCGCTATCGCGACTGGAAAAAAACCGGTCACGGCATGCTGGATGTCACACGGGCGATTGAGGAGTCTGCGGATACCTTCTTCTATCAGGTGGCGTTCATGATGGGCATCGATCGTATTCACACCATGCTCAGTCAGTTTGGTTACGGCAAATCGACCGGCATTGACCTGAATGAAGAGTACAACGGCTTACTGCCGAGTCGCGAGTGGAAGCAGAAGGTGCACAAAAAAGCCTGGTATCAGGGCGACACCATTTCAGTCGGCATCGGTCAGGGTTACTGGATTGCAACGCCGATTCAGATGGAAAAAGCGATGGTGGCGCTGATCAATAACGGCCGGGTGATTGCGCCGCACCTGCTGCAGAAAGCGCAGCGCGGCAATCTGGTTGAGAACTATCAACCAAAACAGCCGGCGGCGCAGATTGGCGATCCGCATTCGCCGTACTGGTCACTGGTGCGCCACGCGATGTTTGGTATGGCCAATGCACCTAACGGCACCGGTTATAAATATTTTCATACCGCACCTTATGGTATCGCAGCGAAAAGTGGCACCTCGCAGGTGTTTGGTCTGCGACAGAACCAGACTTATAACGCCAAAATGATCCCGGTACGGCTGCGCGATCATATCTTCTATACCGCGTTTGCGCCGTTTAACGCGCCAAAAGTGGCGGTGACGCTGATTCTGGAAAATGGCGGCGGGGAAGGGGTAACGGCAGCGCCGGTGATGCGTGCCATTCTGGATCACATCTTTATCCCGCCCGTGTCGGAAGCACCAGAAGCGCCGGTGGCGGCAGAGAAGAAGTAGCGGTGCAGGGGTAAAAAAAGGGGCCGCGGCCCCTTTGATGTTAAGATTTCAGCGTCTCCGTGACGTGGCTGATAGCGCGCACCACATCCGTTGCGCCTTCACGAATTTCCGCAATAACGCCGCCCGCTTCCTGCGCCAGCTGCACGCCCTGATCGGCACGCTTCAGGTTCGATTCAATCCCCTTCAGCGCCTTATTCGCCAGCGAGTGGTTTTGCTGCACCCGGTTCTCAATCTCTGCGGTGGCGCGGTTGATGTTAGCCGCCAGCGTTCTGACTTCATTGGCGACTACGGCAAAACTGCGCCCATGAGTACCTGCCCGTGCCGCTTCAATCGCCGCATTCAGCGCCAGCAGGTTGGTCTGATCGGCAATGCGGCGGATGCTTTCTACTATAAAGCCGATTCGGTCCGACGATTCGCTCAGGCCGGAGATATCTCCGGAAATTCCCTGTAGTTCGCCCGCCAGCGCATGCATGGTCTGTACGCTATTGGCGATTACCTCTGCGCCGACGCGGGTGCTTTCGTTGGTTTGCAGCGCGGTGTGATAAGCCCGCTGTGCCGCCTCGCGCTCCTGCTGATTCTTCTCGACCTGGGCGGTGACGTCAGTGGCAAACTTCACCACTTTATACAGTTTGCCCTGCTCGTCGAAAACCGGATTGTAAGTGGCGCGTAGCCAGACGGTACGGCCCTGTTTATTCACCCGGGGAAACTGACCCGAGATAAATTCACCGCGATTCAACTGCTGCCAGAGTTCACTGTATTCGCGGCTGTTACGCATCGCTTCTGAACAGAACAGGCTGTGGTGCGCACCCTCAATCTCCTCACGACGGTATCCCATGGTCTTAAGGAAATTGTCGTTGGCTTTAAGCACCTCACCTTTCAGGTTAAAAGCGATCACCGCCATTGAACGCTCAATCGCATTGGTCATCGCGCGCTGTTCCTGCGCATCGTTGATGTGGCCGGTGATGTCAGTCGCCAGCTTAACGATTTTAAATACCCGTCCGTGACGATCCTGCACCGGCACATAGTTGGCTTCGAGCCACACCGGTCGGCTGTTTTTCGCGACGCGGAGAAACTTGTCGCTGAAACTTTCGCCCCGGTTCAGTCGCAACCAGAAGTCGTTGTAGTCTCTGGATTGCAGCTGATCCGGCGTACAGAACAGGCTGTGATGCTGGCCATCAATTTCGGCCAGCGTGTAGCCCATCCGGTCAAGAAACAGGGCATTGGCACCGAGAACGGTGCCTTCGGGCGTGAACTCAATCATGGCGATCGAGTCGTTAAGGGAGGTGAGGGTTGCTGCGGAGTGTGTACGCCTCTGCCAACTGAGGCGGGAAGCAATGCCTGATGTAATGGTGTAAAACATGGTGATCCTTATTATTAGTGTTGGTCTCGTCACATTTATCGGCCTGATAGCGCCACAATTCAGCCTCTGCGGCCATTCTGGTTGAAATTCCGGCAGCCAATAGCACGATTTTTACCGGCAGCGGCGGGGCGGGATGGCGGGTTTGATGGAAAAGCCGTCAGTCGATTTCATTTTGTTGAAAAGCGTTTGACGCTGTCGGGCCGCTTTGGTTTAATGCGCCCCGTTGCCCGAATAGCTCAGTCGGTAGAGCAGGGGATTGAAAATCCCCGTGTCCTTGGTTCGATTCCGAGTCCGGGCACCACTTTCACTTCAATGTACGTCTCCCAAACATCACAAAACTCAAGTATAATCACTGCTATACGCCACTTTCCAACATTACGAACTCCACTGACCTCAACTCGATTCTCTCTAAATCAAGTTGCATCCGGGGGCTTTTCAGGGGGCTCTTTGTGTTCAATGAAAATTGAGGCCCCCATATGGCACTGACAGCCCGGCAGGTCGAGACCGCCAAGCCTAAAGAGAAGGACTATAAACTCTCTGACGAACGTGGCCTTTTTCTCCTGGTAACCACCACCGGAAAACGCTACTGGCGTATGAAATACCGTATCGCCGGTAAAGAGAAAAAGTTATCTATCGGTGTTTATCCTGAAATCTCTCTGGCTGACGCGCGTGTAAAACGCGATGAAGCCAGAAAAGTGATTGCTGATGGCGGCGATCCGAGTGAGAAAAAGCAGCTCGAAAAACTCGCCAAAAAAATATCCGTCGTAAATACCTTCAGGGCACTCGCCATGGAGTGGCATAAGCATAAGTGTATCTCATGGTCGGAAAGCTACGCAGAAAGCGTTCAGGAGGCGCTGGAGAAGGATATTTTCCCGTATGTGGGCAAACGCCCTGTCGCTGAGATCCTGCCTCTGGAGATGCTGGAAGTTTTACGGCTGATTGAAAAACGCGGTTCGCTGGAAAAATTACGTAAGGTCCGGCAGTACTGCAATCAGATCTTCCGTTACGCCATAGCAACAGGGCGTGCGACGATTAATCCAGCTGCGGAACTGACCGGTACTCTGACCGCACCAAAGACCGAGCACTTCCCTCACCTACAGGCATCCGAGTTACCCGCGTTCCTTGCCAGTCTGGCTAATTACCATGGCAGTTGCATTACGCGTATGGCAACCAGTCTGCTGCTACTGACGGGGGTTCGTACGATTGAACTTCGCGCTGCAGAATGGCAAGAGTTTGATCTGGAGAATGCATTGTGGACAATCCCCGAAAGCCGGATGAAAAAGCGCCGCAAACATCTGGTGCCTTTGTCAGACCAGGTTCTGTCGATCCTGCTGGAACTCCGCACTTATACCGGTCAGTATCAACTCGTGTTTCCAGGGCGCTGCAACATCAACAAACCGATGAGTGAAGCCAGTATCAACATGGTTATCAAACGTATCGGCTACGATGGTAAAGCTACCGGACACGGCTTTCGCCACACTATGAGCACCATTTTGCATGAGCAGGGGTTTAATACAGTCTGGATCGAGATGCAGCTCGCTCACGTGGATAAAAACAGCATTCGCGGCACATATAACCATGCACAGTATCTGGATGGAAGACGAGAAATGATGCAGTGGTACGCTGATTATATTGACAATCTTCTCAGTTCATCGACAAAAAGTTAGTGGTTGTTCACCCGCACCTGAAGGTGCGGGGAACGTAATTCTTTTATTTTTTGTTTGTTCTATAACCTTCTGGCATATTTACCGCGCTGTATGGACTTAAACGTGAAGCGATCCAGTACTGCTTTCCCTGTCGGAGCAAGTTCAGGTAAGCAAGACGTTCGGTCAGATCACGCCGTATTGTTTTTTCGCAAATGCTAAATTCGTCAGCAAGGCTCCTGACGGTCAGTGACTCGCCATTGTTGAGGCGGGTTGACCTGATCCCCGTTGATTAATACACCGCGATGTTTGTAATGTCTTCATCAGCAACGTAAGCGATGAGATGGTCTACCCCCTCCTTCACGGCGACTCTCAATACCGTCATGATGGTGGTAATTCAATCAGCGTTGAAAGGGTGAGAAACCATGTCAAGGCTGAACATTATTGGAATTGATCTTGCGAAAACAAATTTTTATCTTTTCAGCCTTTCACCGGAAGGGAAGCCTGGTGGAAGGATTAAGCTCTCTCGTGAAAAGTTGATTGGCTGGTTTACGACACAGTCCAGGATGATTGTCGCCATGGAGGCATGTGGTGCTTCTCATCACTGGGCCAGAGAAATTCAAAAGACGGGGCATGATGTTGTGATGCTACCCGCTCAGCACGTCAGGGCTTATCAGCGTCGCCAGAAAAACGACTATAACGATGCTCAGGCCATTGCCGAAGCCTGCTGGCACGGAACAATTCGCCCAGTTCCGGTAAAAACGCTATCTCAGCAGGATGAACAAACCTTTTTAAAAATGCGACGACTTGTTTCTGAAGAAAGAACGCAGTTAATCAACCATATCAGAGGGTTAATGGCAGAGTATGGTATTGTTTTGCGTAAAGGCGCAACTGAGCTTCGACGTAAATTACCCGAGTTGCTTGAAGATGCAGAGAATGGATTTACGCCCCAGATGCGTGAACTGTTACAACGGCAATATCAGCGGCTGGCGGCTCTGGATGATGAACTCATATGGTATGACAACCGACAGCGAAAAAATGCCGCCGGGGATTCAGTATGCCAGCGCCTACTTTCTATTCCGGGTTTTGGTCCACTGGTTAGTCTGGCAGTGAAAAGCTGGATGGGTGATGGAAAACAGTTTAAAAGAGGTCGGGATGCTTCAGCGGCTCTTGGGTTGGTTCCACGACAATTCAGCACAGGGGGGCAACAGGTTCTTCTGGGGATCACCAAATGTGGAAACAGCTACGTCAGATCAATGCTGATACATGGTGCCCGAGCTGTTTTGTTCAGATCCGCAGGCAAAACGGATCAACTTAGCTCATGGGTTAACCTGGTCCGGGAGAAACGAGGATTTAACAGGGCAGTCGTCGCCCTGGCAAATAAGTTAATTCGTATTGTCTGGGTTATTATCACTCGTAATGAAGTTTACCGGGTTTCGGTAGCATGAAATAAGAAGTTGAAACAGGGTAATTTATACCGTTAACTCCAGCATTGCGTAGAAAGCAGAAACGATGAAAAACAGGTCAAACCTGCATATCGAAAACCTGGGATCGGGGCTTGGCCAGAATTAATCAAGGCCGTGTAAGCGTTAAGGACGATATGCGCGAATGTTTCATCAAGGCCAGAAGCAGTAGCTTCATCAACAGGCCGAATATACGAAAGCAAACCTGTTACTTTCATTGTCACTGCGTTCTTGCAATACGGGGGAAGACCATATAGGTCCCCCTATTAAGAAGCGTTTTTACAACAAAAACCTTCACATGACCGAACGCCGTTTTCCATTCAGGTTACAAAGTGCCTCATCAGCACGATAAACCTCGGCACGGAAGGCTATTCACTTCACATTTAGCATTCTCAAGTACTTACTTTTTCTATTCACGCAGGAAACACAGTGGTATTGTTTTAAGCTAATATCGATGATGTGATACGTACCACCAAACATTGGATGGTAACTTGTTGCTTTCATGAGCCATTTTCCGTACAGCTGAAAGCGCAATCGACGCAGGGACTTAAAATGACCGGAGTATCTAGCGATCAATACGCTGCTGGTGAACAGGGCTTAGGGTATATCTATCAGCCTCGTTTTGCGCTACTTAAGCTTCTTCAGTGGCCAGAAGATACATCTGTTTTGATCGAAAAAGATGATGACCTAGACTTCGTTAGTTTTGATGGTGTCAAAACACTGGCATCGCTCAAACACAAAGGGGATGGGGATACTCTAACCGACCTGTCTACCGATTTTTGGAAGTCAGTCCGCATCTGGCTTGACCGCTATAATCGTGATGGTAAAACCGAAGCAAATCTTCGTTTCTTTTTGTTTACGACCGGATCTATCTCAAACTCCTCGTTCCTGCAACACTTCTTAGTCGAACCGCCAACAAAAGACGATAATTCAGTATCAATAACTCAACTCACCAACACAGCTCTGGCTAGAAGCAAGTCAAAACTGATCACGGCAATAGCCGATGAGTTCAATAAACTGACTGATGAGCAAAAAGATGACTTCTTATCACGGATAATCATATTTGATGGCGGGCCTCGCATTGAAGACCTCCCAACAATTATCAAAAATCAACACATGCGTATCATTAGACGCGATAACCGAGACGCTATTTTTGAACGACTTGAAGGGTGGTGGAATAACACGATAGTCGATCTGCTAACAGGGAAACGTAAAGAGGCGATTTTTGGTTATGAGATTTCCGACAAACTTGCAGCATTTTCTGAAGAGTACAAATCGGACAATCTGCCGATTACGTTCAGAGGAAAAATTCCCGTTGGAGAAATCGATGCGATGAATGATCCCAGGCTCTTTGTTGTGCAACTCCGTGAAATAGGGGTTTCCTCTAATCGTATCCGAAACGCTATTCTCGACTACTACCGAGCATTTGAGCAGCGTTCTTCATGGGCGCGTGAAAACCTTTTGGTAACAGGAGAGATGGAAGATTATGAAGACCGCCTTGTTGATGAATGGAGTCGCTATAAAGACGTAGTTTTTGAAGAATTAGATGAAAATTCAGCTGACGAAGTACTTATTACTGCGGGAAAAGCATTGTATCAATGGGCCGATCTTGAAAGTGGTAATATTCACTCATTGCGAATCCGAGAACGAGTGACTGAGCCTTATGTAGTTCGAGGAGGATTTCACATCCTTGCGAACAGTAGACCACTACCCAAAATTTTCTGGCATCCCCACTTCCTAAATAGAATTGGGCAATTGTTGGGAGCCCAAGCATGAAGCAATGGGATCAGCGTCCATTCGAGATAAGGAATCTTTTCAATCCTGCATTTTGTGGTGTTGTACTATTCAGAGCAATGCAGAGCTACGAAGAGGAAAACTCACAGGGCATGCCATTTTCTCTCGCTCTTTTAGTTTTACCATTATGTCTGCAAAAAGATTCTCGCCAAGTGTTTGCTGAAAATCCTCGCCGCTACCTTTTGAAAACTATAGAAAACAATCCCAAATTACTCATTAATTTTGCTAACCGCGTCAATAATATGCTGCCATTTACGCTTGAAGCTTTTGGAGTGCTCATGGAACGAGGATGTTTTGTCGTAACGCAAGACGGCCGATTGAAAACAATACCTAATAAAGTTCGCAAATCGGTCATAGGGACTGAAGAATCAATCTCATGCCAGCGTGTCGCGCGCTATATAGGAAAAGAATTTGCCCGTATTGCAGATCGCGTTACGGTGTACACGACCTTTGGAATACGCCCATGAAAATTAAGTCGATTCATGTCTACAGCCATGATGGCCAACGTCGGGACCTGCAATTTAAGGTTAATGGTTTAAATGTCATTACTGGCCGTTCCTCAACCGGTAAATCAGCTCTTTCTGAGATCATTGAATACTGTATGGGTCGATCTACTTTTAACGTACCAGAAGGTATTATTCGCGATAAAGTGTCATGGTTCGCAGTCATTTATCAATTTTCACAGGAACAAGTACTAATCGCGAAACCAACACCAAATGCAGGAGCCACAAGCTGTGGCACCGTTATGCTGCGACGAGGAAATGAACTGACCGCACCAAATTTCAAAGACCTCTCGGTTAACACCGATGATGATTCTGTAGTCGCACTGTTGTCACGATTACTTGGCATCCGCGAGAACCGTACAGACGTGGCAATTGGGCACAGCAGAGAAAGCTTTGAAGCAAACATCAAGCATACTTTTTATTACCTTTTCCAAAAGCAGGGCCTTGTAGCAAATAAAGATCAACTTTTTTATCGACAAAATGAGGCATTTCAGCCACAAGCTATTCGCGACACATTACCGATTCTTTTAGGTATTTCATCAAATGATCGCTATGAACTTGAGGCCAAACTCCGAACAGCACAACGAGATCTGAAAATCAACGCCAAACGTCTTGAACAAGCTCGCGATACAATCGATACATCACTGCTAAAAGGTTCTGGGCTTTTATCTGAAGCCAGAGCCGTGGGTATCATCACACAAGACAAAGAGAGAATCGGAACTGACGAAGTAATTGATGTTTTGCGTTCTGCAATGCAATGGATTCCGTCCCCCCTACCTGAAGACGATGGACATAGAATATCCATTCTTGAAAATGAAATTGCTGGTTTACGACAAGACAGACGTCAGACCCAGTCCCGAATTGATTCTGCTCGGATGTATGCCAAGCAATCAGGTAATTTTGAAAACGAAGTTTTAGAGCAGCAAGACCGATTATCTTCTATCAAGGCTCTACCGAAAAATCCGGAAACTGGTGAATGGCAATGGCCATTCTGTGAAGCAAATTTAGCACTGGAATCTCCAATTGCTAAAGCACTCCTGAGCGAACTAACAACTCTCGACGCTGAAATGAGCATTGTGGCTGGCCAACGCCCTAAAATGGATGTTTATCTTACTGAACTAGAAGATGAGGTTCAGACCATTGTAAGTTCGATAAGAGCCAAAGAAGTGGAGCTTGCTGCGGCAATCGCGGCAAACGAAGTTATTGAGCAATTAGGCACACGCAATAATGCTGCGGCAAGAGTAATTGGTCGTATAAGTTTGTTCCTTGAAGACCTTGTACCTAACTCAGAACTGGCCACATATGAAGCAGAAAATCGTCGTCTAAAGCTCAAAGTCGAAGACCTACAAAGGAAATTTGGAGCTGATAGCAGCCATGAAAGACTCATATCTATTCTGAATAACATTTCGTCACAGATTACACGCTACATCCAGGCTTTTGATGCAGAATTTCAGGGGCTCCCTGCACGGTTTGATCTAAGCCAAATGACTATTATCTTTGATCGTACAGATCGTCCGGTACCAATGAGTCGAACTGGCGGTGGCGAAAATCATCTCGCTTATCACCTGTCTGCCTTGTTAGCCCTTCATCTCTTTGCTTCAAAGAACAATTGCCCCATTCCTCAGTTTCTTTTAATTGATCAGCCTACCCAAGTTTATTTCCCTTCTGAAAAAATTTACCAGGAAGCTGATGGTACTGTTCAGAAAACGGAAGCTGATGCTGACTTAGCAGCAGTACGTAGACTGTTTGCGTTACTGCTGAAGTTTACACAAGAAGAAGTCCCAGGCTTCCAGCTTATCGTGACAGAGCACGCAAATCTTCGCGACCAGTGGTTCCAGGATGCTTTAACCGAGCTTCCCTGGACCAAGCCCCCTGCCCTGGTACCAGAAGACTGGCCTTTACCGTCAGAATTACCAAATTAAGCACGAGTTTTGAAAATCCCCGCATCTTTGGTTCGATTGCGAGTCTTGCACCAAATTCATATCAACGGACCTCCATGGTGGTCCGTTTTTGCATTCTAAGCCCGCCGAAATCAACACTTCTACAATACCTTAACTCCGCCTGACCGTAAGCGCACCGTGAAGGACGTGGGGTAAAAATTAGTTTACAGAGAGGGTGACGTTCCAGGGCAGCAGTTCTTTCACGCGGTTGGCGGGCCAGGTGTTGATGACGCTGATCACATGGCGCAGCCAGGCTTCCGGCTCGATGCCGTTAAGTTTGCAGCTACCGATCAGGCTGTACATCACTGCCGCACTGTCACCACCACCATCAGAGCCGAAGAACATGTAGTTACGGCGCCCCAGCGCAACCACCCGGAGGGCGTTTTCATACTGAACCGCCCCGGTTTTCCTGGAGAGAGTTAAGTTCGGAAGTTCAGGCTGCCAGAACCTTGTTCCCGATGGAAGCGTAATACGCTTTTTCTGCCTCTATCGGAGGGATGTGACCAAGTCGTTCCAGCAACCGACGATTGTTGTACCAGTCCCCCCATGCCAGCGTAGCCAGTTCCACTTCTGAGCGCTTCTTCCAGGCCTGACGGTGGATGACCTCCGCTTTGTACAGACCGTTGATACTCTCCGCCATCGCGTTATCATACGAGTCACCGGTACTCCCCGTGGAAGCCAGCAGCTCTGCATCCTGCAACCGCTGCGTGTAGGCCAGCGAGACATACTGAGAGCCTTTGTCGCTGTGATGGATGGTGCCCGAAGGTCGCCGTGACCACAGTGCCTGTTCCAGCGCATCCAGGACGAACGACGTTTCCATCGATGATGAGACCCGCCAGCCCACGATGACGCCAGCGAACACGTCGATAATGAACGCCACATAGGCGAAGCCCTGCCAGGTGATGACGTAGGTAAAATCTGCACACCAAAGCTGGTTGGGACATTCCGCTACGAACTGGCGGTTTACCCTGTCCTGTGCTGCGGTATCTCTGCGACTGGTTGTGGTGCGGACTTTTTTGCCCTGGAGCACGCCTGCGAGCCCCATCAGTTTCATCAACCGTACCACTGTACATCTGGCCACGCCGATGCCCTCCCGCTGTAACTGACGCCAGACCTTGCGGGCTCCATAGACGCCATAGTTATCGTCGTACACCCGCTGTATCTGCACCTTCAGAAGCGCATCACGCTGCGAGCGCAGGCTGTGTTTTTCCGGCGATTGCTGACGTTGCTGATGCCAGTAATATGTCGACGGGGCAATATCCAGCTCGCGGCATACCGGCCCGACCCCGTGGGCACCACTCAGACGTTCGAGCAGTGGCATTATTTTTTCCAGTGGCGGTCGAGCTCCGCCTGAGCAAAATAGGCTGATGCCTGACGCAGAATATCATTGCTGCGACGCAACTCCCGGTTTTCCCTCTCCAGCTCTTTTAAACGTTGACGTTCGTTACTGGTCAGCTCGCCATCACCAGTCCTGACGGGGCTGATACCACCGCGTAAGTCATTTCTGTGCTGGCGTAGCCAGCCTTTCAGGGTATCGTAATGACAACCAATTTTTGACGATATGGCACGGATAGCATCCGGTTCAGAGTCATATTCATCAAGATGCTCAATGAGCATTCTGACAGCGCGCTCACGTAATTCCGGCGGGTAACGATTAGCTGATTTTGATTTCATCAGGGATCTCCTTTTACTGAGAGTTTAGTCTCCAGGATTCCCGGGGCGGTTCAATCGAAGAAGCAATACGGGGCCTCCCTGCAACTGAGCGGCTGGCAGCCAGGCAGTCCCGAAGTAAGCCGCTGCTGATATCCCTGCATGACTGGTTAGTGGAGAAAAGCGCCACTCTGTCGAAAAAATCCCGTCTGGGCGAAGCGTTCGCTTATGCCCTGAACCAGTGGGATGCGCTGTGCTACTACTGTGATGATGGCCTGGCAGAGCCTGATAACAACACAGCCGAACGAGCCCTTCGTGCCGTCTGTCTTGGGAAAAAGAATTTTATCTTCTTCGGCAGCGACCACGGCGGTGAGCGCGGAGCCCTGCTGTATGGTCTTATCGGAACATGCAGGCTCAATGGTATCGATCCGGAGGCCTACCTTCGCCATATCCTGAGCGTACTGCCGGAATGGCCCAGCAACAAAGTGGCGGAACTGCTGCCATGGAACGTGGTTCTTACCGATAAATAACCGTCAATACGGCGCTCGTTTAACGCTTACACATTCCGGCGGTGATCGCGTTGCGTATTCTGGCGGAACGTGAACGCTATTTCTGGTTTTGCGTGAACGCGTATTCCGGCGGAAAATACCCCGATTTTGCACCATGACCAGAATCACTGTTCATTTTGCCAGAATCGGTGTTCACCCGACCGGAATTGCCGTTCACGTTGCCAGAATCATTCTTAACGCATTGATTTTTGATGCTATATCTATCCCTTTTATTCCAGGGTGTGATATATGCCAAACAAGAGAATCGCAATGCATAAAATCCATGAAATTTTAAGGCTGCGTTTTGAAGTCGGCCTGTCCTTCCGCCAGATAAGCCAGTGCGCAGATGTCAGCACGGGTGCCATCCAGAAAATGCTCAAACGACTTGAAGCCGCTGGGATCTCCTGGCCACTTCCGGAAGGAATGTCAGAGCCCCTACTTGCCAGTCTGCTTTATCCTGAGTCTGACAGTCGTCCTGGCGCGCTGGAGGATCCCGACTGGGCTGAAATCCATATGGAGCTGCGTAAAAAGGCGTCACCCGCCACCTGCTGTGGGAGGAATACTGCCAGAGGATGCCGGTTCGGGCGTACAGCTACTCGCAGTTCTGCTGCCGCTACCAGACCTGGTGCCAGTCACAGAAACGCTCCATGCGCCAGCAGCATCTTGCCGGTGAAAAATGCTTTATCGACTATTGTGGACCCACAGTGTCGGTTATCTCACCTGAGACGGGTGAATGCCGGCAGGCCCAGATCTTCGTGGCGGTGCTGGGCGCATCAAACTACACCTTCGCGGAGGCTACCTATACGCAGTCGCTGTCAGACTGGCTTCTCAGCCACGTCAGGATGCTGGAGTTCTTCGGTGGAGTCCCCGAAATCCTGGTTCCGGATAACCTGAAAAGCGGGGTTAGCAAAGCCAGTCGTTACGATCCCGAACTGAATCCCTCCTATCAGCAGCTGGCTGAGCATTATCAGGTTGCGGTGATACCTGCCCGCCCCAGAAAACCCAGAGACAAGCCGAAGGCGGAAGTTGGCGTTCAGATCGTCGAACGCTGGATCCTGGCCCGGCTCCGTCACCAGGTCTTCTTCTCGCTTGCTGAGCTGAACCACTGTATCCGTACGCTGGTAACCGGGCTCAACGAACGTCCCTTCAAAAAACTGCCGGGCAATCGCCGTGAGGCCTTCGAAAGGCTGGACAAAACTGTGCTCAGGCCATTACCGGTGCAGCAGTGGCGCTACCGGCACATCAAAAAAGCGAAGGTGAATATCGATTATCACGTGGAATATGAACAGCATCACTACTCAGTCCCCCATCAGCACGTCGGTAAAACGGTGGAGCTTCATGCCTTCGACAACCTGCTTGAAGTCTGGTCTGACGGGCAGATGATCGCCAGTCACCCGCGGCGTCTTCATCCGGGCAACAGTACGGCAGCAGAACATATGCCGGAGCGCCATCGTCATCATCAGCAGTGGACGCCAGAGCGGCTGAAAAGCTGGGCGGCCGGTGTGGGCTCCGACACCTTCACGTGGGTCAGCGAGCGTCTGGCTGAAAAAGCGCATCCGGAACAGGCCTATCGCCTGTGTCTGGGGCTGCTGAGCCTGACGCGTGAATATCCTTCTGAGCGCGTCAATAACAGCTGTCGGCTGGCCAATGCAGAGGGGTTAACCCGGCTGAAGCAGATAAAGTCGATCCTGAAGAATAACCGCGACCTGGTTCCGGCGGACAAAGATCTGCACCCGTCCCGGGAGCTTCCTCAGGAACATGAAAACATCCGTGGCCCACGCCACTTCCACTGAAACAAGGGATCCGATAATGCCACATACGCTGATGAAACAGCTGACAGAAATGAAACTGACGGGAATGGCGGCCGCGCTGTCCTCACAGATGGAGCAACCCGGCACTTACGAAGAGCTCTCCTTCAGGGAAAGACTGGCGTTGCTGGTCACGCGCGAATCACTCGAAAGGGATCAGCGTAAACAGAAACGTCTGCTACAAAAAGCCCGCCTGAGGCTTGAAGCCTCGGTCCAGGACATCGACTACCAGCCAGCGAGAAACCTGGAACGTTCTCGGATCGCTCAGCTAAGCCAGAACGAATGGGTGGTCAGGGGGCAGAACCTGCTGATAACCGGCCCCTGCGGTTGCGGCAAAACCTATGTGGGCTGCGCCCTTGGCAACAACGCCTGCCAGCAGGGTTACAGCGTACAGTACTGGAGACTGAACCGGTTGCTGGTTGAACTGACGCACAGCCGCGCAGACGGTAGTTACCGAAAGCAGCTGGCTCAGCTGTCAAAAACGCAGCTGCTTATCCTGGATGACTGGGGCCTTGAGCCGTTGCTGCCAGCGCAGCGTAACGATCTGCTGGAACTGATGGATGACAGATACGGAAAGAACGCCACGGTGATGATAAGCCAGCTGCCAACGGATGAGTGGTATGGCTGCGTTGGCGATAACACGCTGGCAGACGCGATCCTTGATCGTCTGATGCATAACTCCCACCGGCTGGAAATGAAGGGTGAGTCGATGAGAAAACGACTGGCACAGGTTGACTGAAAGTGAACGGTCGGTGTAATAAAAAGAAGTTAGGGCGCGTTAGGGAATAACGCGTTCACGTTCCTCCGGAATAACCGTTCAACTTCGCCAGAATACGCACGCGTACTTAATCAGTAGCCGTAACATCATAAACCCTCACTAATCCTGTAAGTTAACTTGCCCTGCACCGACCTATCTCCCCAGCGCAATCCCGGTTTCGCGGTGTCTGTTACGGCCGTATTTTCTCATTTCTCGTCAGCCACAGTGAGGCTCTTTCAAGAGCTGGGTTGTATGAAAACGACAAAAACACAGCCGACAATAATTTACAAAATAACTTGTTGACCCTGTATTTACTACAGGGTTTTTAATACACATCAACAGGTGAGACGGCGATGACGCCGGTATCACCAGATGACCAGATGACCAGATAACCCAAGGAATATGACCATGAAAAACATCAAACTGCTTGCTGCTGCCGGTATGCTCTCCGTAGTTTCTTTCTCCGGCTTCGCCCAGTCCGTCAGCGTTACTGCTGACACCCTGAACAACGCGGAAGCGAAAATTGCCGCTATCGCCCAGGAATCCGGTGCTTCGTCCTACCGCATCACCAGTGCAGACCAGAAAAACGTTGCCCGCGTGACTGCAGTACTTGATAAGTAATCCGGGACGGTATTACCCTGAACCTGAGCAGTAAACGCGTGAGATGGTCGCAGAGGGAACTGCCGGACTGACTGCCACTATAGTGGGGGTCACCTCCGGTTCCGCCGGCGACCTCACATGCGGACACACCCTCCAGGACAACCCTATCCCTGTTGTCCGTTTTCCTTGATGACTGTTTTAGTCAGGTTACCCCCAGGTAGCCTTTTTTTTTGTCCTTATCCCACCAGAAAAAACAGCGTAAGGGTGTTGACCCTGTATGAACCACAGGGTTTTTAATACACATTAACAGGTGAAACGGCGATATCTGATGAAGAGGAATATACAGATGAAAAAATTTAGCGTGACTGCAGTACTGATTCTGACTGGCATGCTCTCATCCGGAGCTATGGCAACCTCGTTCCTGCCGGAAACTTGCTCGGATATGGACATCTCTGTCCGGACAGACTATGTCAACCATGAAGACGTGAGCCACGTCTTTGACTGTCAGCCAGTGATCTGATGTAAAAAAACGGTCGGATTAATTTTCCTTTTAAGTGCGTTAGTGCCTTTGAATTTTTTTCGGGTCCAGAACTTCACCGCGGTCAGACCCAGCGGGAGCCCTGATGTCGTCACTGCCAGGCTCGAATGCATCAGGATCCCACAATTGACACCTGCATCATTCCCCATCTTGATTAGGTGTGATTGCCTGCAAATCCTACTGCATCAGGGTTATCCCGGTGGTAGCCAAATGTTGTGGTGTCCTGAAGCAGTAGAATCTTCTCACCTTGCAGCGCATATATCCTTTGACTGGTAGCCTCGGAATGTCCCTGCAGCAGGTGCTGCTCATCAATCCTGTCACTGGAAAGGAACCGGTAAGCGGCTTTTGTTGCTGCATTATCCTGGCAGGCAAAAGGGAGGCTGTTGCCCATCCCCCGCCAGAGTTTTTGCATGAGACTTTTAAAACGACTGGCACGGCGGCGATCGCTAAAGACAGAAGAATTAATTTCCTCATCGAGCCATGAAAGCGAAGTCTGTTCCTGATTAATCATTCAACCATCCCTGAAAGTAATTTAGCTGATTATCATAATGATTACCTTAATATAATTGTGGGTAGTTGCAAGTCTCGCTGGACGCTTACAATTAACCCAATTCGCTTGATACATCAGATTGATTCCCTCCCTGAAAACAGTGCCGGTCTAAACGGAAGTCTCCTGTCTTACAACCAGCAGAAACACGGTGCATAGGGCCAATCCATGGTATAAGCAGTCAGTCTGAAAAAAAAAGTCTTGACCCTGTAGCCACTTCATGGTTTTTGATATGAACTGGATTCGTACTTAGTGCAGCGGTAAACAAATACCTCATTATTTTCTGCCATTTTCCCTTCGTGTTACCGCGTATATTGATATCAGGCAAGCTAAAGGAATTACCTGAATGAGAATAGTTACACTCGTAATATCTGCTGTAGCTTTGATGCCGGGAGTTACAGTCCCTAATGCGATAGCCGGTTTTATTGAAGACAGTAAGGCCAATCTCACACTCCGCAATTTCTATATTAATACAGATAATCGCAGTGGGGACGGGTTCAGTAAACAGGAAGAATGGGGACAGGGGTTCATCCTCAATTACGATTCAGGTTATACTGAAGGGCCAGTGGGATTCGGACTGAGCACTCTGGGGCTACTGGGCATCAGACTTGACGGAGGAGGTAAAGCAGGCTCACCGGCGTCAGGTCGGCAACCCGGTACAGTATTTCCGCTAGACAATGATGGCAGAGCGGTTCATCAGTTCGGTAGCCTGGGGGTTACCGGCAGGGCAAAAATATCTGATACGGAACTCCGTTATGGAACGCTTCAGCCCAAAAATCCCGTCGTTATATACAACGATGCCCGCCTTTTGCCCATGACATATCAGGGAGGACAAATATCATCAACAGATATCGACGATCTGAGTCTGACCGGCGGCGTTCTCACACATACAAAAGGACGTAACTCCACAGATATGCGCGGAATGTCCATTGCCGGAGCCAATGGAAGTGGTCCCACTTCACGGAGCAGTAATCGTTTTTATTTCGCCGGTGGTGACTATACTCTTATGAAAGACATGACTCTCTCATACTATTACGGTGAGCTGGATAATTTTTACAGACAAAACTATATCGGACTGGCACATAACCTGAAAATCGTTTCCGGGAACCTGAAATCAGATATTCGTATATTCATCAGCGATGCAGACGGAAAGAACGGAAGTGCTGCAGGACGGAGTGCCGGATATGTAAGTACTGGTTATTACGGAAATAATCGCACAAAGGGAGAAGTGGACAACAATGTTTATAGCGGTCAGTTGACATGGTCTTCTGGAGGTCACAGTGTGAGCAGTGGTTATCAGTGGCTGACGGGGAAAAGTGACTTTCCATATCTGAATCGTGGTGATGGAGAAGGAACAAGCACCTGGTTAATTACTGATGCACAATTGCTAAAATTCAGCAGGGCGGGGGAGCGAACCTGGCTGGCACGGTACGCCTATAATTTTGCTGATGCAGGGCTCAAAGGGCTGAATCTAAGTATCCTCTATCTGAACGCCGATAATATTGATACCGGGAATGGGCGAAAGGGGGAATGGGAACGGGATATTGCCCTGAGTTATACTATCCCCGAGGGAATACTTAACGGACTTGGCATCTCCGTAAAAAATGCCACAATGCGCAGCGCTCTGCCTGACACAAGTAGAAAAGGCTCTGCTGGACAGCGTGACCAGGATGAAACCCGGGTTACAGTCAGTTATACCCTTCCTCTTCTCTGATATAGTGTTTCCGGTCTGTTGTGCTGTTGAGCAGGACAGACCGGAATGACGTTCGCAGGCAGCAGAAGATTTATATCTGGCTGTCAGTCCGGTAGTTATTTCTGTCCCGGTTCTCCACTCAGGTCCGACTTAAAACATATCGTTTTTACTGCCATTTAAATAAAGAGTAGCCTTGCATGTCATTATTATCAGTTTTAAAGTATCCGGATCCCAAATTGAAGATCATTGCAATGCCCGTCGAACATATTTCACCGATAACCCGGCAATTTATTAAGGATATGATTACCACTATGTACGGTACATCCAGTGTAGGTTTAACAGCAACCCAGGTTGGTGTTCACCAAAGGATTGCTGTAATTGATGTCCCTGAATCGCTGGTGCAACCAATAGTATTAATTAATCCGGTAATTGCTGAGAGTAAGGAAGAAAAAAATATCACTGAGGAAAAATGTCTTTCTATACCAGGAACCAGTCGTTTTGTATACCGTGCAGAGAAAATAAATGTCACCGCTCTTGATGCTTTTGGGAATACAATAAATTTTAGTGCAAGTGGTACTCTCTCGATCTGTATACAGCATATGATAGACCATATGAACGGGATTCTATTAACTAAGAGCCTATCTCAATAGGACTTTATTCCAGACGATAAGACCACAGGCAAAATGCAACATAGCCTCGTAATTTTCGGCCTTCTTTTTCCATCGGGTCAGAACCCGGCGAAAGCGATTCATCCAGCTATGAGTCCTCTCAACGCCCCAGAGAGGGGCTTTGAAGTCCCTGTTTTTACTGGCGTCAGACTCCTCTTTACGGGACTGAATATGTGGCTCGTAACGGCGACTCTGCAGATACGTTTTCAGCCATCCAGCTTCGTAACCTTTGTCCAGACAGAGCCTGAGTTTCCCCCCGGATGCCCCGCCTGAAGGGCATCGAGCGTATCCGCAACCAATTTGATGTCGTGCGTGTTCGCTGCTGCGACGACCAGCGACAGAGGAAGCCCCCTGGCGTCCGTCAGCAGGCTGCGCTTTACACCTTGTTTCCCTTTGTCCTTAGGATTGCGACCTGTTTTTTGTTCCTGACAGCGGCGATTTGGTCATACAACCGTCCATCGACAACCAGGACCAGTCAATGCTGTCCAGATGCTCGCAGGCAAGCAAACCGTTCTGCCAGAAGCGCTCAAAAATGCCTGAATCGTGCCACTCCTTAAAGCGCCGGTGTGCAGAACTCGATGAACATATCCCGGTGGCGTTCAGACAACCAGTCCTGAGGAAGAAGAATATGGCATCCATGGCAGCGCGGTTATCAACGCGTTTCCTGTATGTATCGAGTGGATGGCTGGTTTTGTGCTCAGGGATACCCGGTCATTTTTTTAGGCTCGATGCAGAAAAACAATGAAGTTTCAATTTTATCATTGCAAGCCTTTCATTCACTAAAACTCCTCGGCCAATCCGAAACTGGTGACTGTAGTAATTTCTTACAGGCTAAGACTTGCAGTAACTTGAAGGTAAGGGGGAGGATGATAAAAATTCATGAAGATCGCACTGAAATAATTCATTAAATCGGTTATTGAGTTGGATTGGCGCAAAATAATTAAAAATGTCTTTAAAACATAGCGTTATCCATTGAATAACATCAGACCACTAAAATGGCCTGATGTAAAGGATGCTAATACCTATCTCAGGCATCAATAGTGATATCACCGGCAGGAATGCACTGGCATGTCAAACATGCACCCTCATCAGAGGGTTCCACACCATTCAGATGCTGCACGTTCCCGGCAATCACCTTAGTTGAACAGCTTTCACATTGTCCAACACGACAACCACTAGGCATTTTAATCCCAAGTTTTTCTCCAAAATTCAGCAGAGTACCTTTATCCGTGGTCCAGATCTCTTCTCTTCCTGATTTTGCAAAAATTACTTTATGACGTAATGAGGGATCATTATTTATTTTTGTCGGAGAACGAAATATCTCGTAGAAAATAGCAAATGCAGGTACACCTCTCTCCTGAAGCCCTCGGGATATCGCATCCATCATAGGCTGCGGACCACACATGTAATAACGAGCATTATTCTCAATAAGATATGCCTCGACATCTCCCGCACCAACATAACCAGCTCTATCATAATCCAATCCTGGAATATCACAGTCGAGGGGCTGGTTGTAGATATTAATTACTTTAAGCCTGTCAATAGACGCATTTAGCTCCGCAATTCTTTTCTTAAACGCATGTAGCCTACTATTTTGATTAGCATAGAAAAGCCAGATTTCCGGACCTTCCGCTTGGGGGTTAATAGACTCCAGATAGGAAATGAATGGAGTAATTCCAATACCGCCAGCAAATATTACGACAGGCTGGACGGCATTGAGCGGGACAATGAAATTCCCCCCAGGAGGCGTAAGTTCAACATCCTTGCCTATCTGCAAATGCGTGTTTATGTAGGATGACATTATTCCTTCTACATATTCACCTTTCTCATCAGTCGCTTTCTGATGACGGACAGAAATGGAATAGGTTTTACGGTCATGAACAAACGCAGGGCCTGTCAGCGAATACGCCCGGGTAACGATCTCTTCAGAATCGCTCATCGGACAACAGCTAACAGTGATATGCTGGCCCGGTTCATAATCAGGTAAGTAGCCTTCACTATTCGATTGGAAGGTAACTGTCGTAACATTATCTGCTTCTTTTTTCAGTTCAATGACTTTGAATGTTTTACGACCTTCCCAGGGGCGTCTTATCAGCTCAAAATCATTCAAGCGGCGAATGCGGCAGCGGAATGAACGCAAAGGTAAAGCACCGCTGACTGGATCATAGCTATCACCGCTGATTAAGCTATTGTAATTGCTACTGTACTCACCTTTAACCGGGTATGAAGGTTTGCCAAAATCAGGACAAGCCTGCCACCACCCAAACTCAGCAATTACAGTTTCATGAGAGAGTTTGGCTTCCACTTTTGCTCTAAATCGAGCAAGACCTGCTCTCGTTTCAATTTCTACCCAATCCCCCGTCTTGATACCTTCTTCGTCAGCCAGAGCTGCCGAAATGTCTACCGTTGGATAAGGTGCTTTTTTTCGTAGGCTAGTCAGGCTTCGATGTTGGCTATGACAGAAGAATCCGCTTTTAACGGATGTCAGCATTAGTGGATAATCAGGATCGTTGCGCTGGTATTCTTGCGGCTGTACATACTCAGGTAAAGGATTGTAACCATAGCGATGAAGGATCTCAGAGTAAAACTCTGCACGTTTTGTTTCTGTATTGAAACCTGCCAGATATCCACTATTTGGGTCTCTGAAAGCATATTTTCTGACTTTATGCTCAAGCGGGATATCGTAACCTTCTGGCTTATTTCTGAGCATCTCAACAGTCAAACCTAATGGTTCTAGTTGATAATTCCAGGCTGCCTCAATATTGCCGTCGAAGAACGCTTCATTCATTCCTAACCGGCATGCAAGATCGAAAACAATCTCAAGGTCGGAACGGCTTTCACCGCGCGGAGAGACCATTTTTTTTCTCAACTGAATGTGGTCCTGAGCAGCAGCACTACTTTCAAACCCGGTTCTTAGGCCTTCGCGCTCCCAGGCAGTGTTTACTGGCAGAAGGATATCAGCATACTTTGATGTAGGCGTTTCAAACAAATCTACATGGGCATAAAACTCAAGTGCCTCAAGCGCCTGTTGTCCGAGAGAAGTATCACTTTGTGAAAGTAATATGTTGGCACCAAAGCCAATTAACCCGCGAATTTTATAGGGTGTACCTTCTAATACTGAATGCCAGATATCCTGAGAATGAACCCAACCTTGTGAAGGCGGCCCGATAGGCCTTTCTTCAAGACCTAATGCTTTATCCCATTGTGATTTTGGCATCAGTGTCGGTGAATTAACCACATTCACCGGGTGGCTGGCATAGATTCGATTACATCCTTCCTGATCGAAACAACCGGTTAAAGCATACAGTGTCGCAATCGCACGTTCTGTTTGGGTGGCATTAGTGTGTTGTGCCACTCCAGACCAACTGTGGTAGGCGATTTTCTTGGCCCCGGCAATCAAACTCGCAGCGGCTTCAATTGATGCAACAGATACCCCGGTGATACGGCTTACGTTTTCTGGGTCATAATTAGCCAACATATCTTTAAAAGATGAAAACGCCGTTTGGCAGGAAATTTTTGCACCATCAGCTATTGCAACTTCAACATTACCCTCAAGTGCAGCTGTAGGCGTCAGCGTTTCTTCAGTTCGAGTCTCGGAATCGATAAATGTGACTTGCTGGTTGTGTTCGTCCCAAACTGTATAGCGATTACTGATGGCAAGTGGGTTAATATCTTTTTCCCGAAGAAAATAACCATTATCATTTCGAACCAACAAAGGACCATTAGTCCAGTTTCGAACAAACTCATGATTAAACAGGTTTCTTTCTACCAGGAGATGGCTTAACCCCAAAGCTAATGCACCGTCAGTTCCAGGATTGACATCAAGCCAGGCATTTGCTTCTTTCGCTAAAGGTGTCGGGCGAGGATCCACGACGATCAGTTTTGCACCGTTATTTCGACCAGTACCAATCGCACTAGCCTGGGCAAGCCAAGTATTCGCGGGGTTATGCCCCCAAAGAAGGATAAGATCGGCATGGGAATAGTCAGCAACAGGGATGCCGCAGCCAAAGGTCCATCGATGTGCAACGTCTTTATGCCAGTTACATATTTCAGTTCCATAGCTGGTGTTTGGGCTGCCATAGATACGAACAAATCGCTCTAACCATTCAATTGCATCGCTGAGGGGGGTACCGCTTGGGCTCGTAAAACCGAAAGCGACAGATTCAGCTCCGTTCTCTCGTTTAAATTTTTCCAGTTGTCCGGCTATCGTTGACATAGCCTCTTCCCAACTTATACGTTTCCAGCCCGGGTTCTCGGCACCTTTAGGATGGGTTCTCTTCATCGGGTACAGAATTCTATTTGCGCTGTCCACCAGCTCAGGTGCCGCTTTGCCCTTCATACACATGGCCTTACCATTAGGATGTTCAGGGTTGGCCCGTACCTTGATCAGGTGGTCATTTGCTACTTCATTCAACGTCCCGCAACGCGAACGGCAAAGTGTGCAATATCCGGGAATAATATCTGACATTGTAAACCTCACTACTAAAAACAGTTAATATATTTTAAAAACCACATTGCTTTCTTTTCACCCAAGAATTACTAACCCAATTAATGTTAATATCATCTTGTTTTGTGGGCGTAATTTCAGTTGAAATTACTGTCATATATGGGTAGCGGCTAAGTAATTTCAGGGCCAGAATCTGATTCCTGCAAACCGTTAACATCTGCAAGATACAGTGCACGCAAAATAGGGCATTCAGGCTTATCATCCCCTGCACAGCAATCAGAAAGCGTTGTAAGTATTGATGCCATACGCTGAAATTCTTGAATTTTTACAGTCAACTCGCGGATGTGTGACTCGACTAATTTTTTCACATCAGCGCTTTGGCGCGAATGGTTACCCCAAAGACAGAGAAGTTCTCCTGTTTGCGCCAGAGAGAAACCTAACTCCCGACATCGACGTATAAAATGCAATTTGTACACATCAATATCGCTGTACATCCGATACCCGGCTGCAGTTCTTGCAACTTCCGGTATTAATCCCGCCTCTTCGTAATAGCGGATCATTTTGGCGGAAACTCCGGATAACCGGGCAGCATCACCAATGTTCATCCTTACCTCCCAAAATGTATTCTGTTAATATCAGATCCAGTTTCAAATGACGTCGTTTCTGACACTCTTACCTTGCATACGTAGTGATACGGTTACCGTTTGGCTCATCAAGACTTAGTCGATATCCAGCCTAGACCTTCCCGTGGTGGTAAGGTCAAGAAAAAAATCATCAAGATAAGCTGTGTAAAAAACCAGATGTGACGAACATACTCATATCCCTTATGACCACATACTTAATGACTCAAAACACTCTTCTTTGGGTTTAGAAAGGATGGTTTCTCTAGTGGCATCATTTTTATATTCACCAACACTCACTAATTCCCATGATTCGACATCATTCAACAGTGCAAGCATCAACTTATTATTTAATGCATGCCCTGACTTATAAGCATGGTAGGCGCCAATAATATTATGGCCTGATACAAAGAGGTCTCCAATCGCATCCAGTGTTTTATGTCGCACAAGTTCGTTATTAAATCGCAGACCTTCCGGATTCAGAACGCTATATTCATCAAGCCCTATCGCATTGTTCAAACTTGCCCCTAACCCAAGACCTTTTTGTTGTAGAAGTTCTACATCACGAACAAATCCGAAAGTTCTGGCATCAGCAATCTCGCTAATATAGTTTTCTTTCGACACTTCAATATTTAATCTATTAGTCTCAGCAGAAATCAAGGGATGCTTAAAATCAATCATAAAATCGATCGAGAACTTTGAGTCTGGATGCAAAAGAGCCCATTTGTCGCCATCTTTTACGGAAACCGTTTTTTTTATCAGAAGATATTTTTTTAGCGCACACTGCTCTATCAAACCAGCGTGCATTATTGAGTCTATGAATCCTCTGGCACTCCCATCGAGAATGGGAAGTTCTGGAGCATCGAGCTCCACCAAGAGGTTATCAAGCCCCATGCTAGACACCGCAGAAAGGAAATGCTCGATTGTTGAAACTCGAACTCCCTGAGGGTTGATAATGCTTGTTGCCAGCATAGTGTCATGAATCTGATCGGCACGGAGCTGAATATCAACAACAGGAGTTACATCTGTTCTACGGAACCGTATGCCACTATCGGCACCAGCAGGCATGATTTTCATGTTAACGGTTTTACCGCTATGCAAGCCAATACCGTTTAATTCAACAATATTCTTGATAGTTTTTTGCTTGATCATGGAGACCTCTGTTTGCTCTAGCGACTAGGCAGAACGTCCGCAACAAGGTTCCATTGATGATTCCCCCTATTGCTCTGTTCATCGTCCTCGCTACTCTCGACTTGGTTCCATTAAAAACCATGAAGTTGATATAGGGTCAAGATTTTATACGATATACACATCAAGCATCTTGCATGAGTCGCACTGACTGACCCGGGTTAGTTACCATCATATTCTTTATGGTTGAGACCATACGGAAATCAGTGAATTAAAAATATTTATTCATCCAAAACACAAATGGTTTTAAGAAAGCCTAATGCCCTTCTTGTAAAATTATTCAAGATAGTCAAGTATGTTTTTTATATTGTCAATTAAGGCGACATGCAGGTCAGGGTCATCACATTCATCTGAATGGCAATAGGAAATATGTTGAAGTATAATTCTTTTTTTGAATTCACTAACTGTACACTCCAACTCATACACCGACCGTACGATATCAATACAAGGTTCATCATCGATTAAAAAATCCTGCATTTTATTATACTTATCAGTCAGATCTTCTATCATAGAAATTAATACGGGGTCATTAACTAACATTGGCATATCTCTCCTCATAATCTGAAAGTAAAGATGGACACAGCGCTGATAAATTCCAATTCCCTTGCTTGCGGTACCGACCGGGAGGAAGATGAAACTTGTTTTTAAAAGCTCTCGTGAAAGTTTGTTGCGAATTAAAACCATACTGAAGTGCAATGTCTAGGACTGTTCTGGAAGTCAATTTCAGATCAATCGCAGCACATGATAATCGACGAGCACGAACATATTCACCCAGCGCAACACCGGTCGTCTGTTTAAACAAACGTTGAAAATGCCATCGTGAATACCCAGACTTCTCAGCAATAAATTCTACTGGCAAGGTTGTATTCAATGAACTTTCAACCCACTGCAAAATATCTTTGACAACACTTTCAGAATATTTCCTGGTGTCCATTCTCTCCCCCCAAACCATATTCTATGAATATATTCAAACCAGAATACGGTCTCTGAGTCTGTCATCCATGAAGAACTCAGGGACCCAACTCTTTATTTTCGTAATAACCTCAGGCCATTTGCCACAACCAGAAGACTGGCACCAACATCAGCAAATACAGCCATCCACATAGTTCCCATTCCCATGAGCGTGAGTACAAGGAATACGGCTTTAATACCTAGAGCGAGGCTGATATTTTGCACGAGTAAGCTGTACGTTTGTCGGGATAATTTTACAAAGGCTGGGATTTTACGCAGGTCATCATCCATTAAGGCTACATCTGCAGTTTCAATCGCCGTATCAGTACCCATTGCGCCCATAGCAAAACCGATATCAGCTGCAGCCAGAGCCGGTGCATCATTGATACCATCACCAACCATCCCAGTGATTCCAATCCGTGAATGCTCTTCAACTGCACGATGTTTATCTTCTGGCAATTGATTCCCTCGAGCCTCATCGATTCCAACCTGAGATGCGATTGCTTTAGCTGTATGTGGGTTATCACCAGTCAGCATAATAGTTTTAACGCCAAGTTCATGAAGTTGTTCAATCGCTTCACGGCTGCTGTTTTTAACAGTATCAGCAACAGCGAACAACCCAAGCACTTGCTTACCATCATTGAGTAAAATAACTGTTTTACCCTGGCTTTCCAGCCTTTGTACTGTTGCTTTAATCTCTGATGGACAATTAAAGTGTTCTTCAGTCAAACGCAGGTTACCAAGGTAAAAATCCTTACCTGTAATCGCGCCATGCACACCTCGCCCAACAATCGCTTCAAAGCTGTCAACATCCTGCTTTTTCAAATCAGCAGAAGCATTCACAATTGCCAGTGAAACAGGGTGATCAGAGTAACTAGCGAGACTAGCTGCAGTAGTACGAACTTCACGCTCGCTCCACCCATTGAATACCATTACGTCGGTTTGTACTGGTTTCCCATAGGTAATAGTTCCTGTTTTATCCAGCGCAAGGGCTTTTAGCTTACGTCCCTGCTCAAGATAAACACCGCCTTTAATGAGAATCCCTTTGCGAGCAGCTGCAGTAAGTCCACTAACAATCGTTACTGGCGTAGAAATAACCAGGGCACATGGACACGCAATGACAAGCATAACTAAAGCTTTATAGATCCACTCCTGCCATGTTCCTGCCCCAAACAATGGTGGCAATACAGCAACCGCAACAGCAATACCCATAACGACGGGGGTATAAATCTGGGAAAAGCGGTCAACAAAACGTTGTGTAGCTGCTTTGGCGCCTTGCGCCTGCTCAACGGCATGAATGATGCGAGCAAGGGTTGTATTATTTGCAGCTGCAGTGACTTTATATTCAAAAGAGCCTGACTGATTTATTGTTCCAGCAAATACAGCATCGCCCGCAATTTTATCGACAGGCATACTTTCACCTGTAATTGGAGCTTGGTTAATGGTGGTTTGGCCTTTGACGATTTCTCCGTCGAGACCAATTCGTTCACCTGGTTTTACCCTGACAATACTGCCCGGTTGTACGCTACTGGCGTCAACTTCCTGCCATGTTCCATCAGCTTGTTGGACCATTGCAGTTTCAGGAGTCAGGTTCATCAGGGAACCTATTGCATTTCTGGCTCTATCAAGTGATTTGGCTTCTATCAGCTCGGCAATGGTGAATAACACCATAACCATCGCCGCTTCTGGCCACTGCCCAAGGACCAAAGCCCCAGTAACGGCAATACTCATTAGTGCATTGATATTCAAGTTGCCATTGCGAATCGAAATCCAACCTTTTTTGTAGGTTGTCAGACCACAAGAAAGCACTGCTATCAAAGCCAACCCAGCTTCTAGCCAGTCAGGCATATCAGCCCAGTGCATCACTTCGGCTGCAAGAGCAGCTACGCCAGCAAGAGCTAATGGCCACCAGGGCTTTTTTTTCTCCTGGGTATTTTTCTTGCCGCTAGTATTATCAGAGACTTCTGGCGCGAATCCCAACGAGCGAATTGCAGCCATGATAGCTTCAAGCGAATCCGGTGTATGGGTTACAGTCAAAACACGCTGCATCAGGTTGAAATCAAGCTCTTTAACAGCGCTCATTCCACCCAGTTTCTTTTTGATAAGATTTTCTTCAACAGGACAATCCATCTGCATAATGCGAATTTCTGTCCGTAATCCACCAGCCACAACCTGCGAGCCCCCTAGGCTACTCAATTGTTCTGGAGCAGCGGAGCAACAATCCCCCTCATGGCCGTGATCGTGGCCTTCATGAGAATGCTCTTGCGCGGCATGAGCATGGTTACATCCCTTATGATTATGCTCATCATGCGAATGCCCTTCGCCGCCATGGCTATGGGCATCATGATTATGGCCTTCATGGTTATGGCCTTCATGGTTATGACCTTCATGGGAATGATCATCACTGCATTTCTTGTGATTATGAGCCTGCTGATCATGTGCATGATCATTTGCTTTATGTGATTCACCAGTATTCTTAACCCGGAGTCCTGTCCCTAAATTGAACGTTTCACAGCAACTAGCCGCTTCGTCTCCTGCAGGGTTTTTGCTATTTTTTACACCACCACTCATTTTCATTGCCTCATCTGTTAACTATACTGACGATTAAAGACCCTAATCTAACTAGAGGGTCAAGCGCATAAGGGGGGAGGCATGAAAATTGGTGAATTGGCCCGTAAGGCGGATTGTCCGGTGGAAACTATTCGGTACTATGAGAAAGAAGGATTACTTCAGGCTCCATTAAGAGATATTGAAAATAACTATCGCCGTTACAACAATACTCATCTGGAAAAGTTATTATTTATCCGACGCTGCCGCTCTCTTGATATGACCCATGAGGAAATACGTGCATTGCTACTGGCAATGAATAATCACGGTAAAGACTGTGGCCCCATTGATGCAATAATCAGTGCCCATCTCACTCATGTTCAGCATCGTATTAAAGAATTAATAGCCCTGGAAATACAACTCAAAGAACTTAATAACTATTGCAGCTCAGACCGGAGCGTGGACGAATGCGGGATAGTACAGAAATTGACTGCTGATGAAGAGAATGGTGATCTTCCTTTAACCGTACCAACTGACCACTTGGGGGGTGTGCATTAGTGGTGTGCGCTTATAAGTTGATTAGACTGATGGCGTAACACAAGCCCATACAGCTTTGTGCTACGCCATCATGCCCTTAAAATAAGGGGTCAGGCTTTTTCCATTTCGTTACCACGAGAACGACGTTGCACTGCCCCTTCTCTCTTACCGGGATGGCTTTTAGCATCAGCGGTCATTAATGTCTGGAGTATTGGGCATTCAACTCGCTCATCCCCAGCACAGCTTTTGATCAGAGCTCTGAGTGTATCTGCCATTCGTCGCATATTTTCCATACGTCGCTCTAAATCATCCATATGCTCTTGTGCCAGACGTTTAACATCGGCGCTCTGGCGAGATTTGTCATTCCATAACTTGAGCAAATCGGCTATCTCTTCAAGAGAAAAACCAAGATCGCGCGCACTGCGGATAAAAATCAGACGATGGACATCATTGGGTGCATAATCACGGTAGCCCGCTTCGGTACGGCCAGTAGCAGGAATCAGACCAATTTGCTCGTAATAGCGAATCATCTTTGCGGAGATTCCTGATTCGTTCGATGCTTTACCAATGTTCATAGCTCCCCTTTTCTTAGTGCTCAGAGTCTTCTGCCAGCGGAGGCTGGAACCGACGCAAACGAAGTGCGTTGCCCAGGACAAATACACTGGATAGCGCCATCGCGCCTGCAGCAAAGATTGGTGAAAGCAGCAATCCATAGGCAGGGTACAGCAGGCCTGCTGCTACAGGGATCAATGCGGCATTATAACCAAACGCCCAAAAAAGATTTTGCCTGATGTTACCTATGGTTGCCTTAGACAATCCAATAGCATTAGGCACACCCTGTAGGTTGCCGGACATTAAGACAACATCAGCAGATTCCACCGCTATATCGGTACCTGTACCAATTGCAAGCCCAATATCTGCCACGGCTAAAGCTGGGGCATCATTAATGCCATCACCAACATAAGCGACCTTACCGTAAGACTCCTTCAACCGACGAACTGCTTCAACTTTCCCTTCTGGCAACACTTCGGCAACCACTTCATCAATACCAAGCTGTCTCGCAATCGCATTTGCTGTATTGGCATTGTCACCGGTAATCATTGCGACTTTGAGCCCCAGTTGGTGCAATGCATTTATGGCAATCGGCGTACTTGATTTAATAGGGTCAGCGACTGCGATAATGGCAGCCAGACGTCCATCAATAGCAACATAGAGTGGCGATTTTCCTTCGTTTCCAAGGCGTATCGCAGTCTTTGAAAAATACTCGATATCCAAGCCTAACTCACGCATAAATCGATCGGCCCCGACCTCTACGCGCTCTCCGTCTACGGTAGCCCTGACGCCCATCCCAGTAATTGAATCAAACTCAGTCAACGCTGGCAGCGATATCTCTTTTCCTAGAGCAGCTTCAACGATAGCGCGGGCAATAGGATGTTCCGAACGTGATTCAACAGCGGCAACTTTTGCTAATACTAAGTCAAGCTCAAACCCTTCGGCCAACTCCAGGTCTGTCATTACTGGGCGCCCTTCAGTCAAAGTACCTGTTTTGTCTACAGCGACAACCCTGGCATCTTTAAGCAACTGCAGAGCTTCTCCCTTACGGAACAAGATCCCCATTTCTGCACCACGCCCAGTACCTACCATGATAGAGGTTGGGGTAGCCAATCCCATTGCACATGGGCAGGCAATGATCAATACAGCCACGGCATTAACCAGTGCGAAAGACAGGGCCGGTGATGGCCCAAATGTTAACCAGGCAAGGAAAGTTAACAACGCTGCCAGCATCACCACAGGAACAAACCATAATGTCACCTTATCGACCACGGCTTGTATAGGTAGTTTAGAGCCCTGGGCTTGCTCTACCATTCTGATTATTTGTGACAACATCGTCTGGCCACCAACGGCTGTTGCACGCAACCTCAATGCTCCTTTCTGGTTAACAGTCCCGCCAACCATTAAGCTTCCGGGAACTTTCTCGACGGGGATAGGCTCCCCCGTTATCATCGATTCATCGACAAAACTTGTTCCTTCACTCACCTCACCATCAACAGGTATCCGCTCACCTGGTCGAACTTCGATAATGTCATCAAGGGCTACATCACTAATGGGAATATCGATGACAATGCCGTTACGCAGCACATGCGCCTCTTTGGCCTGCAATCCAACCAAACGCTTGATAGCCTCAGACGTTCGACCTTTAGCTCGCGCCTCCATAAATCGTCCTAAAAGAATAAGAGCGACGATTACCGCAGCAGCTTCGTAATACACATTGACGGTACCTTGAGGCAAAAGACCTGGAGCAAAGGTCGCAATCATTGAATAACCGAATGCAGCGAGAGTCCCGACGGAGACGAGAGAGTTCATGTCTGGGCCAAGTCTTAATAACGCGGGAATACCTTTCAGGTAAAAGCGCCGCCCCGGAATAGCCAACACCAGCAATGTTAATACAAACTGGAGATACCAGCTTTCCTGGAGCCCAATGGTATCCATTATCCATTGATGCATTCCCGGTATCACATGCGACCCCATTTCCAGAATAAATACTGGTAACGCAAGTACGGTCGCCAGAACTAAATCTTTCTTCAACGCAACCTTTTCAGCATCTTTTTTTTCTGCGGCACTATCATTATTCTGGCTTTGGTTATCAACCAGGCTGGCTTCATAACCGATTTTTTCGATAGCAGTTATGAGGTCATCAACTCCTGCGGTTCCACGTACAGTAGCTCTTTCAGTCGCTAAATTAACAGTGGCTTCTTTTACACCTTTAACCGCTCGGAGCGATTTTTCGACACGCCCTACGCATGATGCACATGTCATGCCCTGAACTGATAACTCTACAGAAGCTTGAGGAACCTCATAACCAACCTTTTCAACTGCTTCAACCAACGCCATACGATTAACGAATGCATTTAGGCGGATATCTGCACGCTCTGTTGCAAGGTTAACGCTTACGTTTTGTACGCCTTCAACCTTAGCCAGAGCGGCTTCAACTCGTCCAACGCAGCTTGCACAAGTCATTCCCTCAATGGGCAAGCTGACTTGAGTTTCACCATCATTAGAATGCTGTTTTTTTTGAATGCTCATGATGTATTTCTCATCGTTATGGTCAGATAAAGAACAACCTTAAGGCTTACCATCGTGGGAAGGTCAAGCGCATTATTTTGAACATGCCGATGCCGTGGAAGGAATGGATATAAAAACCCTTTACATGAACACATATTCATATGTTATATTGAAGGCATCATGTATAACCAACCGCTTGAGGCCCTATGTCACAATCACATGATCACGAGCATGACCATACTCCAGCAGTAACCAGTGCAAACGAGCGTAAAGTCCTTATCTCCTTCCTCATGATATTCACATTTATGGTGGTCGAAGCTGTTGGAGGGATACTTTCTGGCTCATTAGCATTGCTGGCAGATGCAGGCCACATGCTTACAGATGCAGTAGCTTTGGCGCTGGCTTATGCGGCATTCCGTTTTGGCCGTCGAGCTGCTGATAGCAAACGAACCTTTGGATATTTGCGATTTGAAGTCATCGCGGGATTCTTTAATGCCCTGACACTCTTCGCTATTGTGGCGTGGATTGCATATGAGGCATGGGAAAGGTTACAAGCTCCACCAATTATACTGGCAGGCCCAATGCTGATCGTTGCCATTGCAGGATTGTTGGTCAACATATTGGTATTATGGATCATGACCCGTGGTGAGACCGATCATGTTAATGTCAAAGGTGCTATTTTACATGTGATGGGTGATCTATTGGGTTCTGTTGGCGCTATTGTCGCCGCTATTGTCATTTACTACACGGGCTGGACACCGATTGACCCAATACTTTCCGTTCTTGTCGCAGCACTGGTTTTACGTAGTGCCTGGAAATTATTAGCAAAATCGCTGCACATCCTGTTAGAAGGAGCGCCTGAAGATGCCTCCCCAGACAAGGTGGAACAGAGACTAATCAGTTCTGTTAAGGGCTTAGCAGCCGTAAGTCATATTCATGTCTGGCAAATAACCTCAGGTCGGACGATGGCAACACTGGAAGTAAGAGCCAAGGAAGATGTGGACGTAAAAGACGTTGTGAAGCTTGTAAAACAAGAACTTTATGAGCAGTTCAAAATAGAACATGCAACTGTGGGAATCGACTGGAATTACGATCAAAACGATAATACATGCAGCCTTTCACCGACAAAACTGCGTAACGAACACGAACACGAACACGAACACGAACACGAACACGGAAAAAAGCATAACCATTCTAGTCCAGGCCACAAACATTAATCAGGCCTCTGGTGATGCACTATCAATTTAGGAGGGAGAATCATAATGTCCAGCACATCAGATTGCGGCAACATACAAGACTGTTCCGCGACAGATCATGTCGCGGAGCCAGATCTATCAATGCTCTCGCAAAACGACATTGGGCAACTTTCCGAGATTTTCCATCTACTGGGGGACCAGTCAAGACTACGAATCCTGCTTTACTGTATGCGTGGTTCGGTCTCTGTAGGCGACATTGCTGAGTCGCTCCAGTTATCACAATCTCTGGTCAGTCATCATCTGAGGTTGTTACGAAGTGCAAGGCTTGTTCGCGGAGAGAGAAAGGGTAAGTACATATTTTATAGCATAATGGATCACCATGTAAGTCATGTTCTTCAGGACATGGTATTTCACATAGCTGAAGAATAACCCGAATGAATTTTGATAAGTAGAGCTTGTGTAATTCCAACTCACCTTAGTTTTTCATTACTTTGGTGAGTTGTTTCATCATTAATTTATTAAAACCTTAATAATTAACCTTTTAATAATGAAACCTGCCCCCTTCCCTTGTATGTAATAAATACCTGATGGTTCACTATCACCAGATAAAGCGAAGTGAGCAGGCCACCTCATGAAGGAGAAACCTTGCTTTGCAAGCTTATTGAATAGCCACGGATAATCTAGTTTGTCTGCTTCGTGCCAAAAGCGGACATTGCTACATCACAATGCGTTATGGTCAACATCAGAATGCAGCCCTTGTGTTGTGACGTGTAGTCTGGCCTAAACGCAGTTGCACTACATTACCTCGTGGGGTCAGCGACGGCCCCGTTTCAGTTCACGTACACAGGGATCATACTCATCTGCATAGCCACCAAAGTCATGGCTGGGCATGAAGTACCACTTTTCACCTTTCCAACCAGCGATCCGGGTGGTCGGTTTGGTTTTATTCAGAACAACAATACAGACGCCGACGGGAGACACTGGAGGAAGAAGTCGTTGCACCACACACTCACGATTGCCCACATCAATCCAGTCTTTGACGTGAATTTCAGGATGGTTCATTGTTTATCTTCATGTGATGGAATTGCTTACCGTAATGCATCCGATTACCGTGCAAGATCATGTATCCTGTCGCCTTCCTGCTCCCTTGAGGTGGCGCTGCCTTGGTACAGTCAGCACTCTGAATGTCAGGCCCAGCCGCGAGGCCGGAAGCTCATCAGGTCGCTGCGGTAGGGGAAAACGGTCCGGGTAACAGACCGTAATCGCCTGCTGGTGGTTATTGGCCCTGACTGGAGCCGCACTGAAAACTGAAGCGCATTAATATACTCGCGCCTCCGACAGGTCAGGCAATTTCTTCCAGCGCATCGTCATTTGCCGGTGGAGGAGGAAGTATAAGCGCGTCGCACTCCCTGATGACATATTCAGGAATGAGATCAAACCGGGCAGGATCCAGCTGACAGATAAATTCATTTTCAATGTGGTAGGTCTCATTCATGAATTTACGTATTACTGCGTTCTCGAGTCCGGTCTGAAGCAACCTGAACACCTGCAGTTTCTCGTAGCCATTACGGCAGAGCAGATAAAGCGCACGTATACGATCCGGGTCGGTGAGCTGAACGAAAGTGGCCTGGTAGTCAAAGCCGGGAATGCGATCGGCGATTGCCTGGCAGCCGAAGGCAACTTTTTCTGCGGACATTTCAGGATGTCCCACTCCCTGCACAACGGGTTCACGGGTGTCGATGGGCGTTTCACGGTGATGAAAAAGGTTTGACAGCACCTGATAGGCATCACCGAGGTCGTCCATAATTTCATAATGTCGGCGAAGATAGATCAACTTGATGATGTCTTCACTATCAGAGTCAGTGACAGACTGGCAGATCTGAGCAAAAGTGCGGATATCACTTTCACCGATGAGCTGCTCGGTGATGCAGCCTGCGCTGTAGTGCAAGTGTGAGGCCGTAACCAGATTACTGAACAGCTTCCTGACGGACTTCAGTGTATCAATAATAGGCTCAACATCGTGAGTCAGCATCAGTACCGTTTCATTTTTCAGGCACTCACCGGTATTGCGGCGAAACAGCATCTCCAGGATGGCAAATTTCTTGTTCTTATCAAACGATGAAATCGGGTCGTCAAGAATGATCAGGCCTGGCTTCTTGGCTAAGCATTCATACATAAACAGAACAATGGCAAAGGCGTTGCGTTCACCGTAGCTGAGATGCTGGCTGCCGCCGCTGACGTAGCCTTCAAAGTCTTCGTGGCGCAGTTTCAGCCGACATTTATCGCCTTCCCCAGTGATATCCACCTGATAACGATAGCCTGCGTAAGCCAGAAAGGTATTGATATCGGTTTTATGCTTGAGGATCAGCTTCTGCATGCCCTGACGCTGCTTATTTATTTGACCCTGCAGGCGTCCGGCCTGCGTCGTCAGGTCGTCTAAAGAGGTATTGAGACTGGCTACGGTGCGGGCCGTTTTATCCGACTGCAGCTCCGGGAAAAACTTCACGTCTAGGCGACAGGCTTCCAGTGCAGCCTTGACGTTGGTTGAAGCGCTGAACGTAAAGCCGTTAAGAGTCTTAAGGGTATTCAGCATATTTATCAGGCTGTCTGTCTGCTTCTTCACTGTCACGAGATATTCTTCGTGCTGTTTTTCCAGCCCACTTTTTAGGGTTGTAATATCAGCGAGGCGGGCACGGGCAGGCTCTGAAAAATATTCGCCGAGTTTATCTAGCACGCCGATCAGGCCGATCAGGTTTTTAATGACAGCCTTATCATACTCCGCGCTGACGCGGCTAATCTGCTCGGCCTTTTCACGGGAGTCGCCAGTACAGAACGGACAGCAGCCGTCGGATAGCGCGGAGAATTTCTCATACCCCCGGGTCTGCCACTCGATCCACTCTACGCTGCTTTTACTTTGGATGTACGGCTTATAAGATTCCAAACCGTCGGGAATGTGCTGAAGCTTGTTGCCAGCGGATAAGCCTTTCATACCGGTAGACGTTTTTGCAATCCCGGTACTACTCAGCTTAAATGCGGCGCTGAGTTCCCCCAGGTGCGTGATGAATTCTTCAAGCCCGACGTTATCAGCAAACTGCTGCCGTATGGCCACGACCATGGCTTCGATTTCGCGTTCTGTCTCGTGATACGCTTCACTTTTGATGAAGATGTCAAAACTATTACTTACTAACTCGTCTGGTTGAAAAGTGAATTGATCGACATATTTTTCATTAAAGCACATGACGTTTTGCAGGCCATCGACACCAGTTACCCTAGGCTGTACTGCATCGGGATTAGAACCACGGTATCTAAACGGAAGCAGGTCGCTGAGACCCTGTTCATCCCCGTTTACCGTACACTGAATCGCGCGGGAAATGGTGCTTTTTCCGGTGCCGTTAGGCGCAAATTTAATATTTAGTTTTTTTTCTGCCAGAGTTATATTTGCTTTATCGATGTTATTACAGCAATTAATTTCAATTTCCATACCTAATCCTTTACGGCAAAGACACTGAGCAGGCCCCGTATATTGCAGGCCCGATTAATTATTTAAGCTGAAGCCAGAACATATAAGCACCGTTTCATTTTTGAGTAAAGCACTCCGGGATTCGCCCTTGGTACCGCAGCGCCGGAGCAGTTGTTTTATAGAGCGTATGTACGGCGCTTGTGATGTATGTCCGCTTCGTGCCAAGAGCGGACATTTGCACCCTCAGTACCCGCACCAGACTAAGCCGGCTCAGCAATGTCGGCGTTGCTGATACTGACAGACGTTATGCCGTTTTAAAGCGACGTTTCCGGTGTATCACCATGAGAGCGACAATTACCGCCACCGCAATTGTCGCGGTCCCCCGGAAGACGACTGATGAATCTCCTAGGATGATTTCCATGAATGATGATAAAAACTGGCCGGAGAATATAGCCATAGAAAGCCAGGCAAGGTTACGTCCCCGGACGCGAGCGTGACTCTGCTCGACTGTCATATGATTCACAAGCGGCACCGACAGACCAAACCCACAACTCATTAAAACCCCGCCAGCGATGTAGAACACTACATTATCAGCGAATGAAAATATGAAATGTCCGGCAGCGTAGCAGCTAAACGCCGTGTACAGATTTCCGTACTCACGTAAACGCGCTATGAGGCGCGGCATCATCGCAGCAGCCCCGACGGCGACCAGTGAGATAAACGACAGAAAGTATCCGGTTTCTGCTGCCCCAATAGCCATGCAGCTAAACACCTGCGGAATGATGATAATGCTGGTGAAGAAGCAAATCATGGACAGCAGGGCTGCAAAAAGCACAGGCGCTAATCGAGTCGCACTCACCGATTCGCTTTCTCCGGCGTTTTCATTCATGTTTTCTGTCCCAGAGGACAATTGTTACGGCACAAACGCCAGCTGCATAACCAGAAGAACCTAGGCAAAAAGATGAAGCAAAAACGGCCACTGCCAGCCAAGGGTTGCAAGTAATCCGCCTATAAACAGAAAAATGACACCGCCCAGCTCAATCAACATTCCCTGCGAAGGTATCATTTTCAGGCAAGCCTGACCGCTATGAAACGAGGAAATCAATCCGGTTCCTGCTGACATGACGATGGCGGTATCTGACTGAAATCTGGATGTATCTTCTTCCAGATCTACTTAAAACTCGTTCTGATAACCATACCGAGAAATAACTGTCAATCCATCCATATCTAGGGTTTGATATAGTAAAATTACCTATATATAGTTTTTTTAGTTTTCATCTCACTTGGACGCCATTTCATGAAAAGTCACGAGTACATTGTGATTTGCGGTTTTAACCGCAGTAAAGTCGGCCGATATATTGCCATTGTTGCCTCAGTTATATCGTTCGTTCTGATTTTACTAGCACTCACACTAATCGAATGGCTGAAAAACTTTCACATTAACAGCCACATACCTGCCTCAGTTTTTTCACTTATTAGCGCCGGTGGGATCTACATGGGGTTGTATACATGGTTTGATAAAAATCTCTGGCATAACACCTACCTCGGGAAATTTTTATGTGTGCCAAATCTTGCAGGCCGCTGGAATGTTGAAGGCCATACCCGATCTGAAGGTGGTAAACCCTGGGAAGGTGAGCTGAGAATTGTCCAGTCATGGGACAAAGTCAGAATTCATCTGAAAACTCAATCATCGCATTCGGATAGTGTGACAGCCTCCATCATTCATGACGAGGGAATTGGTTACCAGCTGCTTTATAACTACCGCAACCAACCCAAGACAGGTGAAGAACACCTGACTTCACATGTTGGATTCGCAGAGTTCAGGTTCGACGACGGACTCAAATCTGCTGAAGGCCATTATTTTAACGGTCAAGGCCGGGCTACTTACGGAACAATGACAATCACTAGGATCGACAATGTCTAATTCATTTAGTGCGCGAATTGAACGCATGAAGTCTCGTCGTAAAGGGACATTCGATCAATTAAACGTAGCCAGAGAGTCAATCAGTAACCAGAGGATTGATGGACTGGAAAACTATGCTTTGCTAGAAGGTTTCCTGGATTTAAATGAAAGTTGGGAAACCAGGGGAAAACAAGATTCTGCAACCCGCTATGTTATAGGTGCCATGCAACCGGTTGATAACCGCTATACCGAAATTTCTTTTGAAACTGCCAAGCGTATTGAGAACCAACTGGTAAAGAAATTAGATCTTAATCTGGAGTTTCGTGTCCAAGGCTCTGTACCACTGGATATTCATATTAAAAGTTTCAGTGATGTGGATCTGCTGATTATAGACACTCAGATGCTTATTTATGATAGCGACGGTATTGGCCGCTACACCCCTACGAACAAAAATGATGGGGATGTCATCCTTGAACTCAGGGATGCCGCTAGGGATGCCCTGAAAGCAACTTTCCCTGCGGCAGATGTTGATGACAACAACGCCAAATCTTTGAGAATAACGGGAGGGTCTTTGCAGAGAGAAGTGGATGTGGTGCCAAGCATCTGGTGGGATACCAAAGAGTACCAACATACTAAAGATGTAGATCAACGTGGGGTCACTATTATAGATAAAAACACACGTCAACGTATCTACAACCTACCTTTCCTCCACATCAAACGAATTAAAGACAAATGCGATCAATGTAATGGAGGATTGCGTAAGTCTATTCGTTTTCTTAAGACACTAAAAGCGGATAGTGAAGCTGAGGGTACTAAAATTGAACTCAGTAGTTATGATATTGCCTCGCTGATGTACCACGCAGATGGTAACAATCTCCGACATAGCCAATACTACGAGCTGGCTGTCCTTGTAGAGACTCACAGATGGCTAAATTATCTTGCACAGAACCCTAATGCTGCAATGCTGCTCTACGTTCCAAATGGCACCAGAAAGATAATTGACAAGAATGAAACTTTTGCCGAATTGCTTAAACTGACGGGAATGGTCAATAGTATTGTCACTGAGGTGCTGCGTGAAATAACCGGCCAGCCTACTGAATATTACACACCCGCCAAAGGAATTTTACTTATAAAACAAGCGGTTTACTAACAGGATGCTATCAAGATCCACTTAATAAGTGGATCTTGAATCATCCGCGACTATTTGCCGGACAGCGCTAGTCATTCCGGCTTAAGCGCTATTATGAGATTTATTTCCAGTTTAGTATGAGTCTCCGTACTAATCGTTGATTGAAGAGACATACATGCTGGATAACTCTTAATGGGGTCAGTTTGGATATCGAAAATTATTGTACGTTAAGGCTGATTTTTTGTAAGTACCCCACTTAAACGCCCCATTCTCTTTCAGAGACCCTCTGGCACATGGATTAGGTTTTCCGAAAGCGAACTTCCGCTCTTCGCTCATAGATGCCGGTCAAACATCCCGCATTCAGCATGTGAGGCGGTAGCCTCATCTCTGATGTACTGAATAACAGTAACGTCTTGCTGGTGTGTCTATCCCGGCTTTACCATGACGTATAGCGATAGGGTCAGTGGGTTCGTAAATGCTCAACGGCACTCTCAGTGAGAGTCAGTACCGATTTAACGCTGATGCTTATTCTATCGATAATGGCCTGCCGGGGACCATGACGCCATGCTTCGCTATCATAAAAGGTGTCCTGGGCAGTTTTCAGGTGAGAGAGGCTGTTATAAGCCCTGATCAGATAGTAAGCATCGTCGTCATGTGCTGATATACCATAAGAAATAACATCCATTCCCACTGAACGGTGAAGTGGAACACTCACTTCTTTCATTATTCTATGAAAGTCTTTTCCAGTACCGGGTTTGAGGGTGTACAGCAAAAATTCGACAGTTTTCATCTTCGATATCCTATTCTGTTTTTCTCATCATAGCGAATTATGGCGACGTGTAGTCGTGAAACCGAACAGAAGAACTGGACTGCCAGGCTGTCCCCAGCAGTTATGGCTCTGAATGTCTCATGCGTGCCAGGAGCGGACGTTGCTAACATAGAGATGCTCTAATCTGCAAGGAGCAGCTCCCCCTTTATCAGACAATCTTGTCTGACGCTCCGGACAGAAATATGCTGGTTTTATCTGTTCAGAACACTGAACTATGTTCGGGAAATCACAGAGTCAGGCTAACGGAATAGAATAGTGAGCGGTGTCTTAACCCCTTAAATCGTAAAAGCACCGGTTGATAGCTGATGATGAACGCTTCTCTGATTTAACCAAGCATCGGCATTGAGAATGAATCAAAAAAGTGAAAATATCAAAGGGTAATAGCCTCCGTTTGAACCGGACACCTCACCAGTAAGACATAGTCATAGAGCTATGTTTAAGGAGTGTCCTGTGCAAAGAATCGAAGTGATCACTGGCGAGCAAAAACGCCGTCGTTATACTCCTGAAGAGAAAGCCCGTTTTGTTGCGCTCGCCATGCAGCCCGGCTACACCGTCTCACTCGTTGCCCGGCAATATGACATCACACCCAGTCTTCTTTTTAAGTGGAAACGGCTCATGAACGAGGGTGGAAAGTCTGCGATCGTCGCTGGCGACGAGGTCGTCAGTGTCTCCGAGGTCCAAGCGCTGGAGAAAAAAGTCAAACAGCTTGAACAAATGCTGGGCCGCAAGACGATGGAAGCCGAAATCCATAGGAACGCGCTTGAGATAGCCTAGGCAAAAAAGTTGATATCGCGCATGCCATTGCTGCCACCGGACGATACCTCCTCATCCGAATAGCAGAAGTGCTCTGCGTATCGCGTTCGAATCTTTATGAACGGCTGCTAAAGAAGCGCCAGCAGCGGCCAGCCCGCTATAGCAAAGATGATGACGCCCGACTGTTACCGCTTATCCGCCAGATATGCAGCGAGCGGGCGACAAACGGCTACCGTCGCGTGACGGCACACCTCAATCGTGCGCTGAAGGAACAAAACTGGCGGGTTAACCACAAACGCATTTACCGGATCATGCAGGCGAATAACCTGTTGCTGGCAAAATCTGGCCATAGAAAGCCAGAGCACAGTCATACCGGCAACGTCGTGACACTCAAGCCGGATACGCACTGGTGTTGAAATCCGCTGCTTGAATCGGGAAGTCGTGCGGGTAGTGTTCAGCCTTGACTGCTGTGATCGCGAAGCCATCTGCTGGTCGGCGACAACAGGTGGAATAAACAGCGTTATGGTGCAGGATCTGCTGACAGAGAGTGTGGAAAAGCGCTTTGGCAATACGCTTTACCTGCCACATGCCGTTGAGTGGCTGACCGATAATGGCTGTTGCTACATAGCGGACTCAATAAGAACGTTCGCCACCTCACTCAGGTTCATCGTGTGTACGACGCCAGTGCGCAGTCCGGAGAGCAATGGGATGGCTGAATCGTTCGTTAAAACGTTCAAGCGTGACTACGTGTATGTTAATGACCTGCCGGATGCCATGACAGTGATGTGAAAACTGACGGAATGGATGGAAGACTATAATAACTGGCATCCCCATAAAGGGCTGAAAATGCAGTCACCAAGGGAATACAGAAGTTCGCTGCTAGCTATAAATTAACCGTGTCCGTTTTAGCGGGGGCAACTCCACAAAGAGGACGTGGAGCTAAAATATTTGCACGGATAAAAAACCATACTTAACTATTAGTATTACATTAAAAAAATACGGACTCTTTATCAGCAGTCCGCTAAAGTCTATTCAAGGAAAAAACATGTGGCATATCAAGCATTAAAAATTAGTATATAGTGGCAGATTTTATCAAGGTATATATTCCTATAGATACCCTAAAATGATTATCTATTAATCCCCTAATTTAGCGGTCATATGCACTCGATTACCAGTATACGCAGAGAGAATTTTGTATGACGTTTGTGCTTCTTTTGCTTTAGCAGCAATTTTTGCTTCTGCACTGTCAAGAGTGGAAGCAGTTACGCTGACCGTCTGCGCCATACCAGAGAATGAGACAACAGAGAGAAAACCAGCTGCTGCGAGAAGTTTGATATTTTTCATAGTGATAACCCTAGTAAAGTTAATGTTCATCATAAGAGCATACTGCTCGTTTCCTGTTGATGAGCATTAAAAACCCTGCAACTACTATAGGGTCAATACTTTTTATTGTATTTTTTATATAGCGCTGACTGTCTTGAACATCCACTTATCGAGAAATTTTTCTTAAACAATAAAATTCACTCATAATCAATAAGATATGGCAATTTTTATATCGTTTTACACTGAAGATATTTTTTCTTACCCCATTTATATAGGTTTCAAAATATGTCTTTGCAGGTAATTGGAGGCTGGAACTCACGCATTCCTATCCCCTTCCCTTCAAACAACTCTAGCTTTACTCTGATCAAAAGAATAAATACCCAGACATTAAATCACGTGACATGAAATGCCAAAACTGTCTAAATAAACTGGACTGACCCCAGGATTAGATATAACCTTCAATTAGTAATGTCGGTTGGTTTTTCTTCATATTTCCCGTTTCGCCAGCCTGCTGGAAATTCAGCTGGAGTCTGGTAATCCAGCGATGAATGTGGACGGCACTCGTTATAATCCTGCCGCCAGTCATTAATCGTTTTCCTGGTGTGAACTGATCCTACCCACGTAATGTGGACACGGCCCTAAGCAAGGTTCTGGTTTTCAAATTGTTCAGGACTGAGCCCACCACAGGCACTGTGGCGACGCCAGCGATTGTAATCGCACTCAATATAATTAAATACAGTTGTTCTCATCATTTCCCGGCTGATAAAGCGTTCACCGTGGATGCATTCCACTTTCAGCGAGTGGAAGAAGCTTTCCACACACGCATTGTCGTAACAGCAGCCTTTCGCGCTCATGCTCCCGCGCAGATTATGCCGCTTCAGCAACGCCTGATAGTCCGCTGAACAGTACTGGCTGCCACGGTCAGTATGAACAATGACATTTTTCGGGCGTTTACGCCGCCACAGCGCCATCTGCAACGCATCGCAGGTCAGTTGTGCCGTCATTCGCGGTGCCATTGACCAGCCGATGACAGCTCGCGACCACAGGTCAATCACCACTGCCAGATACAGCCAGCCTTCATCGGTGCGTAAGTAGGTGATGTCTCCCGACCACTTCTGATTCGGGCCGCTGGCGTAAAAGTCCTGCTTCAGCAGGTTCTCAGACACAGGCAAGCCATGCTCACGATAACTGACCGGGCTGAACTTGCGGGCTGCCTTTGCCCGAAGCCCCTGGCGACGCAGGCTGCCAGCTATCGTTTTGATGTTGTAGGCCGGGAGCTCATCCGCAAGCCGTGGCGCACCATACCGTTGTTTTGCATCAGTGAATGCTCTGAGAACCGCGGCATCACAGGCCAGACGGAACTGCTGTCGCGTGTTTATCTGATGACGCCGGGAGCACCAGGCATACCAGCCGCTACGGGCCACGCGCAGCACCCGGCACATGGCTTTGATGGTGAACTCAGCCTGATATTTTTCGATAAAAACATACTTCATTTCAGGAGCTTCGCGAAGTATGTCGCGGCCTTTTGGAGAATAGCCAGCTCCTCTGCCTGCTCCGCAAGCTGGCGTTTAAGCCGGGCATTTTCAGCATCCAGTTCGCTTTCGCGTGCAGATGATGTCAGTTGTTGCTGTTGTTTTTTTCGCCAGCCATAGAGTTGCGATTCATACAAACTGAGTTCGCGGGCAGCGGCAGCGACGCCAATGCGTTCAGCAAGCTTCAGAGCTTCCTGGCGGAATTCGGGAGTGTGCTGTTTACGCGGCTTTTTACTGACGGTTACTGATTTAGTCATGTGAGCTACCTCTGGTTGAGAGTTTACTCACTTAGTCGCGTGTCCACTATTGGCGGGTATCTGTGCCAACAGCTCTCAGGCCAAGGGCCGCGTTAAGCGCGCCAACCTGACGCTGCAGGAGCGGCTGGTTAAGGAGATGTGCCTGGAGAATATCACCTGCATTGATGCCGCCAACGCCTGGATCGAAACGTTCATCAGCGACTTCAACCACCGCTTTGCCAGACTGGCAAAATACCCGAAAAACCTTCACCGCACGGTCTAGAGAGCCACCTGGAACTGGACGACATTTTCGCCTGGCAGACGCTTCGGACGCTCTCAAAAGCACTGACTTTTCAGTATGAAAAAATCCTTTATCTGGTTGATCCCACTGACGAAAACTCACGCATAGTCGGAGAAGAAATCCTCGCTTTTGATTATACGGACGGTACGCTCAAATTCCGCCATGGAAACAGAACACTGAAATATCAGATGTTCGATAAGCTGGACTGCATCAGTCAGGGGCGCATCGTTGATAACAAAAGGCTTGACGCGGTGCTGAAGCTGGCGAAGGAAAAACAGGATGAGCTTGAAGCCGCAGGAAAAAGAAAGGCGCAGCCAGAGTATGCCTAAAAGGCGGGCACAGATTCAGGCTCAGCTCAGAGCCATCAATCCGGTTCTGGCTGAACCCTCTCTTTTCAAATCAAGCCTGAAAAAATGAGCTCACTGCCCTTTTTTCTTCATCAGAAATCAGCAGAAAGTGACATTTAAAACCGGGAAATCAGGGTGACATTATCAATAAGGAAAGACAGCGAGTATAATAGTTGTAATATCCGCACCTCCCCAGAACATCTGAATTTGTCTTTGACAGAAAGAACCGCGCTTCCGGCAGGAAGCCGGCCCCCTTGAAAACTCTCTTATCCTGTTAAAAAGCCTGATATGGTTCGGAGTTAGTCGGTGTTTCCTCCGGCAATAGTGCAGTTGGCTTCACAACAGCGTACATTATCACATCAGATTTATGCCAAAACGGCGTAACGCACTGGCCCACAAAAAGAAAATAAGGACGGTTACGACGCAGCAGCTACCCAGCGTGATCCAAAAGCCAAATCGCTGACAGAAAACAGGGAATAGTAAAAACATAGGTAGTGTCGGCACTACATACCAGAATGTATACCACGCATGATTGGCTATTTTTTGCTGACTCTGTCCTTCCAGCTTCATCCACACGAGCACAAGCACAGTAACCAGGGGAAGCGCGGCGACAAGACCACCAAGCCGATCACTACGCTTGGCAACTTCAGAGATAAAAACAACCATTCCGGCGGTGATCGCGTACTTAATCAGTAGCCATAACATCATAAACCCTCACTAATCCTGTAAGTTAACGGCCCTGCACCGACCTATCTCCCCAGCGCAATCCCGGTTTCGCGGTGTCTGTTACGGCCGTATTTTCTCATGCCTCGTCAGCCACGGTGAGGCTCTTTCAAGAGCTGGGTTGTATGAAAACGAAAAAACACAGCCAACAATAATTTACAAAATAACTTATTGACCCTGTATTTACTACAGGGTTTTTAATGCACATCAACAGGTGAGACGGCGATGATGCCGGTATCACCAGATGACCAGATAACCCAAGGAATATGACCATGAAAAATATCAAACTGCTTGTTGCTGCCAGTATGCTCTCCGTAGTCTCTTTCTCTGGCTTCGCCCAGTCAGTCAGTGTTACTGCTGACACACTCAGCAACGCGGAAGCGAAAATTGCCGCTATCGCCAAGGAATCCGGTGCTTCGTCCTACCGCATCACCAGTGCTGACCAGAACAACTTTGCCCGCATGACTGCAGTCCTAGATAAGTAACCCGGGACTGTACTACCCTGAACCTGACCAGTTAACGCAAGAGATGGTCGCAGAGCAAATAGCCGGACTGGCTGTCCCCCAGTGGGATGCATCTGGTTCCGCTGGCGACCTCACACGCAATCCCTCACTGTAACGTTTTCTGATCTCACCACGCTGGCCATAACAGATTGCCCTAGCCACTGCATTACGACCTTCTCTCCGGTTAAGCTGAGTCAGGATACGTCGGCGATAATACTCATCATAAATATAATTAAGAAGGTATAAATTGCTTCATTCGGCGCACTATTGTAAACGTTTTTGGCGGGACAGGATGTACTTGTGTGTACGAAACCGAGGGCCAACAATAAATATTGATTTAATGCAAAGGCCCATATAAGATTGATTTACAAGGTGATGGTGCTCCACCTTTCCCAACCGCCGGTTTTTCAACACCGGATGATGGCGCCTGATATACAGATGAAGTTGTCCTCTTATAGGCATGTATGTCAGGTATAGCTATGCAAAATAAAACCACATTACCGCTTACCGCAGAATCTCTCTCTTTTCAAAGAGATAATCCGATTTATGTCTTCGGTCATCGAAATCCTGACAGCGATGCTATTTGCAGCGCGCTGGTTGTGGCTGACTGGCTTAATTACACCGGTCGTCCCGCAACGCCCTGGCGCCTGGGGGATATCACCCCGGAAACCCGTTATATCCTCAACGCTGCGGGTGTTTCACAACCCGATTTACTCACCGTCGATCTGACAGATAAAACCGTATGGCTGGTTGATTTTACGGATGCAGAGCAGGGACCGTCTTCGCTGATGGACAGCAACGTCATCGGCATCATTGACCATCATCGTATTGGTACCCTTGTTACCCGCAATCCACCGGATGTCTGGGTGCGGGCGGTAGGATGCTGCGGAACAGTAATTCTCTCAATTCTCATGCATGACATTCCGATGCCGCTGACTGCCGCTCAGGCTGTGTTGCTGATGGGGGCGATCCTCAGTGATACCGTTGCGCTGACGGGTCCCACCACCACCACTCAGGATCAGGAATCCGTGGCTGTTTTGCGGGAAATCGCCGGTATCGATTATGACCAGTTTGTGACAGGGCTGCTGCGAGCCAAAACAGATATAACCGGGCAATCCGCGTCGGTTTTACTCAATCGTGACGCCAAAAATTACCGGATCCATGATGTGCCGCTGTTGTTGTCACAAATTGAGGTCCGCGACATGGCTGATATTACTCCCCTGTTGCCTGAGCTACTGCAGGAAATGGATAAAACCTGCAAGGACAGCGTGCTGGACATGGTGATCCTGATGGTGACAGACATTACCAGCCGGAACTCCGTTTTGCTTTTTTCAGACAGCAGCCTGACAGGCTCCCGCCAGGTATCGCTGCCCGGCATGACAAGCCGGAAAAAAGAAATCCTCCCCTGGCTGACCAACCGCTTCGCTTCTTATAAGAGGTGATTTATGCAAATTTACCGGCATGCCTTGTTACTTGTACAGAATGAAACCGATGGTCTGCTGTTGCTTGAGCAGGCAGAACGTCTGGCAAAAGAGATGGGCACCCGTATTACTGTCGGGCATCTCAGTGCTGACTATAGGGAACTGGATTATACCAGTGACTCATTAACCAAAGACCGTCAGTCCCGCGAAGTTATTGATGCAAAGGCAATGCTTAGCCGTCTGGTGGAGTCCAGCAGTATTGATATCAACGTCAGGTCCATCGTCAGCATCCATCGTTTCCGGGACGTTGAGGCCGTTGTTCAGCATGAAGATATCGATCTGGTCATGCTGGGGCATGAAAACCGCCTGTTCGGGGTTTTTTCCTCCTTTTCTTTCGAATTCATCAATCACCTTTCTGTTGATGTTCTGATTAAACATATTCCAGCCCCTTAAAAGAAGGTCAAACTTATGAGCTTTGAAATTGAATGTATCATCGCAAGAGAAATTCTGGATTCCCGCGGTAACCCGACCGTAGAGGTTGAAGTGACTTCTGTAGGGGGCAGTATGGCCCGTGCCTCCGTTCCTTCCGGTGCCAGCACCGGCTCCCGTGAAGCCATCGAGCATCGCGATGATGACAAGACACGTTTTGGCGGTAAAGGTGTTCAGGATGCGGTCCAGTGCGTCAATACCGAAATTAACGATGCCCTGCAGGGCTACGATGTACGCCGCCAGAAAGAAATCGACAACTGTCTGATTGCCCTTGATGGCACAGAAAACAAAGGCCGGCTGGGTGCTAATGCGATCCTTGGCGTATCGCTGGCAGTATCCCGCCTGGCGGCACAACTATCCTCTACCCCGCTCTACCGCTATCTGGGTGGCGTCGGCGCGAATCTGCTGCCGGTTCCCTGTATGAATATCATTAACGGCGGAGTTCATGCCCGCTGGCAGGGCGCTGATTTTCAGGAGTTTATGATTGCACCATGGGGAGCCTCTTCCGTACGCGAAGCTATTCGCTGGGGCAGTGAGGTCTACCAGGCCCTGCGTCAGGTCCTGCTGGAAAAAGGTTTATCCGCCGGCGTGGGCGATGAAGGCGGTTTTGCACCGGCCGTTTCCTCAAACCGTCAGCCGCTGGAGCTTATCGTGGAGGCAATTAGCAAGGCGGGATACCGCCCAGGCGAAGATATCGTTATTTGCATGGATCCGGCCTCCAGTGAATTCTACGTCGATGGGAAATATACCCTGCGTACCGAAAATACCCGGCTCAGCGCCGACGAAATGACCCGCTACTATGAGCAACTGGTGAAGGATTTCCCGATAGTCCTGATTGAAGATGGCCTTGCGGAAGACGACTGGGCCGGCTGGCAGCTCCTGCACCGCGCGCTCGGCGATAAAGTTGAGCTGGTTGGCGATGATATCTTTGTGACCAATGTGAAATATATCCAGCGAGGTATCGATGAAAACCTGGCCAATGCCGCATTGATCAAACTGAACCAGATAGGCACCCTGAGTGAAACCATCGAAGCCGTCCAGTTGTGTCAGGATAACAACTGGGGAACCTTTATTTCGCACCGGAGCGGGGAAACCGTGGACAGCTTCATTGCAGATATGACCGTCGGCCTGCGGGCTGGTCACCTGAAAACCGGTGCACCCAGCCGTGGGGAGCGCATTGAGAAATACAATCAACTGATGCGTATTGAAGATGAATTAGGTGATGCCGCCATCTTCGCCGGTAAAGCCGCCTTCAAAAAACGCTGATTCCGTCACCCTTCCCGTATGCTCAGATACGGGAAGGGGTAGGGTGGTTCTGTGAACGGAAAAATACTCATACTGTAACAGCAACGGGGATCCAGGCAAACTGTCTGGTTTTCCTGATCGCTGATGCCTTTTTTAATATACTGCCGGATGATACCAGTGCCGTTGTAATCGCGCTGTTCATCGGGAGCGGTGCCCATCTTCTGATGCGTCACCTCCTTGACCGGAGTCCAGGTAAATCCGGGTAATCAGTACAAACAACTCAACGGGTTCAGGTCCTTCCGGTTCAGTTGTGGGTGACAGACAGGTAGTTGTTATGGGGAAAATTATTTTACTCCGCCATGGCGAAAGTTAGTTGAATCGCAAAATCGTTTTACCGGATGGGAAAATGTCCCGCTGATGCTGAAAGGAGTGGAGGAAACCCGGCGCGCAGCAAACCTGATAAAACGGTCCGGAATCAGTGTGCCACTACAATCATAGATGGAGCCTGCACATCCGTTCTGAACCGGGCAATTCATTCGCTCTGGCTGATAATGGAAGCGCTGAATCAATTGTGGTTACCGGTGGACAAATCATGGCGGTTAAATGAACGTCATTACGGTGCGCTTCAGGGAATGAACAAAGATGAAGCCACTCAACAGATTGGCCAGAAAATCGTTTATCACTGGCGGAGGAGCTATCGTGGTATCTCCCCTCCGTTGCCGGATGCACCTGCTTCACTTCATCGTGAGGCACGTTATCGTCATGTGTCCCTGACGGATTTGCCGGGGGGAGAAAGTCTGGAAATGACGCAACGAAGGTTGTTGCCTTACTGGCACCACGTCATTGTCCTGCGCGTCGCCAGTGGCGAAACCATGTTGCTGGTCAGTCATGCTAATACACTGCGTGCGCTGACCATGTTTATTGAGCAGATTGATGAAAATAAGGTTCCCGATCTGCATGTCCTGACGGGAATCCCCGTACTGTATGAAATGAATGAAAAACGGGCCATCACCGCACGTTATTCCCTTGAATGACGGTCTGATGGTGCCCTGATTTCAGCGAGGTGGTATGTACAAATCATTATTCGCGGTGGTGATAGGCGGATCGATCGGCTGTGTGATCCGCTGGATACTGTCCATGCGTCTCAATGCACTTTTCCCCAATCTTCCACCTGGTACCCTGGTGGTTAATCTGGTTGGCGGATTTATCATCGGTATGGCACTGGCCTTTTTTGTCCGGCAGCCTCACCTTGATCCCGCCTGGAAGTTTTTTATTACCACCGGCATATGTGGCGGTATGACAACCTTTTCCACCTTTTCTGCTGAGGTGGTGGTGTTACTTCAGAATGGCAATTATGCATGGGCTGTCATTTCCGTACTGACGCACGTAACTGGCTCGCTTCTGATGACTGCCACTGGTTTCTTTGTGATGACACTGCTGTAAAAGCATATGCGCCATACACTTAACCGCGCCATGTCTCCGGCAGATTTTCATTTTATCGCCATAACAACATACCTGACCTGCCGGGTCAGGTATTTCCGGAGAAGGGTGTATGGAGATGCTCCCTGAGAATATCGTGAAGGGACTTTCCGAAGCCGAGGTGCAGACCCGGCTGGGTCAATGTGGCTATAACGAAGTGCGTGAACAGCCTCCGGACCAGGTGCGTGCTATCCTCAAACGTCTGCTGGGTCCCATCCCCTGGATGCTCGAAATTGCGCTGGTACTTGAAGTGGTTCTGGGAAAGACGACTGAACCAGTGCGCGCTCAGACAACGACGAACCATCCATTCACCTCATTCGGAGGTCACAGATAGTCGCTGTCTCACACGCCGAATCCCCTCCTGAGTTCACCACGATCCAGCAGGTCATGGCGGCGTCCGGCGCCATGATCCTAGCAGTCGCAACCGGCAGCGACGGTCATCCCCATATCCGCGGGTTGCAATCATTAGTCGAAGCACTAGGCGATGATACGGCAGGACTCGTCAGGGATACGGTTTCCAGTGAAAGATTAGACTTATTGCTGCCGGCAGTAGTGTCAGCGTTGCCAGTGTGGCTGAAAGCAGCCCACCAATAATGGCAAATGCCATCGGTCCCCAGAAAACATCCCGGGCAATCGGCAGCATCCCGAGAATGGCCGCCGAAGCGGTCAGCATGATGGGGCGTGAACGGTGCAGCGCGGCGACTTTGATCGCCTCATCCGCAGTGAAACCATTTTTCATCCCCACATCCACTTCGCTAATAAGAATGACGGCATTACGGATGATCATCCCGGCCAGTGCAATGATCCCCAGCAGCGCCACAAACCCCATCGGTATGCCAAAAGGCAGCATAGCCACAACTATCCCAGGCAAACCAAACGGTGCCATCAGCAGGGCCAGCAGCATCGACGAAAAGCGTTGTAACTGAATCATCAGCAGTAACAGCATCACCATCAGCGTGACAGGCAATACCGCATACACTGAGCTGTTTCCTTTCTCCGATTCCACAACCACTCCACCTTCCTCCACACTGTAACCCGGCGGGAGACTCTCCCGGAAACCGGCAACCACCGGAGAGAGTGCCGATGACACGGTCTCTGCACGAACGCCGGGCGCGGTATCCGACTGAACCGTGATAAACGGCAACCGCTGCCGACGCCAGATAACCGGATCATCCAGCGTCCATTCTGGCGTGGCGACCTGTCCCAGGGGAACTTTATTCCCGGTCGATGATGTCAGCATCAGAGCATTCAGTAACGCCGGGTTTTGTCGTGAGGCTTCATTTCCCCGCAGCACCACATCAATCTGGCGGTTACGGTCGCGCAGGGTGGTCACGGTGGTTCCGGAAAACAGCGTGGCAAGCGTTCCTGCCAGTGACTGAGACGTCATGCCGGTGGCACGCGCCTGCGTCTGATCCACCCGCAGACGGATGACCCGCTCCGGTTCACCGGACGTCAGATTGACACCCCGGGTATCGGGATTGCGGGCAATCATCCCTGCCAGTTGCGTGGCCAGTTCACGTACACGGGTATTATCCGGCCCGGATACCCGGTATCTGACCGGCCAGCCCACCGGAGGGCCCAGCTCCAGTGTGGATACCCGGGTTGTGAGCGTACTGAAATCTTTCGACAGGATCTGCTCAAGCTGTTTCTGCAGCCGGTTTCTCGCCGCTTCATTTTTCGCCACTACGACCAGCTGGGCAATGTTCTCTTTCTGCAGCAGAACATCCATCGGCAGATAAAAACGCACAGCGCCGGAACCGATGTAGCTTGAGTAATGGTCAATATCAGGATTATCGCGCAACTTCGCTTCAAACTTCAGGACGTCGCGGTGCGTCTGTGCCTGGCTGACATTCTGCGGCAGAGTCAGGCTCACCAGCAGCTCCGGGCGATCGGACGCTGGGAAAAACTCACCCTGCATCAGCAGGGCTCCGCCCCCGGACAATATCAGTATCGCCAGGGCACAACCGAGTGTCTTGCGCCGGTGCTGCATCACCCGGTCGAGCAGGCGGGTATAATGACGGTGAAAGAAACTGTGCTTATGTGACTGATGTGAATGCTGTTCCGGCAGTAACCAGACGCCGGTAAGCGGCGAGAAAAGAACCGCAACCAGCCATGAGCTCAGCAGCGCTGTCAGTACCACCACAAACAGGGAGTAGCAGTATTCTCCTGCGCTCGATGCCGCAAATCCCACCGGTATAAATCCGGCAATCATCACCAGTGTCCCCGTCAGCATCGGGAACGCGGTGGTACGAAATACCTGCGTGGCGGCCACACTCAGGGCATCGCCAGCCTCAAGCCGCGACACCATGGCTTCTACGGTGATCATGGCATCATCAACCAGCAGTCCCAGTGCAATGATCAGGGCACCGAGGGAGATTCGCTGTAGCCCTATTCCGGCCAGTTCCATCCCGGTAAATGTCATGGCCAGCACCAGCGGAATGGCCACGGCGACCACCAGACCTGCCCGGCTGCCCAGCGAAACAAAAGAAACGGCCAGCACAATAATAACGGCCTCAACCAGCACCTGGACGAATCCTCCCACCGCGTCACTGACTACGGCCGACTGGTCTGCCACCTTCTCCACACTGATCCCGTAAGGAAGATGCGTGCGGATCCTGTCCATCGTCGCGTTCAGCGCCCGACCAAAATCAACAATATTTCCACCGCGAGCCATCGAAATCGCCAGCCCGAGTGCTGGTTTACCGTTAACCCTAAACTCCGGTGAGGGCGGATCTGCCTGCTGCAGTGTGACCGTGGCCAAATCGGTGAGTGGGATAAAACGGTTTCCGGTATGCAGCACAATTTGCCGCAGGCTGTCCACGGATGTGAAGGCGCCACTGACTTCCACCGACATATTTTCCTGTGATGTCCGGATACGTCCGGCGGGCGTGACGGCATTCTGTGCCTGCAGAGCCGCCGTCACCTGCTGAAGATCGAGTCCCATTCCCGACAGTTTCAGTGGATCAAAAGCAATCACCACCTGTTGTTCGCTGTCACCCAGCAGCGTAACTTTCCCTGTTCCCGGAACAGCCAGCAGAGATGTCCGGATATCATCGACGGTATCGCGTAACTGCCGGGGAGTGAAGCCGTCCGACGTGAAGCCATAAATTGTGCCGTATGTATCATCGAATTCATCATCCACGGCCGGGGTGGTGGTGCCGTCCGGCAGGGATGCCCGGATGTCGTCCATCTTTTTCCGCACGCTATACCAGATACCCGCAACCTCTGACGGCGGTGTGTCATCACGCAGGTTCACAAAAATCACCGACGAGCCCGGACGCGTGTAACTCTCGATATAATCCAGATGTGGGATTTCCTGGAGCTTCTTCTCCAGCGTGTCGGTGACGAAACTGACGGTATCTTTTACCGTTGCGCCCGGCCACTGTGCCGACACCACGGCGGTCTTAATGGTAAACGCCGGATCTTCGCTGCGCGGCAGATTTAGAAAGCTCATGACGCCTGTCACCGTGACCATCAGCATCAGAAAAGCCACCAGTTGTCGGTGGGCCAGTGCCCAGGCAGAAAGATTAAAACCGCCGGAAGCGTGCATAACATTTTTCATTTTTGGTTCTCCGTCAGCACGTTTTCCCCGTCACGTAACTGACTGACCCCGGCAGTGACCACCTGTTCACCGGCTGTCAGCCCTTTGCGGATGAGCACCGAATCGGTCATATAGGCCGCAATGTCAACGGGTGTCAGGCGCAGGCGATTTTTGCCGGTGTCCACCACGAACACTGCCGGTTTCTGTTCTTTCCTCGTCAGGGCAGATGCCGGTACCTGAAACACTTCACTGCCGCCCAGGGGTAATGACCCGGTGACCGTCGCCCCCATAGCCATTACCGCGGGTGCATTCTCAAGGTCATAGCGTACCCGCCAGGTCCGGGTCTGTGTGTCGGCCTGCGGGCTGATGTCACGCAGCGTTCCGGTTACCGACACCGACGGGTTATCCGCCATACGCAGGGTGAGTGTCTGCTGCTGTTTCAGGGTGTCAGCCAGAGCCCCCGGTACGCTGAAGACCGCATCACGGGCCCCTGACTGCGCCACCCGCAGGATTTCCTGTCCGGTGGTCACTACCTGTCCCGGACCGGCGCTGACGGTGGTGACCACCCCGGTAACCGGTGAGAGCAGTCGCGCATACCCCAGACGGTCCGCTGCACTGCTCAGGTCGGCCTGAGCGCTCTGCAGTTTTGCTGTTGCCGTGTCGCGGTTTGTGCGGGCCTCGTCAAGCTGAACCCGGGCAACCGCACCCTGCGGGGCAAGCAGCGTCATGCGTCGCAGGTTTATCTCAGCAAGCCTGGCGCTTGCCTCGGCTTCCTGTACTGCCGCCTGAGCACTGCGGTACTGATTACGCAAATCGGTATCATCCAGTTCAGCCAGTACCCAGGCATCCAGCAGGGCAAAACGCAGCCACATGCACAGGGCGATAAGCACGACACTGCCGGCCGCCAGCGACAACACCCTGACGCAAATCCAGCGCCATAATGAACGGGACTCTCTTTTTTTCATGGCTGCAGATACCGGTAACCGATCCCTCTCACGCTGGTCAGCACACCGCTGACCCCCGCTTTTTCCAGTTTGCGGCGTAGGTTATAGATGTGTGTATCAACCACCCTCTCCAGCGCATCACTTTCCGGCAGGCAGTGTTCAAGCAGCGTCTGACGGGAACAGACGCTCCGGGGGCGGGTCATCATCATGTCCAGCAGTGAAAACTCGGTGGGGGTCAGCTCAAGGTGCACCCGGTTTTCATCGTGAATAACAGCGACTGACATGGTGTCCCGGTTGAGTTCAACGGCCCCCACCCGGCGATAATTTTCAGCGCTAGCATGCGCTGCCGCCCCACGCCGTAACACCGCCTGCACCCGGGCCACGACCTCACCCGGATCATAAGGTTTGACGACATAATCATCCGCACCGAAGCGTAAGGCCCCGATACGGTCCGGGGCCTCGCCCATTGCGGTGACCATTATCACGGGAACATCGGATTCGCGGCGCAGCCGGCTGAGTATTTCTGTTCCGGTCATACCCGGCAGCATGATATCAAGCAGAATAAGTGCAGGATGCTGGGTAAGGGCGGCTTCAAGTCCTGCTTTTCCATCATGGGCCAGTATGACCCCGAAGTTTTCACGGCGAAGATAGGCTTCGAGCACATTCGCCGCATCCCGGTCGTCCTCGATAATCAGAATACGTTTTGTGTTCATTCATTCTGCCTTGATGGTTTCTTGATGGTTTCCACGCTGAGTCTTGATAAAGCATCGTCATAATCCACTGCGGGTGGCCGGGCGGGTCACAGCTTACCGTAATGCATAAACATAAAACGAGGGATATATGATGGCAACGTATTCGTCTGTAACAGGGTGTACAGTGATCCTGCTGGCAGCGACCTGCGGGTCCGCTATTGCCGACAGCGGCAATCAGGATGGAGTGACGGTGGGGATAATGGGAGAAAACGCCCCCCGCTACAGTGGCGCGGATAAGCAGCACTGGACAGTGATGCCTTCCCTGCAGGTCCGTAAAGGCGCGTTTTTCTTCGACTCAACAAAAGGTATCGGTTATGACCTGCAGACGGATAATGGCCTCTATTTTGAAAATGCGTTCGGATACAGTTTTGGCCGTGCCGATCAAAATTCATCGTGGCGCGATGGTTCTGACAAACTGAAAGGAATGGGAAACATCCGTGGTGCACTGAACACGCAGGTTGCTGTTGGCTGGCAGGTGAACAGCTGGTTTACCCCGGAAATCCGTGCAACTCTGCCGCTGACGGATTCACAGGGGGTACAGTACCAGGCCTCGCTGACGCTCGTGCCCTGGCAGAACGACACAGATACGGTTGCCCTGCAGGGCGCGGCACTTTTTGGTGACGCCCGGTACATTAACACCTGGTACGGCGTTAATGCTGCCCAGAGCCGCACAACCGGTTTCCGGGAATACAACCGTAGCGCAGGATTTTATGCTACGCAGACTACCCTGAGCTGGCAGCATCAGTTTAATGAACACTGGGGCACCCTACTGGGCGCTTCATATGCCTGGCTTGCGGATAAAACCAGTGACAGTCCTGTTGTGTCAGCGCGAGACAATATCAGCGGTTTTGCTGGTATCAACTGGACATTCTGACACGCCAGGAACTGGCAGAGTCTCCGAAAAGTGGACTATCAGAAACATATATTTGAATGTTGATATCAGATGATGTTTTGCGAGTCATCTACTGGCTTGGAAATGGCTTCAAGCCCTGAGTGATATATCACCGGAAGATTACGAGCAGGAGCATGTACTATTACACTTTCAGTGGAGTGGATTATAAGCGCAGGATAATAGCATATGAGGACAGCATTAAAATTCATTACATTCCCAAATCCTTTATCTATATTCTCGCTAGTATAAAATCATGTATAGCGAAAGAAAACCCTAGCACCTTAAATAAGACCGCACCGACAGTCTTTTGCGCCGAGGTTCTTCTCCCCCCCATAAACAATGACCACGAAAATATCAGGAAAACTACGACATCACATGTCAGATGGGCCGAATCCCAGCTTAACCAGAATTGACGAATGAATACTTGAAAAATTTGACATAAATTGAATATCGTCATTCCATAATAGTATGGGCATAGTACGAACTGCCAGCTAGTTTGTTCCGTCCGTTGAGTCTCTAACTGACTATTATTTTAAGACTAACATATCAGTCTCTTTGATTTTTAGATAGCAATAATATTTGCTGATATTACTTCATTGAGTACTTCTACCGCCATACTGGCATCAAGATTCTTGACCGACACATAGACCTTTATATGAGCCTCCACGCTATCGAGAATTATCTCGAACGTACGGTCAAGCTCTTCTGGATAGTAGTTCATCACGCTGTCGAACACGCTATTGTACGATGCCCTGACAATCCCATTACATACCGTAAGGAATAAGGCGATATTTCTCATTCAGAACTGAATCACATGCGGTAGCAGGAGGATGAAAATCAGCTACTGAAGAAACAGGTGGCTGGCCTGAGTGTGGACAAGGAGATGCTTCAGGAGATGCTGAAGCAAAAGTTCTAAGGCCGGCACAGAAATACCAGTCGGTGCATTCTCTGCGGGAAGCATATCGTATCAACGCCTACCGGGGACGCGGGTTACTAATGCAAAGCAGAACTGTTTAACCGCCGCTATCGGACATAAATACTGGATTTTAATCTATTTAGAACTCAGAATGAGGTACGGGAGAATTACATTATGCTGGCTGAGGTAATACAATAACGAGCGGCCTCATGAATCTCTGAATAACCTGATACAGGAAGAGGTATCGGCTGATGACTGAAAACCCGGAGCTATCAAGAAGTGCATGGAACAAAAATGGCATGCTTAAACTTACAGCGTTTGGTTTACGTATACTTCGCTCTTCTTACTTTTTATGATGATAAATTTGGCATACCACCCTGTTCTTAATATATTTAAAAAAAACCAAATACTCCCTCCACAAATACTTGACGTCACATGATACATTAATGAGGCCTTAAAAGAAAAAACCGATGATTTAGTAAATCACACATAAATATTGAACACAATACATTTAACATAGAGAAAAAATTAGTGAGTTAAGTAATAGACATATTAAATCAAAACTACAACTCAAGACATCTAAACACCCCACCATGGTGCATAATAATAACAGAAATACTTCTAACCGTAAGGATACATGATAAAAAATGGTTACCACAGCGGGGAGGTAACCATTTTTAGTTAACTACTCTCTCGGAGGAAAACCTGCCTCACGTAAAGCATTAGCAACTTGTTCAGTAGATAAAGAAGTTTTCACTTCGATCTTACGAGTCGGTGGATCAGTTATGATACTTGCCTCAGGATCAATATTTTGAATCACTTTAGTCACTGTCCGGGCACATCCGCCGCATGTCATATTTTCTAGATGTAATTGCATATATATATCCTATTTAGTTGTAGTAACTTCAATGATAGAACTTGCCACCGTTGTAAGGTCAAGCCCTATCGCCAAAAATTTTCGTGCTTATATTCTCTGACTAAGCGTTTCACCTGAGGTGGGGATATATACTGCCCCAAAGTATTTCAAGTAAACCGTTCAGTTGTGCTTTCTGCCGGCTGTCGGGCAACAAGACGAAGACGTAGCAGTCCTCGCAGTAAAAGAAGTGGTTGCCGCGCCGTAACCCCTTATCCCTACGACAATGCAATACGCGGGCGGTTTTATCCCTCCACCCACGTATTGCCGACCTTATCGCCAGACAGTGGCGTTAACCTGCCCGGAGAGTTATGGCTTAGCCGGAGAGCTTTCTGTCCATCCGCCCCCCAGCGCTTTATACAAATTGACCAAATTGCTCATTCGCGCCAGTCGGGTCTGAACCAGAGTTTGCTGTGCACTGAACAGCGCTCGTTGCGCGTCAAGCTCCGCCAGATTATCGTCAATACCGGCCCGGAAGCGCTGTGAGGCCAATTCATAGTTAGCCTGGCTGGCCTGCACCAACAATTGTTCTGAACGGAATTGATCGTCCAGGGTTTGTCTGCCCGCCAGGCCATCAGCCACTTCGCGGAAGGCAACCTGAATCGCCTTCTCGTAATTCGCAATTTCGATGCGCTTTTGTACCTGGGCTAGGTCCAGATTGGCGCGCAGAGCGCCTCCCCGGAAAATAGGCAACGAGATTTGCGGAACAAAACTCCAGGCCGCTGACCCCGGCTCGAACAACCCGTCCAGACTCGAACTGGCCGTACCAGCCGATCCTGTCAAACTGATTGCCGGGAAAAATGCCGCGCGAGCGGCCCCGATATTGGCATTGGCCGCACGCAGTTGCTGCTCTGCCGCACGGACATCCGGACGACGCACCAGCAATTCTGCCGGCAAGCCCGCCGGCAACGCGGAAGGGATGATGTCATCGGGCAAGGTATTCGCCTTATCCAGGCTGGCCGAGAGTTCGGCCGTCAATGGCTGCCCTAAAAGCAAAACCAGTGCATTGCGATCCTGCGCCGCCACCCTCGTATAAGCAGCCTGACTGACTTCCGCAGTACGCAACGCAATCTCTGCGCGCCGCAAATCAATTTGCGTTGCATTACCCGCATCAAACAGCGCCTGGGTCAATGCGTAAGTCCTCTTTTGCGTGCTCAGCGTATCGTGAGCCAGTTGCAGCAACTCCTGATCCGCACGCAACGTCAGATAAGCGTTTGTCACCTCAGCGAGCAGGCTCAGCCTTGCCGCAATCCGTGTTTCATCCAACGCCAGGTACGTTGCCAGCGCCCGATCGCTGAGGCTACGAACCCGTCCCCACAAATCCAGCTCCCAGGCTGACACCGCACCATTAACGTCATAACTCCGCGTTATCTGCGTTGTACCACTCGGGCTGACATCTGCGGGCAGACGCTGCACGGTAGCGCCCGCATCCACATTCAGTGTTGGCAACATATCGGCACGACGGATCCGGTACTGAGCCCGCGCGGCCTCAACATCCAGCACCGACTTGCGCAGATCGCGGTTGTTTGCCAACGCGACCTCAAGTAATTGTTGCAACAACGGATCACGATAGAAATCGCGCCAACCGATATCAGCCACGGCAGTCTGAGCCGCTGAAACTGTTCCCTGAGCATAAGCCGCTCCCGAAGGATAGCTTGAGCTCGTTGGTGCAGAAGGCCGTTCGTAGTCCGGCGCCATAGTACAACCGGCCAATACCAGCGCCATCGCCAGCACCGAGAGTTTATTAATACGATGGTTCATTTCATACTCTGCTTTCATTATTCTCTCTCCGCCCGTCATGGCCGTGAATCACTGATTGCCCGCTGTGCCTGCTTGATTTCCCGGCGAATAACCAGCTTACGGACCACGACATAGAACACTGGCGTCAACAAGAGTCCGAACAGCGTCACCCCCAGCATCCCGGCAAACACGGCAATCCCCATGGCATGACGCATTTCCGCACCGGCACCGCTCGCGATCACCAAAGGCACAACCCCCGCAATAAATGCCAACGAGGTCATCAGTATCGGGCGCAGACGCAGGCGAGCGGCCTCCAGCACAGCAGCCAGAGGATCGACGCCTTCACTCTCTCTGGCGCGAGCGAACTCGACGATCAGGATTGCGTTTTTCGCCGCCAGTCCCACCAGCACCACAAAACCAATCTGCGTGAAGATGTTGTTATCTCCATTCGATAGCCAAACCCCGGCGATCGCGGAAAGTAATGCCATTGGGGCAATTAACAGCACCGCAAACGGCAGCGACCAGCTGTTGTATTGTGCGGCCAGGATCAGGAACGCCAGGAACACCGCCAACGGGAAGATATACAGCGCCGAGTTGCCAGTCTGCTTCTCCTGGTAAGTCAGATCGGTCCATTCGTATGTCATTCCCTCAGGCAGCGTTTCACTAACGATCTTCTCAATAGCTGCCGTTGCCTGTCCGGAGGAGTAGCCAGGCGCTGCGCCACCGGTAATATCCGCCGACGGATAACCGTTGTAACGCATAACACGGTCTGGTCCAGAGGTACGGGTAATGTTCACCAGCGTTCCCAGTGGGATCATGTCACCCGCGGCATTACGCACTTTAAGCAACCCGATATCTTCAGGCTGCATACGGAATTGCGCATCCGCCTGAGTGATCACCCGATACGTACGACCGAAGCGGTTAAAGTCATTTACATACAGCGACCCCAGATTCACCTGCAACGTATCAAAGATATCGGTCAGTGCGACGCCCTGAGACTTGGCTTTGACGCGGTCGATATCAACCTGCAACTGAGGTGCGTTGGTCTGGAAACTGGCCATCATCCCTGCCAGTTCAGGAGCCTGCATGGCCTTCGCCATAACCATCCCTTGAACACGGGTCAGCTCTTCAAAGCCAAGCCCTGCCCGGTCTTCGATCTGGAGTTTAAATCCTCCCATGCTGCCCAGCCCCGGTACCGGTGGTGGCGGGAAGATCCCGACAAAACCGTCAGGTATCTGGCTAAATTTCCCCATCAGGCTACCGGCAATAGCCTCGGCAGACAGCGAAGGATCCTTACGTTCACTGAAGGGTTTCAGCATGGTAAACATCAATGCGGAGTTAGGCATGTTAGGGCCGTTTACCGACAACCCAGGAAACGCCACGACGCTTTCCACTCCAGGTTCCGCCAGCGCAATTCGGGACATCTCTTTCACTACGGCTTCCGTGCGATCCAACGAGGCGCCGGAAGGCAATTGAGCAATCCCAACCAGATAGTATTTGTCCTGAGCGGGCACAAAACCGTTAGGAACCTGCTGGAACCCCAACAGTGTCAGGCCCAGGAAACCGGCATACAGCACCAGCACGATGATACTGCCGCGTACGGCCCGGCGGACTGCGCCAACGTAGTTGTTCGACAATCTATCGAAGAAAGCGTTAAAGCGACGGAAGAAACCACCGAATACGCGATCCATGATGCGCGTCAACCTGTCGGCCTGCGCCATATCCTGATGGGGTCTAAGCAGAACCGATGCCAGCGCCGGCGACAACGTCAACGAGTTGATCGCAGACAAGATCGTCGAAATGGCGATGGTCAGCGCGAACTGGCGATAGAACTCCCCCTGCAATCCTGACAGGAACGCAGAAGGAATAAACACAGCAGCCAAAACGGAAGTAATGGCTAAAATAGGGCCAGTCACCTCGTCCATGGCCCTTCTTGCCGCTTCTTTCGGAGAACGGCCCTGTGCAATATGCCGTTCGACGTTTTCAACCACCACAATGGCATCATCGACAACGATACCAATCGATAACACCAGACCAAACAACGACAGCGTGTTGAGCGAAAAGCCGAACAAATACATGAGGGCGAAAGTACCGACCAACGAAATAGGTACCGCGACCAGAGGGATGATCGAAGCCCGCCAGGTTTGCAGGAACAGCATCACCACCAGTACCACCAACACCGTCGCCTCCAGCAACGTCATTGCCACTGATTTCAACGAGGCGCTGACAAACACTGTCGGGTCATAAGCGATACGGTATTCGATACCTTCCGGGAAGTTGGCCTGCAGCCTCGCCATCGTCGCCCGAACCGAGGCAGAGACGTCCAGCGCATTGGCGCCTGGCGTCATAACGATGTGCATACCCACGGCATTTTTATCGTCCAGCAGGCTGCGCAGGGAATAGTTGTCCGATCCCAATTCCAGACGCGCAACATCGCGCAGGCGGGTAACCTGCCCGTCAGCGCCAGCTTTGATCACGATATCGCCAAACTGCTCAACGGTGGTCAGACGCCCCTGGGCATTGATACTGACTTCGAAGGCTGAGGAGCTGTTCGGCTGTTGACCGACAGAACCGGCCGCGACCTGGACATTCTGCTCACGAATTGCTGCGGTCACATCACTGGCCGTCAAACCGCGGGAAGCGACTTTGGTCGGATCCAGCCAGACGCGCATCGCGTATTCACCCTCGCCCCCAAGCGTGACGCTGGCAATACCTGGCAAGCGTGATAGCTCATCACGCACGTTCAACATGGCATAGTTGGAAACATAAAGCGGATCGTAGCGATCGCCCTGTGCAAATATATGCACAACCATGAGGATATCCGGTGACGTTTTCTCCGTCACGACACCGATCTGCTGCACCTCAGTCGGCAAGCGCGGCAAGGCCCGAGAAACCCGGTTCTGCACCTGAATCTGCGCAATATCGGGGTCGGTTCCCTGCCGGAATGAAATCGTCAAGACCATTCGACCGTCGGCAGACATCTGGGAACTCATGTACAACATGCCTTCCACCCCGTTGATTGCCTGTTCCAGTGGAGCAGCAACGGTGTCAGCAATCACCTTAGGGTTAGCACCAGGGTAGCTTGCCGAAACCTGCACGGTAGGCGGTGTTACCGATGGGTATTCACTCAGCGGAAGCTGAAAGAAAGCCAGAGCGCCAGCTATCAGCATAAACACCGATAACACAATCGCGAAAATAGGCCGCTGGATGAAGAAGTGTGGGAATTTCATTATTGGCCTCCCCCTTCAACGGAGCCGGCTTTTTCCCCCTCGCTAACCGACGCGCCAGAAGCCTGCATCGGGGTCAAACGCGGCGTCACCGCCATACCGGGACGCACCAGCCCCTTGATAATAATGTTCTCACCGGCTTTCAGGCCACTCTTGACCACGCGCAAACCATCAACCACCGCGCCCAGCTCAATCGGGCGATACTGCGCCTTATTATCCGCACCCACCACCAGGACATAGTTGCGTCCCTGATCGCTCCCTATCGCCTGATCGTCAATCAGAATCGCCTGATGTGCCGCACCGGTGGCCAGCTGCACGCGGGCAAAGGCACCTGGCGTCAGTTTCCCATCGTCGTTAGGGATTACGGCACGTACCCTGACAGTACCGGTACTACGATCGATCTGATTCCCGACAAAATCGAGCGTTCCCTGATGCGGGAAACCTTTTTCTGTCGCCAGCCCAACATGCACGGGTAAACGCTCTTCCACCTTGTTAACTGCGTCAGGACGTGCCTTGCTGACTGAATTAAGGAACGTCGCTTCGTCAATATCAAAGTAAGCGTATAGCGGATTGACGGAAACAATCGTTGTCAATAGCGTCGCAGATCCCGTACCACCGCCGCTGACCAGATTTCCCTCAGTCACCAGCATGCGATCCACGCGGCCGGTAATCGGTGCCACCACGCGCGAATAAGACAAGTCCAGTTTCGCCGCCGCAACCTCGGCCTTTGCAGCCTGCACCTCAGCCTGACGAGCATGACGTGTAGAAGCGGCGTCATCGTAATCTTTCCGGGATACCGCGCCATTGTTCACCAGCCGACCAACTCGTTCAAAATCGCGATTGGCCTGGATAGCCAGCGCTTCTGCCTGCTTGAGTCGTGCTTGCGCGCTGTCAAGAGCCACCTGGAATGGACGAGGATCAATTTGGAACAGCAGCTGCCCCTGACGCACCATGCTGCCTTCAGGTACGCTGACAGCGTCGATGGTACCGCCAACGCGTGGGCGTAGCTCTACGGTTTTTGGGGCCGCCAATGAACCGGTAAACTCTGCCGAAGGGACTATCTGACGCGAGAGCACTTCGGCTACGGGAACCTGGGGAGCCATAGGTGCGGCCGCTGCGGCCGGCTCATCGTTGCCGCCACTATCCCGGGCAAACGCAATCCCGGCAGTGGCGATGATTGCGGCCGACACAATCAGAACCCCAATTTTCATTTTCATAACAGTGATCCTTTCATACGCCACAGGCAGCCCCGGCCCATCCGAAAACGGCGCTGTAGCAATTTCTTACAAGGCTAAAGGTTGATGTTACTGGAAGGTCAAGCACACCAATTAAAAAAAATGAAAAACATCCAATCAGGCTTAATTAATATTTAATGTGTAAGCGTTAAACGAGCGCCGTATTGACGATTATTTATCGGGAAGAACCACGTTCCATGGAAGTAGTTCGGCCACTTTGTTGCTGGACTACTCCGGTAGTATGCTCAAGATATGGCGAAGGTAGTGACCCATGCAGCAATTGAGCTCACCGCTGAAGACTCACGCCAGACCTTCCCCCTTCTCCCGGGATAGCCGCCTGCGGCAGCATGTCATTCGTCATCGCGCTGCCAACCTGACCATTCAGAACCAGCGGCACAACATGCCGCATTTCTTTACGCAACTGGCTGATTTGCTAGCGCGGGACCAGCAGATGATTGGTAGGTGCTTGGCTGTCCGCGTGTCTCCGGGGTCAGACACTGACCTTTACTGACAGCTGGCGGCCCCCATTAAGGTCGGAACCACAGTACTTGGCGGGCTGTGCTGCAGGCGCTGATACTGCCCCAGTACCAGTTCGGCGCTGTTCAGAACATTTAGCATCCAGAACGGGGACATGTCTGCCATGCGCTCGTTACTATAGGGCAGGATCGTCTACCGGGGTGGGGTCAGTCCATCAACGGCTCGGAAGTGTCTAGATTACCCGTGGCGATTCAAGAAGGTTGAATATGATTCCCGACTCATTAATGGAACGCTGCATGATGTTATGCATTACGGGTTGACATTACGATGTGACGGGCCGGGTTAGCTGTATGGAGCCTGTACACAAGTTTGTGTAATTGCCTGATTTTGATATGTTCAATTCAACATCAAAAGCAGGTTACTTTATGGACGAAAAACAGTTGTAGGCTCTGGCTAACGAACTGACCAAAAATCTCAAAACCCCTGACGATCTCAACCAGTTCGATCGCCTGCTGAAAAAAATCAACGTTGAGCGCCGCCTCAACGCCGAAATGCTCCATCACCTCGGCTACGGTAAACATCAGTCTAAACCGGGTGCCAACTCCCGCAACGGCTATTTCACAAAAACCGTTACCACCGGCGATGGCCCGCTGGAACTGCGTACGCCGTGCGATCGTGACGGCTCCTTCGAGCCCCAACTGGTGAAGAAAAACCAGACCCGGATCACCGGGATGGATAACCAAATCCTGTCACTGTACGCCAAAGGGATGACCACCCGTGAGATAGTGGCTGCGTTCAAAGAGTTGTATGACGCGGATGTCTCACCGACGCTGGTAGTCCTTCATGCTCCGGAAGGTCAGACTGATGTTGTCTTCACTGCCATCATCAGCAAGCGTGTTTTTAACGGTAAGATTGACTTTTGGGGAATATTCAGAAATGACAGAATCACAATTATTTTTATTCAAATCAACTTTTTTGCGCTCAGACAAGGGGCAGACTCCTGACCATTACTGAAGTCGCCCGCCACGAGCAATTTCAGGGGGAGCTCCGTTTTCTTGCTCGCACCACCGGTATGCAAATCAAGTTTTAAATTAATACGCGCTTTAGGGATTTCGGACTGAAAGGAAGAATTAGACATGGCTGTCCCTGTTCTATGGAGTGATAGAAACGGTCAATGCCAGTGAAAAATAAATAAGAAAAAATTACCCAGCCAGAACAACTTTCCGGTTCGCGTCATCCGACGTAAATAAAAATCCCGGAACCAAAAAAAGCGGGCGCATTCCATCCACCAGCATGTCGACACTGTATTTTCTGGGTATTTGTCTGAAATGAAAAATTTCGGATAAGGCCCAATGGCTGGAGTTTGGGAACGTTCCCTGCCAGATCGAAAATGAAAAAATGTAACAAAGATTTACATTCCTGGCTTTTAACAAAAAAAATATCATCTTTCTGATTTATAAAAATTTTACACCATAACCCTTCAGGCCCCGCGGGATAAGGATGTACAGAAAATGATCAATTTGGCTTAGGGTGTATATTTGTACAAAATATCACCAGTCACGTGAAATATCTGATTTTGTACTTTTATCAGAAATTGAGAAGCTGGACGTGACTGAGCATGTGAAAAACTGGCGACAGTTTCAGGTTTCCATCATTTCTTATTATTCACGTAAACCGGGCTTATTTATTTTTTTTCAGATTAAAGGAATTGCAACGCCCGGACTTTACGCATATCTCATACCTGTACCAGCGATATGAATATCTCAGCCGCCGGTGCATTAGCGCGACCAGGAACAACACCCGTTCGGTTTACAGAAAGACAGACGTGGACAGTGATGAGCTTTGCTGCGGGTTGAGAACGGTTGTTTTACTGCTCAAGGTTGTAACACGATCCGATTCGACTCCAGCATGACAGCCGACAGTGTATGAGCCGCAAAAACAGCCATACAGGCTGACAAGTCGCCATTCACAAGAAACTCAACCGGCGCAACGAGTTTCCCTCCATCCGAAAATCCGCAGGTCAGTGCCGACTTCCTTACCAGCAGTGCATTCGCATCGCTGTATTCCAGGGCCAGAAGCGTTTCATTGTCCCAGTCCCTGTCACTCACCGCTGCATTGACCCAGCCCCGCGATTTAAGCTGTTCAATTGCGTACGTCAGCCGATACAAATCCGACTGCGCTGACACCGGTCCGGTGCACGAAGACCACAGATATTCCAGACGACTGAATAAGCTGGCGGCAAGGCCTTTGTTACGCCCCAGCGTCAGCAATCCCTCAATATCAGATGCGATTGCACGTGGAAACCGTTTTTGCTTATACGCCACCGTTAACCAGCGCAGTATAAATGCATGCGTGCTGAGTGGCGACAATGCCTGACCATCCTGCTGAGCGGTACGTAAGGCGACAAGGGCGCACCAGGCGAAATGCGCAAGTGCTGTGACGGTTTGTTCCGGGGGTAAGGTATCGTGAGCTTTTTTCATTCAGGGATTATATCGGCGCTGCAGACACCGGGGAAGACCTGGATAACTCCCCCATTAATTAGAGAAGCTATTACTTTCACGGACAAATCATCCCCGTTCTGGCCGTTGCTATTGGCTCTGACATGGCCTTAACATGCACGGTAAGCTGGTTAAAGGGTGTTGCGAAGACTCCCTGAGCGACGCGGTTAATAATGATCTGCGTCATACTCGTTACACCGTCAGTGCAGGCGGTACCGGTCACCTTTTGCCATGCGTCGGCGATGATGGCGTTAAGCCCCGGAGGCGCACTGTCGGTCAGTTGCAGGTTTCGCCCTGTACCCAGCGTATCGAGATTGAGCAGCAGCACCATTTTGCACTCCGGTGCGCTGGCCGTCTCCCATATCCAGCGTAACAGCGTCGGGAGTGAACGATGTCGTGCCTGCTGACGCTGGCGCGAATATTCGCCGGTGCGCTGCCAGACTTCAGAGTGAAAACGCAGAATCAATGACCGGTATTCGCTCATGGCTTCACGATACGGTAGCGCCAGCGTAAAGCTGAATGCCGCCAGTCGCGGGTAATGGTCAACGGCCTGTTGCAGAAATGCACGCGTGCTGACGGCATCCGCGCTGACAGCATCAGACGCCCGTATGTAAGAATGATTCATAATGCAGACTCTCTTTAGGTTAAATCAGGGAGGACACCGCCTCTACGGCGGTATCTGGTTCATAAAGACGGGGAACTATCTGGTACTGCAGCAGTAGTTTCTCTGCCAGTGCGCTTCTTCGATGCTGTAGATACCAGTCAGACACCGGGGACAGTGCTTCACGCCCTGGTAATGGTCGCCGCACCACACGCAGTACCAGGAGAGCACCATTACCGTCGCTTCCAGCCCGTTGATGAGACTGCGCAGCTTTCGGTGCCGGGCTTCGGTTTTCACTTCCGGGTCAAGGTGGGCGCAGGCCATCAGCACATGCCGGGCCACGCTCTGCTGGTCATGTTCAAACCACGGCGGCTCCCCGTATGTCCCCGCATGGAGCACCAGTCGACAGCCGCAGGACGCGCAGCTCCATATCTGCCCCGGCGCACTCACGGCCTCCCCGGCTGTCGCGAAGTGGCCTTCGCGGTCATTGGCCAGATAACATTTCAGCATGCGCATGCCGTCACTTCCTCTATCCGGTTGGTATCAGCACGCACATCACTGTGCTCGCCCGTCCGGCAGGTGAGGCAGTAGCGCTCACCGTGGTAATCACTGCCGCAGCCGTGACAGTGCCAGTCTGCGTAGAAAACCAGGGGACGGGCTTCCGGTACATAAGACTGCAGTTGCCGGATATGGCGGGTCTCCCTCACCCCGGGCTTTACATACGGGCAGTGCTGTCGACCGTTCTCCGAAAGCTTTGCTGCATGATGTTCAAACCACGGACGTTCGGTGTCGTATTCAGGATGGTACTGCAGGGCACTGGCACACAGATGGCAGCTGTAGCGGTCATACGGCGCGGTCTGCGCGGTTATGGCTCCCGTGAGACGGCCGTTGCCGTCCAGAGCCATAAACGATTTTGCATACATAGTGGTACTCTCCTTACCGCCAGACGACACGCAGGCGTCAGCCGTCCCGGTACGGGCAGCGTGGCAGGGTGAATGGCGGTTCAGTTATGCGTTAGCGGGTCGGTACGGTTGGTGGTCGGCACCGGAATACAGAAAGGTTACGGTTGTGCAGGTGCGTCGGTGGGTCTGAAACAAACGGGACAGGGTCTGGCGCCACAGTACTGTCGCCGGCAACGGGGACACGTCCAGCGAACCGGGATGGCCTGTGGCTGAGTGCGGCGTCGTTTTTCCATTCAGATATCCTCCCTGCTCAGACGCCACGGGAATCAGCAATACGCTGCTGCATCCAGGCTTCCACCTCGCTTCTGCGCCAGCGGGAGCTGCGCCCCAGCTTGATGGGTTTCGGAAACAACCCGTCGCCAATCAGTTTGTAAAACCATTTGTCGGTCATCCCGGTAAACGTGGTGATAAAGGTCATGTCGATAAGCGGGTCCTGAGCTGAAAGCAGTGTGTCAGGGCTGGCATTAATATTCGTATTCAACGTGGTCATGGTATTTTTCTCCCTCTGAGGATATGGCTATCGGGAGACGTCCGGTGGTGGTTGAATCATGGGGTTACCGGTTCTCCTCAGAGGATAGGGGAACGTTGTAAAAAATTACCCGGCCCGCACAATCAGGCCTGATGAATCGAGATATGTCTGGCTCAGCCACGGCTGCAACCGAAGTTACGCTCACCGTCACCGGTGATTTTGGTCTCCAGCTTGGCTAAATAGGCCGCCTGCGACAGGGCCTGTTGCAGTTGAGCACCATCGCCACGTGTCAACCATGAGACTGGACTCGCCGGGAAACGAGCCAGAACGGCATGCGCCTGTGCATCCACCTTCAGGGCGCTGCACCACGCTTGTTTAATCATACCTGCAAGCGAATCCGGGTCTTTGTAATCTCCCGGTCCGCACCACGTATCGCGGTTCAGCAACAGCACCGCGTGGTAATGCTTCTTCCCTTTGATTTCACCAAACTCCCGCGCCCAGATAAAACGCAGCGTGGTCGGCCAGACGCGTTTGCCCTCGCGACGTTGACGCGTCTGAAGGGCATCAATCCGGGCTTTCAGGGAATCGGTGAAGCGGGAGATAACAGCAGCATCGGTGGCCGCTGGCGTATCCGGCAGACGGAGGTCAACACGCAGGGCCAGTAAGCGGGTGTAAGCGTTAAGAGCGCAACTGAAGGTATCAGCGATGCGTTGCTGCCAGTAAGGGTCGTATGTGTAACTCATTAAAATGGACTCCGGTGGGTTATCGTTCATAACCATTACCGGTGCTGTTAAAAAAAACTTATTGCCTTCAGCGAGTCCGCCAGTCGATCCCTCAGAGACGGCTGGCTTCAGTAAAATATCGTGGCTGGCAGAATGATTGCGTAAAGGGTAATCGCCTCTCAGAAATCGGTTCTAATGCCGGGTGACCCGAAGGCTGCGAAAAAACAGTCTTCCCGTTAGACGATGGCGGGTACGCTTGACATAAGCGGCGTCAACGAGTTCATCGGGTGGCAAATCACGGGTGATATTACAAATCGTCGCCAGTGCTGTATCGGAGAGTTTAAAACTCCGTGACAAGGCGTAGTAATCCCCGGTTTTTTGGTTACTGATGTTATCGAATAACGCTCTGAAGAAATCCGTCTGTGAAGGTCTGCGGGCGTTGATAATTGCCTCTGTCGCTTCATCCCTGAATGTTACCTCCACCTCTTCCATCCCCAGTGAGCGAATGATCCCGGCAATGTCAGGCCAGTAGCGAAGATCGAAACTGTTAAGTCGCTGCAATTCTGGCTTACAGAAGCAGCTGAAGATTGCGATGCCCTTGTATTGACCTGGACCCAAAATAGGTTGTGGTTACCCTGAAAAGCAAATATTACCCCAGAGGGATGTATATACCCGGGGCAAGAGCCCCTGTACCAGTCCCTCATTGCTGTCATGATATTATTACCCCGTTCAATAAGCCCGATAAATAATCGTTATCGGGACTACTGCTAAAACGCCCTGTAACGCATCAGGAGCGCCATATTCATACTAACCACAGATTTCCACTATCGTGTTATTCAATGCGCTTATGCAGGCTCACAGGAAGCTATGGCGGTATAAGACACTACAGCGCTCAATTACTTATTAAATAGCTTGCGGTGATTACCAGGATAATCACCCTATTCCACGTCACCTCAATCGGGTTATTCTGTTTACGATACAATCATGACTATTATCACCAACACGGATAATGCCCCGTTTACAGTCGTTACCAATGGCCTTGTTTACACATATCAAAAAACTTTCAGGGATAACGGGTCACCGTAGTATCTGTAACTGACAGGTATTGTAAGCGTCAATATCAGGCAGACAGAGCAATACCGACAGGCTTACTACAGGTTAGTTCACTGACTGAGCATTTAACGCTCATCACTAATACGCAGACCAGTAATAAACCATTGATACTCACCTGCTGATTTTCAGGCATGACCATTCACCCAAAACGTTACTGTTAACCAGTAACCACCCTGTCGTTATGATTATTAGATTACTGATGTTAATCATCTTCACTTTTATCCTGACGAGGACTAGTCAATGGTAATATCGACTCAATTCAATTCTGTTTTCTTAATGATAGATTTTTAATGAGTGCTAAACATTCAGGTTGTGACTACATTGAATGGTGTATTTCTTACCTGATGGCAATGATTGCTCAATGGATACCATCCAATAGTACTATCCCCTTAGTGAATACCTTCAGATAATAATACCTCCCAGGCATAACCCACTTACTGATAACACATCATCGATTACTGTTACAAATGATAAGACCCCTTCTTTAATATATTAATACCAATCCAACACGCCAGGCATAACAATAGCTATGAAGATAACCACGCCAGACAGCACTTACCTACAACAAACGCCTGCATCAGTTACTCTGGAATTATCTTTTTTCAATAACATGAAAATAGACACCACGTCATATCAAATAACCTCAATCAAATTAACCCCGTATCATCACTGCCCGCAGAAGCCCTCAATCCTGATTATGAGCAACAAAATGGAAATACCTCATGGCAGCCCGACCTGATACCAGAAATGCCCCCTGAAGCGAACCAGGCACCATGATGGGGATGAAAACGAAAGCATGCAGGAGAACAAGATAACCTATTGAGACGATACTCATCCAGTAAACAGAGAAGCATCTGAGAGATAAACAAAGAAAATGACAACTTTAAAACCATGGTAAAACCTTGTCAAAACCAGTATAAATCAACAATAAAACCTCACGATGACTACCAGATGTGTTTTTAAGTGACGATAAAACCATCATCGTGATACTGTGTAGCTACAACAATCACCACCATAACCACTACTATGTAGTTTACGATTACAGGTATCCACAATGGTTGTACATTACGACAATGGCAGACAACATCTTATAAAAACCCGTGACCTGAGAGTCTGTGCTTTTTATGCCGGGTGGCTGGGTGTTAATAAAATAATTAACACCCGTGACATTCCTCACCAGGATGCAGAAAGTTGTCGACAGGCACTCAACAAACTGATTAATCAGTTCATACCGAATGCAGAACAGCGGGCAAGACTTTTTTCTGATATGGAAACAGCCCGTGATGAAAACATCCTTCCGCTGGAAAGTTTTGACTGGCTAGAACAGGATGAACGGGCAACATTCTGGTTATGGGCGTATATTTGCAAGGCCGGAGACTACGAACTTGGTATTGACAAACCAGCAAATGCAGAGTTCGGAAAGAACTGGTATCAGCGAATGAATCTGAGTGTATCTCCGACAAGCCACCAGGAAAGAATTAATATTATCATCTCTTTTTTCGACAACATTATTATTCCGACCCCACCGGTAAATCATCTCAAGCGCCAGGTCATGGACAGGCTGAAAGACCAGTGGAAAAATATTTACAGCAAACCAGCTCCGCTGAAATGGTTACCTAATGAAGAAGACGCGGTACTGTGGGCATGGAACAGCCTCAAATCGCTTCAGGAAGAAAGAAATGCGCCCACTATCGGGCTCTCATTAAATATTTCAACGCCAGGAATGAGTACCTGGTTTACCCCCCTGAGTCATTCTGAACGCAATTTAGCCCTGCGCACGGCGATCGACTTATGGGACGATGCACCGGATACAAAGCGTTTATTCCTTCTGAACCTGAATAAAGCCTGGAACCAGCAAAAATTACGTCAGTCCCGTACCGATAAAAAAGCACTCAATACGTACCTGAAGAACGAAACAAAAACTCGACTGGACTTTATGGCAGAACGTAGCGGAGTTCGCATCAGTGATATGCTGGAAATGCTGATTAATGACCATTACCGAAAAACCTGTGGTGGTGAGTGAGGGCTTTGCGCTAAAAACAAGGTGAGCGGAGGCAGTAATACAGACCAGAAATGACATTCAAAATAATTTCAGACCTATATTACCGGTGTGAGAACGGCAGCAGAAGTGCTGCCGTTTTGTTATTTCACTCACGGAGGTTAATGTGTCCAGTAAGAACAAACGGGGTCCCGATACCCTGTTACCGTCGTTATTCCTTCTCCCGGGTCAACTGTCCCACAAAATACCCGTGCGTATGCTTCTCGCGCTAAGTCACAGCTATGCTTTCTGTTCCGGTACCCAGGTCTCTCTGATACACGGTCCGCCAGCTCATGAAGGCGGCTATTTATTGCCAGTAATAAGGGAGAAAGAAATGCATTGTCCGAATTGCGGTTCGCAAAACATACGACTGCGCCATGTGGGTAAAAAGACGGGTGGGGTCATTGGCGCAACAGCCGGAGGCATTGCCGGGCTTGAAGGAGCCTCCACCGGTGCGCTGATAGGTTCAGTCATTCCGGTTGTCGGTACGATAGCCGGAGGCCTCATTGGTTTTCTGTCCGGCGCCTGTGCTGGTGCGGTGGCAGGCTCTCTGGCCGGAGAACAACTGGACGGTACCGTCTTTGATGAATACGGCTGCACGCAGTGCGAGCATATCTTCAGTGCACCGTAACGTTAATAAGGGTCAGCCCATCCTGCACAAAGCCTGAGCCGCTGACCGTACTCGCTACGGCACGACTGATGACAGGGCGTGTCAGCATGCTGTCGTCATTTCAGCTACCTGGCACTAACCCTTTGTTAATTCTCCTGTTTACTGAAAGATGAATTTTACTTTTTCTTTTCCGCCATTACGGGGGATGGACATAACGTGTCCCTCCCCGCCCGCATAATAACCGCATGAAATATCAACCTATTTATCGCACACGGAGCGTCCATGCAACGACCCGATGAAGAGGCCCGCTACGACCGGCTGGCCGTCAGATTGTCGGTCATTATCAGCCGGTTAATGGCCGGAGAAACGCTGACCCTTCAGACACTGTCCGGTGAGTTTGGTGTATCGATACGCACCCTGCGTCGTGACTTACATCAACGGCTGGTCCACCTCGACATTATCGGGGAGAACGGCACGTATCGGCTCAGTGAGAGCGCCACGCGTGATCACTCTCCGGGGGCCGTTTCCTTTGCCCGCAGTACCGGTATCGCACGCATTATCCCGTCGCAGAACCGGCAACTGATGCACCTGCTGATGAATGAAACGGGCACCTCACCCTGCTTTATCCGGTTTGCGGCAATCTGTTTATCATCTGGCTCGCCGTCTGTTTTGGGCTCGGACGACAGTTCGGCGTGATGGCCTCACCGGACCTGGCGGGCTACTACACGGGCAGCGATACACTGTTGGCCTTAAGCGGCATTCTGTCGCTCACCTGCGGCGTGATGTACATCGTCTGGGCCTTTAAGGCCAGAGCAGCACTGCGACACTATGCGCTGAACACCTTCCGGTTTGACCTGAAGATGAATGCGTTTTATACCGTGGTGCTCAACGTCTTCTACATTACATACTGCATCAACGATATGCCGCAGGCACTGGCGAAGCACCGCATTATTCATGGTCAGGCCCCTGTGCCGCCGGAGTCTCCGTCACCGCAGTAACGCAGCTCTCCTCTTATTATCCGGCCGGGGCATTCCTGTGTGCCCCAGATTCATCCGGATCCCCCCTCTGAGATTTGACCCAATGACATTACTGAAAATCGTGCTCAACACCCTGCGTCAGGTGCTGACGTGGTGCGCCAGCAGCCGGGCGCAGCAGTTTGTGGAAGACCACTTCCGCGAAGAAGGCTATGACGAAGACAGTATTTACATCGCCAGACAGGCGGCAACCCTGCTCGCAGGTGCCTTAATCACAGCGCTCATGGAACAGATACTGCAGCTTATTGCCACACACTTAACCCACTGATGCCCTGCTCACTGAGCGGGGCATTTTGTTTTATGCCATTCATCAGGAACTGAATATGCAAGTCACTGACGATACGTCGTTACCGCCAGGGCAATTCACCCGCCGACAGGCTGAAGCCGTGGTCACGCTTTACCACAACGTCACTATAGAAGATGACCAGGGTACGCACTTTCGGCTGGTTATTCGCGACAGCGAGGGGACGTTAATCTGGCGGGCCTGGAATTTTGAAGCCAGTGCCGGGGAATGGCTTAACCGCTATCTGCTCAGCCACGGGATCCCCAAACACTGACACACCACAGCTTAACCCAATAGCGACCACACAAAAAAGCCATGCTCCCACAGGAGCATGGCTGTTTTGTTTATGCCGTTAAATCAACAATAAGGAATTTACCATGAGACTAGCCAGCCGCTTTGGACGGACAAACCAGATCCGTCGCGATCGTCCGTTAACCCGCGAAGAACTGATGCAGGTCGTTCCCAGCGTATTCAGTGCAGATCGCCACGGTTCCAGGAGCGAAAAATACGCTTACATACCCACCATTACTCTGCTCGAAAATCTTCAACGCGAAGGCTTTGAACCCTTCTTCGCCTGCCAGTCACGCGTACGCGACCCTGACCGCCGGGAGCACACCAAACATCTGCTGCGCCTGCGTCGTACCGGTCAGATAACCGGCCAGCAGGTTCCCGAAATCATTTTGCTTAACTCGCACGATGGTAGCAGCTCATACCAGATGCTGCCGGGGCTGTTCAGAGCCATCTGCACCAACGGGCTCGTCTGCGGACAGTCGTTCGGTGAAATTCGTGTACCGCATCGTGGCGATGTGGCCGGGAAAGTGATTGAGGGGGCTTATGAAGTGCTCGGTGTCTTTGATCGGGTGGAAGAAAAGCGCGAGGCCATGCAGTCACTTCGACTACCAGCACCCGCGCAACATGCCCTGGCGAACGCCGCACTGACATACCGCTTTGGTGAAGAATATCAGCCGGTGACCGCAGCGCAGATACTGACACCGCGACGGTATGAGGACCATCAGGACGACCTGTGGACCGTTTATAACCGCATTCAGGAATCGTTGCTGAAAGGCGGGCTGAGCGGACGCACCGCACAGGGTAAACGTACCCACACTCGTGCGGTTAACGGTATCGACGGGGATATCAAACTCAACCGCGCGCTCTGGGTGATGGCCGAAGAACTGCAGCAGGCACTGAGCTGATGCAGCACATTCCTGCAAATACCCGTCTGACGGCTGTCTGGCCCGTTTCCCTGCAAAACCAGTCCGGCTGCCGTTCCATCTCCGACGATGACCTCTGCGCCTGGTGCAGACATCTTTGCTACCGTCCCGGCGAGCTCAGCCTGTGCCGACTGTCTGTATCTGACAGCATCTGGCCCTCACGGTGCGATGAAGATGGCTATGCGCAGTCCTGCCCGTCACTCCTGCTGAACCAGCATCCCCAACCCGATAAATAAACAAGGAAAAACTAACATGACCGACATTATTAACCTTCACGATACCCTTCCGTTACCGCCACAACCTGCCGGTTCTGCGCCAGCGCTGACCGCCACCCTCGTACAGGACGAGCAGCGCATCGGCTTTTGGCCGCAGTACTTCGGCAGCATACCGCAGTGGATAATCCTTGAGCCGACGGTCTTCGCGTGGATGGACCGTTTCTGCGCCGACTACAACGGCGGTATCTGGAATTTTTATACGCTCAGCAACGGTGGTGCGTTTATGGCCCCGGAAGCGGAGAACAATGAACCGTGGTCGCTGTTCAACACTATGAACGGCAACGGCGGTGAACTCAGTGCCGACGCTGCGGGGATTGCCGTCTGTCTGATGACTTACAGCCACCATGCCATGCGCACCGAATGCGATGCCATGACGGAGCACTACTACCGCCTGCGGGATTACGCGCTCAGTCACCCGGAATGCAGCGCCATCATGCACATCATCGACTGAGCATCCCGCCATGTCGTATGAACTGTCTCACCTGAATACCCTGTGGGATGCGCTGGGGAAAATAACGGTCAGGGATGAGGACGGAGACGTTGTGACCGACGAACTCTTCCTGCATTTTCTGACGGGCACCTCTCTCTTCCCTATCTGGTCATGGTTTGAATCCCAGCACGACGAGTTCGTCGTTGCCGTGAAACTGTACAACACATCAATCCCGGACGGGTCAACATAAAGGAAAAGCCAATGAATATAACCCCTTGCCCCCCCGACAGCGGGGGAATATCTCCCGCCGCACAGCGCACTATCCGACGTGCGCTGACCCTGCTGGAACGCCAGTTACGCGAGCCCGGCGCCTCCTTTACCTCCACCACCGCCGTTCGTGACTGGCTGCGTCTGCAACTCGCCTCACTGGAGCGTGAAGTATTCACTGTACTCTTCCTCGATAACCAGCATCGTCTGATAGCCCACGAAACGCTCTTCACCGGCACCATCAATCATACGCAGGTCCATCCCCGCGAGGTGGTTAAGGCCGGTCTGAAGCATAACTGTGCCGCTGTCATTGTGGCGCATTGCCACCCGTCAGGCCTTGCCGAACCCAGCAATGCAGATCGTCAGGTCACTACGCGTATTCAGCAGGCGCTGGAGCTGGTTGATATCCGACTGCTTGATCACCTGGTGGTGGGCGGCATGGAGATCGTCTCGTTTGCTGAGAGAGGGTGGCTTTAAGGAGAGAATAACGATGAAAATCATCAGCAAACGCCAGGCGATGGCGATATACCGCCAGCATCCGCAGTCCCGGTTGTTTCGCTTCTGTGCCGGCAAATACACATGGTCCGGCAGCATCTGCCACTACGCAGGTCGGGAAGTGCAGGATATCAGCGGCGTGCTCGCCGTCTTCGCAGAACACCGTCAGGACCGCAACGGCCCGTACGTCGTATTACGCAGCGTTACGCTGAATTAATTCACGTTTAAGGAAGGCTAAAATTGTCGAATACAATACCGCCTGTAAACCACGATATCGCCGCCCCTTGGTGGGGGCTTAAACGCGATATCACCCCCTGTTTTGGCGCACGTCTGGTGCAGGAGGGCAACCGGCTGCATTACCTGAACGACCGCGCCAGCATCACCGGCACCTTCAGCGACGCGGATTTACGCCATCTCGACCAGGCATTCCCGCTACTGCTGAAGCAACTGGAGCTGATGCTGCTTTCCGGTGAGCTGAATCCCCGTCATCAGCACTGCGTCACGCTGTATGCAAAAGGGCTGATATGCGAGGCCGACAGCCTCGGCTCGCACGGGTACGTCTATCTCGCAATTTACCCGACACCTGCAACAACAGAATAAACCTCCCGGCAGTTTTCCTTCGTTTAACTCACCAGTAAAGGTTTCCATTATGCAAACACAACCTGTTCCTCCGAAACGGGAGGTTTCGCCACGCCCGTCACCCGTGGCGATCTGGCAGCGCCTCCTGAGTCACCTGCTGGACCGTCACTACGGTCTGACGCTCAACGACACGCCATTTGGCAAAGATGGTGTGATCCAAGAGCATATCGATGCCGGTATCTCACTGTGCGACGCGGTGAATTTCATCGTGGAGAAATACGACCTGGTACGCACTGATCGTCGCGGTTTTAACGCGGAAACTCAGTCGCCGCTTCTCACCAGTATCGATATTCTCCGCGCCCGCAAAGCCACCGGGCTGATGACCCGTCATAGCTACAGGGCCGTTACCGACATCACCACCGGCAAATACCGTGAGGTGCAACCATGAAGCTGTCCCTGACGGTGGAAGCCGATGCCATCAACGTACTGGCCCTCAACATGGGCCGGATCGTCGTAGACATTGACGGTATTGAACTGACCGACCTGATCAATGTGGTGAACCAGAACGGTTATTCGCTTCTCGTTGCTGACGAACCGGGGAAATTGATTGTTGAAGATCCAATTCCGCCCGTTGCCCGCCTGAACGGCATTCAGTGCAGCACTGCACATATCACGGCGGAAGACAATGCTCTGCTGTTTACCCTTTCACACCAGCATGAAGACTTTGGCGAGTCTGAATGGATTAGTTATACCGGCTCGGGTTATCTGCTCCACCTGGGCGCGTGGTCGTTTCCGGTCTTACGCCTCAAACGCCTCGGTCTGTCAAAAGCCTGCCGTCGGTTATTAGTGACGCTTATGCGTCGCTACGCCGCTGGCATTGTTCATCTGGATGCCTTTGGCGAAGTGCTACCAAGTTTTACAACCTTTGACTGGTAACCCCACCTCAATCACCACAAGGTTTTTACATGCCGGAATTAACCACCGAAGTGGCTCTCAACATTCTGATTGGCTGGCTGCAGGACAACATCAGTTGCAACACCGGCATTATTTTCGACAACGACGAAGACAAGACGGATTCAGCAGTGCTGTTGCCCTGGATTGAGCAGGCGCGAAACGATGTTCGTAATCTCCGCCATCTTCAGCTTCTGCAACAGACCAGAACCTGTTAGCCACCGAACCATACTCACCACACACCTATAAGCCCCAGCCCTTACCGGCTGGCGCTTTGCTTTATATAAAGGAAATTAAAATGTCAGATCTTACCCTCACCGAACCTGAAGTGTTAACCGGCCATACCGATGTGATTTGTTCTACCAGTATTGAGCGCATCATCACCGGACGTAATTTCGCGATTGCACAGATTGAAACGCTGATACAACAACTTGACGATATCTCGACGCTGACCCGCAGCATCGGCGGTGGTAAAGCGAATGAATAGGGAATGCGGCAATACAGCTACGACTGCTGGCTGATGGAGGATACTGATACGGCCATGAAAGCCATTACTCGCAATATCGATCGTGGTATATGGCGGGATCTGATGCAACGCTCGGGAATGCTGGCGCTCATGGACGCACAGGTCCGCGACGAGTGGTACAACAGCCTGGAGAAAGACGATATTCCGGCTATCAGTGAAGAGAATATTCTCAACACATTCGAACAACTGCATCTGAATAAAGGTGAGGTGTTTGAACGAGGTGTGATTAACGTGTTTAAAGGTCTGAGCTGGAATTTTAAGACAAACAGCCCCTGTAGGTTTGGCGGGAAAATCATCGTGACGGGGCTTGTCAAATATGACCGGTGGGGATTTGGTCTGAACTGGGGCTGGCAGCGTGACCGGTTAACGGACCTTGAGCGCATGCTGATGCTGCTGGATGGGAAGGCCATCCCCGACAATCGCGCCGACGTCACGCGCCGGTTAAGCGACCATATCCATGAGAACAGGCATAGCACCCGTTATGAGGATGAGATGTCTGTGATTAAGTATTTTCAGAAGGGAACTGTCCATATCACGTTCAGGCGATCGGAGCTGGTCGATAAGCTGAACGACATTATCGCGAAACACTATCCAGGGGCGTTGCCCACTAAACAGTAAGGAACCAAATTATGGTATCATTTTCAAACATGGATGGTGCTCACTGCGATTCCGTAGTAGATCACTATACCTTGCCATCAAATAGTATTCAGATGGATGTAAAAGTTCCTGTTCAACCATCAAATTTTGACCCTTTGCAGAAGGGGGCCTTAATGGGGGCCTCAACGTTTATGGAACAAGATAAAAACCATTCTAATCAATGCAATTACAAAACAAAATCCATTCCGAGTCCGGGCACCACTAATTTTGCATCAAAGCACGCTGGTTAAGAGATGAGAACCTTAACGGGCGGTTAATACAGGGGCCGGTCATTACGGAATGTCCTCCGGTGTAGGCGTATCTGCACTGGTTAACGTTTCTGAATCAGTCCCTCAAGTCAGGGAGCCTGTGTCCGCAGGCTCCCTGTTCTCGATCACTGGCAATAATCCCAGTCAATCAGTTTTGTGTCAATAGTTGTAATTCCCTTTCTACACAGAGATCTGTGTGCAGCGACAATTCTTCTTCCAGTGTTTTTCCCACAATGTCCATATTGAGTTCCACATATTCCATTGTTGTGCTTACGCTACGATGACCCAGTAAATCTTTAACCAACTGAAGATTCCTTTCCGGTGCTTTCATCAGTTCTGTAGCCAGGGTATGTCTGAAACGGTGCGGCGAAACGGCAAAACCACATTCCTTTGACAGACGGCGAAAAAAGGAGCGGATCTTTTGATGCATCACTGTCACATCATTCCTATCAAATTTTGCCTTTTTCCCGGCAATGTAAAAACTGACATCGAAGAGGTTATCTTTTGGCCCGGCTCCAGCCTCCGTTGCCCGTGTAAGAAGAAGCTGTAGCCGCAAACGCAGCTGCTTAACAACGGGAACGCGCCATTCCCTGTGCGTTTTACTCCCCTCAAGGCGCAGATCTATATAACCTTCTGTCAGATTGACGTCCCTGAGCTGAATATGCAGCAGTTGATTTTGCCTCATTCCCGTATATCTGAGCGTATCCAGGACGGTTATCCAGAACCAGGCCGGGTAAAGCGCACTCCGACCGCCACGTGCGAAAATTTTCCGGTTGGATTCAATTTCAGCCTGCTGCATTATCAGATAAAGGCGGGTTAGCTGAGAGCGGTTTAAAGTCCGCTTTTTCTTTCTGTCCCGCTGTACAGTGCAATTGTTAAAAGGGTTTTTGCCCGCAGGCAATAAACCACTTTCCATAGCATAGTTATAGAGGGCCCTGAGATGTGCAATTTTATTGTTCCAGGTCTGCGCCGATTGTTGCTTTTCTCTGAGTACATGTCGCCGCCATCTGAGTACTTCATGATGTGTAACCATTGATGGGGTTATGTCTGCCCCCGTAAATTTCAAGAATCCCTTTACAACCTTTGCGTAGCTCCATTCTGTTGCAGCTCGCAGGTTTCGGGCGAAGAAGTACTCCTCAAGCAATTCTTCCCATGTCGTATAATGGTTTTTGTCAGACATACAGCATTTCCTTTTTCTAAATCAAGCTGCCCTTAAGGGCCCTCATGGACTGCCCCTCCTTCACAGGAAAGACAGAAGCCCGCTGTCTTCAGGGGAAGACGCCCCTCTGAAAAGGTGTGTAGTCTTGACAAGATATCCACTTACAGGTTTAAACGTGCCTTCTTTGCCAGGCGAGTGGTACAGTTTTGCTTTAATAAAACGCTCTCCCCTGCGCACCCTGTGAATATGCAGCTTCTCAAATTCAATTTGTATGGAATCCCTGCTTAGCTCTGCTCCGCTTTCTCTGATGTAAAGATAAAATATGTCCGGAACCCTGAGAAAGATGAACCCTGCAACTGCATGCGCCCTCGAATCAGGCTGATTAATATCAATTCGCTTGCTCTTAAGTCCTTCAGAAAGCCACCTGACAAATTCAGTGCCAGTCTGTTTTTTTATCACTGTTTTTTGTGCGTCAATGTTAATGCTGTGTAAAGGGATGTTATCCTCTACAGCGCGTTCAGGGAAAGAGTCTTCTGCTACTGTCTGATTTATCTCAGGCTTATCAGCTTCGGGACTTAGTTCATTAAGGGGGGAAAATTCTGGCACACTTTCTGCTCTCGTACTGATTGAAGGCTCTTCATCACATGCTTCAGTCCCGGTCATATCAGGCTCTGCAATTGCACTGAACAGACTTAGCAGCATCTCTGTATCAGCCTTCTCTGTTTCGTTTGGATCACATTCCGTAATCTCGCCTGCCTTTTCATTGCTGACGAGATTGCTGTCATCAGCCATCGGCACCGGTGCAATAGAAGATGCGAGTTGAATACCCTGCAAATCTGGAACTTCTGGCGATGCAGTTTTAAGTTTTGCTTCTACTGACGGTTCTGATTCAATCTCTTGATCAGACGGCGTTTGCGTAACTGAAAGGGCCGGCTCTATGAGGGTGTTAACTTTCTCATTTGCCCCGGATACCTCCAGCGAAGGCGATTCCACCTTTTCAGCAGCTTGCTTCATTAAGCTTCTAATAAGTGGCATCGCCGGATGCTGGTTCCATAAGGCCCCGGTAAGATTGCCCAGAGCTTCGGGATTTTCTGCCAGCCATCCTGTCGCCTCTGCTGGCACAAGTTGTCCTGCTGCCAGCGCTGCAAAAGCTGAGGAGTTGTCAGCTTCCCGGAAGCGAAATCGATAAGGTGAGTCCGGAACGGTTATTCCCGGAAGCCAGCTTTTACCATCAAGCAGCTCACCCTCCAGAGACGCCAGGAGCGGCAAATGCCAGAACAGTGCAGACCAGAAAATGACTGCATTCCACATCACGTTTTGCTCTGCCTGCTCTTCTGGCGCAGCTCCGGGTGGAAACATGTATCCTTTGGCCAGTCTGACCGCACAGGTTGTGAACTGCAGCGTAAGGTCCCCGAAGCCGTCTGACTGCGACCACCTTCCCTGCTGTGTTGCCGGCACATTCTGTACCCTGGCCAGTAAGCCATGCAGTGGCGTTATATAAAACCGGTGATAAACATCCGCCGGAAGTGAGCTGTTTTCCCATATTTGTTGCAGGCAGGTTTTTCTCAACGGACTACAGCACAGCGTATCGACCGTACGCGGAGTGTGGTAGCCGACAGGTGTGACAGCGGATACATGATGTGCTGGTTCCGGTTCACCTTTTGAAAACAGAAACCTAAGGGTCCTGATTCTGTCGCGCATGATTTTCTCCTGGTATAGGGCTGCCCAGTGTTGTGACACTCCCCGCGCTTCACCATAAAAAACCAGTTACTCACTCTCAGAAGTTTTTCCCGTTTCTTCGTGCCTGTCGTCGCTCTCTCCATTTCCGGACGGTATGGTTTCGTGCGTCGTCTCGCGGTTTTTCCCGCCTTCATCGCTCAGCCAGCGCATCAGTTCGTTAAGCACAAGCGTTCTTCTGGCCCGGGTGACAGCTACGTACAGCAGGTTAGTCTCATCCTGCCGCTCATCCTGCGAAAGAAGCGGGTCGGTAATGTCAGTAAAATCCTCACTCAGCATTACCACCGGCCATTCCAGCCCTTTGCTGCGGTGTGCGGTTGAAACCGTGACCTGAGCGTCTTTCTCATGGGTTACCACCTGACGGCGCATGATGGCCAGCTTTTGCGGTAGTGGGAAAAAGTCATCGAGAAGACGAATGGCCTGGTTCATCTCCACGTCCTGTGTGGCTTTTGCTATTGAGCAGTATTCATCAAAATCCCGGTAGTCCCGGCTGAGGCGCGGGGACTGCATCTTTTCAGGCATATCGGCGGAGAACCAGTACAGGTTTTCCAGCTCCTCTGTTTTGTAGCCTTCAATCCCCCCGACCCAGAAGACATTTTTCTCCATAAGGCTCGCCGTCAGGGCACTGCCGATCACGCCGGATACCGTCCGGCTCAGTACAGCAATATGCTCAGCCCCTGCCGGAAGGCTGCTGACGACAGCATCCTGCCCCCCGTTACCTGTCACGCGCTTTTCCTCTCCGGCACGTTCAAGCAGGATGTTGGCCATCCGCGCGACCTCAGGGCCAAACCGAAAACTCGCTGTCAGCCACAACCGGTCTGCCTGCACCAGCTGCGGGGCACTCAGTGCATTATCTGCCCCCCGAAACCGGTATATCTGCTGGTAACGGTCGCCGACCAGAATGACCCGGCAGGGCTGATTCAGTACAAATGCACTGGTCACCGGATTGGCGTCCTGTGCCTCGTCGAAGAGGATGGTGTCCCAGCGTTTTGACAGGTCAGGATGAGAGAGCTGGAACAGTTTAAGGTAGGTGTCGTGCGTGACGGGAAAGACTGAATCAGTACGGCTCATTTCATACCAGAGGATTTGTATTGCCCCCAGAATTTTACCGGCATCGAGACCGTGGCGATCATCCTCAGACGGCAGATGTATCAGCCCCGGCTCGGGGTCAGCACTGCAGAGGAACATGTTCAGCCCGCTGAGCGCCAGCCGCGCCAGCGCCCAGTGGCGGGTATTGAGCTTTCTGGCCACATCCGTAATGCGCAGACTGGCTGTCAGCCGGTCACGGAAATGTTTGCCGAAACGGGCCCATGCAAGCTGATGCGACGTTTTACACTCTACGTTATAGGGGAATTTGCGTTCAGCCTCATCCCGCACAGCGCGATTATAGGCGAGGTAAAGCATTTTACTTTCCGGGTTGGCTTCAGCGTAACTCACTAAAGTGGAGGTTTTACCTGTACCGGCAAAGGCATTCACCACGAGATGATTGCCCTTCCACTCGATGATGGCGTTTTGTTCGGCTGTTGTTTTCCAGGTCACTGTGTTCTCCCGCAGCAGCAGATGTAAAAAAACAGCCTGACAGCGGGAAGCGTGCACTTCGAGAAAAAACCAGATCCCTTTTTTCAAAGATAAAAAACGCCCCCGAGCGGGAGCGTAAAAATGATGATCTTATTTTTTTATACTACGTATACATGACAAGTTAGCAACATCCACAAACTTGCGCTGACGTTAACAATAATCGCTATCAATTATCTTAATTGGTCTTTCATTCACGGTAATGACTCCAACTTACTGATAGTGTTTTATGTTCAGATAATGCCCGATGACCTTGCCATGCAGCTCCACCGATTTTGAGAACGACAGTGACTTCCGTCCCAGCCTTGCCAGATGTTGTCTCAGATTCAGGTTATGTCGCTCAATGCGCTGAGTGTAACGCTTGCTGATAACGTGCAGCTTTCCCTTCAGGCGGGATTCATACAGCGGCCAGCCATCCGTCATCCATACCACGACCTCAAAGGCCGACAGCAGGCTCAGAAGACGCTCCAGTGTGGCCAGAGTGCGTTCACCGAAGACGTGCGCCACAACCGTCCTCCGTATCCTGTCATACGCGTAAAACAGCCAGCGCTGACGTGATTTAGCACCGACGTAGCCCCACTGTTCGTCCATTTCAGCGCAGACAATCACATCACTGCCCGGTTGTATGCGCGAGGTTACCGACTGCGGCCTGAGTTTTTTAAGTGACGTAAAACCGTGTTGAGGCCAACGCCCATAATGCGTGCACTGGCGCGACATCCGACGCCATTCATGGCCATATCAATGATTTTCTGGTGCGTACCGGGCTGAGAGGCGGTGTAAGTGAACTGTAGTTGCCATGTTTTACGGCAATGAGAGCAGAGATAGCGCTGATGTCCGGCAGTGCTTTTGCCGTTACGCACCACGCCTTCAGTAGCGGAGCAGGAAGGACATCTGATGGAAATGGAAGCCACGCAAGCACCTTAAAATCACCATCATACACTAAATCAGTAAGTTGGCAGCATTACCAGAGACGGCATCTGATTAAAAAATAGCCTTAACGTACAATAATTTTCGATATCCAAACTGACCCCATATAACCCGGCGTCATTTTTTTCCTGACGGCTTCGCGCGTATCTTCCGGACTCAGTCCCGGGAAAACCGGTACCGTGGGGGTGTCTTCGGTAAAAAGGATCCGCTGACGGTCTTCCGCTGGCAGATTTTTCCAGGGAGTGTCGATGTCATACCCCAGCGTCACCAGAATATCCCGCAGATTCTGTCCGTGCCAGGCCGGGGGCCAGGAAGCAATAGCCCTTTCACGGATACTAAGTGAAGGATCGGGCACCATCAGTGTTTCAGTTACCTCATAGATATGGCCCAGACAATGGCAAGAAGGGCATGCCCCCTGCGGCGTGTTGGGAGAAAAATCCTCGGCATACAGCATCGGCTGTCCGGCAAGATAAGCGCCCGCCCGTGAGTACATAGACGGCAGGCGAGCTGTGTTACGCAGTCAGGTTCTGGAACTGCATAACATCAGCCATGGCTCTGCTGGCGCAAGAAGTATCGCCATCATGGCAACCCTGAGAGACTTCAAAATGGGACGCTGGCTTGCTGGCAGGCTCATGAAAGAACTGGGGCTGGTGAGTTGTCAGCAGCCTACCCACCGGTATAAACGTGGTGGTCATGAACACATCGTTATCCCGAATCACCTTGAGCGACAGTTCGCAGTGACAGAACCTACCAAGTGTGGTGTGGCGATGTGACGTATATCTCGACAGGTAAACGTTGGCCTTACCTCGCTGTTGTTCTCGATATGTTCGCAAGGAAACCGGTGGGCTGGGCAATGTCATTCTCGCCGGACAGCAAGCTGACCATCAAAGCGCTGGAAATGGCGTGGGAAGCTCGCGGTAAACCAGCCGGAGTGATGTTCCATAGTGACCAGGGTAGCCTCTATACAAGCAGGCAGTTCCGGCAGTTACTGTGGAGTTGCCGGATCGGGCAGAGTATGAGCCGACGTGGAAACTGTTGGGACAACAGCCCGATGGAACGCTTCTTCCGTAGTCTGAAAAACGAGTGGGTGCCGGTGACAGGTTATATAAACTTTAGCGAAGCTGCTCATGCGATCACAGACTATATCGTCGGGTATTACAGCTCGCTAAGGTCGCATGACTATAACGGTGGATTACCCCCAAACGAATCGGAAAACCGATACTGGAAAAACTCTAAAGCGGTGGCCAGTTTTAGTTGACCATATATGGACGCCCCGGGTGATGCAAGTACTAGTTCGATGCGGTTTGCGACCATATATCCGGCGTCGTTAGTAGGTTCAATGACCTGCGCCATGATGTTATCCGAGCCCTGTTTCCTAATCACTACACCGGTATTTGATTACCCAGGTCAACTTCAGGCTGTTACAGGGACGGCAACCGTGTCAGCACATCCTTGAGATAGGCATACGGATCGTGCCCATTATTACGGGCCGACTGGATCAAACTCATGATCGCAGCAGCGCGCTTGAGCATGCGAACCCACGCCGAGCATTTGAGAAGGCAACGGGATGAACGCTGGCTGGATAGCCGTGGTTTTGTGGGTAGGCAGCCGAATCCATTTGTGGTCGAGGTTGGCATTGAGGCTGTAGCCCAAGGCGATGTTTGCGATGGAGGCACCGGGTTCAGAACACTCCTGAATGACCTGAGCCTTGAAAGATTTGCTGTAGGTACGGCGCTGAGGGCGCATGGAAAATCCGCTTGATGGGCCATGGCCTTCGGAGGCGGTGTCGGGAAGGTGTGTTGGCCGGACGGATACTGTTGAACTACGTTGTCTGGGGCAACGGAAGTGTTTCGGCCCGACTCTGGAACGCGATCCGCAGCGACGACTGGGCAATTCCGCACGTTGGCCTGAGCAGCCTCGGGGAAATCGTCGTCTGGGCGCGCCCAGACGAGTTTCCGCCAAGGAACATGCAGACGAGCAAGGGGCTGCGGGCACTCGGCTACAACGTGAGGATCGGTGTTTGATCGAGGCGCCTGTGGCACACACAGGCTGAGGAGCCAGGCGCTGTCCATTGCCTGATCAGGCCGCCCCCCTGTGCCTTGCCTGAGCAGTTGACCTGCATCAATGGGGCGGGAGAACGCTGCACATTGACTCTTGACTCTTGAGGTTTTTCATAGTAGGTCTAATATTACAAAGTATTGCAAGGATATCCTTGGCCGGAACCGCAAAGCGACGCGATTGGAGAGGGTGAGATGAAAGCGCACCTACAGGTGATTTTCACGCTCGATGAATTGGCTGCGTACTTGAAAGTCGGCAAGCGGACGCTTTATCGGCTCGCCGCACACGGGGAAATTCCGGCTTTCAAGGTGGGCGGGACGTGGCGGCTTCGTCAAAGTGAAATCGATCAGTGCATCAATGATCAGACCCGAGCCGGAGCAAAGAAGGAGGTGATGCGCAAGCGTGAACAGCAGAAGTCATCCGAGCAGCCCGTGTCGCCTGGGCGCACTGCCCGTCGCAGCAGGCAAAGGGCTTGAGTAACTCGTTTTCCAATTTTTCTGGAGGTATGACATGGACATCGATTTCAAGAAGTTGGCTCCCTGGAACTGGTTCAAGAACGAGCAGCAAGAGCAGCAGACCGCCTCCTCCCTGCCGGTGCAGCGCAATGACCTGCCAGCGGCGAGCGGGCCAGTCAGCCCGATCCTGCAACTGCATCGGGAAATCGACCGGCTGTTCGATGACGCATTCCGGGGCTTCGGTTTTCCGGCGTTGAACATGCCGCAGTGGCCATCCGATTGGTCGGGCATGCTGAAGCCGGCCCTGGACATCCAGGAAACCGACAAGCAGTACAAGATTGCCCTGGAAGTGCCCGGTGTCGAGGAGAAGGACATCCAGATCACCCTCGACAACGACGTGCTGATGGTGCGTGGCGAGAAGCGCCAGGAACAGGAGAAGAAGGAAGGTGGCTTCCACCGTGTGGAGCGCTCCTACGGCAGCTTTCAGCGTGCCTTGAACCTGCCTGACGACGCCAACCAGGATTCGATCAAGGCATCGTTCAAGAACGGGGTGCTCACGGTCACGATCGACAAGCGCGAGGTCAGCGCGCCGAAGCAGGGACGCTCGATCCCGATCAACGGCTGACGTCGCCGGCTCGTTCGTCACAAGAAAAACCCGGCCCGAGACGAGGTGTCGCGGCTCGCGATGCCTCGTCGCCTCAACCTTTTCAACCTTCTAAGGAGCATCAGCATGGCCAGAAAACAATGCCAGGTCTGCGGCCAACCCGCCACCGTGCGGGTGGAAGCCAATCTCAACGGTCGTCACAGCACCATGCTGTTGTGCGACGACCATTACCGGCAATTAGTGCGCCAGCAAAAGCGCACCGTTTCGCCGCTGGAAGCCTTGTTCGGTTCGCGCAGCGGCCTGTTCGAGGACTTCCTCGGCAGTGACTTCTTCCGCATCGGCGACGACGCGACGCCAGTTGCCGCCGATACCGATGACGTGGTCGATGCCTCGTTTGGCGAGCCCGCCGCCGCAGGTTCGGGTGCGCCGCGCCGTCGCGGCAGTGGGCTGGCCAGCCGCATCAGCGAACAGTCGGAAGCCTTGTTGCAGGAGGCCGCCAAACACGCTGCCGAATTTGGCCGCTCCGAGGTGGATACCGAACATCTGCTGCTGGCGCTGGCCGACAGCGACGTGGTCAAGACCATCCTGGGTCAGTTCAAGATCAAGGTCGATGACCTCAAGCGGCAGATCGAGTCTGAGGCCAAGCGCGGGGACAAGCCCTTCGAGGGCGAGATCGGCGTGTCGCCGCGCGTGAAGGATGCGCTCAGCCGCGCCTTCGTGGCCTCCAATGAACTCGGCCATTCTTATGTCGGTCCAGAGCATTTCCTGATCGGTCTGGCCGAGGAAGGCGAAGGGCTGGCCGCCAACCTGCTGCGCCGCTACGGCCTGACGCCGCAGGCGCTGCGCCAACAGGTCAGCAAGGTGGTCGGCAAGGGCGCCGAGGATGGACGCGCTGAGACGCCGACCAACACGCCAGAACTCGACAAGTACTCGCGCGACCTGACCAAGATGGCGCGCGACGGCAAGCTCGACCCGGTGATCGGCCGCGCGCAGGAGATCGAAACAACCATCGAGGTGCTGGCCCGGCGCAAGAAGAACAACCCGGTGCTGATCGGCGAGCCGGGTGTGGGCAAGACCGCCATCGTCGAAGGGCTGGCGCAGCGCATGGTGGCGGGTGAAGTGCCCGAGACCTTGCGCGACAAGCGCCTGGTGGAACTCAACATCAACGCCATGGTGGCCGGCGCCAAATATCGCGGCGAGTTCGAGGAGCGCGTGCAGAAGGTGCTGAAGGAGGTGACCGAGCACCAGGGCGAGCTGATTTTGTTCATCGACGAGGTGCACACCATCGTCGGTGCCGGCCAGGGCGGTGGCGAAGGCGGGCTGGACGTGGCCAACGTGTTCAAACCGATGATGGCGCGCGGTGAACTCAACCTGATCGGCGCCACGACGCTGAACGAGTACCAGAAATACATCGAGAAGGATGCCGCACTGGAGCGGCGCTTCCAGCCGGTGACGGTGCCCGAGCCGACGGTGGCCCAGGCCATCATGATTCTGCGCGGCCTGCGCGACACCTTCGAGGCGCACCACAAGGTCAGCATCTCCGAGGACGCGATCATCGCGGCGGCCGAGTTGTCCGACCGCTACATCACGGCGCGCTTCCTGCCGGACAAGGCGATCGACCTGCTCGACCAGGCGGCCGCGCGCGTCAAGCTGTCGGCCACGGCCCGGCCGGTGGCCGTGCAGGAGCTGGAGTCCGAACTGCACCAGCTGCGGCGTGAACAGGATTACGTGGCCGCGCGCAAGCAGTACGACCAGGCCGCCGAGCTCGGCAAGCGCATCGAAGCCAAGGAGGCCGAGCTCAAGAAGCTCGTCGAGAACTGGGAGCGGGAGCGGGCCTCCGGCAGTGCCGAGGTCAAGGCGGAACACGTGGCGCAGATCGTCTCGCGCCTGACCGGCATCCCGGTCAACGAGTTGACGGTGGAAGAGCGCGAAAAGCTGCTGCACTTGGAACAACGGCTGCACGAGCGCCTGGTGGGACAAGACGAGGCGGTCCGTGCCGTGGCCGATGCCGTGCGGCTGTCCCGCGCCGGCCTGCGCGAAGGCAGCAAACCGGTGGCTACCTTCCTGTTTCTGGGCCCGACCGGGGTGGGCAAGACCGAGCTCGCCAAGGCATTGGCCGAATCGATCTACGGCGATGAGCACGCCCTGTTGCGCATCGACATGTCGGAATATGGCGAACGCCATACCGTGGCGCGGCTGGTGGGCGCGCCTCCGGGCTATGTCGGTTACGACGAAGGCGGTCAGCTCACCGAGAAGGTGCGGCGCAAGCCCTACAGCGTGCTGCTGCTCGACGAGATCGAGAAGGCACACCCTGACGTCTACAACATCCTGCTGCAAGTGTTCGACGACGGTCGCCTCACCGACGGCAAGGGCCGGGTGGTGGATTTCACCAACACCATCATCATCGCCACGTCCAACCTGGGTTCGGACATCATCCAGCGACGGCTGAAGGCGCGTGGGGCGGCCGACGAGGAGTACGAAAAGACCAAGACCGAGGTCATGGACGTGCTGCGCGGCCACTTCCGGCCCGAGTTCCTCAACCGCATCGACGAGATCATCGTCTTTCATGCGCTGGGCAAGGAGGAGATCCGCCACATCGTCGGCCTGCAGCTCGATCGCGTGGCGCGCAGCGCCGCCAGCCAGGGCGTGACGCTCACTTTCGATCAGACGCTGATCGACCATTTCGCGGAAGAAGGCTACAAACCCGAGTTCGGTGCGCGTGAACTCAAGCGCCTGATCCGCAGCGAGCTGGAAACTGCGCTGGCGCGCGAGATGCTCGGTGGCAGCATCGGCAAGGGCGATCACGCCAGCGCACGCTGGGACGACAAGGCCGAACGCGTGGTGTTCGAACGCAAAGAGCTACCGCAGACCCCGGCCGAGCCGGAGCAGCCGGATGTCGCGAAGGCGACCGAGACGCCGCACGGCGACGCTGGCAAAGGCTCGCGCAAGAAGAAGTCGGCGAGCGACGCATCTTGATGGCGGGCGAGGCTGCCGTGTCCGACCCCATCGGCCTGGCATGGGCAGCCTCCCTGGCATCAATCGCGGTGGCGGTCGTGCCCGCGGGTCACGCGGTCGTCTACAAGCGTGATCCGCGGTCGGCCACGCCGTGGGGGCTGCTCATCAGCGGCGGCACTGCCCTCCCGCTCGCTGGCCATCCGTTTGCGTGACGGTGCGGCCCGTCTGTTCACCTGATCCTCTGGCAACTCGACTTTCGAGGAACAAGGCCCATGGAAAAAAAGAATCAATGGAATACCGGCTACTGGATCGTTGCCCTCCTGCTGTTGCTGAGTTTGCAGAGATACTGGCAGACGGCGAAAACCGTCGAGCCGGTGCCCTACAGCGAGTTCGAGAAGGCGCTGGACGAGGGGCGCGTGGCCGAAGTGCTGGTGTCGGATCGTACGGTGACCGGGCGCCTGAAGTCGCCGGACAGCCGGGGCAAGACGACGATCGTGGCAACGAGGGTCGAACCCGATCTTGCCGATCGCCTGTCGAAGTACGACGTGCCCTATGCCCGCGTGTTGGAGAGCACCTGGCTGCGCGATGTGCTGTCGTGGATCCTGTCAGCGGTATCCTTCTTTGGCGTCTGGTTCTTCCTGTTCCGCCGCTTCGCCGAGAAGCAGGGCATGGGCGGGTTTCTCAACATCGGTAAGAGCCGCGCCAAGGTGTTCGTGGAAAAGAACACCGGTGTGACGTTCGCCGATGTCGCGGGGGGGGATGAGGCCAAGGCGGAGCTGGTCGAGATCGTCGATTTCCTGAAGAATTCGCAGGACTATGGCCGTCTCGGGGCGCGCATTCCCAAGGGCGTGTTGCTGGTCGGCCCACCGGGCACCGGCAAGACATTGCTGGCCAAGGCTGTTGCCGGCGAGGCGGCGGTGCCCTGCTTCTCCATCTCCATCTCCGGATCAGAGTTTGTCGAGATGTTCGTCGGCGTGGGTGCGGCCCGTGTGCGCGACCTGTGCGAGCTGGCCCGCGGGCAGGCGCCGGCCATCATCTTCATCGACGAGCTCGATGCGCTGGGCCGCGCGCGCGGCGTCGGCGGCCCCATCGGCGGCCACGACGAGCGCGAGCAGACCCTCAACCAGCTGCTCACGGAGATGGACGGCTTCGACAGCTCGGTCGGGCTGATCATCCTCGCCGCCACCAACCGCCCCGAAATCCTCGACCAGGCGCTGCTGCGTGCCGGCCGCTTCGACCGCCAGGTGCTGGTGGACCGGCCCGACAAGAAGGGGCGGCTGGACATCCTGAAGGTTCATGTCAAGAAGGTGACGCTGGCCCAGGATGTAGACCTCGAACAGGTAGCCGCACTGACCACGGGCTTTTCCGGCGCGGACCTCGCCAATCTGGTCAACGAGGCGGCGCTGGCGGCGAGGAGACGCCGTGCGTCCGCCGTGGAATTGCAGGACTTCACCGCGACCATCGAGCGCATCGTGGCGGGCCTGGAAAAGAAGAGCCGCGTGCTCAATCCCAAGGAGCGGGAAACCGTGGCCCATCACGAGATGGGCCATGCGCTGGTGGCGCTGGCGCTGCCCGAAACCGACCCCGTACACAAGATCTCGATCATCCCGCGCGGCATCGGCGCGCTGGGCTACACCTTGCAGCGCCCCACCGAAGACCGCTTCCTGATGACGCGTACCGATCTCGAGCACAAGATCGCCGTACTGCTGGGCGGGCGTGCCGCCGAAAAGCTGGTGTTCGGCGAGTTGTCTACCGGGGCGGCGGACGATCTGGCGCGAGCCACCGACATCGCCCGCGACATGATCACCCGCTTTGGCATGGACGAGGGCCTAGGCTACATCGCCTTCGAGGCGCAGCGGCCCCGCTTTCTCGATACACCTTAACTGGCCCACGGCGGTTGCCGGGTGGCCGAATCGACCCAGGCGCGCATCGATCAGGCTATCCGCGACATCGTGATGGGCGTGTTCGAGCGCGCCTACCGGATTCTCGACATCAACCGCGCGGTGCTGGAGCGCTGTGCGCGCGAGCTGCTGGCGCGGGAAACGCTCGACGAAAGCGATATCCGTCAATTGGCTCAAGGACTTGTTCGGAACTGAAAACAGTAGTAGGTGCCATTCAGAGTAAACCGACGGCTCTGTTCAGTGCGTCATCCAATTCGTCGGCATTGTTCAAGGAGAACCGATATGTCTGCATTGACTCCGTGGGACCCCTTCCGGGAACTGGATGAATTGCAAAACCGCCTGGCGACGATGTTCGGACGAATACCCCAGCGACAGGGCGCCCGTACCGGCAACGAAGCCATGACCACGGCGGACTGGGCACCAATGGCGGACATCAGCGAGGATGAGAACGCATTCCTCCTCAAGCTGGATCTGCCGGAGGTCCCCAAGGATGCCGTGCGCGTCAGCGCGGAAAACGGTGTGCTCACCATCAGCGGCGAGCGCAAACTGGAAAAAGAGGAGCAGGGCAAGAAGTTCCACCGCATCGAACGTGCGTATGGCCGCTTTGTGCGCAGCTTTGTCTTGCCTGACAACGTTGATCCGACCAAGGTGACGGCTTCCATGAAAGACGGCGTGCTGGAAGTGCGGCTTGTCAAGGCCGAGCAAGCCAAACCGAAACAGATTGAAATCTCAGTCAACTAACTTCAACCAAGAGCCCAAGATCATGAATATCAAACAGCCACAATACACCTTCTCCGCACTTGCCCTGGCGGTCGTCGTCGGACTGAGCGGACCGGCTCTGGCCCAATCGGCGGCAGGTTCTAGCCCAGGTGCTGCAGCACCCTCTGCCGCATCCAAGGCGGCACAGCCACAGGTAGATGACAAGGCCGCCCGGGAAGCCGATAAAAAGCGTGCCGAGCTCACTCAAGACGCCATCACGGCGCTCACCAAGACCCAGGAGGCTTTGACCCTCCTTGATGCAAAGAAGACCAAGGAGGCGCTTGCTGCGCTGGAACTGGCCAGCGGAAAGCTGGAACTGGTATTGGCACGCGACGCCAAACTTGCTTTAGCGCCGGTCGATGTACGCGTCATCACCCACGATATCCACGCCAACGTGGAATCGGTAAAGAAAGCGGTCAAGTTGTCTCGGGAGTTGTTGGGTGATGGCGAGGTGCAAAAGGCCCGGCCCATCGTTGCCAATCTGGCCAGCGAAATCGTAATCCAAACCGACAACCTTCCGATGGCAACGTACCCGGCAGCGATCAAGTCGGCCGTACGGCTCATCGACAGCGGCGAGATCGACAACGCCAAAGCGGAACTCGCCCGAGCACTGAACACGCTGGTGGTGACCTCGGTCGCCTTTCCTCTGCCCGTGCTACGGGCCGAAGCCGCGATGGCAAAAGCTGAAAAGCTGGCCGAGACCGACAGGCGCGATGCCAAGCAGAACGAGGAGCTCAGCACCTTGCTGTCGTCCGTGCGCACGGAGATCGAGATGGCGCAGATCCTGGGTTATGGCAAGAAGGCGGACTTCAAACCCATCTTCGATCAGGTGAAGTCCATTGAGCAAAAGTCGGCTGGTGGCAAAAGCGGCAAGGGATGGTTCGACGAGTTGAAGACGCGCATCCAAAAGCTGTTTTGAGGTGATGAAGGGGCTGACTGCTCTGTCGGTCAGTCTCGCGATGTTCGCATTCAGCCCCAATAGATTCGCCTATTTTCACTATCTCATACGAGGCATATCACCATGAATGAGCAAACACCGAATCCCAATGCGACGAACGAAGGAATAAACGAACAGGCCGCGGTAAGCAGCCTTCCTGTCAGTCCAGAGTCCAAGCCTGAAGTCGTCACGGAGGTACAGCCTGAGGTTCAGAAAGAAACGGACTCGCAGGCGGCAGACAAACGTAAACAAGTCCTCGATGAGGCAGTCTCGGCCTTGTCGCTGACCAAATCCGCGCTGGCCGCACTTGACGGCAAGGACACTGCACGCGCATTGGCAACGCTGGCCGAAGTGACGGGAAAGCTGGAGCTGATCGTCGCGCGCGAACCCACGCTCGCCCTGGCCGGCGTTGATGTGCGCACCATCGTGCACGACTTGTTCGCCAACACGGAAACCATTGAGGCGATGACCGACGAGGCGCTGGATGCCCTCAAACATGGCGAGGTGCAACAGGCTCGCCACGTGCTGGCTTTGCTGGCCAGTGAAATCGTGATCACGGTCACCAACATCCCTTTGGCGTCCTATCCCGCAGCCGTGAAGGCAGTCGTGCCGCTGATCGATCAGGGCAAGATCGAAGAAGCCAAAGCCGCGCTGCAGTCAGCGCTCAGCACGCTGGTCGAGGAGCGCAGCGTGCTTCCGCTGCCCGTCCTGCGTGCGAAGCTGCTCCTGAAGCGCGCCGAGCCCCTGGTAGAAGATGGTCAGCGCAGCGAAGCATCCAATGAGCGCCTGGAGACATTGTTGAACGAAGCCCGGCAGCAGTTGGAAATGGCAGAACTGCTGGGCTATGGAAAAAGGAAGGACTTTGAGCCCCTGTACGCTGAACTCAAGAAAATCAAGGAAAAGACGGGAGGGGGAGGCTGCGGAAAAGGCTGGCTCGATGAAGTCAAGGCAAAACTGTCCAAGTTGTTCTGAAACCCCTGGAGAGGGGGCGCATAGCGCCCCCTCTCTTGTCCCATGAGTGTTTGATTTTTTATTTTGTATAGATCTTTAGGAGATATTGCATGAACACAGACACCATCGCTAATTCCAATGCGGATGACCCCACCAAAGCACTGTGTTCGCTGAGCCAAAATTGGTGGCTTTTTGTGCTGCGCGGTGTCTTGGCATTGATTTTTGCAGCCCTCGCGTTCTGGATGCCACAATCGGCTCTGTTGGCCATGACCATCATGTTCGGCGCATTTTCCTTGGTCAATGGCGCGTTCAACTTGTTTGCAGCGGTGCGCCATATCCAGAAAAAAGAGCGCTGGGGCTGGCTGCTGTTCAGCGGCATTGTCGGCATACTTACGGGCGTCGTCGTCCTGGTTGCTCCTTGGGTCGCCACGATAGTCTTGGCTTCTTTTTTATGGGCTAGCGTGGGCTTCTGGGCGATTTTCACCGGTGTGCTGGAGATATCCGCCGCCGTTCGGCTGCGTCGGGAAATCAAGGGTGAAATCTGGCTTGCCCTCAGTGGACTGCTCTCGATTATCCTTGGCGCTATCGTCTTGTGGATATTTTTTACCCGTCCGGTCGAGTCATTCGTGGCCGCAGGCTGGCTGTTGGGTTTCCATGCGGCAGTCTATGGCGTCACGCTTTTGTTCTTGAGTTGGAGTCTTCGCAAAACGCGCCTGGGGTAAGAGCGTGCCAAACCAAAATCTATGGATATGAGCATCCTCGATTCATACCTCCATAGAAATGACATCGAAGGAGTCATACATGCAGATGCAATATAGCTATCGAGCTATCGACAAAGAGTTTCATGAACCTTGGCAGAGAGCTTTGGGAAATGTGATCGAGCACGCCCTCAAGCCATTGCTCGACAAACACACTAAAGATTCAGCGCAACTTCAAATCGTCCTTGATCGCGACAAGATCAAGCGGCAATTTCTGGCCAGTGGCTATATGCACCTGCCCGGCAAAAAGATTGTCAGCGTTACTGCATCACATGACGAGCTGACGCCCCTCGCGCAGATGCTCGCACAGTCGTTGTTCCGTCAGGCCAAGAAGCATTTTGACCGACTGCATGCTCAGGATCAAATCAAGCGCAAAGCACGACGCGAGCGCTTGCGCGAGCTCAAGGTGCGGATTGCCGCAAAACCCGCATCAGCCGCCCATGAGGCCGAGGTGACCCGAATGCCTCTACTGTCGAAACTTGAGGCTGTCGCAAGGCGTGAGCTGGCTTATCTGCGGGCCGTCGGCGATTTACCGCGCGATTATCCGACGCTGCGCGACGTGGTGGATGAAGCGATTGTCCGAGCTGAGGTGGAATGGCAATCCGTGCCGGGGGAAAAAGAGGCTTACACCGGTCTTTTGAAGCATCTGTTCGCCGTCCTGGATAACGAAGTGGCAAGCAGCCGGCAATTTGGCGAATTCGTTTCTCTGGACGCGCCGGTCGAACCGGATGCCCAAGACGTGGCCGAGGCCATGGTGGAAGAGGAAATCTTCGAATTTTATCAGCCCGATGACACACTCAAGCTGGCCGATATCTTCGCTGGCAGTCAGCATCCCGATGTCGCAACGATCGCGGAACAGGAGGAGCTGATTGATCGGTCGAGCGAGTTCGCTTTTGCATTTGACCTGCTGAAGGACATGCCGCGTTTGTGGCGGCGCATTTTTCTGCTTATCCGTGTGGACGGGCTGAATGCCAGCAGCGTCTCTGAAATCCTGCTGATTCCTAGTAAGGAAGATGCTGTCCGAAGGTGGCTCATGCAGGCCGAAGCATTCATCGCTGCTCATCTGGAAGAGGCCGGAGTAAGCAAAAACGGGAACGATTGGCTCCAAGGCGTTGATTGGTCGGCATTGTCTGTGACCCGAAGCGAGGCAGCCTCACTGTGGTCCAAGGAGGCGAACCATGAAGAATGATCTTCACCTTGTCTGCCCGCATTGCCAGTCCATCAACCGCGTACCGACTGCGAAGCTATCGGAACATCCCAACTGTGGCCGCTGCCAGCAGCCCTTGTTCACGGGCGAGCCCATCGAGTTGACCACGGCGACGTTCTCGCGCCACGTGGAGCGCAGCGATCTGCCGCTGCTGGTCGATTTCTGGGCGCCATGGTGCGGGCCGTGCAAGATGATGGCGCCACAGTTCCAGCAAGCGGCGCACCAGCTCGAACCGAGGATCCGGCTGGCGAAGGTGAATACCGAGGCTGAGCCCCACCTGGCCGCGCAGTTCGGTATCCGCAGCATCCCGACGCTCGCCCTGTTCCAGGGTGGGCGGGAGATCGCCCGTCAGGCCGGCGTGATGGGCGCGCAGGACATCGTGCGCTGGACGTCGACGCAAGTGGGACGCTGACCGATGCAGGGCTTGCTCGGCACTACACTAATCCTGCTGGCGGCTTGCAGCCTGGCGGCGATGGCGACGGCGGCGTTCAGAGTGCCCGCCTTGCTGGGGTATCTCTCTGTCGGCGTTGTACTGGGCCCCTCAGTCATCGGCGTGATCGCGCCGGGGGAGACGCTGAGCTTTCTGTCCGAGCTGGGCGTGGCGCTGCTGTTGTTCATGGTCGGACTGGAATTCTCCCTCGGACACTTCTGGCTCGCCCGCAGGACGGTGCTGATGGCGGGCGCTCTGCAGATGATCGCCGTGGCCCCGCCGCTGATCCTGCTATTGATGTGGCTGGGGCAGCCCGGCCAGAGCGCCGCGCTGCTCGGCACTGCGGCGGCCATGTCGTCCACGGCGCTGGTCAGCCGACAACTGGCCGACCAAGGCGAGCTCACCACCCGCCACGGCCGCAGTGTCATCGCCGTGCTGGTCTTTCAGGACCTGGCCAGCGTGCCCCTGCTGGCCTTGCTGGCGATCTGGGCGCGCGGCGAGTCGCCGAAGATCGAGCATGTGCTGCTCGAAGTATTCGGTGTGCTGCTGCTGTTCGCGGCAGCGGCCCTCGCCTCGCGCCGTCTGTTGCATGGCCTGCTGGGCTGGGTGGCGCGGCGGGGCCACGAGGAATCGTTCGTGCTCGTCTCCTTGTGCGTGGTGGTGGCTGCCGCCGCCGCTGCGCACGCGGTCGGCGTATCCGCCGCCCTAGGGGCCTTCCTCGCCGGGATGGTGCTGGGCGAGAGCGACTTCCGGCACCACATGGAAAGCCACCTCAGGCCGTTTCGCGATGTGTTGTCGGGCGTGTTCTTCGTGACCATCGGCCTGCAACTGGACGCAGCACAGATTCTTTCGGCACCGCTGGCGGTGCTGGCGTGGCTGGTGGTGCTGGTACCGGTCAAGATCCTGCTCAATACGCTGGCCTTGCGGGCGACGCTCCTGTCCGCCCTCGATGCCTGGCGCACGGGCATAGCGTTGGGGCACGGCGGCGAGTTCGCCCTGCTGTTGTTGGGCACGGTCTTGCAGCAGCATCTGATCCCCGCGACCGTCGTCCAACCCATGCTGGTCGCGCTGGTGCTCAGCATGGCCCTGGCACCGCTACTGATCCGCCATCACGATGTACTTGCCCGGTTCTTGAGCCGCACCGGCGGCGTCATTCAGCCACCCCAGGCTGAAGAAGTCGAGATCGCCGCGCAGACGACGCGATATCGAGACCATGTCATCGTTTGCGGCGCGGGCGAGCTTGGCCTGACAGTCAGCGAGATTCTTCGCCACGCCGGCGTGGCGCATCTGCTGCTGGAGGCGGACGCGCAGAAGGTCGAGGCCGCGCGTGCCGCCGGCGCGCCGGTGTTCCATGGCGATGCCAGTCGGCCCGATACCTTGCTGGCTGCCGGCTTGACGCATGCGCACTTGGTGGTGCTGACGTTCGCCCATGCCCAGCAAGCGTTGCGCATCGCCCAGGCGATTGCCGAGCGCCGTCCGGCGCTGACCTTGTGGGTGTCATGCAGAAGTACGACCGCGGCCGATGCATTTCGCGCCATGCCCAACGTGCGCGTGTATCAGCAATCCTTTGCCGCAGCTATTGGGCTGGCGGAACAGGTGATGTCGACGCTTGGCATGTCGACCGAGCTGATTGAAGGACACATCAGCGCAATGCGCCGCCGTCTCGACAGCAGCCGTTTTCCAGGGAGTTCATCGTCATGAAATCAACACGCCTTAACCCATTTCAGGTCTTACGTGACCAATTGGCCATCATGAGTTTTTACGAGCGCTTCGAGCAGGTCGTCGCGCTCGTGCTGTCGGCGGTGATCGCCGTCATCATCGTGGTGTCGCTGTTCCAGCTCATCTCCATCGTCTTCACGCTGCTGGTTCTAGATGCCTTCAATCCCCTGGACCACGAGGTATTCCAGAGCGTGTTCGGCATGATCATGACGCTCTTGATCGCGATGGAGTTCAAGCATTCCATCGTGCGTGTGGCGCTGCGTCGGGACAGCATCATCCAGGTCAAGACGGTGGTCCTGATCGCGCTGATCGCACTCTCCCGCAAGTTCGTGATCCTCGACTCCGACGCGAGCCCCGCAAAGATAGCCGCGCTGGCAAGCGCCACGCTGGCTCTGGGTGCGACCTACTGGCTGCTGCGCAAGCGCGGCGACCGCGCCGCCGAGACCTCTGAGCATGACCCGTCATCATCCCAGTGATCCGCGCACGGCGCTCTTGCAACACCGCTGGCTCAACCGCCTGCAGACCGGGCTGTTGGTCCTGACCCTGGTCGGGATCGCAGCCGCAGCAGGGAGACTGCCGTTTGGGGAAGGCTGCCTGTGGCTCGCGCTGTTTGCCGTTGCAGGTGCGTTGCTGCTGGAACCGGTAGCCGCGTCGGCGCTGAGCTTGCGCCTGTACCGCGTACGGGCCTTGCACCCGCAAGAAGCCCACAAGATGTGGGCCCTGTTGCGCGAGCTGCCCGCCCGTGCCGGTTTGCCCGCCACGCCGGTGCCGCACTATGTGCCCAGTGCCGTCGTCAACGCCTTCGCCACCGGATCGAAGCAGGAGGCATCGATCGCCCTCACCGATGGCCTGCTGCGCAGCCTGAGCCCACGCGAGCTGGCGGGTGTGCTCGTGCACGAGGTCGCGCACATCGCTAATGAGGATCTGCGTGTCATGGGGCTGGCGGATTCCGACAGTCGCCTCACGAGCCTACTGGCCCTTATGGGACAGATCGCGATCCTGCTCAGCCTGCCCGCGCAGCTGGTTGGCGCGGCGGAGGTCTATTGGCCTGGTCTATTGTTATTGGCCGCATCGCCCCTGCTGGCCCTGCTCGCACAGCTCGGCTTGTCTCGTGTGCGTGAGTTCGACGCTGACCGCCTTGCGGCGGAACTGACTGGCGACCCGCAGGGGCTGGCGTCCGCGCTGGCGAAAATCGAGCGGGTCAGCCGCTCCTGGCGTGCCTGGCTATGGCCGGGATGGGGCAATCCCGAGCCCTCCTGCTTGCGCACGCGTCCGGCAACGCAAGAGCGCATCGCACGCCTGCTGACGTTGGCGCCTGGGCCAGCATCAGCGTTGCCACTCCGCGCGCCCCATTTTTTGCCGGAATCCGCTTTGGCGACGCGCCCACCGCGCTGGCGCCCGAGCGGGCTGTGGCGCTGATTGCCCATCAACAGGAGACGTCTCATGGCCTATCTCGACCCGTACCAACGCCCCGCGCCGGACCGCTTCGTCCGGCGCGGGCTCTTCATCACCGCCTGCATTGCCGCGCTCATGCTGCTGTGGCAATTTCTGCCCGCCATCGAGGCATGGTTCAGTCCGCGCGAGGCAGCAGAACGCACCGTGATGGCGCGTGGCGATCTGGCGGCGGACGAGAAAACCACCATCGAACTGTTCGAAAAATCGCGCGCCTCGGTGGTCTACATCACCACCGCGCAATTAGTACGCGATGTCTGGACGCGCAACGTGTTCTCCGTGCCGCGCGGCACTGGCTCGGGCTTCATCTGGGACGACGCCGGCCACGTCGTCACCAACTTCCACGTCATCCAGGGCGCGTCCGAAGCCACCGTCAAACTGGCCGACGGCCGCGACTACCAGGCCGCGCTGGTGGGGACGAGCCCCGCGCACGACATCGCCGTGCTCAAGATCGGCGTCGGTTTCAAGCGCCCGCCGGCCGTGCCGGTCGGCACCAGTGCCGACCTCAAGGTGGGTCAGAAGGTGTTCGCTATCGGCAACCCCTTCGGCCTGGACTGGACGCTCACCACTGGTATCGTCTCCGCGCTCGACCGCTCGTTGCCGGGAGAAGCGGGCGGCCCGGCCATCGATCACCTGATCCAGACCGACGCCGCCATCAACCCCGGCAATTCCGGTGGCCCGCTGCTCGATTCGGCTGGGCGGCTGATCGGAATCAATACCGCCATCTACAGTCCGTCTGGCGCCTCGGCCGGCATAGGCTTTGCGGTGCCGGTCGATACCGTCATGCGCGTGGTGCCGCAACTCATAAAGACCGGCAAGTACATCCGTCCGGCGCTGGGCATCGAGGTGGATGAGCAGCTCAACGCGCGTCTGCAGGCGCTGACCGGCAGTAAGGGCGTATTCGTATTGCGCGTGACGCCGGGCTCGGCGGCGCACAGGGCCGGGCTCGTCGGCGTCGAGGTCACCGCAGGCGGCATCGTGCCCGGCGATCGCGTTATCAGCATCGACGGTATCGCCGTCGACGACGTCACCACATTACAGGCCCGGCTAGACGACAAGAACGTTGGAGATGTTGTGGTCTTGTTAGTGGAGCGGGCCGGCAAGACTCGCGAGATGCTTGTGGAACTACAACCGGGAGTTTGATGGAAAGTGGGTCATGGATCTGCACAGCGAAGCAGCCAAGCGACTTCAGCCTTGCGCCGAACTACGAGCCCTAGCTAGGGATGGTCTGAAGTAGCCCTGTATTTCCGGCTGACTTCAGCCACTGCTGATTTTGAAAGCGGTGAACCGATCAAAAACGATCGGATCACCCGCTCATTTCGGTGCTTTCAGCCGTCGCGAGCACCTTGCGACGGCCATTTTCCGCATTACAGGCGCACCTCTCCTGCGCTTGCCAGCAAATGTCGGCGGGCCATCCATAGGTTCGACAGGGCAAACAGCGTCACCAGTTGTGCAGTGTTCCTCACCAGCCCTCGGAAACGTACCTTGGTGTAGCCGAACTGCCGCTTGATCACGCGAAACGGGGGCTCTACCTTCGCTCGCACTTGCGCCTTGGCCTTCTCGATCTTGCGCTTGGCTTTGTACAGGGCGCTGCGTTTATCGAGCATCTTGTAGGTGCTGCGGCGTGCTGCGACCTGCCAGATCACTTCTCGGTCGGCATGCTCGGAGCGCTTTTCGACGCCTGTGTAGCCGTCATCGGCGCAGACGACGTTCTCGTCGCCGTGCAGCAGTTTGTCGACCTGGGTGACATCCGCCACGGTGGCTGCCGTGCCCACCACGCTGTGTACCAGCCCCGATTCATCATCAACGCCGATGTGCGCCTTCATGCCAAAGTAATACTGGTTCCCCTTCTTGGTCTGGTGCATTTCCGGGTCGCGCTTGCCGTCCTGGTTCTTGGTTGAACTGGGCGCGTGGATCAGCGTGGCATCGGCGATAGTGCCCTGGCGCAGCGACAGACCGCGATCCCCCAGGTAGCCATTGATCACACAGAGGATGCCGGCTGCCAGCTCATGTTTCTCCAGCAGACGACGGAAGTTGAGGATGGTAGTTTCGTCAGGAATACGCTCCAGGCTCAGCCCGGCGAACTGACGTAGGATGGTCGTCTCGTACAGCGCTTCTTCCATGGCCGGATCGCTGTAGCCGAACCAGTTCTGCATCAGATGGATACGCAGCATCGCCATCAAGGGATACGCCGGGCGACCACCTTCGCCTTTCGGATAATGCGGTTCGATCAGGGCAATCAGCCCTTTTCACGGCACCACCTGATCCATCTCGATCAGGAACAGTTCCTTGCGGGTCTGCTTGCCCTTGCCGGCATACTCGGCGTCGGCGAAGGTCATCTGCTTCATGGAAGAACTCGGGTGGCGGGATCAGCGTATTTTGGACTGCCCCCACGCCCGTAGACAAATTCTGTCCTCACGATGAGGCCTGTTCGAAGGCCTCCGGACTGGCGCCGCCGAGGTGACTGTGGCGACGGGCCCGGTTGTAGAACACTTCAATGTAATTGAAGATATCCGGCCGGGCCAGATCCCGAGTTTTGTATATTCTCTTCCTGATGCGTTCTTTTTTCAGTGAACTGAAGAACGATTCGGCCACCGCATTATCATGGCAGTTGCCACGCCGGCTCATGCTCGGTGCAAGGTTATTGGCCCGGCAGCAGCTCTGCCAGTCGTTACTGCCGTACTGACTACCTTGATCGCGATGTACGATGACCTCGCCGTCTGGGTTTCGGCGCCAGACCGCCATCATCAGCGCGTCGAGCGCCAGTTCGCGTGAGAGAGTGGGGTTCATCGACCAGCCGACCACATTACGGGCGAAGAGATCGATAACCACCGCCAGACACAGCCAGCCCTGCCAGGTGCGGATATAAGTAATATCGGTGATTGGCCCGGACAACGGTAAACTGCCGCTGCACACGATTAGGCGCAACCACTAAAGGTCGGCCAGCGATACGACGCGGAGCTTTATAGCCGCGCACGGCTTTAATCCGGTTCAATTGCATAATACGACCCACCCGGTTTTTACCGCAGATTTCCCCGATTTCGTTCAGGTCGCCATGAACCCGGCGGTAACCGTATACGCCTCCGCTCAGTGAATAGGAGTCACGGATAAGCGTCAGCAGACGCTGGCTATCTTTATCACGCGCCGAGGCAGGGTCATGCAGCCACGCATAGAACCCGGCCCGGGCGACATTCAGTACCCGACACATCGTCATCACACCCCATACAGTTCGGTGCTCATTGATAAAGCGGTACTTCAGTCGGGCTCCCTTGCAAAGTACCGCGCGCCCTTTTTCAGGATATACCGTTCTTCTTCGGTGCATTTTAGTTGCGCCCGGAGTTTGGTAATGCTGCCAACTTACTGATTTAGTGTATGATGGTGATTTTAAGGTGCTTGCGTGGCTTCCATTTCCATCAGATGTCCTTCCTGCTCCGCTACTGAAGGCGTGGTGCGTAACGGCAAAAGCACTGCCGGACATCAGCGCTATCTCTGCTCTCATTGCCGTAAAACATGGCAACTACAGTTCACTTACACCGCCTCTCAGCCCGGTACGCACCAGAAAATCATTGATATGGCCATGAATGGCGTCGGATGTCGCGCCAGTGCACGCATTATGGGCGTTGGCCTCAACACGGTTTTACGTCACTTAAAAAACTCAGGCCGCAGTCGGTAACCTCGCGCATACAACCGGGCAGTGATGTGATTGTCTGCGCTGAAATGGACGAACAGTGGGGCTACGTCGGTGCTAAATCACGTCAGCGCTGGCTGTTTTACGCGTATGACAGGATACGGAGGACGGTTGTGGCGCACGTCTTCGGTGAACGCACTCTGGCCACACTGGAGCGTCTTCTGAGCCTGCTGTCGGCCTTTGAGGTCGTGGTATGGATGACGGATGGCTGGCCGCTGTATGAATCCCGCCTGAAGGGAAAGCTGCACGTTATCAGCAAGCGTTACACTCAGCGCATTGAGCGACATAACCTGAATCTGAGACAACATCTGGCAAGGCTGGGACGGAAGTCACTGTCGTTCTCAAAATCGGTGGAGCTGCATGGCAAGGTCATCGGGCATTATCTGAACATAAAACACTATCAGTAAGTTGGAGTCATTACCCGATGCACGGTGATGCTGCCAACTTACTGATTTAGTGTATGATGGTGTTTTTGAGGTGCTCCAGTGGCTTCTGTTTCTATCAGCTGTCCCTCCTGTTCAGCTACTGACGGGGTGGTGCGTAACGGCAAAAGCACTGCCGGACATCAGCGCTATCTCTGCTCTCACTGCCGTAAAACATGGCAACTGCAGTTCACTTACACCGCTTCTCAACCCGGTACGCACCAGAAAATCATTGATATGGCCATGAATGGTGTTGGATGCCGGGCAACCGCCCGCATTATGGGCGTTGGCCTCAACACGATTTTACGTCACTTAAAAAACTCAGGCCGCAGTCGGTAACCTCGCGCATACAGCCGGGCAGTGACGTCATCGTCTGCGCGGAAATGGACGAACAGTGGGGCTATGTCGGGGCTAAATCGCGCCAGCGCTGGCTGTTTTACGCGTATGACAGGCTCCGGAAGACGGTTTGCGCACGTATTCGGTGAACGCACTATGGCGACGCTGGGGCGTCTTATGAGCCTGCTGTCACCCTTTGACGTGGTGATATGGATGACGGATGGCTGGCCGCTGTATGAATCCCGCCTGAAGGGAAAGCTGCACGTAATCAGCAAGCGATATACGCAGCGAATTGAGCGGCATAACCTGAATCTGAGGCAGCACCTGGCACGGCTGGGACGGAAGTCGCTGTCGCTCTCAAAATCGGTGGAGCTGCATGACAAAGTCATCGGGCATTATCTGAACATAAAACACTATCAATAAGTTGGAGTCATTACCCTTTTTTCAACTTCTGATGGATGCGAGTGATTGAACTCATACATTAATGTTTTCCCACGAAGTCTTTTTTCAGGTAAGCCTTCGCACATATCGGTAAATAGCTTGCCTGCTTTTATTTTTTCTGTCATCGACATGTTCATTTTTAACATTCCGTCCTGATAAGTTGGTCGGATAAGGCGCTCGCGCCGTATCCGACATTAATTTCTTAAGCGACTTCATTCACCTGGCGACGCAGCAGGGAAAGTGGGCCGGGGCCGCTAAGCGTGAACACGGAAATTAAGGTGAAGCCCAGCGCCACCAGACCCAGCACCAGGTAAGCGCCCTGGAAACCGATGCTTTCATACATATTGCCCGCCAGAATAGACATAAAAATCATCGCCAGTTGCTTAAAGAAGCAGAAACAGACCAGATAAATCGTCGCTGAAAAACGCACTTCAAACTGGCTGGTAATATATTTAAAGCAGCCCACCAGCAGGAACGGTACTTCAAACATATGCAGCGTTTTCAGAATAACCACTTCCAGTGCTGAGGTAGCGAACGATGAGCCAATAATACGTACTGACATAATAGTGCCTGCCAGCAGCAGGGCGTTTTTCCCACCGATGCGATTAATGATCAGCGGCGCAAAGAACATAATCGAGGCGTTAAGTAATTCGCCCATTGTCGTTACGTAGCCAAATACCCGCGTACCCTGTTCACCGTTGGCAAAAAAAGAAGTAAAGAAATTAGCAAACTGTTGGTCAAAAACATCGTAGGTGCAGGAGACGCCAATAACATACAGTGACAAAAACCACAGTTTTGGCTGTCTGAACAGTTCCAGCGCCAGCTTAAGGCTAAATGCTGAATGGTTGGCACCTACCGCATTGGCAACCGTGGCGGAAGAGGGCGCATCTGTTTTGGCGAAAAAGAGCAAAACGGCGAGGATGAATGCACAGCCAGAACCCAGCCAGAAAACAAACTGATTATTGATGGTAAACATGATGCCGACAATCGAGGCACACATCGCCCAGCCAACACAGCCAAACATCCGCGCGCGACCAAATTCGAAATTACTACGACGGCTGACTTTCTCGATAAATGCCTCTACTGCTGGCGCACCGGCGTTAAAACAAAAGCCAAGATAAATACCACCAACAATCGCTCCTACTAAAATGTTGTATTGTAACAGTGGCCCGAAGATAAAAATAAAGAACGGCGCAAACATCACTAACATGCCGGTAATAATCCACAGCAGGTATTTTCGCAGTCCGAGTTTGTCAGAAATCAGACCAAACAGCGGTTGGAATAATATCGAGAACAGAGAAATAGCGGCAAAAATAATACCCGTATCACTTTTGCTGATATGGTTGATGTCATGTAGCCAAATCGGGAAAAACGGGAAGTAGGCTCCCATGATAAAAAAGTAAAAGAAAAAGAATAAACCGAACATCCAAAAGTTTGTGTTTTTTAAATAGTACATAATGGATTTCCTTACGCAAAATACGGGCAGACATGGTCTGCCTGGTTATTATTATTTTTGACACCAGACCAACTGGTAATGGTAGCGACCGGCGCTCAGCTGGAATTCCACCGACACTGACGGGCTCCAGGAGTCGTCGCCACCAATTCCCATATGGAAACCGTCGATATTCAGCCATGTGCCTTCTTCCGCGTGCAGCAGATGGCGATGACTGGTTTCCATCAGTTGTTGTTGGCTGTAGTGGCTGATGTTGAACTGGAAGTCGCCGCGCCACTGGTGTGGGCCATAACTCAATTCGCGCGTCCCGCAGCGCAGACCGTTTTCGCTCGGGAAAACGTACGGAGTATACATGTCTGACAATGGCAAGTCCCAGCGGTCAAAACAGGCCGCAGTAAGACGGTCGGGATAATTTTCTTGCGGTCCTAATCCGAGCCAGTTTACTCGCTCTGCGACCTGCGCCAGCTGGCAGGTCAGGCCAATCCGCGCCGGATGCGGCGTATCGCTTGCCACTTCAGCATCAACGGTAATCGCCATTTGACCACTACCATCAATCCGGTAAGTTTTCCGGCTGATAAATAAGGTTTTCCCCTGATGCTGCCACGCGTGGGCGGTCGTAATCAGCACCGCGTCGGCAAGTGTATCTGCCGTGCACTGCAACAACGCTGCTTCGGCCTGGTAATGGCCCGCCGCCTTCCAGCGTTCGACCCAGGCGTTAGGGTCAATGCGGGTCGTTTCACTTACGCCAATGTCATTATCCAGCGGTGCACGGGTGAATTGATCGCGCAGCGGCGTCAGCAGTTGTTTTTCATCGCCGATCCACATTTGTGAAAGAAGACCTGACAACCGGTTAAATTGCCAACGCTTATTACCAAGTTCGATGCAAAAATCCGTTTCGCTGGTGGTCAGTTGCGGGATGGCGTGGGGCGCGGAGGGTTGTGTCACGCTGAGGTTTTCCGCCAGACGCCATTGCTGCCAGGCGCTGATGTGCCCGGCTGCTGACCATGTGGTCGCGTTCGGTTGCACTACGTGAACCGTTAGCCAGAGTTGCCCGGTGCTCTCCGGCTGCGGTAGTTCAGGCAGTTCAATCAACTGTTTTCCTTGTGGAGCGACATCCAGAGGCACTTCACCGCTTGTCAGCAGCTTGCCATCCAGCGCCACCATCCAGCGCAGGAGCTCGTTATCGCTATGACGGAACAGGTATTCGCTGGTCACTTCGATGGTTTGCCCGGATAAACGGAACTGGAAAAACTGCTGCTGGTGTTTTGCTTCTGTCAGCGCTGGATGCGGCGTGCGGTCTGCAAAGACCAGACCGTTCATGCAGAACTGGCGATCGTTCGGCGTATCGCCAAAATCACCGCCGTAAGCCGACCACGGGTTGCCGTTTTCATCATATTTAATCAGCGATTGATCGACCCAGTCCCAGACGAAGCCGCCCTGTAAACGGGGGTATTGACGAAACGCCTGCCAGTATTTAGCGAAGCCACCAAGACTGTTACCCATTGCGTGGGCATATTCGCAAAGGATCAGCGGACGCAGTTCTCCAGGCAGCGAAAGCCATTTTTTGATGGACCATTTCGGCACAGCCGGGAAGGGCTGGTCTTCATCCACACGCGCGTACATCGGGCAAATAATATCGGTTGCGGAGGTGTCGGCTCCGCCGCCTTCATACTGTACCGGGCGGGAAGGATCGACAGATTTAATCCAGCGATAGAGCGCATCGTGATTAGCACCGTGGCCTGATTCATTCCCCAGCGACCAGATGATCACACTCGGGTGATTACGATCGCGCTGCACCATTCGCGTTACGCGTTCGCTCATCGCGGGTAGCCAGAGCGGATCATCGGTCAGACGATTCATTGGCACCATGCCGTGGGTTTCAATATTGGCTTCATCCACCACGTACAGGCCGTAGCGGTCGCACAACGTGTACCACAGCGGATGATTCGGATAATGCGAACAGCGCACGGCGTTAAAGTTGTTCTGCTTCATCAGCAGGATATCCTGCACCATCGTCTGCTCATCCATGACCTGACCATGCAGAGGATGATGCTCGTGACGGTTAACACCGCGAATCAACAACGGCTTGCCGTTCAGCAGCAGCAGGCCATTTTCAATCCGCACCTCGCGGAAACCGACATCGCAGGCTTCTGCTTCAATCAGCATGCCGTCGGCGGTGTGCAGTTCAATCACCGCACGGTAGAGATTCGGGATTTCGGCGCTCCACAGCGCCGGGTTTTCGACGTTCAGACGTAGCGTGACGCGATTGGCATAACCGCCACGCTCATCGATAATTTCACCGCCGAAAGGCGCGGTGCCGCTGGCGACCTGTGTTTCACCCTGCCACAAAGAAACCGTCACCCTCAGCTCATCGCGCAGCACGCCGTACATCTGAACTTTTGCCTCCAGTACAGCGCGGCTGAAATCATCATTAAAGTGAGTAACAACATGGAAATCGCTGATTTGTGTGGTCGGTTTGTGCAGCAACGAGACGTCACGGAAAATGCCGCTCATCCGCCACATATCCTGATCTTCCAGATAATTGCCGTTACTCCAGCGCAGCACCATCACCGCGAGGCGGTTTTCTCCGGCGTGTAAAAATGCGCTCAGGTCAAATTCAGACGGCAAACGACTGTCCTGTCCGTAACCGACCCAGCGCCCGTTGCACCACAAATGAAACGCCGAGTTAACACCATCAAAAATAATTCGCGTCTGGCCTTCCTGTAGCCAGCTTTCATCAATATTAAATGTGAGCGAGTAACAACCCGTCGGATTCTCCGTGGGAACATACGGTGGATTGACCGCAATGGGATAGGTCACGTTGGTGTAGATAGGCGCATCGTAACCGTGCATCTGCCAGTTTGAGGGGACGATGACAGTATCGGCGTCAGGAAGATCGCGCTCCAGCCAGCTTTCTGGTACCGCTTCTGGTGCCGGAAACCAGGCAAAGCGCCATTCACCATTCAGGCTGCGCGACTCTTGGGAAGGGCGATCGGTGCGAGCCTCTTCGCTATTACGCCAGCTGGCGAAAGGGGGATGTGCCGCAAGGCGATTAAGTTGGGTAACGCCAGGGTTTTCCCAGTCACGACGTTGTAATACGACGGCCAGTGAATCCGTAATCATTGTCATAGTTGTATCCTGTGTGAATTGTTATCCGCTCACATTTTCGCATAACATACGAGCCGGACACATAGAGTGTAAAGCCTGGGGTGCCTAATGAGTGAGCTGACTCACATTAATTGCGTTGCGCTCACTGCCCGCTTTCAAGTCGGGAAACTTGTCGTGCCAGCTGCATTAAGGAATCTGCCAACGTGCGGGGAGAGGTGGTTTGCGTATTGGGCGGTAGGGTGGTTTTTCTTTTCACCAGTGAGACGGGCAACAGCTGATTGCTCTTCACCGCCTGGCCCTGAGAGAGTTTCAGCAAGCGGTCCACGCTAGTTTTCCCCAGCAGGCGAAAATCCTGTTTGATGGTGGTTAACGGCGGGATATAACACGAGCTGTCTTCGGTATCGTCGTATCCCACTACCGAGATATCCGCACCAACGCGCAGCCCGGACTCGGTAATAGCGCGCATTGCGCCCAGCGCCATCTGATCGTTGGCAACCAGCATCGCAGTGGGAACGATGCCCTCATTCAGCATTTGCATAGTTTGTTGAAAACCGGACATGGCACTCCAGTCGCCTTCCCGTTCCGCTATCGGATGAATTTGATTGCGTGTGAGATATTTATGCCAGTCCGCCAGACGCAGACGCGCCGAGACAGAACTTAATGGACCGGCTAACAACGCGATTTGCTGGTGACCCAATGCGATCAGATGCTCCACGCCCAGTCGCGTACCGTCTTCATGGGAAAAAATAATACTGTTGATGGGAGTCTGGTCAGAGACATCAAGAAATAGGGCCGGAACATTAGCGCAGGCAGCTTCCACAGCAATGGCATCCTCGTCATCCAGCGGATAGTTAATGATCAGACCACTGACGCGTTGCGCGAGAAGGTTATGTACCGCCGCTTTACAGGCTTCGACGCTGCTTCGTTCTACCATCGACACCACCACGCTGGCACCCAGTTGATCGGCGCGAGATTTAATCGCCGCGACAATTTGCGACGGCGCGTGCAGGGCCAGACTGGAGGTAGCAACGCCAATCAGCAACGACTGTTTGCCCGCCAGTTGTTGTGCCACGCGGTTGGGAATGTAGTTCAGCTGCGCCATCGCCGCTTCCACCTTTTCCCGCGTTTTCGCAGAGACGTGGCTGGCCTGGTTCATCACGCGGGAAACGGTCTGATAAGAGACACCGGCATACTCTGCGACATCGTATAGCGTTACTGGTTTCACATTTACCACCCTGAATTGACTCTCTTCGGGTGCTATCATGCCATACCACGAAATGTTTTGCGCCATTCGGAGGGGGCACGCCGAAGTGAGATTCAAAATGCCGACGTCAGTTCACAGGTGGGTAATGATACCAACGTGTTGATTTCGTATTTTCACTGACACCAGGATCATCCTGATGTTACAAGGATTGAATGACTACAGATTAAAATAGTCATCAACAGGTTGACAGCATTACCCAGAATATCGCAGCCTGGCTTAAGTCATCCATTTAATTATTAATCAAGGGATTATCAATGAAAAATATCATGACGTTATTCCTCTCTATAATCCTGCCTTTTTCAGTCTGTGCTCAAACCGTGACGGCAACAGGCGATACACTGGAGCAGACGGAAGAAAAAATTCGCCAGCAGGCTGACAAGCAGGGTGACAGGTATTATAAAATTACCGAAGCCCGCATGGGAAATAAAGTACATATCACAGCAGAAATCCTGCCGAAATAAATAGTTCGGGGTAATACTGCCCCCTGATTTTACAGGTATGGATATTGACGCGGTCAAAGATATTAATATCAATATTACATGCTGAAGGTTTTTATTTTTGATTCATTAATAACTTTATAAACTATCATGGGTGGGGAACTGCGAGTTACCCGTACATGTCGGGTAAAACTCACCCATCATCATGTACAGCAACTCCAGACTCCCCACTGGCAGCAGTACTTGCGGATATCTTGTCAAGAAAAATGCGAATGACTCACACACCCGGAATAAAGAAACGACATTTTTTTGCATGTCAAAACAATTATCAGATTAAAAATAAATCCAACAAGTAAAAAAGAGACAATCAATCCTTTCAGAAACGGAAAGTCAATAAATGAAACAGTAAGACTTGCTGGCGCATCAAGCATTAAAGCTATTCGAACATGTAAATTTACTGATTGATAATTTAAAGAAGCCACAGCCCTGCATGAGCTGTGGCTGTACATCCTGAAAATTCAGTAGCGATACAATCTATTCTGTTTCCTTACGAAAATAAACTTGTTTAATATAACGCCCCCGACCATCTCCATGGCCCAGGTCCATTGAAACTAATGCCTCGGATTCATCGCGACTCATTCCATTTTTAATATGGTGATTTACAGCATCGCGGGAGTAAGCGTAACGTAAACTGTGCGGCGCATTTTTACCATTCATTCCGGCCTCTCTTACAATATTACGGTAGCGATCAATAGCGGTATGCAGAGAGGGTTTATCAATCAGTTTTCCGTTATGTTCACTGACATAACTAATTGCCTTGTCAAGAATTGATAAAACTTTTTCGCGATTAAAAACTGTCGTTTCCCTTGGACGTCCGCCTTTAGTCCCGAAAACAACACGGACACGCTCATGATTATTAATCAGTGCCTGCCTCCATGTCTTTAAAGACTTTGCAGACTGAACGGTTTCTTCTGTTCTCAATCCAAGATATCGGGAAAGTTGCACAGCAAGAGCAACGCCCTCGTCTTTTCTTTGGGCAAAACTGACCACAGCATTAAGTTTTTCGTCTGTAATGGGAAGTTTAGTTCCATCCCGGTTAGCACCAGAAATCCCGAGCGCCTGATTACTCAGGTTAATGTGACTGGGATCGGCCAGTTTATTTCTTCCTGCTGATAATAAAACAGAACGGATAGCAGACATCTCATTCTGTAACGTCCTGAGAGATAAACTATCTGCCTTCCTGCTCTCAATATACTTTTCAATATGGGAAGTTTTGATATGTTTTACGTCCCTGATCTGAATATTCAGTTCAGACAGTCGTTCAGAAAAACGTTCTGCGATTCTTGAACGGTCAGCCACCGTTTTATAACTTCCCCGCCCCTGACGGGCAAGCGTGACGAGTTGTTTGCACAGCTGTTTACTGAATCTGGACATTTCACTCTCTCCAAAGGCATACACGTCCCTCTGCTTGTAAAGAAGCAGACGGATCTGTAGACCAGCAATTCATTCCCCGACGACACGGTTGCTGTTGCGCTTCCTGCGTCTCGACTGGTATCTGTGCATCGGGGCGGCGAATTGTTGAGTTCTTGCGAGGCACCCCAGATCTCTGATCTGTTTGCTGCTTATGCAGAGCTGACTTACGTCAAGCTGCCTCCAACACTACTGCTCGTAGTGTCGCCATCGATACCGAGTCGATTTCCTCCTTACTGATAGTTGAACGTTCAGACGGCCTCCCGTCGTGCTTACGTTGATGTGAAAGTGATTTTAAAACCGCACTGACACGGGCTACATGTTGGTCAGATGGTAGTAAAACGTTGAAAACCACGTCTTACGTGGGTTGAGACGTTATGCGCTGCGCGCGTCACTTGGTAGTGTCTTCGCCACTTCACAAGTGACGCCACGCAGCTTCGTGCTCCTAATGCAACTCCGTAAGCGGCCAAATGTACCAAATGGCCTTATACGTCGGCGCAAAAGTCGTACGAAACTCAGGGCGTATCACTGCAAATGAGAAGACGTTGAACTGATGCCGTTCACAGAACGGAAGTGAATTGAAACTGGCAGCTTTGCTACACAGTAAACCTTCATCGCCGCGTCATAGTGCGCTTTCATAGACGATATCTGCTTTCAAAGGTGAGCAGATTTGCCACATTTTTCATGTACTCCCTTCTAGGCTTAGAGAGTTTTATTGTGCAGTCACCCGAAGGCGCTCCTCACAGACTGCCGGAACATTGGTGGTCGCAGCTTAAGTGCGACTGTAGCCACCCGAAGGCGCTCATCACAGGCTACAAGAGCATTGGTGGTCGCCAGTGCGACAGTACAACAATTTAATAGTACCAACAGGGAAATACGACGTCAAATGGATGTAGACATCGTTTTTTTTGGTGATTAATATGTAGTTTTCTCCGATGAAAATGGTTGATATGCATATTTTCAACCAACGCTTTCTAATTCTTACTTTCGGATTATCTAACTTTTTATTCTTTTATTTATTATTAACCTCTATTGATCTAAATATATTCTTAATGACCAAGCTTAATTTCTCAATATTACATTTGCAGATAATTAAGCCTCTAATAATGCTTGTGTTTTTTTATCCATAACCCACTTATTAAATAACACCTCACCTTACCAAGGATTAACTTGGGGAAAACCTAACAAGCAGTCATTTGTTTTTCTTGCGCTCATAATTATTGCTTACGCTGCTTCATACTACCTTACGCCGAAAGAACCCTTCGTTACAGATTTTACTAAAGGTTTGTCACACGAAATGGCAGCTGTAAAAATTGCAGCCACTATTATTATTTTCCCACTTCTGGAGGAACTGGTTTTCAGAGGAATTATCCTGAGTTCTTTCTTAAACGCTTTTGGTGAAAAGGCGGGCTATATTATCGGCGGATTGACTGTTTCTTTTTTGTTTGCAGTTATACACAAACAATATTCATTCCCCACCAAAATCCAAATGTTTGCACTTTCATTAATTTTCTGTGGAGCAAGATATCAAAGTAGAGGGCTTCTTTTACCAATTCTACTGCATGCTTTTTGTATCGCGCTTGGTCTCTACATCGAATTAAAATAGCAGAATCAAAAAATGGTAGTTATCATTAACACATAATGGTAACTACCTTTTCCCGATTGTCTGACTGCTTCGTGCCAACAGCGGGCGTCATCTACAGAAGTGGCTCGACACAGGTTTCGCGGAAAATACTGAGGATCTGTTCTTCGGATGAACATTTCTGCATGGGGGTGCTCTCAGGTCACTGATAAAGCATTACTAATGCGATATGTTGATGAACAGGGGCACGTCAAACTGATTATTTTAAGTTTTATCAAATTAACCACATTTTATACCATCAATCATCAATTTTATGCTTTCTTAAATCTAAAAGTTGCTTTAACTCAACACTATAGCGTTTTTTATTAATTTAACTTATGCATCCATTGAAGATGATGAATTAAGCACCACTTTAGACTTTGATGAACTGTTTTTTTATTTCCTCTGGAGGTAATCACTTGAACGCAGAAGCCCCCCCCAAGAAAAAAGGTGGAAGATTTAACACCAAATCCGAAGTAAAACAGATGGTATGGGTAAGGATGGCAGGACACTGCGAGCTTTGTGGAACAGACCTGACGCATGATTTTCGCGTGGGCACATCCATGCAGTGGGGTGAGGTCGCACATATACTTCCGGCTAGCCCCAAAGGACCCAGAGGGCGAGAAGAGCATAGTGATGAACAGGCTCAAAATCTTACTAATGACTTCTCAAATCTGATGCTGTTGTGCCCAAATTGTCACGAAAAAATAGATCGCGATGATGACGGTTATCCTGAAGATGATTTGAGTGGCCTGCATGAAAGCTGTCTTGCTCGTATACGCCTTGCAGCCTCTCAGCCTGCTGAAGGACGGGCTATACCGCTAATTGTTCAGAGTCAGCATTTTGCATCTACCAATAATATCCCGGCAGGGGAATTGCTGACAGCGATGTCTTCCGAGGGACTGACTGCGTTTGGTCACACAATTAACATCACTTTCAGAGAGCCTGGCCCCCGCGGAAGGGATGACTTGTACTGGCAATTAATTAAGGACGATATCGAGCAGAAGATTTCAGGGGAATTAGCCAAACGCGGAGGCAGCTTCGGCGATATGCCTGCTTTAGCCCTCGTGGGTCTCGCAGACATCCCTGCATTGATTATGCTCGGACAAGCCATCGGAGACCGCTCTAACCGGTATTTATTTTCCAGAAGTCGCACACATGGTCTTCGCTGGCCATCTAAATCCGCTTCTCCTCCTGATTATATATTCTCTCCAGCACCTCAAGGTAATGGGCCACTGGCCTTAGTCCTTTCGATATCGGCGACTATTCCTGAACGGGATATTGAAGCAGTGCTGCCGGGCGTGCGAATCGCGTCGTTCACTATTCCAGAGCCCTCATATGCGATGGTTTCAAACCGGAATGTTATCAACACATTCCGGGATGAACTTCAAAAGCATTTGAGTCAACTTGAAGCAGAATCGGAGCAACCTATCAGCGTCTTTGCTGCGATCCCTGCAGCGCTTGCAATTGAATTTGGTGCTTTGCTGACGACGCAGCATCAGCACCCTTATGTAATTTTTGATAGAGAGAGTAATTCAAACCAGTTCCGGTCAATGCTGACTATCGGCCACCCTCAGGAGTCACAGAAATGAATAATGAACAGACTAAACACAGCAGCTGGGAATTTTTCCTTCTTCGAGCAGCAAGAGCGATTTCTCTGACCGGTCCGCAGTATGAAAAAATTAATGGCCGCTACGCACAACTGCAGACAATCCTCTCAGCTTCCGATGATCCTATTCTGCAGGATGCACATATTTTTCCGCAGGGATCTATGCGCCTTAAAACTACCATCAACCCCGTGTCTGATGCGCCGGCAGACCTGGGCACAATTGATGCAGATGCAATTGTCTGGCTCCCGAATTCCAGAGGAGTATCAGCGGACACTGTGCTTGAAACGATAGAAAAACGGTTTCAGGAAGGCAGTCGCGTTCATGAGGACATAAAGCCTCTGCGAAGAGGGGTACGTGTTGTTTATGCAGATCAGAACCCAGGTTTTCATATTGACGTGACCCCAGCACGACCCCGCAGCTGGAATGATGAAACTCACGGCCATGGCATGCTTGAAGTACCAGATAGAGAAACTGGGTGGAAAGCGAGCAGCCCTATCCCCTATGCAGACTGGCTCCATGATGCTTCGGAGAGTCAAATCATGCTTGAAAATTATGTTGCTCTCAATAAAAGTCGGGCTGTTGCAGATTCCGCGACCATAGCCCCACTACCCGAATATGAAGAATATCAGACTGAGGATCCACTTAGAGCCAGTATCAAGCTTCTGAAACGTCATCGCGATGAATGGGCTATTCGCACTAAAAATGAAAGATCGCGCCCAATTTCAGCTGTCATCACAACGCTCGCCGCTCACGCCTGGCTGAATGTAGCAATGCAATCGCGGCAAAGGCCATTTACGCCACTTGAAGCCATTCTTGAGATCGTCAGAACTATGCCAAACTTCATTCGAAGCAATGGACAGGAATACATGGTCTGTAATCCAGAGGATAGCGGCGAAAACTTTGCAGAAAAATGGAATCGCCCAGGAGAAGGCTCTGCTTACCAAAGGGCGTTCTATGAATGGCATGAAAGTGCCTGCAAGGCATTCAGCCTTGGACTTGAAAGCTATTCATCCGTGGAATCATTTGCCAAGGCAGTAAACGAAAGCTTCGGAATCGGGCGTTCATTTGTAGATGAAGTAAATACTAGTATCCCCGCTAACTGGACAATGCCGGGTCGGCCTTCAGGTATGAACCGAAACTCTGTTTCAATGGGAGCGCTGTTTGGAGGTGTGGCTGGCAGCGATCAATCTCAGGCTGATACGAAACCGGTAGGTCGACTTGGTTAATATTCCAGATGATGCGGTTGCACAGGGAATTGCCACACTTGAGGCACTCCTAAACACAGGTAATGCCGCAGGTCTACTGCAGCACACCAAAGCGCGCTCAGATGAAACCGTAGCATACCGTTTCCCGCTTCCAACAGATTATCTGGGCATAGAAAGGACATTGCACATAGGATTTCCCAAGGGATTCCCATCCGCTGGTCTCAATCTGTATGTGGATCCCTCACCTTGGCTTGTTTGGCCACACGCAACAAAAGCAGGTCTATGTCTTCACGGGTTTAAAGAAGAGCCAGTTACGGGGTCACCTGACACAGTAGTTCGCGACAGCATTAATCGGCTGAAGAAAATATTGTCTTTATCCATCCAGGGCGCAAACGCAGATAAACGTAATCTCGAATTTCAGAATGAGATTACGTCTTACTGGATAAGACAGCACGGTAGGTCTGTACGGAATGTATTGCTCATTGGGCGGCCAGAATATGCTTCTGAACTATTCGCACTCAGTGATTCTCGATACATCGTTCCCTCAGGCTATGAGTCAGTCTGGTTATCATCAGATATAAAAGCTCTTGGTAGCCATGCCCGCCGGATTATGGGAAGGCAAGTCACGATACGCTCTCCACATGCAGGCGGTTTTTTTGTAAAACTCAAAAGTTTTCCTGGACTCGTGTTTCCAGCACCGGCAGAGCTGTTGTCGTGGATCCTCCCTCATGTATCTGAGGCGGATGCGACAAAACTTTCCACGTGGTTTAGTACCAGTAGCTCACTTATTTCCCGATGGCTGATTCTAGAGTTACCTGGCAAAGCCGGCGCGCCTTTATACACACTGAATGTTTTTGCAAAGGTAGATACTCGTCGCCGTAGCCCATTCTTCGGATCGCGCTCCGCACGTCGGAAACCTCTGGCGATAACCGGGCAACATCCTGCAATTATTTATTCCTCCAGATTAAACGTCATTGATCGTACAGATTTCTATGCGCGAGATTTAAGCGGCAGCATCAGAGGGCTGGAAGCAGCACACGTTGTGTTCATCGGGGTAGGATCGCTGGGTGGGGCTGTTGCATCACAACTTGCAAGGTCGGGACTTAAGCATCTGACTCTTATCGACCCAGATACTTTTGAGTCCGCCAATATGGGAAGGCATGTGCTTGGCATGGATGATTTAGGTAAATTCAAAGTCGATGCACTTAAAACCAGGCTCATGCAGGATCATCCAACTTCTGAGGTCAAAGCTTTTAATACGTATGTGCAATTTGCCTTGGAAGACAAGCCTGACCTTCTTCAAACTGCTGATTTAGTCATCATCACAACAGCTGACTGGGAGTCTGAAGCTAGTTTGTGGAAACTAAAAGCAAAAGGTCAATCATGGGCATTTATTCAGGGATGGAGTGAGCCTCATACGCTTGTGGGACATGCATTAGCGTCACCTCGAGGTGACTATGATGGCAGGCACTTATTCAGTGACAACGGCGACTTTAGTCACAAATATACAGAGTGGCCGGAAGGAGGGGTTGTTCCGCTACCTGCCTGCGGGGAAAGTTTTATTCCCGGGAACGCAGCGGGTATGAATACCATCGCCACAATGATAACGCAGGCATCGATTCAGTATCTGAACGGTATTAAAAAGGAATCGCTCTGGTTAACAAGCATAAACCGCCCTGCTGATGCACAGGTGCAGGGCGGGACGTATATCGGCCCTGACTTACCGACAGGAACCATTCAAACTGTTCTGGAGCGGGCTTGGCCCGAGTCTACACATGAGGGTGGAAAATAATGGAGGTTACCTGGAGTTGGAAATGGCCCGGTGTTGAGGACGTCTTACTGGTATCCCACTCCGCGGCTGATATTTTTCACTGTAATCGGCAAATAAGTGGGGAACATGAGCGAGGGGGTCAGCTTTTTGTCGACCCCAATCATCCAGACGGTATCATTTTGTCTCTTGCAACAGCACCACACAAAGCCGACAACGCAGGGCGAACATGGCTTGAGTTAGACCCTGAACGCTGTAAGAAGGAGATTCAGAAGGCAAATGCTCTTGGGTTACGATTAATAGGATACTGGCATACGCATCCTCAGGTAATACCGCAGATATCGAGTGCAGATATTTCGAGCTTTTCCCGCTTTGCGAAACGTTACTCTCAGGTACTTCCGCATCCTGTAGCCATTATCGTCGGCACCTCTCCAGATACTTCAGGAATTAAAGCTTGGTTATTTAGAGAGGGGGGGTATTTTGAAGCTGTCAGAATGGACTGTCCCTTTTAGCAGAATCACAACTAACGGCCTGATCGCGCGAGTAATAAAGAAAAAAGTTCAGCCTGAAAACGGGCATCATCAAGCGCATTATGCGTGGGTTGGGTTAGAGGGGCAAGGACTGCAGACATATGTGATGATTTTGTGTCTGACCACTCGCACCCCATAGCCCCCATGTAGCAGGCTTTAATGTCTATGGCTGTGAAACCAAAGGGGTTGCTGCCAATATACTTGTGAAAGTAGTAATTGATGAATGACCAGTCAAATGGGGCATTCAGACCGACAAAAATGGGTTTCCGATGTTGAGAAATTAAAGAAGCAAGCCAGTCTTTTAGCTTTAACATAGCCTGTTCTGGAGCAAGTCCCTCGCTCTGTAGTCGGTTAATATCAAGCCCAGTCACAACAAGAGATTCAGCATCATGCTTCTCGCCCTCTGGTTGAAGTTCAAGGTACAGTGCGTTCTCAGGATCACTCACCAGACAAGCCCCAATTGATAGGAGGCTGTAAATTCCGGGAACAGGACCTGACGTTTCAATATCAACTGACACATATATCTCGGAATTGCGCATAGAAATCCTCTGATGAAGAATTTGGTAATCTGGGTAGGGGCTAATCTTACATCAAAGACTGAATAATCATGGCAGTCAATGTTTCCACGAGTTGATGAAATTCGTTGTCTGGTAGGTTATGTTGTGCCCCCCAGATATCTTGCCCCGTTAGCATGTCCGCCTCGTGCTGTGAGTTCAACGGGTCGATGTAACGCTACCTTAATCAAGTGGGACGTTGCCATGAAACGAAGAACTCGGATTAACTACATACCAGAACAGAAGGCGATTATCTGGGACAGATATAAACAAGGTGATTCAAGCGCTGGGCTTACCTCACCGTAGTTCTCGAACTGTTCGCAAGGAAACCAGTGGGATGGGCAATGTCGTTCTCACCGGATAGCAGACTGACTATCAAAGCGCTGGAAATGGCGTGGGAAATTCGCGGCAAGCCTGCCGGGGTGATGTTCCACAGCGATCAAGGCTGCCACTTTACAAGCAGGCAGTTCCGGCAATGTCTGTGGCGATATCGGATCAGACAAGGTATGAGTCGGCGTGGAAATTGCTGGGATAATAGCCCAATGGAACTCTTCTTCAGAAGCCGAAGAATGAGTGGGTGCCAGCGACTGGCTATATAAGCTTCAGCGATACTGCCCATGCGATAACTTACTATATTGTTGGGTATTACAGCGAACTCAGGCCACACGAATATAACGGCGCGTTACCACCAAACGAATCGGAAAAACGATACTGGAAAAACTCAAAGTAGAGGCCAGTTTTAGTTGACCACTACATTACGCATAGAATCCCCTTCTATGATGGCGTAGTCGTAACGCATTGGTAAAAATATTAACCTTATGATTTTAGAGAATTTATTAGGTAGCCCAGAGTGCTGAAACAGTAATTAGCAATTGCTCAAAAAATCCGCTATAGTCCCTGAGAACTCACCTAATTCGGAGGGGGATATGTATCAGTCTCAAGAGAAACGCGCCTGGGAACGTGGTGTTCGTCTCGCTGCAATATGGAAGGGTACCAAAAAAATTTTTACACGTTTAGATCAGCGCTGCGTCATGCTGGCTAAACTATACAAACTGCCGAAGTGGTTAGGCCACATGCCGCTGCTTTTAGCTGTCCTTTGTTCGTTAGTTGCGCTTATAGCAGGCGGTCTCCTGATAAGCTGCAGCGCAGTTTTATTATGGGCTTTAATTGCTGCCATAACACATATCGGATCTGGCTCTGAAAATGCTTCAATAAATAGTTTTAATGAAAAGAAAGGTGAAAATAATTTTCATGATGAATTTGTAATGAATAGCGCCACCAATAATGAATATGATGGCGCTCCTTACAAATCCCCGAGTGAAGATTAGGCCGAATCAACTGTACCAGTAAAACTACCCTTTGGTTGCTTTACTGCCGATAGCATTACCAGCAGCTTCTCCAAGTTTCCCGCCTGTATTCTGAGCAGTTTCAGTACCCTTTTGAAAGGCAGCGCTAACAGCGACACCCACGCTGGCCCCTGCCCACGAAAGAGCTCCCAGCCAGACAGCAGGCAGTACAATAAACATCGCTCCCATCACCAGATTCATAATAAGGTCATCTGAGCTGTTCTGCAGTCCCGCCATATTGAACCGACTGTGTGTATCCGAACTGTACAACGCGGTTAACAACCAGCTGTCGAGCCAGCGCGCCAGTTCCCACCAGAATGTCAGGAAGTTAAGAGCAAACATCACAAAGGTCAGCGTAATAACGGTTTTGAATTCGTAGGCCGCAAATGCCAGGATCAGCGGCAGCATGACATATATTGCCATCAGCAGGATGGCCTGCACCATTGGCAGCGCCTGCCGCATAGCATCGAACGCAGGGAACGCGGCCAGACTGCCGAGAGATGTCCCGCCAATGGCCGCCACGCGTGCTGCTGCATTATCCAGGGTGAAATCGGCGTTGCCGCCATAGCCGGCATACACGTGACCATTCTGTGAGACCGTCAGGCTTTCCGGGCTGACCAGACGACGGATGACGGCTTCCTGGTAGTCACTGTCGTTAAAGCCTGACATTTTCATTGCGGCCGAGATACGCAGCCACATATCGGGGTCGGCCTGGTCCTTCACCCGTGCTTTCAGTCCGGTGTCCGTACTGCTCCACCACTCGCTGCAGGTGGGATAACCGCCTCTTCCGGTATTGGGCCGGCCGCTGTCCCGGCTGTCGCTCCACGGGAACGCCGCCCGTGGCAGTTTCGACTGCAGCGACGGATAGTACCGGCTCAGGAATGTACTGCTGCCAATCCATTCGATATCACGCAGCGTGGTTTTATCTTTTGTCTGTCCCTGGTCCTGCTGCTTCCACAGGTACAGCGCAACCGAATAGCAGTCGTTGGTGAAGTCCTGCAGCTCCTGCGCCAGCGCTTTGTTGTCGATACGCGTATGCTGCACTTCAAAGCGGATCTGCCGCATGTCAGGGCGGCAGGGAATGGTCGCCACCGCCGCCTGGGTTACCCCTTTCGAGAGTTTATGAATCAGCACCCACCATACCGGTGCTGCAGCCGTCTGGTCGTTGAGACTGGTGACCACGCCGGCATAGCCGCTTTCATCCGGCGCTTTTGGCGTCCACACACCACAGCTCTTTGCCCGGGTTGTGTCGTACTGCATCGTACTGAGGCTGACATTAATCAGCGGTACGCAGCAGGCAATCATCACCAGGAAACCGGCATACAGCGCGTTCTCGATACGGGGCAGCGACAGCATCCCCTTGTTGCCTTCATCCTCCCCTTCTTCACGGACCTTCAGCCAGATCCCCACCACCTTAAACGCCAGCGGCAGGACAAAAAGCCCGGTGCTCAGCAGGACATTCCACAGGCCGTTATTGATCACCCAGCCGAGCAGCGTGAGAAAATACTCAAGATAGCTGTTTGTTGTCATCGTCAGGCTCCCGGACCGGTAAACATCGCGTACTCACACAACGCGATAAAAAGCACACTGACCACACTGATGCGCAGCAGCGGCCGCCGGTATGCCTCCCAGAAGCCCGGCGCATGCCGGATTTTCCAGAGGCCCCAGGCAACCAGCGCATACAGCGCCAGTCGCCACATCAGCCAGCCGTAACGCGTCGACTGCATCCAGCTCCGGAATGCAGCAGCTTCAGTCGGATGTTTCATGGCGGTGTCAGCCATCATCAGTGAGACCACCATGAACAGCGCCATGCAGGCGAGGAAGATGCCGGCACGGGTAAGGACTTTCCTGACAGTCGTTTTATTACGCATCCTTATTCCCTCATTCAGCCGACTGCGGCGCTGCCATCTGGTTGAAGCGACTGTCGGTATTGTCATCAGACTGGGTCTGCGGGTTGGTTTCGACGCGCTGGTTCTCCCTGTCGATAATGGTCAGCACCGAATTACGTGATAGTTCGCGCTTCATCTCCATCTCGTTTTTCAGCGCCGCGATTTCCCGGTCCAGCGCCTCGATACGCTGACCGGCGGTATCAATGGCCTTTGGCTGGGCAGCGGCATTCGGCTCCGACATACCGGTAACCATCATGCGACGCATCAGCAGCGCCGTTTCCACCGTGTCAGACATGGCCAGTTCGCCGGCAAGGCGGGCGGTCAGGGCAGCATTATCCGGATCACGCTGCAGGGCTTTAATCACGCCGGCCGTCACCGGCAGTCCGCCGGTTTTCAGCTTCGCCAGATTCGCGGCCGTCGGCTTTTCCGTACCGTTGACGAGCCTGACCAGCTGCTCAGCGTTGGCTTTGGTTGCCTCTTCCAGTAGTGGGGCAAAGCCGGTGCCGGCAACGGTCGTACCGGGCTGGTCATCCGCATCACCGCTGGTACATTCGCTCGCGTTGGCACAGGTGCGCATCGAACGATCGCCCAGCACCTTCACGGTCATGGCCGCCGCCTCTTCCGCGCTGCCGAATTTAGAGCATGCGCCACCGTTACAGCTGCTTTCGCCGACAGTCGAATTAGCGGTGACAGGTAAACCGTTCATCATGTTGTAGCCGGCAGCAACAAGGTCATGGGTGACACGGATGGCGGGCTGCCCCGCCCCCCCACGTTTCTGACCACCAATCCAGTTGTTGCCCGACGTGCCGGTGACTTTCCGCCCCGCCTCATCTGCACGAACCGCATCAGTATCTCCGCTGTTCACAACAGACTTGTATTCATCCATCATGGCCTGCTGCGTCCAGTTACTGCTGTCGCTGAAGTCCATCATTTTTTTCGCCATGTTCTGGCAGTTGAGTTGCGCCTTGTCGAATGACACATTGGCCTGAAGCACGCCGTTGGTGAGCATGTCATACAGACCGGGGTTGGCCCGCTGAATGACCATCGCCGGCAGACTGGCCACCGCGCCGGTGGCCCCCTGAATCACGTCGCCCATCAGGTTTTTAAAGCCGGATGTGACGCCGTTGAGCTGATTGCCGACGGTGGTTTTCAGATCAAAATTGCCGCACATCAGGTCACTGCTCCAGCCGGTATTCAGCCCCAGCTTCTGCATATTGCCGCGCGTGGCCGGCTGGGAAATGACCGAGCCGCCGCCGAGGGTGTAGAAGAGCTTGTCCGACACCGCACCATCGACGGATTTGCCGTAACCGATGGCGCTGTTGTTCACCTGCGGCAGGGACATGTCCAGGATGGTATTGTCATCATCGGCCGCGTGCGCGCCCGGGAGGACAGTCAGCAGGGAGCCGGTCAGCAGCAGGCTTAAGCGAACGGCTGAAAATGAAGGTGATTTTTTCACGGTTTTCCTCATCAGATATCAGTGCTGCCCAGAAATTTCTGCCCGCGCTTTTTGCAGCAACTGTAAGGCTGCCAGAGCGCAAAGGCTTCATTGTTATCGCTCGCGGCGGTATAGCTCCCGTCCGGGAATACGGCACATGACTGAGTCATGTGGGGAGCCAGCCGCTGCCATTTGTGATTGCGCGTGCCGGTGTTTTCCGTGACCTCGCCCGGTGGCCAGTACCCGTCATGACGGCTGCCCAGGAGCACCTGATAAACATGGGGCTGCCCGGCGCGGGTGATAATGTCTGCCACACGCTGCGCCACCACGGCAGAGGCTTTGTCATCATCGGTCTGGCTGATAAACCCCGAACGGGGATAGATGTTGCCCCACATATTGGCTGCTGCCTGACTGCCGATTTCCCGCTGGCCGGGCACAAGAGCTTCCGGATACAGGGACTCCGGTACGCCTGTGCGCCAGGCCGCCGAATCCAGCGTACTCAGGAAGTAAGGCATTAACGGGGTGGCTGCGGTGTCACAGGAATAGCCCGGAATACTGCCGCCAATGAGGGAGGTGGCCGGGTGGCCAATCGCATCGGCATACTTGAAACGCACGGCGGACTTGCGCTGGCCGGGATTTTTCATGTCGGCCGGATTGGCTCCTCCGGCAGAAACACCGGAGAGCCCGCTGGTCACAGCACTTTCCAGCCCGCCGGCGGTCTGGCTGACAAACGCCATTTCCTGCCACGGGTTGCCGCCCGGCGCGACATAGGTCGAAACGACTGTCTGAGGAATGAAGTGGGTGACTTTGACCGACGTGCGCACCTTGCAGCCAAAGGGGGTGCAGAACAGCCAGTAACAGATGCCACTGACACGCCAGCTGATACAGTTTTGCGACACGGCGCTGGCAATAATCTGCGCAGTGTTAAGTGCTGCAACAGCTGCCGGCGCGGTTGCCGTACCCAGTACCGTGGCAACCGCCAGCGAGCACACCGTGGTTCTGATGCGGGAAGGTTTTGTATTCACTGACCACCTCCCCGGTTACGCAGGGATGTGGCCACGGCCACATCCCTGGTGCCGTACACCACATCGCGGTCATCAAACACCACTGCCGGCACTTTTTTAATGCCCAGTTCCCAGGCCCGGACCACCTGGCGATAGGAATCATTCAGCTGCAGCTGTTTTTGTTGCCAGGCAGGAGACGCCATAACCTGCCTGACGTGTGCCTCGGCCTGCTGCGGATCTGCAGGCAGTTCCCCGAATATGTCGGCCTGCAGCCGGTCAGGACCATCAAGAAGGACCACCGGCACGTCCGGCGGCAGATTTGCCGGCAGATGGTGACTGTCGGTGAAGATGGCCGTGCCGGCCAGTACGGATGCCGGCAGCAGAGCCGGCAGGAAAACAAGAGAGGTCAGTTTCATGAATCGGGACTCCGTCAGACTGAATCGCCTGACAGCGTGCCCGTGGCCGCTCAGAAAAACCGTAATAAACTAAAATCCCGTACTCAGAAGTTTTTCTACCACTTAATGAATGTTAGGAGTACAGAGTAACTTTGTGAAAATCTCATTTATATAATAACGGCTTAACTGCCATATGGGTTATCGTGAGAAATTTCTATGAACCAATAAAAATAGGGATCAAAGAACCAGATTCAATCAATGGTTTCTCTTTAAACTCTTGATAAGTAAGGAAAAGCAAGTGAAACTCTTCTCCAGTTTCCGTACCTAACAAACTTAAAGCTTCTACACACTCCTCATAAAGGCCTAGAAGCTCTTCAAAAGGGCAATCTACCACTATCATTATATCGATGTCATTGTAAGTTTGAGCTCGAAAAAAAGATCCAAACCCATATATTCCCACTACGTTACTGCTCCTCTCTAATATGATATTGCGGACTGCCGTTTCTATCTTTTCTATGGAAATTCCAGTAATCATTTTTGAATAAAGCCGCGCCGATTTCTGCCGAATTAAACAACCCAAGTTCTTGCTGTATAGCATGCTCTTTGGCACCAGATGTGTAGCTATTCCAATTACCACCAACAACGATTATATCCACCCCACCAAACTCTTTGATAACTTTGAGTATTTTTGTCACACTCATTGTGTATTCATTCAGAAGAATGATCGTCAACATATCATTTTGAATTTTCCTCTCAACACGAAAGACTATATCCTTTTCGCGAATAAAACCCTTGACATTTTTATGATATTTCAAATAATCGTCAAACCATGAAATCGATGCGAAACTGACACCCCATGAATTATTATTCATAACCGAACTCCTTCTGGAACTCTTCAGGAAATAAAGGATAGGTATCCAATCTATTATACTGATTGTATTCCCAAGCTTCGGCATGATCTCTAAAGTCAATATACAACCGTTTTTGCCTGGCGCTTAATAAACCCATATTACCTTCAATTACATTTATTATTTTACGATTATTAGGCACCATCACACTTAGTTTTTTTAGCTCCCACAATTCTTGAGTATTAGAACCCATATCTTTTGCAGCTTCAGAATATGGTCCATAATGAGTAAAGCATTTATTATTTTCATAAAGCATTAACGCAATTTCTTCTTTAAGTTGCTCAACACTATCAAAAACAGCCTTCTTAAAAGCATTTGCAACAGAAGATTCGTGTTTCTCTTTCCACTGAAAAAGCATTTCATTCGGATAGGCCCCTTCTGGAGCCTTATCGATCATCCTATGATGGGTTGGGCATAAAAGGATCAAATTGTCATAGGTATCAGGTCCTGTACCCTCAGTTGTCCTGGCTGCACCTTTTTTCTTACCGATAACATGAGCCATTTCACCTACATGATAATTGCCTAAACCATCCATGATATGTGTAAGGTCACACTGGCAGTAAGAACAGCGCCCTGCTGCGCGGCCCCACAGTAACTTGATATCTTTTTCTGAAGTACCCGCCATAGCAACTACTCGCTCTTAAAAAGCACTTTGGAAGTTATAATATATTTAGCATTGAAATTGGTTAAACGCTCATAAAAAAACCGGCCCTGGCGGCCGGTATCAAAAAAGCATTAAGTAATTTTTATTATCATGCCCCTGGTGAAGGCAAGTCTGTAGTTATACGTCAAGCCCGTTAATCCACAGCATCAGATACACCAGATCAGCCGAATCCGGCACCGTGATATACCAGCGCGGATGCGCATACTCCTCTTCCTGCGGCCAGCTTGTCTGCCCCGTCACGGTGATAAGGATGTTCACCACCTGCTTCAGCTTTCCCTCAAGATAGATGGCCACGCTGCTGCTGAGTCCCACCCGGTGCGGGTGACAGGTCATTCTGACCGGGCCGGTCAGGCGCTGCCTGAGCATCGCCCGCAGCCTCACAAGGTGCTGATGTGTCGCCGGGAGCACGCCGGGCTCCCCCTGAGGCGACAGGGTGAATAGCGCACCACCACTGTGCTCATGAATGGCGGGTTCACTCAATTAACAATTGATTTTCCGTTGATGAAAAAAAACGCCGGCAAAAGCCAGCGTTTTTCACTAATAGCGCGCTGTCAGGCTACTTTATGGGGACGATGGGTCACATCGCCGCGGCCTTCAAGCAAACCCGCAATAGAAATGTCTTCGTCCAGCGCGTCCCAGTGGATACCACGGGGACTCAGTTCATAGCTGTTAAGCTGTTCAGTTGAAGCATGCAATAGGCGTGGAAACCATGCCAGCGGCACACCGATGGTACGGGCGTCGTTGAGTTCAACCCACATCGTGGCCTCATCGAAGCTGACCCGTTTAGCTGAAATAGTCATTCCAGGCCTCCAGAAACAATGCTTGGTTATCATCAACGATCCCCGTCAGTTCTTTTAATACCCGTGAATTAAACCCATCGTTACTGGCCAGTGCCACTGATGGCGTTAACCAGAATTTGGCTTCACTACCTGCTTGCATTACGTGAATGTGTGCAGGTTCGAGCGGGTTACCTTCATTAGAATAAAAAAAGAACCGGAAACCGTTGATCCTCAGTATAACAGGCATGTCAGTTATCCTTAAATGCTGACCGGATTATGTGTAAGTTCAGAGCAACTGCCATAAAGGCTGTTCAGAGTGCATGGATTGCCGATTTTGGTACTCCATACCCGAATCCAATGAACGGTATATCGTCATCGAAGTCCATCGGTGGCGCACCGGCACTGCTGCCGGAAGCCTGGCCACTGTGAGTCGGTCCGGAAGGTTGCTGAGGCTGGCCCCAGTCATTCCGGGAAGACGTATTCTGACCGCTGCCGGACTGGCGACCGCCAAGCATCTGCATAGTGCCACCAATGTTTACCACCACCTCTGTGATGTATTTCTCCTGGCCGGACTGATCGGTCCATTTGCGTGTGCGCAGCTGGCCCTCGATGTAAACCTGGGAGCCTTTGCGCATATATTCACCCGCAATTTCTGCCAGCTTGCCGAAAATAACCACCCGGTGCCATTCGGTCACTTCTTTCTGTTCACCGGACTGCTTATCACGCCAGCTCTCAGACGTGGCCAGAGAAAGGGTGGCAACTGCACTGCCATTGGGAATATAACGCACTTCAGGATCCTGGCCGAGATTACCGACAAGAATCACCTTGTTAACGCCGCGTGAGGACATAATCATTTCTCCTGTAAAATAAAGAAACACCCCGCGAACGGGGTGTGTCAGGTGCGCATCAGAATGAGTTTTCTGCGTAGTTTTGTTGTGCGGCAGAGCCATTCTGCGGCGGCACGGAGTCAGATTTTTCAGTCTTGTAGACCATGTCCTGGCCTATTTTGATCCAGTCCACCTTTATCAGGCGGGCTTTCAGACTGACACGCTGTTCGCCGGCATGCTCGCCCTTGTTCAGCGTAAATATGTCCGTGGACGGATTACTCAGGTTAAAGCCCAGCAGGACTTTTTTGTCTTCATCGACGGCTTTCTGGCAGCGGGCGATAAGGCTGGTAGCCTCTTTACCTGCGACAGAAATGTCAAAACGGACGTAGGCCGGATTGTCAGTCGGACCGCTCAGTGCATTGATTACGCAGCTGAGGAACGAGCCATTCTGATGGTTAACCTGGCGGATGTTGCTGAGATACCCGATGCCTTTAATAGTCAGGTTGAAGTACTCAGATTTTGCAGATGCAGAAGTATTGTTTGCAGACATGATGTTTTCTCCATGGAGGTAAAAATAGGTACGACGGAGAAACCATCTGCCCTGACGGGAGTGGTTTCCCGTCGGGGGTCAGGATCGGTTGAATCCTGAGAGTCTGGTATGTTGAAGGAACCTTCATCGCCGCGTCGTAATGCGCTTGTACAGGCGATATCTGCTTTCAAAGGTGCGCAGATGTACCAAAGTTTGCTCCCTTTCAGGTTACAGGAGCTTTAGCTGTAGCCACCCGAAGGCGATTCTCACAGGCTACTGAATCATTGGTGGTCGTATGAACGACGGTTTAGCACTTTTATAATTAAACCGTCCTCCCGGAATGTCAACGGTCAAAATGGAAAACGTGATCCGTAAAAATAAAAGGGCACCGTTTCCGGTGCCCTGGGGTCGGTGCCTTAACCTGCGGTCGTCTCATCTGTCTCCGGGGAATAATCCCGACGCGGTTTTCACGGAGTGCATGCGTCTTACAGGTCAGTTAGTGTGCAATAACTTCCTGCCAGGCCTGCTGGGGGTAAATCCCGTTAAAGTTTACCTTACAGCACCGTGGCCAGCGGGGCACCTATGCATCAAAGCCTGGCAACAATAGCAGAACCCGGCCCGGGGTTGTACAGTGAAATAGTTCAATACTGCGCGGATTATTCTGTTTTAGCCTTAACCGATGTTTTTTTACGCTTCGCTGCTTTCTTCTTACCTGTACTGATAATTCCCTCACATTCCGGATAGCGTATGCACCCCCAAAAATCACCATTTTTACCTTTACGTTTACGCGTGGGTCCTTTGCATAACGGGCAGGGAGGCGTGACGGGAGCAGTAATTTTCACACTGTCCTGGCGGCCTTTTTCGACAAGGTGACGGGTCCACTGCAGCTGCTTTTGCATAAAGACCGCAAGCGACATTTTCCCCTGCGAAATATCATCCAGTGCCTGCTCCCATAATGCGGTCATGCCCGGGCTCGTCAGCGTTTCCGGCAGGGCCGCAATCAGCTCCCGGGCCATCTGCGTTGAGTGGATGTGCTTCCCTTTTTTCTCCAGATAGTGTCGTTTGAAGAGGGTTTCAAGCACAGCCGCACGCGTCGCCTCTGTGCCCAGACCGGCGTTATCACGCAGCACTTTCTTGAGCTTGGGGTCACTGACGAAACTGGCCGCGTTCTTCATGGCAGCAATCAGCGTCCCCTCCGTGAACGGTTTGGGCGGACTGGTTTTCATATCCTTAACCTCAGAACCGGTGACAGCGCAAATATCCCCTTTTGCCAGCGCCGGCAGCGCCATACTGTCACCGTCGACGTCCTCTTCATCGTCATCTTTTTCAGCCTGGAACAATGACTTCCAGCCCATCACCACACCGACTTTCCCGCGTGTACGGAACAGCTGGCCACCGATATTGAAAGAGGCCTCCGTCACGTCAGATTCCTGCAGCGGAAGGAACTGGGCGAAATAATGCTGGCGAATCAGCTGGTAGGCCTTCAGCTCATCGGCACTGAGGCGTGACAAATCAAATGCCTGTCGGGTGGGAATGATGGCATGGTGCGCGGTGATTTTTTTGTTATTCCAGACACGCGAGACAAACTGCCTGTCCAGCTGATTCAGTACTGGGGCCACAGCGGGATCGGATTTTGCCACTGCCGCCAGAACGTCGGGTATTTCCTGCTGCATCGAAGTTGGAAGGAAACCGCAGTCTGTCCGGGGGTAGGTGGTCGCTTTATGGGTTTCGTAAAGTGACTGAGCAATGGCGAGCACTTCATTTGCGCCCATGCCGAATTTTCGGGAACAGACCTGCTGAAGGGTGCCCAGGTCAAAACAGAGCGGCGCAGCCGTTTTCTCCCGCTTCTGTGTCACCTCCAGTACCACAGCCCTGCCCTGCTGCTGACAAAGCTGTCCCACCGCCCGGGCTGCCTGGGGATTGATGCAACGCTTTTCCTCGTCACAGTACTGCTCAACGGGCACCCAGCCAGCCCGGAACCGGACGCCCTCTTTTTCAATAAGCGCTTGTACCTGCCACCAGGGCTTTGGCACGAAGGACGTGATTTCATTATCCCTGTTATCTGCGGCCTGCCGAGCCCGGACTCAAGCAGGTCTGGGATCCACGGATAAAGATATTTCAGCGCATCTTCCATACGGCTGACTGTTGAGTAATGGACTGGCAAACCTTCATGGGTCAGTAGCTCTGACAACTGACGCAACGAAACCGTCTTTCCCATCTGCTCTTCATATATAGAGCGGGCTTTATGGATCCCCTGCGCTTTTTCAATAAAGCTCAGCTCCCCGCGCACTTCATTCTCTGCCAGATGGCCGATAACACACTGCAGCCGTCCCGGCCACGGCTTGAACAACACATGGACGCGGAAAAACCGGTCTTCTCCGGTCTCCAGCCACAGTTCTGACAGGATCTGATAACGTGTATTCCCCCCGTCGCTGAAGATGTACATATCGGGCTCACCATCCGGGTCACGGGTGACTTTGGGTACGGTGTCCAGCCCGCGCGAACGGATGGAAGCCTTGATATCGTCATAACGCGGGTTGCGTGATGTTCGCGGATTATCAGGATTCGGGCTTAACTGGTCGAGCGTCAGGACCATGGGCATTTCAGCCGCCGGCATGACGCTGATATTGCCGGCCGCCTGCGACTGGCGTCCGGGCTGCAGCATGGCAGCCCCCACATTAGAACTTTTACGGCTCATGCCTGTTTCCTCCCGCTGCGGTAACCGAAGTCATAGCTGCCTTCCTGAAACTCCGAAAAGAGGGTGTAACGCCCGTCAAATTTGACTTTTACCGTGCCGGTTGGCCCCTGACGCTGCTTGCCGACAATGATCTCAGCCACCCCGGCATCAGGGGTGCCGGGGTTATAAACCTCATCCCGGTAAATAAACATGATGAGGTCTGCATCCTGCTCCAGCGCACCGGAGTCACGCAGGTCACCATTATTGGGGCGTTTATCGGCCCGCTGCTCCACAAGGCGGTTGAGCTGGGAAAGCGCCAGTACCGGACAGCCCAGCTCTTTACCGAGCGCCTTAAGCGAGCGGGAAATTTCCGCTATTTCCTGCGTGCGGTTTTCCTGCTCGGGGGAGCGGACAAGCTGCAGATAGTCCAGCATGATGAGAGAGGGTCTGCCGTATTTGCGGACATAGCGACGGGCGCGGGCGCGCAGTGTGGCCGGGGTCTGGTAACTGGTATCATCAATGATCAGACGGTTTTTCCATTCAATAATGCGACCGGTAGCCGCTGACACGCGAGCCCAGTCTTCATCATCCATGTTGCCGCTGCGAAGCCGGGACAGCTCTACCCGGCCTTCCATCGCCAGCAGGCGCATCATCAGCTGCTCTGAGGGCATTTCAAGACTGAACACAAAGACGTGATCGTCAGGTTTTGCGCCCACGGCCGCGGCGCAGGCGGCCATGGCCAGCGACGTTTTCCCCATGGAAGGACGGGCGGCCAGCAGAGCCAGATCGCCGGGCTGGAGACCACAGGTCATCGCGTCCAGTTCACTGAAACCGGTCGGTGTCCCGGTGAGGCCGTCACTGGCGGGCATGCTTTCCAGATGCGTCAGCAGTTTATCCAGCGCCTCGTTAACGCCGGTCTCACTGTTAAGCTGCATGGCTCCCTGTTCGGCAATGTTAAACAGCTTGCCTTCGGCCGACTCAAGGATGCCGGCCGAGCTGGCTTTCGGGGCCTGCACATCGGAAAGAAGACTGTTACCCACTGTCATCAGCTGCCGCAGGCGGCTTTTCTCCGCCACCACCCCGGCGTAAGCCAGGATATTGGCTGCAGACGGCGTGTTTTTACTCATTTCAGCCAGATAAGCAAAGCCGCCACACTGTTCAAGGTCGCCTCTGTTCTCCAGCCGTTCCGTAATAGTGATGAGATCGAGCGGTAGCCCTTCTCCGGCCAGCTCGGCCATGACGCGGAAGACCATACGGTGCGGCCGGGAAAACAAATCTTCCGGGGAGATTTGCAGTATCACCTCATCCCACCGGTCGTTATCAAGCATCAGGCCGCCTAATACAGCCTGCTCAGCCTCATAAGAGCAGGGCATCATTATCTCAGACATGGCGCACCTCCCGGGTCAGAACGTCACTGAAATGGCTCTGCCACTCAGGGAACAGTTCACACGCGAGGTCGTGCATGGTGACCGCTGCGGCCGGACCTTTGCGACGCGTTTTGTATTCCAGACGATGCACGGGCTGCTGCTTGACGTGTCCCAGTTTGAAAATATCCAGCGCCTCGATACGGGTATTGAGTAAACGATAAACGTCACGGTTGCCCAGCGCAGAGGCGTCGTAATGTTTTTCGTTAATGATGGCGGCAAGACCGTCCATTGCTTCACGGTCAAGCAGAGTGTTTTCGATACAGTTGACGAGAATGGAAATATCAGGAAGGCGGATACCGTAATTTTCATAGGTTTTCAGGCGGGTAAGCATATGAAGGGAGCCGCGGATAAATTCACGGACATCCGGAAGGATGGGTTTAACAACGCCCATCACATTACCGGTTCGGGCACCATCTTTAAAGAACCCGCCTCTGGCGGGTTTTTGCATTTCAGAGCAACGAACCCGGCCCCGAAGGTTCGATGTACTCGCCACTTCCCTGTGGCTCGCCCTGCGGGTCCGCACGCCAGCGTGCGATGCAAAAATGCTCCCGGCATTTTTGTCCGGGTTCGGGCACCATCTTTAAAGAACCCGCCTCTGGCGGGTTTTTGCATTTCAGAGCAACGAACCCGGCCCCGAAGGTTCGATGTACTCGCCACTTCCCTGTGGCTCGCCCTGCGGGTCCGCACGCCAGCGTGCGATGCAAAAATGCTCCCGGCATTTTTGTCCGGGTTCGGGCACCATCTTTAAAGAACCCGCCTCTGGCGGGTTTTTGCATTTCAGAGCAACGAACCCGGCCCCGAAGGTTCGATGTACTCGCCACTTCCCTGTGGCTCGCCCTGCGGGTCCGCACGCCAGCGTGCGATGCAAAAATGCTCCCGGCATTTTTGTCCGGGTTCGGGCACCATCTTTAAAGAACCCGCCTCTGGCGGGTTTTTGCATTTCAGAGCAACGAACCCGGCCTCGAAGGTTCGATGTACTCGCCACTTCCCTGTGGCTCGCCCTGCGGGTCCGCACGCCAGCGTGCGATGCAAAAATGCTCCCGGCATTTTTGTCCGGGTTCGGGCACCATCTTTAAAGAACCCGCCTCTGGCGGGTTTTTGCATTTCAGCCGCCGACTCATCCTTTCACGCGCTCTTTTTTACGCCGGTCTTGACTGAACAGATTTCACGGCGAAACTAATTTGCCGGCTCGCCTCTATGCTGTATTGCCAGGGCCGCACCGCCTGAAATCCTGTCCAGCCTGCAATTCGCCGCGACTAATCGTGTTTTATAAGCCTCTCTTTACACAATCAGCCGGACAGGCACAATAACCTCTTTTACTCCTCTGTTATGGCTATGTCAGAAGAAGCGCTGCGACTACAGATACTGACCCTGAAAAAGCATAATGCGCGACTGAAGCGTATAGCCCATGACGCCCGTAACAAGCTCAGCGCAGCCCTTGATGGTACTGGCCTCTGCCTGTGGCAACTGGATATCCCCAGCGGCAAGCTGGTGATCTTCAACCGACGCTGGGGCGCGATGCTGGGCTTTCAGCCGAAGGAAACCGACGCCAATTTCGAATCCTGGAAAGAGAGCCTGCATCCCGACGATGCCGCTGAAGTATTAAAAGCGTTTAACGATCATCTCGCCGGAAAAGCGCCCTATTATGAAGCGCTGCATCGGATGATCGCTAAAAATGGCAGTATTACCTGGGTGCTGGATCGGGGACGGGTCAGCGAATGGGATGAACAAGGCCGGCCGCTGAAGGTTACCGGCACCCATATCGACATGACCAAAGAGAAGCAGTATGAGGAACAGCTCGCGCTGCTGGCACTGCACGATCCGCTAACCCTGCTCACCAACCGCCATGCGCTGCAAAATCATTTTCGCGAACTTAAAGCTCAGGGTCCGTTATGCGTCGCGTTTATCGACTTAGATAATTTCAAACACGTTAACGATACCTTAGGTCATCGCAGCGGCGATGAAGTGTTAATCCATCTCAGCCAGCGCTTTATCGACGTCTGTCCGCCAGAGGTGATTATTGGCCGTCCGGGCGGGGATGAATTTGTGCTGCTGATACCGTTTTCACGGGATAACCCGCAGGTCAGCCAGCTGGCGCACGCCTGTCTGGATGCGGTCCTGACGCCGTTTGATATGGCTAATGGCCATGCAATGATTGGTGCATCGATTGGCGTGGCCCAGGTGCTGAGAAAGGATGATTTTGATTCTGCTCTGGCGCGTGCGGATGAAGCGATGTATCGCATTAAGAAAAACGGTAAGCGCGGCGTGGCATTTGACCCGCTTTATCCCGATCCTGCCTGAATTTCTTTTGCTGTTGGTCAACCCCTGCCCGATCGGATCGTGCTATCCCGTCACTCTGCGGGTCGACACCTGACACCATAGTAACGCTTGCTCAAACCTGCCTTCATCCACTCTTTACTCGCCTGTTTAGTGCGCATTCACACAAAAAAACATTTTTAGTACTAATCTGAGAAAAAACGGTCCACTGTCAGACAAAACATTTGTCGCGCTTCGCTTATTTAAAACGCCTTTCCGTCCCGCTTTTCTTCACTTTATTATAATATTTTTCGAATAAACAGGGCTATTTGATCATTTATTGATCAATCTGCTCAGGTTTTATCTGGTTTTAATCGTAACTGACGCTTCGCTTATTTTTTACAAAATTAAAAAGCCTTTTAAACCGCTTTCACGCTTCGCTTAGGTAAATTGATCGTTTGTTGATCATCTTCACTAACTGTTTCATATGACGACGTTATCCCACCGCTTCGCTTATATTCTTTTCAATTGGACTTTTTTTGAAAATGATCGATTAATAGAGTTCGCAATAGCTCTGGGAAGGCCTTTGATTTTCCATGGCACCTTTTTCAGTGGTTATGAAGATTAGTTGCGGAGCTTTATCAGCCAGTAAAGCTAATCGCCATAAATTAACCAAAATCAGGCGGAGTTTTCTATTTTTCCACCTTGATAGACGACATTTTATGGCTACATTTATATTTGCTGAATCGGCCTGATGAAGCATTAACTGTGCTATTTCTATTATTAAATCCAATGAGGAACACAGAATGACTCAATATCGTGGTGGAGCGGGAAATTTTGCTGCGGACAGAGAGCGTGCGGCTGAAGCGGGACGTAAAGGGGGCCAGAAAAGCGGCGGGAACTTTAAGAATGATCCCGAGCGCGCCATTGAGGCGGGTCGGAAAGGAGGCAAGGTAAGTCGCCGGAGCTGAACGTCTTTAACTCTGCTGTAACAGCAGTTACCATCATTTCGCTGGGCAATGTTAAATCTATTTAATTCTCCCGCATGATAATTACTGCCAGCATTATGTCAGCGCTTAATCAATAGCGGTGGCAGAGCGGTCGATTAAACCGGAAGGGGTATTCCCTTCCGGTTTTTTTTATTTTTTGTGCTTTTTAACGGTGAGTTTTAATAACGTGCTGTACCGATTAGCCTGCCGGTTAGATTTGTCTGAGGTTTTTTAGCTGAGCAAATTTATACAACTTAATTTTTATTTGTACAGGTTTGCTATCTTAGCGAAGCCGTAATAACAAAAAACATTAGAGCTCTAACGTATTGCTGTAAAAAGGAAAATGCATTATACATGCCACTTCTGGCGTAAATTCGTACCGATGCGGCGTGCGATATAAAAAATCTCCGCTAGAATTTTTAAGTGGCAACGATACGACTGGCGTTGCGTTATTTCTTACTTACGCAACTTTTCAATCAATGAGGCTATCTTATGACAGTGAAAACGCTAAACGATCTCTTCATCCATGATTTGTCTGATGTGTACAGCGCTGAGAAACAGATAACTCGTGCATTGCCGAAAATGGCGCGCGCTGCCAGTGATGAAAAACTTATCGCTGCGTTTAATCAGCATCTTGAAGAGACACGTGGCCAAATCGAACGGCTGGACCAGTTAGTGGAAGCCACGCCAGAGGTTAAAATCAAACGAATGAAATGCCATGCGCTTGAAGGTCTGGTTGAAGAAGCGCAGGAAATCATTGATTCAGTAGAGAAGGGCGAAGTTCGCGATCAGGGCTTAATTGGTGCGGCACAAAAAGTTGAGCACTATGAAATTGCTACCTACGGCACCCTGCATGCGCTGGCATTGAAACTGGGTTACACCCAGGCGGCGAAACTGCTGGAACAGACCCTGAATGAAGAGAAACAGACGGATGAGAAGCTCACTTCGGTGGCGGAATCCATTACTGTGTCTTAAGGAGTAGCAAATGACTGCAATCGAAAATTATCATGACTGGCTGCGCGATGCGCACGCCATGGAAAAGCAGGCTGAAAGCATGCTGAGCAAAATGTCTGGTCGTCTGGAGCACTATCCGGCGCTGGAACAACGTCTGGCTCAGCATCTTGACGAGACTAAACATCAGCTCTCGCTGCTGGAGCGGCTGCTTGACACCCACGGCATTGACCACTCCGTGATGAAAGACGTGATGGGCAAGATGGCAGCGACCGGCCAGGCGGTAGGCGGCATGTTCAATTCAGACGAAGTAGTGAAAGGCGCAATCAGCGGCTATGTCTTCGAAAATGCGGAGATCGCCAGCTACACCAGCCTGATTGCGGCGGCTGAGCAGGTCGGTGATGCCGAAGGCGTCAGAGTGCTGACTGAAATTCGTGAGCAGGAAGTGGCGATGGCTGAGTGGCTGCTTCAGCATCTGCCTGAAGTGACGCAGCAGTTCCTGCAGCGTGCAGCACAGCCAGGCGTTGAAGCTAAGAAATAATATTCAACGCGAAAAAAAGCCGGGCAATTCCCGGCTTTTTTTGTGGCTGATTGTCAGGTAAAGCGGTCAATGTCGGCTGACGCTCAACCATTCCACTCTTGCTGGCTTAATCCGCCATCAGGTGGCCATACATAGTCATCAGACGACGCGTAACGCCGTTGGTCCAGCCAAAACCGTCCTGCAACGGATATTCACCGCCGCCACCAGGACGGGCACGATCGCCGCTGATGTCATATTTCTCGACCAGCTTGTGGTGCAGCTGATAGAAATTATTCACGGTATTCAGCCAGTTCACCGCGATCTCACTCGCCAGCGTCTCTTCGCCATAGTTATTCAGGCCGACAATCGCCATCCACTGCATCGGCGCCCAGCCGTTGGGCTTATCCCACTGCTCGCCGCTTTCCACCATAGAGGTCAGCAGACCGCCGTTGCTCAACAGCAGGTGACGCAGCGCAATCGCCTGCAGATGCGCCTGATGCGGCGTGGCTAAGCCGACAAACAGCGGAACCACCGAGGCGGCAGTAAACGCACCGAAGCGCTCACGACGCCAGTCATAGTCACGGAACACACCAGCCGTGCTGTCCCACAGATAGCGGGTAATTGCGCGTTTACGCGCTTCCGCTTTTTTCTGCCAGGCCAGCGCCGTCAGCTCTTCGCCTTTGGCGTGCGACAGCGTCGCAATCATCAGCTCAAGCTTGTAGAGAAACGCGTTAAGGTCGATCGGGATAAACTGGGTTGTCCGGATGCTCGACAGGCGTTTCGGGTTACGCAGCCAGCGTGACGAATAGTCCCAGCCTGATGCCGCACCGGCACGCAGATCGCGATAGACTTCGCTCGCCGGACGTTTAGACTGGCGCGCCGTTTCCACATCCTCGATCCACGACTCATCGCGTGGCGTATCACGGTCATCCCAGTAGCGGTTCAGCAGCGAACCGTTCGGCATCCGCACCACGTGACGATAAGCCTGGTTCGGCATCAGTGAGCCGGCACCGTCCATCCAGAACTGATACTCCTTCATCAGTTGTTCCTGATAACGCTTGGCACCGCGTACGCCATCCTCTTCAAACAGCTCGACCATCAGCGCAAACACCGGCGGCTGAGAACGGCTGAGATAATAGGTGCGGTTGCCGTTTGGCACATGGCCGTAGTTATCAATCAGCCAGGCGAAGTTATCCGCCATATGACGCAGCAGGTCATCACGGCCCGAGTCGGCGAGGCCGAGCATGGTGAAGTAGGAGTCCCAGTAATAGGTCTCGCCAAAGCGTCCGCCCGGCACCACGTAAGGTTTCGGCAGCGGCAGCAGAGAAGAGTGCGGCATATGTTGCTGCGGCATTTTGGTCAGAACCGGCCACAGATCATCAATATGCTCGTTCAGCGTTTTATCCGGGTTGGAGACATAAAAGCTTTCATTTACGCCAGGCAGATAAAAGTGATCGGCGACAAAACGCGACAGGTCGAAATCACTGCTGCGTTTCTGACGACGATAGCGCATCAGCACATCCAGCGGATCGTATTTTGGCGAGCAGTCGGGGAAGGTTTTACTATCCTCGAAAATGCGCGACATCTGAACGTGTTCAAACAGTTCCAGATAACGATCGGCAGGCGTGAGCGCATCCGGAGCCGGTAAGCCTTCAATCAGCTCGGGCTCCGGTTCAGAATCCTGCATGCGATCCAGTTTCAGTTCATGGGGATCGTATTGATACTCAACTTCCGCCCCGGCACGAACCTCTTCAAGTGCATTTAGTTGCTGGCGATAAGTATTAATAGCGGCCTCCTGAGCGGTCGGGGTTGCACAAAGGACAAATTATAGCCCTCTGATGCTGCGGTACAACAATGCAGAATATCTATGAACGTAATAATAATTGTCTATTAATCGGCGTTTTTGCATAAATTCCAGACAATTCAACCAAATATGCGGTTGTTCATAAAAAACGCATTTCAGATGAATCTCTTAGTCAGCAAAAGAAAAAGATTTTGTCTGAAGAAAATCGGCGTTTATTTACAATTTGTAAGAGAAGTGTGGCGCGAAATCAGGTGCAAAAGATGGCATACGCAACGCCAGAATGGCATGAAAACGCGCCTCAGCCGGATGAAAAGGGCGGGCCAAAGTGGCCCGCTCAGGGAATAATGGCTTAGCGCTTCGCCAGTGCCGCGCCAATCACATCCTGATAAGGGGCGGTCGGACGCCCAATCAGCTGGCTCAGCTGGTGGGAGTCATCAAACAGCCCGCCTTGCTCTGCGCCCGCATCTGAGTCTGCCAGCATCTCTGCCAGGCCCTCAGGTAACCCTGCCGCTTTGAGAGCTGCGGCAAACTCCTGCCGGGACAGATTGACGTAATCCACTTTCTCACCGCTCTGAGCGGCAATCTCAGCGGCAAACTGCGCCAGGGTGTAGCTGTCGTCACCGGCCAGTTCATACACTTTGCCCGCCTGATTATCCCGGGTCAGCACTTCAGCTGCCGCATCGGCATAATCCTGCCGTGCCGCCGAGGCGATCCGTCCTTCGCCTGCCGCGCCAATAAAGGCATGATGCGCCAGCGCCGGGGCGATACTGGCGGCATAGTTTTCGCTGTACCAGCCGTTACGCAGCAGGGCGAACGGTATGCCGGAAGCCTGCAGCAGCGCTTCGGTTGCGCGATGCTCAACGCCCAGTCCCAGCGGAGAGCGATCGGCGTGCAGCAGGCTGGTGTAAGCAATGAAACTCACACCGGCGGTGCGGGCCGCCTCAATCACCGCTTTATGCTGGGCTTCACGCTGGCCCACTTCACTGCCGGAAATCAGCAGCAGCTTGTCGACGCCGGCAAAAGCGGCTGCCAGCGTCTCAGGCTGGCCGTAATCGGCCTGACGAACCACGACGCCACGCGCAGCGAAATCGGCCGCTTTGGCTGGCGTACGCACGGCGGCGACGATTTCGCCCGCCGGGACTTTTTTCAGCAATGCATCAATCACTAAACGGCCGAGCTGGCCGGTGGCACCGGTTACTGCAAACATGGTATCGCTCCGATTATTTCGCTGTTGGTAAAATCAATCCTGGGCTATAAACTAACTTTTCGTAAGTACTTACAGATGAGTTAGTATGGGGTTTGCAAAGTAAATGTCTGAAAAGCTAAGTGAAAAATTTATTAGGGGTGAATTGCTGAATGTGAATTGCCCCTCGCGCGAGGTGCTCAAACGAGTCACCAGTCGCTGGAGCGTCCTGATTCTGCTGGCATTGCAGGATCAGACGCTGCGCTTCAGCGCGCTACGGCGGGTTGTGGGCGGCGTAAGTGAGCGAATGCTGGCGCAGAACCTGCGTCATCTGGAAGAAGATGGTTTCGTGCAGCGCATCGCCTACGATGTGGTCCCCCCCCACGTGGAATATTCTCTGACGCCGCTTGGCCGTGAAGTGAGTGAGCAGGTGGTCGGACTGGCCGACTGGCTGGAGGTCAATCTGAGCCGGATTCTGGCGCAGCGTGAAAAAGCCCAGGCGGGCGGAGAGTAAGTCCGCGCTCAGCAGGCGCAGCGGCTCTGTTTTCCGCCGCACCTTTGCCGCCGCTGACGCCCGCCAGACGCGTGGGTCAGTGCAGATATTTTTCAAACCAGGCCAGAGTTCTTTGCCATGCCAGTTCTGCCGCCGGTTTATCGTAGCGAGGCGTCGAATCGTTGTGAAAGCCGTGATTTACGCCGGGATAGAGGCAGGCCTGATAGATCTTCTGGTGTTGCTTAAGCGCCGCCTCATAGGCGGGCCAGCCAGCGTTGATGTTGTTATCCAGCGCCGCATAGTGCAGCAGCAGCGGAGCCTGTATGCGCGGCACATCTTCCGCTTTCGGCTGCCGGCCATAAAAGGGCACCGCGCAGGCCAGTTCCGGAAAAGCCACCGCCGCCGCATTGGCAACGCCGCCGCCATAACAGAAGCCGGTAATCCCCACTTTTCCGCTCGCCTCCGGATGTTCGATTAAAAACGTCAGCGCGGCAAAAAAATCGTTCATCAGCCGGGTCGGATCGACCTTCGCCTGTAAGGCGCGTCCCTCTTCATCATTACCGGGATAGCCACCGACCGAACTCAGGCCATCGGGTGCCAGCGCGATGTAACCCGCTTTAGCGACCCGGCGCGCCACATCTTCAATGTAGGGATTCAGACCGCGGTTCTCATGCACCACGACCACCGATGGCGGCTTGCCTTTGGGGTTAGCTGGCTTTACCAGATAGCCGCGTACTTCACCGTGCCCCTGCGGCGAAGGGTAGTGGATATACGCTGGTTTGATGTCGGGATCGGTAAACTCAACCTGGGTCGCCAGTGCATAGTTGGGGCTGAGCATACCGAGCAGCGTCGCTCCGGTCATACCGCCAATCGCCAGTTTCCCGGCCATCGCAATAAACTCTCGTTTACTGATGCGGCCATGGGCGTAGTAATCGTAAAGCTCAAGCAGTTCCTGCGGAAAATCCTGTGCGGTCAGACGTGCCATAGCAACTCCTTAACCCGGATAAGAGGATGTGTGCCACCTTACCAAAGCACAGCCTGAGCGCGCAGGCAACCTGCATGCAGCTGCCGATTAAAACGGCGGTAACGAAACGGCAGAGGGAAATAACTCACTCAGCCCGCTCACCCTGATTGCCGCTTATTAAACCGCTTCTGCTGCTGTGGGGAACAGAATATCCGTCGGGGATGCGCTGGCTGTTAATTAGGATTAAGGATCCATTCCAATTTATTAACATATGCGCAGCCGGCAAATTGCCCGAGTTATGCGGCTTCGCCTGCAATTATAATTGCGCTAATAGACAATCTCAGGCAAAAAAGCAAACAAAGCGGCAGGCAAAAATATCTGTCATTCTAACCCATTAAAAAGTAAGTCTATTTCCCTGGGTTATTGTCAAATTTGACCTTTCCCGGAACAGGGTTTATAAAATAATAACACCGAAAAACAGCAGCTTGAGGGCTATTTTTGGGTAAGGGGGGCCATAGCTGCCGGCTCATTTTAAACCGACAAATACCATAACATTCATGTCACATAACTACGCTGTAATTAACCTTTGCACCTTATTTTTAAATAAGTAATTCCCATGAAAAACAATGATCATAATCAAAAAAGACTGTTATAGTTTTCATTAACCCGATTGTTTCTGTTTCCTCGCTGCGAATAGTTTTAAATTTGCGGCGGGAATTACATTAAGCGCAACGAAATTAGTGCGTCAGGCTTAAGTTGTTAATTATAAGTAAATATGTGGTGTTCTATGTGGCAAAGAGGTAAGCAATGTTCGGATTAGATGCCTTTCATCTGGCGAGGATTCAGTTCGCATTTACTGTTTCCTTCCATATTATCTTTCCCGCCATCACCATCGGCCTCGCCAGTTTCCTGGCAGTGCTTGAAGGGATGTGGCTGAAAACCCGCGATCATACCTATCGCGATCTCTACCATTTCTGGTCGAAAATCTTCGCCGTTAACTTCGGTATGGGCGTGGTATCGGGTCTGGTAATGGCGTATCAGTTCGGCACCAACTGGAGCGGCTTCTCGCAGTTCGCCGGCAGTATCACCGGCCCGCTGCTGACGTACGAGGTCCTGACCGCTTTCTTCCTTGAAGCGGGCTTCCTTGGCGTCATGCTGTTCGGCTGGAATCGCGTCGGTCCCGGACTGCACTTCTTTGCGACCTGCATGGTGGCGCTGGGCACGCTGATCTCTACCTTCTGGATCCTCGCCTCGAACAGCTGGATGCACACACCACAGGGTTACATCATTGAGAACGGTATCGTGGTACCGCAGGACTGGTTTAAGATCGTCTTTAACCCGTCGTTCCCGTACCGGCTGTTCCATATGTCCGTGGCGGCCTTCCTCGCCAGCGCCTTCTTTGTTGGATCGTCAGCAGCCTGGCATTTGCTGAAAGGCAAAAACAACCCGGCAATTCGCAAAATGTTCTCAATGGCGTTGTGGATGGCGCTGATTGTCGCGCCGATTCAGGCGATGATCGGTGATGCGCACGGTCTCAACACCTTGGAACACCAGCCAGCGAAGATTGCGGCGATTGAAGGACACTGGGAAAACCCGCCAGGCGAAGCTACCCCGCTGATTCTGTTTGGTATCCCGGATATGGAGCAGGAGCGCACCAAATATGCGCTGGAAGTGCCTTACCTCGGCAGCCTGATTCTGACCCACAGCCTGGATAAGCAGGTCCCGGCGCTCAAGAGTTTCCCGAAAGAGGACCGGCCGAATTCCACCGTGATCTTCTGGTCATTCCGCGTAATGGTGGCGATGGGGCTGCTGATGATTACTCTCGGCGTGCTTAGTCTGTGGCTGCGTTTCAAAGGGCGTCTGTATGAGTCTCGTCCTTTCCTGTGGTTTGCACTGCTGATGGGTCCTTCAGGTCTGATTGCGATTCTGGCGGGATGGTTTACCACAGAAATCGGCCGTCAGCCGTGGGTGGTGTATGGCGTACAGCGCACCATTGATGCAGTCTCGGCGCATGGCGATCTGCACATGAGCATCAGCCTGCTGGCCTTTATTCTGGTCTACAGCTCGGTATTCGGCGTCGGTTATCACTACATGATGCGTCTGATTAAGCAGGGACCTGAAACCGGCGAAGGACACATTACTGAGCAGGGTGGTCCGGGCCAGAAGAAAACGCCGGCGCGTCCACTTTCGGCTGCCACATTTAAGGATGGAGACCACTAAGATGATCGATTTTTCAATTATCTGGTTCGCGATTATCGTCTTCGCCACCCTGATGTATATCGTGATGGATGGTTTCGATCTCGGCATCGGCCTGCTGTTCCCGTTCAATAAGGACGCGGGTGAACGCGACATGATGGTGAATACCGTCGCGCCCGTCTGGGATGGTAACGAAACCTGGCTGGTGCTGGGTGGGGCAGGGCTGTATGGCGCGTTCCCGCTGGCCTACTCGGTGATTGCCGATGCGCTGTCGATTCCGCTGACGGCGATGCTGATTGGCCTGATTTTCCGTGGCGTCGCCTTTGAGTTCCGTTTCAAAGCGGTAGAAGGGCACCGGGCATTCTGGGACAAGTCGTTCATTGCCGGTTCGATCATCGCGACCTTCAGCCAGGGTGTGGCCGTGGGCGCAATGCTGGACGGTATCCCGGTCGAAGGACGTCACTTTGCCGGTTCCGCGATGGACTGGCTGGCACCTTTCCCGCTGTTCTGCGGCGTCGGTCTGGTGGTGGCGTATGCGCTGCTGGGCTGTACCTGGCTGATCATGAAAACCGAAGATGAACTGCATCGCAAAATGTCAGCGCTGGCGACGCCGCTGGTGATTGCGCTGCTGGTGATTGTCGGCATCATCAGTCTGTGGACACCGTTTGCACACGCAGATATCGCGCAACGCTGGTTCAGCAAGCCTAACCTGTTCTGGTTCCTGCCGGTTCCGGTGCTGGTACTGCTTTGCTCGTGGGGTATCGTGCGGGCGATTAAACGTCAGGCGCACTATTCGCCGTTCCTGCTGACGCTGGCGCTGATTTTCCTCGGCTTCTCCGGCCTCGGGATCAGTATCTGGCCTAACATCATTCCGCCGTCCGTCACCATCTGGGCCGCCGCGTCACCGCCGCAGAGTCAGGCCTTTATGCTGGTCGGTAGCCTGCTGATCATTCCGATGATCCTTGGCTACACCTTCTGGAGCTACTACGTGTTCCGTGGAAAAATCAAAGCAGACGCAGGATATCATTGATATGAAAACCGAGCTCAGCAGCATGAAAGATCACAATGAGTCCAGGGCTCCGTGGTGGAAACGCGTGATGTGGCTGGTGGTTATCTACGCCGCAAGCGTGCTGGCACTGGGCGTTGTCGCTTCACTGTTCCGCATGATGATGACCGCCGCTGGGATGCGCAGTCACTGATTGTTACAGACTGTCGCCATCTTTACGGCGACGGTGCACAGGTAAGGCTGACTTCGGTCAGCCTTTTTTAATTAGTCACCTAAGCAATTAATGCGAAATCGTCGCCAGGAGACCGCTCCGGTCAGGCCTTTCCTTACAGACGGTCACATTTTTTGTTATCCTTTTGTGACAAATATCACCCTTCAATCCGCGTCGTAAATCGCCATCATGCTCAGTCAGGCCCTTAAGAAACAGCACATTAACGCTCTGGTAGAGTGGATAGAAGCCCATCTGACCGACGACATCAACATCGATCTGATCACCCTCAAATCGGGCTATTCCAAATGGCACATGCAGCGCATGTTCAAGGAGATGACCGGGCAAACGCTGGCCGCTTACACCCGTAAACGACGCCTGACGATGGCGGCGATGGCACTGCGGTTGACACGAATGCCGCTGATCGACATCGCGGTACGCTTTGGCTTTGATAACCAGCAGAACTTTACCCGGGTGTTTAAAAGCCATTTCTCCCTGACGCCCGGCGCGTTTCGGCGCATTCCTCATCTGCCGGTGAAAAACTTCCATGGCCGGATTCCGGTGCGTTCGCCAATTGAACGCGCAGCGCTGGTTGAGCGGGATGATGATCTGCTTCTGTGTGGCGAGACGCTGGAGTGGGAGTGCCAGTTTGGCGAGTATATTGCCGATCATCAGCATCGGGTGGCCGAGCAGGCGCGGCGGCTGGTGGCGCTGGCCGGCAGTCAGGCCCGGCACGGCTGGCTGGGTTTTCAGTATGGTCCCGGCCACTCATCGGCTGAGCAGCAGAATATCAGCCTGTTTCAGGCGCTGGAGCCGCAGCATGCGGCGCTGCTGGAAGGGCACCGTGAAACCTGGAGCGAGACGCGTGGATTGTATGCGCGGATTGACTGGAGTGGCACGCCCGAGCAACTGACCCGGTTCATTGCGGATATCTACTATCTGCACCTGCCGACGCTGGGCGTGGCGCGTCGCCAGGGCAAAGATCTGCTGCAGCTGGATTTTGCGCTCTGTAAACCCGACTGGCTGAGCGGTGTTTTTTCGATTCCGGTGACTCCAGCCTGAGAGTCAGCACGCTGCGTTAGCCCGATTCGGGCGGCATCAAAGCGACAAATGCATATTCCGTGCGGTAAACCGTGACAAACCGCACGATTTTATAAAATAACTTACCATTCTGGCGTAAAATCCTTCACCGAAACCCTGCTGTGCTCCATTCATCGTGCTTTCCTGGCGGGGCTGAAACAATCATCTGCATTTCTGGCCATTCCTGGCTAAAAACGATAAACGAAGAAAATTATGCGACGCTCAATGTTGTTCCTTATTTCAATGCTTTCGGCATTGCCTATGCTGGCGGCGGCTCAACTGGCAGAACCGTTCTCGCCACCCGCCGGGCTGCACCCGCATTCACAGATCTCTCAGCACGAAATTCTGGGCGACGGCCAGCTGCCGCAGCATAGCCAGAATAATCCTGCCGCATCCGGATTTAACGACACGCTGTAACCGTTCTGCCGGTAATCGAGTGGCCGCCCGTTCACAGGCGCGGCGGGCATTACCGGCAGGATAACCCGCCTGTCACCTGCTGTGACGGTGATAGCGCGTCCCGTCGACCTCGCTCCTGTCTATAGCGCCACCAGCCGGTTATCAATTCGGTTTGCTTCTCCTGCCATCGCTGATCTGCACCTGATACTGACTCTCCGCTCTCGCCCGTCATCTGACGGCTGACCAGCCTTTTCGATCCTGACATGGTTGCCTGAAGGCGATTCAGATGCGCAGCCCGGGCGTAAAATATATCTTAATCCCGGTCGATCGCATTTTTCGTCATTGTGTTGAAGATATATCATAGCTAACCTGAGCCACTCAGATGAGAATGATTTTGATTCCATAATTTAGCTGATGCCCTGACGTGACGGGCATTCACCCCGTTTCAGGAGAGATCTTTTGCCAAACCCTAACTCTGATCGCCTTCCTCAGCGCGTCCGTAACGAACTGCGCTTTCGTCATATTCAGGTAGCGAGTAAAACCAACATTGCCGGTAACTTCTGGCGCATCGAATTCAGCGGCAGCGATCTGGCGGGCTTTACTTCGCCGGGCTTTGACGACCACATTAAGGTCTTCTTTCCTGCCACCGCCGGTGAAACGCCGGTACTGCCGCAGATTACTGACCAGGGGATTGTCTGGCCAGACGGTTTGCGTCCGGCGGCCCGTGATTACACGCCGCTGGCCTTTGATGGCGTCTCATCGCTGACGCTCGATTTCTATATTCATCAGCATGGCGTCGCCAGCGACTGGGCGAGCCAGGCGCAGATCGGCGACAGTCTGATCGTCGGTGGCCCGCGCGGCTCGCTGATTGTACCGACCGATTACGCGTTCCAGCTCTATGTCTGCGACGAAACCGGCCTGCCTGCTTTTGCGCGTCGTAAGCAGGATGCCCGCGCCCAACAGTTGCACCTGTTTGCCTATGCCGATCAGGCCACCGGCCGTGATTATTTAACCGATACGGCGGGGGTTAATCTGAACTGGCTCGGCAGCGGCCAGATGCAACTGGCGCAGCTCAGCCAGTTGACCGCCAGGCTGGATCAACTGGCGATACCGTCGGAAGATTACTTCATCTGGCTTACCGGCGAAGGCGAATTTGTTAAGGCGCTGAGCGATTACTTCACCACTCAGCGCGGCGTAAACAGCGACTACGTGCGGGCCGTGGCGTACTGGCACCAGAAGTAAGCGGGTCCGCCGCCTGTGTTGAATTTTGCCAGGTGGCGGACTACCATCAATCTCCTTTTCTTCTCTCCGGGCAGGCAATGAAAGACCATTCAGCATCTTCATCTGGCGATCAACCCACGCGCGCAGGCGGTTGCGGCAGCCGGCGTAAGCGGCGGGAAAAAATGCTGGAGGCGAGTGATATTCGTCTGCTGATGCTCCATTTTCTGGCGCAGAATGCCGCGCACGGCTATGAGCTGATCAAGTCGGTAGAGGAGTTGTCGAAAGGGGAGTATACGCCCAGTCCGGGCATCATTTACCCCAATCTGACGCTGCTGGAAGAGATGGAGGCGATTGAGGTGGTGGATGCGCAGGCCACCCGTAAAGCGTACCGGCTGACTGAGGCTGGTGAGGCGCTGCTGGCGGCCAACCGCGACCCTATTGCCAGCCTGATCGCGCGTTTATCGTCGCTGGCCATTCTGGTCAACAACCGCAGCATTCCGGCGGTAGAACAGGCAATTCACGACCTGAAAATGGCGCTCAATACGCGACTGGCGCAGCAGGATATCTCCGAGGCCGCGCTGCAGACGCTGATCGCGGCGCTGCAGGACGCGGCAGAAAAAATCACCCGCAGCTGAACGTTCTCCCTGGCGGGTTGCCAGCGGGCAACTTAGCTCACTTCGGACTTGTGCTTATCAATGTGACCCAGCGTACGATCCGGGAAACAGATGTCACGTACCCGCTGCTTCAGGCTGGTGGCGTCAGGAAAGCCGCCATCCCGTTTACGCTCCCACAGCAGATGTTCATCAAGGGTAATCTCAAAGATGCCGCCGGTGCCCGGCCTGAGCGTCACTTCCGCCAGATCGTCAGCGAAGGTGTGCAGCAGCTCCTGTGCCATCCACGCTGAACGCATCAGCCAGTTGCATTGCATACAGTAGTGGATAACGACCACAGGTTTTTGTGCCATAACTCTATTCCTTTAACGTATTGATAAATTACCGGTTAATTGTAGTTAACAAACTGTGCGCTGCAAGATAGAGTTAAATGTAAATAAGATTGATAATGATTAGCAATTGCATTAAATTCCGGACCATAATTTATAGTCAGAAATAAGTCCGATTTTACGGCTTTTGTGCCAGGCCGTTTTGATGATGCCAGTAAGCAAGTGAGCGAATACTAACAATTAATCAGGTAATTCGCGCCCATGTCACTACTTTTTCAGGGATTGACGCAACAGCGTCTGTTTAAACTGGCATTACTTGCCTCTGCCATCCACGCCACCTGCAGTTATGCCGCGCAGAGTGAATCTGCTCTGCTGGCGCGCACCGATAACAGCCAAAGCCCGTCCGAAACGGTGATGACGGTTACGGCGCCCGAAATTAAAAAACAGGCGGGCAGCAAAACCAGCCTGTCGGCGGCCGATCTGCAACAGCGTGGGGCCACCGATTTTGGCTCAATCATGCGTTATGAGCCGCTGATCAGCGCCACCGGCTCGCAGGGCGGATCGTCAGCCGGCAAGAGCGGCTTTGATCGCGCGGGCTATACCGGCTACAACATTCGCGGACTGGAAAGTAACCGGGTCGGGCTGGATGTGGATGGCATCCCGTTACCCCAGGCTACCGGTCGCAGTTACGTCGGACGTGCCGGGCTGGACAGTTTTGGCATTGGCCGGGATTACATCGACCCTTATCTGTTTGGCCGCATCGACATTGAAAAGGGCGCTACTGCGGTGGATCAGCCCAACACCTCGATTGGCGGCAATGTCTCGTTCCGCAACAAATCCCCCGACGATTACCTGCGTCCCGGCAAATCGACCTATTTTGGCTACCAGAGCGACTACGATTCCGCCAGCCGCAGCTGGCATAACGGCCTTACCGCCGCGGCAGGCGACGATGAGCTGCGCGGTATCTTTGTCTACAGCCGCCGCGACGGCCAGCAAACCCGCAATAACAGCGGCACGCTGGATGCGTATCCTGCTAACTGGCACTCCGACGCCTTTATGAGTTCCGGTATCTGGCAGCCCAACGATGCGCATCAGCTGAGCGCCACCCTCGACTACTACCACAAAACCAATCACAGCCATTACGACAGCTGGGATACCTCAGGCAATACGATCTGGGGTACCGCACAGCAGCAGAGCGATACGCGGCGCTGGGGCATCAGCCTTGCTGATGAATACACCCCTTACAATGAGATCATCGACAGCCTGACCAGCCGTATTTACTGGCAACAAACTGAGGCGCACGACAATACCCTGATGCCGTCGAGCGCCACCGCCTGGCAAAACGTCTATTCCGATTACAACAGTGACACCTACGGAATCGACACCCGGGCGACCAAAACCCTGGGACGTCATGAGCTGAGTGGCGGACTGAATGCGCGGCAGGTGGATACCGAGCGGCCGTTCCGTCAGTCGCCGGCCCCCAGTGTTTATAGTGTCATCATGCAGCCGCAGGCCAACAGTCGCAGCTATACGCTGGGCGGCTACCTGCAGGACAAAATCAATTTTGATGCTGACGGACATAAAGCGGCGCTGATCCCCGGCGTGCGGGTGGCATACCAGAACACCAAACCGCGTGATGTCGGAACGCTGACCACCAACAGCAGCGTACTCGATGCCAGTGAAGTCTCCGCGCTGTACGGTTCGGCCAACACCGATACTCAGGTGTTACCGTCGATCGCCTTCCAGTACGATCTCACGCCTGGCCTGATGACCTATCTGCAATATACCCGCGGGGCGCAGTTCCCCAATGATACCCAGCTGTATGGCTCATGGAACCTCGGCTCCAGCTATGCTGGTACCGCGCAGTACGCGCTGATTGGTAACCCGGATTTAAAAACCGAGACCAGCAATAACTATGAGTGGGGCGTGAAAGGCCAGCTGACCGACGGTATTACGATTAATGCCGCGGCGTTTTATAACGACTACAAAAACTTTATCGCCTTTACCCGCTATAGCCGCGCGGCAAATCCGGGTAAGTTCGTTAATGTCCCCAGCAACATCTACACCACTTACCAGGCGGAGAACCGCGATAAAGCCTATATCTACGGCGCGGAAATCAGCAGCAAAGTGAACTTCGGCAGCTGGTTCCAGCAGGTGGATGGCCTGAGCGCCAGGCTGGCGTTTGGCTACACCCAGGGGGCGGCAAAGTCGAGCTACCTCGGCGACCGCTATATCGACCTGGAGAGTGTGGCCCCGATGAAAGCGATTGTCGGACTGGCCTGGGATGATGATGCGCGCGGCTACGGCGCGGCCGTCACCGCCACCTTCGTCAAAGGCAAACAGGCCAGCGCCACCAACCGTAACAGCTATGCCAATAGCGGCGGCAGCCTGACCGGATCCAGCACCGACTACATGCGGGTACCCGGTTACGGCATGGTGGACATGACGGCTTACTGGCGGATGACGCCACAGGTCAGGCTGAGCGGCGGGCTATATAACATCACCGATCGTAAATACCGGGATTACCTCAGCAGCCGTGAACTGACCAGTGCCACCCAGCAGGAACGCAACGATCAGGCGCTGGCGGTGATGCCGGGCCGTACTTTCCAGTTGGGCGTTAACGTCGATTTCTGATCACTGATGCCCGGTGCTGACGCCGGGCATCATCATGGGAGCACATCATTATGAATTCTGTTTATCAGCACTATCTCGCCCTGAAAGGCGAACAACCGAAAAAATATGCCCGTGACCTGGCGGCGTTGATCGGTATCAGCGAAGCGGCGCTGTGCGAGGCGCGAATCGGGATGGATACCCGGCGGCTGAAGTGCGACTTTCCGGCACTGCTGAAAGCGCTGGAGTCGGTCGGCCAGACCAAAAGCATTACCCGTAACGCCTATGCCGTCCATGAACAGCTCGGCGAGTACAAAAACCTGCAGCTCGGTGCCCATGCTGGGCTGGTGCTGAACCCGCGTGCACTGGATCAGCGTCTGTTTGTCGCCCAGTGGCGAAGCGCGTTTGCCCTGCAGGAGCAAACCGCACAGGGCGAACGGCACAGTATTCAGATTTTCGATCGCCACGGTGATGCGGTACTGAAGATCTATGCGACCGATCAGACCGACCAGGCGGCGTGGCAGGCGTTGATCGCCACGTTTACCGAAGCCAGTGCGGCACCGCTGCAGGTGGAACCGGTCGCTACCGTCGCTCTTAACCCTGCGATCGATGCCGCTGCCGTCGATCGCGAATGGCGCGCCATGACCGATGTACATCAGTTTTTCAGCCTGCTCAGGCGGCATAACCTGTCGCGCCAGCAGGCGTTCCGCGCCGCCGGTGACGATCTGGCCTGGCAGACCAGCAACGATGCGCTGGCGCGTCTGTTGCAGATGGCGCAGCAGGCAGGTAACGAAATTATGATTTTTGTCGGTAACCGGGGCTGCACCCAGATTTTCACCGGCGCGATCGACAGGCTGGTGCCGATGGAAAACTGGCTCAACGTCTTTAATCCTCACTTCACCCTGCATCTGATGGCGGACCAGATCAGCGAAAGCTGGATCACCCGCAAACCGAGTGGCGATGGTTTTGTCACCAGCCTGGAACTGTTTGCTGCCGACGGCACGCAGATCGCCCAGTTGTACGGGCAGCGTAGTGAAGGCACGCCGGAACAGAAACGCTGGCGCGAGCAGATCGAGGCCCTGCGCGCGGCGGGAGCAATGGCATGAAATGGCTGACTCTGCTGGGCCTGCTGCTGGTGCTGCCTTCGCTGGCGGCGGAGCGGGTGGTATCGATTGGCGGTGACGTCACCCAGATTATCTATGCGCTGGATGCCCAGCCGCAGCTGGTGGCGCGCGACAGCACCAGTCTGCGCCCGGCGCTGGCCACCCGGCTGCCGGATGTCGGCTACATGCGCCAGCTCAATGCCGAAGGGATTCTGGCGCTTAAACCGACGCTGGTGATCGCCAGTGCGCAGGCTAAGCCGTCGCTGGTATTGCAACAGATTGCCCAGGCCGGGGTACGGGTTGTCACGGTCAGCGGCGAGAACAGCCTGCAGGCGATCCCGCAAAAAATTATCACTATCGGCCAGGCACTCGGCCATCAGAGCGAGGCGCAGGCGCTGGCACAGCAGGTAACGCAGCAGATCAGCCAGCTGCCACAGCAGACGCTGCCGGTGAAGGTGCTCTACATTATGGCCAACAGCGGCATGAAATCGATGGCGGCGGGTAAGCAGACCGCTGCTGATAGCGCCATCCGCAGCGCCGGGCTGGAGAATGCGATGGGCAGCGTGCCGCACTATCAGGCGCTGTCGCAGGAAGGGGTGATCGCTGCCGCGCCGGACCTGGTGGTGGTGGGTGAAGAGGGGTTGCAAACCATTGGCGGCGAACAGCGTTTGTGGCAGCTGCCCGGCCTGGCGCTGACGCCAGCCGGTCAGCAGCATCATTTACTGGTGATCGATACCCAGGCGCTGCTGGGCTTTGGTCTGGATACGCCGCGGGCCATCGTCCGGTTACGTCAGGCTGCGGAATCTCTGATGCATGAACGGTAATACGCTGCGCGGGCTGGCGCTGATGACCATTATGCTGCTGGTATCCATGGTGCTGGCGGCCAACCTTGGCGCGATGTCCCTGTCGCTGCGCGCCCTGTGGCAGGCACCGCTCAGCGATATGATCTGGCAAATCTGGCTGAATATCCGCCTGCCGCGCGTACTGCTGGCGGTGCTGATCGGCATGGCGCTGGCGGTGTCGGGCGCGGTGATGCAGGGCGTGTTTCGTAATCCGCTGGCCGATCCGGGTCTGCTCGGCATCAGCAGCGGTGCCGGTCTGGCGGTAGCGGTGGCAATCATTGTCCCGCTGGCCCTGCCGCCGTCGCTGGCGCTGTGGCTGCCGATGATCGCCGCGTTTATCGGCAGCCTGCTGGTGACGCTACTGATCTTCAGTTTCAGCCGGCTGGCGCGCGGCAACCTGTCGCGGCTGCTGCTGGTGGGCATCGCCATTAATGCGCTGTGTGGGGCGGCGGTCGGCGTGCTGTCGTGGCTGAGCAACGATCAGCAACTGCGCCAGCTGTCGCTGTGGGGAATGGGCAGCCTGAGCCAGGCGCAATGGCCGGCGCTGCTGATTTGCGCGGTGCTGATTTTACCGGCGCTGCTGCTGTTACAGACCGGGGCGCGCCAGCTGAATCTGCTGCAGGCGGGGGAAGAAGATGCCCATTACATGGGCGTTGATGTGAAACGCACTCAGCACCAGTTACTGATCCTCAGCGCGCTGCTGGTCGGCACCGCGGTTTCGGTCAGCGGGGTGATCGGCTTTGTCGGCTTAGTGGTGCCACACGTGATGCGTTTTTGTCTTGGCAGCGATCATCGCTGGCTGCTGCCCGGCTCGGCGCTGGCCGGGGCGATCCTGCTGCTGCTGGCCGATACCCTGGCGCGCACGGTGGTGGTGCCGGCGGAGATGCCGGTCGGCCTGCTCACCAGCCTGATTGGCGGGCCGTGGTTTCTCTGGCTGATCCTGCGTCAACAGCGAGGCATCGAATGAACGAGTTACTGCAGGCCACGGATCTCTGTTTATTCCGCGACGGCAAGGCGATTATCGATCGGCTCGACGTGACGCTGACGGCCGGTGAGATGGTGGCGCTGATAGGCCCTAACGGTGCCGGTAAATCGACATTGCTGCGCCTGCTGACAGGCTTTCTGCCGCCCGATCGGGGGGAATGTCGTCTGGGTGCGGCCCGGCTGGCGGACTGGTCTCGCCATCAGCTGGCACGCCGCCGGGCAGTGATGCGTCAGCAAACCCAACTGACCTTTTCTCAGTCCGCCGAATCGGTGGTGGCGATGGGACGCGCGCCCTGGCCGGATACCGGCAGTCGACAGATTGTGGCTGAGGTCATGCAGCTGACCGGCTGTGATTCGCTGGCACAGCGCGACTACCGCCAGCTTTCCGGCGGCGAGCAGCAGCGGGTGCAACTGGCGCGGGTGCTGGCACAGCTATGGCAGGATGGCGCGCCGCGCGGCTGGCTGTTTCTGGATGAACCGACCTCGGCGCTGGATCTCTTCTGGCAGCAGCAGACGCTGCGTTTATTGCGACAGCTCACCCGTGGCGGTGAGCTTAGCGTCTGCGCCGTGCTACACGATCTGAACCAGGCGGCGTTATGGGCCGATCGCATCCTGCTGCTGCACGCCGGCAGGCTGGTGGCGCAGGGTACGCCGCAGGCGGTGATGACGGAAGCGACGCTGACCCGCTGGTATCAGGCCGAGTTGCAGGTCACGCAGGGGGCGGGCGGGCAGCCGCATATTCAGCTGCGGGTTTAGGCCGTTTCGCTTTTAAAACATTGTGTTGCGAAGTTATGTCTTGCCAGTTTTGCGCCATACTTGTGTTCCTGGGTGAGTTATTAAGGAGACAATAATGGCGCAATCATTAGACCAAACCGCTAAACAACTGGGTGAAATTTTACTCTCTTCCGGACTTCATCTTGCCACTGCCGAATCCTGTACCGCCGGATTGATCAGCATGACGCTGGCGGCGGTGGAGAACAGCGGCAACTTTTATACCAGTGGCTTTGTCACCTATAGCGAGAATGCCAAAATCCGCCTGCTGGGTGTCCGCCCCTCGACGCTGGAGCAGCACACGGCGGTCAGTGAACAGACGGTGCGGGAGATGGCGCAGGGTGCCTGTGCGCGCTCCGGCGAGCCGGTCGGGCTGTCGATCAGCGGCTATGCCGGGCCTGATGGCGGAGAAGATGGTACGCCGGCGGGCACCATCTGGTTTGGCTGGGTATTGCCGAACGGCCGCGACTACGCCGAGTGCCATCAGTTCAGTGGCGATCCCAAATCGGTGATGGAGCAGGGTGCGCAGTTCGCGCTGGAAGGCCTGATTAAACGGCTTCAGCTGCCGGTGGAATAAAGGCGCAATGCTGCGCCTTATCCGGCAGGGGTAATTGCCTTAGCGACAGTCGACGATCAGACGGCCACGAACTTTGCCATCCAGCAGGTCCTGAGCCCCCTGGCGGGCTTCGCTTAAGGGGATCACCTGCGTCAGCTGGCTCAGCAGATCGCTATCGAGCAATTCCCCGAGCCGTTGCCAGGCTTGCTGGCGCTGCGGGATCGGACACATCACACTGTCCACGCCAGCCAGCGTGACGCCGCGTAAGATAAACGGTGCAACGCTGGTCGGCAGCTCCAGTCCCTGCGCCATTCCACAGGCGGCGACCGCGCCGTCACGCTGGGTCGCGGCCAGCACGTTGGCCAGGGTGTGGCTGCCGACGCTGTCTACCGCTGCCGCCCAGCGCTCTTTCATTAACGGCTTACCGGGCTGGGAGAGTTCGTTGCGGTCAATAACCGAAGCTGCACCCAGCGTATCAAGCAGATAAGCGTGGTCGCTGGCGCGCCCACTGGAGGCCACCACCTGATAGCCGAGGCGGGCCAGCAGGCTGACGCTAAAGCTACCGACGCCGCCGCTGGCACCGGTCACCAGCACCGGACCGCGATCTGGCGTAATGCCCTGTTTTTCCAGCGCCATCACGCACAGCATCGCGGTCAGGCCTGCGGTGCCAATCGCCATGGTTTGCAGCGGGCTGAGCGTGGCGGGCACTTCCACCAGCCAGTCGCCGGTCACACTGGCTTTCTGCGCCAGGCCACCCCACTGTTTTTCGCCCACGCCCCAGCCGGTGAGCAGGGCGACGTCGTCCTGTTGCCAGTCGGGATGGCGGCTGGCGGTAACCCGTCCAACAAAGTCGATACCCGGAACCATCGGAAACTGACGCACGATCGGACCTTTATTGCAGATCGCCAGCGCATCTTTATAGTTCAGGGATGAGTAACTGACGTCGAGAGTGACATCGTGGTCGGGCAGTTGAGATTCGGGAAGATCTTTCAGCAGAGAACGGTAACCCTGTTCGTCATTTTCAATGACCAGTGCCTTGAACATGCAGCCTCCGGCAAAATAGGAAAGAGGGGAATAAGTTTACGCCTGGTGGCGTGATTACGGTAGGGACTGGGTCGCTAACGGCTGGCCGCGCCGCTCTCCCCGGCTGCAACGTCGAACTGATTAGCGAAAGAGGTATGCATAAATCAGCATATAATTCAGCTAATTAGTCGAATATTTCAGGTTTAATATTATTTTAGTCAATTAAAACAGTGGGTTGCGATTTTAATGGTTTGACTAATTAATTGCTTTCTGCGGCTTGTTCGCGCCAATAAAAGATGACATCATGACCGCCACTTTTTTGCACTCACTTATCGCTTTCAGAGGACGTTGCCATGTCCGGTTCACCGCGCACTCGCTCTGGTTACCGTTCGTTTTTTCCGGCTTACGCCCGATTATTCTCCGCTCCGCCGATCACGTTCTGCATCACCATGCGGTGAGGCCAGTCTGGCGCTGGCTGCCGGCTATCGGTAAAGATGACGTATTACCGATCACCGGTGGCTGAAAGCGGCCGCATGCCCCTGTTTGACATTATCCGCCGGGGAGATCTCCCCATTGCTGTGCCTCTGGCACTCACGCCCTGACGTTAGGGATTTGCCTTATGACTCCACTGAAAATTGCTGCCAGCGCCGCGGTGGCGCCCAATCTGACTCTTAACACTGCGCGCGACGTGGTGACGCTGGATAACACTGACTTTACCGATGTGGCGGCGGTGGTCGTCTCACTGGCAGATACCCGCAGTGGCGTACTCGCCCTGTTGCGCCACACCGGCTTTAATCTGCCGGTATTTGTGGCTAACGCGTTTGAAGAAGAGGTGATGCATCTGCCTGGCGTCAGCGGTGAACTGAACGGTGAACCGCAGGACTGGATCGCATTGGAAGCCGCCGCGCAGGCGTATGAAGCGGCTCTGCTGCCGCCGTTTTTCGAGACGCTGACCCGCTATGTGGATATGCAGAACAGTACCTTTGCCTGTCCGGGGCATCAGGGCGGGGCATTCTTCAAAAAGCATCCGGCGGGCAAACAGTTCTATGATTTTTATGGCGAGAACCTTTTCCGTTCTGATATGTGCAATGCCGACGTCAAACTGGGCGACCTGCTGATTCACGAAGGATCGGCTAAAGATGCGCAGAAGTTCGCGGCAAAGGTGTTTAACGCCGATAAAACCTACTTCGTGCTTAACGGCACCTCCAGCGCCAATAAAGTGGTGACCAACGCGCTGCTGACGCGCGGCGATCTGGTGCTGTTTGACCGCAATAATCACAAATCGAATCATCACGGTGCACTGATTCAGGCGGGTGCTACGCCGGTTTATCTTGAAGCCGCGCGTAATCCTTTCGGCTTTATCGGCGGCATTGACGCGCACTGCTTCGATGAGGCTTATCTGCGCGAGCAGATTGGCAAGGTGGCCCCGCAGCGTGCCGCGGAAGCGCGTCCTTTCCGACTGGCGATTATCCAGCTGGGCACCTATGACGGCACGGTTTATAACGCGCGTCAGGTGGTGGATCGCATCGGGCATCTGTGTGATTACATCCTGTTCGATTCCGCCTGGCTCGGCTATGAGCAGTTTATTCCGCTGATGGAAGGGTGTTCGCCGCTGACCCTGACGCTGACTGAAAACGATCCCGGCATTTTTGTCACCCAGTCAGTGCATAAGCAGCTGGCGGGCTTTTCGCAGACGTCGCAAATCCATAAAAAAGATAACCACATCCGCGGTCAGCAACGCTTTTGCCCGCATAAACGCCTGAATAACGCCTTTATGCTGCACGCCTCAACCAGTCCGTTCTATCCGCTGTTCGCCGCGCTGGACATCAACGCCCGCATGCATCAGGGCGAGGCGGGACGGCGGATGTGGGATGAGTGTGTTACGCTGGGGATCGAGGCGCGAAAAGCGATCCTTGAGCGGTGTGAGATGATCCTGCCGTTTGTGCCGGAAACGGTCGATGGGCAACCCTGGCAGGCGGCCCCGACTGAGACGATCGCCCGCGATCTGCGCTATTTCAGCTTTGAACCGCAGGCCAACTGGCACGGTTTTGCGGGTTATGCCCGCGATCAGTATCGCGTTGATCCCTGCAAGCTGCTGCTGACCACGCCGGGCATTGATGCGGCGAGCGGTGACTATGCCGGATTCGGGATCCCCGCCACCATTCTGGCGAACTATCTGCGTGAGAACGGGATCGTGCCGGAGAAGTGCGATCTTAATTCGATTCTGTTCCTGCTAACGCCGGCCGAAAGCCCGGAGAAAATGGCCAATCTGGTGGCGATGCTGGCGCAGTTCGAACAGCACGTTAAAGAGGATGCGCCGCTGGCTGAAGTGCTGCCGACGATTTACCGCAAAAATGCTCAACGTTATGCCGGCTATACCCTGCGTCGGCTGTGTCAGGAGATGCACGATCTTTATGTCAGCCATGATGTGAAGAGCCTGCAACGAATGATGTTCCGCGAAGCGGGTCTGCCGCCGGTGGCGGTGAATCCTCAGGATGCACATCAGGCGTATATTCGTGGCGAGGTTGAACTGGTGCCGATCGCTGAAGCCGAAGGGCGTGTCGCTGCGGAAGGCGCATTGCCTTATCCACCGGGCGTGCTCTGCGTGGTGCCGGGTGAAGTGTGGGGCGGGGCGGTGCAGCGCTACTTCCTGGCGCTGGAAGAGGGCGTTAATTTACTGCCAGGCTTCTCGCCGGAACTGCAGGGCGTTTATACCGAGGAGGACGCCGCGGGGCGCAAGTATCTGGTGGCTAATATGATGGTGGGCCGCTGATCTGAGCGTGGGCAGAGGCGGGTAGCGGCCCGCCGGGCCCTGGGTTCGTTGCGCAGGGCTATGAGAGGTTTTCGCCTGGCGGCGGTGTACGCTTTGCAGCGAGCTGACACTTAATGGATTTTCGCCCGCCGGGCCCTGGGTTCGCTGCGCAGGGCTATGAGAGGTTTTCGTTCGCCGGGTAAGCCGGGCTGTTTCAGATTCGCCGCTGCCGGCGACCGACAAGGGGCCGCCAGTCGCCGCGCCCCCTTGACCCCGGGCTCCGGCCTGCTTCACCGCCGCTTCGCGGTCCCTTCGCCTCTTCCGGATTTCTCACGGACCGGCGGGACGCGCCATCCCTGGCACGACCCCGCCTCTTCGCGACCTCCCTGTCGCTCGTCCTGAAATCCCTCATCGGCTCAGCGGTTCTGACGGCCTCCTAACTTCTCGCTGTTATCTCTTCTCAAAAGATTCAGTAGCTTATCGCTGAAGATTTTCGGGATTGTTTTTGGCTTTCAGGCCAGCAGACGACACTTAATCCCAGAAAATAAAAGATATAACAGGCGGGGGTTTGTGAGAGGCGTCCGCAGCGCTGAGGAACAACCGGAGGCCAGGAGAGCCGACAGGAGGTCGGCGAAAGGACGGATCGCGCCACGGATGGCGCGTCCGGCCGGTCCGTCGGCCGCAGGGCGTGACGAAGGAACCGCGCGAAGCGGGGCGCGCAGGCAGCCGGACGCCGGGATTGTGAAGGGGCGGGCGGCCGCCCCTTGACGCGTCCGCCTGCTCAGGCAACCTGAAACTCCCCACCGCCCGGCGGGCGTAACCTCACTCAATGTCAGACCGCAGCAGGTCTAACTAACCCACCAGCCACCAGGCAAAACCAGTCCATATACAAGTCAGAGAGATTACAGACGAGGATTTTACCAGAGGCGTCCGCAGCGCTGAGGAACAACCGGAGGCCAGGAGAGCCGACAGGAGGTCGGCGAAAGGACGGATCGCGCCACGGATGGCGCGTCCGGCCGGTCCGTCGGCCACAGAGCGTGACGAAGGAACCCCGCGAAGCGGGGCGCGCAGGCAGCCGGACGCCGGGATTGTGAAGGGGCGGGCGGCCGCCCCTTGACGCGTCCGCCTGCTCAGGCAATCTGAAACTCCCCACCGCCCGGCGGGCGTAACCTAACTCAATGTCAGACCGCAGCAGGTCTAACTAACCCACCAGCCACCAGGCAAAACCAGTCCATATACAAGTCAGAGAGATTACAGACGAGGGGTTTACCAGAGGCGTCCGCAGCGCTGAGGAACAACCGGACGCCGGGATTGTTAAGGGGCGGGCGTCCGCCCCTTAATACGTCCGCCTGCTCGGGCGATCTGAAACTCCTGGCCGCCCGGCGGGCGGAACCCGCTCAGTGCATACCCGCTGCTAAGCGAACGAAACCTTCTCATAGCGCGTTCGCGCAGCGAACACTCCCCGCTTTAGCGCTGAGTCCATCAGAACCCACGATAACTGCGCTGCGCAGTGCTCACCTTATACAGATAGCGACGTGACTCCGCCGAAGGATGCTGGCTGGTCAGGGTCTGGTAAACCTTGTTCGGTGACATGTTGTTGATTATCGAAAACGCGCGATCTTTATCACTGGAGAAGACCCGCAACACGCTGCCCGCGCCGCCATTGTAGGCGGTGATCACCGCATAACGGCGTGATACCGGGTCCTGAATGCCGCCCAGATAACTGCGTTGCAGCAGCGACAGATAGGCAGTACCGGCATCAATATTATTCTCCGGATCCAGCAGATAGCTGCGACTCGGTTTACCCCATTTCCCTTTCATGCGGAACACATCGACCCCGGCGGTATGCTGCACCACCTGCATCAGACCCAGCGCATCGGCGTGGCTGACGGCGTAGGGGTTAAAGCTCGACTCGGTCTGCATGATTGCCAGAATCAGCGAGGCGTCGACGCCATACTGTTCCGACGCTTTGCGCACCATCGGCAGATATTTGTGCGCACGTTTATCCAGATGGTTAGGCACCATCGGAATCGAGACCGAGTAGATCACATGCAGACCCGAGGTGCGGCGCTGCAATTTATTCTGGATCAGATAATCAGCAAAGGCTTCGGCACGACCCTGCCAGCGGATCGGCTGACCGGTATTGTCGAGCACCTGACCGTAAAGCAGCGGCTCTTTACTGATCACAATGTCATTGGCGTCGGAATAGAGATCGACGTTGCCCGGATCTTCGCCAATCAAAAGGGTGGTCACAATCGCCTGGCGCAGGCTGGCCATCGGATCGGTGCCCGCGATGGTCTCAATCGTCAGCTTACCGCTTTCGAAGTTGATGTGGCTGCGGGTGTAATAGTTGTCGCTATATTTGACGTAGTCTTTCGGTCCGGCGATCAGGACCTCATTAATACCCCAGATATTCTCAATGTTGTGGGCAAACTGACCCATCAGAATATCGAAACCGTTGGTGTCTTTTACCCAATCTTCATGAAACTGCTGTTTTTTTTGTCCGGAGCAGGAAACCAAAAGTGGTGCCATCACCAGCAGGGCGATCAATTTTTTATTCATTGGGAATGCATGCCTGACCTGGATAAAGAGCCTCAACGCTGAGGCCCAAACTGTTTACGCTTCTGGCGGTGTATAGCCTTCGATATGAACTTCTTTGCCTTCAAACAGGAAATTGATCATCTCCTTTTCCAGCACCTTGCGATCTTCCGGATTCATCATGTTGAGCTTTTTCTCATTGATCAGCATGGTCTGTTTCGCCATCCACTTCTGCCAGGCTTCTTTCGAAATCTCGTTGTAAATACGCTTACCCAGGTCACCAGGATAGAGCTGGAAATCCTGCCCTTCCGCGTCGCGTTGTAAAAAAGTACAAAAAATAGTGCGGCTCATTATTCTTCCTCATTGATCTCACAACTGTCTAAAGCCAGTTGTTGGGGATGGCGCAATTCGTGTAACAGGCGCTCAACGGGCGCGGCTAATCCCACAGATGGTGGCAGCGCTAAGTTATACCAGAGACCGCCCGCTTCATCCATCGCCGCCCCGACAGAAGGCCACGCCAGCCACATAGGCACAATGTCCAGATGGAAATGGCTGAAGGTATGACGAAAGGCGGTGAGCTGCTGCGGTCTGGCGTGGATACCGCGTGCTGCCAGCCAGTCAGTCAGCGCCTCTTCACTGGTAAACTGCGGAAAGCAGAACAGGCCGCCCCACAATCCGACCGGCGGACGCTGTTCCAGCCAGACCTGCTCACCATGCTGCATCATCAAAAACCAGCCGCTGCGCTCCGGTAACACCTGCTTCGGTTTTTTACCGGGATAGCTGGCCCAGCTGTTATGAGCATAGGCTTCGCAGCCGCTGTTCAGCGGACAGATATCGCATTTCGGTTTCGAGCGGGTACAGACGATCGCCCCCAAATCCATCATCGCCTGATTAAACTGGCTGACGCCCTCGGCGGGGGTGACGGTTTCGCTGATCTGCCATAAGCGTTTCTCTACCTCTTTTTTACCCGGCCAGCCGCCGACGGCGTAACACCGCGCCAGCACGCGTTTCACATTGCCGTCGAGAATCGGGAAGTGCTGACCCAGCGATAACGACAGGATCGCGCCAGCAGTAGATCGACCCACGCCGGGCAGGGCGGCGACGTCATCGAAATTACGCGGGAACTCGCCCTGATGGACCTCAACAATCTGCTTTGCCGCCTTATGTAGATTACGCGCCCTGGCGTAATAGCCGAGGCCGGTCCATAAATGCAGCACTTCATCCAGCGGTGCAGCCGCCAGATCGCCAACCGTGGGGAAGCGCGCCATAAAGCGTTCGAAATAGGGAATAACCGTGGCAACCTGGGTTTGCTGTAACATCACTTCGGACAGCCACACCTTATAAGGCGTCTTTTCCAGCTGCCAGGGCAGGGTTTTGCGGCCAAAGCGCTGATACCAATCCAGCACTTGTTGCGCGAACTGCGGCGCTTGCATCATAAGAAGGAAATTTTCCGTGTTTACTCTACACTCAGGCAGGAATTCCAGCACATGCGCACCTGGGTGTAAACCGGAAGATTGCAAAGGCTTGCTTCTGCTTATGAACTTTGCATAATGCCCGTTTCCCAGAACAGGCTAACCAGCAGGCTTCGACATGATTAATGACGTCATCACCCCAGAATTTGATGAGAACGGGCGGCCATTGCGCCGGATCCGCAGTTTTGTACGCCGGCAGGGCCGCTTAACCAAAGGGCAGCAGCAGGCCGTTGACACATACTGGCCGGAGATGGGGGTGGAATATCAGCCGGAGCCGATCGATCTGCCCCAGCTGTTTGGCCGTGACGCGCCGGTCACGCTGGAAATCGGCTTTGGCATGGGCGCCTCGCTGGTCACCATGGCGCAAAATACGCCACAGCAGAATTTCCTCGGCATTGAAGTACACCTGCCGGGCGTCGGTGCCTGTCTGGCTTCTGCGAAAGAAGCGGGCGTCGACAACCTGCGCGTGATGTGTCACGACGCGGTGGAAGTGCTGGAGAAAATGATCCCGGACAACTCGCTGCGTATGGTCCAGCTGTTCTTCCCGGATCCGTGGCATAAAGCCCGTCACAACAAACGCCGTATCGTGCAGGTCCCGTTTGCCGAGCTGGTGATGCGCAAGCTGAAGCTGGGCGGCGTATTCCACATGGCAACCGACTGGGAAGCCTACGCGGAACATATGCTTGAAGTGATGAACAGCATTGATGGTTTCCGCAATCAGTCAGAACAGCAGAATTACGTGCCGCGTCCCGAGACGCGTCCACTGACCAAGTTTGAGCAGCGCGGGCAGCGTTTAGGCCATGGCGTATGGGATTTAATGTTTGAGAGGGTGAAATAATGGCCACACAACGCAGCCGCCGTTTACGTAAAAAACTGCACATTGATGAGTTTCAGGAACTGGGTTTCTCCGTCGCCTGGCGTTTCCCGGAAGGTACCAGCGAAAGCGAGATCGATGAGACGCTGAATCAGTTCATTGATGAAGCGATCGATCCTAACGGTCTGGCCTTTGATGGCAGCGGTTATCTGGTGTGGGAAGGTCTGATCTGCCTGCAGAAAACCGGCAAATGCACCGATGAGCATCGCGAACTGGTGCGTAAATGGCTGGAAGAGCGCAAGCTGCAGGACGTGCAGGTGACTGAACTGTTTGATGTCTGGTGGGACTAAGTAACACGACGCCGGGCAGGCTGACGCGTGATGGAGAGATGATCTATCACGGCGAGGCCGCCCGGCCCTTCAGGATCCGGTTCAGACAGAAGGTGAGGGAGATTCAATGATGCGTAAAGCGCTTCTTGCTGTGCTGCTGGTGGCAGCGACTCAGGCCCAGGCTGCCTATGAATGCAGCGTTAAGCCACAGGATGATGTGGTGATCACGCCGCAAAGCGTGCAGGTGGTCGGGACCAACGGCAATCTGCAAATCAGCCCACAGGGCGACGTGCAGTTCAACGGCCAGAAAGTGTCACTGGATACCGCCGATCGTCAGAAAGCGATCGACTACCAGAGCGCATTGCGGCGCGATCTGCCGTGGATTGACAGCGGGGCGACTTCGCGGCTGGAAAAAGGGCGTGCAGCGCTGGATCGGGTGATTGTTGAGAAGCTGGGCGAGAACAGTAATGTGCGTAATCGCCTGACCACCCTGAACGGCCAGCTGAAACAGCAGATGAACCGCATCATCGAACACCGGCCGGATGGCCTGGCCTTCCATCATCAGGCGATCGACAAAGTGCGTGCCGATGGCGAACAGCTGGTGCAGTCAACGCTCGGTGGCGTGATGCAGGACAGTCTGAACGAGATGGGCAGTCAGCAGGCCAGCGGCGGCAGTAATCCGTTGCAGGCCATCATGGGTAATCTGGGTGGTTTACAGCAGTCTATTCAGGCGGAATGGAGCAAGCAGGAGCAGGATTTCCAGAACTTTGGTCACGAAGTCTGTAACCGCGTCATTTCGTTAGAAGATCAGCGTAAAGGTTTGGTTGCCGGTCTGAATAAATAAACCTGTGCCTCAGCCCGCGGACTGAGGCACAGTTGTTACTCTTCTGGCAAAAACAGCTCTAACAGCGAATTCAGGAACAATTTCCCTTTCTCACTGATCTGCCACTGATCAGCGGTTTCCACCACATAACCTGCCGCAATTGCCGCATCCATCTGCGGACGAATCACCTGTTCCGCTAAACCGGTATAACTGACAAATTGACTGCGCGGCGCGGCTTCCAGCAGCCGGAAGCGGTTCATGAAGTATTCGAACGGCTTGTCGATATCGGCGACGTCGTACTGTTTCTCGCGATAATTGCCCTGCATAAAGCCACGCGGATGACGGGTCTTCACCGTGCGGACGATGCGGCCGTCGGGCTGAGTCAGCTTGCCGTGCGCACCGCAACCAATGCCGAGATAGTCCCCGAAGCGCCAGTAGTTGAGGTTATGTTCACAGCGGTAACCCGGTTTGGCGTAGGCGGAGGTTTCATACTGCTGATAACCGGCGGCGCTCAGCAGTTGGTGACCCTGCTCATAAATATCCCACAGCGCATCATCATCCGGCAGTACCGGCGGCCGTGAACCAAACAGTGTGTTGGGTTCGATGGTCAGCTGATACCAGGAGAGATGCGGCGGATTAAGCGCGATCGCCTGACGCAGATCGTCGAGCGCTTCGTCCAGCGACTGATCGGGCAGGCCGTGCATCAGGTCGAGGTTAAAGCTGCGTAAGGCTAATCCCTGCGCCAGCTTAGCGGCACGCTTCGCCTCGTCCGGACCGTGAATACGCCCCAGCCGCTGCAGTTTTTGCGGGCTGAAACTCTGCACGCCAATTGAGATCCGGTTGATGCCGGCCCGCTGATAGGCGCTGAAGCGATCGGCTTCAACGGTGCCGGGATTGGCCTCCATGGTGACTTCCGCGTCTGGTGCCAGCGCCAGACGCGAACGTACGCCATCCATCAGCAGCTGCATCGCACTGCCGCTCAGCAGGCTGGGCGTCCCGCCGCCGATGAAAATGGTGCGTACTTCACGGTCAGCGATCAGCGGTAAATCCTGCTCCAGATCGCGCAGCAGGTGCTGCACATACTCAACGTGCGGCACCTCATCTTTCAGCGCGTGGGAGTTAAAATCACAGTAGGGACATTTCTGTACGCACCACGGAATGTGGATATACAGACTTAACGGCGGCAGATTAGGCATTACGCATCGCTTCCAGCAACAGCGTCAATGCTTTACCCCGGTGAGAAACTTCACCTTTTTCCGCTTTGCTCAGTTCGGCTGCGGTTTTACCCAGCGCCGGAACGTAGAAAATCGGGTCATAACCAAAGCCACCTGCGCCGGCCGCCGCACGGGTGATCTCACCCTGCCAGCTGCCGTGGAACACCAGCGGCGTCGGATCGTCGGCGTGACGCAGATAGACCAGCACGCAGTGGAACTGCGCCTGACGCTGGCCGTCTGGCACGTTTTCCAGCGCCTGCAGCAGCTTCTCCAGGTTCTGCTGATCGCTGGCCTCTTCACCGGCGTAACGCGCAGAGTAGATTCCCGGCGCGCCGCCCAGCGCATCCACCGCCAGGCCGGAATCATCAGCGATCGCCGGTAAACCGGTGATCTGCGCCGCGTGACGTGCTTTGAGAAGGGCATTCTCAATAAAAGTCAGGCCGGTTTCTTCAGCCGATTCCACCCCGAGCTCGGTCTGGGCGACGATATCCAGGCCGAAGGCGGAGAGCAGATCCGCCAGTTCACGCACTTTGCCGGGATTGCCGGTTGCGAGCACAACTTTTTGCATAACAGTTCCAGTTTGGTTCATTTACAGCAGATACCAGAGACCCGGGAACAGGTCCATGCCGAGGAAATTCAGGGCATACAGTACCAGGATGACGATCATGGCGGAGAAATCGATGCCGCCCATCGCCGGCAGCACGCGGCGAATCGGTGCCATCAGTGGTTCGGTCAGCTGGATCAGCACATAATCAATCGGGCCGCGACCCTGACTGATCCAGCTCATCAGTGAACGGATAATGATGACCCAGAACACCAGATAGCCGGCGGATTTAACCAGCGACAACAAGCCGACCAGCAGGTTGGTCGGATCGACCGAGAACACCCCGACCTGAATAAGCAACAGAATCGGATATTTCAGCGTCGTCAGGACAAACGCCAGCAGCAGCGAGGCGGTATCGATCGGACCCAGCGCCGGCAGCACGCGACGCAGCGGCTTGACGATCGGCTGTGTCACTTTCACCACGAACTGTGCCAGCGGGTTATAAAAATCGCAGCGGGACCACTGCATCCAGATGCGTAACAGCAGCACCATGACGTAGAGATCGATCAGCGTTTTTACTAAAAACGTCATTGTTAACATGAAGTTCCTCTATTATTGTTGTGAATTGCGCGCATAATCGCGTGCGCCAAAAATGGCGGTGCCGATGCGCACCATCGTACTGCCTGCGGCGATTGCCGCCTCCATGTCATCGCTCATTCCCAGCGAGAGCGTGTCGATAGCCGGATAGTCCTGCTGCAACTGCCGGAAGGCCTCAGCCATCTGCTGGCACACCGCCAGTTGCCGGTCATAGTCACTTTCCGCTGCCGGTATCGCCATTAGTCCGCGCAGGCGCAACTGCGGCAGCGCAGCGATTTGCTGTGCCAGCCCGGAAACGGCATCCAGCATGATGCCAGATTTGCTGTTCTCGTCACTGATATTTACCTGAATTAACACATTAAGCGGCGGCAGCGTCACCGGACGCTGATCGTTGAGCCGCTGTGCAATGCGCTGACGGTCAATGGTGTGACACCAGGCAAAGTTTTCCGCGACCAGACGACTCTTGTTCGACTGCAGCGGGCCGATGAAGTGCCACTCCAGCTGAGGATGTGCGGTCAGTGCCTGAACCTTTTCAACCCCTTCCTGAACGTAATTTTCGCCAAAGGCGATCTGACCGGCAGCGGCAGCTTCTTCGACTGCGCTCGCAGGTTTGGTTTTACTGACTGCAAGCAGCGTAATTTCTTCTGGTGCGCGGCCGCAACGCGCGGCGGCGGCGGCGATTCGCTGCCGCACTTGCTGTAGGTTGTGCTGGATTGAGGTCATAGTCAGGAGAAATTATGAATCTGGATGAAATGGTGGAGCTTAGTGTAAAGCATAATGCCGCCGATCTGCACCTTTGCAGCGGACATTTGCCCTACTGGCGACGTCAGGGAAAGCTGGAGACGATGCCGCAGCAGGCCAGACTGTCGGCCGCGTGGATGGCGCAGTTTATTGACCACCGGCTCGATGACCCGCAGCGCCAGCAGCTGGAACGCGACCGGCAGCTCGATTTTGCCCTGACGCTGTCAAACGGGCAGCGAATTCGTGCCAGCCTGTTTATGCAGCGTAACGGCCTGTCACTGGCGCTACGCATCATTGCCGCGCAGTGCCCGACGCTGGAAAGCCTGCGGCTGCCGCCGATAGTGCCGGCGTTGCTGGAGCAGCGCGATGGGTTGATCCTGATCACCGGTGCGACCGGCAGCGGCAAATCAACCACGCTGGCGGCGCTGGTGGATGCGCTGAACCGCCAGCAGGCGCGCCATATTATTACGCTGGAAGATCCGATTGAGTTTATCCATCACAGCCAGCAGTCACTGATTCAGCAGCGCGAAATAGGGCTGCACTGTAGCTCTTTCAGCCTCGGGGTCAAAGCAGCGCTGCGGGAAGATCCGGATGTGATTCTGCTGGGCGAACTGCGCGACAGCGAAACCATCCGTCAGGCGCTAACCGCGGCAGAAACCGGTCATCTGGTGCTGGCGACGCTGCACACCCGCGGCGCGGCACAGGCGGTCGATCGGCTGGTCGATGTGTTTCCGGCAGAAGAGAAACCGCTGGTGCGCAGCCAGCTGGCGGGCAGCCTGAAAGCGGTGATTGCCCAGCGGCTGGTGCCGTCGACCGATGAGAAACGCATCGGCCTGTTTGAGGTGCTGGTGGCGACGCCCGCCATCGCTAACCTGATCCGTGAAGGCAAGATGCACCAGATCCCGGCGCTGTTGCAGACCGGCGCACAGGCCGGTATGCAGACCTTTGAGCAGAGCCGGCTGGCCCGCCAGGCAGAAGGGTGGCTTCAGTAATGATTCTCGAACCAGTCCTGCAGAATGATGGCGGCAGATTGTGAGTCGACCGAACCTTTGTTTAACGCGCGATAGCCGCCGCGTTCGAACAGTCCGGCCCGCGCTTCGACCGTGCTGAGACGCTCATCCTGCAGCTCGACCTGGATACCGAAGCGGCCGTGCAACCGGTTAGCGAATTTGCGTGCCCTGGCAGTCAGCGGCTGCTCGGTGCCATCCATATTCAGCGGTAAACCCACTACCACAAAATCGGGTTGCCACTCTTTCAGCAGCTTTTCGATTTGCAGCCAGTCCGGCACGCCGTCCTGCGCTTTGAGGGCCGTCAGCGGACGAGCGGTACCGGTCAGTTGCTGACCTACCGCGACACCAATACTTTTGGTGCCGAAGTCGAAACCTAATAGAGTTTGTGTTGACATCAGGCGTGTCCGGCGTCACTGGCCATGTTGTGAATATCGACGCCAATACTGCGCGCCGCTTCGCGCCAGCGCTCTGAAATCGGCGTCTGGAAAAGAATGTTGCTGTTGGCCGGCGTGGTCAGCCAGGCATTTTCCATCAGCTCATTCTCCAGCTGATCTTTTTCCCAGGCGCAGTAACCCAGCGCCACCAGCACGTTGCTCGGCTGAGAGGCGGTGCCAATCGACTCCAGTACGTCGCGGGAGGTAGTGATCACCGTATTGTCTGAAATACGGATGCTGGAGGTAAACGTGCGTTGAGCCGAATGCAGTATAAAGCCGCGATCTTCCGCCAGCGGGCCACCGGTAAATACCGGCTTATCCAGTTTGATCGTTGGATCGCGATCCTCGGCAGAGATTTTGAGCTTCTTCAGAATGCCTTCAACCGTCAGATTTTCCATCGGTTTGTTGATGATCAGACCCATTGCGCCTTCTTCGTTATGTTCGCAGAGATAGACCACGGAACGTTTGAAGAAAGGGTCCTGCAGTGAAGGCATGGCAATCAAAAAGTGATGCTGTAAATTCATTCTCACACGATGTACCAAAAAAATAACCGGCACGCGACGGCCGCACCGGTATTGGGTTGATCTCGGAGCATGGCCCCGGCGTCATGCTCAGCCCAGGCGCTTCTCAATGGCATCCATCAACATGCCGGTGATGGAGATGGGGAAGGCTGCCTCAATTTCACGCACGCAGGTCGGGCTGGTCACGTTAACTTCTGTCAGTTTATCACCGATGATGTCCAGTCCGACAAAAATCAGCCCTTTTGCTTTCAGGGTCGGGCCGACGCGACGGGCGATTTCCCAGTCACTCTCACTCAGCGGACGGGCTTCACCGCGGCCACCTGCTGCCAGGTTACCCCGGGTTTCACCGCCCTGCGGAATACGGGCCAGGCAGTAAGGCACCGGTTCGCCATCCACCACCAGCACGCGTTTGTCGCCTTCTTTGATCGCCGGAATATAGTTCTGCGCCATGCAAAACAGGCTTTCATGCTCGGTCAGGGTTTCGGTGATGACGCCAAAGTTCGGATCGTCTTTCTTCACGCGGAAAATAGAGGCGCCACCCATGCCGTCCAGCGGCTTCATGATGATGTCGCCATGCTCCTGCCAGAAGGCACGCAGTTTCTCTTTGCTGCGGGTCACCAGCGTGTCCGGCGTGAACTCTGCAAACCAGGCGGTATAAAGCTTTTCGTTACAGTCGCGCAGGCTCTGCGGTTTGTTCACGATCAGCGTGCCCAGCTCTTCTGCGCGCTCCAGAATGTAGGTCGCGTAGATGAATTCGGTATCGAATGGCGGATCTTTACGCATCAGTACTACGTTCAGGTCGGCGAGGGGGATCTCCTGCTCGCTGCCAAACTGATACCAGCTATCCGGATTCTGCTCAACGCTTAACAGACGGGTGCGGGCAAACGCCACACCACCGCGCAGGGAGAGATCGCGCATCTCCATGTAGTGAATTTCATAACCACGGCGCTGTGCTTCCAGCAACATGGCGAAGCTGGTGTCTTTTTTAATATTGATGGACGAAATGGGGTCCATCACGATGCCAAGTTTAATCATTATTATCTCCTCAGGGAGGCGGCGGTTACCGTCTCGTCTCGTTCGGTCAGCAGTGGGCCGTTCAATCAGCACGTCAGAGAACTGGCGTCTGTGACTGCCCGCTGGCAGTATCGCTTAACCCAGGTCGCCAAACCTCACCTGAAGTGCCGTAATGGCGGTCAGCGCGGTGGTTTCGGTACGCAAAACCCGTGGGCCAAGCAGGATGTCAGTAAATTCGTGCTGCGCCGTCATAGCGATTTCGTCAGCGGAAAGCCCGCCTTCAGGACCAATCAGCAACCGCACCCGTTCAACCGGCTGCGGCAGCGTATTGATACTGTGGCTGGCGCGCGGATGCAGATTAAGCTTCAATCCGCTCTCCGCTTCAGCGCACCAGGCTTCCAGCGTCATCGCCGGACGGATTTCCGGCACGCGATTACGGCCGCACTGCTCGCAGGCGGCAATAGCAATCTTCTGCCACTGCTGAATTTTTTTAGCCAGGCGTTCAGCGTCCAGCTTCACGCCACAGCGCTCGGAAAATAGCGGCGTAATGACGTTCACTCCCAGCTCAATTGATTTCTGGATAGTGAACTCCATTTTTTCACCGCGCGACATCACCTGACCCAAATGCAGGTGCAACGGCGACTCGCGATCGTCCGGCTGGCTCTCTGTGACCGATACTTTTACACGCTTTTTATCAACATGCGTGATCTCTGCTGCAAAAGTCAGATTAGTGCCATCAAAGAGTTCCAGATGCTGTCCCGGCGACATGCGAAGCACCCGGCCGACATGATTGGATGCATCTTCATCCAGCGTAATGTCACTGCCAACGCTCAACGGCCCGGCGTGATAGATGCGAGGTATGCGCATAAGGTTCCTGGAACTAAGCGCCGTGTGGAATGACACGGCGTCATCGGGAAAAGAGCTAGTTTAGGGCAGGCTTTTTAGCGCTGGCAAGCCTGCTGCACATAAGGATTGTGATTGCCCTGTACCCGCGCGATACGCTGGTCACGTTCACACTCCCATTTCGTCACCGGATAGAGCTTATCCCAGGCGGTAAACAGCTGGGTTTGCTGGCGCGAAATTCGCAGATGATACTGGTCACGCATATAGAAGTAGGTGCGGGCAATGGCGCCGCGTGCGCGCGCCGGTGGCTCTGCCTGCTTAAGTTTAAAATCCACCTTCATCTCACACTGACCATACTGCTTTTCACTGCCGTTCCATTGACTGTAGGCGAAGTTACCGCGGTCGCCATTCACTTCGCCGATAGCCGGTTGCAGGTTGTGCAGATCGGTTTCGATGCGACGATAGTCCGGATCTTTACTGCAATTTTTACGGCCGCCGTTTTGCCAGCATTGACGCTGATGACCAAATTCCCACGCCGGCATAACGTGTTCCCACTCAATGCGCGCCGCACGATTGGCGTTTTTACGCGCCTGATAGCCACAGCTGTTCAGGTCCGGCACGCCTTTTTTTCCCTGCCAGTTAATTTTACAGCCGCAGTAAAAGGATCCCGGCGCATCGGCGTTGATTTCAGCGGCAAAGGCTTTGGCCTGCTGGAAATTGTTTTGATGGTAATTATTCAGGTTCAGGGCGTCAGCCGCAAAAGGAACCCATAACAGCGCAACGGCCAGACTAATTATGCGAGACATATTCCAGATTTCTACTCAGTGCTCTAAAAAGGGCGGCAGGGTAACAGAATGCGGAATAACGCGGAATGGGAAATCGGCTCAGGCGGGCACAAACTCACCGGCTTTCAGCAGGCTGCCGCAGTGAACGCAGCGATATTCGCTCTCGCCGCGCAGTATCCGATTGTGACGGCGTACCGTGAGCTGATGCTGCTGGCACTGGCAGCGATAAGCAAAGGTGCGGCTACGAACGGACTGCACCTCGAACTGATGGGTACGTCGCGCCGGTACGCCCAGCACCTGCTCCATCATCCACTTCCACTCTTTGCCATGCGGCGCCACGCGACCGAATTTCTTCCACACCAGCAGATGCGCCAGTTCGTGCGGAATCACCTCCTCAATGAACGCCTGCTGGTTTTCCAGCAGCAGGATCGGATTAAGGCGGATTTCCCACGGCTCCAGCCAGGCGGTGCCCGCAGCGGTGCCGCGCTGCTGATAGAGCAACGTCGGTTCAGGATAGTTCGTTTTCAGTGCCAGATTGGCGCGCTCCAGCGCCTGACGCAGCGCGCGCATCACGGCCTGTTGCAGAGCTATGGGGAGACGAGGTGTTTTCATGGCGCTCAGAATAATCGGCGTCACGCGGGAACTCAACCGGGCAGAACAGATCGCCGCTTACCGATGCCGTTTATGCGCCGGCGGCCGGTAGACGGATGCTGCTTCGTCAGGCCTGTGCGCACCGCGACGGCCGGGCTGAAACCGGCGCTACCGCCCGCATCGGCTGTCAGGTGATAATTTTGGTTTAAATATTGTTATGCTCTTTTTTAGAATATCCTATGGTTAAAATTCGCCGCAGGGTGGATGGAGGTCAGGTGAAAGGCACAGGGCACGGATAAAGCGATGAAAGATAATAATAACCTAAAGAAACAACGGATTGTGCTGGTCACTGATTTGATGGCGGGACGCGGTGGGATGGAGAACGTGACCGGTCAGCTGATTACGGCACTGAATGCCGACGCGGAATGCGAAGCCGGGCTGTTTATCATCAACAGCGGCGAAGAAAGTCATTCACGCGCCTGGACCGCCAATGCGGTGTTACAGGAAAGCATCTGCACCCTGCGTAATAAAAAAATAAAGAGCTTCATTCATACGCTGCGAATGGCGGCTTTTTTTCGTCGCTACCAGCCCGATCACGTCATTACCTTAAACACCATTCCCTGCCTGATGACGCGCCGGGCGATTACGCTCTCCGGCCGCAAAATCGTGCTGTCGAGCTGGATGCACCTGCCGCCGCGTGAGCGTTATCGTCCTCACTATCTGTTGCGCGCCGATCACCATTTTGCCATCAGTCAGCAGATCCGGCAGCAGCTGGTCGAGCTGGGTGCCAGCGCGGCGGATATTGACGTGATTTATAACCCGGTAAAACGCAACGACAGCGTGATCGGCAGGCCGGCGGAACTGAAATTTTTATATATCGGCCGGGTCCATTTCGAGCGTCAGAAGCAGCTTAAAGATCTGTTTGATGCGCTCAGCCTGCTTGAAGTGCCGTGGACGCTGGAGATTGTCGGCGACGGAGAGGATCTGGCGCGTTGCCAGGCGTATGTGGCGCAGCGGGGAATTCAGGATCGCATCACCTGGCATGGCTGGCAGGAGAATGCCTGGGATTACGTGATCCGCGAGATTAAACAGGTCACCTGCCTGGTGATGACCTCCAACTTTGAAGGCTTCCCGCTGATCCTGCTGGAAGCGATGTCACGCGGCGTTTACTGCGTCTCCTCTGACTGCGTCAGTGGACCGGCGGAAATCATTAAGCCAGGCATCAACGGTCAACTGTACCAAAAAAATGACAGCGTAGCGCTGGCTGCCATTCTCAGTGCCCTGAGCGGGGAGGTTCACTTTCCCGATCACCAGCTTATTAAACAGAGCATTACCGGTTTTTATGAGGAGAATTATATGAAGCATCTGAAGGACGTGCTTAACCGCCTCTCAGAGGTTAAGCATGACGAATAAGACCGAACTCAATGGATTGTCCTTAGCGGTGAATTTTTCTGTCATCGCGCTTTGCCTGGCGCTTGCGCTGAATATGTTCGTCACCGGCCTGCCACAAAAAATCTTCTACATTGTCTCTTACCTGTCCGTGGCGTCGATAGCCTATGGCCTGGTGCGCCGGAAAATCGCTTTTCAGCCAAACCGCTTTTTTATCGCCCTGTTTATCGTGCTGATTATCTTTTCACTGATTCGCCTGGTCTGGGCGATTCAGGTCAAAGCGATTGAGACAGCCCCTTCGGGCGACAGTATCACCAACATCAGCAACTATCTGCTGGGCGCTAAGCGCCTGCTGCTTGGCGCATTTGTCCTGTTGAGCCTGGCGATTTACGGCCAGCAGGTGTCGCTCAATACGCTGCGGGCAGGGAAAGTTTTGATCCTGCTGGGATTGCTGATCTCCCTGGGCTTCGGCATTCATGAGCATCTCTATACCGCCAACGTGCGGATTAAGCTCACCACCGAAGCGGCGTCAATGTCCTCCTACATGATTCTGTTTATCTACTGCGCCTGGCTCTGGCTGAGTGGCTTTGAGACCCAGGCTTACTGGAAGATTGCTGACGTGGCCGCCTTACTCGTCACCTTTGCGTTGCTCTATCTGTGCGGCACCCGGGTCACCATTATCGCCCTGGTGGCGGTTGGCCTGCTGTTCCTGTTACAGACCTATCGTCTGTCGATGCTGAAAAACTGGCGCATCAGCGTGCTGGTGGTGGGTTTGCTGGCTGTTCTGGTGCTGATGACCAGCAATCGCTGGGTGGAAGGGGTGCAGGATATTGAGAACTACGGTTCCAATAGTTCAACGTCGCTGGGCGCGCGGGTCGCGATCTGGGGCGGGGCAGTTAACTTTATTCAGCATCATTCCGGTTTTGCGACCCCGGATGAGCGGACTACTCAGGCGCGTCAGTTTATTACCGCGCACTACCCGAATAACCTTGAAGGCTACACCAACGTTAAATACAACATGCACAACGAGTTCCTGGAAGTTACCACCTTGCAGGGATGGCTCGGGACCGCGTCGCTGGCGTTGCTGTATCTGGTGGCACTGGCGGGGGGAATGAAGCGCTGCGATCTGCGTGGGGTGGCGCTGCCGCTGCTGGCGCTGTTTGTCGCCGGACTGACCGATTCGGTGCTGCCCTATAACCAGACCGCCACCATTTTCATTATGGCGCTGGCGCTCTGCTGTATACGGCTACCGGTAGCACCATCGCGGATCTAGCGTGAGGCGAGGGATAAAATAAAAACGGCGGGGTTTCCAGAGAAACCCCGCCGTTTTTTTTACGCTTGATGATTAATTCTGTGAACCGATGTCGCGCAGTTTTTTACCGGCCATCAGGTTACGTTCGATGTGCTCCAGCGAGACGTTTTTGGTCTCAGGAATCAGCATCACCGTTAGCAGAATGAAGAACAGGTTCAGCAGCGCGTAGACCCAGAAGGTATTGGCGTTGCCCAGCGTGTTCAGCATTGTCAGGAAGGTCGCACCGACAATCATGTTAGCGATCCAGTTGGTGGTGGTGGAAACGGTGATACCGAAGTCGCGGCCTTTCAGCGGCTGAATTTCGGAACACAGCACCCAAATCAGCGGACCGGCTGACATCGCAAAACCAATGATAAACATCAGCAGCATACCCACGGCGAAGTACTGCGCGCCCGGTGAATGGATGCCGAAATGCAACATGGTACCCAGCACGCCCATACCGGCTGCCATCACCATAAAGCCGAGGATCAGGGTTGGTTTACGACCCCAGCGATCGACCAGACCGATAGCGATAAAGGTTGCCAGTACGTTGATCAGACCAACAATTACCGTGCCCCACATCTGCTCAGTGGTATTGGTAAAGCCGGCGATTTCGAAGATTTTCGGTGCGTAATACATGATGACGTTCATGCCGGTAAACTGCTGCATGACCTGCAACAGAATGCCGAGGTAGACCGCACGACGGAAGTGGCTGCTGCTGGTAAACAGACCCCAGCCAGACTGCTTAATCTTCAGGCTTTCACGAATCTCGTCCAGTTCACGCTTCGCCTGTTCGCTGGTGTCACGCAGACGATCCAGCACCCGTTGCGCATCGCGGAAATTGCCTTTCGCCGCCAGCCAGCGTGGGCTGTTTGGCAGGAAGAAGACGCCAACCAGCAGCAGCAGAGCAGGAATGGTGATGATGCCCAGCATCCAGCGCCAGTTGCCGGTAAAGCTGAATGCGGTATCGGACAGGTAAGCGCCCAGGATACCGATAGTGATCATCAGCTGATAAAGCGAAATCATACTGCCGCGAATTTTTTCTGGTGCAATTTCAGAAAGGTAAAGCGGGGCGGTGTAAGACGCGATACCGACAGCCAGACCCAGCAGGACGCGGGCGCTGATCAGCATTTCCGGGTTAGGTGACATTGCCGACCAGAGTGAACCAATCACGAACAGAATCGCACCGGCCATCAGGCTTTTTTTACGGCCCAGGCGGGAGGACATCCAGCCGCTGCCGATAGCACCCACCGCGGCACCAAACATCATGGAACTGACGATCCACTCCTGCTGATGGGCGGTAACGTTAAAGTCTTTTGCGATAAACGGCAGTGCACCGGCAATCACGCCGATATCCAGACCGAACAGCAGACCCGCAAGGGCCGCCAGAAAGCAGACAAATAAGGTCATCGCCTTATTTGATGTTCTGCTCTTGTGTGTATTGCCAGGCATTTTAGCCTCCAGGTTTATCCATCATTGTTTTTATCAATGTTAAAAAACTCTTTGCGCGAAAAAAGTGAGTCCGATCACATCAGTGTAATCGTTTACACACGCTGAAACCCTGAAATTCAGCATTTTTTGCCCGGAAAGGTTAATTAACCAGTGAGGTATAGCACTCATTAAGTTTCTGACAAGGCTCTATTTATTGGCTATCAGACGACGCTGAAAATAACGCATTTTCAGCAGAATAACTACGTAGAGTAAATCCTAAATAGCAGATAAACAAAGCGTTTCAAATTGTAATCGTTAACATTTTGTTGTCAGAAAAGGCGAAAAGAAGTGTAGCTGAGATCAGAAAATTTGCTGCAGGCAGGGCGCGTAACAGTGGATTTGAGGCTGACTGAACGGCATCAGGCATAAAAAAACCCTGCCACGGCGGCAGGGTTTTGATCATTCCGGCTTAAATCAGAGGCCAGCGGCTTCGCGCAGCTGTGCCGCTTTGTCGGTTTTTTCCCATGGGAAATGTTCGCGACCAAAGTGACCGTAAGCAGCGGTCTCTTTGTAGATTGGGTGCAGCAGGTCGAGCATCTGAATCAGACCATACGGACGCAGATCGAAGAACTCACGCACCAGCAGCGTCAGCTGCTCAGTTGAAACTTTCTCAGTGCCGAAGGTTTCAACCATGATGGAAGTAGGTTCCGCCACGCCAATCGCGTAAGAGACCTGGATTTCACAACGATCTGCCAGACCGGCCGCCACGATGTTCTTCGCGACGTAACGGGCTGCGTAGGCTGCTGAACGGTCCACTTTTGACGGGTCTTTGCCTGAGAACGCGCCGCCGCCGTGACGTGCCATGCCGCCGTAGGTATCAACGATGATTTTACGACCGGTCAGGCCGCAATCGCCCATCGGGCCACCGATAACAAAACGGCCAGTCGGGTTGATGTGATATTTGGTCGAGGCGCTCAGCCATTCTGCAGGCAGAACCGGCTTGATGATCTCTTCCATCACCGCTTCCTGCAGATCTTTCTGGCTGATGGATTCGGCGTGCTGAGTCGAAAGCACCACCGCATCGATGCCCACGATTTTGCCGTCGTCATACTGGAAAGTGACCTGGCTCTTAGCATCCGGACGCAGCCACGGCAGGGTGCCGTTTTTACGCACTTCAGCCTGACGCTGCACCAGACGGTGCGCATAGGTCACCGGCGCAGGCATCAGCACGTCGGTTTCATTGGTGGCGTAACCGAACATCAGACCCTGGTCACCGGCGCCTTGCTCCAGCGGATCGCTGCGGTCGACGCCCTGGTTGATATCCTGAGACTGTTTACCAATCGCGCTTAATACTGCGCAGGAGTTGGCATCAAAGCCCATATCGGAATGAACATAGCCGATTTCACGTACGGTGTTACGGGTGATCTCTTCGATATCGACCCAGGCGCTGGTGGTGATTTCACCGCCAACCAGAACCATACCGGTTTTAACGTAAGTTTCGCAGGCCACGCGTGCTTTAGGATCCTGTTCGAGGATCGCATCCAGCACCGCATCGGAGATTTGGTCGGCGATTTTATCAGGATGTCCTTCTGATACGGACTCAGACGTAAAAAGGTGTTTAGCCATTCTGTTCTTTACCTTACAAATGGTTTGAATTCGACTGCATAGCGCAAGTGAGTATCATCTGACTTAACGCCCCTTCAGGCAAAGCCGCGAGCAGTGAGGTTGTGTCAGCACAGCAGGCCAACACCGCCTGGATATTAACCTGTTTAGATGGAAAACCATCTGGACGGCTATTTTAGGTTACAGGATGAGCGAATTACCAGCCCTTTTTCTGTTTCAGCATTTTACCTGTTGGGCCTATCGGCATAATTTCCTGACACTCCACGCATTTCCCCGATAATCTTTTTGCTTTTTGCAGCTGTAAACTGTATAAAACGCCGCTGCTTTGGTAGCAGCATTCAGGATGACGCCACAGATCGCGTCGCGCCCGTCAGACTCGCGTCTGGCTTTCACCCAGTTGTGTTCCATGTGCCGCTGGCATGTGTGGAGGTGATACGAGTAATGAACCACGTTTTCTCTTCTTGCGGTTCTGCGCGCTGCGGCGCTGCGCTGGCTGTCTCCTGCCTCCCATCTCTTTCTCTGTCCTGCCGACAATATGTTCGATGCGGTAATTTTACCGACACGAGCGTCGGTTAATCTGTACCACTATCCTTACGGTTTTGTCTCTTCTCTGCGCGTGCGCAGCTGAACGACGCACGTTATCCGTGGTCCTCTTATACAAATCTGTTAAATGCGTTCGGTTTCAACGGATATGGCCAGGGTGTTTTACACTTAACTCTCATGCGTGAATCGCGCTGACGGCAACGTCAGGTGAACAGGACATTGCGTTTAATGTGGCAACGAATTTCCAGATTAGCGGCCAGAAAGCCGGTTAACAGTTTCATCTTTCAACGGAAAATTGAGGTTCGCGATGTCTGACGACATAAAGAATATCAAGGGTTCGTCAGCTGGCGAACAGGGTGCACTCCGCTCAATGCAGGAGGTAGCAATGAACGATCAGGATGCGAGCAAAATGTTGCGTACCTACAACATTGCCTGGTGGGGCAACAACTATTACGACGTCAACGAACTGGGCCACATCAGTGTCTGCCCCGATCCGGATCGCCCGGACGTGCGCGTCGATTTAGCCAGGCTGGTCAAAGAGCGCGAAGCGCAGGGCCAGCGTCTGCCTGCACTGTTTTGTTTCCCGCAGATCCTGCAACACCGTCTGCGCTCAATTAACGCCGCGTTTAAGCGTGCGCGTGAATCCTACGGCTACACCGGTGATTACTTCCTGGTTTATCCGATCAAGGTGAACCAGCACAAACGCGTGATCGAATCGCTGATCCACTCTGGCGAACCGCTGGGACTGGAAGCAGGCTCGAAAGCTGAGCTGATGGCGGTACTGGCGCACGCTGGTCAGACCCGTACCGTGATCGTCTGTAACGGCTATAAAGATCGCGAGTACATTCGTCTGGCGCTGATCGGCGAGAAGATGGGCCACAAGGTCTATCTGGTGCTGGAAAAAATGACCGAAGTCCGGCTGGTGCTGGAAGAGGCGGAGCGTCTGAACGTGGTGCCGCGTCTTGGCATCCGCGCCCGTCTGGCCTCTCAGGGCTCGGGTAAATGGCAGTCGAGCGGCGGCGAAAAGTCGAAATTCGGCCTGTCGGCGACCCAGGTACTGAAGCTGGTAGAGATTATGCGTGAAGCGGGCCGCATCGACAGCCTGCAGCTGCTGCACTTCCATCTCGGTTCGCAGATGGCCAACATTCGCGACATCGCCACAGGCGTGCGTGAGTCGGCGCGCTTCTACGTTGAGCTGGCGAAGCTCGGCGTTAACATCAAGTGTTTCGACGTGGGCGGCGGTCTGGGCGTGGATTACGAAGGAACGCGCTCGCAGTCTGACTGCTCAGTCAACTACGGCCTGAACGAGTATGCCAACAACGTCATCTGGGCGATTGGTGATGCCTGTGATGAGCACGGCCTGGAGCATCCTACGGTGATCACCGAGTCGGGACGTGCGGTAACCGCGCACCACACGGTTCTGGTTTCTAACATCATCGGTGTTGAGCGTAACGAGTTCAGTAACCCGGAAACGCCGGATGCTGATGCACCGCGCCCGATTGTCAGCATGTGGGAAACCTGGCAGGAGATGCACGAGCCGAACACCCGTCGTTCGCTGCGTGAATGGCTGCACGACAGCCAGATGGATCTGTTTGATATCCATACCGGTTATTCGTCCGGCACCTACGATCTGAAACAGCGCGCCTGGGCTGAGCAGCTCTATCTGAGCATCTGCCACTACATTCAGCAGCATCTTGATCCGAGCAACCGTGCGCACCGTCCGATCATCGATGAACTGCAGGAACGGATGGCGGATAAGATCTACGTTAACTTCTCGCTGTTCCAGTCGATGCCGGATGCCTGGGGTATCGATCAGCTGTTCCCGGTACTGCCGCTGGAAGGGCTGAACAAGAAGCCGGAGCGCCGCGCCGTGCTGCTCGACATCACCTGTGATTCCGATGGCACCATCGATCACTACGTTGATGGTGACGGCATCGCCACCACCATGCCGATGCCAGAATATGACGTGGATAATCCGCCGATGCTGGGCTTCTTTATGGTCGGCGCTTACCAGGAAATTCTGGGCAACATGCACAATCTGTTCGGTGATACCGAAGCGGTGGATGTCTATGCCCGTGAGAATGGCGACGTCGAAGTTCAGCTGTCGGACGAAGGCGACACCGTGGCGGATATGCTGCGCTACGTGCAGCTCGATCCGAACGAACTGATGGCACTGTTCCGTCATCAGGTGCAGGCCTCCGATCTGGATGACGAGTTGCGTGCGCAGTTCCTCGAAGAATTCGAGAGCGGCCTGTACGGTTACACCTATCTGGAAGACGAGTAATCGGTTCAGATCGCCGGCAATCTCATATTGCAGTTGCCGGTGAAATGTCGATAATCTGACGCATACAATCCCTTCCTCGTCGGGCCTAACGACGCGGAGGGGATTTTTTTCATCTATAGCTTAATGGCTCGCGGGCCTGGCCCGACTGATGCCAACAGAGAGGACGATCTATGTACAATACCCTCGGCAACCAGTACGATAACTCCCTGGTCTCAAACGCCTTTGGTTTCATGCGCTTCCCGCTCAACTTCCAGCCTTACGACAGCGATGCAGAGTGGGTGATCACCGGCGTTCCATTTGACGCCGCCACATCGGGCCGTCCAGGCAGCCGTCTGGGCCCAGGCGCTATCCGTCAGATCTCAACCAACCTTGCGTGGGAAGGCTGCCGCTGGCCGTGGGATTTCGATCTGCGTCAGCGCCTGAAGGTGGTTGACTGTGGCGATCTGGTCTATGCCTTTGGTGACTCGCAGGATCTTTCTGACAAACTGCAGGCGCATGCCGAAAAACTGCTGGCGAACGGCAAACGCATGATGACCTTTGGCGGCGACCACTACGTGACGTTGCCGCTGCTGCGCGCGCATGCGAAGCACTTCGGTAAGATGGCGCTGGTTCACTTTGATGCGCATACCGATACCTATTCCAACGGCCCGACCTTTGACCACGGCACCATGTTCTTCACCGCGCCGAAAGAAGGTCTGATCGATCCACAACACTCAGTTCAGATCGGTATCCGTACCGAGTTTGATAAGAGCCTTGGCTTCAACGTGCTGGATGCGGCGCAGGTTAACGATCGCAGTGTCGATGACATTCTGGCCGAAGTGAAACGCACCGTGGGCGATCTGCCGGTCTATCTGACCTTCGATATCGACTGCCTCGATCCGGCACACGCGCCGGGCACCGGTACGCCGGTCATTGGCGGACTGACCACCGATAAAGCCACCAAGCTGATTCGCGGTCTGCAGGGCATGAACATCGTCGGTATGGATCTGGTGGAAGTGGCGCCAGGCTACGATCACGCCGACCTGACTGCGCTGGCCGCGGCCACTCTGGCACTGGATATGCTGCACGTGCAGGCGGTAAATAAAGGCTGATGCGCCACGCTGGCCGGACTGCGTAAGCCCGGCCAGCTTGTCAGCACTGAAAGCGGCGTTCTGCCTGTCGGGTGGACGCCGCTTTGATCGTCACCACACGTCACGCCCTCTGCACCATCCCCTGCTTTAAACCCCGATTATCTCCTTCAGGTCCGCCAGGCGCGAACCGCTATCTGCAACTAAACTTACAGCGTAAAAATCGCAGAGTGGAGATGACCATGGGCTTTCTTGATGAACTGGCAGGCGCACTGGACGGCGGTCAGAGTGAAGGGCACCCGCCCGGGCAGTTGCAGGCGGTCTGGCACTGGGTGCAGGAGCAGGGCGGTATTGAGGTACTGCTGCATAAGTTCCAGCAGGGGGGATTAGGCGAGATATTCAGCTCGTGGATCGGCACCGGCGATAATCATCCGGTGGGCCACAGCGAGATTCAGTCGGCCTTTGGTCAGGAGGAACTGCAGTCACTGGCGGATAAGCTTGGCACCGACGTCAAAGGCGCATCGGGCACGCTGGCGGCGCTGCTGCCACAGTTGATCGATAAAATGTCGCCGCAGGGACGGATGGATGAGCAGGCGCTGCACGACAATAAGCTGGATTTAGGCTCGATGGTGGATCAGATATTCAAGCGTTAGCGATCTGCCTGACTCAGCGGGCGAAAGCGCGCACCGGGTACGCGCTCCGCAGGTGAAGATTATTTGCTGTCTGCTGCAATGCGCTCGCGGATGTGCTGGGCGCGCGCCTCAGACGCCGGGTGCGAATCAAACATCGAGCTCTGGCGTCCCTGCTCAAGTTTTGCCAGCTTCTCGAAACTGGTCGCCAGACCCATTGGATCGATGTTGCGCTTCTTCATCAGATCGTAAGAGTAATCATCAGCCTGGCTTTCCTGCGTCTGTGAGAACTGGGCATTGACCAGTTTTTCGCCCAGTTCGCCGAGCTGCGACTGCGACAGCGAACCGATCACACCACCGACAGAGGCCGCAGCCGTGCGGGCGGCGGTGGTGGCATACGCCAGCTGCATCGCTTTGCGGGTATGGCCCAGCGCCACGTGGCCCATCTCATGGCCCAGCACGCCTTCCACTTCATTATCATCCATCATATCCATCAGGCCGCTATAGACGCGAATACAGCCATTGGCCATCGCCCAGGCGTTAACGTCTTTGGTCTGATAAACCTTGTAGTTAGCCGGCACGCCATTGATGTTATCGCCCAGCGCGGCGGCAATTTTATTCAGACGCTGCTGATATTCACTGTTGGCGGGTGCAACCTGATTCTCTTTGTCCATCTGCTCACAGGATTGATCGCTCAGCTGCTTCACCTGATCATCGCTCAGGGTGTAGGCCTGATAGGCCTGGGCGCCCGACTGCATCAACGCGTTATTATCTAAACCCTGACAGCCACTCAGCAGCGTTGCCAGCCCAAGAGCTACTACCGTTTTTTGGATTTTCATTCCGTATCCCATTAATAACAAGGTAAGAAAAACAAACACCTGAAACATTGCCAGGTGATTAAACCCTTCGGTTATAGCGCGCCACTCAGCGCTTTGCTAGCAGACATCGCCGGAAAAGCCAGACGAAGCGGGCACATTTAGCGTTTTACAGCATGTACTTTTGCCATGTTTTTCATGTACATTGATCTGCAACTTTTTCCTTGTTTTGCCCGATAACTGATTAATAACAATAAGTTAAGGTGCGAAGCATTAATCCGACCTGGAGTAGAAAATGCCCTCTCGTAAAGAGCTTGCCAACGCCATTCGCGCGTTAAGTATGGATGCAGTACAGAAAGCTAAATCGGGACATCCGGGTGCCCCGATGGGCATGGCGGACATCGCTGAAGTTCTGTGGCGCGGCTACCTGAATCACAACCCAACTAATCCGCTGTGGGCCGACCGCGACCGCTTCGTGCTCTCCAACGGTCACGGCTCCATGCTGATTTATAGCCTGCTGCACCTCACCGGCTACGATCTGCCGATCAGCGAGCTGGAAAACTTCCGTCAGCTGCACTCAAAAACTCCAGGTCATCCAGAATATGGCTACACCGCAGGCGTTGAAACTACCACCGGTCCGCTGGGGCAGGGCATCGCTAACGCGGTCGGTTTCGCCATTGCTGAACGCACGCTGGCGGCACAGTTCAACCGTCCGGGCCATGACATCGTAGACCACAATACCTATGTCTTCATGGGTGATGGCTGCATGATGGAAGGTATTTCACACGAAGTCTGCTCACTGGCCGGTACCCTTAAACTGGGCAAACTGGTGGCGTTTTATGATGACAACGGTATCTCTATCGACGGTCATATTGATGGCTGGTTCACTGATGACACGGCAAAACGCTTTGAAGCCTACGGCTGGCACGTGGTGCGTGGCGTAGATGGTCATGATGCTGATGCGATTGCTAAAGCGATCGACGAAGCGAAAAGCGTCAGCGATAAGCCGTCGCTGCTGATGTGCAAAACCGTTATTGGTTTCGGTTCACCGAACAAAGCGGGCACCCATGACTCGCACGGTGCCCCGCTGGGCGATGATGAAGTGGCACTGACCCGCAAACAGCTGGGCTGGGAACATGCTCCTTTCGTTATTCCCTCTGATATCTACGCCGAGTGGGACGCTAAAGAAGCGGGCCAGGCAAAAGAAGCGGCCTGGGATAAGAAATTCGCCGCTTACGCTCAGGCACACCCTGAGCTGGCCGCCGAGTTCAAACGTCGCGTCAGCAATGAGCTGCCGGCTAACTGGCAGCAGGAGTCGCAGAAGTTTATCGAACAACTGCAGGCTAACCCGGCTAAAATCGCCAGCCGTAAAGCGTCACAGAATGCCATCGAAGCCTTTGGTAAAATCCTGCCAGAATATCTGGGTGGATCAGCCGATCTGGCGCCAAGCAACCTGACTATCTGGTCTGGCTCTAAGCCGATCAACGAAGACGCCGCGGGTAACTACATCCACTACGGCGTGCGTGAATTCGGTATGACCGCGATTGCTAACGGTCTGGCACTGCACGGCGGTTTCCTGCCGTACACCGCTACTTTCCTGATGTTCGTTGAATATGCGCGTAACGCGGCGCGTATGGCGGCACTGATGAAGATCCGTCAGATCATGGTTTACACCCACGACTCAATCGGTCTGGGCGAAGATGGCCCGACTCACCAGCCGGTAGAGCAGATGGCCAGCCTGCGCACCACGCCGAACATGAGCCTGTGGCGTCCGTGTGACCAGGTTGAATCGGCGGTGGCATGGAAATATGCCATTGAGCGTAAAGATGGCCCGACAGCGCTGATCTTCTCGCGTCAGAATCTGGCGCAGCAGGAGCGCAGCACTGAGCAACTGGCTAACGTGGCGCGCGGTGGCTACGTACTGAAAGATTGCGACGCGACGCCTGAACTGATCCTGATCGCTACCGGTTCAGAAGTTGAACTGGCGGTCGGTGCCTGGGATAAACTCACCAGCGAAGGTCGTCAGGTGCGCGTGGTCTCTATGCCATCAACCGATGCGTTCGACAAGCAGAGCGATGCTTACCGTGAATCTGTGCTGCCGAAAGCGGTCAGCGCACGCGTAGCTATCGAAGCGGGTATCGCTGATTACTGGTTCAAATATACCGGTCTGAACGGCGCTATCGTCGGCATGACCAGCTTCGGCGAATCAGCACCGGCCGATCAGCTGTTCGAAATGTTCGGCTTCACCGTCGATAACGTTGTCGCCAAAGCGAAAGCGCTGCTGGCGTAACATCAGTCAGGCGGGTTCACACCCGCCTGATTAAAATCAGAGGACGCCTCAGGCGTCCCTTTCGTTTTTATTCCTGTAGTAATAACTATCTTTTGCGTCGTTTTGTGACGCAGATCCAAATATACGCAGTCCGATTGATCACAATCATTCCTGTTATTCCTCCCATCCTTTATTGTGGCTGAACCGTTTCAGTTGCCGGGCAGATCGCCCCGGTTTCAGACAATGCCGGGTAAGAATCTCCTGTACAAACTACAGCGAAGCGCTCAGGCTAACGGCACGTTTTTTCCGTCTGACGTGGCAGGAGAGAGATGACCATACGGGTAGCAATAAATGGTTTTGGCCGTATTGGACGCAACGTATTGCGTGCGCTGTATGAAACCGGCCGTCGTGCTGAGATCACCGTCGTTGCCATCAATGAGCTGGCCGAAGCGACCGGTATGGCGCATCTGCTGAAATATGACACCAGCCACGGCCGTTTTGCCTTTGATGTGCGGCAGGAACGCGACGTGATGTGGGTCGGCGGCGATACCCTGCGCATTTTACACCGTGCTGAGATTGCCGATCTGCCGTGGCGCGAACTCGACGTCGACGTGGTGCTGGATTGTACTGGTGTCTACGGTTCGCGCGCCGATGGCGAAGCGCATCTGCAGGCGGGCGCGAAAAAAGTGCTGTTCTCGCATCCGGGCGGCAACGATCTCGATGCCACGGTGGTGTATGGCGTCAACCAGCAGTGGCTGAAAGCGACTGACTGCATCGTCTCGAACGCCTCCTGCACCACCAACTGCATTATTCCGGTGATCAAACTGCTGGATGACGCGTTTGGCATTGAGTCCGGCACCGTGACTACCATCCATTCAGCGATGCACGATCAGCAGGTGATCGATGCCTATCACAGCGATCTGCGTCGTACCCGGGCTGCCAGCCAATCGATCATTCCGGTGGATACCCGTCTGGCGGCCGGCATTACCCGTATTTTTCCGAAATTCAACGATCGCTTTGAGGCGATTGCCGTGCGCGTGCCAACGATTAACGTGACGGCGATTGATCTCAGCGTTTCTGTACGCCAGTCGGTCAGGGCGTGCGAAGTTAACGCCTTGTTGCAAAGCGCGGCAGAAGGGGCATTTCGTGGTATAGTTGACTATACGGAATTACCGTTAGTCTCAGTCGATTTTAATCATGATCCGCACAGTGCCATTGTGGACGGCACCCAAACGCGGGTCAGTGGTCAACACCTGATCAAGACCCTGGTCTGGTGTGATAACGAATGGGGCTTTGCTAACCGAATGCTCGACACGACGTTAGCAATGGCCGCAAGCGGTTTCAGGTAGGGCGCGGTTTGCGCCTGGCAAAACTTATGAGAATCAACGAGAGGGTTCACCATGTCTGTAATTAAGATGACCGATCTGGATCTTGCTGGCAAACGCGTTCTGATCCGCGCCGATCTCAACGTACCAGTGAAAGAAGGGAAAGTGACGTCAGATGCACGTATCCGTGCTTCTCTGCCTACCATCGAAGCGGCGTTGAAACAGGGCGCGAAAGTGATGGTTACCTCTCACCTGGGTCGTCCGACCGAAGGTGAATACACTGAAGAGTTCTCGCTGCTGCCGGTAGTTAACTACCTGAAAGAGAAGCTGAGCGGCACCAATGTGACCCTGGCAAAAGATTACCTCGACGGCGTTGAAGTCGGCGCTGGCGAACTGGTGGTGCTGGAAAACGTTCGCTTTAACAAAGGCGAAAAGAAAGATGACGAAGCGCTGTCTAAAAAATACGCAGCCCTGTGCGACGTGTTCGTGATGGATGCGTTCGGTACCGCACACCGTGCGCAGGCTTCTACCCACGGCGTCGGCAAATTTGCCCCAATCGCCTGTGCCGGTCCGCTGCTGTCTGCAGAACTGGAAGCACTGGGTAAAGTGATGAGCAACCCGGAGCGTCCGCTGGTCGCTGTAGTGGGCGGTTCTAAAGTGTCGACTAAATTCGACGTACTGCAGTCGCTGGTGAAAATTGCTGACACCGTCATCGTCGGTGGCGGCATCGCTAACACCTTCGTGGCTATCGACAACAACGTCGGTAAATCGCTGTATGAGCCAGACTTCGTTGAAGCGGCTAAAGGCCTGCGTGACCAGTACGGCATCCCGGTTCCAACCGATTCACGCGTTGGCACGGAATTCTCTGAAACTGCCCCGGCAACCGTGAAAAAGGTTTCGGAAGTGGCGGATAACGAAGAGATTATGGACTTCGGTGATGAAACCGCTCAGGCAATGGCCGCCATTCTGAAGGAGGCAAAAACCATCCTGTGGAACGGTCCGGTTGGCGTCTTTGAGTTCCCGAACTTCCGTAAAGGCACCGAAATCGTGGCGAACGCAATTGCCGACAGCGAAGCGTTCTCTGTCGCAGGCGGCGGTGACACCTTAGCGGCCATCGACCTGTTCGGTATCGAAGATAAAATTTCCTACATCTCGACCGGCGGCGGCGCGTTCCTCGAGTTCGTGGAAGGCAAAAAACTGCCAGCCGTTGCCATGCTGGAAGAGCGTGCGAAGCAGTAATCCTTTGGGGGGCGATGTCGGGTGGCATCGCCTGAAGTCTTGCCCGTCAGGGCGTTTAAATCGAGGTCCCCACAGGGGATCAACGGTCACGAAACAGGACACAATCATGTCTAAAATTTTTGATTTCGTAAAACCCGGCGTTGTCACTGGTGATGACGTACAGAAGATCTTCAAAGTTGCGAAAGAGAACAAATTCGCACTGCCAGCGGTAAACTGCGTCGGTAGCGACTCAATCAATGCGGCACTGGAAGCAGCGGCGAAAGTGAAAGCGCCGATCATCATCCAGTTCTCTAACGGCGGTGCCGCGTTTATCGCCGGTAAAGGTTTCAAAACCGACAAGCCACAGGGCGCAGCCATTTTCGGTGCTATCGCTGGCGCACACCACGTGCACCTGATGGCAGAACAATACGGCGTGCCGGTTATCCTGCATACTGACCACTGTGCCAAGAAACTGCTGCCGTGGATCGACGGTCTGCTGGACGCAGGCGAAGAGCACTTCAAGAAAACCGGTAAGCCACTGTTCTCTTCTCACATGATCGACCTGTCTGAAGAATCACTGGAAGAAAACATCGAAATCAGCAGCAAGTACCTGGCGCGCATGGCGAAAATCGACATGACGCTGGAAATCGAACTGGGCTGCACCGGTGGTGAAGAAGATGGCGTCGACAACAGCCACATGGACGCGTCTGCACTTTACACCCAGCCAGAAGATGTTAACTACGCCTACGAAAAACTGAATGCCATCAGCCCGCGCTTCACCATCGCGGCATCATTCGGTAACGTGCACGGCGTTTACAAGCCAGGCAACGTGAAACTGACCCCAACCATTCTGCGTGATTCGCAGAAATACGTGTGTGAAAAACACGGTCTGCCGCACAACGCGCTGGACTTCGTTTTCCACGGTGGTTCAGGTTCTTCTGCTGCAGAAATCGAAGAGTCTATCAGCTACGGCGTGATCAAGATGAACATCGATACCGATACCCAATGGGCGACCTGGGACGGCATCCTGCAGTATTACAAAAAGAACGAAGGCTATCTGCAGTCGCAGCTGGGTAACCCGGAAGGCGCTGACAAGCCGAACAAAAAATACTACGACCCACGCGTCTGGCTGCGTTCAGCCCAGGCCTCTATGGTGGTCCGTCTGGAGCAGGCTTTCAAAGAGCTTAACGCTGTCGACGTACTGTAATAGTCAGTGAGTTAGCGTACAAAAAAGGCCCGAAAGGGCCTTTTTTTATGCATCTGCGGCAGAAAATTGCGGTTAAACGACCCGCTGTTTGGCGCTTCAAACAATAATTGATTACCCTAGATCACGGGGTGTCGGATTACATCTGGCAGTTTTTGTTTATTCCCGGCGGGAATCCAATTACAGGGCTTATTAATGGAAGATTTACACGTCGTCGATGGCTTAACGAACGCAGGCAGCTGGCTGGTGCGCAATCAGGCGCTGATCCTCAGCTATGCCGTCAATATTGTGGCGGCTATCGCCATCATTATCGTCGGGATGATCATCGCCCGCATCATTTCTAACACCGTAAACCGTCTGCTGCGCGCACGACACATTGATGCCACCGTGGCTGACTTTCTCTCTGCGCTGGTCCGTTACGGGGTGATTGCCTTCACCATTATCGCGGCATTGGGACGGATTGGGGTCCAGACCGCTTCGGTAATTGCGGTACTGGGTGCGGCGGGTCTGGCCGTTGGTCTGGCGCTGCAGGGATCGCTCTCTAACCTGGCAGCCGGCGTATTGCTGGTGACTTTCCGTCCGTTCCGCACCGGCGAGTTCGTCGATCTGGGCGGCGTAATGGGCACGGTACAGCAGGTGCAGATCTTCTCAACCACCCTGAAAACGGCCGATGGCAAAGTGGTGGTGGTGCCGAACGGCAAGATTATCAGTGGGAACATCGTCAACTTCTCTCGTGAACCGATCCGCCGTAATGAGTTCATCATTGGCGTTGCTTACGATGCGGATGTTGATGAGGTGATCGCATTACTGCAGCAGGTAGTTGAAGCCGATAGCCGGGTGCTGAAAGAGATGGGCATTCAGATTGGCCTGAACGAGCTGGCTGCCTCTTCAATGAACTTTGTGGTGCGTTGCTGGAGCAACAGCGGCGATCTGCAGAACGTCTACTGGGACCTGCTGAAGAACTTCAAGCGGGCGCTGGATGCCAAAGAGATCGGCATTCCTTATCCGCAGCTGGATGTGCATCTGCATCAGCAAACACCGTCTGACGCAGTGTCATCTCCGGCTCAGCCACAGTAATCTCTCTCAATGGGCGGCAACCGTTGCCCATTAATTTCTCTAATTACAGATTAATTATTTCAATTTCCGCTAATCATCCAGCCTCTTTATACTGCGTCCCATCTTAACTTTCTCGGGACTTAATCCGGTGCTGACTCTCTATTTTCAAGGGCTTGCTCTTGGTGCTGCGCTCATCCTGCCGCTGGGGCCTCAAAACGCGTTCGTGATGAATCAGGGCGTAAAACGCCAGTATCATTTGATGACCGCCTCACTGTGCGCACTGAGCGATATTGTGCTGATCTGCGGTGGTATCTTCGGCGGCAGCGCCTTGCTGAACCAGTCGCCATTGCTGTTGATGCTGATCACCTGGGCCGGGGTGGCTTTTCTGCTGTGGTATGGCTGGGGCGCGCTGCGTACTGCTTTTAGCGGCAGCGTTGATTTAGCCGACGGCCAGCCGCTGAAGCAGGGAAGGGCGCGGATTATCGCCACGCTGCTGGCAGTGACCTGGCTGAATCCGCACGTCTATCTCGATACCTTCGTGGTACTGGGAAGTCTGGGCGGTCAGCTACCCACCACGACCGCCCGCCAGTGGTTCGCCATGGGCACCATCAGCGCCTCTATCCTGTGGTTTTTTGGCCTGGCGCTGCTGGCCGCCTGGCTATCACCACGGCTGCGCACCGCCAGAGCACAGCGCATTATTAACCTGCTGGTCGGGGTGGTGATGTGGTTTATTGCCCTGCAACTGGCGCGTCAGGGACTCGCCGGTTTTTAAACTTCACCCGAACAGGCTGCGGTAATTGCCGCGCTGAGGGCGAACTTTTGCCATAATGACCACTCAAAGCATGGCGCATACCGATGCGCTTTTGGGCTTCGCCGGTTGGAAGCCGTCATATTGACCTTTTCAAGGAGGACTTTCATGAAACTGAAAGCATTGGCTTTGGCCGCAATAATGAGCGCAGGGGCACTGCCCGGCGTACAAGCTGATGAGTTGCCGAATGGGCCGCACGTCGTGACCTCGGGTAAGGCAACGGTCGATGCCCGTCCGGACATCGCTACCTTATCCATCGTGGTTAACGTGTCATCAAAAGATGCCGCCGATGCGAAAAAGCAGGCCGATAGCCGGGTTGCGCAGTATTTCGATTTTCTGCAGAAAAATGGCATTGAGAAGAAAGATATCGATGCTGCTAACCTGAGTACCCAGCCAGAATACGATTACACCAAAGAGGGTAAATCGGTACTGAAAGGCTATCGTGCCGTGCGTCAGGTGCAGGTGACTCTGCGTCAGTTGGACAAACTCAACGATCTGCTGGATGGCGCGCTGAAGTCCGGCCTGAATGAGGTTCGCAGCGTTGAGTTAGGCGTGGCTAATCCGGAGAGTTATAAGCAGCAGGCCCGCAAAGCGGCAATCAAAAATGCTACTCAGCAAGCTTCAGAGCTGGCAGCCGGTTTCAACGCCCAGCTGGGCTCGATCTACAGCATTCGCTATCAGGTCGCCAACTACCAGCCGATGCCGATGAACCGTATGTATAAGGCCGCCGCTGCTGCCGATACGTCGGCTCAGGAAACCTACGATCAGCAAAGCATCAACTTTGACGATCAGGTCGATGTGGTGTTCGAGATCAAACCGAACACGCCATAATGAAAAACGGGGCCTGCGCCCCGTTTTCTTTTGTGGTTACGCGGCGACGTCATCCTGACGCAGCACGCGATGTCCGTGCGCGATCAGCGCATCGGTCACCCGCCGCATCAGACGGCTCTCCGGCGCGAAGCGATGCCAGTAGAGCATCCGGCGCTGATAGAGGCCGGGCGTCAAATCAATCAGCTCACCGCTCGCCAGCTCGCGCTCAATCTGCAAGTGCGGGATCATACAGCAGGTCGAACCCTGTCGCGCCATCTGCACAAAAGCTTCCGATGAATTGACGATATGGCAGGGCACGCTGCCCGGCGACAGATCGAAGTTTTGCTGCAGAAACGCCTGATGCATATCATCCAGATGGTCAAACGCCACGGCAGGCGCTTTCAGCAGGGCAGAACGGGTGACGCCGTTCGGGAAGAAGCGGTCGGCAAAGTCACGTGATGCGACGAACAGATAGTCGAGCGCACCCAGTTGATCCACCAGGCAACTCGGTAACGGCTGGGGCTGAATACTCACGGCACCGACCACTTCACCACGGCGTAAACGCTCCTGGGTACGGGTTTCATCTTCTACCTGCAAATTCAGCCGTACCGGTGAGTCGGCCAGCACATCTTTCAGCGCAGGCAGCAGCCAGGTTGCCAGACTGTCGGCGTTGACCGCCAGCGACAACAGCAGCGGCGTAGTACCGCTGTTTTCATCGCCCAGCCACTCCTCTTCCAGCAGCTCTACCTGATGCAACAGCGCCAGCAGTTTCTGGCCCTGTTCGGTCGGGCGAGGCGGGACGGTACGCACCAGCAGTGGCTGACCAAACAGATTCTCCAGCTGCTTGATACGCTGTGAAACCGCCGACTGCGTGATACATAATTTCTGTGCGGCGCGTTCGAAACCGCGTTCACGAATCACTGAATCCAGCGCCTGAAGCGTACGATAATCCGGGCGTTTCATTGTTATTTTCTCTCCTTCAGGGTGGACGTTACTATGCCACAAAAGTGTCACCTGTGAGCGACCGCGTGTTTTTTGTGGTCTGGCTTCCAAAGCGATAAATCCGCGTCTGTCACCCGAGCATTTTCAGTCAGCCTTGTTTTATACTACGCGCACTTCGTTGTCGCACAGGTTTTAAACATACCATGACCCAGGATGAACTGAAAAAAGCCGTAGGCTGGGCTGCACTCGATTATGTGCAGCCTGGTACGGTTGTCGGCGTTGGCACCGGATCGACCGCGGCCCACTTTATTGATGCGCTCGCGACGGTCAGGCATCAGATTGAGGGCGCGGTCTCCAGTTCCGACGCCTCAACCCAGAAGCTGAAAAGCCTGGGGATTCAGGTGTTCGATCTGAATGAGATCGACATTCTGTCGGTTTACGTCGACGGTGCCGATGAGATCAATCCGCAGATGCAGATGATCAAAGGCGGGGGAGCCGCGCTGACGCGTGAGAAAATCGTCGCCGCGGTGGCTGAAACCTTTATCTGCATTGCTGACGCCTCCAAAGAGGTCGACGTGCTGGGCCGTTTTCCGCTGCCGGTTGAAGTGATCCCGATGGCGCGCAGCTACGTGGCGCGTCAGCTGGTTAAACTCGGAGGATTACCGGAATACCGTCAGAATGTGGTCACCGATAACGGCAACATTATTCTCGACGTGCATAATCTGCGCATTCTCGATCCTATTGCGCTGGAAAAAACCATCAACGCCTTGCCCGGCGTGGTCACCGTCGGTCTTTTTGCCGCTCGGGGTGCCGATATCGCACTGATTGGCGGGCCTGACGGGGTTAAAACCATCAAAAAATGATCTGTCCGGCGTCATTACGGCGCCGGTTATTTCTGCCCGCAAAACATCTTTTCTCGCCAGGGTGAAATTTGGTGACTTATGTCACATTAGCGTCATCCACAGCGGGTTCGTTCTCCCTTCATCGCAGACATCACGATTTTGTACGGCAATGTGCTGTTGCTGAGCCTTGCCGTGCTGTCGGGCAGGCAATCGTTTGTATTGCCGGACGCGTATTTTTTGATATTTTGACAGAAGGCTGGCTTATGGCAGTCCTCAATGAATTCTGAATAGGGTCGGGAAATGGCAAAGGTATCACTGGAAAAAGACAAGATTAAGTTCCTGCTGGTGGAAGGTGTCCATCAGAGCGCGGTGGAAAACCTGCGGGCTGCAGGCTACACCAACATCGAATTCCACAAGGGCGCGCTGGACTCCGACGCGTTAAAAGCATCGATCCGTGATGCACACTTTATTGGTATCCGTTCCCGCTCCCAACTCACCGAAGAGATCTTTGCCGCAGCTGAGAAGCTGGTCGCGGTCGGCTGTTTCTGCATCGGGACTAACCAGGTTGATCTGCAGGCTGCTGCCAGCCGTGGTATCCCGGTGTTTAACGCCCCGTTCTCCAACACCCGCTCGGTGGCGGAACTGGTGATTGGCGAAATGCTGCTGATGCTGCGCGGCATCCCGGAAGCCAATGCCAAAGCCCACCGCGGTATCTGGAACAAGAACGCCAAAGGCTCGTTTGAAGCGCGTGGCAAAAAGCTGGGCATCATCGGTTACGGCCATATCGGCATGCAGCTGGGCGTGCTGGCTGAAAGCCTGGGGATGCACGTTTTCTTCTACGATATCGAAAACAAACTGCCGCTGGGTAATGCGACTCAGGTACGCCATATGGCGGATCTGCTTAACATGAGCGATGTGGTCAGCCTGCACGTGCCGGAGACGGTCTCCACCCAGAATATGATCGGTGCTGAGCAGCTGGCGCAGATGAAGCCTGGCGCACTGCTGATTAACGCCTCACGCGGTACGGTGGTGGATATTCCGGCGCTGTGCGAGGCGCTGGCCAGTAAACAGGTTGGCGGTGCCGCGATCGACGTCTTCCCGGTTGAGCCTGCGACTAACAGCGATCCGTTCATCTCGCCGCTTAGTGAGTTTGATAACGTGATCCTGACGCCGCACATTGGCGGATCGACGGAAGAAGCGCAGGAGAATATCGGTATTGAAGTGGCCGGTAAGCTGGCGAAATACTCCGATAACGGCTCCACGCTGTCAGCGGTTAACTTCCCGGAAGTGTCACTGCCGATGCATGGCGTCAGCGCCAGCCGTCTGCTGCACATCCATGAAAACCGTCCTGGCGTGCTGACGGCGATCAACCAGATTTTTGCTGAGCAGGGCATCAACATTGCGGCGCAGTATCTGCAGACATCGCCATTTATGGGCTACGTGGTGATTGATATTGATGCTGAGCCAGAGCTGGCTGACAAAGCGTTACAGCTGATGAAAGCGATTCCGGGCACCATCCGCGCCCGTCTGCTTTACTAAGCAAACTGCACCGCAGGTAACGCAACGCGTTGGCCCGGCTACGGGCGTACCTCAGGGATGAGGTGCGTAATCGCGTGGACCGGGCGTGTCATGGATGGCAGCTTTTGCGTCTTTCCGATCTGGCCGTGTTCCCTGCGCTGGCCCGATCTCACCACTCATCGGACAGACTTTGCCAGAAATATCAGGCGCTTCATTGCGCCTCCTTCATTCCAAACGTCTACTCCCACTGCCAGAGTTTTGACGGCGTCATTATCGCTGGCAAAGGCACATCCCAGTCGGCCACCGGCAGGCTATCGACGCGCTGACAGTCGTGCGCCAGGCCCACCGGCAGGAAACCGTGCTGCCGCCAGTTTTGCAGGGTGCGATCGTAAAAACCGCCACCCATCCCCAGGCGCTGTCCATACTGGTCGAAAGCCACCAGCGGCACCATCATCACATCAAGCTGATCCAGGGTAATCAACTGCCGGATGTCCAGCGGCGGCTCGGGAATGCGCAGCTTATTGCGCACCAGTTGGGTTTCGGTTGAGTAGCGCAGAAACAGTAAGTTGCCGGGCGAGAAAGGGTGTAAAACCGGCAGGAAGACCTGCTTTTTCTGCTGCCACAGTCGGGCAATCAGCGGGCGGGTGTTGAGTTCGCCATCGACCGACAGAAACAACGCCACGTTTTGTGCGGCAGTGATCGGGGCGTAATTGAGGGCGTGTTCAGCGAGTTGCTCTGCCGCCTGTTCCTGCTGCTCATCGGTCAGTGCGTGCCGCAGATGACGGACGTGCTGGCGAATAGCCTGGCGCTGGCCTTGAAGCTGGAGCTGAGAAGAGTCAGACATGGTTTCCCCGCCGGATAAGTCGCTGTTGAAGCAACTATAACATGACAGTTGGGGAAAAATACCGGGACCACAAGAGGACGCGCTGGGAACTACAGAAGAGAGATCTCCGAGATGCCGCCGTAGGCTGTAACCCTTGAACCCTTGGTTCAAGGTGAACATGCCGTCGTAACCATCAGGCTTCTCGGACGAACCGAGCATGCACACAGGTCACAGAGCGTCACATTCTGTTTTTTCGAAATATCGGCTCAGGGGACTGGCCCACATGCAAACATCTCAGAGAAAATTTACCTCACCGTTACCTGATTATAGCAACCATGAAGTTTTATTCGAACTTCGCACCCTCACGCTCAGAGATGCGACCTTGCTCAACCAGTGCCTGTTCAATCGTCTGCTGCAACATACGGATACGCTGTTCCATATTAGCAGCATAATCGCGCGTTTTCACTTTCTCTTGCGCCAGCTCGTGGCAGACGTTTAACGCGGCGATGAACACCAGTTGTTCTGTATTGGTGACTCTAGTGCGAACTTTTAGATCTTGCAACCGTTGATTGAGATCTTCAGCCGCTGCATTCAGCGCATCTTGCTGTTCAGGCGGACAATTCACTCTCAACGAACGACCAAAAATTTGTAAATCTACCGGTTGTGCAGACATGCCACCTTCCTGACTGATTACTTCGCCCGCAACTCCCTTAGCAGTCAATGGCTTGGGAGGCGGGCAACTATATAGACCCGCGAAATAAGTTACAACCCCTTTTCTGGAAACCTTGAGGCAGCTAGTGGTAGCATAACACGAACTTATTCTGCCAACGACGATGAAAACTTATGTCCTTACAGAACGCAACCCCCGATTACAACGCGCTGGCGGCGGCGCTCTCACAGCAGGGCGTAGGAATGACCCCCGCAGAAATGCATGGCTTGCTGAGCGGCATCCTGTGCGGCGGCAATCAGGACCCCAGCTGGAAGACTCTGGTGCACGATCTGGCCAATGAAGGCATGGCGTTTTCACAAAGCCTGTCGATGCCGTTACAGGCACTGCATGAAAATATCGCCACCACCCTGGAAGATGAGGGATTCCTGTTTCAACTGCTGTTACCCAGCGATGATGACATCACGGTATTCGATCGCGCCGACGCGCTGGCCGGCTGGGTGAATCATTTTCTGCTCGGCCTTGGCGTGACACAGCCTAAACTGGATAAAGTCACTGGCGAAACCGGTGAGGCGATTGATGATTTACGCACCATCGCCCAGTTGGGTTACGAAGAAGATGAAGATCAGGAAGAGCTGGAGCAGTCGCTGGAAGAGGTGATTGAGTATGTCCGTGTTGCAGCGCTGCTGTGCCACGATACCTTTACCCGTCCACAGCCGACCGCGCCAGAAGTCCAGAAACCGACGCTACACTAAGCTTACGATAACGGGTCACCCGGTCAGTTTAAACAGGTCAGATTACAGGGAGTGCAGAGATGATTTCACTGGACAGATTCCAGCAGCGTCGACAGGCGCTGTTAGCGAAAATGGTTCCTGGCAGCGCCGCGTTGCTGTTTGCCGCGCCTGAAGTGACGCGCAGCAACGACACTGAATACTCATTCCGTCAAAACAGCGACTTCTGGTATTTCACCGGCTTCAACGAGCCGCAGGCGCTGCTGGTGCTGATTAAAAGTGATGAAACGCACAACCATAGCGTCCTGTTTAACCGGGTGCGCGATCTGACAGCAGAAGTCTGGTTCGGGCGTCGTCTGGGTCAGGATGCGGCACCGGCAACGTTGGGTGTCGATCGCGCCCTGCCGTGGAACGATATTGGTGAGCAACTGCACCTGCTGCTCAACGGTCTGGATGTGGTTTACCACGCGCAGGGTGAATATGCGGAAGCTGACACGCTGGTGTTTAACGCGCTGGATAAACTGCGCCGCGGTTTCCGCCAGAATCTTAGCGCACCGGCCACGGTGACAGACTGGCGTCCATGGGTGCATGAGATGCGCCTGTTCAAAGATGCGGATGAGATTGCGCTGTTACGCCGTGCTGGCGAAATCAGCGCGCTGGCCCATACCCGCGCGATGCAGGCCTGCCGCCCAGGGATGTTTGAATATCAGCTCGAAGGCGAAATCCATCACGAATTTAATCGCCACGGGGCGCGCTTTCCCGCCTACAACACCATCGTTGGCGCCGGTGAAAACGGCTGCATCCTGCACTACACCGAGAATGAAAGCGAACTGCGTGATGGCGATTTGGTGCTGATCGACGCTGGCTGCGAATTCCACGGCTATGCCGGTGACATTACCCGCACCTTCCCGGTTAACGGCAAATTCAGTGCCCCGCAGCGCGCACTCTATGACATCGTACTGACATCGTTGTATACCGCGCTCAGCCTGTTCCGTCCGGGGATCAGCATCCGCGAAGTGAATGATGAAGTGGTGCAGATTATGGTCAGCGGTCTGGTAGAGCTGGGTGTACTGCAGGGGGAGGTCGACACACTGATTGCCGAAGAGGCCCATCGTCAGTTCTATATGCATGGCCTCAGCCACTGGCTGGGGTTAGATGTGCATGATGTCGGTCACTATGGCACGCCCAGCCGCGATCGCGTGCTTGAGCCAGGCATGGTCCTGACCATTGAGCCAGGGCTTTACATCGGCCCGGATGCCGATGTACCGGCAGAATATCGCGGCATTGGTATTCGTATCGAAGATGACATTCTGATCACCGAAACCGGCAATGAAAATCTTACCGACAGCGTGGTGAAGGATGCCGCAGCGATCGAAGCATTAATGGCGGCGGCAAAAACAGCATGAGCATTCTGATTGCCGGTGGCGGCATGACCGGCGCGACGCTGGCGCTGGCAATATCCCATCTGACCCAGGGCCGGTTGCCGGTGACGCTGATTGAAAGCAGCGAACCCGCCAGCCGGGCACACCCCGGCTATGATGGTCGCGCCATTGCGCTGGCGGCGGGCACCTGCCAGCAACTGGCCGATATCAACCTGTGGCAGCGTATTGCCGGCTGCGCCACGCCAATTACCCGGATTCATGTTTCCGATCGCGGTCATGCGGGCTTTGTTTCGCTGGCGGCAGCTGATTACGACATTCCGGCGCTGGGGCAGGTGGTAGAGCTGTTTGATGTCGGACAGCGTCTGTTTACTGAACTGAAGAAAGCGCCGGGCGTCACTCTGCGCTGTCCGGCTCGCGTTACTCAGGCCAGCCGCAGCGAGCAACAGGTAACGGTAACGCTTGATAATGGCGAGCAGCTAAATGGCGATCTGCTGGTGGCGGCAGACGGCTCACGCTCTGCGCTGGCCGCCTCCTGCGGCATTCAGTGGCAAACCGATGACTATCAGCAGCTGGCGTTGATTGCCAACGTCACTACGGCGTTGCCACATCAGGGGCAGGCGTTTGAACGCTTCACCGAGCACGGTCCGCTGGCTCTGTTGCCGATGTCAGATCATCGCCTGTCGCTGGTGTGGTGCCACCCGCTGTCACAGCGTGACGCGCTCACGCGCTGGAGCGAAGCCGAATTCCTCAGTGAACTGCAGCGGGCGTTTGGCTGGCGACTGGGCAAATTTACCCATGCCGGTCAGCGGGAATACTACCCGCTGGCGCTGCAACGGGCGGTGCAGCCGGTCACGCATCGTGTGGCGGTGGTCGGCAATGCGGCGCAGACGCTGCACCCAATTGCCGGACAGGGCTTTAACCTTGGCCTGCGTGACGTAATGTCGCTGGCCGAGACGCTGGCGTCAGCCCATCAACAGCAACAGGATCCCGGCAGCTATGCGGTACTGCAACATTATCAGCAGCGCCGTGAGCAGGATCGCGCCGCGACCATCGGTATTACCGACGGCTTAGTGCGTATCTTTGCCAACCGTCATACGCCGTTGGTCATCGGGCGTAATCTGGGTCTGCTGGCGATGGATCATCTGCCGTGGCTACGAAATCAACTGGCTGAGCGCACGCTTGGCTGGGTTAAGCGTTAATAAAGAGGCTTTGATGCAAACTTTTGATGTGGTGATTGCCGGTGGCGGTATGGTCGGACTGGCAGTGGCTTGTGGCCTGCAGGGCAGCGGACTGCGCATCGCGGTACTGGAAAAATCTCCCGAGCCGCCAGCCAGCCTGAGTGATACACCCTCGATTCGCGTCTCGGCTATCAATGCGGCCAGTGAGCGTCTGCTACAGAAGCTGGATGTCTGGTCGACCATTCTCTCGCTGCGTGCCAGTGCGTATCACGGTATGGAAGTGTGGGATAAGGACAGTTTCGGTACCATCGCCTTTGGCGATCAGCAGCAGGGGCTGTCTCACCTGGGCCATATTATCGAAAATCCGGTGATTCATCGCGCCCTGTGGCAACGCGCCAGCGCCTGCAGCGACGTGACGCTGATGGCATCCGCCGAGCTGCAGCAGGTGGCGTTTGGCGATAACGAAGCCTTTATTACCCTGCAGGATGGCAATATGTTAACCGCGCGTCTGATGATTGCGGCTGACGGAGCCAACTCCTGGCTGCGTAACAAAGCCGATATCCCGCTGACCTTCTGGGATTACGATCATCACGCGCTGGTCGCTAACGTCCGCACCGGGATGCCGCACGATGCGGTAGCGCGTCAGGTGTTCCATGGCGACGGTATTCTGGCTTTCCTGCCGATGCAGGACCCGCATCTGAGTTCGATTGTCTGGTCGCTGTCACCGCAGGAGGCGAGCCGGCTGGAAAGTATGCCGGAAGCGTTATTCAATCAGCAGCTGTCGGTGGCGTTTGATATGCGGCTTGGTCTGTGCCAGCTGGAAAGCGAGCGCAAATCGTTTCCTCTGACGGCGCGCTATGCCCGAAATTTTGCCGCGCACCGCCTGGCGCTGGTCGGGGATGCGGCCCACACCATTCATCCGCTGGCAGGACAGGGCGTGAACCTGGGCTTTATGGACGCGGCTGAACTGATCGGTGAAATTCGCCGGCTGCATCAGCAAGGCAAAGATATCGGACAGCACCTCTATCTGCGCCGCTACGAACGCAGCCGTAAGCACAGCGCCGCGCTGATGCTGGCCGGCATGCAGGGCTTCCGTGAGATGTTTGCCGGTAACAACCCGGCAAAAAAACTGCTGCGCGATGTCGGCCTGAAGCTGGCAGACAGCCTGCCGGGCGTTAAACCGCTGATGCTGAAGCAGGCGATGGGCCTGAATGACCTGCCGGCGTGGCTACGCTGAACCCGCTCTGACCCGCTCCCGAGCCAGCATTTGCTGGCTTTTTTTCTGTCCGAAACCCACTCCCGAGCCAGCATTTGCTGGCTTTTTTTCTGTCCGAAACCCACTCTGCACCATCACAAGGCAGCGCCGCACCACTATCGCCCCTCGTTTGATTTATTCTAATTTTGCCGCTCAATTCGCATTACTTTTTCTTATTCGGTGCATCGGCGAGTACCGCATTTTTTTAACATCCTGAACGGCTTCTCGCATAAATTTGCTGCGTTTATTTAACCTTCCTACATTTATTGCGTGATTAATCACAAAATTGCAGTTTTTTATCCTGTCGGTGATTAATCCTGGTTAGGCTGTGCATCAGCTTTCGACCCCGGTTTGCTTATGGTTAATCGCCAGGTTCGGTGGTAACGTCAGCCTAAAGAGAACGTTTGCGTCGGCAGGGTTTGCGGCGCGCTTTGGTACTCACTCGCTTCTGCACAGGATGGTTATGACTCAGCAAACACCTCTGTTTGAACAGCATCAGGCCTGCGGCGCTCGCATGGTGGATTTTCATGGCTGGATGATGCCGCTGCACTATGGCTCCCAGATGGATGAGCATCATGCGGTGCGTAATGACGCCGGCATGTTTGATGTCTCCCACATGACCATTGTTGACCTGAAAGGCCCGCGTACCCGCGAATTTCTGCGCTACCTGCTGGCAAATGACGTGGCAAAACTGACTCAGCCCGGCAAGGCGCTCTATACCGGCATGCTGAATGCATCAGGTGGCGTCATTGATGATTTGATTGTTTACTTTATGAGCGAAGACTTTTTCCGGCTGGTGGTGAATTCCGCAACGCGGGAGAAAGACCTCGCCTGGATCGCTGAACATGCGCAGGGCTACGGCATTACGCTGACCGAACGTGACGATCTGGCGCTGATTGCCGTACAGGGGCCGCAGGCCCAGCAGAAAGCGCAGACGCTGTTCAGCGAGACACAACGGCAGGCGGTATCCGGGATGAAGCCGTTCTTCGGCGTACAGGCGGAGGCGCTGTTTATTGCCACCACCGGCTACACCGGCGAAGCGGGATATGAGATTGCGTTACCGGCAGACGAGGCGGCCGATTTCTGGCAGCGGTTGCTGGCCGCCGGAGTAAAACCTGCGGGTCTCGGTGCACGTGACACGCTGCGGCTGGAAGCCGGCATGAACCTGTACGGTCAGGAAATGGATGAAAGCGTTTCACCGCTGGCTGCCAACATGGGCTGGACGGTGAGCTGGGAGCCGGCCGATCGGGCCTTCATCGGACGTGAAGCGCTGACGTTACAGCGTGAACGCGGCACCGAAAAACTGGTCGGGCTGATCCTGACCGAAAAAGGCGTGCTGCGTAACGGCTTGCCCGTGCGCTTTACCGACGATCAGGGCGAGCCACAGGAAGGGATCATCACCAGCGGTTCGTTTTCGCCCACTCTGGGTTACAGCATTGCCCTGGCACGCGTGCCAGCCAGTATCGGCGACACCGCCATCGTTGAGATCCGTAACCGCCAGATGCCGGTAAAGGTTACCCGACCGATTTTTGTCCGCGCCGGTAAACCGGTCGCCCAGTAAATTTTATTCAGGAGAAATGGCCAATGAGCAATGTGCCAAATACGTTGAAGTACCGCGACAGCCACGAGTGGGTGCGCAAAGAAGAAGATGGTTCTTATACCGTAGGCATCACCGAACATGCGCAGGAACTGCTGGGTGACATGGTGTTTGTCGATCTGCCTGAAGTCGGCGCAACCTTTGCTGCTGGTGAAGAGTGTGCAGTCGCCGAATCAGTCAAAGCGGCCTCCGACATCTATGCACCGATCAGCGGTGAGATTGTTGCGGTTAACGATCTTCTGTCCGATTCGCCAGAGCAGGTCAACAGCGAACCTTATGACGGCGGCTGGTTATTCAAAATCAAAGCCAGCGACGAGTCTGAAATTGACACGCTGCTGGACGCGGATGCTTACAAAGCCTCTATCGACGAGTAATCGTCAGGCGGCCTCGCGCAGAGGCCGCAGATTTCTGTTTGCACTCTCTGTTCCCCAGCCCGATTCAGGATTTACTGCTAATGACTCAGACTCTCAGCCAGCTTGAACACAACGGTGCATTCATTGAGCGCCATATCGGTCCTTCACCCGAGCAGCAAGCGATGATGCTTGAGGCGATTGGCGCCCCCTCGCTGGAGGCGTTAATCGGCACGATTGTCCCGGCCGACATTCAGTTGCCCGGCCCGCCAGCCGTGGGTGAAGCGGCGACGGAACAACAGGCGCTGGCTGAACTGAAAGCGATTGCCAGCCAGAATCTGCGTTACAAATCCTGGATCGGGATGGGATATAGCGCGGTGATCACCCCACCGGTTATCCTGCGCAATATGCTGGAAAACCCAGGCTGGTACACCGCGTATACTCCGTATCAGCCGGAAGTTTCGCAGGGACGACTGGAGGCGTTGTTAAACTTCCAGCAGGTGACCCTCGATCTGACCGGCATGGATATCGCCTCGGCCTCGCTGCTGGACGAAGCGACCGCTGCGGCAGAAGCGATGGCGATGGCCAGACGCGTCAGCAAGCTGAAAAATGCCAACAAATTCTTTATTGCCGATGATATTCATCCGCAAACGCTGGATGTGGTGCGGACCCGTGCCGAAACTTTTGGCTTTGAACTGATTATCGATCGGGCTGAAAAAGCGCAGGATCATGACGATCTGTTTGGCGTGCTGCTGCAACAGGTTGGCACCACCGGTGAAGCGCACGATTACAGCGCGCTGATTGCCGGACTGAAAGCCCGCAAAGTGGTGGTCAGCGTCGCAGCGGATTTCATGTCGCTGGTCCTGCTGGAAGCGCCAGGCAAGCAGGGTGCCGATATTGTCTTTGGCTCGGCACAACGCTTCGGCGTGCCGATGGGGTACGGTGGCCCTCATGCGGCCTTCTTCGCCAGCCGCGATGAGCATAAACGTTCAATGCCGGGGCGCATCATCGGCGTCTCCCGCGATGCCGCCGGTAATACCGCGCTGCGCATGGCGATGCAGACCCGTGAACAGCATATCCGTCGTGAAAAGGCCAACTCCAACATCTGTACCTCACAGGTGCTGCTGGCGAATATCGCTGGCCTGTATGCGGTATTCCACGGTCCGGCCGGACTGAAACGCATTGCCTCACGTATTCATCGTTTTACCAACATTCTGGCGGCGGGCTTGCAACAAGGCGGCCTGACGCTGCGTCATCAGCACTGGTTCGATACGCTGACGGTTGAAGTAACAGACAAAGCGGCGGTCCTGAACCGCGCTCAGAGCTTTGGCGTCAACCTGCGAAGCGATATTCACCATGCTGTTGGCATCACGCTGGATGAAACCACCCGTCGTGAAGATATTCTGGCGCTGTTCGCCATTCTGCTGGGCGATGCGCACGGCCTGGATCTGGATAAGCTCGACAGCGAAGTCGCACTGGAGAGCCAGTCGATTCCAGCCGGTTTGCAGCGCCACAGCGATATTCTGACCCATCCGGTGTTCAACCGTCATCACAGTGAAACAGAGATGATGCGCTACATGCACAGCCTGGAGAAAAAGGATCTGGCGCTGAATCAAGCGATGATCCCTCTGGGCTCCTGCACCATGAAGCTCAACGCCGCGGCAGAAATGATCCCGATTACCTGGCCGGAATTTGCCGAACTGCACCCGTTCTGCCCGGCAGAACAGGCCAGCGGTTATCTGCAGATGATCGGTCAGCTGTCACAGTGGCTGGTGCAGCTCACCGGTTACGATGCGCTTTGCATGCAGCCGAACTCTGGTGCACAGGGCGAATATGCCGGTCTGCTGGCAATTCGTCGTTATCATGAAAGCCGCAATCAGGGCGACCGTCACCTCTGCCTGATCCCCAGCTCGGCGCACGGCACCAATCCGGCGTCGGCCCAGATGGCCGGCATGGATGTGGTAGTGGTGGCCTGTGACAAACAGGGCAACATCGACCTCGGCGATCTGCGTGAGAAAGCGGCACAGGCGGGCGATAAACTCTCCTGCATCATGGTGACCTATCCGTCAACGCACGGCGTTTATGAAGAGACCATCCGCGAAGTCTGCCAGATTGTGCATCAGTACGGCGGTCAGGTTTATCTCGACGGCGCAAACATGAATGCCCAGGTCGGTATCACCACGCCAGGCTATATTGGCGCGGATGTCTCGCACCTTAACCTGCATAAAACCTTCTGTATCCCGCACGGCGGCGGCGGACCGGGAATGGGGCCGATTGGCGTAAAAGCGCATCTGGCACCGTTTGTTCCGGGCCATAGCGTGGTGCAGATCGATAGCGTATTAACCCAGCAGGGAGCGGTGTCAGCGGCCCCGTTTGGCAGCGCCTCTATTCTGCCGATCAGCTGGATGTACATCCGCATGATGGGAGCAGAAGGGCTGAAGCAGGCCAGTTCAGTCGCGATCCTGAATGCCAACTATATTGCCAGTCGTTTGCAGTCCGCCTATCCGGTGCTCTATACCGGCCGTGATGGTCGGGTGGCGCACGAATGTATTCTTGATATCCGGCCACTGAAAGAGCAGACCGGCATCAGCGAACTGGATATTGCCAAACGCCTGATCGACTACGGTTTCCATGCGCCAACCATGTCGTTCCCGGTCGCGGGCACGCTGATGGTGGAGCCGACCGAATCGGAAAGCAAAATCGAGCTGGACCGCTTTATTGATGCGATGCTCTCTATTCGTATGGAGATCGACCGGGTCGCGGCGGGCGAATGGCCGCTGGAAGACAACCCACTGGTGAATGCGCCGCATACCCAACTGGAAATCGTCAGCGAGTGGACGCATCCTTACAGCCGTGAGCTGGCGGTTTTCCCGGCGGGCAGCCACAACAAATACTGGCCGACGGTAAAACGTCTGGATGATGTGTTTGGTGACCGCAATCTGTTCTGCTCCTGCGTACCAATGAGCGACTATCAGTAACTCACGCCAATCGCATAGCCGCTAAGCAAATCTGAGCAGGGCCGATTCGTCGGCCCTTTTTTATCTGGAGGCGAAATGAAATTAGCACTGGTTACCGGCGGCAGCCGCGGTATCGGACGCGCCACGGCGTTATTACTGGCGGCCAGAGGCTATCGGGTGGCGGTCAATTATCGCCAGCGCGAGGCAGAAGCACAGCAGGTGGTGACAGAGATTCAGCAGCAGGGCGGCGAGGCCTTTGCGCTGCAGGCAGATATTGCTGATGAAGCCCAGGTGATGGCGATGTTTGCGCAGCTCGATCAACAGCCAGCGCCGCTGACGCTGCTGGTCAATAACGCCGGGATTCTGTTTCAGCAGTGCCGGGTCGAGCAGCTGGATGCAGCACGCCTGCACAAAGTGTTTGCCACTAACGTCATCGGCACCTTTCTCTGCAGCCGCGAAGCAGTAAAACGTATGGGCACCCATCACGGCGGTCAGGGCGGCGCGATTGTTAACGTCTCGTCAGCCGCCTCACGGCTTGGCGCACCGGGAGAGTACGTCGATTACGCCGCCTCTAAAGGGGCGATGGATACGCTGACCAAAGGGTTATCGCTGGAAGTCGCGCAGCAGGGGATTCGGGTAAATGGGGTTCGTCCGGGATTCATTTATACCGAGATGCATGCCGACGGGGGTGAAGCAGGCCGGGTTGATCGCCTCGCCAGTGTAATCCCGATGGGCCGCGGCGGGCAGGCAGAGGAGGTGGCAGAAGCGATCGTCTGGCTGGCCAGCGAGGCGGCCTCTTATGTCACCGGCAGCATCATTGATGCCGCCGGCGGACGCTAACCGACAGCGCCGCCGCTTTTCAGCCGCGGCGTCATCCGTTACAGGTTTTCGCCGTTGCTGGCGATGACCTGCTGATACCAGTTAAAGCTTTTCTTCTTCGAACGGGAGAAATCGCCGCTGCCGTCGTCGTTTTTATTGACGTGAATAAAGCCGTAACGCTTATCGTACTGGCCGGTGGTAAAGGAGACGCAATCCAGGCAGCCCCACGGCGTATAGCCCATTAATTCCACGCCGTCGTGCGTCACCGCCTTTTTCATCTCTTCGATGTGGGCGCGCAGATAATCGATACGGTAATCATCTTCAATCACGCCCGCGGCGTTTGGCTTGTCGATTGCGCCAAAACCGTTTTCTACGATAAACAGCGGTTTCTGATAACGCTCATACAGCTCGTTAAGCGCGTAACGCAGGCCGACCGGGTCAATCTGCCAGCCCCAGTCTGACGCTTTAACGTGTGGATTTTTTACCACGCCTTCGAAACCGGTGATCGGATCGTCCACGCCGCTGGCATCAGTCTTCACGGCATTACTCATGTAATAGCTGAAACCGACGTAGTCCGCACAGCCTTCACGCAGCGTGTCGGCGTCCTCCGCTTCCATCTGGATCTCATAGCCTTTACGCGCCCACTCTTTCAGCGTGTAGGTCGGATAGTAGCCGCGCATCTGCACATCACTGAACACGTAACGCTGATGCATCGCTTCCTGCGCCAGCACCACATCATCAGGATGACAGGAGAATGGGTAGACCGGCACCATGGCGATCATACAGCCAATCCGGAAGTCAGGATTAATAGCATGACCGAGTTTGACGACCTTAGCGCTGGCGACAAACTGGTGGTGCATTACCTGATACATCGCCTGCTCAGGCTTCTCATGCTCGGTAAAGATCACCCCAGAGCAGCAGTAACCAAACAGCGGATATTGCCAGTTGCGCTGGTTATTGATCTCGTTAAAGGTCATCCAGTATTTCACTTTGTTTTTATAGCGATTCAGCACTACTTCGCTGAAACGCACAAAGAAATCGACCACTTTGCGGTTGTGCCAGCCGCCGTACTGTTTCACCAGGTGATAGGGCATTTCGAAGTGGGAGAGGGTGATGACCGGTTCAATGCCGTACTTCAGCAGTTCATCAAACAGATCGTCGTAGAATTGCAGGCCAGCCTCGTTTGGCTGTTGCTCGTCGCCATTCGGGAAGATGCGGGTCCAGGCAATTGAGGTGCGGAAGCATTTGAAGCCCATTTCGGCAAACAGCGCGACATCCTGTTTATAGTGTGAGTAGAACTCAACGGCCTGATGGTTAGGATAGAAATTGCCGGGCTGGACACCGTCGGTAATGACCCGATCGACGCCGTGTGAACCGCCGGTCAGCACATCAGCGATGCTGACGCCTTTGCCGCCCTGATCCCAGCCGCCTTCAACCTGATGCGCTGCCACCGCTCCGCCCCAAAGAAACCCTTTTGGTAACTGCAATTCTGCACTCATGCTTCACCCCATTACGGATATTGAAATTGGAATGAGTTTAGCAAGGCAATAATGAAAGTCACGATATAACAGCGCGCCAGTAATGTGATCTGTTACATCAGAAAAACAGGCTGTTTTATTTACCCAGTTGGCGGCCAATCGCTTCAATAATATAGGTGACCGGCACCTGCGTCGTAATGTCTGAATTATCAGCCATCCGAATAATCGGGACGTGATAGCAGAGGCTGAAATCACTCATTTTCGCCAGCGAGCAGCTCTCGGTGTTAGTGATGGCAATGATTTTGCACTTGTTGAGGCTGAACTGGCTGGCAATGCGCAGGATCTCTTCGGTCTCGCCGGAGACGGATAAAATAATCGCAATCGCATTTTCATACAGATCAGGGCTGACCGGATAATAGGGATCGTCAATCGCGTGGCTGAATTTACCCAAATTGGAAAAGAAACGGGCGCCATATTTTGCCAGGCTGCCTGAGGTACCGACGCCAATAAAAAATACCCGCTCCGCCCGATTAATCTTTTGCGCCGCCTGGGCAATGATCTGCTCGAACTCCGGGTTATTAATACTTTTAAAAAAACTCAGCATCTCATTGACGCTGGCGGTATTAACCTGCGGCGCAGTCTGCTGCTCGGTTAACCGTAGCCGGATACGGAATTCCGACCAGCCTTCACAGTGCATCTTGCGGCAAAATCGCAGCACGGTAGTGGTGGAGACCGCGGCCTGCTCGGCCAGCTCGCGAATGGTCATATAGCTGACACGTTCACGATGTTTGATGATGAACTGATAAACCTGCATTTCCAGGTCGTTAAGGCGGGCGAGATCGCGGTGCGAAAACATGGGTGGCTCATTGTACAGTTGACCAGCCCGCAGTTTACCAGATTCATCGGCTGGTTTGACCGTTACAAGGTTTCACAGATTAATTTCAGCGTACATGTGTACACCGAAACCGATGTTGGCTACTCTGGATAAGGTTTTTTTTGTATCGCTTCACTTTCAGGACACCTTATGACCACCACGCGTTTACCCTCAACGGGCTACTCACTGACCGAGGAAATTGCCAATAGCATCAGTCATGGGCTGGGCTGTCTGTTTGGCGTTGTCGCACTGGTATTAATGCTTAACCAGGCGAGGGAGACGGGCGCAGATGCCATGGCGATCACCAGCTACAGCCTGTACGGCGGCAGCATGATTTTGCTGTTCCTGGCCTCAACGCTCTATCACGCCATTCCCAACGGACGGGCCAGACCCTGGCTGAAAAAGCTGGACCACTGCGCTATCTACCTGTTGATTGCCGGCACCTATACGCCTTTCCTGCTGGTGGGCCTGAGGTCGCCGCTGGCCTACGGTCTGATGGTGGTGATCTGGAGCCTGGCACTGGCCGGCATCATCTTTAAGCTGACCATTGCGCACCGCTTTAAAGTGCTGTCGCTGGTAACCTATCTCTGCATGGGTTGGCTGTCGCTGATCGTGGTGTATCAGCTGGCGATGACGCTGGCACCCGGCGGTATCTGGCTGCTGGCAATCGGCGGCATCATCTATTCGCTTGGGGTCATTTTCTACGTCGCGCGCCGCATTCCATTCAATCATGCTATCTGGCACGGGTTTGTACTGGGCGGCTGTGTCTGTCACTTCTGCGCGATTTACTTTTATGTCGGATAGCCAGGCGGAGCGATCCTCCGCCTGGCCGCGATCAGAGCTGTGACGCGAGCATATCTTCCAGCTTTTGCTGATCGAGTGCGAACTGGCGGATGCCTTCTGCCAGCTTATCGACCGCCATCGCGTCCTGATTATGCAGCCAGCGAAATTGCGCTTCCGTCAGAGGCGAGGGCGGATTCGACACCGCAGTCGAAGGCGTCAGCTGGCGCGTCACCGGCAAATTACTGTTTTCCAGGCTCTGCAGCAGCTCAGGCGAGATGGTCAGCCGATCGCAACCGGCCAGGGCCAGGATCTGTTCGGTTTTACGAAAGCTGGCCCCCATAATCACCGTCTGATAGCGGTGAGATTTGTAGTAGTGGTAAATATTGCGAACCGATACCACGCCCGGATCGTGCTGCGCTGTGTATTCCGCCTGCGGATTGCGGCTGTGATGCCAGTCAGAGATGCGTCCGACAAACGGCGAAATCAGGAACACCCCCGCTTCGGCACAGGCCTGCGCCTGAGCGAAGGAAAACAGCAGCGTCAGGTTGCACTGAATGCCGTTGCGCTCCAGCGTTTCAGCCGCGCGGATCCCTTCCCAGGTTGATGCCAGCTTAATCAGAATACGTGAGCGGTCGACGCCTTGCTGTTCATACATCCGCACCAGCTTTTCAGCCCGGGTGACGCACATGCCGCGGTCAAATGAGAGCCGCGCATCGACCTCGGTCGAAACCCGGCCCGGCACGCTTTTCAGGATCTCCACGCCCAGATTGACCGCCACCCGATCGCAGGCATTGATGATCTGCGTCTGTTTACTGCCGCCCTGTGTTCTGGCGTAATTCACCGCCTCTTCAATCAGTGGCTGGTAGCGGCTCAGGGTCGCCGCTTTCAGAATCAGTGACGGATTAGTGGTGGCATCCTGCGGATGATAGCGACGTATCGCCTCGATATCGCCGCTGTCGGCGACCACGGTGGTGTACTGTTTCAACGCCTCTAAGGGGTTCATTTTTCACTCCATAATCAGGTCTGCAGCGCCATGGCGGGCACACTTTTCCCTGCGAAAGCAGCGTCGCATTTCTGGTGGTGTCGGTAAGGGGGATCGGGCGAAGCCCTGAGGTGACTGACTTCGCCCGCACAGCAAAGGCGGCTTACTTATTCAGGCTGGCCTGCTCGTAGTACTCAATTTTATCGACTTTAGCGCTCGAGCCGCCGGCTTCAAATTCTGACGCCAGCCAGGCGTTGACGATACTTTTCGCCAGCTCCGGCCCGACCACGCGTGCGCCCATCGTCATCACCTGGGCATTGTTACTTTTACGGGCGCGCTCAGCAGAGAAGGTGTCGTGGCACTGGGCCGCACGGACGCCGGGGACTTTGTTGGCGACAATCGCCACCCCGATTCCGGTGCCGCACAGCAGAATTCCACGCTCATATTTCCCCTGCTGGATAGCGGTTGCCAGCGCAAACGCCACATCCGGATACATCGGCCGGTCATTACGGGCGTCATTGCTGTAATCCACCACTTCGTACTGCTTCTCTTCCAGATGACGTTTAATCAGGTTTTTCAGCTCAATCGCCGCATCATCGGCGCCAATCGCGATCGTTTTCATCGTCTTCTCCAGCAAGTTACCCGCTCAGCCCGCCATGCAACAGCAGGCGCAAAAATGTTCAGCATCAGCCTGACACACTTCTGTTCATATGTTCAAGTCTATTTCATTTGCTTAGAAAGGAAATTCGACCGTGAAGCGCAGGCAAAGGCGGCCTTCACGCCGCACAGCGCGGCGCTTTCGGCGTTTTATCTGAAAAGTGCACCAGATTTAATTCGTTTGAAGAGGATCACAGATCTCATTGTTGCAGTTGAGAGCTGCTCAATTATACGTGTACTGTTCATTTGTTCGCGTAGTGATACCAATGTACAAGAAGACCCATCGAGGACTCGCACATGGATTACCCAGGCTCTGTTTTTTGCACCTGCTTCGACAATGCACCGCGTGCGTTGCCAACACCTGACACTCTCTTTCATCGCGCCCGGACCGGAGGTGCGTCGTGACCCAAACCACAATGACCGCAGTGGAGCAATCCGCGATTCGTAAGATCTCCTGGCGACTGGTGCCGTTCGTCGCCCTGATGTTTTTTATCAACTTCCTCGACCGTACGGCAATTTCGTTCGCCGGGCCGAATGGCATGACGCAGGACCTCGGCCTGACTGCCGTACAGTTCGGCCTCGCCTCCGGCATCTTTTTCATCGGCTATATCCTGCTGGAAGTGCCGAGCAACCTGGCCCTGCATCGCTTTGGTGCCCGCAGATGGCTGGCGCGCATCATGATCAGCTGGGGCATCGTGTCGCTGCTGTTCACCTGGGTCAGCAGCATTAATGGGCTCTATACCCTGCGCCTGCTGCTGGGCATCGCCGAGGCGGGCTTTTTCCCGGGCGCAATCCTCTATCTCAGCATGTGGGTACCGGCGCGCCATCGCAGCAAAATTCTGTCACTTTTTTACCTGGCGCAGCCGCTGACCGTGGTATTTGGCGCACCGCTGGCAGCGTCCTTCATTGAACAGCATGGCCTGTTTGGACTGGCTGGCTGGCGCGTGATGTTCCTCGGCGTCTCGATTCCGGCGATTTTGATCGGCATTGTGGCGCTGTTCTGGCTGGTGGATTCACCGCGGCAGGCGAAATGGCTGACGGCGGATGAGAAAAACTGGCTGACCCGTGAGCTGGATGCTGAGCATCAGGCCAAGCAGCACACCGGACACCAGGGCGTCCGCAGCATTCTGGGTAATGGTCGGGTCTGGATGCTGTGTCTGATCTACTTCGGTTTTATCTATGGCCTGTACGCGCTGGCTTTCTTCCTGCCGACCATCATCGGCGGCTTCCAGCAGCAGTTCGGCACCACCTTCAATGTGATGCAGAAAGGGTTGATCACCGGCGTCCCTTATCTGATTGCGGCGGTCGTGATGTTCTTCTGGTCCCGTGACGCCTCACGTCGTGGCTGCAAAACCTGGCATATCGCTATCCCGGCGGTGACCGGTGGTATCAGCGTGCCGCTGGCGCTGTTCATGGACTCACCGTTCACCACCATCATGGTGATTGCGATTACCGCCAGCTCGATCTTTGCCGCCTTACCCAATTTCTGGACCTTACCGACGCAGTTTCTGACCGGTGCCTCTGCCGCGGCCGCTATCGCCCTGATCAATACGCTGGGCAATGTCGCAGGCTTCTCGGCGGGCTATATCACTGGCGCGCTGCACGATGCAACCAGCAGCTACACCGTACCGATGTTTGTGGTGGGCGGATTTATGCTGCTGTCAGCGGTGCTGATGCTGTTGCTGAATCGCAGTCGCCAGCAGGAACCGACCTCTTTAGCACAGGAGCAATTACCATGACTTACCTGTTTAACCAACCTTCAGCCTTCGCGGCTGAACTGATTGAAGGCTTTGTGGCCGCCAATGCCGATAAAGTGCGTCAGGTGCCTGGCGGAGTGGTACGCAACACCCGCAGCCAGCCGGGCAGCGTGGCGGTGGTGGTCGGCGGTGGCTCCGGCCACTATCCGGCGTTCGCCGGGTTGGTTGGGCAGGGTCTGGCGCACGGCGCGGCAATGGGCAACCTGTTCGCCTCGCCGTCGGCGCAGCAAATTTATAATGTGGCCCGCGCGGCAAACAATGGCGGCGGCGTATTACTGATGTTCGGCAACTACGCCGGTGACGTGCTGCATTTCGGTCAGGCCTGTGAGCGTCTGCGCGGCGAGGGTATTCCGTGCGACATTCTGGCGGTCACCGACGACATTTCCAGCGCCGGCATCGACGAGATTGAAAAGCGGCGCGGGGTGGCGGGGGATCTGACGGTATTCAAAGTCGCCTGTGCCGCCGCAGAAGCAGGCTATGCGCTGCCGGAGGTGCTGCGGGTGGCGCAGCATGCCAATAACCGCACCCGTTCATTTGGCGTGGCATTTTCTGGCTGTACCTTACCCGGCGCATCACATCCGCTGTTTGAAGTTGAAAAAGGGCGGATGGCGCTGGGCCTGGGGATTCATGGCGAACCGGGCATCAAAGAGACGGAGGTGCCAACCGCCGATGAGATGGCTGACATCTTTGTCAGCCGGCTGCTCAGCGAACTGCCGCCGGGCGTCAGCCAGTCGGCGGGACAGCGGGTGGCGGTAATTCTTAACGGTCTCGGCACGGTGAAATATGAAGAGCTGTTTGTGGTCTACCGGCGGGTGGCGCAACTGCTTGAGGCGGCGCGGCTGCAGATCGTCGAGCCGGACGTCGGTGAATTCGTCACCAGCTTCAATATGGCCGGTGCCTCACTGACCTTGATGTGGCTGGATGATGAGCTGGAAACCTTCTGGCGCGCCCCGGCGAATGCGCCGGCCTATCGCAAAGGCAGCGTTATCGTTGCCGAACCGCTGGGTCAGGAGGCCACGCAGGTGCAGGCGGAAGAGAGTCTGCCTGTCGCCAGCGCCGCCTCACAGCAGAGCGCACAACAGATGCTGCAACTGCTGGAGGCGGTGGCCACGATGCTGCAACGCAACGCCGAAAAACTGGGAGATATTGATGCGGTCGCCGGCGATGGCGATCACGGCATCGGCATGGAACGCGGCGTGTTGGGCGCGGTGGAAAAGGCGCGTCAGGTCGCAGCCCGGGGCGCCGGTGCCGGCACGCTGTTATGCCGTGCTGCGGATGCCTGGGCAGACAAAGCGGGCGGCACCTCTGGCGCACTGTGGGGCGTAGCGCTGACCGCCATCGGAACCGCTATCGGTGATAATCAGTCGCCGGACGCTGCGCGAATCGCCAGAGGCATACGACAGGCGCAGGAAGGAATTCAGCACTTTGGTAAAGCGCGGGTCGGCGACAAGACCATGGTTGATGTGCTGGTGCCGTTCAGCGACAGCCTGAATGCGGCCGTCGCACGCGGTGCCTCGCTGACGGACGCCTGGCACGAAGCTGCGCGCGTGGCTGACCAGGCGGCGCAGGCCACGGCACAACTGCTGCCTAAAATGGGTCGCGCCCGTCCGCTGGCCGAAAAAAGTCTCGGTACGCCCGATGCAGGCGCCATTTCGCTGGCAATGATTGTTAATACGGTGGCTGATTTGTTGAAAGATCACGCGACCGCCGGGCAGGGAGTCTGAGCATGACACAACCTGCTCTGTGGCTGGGTGTCAGCCTGAAAATGTACTTCAGCTACCAGCAAACTCTCGACTGGTGCCACGAAGTCGCCGCGCTGGCGCGTCGACATCCGGCGATTCAGCGTGGCGATATCGGGCTGTTCGTCCTGCCTGCCTATCCGGCGATTCCGGCGGTTGCCGCTATTTTTGCCAATACCCCGGTGCGCGTTGGCGGCCAGGATGTTTGCCAGGCCGAAAACGGTGCCTGGACCGGCGAAGTCAGTGCCAGCATGTTGCAGGAACTCGGCTGCAGCCTGGCTGAGATTGGTCACGCCGAACGCCGCCGCCATTTCCATGAAGATGCCGCGCAGATTGCCGCCAAGGTGGCGATGTCGCTCCGCCACGGCCTGACCCCGGTGTTGTGCATCGGTGAAACGCAACAGGGTGAGCCGTCACAGGCGATCGCCCTGTGTCAGCAGCAGCTGGCCGAGGCGCTGTCGCTGGCGCAGCAGCAGGGGCTGACCGGTACGCTATTTTTCGCCTGGGAACCACAGTGGGCGATTGGCGCACCGCAACCGGCTCCGGATCACTACATCCGCGCGGTCTGTGAAGGGCTACGCGAGCTGCCGTCGCCTGCGGGTATTACCCTGCAGGTGATCTACGGCGGCAGCGCCGGCCCGGGCTTGATTCAGCGCCTTGGCGGCGCGGTTGACGGCCTGTTCCTCGGCCGCTTTGCCCATGATCCTGCCGCGCTGGCGCAGATTATCGATGAGGCCAGCGCGCTGCTGGCGGAGCGTCACTCATGAGCCAGATCGGACTCAGCACCTATGCCTTTTTCTGGCGCATGTCAGAGCGGGTCCCGCAGCCGCTGACGCTGGAGCAGATGCTGGAGCAGACCGCCGCGCTGGATTTGTCGCTGTTCCAGATTTGTGATTATCCGGCGATTGAGAGCTGGTCGGATGCTGACCTGCAACGGTTGCGTCAGCGGGCTGATGCGCTGGGCATCACGCTGGAGCTGGGGACTCGCGGGCTGGATACCGCCCATCTGCAACGCTATCTGCAGCTGGCACAGCTGCTCGGCGCGCAGGTGGTGCGCTCCATGTTCTATACCGCCAGCCATCGACCGTCGCTGGAGCAAGCGGCACAGCTGATCGCCAGCGTGCTGCCGGACTACGCACGTCAGCAGGTGCGCCTATGTCTTGAAACCTACGAGCAGGTCAAAACCGCTGACCTGATGTCAGTGATTAACCGCTTTTCATCGCCGTGGCTGGCGGTCTGTCTCGATCCGGCCAACTGCGTCGCCGGGCTGGAGTTACCTGAACAGGTTATCGCGCAGACTGCGGCACGTGTCGGCAATCTTCACATCAAAGACTTTGCCTTTACCCGGCGTGACGGCTGGGTTGGCTTTACCTATGCCGGTTGCCCGATGGGCGAAGGCTTACTGGATTATGACCAGATGATCGCCAGCGTGCGCCCGGCCGAAAGGGGCATTAACCAGATTATTGAACACTGGTTGCCATGGCAGGAGGACGCCGCTACCACCTGTCAGCGTGAGGCGGAGTGGACAGCGCGCAGCGTGGAATTCTTACGTAGTAAACAAAATCGGGAGTAATAATAATGAATCAACTGAAAACCCTTACTGTGATTGGCGCCGGCGGCAAAATGGGCATGCGCATTTCAGCCAACTTCCAGAAAAGCGATTACCAGGTCTTTTACTGCGAGAATTCACCCGCTGCACAGCAGCAGGTTACTCAACAGGGCCGTGAGCTTTCAGATGCCGATTCGGTGGTGCCGTTAAGCGACGTCGTCATTCTGGCGGTGCCGGACATCGTGCTGGGTAAGGTCTCTGAAGCGGTCGTGCCGCAGATGAAGCCAGGCGCGGTACTGTTAACGCTCGATCCGGCGGCCGCTTATGCCAACCTGATCTTCCAGCGTGACGATATCGACTATGCGGTGGCGCATCCGTGTCACCCGTCCGTTTTCCTTGAGCGCTACACCAAAGAAGAGCACGCCGACGCGTTTGGCGGAATTGCAGCTATTCAGCATGTGGCCGCCGCCTGGGAAGCGGGCAGTGAGGCGCAGCGCGACGAACTCAGCAAGGTTATCCGCGTGATGTATGGTCCGGTGGAGCAGGTGCACTGGGTGACCGTAACGCAGCTGGCCTACCTTGAGCCGACGCTGGTGGAGACCGTTGCCTGCATGGTCGGGGCCTTTATGAAAGAGGCGCTGGACGAAACGGTTAAGCACAGTGGCGTACCGGAAGAGGCCGCAAAGGCAATGCTCTACGGGCATATCCAGATTGCGCTGGCGGTGGCGTTCCGCGCCACCAATCCGTTCTCTGATGCCTGCATGATCGCCATGGAGTATGGACGCGAGAAGATTGTGAAGCCTGACTGGAAGCAGATTTTCGAGCAGAAAGAGCTGGATATCGTGATTGCCCGCATGCTGAAAATCGACGCGATTCGTCGCTAATCTGTGACACTGCTAGCGGCTCGCCGCGTCAATGCCTGGCGAGGTGAGCCGTATCAATGGTATAAATTCCCTCCTGAAACGCCTGTGCTTAGTCAGGTAACTCACTGCGAGACAGATAACGCATGGAAAAACACACGCTTTCTCAGGACTCCGAACTGCTGACCGAAATCGCAGTCGCCTATTATCAGGACGAAATTACCCAGGAAGAGATTGCGCGTAAGTTTGGCATTTCACGCATCAAAGTCGGACGGCTGCTGAAGCGCGCCAGGGAAGAGGGCATTGTTGAAATCAACGTGCGTTACCACCCGGTGTTCAGTACCCGTCTTGAGCAACAGCTGCTTGACCGCTTCCCCCACTTACAGCGCGCGCTGATCGCCCTCGACCTGCAGGACAACGATGAGCAGCGACGTCAGGTGGCGGCGCTGGTCTCCTCCTGGCTGGAGCAATCACTTAAAGAGAATTCGGTCGTGGCGGTCGGGCAGGGACGCAATGTGGCGGCTGTCGCCGACCATCCGGGTCAGGTACCGACGCGTAACTGTCACTTTATCAGCGGTATCGGCGGCACGCACCGCCCCGGTGATGCGATCAATGCCGACCATATCAGCCGTCGTCTGGCGAAGAAATTTGGTGGCATCAGCGAAACGCTCTACGCCCCGGCTTATGTTGAAGATCGGGCGCTGAAAGAGGCGTTTATGCAAAACGGCACGATTAAAGAGACGCTGGATCGGGCGCGCAAAGCCGACTTTGCCCTGGTCGGCATTGGCGACATGAATGAAAACAGCTATATGGTGAAATTAGGCTGGTTTACGCCGCATGAAATTATCGACGCCAGTCTGAATCAGGGCGTGACGGGCGATATTGCCGGCTATGATTTTTTCAATTCGCAGGGACAGCACGTCGATACCGTAATGAACGATCGGGTGATTGGTCTGAGCATTGATGAGCTGCGCAAGATCCCCTGCGTTATCGCCATCGCCTCAGAGAACACCAAAGCAATGGCGATTCTCGGTGCGTTGCGTACCGGTGCCATCGACATTATCGCCACCACGGCGCAAAACATCCGCACTCTGCTGAACATGACGCAGAAAACGGAGTAATCGCCGGGCAGGCACGCAGCTTATGCGGCTGCGTGCCTGAGTGGTTACTCTTCCTGCAGCGAGTAGGGCAGCGGCTGAATCGTCAGCTGTCCGCCTTCATCACCCTCAACCCGCAGCACGCTATCCGGCTCCAGATCGTTATTCATCACCACCTGCACCCAACTGACACCGTCATCCAGCTGCACTGCCGCCAGCACGCTGCCGGTACGACGCCAGCGCTCACCCATCCGGAGTTCCAGCGCCGTATTTGCCGCTGGCAGATGGCTGGCCTGGCCCGCCAGCCAGTAGAGCGCGCGTTTGTTCGCACCGCGGTATTTGGCCCGCGCCACCATCTCCTGACCGGTATAGCAGCCTTTTTTAAAGCTGATGGCGTCCAGCGCCTGCAGGTTGGTGGCCTGGGGAATAAACTGCACGCTGGTGGCGGGATCAATCACCGGAATGCCGGCTTCAATGTCCAGCGCCAGCCACTGCTGACTATCATTTAACTGTGCATCATCCGCCAGTTTCTGCTGCAGTGATTCGGCCTGGGCCAGCGAGGTAACGATCAGGAAACGCTCTGCCGGATGCGCGAACCACAGCAGCGTCGTTTCTCCCTGCTGCACCACCGGGGTTTCGCTGTCGGGCAGCTGTTCAAACAGGTTGGCCAGCGCAGCGCGTGCCTGAAAACCAGCCACGCCGAGTAACACTGCCTCATCGTCGGCCGCCAGCGTCACTTTAGAGAACACCGCATATTTCTTTAATTCGCTCAGTTGGGTGTCGCGCAGTTCACGACGAACCAGGTAGGCGTAGCCTTCGCCACGATGGAACAGACGCAGGTTGCTCCACATCTTGCCTTTAGCATCACAGTGGGCGGCGGGCAGATGGTGCGCAGCATCCAGCGCGGCGACGTCCAGCGTCAGCTGACCCTGCAGGTAGGAGGTGCTGTCGGGACCGAAGACGGAAACCAGCGCCCAGGCATCCAGTGAAATCAGCGTTAACGGCAGACGGGACGAGGCTGCAGGCTGGCGCGGCGGTAAGGTAAAGGTTGGCATGGAGATATCCTGAGTAAGAGGGTTCATCCGAAAAGATATCCTCAATGTTAAAAGAGCAGACTGGCAATGCAACCTGTTTACCGATAACGGCGCACAAATCGCGTGATAACCCTGAAAAAATGCGGCTTGCTTTGCGGCCGATTGCACAGTGTGTTGCGCTGCGCCTGCAGCCCGCCACAATCCAGGTTACACTAGCCGCCATGTTGTGAACTGTGGAAACTGACGCATGGATATCAATGATAAATCACGTATTCAGTGGGCCTGCCGCCGTGGCATGCTGGAGCTGGATGTCGCTATTATGCCGTTCTTTAAATATGAATATGACAGCCTGAACGACACCGATAAGCAGGTGTTTATCGCGCTGCTGAAGAGTGACGATCCCGACCTGTTTAACTGGTTGATGAACCACGGTGAACCCAGCGATCCTGAACTGAAGCGGATGGTTAACCTGATTCAGCAGCGTAACCGTGAACGCGGCCCCGTGGCAATGTAAGCTGCGGCCATCCCGCCAGGCGCGCGGCCTGCTGGGCGTCTGGCTGGGGGTGACGGTAACGGCTCTATTGCTGCTGACGTTGCCGGTCAGCGGATGGCTGATTAAACTGGCGATGATCGGACTGCTGCTGGCCGAAGGCTGGCGTAATCATCGACGGCTCAGTCAGCGGCGCGGTTCGCTTCAACGGGAAAGTGCGCAAATCTGGTGCTGGCAGGGTACACGCTGGCGGCCGACTCAGCCGCTGCGCTGGTTGCCGTTTGGCGTGCTGCTGGTGGCGAAAAGCGAGCAGGGCAAGACGCTGCGCTGGTGGCTGATGCAGGACAATATGCAGCCTGGCGAATGGCGGGCGTTACGCGCCTGCTGTTTCAGCGAGGCGCAACACTGACTGCGTCACTAGCGGCATCAGTTGCGGCGTCAGGGCCAAAAGCCACCCGCCGGACCACACCGTTTCGCGATTACAGTAGTTCGGCGGTTTCCGTTAACACCTGCTCGCACCACTGCTCGACGCGCTCGTCGGTGACCTCAAACTGATTCACATCATCGAGCGCCAGACCGACAAACTGCTTCCCATCGGCACTGAGCGGTTTCGGGCTGGTGAACTCGTACCCTTCCAGCGGCCAGTAACCCACAAAACGCACCCCCATCGGCTGCAATAGCTCATGCAGCATACCGAGCGCATCAAGGAACCATTCACCGTAGCCAATCTGATCGCCCATACCATACAGCGCCACAATCTTATTGCGCAGATTCAGGGTCGACAGCTGTGGCCAGATCGCTTCCCAGTCCTCCTGCAACTCGCCAAAATCCCAGGTCGGGATGCCCATGATCAGCAGATCGTACTGTTCCATCAGGCGCGGATCGTCATCTTTGACGTTGTGCAGGGTGACCAGCTCTTCGCCAATAAAATCGCGAATTTTCTCCGCTACGATTTCGGTGTAACAGGTGCTGGAACCGTAAAAAAGACCGATTTTCATGCAGATAACACTCTGTAAATACTGACTTTGGCGCAATTGTACCAGAAGCGCCGTTGAATCAGGCATAATGAGCATGATTTTACAGCGAACGGCGGGGATAACGTGCAAGACAGCGAACTGACTGAACAGTTTCTCGATGCGCTCTGGATTGAACGCAATCTGGCGCAGAATACTCTCTCCTCCTATCGCCAGGATCTCCAGACGCTGACCAGCTGGCTGGCGCATCATAACCTGACGCTGCTCAGCGTGATGCCGCTGGATCTGCAGCAGTTTCTGGCCGAGCGGCTGGAGGGCGGTTACAAGGCGACCAGTTCAGCCCGGCTGCTGAGCGCTATGCGCCGCCTGTTTCAATACCTCTACCGCGAGAAGCTGCGCGCTGACGATCCCAGTGCGCTGTTATCGGCACCAAAACTGCCGCAGCGGCTGCCGAAAGATCTCAGTGAAGCGCAGGTTGAACGCTTGCTACAGGCACCAAATATCGACATCCCGCTGGAGCTGCGCGACAAAGCGATGCTGGAGTTACTCTACGCCACCGGTTTGCGTGTTTCTGAGCTGGTCGGCCTGACGCTGAGTGATATCAGCCTGCGCCAGGGTGTGGTGCGGGTAATCGGCAAAGGCGATAAAGAGCGACTTGTGCCGTTAGGTGAAGAAGCGGTTTACTGGCTGGAGCATTATCTGGAACATGGGCGTCCGTGGTTGCTCAACGGACAGACGCTGGACGTGATGTTCCCGAGCAACCGGGCGCAGCAGATGACGCGGCAGACCTTCTGGCACCGCATCAAGCATTACGCCACGCTGGCCGGCATCGACAGTGAAAAATTGTCGCCCCATGTGATGCGCCATGCGTTTGCTACCCATCTGCTGAACCACGGTGCCGATCTGCGTGTCGTACAGATGTTGCTGGGACACAGCGATCTCTCCACCACCCAAATTTATACGCATGTCGCCACCGAGCGCCTGCGTCAGTTGCATCAACAACATCATCCGCGGGCCTGATCTGCGGGAATAAGGAAAGAGATGAACAAGCATTTTGCCATGCTGGCGCTGTTAGCCAGTGCCTTTTCCGGTCTGGCGCAGGCCGATGACAGCGCCATTCAGCAATCATTGAAAAAGCTCGGCTTAAATCAGACTGAGATTACCTCATCGCCGCTGCCGGGCTTTAAAACCGTGCTGTCGGAAAGCGGCGTGCTCTACGTGACCGATGATGGCAAACACATGATTCAGGGCCCGCTGTATGACGTCAGCGGTGCGCAACCGGTCAACGTAACCAATAAGCTGCTCGATAAAAAAGTCGAGGCGCTGGTGCCGGAAATGATCGTCTACAAAGCGCCGAAAGAGCAGCATGTGGTAACGGTGTTTACCGACATTACCTGTGGCTACTGCCGCAAACTGCATGAGCAGATGGCGGACTACAATGCGCTGGGTATCACCGTGCGCTACCTGGCGTTCCCACGTGAAGGACTGCATGGTCAGATTGAAGGCGCGATGAAAGCGATCTGGTGCAGCGCCGATCGTAATAAAGCCTTTGATGATGCGATGAAGGGCGATGCGCCGAAAATGACCGCGCCTGACAGCTGCAAAATCAATATTGAACAGCATTACAAGCTCGGGGTGCTGTTTGGCATTCAGGGCACGCCAGCCATCCTGACCGACAGCGGCATGATGATTCCGGGCTATCAGGGTCCGCAGGAGCTGAAGCAGGTACTGGATAATCAAAAACGTGGTGGTTAATCGGTGGTAAAAAACGAAGTGGAACTGCGTCGCCGTGAGGTGACGGTCGAAGATGCGCTGCCGGCAACCCTGCCGCCGCTGCTGAAACGTCTTTATCTGCAGCGCGGGGTACGCGACGCGGCTGAGCTGGAGCGCGGCGCGAAAAACCTGCTGCCGTTCCAGGCGCTGAGCGGAATCGATAGCGCGGTAGCGTTGCTGCATCAGGCGCTGCTCGATGGCCGTCGCATTATGGTGGTGGGCGATTTTGATGCCGACGGCGCGACCAGTACCGCGCTGACGGTGATGGCGCTGCGCAGCATGGGCGGCAGCAACGTGCAGTATCTGGTGCCGAACCGCTTCGAAGATGGCTATGGTCTCAGCCCGGAAGTGGTTGAACAGGCGCGTGCGCGCGGTGCGGCGATGATCCTGACGGTGGATAACGGCATCTCGTCGCATGCTGGTGTGGAATGTGCACATCAGCACGGCATTCCGGTGCTGATCACCGATCACCACCTGCCGGGTGAGACCCTGCCGGCGGCGGAAGCGATCGTCAATCCTAACCTGGCGGACTGCAATTTTCCTTCCCGCGCGCTGGCCGGTGTCGGCGTCGCCTTTTATCTGATGCTGGCCCTGCGCGCTTATCTGCGGACGCAGGGCTGGTTTGGCACAACCCGCAGCGAACCCAATCTGGCTGAACTGCTGGATCTGGTGGCGCTTGGCACGGTGGCCGATGTGGTGCCGCTCGACGTCAATAACCGCATTCTGGTGTGGCAGGGACTGAGCCGGATTCGCGCCGGTAAATGCCGTCCCGGCATTCGTGCGCTGCTGGAGATTGCCAACCGCGATGCGCGCCAGCTGGCGGCCAGCGATCTCGGCTTTGCGCTTGGACCACGGCTCAATGCGGCAGGGCGGCTGGATGATATGTCAGTCGGGGTGGCGTTACTGATGACCGACGATCTCAGCCAGGCGCGGATGTTAGCCAGCGAACTGGATGCGCTCAACCAGACGCGTAAAGAGATTGAGCAGGGCATGCAGAGCGAAGCGCTGGCACTGTGTCAGGCGCTGGAACGTGAGCAGAGCGACCTGCCGCTGGGGCTGGCGTTTTATCATCCGGAGTGGCATCAGGGCGTGGTCGGGATTCTGGCCTCGCGGCTGAAAGAGCGCTTCCATCGCCCGGTGATTGCCTTTGCGCCAGCCGGTGACGGCACGCTGAAAGGCTCCGGCCGCTCGATTGCCGGTCTGCATCTGCGTGATGCGCTGGAGCGGCTCGATACGCTGAATCCAGGGCTGATGCTGAAGTTTGGCGGCCATGCAATGGCGGCGGGACTGTCGCTGGAAACCGCACGCTATGAGGAGTTTCGCCAGCGTTTTGCCGAACTGGTCGGCGAATGGCTGGATGGCGAATCGCTGCAGGGCATCATCTGGTCCGATGGCGCGCTGCAGCCGCAGGAATTTTCCCTGCAGACCGCTGAGATGCTGCGTGAAGCGGGTCCCTGGGGCCAGGCGTTCCCGGAGCCAGCGTTCGACGGCAAATTTAAGCTGTTACAGCAGCGGCTGGTCGGTGAGCGGCATCTGAAAGTGATGGTGGAACCGCTGGGCGGCGGCCCGCTAATCGATGGCATCGCCTTCAATGTCGATACCACACTGTGGCCCGACACCAGCGTGCGTCAGGTCGAGCTGGCCTACAAACTGGATATCAATGAATATCGCGGGAACCGTTCGGTGCAGCTGATCATTGATCATCTCTGGCCGATTAACTGACCTCTGGCGGTGGTCGTGCGGCAGCGCGCGGCCGCCCGCCGGGCTCAGGACCGCCTTCTTTTCCTCTGGTGAAACGCCACTCGCCACGCGGTTAATAGATCGCCGCGCCACCACCGCATCAGCGCTACAAACTGTCGTCAGTTTCGGGTAAACTTATGCGTTAATTTTCCTGTCCCATCGAACGCAAAAAAGACGCTAAAGCCATGTTTGAAATCAACCCGGTCAAAAACCGTATTCAGGACCTCAGTGAGCGCAGCGACGTTCTTCGGGGGTATCTTTGACTACGATGCCAAGAAAGAACGCCTCGAAGAAGTAAACGCCGAGCTGGAACAGCCAGACGTGTGGAACGAACCGGAACGCGCCCAGGCACTGGGCAAAGAGCGCTCCTCGCTTGAAGCGATTGTTGACACTCTCGATCAGATGACGCAAGGCCTGGAAGATGTCCAGGGTCTGCTGGAGCTGGCAGTCGAAGCGGACGACGAAGAGACGTTCAACGAAGCGGTGGCCGAGCTGGATGGCCTCGAAAGCAAACTGGGCGAACTCGAATTCCGCCGCATGTTCTCCGGTGAGTACGACAGTGCCGACTGCTATATCGATCTGCAGGCGGGCTCCGGCGGTACCGAAGCGCAGGACTGGGCCAGCATGCTGATGCGTATGTATCTGCGTTGGGCTGAAGCCCGCGGCTTCAAAACTGAAATTATTGAAGAGTCTGAAGGCGAAGTGGCGGGTATTAAATCCGTGACCATTCGTGTGTCAGGCGATTACGCCTTTGGCTGGTTGCGTACCGAAACCGGCGTGCATCGCCTGGTGCGTAAGAGCCCGTTCGACTCCGGCGGTCGTCGTCACACCTCCTTCAGCTCAGCCTTTATCTATCCGGAAGTGGATGACGATATTGATATCGACATCAACCCCGCCGATCTGCGCATTGACGTCTATCGCGCCTCCGGTGCCGGCGGCCAGCACGTTAACCGGACGGAATCTGCGGTACGTATTACCCATATTCCGACCGGCACCGTGACCCAGTGCCAGAACGACCGTTCTCAGCACAAGAACAAAGATCAGGCGATGAAGCAGATGAAGGCGAAGCTGTACGAGCTTGAGATGCAAAAGAAAAATGCTGAGAAACAGGCGCTGGAGGACAACAAGTCCGACATCGGCTGGGGCAGCCAGATCCGTTCTTACGTGCTCGACGATTCGCGCATTAAAGATCTGCGTACCGGTGTGGAAACGCGCAACACCCAGGCGGTGCTGGACGGCGATCTGGATCGATTCATTGAAGCTAGTTTAAAAGCAGGGTTATAAGGAACCGACATGTCTGAACAACAACCGCAGAGCGCTGACGCCGCACTTGAGTTAAACAACGAACTGAAAACGCGTCGCGAAAAGCTGAGCGCGCTGCGTGCAAATGGCGTGGCGTTTCCTAACGATTTCCGTCGTGACACCCTCTCGAACCAGCTGCATGAACGCTATGACGAGAAGAGCAACGAAGAACTGGAAGATCTGGGCATTGAAGTCAGCGTTGCCGGACGCATGATGACCCGTCGTATCATGGGTAAAGCGTCATTCGTTACCCTGCAGGACGTTGGCGGACGCATTCAGCTCTATGTCTCGCGTGACGATCTGGCCGAAGGGATCTACAACGAGCAGTTCAAAAAGTGGGACCTCGGCGATATCCTTGGCGCGCGCGGCAAGCTGTTCAAAACCAAAACCGGCGAACTGTCGATTCACTGTTCTGAGCTGCGTCTGCTGACCAAAGCCCTGCGTCCGTTACCGGATAAGTTCCACGGCCTGGCCGATCAGGAAACCCGTTATCGTCAGCGCTACCTCGATCTGATCGCCAACGATGAATCCCGTAACACCTTCAAAATTCGCTCGCAAATCATGGCCGGTATCCGCCAGTTCATGGTCAGCCGCGACTTTATGGAAGTGGAAACTCCGATGATGCAGGTGATCCCAGGCGGCGCATCGGCGCGTCCGTTTATCACCCATCACAATGCGCTGGACATCGATATGTACCTGCGTATTGCCCCGGAACTCTATCTGAAGCGTCTGGTGGTAGGGGGCTTTGATCGGGTGTTCGAGATCAACCGTAACTTCCGTAACGAAGGCATTTCGCCACGTCATAACCCTGAGTTCACCATGATGGAACTCTATATGGCGTATGCGGATTACAAAGATCTGATCGAGCTGACCGAAAGCCTGTTCCGTACGCTGGCACAGGATGTGCTGGGTACCACCGTGGTGCCGTATGGCGAACATCAGTTCGATTTCGGTAAGCCGTTTGAAAAACTGACGATGCGCGAAGCGATCAAGAAATACCGTCCGGAAACCGACCTGGCCGATCTGGAAGACTTTGATAAAGCGGTAGCGATCGCTGAATCGCTGCACATTAAAGTCGAGAAGAGCTGGGGACTGGGCCGTGTGGTCACCGAGATCTTCGAAGAGACGGCAGAAGCGCATCTGATTCAGCCAACCTTCATCACCGAATATCCGGCTGAAGTATCACCGCTGGCGCGTCGTAACGATCAGAATCCAGAGATCACCGATCGCTTTGAGTTCTTCATCGGCGGCCGTGAAATCGGTAACGGCTTCTCCGAGCTGAACGATGCGGAAGATCAGGCTGAGCGTTTCCTGCAGCAGGTGAATGCCAAAGATGCGGGCGATGACGAAGCGATGTTCTACGACGAAGATTACGTCACTGCGCTGGAACACGGTCTGCCGCCTACTGCGGGTCTCGGTATCGGTATCGACCGTATGGTCATGCTGTTTACCAACAGCCACACCATCCGCGACGTGATCCTGTTCCCGGCGCTGCGTCCGGGCAGCAAGTAAGTCACTTTGCGTTAAGCAGAATGCAGAAAGGCCGGAGACTCCGGCCTTTTTTTTCGTCGCTGTCCGGTTCAGACAACGGCGGTCACGACTTCACTACGCCATCCAGCCACTGCTGAAACCGCGCATAAGGTACATACAGCGCCACGTTCTTATACAGAGTTTTGCCGCTGGTATTGTCATTAATACGGTCGCTGTAGCCGATGATTACTCCCGCCAGCGTATCGTCAGAGGCGTTATACACCGCGCCGCCCGACATCCCTTTCACCACTCCAGCATTGGCCGCCACCACCACGCAGTCCGCCTTGTTCCAGCTGTTCGCCAGCGTGGTATTGATCAGGTTCTGGCCGCTGGAACTGACCGGCATCGCCGAAATAAAGCTGTAGCCGTACAGATTGACCCGATCGCCGATATGACTGTTGCGAAAGCTGGGTGGCAGGCTTGCCTCGCTGTTTTTGTGGTAGACCACCGCCAGATCGCATTGCGGATGCCAGGCTTTGACCCGGTAAAGTGAAAATTTCGCCACGTGCGCGGCGGTCAGACTGTATTCCGCCGTCAGCGGAATCGTGGTACCCAGCGTGCCTAAGCCGAGCACGGTAGGAATGCCGGTCACGGTCATATCGACCCGCTTTTCGGCCTCTTTACTGTACTCATAGTGGCCAACCGAGCAGCCGGTTAAAGCAAAAACCATCAAGGCAATGAGCCGTTGCATTCTTTCTCCCCGCGTCAGAATTCGATCACATCACCTGGCGTTTCATAATGGGGTTATCGGCAACGCTAAAATTTTATTTATTGCTGACACATTAAAAAGGGTAACGGGTGACGGGCAAATGACAACCAGAGATTGCCTGCGGCGGTGATTCCTGGATTTTTCCGCCGTGCCGGAGATGAGCGTCTGGCGGATTGATGACAGAAATTATTGCTGGTGTGGCAATAATCCTTTGCTGCTATTGGGGTATATGGGCTCCAGCGGCTGTGCTGTAATAGCCAGCGTGACGCAGATCAAATTTTAATAAGCGTCGATTGGGCCACGCGTTCGCGCGGTTCACCTGCATTTTCATGGTATTGGGAGAAATGTTATGCCTGTAGCGTTACTGGCGCTGGCGTTGAGTGCGTTCGCCATCGGCACCACCGAGTTCGTCATTATGGGGCTGCTGCCGGACGTGGCGGCCGATCTTCAGGTATCGATTCCGTCAGCGGGCTGGTTAATCAGCGGCTATGCGTTGGGCGTGGCGATTGGCGCACCGATTATGGCGCTGCTGACCGCCCGGCTGCCGCGTAAAAAGACGCTGACGCTGCTGATGGTGATCTTCATCGTTGGCAACCTGCTGTGCGCGCTGGCGTACAACTATAACCTGCTGATGCTGGCGCGCATTGTAACCGCGCTGTGTCACGGTGCTTTCTTTGGCATTGGTGCGGTGGTCGCAGCCAGTCTGGTAGCACCAGGTCGTCAGGCTTCTGCCGTGGCGCTGATGTTTACCGGTCTCACGCTGGCGAACGTGCTGGGCGTGCCGCTTGGCACCTGGTTTGGTCAGCTGTTTGGCTGGCGTGCCACCTTCTGGGGCGTAGCGGTCATCGGCGTACTGGCCTTCATCGCCCTGATTGTCAGCCTGCCGAATAACAAGCAGGAAAAACCGGTCGACCTGGCGAGTGAAGTGAGCGCGCTGGCCAACGGTAAACTGTGGCTGTCGCTGCTGATGACGGTGTTTTTTGCCGCGGCAATGTTTGCCTTGTTCAGTTATATCGCGCCGCTGCTGTTACAGGTGACCGGCATCAGCGACCGTGGCGTCAGCTGGACGCTGTTCCTGATTGGCGCAGGCCTGACGGTCGGCAATATTCTGGGCGGCAAGATGGCGGACTGGAAAGTCTCCTTCAGCCTGATCCTTAGCTTCTCGCTGATTGCGCTCTTCTCCCTGCTGTTTAGCTGGACCAGCCATGCGCTGTGGCTGGCGGAGATCACTCTGTTCCTGTGGGCGATGGCCACCTTTGCTACCGTGCCGGGTCTGCAGATTAACGTGGTACGCCACGGTAAAGAGGCTCCCAATCTGGTGTCGACCCTGAATATTTCAGCGTTCAACGTTGGTAATGCGCTGGGTGCCTGGGTCGGTGGGGCAGTGATTGGTCGGGGCTACGGCCTGACGGCGGTGCCGGTTGCCGCCGCCGCGCTGGCACTGATCGGTCTGCTGGTTTGCCTGATCACCTTCCGCAAATCGGGTGGCGCAACGTCTGCGGTGCGCGCTTAAGCTAAGCGGGCGGCGATGCGCGCCGGGAAGTCAGCCACCTGCTGCTGCAGATGTCTGACAAACGCATCGACCAGCGCCGAGGCGGGGCGGTGATGCGGTCTGACCAGGCTGACGGTAAACGGTACCGAAACGCTGAATCGCCGCATCACCACACCGCTGTCGGCATAATCGAGCGCCGTCAGCGGATTAACGATCGATACCCCGACGCCCGCCCTGACCATCGCGCAGACGGAGGCGGCGCTGTGGGTCTCCAGCACCAGACGACGCTCAACATCCTGCTCATGAAACAACGCATCCAGCAGCTGGCGATAACTGTCGGTGCGCGACAGGCTGACATAATTCTCACCGGCAAAATCCTGCGGCGTCAGCACGGCCCGCTGGCTCAGTGGATGCTGAGGCGGCAACACGCAGACTTCATCGCAGGTTAAGAGCGCATGGCGGTCAGTGCCGGCCGGCGCATGCTGAGTTTCGGTTAAGCCGAGGTCATAGCGCTGCGCCGATAACCACTCCTCCAGCAGCGGCGACTCCTGCGGAATCACATTCAGGCTGACATCCGGGTAGCGCTGCAAAAAAGGCTGACACAGCGGCGGCAGCAGCGACTGCGAAAACACCGGCAGACAGGCGACAGAAAGCTCCCCCTGACGAAACTGACGCAGATTATCAGCCGCCTCCATAATGCGATCCAGCCCGTACCAGGAACGCTGAACCTCTTCAAACAGGCGCAGCCCCTGTACCGTAGGCTGCAGACGTCCGCGTACCCGACCAAACAGCTGTAGCCCCAATTGCTGCTCCAGCCGCGCCAGTTCCCGACTGACCGTAGGCTGAGAGGTGTGCAGCAGAGTTGCGGCCTGCGTCAGGTTACCGCTGGTCATCACCGCGTGAAAAATTTCGATGTGTCGCCAGTTAATGTTCGCCATCAGGTGATGCCATATCAGTTTTGCATAGATGCTATTAAAACAGATATTTTTCGCTATGACACGATTCTGGCTTAATGCGGTTATTGCCACAGGAGATCCCTCATGCCCCGTTCCTTACAGACCACCGAAACCGCGCTCAACGTCACGCATCTGCTGCCGCTGGCACGCCGCTATGCCGGGCCTTTCTGGGCCTACGATGCGCAGATCATTCAGGCACGCATCGCCCAGTTACAGGCGTTTGATGTGGTGCGTTTCGCCCAGAAATCCTGTTCAAATATTCATATTCTGCGCCTGATGCGGGCGGCCGGAGTAAAGGTAGACTCGGTATCACTGGGTGAGATTGAACGTGCGCTGGTGGCGGGGTATCAGCCGGGCGGAGATGAGATCGTCTTTACCGCTGATCTGTTTGATCAGCCGACGCTGGAGCGGGTTGCGGCGCTGCAGGTACCGGTTAATGCCGGTTCGGTCGATATGCTGCATCAGCTGGGCGCTGTCTCGCCGGGTCATGCGGTATGGCTGCGGGTTAATCCCGGTTTCGGGCACGGCCACAGTCAGAAAACCAATACCGGCGGCGAAAACAGCAAGCACGGAATCTGGCATGGCGATCTGGCTTTAGCGCTGGCGGCGATCCAGCAGTACGGTCTGCGGCTGGTGGGGATTCATATGCACATCGGTTCCGGGGTCGATTACGCCCATCTGCAACAGGTGTGTGATGCGATGGTCAGTCTGGTGGTGGAGTTTGGTCAGGATCTGACGGCGATCTCAGCGGGCGGCGGCCTGTCGATTCCTTATCGCTACGGTGAAGAGGCGATCGATACCGATCACTATTTTGGCCTGTGGGATGCTGCGCGTCAGCGCATTGCTCAGCATCTGGGCCACGCCGTCAAACTGGAGATTGAGCCGGGCCGTTTTCTGGTGGCCGAATCGGGCGTGCTGGTGTCGCAGGTGCGGGCGGTCAAAGCGATGGGCAGCCGCCACTTTGTGCTGGTCGACGCCGGATTCAACGATTTAATGCGCCCATCAATGTATGGCAGCTATCACCATATCTCGCTGATGGCGGGCGACGGGCGTCAGATTGATGAGCAGCAGACCCTCGACAGCGTAGTGGCGGGGCCGCTGTGTGAGTCGGGCGACGTCTTTACCCAGCTGGAAGGCGGCAAAGTCGATACCCGTGCGATTCCGGCTGCGCAGGTCGGTGATTATCTGGTATTTCATGACACCGGCGCGTATGGCGCATCTATGTCATCGAACTACAACAGCCGTCCACTGATCCCGGAAGTGCTGTTCGAACAGGGGCAGCCGCGCGAGATCCGTCGCGCGCAGACTATCCAGGAATTACTGGCGCTGGAAGGCGGCTAACCGCTTGCTCAGGCGGTACCTGCTGCCGCCTGTGCGTTAAACAGCTCTTTACGCAGCATCACCATCTCCTCCGCCAGATCGCGACACAGCATCGCATTCATTAAGTGATCCTGAGCATGCACCAGGATCAGCGTCACCGGCAGTTTGCCGCTGCCTTCATCCGCGCCAATCAACTGCGTCTGAATCTTGTGCGCCTGTTTTGCTGCGGCATCGGAGGCGGTCAGCGCCGCGTCGGCAGCCGACCAGTCACGCTGACGCGCAGACTGGATCGCCATCATCGCTGACGATCGTGCTTCACCCGCATTGATCAGCAATTCCATCATGGTTTGTTCGAAATCCATACAATCCTCGCTATTGGTATGCCAAATTGGCTTTTTTAATCATACTGGAATGCCAAAAAACGTTTCCGGGAGCTTTGTCACAGAAATAATGGTTAAGAATCGTCATTTTGGTATGCCACTAACCGGGAAGATACCGACCACTACTGGAATGCCGATCTTACATCTCTGAGGGTTGACCCATGTCTCTACAGGACCGCCTTATCGATTCCCTGGGCAGCTTTGCCACCCGCTTCAATAGTTATCGCTACATCATGGCGATCAAAGCCTCGTTCATCACCCTGATGCCGGTGATCATCGTTGGCGCTTTCTCAGTGCTGATCTCTAACATGGTGCTGGACAGTAAAAATGGCCTCGCCAGCTTTGCTGCACTGGGATTTTTAGCCGACCTGAAACCGATCACCAGCAGCATTAACTACGCCACGCTCAGCTTCCTCAACATTGGCGCGGTGTTCCTGATTGGCATCGAGCTTGGCCGCATCAACGGCATCAAAACCTTGTTCCCTGGCCTGCTGGCGATCATTTGCTTTGTGTCCGTGACGCCGACCACTTTACAGATGATGGTCGACGGTCAGATGCATCTGGTCACCGACGTGCTGGCTAAACAATTCTCCGATACCAAGAGCCTGTTTCTCGGCATGTTTATCGCCATCCTGTCGGTAGAGATCTATTGCCGGCTCGAGCAGGTTGAGCGGCTGAAAATTAAGATGCCGGACACCGTGCCGCCCAACGTTGCCGCCTCTTTCTCCGCGCTGATCCCGTCAATTATCACCGTGACGCTGGTCGCCACCTTTGGCTTTATTTTCCATCGCGTTACCGGCATGTATCTGTATGACGCGGTCTATCAGGTGGTGCAGCAACCGCTGGAGTCGGTGGTACAGAGCCTGTGGGGAATTCTGATTCTGATGTTCGTCGCCCAGCTATTTTGGGTGATCGGCATTCACGGTAATCAGATGGTGAAACCGATTCGTGAACCGCTGCTGCTGGGGGCGATTATGGTCAATATGACCGCCTTTGAGCAGGGTAAAGAGGCGCCGAATATCATCACCATGCCGTTCTGGGATGTCTATATGAGCATTGGCGGGTCCGGCCTGACTATCGGCCTGCTGACCGCGGTGATGCTGGCGACGCGCCGTAAAGAGATGCGCGAAATCGCCAAGCTCTCGTTCGGTCCCGGCATTTTCAATATCAATGAGCCGGTAATATTTGGCATGCCGATTATGCTCAATCCGATCCTGGCGATCCCGTTCATCATCACGCCGCTGGTAACCGGCTCAATCGGCTACTTCGCCACAGTGATGGGGTTTGCCGGCAAAGCGGTGGTGATGGTGCCGTGGACCACGCCGCCGATCATTAACGCCTGGCTGTCGACTGCGGGATCGATGGGCGCGGTGGTGACCCAGATTATCTGCATTATGGTGTCGGTGCTGATCTACCTGCCGTTTGTCAAAGTGGCAGCCCGTCGCGCCGATGCCGCCGAAGCGAAGAATCAACAACCTGAACTGGCCCGAAACCAATCGGAGGTGTTATGAGTCGCCAGCTTATTCAGATCCCGCAGAATTTTATCCTTGGCGCCGCCGCGTCAGCCTGGCAAACCGAGGGCTGGAGTGGCAAAAAAGCCGGGCAGGATTCGTGGCCGGATGCCTGGTATCAGCAGGATCGGCACGTCTGGCATCAGGGCTATGGTCCGGCCGTGGCGACCGACTTCATTAACCGCTTTGCTGAAGATGTAGCGCTGATGAAGGCCAGCGGGCTGACCCACTACCGCACCTCAATCAACTGGTCGCGCTTTCTCACCGATTATGAAAGCGCCACGGTGGATGAGGAGTACGCGGCTTACTATGACCGGCTGATTGATGAAATGCAGCGCCAGGGCATTGAACTGATGCTCTGTCTGGAGCATTACGAGCTGCCCGCTACGCTGCTGGAGCAGTATGGCGGCTGGCAGTCAAAGCACGTGGTTGAACTGTTTATCCGTTACGTCGAGCAGGTATTTAAACGCTATGCCGGCCGGGTAACGCGCTGGTTTGTGTTTAATGAGCCGATTGTGGTGCAGACCCGGGTCTATCTCGACGCGCTGCGCTGGCCGTACGAGCAGAACACCCATAAATGGATGCAGTGGAACCACCACAAAAATCTCGCCACCGCGCGGGTGGTGCAGCTGTTTCGCCAGCAAGGCTATGCCGGTCGTATCGGAACCATCCTCAACCCGGAGGTGACCTATCCACGCTCGTCGGCCGCGCATGACCAGAAGGCGGCGCAGATCTACGACCTGTTCTATAACCGGGTGTTTCTCGATCCGGCTATCAAAGGCGAGTACCCGGCGGAGCTGCTGGCGCTGCTGGATAAACATCAGATTGAGTGGCAGGCCACAGCGGAGGAGCTGGCGATCATCGCCGCCAATACCGTCGATGAGGTCGGGCTTAACCTTTACTATCCGCACCGCGTGAAGGCGCCGTCCCGTGCCTGGCATCCCGATACGCCGTTCCATCCTGCCTGCTATTACGAGCACTTTGAATTGCCGGGCCGGCGGATGAACCGTTCACGCGGCTGGGAAATTCAGCCGGAAATCATCTGGGATATGGCGCAGCGGATGCGTGATGAGTACGGCAACATCCCGTGGTTTGTCGCCGAGAGCGGAATGGGCGTCGAAAACGAAGCGCAATTTAAAAACGCTGAGGGGGAAATTCAGGACGACTACCGCATTCACTTTATCAGCGAGCACCTGCATCAGGCGGTCCGTGCGCATCAGGCGGGCATCAACTGTCAGGGCTATATGCTGTGGGCCTTCACCGACAACGTCTCGCCGATGAACGCCTTCAAAAACCGCTATGGCCTGATCGAAATCGACTTAGATAACCAGCGTCAGCGTCGCATGAAGAAATCCGCCCACTGGTTCCGGGCGCTGCGCGACAGTCAGCAATTTACCCTGTGGCTTGATGATGAGCCGAAATAACAAGAGGAAGCGAGGATGAAACGTATTGTGCTGGCCTGTGCCGCAGGCATGTCGACCTCAATGGTGGTAACGCGGATGGAAAAAGAGGCCGCCGCGCGTGGATTAGCCTTCCACATCTACGCCATTCCCGAGCAGAACCTGCAAGAGGAGCTGCAAAATTACGGCCACGAGGTGGTGGCGGTGCTGCTGGGGCCGCAGGTGCGCTTTAAGCTGGAAGCGAACAAAAAACTGACCGACAGCTATCAGTTGCCGATTGCGGTAATCGATTCTGTTGCCTATGGCACCCTGAATGGCGCAAAGGTACTCGATCAGGCGCTGGCTTTGATACACTGAGTCTCAGTTTGCGGGTCACTTCTCTGGCTCGCGGGCATTGTCGCGCAGGGAACGGCGGCAATGCCGTTAGCGCAATGATTGCAAAGGGTGACAGCGTGGACAAAGCCGAAGCGCCACAAGAAAAAAAACAGTATCAGGAAATTGGTCAGCATCTGCGCCAGCAAATCTGCGACGGACACTATCCGGTGGGATCGCGCCTGCCGCCTGAACGCCAGCTGGCTGAAACCTGGGGCGTCAGCCGGACCATCGTCCGCGAAGCGCTATTAATGCTGGAGCTGGAAGGAACGGTGGATATTCGCCAGAGTTCCGGCGTCTACGTGATGCGCATTCCCTCCGCCAGCGATGATGAAGAAGAGGCCTTTTTCCGCAGCGATGTCGGTCCGTTTGAAATGCTGCAGGCGCGCCAGTTGCTGGAAAGCAACATCGCCGCGTTTGCCGCTAAAATGGCCACCAAAGCGGATATTGAAAATCTGCGCCGCACGCTGGAGCAGGAGCAGCGGGCCATCGCCGCCAACGACAGCAGTCAGGATAACGACAAGTTATTTCATCTGCTGCTGGCGGGAGCCAGTCAGAATCAGATGCTGCTCGACACCGTCACCAGTATCTGGCGTCATCACGACAGCAGTCCGCTGTGGCAGCAACTGCGCCCCCAGTTTGAAACCCGCGCCTACCGCCTGAAATGGCTGGGCGATCACCAGACCATTCTGGCCGCTCTGCGTCGTCGCGATGTGATGGGCGCATGGCAGGCCACCTGGCAGCATCTTGAGAATGTGAAGAATACGCTGCTTGAGCTGTCCGATGCGGATGCGCCTGACTTCGACGGTTACCTGTTTGATTCAGTGCCGATATTCCAGGGGAAACTGATGTAATGGAGATTGTGCCGCTCAGCGCCGTGCCCCATTTTGCCGATCAGATTACCGAATGGCAGTGGCGCGCTTTCGGCGAACCCAGCAGCCGTGACTTCTTCGCCAGCATCGTCGCCAGCAGCCTGAGCGGCGCCGATTTCCCGGTCACTTTTGTCGCCGTTGAGGCAGGCAAGGCGATCGGCACGGCAGGTTTCTGGCGATGCGATCTGATCAGCCGTCAGGATCTGTTCCCGTGGCTGGCCGCACTGTATGTCGATGCGCCCGCGCGCGGCAAAGGCGTCAGCGACGCGTTGCAGCAGCGGGTGATTGCACACGCCCAGGATCAGGGGTATTCGCGGTTGTGGTTATGGTCGACCTTCAGCGGCTACTATGACCGTTTTGGCTGGCAGCCGCAGGGCGAGGCGCTGGAGTATCCCGATAAGCGCGTGCAGCTCTATTATCGGGATATATAAGGTGTGCCAGCCGCACTCGTGGCGGCCGGCAGCGGAGGACTCAGGGTGCCGGATAGGTATAACGGCGGTGGATCGCCTCAATGCCTTCCAGAATCTCTGCATTTAACGTCAGATTGAAGCTGTCGATATTGGTCTGCAGCTGCTCAAGCGTGGTCGCACCGAGCAGGGTGCTGGCAACAAACGGCTGCTGACGCACATAAGCCAATGCCATCTGTGACGGATCAATCTGGTGCTGGCGGGCTAACGCCACATACTCGGCAATCGCCTGCTGCGACTGCTCGCCGCTGTAGCGGGTAAAGCGACTGAACAGGGTATTACGGGCACCGGCAGGCTGCGCGCCATTCAGATACTTACCGCTCAGAGTACCGAACGCCAGGCTGGAGTAAGCCAGCAACTCAACCCCTTCATGCTGGCTGATTTCGGCCAGGCCCACTTCAAAGCTGCGGTTCAGCAGGCTGTAGGGGTTCTGGATGCTGATGATGCGCGGCAGTTCATGCTTCTCCGCCAGTTGCAGATAGCGCATTACGCCCCATGCGGTTTCATTCGACACCCCGATATAGCGAATCTTACCGGCGCGAACCTGCTCGGTCAGCGCTTCCAGCGTCTCCAGCAGCGTCACCTGGGCGGTGGTTTCACTGTACTGATAGCCCAGCTTGCCAAAATAGTTGGTCTGACGCTGCGGCCAGTGCAGCTGATAAAGATCGAGATAGTCGGTATTCAGGCGTTTCAGGCTGGCATCCAGCGCTTCACGGATGTTCTTGCGATCCAGCGCCATGTTAGGGCGAATCGACGCATCATTACCGCGCGACGGGCCCGACACTTTGCTGGCCAGAATGATTTTGTCACGGCTGCCGCGCTGCTTCAGCCAGCTGCCAATGTACTGTTCGGTCAGACCCTGGGTTTCCGGACGCGGTGGTACCGGATACATTTCGGCGGTATCAATAAAATTAATGCCGGAACGAATAGCCAAATCCAGTTGGGCATGGGCGTCGGCTTCACTGTTCTGCTCGCCAAACGTCATGGTGCCCAACCCCAGCTGACTCACTTCCAGCGTGCTATGGGGAATACGATGATAGTGCATTGCCAGCTTCCTTTTCTTTATGGAATGGAATGTTGTGTCCTCAGGGACTATAGCGCGAGCAATGGCGGGGAAGGAAGGGGGAAAAGTCGGGGAAATCGCCTGCCAGCGGGGAATCTGTGGCAGGCGAGACAATTTCGCACTTAGCGTTCAATGATGGTCGAGACCTCATCGCCGTTAATCTGTACTGCGTGACCCGACTGATCGGTGTACTGCACCAGCCCGGTCTCTTTATCAATGGTCGGCTTACCTTCGGTCATAATCATCCGGCCATCTTTCGTTGCCATTACATAATCAGAACTGCATCCGCTTAACATCGCTGCGGTTAGTGCCACAATGGCGATACCTGCCCATCCTTTCATCACGCCTCATCTCCACACATCATCGACTGCAAAAAGTGTAGTAATAAATCGTTTTGCCGGCCGGGTTAATCGTAGGAATCTGAAAATTTGCGGGCGAGCACGCTCGCCCTTGACTTTTCTATGCGGTTTTTTTCTTACTGCGCATCAGGTTAAGGCATTCAACCGCCATTGAGAAGAACATCGCGAAATAAATGTAACCTTTTGGTACATGAACCGCGAAACTCTCCAGAATCAGGGTGAAACCGACCAGAATCAGGAAGGCTAATGCCAGCATTTTGACCGACGGATGGCGCTCAACGAACTCACCAATGCTACGGGCTGCGAACATCATCATCAGCACCGCGATCACTACCGCAGCCATCATGATAAACAGATGATCGGAGAGGCCGATGGCGGTAATCACCGAATCGAGGCTGAAAATAATATCCAGCAGCATGATCTGCACGATTGCACCAAGGAACGAATGGACGTTAGATTTTTGTTCCGCTTCGTTACCTTCAATGGTTTCGTGGATCTCCATGCTCGATTTCCACAGCAGGAACAGACCCCCAGACAGCAGGATCAGATCGCGGGCAGAGAACGCATGGTCCATCAGGGTAAACAGCGGATTCGTCAGTCGGGCGACCCAGGCAATAGAGGCCAGCAGGGCCAGACGCATTAACATTGCGCCTAACAAACCGATACGGCGCGCGCTGGCTTGTTGATGCTTTGGCAGTTTAGCGACCACTAACGACAGGAAAATAATGTTATCAATACCCAGCACCACCTCAAGGATGGTCAGGGTTCCCAGTGCCAGCCAGGCATTGGGATCGGCAATCCACTCAAACATACCTACATTCAATCCTAAACGAAAATTAAACGGGGATTATACGCACTGAATTTGCTTCTCTCCCACAAAATTGCGCCACGTCAGATCAGAATGTCATTGTTAAAGCAGGAAGTGGCGCGCCAGCAGCGGTCCGGTAAAACTCTTTTTCAGGTAGAAACCGCGCGGTAAGGTTAGGATCGGTTGGCCGTGATCGCCAATTCCTTCGGTCAGGGCTTTACTGTTGGCCGCTTTGGGGCGGATTTGTAGCCAGGCACCGTGCCGTGCCGTGATCTGCTCAACCCGACCCAGCACGATCATGTCCATCAGCTCTTCCCAGTCCTGCCGCAGCATCTCATCTTCCTCCGCGTCGGGGCTCCAGAGTAGCGGCGCGCCGACCCGGCGCTGGCGCAGCGGAATGTCCCGCTGACCCTCGACCGGGATCCACAACACCCGCGCCAGTTTGTGTCGCACGTGGCTGGTCTGCCAGGTAACGCCACTGTTACCGGTGAGCGGCGCGACGCAGACAAAGGTGGTTTCCAGCGGTTTGCCACTGGCATCAATCGGGATGGTTTTCAGCTCAATGCCGAGATGGGCGAAATCCTGTTCGGCTTTGCTACCGGCGCTGGCCCCGAGATGCCATTCCAGCAGCATACCCACCCAGCCTTTATCGCGTTTAAGATCGGCAGGCATCGTCAGACCCGCCCGTTCGGCCAGCGTTTCCAGCGTTAACCCGGCTAAATCCTCTGCCCGGGCTAACAGGGTGGCTTCATCTTCAGGTGGTGCTGGCAGGTAGTTCATAGTGAAGACTCGCATTGCTCAAAAAATATACAGTATGTTGCACAGTGGGTTTACCCGAAATATTCACCGTGCTGAGTGGGGATAATAACATGATAGATCGTGCTTTTTTTACCGATTGGCCCTGGCAATATTATCGGACGCTTCAGGTTATCCCAACTTACTCGCAACAATGAACAGGATCTCATACCGGGTTATCCACAGAAAATTGGGATAACCGGCCTGACTGTGCGGTACTGGTTCCATTTACAGCCTTGACTTTCCCACTTTTGACCATAATTTGCCCGCTCTGGCCTAAGGCTGAGCGATTCGTTGTGGATAACATGACGGGTGGTTAAAATTCGCCCAACTGTAAAGAGTGGACAGTTTAATCGGCCATTTAACCTGAGCGTATTTTGTTAATTCATCTATTTTTGTTTTTATAATCATAGGTATAGTAAATTATCGCTTTTTGACGATGCAGACGCGCCTGACAGGGTTATTCAGTTAACTCCCGCGTTCTGCACAAAGCTATCCACAGAAAAGGTGAATAAGATCGGCTTTTCTGACCCCGATTGTTTATAACTAATGGCTTCTCTGTGAGTTATCCCGAAGTTTTACGCTTAACACCCCGTGAATCCAGTGGTTTACCGCCTGTAAGGAGTGTGAAACAATCAGGCTATTCAAATTTAGCTTTGAGGTAGTCCGGTGATCGATGATGATGGCTACCGCCCGAATGTTGGTATCGTAATTTGTAACAGGCAAGGACAAGTGTTATGGGCCAGGCGCTTTGGACAGCACTCCTGGCAATTTCCTCAGGGAGGCATCAATCCCGGTGAAACCGCTGAACAGGCGATGTATCGCGAACTGTTCGAGGAAGTGGGGTTACACCGTAAAGATGTTCGAATACTTGCATCTACCCGTAACTGGTTGCGCTACAAGTTGCCAAAACGTTTGGTGCGTTGGGACACAAAGCCGGTATGTATCGGCCAGAAACAAAAGTGGTTTCTTCTGCAGTTAATGTCTAATGACGCGGATATCAATGTGCAGCACAGCAGCACGCCTGAGTTCGACGGCTGGCGCTGGGTGAGCTTTTGGTATCCGGTGCGTCAGGTTGTCTCCTTCAAGCGCGACGTCTATCGTCGGGTAATGAAGGAATTCGCTGGCGTGGTGATGTCTATGCAGGAGAGTGCGGGGCAGCGAAACAATCCTGCCCATCGACGTAAGAGAGGATAGGCCACGCCCTTTATGCTCACTCAGTTGCGCGAAATTGTAGAAAAAGTGGCGAGTGCGCCGCGTCTGAATGAAGCACTCGACATTCTGGTCAATGAGATCTGTCTGGCGATGGAAACGGAAGTCTGTTCCGTTTACCTCGCCGATCACGATCGTCGCTGCTATTACCTGATGGCGACGCGCGGGCTGAAAAAGCCGCGCGGTCGCACCGTAACGCTGGCGTTTGACGAAGGCATTGTCGGGTTAGTCGGCCGTCTGGCCGAACCGATCAACCTTGCCGACGCGCAGAGTCACCCCAGCTTTAAATATATCCCCGCAGTTAAAGAGGAGCGCTATCGCTCCTTCCTCGGCGTGCCTGTTATCAGCCGTCGCCAGTTGCTTGGCGTGCTGGTGGTCCAGCAGCGGGAACATCGCCAGTTCGATGAGAGTGAAGAATCGTTTCTGGTGACGCTGGCCACGCAGATGGCGGCGCTGCTGTCGCAATCGCAGATGGGCCAGCTGTTTGGCCAGTTCCGCCAGACCCGGGTGCGCGCGATTGCGGCAGCACCCGGTGTGGCAGTGGCACCGGGCTGGGTCGATGAGACGCAGCCGCTGCTCGATCAGGTTTCCGCCGCGTCAACGCTGGATGTTCAGCGTGAACGTGAACGCCTGTCGCTCGCCATGAGCGAAGCTGCCAGTGAGTTCCGCCGCTTCAGCAAACGGTTTAGCGCCAGCGTGCAGAAAGAGAGCGCGGCGATCTTCGACCTTTACTCGCACCTGTTAACCGATGCCCGACTGAAGAAAGATCTGTTCGATGAGATCGAACGTGGATCGGTGGCAGAGTGGGCGGTTAAACAGGTAATCGAGAAGTTTGCCGAACAGTTCGCCCGGCTGACCGACAGCTATCTGCGCGAACGCGCAGGCGATCTGCGGGTGTTGGGTCAGCGGCTGTTATTTCACCTCGATGATTCGCTGGTGGGCACCAATGCCTGGCCGGAGCGCTTCGTGCTGGTGGCCGATGAGCTGACCGCCACCTCTCTGGCCGAGCTGCCGCACGAACGGCTGGCCGGGGTGGTGGTGCGCGATGGTGCCGCCAACTCCCACGCGGCGATCCTGACGCGCGCTATGGGTATCCCGACGGTGATGGGCGCGGATATTCTGCCGCATCAGCTGAATAAACGGCTGCTGATCGTCGATGGTTACCGTGGCGAGCTGTTAATCGATCCCGAACCGGTGCTGGTGCAGGAGTACCAGCGTCTGATCAGCGAAGAAAATGCGCTGAGCAAGATGGCGGAAGGAGTAGTCGATCAACCGGGTGAGCTGAAAAGCGGCGAGCGCGTACAGGTGATGCTCAATGCCGGTTTAAGTCCGGAACATGAGCAGGCGCTGGGCAGCTGGGTTGACGGCATCGGTCTCTACCGCACTGAAATTCCCTTCATGCTGCAAAATGGCTTTCCGTCAGAAGAGGAGCAGGTGGCGCAGTATCAGGGCATGTTGCAGCTGTTTCACAACAAGCCCGTCACGCTGCGCACCCTCGATGTCGGAGCAGATAAACAGCTGCCGTATATGCCGATCAGCGAAGAGAATCCCTGCCTGGGCTGGCGCGGTATCCGCCTGACGCTTGACCAGCCGGAGATTTTTCTGGTGCAGGTCCGGGCGATGCTGCGGGCGAATGCAGCATCCGGCAACCTCAGTATTCTGCTGCCGATGATCAGTCATATTGATGAAATCGACGAAGCGAAACGGCTGATCGATCGCGCCGGTCGTGAAGTGGAAGAGATGCTGGGCTATGCAATTCCCGCGCCGCGCATAGGCATCATGATCGAAGTGCCGTCGATGCTGTTTATGATCCCGCATCTGGCGTCGCGCGTAGACTTTGTTTCAGTCGGCACCAACGATTTGACCCAGTATCTGCTGGCGGTGGACCGCAATAACACCCGAGTGGCCAATCTTTACGACTCGCTGCACCCGGCGATGCTGCGCGCGCTGCATGCCATTGCGCATGAAGCCCGTCTGGCCAATCTGGAACTCTGCCTGTGTGGTGAAATGGCGGGCGATCCGATGTGCGTCGCGCTGCTGGTGGGCATGGGTTATCACCACCTCAGCATGAACGGTAAAAACGTTCCGCGGGTAAAATACCTGCTGCGCCATCTGGATCATGAAGAAGCGCAAAAGTTGAGTGAGCAGGGAATGAATGCGCATACCGCCACCGAGGTTCGTCATCTGGTTTCGACCTTTATGGAGCGTCGTGGACTGGGCGGGCTGATTCGGGGAGGCCGCTAAGCGCCACTTCAGGCTATTTTATTTGCCATTCTGGTCCTGGGCAGTGCTCACAATCCTCACGTACCAGGTGTACGCTCCGGTTGTTGCGCGCTGTACATGACCAGACTGGCTGCAACAATGTACGCCTGACGGGTCAGACTATTTTATTTTATTTGCCATTCTGGCCCCGGGCAGTGCTCACAATCCTCACGTACCAGGTGTACGCTCCGGTTGTTGCGCGCTGTCCGTGACCAGTCTGGCTACAACAATGTACGCCTGATGGGTCAGACTATTTTATTTGCCATTCTGGCCCCGGGCAGTGCTCACAATCCTCACGTACCAGGTGTACGCTCCGGTTGTTGCGCGCTGTACATGACCAGACTGGCTGCAACAATATACGCCTGAAGGGTCAGACTATTTTATTTGCCATTCTGGCCCCGGGCAGTGCTCACAATCCTCACGTACCAGGTGTACGCTCCGGTTGTTGCGCGCTGTACATGACCAGTCTGGCTGCAACAATGTACGCCTGAAGGGTCAGGCTATTTTATTTGCCATTCTGGCCCCGGGCAGTGCTCACAATCCTCACGTACCAGGTGTACGCTCCGGTTGTTGCGCGCTGTACATGACCAGTCTGGCTACAACAATGTACCCCTGAAGGGTCAGACTCTGGGCTTATCCGCGTTTACATTTGCGGGACAATTCACAAAACCGGCTGTGCTATGATGCGCAGCCTTAATTTATGTGCCTGACAACGCCCCTTTTTAGGGTTGAAAAATAGACGGTGAATGATGAATAACGGCTATATTGCATTTCCGCAGTTCGATCCGGTGATCTTCTCGATCGGACCGGTTTCGCTGCACTGGTACGGTCTGATGTATCTGGTAGGCTTCGTTTTCGCCATGTGGCTGGCGGTGCGCCGTGCCAATCAGCCCGGCAGCGGCTGGAAAAAAGAGGAAGTGGAAAACCTGCTGTATGCCGGTTTCCTCGGCGTGTTTCTGGGCGGGCGTATCGGTTACGTGCTGTTCTACAATTTACCGCTGTTCCTCGAAAACCCGCTCTATCTGTTCAAAGTCTGGGATGGCGGCATGTCATTCCACGGTGGCCTGATCGGGGTGATTGTGGTGATGCTGGTGTTCGCTCGCCGTACCAAACGTAACTTCTTCCAGGTGGCTGATTTCATCGCGCCACTGATCCCGTTTGGTCTGGGTGCGGGCCGTCTCGGCAACTTCATTAACGGCGAGCTGTGGGGCCGTGTCGATCCGGGCTTCCCGTTTGCCATGCTGTTCCCGGGATCACGCAGCGAAGATGTGGCGCTGGCTGCCACTAACCCACAGTATCAGGCGCTGCTCAATACCTACGGCGTCCTGCCGCGTCATCCTTCGCAGCTTTATGAACTGATCCTGGAAGGGGTGGTGTTGTTCATCATCCTTAATCTGTTTATCCGTAAGCCGCGTCCGATGGGCAGCGTCTCTGGCCTGTTCCTGATCGGTTACGGTGCATTCCGTATCATCGTCGAGTTCTTCCGCCAGCCGGACGCCCAGCTTGGCCTGTTTGAAGGCGGGATCAGTATGGGACAGATTCTCTCCGTTCCGATGATTATCGCCGGTATTGCCATGATGATTTGGGCCTATCGTCGTCGTCCACAGCCACAATTTCGCGAGGAAAAATGAAACAGTATCTGGACCTGATGCAACATGTGCTGAATGAAGGCACGCCAAAAGCTGACCGCACCGGTACCGGCACGCTTTCAATTTTTGGTCACCAGATGCGTTTCAATCTGCAGGAGGGTTTCCCTCTGGTCACCACTAAAAAATGCCACATCCGTTCAATCATTCATGAACTGCTGTGGTTCCTGAAAGGTGATACCAACATCGGTTACCTGAAGGAAAATAACGTCTCAATCTGGGATGAGTGGGCTGATGAACAGGGCGATCTTGGCCCGGTTTATGGCAAACAGTGGCGCAGCTGGGGCACGGCCAGCGGCGAGCAGATCGACCAGATCAGCAAGGTGATCGCGCAGCTGAAAAGCGACCCCGACTCACGCCGGATTATCGTTTCAGCCTGGAACGTCGGTGAACTGGATCAGATGGCGCTGGCACCGTGCCACGCGTTCTTCCAGTTCTATGTGGCTGACGGCAAACTCTCCTGTCAGCTTTACCAGCGCTCCTGCGATATCTTCCTCGGCCTGCCGTTTAATATTGCCAGCTACGCGCTGCTGGTACATATGGTGGCGCAGCAGTGCGACCTGCAGGTCGGCGACTTTGTCTGGACCGGTGGCGATACCCATCTCTACAGTAATCATCTGGAGCAGGCACGCCTGCAGCTGACCCGCGAGCCGCGTCCGCTGCCGAAGCTGGTGATCAAGCGCAAGCCAGCCTCGCTGTTTGACTACCAGTTTGATGACTTCGAAATTGAAGGTTACGATCCGCATCCGGCGATCAAAGCGCCTGTCGCAATCTGATACCTGCTGTGAAAAAGCCCCGGTGCTGCCCTGCACGCCGGGGCTTTTTTTTACCTGTCTGCGGCAAAATATGCGGCATGGCTCGCAGCGTCATGTCACCAGATGTCCGATGATCGTCTTCTCTGTGACCCTTTTTCCAGCCGCATAACAACCCGCTTGTCCCCGCTTTCTCCACCCGGCACGCTAGCCCAATGAAAACACACTTGTTACGCGGCTTTACCCTGCCGGAACTGCTGGTGGTGATGGTGATTGCCGGAATACTGAGCCTTGGCGCACTTCACGGCTGGCAGCGCTGGCAGCAACGGCAGCAGCTACGCGACACTGCCCAGCAACTGCAGGGTTTTCTGTTGCGGCTTCGTGCACAGGCTTATCGGCAAAATCGCGACCTGGTCCTGTGGTCACGTCCGGGAAAGCCCTGGTGTATTGGCGGCGGCAGTCTGCCGCTCGGGGCGTGTCAGTCAGGAAAGCGTCTGCATTTCATTGCACCCCATGCTGGGGTGATGTTAAACGGGCTACGCGGTGAGCCGGGCTTTTACGGCCGTCGCAACGTCGCCCGGGCAGGCAGCATTGAGCTAAGGAATGAGGCAGGAGAGCTGCGGCTGATTATTTCCACCCGGGCCCGGATCCGCTTTTGTTTTACCGACGCCGGAGCGTGCCGTTGAAAACCGCCGGGTTCAGCCTGCTGGAAATGCTGATGGCGATGGCGATCGGCGCCGTCCTGATGGTCAGTGCCGGACGTTTTTTACCGCTGCTGCTCGGCGAGAATGTCGGGTTGCTGCAGCGGGCGCAGCTGCGCCAGGAGCTGCAGCAGATTATCGCCACGCTGGAAAAGGCGGTGCGACGCGCAGGCTATTGTCACGGTGAGTGCGGCAACAGCGCGCTCACCCTCAGTGAAAACTGCCTGCTGCTGCGCTGGGATGAAAACAGCAACGGTCAGTGGGACGGCGTTAACCAGGCGGCTAGCGATTACTATGGTTATCGCCTGCGGTTGCAGCAACTGGAGATGCAGCGCGGGGTTAATGACTGTCGCGCGGGTAGCTGGGAACGGCTCTCCGATCCGGCTTTCCTGACGCTGGAGCAGTTCAGTGTGACCCGCCAGCAGAGGCAGATCCATTTGCGGCTGCAGGGACGTGCCGGGCGCTGGCTGGAAACGGTAGAGAGCTGGGTGGAGGCTGAAAATCTGTGAGGCAGCACGGCAGCAGTACGCTGGGTATGGTGTTGATGCTGTTAGTCATCGGCAGCCTCACGCTGCACGCCAGCCGAAAAATGTTAGAGCAGGGGATGCTGCTACTGGCTGATGAGCAGCAGTTTATTCAGGATTTCTGGCGGGCGCAGTCAGCGCTGCAATGGGGCCTCTCCCTTAGCTGGTCTGCGGGCGAAACGGTCGGTTGTCAGCATGATGAACGCCAGGGATGGCGCAGTTGCTTACAGCGAGGTGAAGATGGAGAAGGTCTGCTTAAAGGTGAAGCCAGTGGCAGCGGAACGGCAGTGTGGCAGTGGGTCTCGCTCCATCAGAGTCGTATTCAGCCGCTACCGCATGGCTGGATCGACTACTGCCCGCGAGCCAGAACGGACGACTGTCTGTGAGGCGGCGGGATTCAGCCTGCCGGAAGCGTTATTTGCTCTGCTGTTAATGGCATTAAGCAGCAGCGCGCTGCTGCAGTATCATCGCGCGCTCACGTTCGGGTTCAGCCAGCAGTGGAATCAGCGAGAGGCGTGGCGGGTGGCGGAACAACGGCTGATTGGGCATGAGAGTGCTGGCTGGCGCACCACCCTGCAAATCCAGAACGGCCCGGCGGGCTGCCGGCTGGAACGCGCCGACGTGCTGGGACCGCAGCAGCGCAGCGCCAGCCTGACGCGATTACGCTGTTAAACCGCCCGAATGACGCCCTTTTGATGGGCTTCAACCGCGATACGCGGTAGAGTTACCGGGCCGCAATACCGCAGTTATGTTATGAGTCGCCACAGGAGTTTTCATGTTTCACGTTTATCACTCTAATCAGCTTGATGTGCTGAAGATTCTGGCGGCTGCGGTGATTAAACATGATCCTCTGGATGATCCTTTCGCCTCTGAAATGGTGCTGGTGCAAAGTCCGGGTATGGCGCAGTGGCTCCAAATGGAGCTGGCGCAGACCTTTGGTATCGCGGCCAACATTGAATTCCCGTTGCCGGCCAGTTTCATCTGGGAGATGTTTGTCCGGGTGCTGCCCGATATTCCGGTCGAGAGTGCGTTCAGCAAAGCCAGCATGAGCTGGAAGCTGATGCATCGTTTGCCGGTGATGCTGGAGCACGAGGAGTTTATCTCGCTGCGCCACTATCTGCACGACGATGGCGATAAGCGAAAACTGTTCCAGCTGAGCTCACGAGTGGCGGATCTGTTTGACCAGTATCTGGTCTATCGCGCCGACTGGCTCAACAGCTGGGAGCGCGGTGAAACCATTGACGGGCTGGGTGAGGCGCAGCGCTGGCAGGCGGCGCTGTGGCGCGATCTGGTCAGTTATACCGAAACGCTGCGTCAGCCAAAATGGCACCGTGCCAATCTCTATGCGCGATTTATCCAGACGCTGGAGCAGGCGCAACACACGCCGGAAAATCTGCCGAAACGGGTATTCATCTGCGGCATCTCCGCGCTGCCGCCGGTCTATTTACAGGCGTTGCAGGCGCTGGGACGCCACATAGATATTCATTTGCTGTTTACCAATCCCTGCCGCGATTACTGGGGCGATATTCAGGATTATGCCTTTCTGGCTAAGCTGCAAAGCCGCCAGCGTCGGCGTCATGGTGCGGATGAGCAGCGCGGATTATTCCGCGATGTGGAGCAGGCGCCCGCGTTATTCAATGATGCTGGTGAACAACAGCTGACCAATCCACTGCTCGCCTCATGGGGCAAGCTGGGACGCGACAATCTGTTCCTGCTCAGCCAGATGGAGGCCAATGACGACATTGACGCCTTTGTTGAGGTGGAAGAAGACAACCTGCTGCACTGCCTGCAGTCCGATCTGCTTAATCTGCAGGACAACGCGGTGATCGGGCTCGACGCCGCGCAACTGGCGCACAGCGATCAGAAACGCCGGCTCGATCCGCAGGATCGTTCGGTGGCGGTGCAGGTATGCCACAGTGCTCAGCGTGAAGTCGAAGTATTACAGGATCATCTGTTAGCGCTGATGGAGGCTGACCCGACGCTGAAAGCGCGTGACATTATTGTCATGGTGGCCGATATCGACGCCTATGCGCCGTTTATTCAGGCGGTTTTCGCCAATGCCTCCGCAGACCGTTATTTACCCTTCGCCATTTCAGACCGCCGCGCCAGTCAGGCGCATCCGGCCATTGTGGCATTCCTGCATTTGCTGGCGCTGCCGGACAGTCGGTTTGTCTCCGAGGATGTGCTGGCGCTGCTGGATGTGCCGGCGCTGGCCAGCCATTTCGCCATTGATGAAAGCGGGCTGCGTCTGTTGCGGCGCTGGGTCAGTGAATCGGGCGTACGCTGGGGGCTGGATGACGCCAGCGTAGAAGCTTTATCATTACCGATAACCGGCCAGCATACCTGGCGTTTTGGTCTGCAACGCATGCTGCTGGGCTACGCGATGGAGAGCCACAACGGGGACTGGGAAGGGATTCTGCCGTACGATGAATCAAGCGGCCTGGTGGGTGAACTGGCTGGCCATCTGGCGGAGCTGTTGTCCCGGCTTAACCACTGGCGGCAACTGCTGGCCGAGCCGCGGCCACTGCAGGCGTGGCTGCCGTTGTGCCGGGAATTGCTGAACGCATTTTTCAGCCCCGATGCCGAAACCGAAGCGGCGCTGCTGCTGGTGGAAGAGCAGTGGCAGACACTGATTGAATATGGCATGGACGCCAGGTTTGAAGAGGCGATTCCGATCACGCTGCTGCGTGACGATCTTCGCAGCCGGCTGGATCAGCAGCGTATCAGCCAGCGATTCCTGGCCGGGCAGATCAACTTCTGTACCCTGATGCCGATGCGTTCGATCCCGTTCAAAGTGGTCTGTTTACTGGGCATGAATGATGGCGTCTATCCGCGCACTTTAGCGCCGTTAGGTTTCGATCTGATGCAGCAGCAATCACGTAAAGGCGATCGCAGCCGCCGTGATGATGACCGTTATCTGTTTCTTGAGGCGCTGATTTCTGCACAACAGCAGCTCTACATCAGCTATATCGGCCGGGCAATTCAGGATAATACGGAACGCTACCCGTCGGTGCTGGTCACAGAACTGCTGGATTATATCGGGCAGAGTTTTTATCTGGACGGCGATGAAGAGCGCGATCTGGATGAGAGCGCTGCGCGGGTACGGGACCATCTGCAACATCTGCACAGCCGGATGCCGTTTGCTGCCGAGAATTTCCAGCCTGCCGCCAGGCTGCAGAGCTTTGCCCGCGAATGGTTACCTGCCGCACAGGGCGCAGGCCAACCGCAACCCGATTTTGTTCAGCCGCTGGAAGCGCCGTCGATTGAGGCGTTGACGCTGGAGGCGTTTCTGCGCTTCTGGCGCCATCCGGTGCGGGCGTGGTTTCATCAGCGGCTCGGGGTAAATTTCTGGCTGGAAGAGAACGAACTGCCCGACAGCGAACCGTTCGCTCTCGACAATCTGGAGCGTTATCAGATTAACGCGCAGTTGCTGAATGCGCTGGTGGAAGGGGAGGATACCCAGCGGCTCTATGCGCATCACCGTGCGGCGGGTAATCTGCCTTACGGCGCATTTGGCGAACTGTTCTGGCAGGCGCAGCGTGATGAGATGCAGGAAGTGGCGGCAGAAGTGGTGACGCAGCGCAGTGAAGGCGAGAGCTGGGAAGTCAATCTGCAACTGGAACAGGTCAGCCTGACCGGCTGGCTCACCCAGGTGCAGGATGACGGCCTGTTGCGCTGGCGGCCTGGGGTGCTGAACATGAACGACGGGCTGCTGCTCTGGCTGGAACATCTGGTCTATTGCGCACTGGGCGGCACCGGCAGCAGCCGGATGTTTGGCCGACAGCAGAGTCGCTGGCGCTTTCTGGCGGTAAACCCGCCGGCGGCCGTCGCGGCACTGAATGACTATGTGGCGGGCTATTTCGCCGGCATGCGTCAGCCGCTGATGCTGCTCAACAAAAGCGGCGGTGCCTGGTTAACGGCCAGCTATGACAAAAAAAGTCAGCAGCTACTGACCGATGAAGCGACCCAGCTTAAAGCGCGCAATCGCCTGCTGACTGCGTGGTCAGGCAGTTATCAGGTTGAGGGAGAAGGCAGCGATCCTTACCTGCAACGCCTGTGCCGCGTGCTGGATGAAACACAGCTACAACAGATAACTGAGGCGGCACAACGCTGGTATTTACCGGTGCTGGCTGCACATCAGGATGATGAATAGCAGGCCAGACAGCAATTTGCTCACTGGCCAATTACATAGAAAGTTTGCTCTGCTTTGAGCCGCGGTGTCAGGCACTGGCGGTTTATTGGGTAACGTAAGGGGTTTACATGCGGACATACGCACGCTGGTTTGCGGCGCTTCTGATAGGCCTGGTGGCTTGTACTGCCATGGCGCAGACCGAATCGGGCTGGCAACCAATTAACGACATCATTCGCAAGAGTGAACACGATCCCCGTCAGTATCAGGCTATCCGGCTCGACAATGGCATGACGGTATTACTGGTTTCCGATCCGGTTGCCCCCAAATCGCTGGCGGCGCTGACCTTACCGATTGGCTCACTGGACGATCCTGACCAGCAGCTCGGCCTGGCGCACTATCTGGAGCATATGGTGCTGATGGGATCAACCCATTACCCGCAGCCGGACAATCTGGCGGAGTTCCTGAAAAAGCACGGTGGCAGCCACAATGCCAGTACCGCCTCTTACCGCACCGCCTTTTATCTGGAAGTGGAAAATGCTTCGCTGGAGCCGGCGGTGGATCGTCTGGCAGATGCGGTTGCCGCGCCGCTACTTGATCCGGTCAACGCCGATCGGGAACGCCATGCGGTCAACGCTGAACTGACGATGGCGCGCTCGCGCGACGGGTTACGCATGGCGCAGGTCGGGGCAGAAACGCTCAACCCGGCCCACCCGGCGTCGCGTTTTTCCGGCGGTAATCTCGATACGCTCAAAGACAAACCCGACAGCAAACTGCACCAGGCGCTGCTGGATTTCTACCATACCCATTACTCCGCCAATCTGATGAAAGCGGTGATCTACAGCAACAAAACCTTGCCGGAGATGGCGTCAATTGCGGCCAAAACCTTTGGTCGGGTGGCTAACCATAACGCCAGCGTACCGGCAATCAGCGTACCGGTGGTGACGGCTGAGCAGCAGGGCATTCTGATCCATTACGTTCCGGCTCAGCCACGCAAACAGCTTAAGATTGAGTTTCGCATTGCTAATAACAGCGACCGTTTTCGTAGCAAAACCGACACCCTGATTAGCTACCTGATCAGCAACCGCAGTAAAAATACCCTGACCGACTGGCTGCAAAAACAGGGCTTAGCCGACGGGGTGAATGCCGGGGCTGACCCGATGACCGATCGCAACGGCGGCGTGTTTGCGATTACCGCCTCGCTGACCGACAAAGGTCTGGCGCAGCGCGATGAAGTGGTCGCAGCCATTTTTAGCTACATCAACCTGCTGCGTGAGCAGGCAGATGATAAGCGCTATTTCGATGAGGTCTCTCACGTGCTGGCGCTCGACTTCCGCTATCCCTCAATTACCCGGGATATGGATTACATCGAATGGCTGGCGGATACCATGCTGCGGGTGCCGGTTGAGCACACGCTGGATGCGCCTTATCTGGCGGATCAGTATGATGTCGCGGCCATCAAGGCACGGCTGGATCAGATGACGCCACAGCAGGCGCGTATCTGGTATATCAGCCCGCAGGAACCGCACAATAAACAGGCGTACTTTGTTGATGCGCCGTATCAGGTTGAAAAAATTACGCCGGCGACCTTTGCCGACTGGCAACAACGCAGCAGCCAGATTGCGCTTTCGATGCCCACGCTGAATCCTTATATTCCGGATGACTTCACCCTGCTGCCGGCGGACGATAAACACTATTCACATCCGGTCAGGCTGGAAAATGATGCCGGTATGCGTATCTACTGGATGCCCAGTCAGTTTTACGCCAGCGAGCCAAAAGCTGCGATTACCCTGGCGCTGCGTAACAAGAACGCCATCAGTGATGCGCGCCAGCAGGTACTGTTTGGCCTCAATGACTACCTCTCCAGCCTGGCGCTGGATGAGCTGAACTCGCAGGCATCGGTCGGTGGCATCAGTTTTTCAACCGGCGAAAATGAGGGGCTGGTGTTTAGCGCCAGCGGCTTTACTCAGCGCCTGCCAACCCTGCTGAAAAAGCTGGTTGAAGGCTATGCTCACTTCCAGCCGACGCAACAGCAGCTGGAGCAAGCCAAATCCTGGTATCTGGAACGGCTGGAGGCAGCGGACAAAGGTAAAGCTTTTGAACAGGCGATTCAGCCGATGCAGCTGCTGTCGCAGTTGCCCTACACCCAGCGGGAAACGCGTCGCAAGTTGGTCAGTGCTATCACACTTAAGGATGTCACCGCCTATCGCGATGAACTGTTCCGCGCGGCAACGCCGGAAATGATGGTGGTGGGTAACCTGAGTGCCGACAGCGTGATCCAGTTGGGGCGTGAACTGAAGCAGCAGATGCAGAGCACCGGCACTGACACCTGGCGCAGTAAGTATGTGACGTTCGAAAAACCGCTTAAAGCCAACCTGCAACAGAAGGGCAGCAGCACCGATTCTGCCTTAGCGGCGCTCTATATACCGCTCGGCTATGGCGAATACCAGAGTATGGCGAACAGCTCGATGCTGAGTCAGATTGTGCAGCCGTGGTTCTACAACCAGCTACGCACTGAAGAGCAACTTGGCTATGCGGTGTTTGCCTTCCAGATGCCGGTAGGCCGTCAGTGGGGGATCGGTTTCCTGCTGCAGAGCAACAGCAAACAACCGGCCTGGCTGCTGCAGCGCTATCAGGCCTTCTATCCGCAGGCGGAGAAACGCTTACGCACGATGAGTCAGGCCGATTTTGCCCAGTATCAGCAGGCGATGATCAATGATCTGCAGCAGCGTCCTCAGACACTGGATGAGGAGGCGGATCGCTATAGCCGCGACTTTGACCGCCAGAATGACGACTTTGACACACGCCAGAAAGTGATTGCGCAGATTAAACAGCTGACTCCAGCCAGCCTGGCTGATTTCTTCCAGCATGCGGTGATACAACACACCGGTATGGTGATGACCTCGCAGATCGCGGGAAACAGCAACGAAAAAGTGGCCTTTGCCCAGCTGCCAGGCTGGAAAACCTGGAATGAAGTGGCGCAGTTGCAGCAGTCGCTGCCGGTAAAGAGTGAGACCCAATGACGCAGTTACCTGCCGAATCCCTGAATCCCTTAACGCTGCCGCTCAGAGGTGAGCGGCTGATTGAGGCCTCAGCGGGGACCGGAAAAACCTTTACCATTGGTTTGCTCTATCTTCGTCTGCTGTTGGGATTGGGCGGCGAAAATGCTTACAGCCGGCCGCTGTCGGTTGAAGAAATTTTAGTGGTGACCTTCACCGAGGCCGCGACCGCTGAACTGCGCGGACGTATCCGCGAGAATATTCATCAGCTGCGGCTGGCCTGTATTCGCGGTAGCAGCGGCGATCCGATGCATCAGCTGCTGCTTGACCAGATACCGGATTTAGCGCACGCCGCAGCGCAACTGCTGGCGGCCGAGCGGCAGATGGATGAAGCGGCGATCTTTACTATCCACGGTTTCTGCCAGCGGATGCTCAACCTCAACGCGTTTGAATCGGGCATGCTGTTTGAGCAGGAGCTGATTGAAGATGAGCAGGCGCTGCTGAAGCAGTCGACCGCCGATTTCTGGCGGCGGCAGTGCTATCCGCTGTCGCTTGATGTGGCGCGGGTAATTGCGGCGGAATGGAGCGGGCCGGACAGCCTGCTGACCACGCTGCGCCCCTGGCTACAGGGTGAATCGCCCAGCCTGAAGCGGCCACCTGCTGCCGATGAGACTCTGGCGTCACGTCACGCCCGCAATCTGGCGCGCATTACGTCAATCAAGCAGCAGTGGCAGTTGCTCAGTGCCGACGTGGAAGGCATCATCAGCGCGTCCGGCGTTGATAAGCGCAGCTACAGCAGTAAAAACCTGCCGGTCTGGGTGGCGAAAGTCACGCAGTGGGCCAACAGCGAAACGCTGGATTACCAACTGCCGAAAGAGCTGGAGCGTTTTGGTCAGCAGGTGCTGGAGGAGAAAACCAAAAAAGGTGAAGCCCCGCGCCATCCGGTGTTTGACGCAATCGATCAGTTTCTGGCGGAACCGCTGTCGCTGCGGGATGTGATCATTGCACAGGCGCTGACTGACGTGCGCGCCACCGTCCAGCGTGAGAAACGGCTGCGGGCGCTGTTAGGCTTTGATGATCTGCTGAGCAAGCTGGATGAGGCGTTGCAGCAACCGGGCGGCACCCTGCTGGCTGAGACCATTCGGGCACGGTTCCCGGTCGCCCTGATCGATGAATTCCAGGATACCGATCCGCAGCAGTACCGCATTTTCCGCACGCTCTATATCAACCAGCCAGAACAGGCACTATTGCTAATCGGTGATCCTAAGCAGGCGATTTATGCCTTCCGCGGCGCGGATATTTTTACTTATCTGCGCGCGCGAAGTGAAGTTAGCGCTCACTACACGCTCGATACTAACTGGCGCTCGTCACCGGAAATGGTCGATAGCGTTAACCGGCTGTTTTCTCAGCTGGAATCCCCATTTCTGTTCTCCGCTATTCCTTTCCTGCAGGTCAAACCGGCGGCACCGAATCAGGCGCTGAAACTGATCTATGACGATCGGCCGCAACCGGCGCTGCGTTTCTGGTTACAACCCGGTGCAGGCGTCGGCAGCAGCGATTATCAGCAGTTTATGGCGCGTCAGTGTGCGGCGGATATCAGCCGCTGGCTGGTGGCCGGACAGCAGGGACGCGCCTGCTTAGGAAAGGGTGACTCGCTGCGTCCGGTGCGCGCATCCGATATCACCGTGCTGGTGCGTAGTCGTAACGAAGCGGGTTTGATCCGCGATGCGCTCAATGCACTGTCGATTCCCTCGGTCTATCTCTCCAGTCGCGACAGCGTCTATACCACGCCTGAAGCGCGGGAACTGCTGTGGCTGCTGCAAGCGATCCAGGCACCGGAGCAGGAGCGACTGGTGCGCAGTGCGCTGGCGACCTCTATCTTCGCCATTGACGCCGCCACGCTCGATGCACTGACCCAAAATGAGCGCGAATGGGATGCGCTGGTCGAGCAGTTTGCCGTCTGGCAGCAGCTCTGGCACCAGCGTGGTGTGTTGCCGATGCTGCGCGACGTGATGATCAAGCGTCAGCTGGCTGAAAATATGCTGGCCTCCGAAAACGGTGAGCGCCGCCTGACCGATCTGATGCATCTGGGCGAACTGTTACAGGAAGCCTCAGTGCAGCTCGACAGTCCGCATGCGCTGGTGCGCTTTCTGGCCCAGCAGATTGCGCGGCCCAATAGCCAGGCGGCCAGCCAGCAGCTGCGGCTGGAAAGCGATCGCCATCTGGTGCAAATCGTCACCATCCATAAATCGAAAGGGCTGCAATATCCGCTGGTCTGGCTGCCGTTTGCCGCCGGCTACCGTGAGGCGGCCAGTGCGCTTTATCACGATCGTGAAAGTTTTGCCGCCTTGCTGGATGTGCAGGGTGATGCACAGAGCATGGAACTGGCTGAAGAGGAGCGACTGGCAGAGGACTTGCGACTGCTTTATGTGGCGCTGACCCGTTCGGTTTATCACTGCAGCGTCGGTATTGCGCCGTTGATCAAAGGAACGCGTAAAAAAGAGGGCGACAGCGATCTGCACAAGAGCGCGCTCGGTTATCTGGTGCAGCGGGGCGAAGCGGCCGATGCGCAACAGCTCAGCCAGCGGTTAGCGGCGTTAAGCGGCAACGGGATCGAGGTGATCGCTGACGATCTGCGGCCGGGTGAAGTCTGGCAGGATCGGCCGACCGGCGATGAAGCCTTAAGCAGTCGTGAGGTGACGCGCGCGCTGGCCGATGCCTGGCGGGTCACCAGTTACTCGGGCCTGCAACAGCACCACAGCTCCGCACTGCTGGATGCGCTGCCGAATTTCGATATTGATGCGGCAGGCGAAGAGGAGAGCGGCGAAGAAGCGGCTCTCACGCCTCACCACTTTCCACGCGGTGCCGCACCGGGAACCTTTTTGCACGGTCTGTTTGAATCGATCGACTTTGCCGAACCGCCGGATGCGTTCTGGCTGGAAGAACAGTTGCAGCATCATGGCTATCCGCTGAGCTGGTTACCGGTGATCCAGCAGTGGATTGAGCGGGTACTGCATACGCCGCTCAATGATGACGGCCTGACGCTGTCGGCGATAAACAGCAGTGACCGGCTGATCGAGATGGAGTTCTATCTGCCTATCAATAATCTGCTGACCGCTGCCGAGCTTGACGATCTGCTGCGCCGTCACGACCCGCTATCACAACAGGCGGCGGCACTCGATTTTCGTCAGGTGCAGGGCATGCTAAAAGGCTTTATCGATTTGGTGTTCCGCTGGCAGGGAAAATATTATCTGCTCGACTATAAGTCGAACTGGCTGGGAGAGAGCCACGCCGCGTATACCCCACAGGCGATGGCGCAGGCAATGATCGACCACCGCTACGATTTACAGTATCAGCTGTATACCCTGGCGCTGCATCGCTATCTTCAGCACCGTCTGCAGGATTATGATTATCAGCGCCACTTCGGCGGGGTGTTTTATCTGTTTTTACGCGGGATGGATGGCAGTTCGCCGGATAACGGTATTTTCGCCACCCGTCCCAGCGAAGCCTTTATTGAAGAGATTGATGCGTTGTTTGGTCATACCAGGGAGATGTCATGAGTGAAATGCTGAGCTTACTGCTTCAGGCGGTAGAGAAGCGTCTCCTGCGGCCGTTAGATATTCAGTTTGGCCGCCTGCTGGCGGATGAATCACAACCGGCGTTGCTGCTCGCGGCGGCCTGCGTCAGTGCGGAAGCGGGAGAAGGCCATGTCTGTCTGCCGCTGGATAACCTGAGCGAAGCGGGCCTGTTTGCGGGCCGTCAGCCCGCGCTGGCGCAGGCTCTGTGGCAGGCTGCCGGCGCGCCGGATGACTGGCCATCGCTGTTGGCCGGCTGGTCTGCGGTCAGTGACGGCAGCCTGATTACCCCCCTGGTACTCAGTAACCGCCGTCTCTATCTGCATCGTCTGTGGCACAGCGAGGGCAGAGTGGCGAGCTTCTTTGCCCTGCAGGAAGTGAAATCGCCGTTTGACGCCGAGGCGGCCAGTGAGGTGCTGAATACCCTGTTCGGCAATCGTCCGGATGACTGGCAGAAAATCGCCGCCGCTGTAGCGCTGACCCGCAAGACCGCCGTTATTTCCGGCGGGCCCGGCACCGGAAAAACCACTACGGTGGCCAAACTACTCGCCGCACTGATACGGCTTAATCCCAGCAACTTACGGATTCAGTTAGCCGCTCCAACCGGCAAAGCCGCGGCGCGGCTCACCGAATCGCTTGGCAACGCGTTGCAAAATTTAGCCGTCAGCGAGGAAGAACGTCAGCGCTTTCCGACGGAAGCGACCACGCTGCATCGACTGCTGGGCGCGCAGCCGGATACCCAGCGTCTGCGCTATCACGCCGGTAACCGGCTGCATCTCGATGTGCTGGTGGTCGATGAAGCTTCAATGGTCGATCTGTCGATGATGGCGAAGCTGATTGCCGCACTGCCGGCCCATGCGCGGGTAGTCTTCCTTGGCGATCGTGACCAGCTGGCTTCGGTCGAGGCGGGGGCCGTGCTGGGCGATATCTGTCGCTGTACCGAAAGCGGCTACAGTCTGGCACGTGCGGAACAGCTCGCATTGCTGACCGGGTGTGCGCTGCAGGGCAGTGACGATCGGCTGGCGCCTGCCGTTCGCGACAGTATCTGTCTGCTGCAAAAAAGTTACCGTTTTGACGCAAAATCGGGCATTGGCCAGCTGGCTCAGGCAATTAACCTCGGCGATGCACAGCAGGTGAAAGCGGTGTTCGCCGCAGGCTATCAGGATCTCAGCTATCAGCCGTTAACCAGTGGCGAAGCCTATCAGGCGATGCTGGATGATGTGGCGCAGGGCTATCAGCCTTATTTGCAGCTGATCCGGCAACAGGCATCACCGGCCGAGGTGCTGGCCGCCTTTGGCCGCTATCAGCTGCTGTGTGCGTTACGAGACGGGCCCTTTGGCGTTCAGGGTCTTAACCAGCGGGTTGAACAACGGCTGATGCAGCTGCAGCGAATCCGTCGCCCCGCGATCGGCGGGCGCTGGTATGCCGGACGACCGGTGATGATCACCCGTAACGACAGTGCGCTGGGGCTGTTCAACGGCGATATCGGCATTACGCTGCGCGACGAAGAGGGCAACCTGAAAGTCTTTTTCCCGTTGCCGGATGGCAGCATCAAAGCGATTCAGCCGAGCCGCTTGCCCTCGCATGAAACTGCCTGGGTGATGACGGTACACAAATCGCAGGGGTCGGAGTTTGAACATACTGCGCTGGTGATGCCAACCCAGTTTTTGCCGGTATTGACCCGTGAGCTGGTCTATACCGCGATTACTCGCGCCCGCAAACAGCTGACGCTCTACAGCGATCCTGGAGTGTTCCAGCGAGCCGTACAGCTGCAAACGCAGCGGCGTAGCGGTCTGGTTGAGCGGCTGGGCGAGGCAGGATAACCGGCAGGCAAACAGGGCCGGCGGTATTAACCGTCCGGCCCTGCTGGCGATTACAGCGTGTTTCGGCTCAGATCGGCCATCAGGACTTTTGAGCGGCGCTGATAGTTGTACATCTCTTTTTTACTCTCCGGCAGCGACTCAATATCAACCGGCGTAAAGCCGCGTTCCTGGAACCAGTGAATACTGCGGGTGGTTAACACAAACAGCTTTTGCAGCCCCATCTGACGCGCCTGCAACGCCACGCGCTGCAGCAACATTTCACCACGCGATGAACTGCGATAGTCGGGATGGACCGCCACGCAGGCCATCTCACCGATCTTCTCATCCATAAAGGGATAGAGCGCGGCACAGGCGATAGTCAGATTATCGCGCTGAATGATGGTGAATTTATCAATCTCCATTTCCAGCTGTTCACGTGAGCGACGCACCAGAATGCCCTGTTGCTCCAGCGGCCGGATCAGTTCGAGGATGCCGCCGATATCATTGATATTGGCACGACGGATTTGCTCAGCTGACTCCATCACAATCTGGGTGCCGATACCGTCGCGTGAGAACAGTTCCTGTAACAGCGCGCCATCTTCCTGATAGCTGATCAGATGGCTGCGACGCACGCCGCTGCGGCAGGCTTTAACCGCGCCGCGCAGGAAACGGACGGTGCCGGAAAGGTAATCACCGCTGCTTTCAATCTCGTCAATGCGCGCCTGGGCATCATTCGGGAACAGTTCGGAGATGATATTCCCTTCGCTGTCCAGTGCACCCTGTTCAGAGCAGAAGCCGATCATCTTTTCCGCTTTGAGTTTAATCGCCAGTTGGGTCGCAACCTCTTCCGAAGTGAGGTTGAAACTCTCACCGGTCACTGACACCGCCACCGGACCAAGCAGCACAATCGCATCGTTATCCAGCTGACGATGAATCGCCTCTTCATCGATACGACGAATACGCCCGCTGTGACAATAATCGACGCCATCATCGACACCCAGCGGCTGGGCAATAATGAAGTTGCCGCTGACCACATTGATATGCGCGCCCTGCAACGGGGTGTTGTTGAGACTCATCGAAAGACGGGCGGTGATATCTAACTGCAGACGACCGGCCGCCTGTTTCACCAGCTCCAGCGATTGCGCGTCGGTGACCCGGGTAAACTTGTGGTAGACCGGCTCAAGCTGGTGTTCAGCGAGGCTGGCATCAATTTGCGGACGGGCGCCATAGACCACGACCAGGCGGATACCGAGGCTGTGCAGCAGGCCTATATCGTTAACGATGCCCGAGAAGTTCTCATGCTCGATCGCTTCGCCGCCCAGCATGATGACAAACGTCTTACCCCGGTGGGCATTGATATAGGGAACGGTATGGCGAAAACCCTGAACCAGTTCAGTACTACGTTCCTTCACAGCCAGCCCTCAGTGAATGTTTATTCGGATTTTTTGTATTTTTATTCTTTTCGCTGCAATTTTGCAAGCGCTAATCCTGACGAAAATTTACGTTTTTTCGGGTGTCAAAGCCGCTAACAGCCTGCATTATTTAGGGTTTCCGGGGTGACATCACCTTCTGGATTGGATAAAGTTTTCGCCGCCATTTGATTAACTGGCGCTTTTTTAGACATTACACAGCAGCTGGAGCGGCATGTCGGATTTTAATTCCCACTTTTCACGCAGACGATTTTTACAAGGAACCGGCGCGTTACTGTTGTTAAGCGTCAGCCGGGTCGGTATGGCCGCTAAAAACCATATCGTCGCGGTACGCATCTGGCCGTCATCAACCTATTCCCGTATGACGCTGGAATCGAATGTGGCATTGAAGTACAAGCAGTTTGCCCTGAGTCATCCGGAACGGCTGGTGATCGATATTGAAGGTCTGCATCTCAATACGGTACTGAAAGGCGTCGATAAGCAGGTGAGGGTGGATGACCCCTTCATCAAAAATGCGCGTGTCGGCCAGTTTGACAGCAATACGGTGCGGGTGGTGCTGGAGCTAAAGCGCAGCGTAGCGCCGAAGATCTTTAACCTGTCGCCGGTGGCGGGGATCAATCACCGGCTGGTGGTGGATCTCTATCCGAGCAAGGATCAGGTTGAAGACGATCCGCTGCTGGCGTTGCTGAGGGATTATAACCAGGGCGATCTTGAGAAAGATGAAACGGTGCAGGCACCGCTACCGGGTAAAGCCGGGCGCGATCGTCCGATCATTATCATGATCGATCCCGGCCATGGCGGCGAAGATCCGGGCGCGCACGGCAAATATAAAACCCGTGAGAAAGATATTGTGCTGAAGATCGGCCGGCGGCTGAAAGCGTTAATCGATAAAGAGGCCAACATGAAGGCCTACATGACGCGCAATGAAGATGTGTTTATTCCGTTGCGCGTCAGAGTGGCCAAAGCCCGCAAGCAGCGCGCCGATCTGTTCGTCTCAATTCATGCCGATGCGTTCACCAGCCGGGCGGCGCGTGGTTCCTCGGTATTTGCACTCTCTACCAGCGGCGCGACCTCAGCCGCGGCCCGTTTCTTGGCTCAGACCCAGAATGAATCTGACCTGATTGGCGGCGTCAGTAAGAGCGGCGATCGTTATCTCGACCATACCATGTTCGATATGGTGCAGCGGCAGACCATCCATGACAGCCTGAAGTTCGGCAAAGAGGTGCTGCACCGTATGGGGCGGATCAACCATCTGCACAAGCGTACGGTGGATCAGGCCGGGTTTGCGGTTCTGAAAGCGCCGGATATTCCATCTATCCTGGTGGAAACGGCTTTTATCAGTAACGTGGAAGAAGAGCGTAAGTTGCGCACCACCCGTTATCAGCATCAGGTGGCAGAGGCGATTTTGCAGGGAATCAAGGCATACGTGCAGAGTGGGGCGGCGCTGGCGCACCGATAAAGGTTTGCGGGTAGCCTGTGCTATCCGCTGCTGCTTAACGTCAGGCAGCGATGAAGATGAAATCAGGAACGGCAGAAACAAAAAAACACCCTTTCAGGTGTTTAAATGAGTGGTTGCGGGGGCCGGATTTGAACCGACGACCTTCGGGTTATGAGCCCGACGAGCTACCAGGCTGCTCCACCCCGCGTCCGTATTACTCTTTGCACTTATTTTTGCGCTTAGCGTCTTTCACATTTCTACTTCGGTAAACTGCTACAGAAGTATTGGTTGCGGGGGCCGGATTTGAACCGACGACCTTCGGGTTATGAGCCCGACGAGCTACCAGGCTGCTCCACCCCGCGTCCGTATTGCGCTTAGCGACTTTCACATTGTCACTTCTGTAAACTGCTGCAGAAGTATTGGTTGCGGGGGCCGGATTTGAACCGACGACCTTCGGGTTATGAGCCCGACGAGCTACCAGGCTGCTCCACCCCGCGTCCGTGGATGCGCACTATACTCCGCGCGTTATTTGATGCAACCCCTTTTTGCACATAAAGGTCAAATTTACAGTCAGTTGCTGAAGGAATCAACCATCTGGCGAATTATTGAACTGATGGCAAAGGGGAGAAAGCGGATGGATTTCATTCTGTCGGGCGCTTTGCTATCGTCGCGGGACGAACATTTATAAAAAGAGACAACAATGAAAGCACACTGGGCCAGGATTGCACTGACCGGCGCATTGATCGCGTTGCTGGCGAGCTGTAGTTCTAAACCGACCGATCGCGGTCAGCAATATAAAGATGGCAAACTGGAACAGCCGCTGGCGCTGGTTAATCAGCCGAATGCCAAAGGCAGCCCGGTGAATGGCCGGGACTTTGGCGAGCAGGTGCGCCAGATCCAGACCGCCTCGTCAGGGCTGTACAGCCGTCAGAATGGCACCTACAGCGCCATCGAAAGCTGGCTGATGGCCGGTGCGGATACCCGTCAGCTGCAGCAGTTTGGCCTGAATGCCTGGCAGATGGAAGGAACCGATAACTACGGTAACGTGCAGTTCACCGGCTACTACACGCCGGTGGTTGAAGCGCGCTATACCCGTCAGGGCGAATTCCAGTACCCGATTTACCGCATGCCGCCGCGTAAGCGCGGAGAAAAACTCCCGAGCCGCGCTTCTATCTATAGTGGCGGCCTCGACGATCGTTACGTCATCGCCTACAGCAACTCGCTGATTGATAATTTCATGATGGATGTGCAGGGCAGTGGTTACGTCGACTTTGGCGATGGTCGCCCGATGAGCTTCTTTGGTTACGCTGGCAAAAATGGCTGGGGCTACCACAGTATCGGCAAAGAGCTGATCGATCGTGGCGAAGTGAAGCGTGAAGATATGTCGATGCAGGCGATTCGCCAGTGGGCGCAGGAACACTCGCCGCAGGAAGTTCGTGCACTGCTGGAAACCAATCCGTCATTCGTCTTCTTTAAGCCAGAGCCGTTTGCGCCAGTACGGGGTGCCAGCGCGGTGCCGCTGGTGGCAAAAGCGTCGGTTGCGTCTGACCGCTCAATCATTCCGGCCGGTACGGCCCTGCTGGCGGAAGTGCCGCAGTTAAATGAGAAAGGCAAATTCAACGGCAAATATGAGATGCGCCTGATGGTCGCGCTGGATGTGGGTGGGGCGATTAAAGGCCAGCACTTCGACATCTATCAGGGGATTGGGCCGGATGCCGCCCATCTGGCCGGTTTCTATAACCACTATGGCCGCGTCTGGGTGCTGAAAGCCGCACCGGGTGCCGGACAACCGCTGTTCTCCAGCCCGCAAAACGGTAATAATGGTTCACTGCTACTCGGTTCCAACTAATTTCTTCTCTGCGGGCCTGCTGGCCCGCACGACGTTACAGGTTCAACTATGAAAGTGTTAAATGACGCCTGGCACCAGCGGTTTGGTGGCACGGCGCGTCTGTATGGTCAGGATGCGTTGCAGCGTTTTGCGGATGCGCATTTCTGTGTCATCGGCATTGGCGGCGTCGGCTCCTGGGCGGCTGAAGCGCTGGTGCGCACCGGTATTGGCAAAATCACCCTGATCGATATGGACGATGTTTGCATCACCAATACCAACCGACAGATTCACGCGCTCAATGGCAACGTCGGCAAAGCTAAAACCGAGGTGATGGCGGAACGTCTGCGCGCGATTAATCCCGATTGTGACGTGATCTGCATCGACGATTTTATTACGCCGGACAATACTGCAGAGCTGATGGCGGCCGGATTCGATTATGTGATCGATGCTATCGATAGCGTGCGGCCTAAAGCGGCGCTGATCGCCTGGTGCCGCCGTAACAAGATCCCGCTGATCACTACCGGTGGCGCGGGCGGTCAGATCGATCCCACCCAGATCCAGGTCGCCGATCTGGCTAAAACTATTCAGGATCCGCTGGCAGCAAAGCTGCGTGAGCGGCTGAAAACTTTTGGTGTGGTGAAAAACAGTAAGGGCAAACTCGGTATCGACTGCGTCTTTTCTACCGAGGCGCTGGTCTATCCGCAGCCGGACGGCAGCGTTTGTGCCTCACGCAGTACGGCAGAAGGGCCGAAAAGAATGGACTGTGCCGCCGGTTTTGGCGCGGCCACCATGGTGACCGCCACCTTCGGCTTTGTTGCCGTCTCTCACGCGCTGAAAAAATATCTGGCGCGCGCTGCCCGTCAGGCCTGATCGCGCGCCTGACGCGCCGCCTGCTGTACCGCCGTAGAGAGCGCCTGCAAACCACTGCTGCGCGAGGCGCTGAGCTGGGCGCGCAGGCCCAACTGATCGAACAGCGCCAGCGGATCGTTTTCAAGCAGCGCTTGCGGTGTCTGGCCTTCCACCGCGGTTAGCAGCACGGCCAGCAGACCGCGCACGATGCGGCCTTCACTGTCGCCATAGAAGTGCAGGGTGCCATCCGGACGCAACTGGCTGCTCAGCCAGACCCGATTTTCGCAGCCACTCAGCTCAATCTCCGCTTTTTTTAGCGCTTCGGGTAATGGCGGGAGCTGGCGGCTCAGCTGAATCAGCTGACGATAGCGATCCTCCCACTGATGAAAGCGGCTAAACGTCTCCTTCAGGCTGGCAACCGTAATCAGATCGCCAAACGGGTGTGGCGCTAACAGCGGTGAACTCATGATTAAAACTCCGATAACAGCGAAATGGCGCTGCGCATAGCGCGCACCAGGGCATCAACATCCTGCAAATTATTATAGGGCGCAAATGAGGCGCGAAGCGTCCCGCTAACGCCGAGCGCCGCCAGCAGCGGCTGAGCGCAGTGCTGACCGGCACGTAAAGCAATACCCTGCTCAGCCAGCAGAGTGACGATATCGCTGTGGTGCAGGCCGGTGAATTCAAAGGCTAACAGGCTGGCATGGCCGCAGCGGAAACTGCGAAAGCCGGGTAATTCAGCCAACTGCTCCTCTGCCAGACTGGCGAGTTGCTGGCTCCAGCTCTCCGCTTTGGCCAGATCGTGCTGGCCCAGCCAGCTTAGCGCTGCGCTTAATCCCACCACGCCCGCCACGTTAGGCGTTCCCGCTTCGAAGCGCCACGGTACCGGCTGAGGGGTAAAACCGTTGAAATCGACTTCAGTCAGCATCTTGCCGCCACCCTGCCACGGCACCATCTCCTCCAGCAGCGCAGCTTTGCCATACAACACGCCAATTCCCATCGGACCATAGATTTTATGACCGGAGAAGGCGTAGAAGTCGATATCCAGCGCCTGCACATCGGGCGGGCAGTGCACCACGCCCTGCGCACCATCCACCATCACTTTGGCACCGACCGCATGCGCCAGCTGAATGGCCTGAGCGATATCGGGGCAGCCGCCGGTAACGTTGGACATCTGACTCACCGCCAGCAAGCGGGTACGGCTGTTCAGCAACGCCGGCAGCCGGGCGATATCCGGTAACCGATCGGCACCCAACGGCCATTTAACCACCCGGGCGCCGCAGGCCTGCGCCGCCATCAGCCACGGCACCAGATTCGCGTGGTGTTCTGCTTCGCTCACCACGATCTCATCGCCTGGCTGTAAGCGAGGTCGCAGCCAGCTGTTCGCCACCAGATTAATGGCTTCAGTGGTACCCCGCGTCCAGACAATCTGATGGCCATCAGCGGCGTTCAGCCAGCGCGCCACCTGACTACGCGCCTGCTCATAACGCTCGGTTAAGGCACGTGCGGCCGCAAACTGACTGCGGTGCACGGTACCGGCGCTCAGGCTGTAGAACTGCTGAATGCTGTCGATCACCGCCTGCGGCTTCAGCGTTGTCGCTGCGCTGTCGAGGTAGACGCCAGCATCGGCCAGTGCGGGAAATTGCTGGCGAAACGCGGTTGGGTTAAATACGGTCATACGCGGCCCATGATGAGAATAAATAGGACCAGACTGAAAGAGTGGTCTCTGTCTGGCAAAGCTGGAAAAGCGCGTTATGCTGATTATTGCAAGGTTTGAACCAAACCCGCACAACGATCGAACAATATTTGGTCGATCACACTTATCTGCTGCCTATGGTTAGCGTAACGCGGGTGGTTTGATGCAATCAATCTGCAAGGAGATAGAAGATGAAAAAACTCACCGCAGTGCTGGCCGTGTGTACTCTGGCCTTTACCCTGACTGCCTGTTCCAGCAACTATGTCATGCACACCAATGATGGACGCACCATTGTTGCCGACGGCAAACCTAAGGTAGACGATGAAACCGGTATGATCAGCTATAAAGATGCCAATGGCAACGAGCAGCAGATCAACCGCACCGATGTCAAAGAAATGGTTGAGATGGGTCAGTAATTAAGCAAAAAAAAGCACCGCAATTTGCGGTGCTATTTAAAAATCACTATGGACAGACAGGGTAAATCTACAGGAATTAAGAGCTTGATCCGCAACAGTCGGATCAAAAATTGCAAACACAACATCACGACCACAAGCCAAAAGCTTTCAGAAAATCTGCGAACTCACTCACAACTCTAAAAACTTTTCGTTCCGGCTCAGGAAGTGCGGCAACTATAGGTATTTGCTGGAGGTTCCTCAACGGACAAATTATAATGCCTCGGATTAAAAATTCTAATACGTAAAGGCTGCATATAAGCCCGCGTATTTTTCGCCGATCCGGATACGGAAAACCATGTCGAAACGCCTTCCTCCTCTCAACGCACTGCGGGTATTTGATGCCGCCGCGCGCCATTTAAGCTTTACCAAAGCCGCTGAAGAGCTTTTCGTCACCCAGGCAGCTGTAAGCCATCAGATTAAATCTCTGGAAGATTTTCTCGGTCTTAAGCTGTTTCGCCGGAGGAATCGTTCGCTTTTGTTGACCGAAGAAGGGCAAAGCTACTATCTGGATATTAAAGAGATCTTCTCGGCGCTCAATGAAGCCACCCGCAAACTACAGGCACGCAGTGCCAAGGGTGCGCTGACCGTCAGCTTACTGCCCAGCTTTGCGATTCAGTGGCTGGTGCCACGCCTCTCCAGCTTTAATATGGCTTATCCGGGGATCGACGTGCGTATTCAGGCTGTCGACCGTGATGAAGAGAAGCTGGCCGATGATGTCGATGTGGCAATTTTTTATGGCCGCGGTAACTGGCCAGGCCTGCGGGTTGAGAAGCTCTATGCAGAATATTTATTGCCGGTCTGCTCGCCTTCGTTGATGACCGGCGAAAACCCACTTAAAACCCCAATGGATCTGTCGCGATTTACGCTGCTGCACGATGCTTCACGACGTGACTGGCAATCGTATATCCGCCAGCTTGGCCTGCAGCACATCAACGTTCAGCAAGGTCCTATCTTCAGCCACAGTGCGATGGTACTGCAGGCGGCCATCCACGGGCAGGGCGTAGCGCTGGCCAATAATGTGATGGCGCAGAGCGAAATTGAAGCCGGCCGATTGATCTGTCCGTTCAACGACGTATTAGTCAGTAAAAACGCTTTTTATCTGGTTTGTCATGACAGTCAGGCAGAACTGGGTAAAATAGCCGCCTTTCGACAGTGGATCCTGGCAAAAGCTGCAACCGAACAAGAAAAATTCCGCTTTCGATATCAACAATAACGTCTTGATTTAATTGCATTGCGATGCAAACGCACTCTGAGGATCGTTTCATGTCCAGTCGTGCCATGTTTATTTTTGCTGCCATTAGCGGATTTTTGCTGGTGGCGTTTGGCGCTTTTGGTGCCCACGTATTGAGTAAATCGCTCGGACCGGCGGAAATGGCCTGGATTCATACCGGGCTGGAATATCAGGCTTACCACACCTTAGCGGTGATGGGGCTGGGTGCGGCAATGTTACGCCGCGCCAATATCTGGTTTTACTGGAGCAGTGCGCTGATGGCGCTCGGCACCGTACTGTTCAGCGGCAGTCTCTACTGTCTGGCGCTGTCACATCTGAAATTTTGGGTTTTTATCACGCCAGTGGGAGGATTATGCTTCCTTGCGGGTTGGGTATTGATGTTGATTGGCGCGCTGCGTCTTAAACGAAGGGCAGAACGCCATGAATAAAGTTTTACTCTATTGCCGTCCCGGTTTTGAAAAAGAGTGTGCGGCAGAAATCAGTGCGAAAGCCGCTGAACGCGAAGTCTACGGTTTCCCGCGGGTTAAAGATGACTCGGGCTATGTGCTGTTTGAGTGTTATCAGTTTGAGGACGCCGAACGACTGGTGCGTGAGTTGCCGTTTGACGACCTGATCTTTGCGCGTCAGATGCTGGTGGTCGGCGAGCTGCTGCGCGAGCTGCCGCAGGAAGATCGGATCACGCCAATCGTCGGCATGCTGACCGGCGTGGTCGAAAAGGGCGGCGAACTGCGCGTTGAGGTGCCGGACACCAACGAAGCGAAAGAGCTGACCAAATTCTGCCGCAAGTTCACCGTGCCGCTGCGTTCCGCGCTGCGTGAAAGCAAAATTCTGCTGAACTACGAAAGCCCGAAACGTCCGGTGGTGCACGTATTTTTCATTGCGCCGGGCACCTGTTACGTGGGCTATTCATTGCCAGAAAACAGTTCGTCTTTTTATATGGGCATTCCGCGGCTTAAGTTCCCGTCCGATGCGCCGAGCCGTTCAACCCTTAAGCTGGAAGAGGCGTTTCACGTCTTTATCCCGGCGGACGAATGGGATGAGCGTCTGGCCAGCGGCATGTATGCTGTCGATCTCGGTGCCTGTCCTGGCGGCTGGACCTACCAACTGGTGCAGCGCAGCATGATGGTGTATGCGGTCGATAACGGTCCGATGGCGCCGAGCCTGATGGAGACCGGGCAGGTGATGCATGAACGCGCCGATGGATTCAAATTCCGCCCGCCGCGCACCAACATTAGCTGGCTGGTGTGTGACATGGTTGAGAAACCGGTACGGGTAGCGAACCTGATGACCGACTGGCTGGTCAACGGCTGGTGCCGCGAGGCGATCTTCAACCTCAAGTTGCCAATGAAAAAGCGTTACGAAGAGGTGACGCAGAATCTGGCGATGATTGAAGAGCGACTCAGTGAGAACGGCATCAATGCGCAGATCCGGGCGCGTCAGCTCTATCACGATCGCGAAGAGGTCACGGTACACATTCGTCGTATCTGGGCGGCAGTCGGTGGTCGTCGCGACGAACGCTGATCAAACGGCTGAGTGTTTCGGCACTCAGCCGCTGTAACGCAACGTATTCAGATTACCCTGCAACACTAAATCCCGCTTCAGCGTGGCCACCTGGCGACTGATCTCAGCCATCTGCTGGCCGCTGGCTAATTTGTCACGCCATTTTGTCGGCACCTGATCCAGTTGCTGATAGATCCCGTCCAGCGAATGAAACTCTGCCAGCAGTTGTTTTGCGCTTTTAGGGCCGATACCAGCAATGCCTGGGATCTTACTGCTGCTGATGCCACACAATCCCCAAAAATCGGGTAACAGCTGCGGCGCAACGCCATATTCAGCTTCGATAAACGGCAGATCGAGCCAGCGCTTCTGGAAGTAGTCACGAATACGGATTTCCGGCGCCAGTAGCTGACAGTAGCCTTTGTCCGTTGACACGATGGTGGCCTGATGTCCGGCCTGCGCCATTTTTACCGCCAGCGTCGCGGCTAAATCATCCGCCTCATCCTGATCGGCAATCCAGCAGCTGACGCCTGCGGCGCGAAAAGCCTGTTGCAGCGCCGGCATCTCCGCCTGTAAATCTTCCGGCATCGGCGGACGGCCGCTTTTGTAATCCGGTAATAACTGGTGACGCCAGCCCTGATGCCGGGTTTCACCATCAAACACCGCCACTACGTGGGTCGGGCGGGTATGTCCCAATAGTTGACGCAGTGCCGCCACGCAGCCATCGACGCACGGCGATCCTTGTACCGCATGCAGACGGCGTATCAGGTTTAACGCATCTACGATAAGAAGATGAAAAGCCATGAGAATATCGGCAGCCCAGCGGCTGCCTCCTGGTTTATTTGATGATTTCGTAGCAGGGGATGTAGGCGGTACCCGGCAGCTTCATACGTTGCTGCGCGACAAATCCCTGTAGCAGTTCGTCCATGCGATGCATGATGTCGGCGTCGCCATGCAGCTTATAGCGGCCTTTCTCGCGAATTTCGCGGATACCCATCTCTTTCACGTTACCGGCCACGATGCCTGAAAAGGCGCGACGCAAATCGGCGGCCAGTTTTTCCGGCGGCTGGTTGGTGTAGAGGTTGAGGTTGGCCATATTTTCATGGGTCGGCAGGAAGGGTACCTGCAGATCCGGCGCAATACGAATCGACCAGTTAAAGCTGTAGGCGTCGCCGGTTTCGCGTCGATACTCTTTAACCTGCGGCATCGCCTGCTTCATCAGACGCGCCACTTCAGCGGCATCGTTAATGATGATCTGATAGTGCTTGCGCGCCTGCTCGCCCAGCGTACTGACGATGAAGTCATCCAGCACCCGGAAGTAATCCGCACTCTCTTCAGGTCCGGTCAGGATCAGCGGTAACACCTGATCGCTGTTGTGCGGATTCATCATGATGCCGAGCAGATAGAGCAGTTCTTCTGCGGTACCGACCCCGCCTGGGAAGATAATGATGCCGTGCGCGATGCGGACAAACGCCTCAAGACGCTTTTCGATGTCCGGCATAATGATCAGCTCATTCACCAGCGGATTCGGCGGCTCGGCGGCAATGATTGACGGTTCTGTCAGACCAATAAAACGGCTGTCACGGTAGCGCTGCTGAGCGTGGCCTACCGCCGCTCCTTTCATTGGCGCTTCCATTACGCCCGGTCCGCAGCCGGTACAGATGTTCAGTTCACGCAGCCCCAGCTGGGTGCCGACGTTACGGCAATACTGATATTCAACGGCGTTGATCGAGTGGCCACCCCAGCACACCACGGTGTTGGGATACTCGCCAATGTGCAACGCCCGGGCATTACGCAGAATTGAAAAGACGGTATTGGTGATAGCGGCGGAATCATTCTCTTCGGCTGCGCTTAAACGGCCTGGAGCGTTGAGCTGGCCGCTGACAAACAGAATATCGCGCAGCACCGCAAACAGGTTGGCCTGCAGCGAACGGATGATGCGTCCATCAACAAACGCCTCTTCCGGTGGATTGATCAGCTCCAGTTTGACGCCGCGTTCACGACGCAGCACGTTGATATCAAAATTCTCAAAGCGGGAGAGTAATTCGTGGCTGCTGTCGGTCTGGCTGCCAGAGTTCAGCACCGCCAGCGAGCAGTTGCGAAACAGTTGGTACAGGTCGCTGCTGGCCGTGCGTTTCAGCATATCGACTTCCAGCTGCGAGAGCAGATCCATTGAGCCAAGAGGGCTGATATGGGTAATCAAATGAACTCCTTTACACCCGCCTGGGTGACAGTTGACACTGCAATCGCAGTGACGAAAATCCCTGGTCGGCAACCCGCAGATTGCCGCCATCTCCAGAGTAGCCTTGTCGGCCAGCGTAGCTCAAGTGGAACCGCGCCTGCAGCGCACAGCCTGCGAGAGATCTCGCAAACTACTGGCGAACCAGACGCGAATAGCCCGGAGTGAAGGGCACATTGCTCCGCCACGGGTTAATATCGAGTCCGCCACGGCGCGTATAGCGCGCATAGACCGTCAGCGCCTCAGGGTGGCAGAAACGCAGCACGTCATTAAAGATGCGTTCGACGCACTGTTCATGGAATTCGTTGTGCTGACGGAACGACACCAGATAGCGCAGCAGCGCTTCACGGTCGATACGCGGGCCTTTATAACGAATCATCACTGAACCCCAGTCAGGCTGATGGGTGATCAGGCAGTTCGATTTGAGCAGATGGCTGACCAGCGTCTCTTCGACGATCTCGCTGCCGGTGGCATCGGCCAGGTAGTCGGCATTGAAGCGGTAATCGTCAATCGCGATATCCTGCTCATCGATGCAGTAGCCGTCGAAATGGCCGATCGGCTGTCCTTCGACTTCATTCAGCCGGAACAGCGCGACCCGCACATCACCTTCAGCGCAGGCGCTCAGATCGCGCTCCAGCGTCTGGCGTACTTCGCCCCAGTCGGCGAAGCGGGTCTGGTTGAAACTGTTAAGATAGAGCTTAAAGCTTTTCGATTCGATCAGATTGCGGCTCTGCGCATCCAGCACCACTTCACCGACGGCGACCTGTGGCAGCCCTTTGCTGTTAAGCCACGACAGTTCATATAAGGTCCAGATGTCACCGCCGGTAAACGGCAGGCTATCAGGATACAGGCCGAGCGGTTCACGGTTCAGGCTACGCGGCACCGCCTGCAACAAACTGTTGTCATAGCGATCGTGATAGGCTGTGGGTTTGCCCAGCGTCAGGTTGCTGAGGGCCTGATCCTGTTCGTGAGTAGTCATTGCGGTTACCACCAAAATTAATCAAAGTGGCTAAGTGTAACCTATCAGAAGTGAGAATATGAATGACGCAGCAAACTGCCGCCGCACTGCGCGACTTTACTAACCGCTATTGCCAGCACTGGCAGCAGCACACGGGCCATGCGCCAGCCAGCAGCGATCTGTATGGCGTGCCGTCGCCTTGTGCGCTGGAAGATCGTGACCAGCGTGTCCTGTGGCAGCCACAGCCCTTTAGCCTGCCGCCCAGTCTCGACGCGGTAGGACGGGCGATCGACCTCCAGTTGCAACCGCAGATCACCACGTTTTACACCACTCAGTTCGCCGGAGACATGCAGGCCCGTTTCCAGCAACGGAACCTGACGCTTTTGCAGGTGTGGAGTGAAGAGGATTTCCTGCGACTGCAGGAGAATCTGATTGGCCATTTACTGATGCAGCGCCGCCTGCGCCAGTCGCCAACGCTGTTTATCGCCACCACGGAATCAGAACAGGAGATCGTCTCTTTATCGAACCTCAGCGGGGAAGTGGTTCTGGAGCAGCCGGGCCGTAAACAGCGTGAAGTTTTAGCCGAAAATATTGAGATATTTCTTAAGTTATTACAGCCGGTTACCGAGTGACTTGCAGTGATCGCCTGGCTTGCTTGTGAGATATCTCTTACAAGGCGTGTGCGAGATCGTCAGATGTAGCTTGAGACATCTGGATGGCCGGGATGTAAAAATATTGTGAATCATCGACTTAATGGCATTAGTCTGAAATTGTTTCGCTAAGATGCTGAACTTACGCTTTTAGTCACTTGTATGCACAATTAGTTCTGTCAGAATATCTCGCACTGGCAGGATGCTGGGGACAAAGATATCGTCAGGATGAGGATAAGCCAGGAGGCGGGAACGTAACGGAGTTTACGGCACACGGAAGGTTTCAGGCTGAAACAGGACCGCTCAGGATTGAGCAAGGGACACCTCCAGGATGGAGAATGAGAGCCCCTCAGAAAGGTGGTGGGCCAGGAGGCTAAGGATTCATCAGGATGATGCGCGACAGGAGTTCGCACTGGACAAGTTGTCACGGAAGAGCAGGGAGCATTAACGTAGCGGGATGGCTGCAAACGAACCGGGAGCACTGTTTTTACAGTGCTCCCTTTTTTTGTGCCTGCGCCAACAAGTGATATGCTTGCCGCCCGTTTTTTTACTGTCCGCTGGAGGTGGCGCATGACGCCCGAACAATTGATTACGCAGCGGCTGGAGCAGGTTGAAGCGGTGTTGCGTGAGCACGATCTCTGGCAAAGCACACCCCCTGATGCCAGCGCTTTCGACAGCCGCGAGCCGTTTTGCCTTGATACGCTCGAACCGCTGCAATGGCTGCAATGGGTGTTGATTCCCCGAATGCACGCCCTGATTGCGGCCCGGCATCCACTGCCGCAAAACTTCGCTGTTGCCCCCTATTATGAAGTGGCGCTGGCGCCTGACCAGCCCGGTGTTGCGCCGCTGTTACTGACGCTGCGTCAGCTTGATGCGTTACTGAAGGATGCGGCGGTCTGATGCTGGAAATTATTTATCAGGACCGATGGCTGGTGGCGGTGAACAAACCGAGCGGCTGGCTGGTGCATCGTAGCTGGCTGGATCGGCATGAGACGGTGTTTGTCATGCAGACGGTGCGCGATCAGATCGGTCAGCATGTGTTTACCGCGCATCGTCTGGATCGTCCTACCTCCGGCGTGCTGCTGATGGGATTGTCCAGCGAAGTCGGACGGCTGCTGTCGCAGCAGTTTGAGCAACATCAGATGCAAAAAACCTACCATGCGGTAGTACGCGGCTGGCTGGAAACCAGCGGTACGCTGGATTATCCGCTGGTAGAAGAGCTGGACAAAATAGCCGATAAGCATGCCACTGAAGAACGTACGGCGCAGCCGGCGGTCACCGACTATCAGTCACTGGCCACGGTGGAGATGCCGGTGGGTATTGGCCGCTATGCGACATCGCGCTATAGCCTGGTTGAACTGTCTCCGAAAAGCGGTCGCAAACATCAGCTGCGCCGGCACATGTCGCACCTGCGTCATCCGATCATCGGCGACTCTGCACACGGCGATCTGCGGCAGAACCGCGGCGCAGCGCAGCACTTCGGCGCTAACCGCCTGATGCTGCATGCCAGCAGCCTGGCGCTGACCCATCCGGTCACCGGCGAGCCGTTGCTGATCCGTGCCGGGCTGGATAGTGTCTGGCAGAATCTGATGACACAGTTTGGCTGGCAGGATCGCATTCCTGAGGTGCCGCGGGTTGAGTTTGCGGCGGCGCCAGGACAGGATAACGTTTCAGAATAAGGGAGAAGGCAGATGGCAAAGATTGGCATTTTTGTGGGCACGGTATACGGCAATGCGTTGCTGGTGGCGGAAGAGGCAGAGCCGATTCTGCAACAGCAGGGCCACAGCGTGACGGTGTTTGAAGATCCGACGCTGGCAGACTGGCAGGCCTACGCCAGTGATGTAGCGTTGATTGTCACCTCTACCACCGGACACGGCGATTTTCCCGATACCATTTCGGGGCTGTTCCACGCGGTAAAAGATAAGCTGGGTCATCAGCCGACGCTGCGTTATGGCGTCATTGCGCTGGGTGACAGCAGTTATGATCATTTTTGTGGCGCGGGTAAAACCTTTGATGCGTTGCTGCAGGAGCAGAGTGCCCAACGGGTGGGTGAAGTCCTGCTGGTTGATGCCAGTGAAAATCCCGAGCCGGAAGCGGTCACTTCTCCGTGGGTTGAGGCCTGGGGCGCGCTGCTGTAATCCGTAACTGCTTTACGCTCTGCGCCGGCCTCAGGCGTTTTATTGCCGTGGTAGCGGACGAGAACCGGCCCGGATCGCCGCCGTGGCAATCCGGGCGCAGCCTGTGATCAGGTAATCGGTGCCGGGTTAAACACCGCCAGCTGGTTACGTATTCCCCAGCGATCTGACCAGGTCTGTTTGCGGCCGCTGGCAATATCCAGAATCAACTCAAACAGTCGCCAGCCAACCTGCTCAATACTCTCCTCGCCGGTTGCGATAGTCCCGGCATTAATATCCATCAGATCGTGCCAGCGTTCGGCCAGCGCATTACGCGTTGCCATCTTGATCACCGGAATGGCCGCCAGTCCGTACGGCGTACCGCGCCCGGTGGTAAACACCTGCAGGGTAATGCCGGAGGCCATCTGTTGGGTCCCGCAGACGAAATCACTGGCGGGGGTGGCGGCATAAATTAATCCGCGACGGGTAGGGCGCTGTCCCGGTGACAGCACTTCTACAATCGCGCTGCGGCCCGATTTCGCAATGGAGCCGAGCGCTTTTTCGACCACGTTGGCCAGCCCGCCTTTTTTATTGCCGGGCGAAGGGTTAGCGCTGCGGTCAGTCTGACCCTGGTTGAGATAGTCGTCATACCAGGCCATCTCCTCCAGTAAGCGCTTACCAACCTCTTCATTAATCACCCGCGGCGTCAGCAGATGAATCGCATCACGAACTTCCGTGACTTCAGAGAACATCACCGTGGCACCACAACGCACCAGCAGATCTGAGGCAAAGCCCACGGCGGGATTGGCGGTCACGCCAGAGAAGGCATCGCTGCCGCCGCACTGCATGCCGACGATCAGCTCTGAGGCGGGACAGGTTTCGCGCTGGCGCTGATTCAGTCGCTTAAGGTGGCGCTCGGCGACCTGCAATATTTCGTCAACCATTGCACCAAAGCCCACCAGCTTTTCATCCTGCAGACGCACAATGTCATGCTCCTCCAGCGAGATCGGCTGTACGTCTGGCGTGCCGGTCAGCAGCCGTTCCGGCTGTAATTTTTCGCAGCCCAGACTCACAATCATCACTTCGCCGCCGAAATTGGCGTTCAGCGCCAGGTTGTGGATGGTGCGAATCGGCACCACAGCCGCCGGGGCATTGATCGCCACGCCGCAGCCATAAAGATGATTCAGGGCGACAACGCCATCGACGTTGGGATAGCGCGGCAGCAAATCACGCTCAATCAATTGCACAACATGATCCACCACGCCCGCCACGCAGTGCACGCTGGTGGTGATGCCGAGCAGGTTACGCGTTCCGACGCTGCCATCGGCGTTGCGATAGCCTTCGAAGGTATAGCCTTCCAGCGCAGGCAGTTCGGCAGGGACCTGCGTCGCCAGCGGCAGGCTGGCAAGCGGCGGCGCTTCCGGTAGCGTCACCAGGGACTCATCAATCCAGCTGCCCTCGGCAATATCGCGCAGCGCATAACCAATGATTTCGCCGTAGCGCACAATTGCTGCGCCCTGCGCAATCGCGCTCAGCGCAACTTTATGCCCTTGCGGCACATGCTCAGTCAGCGTCAGGCCATCAGCAAAACGGGTGCCGGCTGGCAGTCCGAGGCTGTTAACCACAATTGCGACGTTGTCGTGCTCATGGACTTTGATATAGAGCGGTTGTTCGGTTGTTGTTGGGGTCATCGCTCACCTTCCCGTCTGTCGTACCGTACTTGTGCGGTGCGTTGTTGTCGTGGTGTTACCTGTCAGTCGCTCACTGTTTGCCAGCTTCAGTATAGGGAGGCGCTGTGGGCTGTACATTGTGCAATTGACCGGCTTTGAAAAGATTTATAGCCCCGTTTTGGGTCGATTAACCAAAAGCAAGTGAAGACCCTCACAAACAGCGTGGGAAACTGGCTTTCTGGCCGGTTACGCGTCCGATATTTACAGGTTCCGTGAGCCATGCCGCAGGATTCTGTGCAAACGCCAAATAATCCCGCAAACATCAATTCTATTCCAGGGCGATACTCCAATGTCATCGCGGCAGGCTGTTCTTATACTGATTTTCGTTAACCCAGGTCAGGTTATCCGTCACGACGCTTTACCCGGTTTGTTGCCTGTTGCACCGGCCTTGTCCGCCCTCGCTGATGAGGTGCTGTTAACCGGCAGGCAGTCGCTGAAACAGCGAAGGGGTAATAAAGATTTGCCAAAAAAAAAAGATCGCCGTGTTTAACCTCATTTCTCTCTGATACCCAACGCGATGTGTATGCAGTCAGAGCGAATGTAGCTCACGCTATATTTCAGGAGTGCATCATGAATAGTTTCAGCCAGACAGCGGAAGCGGTGCAGAAGCGCACCAATGCCCGTTACTGGATTGTGGTGATGTTATTTATTGTTACCTCATTCAACTACGGTGACCGCGCAACCATTTCGATTGCCGGTTCGGCGATGTCCAAAGATATAGGCCTCGATTCAGTCGGACTTGGCTATATCTTCTCCGCCTTCTCATGGGCGTACGTTATTGGTCAGATTCCGGGCGGCTGGCTGCTCGACCGCTTCGGCTCAAAACGCGTCTATTTCTGGAGCATCTTTACCTGGTCGCTATTTACCTTCCTGCAAGGGTTTGTCGATCTGTTCAGCGGCTTCGGTATCATCATGTCATTGTTTATGCTGCGTTTCCTGGTAGGGCTGGCCGAAGCACCTTCCTTCCCTGGCAACAGCCGCATTGTCGCGGCCTGGTTTCCGGCGCAGGAGCGCGGCACGGCGGTGGCGATCTTCAACTCGGCACAATACTTCGCTACCGTCATCTTCGCGCCGATCATGGGCTGGCTGGTCTCTTCAGTGGGCTGGGCACACGTGTTCTGGTTCATGGGTGGACTCGGCATCATCCTCAGCTTCATCTGGCTGAAAGTGATCCACGATCCCACCGATCACCCTGGCGTGAATAAAGCCGAACTGGAGTATATGGAACAGGGCGGTGCGCTGATCAATATGGATGTCAAAAAGGATAGCCGCAAAGTGAGCTGGAGCGAGAAGTGGTTCCAGATCAAACAGCTGCTGACCTCACGCATGATGTTAGGCATCTACCTCGGTCAATACTGCGTTAACGCCTTAACCTACTTTTTCATTACCTGGTTCCCGGTCTATCTGGTACAGGCGCGCGGCATGTCGATTCTTAAAGCGGGCTTTATTGCCTCGATTCCAGCGGTGTGCGGCTTCCTCGGCGGCGTCCTGGGCGGGGTGATTTCCGACTGGCTGATGCGCAAAACCGGCTCGCTGAATATCGCGCGTAAAACGCCGATAGTGCTCGGCATGCTGCTCTCCATTTCGATGGTGATGTGTAACTACACCGATACCGAGTGGGTGGTAGTGTTCTTCATGGCGCTGGCGTTCTTCGGTAAAGGAATCGGTGCGCTGGGCTGGGCGGTGATGGCAGATACCGCGCCGAAAGAGATCAGTGGCCTGAGCGGCGGTCTGTTCAACATGTTTGGTAACTTTTCTGGCATCGTGACGCCTATCGCCATCGGTTACATCATCGCCACCAGTGGATCCTTTGAAGGCGCGCTGATTTATGTCGGTATTCACGCCTTTGTCGCCGCATTCAGCTTCCTGGTGATAGCGGGCGATATCAAACGTGTCGAACTGAAAACCTGGTCCGGTAAGGATGCCTCATGAATACACAAAGTTCACCGGTGATCACCGGGATGCAGGTTATCCCGGTCGCCGGTTATGACAGCATGCTGCTCAATATTGGCGGTGCGCACAACGCCTGTTTTACCCGCAACATTGTGGTACTCACCGACAGCGCCGGTCACACCGGCGTCGGTGAAGCGCCAGGCGGCGACACCATCTATCAGACGCTGGTTGAGGCGATTCCGCAGGTCAAAGGCCAGCAGATTGCGCGAATGAACCACCTGGTGCAGCAGGTGCACAAGGGCAATCAGTCGGCTGACTTCACCACTTTCGGTAACGGTGCCTGGACCTTTGAGTTGCGGGTCAATGCGGTGGCGGCGCTGGAAGCGGCGCTACTCGATCTGCTGGGACAGTGCCTCGGCGTGCCGGTGGCAGAGTTACTGGGGCCCGGCAAGCAGCGTGATGAGGTCACGGTGCTGGGCTATCTGTTCTACCTTGGCGATCGCCGCAAGACCGATCTGCCTTATCTGAGCGGTGAACAGGCCAGTCATGAGTGGTATCACCTGCGTCATCAGGAAGCACTGAGTAGCGAAGCGGTGGTGCGACTGGCAGAGGCGGCGCAGGACAAATATGGCTTTAAAGATTTCAAACTCAAAGGCGGCGTGCTGCCAGGCGAACAGGAGATCGCAACCGCCGCGGCGCTGAAGCAGCGCTTCCCGGATGCGCGCATTACCGTCGATCCCAACGGGGCCTGGCTACTGGATGAAGCGATCGCCCTGTGCAAAGGAATGGCGGATGTCCTGAGCTATGCCGAAGATCCCTGCGGTGCAGAACAGGGCTACTCAGGACGCGAGGTAATGGCGGAGTTCCGGCGCGCCACTGGCTTACCGGTCGCCACCAACATGATCGCCACCAACTGGCGCGAGATGAACCACGCGGTGATGCTCAACGCAGTCGATATTCCGTTAGCCGATCCGCACTTCTGGACGCTGAGCGGTGCCGTGCGGGTGGCGCAACTGTGCGACGAATGGGGCCTGACGTGGGGCTGCCATTCCAATAACCACTTCGACATTTCGCTGGCGATGTTTACCCACGTTGGCGCAGCGGCACCGGGCAATCCGACCGCCATTGATACCCACTGGATCTGGCAGGAGGGCGATCAGCGCCTGACCAAAAATCCCCTTCAAATCCGCAACGGCAAAATCACCGTGCCGGATGCGCCAGGCCTCGGCATCGAGCTTGACTGGGACCGCGTGCATCAGGCCCATCAGCTTTTCCAGTCACTGCCTGCGGGTGCCCGTAACGACGCCACAGCGATGCAATATCTGATTCCCGGTTGGACATTCGACCGTAAGCGCCCGGCATTTGGCCGCGCAACAGCATAAGGAGCAGGAGATGAGTTCAACACCGAAAGTTACCGCCATGCAGGTCATTCCGGTTGCCGGCCACGACAGCATGCTGCTTAACCTCAGCGGCGCGCATTCGCCATTCTTCACCCGCAACATTGTGATTATCAAGGATAACGCTGGCCACACCGGCGTCGGCGAAATCCCGGGCGGTGAAAAAATCCGTCAGACGCTGGAAGATGCGGCTTCGCTGGTGATTGGCAAAACTGTGGGTGAATACAAAAACATCCTCAGCCTGGTGCGCAGCACCTTTGCCGATCGGGATGCCAGCGGGCGCGGCACCCAGACCTTTGATCTGCGCACCACTATCCATGTGGTGACCGGCATTGAAGCGGCGCTGCTCGACCTGCTGGGTCAGCATCTGGAGGTGAATGTGGCCTCGCTGCTGGGTGACGGACAACAGCGCGACCGCGTTGAGATGCTCGGCTATCTGTTCTATATCGGCGACCGCCGCAAGACGTCCCTGCCTTATCAGAGCCAGGAGAGCGATCCCTGTGACTGGTATCGCCTGCGCCACGAAGAGGCGTTAACCCCGGAGACGGTGGTACGGCTGGCGGAAGCGGCTTATGAAAAATACGGTTTTAACGATTTCAAACTGAAGGGCGGCGTACTGCGCGGTGGCGAAGAGGCAGAAGCAGTTACCGCACTGGCGAAGCGTTTCCCCGAGGCGCGTATCACCCTCGATCCTAACGGCGCCTGGTCGCTGAACGAAGCCATCATGCTGGGTAAGCAACTGAAAAATGTGCTGGCCTACGCTGAAGATCCCTGTGGTGCAGAGCAGGGCTACTCAGGACGGGAAGTGATGGCGGAGTTCCGTCGCGCCACGGGTATGCCGACCGCCACCAATATGATCGCCACCGACTGGCGGCAGATGGGCCATACGCTGTCATTGCAGTCGGTCGATATTCCGCTGGCCGATCCGCATTTCTGGACCATGCAGGGCTCGGTGCGGGTTGCGCAGATGTGCCATGACTTTGGCCTGACCTGGGGTTCGCACTCGAATAACCACTTCGATATTTCGCTGGCGATGTTTACCCACGTTGCCGCCGCCGCGCCGGGCGCAATCACCGCGATTGATACCCACTGGATCTGGCAGGAGGGCAATCAGCGCCTGACCAAAGAGCCGTTCCAGATCAAAGGCGGCATGGTGCAGGTGCCGCAGAAACCGGGTCTCGGCGTTGAGCTGGATATGGATCAGGTGATGCAGGCCAATGCGCTGTATCAGAAGCAGGGGCTGGGCGCACGCGATGATGCTCAGGCGATGCAATTTCTGGTGCCGGGATGGACCTACGACAATAAACGTCCCTGCCTGGTACGTTAACCTTTTCGGCTCCCCCGGGAGCCACCGCCACAGGAGTTAACCATGAGTAATGCAGCCTGGCCGAATGGATTTCGTCGTCGTTTGTTAGCGGGTGAAACCCTGATCGGCAGCTGGTGTGCGCTTGCCAGCCCGATTTCTACCGAGATTTTAGGTCTGGCCGGTTTTGACTGGCTGGTACTGGATGGCGAACATGCGCCAAACGATATCACCACCTTTGTGCCGCAGCTGATGGCGCTGAAGGGCAGTCACAGTGCGCCCGTGGTGCGTCCTCCCTGCAATGAGCCGGTAATCATCAAGCGGCTGCTCGACATCGGCTTCAGTAACTTCCTGGTGCCGTTTGTTGAGACGGAAGAGGAAGCGCTGCGCGCAGTGGCATCAACCCGCTATCCTCCCGCCGGCATCCGCGGCGTGTCGGTTTCGCATCGCAGCAACATGTACGGCACCCTGCCGGACTACAACAGCAGCATCAACGACAACATCACCGTGCTGGTGCAGATTGAAACCCAGCAGGCGGTGGACAACATCGACGCCATCGCAGCGGTAGATGGAGTTGACGGCATCTTTGTTGGCCCGGGCGATCTCTCCGCCGCTCTCGGCTATCTCGGTCAGCCAGCACACCCGGAAGTGCTGAAAGTGATTAAACACATCTTCGAACGCGCCAAAGCCGCGGGCAAACCCAGCGGCATTCTGGCACCGGTGGAAGCCGATGCGCGCCGCTACCTGGAATGGGGCGCAACCTTCGTGGCGGTCGGCAGCGATCTCGGTGTGTTCCGCAACGCCACACAGGCGCTTTGCGACAAATTTAAGCGCTAATCAATCAAGGGGAAACGCAATGAAAATTGGATTTATCGGCCTGGGAATCATGGGCAAACCAATGAGTAAAAATCTGGTGAAAGCCGGTTATTCGCTGGTGGTCCGTGACCATAATCCTGAGAACGAAGCGGAACTGGTTGAGCTGGGCGCGACCGTTGCGAAATCAGCCAGAGAGCTGGCTGAGCAGTGTGACGTGGTGATCACCATGGTGCCTAATTCGCCACAGGTCAAAGAGGTCTGTCTCGGCGAAGAGGGCATTATCGCGGCGGAAAAACCGGGCCTGATTGTGATCGACATGAGTTCAATCGCCCCGCTTGCCAGCCGCGAAGTTCACGATGCGCTGGCGACAAAGCAGATCAAAATGCTGGATGCGCCGGTCAGCGGCGGCGAACCCAAAGCGATCGAAGGCACGCTGTCAGTGATGGTGGGCGGCGACAAAGCGGTCTTCGATCACTGCTACGACATCATGAAAGCGATGGCGGCCTCGGTGGTCCATACCGGCGATATCGGGGCGGGCAACGTGACCAAGCTGGCTAATCAGGTGATTGTGGCACTGAACATTGCCGCGATGTCCGAAGCGTTATCACTGGCAACCAAGGCGGGCGTTAATCCGGATCTGGTTTATCAGGCGATCCGTGGCGGCCTGGCGGGCAGTACCGTGCTGGACGCCAAAGCGCCGATGGTGATGGATCGCAATTTTAAGCCCGGCTTCCGTATTGATCTGCATATCAAGGACCTGGCGAATGCGCTGGATACCTCACACGGCGTTGGCGCGCACCTGCCGCTGACGGCGGCGGTGATGGAGATGATGCAGGCGCTGCGTAATGATGGTCAGGGTTCATCCGACCACAGCGCGCTTGCCTGCTATTATGAGAAGTTAGCGAAGGTTGAAATCGCCCGCTAAAACCCGGTGCCGGTGTCTGCGGATGCCGGACTGGTTTCAGAGCATTTCAATCCCTTAACAGCGCTCGGATTGCCTATGAAAATCGTAATCGCACCGGATTCATATAAAGAGAGTTTATCCGCCCTGGATGTGGCATCGGCGATAGAAACGGGTTTCCGTGAAATTTTCCCCGATGCGCATTATGTGAAAATACCGGTCGCCGACGGTGGTGAAGGCACGGTAGAAGCGATGGTGGCGGCGACGAAAGGAAAAATCGTCAGGTTAAAGGTTACCGGGCCGCTTGGCGCGCAGGTCGACGCTTTTTATGGTTTGTCCGGTGACGAGCGCACGGCCTATATCGAAATGGCGGCTGCCAGTGGCCTCGAACGGGTGCCCGCCGCGCAACGCGATCCGCGGGTGACCACCTCCTTTGGCACCGGCGAACTGATTAAAAACGCGCTGGATAAGGGCGTCGGACATATCATTATCGGCATCGGCGGCAGCGCCACCAATGACGGCGGGTCTGGCATGATGCAGGCGCTCGGTGCCCGACTGCTGAACGCCCAAGGCAGTGAAATCGGTTATGGCGGCGGCGCACTGCCTGACCTCGCCTCGATTGATATCAGCCAGCTGGATAGCCGCATTTCACAGTGCCGGATCGAGGTGGCCTGTGATGTGACCAATCCGCTGACCGGCGAAGAGGGTGCCTCGGCGATTTTCGGCCCGCAAAAAGGGGCGACGCCGGCGCTGGTGCAGCAGCTTGACCAGGCGCTGGCCCACTACGCGGCGATTATTCACCGCGATCTGGATATCGATGTGTTGCATATTCCCGGCGGTGGCGCGGCGGGAGGTATGGGAGCGGCGCTGCATGCGTTTTGTCAGGCTGATTTACGCCGCGGTATTGAGATTGTCACCGAAGCGCTGGGGCTGGCGGAACAGGTCAGGGACGCCGATCTGGTGATTACCGGTGAAGGGCGCATCGACAGCCAGAGTATTAATGGCAAGGTGCCGATTGGCGTCGCCAGCGTGGCAAAACGCTTCAATAAGCCGGTAATCGGCATCGCTGGCAGCCTGACGGCGGATGTCGGCGTGGTGCATCAGCACGGTATTGATGCGGTATTCAGCGTGCTCTACAGCATCTGTTCACTGGACGAGGCGCTGGCCAGCGCCGGCAGGAACGTCCAGCTGACCGCACGTAACGTCGCGGCGACGCTGAAGCTGGCCGGTTTCCGCTAACCGGGCGGGCAATTCAGCGCGTCGGCATTGCTGATGACGCGCTGTCTGATGAAGGCTGAGTCACCCGCCGGTGCGGCAGCAGGGCAATGCCGTGCCGGTATTATTCGACGCCCAGTATCCGCCGGGCTTCTCTGGCGACATTCTCCATCTCATCCTGCAACTCCAGCAGTTCAGGTTCCAGCGCGGCAATATCGCTGGCCTGAAGCAGTTCGCGCTCCAGCTGATGGCAAAGTTGCTTCATGCGTGGCACGCCGCTGTAGCTGGCGCTGCCGTGCAGCTTGTGAATGATCTCACGCAGCGCGCTCACCTCATTACTGGCCATAAACTGCGCGATTTTTGCGTGGACCTCAGGTAAAAACTCCAGCAGCATCCGCAGCAGATCGCGCGCCAGATCCGGCTTGTTGGCTGCCTGTCGCAGCGCCAGCTGCCAGTCGAGCGTCGGCAGAATGTGCGGCAGTTCCGGAACTGCGGCGGCTGGCGGTGGCGTGTAGCGCGCCAGGAGCTGGCTTAGCTTACTTTCATCAATCGGTTTGGCCAGATAGTCATTCATCCCCGCTTTAATCAGCTGTTCGCGCTCGCCGTCAATCGCATGGGCGGTGACCGCGACAATCGGCGTACTGGCATGATGTGGCAGGCTGCGAATGATTTCGCTGGCGCGGATACCGTCAATATCAGGCATCTGAATATCCATCAGGATCACATCCAGCGCCTGCTGGCGGGCTTCGCGAATCGCGTGTTCGGCACTGTTACACAGCACGATGCGTTGTACCTGCTCCTCAAGTAAAGCGCCGATCAGCTTGAGATTGGCCGGATTGTCATCCACCGCCATCACCGTTAACGGCAGGCGCGGCGAAAGCGGCAGTTCACTGCTCTGACGGGTGTGCAGATCCAGCAACATCGGCAGCAGGCGGGTCAGGGAGATCGGTTTAGCGATACAGCTATCAATGCCGCGCACCTTCAGCTCATCGGCCAGCAGCATCATCGGGCTGGGCAGTGCCATCAGCACATGATCGGCCCGATCCAGCAGGGCATTAATCTGGCTTTCCGCCAGTAACTGATGCTGGCTGACATTAACCGGCATCGCCATCAGCAGCAGCGGATAGTGCGCCTCGCTTAAGCCCTCCAGCGTCTCGCTATAATCGATCTGCAGCGGCGTCGCGCTTAACATCTCCAGTGCCGCCCGGGCTACTGCAGGATTGGCTTCCACATAGGCGATACGCGCATGCGACAGCGCCTCCAGCACCCGTGGCATACCTGGCGCATTCGGGTTGAGATCCAACTGCACCCGAATCACGAAGGTGGAGCCGTGATCGGGCTGGCTGCTGAAGGTGATTTCCCCGCCCATCTCCCGCACCAGTTTCTGGGTGATCACCAACCCCAGTCCGGTCCCGCCGTGACGGCGAGAAATGCTGGCGTCCGCCTGACGGAACGCCTGGAACAGCTGGGTCTGCTGCTGCTCAGAGATGCCGATACCGGTATCCTCGACCTGAATTTCCAGCTCGACCCGGGTATGGGTGATTACCCGCTGTCCGACGCGCAGGCCAATGGTGCCTTTTTCGGTAAATTTAATCGCGTTGCCAATCAGGTTGATCAGGATCTGCTGCAGGCGCAGCGCATCGCCAATCACGTTATCCGGTACGCTGCTGTCGCACACTACCGTCAGCTCCAGACCTTTGTCATGGGCCGACGGTGCCAGCAGCACCAGCGTTTCATCCAGCGTGGCGCGCAGCGGAAAGGGGATCGCCTCCAGCATCAGCTTGCCCGCTTCCAGCTTCGAGAAGTCGAGCACATCGTTGATAATGCTGAGGAGGTTATTGGCCGAGCGCTCAATGGTCTGCATATAATCGCGCTGGGTGGCGCGCAACTGGGTCTTCAGCATCTGACGGGTAAAGCCGAGTACGCCATTCAGCGGCGTGCGCAGTTCATGCGACATGTTGGCTAAAAATTCGGACTTGATGCGGGCGGCTTCCTGTGCCCGTTTTTTCGCCAGATCCAGCTCAACGTTCTGTATCTCCAGCTGCTCCAGCGTCTCGCGCAGGTCGTAGGTCGCCTGATCGATATTATGCTGCATCTCTTCGTGGTAGGCAGTAAGCGACATCGCCATCGCGTTGATGCCGTTTTTAAGAATGCTCAGCTCCCCCAGCATGTAGCCTTCGACCCGGCTGTCGAGCTGACCCCGACGAATCCGGTCCACGGTGGTGACCATATTGCGGATCGGGCCGGTGACGTCGCGCATCAGGCGGTAGGCGAACAGCATCGCAATACAGAGACAGAACAGCAGCATCAGCGTCGCGACAAACACTTCTTTGTACTGCTGCAGCCGCACCGACTGCAGATCCAGCTCAATCGCCACATAGCCCAGCGGATTACCCGCCGGTTTGGCATCTTCATCCGGTAATTCGTCCACGTCATAGCGTTCGGTGGTAATCGGGGTACGCAGAATCAGCAGACTGCCGTGCCGTTCCATTGAGACATCATCGGGCAGGGCGCGAATATCATCCTGCTGCAGCAGGCTCAGGTTCTGCTTGTGGTTGGAGGTGACGTAGAGTTGGTTATGGTTGTCGAACACCGAAATCGCCCGGACAATACCGGAGTGGCGGCGGTGCAGCAGACTGACCAGTTCGCGCATCGCATCGCGATTATGCCAGGTCATGCTGTATTCGCTGGAGATCGCCAGCGGTTCGATGATGTTGGCACCGGCATCCATCACCTGCCGTTGCAGTTCGTTGTAGCGATGCACCACAAAAAATGAGCTGAGCAGCAGGCCAACCATCAGCGTGGGTGCCAGGATTAAAATCATCATTCGCGCCCGCAGGCTGTATTTGGTCATAATAGTCGCCTGGCTACTCCGGCTTAACGTCCCTGTGCATCCGTCGACAAACCTGTGCACATCGTTTTTAGAGAAAGAGAATTAACAACACTATGGCGCAATTTTACGCTGCAAAACAGCGCGTGGCGACGCAACAACGCCTTACCGTCACCATTGAAGAGCTTGATCCGTTCGGACAGGGTGTGGCGCGTCATAAAGGCAAAACCATTTTTGTCAGCGGTGCGCTGCCTGGCGAACAGGCAGAAATTACGCTGACAGAGGATAAACGGCAATTTGCCCGAGCGAAAGTGACGCGGCTGTTAAACACCAGTCCGGCGCGCGTCACGCCGCGCTGTCCGCATTTTCAGCGTTGCGGTGGCTGCCAGCAGCAGCATGTGGAAGTGGCACTGCAGCAGCAGAGCAAAGCCCGGGCGCTGAGCCGGATGCTGAGCCAGGCGGCACAGCAGCCGGTGGCGGTTGATGAGGTGATTGCCGGTGAGCCCTGGGGCTATCGCCGTCGCGCCCGGCTGGGCCTGCAGTGGCACAACAAGCAGCAGCGCCTGCAGATGGGCTTCCGCCAGGAAGCGAGCAACGATCTGGTCGATATCCAGCAATGCCCCATTTTGATGCCCGAACTTGAGGCATTGATCACGCCGCTGCGCCAGTGCCTGAGTGGCTTACGCGCCGTCAGGCGCCTCGGCCACGTTGAGCTGGTGCTGGCGGACAACGGTCCACTGATGATCCTGCGCCATCTTGATGCGCTGCAGGCGGAAGACCGTGAAAAGCTGGAACAGTTTTCGCATAAGCATCAGCTGATGCTGTTACTGGATGCAGGTGATGAGACATTAACGCCGTTAACCGAAGCGAAGCCGTTTTATCACTCTCATCAACTTAAGCTAACCTTCAGTCCACAGGATTTCATTCAGGTAAATGATGCGGTGAACCAGCAGATGGTGGCACAGGCGCTAAGCTGGCTCGATCTGCAGCCGGAAGACCAGGTGCTGGACCTGTTTTGCGGTATGGGAAACTTCACACTTCCTATCGGAATCTTCGTACAAAATGTAGTTGGTGTGGAGGGCATTGCAGCATTAGTACGGCAGGCAGCGTATAATGCTGAGCTGAATAATCTTAAAAATGTTCGCTTTTTCCAGCATAACCTGGAGGAAGACGTGTCGCGCCAGCCGTGGGCGGCACAGGGATTTAACAAGGTATTACTCGATCCGGCTCGTGCCGGGGCTGCTGGCGTTATGGCGCATGTGGTTAAACTTGCACCAGAACGCGTGGTCTATGTTTCGTGTAATCCCACCACACTCGCGCGTGACAGCCAGACATTGCTGTCAGCGGGCTACCAATTGGAAAGGGTCGCGATGCTGGATATGTTCCCTCATACCCGTCATCTCGAATCCATGGTGCTGTTCAGAAAAACAGAAGCGATGGGCTAAGTCGCTGTGCAGGAGAGGATATGGTTGCGGTCAGAAGTGCGCATTTAAATACTGAGGGGGAATTCGCCCTCGACCAGTGGATCGCCAGTCTCGGTATTGCTAACCCGCAATCATGTCAACGCGTCGCCGAAACCTGGCGCTACTGTGAAGCGCAAACCCAGGGCCATCCCGATCAGTCGCTGCTGCTGTGGCGCGGCATCGAGATGGTCGAAATCCTCTCGATGCTCAGTATGGATATTGAAAGCCTGTGTGCGGCGCTGATCTTCCCGCTGGCTAACGATGAAGTGGTGAGCGAAGAAGATCTGGAAAAAACCATCGGCAAAGGCATTGTCTCGCTGGTGCATGGCGTGCGCGATATGGACGCGATCCGTCAGCTGAAAGCGATTCACAATGACTCGATGGCGTCTGAGCAGGTGGATAACGTCCGCCGGATGCTGCTGGCGATGGTGGAAGATTTCCGCTGCGTGGTGCTCAAACTGGCCGAACGCATCATGAACCTGCGCGAAATGAAAGACGCGCCGGAAGATGAGCGAGTGCTGGCGGCTAAAGAGAGTACCAATATCTATGCGCCGCTGGCCAACCGGCTCGGCATTGGTCAACTGAAGTGGGAGCTGGAAGATTACTGCTTCCGCTATCTGCATCCCGACGAATACAAACGCATCGCCAAACTGCTGCATGAACGACGCATTGACCGTGAGCAGTACATCGACAACTTCGTCAACAATCTGCGTAAAGAGATGGCCAAAGAGGGCGTACGTGCCGAAGTCTATGGCCGGCCGAAGCATATCTACAGTATCTGGCGCAAGATGCAGAAGAAGTCGCTGGCTTTCGATGAGCTGTTCGACGTGCGGGCGGTGCGCATCGTCGCTGAGCGCTTACAGGATTGCTACGGCGCGCTGGGCACGGTCCACACGCTTTATCGTCATCTGCCGAGCGAGTTTGATGACTACGTGGCAAACCCCAAGCCAAATGGCTACCAGTCAATTCACACCGTGGTGTTAGGCCCGCAGGGTAAAACGGTGGAGATCCAGATCCGTACCCGCCAGATGCACGAAGATGCCGAGCTGGGCGTAGCGGCGCACTGGAAATATAAAGAGGGGCCGACTTCCAGCAGCGCACGCGGCGCAGCGGGGCATGAAGAGCGTATCGCCTGGCTGCGTAAGCTGATCAGCTGGCAGGAAGAGATGGCGGATTCCGGTGAACTGCTGGAAGAGGTGCGCAGCCAGGTGTTCGATGACCGGGTGTACGTGTTTACACCGAAAGGGGATGTGGTGGACTTGCCCGCCGGCTCAACGCCGCTCGACTTCGCTTACCACATCCACAGTGACATCGGTCACCGCTGCATCGGCGCAAAAATCGGCGGCCGTATCGTGCCGTTTACCTATCAGCTGCAGATGGGCGATCAGGTTGAAGTGATCACTCAGAAACAGCCGAACCCGAGCCGGGACTGGCTCAACCCTAACCTCGGCTATATCACCACCAGCCGCGGCCGGTCAAAGATTCACAACTGGTTCCGCAAGCAGGATCGCGATAAGAACATCATCGCCGGACGGCAGATTCTGGATAACGAGCTGAATCAGCTGGATATCAGCCTGCGTGAAGCGGAGAAGCTGCTGCTGCCGCGCTATAACGTTACTTCTCTGGAGGAGTTGCTGGCGGCGATTGGTGGTGGTGATATTCGCCTTAACCAGATGGTTAATTTCCTGCAGGCCCGGCTCAACAAGCCGAGCGCCGAAGAGCAAGATCGCGAAGCGCTGCGCCAGTTGACCCAGAAGTCCTACACGCCACCGTCGCGCAAAGAGAGCGGGCGCGTGGTGGTCGAGGGCGTGGGCAACCTGATGCACCACATTGCACGTTGCTGCCAGCCGATTCCGGGCGACGATATCGTCGGCTTTATTACCCAGGGGCGCGGTATTTCGATTCACCGTGCCGACTGTGACCAGCTGGCTGAGCTGATCTCCCATGCGCCGGAACGCATCGTTGACGCGGTATGGGGTGAAAGTTACTCCAGCGGTTATTCGCTGGTGGTACGGGTGACAGCCAACGATCGCAGCGGGCTGCTGCGCGATATCACCACCATCCTCGCCAATGAAAAAGTCAATGTACTGGGCGTGTCGAGCCGCAGCGATACCAAAAAGCAACTGGCGACTATCGACATGGATATCGAGATTTATAACCATCAGGTGCTGGGACGGGTACTGGCACGCCTGAATCAGGTCTCTGATATCATCGACGCCCGCCGTTTACACTGACACTACTGGCCGCCGGTCCGGTTTTCGCCGCAGAGGCGAACGGCCGGGCTGGCGTGCTGCACTTCAGGCGCCGTATACGCGCCACTTCAAGACCAACCGCAAAGGATTTTCCTGAATGAACGCCATCGATCGCCTGCTTGGCATTATGAAAACCCTGCGCGATCCGCAACACGGCTGTCCGTGGGATCGTGAGCAGACCTTCGCCACCATCGCCCCGTATACGCTGGAGGAGACCTATGAAGTGCTGGACGCTATCCAGCGCGAGGATTTTGACGATTTGCGCGGCGAACTGGGCGATCTGCTGTTCCAGGTGGTGTTTTATGCCCAGATGGCCAGCGAGCAGGATCGCTTTACCTTCGAGGATATCTGCCACGCCATTAGCGACAAGCTGGAGCGCCGTCATCCGCATATTTTTGCTGACGCCAGCGCGGAAACCAGCGGCGAGGTGCTGAAAAACTGGGAAGCGATAAAAACTGCCGAGCGGGCGGAAAAAGCCCAGCATTCGGCGCTGGACGATATTCCCAGAGCATTGCCGGCGCTGATGCGCGCCCATAAAATCCAGAAGCGTTGCCACAATGTCGGCTTTGACTGGGACACGCTGGGGCCGGTGGTCGCCAAAGTGCACGAAGAGATCGATGAAGTGATGCACGAGGCGCAGCAAAGTGTGGTGGACAGCCAGAAGCTGGAGGAGGAGATCGGTGACCTGCTGTTCGCCACGGTGAACCTGTCGCGCCATCTTGGCAGCAAAGCTGAAACCGCGCTGCAAAAGGCTAATGACAAGTTTGAGCGTCGCTTCCGCCAGGTTGAAGCGATCATTGCCGCGCAGGGGCTGAGCATGCCTGGCGCCACGCTGGAACAGATGGAAGCGGCCTGGCAGCAGGTGAAAATCAGCGAGAAATGCTGATTATTCCAGCGCTGTGTATAAAATCGCCGCTTGAGCTTACACGATTCAGCGCGGCGACAACTTTGTGACGTACATCAACATTTCATTAACGGCTATCCGCTATGTTAGCCGCAGCACTGCGTTGGAGGATGGCTGTGATTCATCAATTGTGGCTGATAGCGGTTTCCAGTATACTGTTTTCCCGTCCTGGTTATTCCACCGTCTTTAAACCTAAACTCTCAGGTTCAGCATGACAACGAATTATATTTTTGTGACCGGCGGGGTCGTATCCTCTCTGGGTAAAGGCATTGCCGCAGCCTCCCTCGCAGCCATTCTCGAAGCCCGTGGTCTTAACGTGACCATCATGAAGCTGGACCCGTATATCAACGTGGATCCAGGCACCATGAGCCCGACTCAGCACGGTGAAGTTTTCGTCACTGATGATGGGGCTGAAACCGATCTGGATTTGGGTCACTACGAGCGCTTCATTCGCACTAAAATGTCGCGTCGTAATAACTTCACCACTGGCCGTATCTACTCTGAAGTGCTGCGTAAAGAACGTCGCGGCGACTATCTGGGTGCCACTATTCAGGTGATTCCACACATCACCAACGCCATTAAAGAGCGCATCATTGAAGGCGGCGAAGGCCACGATGTGGTGCTGGTCGAAATCGGCGGCACGGTCGGCGATATCGAATCACTGCCTTTCCTTGAAGCCATTCGTCAGATGGCGGTGGATGTAGGCCGTGAGCACACCATGTATATGCACCTGACGCTGGTGCCGTATATGGCAGCAGCCGGTGAAGTGAAAACCAAACCGACCCAGCACTCGGTCAAAGAGCTGCTCTCTATCGGTATTCAGCCTGACGTGCTGATCTGCCGTTCTGACCGCGCCGTTCCAGCCAACGAACGCGCCAAAATCGCGCTGTTCTGTAACGTGCCGGAAAAAGCGGTTATTTCGCTGAAAGATGTCGATTCGATTTACAAGATCCCGGGCATGCTGAAGTCGCAGGGCCTGGATGACTACATCTGCAAACGCTTCAACCTGAATGCACCGGAAGCCAATCTGGCCGAGTGGGAGCAGGTGATTTACGAAGAAGCCAATCCGGGCGGTGAAGTCACCATCGGGATGGTGGGCAAGTACGTTGAATTGCCGGATGCCTACAAATCGGTGATTGAAGCGCTGAAGCACGGCGGCCTGAAAAATCGCGTCACCGTGAACATCAAACTGATCGACTCGCAGGATGTCGAATCACGCGGTGTCGAATTACTGAAAGATTTGGATGCGATTCTGATTCCAGGTGGCTTCGGTTACCGTGGCGTCGAAGGCAAGCTGATGACCGCGCAGTACGCACGTGAAAATAACGTGCCGTATCTCGGCATCTGTCTTGGCATGCAGGTGGCACTGATGGAGTTCGCCCGTAACGTCGCCGGGATGGAAGGCGCCAACTCCACTGAATTTGTGCCAGACTGTAAATATCCGGTAGTGGCGTTAATTACCGAATGGCGTGACGAAAACGGCAACGTTGAAGTGCGCAGCGAGCAGAGCGATCTGGGCGGCACCATGCGTCTGGGCAGCCAGCAGTGTCAGTTAACGCCGGGCAGCCAGGTTCGCCAGCTGTACGGTTCTGACACCATCGTTGAGCGCCATCGCCATCGTTATGAAGTTAACAACATGCTGCTGAAGCCAATTGAAGCAGCCGGTCTGCGGGTTGCGGGTCGCTCAGGGGATGATCAACTGGTTGAGATTATCGAAATCCCGAACCATCCGTGGTTTGTGGCTTGCCAGTTCCACCCGGAGTTTACCTCGACACCACGTGATGGCCATCCGTTGTTTGCCGGCTTTGTGAAAGCGGCACATGAGCATCAGAAGCGTTTAGCGAAGTAAGATTCACGAGCAGCGCGCGAACTTTTCGCGCGTTGTTTGTCTTAGGATTGACTAACTTGTACTGAGGAAAAACGTAATGTCCAAAATCGTAAAAGTCATCGGTCGCGAAATTATCGACTCACGTGGTAACCCGACTGTTGAAGCAGAAGTGCATCTGGAAGGCGGTTTCGTTGGTCTGGCAGCAGCGCCATCAGGAGCTTCTACTGGTTCACGCGAAGCACTGGAACTGCGTGACGGTGACAAATCTCGTTTCCTGGGCAAAGGCGTGACCAAAGCTGTTGCTGCGGTAAACGGCCCGATTGCTGAAGCGGTAAAAGGCAAAGACGCGAAAGATCAGGCGAACATCGATAAAATCATGATCGACCTGGACGGTACTGAGAACAAATCCAACTTCGGTGCTAACGCCATTCTGGCCGTGTCACTGGCGGCGGCGAAAGCGGCGGCAGCCTCTAAAGGTCAGCCACTGTATGAGCACATCGCTGAACTGAACGGCACCCCAGGCAAATATTCTATGCCACTGCCAATGATGAACATCATCAACGGCGGCGAGCATGCCGACAACAACGTTGATATCCAGGAATTCATGATTCAGCCGGTTGGCGCTTCAAACGTGAAAGAAGCGATCCGTATGGGTTCTGAAGTATTCCATAACCTGGCGAAAGTGCTGAAAAGCAAAGGCATGAGCACTGCGGTAGGTGACGAAGGTGGCTATGCGCCAAACCTGGGTTCCAACGCTGAAGCGCTGGCCGTTATCGCTGAAGCGGTAAAAGCAGCAGGCTACGAGCTGGGCAAAGACATCACGCTGGCGATGGACTGTGCGGCCTCTGAGTTCTACAAAGATGGCAAATACGTGCTGGCCGGTGAAGGCGGTAAAGCCTTTACTTCAGAAGAGTTCACCCACTTCCTGGAAGATCTGACTAAGCAGTATCCGATCGTCTCTATCGAAGATGGCCTGGACGAATCAGACTGGGATGGCTTCGCGTATCAGACTAAAGTTCTGGGCGACAAAATCCAGCTGGTGGGTGATGACCTGTTCGTGACCAACACCAAAATCCTGAAAGAAGGTATCGAAAAAGGTATCGCTAACTCCATTCTGATCAAATTCAACCAGATCGGTTCTCTGACCGAAACGCTGGCAGCGATCAAAATGGCGAAAGACGCGGGCTACACTGCCGTGATCTCTCACCGTTCAGGCGAAACCGAAGATGCAACCATCGCTGACCTGGCGGTAGGTACTGCAGCGGGCCAGATCAAAACCGGTTCAATGAGCCGTTCTGACCGTGTTGCTAAGTACAACCAGCTGATCCGTATCGAAGAAGCGCTGGGTTCTAAAGCGCCATTCAACGGTCTGAAAGAAGTTAAAGGTCAGTAATGACTGTGCGTTGATGTCGCGTTAAGTGACATTATCGGCCTCTGAAGCCCCGCCTTGTGCGGGGCTTTTTTGTTGGTGGCGGTGTGCGGACGCGGATGGCAAGGCCCGATCGCAAAGACGCAAAAGCGTCATCCCTGCCGGCTCGGCCCGCGTGATTACACACCTCATCCCTGAGGTGCGCCCGTTACCGGGCCAACGCTTTGCGTTGTTCAAAAACGCTCCCGGCATTTTTGTCCTTTGCGCGGGACGCTTTGTTATTCGATCCTTGCCATCCACCTTTTGAGCCTGTTAGCCGTCTGAAGTCCCTCTTTGTGACGTTTTAGCTTTTGTCCGGCGCGGAGAAAAGGCACAACGCGTGGTTGAGCTGCGCGGCAAATCTGCCATAATCAGCGCCCTGTTTTTTTCAAGCGAGTCCGTAATGCAATACCCGATTAACGAAATGTTCCAGACGCTACAGGGCGAAGGTTTTTATACCGGCGTACCCGCCATCTTCATCCGCTTACAGGGATGTCCGGTGGGCTGTAGCTGGTGTGATACTAAACATACCTGGGAAAAGCGGGCGGATCGGGAAACGTCGCTGGGCGATATTTTAATTAAAACCGTGGAAAGTGATGCCTGGGGCGATGCCGATGCGGCAACCTTGCTGAACGCCATCCAGCAGCAGGGCTGGACCGCGCGCCATGTGGTGATCACCGGCGGTGAACCGGCGATTTACGATCTGCTTCCGTTAACCACGGTACTGGAGCAGCACGGCTTCCAGTGCCAGATTGAGACCAGCGGCACCCATGAGATCCGCTGTTCTGAACAGACCTGGGTGACGGTTTCACCCAAGGTTAATATGCGTGGCGGCTACGATGTGCTGCCGCAGGCGCTGGTTCGGGCCGATGAAATCAAACATCCGGTGGCGCGCCAGCGTGATATCGAGGCACTGGATGCGCTGCTGGCCAGCCTTGATGACGCGAAATCGCGCATCATTGCCTTACAGCCGATCAGCCGCAAAGATGAAGCGACCCGACTCTGCATCGAGACCTGCATTGCGCGCAACTGGCGTTTGTCGATGCAAACCCACAAATATCTCAATATCGCCTGACAGAAGCGGGCGGTAGGCAGCGGCACCTCAGCCATGGGGTGACCGGGCAGGCGTGCGGTCCGCAGGGGAGTTAACCGTTTCGGGGAATCAGGGGAGCAGCAGCGCCGGATCGAAGGGTTCGATCCGACAGCGTTAACCGCGGTAGACGCAACCGGCAGTACAGGTCTCTTTGATCATCACTGCGCTGAGCAGCGGCAGGCGAGGCTTCATCTGATCCCAAATCCATTTTGCCAGCACTTCGCTGGTCGGGTTTTCCAGCCCAGGAATATGATTGAGATAGTAGTGGTCGAGACGATCGTAGACCGGCTTAAACGCCGCTTTCAATTCGGCAAAGTCGATCACCCAACCGGTGTGCGCATCCACTTCGCCGGTAATCTCCAGACGAACCAGGAAGGAATGACCGTGCAGACGACCGCATTTGTGTCCGGCCGGCACATTAGGTAAATGGTGTGCGGCTTCGAACTGGAACTCTTTAAATAAAGTGGTAGACATAGTGGTTCTCAGACATTAAAAAACCGCTAAATTCTACCTGATAACCGTATTTTTCGCACTCAGATCACACAATGCGCCCGCGTTGTGGCCCATTTCCTTCCCCGGTCCCAGCTAATTAACTGATATATCGCCGCTTTACTTACCACTTTTGCCGATTAATCCTACCAGGAAAACCATTTAGTCATTTTGGTTATTTGATATGTCGAAGGTGTATTTAATCGTTAATATACGGGCCGGTAACCTACGCACTCTTCCGCCATTTTACGGTCCGGACTTCTGATACTGGAATTTTTAACGCGATGACGACTCAGGCACCAGGTTCACTGCTTCCGCTCTCCCCGGAACAACTCGCTCGCTTACAGGCGGCGACGACCGATTATTCCCCCACCCAGCTGGCGTGGCTGTCAGGTTATTTCTGGGGCAGGGTAGAACAGACCCCGGGTAACGCAGTGGCCAGCGCCCCGGCACCGGCCGCAGCAGAAGCGCCAGCGATTACGTTGCTCTCGGCTTCGCAAACCGGCAATGCCCGCCGCCTGGCTGAACAGTTGCGTGATGACCTGCAGGCAGCCAGACTGAATGTAAACCTGGTGAATGCCGGCGATTATAAATTCAAACAAATCGGTCAGGAAAAGCTGCTGGTCGTGGTGACCTCCACCCAGGGCGAAGGGGAACCGCCGGAAGAGGCGGTGGCACTGCATAAGTTCCTGATGTCGAAAAAGGCCCCGAAAATGGATGGCGCCGCGTTTGCGGTGTTTGGCCTGGGCGACACCTCTTATGAGTTTTTCAGCAAAGCAGGCAAAGATTTTGACAGCCGGCTGGCGGAACTGGGCGCAGAGCGGTTGCTGGATCGGGTGGATGCTGACGTTGAGTATGCCGATCAGGCCACCGCCTGGCGCAGTGCGCTGACAGAGATTTTAAAGCAGCGCGTGCCGACCGAATCACCGACGCAGGCCGCCGCCACTGCCGCGGGCAGCGTCAATGAAGTCACTACCAGCCCGTACACCAAAGAGGCGCCGCTCAGCGCCACGCTGGCGGTGAACCAGAAAATTACCGGTCGCGATTCTGACAAAGATGTCCGCCACATCGAAATCGATCTTGGTGAGTCAGGTCTGCGCTACCAGCCCGGCGATGCGCTGGGTGTCTGGTATGAAAACGATAGCGCCCTGGTCAGCGAACTGCTGGAACTGGTCTGGCTGAAAGGGGACGAGCCGGTTGAGGTACAGGGCGCGACCCTGCCGCTGGCCGAAGCGCTGCAAAAACATTTTGAGCTGACGGTTAATACGGCGCAGATCGTCGCGCAGTATGCCCAGCTGTCGCGTGATGCCGAGCTGCTGGCGCTGGTCGATGATAAAGCCCGGCTGCAACAGTATGCGCAGCGCTATCCGATTGTTGACATGATCCGGCTGGCGCCGGCGGAACTGAGTGCAGCGCAGCTGACCTCACTACTGCGTCCCCTGACGCCGCGGCTCTACTCTATCGCTTCTTCGCAGGCGGAAACCGATACTGAAGTGCATATCACCGTCGGTGCAGTACGCTTTGATATTGAAGGTCGCCAGCGCGGCGGCGGCGCCTCAACCTGGCTGGCCGATCGGGTCGAAGAAGAGGGCGAAGTGCGGGTGTTTATCGAGCACAACGATAATTTCCGCCTGCCCGCTAACCCGGACGCACCGGTGATCATGATTGGACCAGGCACCGGCATCGCGCCGTTCCGCGCCTTTATGCAGCAGCGCGAAAACGACGGTGCCAGCGGCAAAAACTGGCTGTTCTTTGGCAATCCACACTTCACCGATGATTTCCTCTATCAGGTGGAGTGGCAGAAATATGTGAAAGAGGGTCTGCTGACCCGAATCGATCTGGCCTGGTCACGCGATCAGGCAGAGAAGGTGTACGTACAGGATAAGATCCGCGCCAACGGAGCGGAAGTGTGGCGCTGGTTGCAGGAAGGCGCGCACCTTTACGTCTGCGGCGATGCGAATCGCATGGCGAAGGACGTTGAGCAGGCATTACTGGATGTGGTGGTCGAGCACGGCGGAATGGATCGTGAAGCGGCCGACGAATTTTTAAGTGAGCTGCGCATTGAGCGCCGTTATCAGCGAGACGTTTACTAATGAGCGAAAAACACCCTGGACCGCTGGTTGTAGAAGGCAAATTAGCCGACGCTGAGCGCCTGAAGAAGCAGAGTAACTATCTGCGCGGCACCATTCGTGAAGATCTCGAAGAGGGCCTGACCGGCGGCTTTACCGGCGACAACTTCCTGCTGATCCGTTTTCACGGTATGTACCAGCAGGACGACCGCGATATTCGTGCCGAGCGTGCTGAGCAGAAGCTTGAGCCGCGTCATGCGATGATGCTGCGCTGCCGTCTGCCGGGCGGGATTATTACCCCAACGCAGTGGCTGGCGATTGACAAGTTTGCCAGCGAGAAGACCCCGTATGGCAGCATCCGTCTGACCAACCGTCAGACCTTCCAGTTTCACGGCATTCTGAAAAAGAACGTTAAACCGACTCACCAGATGCTGCATGAAGTCGGACTGGATGCACTGGCAACCGCCAACGATGTTAACCGCAACGTGCTTTGCACCTCTAACCCGGTGGAGTCGGAACTGCATCAGGAAGCGTACGAGTGGGCGAAAAAACTCTCTGAGCACCTGCTGCCGCGGACCCGTGCCTACGCTGAGATCTGGTGGGATCAGGAGAAAGTCGCTACCACCGATGAAGAACCAATCCTCGGTGAGACCTATCTGCCGCGTAAATTTAAAACTACCGTGGTGATCCCACCGCATAACGATGTGGATCTGCACGCCAACGATCTTAACTTCATCGCCGTGGCCGAGAAGGGCAAGCTGGTGGGCTTCAACCTGCTGGTCGGTGGTGGACTGTCGATTGAGCACGGTAACAAAGCCACTTACGCCCGTACCGCCAGCGAGTTTGGTTACTTCCCGCTGGAGAAGATCCTTGATGTGGCCGAAGCGGTGGTGACCACCCAGCGCGACTGGGGTAACCGCACCGATCGTAAGAATGCCAAAACCAAATACACCCTGGAACGCGTCGGCGTTGATACCTTCAAAGCGGAAGTGGAGAAGCGGGCTGGCGTCACCTTTGAACCGATTCGTCCATACGAATTCACTACCCGTGGCGATCGGATTGGCTGGATTAAAGGCATCGACAATAAATGGCACCTGACGCTGTTTATTGAGAATGGTCGTCTGCTGGACTATCCCGACCGTCCGCTGAAAAGCGGTGTGGCCGAGATTGCCAAAATCCACCAGGGCGATTTCCGCCTGACGGCCAACCAGAACCTGATTGTGGCGGGCGTGCCGGAAAGCGAGAAAGCGAAGATTGAAGCGATTGCCCGTGCGCATGGGCTGATGGAAAACGTCTCGGCGCAACGTGAGAACTCAATGGCCTGCGTCGCGTTCCCGACCTGTCCGCTGGCGATGGCTGAAGCTGAACGCTTCCTGCCTGCCTTCGTGACCAAAGTCGAAGCGATCATGCACGGTCACGGCGTGGGTGATGAGCACATAGTGTTACGCGTTACCGGTTGTCCCAACGGCTGCGGCCGTGCCATGCTGGCTGAACTCGGTCTGGTTGGCAAAGCGCCAGGCCGCTACAACCTGCATATCGGCGGCAATCGCATCGGCACACGCCTTCCGCGAATGTACCGTGAAAACATTAACGAAAACGAAATTCTCGCCACCATTGATGAACTGGTGGGACGCTGGGCCAAAGAGCGCCATGCCGCTGAAGGCTTTGGTGACTTCGTGATCCGCGCGGGCATCGTTGCGCCTGTGCTGGACCCGGCGCGCGATTTCTGGGAGGAGGCAAAATGAGTCAGATTGACCTCGCAGCACTGAATGAAATGTCCAAAGTCCAGCGCGCGATGGCGCTGGCGGCCACCAATGCGCAGCTGGAGAAGTCGTCTGCTGAAGCGCGTGTGAGCTGGGCGCTGGAGAATCTGCCGGGCGCCTATGTGCTCTCCTCCAGCTTCGGCATTCAGGCGGCGGTGTCACTGCATATGGTGACGCGTCAGCAGCCCGATATCCCGGTGATCCTCACCGATACCGGCTACCTGTTCCCGGAAACCTATCGCTTTATTGATGAGCTGGCAGACCAGCTCAATCTTAACCTCAAGGTGTTCCGTGCTGAGACCTCACCGGCCTGGCAGGAAGCGCGCTACGGCAAGATGTGGGAGCAGGGCGTTGAGGGAATTGAGAAGTACAACGACATCAATAAAGTGGAACCGATGAATCGCGCACTGGAAACGCTCGGTGCGCAGACCTGGTTTGCTGGCCTTCGTCGCGATCAATCCGGCAGCCGGGCCAATCTGCCGGTGCTCGGCGTGCAGCGCGGGGTGTTTAAGCTGCTGCCGATCATCGACTGGGATAACCGCCAGATTCATCAGTACCTGCAGCAGCACAATCTGAAATACCATCCGCTGTGGGATCAAGGCTATCTGTCGGTCGGCGATACCCACACTACCCGCAAATGGGAGCCCGGGATGGCAGAAGAAGAGACGCGCTTTTTCGGCCTCAAGCGCGAGTGCGGTCTGCACGAAGGGTAACGGTTTTGTGTCCGGCTTCTCTGCGGTTATGCCGCCAGAGAAGCCGGTTGTTTATAGATCTTTCAGGCCCGCAAACTCGGTCGCCGCCCGCGTAACGTTCACGCGGGTCACCGTGTAGTGCGCCACCGCAACAAACGGATCTTCCGCCAGCAGCGCATCCAGCTGCTCGCGCGGCATCTCTTTCAGCAGCAGTAACCCGCCGGTCCGCGGATCTTTGCGTCCCGCTGCGATCACTGCTCCAGCATCAAAATAGCGATCCAGCCATGCAATATGCGCTGCCAGCAACGCTTCTACTTCTTCCATCGGACGAAAATAATCGAGAGACACGACGTACATAACCGTTCCTTAGACTTTAGGGTTAGTGAGCTCACTCAGCAGCGGCAGCAAAACGTTAACGCTGTCGCGGGTGCGGACGGTAATCCGGCCGGGCAGCCAGCGGTCGAGGTAACTGAGGTTATCCCGATCGGTCTGATGTCGGGTGGTACCCTCAGGAAAATGGCTGCTGCGATGACGCTGCTGCGCCCCGTCCTGGTTGCCCAGCGTCCAGTTGCTGGCCGTCACGTCAAGCAGCGGAAAGCCCGCTTTATCAAAGGCGTTCAGGCCGTCGGCATCCTTGCGGTTTAACTGATGACTGGCGGCAGAAATGCCGTGCTGGCGCGCCAGTAGTAGGGCGCGTTCGCTGGTCTGCTTGCGTACCGCTCGTGGCGTATTCATTCCGCTATTGAAATAGAGGTGATCGCCGGTAATCAGGCTGTTGAGATCGATCACCAGCAGGGTGTTCTTCTTCTCTCTGGCGCTCATCCGTTCAACGTAATCGTCCATACCGTGCATCTCCGCCTCACCGGCACTGAGCGCCACGAAGCGCACGCCGTAGTGCAGTGGTCGCTGACTGAGCTGTTGCGCCAGTTCCAGCATCACGCCGAGGCCTGAGGCGTTATCATCCACCCCCTGCAGGCGAAGGCCGCCGAGGTTCTGGTTAGTCTGACTGCTGTTGTGCGGCGTCCAGGTATCCAGATGCGCGACGATCAGAATCTCCTGCGGTTCACTGCCGGCGCGGGCCGCAATCACCGAGGTCGCCGTCAGCTTACGCCAGCGTAACTTGCCGTCGTTTTCCTGCCAGTTATAGCCGGTGTTGAACTGCCGGGTATTGGTCTTGAAACCGAGTGCGGTAAATTGCTGTTGCAGATAGTCGGCCGCCATCAGTTCGGCTGGACTGCCGGTCATCCGGCCAGGGAACCAGGTGGCGATGTGGCGAACCTGCTGTTCGGCAAAGTGGCCGGGCTGGCTGGCAAGTGCCAGCGGGGAAATTAGCGCGCCAATTAAAACCGCCGCCGCCCTCAATCGGAGGGAAGAAAACATAGTGCATCCTTTTTCATTTTTCAGATACCGGTCCGGCATGCTGCACCGGGCCCGTCATGCCGGGCGCTATTATAGCCTTTTTGCTGCGGTGCACTATCGACAGAATCAGGCCGGCTGGCGTAGCGAACGGCGCTTCGGCTGGCCATTGTCTGTTTTTGATGGAGGACAGCCGGTTTTTTGCGGCCTCCGCCAGCCGATAATCTGTGAGCACGGTCACGGATAACCCATTAATTATCCGTCGTTAAGATCAAATTGTTCTGTGCTTAGCGGGGCCGTTATTCCATTCGGTAACTACTCATTCCAATTCGTAATTTCATCTGGATAAACTCAGGGACGTATAGTCGCGTTAACGCAAAGTTACAACACTAAGGTTAACGTGGACTATCTGCCCCTTTTTGCCGATCTCTCTGGCCGCCCGGTTCTGGTTGTCGGCGGTGGAGATATCGCAGCGCGAAAAATTGAACTGCTGCGTCGTGCGCGTGCGCGCGTGCAGATTGCCGCGCGCGAACTCTGCCCTGAACTGCAGGCGCTGCTCGAGACGCAGCAGCTGGAGTGGCTGGCGACCGCGTTTGATCCTGCCCAGCTCGACGGCGTGTTCCTGGTGATCGCCGCCACCGATGACAATGCCCTCAACGCGGCGGTCTTCGAGGCTGCCAACGCGCGCCAGAAGCTGGTGAACGTGGTGGACGATCAACCGAAATGCAGCTTTATCTTCCCCTCGATTGTTGACCGCTCACCGCTGGTGGTCGCGATCTCCTCCAGCGGCACTGCGCCGGTGCTGGCGCGTATGCTGCGTGAAAAACTGGAGACGCTACTGCCCGCTAACCTCGGCCAGATGGCTGAGGTGGCCGGACAGTGGCGTGACAAAGTTAAACAGCGTTTTCACCGCATGTCTGACCGCCGCCGTTTCTGGGAGCGGGCATTCAACGGCCTGTTTGCCAGCCAGATGTCGGCTGGCAATGTGGATGAGGCGAAACGCACGCTGGACCGTGAGCTGCTCGATGAACCAGGCCGACAGGGTGAAATTATTCTGGTGGGGGCCGGTCCGGGCGACAGCGGTCTGCTGACGCTGCGCGGCCTGCAGGTGATGCAACTGGCCGATGTGGTGCTGTATGACCATCTGGTCAGTGACGAGGTGCTGGAGCTGGTTCGCCGCGATGCCGATCGCATCTGCGTCGGTAAACGGGCGGGTGCGCATTCGGTGCCGCAGGAAGAGACCAATCAGATGCTGGTTAAGCTGGCGCTGCAGGGCAAGCGGGTTGTGCGCCTCAAGGGGGGCGATCCGTTTATCTTTGGCCGCGGCGGCGAAGAGCTGCAGGCGGCACAGCAGGCTGGCATTCCGTTCCAGGTGGTGCCGGGCGTCACCGCCGCCGCCGGAGCCACCGCTTACGCCGGTATTCCGCTGACTCACCGCGATTACGCGCAGAGCGTGATGTTTATTACCGGTCATTGTCGTCCGGATGGTGACGACATTGACTGGCCGTCGCTGGCGCGTGCGCGTCAGACGCTGGCGATCTATATGGGCACGGTGAAGGCGGCGCTGATTAGCGAAGCGCTGATTCAGCACGGCCGCGCGCCGTCGACGCCGGTGGCGGTGATCAGCCGCGGCACCCGTCAGGATCAACAGGTAGTGACCGGTACCTTAGAACAACTCGAGGCGCTGGCCGCCTCGGCACCCACTCCGGCACTGCTGGTGATCGGAGAAGTGGTCAATTTGCACGGGCAACTCGCCTGGTTTCAACATTCGGCACAGCAGGGGGCTCGCGAGTCCGCCGTTGTCAATCTGGCTTGAGGGAAAATCATGGACCAAAAACGACTCACTCATCTGCGTCAGCTGGAGGCGGAGAGTATCCACATCATTCGCGAAGTGGCGGCGGAGTTCAGCAACCCGGTGATGATGTACTCAATCGGTAAAGACTCCTCAGTGATGCTGCACCTGGCGCGTAAAGCCTTTTATCCTGGCACGCTGCCGTTCCCGCTGCTGCATGTGGACACCGGCTGGAAATTCCGCGAAATGTACGAATTTCGCGATCGCACCGTCAAAGCGATGGGCGCGGAGCTGCTGGTTCACCGCAACCCGGAAGGGGTGGCGATGGGCATTAACCCGTTTGTGCACGGCAGCGCCAAACATACCGACATCATGAAAACCGAAGGGCTGAAGCAGGCGCTGAACAAATACGGTTTTGATGCTGCTTTCGGTGGCGCACGTCGTGATGAAGAGAAGTCGCGCGCTAAAGAGCGTATCTACTCGTTCCGTGACCGCTTCCATCGCTGGGACCCTAAAAACCAGCGTCCGGAGCTGTGGCACAACTACAACGGCCAGATCAACAAGGGCGAAAGCATCCGCGTTTTCCCGCTGTCGAACTGGACTGAACTGGATATCTGGCAGTACATCTTCCTGGAAAACATTGAGATCGTGCCGCTTTACCTCGCCGCACCGCGTCCGGTACTGGAACGCGATGGCATGCTGATGATGATCGATGACGATCGTATCAACCTGCAGCCGGGTGAAGTGATCAAACAGCGCATGGTGCGTTTCCGTACTCTCGGCTGCTGGCCGCTGACCGGCGCGGTGGAATCTGAGGCGCAGACGCTGCCGGAGATCATTGAAGAGATGCTGGTCTCCACCACCAGTGAGCGTCAGGGTCGGGTGATCGACCGCGATCAGTCCGGTTCGATGGAACTGAAAAAACGTCAGGGTTATTTCTAAGGAGACGCCAGATGAATACCGTAATTGCACAACAGATTGCCGACCAGGGCGGCGTTGAAGCCTGGCTGACCGCACAACAACACAAGAGCCTGCTGCGTTTTCTCACCTGCGGCAGCGTCGATGATGGCAAAAGTACCCTGATTGGACGCCTGCTGCATGACACCCGTCAGATCTATGAAGATCAGCTCTCTTCGCTGCATAACGACAGTAAGCGTCACGGCACCCAGGGCGAAAAGCTCGATCTGGCGCTGCTGGTAGACGGTCTGCAGGCGGAGCGGGAACAGGGCATCACCATTGATGTGGCCTATCGCTATTTCTCTACCGAAAAGCGCAAGTTTATCATTGCCGATACTCCGGGCCACGAGCAGTACACCCGTAACATGGCGACCGGCGCGTCAACCTGCGATCTGGCGATCCTGCTGATTGATGCGCGTAAAGGGGTGCTGGATCAGACCCGTCGTCACAGCTTTATCTCGACGCTGCTGGGCATCAAACACCTGGTGGTGGCGATCAACAAGATGGACCTGGTGGATTACAAACAGGATATCTTCGAGCAAATCAAACAGGATTACCTCGATTTTGCTGCCCAGCTGCCGGAAGATCTCGATATTCGCTTTGTGCCGATGTCGGCGCTGGAAGGGGATAACGTGGCGTCAGCCAGCCAGACTATGCCATGGTACAGCGGCCCGACGTTGCTTGACGTGCTGGAGACGGTTGAACTGAAGCGGGTGGTGGATCATCAGCCGATGCGTTTCCCGGTACAGTACGTTAACCGTCCGAACCTCGATTTCCGTGGCTATGCCGGTACGCTGGCGTCGGGCAGCGTGCAGGTTGGACAGCGGGTCAAAGTGCTGCCATCTGGTGTCGAATCCAGCATTGCCCGCATTGTGACCTTTGATGGCGATCTGCAGGAAGCCGGGGCCGGTGAAGCGATTACGCTGGTGCTGCAGGATGAGATTGATATCAGCCGTGGCGATCTGCTGGTGGATGCCAGCGCTGAGCTGAGTGCCGTCCAGTCCGCCAGCGTGGATGTGGTCTGGATGGCAGAGCAGCCGTTGCAGGCTGGCCAGAGCTACGACGTGAAAATCGCCGGCAAGAAAGCGCGTGGCCGGGTTGAGAAAGTGCTGCATCAGGTGGAGATCAACTCGCTGGAAACGCGCCATGTCGATTCGCTGCCGCTCAACGGCATTGGTCTGATTGAGATGACCTTTGATGAGCCGATGGTGCTCGACAGCTATCAACAGAACCCGGTGACCGGCGGCATGATCTTTATCGATCGCCTGAGCAACGTCACCGTGGGTGCCGGCATGATCCATCAGCCGAAACAGGATGCGCCGACCCATCAGGGACAGTTCAGCGCCTTCGAGCTGGAACTGAATGCGCTGGTGCGCCGTCATTTCCCACACTGGAACGCGCGCGATCTGCTGGGCGGTCAATAATGGCCGGCCACGATGATAATGTGGTGTGGCATGACCATCCGGTGACCCGCGGCGCACGTGAACAGCAGCATGGCCATCAGGGCGTGGTGCTGTGGTTTACCGGGCTGTCTGGCTCGGGAAAATCAACCGTGGCGGGCGCGCTGGAGCAGGCGCTGCATCGCATTGGCGTCAGCACCTACCTGCTGGATGGCGACAATGTGCGTCACGGGCTGTGCCGCGATCTCGGCTTCAGCGATGACGATCGCAAAGAGAACATTCGTCGGGTCGGCGAAGTGGCGAAACTGATGGTGGATGCCGGACTGGTGGTGCTGACCGCCTTTATTTCGCCGCACCGCGCCGAGCGTCAGATGGTGCGCGATCTGCTGGAACCGGGCCAGTTTATTGAGGTGTTTGTCGATACGCCGCTGGCGGTATGCGAAGCGCGCGATCCCAAGGGACTCTATCGCAAAGCACGCGCTGGTGAACTGCGTAATTTCACCGGTATCGATAGCGTATACGAGGCGCCAGAAAGCCCGGATATCCAGCTTGAGGGCGAACAATTGGTTACAAAACTTGCCGCCCAATTGTTAGACCTGCTGCGTGACCGCGATATCATCAGATCCTGAACAGACAGCGGCAAATCGAAGCTGATTTGCCGCCTTCGCGTCAACAGGACCCCTATGCAAAACATTACCCCCATGCTGGCTCGCAAAGATGAACGCACCCCGGATGAGCCGCACTCATCACTGCCGGGCGGCATCATCGGCTTTGTTGCTTACTGGTGCGCCCTGGCCATACCGTTCCTGTTGTACGGCTCTAATACCTTGTTTTTCTTTCTCTACACCTGGCCGTTTTTCCTTGCGCTGCTGCCGGTATCGGTGCTGATGGGTATCGCGCTTAACACCTTACTGCGTGGACAACTGCTGTGGACCACACTCGCCACGGTGATTCTGGTGATTTGCCTGTTCTGGTTAATGTTCGCCTTTCTCTCCGGCTGGTAACCGCCATTGCCGCCACGCTGATGTGCAAACGCATCGGCAGGTTACAAAACTTTTCCCGCCTGGTTTACCCCACTGATTCATATTTTGCGCAGACGCGCAGCAAAGCGCGCCATTTTCGCCGCTGGTGTGGAGTCCTGCGCAAAGTTATGGGATGATTGGGCCGTTTTTAGGGGGCGGGATGGGAAAACTGACGTTACTGCTATTGGTGCTGCTTGGCTGGCTGCAATATTCATTGTGGCTGGGAAAAAATGGCATCCATGACTATACGCGCGTCAACGATGACGTCGCGGTGCAACAGGCGAATAACGCCAAACTTAAATCGCGTAACGATCAACTGTTTGCCGAAATTGACGATCTCAATGGCGGCTCTGAAGCGATCGAGGAACGCGCACGCAATGAATTGGGCATGATTAGGCCTGGTGAAACCTTCTATCGCCTGGTGCCTGACCAGAACAAACGCAACGCGCAACAAGCAGCGCTTAACCAACAACGATAAAACATGAACAATCTGTCCTCCCTTGCGGATGTGATTGCCGTGGTGCCCGCTGCCGGGATCGGCAGCCGGATGCAGGCAACCTGTCCTAAACAGTATCTGACGATTGGTCAGCACACCCTTCTGGAACACAGCATTGCACGCCTGTTTTCCCATCCCGCTATCAAACAGGTGATTGTCGCCCTGAGTCCCGATGACCAGCATTTTGCCGCGTTGCCGCTGGCACGCGATCCGCGTGTGGTGCGGGTCATCGGCGGAGAGACGCGCGCTGAATCGGTACTGGCCGGACTGCAGGCAGCGAAAGGCTCCGCATGGGTGCTGATGCACGATGCGGCGCGCCCCTGCCTCCATCCGGACGATCTTCAGCGTCTGCTAAACGTGCGGCATCAGAGCCACGTTGGCGGGATTCTCGCTGCCCCGGTGCGCGACACCATGAAGCGGGGCGAGCCGGGCAAAGCGGCCATCGCCCATACCGTGGAGCGCGAGGATCTGTGGCACGCCTTAACCCCGCAATTTTTCCCGCATGCATTGCTCACCGCCTGCCTGACGCGCGCGCTGAATGAAGGCGCGACCATCACGGATGAGGCGTCGGCGCTGGAGTACTGCGGCTACCATCCGGAGCTGGTGAGCGGACGCAGCGATAACATCAAAGTCACCCGGCCAGAAGATCTGGCGCTGGCGGCTTTTTATCTGAGTCAGATTCAATTAAAGGAGAGCGCATGATGCGTATCGGTCACGGTTTTGACGTTCACGCCTTCGGTGGCGAGGGTCCGCTGGTGATTGGCGGCGTGCGAATCCCGTTTGAACACGGTTTTATCGCCCATTCTGATGGCGACGTGGCGCTGCATGCGCTGACTGACGCGCTGTTAGGCGCGGTGGCAATGGGTGATATCGGGAAGCTGTTCCCGGATACCGATCCCGCCTTCAAAGGCGCAGACAGCCGCGGCCTGCTGCGTGAAGCCTGGCGACGTATTGAAGCCAAAGGCTACCGCATCGGCAACGTCGATGTCACCCTGATTGCCCAGGCGCCGAAAATGCTGCCACACGTGCCGCAAATGCGCATCAATATCGCTGAAGATCTCGGCTGCCATATGGATGCGGTCAACGTAAAAGCCACTACCACCGAAAAGCTTGGTTTTACCGGTCGTGGCGAAGGGATCGCCTGTGAGGCGGTGGCCCTGCTGCTCAAAGCCGACAGCCAGTGATGCTGCATTATCTGCACGGTGTGCCTGCTGTTACCGGCGTAATCAAAGCTAAGCCAGAAGATTTTGTGGTGGTTGAGGATCTCGGCTATGGCGCGGATGGGGAAGGCGAGCATCTGCTGGTGCGCATCCGCAAAGTGGGTGCCAATACCCGCTTTGTCGCTGAAGCGCTGGCCAAATACCTCGGCATTCACCCGCGTGATATGAGCTACGCCGGCATGAAAGATCGGCATGCGGTTACCGAGCAGACGCTCTGTTTTCGCCTGCCGGGCAATGCGATGCCGGATCTGCGCGGTTTTGCACTGGAAGGGGTAGAGATTCTGCAGGCGGTGCGCCACAAGCGTAAGCTGCGCATCGGTGCGCTGGCGGGCAATGCTTTCCGTCTGGTCATTCGCCAGATCAGCGATCGGCAGGCGGCGGAAGCCCGGCTGGCGCAGATACGCGATGCTGGCGTGCCGAACTATTTTGGCGAGCAGCGTTTTGGCCGCAACGGCAACAATCTGATCATGGCGGAGAAGTGGGCGCGCAATGAGATTATGGTGCGCGACCGGAATAAGCGCAGCCTGCTGCTGTCATCTGCGCGCAGTGCACTGTTTAATCAGGTCACCAGCGCGCGCCTGCAACAGCAGGGTAGTCTCAGCCAGGTGATGAACGGTGATGCGCTGCAGCTTACCGGTCGCGGCAGCTGGTTCGTCGCCCAGCCCGATGAACTTGTATCCTTACAAACACGCGTCGATCAGCACGAGCTGCGCATTACCGCTCCGTTGCCCGGCGATGGTGAAGCCGGGCCACAGGCCGATGCGCTGGCTTTTGAACAGCAGGCGCTGGCTGATGCCACCACCTTGCTGAGCCTGATGACGCGCGAACGTGTCGATGCCGCCCGCCGGGCGATGCTGGTGGTGCCGCGGGATTTGCACTGGAACTGGTGTGATGAGGCGACGCTGGAACTGGCTTTCTGGCTGCCTGCGGGTAGCTTTGCCACCAGCGTGGTGAGAGAACTGCTCACCCACGCCGATGCGCTTGATAATATTGACGAGTAATCCCTGCTGCAACATTACCCCGATTGTGGGTATTGTTGCGGCAAACCCCCGCAGTAGTATGATTTACGCCTACCACTTCGTTGCGTGCCTCGCTAGAATGCAAAAATCGCTGTCCGGTCTTCACCTGTTGCCATGCAGTTCAAACGGGTCCAGTCACGGCGACCAGTCGAATAAAAAAAGGTCAGAACAAAATGCGGATATTGCTCAGCAACGATGACGGCATTCATGCGCCAGGTATTCAAACGCTGGCGAAAGCCCTGCGGCACTTTGCTGACGTGCAGGTCGTCGCGCCCGATCGTAACCGAAGCGGTGCCTCGAACTCCTTAACCCTGGAAACGCCGCTGCGCACCTTTACTCATGAGAATGGCGATATTGCGGTGCAGATGGGCACCCCGACAGATTGCGTCTATCTGGGCGTCAACGCGCTGATGCAGCCGCGTCCCGACATCGTGGTATCCGGTATCAACGCCGGTCCTAACCTGGGCGATGATGTGATCTACTCCGGCACGGTGGCGGCGGCGATGGAAGGGCGTCATCTTGGCTTACCCGCCGTCGCGGTATCGCTTAATGGCCACCAGCACTATGCCACTGCGGCAGCGGTCACCTGCGCTATCCTTAAGGCCCTGACTCAGCAACCGCTGCGCACTGGCCGCATTCTTAACATCAACGTGCCGGATCTGCCGCTGGCCGAGCTGAAGGGCATCCGCGTTACGCGTTGTGGTAGCCGGCATCCTGCCGATCAGGTGATCGCCCAGCAGGATCCGCGCGGCAATACGCTTTACTGGATTGGCCCGCCGGGTGAGAAACTGGATGCAGGCCCGGATACCGACTTTGCCGCGGTTGATCAGGGCTATGTTTCGATCACGGCTCTGCATGTCGATTTGACCGCGCACAGCGCGCAGGATGTGCTGAATGACTGGCTGGCTAAAGCTGAGGTGAATCTGGCATGGTGAATCGGCGTATTGAGACATTGCTGTCACAGCTGCGTCAGCAGGGGATTGATGATGAAAACCTGCTGAAAGCCATCAGCGATGTGCCACGTGAACGTTTTATCGACGAGGCTTTTGAACACAAGGCCTGGGATAATGTGGCTCTGCCGATCGGCTCCGGCCAGACCATCTCGCAACCTTATATGGTGGCGCGAATGACGGCGCTGCTGGCGCTGAATCCGCATTCTCGGGTGCTGGAAATCGGCACCGGTTCCGGCTATCAGACCGCGATTCTTGCCCATCTGGTGGATCATGTGTATTCGGTTGAGCGCATCAAAGGGTTGCAGTGGCAGGCCAAGCGCCGACTGAAGCAGCTCGATCTGCATAATGTCTCGACCCGACATGGCGATGGCTGGCAGGGCTGGCCGTCACGCGGGCCGTTCGACGCCATCATCGTCACCGCCGCCCCGCCTGAAATTCCGATTGCGCTGATAGCGCAACTGGCAGAAGGCGGCATTATGGTGCTGCCAGTTGGTGAAGACCAGCAGGTGCTGAAACGTCTGCGTCGTCAGGGCGAAGAAATTATTGAAGAGACGATTGAGCCGGTGCGGTTTGTGCCGCTGGTTCAGGGCGATCTCGCCTGACCCGCTTCGTATTTCTTCACAACTGTTTCATGGCACCACGTACTTGATATTGTTACTATCCATTTTAATCAACGAAAACGCATATTTTATCGCGCCGTGCAGAGTATTCTGCTGGCAAGTACAGTGAAACAGGTACATCAGGGTTGCCATCACGGGGGATCAATGAGCACGGGAAGCACAATTTTTCAGTTACGCCGTCTGGCGGCGCTTTCACTGGTAGGTTTTTGGCTGGCAGGCTGTAGCTCCAGCGACAACACACAAGCACCCATTAGCCGCGTTGGTGATGGTGGCGGCATGAACAGCAGCCAGAGTGGCGCGGCAAGCGCCTCAGGCGGTGTTCCCACTATGCCGGGGCAGGGAGGAATGTTAAGCGGAAATGCAGCATCTGCGCCCAGCAGTGGTGGAATGATTAGTACCAATAATAATGTTGAGACGCAAAACGGCCGAATTGTGTACAACCGCAGTTATCAGAATATTCCTAAAGGTAGCTACTCCGGTGAAACATATACCGTAAAACGCGGCGACACGTTGTTTTACATCGCCTGGATTACCGGCAACGATTTCCGTGATTTAGCCCAGCGTAACAACGTTCCTGCGCCTTACAGCCTGAATGTCGGGCAAACTTTGCAGATCGGCAACGGTTCCGGCCAGCCGATTACCGGTGGCAATGCCATTACCGTTGCTGATGCAACGCAGGGCGGCGTCCCGACCGCGCCACAAATTAAATCTGCCGCTGTTGCACAGCAACCTGTTATTACGTATTCTGATGATTCGGGTAGTTCGGGCGGCAGTAAATTGCTGCCTTCGAAAGGAGCAAATGTTGCATCGACAACAGCTCCAGTGGTTACCGCACCGCCAACGGTCAGCAGCACAACCAATAGCTCTACGCCGGTAGGAAGCTGGCGTTGGCCGACCGATGGTAAGATTATCGATAACTTCTCTGCCGCCGAAGGGGGCAACAAGGGTATCGATATCGCCGGAACGCGCGGACAGTCTGTCGTCGCCACCGCTTCAGGAAGGGTGGTTTACGCAGGTAACGCACTCCGGGGTTACGGTAATCTGATCATCATTAAACACAATGATGATTATCTGAGTGCTTACGCCCATAACGATACAATGCTGGTCCGGGAACAACAGGAAGTTAAGGCGGGGCAGAAGATCGCGACCATGGGTAGCACCGGAACCAGTTCAGTAAGATTACACTTTGAAATTCGTTACAAGGGGAAATCCGTAAACCCGTTGCGTTATTTACCGCAGCGATAATCCGGCAGAACGCACCTTTTGATGTTCTGCCCTGGAATCACGGGTAGGAGCCGCTTATGAGCCAGAATACGCTGAAAGTAAACGAGTTACATGAGAACGCGGAATTCGAGGAGAATGGAGCTGAGGTTTTTGATGAGAAGGCTCTCGTCGAAAACGAACCTGGTGATAACGACGTAGCGGAAGAAGAGTTGTTGTCCCAGGGTGCGACGCAGCGTGTATTAGATGCGACGCAGCTCTATCTCGGGGAGATTGGCTATTCTCCGTTGTTAACGGCCGAGGAAGAAGTGCTGTTTGCTCGCCGTGCATTGCGAGGTGACATTCCTTCCCGCCGCCGCATGATCGAAAGTAACTTACGCCTGGTAGTGAAGATTGCCCGTCGTTACAGCAATCGTGGTTTAGCCCTGCTGGACCTGATTGAAGAAGGTAACCTCGGCCTGATTCGTGCCGTTGAGAAGTTTGACCCGGAGCGCGGGTTCCGTTTCTCAACTTATGCTACCTGGTGGATTCGTCAGACTATTGAACGGGCGATCATGAATCAAACCCGTACCATTCGTCTGCCGATTCATATTGTTAAAGAACTGAATGTTTATCTGCGTACTGCGCGTGAACTCTCCCACAAGCTTGACCATGAGCCAAGCGCGGAAGAGATCGCAGAGCAGCTGGATAAACCGGTTGATGACGTAAGCCGTATGTTGCGTCTCAACGAACGCATTACGTCAGTCGATACGCCGTTAGGCGGTGATTCTGAAAAAGCGCTGCTGGATATTCTGGCCGATGAGAAAGACAACGGTCCGGAAGACACCACGCAAGACGATGACATGAAACAAAGCATCGTCAAATGGCTGTTCGAACTGAACGCCAAGCAGCGTGAAGTGCTGGCACGTCGTTTTGGCCTGTTAGGCTATGAAGCGGCAACGCTTGAAGATGTGGGCCGTGAAATCGGTTTAACCCGTGAGCGTGTCCGTCAGATTCAGGTTGAAGGTTTGCGTCGTCTGCGCGAAATCCTGCAGGCGCAGGGCCTCAACATCGAAGCACTTTTTCGGGAATAATCGCGTCGTGAGTCTCTGATTCAGGTGTGAATCTAAAAAGCGGTGGTGAAAACCACCGCTTTTTTTATGCCTGCAGAAAGGTGATTTGCCGGGTGAAAGGTGATTTGCATTCAGGGAGCTGATTTGCGTGCAGATAGGTGATTTGTTCACAGAGAACTGATTGACCTGCAGAAAAATGTTTTGCCAGTCGATAAGCGATTTGTGTTCAGATAACTGATTCTGCGGCAGAAAATCGATCTGCGCGCAGAGAACTGATTTGCCTGCAGGCAACGGACTTCCATTTAAAATAATAGTTGCCCGCAGCTAAGCGACTCACCCGCAGAAGAAGTGCTCAGCGCCTTACCCTGGCGCGCCTGCAAAGCCTGCGCGCATCGGGCTTCAGCCCGATGCGCGCAGTTATTACACCAGTGACTTTAGACGATAGATCCAGTCCAGCGCCTGACGTGGGGTCAGGGTATCCGGGTCCAGCGCTTCAAGGGCTTCCACCGCCGGCGAGGTCTCTTCAACCAGCAGCGGCAGTTGCGAACCATCCACCGTCGATGAGGCGGTATGGTTTGAAACCGTCTCCAGCTCCTTCAGCTTGTTACGCGCCCGCTTGATCACTTCCTTCGGTACGCCCGCCAGTGCGGCGACAGCAAGACCATAACTCTTACTGGCCGCGCCATCCTGCACGCTGTGCATAAAGGCGATGGTGTCACCGTGCTCCACCGCATCAAGATGCACATTGACTACACCTTCCATTTTTTCCGGCAGGGTGGTCAGCTCAAAGTAGTGCGTTGCGAACAGCGTCATCGCCTTGATGCGGTTTGCCAGATTTTCGGCACAGGCCCAGGCCAGCGACAACCCGTCGTAGGTTGAAGTACCGCGGCCAATCTCATCCATCAGCACCAGGCTGTTTTCAGTGGCGTTATGCAGAATGTTGGCCGTTTCGGTCATCTCTACCATAAAGGTCGAGCGGCCGGACGCCAGATCGTCAGCCGCGCCGACACGGGTGAAGATACGGTCAAGCGGCCCAATCAGCGTCTCATCAGCTGGCACAAAGCTGCCGATCCAGGCCATCAGTGCAATCAGCGCGGTCTGCCGCATATAGGTACTTTTACCGCCCATATTGGGGCCGGTAATGATCAGCATCCGGCGCTGCGGTGCCAGCGAAAGCGGGTTAGCAATGAACGGCTCTTTCAGAACCTGTTCAACCACCGGATGGCGGCCGCCGCTGATTTTTATCCCCGGTTTGTCCTGCAACACCGGACGGCAATAGTTGAGTGACCAGGCGCGTTCCGCCAGGTTGCTCAGCACGTCCAGCTCTGCCAGCGCGGCGGCGCTAAGCTGCAACGCTTCCAGATGCGGCAGCAGCTGGTCAAACAGCGCCTCATACAGACTTTTTTCCAGCGCCAGCGCCTTGCCTTTCGAAGTGAGCACCTTGTCTTCGTACTCTTTCAGTTCCGGAATGATGTAGCGCTCGGCATTTTTCAGCGTCTGGCGGCGGACATAGTGCATCGGCACCTGATGGCTCTGACCGCGGCTGACCTGAATGTAGTAACCATGGACCGCATTGAAGCCGACCTTAAGGGTATCCAGCCCCAGCTTTTCGCGTTCGCGTATCTCCAGCTTGTCGAGATAATCGGTGGCACCGTCGGCGAGGGCGCGCCACTCATCCAGCTCGGCGTTGTAGCCGGGCGCGATTACCCCGCCGTCGCGGATCAACACCGGCGGCGACTCAATCACCGCCTGCTCCAGCAGTTCGCGTAAAGCGGTAAACTCGCCCATCTGGGTACGCAGCTGTTTTAACTGGGTCGACTCAACTTCCGCCAGCAGCTGATTCAGCTCAGGCAGCTGCTGGAACGCATGACGCATCCGCGCCAGATCGCGCGGACGCGCGGTACGCAATGCCAGACGCGCCAGGATACGCTCGAGGTCACCCACCTGGCGCAGCACCGGTTGCAGGGTTTCGCTGAGATTTTGCAGCTCGGCAATCGACTCCTGACGCTGATTGATGATGCGCGCATCGCGCAGCGGCATGTGCAGCCAGCGCTTCAGCATCCGGCTGCCCATTGGGGTGACGGTTTTATCCAGCACCGCCGCCAGGGTGTTGTCGGTACCGCCGGCCAGGTTCTGGGTGATCTCCAGGTTACGCCGGGTCGCCGCATCCATAATGATGCTGTCCTGCTGCCGTTCCATACTGAGGGAACGGATGTGGGGCAGGGTAGTGCGCTGGGTATCTTTAACATATTGCAGCAGACAGCCCGCCGCACTTAAGCCAAGATGCGCGTTTTCGACGCCAAAACCGTTCAGATCACGGGTGCCGAACTGCAGATTGAGCTGCTGACGTGCGGTATCGATCTCAAATTCCCACAGCGGACGACGACGCAGGCCACGACGCTGATCGATCAGCGACATCGCCTGAAAATCTTCCGGATAGAGCAGTTCGGCAGGATTAGTGCGCTGCAATTCTGCTGCCATGGTTTCCGCATCGCCCGGTTCACTCAGACGGAAACGGCCAGAACTGATGTCCAGCGTTGCGTAGCCAAAGCCGCGCGGGCTCTGAACAATCGCCGCCAGCAGGTTATCGTGACGCTCCTGCAGCAGTGCTTCGTCACTGATAGTGCCGGGCGTGACGATGCGTACCACTTTGCGTTCAACCGGCCCTTTGCTCAGGGCGGGATCGCCAATCTGCTCGCAGATGGCGACGGATTCGCCCAGCTGCACCAGCTTCGCCAGATAACTCTCAACGGCGTGATAGGGCACGCCAGCCATCGGAATCGGTTCGCCAGCCGAAGCGCCGCGTTTGGTGAGTGAAATCTCCAGCAACTGCGAGGCGCGTCTGGCGTCGTCATAAAACAGCTCGTAGAAATCGCCCATCCGGTAAAACAGCAAAATGTCAGGATGTTCCGCCTTGAGTCGCAGGTATTGCTGCATCATCGGCGTATGGGAAGGAAAATCCTTTTCGGTTGGCTCTTGCATAGGGTTTTAACTCATTTTTAAAGCGGTAAGATTCTGGCTGCCGACGTCGCTGAACCGAAGCGGCTCAGCGTCAGCGTGCAGGATAAGCAGATGATAACGAATAGGGCGGGGCATATACCAGTCTGATGCATCGCCGTTACCTTCAGCCGTTGTTGCCTGACCGGCACCCTATCAAACACCAGGCGCGGCTGGCGACTGAAAAAAACGGTTTTTCCGGCTGTTTAGCTGCGGCTGCGAGCCTGCTCGCGAATTCTGCTGCCTGAATCCTTATCCCGCCGGTCTCCTGTTCAGATCGCGGCTACTTAACGTTGTCCGCTCTGTAATGCCCAGACGGCTGCCTCCAGCCGGGATTTCAGGTTCATCTTTTTCAGCAGGTATTTGACGTGAACTTTGACCGTGCTTTCACTGATGCCCAGTTTGCGCGCAATGGCTTTATTGGTCATCCCGGCGCTGATCAGCTGCAGAATATCGCGCTCGCGGCGGGTCAGCTGATTGATATCCCGGGCCGGGGCCGGGCGATCTTCCCGTAAGCGGGCCACCAGTATCGGGGTTAAGGTTTCGCTGAGGACAGTCTGCCCGGCCGCCGCCTGGTGCAGGGCTTTCAGCAGCGCTTCCGGCTCCATATCTTTCAGTAAATAACCGTCGGCACCGCGTTTTAAGGCGGTGACCACATCTTCCTCATCATCAGAAACGCTGAAAACCACTACCCGACCCGAGAGCGATATCTCGCGCAGCCGGCTCAGCGTATCCAGTCCGTTGAGGCCCGGCATATTCAGATCGAGCAGGATCAGGTCAGGATCGTGCTGCTGTGCCAGCGCCACCCCCTCTATGCCGTTGCCTGCTTCGGCCACCACTTCCAGCCTCTCATCCAGCGCGATCAGCTGTTTCAGCCCGTTACGCAGCATCGGATGGTCGTCGATAAGTAAGAGCGTAAACTTGTCTGTCGTCACATCTCTGCTCCTGCTCAGTGGATTCGCGCGTATCGCGAAGTGAAGTAAAGGCGGTATCTTACCGGGGAAGACGGGTGGCTATATACCCCTTATGGACTACTCCTTTATTTCCCACTGCCGGCGCGCTTGTGACAGGTTTTATGCAACTGTTTTAAAAACCACTGATTCACAAAGGTTATTTGCTGGCTGTTCATCTACTTAACCGGGATATCTGCGCGCCAGTGTCGCATAACTACCTGCTTTGCCGTTGATTTGTATCAAGCTGCTCATCAGGTCGGATGCGCAGGATATGCACAATTAATATCCTGTAGATGAGAAAGCTATGACCCAACCTGTCCCTCTGCAAACCGACACCCGCCGCGCGGTAATCCAGGACTGGCAGCCTGAAAATGAGGCTTTCTGGCAGTCGCACGGCAAACGTATCGCCAGCCGTAACCTGTGGATTTCCGTCTTCTGTCTGCTGCTCGCCTTCTGCGTCTGGATGTTGTTCAGCGCCGTTGCGGTCAACCTGAATAAAGTTGGTTTCAGTTTCACTACCGATCAGTTGTTTCTGCTGACGGCACTGCCGTCGGTTTCCGGCGCGCTGCTGCGCGTTCCATACTCTTTCGTCATCCCGCTGGTTGGGGGACGTCGCTGGACCGCCTTTAGCACCGGCATCCTGATGATCCCTTGCCTGTGGCTCGGTTTCGCGGTGCAGGATAGCCAGACGCCGTTCAGCACCTTTGTGATTATTTCTCTGCTGTGCGGTTTTGCCGGGGCTAACTTCGCTTCCAGCATGGGCAACATCAGCTTCTTCTTTCCAAAAGCCCGTCAGGGCGGCGCGCTGGGCATCAATGGCGGCCTCGGTAACCTCGGTGTCAGCGTGATGCAGTTTGTCGCGCCGCTGGCGATCTCCTGTGCCATCTTCGGTTTTTCGGATGCGGGTCAGACTACCGTTAATGGCGAAGCGATCTGGCTGGAAAACGCCGCCTGGATCTGGCTGCCGTTGCTGGCGGTCGCCACGCTGGCCGCCTGGCTGGGAATGAACGACCTGGCGGCGGCGAAATCTTCGCTGCGTGAGCAATTGCCGGTACTGAAACGGCCACACCTGTGGGTGATGGCGCTGCTCTATCTGGCGACGTTCGGATCATTTATCGGATTTTCTGCCGGTTTCGCCATGCTGACCAAAACGCAGTTCCCGGACGTAGTGATTCTGCACTACGCCTTTTTTGGTCCGTTTATTGGCGCGCTGGCCCGCTCAGCGGGCGGCATCATTTCTGACCGTTTCGGCGGTACCCGCGTCACGCTGATCAACTACGTGCTGATGGCGCTGTTTGCCGCACTGCTGTTTTTCACCTTACCGGGCGCTGACGGCCACGGCTCGTTTATCGCTTTCTTCGCCATCTTTATGGGGCTGTTCTTCACTGCCGGACTGGGCAGCGGCTCAACCTATCAGATGATTGCGGTGATTTTCCGCAAGCTCACTCTGGAACGCATTAAAGCCGAAGGCGGCGACGATGCGCTGGCGCTGCGTGAAGCCGGGACTGAAACCTCCGCCGCGCTGGGCTTTATCTCCGCGATTGGCGCGCTGGGCGGCTTCTTTATTCCGCAGACCTTTGGCCTCTCGCTCTCTATGACCGGCTCGCCAGCCGGCGCGATGAAAATTTTCCTGGTGTTTTACCTCTGCTGTATCGCCATTACCTGGCTGGTTTATGGACGCAAGTCCCGCGCCTGATAACAACAATGCCGGCGTGGCGCGCCGGCCATTATTCACTTTCTGCGTCCTCACCGACGCAGAGTTAGCAATGTCACATTAAGCCTTCAGGAGTATTCCGGATGAGCAAGTTTCTCGATCGGTTTCGCTATTTTAAACAGCTGGCGGAGCCTTTCTCTGGCGAACATGGCCAGTCACTGAACAGCAACCGCGACTGGGAAGATGGTTACCGCAGTCGCTGGCAGCACGATAAAATTGTCCGCTCCACGCATGGGGTCAACTGCACCGGCTCCTGCAGCTGGAAAATCTACGTGAAAAATGGCCTGGTGACCTGGGAGACGCAACAGACCGACTATCCGCGTACCCGTCCCGATCTGCCTAATCACGAACCGCGTGGCTGTCCGCGTGGTGCCAGTTATTCCTGGTATCTCTACAGCGCCAACCGGCTGAAATATCCACTGATGCGTAAGAAGCTGATTCAGCTGTGGCGCGAGGCGAAACAGCAGCACAGCGATCCGGTTGATGCCTGGGCCTCGATTATCAGCAACCCGGAAAAAGCCAAAAGCTATAAGCAGGCGCGCGGCCGCGGTGGGTTTGTGCGGTCCAGCTGGCAGGAGGTCAATGAGATGATCGCCGCCGCTAACATCTGCACTGCGAAAACCTACGGTCCGGACCGGGTGATGGGTTTCTCACCTATCCCGGCGATGTCGATGGTCTCCTATGCGGCAGGCGCGCGTTATCTGTCGTTGATTGGCGGTACCTGCCTGAGTTTTTACGACTGGTATTGCGATCTGCCTCCGGCATCACCGATGACCTGGGGCGAACAGACCGACGTGCCGGAATCGGCCGACTGGTACAACTCTTCTTACATCATCGCCTGGGGCTCAAACGTGCCGCAGACGCGTACCCCTGATGCGCACTTCTTTACCGAAGTGCGTTACAAAGGCACCAAAACCGTGGCGGTGACGCCGGACTATGCCGAGGTTGCCAAGCTGTGCGACCAGTGGCTGAATCCGAAACAGGGCACCGACAGTGCAATGGCGCTGGCGATGGGCCACGTGATGCTGAAGGAGTTTCATCTCGATCGCGAAGTCAGCTATTTCAGCGACTACGTGCGTCGTTATACCGATATGCCAATGCTGGTGTTGCTGGAGCCGCGTGAAGGTGGCTTTTACGCCGCCGGACGCCAGCTGCGAGCCAGCGATCTGATCGATGGTCTCGGTCAGGATAATAATCCTGAATGGAAAACGGTGGCGATCAACGAGGCGACCGGCCAACTGGTGGCACCGCAGGGTTCAATCGGCTTCCGCTGGGGTGAAAAAGGTAAATGGAACCTTGAGCAGCGTGACGGGACGACGCAGCAGGAAGTTCAACTGCAGCTCAGTCTGCTGGGTGGCCATGACGAGGTGGTTGAAGTTGGTTTCCCTTACTTTGGCGGGATCACCAGTGAGCATTTCAACAGCGTCGCGCTGGATGAAATCCTGCTGCATAAGCTGCCGGTAAAACGTCTGCAACTGGCCGATGGCAGCGAAGCGCTGGTCACCAGCGTTTACGATCTGACGCTGGCAAACTACGGTCTGGAGCGCGGACTGGGTGATGCCAACTGCGCGCAAAACTACGACGAGGTGAAAGCGTACAGCCCGGCCTGGGCCGAGCAGATCACCGGCGTTTCGCGCCAGAATATCATCCGCATTGCCCGTGAATTTGCCGACAATGCCGAGAAGACCCGCGGCCGTTCAATGATTATCGTCGGTGCCGGTATGAACCACTGGTATCACATGGACATGAACTACCGTGGCCTGATGAACATGCTGATCTTCTGCGGCTGCGTCGGTCAGAGCGGCGGTGGCTGGGCGCACTATGTGGGTCAGGAGAAACTGCGTCCGCAGACCGGCTGGGCCCCGCTGGCATTTGGCCTCGACTGGCAACGTCCGCCACGTCAGATGAACAGTACCTCGTTCTTCTATAACCACTCCAGCCAGTGGCGTTATGAAACCCTCGCCACCAGCGAGCTGCTGTCGCCGCTGGCAGATAAAAGTCGCTACAGCGGCAGCCTGATCGACCTTAACGTGCGTTCTGAGCGCATGGGCTGGCTCCCGTCGGCGCCGCAGCTCAACGTTAACCCGCTGCGTATCGCCGCGCAGGCGCAAGCCGCTGGCCTGTCGCCGCTGGATTACACCGTTGAGAGTCTGAAAAAAGGCACGCTGCGTTTCGCCGCCGAACAGCCAGACGATCCGCAGAACTTCCCGCGTAACCTGTTTGTCTGGCGTTCTAACCTGCTCGGCTCATCCGGTAAAGGGCACGAATATATGCTGAAGTACCTGCTGGGTACTGAAAACGGCATTCAGGGTAAAGATCTGGGTAAGCAGGGCGGCGTCAAGCCTGAAGAGGTGGAGTGGCTGGATCAGGGGGCTGAAGGCAAACTGGATCTGGTGGTGACCCTCGATTTCCGTATGTCGAGTACCTGCCTCTACTCTGATGTGGTGCTGCCAACCGCCACCTGGTATGAAAAAGACGACATGAATACCTCGGATATGCATCCGTTTATTCATCCGCTCTCTGCCGCGGTCGATCCAGCCTGGGATTCAAAAAGCGACTGGGAAATCTATAAGGGCATCGCAAAAGCCTTCTCCGATCTCTGCCCTGGCCATTTAGGGGTAGAAACGGATGTGGTCACGCTGCCGGTACTGCACGATTCGCCAGCCGAACTGGCGCAGCCGTTTGACGCCAGAGACTGGAAGAAAGGCGAATGTGAGCTGATTCCAGGTAAAACCGCGCCACACATCATGCTGGTAGAGCGTGATTATCCGGCCACCTGGGCGCGCTTTACCTCACTGGGTCCGCTGCTTGATACCCTGGGTAACGGCGGCAAAGGCATCGGCTGGAATACTGAGAAAGAAGTCGATTTCCTTAAGCAGCTTAACTATGTCAAAGCGGATGGCCCGGCAGCGGGACGGCCGAATATCGACACGGCCATCGACGCGGCAGAAGTGATCCTGACGCTGGCCCCGGAAACCAACGGTCAGGTAGCCGTTAAAGCCTGGCAGGCGCTGGGTGAGATTACCGGCCGCGACCATACCCATCTGGCGCTGAACAAGGAAGATGAAAAAATTCGCTTCCGCGATATCCAGGCACAGCCGCGCAAAATCATCTCCAGCCCAACCTGGTCTGGTCTGGAAGACGAACATGTCTCCTACAACGCCTGCTACACCAACGTTCACGAGCTGATTCCGTGGCGCACCCTGAGTGGCCGCCAGCAACTGTATCAGGATCATGAGTGGATGCGTGCCTTTGGTGAAAGCCTGCTGGTCTACCGTCCGCCGATTGATACCCGTGCCGCCAAACCGCTGCTCAACAGCAAACCTAACGGTAATCCGGAGAAGGCGCTGAACTTCCTGACGCCACACCAGAAGTGGGGCATTCACTCCACCTACAGCGATAACCTGCTGATGCTGACCCTGTCGCGCGGCGGACCGATTGTCTGGATGAGCGAAGACGATGCCCGTGAACTGGGGATTGTCGATAACGACTGGATTGAGGCGTTCAATGCCAACGGTGCGCTGACCGCGCGTGCGGTGGTAAGCCAGCGTATTCCGGCCGGGATGACCATGATGTATCACGCCCAGGAACGTATTGTGAATATTCCGGGTTCAGAGATCACCAGCCAGCGCGGCGGTATTCATAACTCCGTCACCCGTACCTGTCCGAAACCGACCCATATGATCGGCGGCTATGCCCAGCTCTCCTGGGGCTTTAACTATTACGGCACCGTCGGTTCTAACCGCGATGAATTCGTGGTGGTAAGAAAAATGAACAACATTAACTGGTTAGACGGGGAAGGCAACGATGCCTGTCAGGGCAGCCAGCAGGAGGTAAAACCATGAAAATTCGCTCACAGGTCGGCATGGTGCTGAACCTCGACAAATGTATCGGCTGCCACACCTGCTCGGTAACCTGCAAAAACGTCTGGACCAGTCGTGAAGGGATGGAATATGCCTGGTTCAACAACGTAGAGAGCAAGCCCGGCGTCGGTTATCCCCACGCCTGGGAAGATCAGCAGAAATGGAAGGGCGGCTGGATCCGGAAAATCAACGGCAAGCTGGAGCCGCGCATGGGAAACCGTGTCGGCGTGCTGTCAAAAATCTTCGCTAACCCGGATGTGCCGGCGCTGGATGATTACTACGAACCGTTCGATTTCGATTACCAGCATCTGCACAATGCGCCGGCCGGTAAGCACCAGCCGATTGCGCGCCCGCGTTCACTGATCACCGGTCAGCGGATGAAAAAAATCGAAAATGGCCCGAACTGGGAAGAGATCCTCGGCGGTGAATTTTCCAAACGTTCACAGGATAAAAACTTCGACAATATCCAGAAGGATATTTACGGCCAGTTTGAACACACCTTCATGATGTATCTGCCGCGCCTGTGTGAGCATTGCCTCAACCCTGCCTGCGTGGCGACCTGTCCGAGTGGTGCCATCTACAAGCGTGAAGAAGATGGCATTGTGTTGATCGACCAGGATAAATGCCGTGGCTGGCGTATGTGCCTTACCGGCTGCCCGTACAAAAAGATCTACTTCAACTGGAAGAGCGGCAAATCAGAAAAATGCATTTTCTGCTATCCGCGTATTGAAGCCGGCCAGCCGACCGTCTGCTCGGAAACCTGTGTCGGACGTATCCGCTATCTCGGCGTACTGCTGTATGACGCAGACCGTATTGAACAGGCCGCCTCAGCAGAGAACGAAAAAGATCTCTATCAGAGCCAGCTGGATATCTTCCTCGATCCACACGATCCGGCGGTGATCGCCCAGGCGCTGAAAGATGGCGTAGCGCAAAGCGTGATTGACGCGGCGCAACGTTCGCCGGTGTACAAAATGGCGATGGACTGGAAGCTGGCGCTGCCGCTGCATCCGGAATATCGCACCCTGCCGATGGTGTGGTATGTGCCGCCGTTGTCACCGATTCAGTCAGCCGTCGACGGTGGTGCACTGGCGCACACCGGCGTGCTGCCGGACGTTGAAAGCCTGCGTATTCCGGTCGAGTATCTGGCGAACCTGCTGACCGCCGGTGATACCGCGCCGGTGCTGCTGGCGCTGAAACGCATGCTGGCGATGCGTCATTACAAGCGGGCAGAAAGCGTCGAAGGTAAACGCGATGTCCGGGCGCTGGAACAGGTCGGTCTGAGCGAAGCGCAGGCGCAGGAGATGTACCGGTATCTGGCTATCGCCAACTACGAAGATCGCTTTGTGGTGCCGTCCAGCCATCGCGAACTGGCACGTGAAGCCTTCCCGGAAAGTAAAGGCTGCGGCTTTAGCTTCGGCGATGGCTGCCACGGCAGCGACAGCAAATTCAACCTGTTCAACAGCCGCCGTATCGATGCCATCGACATCACTAAACAAACCGTACGCCCGGAGGATGCATCATGATTGCGCTACGTGTGCTGTCGCGCCTGCTGGATTACCCGGATGAGGCGCTGTTTAGCCACCATCAGAACCTGATTGAGGCGCTGGAAAGCGCCCCTGAACTCGACCCAGCGCAGAGGGCACGGCTGGTGGACTTTATCCACCAGCTCTGCGCCCGGCCACTGCTCGACGTTCAGGCTGATTACTGCGAACTGTTTGATCGCGGCCGCGCCACCTCGCTGTTGCTGTTTGAACATGTGCACGGTGAGTCACGCGATCGCGGTCAGGCGATGGTCGATCTGCTGGCGCAGTATCGGGCCGACGGACTGGAGCTGGATAGCAAAGAGCTGCCTGATTATCTCCCGCTTTACCTTGAATACCTCGCCTGTAAAACGGCTGATGAGGTGCGTCAGGGTTTAGAGGATATCGCGCCGATCCTGGCGCTCCTGGCGGCGCGGCTGGTGGAACGTGAAAGTCCCTATGCCGATCTGTTCAGTGCGCTGTTAACGCTTTCGGGTACCGCTATTCAGCCTGACGCCTTACGGCCGCAGGTGGCACAGGAAGCGCGCGACGATACCCCGGCGGCCCTGGATGCCGTCTGGGAAGAGGAGCAGGTTAAATTTCTTGGCGAACAGGGCTGCGCCTCGGCGCAACAGGCCGCGCATCAGCGCCGTTTCGCCGCAGCGGTTGCGCCGCAGTATCTGGATATCGCTCAGGCTACTCCGCGCGCCACAGGAGAATCAGCATGAATTTTCTCAACACTTTCTTCTTTGATATTTACCCCTACCTTGCCGGGACGGTCTTTCTGGTCGGCAGCTGGCTGCGCTACGATTACGGGCAGTACAGCTGGCGCGCCGGTTCCAGCCAGATGCTGGATAAAAAAGGGATGCGGCTCGCCTCTAACCTGTTCCACATCGGCATCATCGGTATCTTTTTCGGCCATATCGTCGGGATGCTGACGCCTCACTGGATGTATCAATCCTTTCTGCCGCTCGACGTGAAGCAAAAGCTGGCGATGATTGCCGGTGGCGTGTTTGGCGCGATGACGCTGGCCGGTGGCGCACTGTTGCTGAAACGCCGTCTGACTAACCCTCGGGTGCGGGCAACCAGCAGCGTCGGTGATATCCTTATCCTGAGCTTACTGGTGGCGCAGGCTACCCTCGGACTGCTGACCATTCCTTTCTCGGCACAGCATATGGATGGCAGCGAGATGATGAAGCTGGTGGGCTGGGCGCAGGCAGTGGTGACCTTCCATGGCGGTGCATCCCATCATCTTGACGGCGTGGCTCTGATCTACCGGCTACATATGGTGCTGGGAATGACGTTATTCCTGCTGTTTCCATTCTGCCGCCTGGTGCATATCTGGAGCGCGCCGGTGGAGTATCTCACCCGTCGTTATCAACTGGTGAGAAATCGCCGCTGACGAGGTGACGGTCACCGGCACAGCGCGTCCGGTGACCGTTTTTCGGGGCAGTTTCTTGACGTTTTTTTAAGAATTTGACCTGTATGTCGTTGCGCTGAACGACTACTATTAGCGCATCTGAATCTACCCCCTCGTTTATGGATTACCGATGCGTCTCAAGCTAGCTCTCCTTGCGTTCATCCCGTTACTGGCCTCCTGCAGCAGCAAACCTGAAGTCCCCCAACAGCAAAAGATGCTGGCTGCACCGCAAGGTGGATTCTTGCTCCAGCCGTCGCACAGTGGATCCGCGATGTTTGGTGACTTTGCCGGCAACCCGGCGGCAGAACAATTTATCGATCAGATGGTGGAGAAGCACGGCTTCGATCGCCAGCAACTGCACAACATTATTGGTCAGGCAAAGCGGCTGGACTATGTGCTGCGCCTGATGGATCGCCAGGCACCGAGCTATACGCCGGCACCGGGACCTAACGGTGCCTGGATTCGCTATCGCAATAAGTTTATTACGCCGGACAACGTCCAAAACGGCGTCGCCTTCTGGGATCAATATCAGGATGCGCTGCAACGCGCGCAGCAGGTCTACGGCGTGCCGCCTGAAATCATCGTCGGCATCATTGGCGTTGAAACCCGCTGGGGGCGCGTGATGGGGAAAACGCGTATTCTGGATGCGCTCGCGACCTTATCCTTCAACTATCCGCGTCGCGCGGCTTACTTCAGCAGCGAACTGGAAACCTTCCTGTTGATGGCGCGTAATGAGCAGGACGATCCGCTGGCGCTGAAAGGCTCGTTTGCCGGGGCGATGGGCTATGGTCAGTTCATGCCATCGTCCTACAAAGAGTACGCGGTGGACTTCAACGGTGATGGCCACGCCAACCTGTGGGATCCGGTTGATGCCATCGGCAGCGTGGCGCACTACTTCCAGCAGCACGGCTGGCGCAGCGGCGAAAACATTGCGGTCCCGGCCAGTGGTCAGGCGCCCTTGCTTGAAGATGGCTTCAAGACTCGCTACAGCGTAGGCATGCTGGCTGCCTCCGGCCTGTCGCCGCAGGGCTCACTCAATGGCAACGACCAGGTGAGCCTGCTACGGCTTGATTTGGGCACCAGCTATCAGTACTGGTACGGTTTACCCAACTTTTATGTCATTACCCGTTATAACCACAGCACCCATTACGCGATGGCGGTGTGGCAGTTAGGCGAGGCCGTTAGCAAGGCGCGGCAGGGCGGAATGCTATAAAGACTGTCCTTATCAACTGTAAGGTTATATGATGACGCCCTTTTTCAGGCCCATCAGCCCTTGTTATCTCTGGAGTCGTTATGTCTTTACCTGCCTGCCCAGCCTGTCACGCCGATTACACCTGGCAAGATGGCGATAACCTTAACTGTCCTTCCTGTGGTCATATCTGGACTGAGGCGGAAAGTGACAGCAGCAATCAGTCGCTGGAAGTGCGTGACGCTAACGGCAATCTGCTGGCAGATGGCGACAGCGTCACAGTGATTAAAGATCTCAAGGTGAAGGGGAGTTCTTCGTCGCTGAAGATTGGCACCAAAGTGAAAAGCATCCGTCTGGTTGAAGGGGACCACAACATCGACTGTAAGATCGACGGTTTTGGTCCGATGAAATTGAAGTCTGAGTTCGTCAAAAAGAACTGAGGCTGGCGGGCGCAGGGAGGCGCCCGTAATGCTGATTAGCTGAATAACCGATCGAGCGCCGCACACTGTTGCGCGTCTAAAGTGCCACCGTAATTACGCGATGCGCTACGCATTGAATCATAGCGACGCGACACCGCGGTTTTTATCGTGGTCACAAAGTCATCACCGATGCTGTAAATCGCCATCATCCGGCCAATCTGTTGCTGGATACGCGTCAGTTCAGCCATATTGCCGTCACGCCACGCCTGCATCATTTGGGCAAAAACCTCCGGCACAATATTGTTCAGTCCCGAGATTACCCCGGCGCCACCCGCCAGCAGATTGGGCAACAGATATTCGTCATAGCCCGACAGCACCGCAAAATCGCTGCGTACCTTTTTCGTCTCGTCAATCATTGCCCGGTTATGCGACAGGCAGTCGACGGTATCCTTAATGCCGATGAAATTCGGCAGTTTTGCCGCTAACGCGGCGACCAGCGTGGGGGAGAGGTCGCAGCCGGTGCGCGCCGGAAAATTATAGGCAAACCACTTGCCGCCTAACTGCTGATCGAGCGTTTCAAAATAATGCATCAGCTGGTTCTGCGTCTGGCCGTAGTAGTAGGGCGGCAGAACCATCACCGCGTCGTAACCACTTTCCCATGCCGCTTCAGCCAGCGACAGCATATCCGCGACGCAGGTAGCGGAGACATTAGCCACCATTGTCAGCGGCGATAGGGGACGGGCTTCTTTAATCAGCTGTAAGCGTTCCTGCTGCGTCAATGAGGCGAACTCGCCAATACTGCCCATGATCAGTAAGGTATCAATGCCTGAACGGTTGAGGCGCGAAAAATGGCGTCCGAGCGCATCGATATCGATCGCACCCTGCGCATTAAACGGGGTTACCGAGGGACACCAGACGCCGGCAAAGGCAGATTCTGCAGTCATGACTCACTCCTGAGTAGCGTTTAGGGAAAATGAAACAGTGTTTTAACTTAATTATTCCGCCTTAGCACCGCCAGTATTCGATTCAGAAATGAGCAACAGGTCGCACTTTTCCGCGTTTAAAGCGTCTTATCGATCGGTCACGTCAGATAACCAAACCGGAGGTGAGCATGAAAGAGTGGGATCCTGAGTTGTATCGCAAGTTTGAGGCGGAACGCACCCGCCCGGCACGTGAACTGCTGGCGCACATCAGCGTTGAAGAGGTTGAGCAGGTGACCGATTTGGGCTGCGGTCCGGGCAACAGCACCGAATTGCTGGCTGAAGCCTGGCCGCTGGCCACGGTCTGCGGGCTCGACAGTTCAGCAGCGATGTTAGCCCAGGCGCGCGAACGGTTACCGCACTGCCGCTTTGTACAGGCGGACATTCGCAGCTGGCAGGCAGAAACGCCTCAGCAGGTGATCTATGCCAATGCGTCGCTACAGTGGCTGGATAACCACGCGACGCTGTTTCCTCATCTGGTGGAACAACTGGCACCCGGCGGCGTGCTGGCAGTGCAGATGCCCGATAATCTCAATGAGCCCTCGCATCGATTGATGCGCGACGTGGCGGCGTCTGAACCCTGGCATTCCCGTATTGATGCCAAAACGGCGGACCGTAAACAGCTGCTCCCGACCGGCGACTATTACGATCTGCTCACCGGCACCGGCTGTGACGTGGATATCTGGCGCACCACCTATTATCACGTGATGGCCGATGCACAGGCGATTATCAGCTGGCTACAGGCGACCGGCCTGCGCCCGTTTCTGGCCATGCTGGATGAAGCCGAACAGGCGGATTTTCTGGCGGCCTATCATCAGCGTTTGCTCAGCGCCTATCCGGCGCAGCGCGATGGTCAGGTTCTGCTCGCTTTCCCGCGTCTTTTTATCGTTGCCGTGAAAAAAAGCTGAGGTTAAGGGAAAACAGGCCGCAAAAAGCGGGCAATACTTAAGACAGGGCTTGAAAAAGTGGCGGTGTTGCACCACTTTCATTGCACCACCTGAGGGAGAAACACGATGGATGATCGGCAGTTGCAGGCGCTTAGCGCGCAGATCGGTGAGAAGCTTAAGCAGCAAAACGCCACCGTAACCTGTGCAGAATCCTGCACCGGAGGGTGGATTGCCAAGGTGTTTACTGACATCAGTGGCAGCTCAGCCTGGTTTGAACGCGGCTTCGTGACCTACAGTAATGATGCCAAGCAGCAGCTGGTGGGCGTTCAGGCAACGTCGCTGGAACAGTACGGAGCGGTGAGTGAAGCCGTGGTGCGCGAAATGGCGCTGGGCGCAAGGCACGCCGCCCGGGCAGACTACGCCATCTCCGTGAGCGGTATTGCCGGGCCGGATGGCGGCAGTGCGGAAAAACCGGTCGGCACCGTCTGGTTCGGTTTTGCCGGTCCGCAGGATAAGGTCCTGACTTTTCAGCAGCATTTCTCCGGTGACCGTGAGGCGGTACGCCGCCAGTCCGTCGCCTGGGCACTACGGCGGCTGTATGGCGAATTTCTGACAAATTAAACTTGATACTGTATGACTATACAGTATAATTGTCGGCAACAGAAAGAGTGCAGGCACCCCTGAGTGCGTGTTTACCCGGCTTGATTAGGAGTTGAAATGGCGATTGATGAAAACAAACAAAAGGCTTTAGCTGCCGCGCTGGGCCAGATTGAGAAGCAATTTGGTAAAGGCTCCATCATGCGCTTGGGTGAAGACCGCTCAATGGATGTGGAAACCATCTCTACCGGTTCGCTGTCGCTGGACATTGCGTTAGGCGCAGGCGGTCTGCCAATGGGCCGTATCGTTGAGATTTACGGGCCAGAGTCTTCAGGTAAAACCACGCTGACCCTGCAGGTAATCGCGTCAGCACAGCGTAAAGGCAAAACCTGTGCCTTTATCGATGCTGAGCATGCGCTGGATCCGGTTTACGCCAAGAAACTGGGCGTAGACATCGACAACCTGCTTTGTTCGCAGCCAGACACCGGTGAGCAGGCGCTGGAGATTTGTGATGCGCTGGCCCGCTCAGGCGCGGTTGACGTAATCATTGTCGACTCCGTGGCGGCACTGACGCCGAAAGCGGAAATCGAAGGTGAAATCGGTGACTCACACATGGGCCTGGCGGCACGTATGATGAGCCAGGCGATGCGTAAGCTTGCCGGTAACCTGAAGCAGTCCAACACCCTGCTGATCTTCATCAACCAGATCCGTATGAAAATTGGTGTGATGTTTGGTAACCCGGAAACCACTACCGGTGGTAACGCGCTGAAGTTCTACGCTTCTGTCCGTCTTGATATCCGCCGTATCGGCGCTATCAAAGAGGGCGATAACGTGGTGGGCAGTGAGACTCGCGTTAAAGTGGTGAAAAACAAAATCGCGGCGCCATTTAAACAGGCAGAGTTCCAGATCATGTACGGCGAAGGCATCAACACCTTCGGCGAACTGGTCGACCTGGGCGTGAAGCACAAGCTGATCGAAAAAGCGGGTGCATGGTACAGCTACCAGGGCGATAAGATTGGTCAGGGTAAATCGAATGCCAGCAACTTCCTCAAAGAGAATGCGGCTGTCGCAAACGAGATTGATCTGAAGTTACGTGAAATGTTACTGAACGGCGCTGACGATAAGCTTGCCGCAGAGCAGTCTGCTGACAAAGTTGAAAACGCAGCCAGTGAAGCGAACGAAGACTTCTAATCACTCACGCGGGGGTGGAGAAATCCACTCCCGTTGTTTTTTACCACTTACCCTCTCTTTCTTACCTTTCTTCTCTCCCGATCTGTCGCCATAATCCCCTTCCCGTTAGTACAAGGTGCGCAGTATGTCTGAACAATCCCAGCCCCAACCCAACATTGTCTCTTTTTCTCGTCTGCTCGACCGTGCGATGCGCATTCTTGGACAGCGCGATCACAGTCGTGCCGAATTAGCGCGTAAGCTGCAACAGTCGGCGCAGCGTGCGGCGTGGGCACAGCAGAAAGAGCCGGAAATCGTCACCGAAGAGCTGCTGGAAAAAGTGCTCAACTGGTGCCAGGAAAATGGCTGGCTAAACGACGCGCGTTTCACCGAACGTTTTATTCAGAGCCGAAGCCGCAAAGGTTTTGGTTCACAGCGGGTACGTCTGGAACTGGCGCAGAAGGGGATCGATCGCGAGGCGATTGATATTGCGATGGAAGAGACCGAGGTGGACTGGTCTGCCTGTGCTGCCCAGCTGGCTGAACGTAAATTCGGACACCCGTTACCGAAAGAATGGAAAGAGAAAGCCAAAGTACTACGCTATCTACAGTCAAAAGGCTTCATGAGCGAAGATATTCAGTCCGTTTTCAGAAATTTTGACGACTAAAAGCCGATGTAATTTTACTTCCCACTGAAGAAAATTTATCTTATTCCCACTTTTTGTTCCTCTAATCAGGCGCCGCCAGGATGTGGCATCGCGGAAAAGATGGAACGTTCGTTAGCGTGATTCCAGGATATATATGAGCAAGAGCACTGCTGAGATCCGTCAAGCGTTTCTCGACTTTTTTCATAGCAAGGGACATCAGGTTGTAACCAGCAGCTCCCTCGTACCGAATAACGATCCGACGTTGCTGTTTACCAACGCCGGAATGAACCAGTTCAAAGATGTTTTCCTCGGCCAGGACAAGCGTGATTACTCACGTGCGACCACTTCACAGCGCTGCGTGCGTGCCGGTGGCAAACACAACGATCTTGAAAATGTCGGCTACACCGCACGTCACCACACTTTCTTTGAAATGCTGGGTAATTTCAGCTTTGGTGACTACTTCAAGAAAGAGGCAATCGCTTTTGCCTGGGAACTGTTGACGAGCGAGCAGTGGTTCGGCCTGCCAAAAGAGCGTCTGTGGGTTACGGTATATGAAACCGATGATGAAGCTTATGCCATCTGGGCCAACGAGATTGGCGTGCCGCACGAACGCATTATCCGTATCGGCGACAACAAGGGCGGGGCTTACGCGTCAGATAACTTCTGGCAGATGGGCGACACCGGCCCTTGCGGTCCCTGCAGCGAAATTTTCTACGATCACGGCGATCACATCTGGGGTGGACCACCAGGCAGCCCGGAAGAGGATGGCGACCGCTACATTGAGATCTGGAACATCGTCTTCATGCAGTTCAATCGTCAGGCGGATGGCACCATGCTGCCGCTGCCGAAACCGTCGGTTGATACCGGCATGGGCCTGGAGCGCATTACTGCCGTACTGCAACACGTCAACTCTAACTATGAAATCGACCTGTTCCAGAAACTGATCCAGGCGGTAGCGCAGGTGACCGGTGCCACCGATCTGAGCAATAAATCACTACGCGTGATTGCCGATCATATCCGCTCCTGTGCATTCCTGATTGCCGATGGCGTGATCCCGTCGAATGAGAACCGTGGTTACGTGCTGCGTCGCATCATTCGTCGTGCCGTACGTCATGGCAACATGCTGGGCGCGAAAGACGCATTCTTCTATAAGCTGGTCGCGCCGCTGGTTGAGGTGATGGGATCGGCCGGTGAAGAGTTACAGCGTCAGCAGGCTCAGGTTGAGCAGGTGCTGAAAAGCGAAGAAGAGCAGTTCGCTAAGACTCTGGAACGCGGCCTGGCGCTGCTGGACGAAGAGCTGGCGAAACTGCAGGGTGATACGCTGGATGGCGAAACGGTCTTCCGTCTGTACGATACCTTTGGCTTCCCGGCTGACCTGACGGCTGATGTCTGCCGCGAACGCAATCTGAAGATCGACGAAGCGGGCTTCGAGCAGGCGATGGAGCAACAGCGCCAGCGCGCACGTGAAGCGAGTGGTTTCGGCGCGGATTACAGCAACGTTATTCGTATCGATGCGGCGTCCTCGTTCAAAGGCTACGACCAGCTGGATTTAGCCGCGACGGTGAAAGCGCTGTACGTGGCAGGCGAGTCGGTGAATGAAGTCACCGAAGGCCAGGAAGCGGTTGTGGTACTGGATGAAACGCCATTCTATGGCGAATCAGGCGGTCAGGTCGGCGATACCGGCGTGCTGACAGGGAAGAATGCTGAATTTAGCGTACAGGACACACAAAAATATGGTCAGGCAATCGGTCATATCGGTAAGCTGACGGCAGGGCAGTTACGTATCGGCGATCGCCTTGAAGCAAAAGTTGATGCGGCACGCCGGGCGCGTATCCGTCTTAACCACTCTGCAACCCACTTATTGCATGCCGCGCTGCGTCAGGTATTAGGTGAGCATGTTGCACAGAAGGGATCTCTGGTTAACGATAAATACCTGCGTTTTGACTTCTCGCATTTCGAAGCGATGAAACCTCAGGAGATTCGCCAGGTCGAAGATATTGTCAACGCGCAGATTCGTCGCAACTTGCCGGTTGAAACCGACGTGATGGATCTTGAGGCGGCGAAATCTAAAGGTGCCATGGCGCTGTTTGGCGAAAAATATGATCAGCGCGTGCGCGTCCTGACCATGGGTGATTTCTCGGTTGAGCTGTGCGGCGGCACGCACGCGGCACGTACCGGCGACATCGGTCTGTTCCGTATCCAGGCTGAGTCAGGCACTGCGGCGGGTGTTCGTCGTATTGAAGCGATTACCGGTGAAGGCGCCCTGGCGCAGGTCAATGCGCAGAGCAGCCAGCTGCACGATCTGGCGCAGCTGGTGAAAGCCAACAGCAGCAACCTGAATGAAAAAGTACGTGGTCTGGTGGATCACGTACGGGCGCTGGAGAAAGAGTTGCAGCAACTGCGCGATCAGCAAGCAGCGCAGGAGAGCGCGTCTCTGAGCAGCAGTGCCATCGATGTGAAAGGCGTGAAGCTGCTGGTCAGTGAGCTGAATAACGTTGAGCCGAAAATGTTGCGTACCATGGTGGATGACCTGAAAAACCAGTTGGGTTCGGCCATCATTGTGTTAGCGACGGTTGCGGAAGGTAAAGTGTCGTTAATCGCTGGCGTGACCAAAGATCTGACTGACCGGGTTAAAGCCGGTGAACTGATTGCAGGCCTGGCGCAGCAGGTCGGCGGCAAGGGCGGTGGACGCCCGGATATGGCGCAGGCTGGCGGAACCGATGTGGCGGCCCTGAAAGGCGCGTTAGCAGGGGTTGAGGACTGGGTCAGCAGCCGTCTGTAAGTGAATTAAAACAAGGCATCGTATAAAGCGTCAGAACGGTTGTTCCGGCGCTTTTTCATACGATGTCAGAGTAGCAAATGACAAAGTCAGGTTGATGTAGTGTATTCCGGCTAAACTAACTATCAGCAGAATGTATTAGCGCATCGATGTGCATTGGTGTATTTGTCATACTCATTGTGCAGCGTTAAATGATGGATAATGCCGGGAGCCTGTACAAGCCCGACTCTTTTAATCTTTCAAGGAGCAAAGAATGCTTATTCTAACTCGTCGAGTTGGTGAAACCCTCATGATCGGTGATGAGGTGACTGTAACGGTGCTGGGTGTTAAAGGTAACCAGGTTCGCATCGGGGTTAACGCTCCGAAAGAAGTGTCTGTGCATCGCGAAGAGATCTATCAACGCATCCAGGCTGAAAAAACGCAACAAACCAGCGTTTAACGGATTCAGCGTCTCGCACCTGTGCGAGGCGCTACCGCTTTATCGACCCATTCCCCCCTTTTTCTTTTCTCCCCCTTATTCCCTTTTTTGTTAACTGCATCATCTTTCATTGTTGATAATTCACTCTTTTTGCCGTCATTTTGGCCCAATTGTCTGTCATTTGTTCAATCAAACAAACCTTCGGAAAAATTGTTTGACTTATAAGTGCGGGAAAGTAATATGTGCGCCACGCAGTGCCGATGAGCGGAAACAAAGTTCAGCGGCGCAGTTCGGAAGAACGCGTAAGGTGAGGTGGCCGAGAGGCTGAAGGCGCTCCCCTGCTAAGGGAGTATACGGTCAAAAGCTGTATCGAGGGTTCGAATCCCTCCCTCACCGCCATTTCCGATGCATCCATAGCTCAGCTGGATAGAGTACTCGGCTACGAACCGAGCGGTCGGAGGTTCGAATCCTCCTGGATGCACCATATTTTCGAATGTGGAGAAGTGCCTCAGTGTGACATGACGCAATTAGTGTTCAGGTCGTACTAAGGAGGTTAACGTTGCATCAGCAACGGCCCGCAGGGCGAAGCGCAAGCTGAGTAATCCTCCTGGATGCACCATCGGAATAAAAACAAAGTGAACTAGCAATTCCTTTCATGGTGAGTAGTTAGCACCCTGCGTTGTACAAGAATTAAATCAATGCATCCATAGCTCAGCTGGATAGAGTACTCGGCTACGAACCGAGCGGTCGGAGGTTCGAATCCTCCTGGATGCACCATATTTTCGAATATGGAAAGTGCCTCAGTGTGTCATAGCGTGAAAATCGTCAGACTGCACTAAGGAGGATAACGTTGCTTCAGCAACGGCCCGCAGGGCGAAGCGTAAGCTGAGTAATCCTCCCGGATGCACCATTCTTCGTATCATTCCCAGGTTGATTTCTGAAAGTCCATAAAAAGTAATTCCCCAATGCATCCATAGCTCAGCTGGATAGAGTACTCGGCTACGAACCGAGCGGTCGGAGGTTCGAATCCTCCTGGATGCACCATATCTTCGGATAGGGAAGTGCCTTAGTGTGTCATAGCGTGAAAATCGTCAGACTGCACTAACGAGGATAGCGTTGCCTCAGCAACGGCCCGCAGGCCGTAAAGTAAGCTGAGACATTATCCGCGATGCACTCTTCACTTTGCTGTTTTGCCGGTTAGCAACCTGCTCCGCAATCCCCCAGATTTCCGTTGCATCCATAGCTCAGCTGGATAGAGTACTCGGCTACGAACCGAGCGGTCGGAGGTTCGAATCCTCCTGGATGCACCATCTCTTTCGATATCATTATCTCCTCAGCGTTTTATAGCGTTCTCATTGTTCAGGCTGCACTAACGTGCATAACGTTGCCTCAGCAACGGCCCGCACTGGTGCCTCCTCTGAATGAGCCCTTTGCATTTCTTCCTCTACTGCTCACGTTTAATCGCAAAACCTATCTGCTTTATCAACCCGGCTAACAGGCTGTCTGGCCTGGCTCTTTCTGCTGACGGTTAGCGCGTAAATCCGGTTTTCTATTGCTGGCTTTTAATTGATGCCAGCCAGCTCCGGTTTACCCTCTGCGGATAAAAAATGCTGCAATTTCGTACGGTTATTGCCGGTCGCAGACGATCACCTTTATCTGAAAAGAAAAATTGCTAATGCTTTCAAAGCATTTGCTGTTCATCCCCCCTGGCGACAACCTGTGCACATTAGGCTAAAGTAATGTCTCATTTGTTGGAGGTCCGGAGTGACTATGTACGATCAATACGACGCCCTGATTTTCGATATGGACGGCACCATTCTCGATACTGAGCCGACACATCGAAAAGCGTGGCGTCAGGTACTGGCGCGTTATGGAATGACGCTGGATGAAGCGCGTATTGTCGGCTTTAATGGTGCTCCTACCTGGCGACTGGCGCAGTTCATCATCGAAACGAATCAGTCGTCTCACGATCCTCATCTTCTTGCCGCCGAAAAGACCGCCGCAGTGAAAGCCATGCTGTTGGAAAATGTTCAGCCGCTTCCTTTGATGGAGGTGGTGAAGGCTTACCACGGGCGTCGTCCTATGGCAGTCGGTACCGGCAGTGAACACAGCATGGCAGATGCGTTACTGACGCAGCTGGGCGTGCGTGAGCTGTTTTCCGCCGTGGTCGGCGCTGATGACGTACAGCGGCATAAACCTGAACCAGATACCTTCTTACGCTGCGCCGAGCTGATGGGCGTGGCGCCAGAGCGCTGTGTGGTTTTCGAAGATGCAGATTTTGGCGTTCAGGCGGCGAAAGCGGCAGGGATGGATGTGGTGGACGTCCGCTTACTGTGAGTGAGATGCTCGCCTATGCCTCATTGTTCGGCAGCAGTTTTTTAAGTGCGACGCTCCTGCCAGGAAGCTCTGAAGCACTGCTGATAGCACTATTAATTGCAAAAAAGACGTCAGTTTATGGGTTGCTTTTGGCCGCATCACTGGGAAACACCTTGGGCGGCTTAACCAACATTTTTCTTGGTCGCTTGCTGCCGTTAAAACGTCAGGGGCGATGGCATGACACAGCAATGACGTGGTTGCACCGATTGGGTCCTGCAGCACTGTTATTTAGCTGGTTACCAGTGATAGGTGATCTGCTCTGCGTGCTTGCAGGCTGGTTACGCTTCGCCTGGTTACCGGCGATGTTGTATCTCGCTGTCGGTAAAACACTGCGTTATATCGTTATCGCGACCGCCACATTACAGGGTATGCAATGGTGGCATTGATTCGCACAGATTCGAGGCTACGGTTAACATTATGCTGAACAAAAATAAATTATTCTCACAGCGGGAGGTTAATGTGATCCCGGACGTATCTAAAGCGCTCTCCTGGCTGGAAGCGCATCCTGATGCCCTCAAGGGTATCGGCCGTGGCATCGAACGTGAAACGTTGCGCGTGCAGGCAGACGGTAAGCTGGCGGAAACCGGTCACCCCGAATCACTGGGTTCGGCGCTGAAGCATGACTGGATTACCACAGACTTTGCCGAAACGCTGCTGGAGTTCATTACGCCAGTGGATCACAGCATCGATCACATGCTGGCTTTCCTGCGTGATATTCATCGTCATGTTGCCCGTGAACTCGGCGAAGAGCGTATGTGGCCCTTCAGCATGCCGTGCGAGATTGACGATGCGAACAAGATTGAACTGGCACAGTATGGGAAATCCAATATTGGCCAGATGAAAACGCTGTACCGCCAGGGGCTGAAAAACCGCTACGGCGCGTTAATGCAGACCATCTCCGGTATTCACTATAACTTCTCGCTGCCGCTCTCTTTCTGGCAGGAATGGGCCGATGTGAAAGATCAGGAAAGCGGGAAAGAGACCATCTCTGCCGGCTATCTGCGACTGATCCGTAACTATTATCGTTTTGGCTGGGTGATCCCGTATCTGTTTGGTGCGTCGCCCGCCATCAGTTCCAGCTTCCTGCAGGGCCGCGAGAGCGCACTGCCGTTTGAAACTAACGATAAAGATACCCTGTGGCTGCCGTATGCCACCTCGCTGCGTCTGAGCGATTTAGGCTATACCAACAAATCCCAGAGCGCGCTGGGCATTACCTTCAATTCACTGGAAGGCTATGTCACTGCGCTGAAGAAAGCGATCAAGACGCCGTCGGAAGAGTATGCTGAGATGGGCACCAAAGATGCCGACGGCAACTGGCTCCAGCTCAACACTAACGTGCTGCAGATTGAAAATGAACTCTATGCGCCTATCCGGCCTAAGCGCGTTACGCGCTCGGGTGAAGCGCCTTCTGACGCGCTGCTGCGTGGCGGCATTGAGTACATTGAAGTGCGCTCGCTGGATATTAACCCGTTCTCAGCGATTGGCGTGGACGAGAACCAGGTGCGCTTCCTCGACCTGTTCCTGATCTGGTGTACGCTGGCTGACGCGCCGGAAATGAGCGCTGACGAGCTGCAGTGTACCCGTAAAAACTGGAATAGAGTGGTGCTGGAAGGGCGTAAGCCGGATCAGAAAATTGCGGTCGGCTGTGGTGAAGCGGAGCATTCGCTGGTTGAAGTCGGTAAGACACTGTTTGCCGATCTGCGTCGGGTGGCGGAAGTTTTAGACAGCAACAACCAGGGCAGCACGCAATATCAACAAGTTTGCGATCAACTGGTGGCATCGTTCGACGATCCTGAGCTAACCTATTCGGCGCGCATCCTTCAGGCGATGAAGGACAATGGTGTTACCGGTACCGGTGTGGCGTTAGCGGAACAGTATCGCCATCTGCTTTGCGAAGAGCAGCTGGAAGTGCTGAGCGAAGACGATTTCAGTCGTCAGGCGAAGGAGTCTGTGGCAGCACAGCAGGCGCTTGAAGCCGATGACAAACTGGATTTTGAGGCTTATCTGGCGAGCCGGGAAGGATAGAAAAGAAAAAGGCCACATCAATGTGGCCAAATTAACATCTCTGTTGTCAGGGATGATGATAACAAATGCGCGTCTTTCATATATTCAGACGTTGGGCGAACAGAAAAGTTTCATCGTTTTAAAAAAAATTCTTAAAACAGGAGGTGACGTATGCCACTACTGGACAGTTTTACCGTTGATCACACTATCATGGCCGCTCCCGCCGTACGCGTTGCGAAAACCATGAAGACTCCGCATGGCGATACGATTACCGTTTTTGACCTGCGTTTTTGCCGCCCGAACATTGATATCCTCACTGAACGTGGCATTCATACGCTGGAGCACCTGTTTGCCGGTTTCATGCGTAATCATCTGAACGGTGACGGCGTTGAAATCGTTGATATCTCGCCAATGGGTTGCCGTACTGGCTTCTACATGAGCCTGATTGGTACGCCAGACGAGCAGCGCGTAGCAAAAGCGTGGAAAGGGGCGATGGAAGACGTTCTGAAAGTTAAAGATCAGAACCAGATCCCTGAGCTGAACGAATACCAGTGCGGCAGCTACAAGCTGCACTCGCTGGAAGAAGCGCAGCAGATCGCCCGCAATGTGCTGGCACATGATATCGGTGTTAACCGCAACGAAGATCTGAAACTGCCTGCTGAGAAGCTGAAAGAACTGCACATCTAGTCAGGACTTTTCTGCTAAAAAAAACGCCGCATTATTATTGCGGCGTTTTTTTATGGCTTAAGAGCCGATAGATTTCTTTAACGGCGTGGTCGGTGTGATGCGGACCTGTTTAATCATGTTATCCTGCACATCGAGGATGTCGATGTTGTACTGACTGATTTGCACCCGGGTCTGCACCTCAGGAATCTCCTCCAGCGCCTCCAGCAGCATGCCATTGATGGTGCGGGCTTCCTGCTCCGGCAGATGCCAGTTAAACGCCTTGTTGATTTCACGCACGTTGGCGCTGCCTTCAACCAGCACCGATCCATCATTCTGCGGCATCACTTCTTCAGCCAGCGAAGGCGACATCGAGGTGGTGAAATCGCCGACGATCTCTTCCAGAATATCCTCTATCGTCACCAGTCCTTTGATATCGCCATACTCATCAACCACCAGTCCGGCTTTCTTCTTATTGCGCTGAAACTTCACCAGTTGGGTGTTGAGCGGCGTGCCTTCCGGGATGTAGTAGATCTCATCGGCAGCGCGCAGCAGCGTCTCTTTGGTGAACTCTTTTTTCTCGGTCATCATGCGCCAGGCCTCACGCACCCGCAGCATGCCGACGCAGTCATCCAGCGAATCCCGGAACAGCACGATGCGGCCGTGTGGCGAATGACTTAACTGGCGGACCACCGATTTCCAGTCATCGTTGATGTTGATGCCGACGATCTCATTACGCGGCACCATGATGTCATCCACACTGACCTTCTCGAGATCGAGGACGGACAACAGCATGTCCTGATTACGGCGTGATATCAGGTTACGCGATTCGTAAACAATGGTACGCAGCTCTTCTTTACTCAGCGCGGAATTGACAGAACCGTCAGCGCGAATACCGACCATCCGCATCAGCAGACGGGTAATGGTGTTCAGCAACCAGACCAGCGGCAACATAATGTATTGCAACGGACCCAGCAGGAAGCTACTGGGATAGGCGACTTTTTCCGGATAGAGCGCCGCCACGGTTTTTGGTAACACTTCGGCAAACACCAGCACCACGAAGGTCAGTACACCGGTGGCGATGGCAACGCCGGCATCACCATACAGGCGCATCCCGACGATGGTACCGAGGGCAGAAGCAAGAATGTTGACCAGGTTGTTGCCGATCAGCACCAGGCTAATCAGGCGGTCAGGGCGGCGCAGCAATTTTTCGACGCGACGGGCAGCGCGGTGGCCATTTTTAGCCTGATGGCGCAGCTTGTAGCGATTGAGAGTCATCATGCCGGTTTCAGAGCCCGAAAAATAAGCCGAAACCAGCACCATGATGATCAGCGTAACAATCAGCGTGGTGGTTGAAACATGTTCCAACGCAGAACTTCCTTTTTAACGAGAGGTAGGGATAAGCAGGTGCTGTAGGATGCGACTGCCAAAGTAGGCCATGGTTAATAACAATGCGCCGCTGCAGTTAAACCACACCACACGACGTCCACGCCAACCTTCATGATAGTGCCCCCACAGCAAAACGATATACACAAACCAGGCGATGATGGAGAGCACCGCTTTATCGACGTTTTCCGCGCTGAAAAGATCCTGCATGTAAAACAAGCCGGTACACAGCACCAGCGTCAGCAGCACTACGCCGACCTGGGTGATGTGAAACATCTTGCGTTCAATCGTCAGCAGTGGCGGCATGTCCTGGGTAAAGGTCAGTCGCTTGTTTTTCAGCTGATAATCGATCCACGCCAGTTGCAGCGCATACAGCGCCGCGATGATCAACGTCGCGTAGGCAAACAGCGAGAGGCCGATATGAATCATCATGCCTGGGGTGGTTTCCAGATGAGTGATAAACGCATTGGGCACAAAAGTAGCAAAGGCGAGGTTGATCAGCGCGAAGCTATAAACAATCGGCAGCAGTAACCAGCCACGGTTGCGGGACGCCACAATGGTCATGATGGCACAGATCAACAGACTGACCAGCGAGCCGATATTGAGCAGGCTTAAGTTCTGTCCACTGTCGACGGCAAAAATACGTTGCTGCAAGGCCACCGCGTGAGTAATCAACGCGACGCAGGCAGAGAGCATCGCCATTCGCCGCCAGCCGCCGTTACGTTTCAACAGGCTGGGAATGATCAGTGCAAGACTAAGGGAGTAGGCGAACAGCGCCACTATCGCGAAAACGAACATAGATCCTTTCGGGTATCAGTCAGATAAGGAAAACGGCAGTATAGCGCCAGCCGCAGCTGGCACCAAACGATCTGAGGGGCAATTGCAGAGATCGCTGAGGCTTCGTGTTATAATCCGCCGCATTCTGCCGATCAGGCGCCTCGCGATCTTTTTAAGTGAGAGACCATGTTTGATAATTTAACCGATCGTTTGTCGCAAACCCTGCGCAATATCAGCGGCCGCGGAAGGCTGACTGAAGAGAACATCAAAGAGACCCTGCGTGAAGTTCGCATGGCACTGCTTGAGGCAGACGTTGCGCTGCCGGTAGTGCGTGACTTCATTAATCGCGTGAAAGAGAGCGCGGTTGGGCACGATGTGAATAAAAGCCTGACGCCAGGTCAGGAGTTCATCAAGATCGTCCGTAACGAACTGGTTGCGGCGATGGGTGCAGAAAACAATGCGCTGGATCTGGCTGCGCAGCCGCCTGCCGTAGTGCTGATGGCCGGCCTGCAGGGTGCGGGTAAAACCACCAGCGTCGGTAAGCTGGGTAAGTTCCTGCGTGAGAAGCATAAAAAGAAAGTCTTAGTGGTTTCTGCCGACGTTTATCGTCCGGCGGCAATCAAACAGCTGGAAACGCTGGCGCAACAGGTGGGTGTAGACTTCTGTCCATCCGATCTGAGCCAGAAGCCGGTCGACATTGTTAACCATGCGCTGCGTGAAGCACGCCTGAAGTTTTACGATGTTCTGCTGGTGGATACTGCGGGTCGTCTGCACGTTGACGAAGCGATGATGGACGAAATCAAACAGGTTCATGCCGCGATTAATCCGGTAGAAACGCTGTTTGTGGTCGATGCCATGACCGGTCAGGATGCGGCGAATACCGCCAAAGCCTTTAACGAAGCGCTGCCGCTCACCGGGGTTATCCTGACCAAAGTGGATGGTGATGCGCGCGGTGGTGCGGCGCTGTCGATTCGTCATATCACCGGCAAGCCGATTAAGTTCATGGGTGTCGGTGAGAAGACTGATGCACTGGAGCCGTTCTATCCGGAGCGTATCGCTTCGCGTATCCTCGGCATGGGCGATGTGCTGTCGCTGATCGAAGATATCGAAAGCAAGGTTGACCGCGATCAGGCGGAGAAGCTGGCGAAGAAGCTGAAAACCGGTGACGGTTTCGATCTCAATGACTTCCTTGAGCAGCTAAAGCAGATGCGTAACATGGGCGGGATGGCCAGCCTGATGGGCAAACTGCCAGGCATGGGGCAGCTGCCGGATAACGTGAAGTCACAAATGGATGACAAGGTGCTGGTGCGCATGGAAGCGATCATCAACTCGATGACGCGTAAAGAACGCCAGAAGCCTGAAATCATCAAAGGCTCGCGCAAGCGCCGTATTGCTACCGGCTCCGGTATGCAGGTGCAGGACGTTAACCGCTTACTGAAGCAGTTCGACGACATGCAGCGTATGATGAAGAAAATGAAGAAGGGCGGAATGGCGAAAATGATGCGCGGCATGAAAGGTATGATGCCGCCAGGTTTCCCTGGACGCTAAGTGTTCCACAAAAAAGCCCGAAAGGACGCGGTTTAGGTTGCTTTTTGCGCCAAAATGAGTAAAATTTTCGGGCTTTTTATACAGCACCCGGACCCCGTTCCTCGATGGGGGCCGGGTGTTTTATTAACTGAAGAGGATGTTATGGTAACAATTCGTTTGGCACGTCACGGCGCTAAAAAGCGTCCGTTCTATCAGGTCGTCGTCACTGACAGCCGCAATGCACGCAACGGTCGTTTCATCGAGCGCGTTGGTTTCTTCAACCCGATCGCATCTGGTCAGGCTGAAGGTCTGCGTCTGGATCTGGATCGTATCGAGCACTGGGTTGGCCAGGGCGCAACACTCTCTGATCGCGTTAACGCGCTGGTCAAAGAAGCTAAGAAAGCAGCTTAATCTGTCACGGTGGTGAGCATGAGCAGACAACTTGCCGCACAGCCTCCCGTTAATCCACTGGTGTTGGGTAAAATGGGAGCCGCCTACGGTATTCGCGGCTGGCTCAAAGTGTTTTCCTCCACTGAAGACGCTGAAAGCATCTTCGACTACCAACCCTGGTTTATCCAGCGCGCCGGTAAATGGCAGCAGATCGAACTGGAGAGTTGGAAGCACCATAATCAGGACCTGATCATCAAAGTTAAAGGCGTTGACGATCGGGATGCGGCGGCTCAGTTAACCAATTGCGAAATTCAGGTTGACTCGACGCAGTTGCCATCGCTGGAAGAGGGCGACTACTACTGGAAAGACCTTATGGGTTGCCAGGTGGTTAACCTCGACGGCTACGAGATGGGTAAAGTCATCGATATGATGGAAACCGGCTCGAACGACGTTCTCGTCGTTAAGGCAAACCTGAAGGATGCGTTCGGTGTGCAGGAGCGGTTAATTCCGTTTCTTGATGAACAGGTTATCAGGAAAGTCGATCTCTCTACTGGCGTTATTGAAGTAGATTGGGATCCTGGTTTTTGATCTCCGAATCGAACGGTAACGTAACGGCGAATACAATGTGGATTGGTGTAATTAGCCTGTTTCCAGAAATGTTTCGCGCTATTACCGATTACGGGGTAACTGGCCGGGCAGTAAAAAACGGTCTGCTCAGCATTCAAAGCTGGAGTCCTCGTGACTTCACGCACGACCGGCACCGTACCGTAGACGACCGTCCATACGGCGGCGGACCGGGAATGCTGATGATGGTACAACCCTTACGGGATGCCATCTCCGCAGCGAAAGCAGCGGCAGGTGATGGGGCCAGGGTGATATATCTTTCACCTCAGGGGCGCAAACTGGACCAACAGGGCGTTTGCGAACTGGCGGCACGGGACAAGTTAATTCTGGTCTGTGGCCGTTATGAAGGGATAGATGAGCGCGTAATCCACGCCGAAATTGACGAAGAATGGTCAATCGGTGATTACGTTCTCAGCGGCGGGGAACTGCCAGCTATGACGATGATTGACGCTGTCGCCCGGTTTATTCCCGGCGTACTCGGCAAGCAGGCGTCAGCCGAAGAGGATTCGTTCTCGGAGGGGCTGCTGGACTGTCCGCACTATACCCGACCTGAAGTGTTAGACGGTGTGGAGGTTCCGGCAGTATTACTGTCAGGCAACCATGCTGATATTCGCCGTTGGCGCCTGAAGCAGTCGCTAGGCCGTACCTGGCTGAGAAGACCTGAACTTCTGGAAAACCTGGCTCTGACTGAAGAGCAAGCAAGGTTGCTAAGTGAGTTCCAGCGGGAATTTCATCAGCAACAAAACGATGATGTGGAAGAGTGATCTTCCCCGACTATCAGTTTACCCAGGATATGAGATTTAATTATGAGCAACATTATCAAGCAAATTGAACAAGAGCAGATGAAACAGGACGTACCTTCCTTCCGCCCGGGTGATTCCGTGGAAGTGAAAGTATGGGTCGTTGAAGGTTCTAAAAAACGTCTGCAGGCATTCGAGGGCGTGGTTATCGCTATTCGTAACCGCGGTCTGCACTCTGCATTCACTGTTCGCAAAATTTCTAACGGCGAAGGCGTTGAGCGTGTATTCCAGACTCACTCGCCGGTTATTGACAGCATCACTGTCAAACGTCGTGGCGCTGTGCGTAAAGCCAAACTGTACTACCTGCGTGAGCGTACTGGTAAGTCTGCTCGTATTAAAGAGCGTCTTAACTAAGGTATCGCTAACGCGACATCTAAAAGTTAATAGCAAACAAGGGGTTGGCGTGATGCCAGCCCCTTTTTTTATCTTAATGCCCAACCAAAGATGATAATTCGTCGGCATCCGGTCGCGGAAAATGGTAAATCGCCGTATTCACCGCGCCGCTCTCCAGCACAATCAACCCGTAGCGGCAGCCAATAAACTCACCGCCACATTTCTCTGCCACTGCCCGACTGGCCAGATTTTCCTCTGCCGCCAGGATCTCTATACCGCGCGTTTCAGGTCGAGAAAACCCCAGCGTCAGCAAAGCCTTCACGGCCTGGCTGGCGATCCCCTGACGTTGTGCATCGCTGCGTACCCAGTAGCCTAAGGCGCTGAAGTCGCCGGGATGACGGGCGAATCGGATACCGGCCCCTCCGAGCAGGCGATCGTGTTGATCAACGATGGCAAATTCCTCCGCCTGTGCCTTAATTCGTTGCCAGTGGGTGAAGCGGATCCAGCTTTCCGCTTCGTGCGGCTGATAATTCGGGTGTGCCCAGGCCATCCACGGCATCAGGCTTTCCAGCGAGGCGTTAACCGCCTGGGTGAATGCGTCTATGTCATTGAGGGTAAAAGGGCGCAGCTTAATGTTTGCAGCAGTCTGTGGCATAGCACACTCGGTAATCGTCAGGTTGATGGCTTCATTCTGCCAGCGACGTGCGGGAAAACAATACCCAGCAGTGTAAATAAAAACGTACACTTGAGTAAGGTTGGTGAATTAAGTCGATGAGTTTAATTAATTGATTTTTATCAATATTTCAACTTTTTGATGAGATGAGTAATTTAAGTGGTAATAAAAGTGTACGTTTATAGTTGTGTCATGTATTCGCTGTGATACAGTGTGCTCCATCCTCCATGAGGATCCCATGACCGCATACACGAGCAAAAAGGATCGCCATCATGCAAAAAGACGCGCTGAACAATGTGCATATCGCCGACGAACAGGTACTTATTACCCCGGAAGAGCTGAAAGCAAAATTTCCGCTGACCGCTGAGCAACAGGCTCAGGTTGCTGCCTCTCGTCAGACTATCTCCGACATTATTGCCGGCCGCGATCCTCGCCTGCTGGTGGTGTGCGGACCTTGTTCAATCCACGATACCGAAGCGGCTCTGGATTATGCTCGTCGTTTGCAAACTCTGTCTGAACAGTTGAAGGATCAGCTGTATCTCGTGATGCGCGTCTACTTTGAAAAACCCCGTACCACCGTCGGCTGGAAAGGGTTGATCAACGATCCTTACATGGATAACTCATTCGATATGGAAGCAGGTCTGCACATTGCCCGTAAACTGCTGGTGAACCTGGTTGAAATGGGTTTACCGCTGGCAACTGAAGCGCTGGATCCTAACAGCCCGCAGTACCTTGGCGATCTGTTCAGCTGGTCAGCCATCGGCGCGCGTACCACTGAATCGCAGACGCACCGTGAAATGGCCTCTGGCCTGTCGATGCCGGTGGGTTTCAAAAATGGCACCGACGGCAGTCTGGGCACCGCGATTAATGCGATGCGCGCAGCGTCAATGCCGCACCGCTTTGTCGGCATCAATCAGGCGGGGCAGGTTTGCCTGCTGCAGACGCAGGGCAATCCGGATGGACACGTCATTCTGCGCGGCGGAAAAGCGCCTAACTACGGTCCGGAAGATGTTACGCAATGTGAAAAAGAGATGCTCAAGGCGGGACTGCGTCCGGCCTTAATGATAGATTGCAGCCATGGTAACTCTAATAAAGACTACCGTCGTCAGCCTGGCGTAGCGGAATCCGCTATCGCCCAGATCAAAGATGGAAACCGTTCAATTATTGGTTTGATGCTGGAAAGCCATATCAATGAAGGTAACCAGTCTTCTGAGCAGCCTCGCAGTGAAATGAAATATGGCGTCTCTGTCACCGATGCCTGCATCAACTGGGACGTCACTGAAACGTTGCTGCGTGAGATGCATCAGGATCTGCAGGGAGTGCTGTCGGCGCGTCTGTCACACGAGGTGTAAGAGCAATGGTGGCTGAACTAAGCGCGTTACGCGATCAAATTGATAGTGTCGATAAGGCGCTGCTTGACCTGCTGGCCAGACGGCTTGAACTGGTCGCCGAGGTGGGCGAAGTCAAGAGCCGTTATGGACTGCCGATTTATGTTCCTGAGCGTGAGGCCTCCATGCTGGCTTCGCGTCGTAAAGAAGCTGAAGCGCTCGGTGTTCCGCCGGATCTGATTGAGGATGTGTTGCGTCGGGTAATGCGCGAATCCTATACCAGCGAGAACGACAAAGGCTTCAAAACATTGTGTCCTGAACTGCGGCCGGTAGTGATCGTCGGCGGTAATGGTCAGATGGGGCGGCTGTTTGAGAAAATGCTGCGGCTTTCGGGCTATACGGTGAAAACGCTGGATAAAGATGACTGGCCACAGGCAGAGAATTTACTCAGCAATGCCGGCATGGTGATCATCAGCGTACCGATTCATTTGACCGAACAGGTCATTGCCCAACTGCCGCCGCTGCCAGAGGATTGTATTCTGGTCGATCTGGCGTCGGTGAAGAACCGGCCGTTGCAGGCGATGCTGGCTGCTCATAGCGGTCCGGTGCTGGGGCTGCACCCGATGTTTGGCCCGGATAGCGGCAGCCTGGCAAAACAGGTGGTGGTCTGGTGTGATGGTCGTCAGCCCGAAGCCTATCAGTGGTTTCTGGAGCAGATTCAGGTCTGGGGCGCGCGCTTACACCGCATCAGTGCGGTTGAGCACGATCAGAATATGGCATTCATTCAGGCGCTGCGTCACTTCGCAACGTTTGCTTACGGCCTGCATTTAGCGGAAGAGAACGTTAACCTCGATCAGCTACTGGCGCTGTCGTCACCGATCTACCGGCTGGAGCTAGCGATGGTCGGACGATTATTTGCTCAGGACCCGCAGCTCTATGCTGACATCATCATGTCGTCAGAGAGCAACCTGGCGCTGATTAAACGTTATTACCAGCGCTTCGGTGAGGCGATTGCCTTGCTGGAACAGGGTGATAAGCAGGAATTTATTGCCAGCTTCAATCGGGTTGAACACTGGTTTGGCGATCACGCGAAACGCTTCCTGGTTGAAAGTCGCAGCTTATTGCGTTCGGCGAACGACAGTCGTCCTTAAACAGAAAGGCATCCCGCGGGATGCCTTTTTTGTCTATTCTCCCGGTTCGACCGGCACCACATTCTCACTGGGATAACAGCCCAGCACCTTCAGTGAACGGGTCATGGTCTGCAACTCCTGCAGCGCCTGCTGCATTCTTTCCGACTGCAGGTTGCCCTGAACGTCGATATAAAACATCTCTTCCCATGGATTGCCGTTAATCGGCCGCGACTCCAGCTTGCTCATGATCAGATTATGCTGGCGCAGCACCAGTAAGGCATCAACCAGCGCACCCGCCTGCTGACCCGTTGCCATGATCAACGTCGTTTTGGCCGGAACCTGATCTGAAACCTCGATTGCTTTGCGTGCCAGCACGATAAAGCGCGTATGGTTCTGCTGCTGGTTCGCCAGGTTACGCTCCAGCACCTGCAACTGGTAGAGTTCACCGCCGGCTTCACTGCCCAGTGCCGCCACTTTCGGTGAGTTAAGCGCCGCGACTTTCTCCATTGCTGCCGCAGTGCTTTCGGTATATTCGATTTTCCAGTGCGGGAATCGGTTAATGAACTGACTACACTGCTGGAATGGCTGAGGATGGCTGTAGACCGTCTCGATCTGCTGCAAGTCAGTAGGGCCATTGACCAGTACGCAATGGTCAATCGGCAGCGTCATTTCTCCGACGATCGATAAGCTGGTCTGCTGCAGCAAATCGTAGACGTCATTGATTGAACCTGAACTGGTGTTCTCAATCGGCATCACCGCGTAATCAGCTGCGCCGTTCTCTACCTGCTTGATAATGTCGTGAAACTTCAGGCAACCGCATTCAACCATATTGTCGAAATGACGGGCGGCATATTTGCGTGCCGCCAGATGGGAGTAAGAACCTTTAGGGCCGAGAAAGGCGATACGTGCCGCATGGGCATGCGGATGATTCAGGTTTTTTTGCAATAACGCCTGCTGGGTTAACACCGAGTCTTCGATCACCAACTGAAACAGCCGGGTGATGTAATGTGCATCCAGATTATGCGCTTTGCCCAGCACAATCAGGTTTTCCAGCAGCGCTCGCTCACGTTCGACGTCACGAATCGGGCGGTGGATAGCCAGTTTGGCCTGCGCAACTTCCACTGCCAGCAGGCGGCGTTCGGCTAAAAGCGTCAGGAGTTTTTTATCAACTGCGCTGATTTTATCGCGTAGCGCCAGCAGTGGATTGTCGGGATTCATAAGGCTCACCTGTAAGCTGTCCAATAAAAAAGCCTCCCGGTTGGGAGGCTTTGTTGTTCGTCTTCGCTTTAGTTTTCACACGACGAATGGCCTCCCGTTCAGGGGAAGGTAAAAAAGAAAGCGAAGAAAAACAGGTCATGTTTCATAGGTATGTCCGAAAAAAGTGTGTTCTGAGAGTAACCGTACTGATTTAAAGCTGTCAATAAAAAACGCGCCCGCAGGCGCGTTAACCGAATCAGATCAGGATTGTTCGTCAGCAGGGATAATGTCTTTCACGCTGGCACTGGCGCGGCGCGCTTCAGATTTATGCTGTACTTTATTCAGCTGGCGCTCGAGCTTGGCGATCAGATCGTTGATAGCGGTGTACATATCCTCGTGTTTGGCACTGGCCACCAGCGTCCCGTTAGGCGTATTAATGGTGGCATCGGCCACAAATTCTTTGGGCTCTTTGGACAGGACGATATGGGGATTAATCAGGTCGGTTTGCCATTTTTCAAGCTTGGCGAGACGGTCTTCAACATGGTTGCGGATAGCCGCAGTGATTTCCATTTGTTTGCTGGTAATGTTCAGGATCATCAGTCTTACCTCTCTGTCATTTCCGTCTTGGTAGGTCCAGCATAGCGCGATAAAGGGTTAATTGCGTGATTTTGATCACGAAAAAATGTCACTTTTTGTCAAGCCAGACAATTTGTGAGAAAGGCAGAGAATGTGGCCGAAAAGCCTTGAAGCGAAGCGATTCTCGCGGCATTCTTGATGAGTTAACTTGCCAGCAAATATCTGTGACTGGTTATGCAATAAGCAAAAAAAAGCAGCCCATTCAGGCTGCTTTTTTATGGCCGATAATCTACAGACGATCAGTGACTGTTCGCTGCAATGATTTTCGCCACTTTATCTGCTTCAGCGTTCAGCTGCAGATGACGGTAAGCATTTTCCATCAACGGCAACGCATCATGTGTTGCCTGCGTATCCGGATAATCGCGCATCATGCCCTCTACCCGGTTAACAACCGCGACATAAGCCTCACGCTTAGTATAGAATTGCGCCACTGAAAGCTCATATTTAGCCAGACGATCTTTCAGGTAGACCAGACGTTTCTGAGCATCAGCCGCATACTGGCTATTCGGGTAACCGCGCAGCAGCTGAGAGAAGTCGCGGAAAGCATCACGAGCGTGCGTCGGATCGCGGTCAGACCGATCGATACCAAAGAAGCCCTGCAGCGCCGAATCATCCAGCGCCATGTCCGTCAGACCTTTCATGTAGATGACATAGTCAATGTTCGGATGCGTCGGGTTCAGACGCATGAAGCGAGCGATGGCAGCCTGCGCCAGGGGCAGATCGGCATTTTTATAGTACGCGTAGATTAAATCCAGCTGAACCTGCTGCGAATAAGGACCGAACGGATAACGATTATCCAGCGCTTCCAGTTGCTTAATCGCGGCTTTAAAGTTACCGTCCTGCAGCTTTTGCTGCGCTGTAGCATAAATTTCAGAAGGCGGGCTGTCCGGTACCGCGTCATTTGAGCCGGAACAACCAACAAGTGCCAGGCTCAGTGTGGCAGCAGCCACCAGATGTTTCATACGCGTCATGACGAAGTGATTATCCTCAAAATGTTATGGCGGAAGCTGTCCGTATAGCTCCCGGTAATGACCAGGTACGATAGCACATTATATTAAACGGCATCGCCGTGAAAACCCAACGTTAACGAAGAAGCTGTATATGGCACAACAAGTTCAACTCACCGCAACGGTATCCGAATCACAACTCGGACAACGCTTAGATCAATCTTTGGCGGAATTGTTCCCTGATTATTCACGTTCTCGCATAAAAGAATGGATCCTCGATCGTCGCGTCACAGTCAATGGCGTAACGGTTGATACACCGAAAGAAAAAGTGTTGGGCGGCGAGCTGGTCGCCATTAACGCTGAGATCGAAGAAGAGCAGCGCTGGGAACCGCAAGCTCTGCCGCTCGACATTGTTTATGAAGATGAAGACATTATTGTCATCAACAAGCCGCGTGATTTCGTGGTGCACCCTGGCGCCGGCAATCCCGATGGCACGGTGCTAAACGCCTTACTTCATCACTATCCGGCGATTATGGATGTGCCGCGTGCCGGCATCGTTCACCGTCTGGATAAAGACACCACCGGTTTGATGGTGGTCGCGAAGACCGTACCGGCGCAGACGCACCTGGTGGAATCGCTGCAGAGGCGCGAAATCACCCGTGAATATGAAGCGGTCGCGATTGGCAACATGACCGCAGGTGGCACCGTTGATGAGCCTATCAGCCGACACTCGACCAAACGCACCCACATGGCAGTCCATCCGATGGGTAAGCCAGCGGTGACGCATTACCGCATCATGGAGCATTTCCGCGCGCATACCCGTTTGCGTCTGCGTCTGGAAACCGGTCGTACTCACCAGATTCGTGTGCATATGTCGCACATCAATCATCCGCTGGTGGGTGATCCGCTTTACGGCGGTCGTCCTCGCCCACCAAAAGGGGCATCGGATGCGTTCATTGCGACCCTGCGCGGTTTCGATCGACAGGCACTGCACGCCACTATGCTGCGTCTGTATCACCCGATCAGCGGTATCGAGATGGAGTTCCACGCAGCGATTCCGCAGGATATGGTCGATTTGATCGCAGCGCTGAAAGCCGATACTGAGGCTTTCAAGGACCAGATGGACTGGTGATGCAGATGATTATTCCTCAATGGCCGGCACCGGCGCGCGTCCGGGCTTGCTCGACGCAGCGTCAGGGCGGCGTCAGCCTGTCGCCCTGGGATGCACTCAATCTCGGCGGGCACGTGGGGGATAAGCCAGAGCACGTTGCACAGAACCGACAGTTACTGGTTGAACAGGCGGGTTTGCCAGCGATGCCACAGTGGCTGGAGCAGGTGCATGCCACTGATGTGGCGCGTCTGTCCTCGGGCGGCACTGAGCCGTTGCGTGCTGATGCCTGCATTACCGCCGAAGCAGGCGTGGTGTGCGCGATCATGACCGCCGACTGTCTGCCGGTGCTGTTTTGTTCAGCGGATGGAAGCGAGGTCGCTGCGGCGCATGCGGGCTGGCGGGGATTGTGTGCTGGCGTGCTGGAAAACACGCTGGCGCAGTTCCGTTCGCCAGCGCATCAGATTCACGCCTGGCTGGGGCCGGCGATTGGTCCGGATGCGTTTGAAGTGGGTGCCGAGGTTCGGCAGGCGTTTATGGAACAGGATCCTCGCGCTGCAGAGGCTTTTCGTCCAGCTGGTGAGAAGTTTTATGCCGATATCTGGCAACTGGCGCGCTTACGTCTGCAGGCCGTAGGCGTGCAATCCATCAGTGCTGACAGCCGTTGCACCTTCACCGAAGGTAACGATTTCTTCTCGTTCCGCCGTGATGGAATCACCGGGCGTATGGCAACTTTAATCTGGCTGTTATAACCTTACGCCATAAGACGGTCCAGTTAGCGTATTTTTTACTCAAATCTCAGGTCATTAACCTTGAAATTTTGAGGGATGACCTCATTTAATCTCCAGTAGCATTTTGACCTGTAATGGGAGGAATTATGCGTCTGGATCGTCTTACTAACAAATTCCAACTGGCTCTCGCCGACGCGCAGTCCCTGGCTCTGGGACACGACAACCAATTCATTGAACCTCTGCACCTGATGAGCGCGCTGCTTAAACAGGAAGGCGGATCGGTTTCACCTTTATTGACGTCAGCAGGTATCGACGTTGCCTCATTGCGCACTCAGGTTGAGCAGGCTATCGATCGTCTGCCACAGGTGGAAGGCAGCGAAGGGGACGTACAACCCTCATCTGACCTGGTTCGGGTACTGAACCTGTGTGACAAACTGGCGCAGAAGCGCAACGACAACTTTATATCATCTGAATTATTTGTTCTGGCGGCCCTCGACTCACGGGGTTCACTGGCCGATCTGCTGAAAGCGGCAGGCGCAACCAGTGAAAAACTCACCAAGGCTATTGAACAAATGCGTGGAGGGGACAGCGTGAACGATCAGGGGGCTGAAGATCAGCGCCAGGCATTAAAGAAATACACTATCGATCTGACCGAGCGTGCTGAGAAGGGCAAGCTTGACCCGGTGATTGGCCGTGACGAAGAGATTCGTCGCACCATTCAGGTTCTGCAACGCCGGACTAAAAACAACCCGGTACTGATTGGTGAACCCGGGGTCGGTAAAACCGCCATCGTTGAAGGGCTGGCGCAGCGGATTATCAACGGCGAAGTGCCTGAAGGCCTGAAAGGGCGGCGGGTACTGGCGCTGGATATGGGTGCGCTGGTGGCCGGTGCCAAATATCGCGGTGAGTTTGAAGAGCGTCTGAAAGGCGTGCTGAATGACCTGTCCAAACAGGAAGGCAACGTCATTCTGTTTATTGATGAACTGCACACTATGGTAGGTGCCGGTAAAGCTGACGGCGCGATGGATGCGGGCAACATGCTCAAACCGGCGCTGGCACGCGGTGAACTGCACTGCGTGGGCGCGACTACGCTCGACGAATATCGTCAGTACATTGAAAAAGATGCGGCGCTGGAACGGCGTTTCCAGAAAGTCTATGTGGCTGAGCCCACAGTGGAAGACACCATCGCCATTCTGCGTGGTCTGAAAGAGCGTTATGAACTGCATCACCATGTGCAGATTACTGACCCGGCCATTGTGGCGGCCGCGACCTTGTCGCATCGCTATATTGCCGATCGTCAGTTGCCGGACAAAGCGATTGACCTGATCGATGAGGCCGCTTCCAGCATTCGTATGCAGATTGACTCGAAGCCGGAAGCGCTTGATCGGCTGGAACGCCGGATTATTCAGCTCAAGCTGGAGCAGCAGGCGCTGAAGAAAGAGGCAGACGATGCCAGCATTAAGCGTCTTGAAATGCTGGAAAGCGAACTCGACCAGAAAGAACGCGAATACGCCGAGCTGGAAGATGAGTGGAAGGCGGAAAAAGCGTCGTTGTCCGGTACGCAGAACATTAAAGCCGAGCTGGAACAGGCGCGTCTGAATTTAGAGCAGGCACGTCGCCTCGGCGATCTCGCCCGGATGTCTGAGTTGCAGTACGGTAAAATTCCGGCGCTGGAAAAACAGCTGGCCGCAGCCACTCAGGCAGAAGGCAAAACCATGAAGTTACTGCGCAACCGCGTAACCGACGTGGAGATTGCCGATGTGCTGGCGCGCTGGACCGGTATTCCGGTGGCACGCATGATGGAAGGTGAGCGCGATAAACTGCTGCGTATGGAGCAGGATCTGCATGGACGGGTAATCGGACAGGATGAAGCGGTAGAGGCGGTATCGAATGCGATTCGTCGTAGCCGTGCGGGCTTGTCAGATCCTAACCGTCCAATCGGTTCGTTCCTGTTCCTGGGGCCAACCGGTGTCGGTAAGACCGAGCTGTGTAAGTCGCTGGCTAACTTCCTGTTCGACAGTGATGATGCGATGGTGCGTATCGATATGTCCGAGTTTATGGAGAAACACTCGGTGTCGCGTCTGGTGGGTGCGCCTCCGGGCTATGTCGGATATGAAGAGGGCGGTTATCTGACCGAAGCCGTTCGCCGTCGTCCTTATTCCGTGATTCTGCTGGATGAGGTGGAGAAAGCGCATCCGGATGTTTTCAACATCCTGTTGCAGGTGTTGGATGATGGGCGCCTGACGGATGGCCAGGGACGCACGGTCGATTTCCGCAACACCGTGGTAATCATGACCTCTAACCTCGGATCGGATTTGATTCAGGAACGGTTTGGCGATCTGAACTATGCCGAGATGAAAGAGATTGTCATGGGCGTGGTTGGACATCATTTCCGTCCAGAGTTCGTTAACCGTATAGATGAGGTGGTAGTGTTCCATCCGCTGGCGGAGAAACATATCGCGTCGATTGCCCAGATTCAGCTGCAGCGGTTGTACAAACGTCTGGAAGAGCGCGGCTATCAGCTGCATATCTCTGACGCGGCGATCAAACTGCTGGGTGAGAACGGTTATGATCCGGTATATGGCGCGCGGCCGCTGAAACGTGCGATACAGCAACAGATTGAGAACCCGCTGGCACAGCAGATTCTCTCTGGTACGCTGGTTCCCGGAAAAACAATCGAAATGGATGTGGAAAACGACGTTATCACCGCGCATCAGTAATGCAGCATGAAGAAAAACGGGCCTCAGGCCCGTTTTTCTTGTCTATTAGTGGGTGATTTGCTGGTTTTTTATTCATATTGCACGTAAAGTGAACGGTTAGTTAAAAAGTTGAAATTAGCACTTGTCAGCCTCCGGAAACTCCCTATAATGCGCCTCCACTGACACGGAACAACGGCTTACCGGCCGCCGGGTTGAGAGGCACAGGAGACTGCGCCGCCGGAGAAAAACTTCTGAAAAAGAGGTTGACTCTGAGGGAGGAAAGCGTAATATACGCCACCTCGCGACAGACGGTTAACCCGCTGTTCGCACTGCTCTTTAACAATTTATCAGACAATCTGTGTGGGCACTCGCAGGATTGATATCAGCGTCTCCGGACGTAAAAAATATCAAGTCTCACGAGTGAACACATAATGAAATTCATTATGACGTTTTACAGATGAGCACCGCTTAACGTGTTTAAGCAAATCAAACTTAAATTGAAGAGTTTGATCATGGCTCAGATTGAACGCTGGCGGCAGGCCTAACACATGCAAGTCGGACGGTAGCACAGAGAGCTTGCTCTTGGGTGACGAGTGGCGGACGGGTGAGTAATGTCTGGGGATCTGCCCGATAGAGGGGGATAACCACTGGAAACGGTGGCTAATACCGCATAACGTCGCAAGACCAAAGAGGGGGACCTTCGGGCCTCTCACTATCGGATGAACCCAGATGGGATTAGCTAGTAGGCGGGGTAATGGCCCACCTAGGCGACGATCCCTAGCTGGTCTGAGAGGATGACCAGCCACACTGGAACTGAGACACGGTCCAGACTCCTACGGGAGGCAGCAGTGGGGAATATTGCACAATGGGCGCAAGCCTGATGCAGCCATGCCGCGTGTATGAAGAAGGCCTTCGGGTTGTAAAGTACTTTCAGCGGGGAGGAAGGCGATGTGGTTAATAACCGCGTCGATTGACGTTACCCGCAGAAGAAGCACCGGCTAACTCCGTGCCAGCAGCCGCGGTAATACGGAGGGTGCAAGCGTTAATCGGAATTACTGGGCGTAAAGCGCACGCAGGCGGTCTGTTAAGTCAGATGTGAAATCCCCGGGCTTAACCTGGGAACTGCATTTGAAACTGGCAGGCTTGAGTCTCGTAGAGGGGGGTAGAATTCCAGGTGTAGCGGTGAAATGCGTAGAGATCTGGAGGAATACCGGTGGCGAAGGCGGCCCCCTGGACGAAGACTGACGCTCAGGTGCGAAAGCGTGGGGAGCAAACAGGATTAGATACCCTGGTAGTCCACGCCGTAAACGATGTCGACTTGGAGGTTGTTCCCTTGAGGAGTGGCTTCCGGAGCTAACGCGTTAAGTCGACCGCCTGGGGAGTACGGCCGCAAGGTTAAAACTCAAATGAATTGACGGGGGCCCGCACAAGCGGTGGAGCATGTGGTTTAATTCGATGCAACGCGAAGAACCTTACCTACTCTTGACATCCAGCGAACTTGGCAGAGATGCCTTGGTGCCTTCGGGAACGCTGAGACAGGTGCTGCATGGCTGTCGTCAGCTCGTGTTGTGAAATGTTGGGTTAAGTCCCGCAACGAGCGCAACCCTTATCCTTTGTTGCCAGCGATTCGGTCGGGAACTCAAAGGAGACTGCCGGTGATAAACCGGAGGAAGGTGGGGATGACGTCAAGTCATCATGGCCCTTACGAGTAGGGCTACACACGTGCTACAATGGCGCATACAAAGAGAAGCGACCTCGCGAGAGCAAGCGGACCTCACAAAGTGCGTCGTAGTCCGGATCGGAGTCTGCAACTCGACTCCGTGAAGTCGGAATCGCTAGTAATCGTGGATCAGAATGCCACGGTGAATACGTTCCCGGGCCTTGTACACACCGCCCGTCACACCATGGGAGTGGGTTGCAAAAGAAGTAGGTAGCTTAACCTTCGGGAGGGCGCTTACCACTTTGTGATTCATGACTGGGGTGAAGTCGTAACAAGGTAACCGTAGGGGAACCTGCGGTTGGATCACCTCCTTACCTGAAGATACCTTCCGGCGCAGTGTCCACACAGATTGTCTGATAAAAAGTAACGAGCAGAAAAAACCTCTACAGGCTTGTAGCTCAGGTGGTTAGAGCGCACCCCTGATAAGGGTGAGGTCGGTGGTTCAAGTCCACTCAGGCCTACCAAATTCGTACTCATGCTGCGTTATGTTTCCGGCTCGCATAGTTCACTATGCTGCGCGAAAACATGCCTTGCCTGAGCACGAATTGCATTTCTTACGGAATGTACTCGGTTGAGTGGTAGTAGTGGTCTCTGCAGTAACTGTATGGGGCTATAGCTCAGCTGGGAGAGCGCCTGCCTTGCACGCAGGAGGTCAGCGGTTCGATCCCGCTTAGCTCCACCATACCGTTTAACTGTTTTTTCTGAAAAATACTTCAGAGCGTACCGGCAACGGTGTGCTGCGAAGTATTATGCTCTTTAACAATCCGGAACAAGCTGAAAATTGAAACGACATGTCGTTTTCATTCTCCGTAATAAGAATGAAAGCCACGACATGTTCGAGTCTCTCAAATGCTTGCAACACGCAGCGCTGAAAAACGCCTGTGGGTTGTGAGGTTAAGCGACTAAGCGTACACGGTGGATGCCCTGGCAGTCAGAGGCGATGAAGGACGTGCTAATCTGCGTAAAGCGACGGTAAGGTGATATGAACCGCTACAGCCGTCGATGTCCGAATGGGGAAACCCGGTGCACTCAGTGCATCATTGCAGCATGAATACATAGTGCTGCAAGGCGAACCGGGGGAACTGAAACATCTAAGTACCCCGAGGAAAAGAAATCAACCGAGATTCCCCCAGTAGCGGCGAGCGAACGGGGAGCAGCCCAGAGCCTGAATCAGCTTGTGTGTTAGTGGAAGCGTCTGGAAAGTCGCAGGGTACAGGGTGATACTCCCGTACACAAAAACACACATTCTGTGAGCTCGATGAGTAAGGCGGGACACGTGGTATCCTGTCTGAATATGGGGGGACCATCCTCCAAGGCTAAATACTCCTGACTGACCGATAGTGAACCAGTACCGTGAGGGAAAGGCGAAAAGAACCCCGGCGAGGGGAGTGAAACAGAACCTGAAACCGTGTACGTACAAGCAGTGGGAGCCTTCTTTATGGGGGTGACTGCGTACCTTTTGTATAATGGGTCAGCGACTTATATTCTGTAGCAAGGTTAACCGTATAGGGGAGCCGCAGGGAAACCGAGTCTTAACTGGGCGTTAAGTTGCAGGGTATAGACCCGAAACCCGGTGATCTAGCCATGGGCAGGTTGAAGGTTGGGTAACACTAACTGGAGGACCGAACCGACTAATGTTGAAAAATTAGCGGATGACCTGTGGCTGGGGGTGAAAGGCCAATCAAACCGGGAGATAGCTGGTTCTCCCCGAAAGCTATTTAGGTAGCGCCTCGTGAACTCATCTTCGGGGGTAGAGCACTGTTTCGGCTAGGGGGCCATCCCGGCTTACCAACCCGATGCAAACTGCGAATACCGAAGAATGTTATCACGGGAGACACACGGCGGGTGCTAACGTCCGTCGTGAAGAGGGAAACAACCCAGACCGCCAGCTAAGGTCCCAAAGTCATGGTTAAGTGGGAAACGATGTGGGAAGGCACAGACAGCCAGGATGTTGGCTTAGAAGCAGCCATCATTTAAAGAAAGCGTAATAGCTCACTGGTCGAGTCGGCCTGCGCGGAAGATGTAACGGGGCTAAACCATGCACCGAAGCTGCGGCAGCGACACTATGTGTTGTTGGGTAGGGGAGCGTTCTGTAAGCCGTCGAAGGTGTGCTGTGAGGCATGCTGGAGGTATCAGAAGTGCGAATGCTGACATAAGTAACGATAAAGCGGGTGAAAAGCCCGCTCGCCGGAAGACCAAGGGTTCCTGTTCAACGTTAATCGGAGCAGGGTGAGTCGACCCCTAAGGCGAGGCCGAAAGGCGTAGTCGATGGGAAACAGGTTAATATTCCTGTACTTGGTGTTACTGCGAAGGGGGGACGGAGAAGGCTATATCAGCCGGGCGACGGTTGTCCCGGTTTAAGCGTGTAGGTGTGTGTTCCAGGCAAATCCGGTTCACTTTACACTGAGGCGTGACGACGAGGCACTACGGTGCTGAAGTGATAAATGCCCTGCTTCCAGGAAAAGCCTCTAAGCATCAGGTAACACAAAATCGTACCCCAAACCGACACAGGTGGTCAGGTAGAGAATACCAAGGCGCTTGAGAGAACTCGGGTGAAGGAACTAGGCAAAATGGTGCCGTAACTTCGGGAGAAGGCACGCTGGCGCGTAGGTGGAGGGACTTGCTCCCCGAGCCGAAGCCAGTCGAAGATACCAGCTGGCTGCAACTGTTTATTAAAAACACAGCACTGTGCAAACACGAAAGTGGACGTATACGGTGTGACGCCTGCCCGGTGCCGGAAGGTTAATTGATGGGGTTATCCGTAAGGAGAAGCTCTTGATCGAAGCCCCGGTAAACGGCGGCCGTAACTATAACGGTCCTAAGGTAGCGAAATTCCTTGTCGGGTAAGTTCCGACCTGCACGAATGGCGTAATGATGGCCAGGCTGTCTCCACCCGAGACTCAGTGAAATTGAACTCGCTGTGAAGATGCAGTGTACCCGCGGCAAGACGGAAAGACCCCGTGAACCTTTACTACAGCTTGACACTGAACATTGAGCCTTGATGTGTAGGATAGGTGGGAGGCTTTGAAGCGCGGACGCCAGTCCGCGTGGAGCCAACCTTGAAATACCACCCTTTAATGTTTGATGTTCTAACGTGGCCCCGTTATCCGGGGTGCGGACAGTGTCTGGTGGGTAGTTTGACTGGGGCGGTCTCCTCCTAAAGCGTAACGGAGGAGCACGAAGGTCAGCTAATCACGGTCGGACATCGTGAGGTTAGTGCAATGGCATAAGCTGGCTTGACTGCGAGAGTGACGGCTCGAGCAGGTGCGAAAGCAGGTCATAGTGATCCGGTGGTTCTGAATGGAAGGGCCATCGCTCAACGGATAAAAGGTACTCCGGGGATAACAGGCTGATACCGCCCAAGAGTTCATATCGACGGCGGTGTTTGGCACCTCGATGTCGGCTCATCACATCCTGGGGCTGAAGTAGGTCCCAAGGGTACGGCTGTTCGCCGTTTAAAGTGGTACGCGAGCTGGGTTTAGAACGTCGTGAGACAGTTCGGTCCCTATCTGCCGTGGGCGCTGGAGAATTGAGGGGGGTTGCTCCTAGTACGAGAGGACCGGAGTGAACGCACCACTGGTGTTCGGGTTGTCATGCCAATGGCATTGCCCGGTAGCTAAGTGCGGAAAAGATAAGTGCTGAAAGCATCTAAGCACGAAACTTGCCCCGAGATGAGTTCTCCCTGACCCTTTAAGGGTCCTGAAGGGACGTTGAAGACGACGACGTTGATAGGCCGGATGTGTAAGCGCAGCGATGCGTTGAGCTAACCGGTACTAATGACCCGTGAGGCTTAACCTTACAACGCCAGAGGCGTTTTTGAGAGACACAATTTTCAGCCTGTACCGGATAAAAATTAGCGGAAACGAAAGATTTTGCGGCGTGACAAGGCGCAGAGCGAGGACGTCAGCGGGAGCATACTGAAGTATGTGACCGGTGTGGCCGAGCGATGGCAACGCGGTCATGGCGTAAAAGATTCGTTTCGTGCACCAAGATTTGCCTGGCGGCTGTAGCGCGGTGGTCCCACCTGACCCCATGCCGAACTCAGAAGTGAAACGCCGTAGCGCCGATGGTAGTGTGGGGTCTCCCCATGCGAGAGTAGGGAACTGCCAGGCATCAAACGAGTGAAGAAGCCCCGCACGAAAGTGCGGGGCTTTTTTACGTCTGGAGATCGCTGATTTTCATTCCCGTCTGCCATTCTTACTTCCCCTTACTCAGGCAAAATCGGGACGTCCTGCTCTGAACAACCCGCTGATTTTGCAGCAATTAGCGATGTGGCTCACATTTATAATCTCAGAATACACCGCCTTTACCTCCGGTGGACTTAAATGCTTTACTCACTTCTTTAAATGCTGTTGATCAGCAAGGAACAGAGGCAAGGCATGACACCCATAAATAATAAAGATCAGACAGACGATACGAAAAAGCGCATCTGGGCTATCGTTGGCGCGTCATCGGGTAACCTGGTCGAGTGGTTCGATTTCTACGTCTACTCATTCTTTTCTCTCTATTTTGCCCACATCTTCTTCCCACAAGGCGATACCACCACGCAGCTATTACAGACGGCCGGCGTCTTTGCTGCCGGATTCCTGATGCGTCCTATCGGCGGCTGGCTGTTCGGTTACATCGGTGATAAGCACGGACGTAAAAGCTCCATGCTGATCTCAGTGTGCATGATGTGTTTTGGATCGCTGGTGATCGCCTGTTTACCCGGCTATGACGCCATTGGCATCGCGGCACCGATCATTCTGCTGCTGGCGCGGATGTTTCAGGGATTATCCGTTGGCGGTGAATATGGCACCAGCGCAACCTACATGAGCGAAGTGGCGCTGGAAGGACGCAAAGGTTTTTACGCCTCATTCCAGTACGTCACCTTAATCGGCGGTCAGCTGGCCGCGGTGCTGACGGTAGTGGTGCTGCAGTTTGTGCTGAGCGATGCAGAGCTGCGCAGCTGGGGCTGGCGCATTCCATTCTTCCTCGGCGCATTGCTGGCCGTAGTGGCGCTGTGGTTACGTCGCTCACTGGAAGAAACCTCAGACAAAAGCAGCCGTCAGCACCGTGATGCGGGCAGCGTGATAGGCCTGTTACGCAATCATACCCGTCCGTTCCTGATGGTGCTGGGCTTCACCGCCGGCGGATCGCTGAGCTTCTATACCTTTACCACCTATATGCAAAAGTATCTGGTCAACACCTCGGGAATGGATCCTAAGACCGCCAGCGGCCTGATGACCGGTGCGCTGCTGGTCTTCATGTTGCTGCAGCCGGCTATTGGTGCGCTGTCTGACAAAATTGGCCGTCGCACTTCAATGATGATTTTTGGTGCCGGTGCCGCTATCTGTACCGTGCCCATTCTGACCTTGCTGCAAAATGTCCAGAGCCCAGGCGTCGCGTTCCTGTTAATTATGCTGGCGCTGCTGATCACCAGTTTCTACACCGCCATCAGCGGTATTTTGAAGGCAGAAATGTTTCCTCCTCAGGTGCGGGCATTAGGTGTAGGACTCTCTTATGCGGTGGCGAATGCCATCTTTGGCGGATCGGCGGAGTATGTGGCGTTACTGATGAAGCAGCAGGGGATTGAGACCACCTTCTTCTGGTATGTCTCAGCCATGGGCGCGGTAGCCTTTTTGGTGTCGCTATTGCTGCACAAGCGGGGAAAAGGGATTGGGCTGTAACCGCTACTGGCTGAACCGGCTTACTGGCTAAGGTTCCATAAGGCGATGCCGCTGGCGGTACCGGCGGCATCCCAGGCAAAATCTTTCCAGCTCCAGCCGCTCCCTGACGGGCGGCTGTCATACCACTCTTTTCCCGCCCCGAGACTGAGCGAAAATATGATCCCCAGCGTATGACCTTGACGGGTAGAGAGATGCTGACGCTGACCGTATTCTGTTCCTGCTGCGGCCAGGACAGCAGAGGCAACGAAGTGCTGTGCTTTATCCCGCCCGGTCCACCGATCCTCTGCCATATGAGCACATCCACTACACAACAGCACTGCAAACAGCAAAATTCGCATAGCGGATGCCTCGTCGGCGGCGACGATTAAAGAATACGGCTGATTAACCGGTCGATTCGAATCCGGCGCAGACGACGTATCAATTTACGGACTTTAGCCGGGTAATCGGCAATGCTCTCCAGCTCGCGGAAATGCTTCACCACTGTGGTGTGCTGGCGAATCAGCGTCAGCTCTTTTTCGCGTTGATCGGCCAGCTGTTGCAGCGGATCGTGGATCAACACCGCATTTTCCAGATCGAGCCGCCAGGCGCGCGGATTGAGATTATTGCCGGTAATCAGCTGCCATTCGTCATCCACCCACATACCTTTCAGGTGATAGCTGTTATCACCATCTTTCCATAACCGCACCACCAGCTGATCGTTGGTGACGTAATACTGTAGCCGGCTCAGGAAGCGACGCAGGTTAATCTCATACAGATAGGGCAGCGCGCCAATAATTTTAAACGGCTGATCCGGCGCGATATAGAAGTCGTTGGCGGTCTTGTCGCCGACGATGATCTCGACCTGCTTACCCTGCCGCAGCAGATGAATAATGTTACGCACCAGTAAGGCCGGCAGGTTGAAGTAAGGCGTACAGATAGTCAGTTTCTGTTCGGCGCAGGGCATCAGGTGGAAGATAGTCTTATTGAGCAGGCTATGCTTGCCCAGGCCGACCAGCGGCGTCACCGCCAGCTCTTCATTACTGGCATTGCCCTCAAACTGATAATTGAAGCCGCGCAAATCCTGACGAAACTGACGCGTTTCATTTTTGATTTCCGGACTGGAAGGGCGCTCGGCAAAATCGAGCCGGTTGACGGCCTCAGCCTGCTTCAGGTTGAGGTTAATCCACGCGTACATGGTGTCAGCCAGCTGCGGGTTGCGGATAATCTGGTAGCGGTCATAACGATATTTATCATGCTGATGCAGATAAACATCATTGATGCTGGCGCCGCTGTAGATCAGTTCGTCATCAATGATGAAACCTTTCAGGTGCAGCACGCCCAGCGCTTCCCGGGTATTGACCGGAATGCCATACACCGGGATGGCAATATCAGCGTGTTGGGTTGCCAGATCACAATACCAGTCGGCATTGGTCAGGCCGCGTGCCGCGCCAATTCGCCCACGCTGCGCCCGGTGCCAGTCGACCAGGATAGAGATATCCAGCGCTGGCCGCGCCTGTTTTGCCGCATACAGGGCGTTCATCACCGCCCGACCTGCATCGTCGTTTTCCAGGTAAAGTGCAGCGATGCAAATACGGGACTGCGCTGCCGCGATTTTCTCCAGCAGCGTCTGACGAAATTCAGCAGGCGAGTAAAGCGTCGACACATCCGCAACGGATTGTGACAGTTTCGGCAACTGTGCGAGGTGTTGTTGGTGTTTATTACGTTTAAATTTAGACAACATCACAGTGCACTTCTTCTCTGTTCATTGCATGGCCTTTTGCCATCAAATCAGGGTCATAACGACAAATAATAACATCAACTGTCGCGATCCGGGCGTTTTTTACCTTTCTCTACAAGGTTAGCTTAGCGCATCCTGCAGCGACAGTTTGAGGCTGACAATACCGTCATCCAGTTGAATATCAACATGAAAGTTAAGTTTGCGCGCCAGGGTAATCATGCCGCGATTATGCGGCATAGTGATACCGTTCAATTGTTGCAAGCCGTGATGCCGGGTGTAGCGGATCATCTTTTCCAGCAAGCGTCGGCCCATGCCGAGGCCTTTGAGATCGGAGCGCACCAGCACGGAAAACTCGGCGTCAATATTGTCAGCATCAGAGATGGCACGCGTCACGCCAATGATTTCCGACCGTCCCTGCTGCTGACGTACCGCCACGATCGCCATCTCACGGTCGTAATCGATTTGCGTCATATTGGCGAGATCCTCATGCGTAAACTCGCTGATTTCACTGAAGTAACGGTAATAGAGATCTTCTTTGGTTACCTGGCTGATAAAGTCACGTAGCAGCGGTTCATCTTCGGGCAGGATAGGGCGGAACAGGCAGGTTTGCCCATCCTTGAGCTGAACCTGCTCCTCCAGATGTTGCGGGTAGGGACGTATCGCCAGGCGCGCTTCGTTATCGCCATGAAACGGTGCCAGCGTCAGGGTGACATCCAGCAGCGTAAAGTCGTTGCCCGCCGCCAGCAGCGGATGAATATCCAGCCGCTGAATCTCCGGGCAATCAACCACCAGGTTGGAAACCTGCACCAGCAGCTGGCTGAGGCCGGCAATATCCAGCGGATTCAGGGCGCTGCGGCTGCGTATTTTGCCGCTCTTGATTGCCTGAATCACCAGATAGCGCGCCAGAGTCATATTCAGCGGCGGCAGCGCAACGGCGGCTTGTTTATCGGCCTGCCACTCGACGCCGCCTTCGCCCAGCATAATGATCGGGCCAAACAGCGCATCCTGTTCCACCACCACCCGCAGTTCCTGAGCGCCAGCCCGGTTCGCCATGCTTTGCACCAGCAGGCCTTCAATCCGCGCCTGCGGTAGCGTCTGCCTGACCCGATCAAAAATGGCTTCGGCCGCATGTGCTACCTCACTGGCATTGCGCAGGTAAAGCATCACACCCTGCACATCCGATTTATGGGCGATATCCGGCGAGCGCAGCTTCAGCGCCACCGGATAACCAATCTGATCGGCGATGGCGACCGCTGCGGCACTGTCGCTGGCGATCCAGGTTGGCAGCGTTGCCAGCCCGTAGGCCTGCAGTACCGGCTGGACCTCGTGGGTATCCAGCGCCGTAATGCCGCGGTCGAGCGCCTGCGATAACAGCTGGTGGGCATGGGCGCTGTCCTGGGTCAGGCTGGCCGGCAGGGCAGGCGTTTCGCGCAGTTGCTTCTGATTGCGTCGATATTCGACCTGATGCATAAATGCCGTCACGGTGCCTTCGGGCGTGCGCCAGGTCGGGATCCCAGCCTGGGTAAATGCACGACGCGCGGCCTGGGAGGAAAATTCGCCGCTCCAGTTAGTCAGCAGGGTGATTTGCTTACCGCGCGGATGAGCAGCAATGGCGGCAATCAGACGCTCGGCGGTTTCAGTGGCAGGTGCCACCGCGCTCGGCGCATGAATAATCATCAGCGCATCAAGCTCATGACTGTCGAGCAGGCACTCCACGCAGGCCACGTAACGGTCCGGCGTGGCGTCATCCTTCAAATCCAGTGGGTTGCCGTGACCAGCACCGGCTGGCAGCAGGGTTTCCAGCTGTTGACGCATCTCATCGCTGAGCTGGGCCAGTTTACCGTTACGCGCATACAGTTCATCCAGCGCCAGCGCGGCGGGTGCAGCGCCGTTACTGATGATCATCAATCGCTCACCACGCAGCGGCCGCATGTGGCTCAGCGACTCGACGGCGGAGAACAGTTCATGCGTATCCTGCACCCGCAGCAGGCCAGCACGCTGAATGGCGGCGTCCCAGGCCGCATCCAGCCCGCTGTGGCTACCGAGCAGCGCCTGCGCCTGACGGCTGCGGCCGCTCTTGATCACCAGGATCGGTTTATTGCGTGACGCGCTACGCGAGGCGGAAACAAAGCGCCGGGCATCGCTGAGATGTTCTAGATAGAGCAGGATCGCGCTGGTTTTACCGTCGCGCGCCAGAAAGTCGAGCAGGTCATCGACATCAGTGTCGAGACTGTCTCCCAGCGCGATAAACCAGGAAAAGCCCAGGTTACGCTGTTGCGCCCAGTCAAGAATGGTATTGGAGACGGCGGCGGATTGTGAAATGAAGGCAATGCGGCCTTTGGCAATCGGTACCGGCGAGAAGCTGGCGTTTAATCCCTGCCACGGTGCCAGCAGCCCAAGGCTGTTCGGCCCCAGCAGACGGATCTGCCACTGGCTGGCGCAGGCCTGCAGTTCTTCCCGCTGGCTGGCGGGGGCGGAGAGAATAATGCAGGCTTTGCAGCCTTTTTCACCCAGTTGTTGCAGCAGTGTCAGATTACGTTTTGAATGGGTGCAGATAATGGCCAGGTCCGGCGCGAACGGCAAACTGTCGATATCAGGCCAGGCCAGCACGCCGCTGACGGCTTTGTATTTCGGCGTCACCGGCAATACCGGGCCGCTAAAACCACCGGCCAGCAGATTGCGCATCATAAAGTAACCGGCACGTCCCGGCGTTACCGAGGCGCCGATTACCGCAATGGATTTGGGTCTTAACAGCGCTTCCAGTCCGCGTTGGCTCATCTCGCCCTCCAGAGATCGGGATTTGCGTGATTGTAAACGCTTTTTCCCGTCAGTGCTTTCGGGCAGATCGCAGGCTGAGCATCAGGATCACTATGAGGGATCGATTAACCGATCGGCCCGCTGACTGACTGCATCGCTTACGTGGAGGGTGCGTGATGCGGCTTGCCCGCCAGATAGGCGGCGCGGAACTGTTCAAAATGGCGCGATAAAGCCTGAGCTGCCTGACTATCGCCCGCCTGCTCCAGCAGTGCCGCCGCCACTTCAGCGGTACAGTGCTGGCCAACGCCGTGCGCCTCGCGCAGCGTATAGCGCGACGGGGCGGTGACCGTCAGCGACATCACCGGTAAGGCGTCGAGCCACGGACTTTTGCGGAACATTTTGCGCGCTTCGGTCCAGGTGCCGTCCAGCATGATAAACAGCGGCGGTTTACCGCTCAAAGGCGGCGCGGTCAGCACTTCGCGATCGGCGTCGGCATAGGCGGCCGGGAACACCACCAGCGGCTGGTAATCAGGATTGCGTACCGCGTCGAGCAGCAGCGGATCCGGCTCGGTGCGCGACCAGCCAAACGCCTGGGTATCGGGCAGGATATCGGCAATCAGGCGGCCGGTATTACTCGGCTTCATCGGCTCGGTATCAAACATTACCAGGCAAAAGCGGCTGCGCGCCGTTTGCGGCACGATATCACTGCACAGACAGTTCTTCTCAGGCAGCAGACAGCCCTGGCAGCGTAACACGCGATTGCCGCGCGCAAGGAAAGGGCGGGTGGCACGGGCGAGGCGTTGGGTGCGCAAGCGCAAAACAGCATTATCAGACATGAGTATTCAGGGCAGGAAAAACCACAGTGTAATCGAAGCGCCGCCGAAAAGGAAAAGGCCAGCAGAGCTGGCCTTAGCGGATTACAGTGACTCGTCCAGCCACTCGTTGAACGGCGCTTTGGGCATCGCGCCATTCAGCATGTCAACCATCTCACCGTTCTTAAACAGCATAATGGTCGGGATGCTGCGAATGCGAAAACGGCTGCTGAGTGCCGGTTCGGCCTCGGTATTCACTTTAATAAAGCGCACCTTACCGCTGCGTTCGCTAGCAACCTCTTTAAATACCGGCGCAAAGTTGACGCAGGGACCACACCACGGCGCCCAGAAGTCGACGACCACCGGCAAATCATCCTGCAGAAACTTGTCTAAGGTGGTCGCGGTCGCGCTCACCACTTCGCCATCAAATAATCCATTTCCACAGCGACCACATTTTGCGCCTTCGGCAAGCCGTTCTTCCGGAACGCGATTGGTTGCCTGGCAGGAAGCGCATACCGTATTCATAGAAACCTCTGATATTGGAATGTGTCAGTCTGGTAATATTGTCCATTATGAAAGGGGGCGAATGCCCTCTCAATCTGGATCGCTCTATAGGTTCAATAGTTGATAGCTAAGCGCCAGCACATCAGGTAATCTGCGCGCTCTCAATGCAGGAGGAACATATGAACGACGAATTTAAAGGCAAAAGCGGCAAGGTCAAAGTGATGTACGTGCGTGGCGAAGATGATAAGAGCGCGGGTGCGCCAAATCCTCGTACCGGCAAAGGTGGCCGTCCCGCTGCCCGTCAGGATGATAATCGTCGTTCTTCTGGCCCCCGCACTGAACGTAATGAAGAGGGCGGACGCTCTGCTGGCCGTCGTAGTGATAACGGTGCCCGCAGCGGTTCTGCCCGTCGCGATGAGGGCGGCCGTGGTGCGCCACGCCGTAGCGGTGAAGGTGCAGGCCGCCGCAACGAGCGCGCAGAGGATAATCGCGGCGCTTTCAGCAACAGCGACTCGCCGTGGCGTACCGTTTCTCGTGCCCCGTCAGAGCGTCCTGCTGCGACCGAAAGTGATAAGCCCGATCACGGTGGCATCAGCGGTAAGAGCTTTGTCGATCCCGAGCAGATCCGTCGTCAGCGTATGGAAGAGACGCGCGTCTATGGCGAGAACGCCTGTCAGGCACTGTTCCAGAGCCGTCCGGAAGCGATTGTGCGCGCCTGGTTTATTCAGGAAGTGACACCGCGTTTCCGCGAAGCGCTGCGCTGGCTGGCGGCGAACCGCAAAGCTTACCACGTGGTCGAAGATGCGGAGATCACCAAAGCCTCCGGCACTGAGCATCATGGCGGCGTCTGCTTCCTGATCAAAAAGCGCATGGGTATGGCCGTGTCAGAATGGCTGAGCCAGGCGAGCGCCAAAGATTGCGTGCTGGCGCTGGAAGATGTCAGCAACCCGCACAACCTCGGCGCGATCATGCGTAGCTGCGCGCATTTCGGCGTGAAAGGTCTGCTGGTCAACGATGCCTCACTGCTGGAGTCAGGTGCAGCGGTGCGTACTGCTGAAGGCGGCGCGGAACACGTGCAGGCCATCAGCGGCGCGACCTTCAGTGAAGGTCTGGAAGCGTTCCGTAAAGCCGGTTACACCATCGTGACGACCTCCAGCCATCAGGGTACGCCGCTGGCGAAAGCGGAACTGCCGGCCAAAATGGTGCTGGTGCTGGGCCAGGAACGTGAAGGTCTGTCTGACAGCGCCTTCCAGCAGGGTGACATCAGCGTGTCGATTGGCGGTACCGGCAACGTTGAAAGCCTCAACGTTTCGGTAGCGACCGGCGTGCTGCTCGCCGAATGGTGGCGTCAGAACGCATAAAAAAAACGGGCCGAAAGGCCCGTTTTGCTGTCTGAGATTAGTGCGCGCCACCGCCACCGCCGCCAGCACCAAACGGCGGACGGGCAAACCAAATCAGTATCAGCAGGATCAGGAACACCCCCGCCGACGCCCAGAAAATCTCATTTGCCGAGATAATCAGTCCCTGATTGGTTATCTGCTGGGCGATATATGCTGACGCCTGCTGCTGCGTCATTCCCATACTTTCCAGCTGGCTGTACATCTGTTGTGAATTAACGTTGTACGGCGTAATCGACTCGGCCAGATAACTATGATGCATCGACTCGCGATCGGTCCACATGGTCGTGGTGATCGAGGTACCAATCGAGCCGGCCAGCGTACGGACAAAGTTAGACAGGCTGGACGCCGCCGCCAGTCGCTCCGGTGCTAAGCCTGACAGCGTAATGGTGGTCAGTGGCATAAAGAAGCAGGCCACCGCAAAGCCCTGAATAAACTGCGGCCAGGCCGATGCACCAAAATCCATCCCCGGTTCAAAGGTGTAAGCGCGCCAGTAGAAGCAGACGGCATACATAATGAAGCTGAAGGTGACCAGCCGCCGCATATCGAGTTTATGGGCGAAACGACCAATAATTGGCGACAGGATCACCGGCAAAATCCCCACCGGTGCCGAGGCCAGTCCGGCCCAGGTCGCGGTGTAGCCGTAGACCTCCTGCAGCAGCTGCGGCAACAGCACGATCGAGCCGAAGTAGAGCATGTAAGCCAGACTGATCGATAAGCAGCCGATGGTGAAGTTTCGCGACTTAAACAGCGACAGATCGACAATCGGGTGGTCGTCGGTCAGCTCCCACACCAGCAGCACCGCCAGTGCAATCACTGCCACCACCGCCAGAACGATGATCTCGGTGGAACTGAACCAGTCCAGCTCCTTACCGCGGTCCAGCATCACCTGCAGGCAGCCAATCCCGACCACCAGCAACACCAGTCCGACCATATCGATCGGACGGATTTCAGTTTTGGTTTCCCGGCCACGCAGGGTTTGCAGCGTCAGCATCACCACCACCGCGCCAATCGGCACGTTGATGAAGAAGATCCAGCCCCAGTGATAGTTATCACTGATCCAGCCGCCGAGTATCGGGCCGCAGATCGGGGCCACAATCACCGTCATCGCCCATAGCGACAGAGCGATACTGCGTTTGGCCGGAGGATAGTTGCTCAGCAGCAGACTTTGCGACAGCGGGATCAGCGGACCGGCAACGATCCCCTGCAGCACGCGGAAGAAAATCAGCATCTCAAGGCTGTCTGACATGCCGCACGCCCACGAGGCGATGGCAAACAGAATGGTAGCCCAGGTGAACAACTTCACTTCACCGATGCGTTTTGCCAGCCAGCCGGTAATCGGAATCGAAATGGCGTTGGCGACGCCAAACGAGGTGATTACCCAGGTGCCCTGCGAGTTCGAGGCACCGAGGTTACCGGCGATAGTGGGGATGGCCACGTTGGCGATGGTCGAGTCCAGGACCTGCATGAACGTCGCCAGCGACAGCGCAATGGTCATTAAGACCAGCGGCATCCCTTCAAGCGGTTTTTGTGCCATTACAGCCTCCGCGTCATCATCCGGCGTTGGCGCGGACGATATCGGTGATCAGCTGATTGACCGGTGCAAGGTCAATCGCCAGCGCATTGCTGCTGTAAGCCGCCTGCTGACGCACGCTGGTCGCCAGGGTGCTGCCCTCTGTGCTGGTGGTATCGATTTTCACCAGCGTCGACAGACCAATACGCAGCGGATGCTTCTCGATATCCTGCGGGTTAAGCTCGATACGAACCGGCAGACGCTGAACCACTTTGATCCAGTTACCGGTGGCGTTCTGGGCTGGCAGCAGCGAGAACGCGCTGCCGGTGCCCATATCTAACCCGACCACTTTGCCATGATAAACCACGTCGTCGCCGTAGATATCAGCCACCACCGTGGCCGGTTGGCCGATGCGCACGCCCGCCAGCTGGGTCTCTTTAAAGTTGGCGTCGATCCACAGATTGGTCGCCGGCACCACCGCCAGCAGCGGTGTGCTGGTGGAGATTTGCGAACCTACCTGCACGCTACGACGTGAGACAAAACCGTCCATCGGGCTGCGGATCTCAGTACGCTGCAGCGCCAGCCAGGCGTCACGCAGTTCAGCGGCGCTCTGTTTAACCGCTGGCTGGTTCTCCAGCGAGGTATTGAGGATCATCGCCTGATTGGCGTTGTATTGCTGTACCGCCACGTCCAGCTCAGCTTTGGCAGAAGCCACGGCATCACGGGCGTGCTGTAACTCTTCACGGCCAATCAGATTCGAGGCACCCAGCGGCTCACGGCGCTTCAGATCCGCTTCTGCCTGAGCCAGCGCCGTCTGACGTAAGGTGATAGTGGCCTGATACTGCTTCGCGTTAATCATCAGCTGATGCGTCTGACGTACGCTGGTGGCCAGTGCGGTCTGTGCTTTTTCAAACGCCTGTTCCGCATCGGTTTTATCCAGCGAAACCAGCACATCGCCTTTTTTAACGAAGTCGGTATCTTCAAACCAGACTTTGTTCACGCTACCGGAAACCTGTGCCATCACCTGAACCTGGTTACCTGCAACGTAAGCGTCATCGGTCTCCTGAAAATGGCGCAGCACCAGGAACCAGTAGACGCCCCAGGCAATCCCAATCAGCACAAAGATCAGCGCCAGCACGATGAGCACACCTTTGCGCTTCTTCTTTTTGTTAGCTGACGGTTGCGGGCTTTGTGCTTCTGCCGTTGCACTCATGTCTTTCTCCACGTTTTCCATTTAGTCGGGATGCAGCAATCCATTCCCGCAAGTGCCCGAGTCGAAAAAGCCAGCGACTGAGCGCTGGCCGGATAAAAAAGGAAATTAAAATAACGGTTTCGACAGGTGATTGTGTCGCACTTCTTGCTATTAGCGGGACAGCGAGGCGATCAACTGATCTTCGTCCATTTTATCGAGGCGGTTAAGTAACTTACGGGTGATACCTTCCAGCTGGGACTTCTCATCGACCGACAGTGACGACCAGAGATATTGCAGGCTCTGGTGCTGAGGCGGCAGCAGCTGACGTAAGAACTCATTGCCTTTTTCGGTCAGGTGCAGGTGCAGACAGCGGCGGTCATGATCGCTTTCACGACGCTCGATCCAGCCGCGTTTTTCCAGCTCATCAGCAATCCGTGTCGCGTTGGTACGTGATGACCCCAGGGCGGAGCTCAGCTCTGACGGCTGAATACTCTGGTTCTCCTGTGCATCCAGCGTAATCAATGCCATGAACAGGGTTTCGTTGATTCCCTGTGCCTTCAGCATCTTGTTGCGGTTGTCCAGCAGTTTACCCTGCATGTGCATACAGAGACGCGTCAGGATAATTTCCTGTAACGGAAAATCCTTATGGCGATTGGCACGGATGTTTAGCATCTGCTCAATGGGAGTAAACGAACTTTCCATTAAAAAAACCTCACTAATTGCAACTTGTATAATAACTATGGTGACAGATTAAGCGTAGTCACATTTTCGGCAGGTGAGTAGGGCTACGGTCACGCTGCCACCATCTGGCGATTCCAGGCCAATCCGTGGCCCTGGGTTAAAAAACCCGTACGCCCGGCGACAGCGAATGCGCCGGGACGTGATCAAGAAAAGGTGTCGAATTTAATAATTTCGCGAGGAAAAATAACTGAAGTGAATAGGTTTATCACTAACCATAACAAACCTAACCATATGTGACCAGACTCAATCAGCTGTCCGGCCTGCGCTTCAGCTCATTTTCGCTTGCTCATACTGCTGTCCGTTAAACCAAATCAACAAGTTAATCAGCGTCAGGACAGCGCCTGCGCTACATACGCCGTACCAGCCGGACAGATGGTAGGCGGTGGCGGAAAGCAGCGAACCCGCTGCGCCGCCAATAAAATAGCTGGTCATGTAACCGGCATTAAGGCGGTTACGCGCGTCCGGCATCTGGGCATAAATCACACTTTGATTGGTGATATGTACCGCCTGCACCGCCAGATCCAGCAGCAGAATGCCGACGATCAGGGCCGCAAGAGAGTGGGCACCGAGGGCAATCGCGATCCACGACAGCAGCATAATCAGCAAACCGACGCGGGTAGTGAGCTTCGCTTTACCTTTATCTGCCAGCGAACCCGCCTGACGTGCTGCCAGCGCGCCGGCGGCACCCACCAGTCCCAGCAGACCAATTTCGCCCTCTGAAAAGTGATAAGGCGCGGCTGAAAGCAAAAAGGCCATCGAGGTCCAGAGCAGGCTGAAGTTGGCAAACGAGAGGCAGCCGGTCCAGGCGCGGGTACGGATCACCCGATTGCCGGCGTAGAGCCTGAAAATCGACGCCAGCAGCTGACGGTAACTCATCGTTACCGACACGCTGACGCGCGGCAGGAAGCGCCACAACGCCAGCGCCATCACGGCCATTAACAGGCTGGCGGTCCAGTAGACCGTACGCCAGCCGCCAAGTTGCGCCAGCCCGCCAGAGACGGTGCGCGCCAGCAAAATACCCAGCAGCAGCCCGCTCATTACCGTGCCGACAATTTTGCCGCGCCGCTCCGGCTCAGCCAGCGTTGCTGCCAGCGGCACCAGTATTTGCGCCGCCACCGAGAACAGACCGGTCATCAGCGTACCGAGCAGCAAAAACAGGAAAGAGCGGGAGAGGGCGATAATGACCATACCCGCCGCAGCCAGCAGGATCATGGTCACGATCAGGTTGCGTCGTTCGAATCGGTCACCGAGCGGCACCAGCAGCAGTAATCCACAGGCATAGCCCAGTTGCGCGGTGGTAACGATAAAACCGGCGAGGCTGACTGAGAGATCGAACTGGTGAGCAATGGTACTGAGCAAGGGCTGAACGTAGTAATTGCTGGCAACGGACAGCCCGGTGGCTACCGACATCAACAATACTAAAGCAGGCGTCAGACCCTGACGGGATGCATTCATAAACAACAACGGCAGCTAATAATCATAAGAGGTTAATAATAACTCAAAAAACTATTTCACACGCATCTTTATTAACAGGCCATACCAGTGTGTTTAACAGATACAAAAAAGGGCGGAAAAGATCCGCCCGGCAGGAAACGACAGAACTTACTGCGCAGCAGCCTGGGCGTCACTGACCCATTTATCAAATTCGGCCTGGTGTGCTTTAATCCAGCCGTCGACGTGACCATTGATCGCCTCTTCTGACGACTGGCCGGCATGCATCGCGGCGTTTTCAGCATTGATATCTGCCAGCGGCAGTTTCATTTCAGCGAACAGTCTGGCCGCCGCCGGGTTTTTCTCAGCCCAGGCTTTGTTGGCCACAATGTGCATGGTATTCACCGGGAAGCCGTAGTTCGCGCCGTTAGGCAGTTTGGTATCGACATTTTTCTGCTCGCCCGGCATTGAGGAGAACGGCACCTGCAGCCAGGTGACATCGCGGCCCGGCTTCATCACATCGCTGACCCAGTAAGGCGTCCAGGTGTAATAGAGGATAGGTTTAGCCTGCTTAAAGCGGGTAATGGTGTCAGCAATCATGGCGGAATAGTTGCCCTGATTGTGTTCAACGGTTTTGCTCAGGCCAAACGCCTCGATCTGATGATTAATCACCGCTTCACAGCCCCAGCCTGGGGTACAACCGGTCAGGTCCGCTTTGCCGTCACCGTTGGTATCAAACAGCGCGGCGATTTTAGGATCCTTTAACTGCTCAATATTGGTGATGTGATACTGATCGGCGGTTTTTTTGTCGATCAGGTAGCCCTGGGCGGCGCCGGTGACGAATGTGCCCTGACGGTAGAACTTCGCATCACCGCCGGCGGCTTTATACATATCATCGTGCAGCGGCTGCCAGTTAGTGGCAATAAAGGTCGCATCGCCGGCCGCTATCGTGGTGTAGCCAACGTTGTAATCCACTTCACTCGGTTTTTCGACCTGATAACCGAGCTTTTCCAGCGCCCGGCTGACAATCAGGGTCTGAAAAGTCTCTTCAGAAATGGTGCTCTGAATCGGTTTCACCGTAATCCCTTTGCCGGGCAGAGCGGCTGCAGAAACCTGTGAAACGGCAAAGGTGGCTAACACGGCGGCCAGCAGAGGAGCTGTCTTGCGCATAGTAATTCCTTATTTTTTCGATTGTAGCGGAGCGGGCGACACGCGGGTGCCGCCCGAAAACTCATTTCTTACGAAACGGGGAGAGGATCAGACCAATCGGGCCGCTGTGGTACCAGTGACGGTTGCCACGGCTGCGGTTATCGCGACCAAAGGATTGGGTCAGACGGTCGAGAATGATGGCGAGGATCACGATGCCGACGCCGCCGACCGTTGCCAGTCCCATATCGAGACGGCCAATGCCGCGCAGTACCATCTGGCCGAGTCCGCCGACGGCAATCATCGAGGCAATGACCACCATCGACAGCGCCAGCATCAGCGTCTGGTTAACGCCAGCCATAATGGTCGGCATCGCCAGCGGCAACTGCACTTTAAACAGCAGCTGGCGCGGACTGGCACCGAACGATTCGCTCGCTTCGATCAGGTCAGCGGGCACCTGCTTAATCCCAAGAATGGTCAGACGAACAATCGGCGGCAGGGCGAAGATAATCGTCACCACTACGCCAGGCACGTTGCCGATACCAAACAGCATCACGATCGGCACCAGATAGACGAAGGCGGGCGTGGTCTGCATCGCATCCAGCAGCGGCCGGATAATACGCGCGGCGCGCTGACTGCGGGCCAGCCAGATCCCCAGCGGCAGACCGATCAGAATACAGAACAGCAGCGCGGTAAGGACCAGCGCCAGCGTCACCATCGCCTGCGACCAGGCACCAATCGCGCCAATCAGCACCAGCGAAATCAGCGTGGCAATTCCCATCGCCGGGCTGGCGATCTGCCAGGCGATCAGCGCGAAGACCAGAATGGCAACCGGCGCGGGCATGCCCAGCAGCAGTTGCTGAAAGGCACTGAGAATGTAATCGACCGGCACCCGAATACCCTGGAACAGCGGACGGAAATGATTTACCACCCAGTCGATACCGTCAGTGACCCAGTGATCGAGCGGAATCCAGGTTTTGTGAAACGGGTCCAGAATATTGAAGTGTTCAGGCTGGGCCGCCGGTGCGCTGTGCAGCCAGTCACTGCTGGCAGCATCCGGTGTTGCGCTGCCATCCGGCGTACCCCAGGCATCGGTGCTGCTGCTGTTGGCTGGCGCGGCCTGGCTGCTGGTGGTGGTGGCGCTGCCGCTTTCCCACGGATTGCTGGTGTCCTGACTCATGGCTGGGCTCCTTCACGATCTAATGCGCGCAACAGCGTGCTTTTGGAAATGATACCGACGTACTGATTATCCTCACCCACCACCGGCACCGCGCAGGGGGCCTGGGCAACGTGAGAGAGCAAATCGTTCAGTGAGGTATCGGCGGGGACCGCAGCCGGTGCGTCGAGCAGCGCGCTGTCTATCCCTTCGCCGGCTGCCAGCGCGGCTTTCAGCGAATCGGTGGAGACGACGCCGATGAATTTCTGCTTTTCCAGCACGTAGCCGTAATCGCGATCTTCATCCTGCAGCAGTTTGATGGCGGAGCGTGGACCGAAACCGGCAGCCTTACGGATTAGCGCGCCGGCGCTGCGACGGGCAATATCTTTGGCGCTGAAGACGTGACTGATATCCACTCCGCGGAAGAAGGTGCGCACATAGTCATTGGCCGGATTATTCAGGATTTCATCCGGGGTACCGACCTGGACCACTTCGCCGCCCTGCATAATGGCAATTCGATCGCCAATACGCATCGCTTCATCCAGATCGTGGGAAATAAAGACGATGGTACGCTGATGCCGGGCCTGTAAATTGACCAGCTCATCCTGCATCTCGGTACGAATCAACGGATCCAGCGCAGAGAAGGCTTCATCCATTAATAATATATCGGGATTAATCGCCAGCGCGCGGGCTAATCCGACGCGCTGACGCATGCCGCCGGAAAGTTCATCCGGGTAGGCGTGGGCATAATTCTCCAGCCCGACCTGACGTAACGCGTCTAATGCTTTTTCCTGCCGTTCCGCCAGCGGTACTCCGGCTAATTCCATGCCGAATGCACTATTATTTAGTACATTCATGTGCGGCATCAAAGCAAATGACTGGAATACCATGCTGATTTTATTTCTGCGCACCTCGCGCAGTTCGCTGTCGGATATTTTTGCAATATCGACACCGTCAATGATCACCTGGCCGCGTGTCGGCTCTATCAGACGATTGAGAAGGCGAACCATGGTCGATTTTCCTGAACCGGATAACCCCATGATGACGAATATCTCGCCTTCTTCAATGGCCAGACTGGCGTTCTTAACCCCGAGAGAGAGACCGGTCTTCTCAAGGATCACATCTTTGGTTGCCCCCTTTTCAATAAATTTAAATGCGCGGTCCGGATTATCGCCAAATATCTTATAGAGATTTTTTACTTCGAGTTTAATTGCCATGCAGTAATTAAATCCTGGTTGTAATATTTAATATTAATCTGTCTGTCCCACTGAAATTTGAGCAGGCCATACCGTAGCACACTGAGATCATCTGACAACCCTGCAGGCCGATATTGGCGCGCTGTCAGGCCGGTCAATGCCGATTATCGCCAGTGCTCACAAGGGATCAGCGCAGATTAATTTTTTATGAATTGAAAACGAAATTATTGGCATTCTGGCCGGATTGCCGCGCTAAAGGCGGGAAAATGACATTCGCAAACGGCAAATATTGCCAGAATAAAGACGACCGATAGCGGAAAATAATCGTCTCAGTCATCGACATTTTTTAGCAGAATAATCGCCGCTGGAAGAGAGATATTATGACAATACCGGTGCTGGCGAAAAAGGCCAATTCCGGTGAGGCGGCAGGGGCTGAATTCGTGGGGGGAAGCCGCGGCGGGCGGGCTGGGCAGGGAGATGAAACCGGCAGTACCGGGCGCAGCGTGGCAGCGCCCGGCAGGGATCAGAAGTTCCAGTCTTCGTCTTCGGTTTCGACCGCTTTTCCCATCACATAGGAGGAGCCGGAACCGGAGAAGAAATCGTGGTTTTCGTCAGCGTTCGGCGAGAGCGCCGACAGAATGGCCGGATTCACCGCCGTCAGCTCGGCCGGGAACAGCGCCTCATAACCCAGATTCATCAGGGCTTTATTGGCGTTGTAGTGTAAGAAGGTTTTCACCTCTTCAACCCAGCCGACATCGGCGTACAGCGCTTCGGTGTAGGCGACTTCGTTCTCATACAGCGCCAGCAGCAGATCGTAAGCGAACTGTTGCAGCTCTTCGCGGCGCAGATCATCCGCCGTTTCCAGCGCTTTCTGGAACTTATAACCGATGTAATAACCGTGTACCGCCTCATCACGAATAATCAGACGGATCAGATCGGCAGTGTTGGTCAGCTTACCGCGGCTTGACCAGTACATCGGCAGCCAGAAGCCGGAGTAGAACAGGAACGACTCCAGGAACACGCTGGCGATCTTCTTCTTCAGCGGGTCGTCGGCCCGGTAATGCTCAAGAATGATGCGCGCTTTATTTTGCAGCGGCGCATTCTCTTCGCTCCACTGATAGGCCGCATCGACATCCTGCGTGTTACACAGCGTCGAGAAGATCGAACTGTAGGAGCGGGCATGGACCGCCTCCATAAAGCTGATGTTCGACAGCACCGCCTCTTCGTGTGGCGTCAGCGCATCATCCATCAGGCCCGGCGCACCAATCACATTCTGAATGGTATCGAGCAACGTCAGGCCGGTGAAAACCCGGATAGTCAGTTGCTGTTGCTGAGCATCCAGCGTCTGCCAGGCGGGCAGATCGTTGGAGAGCGGCACCTTTTCCGGTAGCCAGAAGTTGCTGGTCAGGCGGTTCCAGACCTCAAGATCTTTATCATCCTGAATCCGGTTCCAGTTAATCGCTTGAATTTGTTTTAGTTGCATAGTTTTTATCACAGCGCGCAGGAGACGCAGCCCTGAACCTCTGTGCCTTGTAGCGCCATCTGGCGCAGTCGGATGTAATAGAGTGTTTTGATGCCTTTTTTCCACGCGTAAATCTGCGCTTTGTTGATGTCACGGGTGGTGACGTCATCGCGGAAGAACAGCGTCAGCGACAGGCCCTGATCGACGTGCTGCGTGGCTTCGGCGTAGGTATCAATAATCGCTTCCGGCCCAATCTGATACGCATCCTGATAGAGATCGAGATTGTCATTGGTCATAAACGGCGCGGGATAATAGACGCGACCGGTTTTACCCTCTTTACGGATCTCAATGCGTGACACGATCGGATGAATGCTGGAGGTGGCATGGTTGATGTACGAGATCGAACCGGTCGGCGGAATCGCCTGCAGGTTCTGATTAAACAGACCGTGCTGCATTACCGCCTCACGCAGCGCCTGCCAGTCCGCCTGGGTCGGCAGCGTAATACCGGCATCAGCAAACAGTTGCGCTACCCGTTCGGTGCGCGGACGCCATGCCTGCTGAACGTATTTATCGAAGTAGCGGCCGCTGGCGTACTGCGAATCAGCAAAACCGTCAAAGCGCTGCTGCCGTTCCCGCGCCAGCTGGTTAGAGGTGCGCAACGCATAGTAGGTGATGCAATAGAAGTAGAGATTGGTGAAGTCCAGCGCTTCCGGTGAACCGTAGGCCATGCCTTCGCGCGCCAGATAGCCGTGCAGGTTCATCTGGCCGAGGCCAATCGCATGTGAGCGGCGGTTACCTTCAGCCACTGACGGCACCGAGCCGATCTCGCTCATCATGGAGACGGCGGTGAGGGCGCGGACCGCCACATCGACAGTGCGGGCCAGGTCACGCGAATCCATGGCGTGGGCAATATTCAGCGAACCGAGGTTACAGGAGATATCTTTGCCGATCCGGCGATAGCTGAGGTCGTCAAAATACTCACTGGCGCTGTTTACCTGCAGGATTTCGGAGCACAAGTTACTCATATTGATGCGGCCGGCGATCGGGTTACTGCGGTTCACGCTGTCTTCAAACATGATGTAAGGGTAGCCCGACTCGAACTGGATTTCGGCCAGCGTCTGGAAGAAGTCGCGCGGCTGAATATAGGTTTTACGGATGCGCTCATCCGCCAGCATCTCGTCATATTTTTCGCTGATGCTAATGTCGCCAAACGCCTGACCGTAGATACGCTCCACGTCATAGGGTGAGAACAGCGCCATTGGCTTGTTCTCTTTCGCCAGCTGGAAGGTGATATCGGGGATCACCACGCCAAGCGACAGGGTTTTAATGCGGATCTTCTCATCGGCATTTTCACGTTTGGTGTCGAGAAAACGGAAAATATCGGGATGGTGAGCGTTGAGCCACACCGCGCCCGCGCCCTGACGCGCACCGAGCTGATTGGCGTAGGAGAAGGCATCTTCCAGCATTTTCATCACCGGTATTACTCCCGATGACTGATTTTCGATGCGTTTGATCGGTGCGCCTGATTCGCGCAGGTTCGACAGCAGGAAAGCGACGCCGCCGCCGCGCTTCGACAGCTGTAGCGCCGAGTTCACCGCGCGGCCAATCGACTCCATATTGTCTTCAATACGCAGCAGGAAGCAGGAGACCAGTTCGCCGCGCTGCTGCTTACCGCAGTTAAGGAAGGTCGGCGTGGCAGGCTGGAACCGGCCGCTGAGCATCTCTTCCAGCAGTGAACGTGCCAGGCTTTCATCACCCTGCGCCAGCGTCAGCGCGACCATACAGGCCCGCTGCTCAAAGCTTTCGAGGTAACGTTTGCCGTCAAAGGTTTTCAGCGTGTAGCTGGTGTAGTACTTCCAGGCACCGAGAAAGGTTTTGAATTCAAAGCCCCAATTTTCCGCCACAGCATGCAGTTCAAGCAGGAAGTCAAAATGGTACTGATTCAGCACCCCGGCTTCGTAATAGCCCTCCGCCACCAGATAGCGCAACCGCTCGGCGTTACTGGCGAAAGGCACGGTATTGGGCTGCACGTGCTGCAGGAAGAACTGACGCGTCGCTTCCCGATCCTTATCAAACTGAATCCGGCCATCGGCGTCGTACAGGTTGAGCATGGCGTTGAGCGCGTGGTAGTCCAGCGTCACGGTGTTGAGGGTATCTGTTGTTGCCAAAATTGGGTTACTCCCGCTTTAACTTTCGCGATATCGTCAGGCGTTCCCATCAGCTCAAAGCGGTAGAGACAGGGAACCTGACATTTTTTTGCAATGATGCTGCCGGCCAGGCAGTAACCGGCACCGAAGTTACGGTTACCGGCTGCGATCACCCCACGGATGCCGCGGCGGTTAGCTTCATCATTAAGAAACTGAATCACCTGACGTGGCACTGCGCCACGACTGCTGCCCCCGCCATAGCTCGGCACCACCAGAATGTAAGGCTGGTCGGTGTGCAGTGACTGTTTAGCATCGAGCGGGATGCGCCGGGCCGGTAAGCCCAGGCGCAGGATGAACCGGTGGGTGTTTTCCGACTGGCTGGAAAAATAGACCAGTGGGAACATCGCTTTACCCTCCGACAGCGGCGAGCTGGCGCAGCGAGGCGATTTTGTCCGGACGGAAGCCGCTCCAGTGATCGTCATCCGCCATCACCACCGGCACCTGGCGGTACCCCAGTGATTTCAGGTTGTCGATCGCCTCTGGCTGGCTGTCCAGGTTGATCAGCTGATAGGCAATACCCTGCCGATCCAGCGCGTTTTTGGTAGCGTTGCACTGGACACAATTATCTTTAGTGTAAATAATAATGCGCATGATTCGTATTTCCCTCTGTATGCGGAGCGGATGCCGGGAAACGAAGCAGGCACCGCAGGTGGCGGGCTTCGTTCAATGGGACATCGGGCGTCGTGCTGATGAGCTAAATACTAGATGTAGTGTTTTGCAGGGTCAAGCCCACCAGATATAGGGTTTTGCGATTTGCATTTGCATCAGCGGGGCAAAGCCAGTGGCGATGCGCCTTCAGGGGCAGGAAATTGATTTGTAAATTTTAACGTTCAAAAAATGGACATAAAAAAGCCCCGCACGGGGCGAGGCTCGGATGATATGAGGCGGTGCGCTTAGCGGCGTGAAGCCAGCAGCACGCCGAATACCAGACCAATGGCGGCACCGACGCCGACACCGTGCCATGGTTTGTCATGCACATAGGTATCAACCTGCGCGCCAGCGTCACGGGCAACCTGAGCCACACGGTTGCTGCCGCCGTTCAGTCGTGCGCGCGTCTGCTTCAACAACGCTTCTGCCTGGCTGCGTGCGGAATCTACTTCATCTTTAGCATCGCTGCCGTAAGATTTCAGCAGTGCTTCAAGTGAATCAGCGAGTTCGTTAACATCCTGATTGATATCAATGTCATCGTTTTTTACGGTTCGATTAAACATTTTTTGGCTCCCTTTGATTTAAAACGTAATACTTAGTGTAGACGACCTTGCGATAAACGAGACGCGAGAATGGGCTTTAGGGAAAATTCCGAATGCCCACTCTGTCATGCTGAGGTAAGGTTGCGAAGCTTTTGAAAGAGGAGAGGATCGAGCATGTATTTACGACCAGATGAGGTAGCGCGCGTACTGGAAAAAGCGGGTTTCGAAGTGGATGAGATCACCCCACGGGCTTATGGTTATCGCCGTGGTGACAACTATGTTTATGTGAATCGCGAAGCGCGTATGGGGCGCACGGCACTGGTGATTCATCCGACACTGAAAGAGAAGAGCCAGCCGTTCGCTGAACCGGCTTCTGAAATGAAGACCTGCGATCACTACACCCAATTCCCTCTCTACCTGGCGGGTGATTCTCAGGAACATTACGGCATCCCGCACGGATTCAGTTCCCGCATGGCGCTGGAACGCTATCTACAAAGCGTTTTCGGCTAACGCATCAGGCCCCGCCGCGACGGGGCACTGAACCCATCTCCCCAATCCCACCCCCGGCAATTCATTGCAATTCACCGCTGTGACGCGTATAAAACTCTTCACTATAGATGTTTAGACGTCCATACGGATAAAAGTGATGAGTGAACAACACCCCCCCGCGCAGGATCAATTCAAACGCACCATGAAAGTGCGCCATCTGGTGATGTTATCGCTGGGCGGCGTCATCGGCACCGGGCTGTTTTTTAACACCGGCTACATCATCTCCACCACCGGCGCGGCCGGTACGCTGCTGGCCTACCTGATTGGTGCCTTAGTGGTGTGGCTGGTAATGGTCTGCCTTGGCGAACTCTCCGTGGCGATGCCGGAGACCGGCGCGTTTCACGTCTATGCGGCGCGCTATCTGAGTCCCGCCACCGGCTACACCGTGGCCTGGCTCTACTGGCTGACGTGGACCGTGGCGCTGGGCTCCAGCCTGACGGCAGCCGGCTTCTGTATGCAGTACTGGTTTCCCCAGGTGCCGGTCTGGATCTGGTGTCTGGTGTTCTGCTGTGCCATCTATCTGCTGAATGTGATCTCAACCCGCTTCTTCGCGGAAGGGGAGTTCTGGTTCTCGCTGATTAAAGTGATCACTATTATTGCCTTCATCCTGCTCGGCGGCGCCGCGATGTTCGGTTTCATCCCGATGAAAGATGGGACCCCCGCGCCCGGCTTAAGCAACCTCACCGCTCACGGCTGGCTGCCGAACGGCGTGTTGCCGATTCTGATGACCATGGTGGCGGTTAACTTCGCTTTTTCCGGCACCGAACTGATTGGTATTGCGGCGGGTGAAACCCAGCAGCCAGAGAAAGTGCTGCCGCTGGCGATCCGCACCACCGTGGCGCGGTTGATCATCTTTTTTATCGGCACGGTGTTGGTGCTGGCAGCGCTGATCCCGATGGATCAGGCCGGGATCGTCAAGAGTCCTTTTGTGCTGGTGTTTGAAAAGATCGGTGTGCCCTGGGCTGCGGATATCATCAACTTTGTCATCCTGACCGCCATTCTGTCAGCCGCCAACTCCGGTCTGTATGCATCGGGCCGCATGCTCTGGTCACTGGCGAATGAAAATACGCTGCCGCGCGCTTTTGCCCGGGTGAATAAACGAGGCGTGCCGCTGCTGGCGATCACCGTCAGCATGATTGGCGGATTGCTGGCGCTGATCTCCAGCGTGGTTGCGCCCGATACGGTATTTGTGGCGCTGTCGGCGATATCCGGCTTTGCGGTGGTCGCCGTCTGGCTCAGCATCTGCGCCTCACATTTTGTCTTCCGTCGCCGCCACCTGCAGCAGGGAAAATCTCTGGCGCAGCTGGGCTATCGCGCGCCGCTCTATCCGCTGACGCCGGTGCTCGGGTTTCTGCTCTGTCTGCTGGCCTGCATCGGACTGGCGTTCGATCCGACCCAGCGCATCGCCCTGTGGTGTGGCATTCCGTTTGTACTGTTCTGCTACGCCGCTTACCATCTGACCCATAAATCATCGCCGAAGCCTGAGGAGGCCAATGATGTCGCATAATCCTGTCGCGCAGGCGCTGTCTGAATCGCCGTTGCTGATCCTCGATGGCGCGCTGGCCACCGAACTGGAAGCGCGCGGCTGCCAGCTGGCCGATGCGCTGTGGTCAGCGAAAGTACTGATGGAAAACCCTGAGCTGATTTATCAGGTTCACTACGACTATTTTGCCGCAGGCGCCCGCTGCGCGATTACCGCCAGCTATCAGGCGACGCCGCAGGGCTTTGCCACACGCGGGCTGGATCAGGCACAGTCGCTGGCGTTGATTGCGCAGAGCGTCGAACTGGCGCGACGCGCGCGCGAAGATTATCTGGCGACACAATCTGAGGCGAAAACCTTGCTGGTGGCGGGATCGGTCGGGCCTTACGGTGCGTTTCTGGCGGATGGTTCGGAGTATCGTGGCGACTACGCGCTGCCGGAAACGGAGATGATGGCGTTTCATCGCCCGCGCATCGCAGCGCTGCTGGCGGCGGGGGCCGATCTGCTGGCCTGCGAAACCCTGCCATCGTTTGCCGAAGCGCAGGCGCTGGCAACACTGCTGACTGAATTCCCGGACAGCACTGCCTGGTTCTCATTTACGCTGCGCGACGCGGGCCACATCAGCGACGGTACGCCGTTATCCGAAGTGGTCGGCTGGCTTAACACCCAGCCGCAGGTGGTAGCGCTGGGCGTCAACTGCGTGGCGCTGGAGAGCGTGACGCCGGCGCTGCAGCAGCTGCAGCAGCTGACCGACAAGCCGCTGGTGGTCTATCCTAACTCCGGCGAACAGTATGACGCCAGCAGCAAAACCTGGCATTCGGCCCCGTCGGGCTGCACCCTGGAACACAAGCTGGATGAGTGGCAGCGGGCAGGCGCGAAGCTGATTGGCGGCTGCTGCCGTACCTCACCCAAAGACATCGCGGCTATTGCGCACGCTTGTCAACCGCAATAAGGCGGTTGAATCGGGCGATGATAGCCCGATTGAGGCGCGTGAAAAGGCGGGAAGGGCGGTTTACACTGTGCTTCCTGACCTTTTTGCGGAACCCTTCATGAAACAGCGAATTCTGGCTCTGGCCGCCGCGCTGCTGCTTAGCGGCTGCGCCACCATTGTCGGCAATGAAACCCAATCGGTACGCATCGACTCCCTGCCGCAGGGCGCGCGTTTTACCGTGCAGGATGAGCGCGGTTTCGCGGTCGCACAGGGTTTCACGCCGCAGACCGTTGAGCTGGAGAAATCCACCGGTCGCTACTTCGGCAAAAAACACTATCTGCTGATGCTGGAAAGCCCGGGCTATGTGCCGGTGACCATGCCGATCGAAGCGCGCGCCAACCTGTGGTACCTGCTGGGCAATATTCCGCTGGGCGGCTTCCCCGGCTGGCTGCTGGTCGATCCGTTCTATGGCGGCATGTACGACCTGAAGCCTGAGCACCCGCGTCCATTTATGAACCCGGTCGGCGCGCGCGGCTGATTACTGCGCGGTCGGTTTCACCATTCCGCCTGGCGTTTTGTGGCGCTCCAGATACTGATGCTGGAAAATGCACATGCGGATGGTGTTACGGTATTCTCCGTTGATAAAAAACTCATGCTTTAGCACGCCTTCAATCTCGAAGCCGAGCTTGGTATAGATGTGGATCGCTTTCTCATTCTCCTGATCGACAATCAGGTAGAGCTTATACAGGTTCAGCACCGAGAAGCCATAATCCATTGCCAGCTTTGCCGCCTGGGTCGCCAGACCTTTGCCCTGATGCGCCGGATCGATAATGATCTGAAACTCGGCGCGGCGATGCACATGATTAATCTCCACCAGCTCGACCAGCCCCGCTTTCTGCCCGTCATGCTCCACCACAAAGCGCCGTTCCGTTTGATCGTGAATGTGCTTGTTGTAAAGATCGGAGAGTTCTACAAACGCCTCATACGGCTCCTCGAACCAGTAACGCATCACGCTGGCGTTGTTATCCAGTTGATGAACAAAATGCAGATCTTCCCTTTCCAGTGGACGCAGTTTTACCGTCATGCTCTTTTCCTTTCGTTAGGCGATTGCCGCGAGTATAACGCACCAGCCTGCGGCCGCGCTGCGCTCAGTTGCACCTTAACGGTGCGCGACGGCCTCTGCTGGCGCTTCTGAAACCATTTTTCAGGCGCGTTTGGCGTTCTGGCACAGCCATTGCTTGGCTTGTATAGATAAGACTATACAACCTTGAGATGTTCACCTTGTGACGGGAGTGGAAGATGAATCAGCAAATCAGGCGGGCGGTCAGTGCAGTGGCGTTATCGGTAGCGATCGGCAGCACGATGGTGGCGCAGGCGGAAGAAACCCCGGTCGCCATCGGCATTTCGGGCTGGACCGGGTTTGCACCGCTGACGCTGGCGGACAAAGCGGGCATCTTTAAAAAGCATGGTCTGGCGGCGGAGGTCAAAATGATCCCGCAGAGCAGCCGTCATCTGGCCGTGGCATCCGGCACCATTCAGTGTGCCGCCACCACTGTGGAAACCTACATCTCGTGGAACGCGGCCGGCGTGCCGATCAAGCAGATTGTCCAGCTCGACAAATCCTACGGTGCTGATGGTCTGGCGGTGCGCGGCGGAATCAACAGTATCAGCGATCTCCGGGGCAAAGTGGTGGGCGTCGACGCACCCGGCACCTCACCTTATTTCGCGCTGGCGTGGATACTCGATAAAAATGGCATGACGATGAAAGATGTCCGTCTGGCCACCCTGTCGCCGCAGGCCGCCGCACAGGCGTTTACCGCCGGGCGAAACGACGCCGCCATGAGTTATGAACCTTATCTCTCTGCAATCCGCAAACAGCCGGCGGCCGGCAAAATTATCGCCACCACTCTCGACTATCCGATGGTGATGGATACTTTAGGCTGCACACCGACCTTCCTGAAAGCCCATCCGCAGGCGGCAAAAGCGCTGGTTGAGAGCTACTTCGATGCGCTGGAGATGATCAAACAGCAACCGGAGAAATCGTACCAAATTATGGGCGCGGCGGTGAAATCGAGCGGCAAAGAGTTCGCCGAATCAGCGAGTTATCTGCGCTGGCAGGGACGCGAAGAGAATCGGGCATTCTTTAACGGTGGCATTCAGAGCTTCAGCGACGAAGCGGGCAAACTGCTGCTGCGCGCCGGCGTGATCAAAACCGTGCCGGATATCAACAGTCTCTACGATGCCAGCTTTGTCCAGTAACGGGAGATCGCCGATGGAGATCAGTAAACCTCAGCCAGCCACGCCGCCGGACACGCTGCCGGACGCACCGAAGCGCTGGCACAATCCCTTAATGGTGCCGCTAAAACCGGTTGCTGCGCGGCTGCGTATCGGCCTCGGCATCGGTTTTTTCGTGCTGTTTGTCGCGGTCTGGGCGCTGGTCACGCTGGGCGGCATGGTGTCGCCCACCTTTCTCGCCGATCCGATCACTATGCTGCAACAGGGCGTAACGCTGTTCACCGAGTACAATTTTGCGCTGGATATCGGCATGACGGTGATGCGGGTGCTTTCGGGATTTGTGCTGGCGGCGGTAATCGCGGTGCCGCTTGGCATCATGATGGGTGCGTTCAAAACCTGGGAAGCGTTTCTTGAGCCTTTCGTTTCGTTTTGTCGTTATCTGCCGGCGTCAGCCTTTGTGCCGCTGCTGATCCTCTGGGCAGGCATTGGCGAGATGCAGAAAATCCTGGTGATCTTTATCGGATCATTTTTCCAGATCGTCCTGATGGTGGCGGTAACGGTCAGCAGTGCCCGGCGCGATCTGGTGGAAGCTGCCTATACGCTGGGCTGTAGCAACCGATCGATAGTGCGACGGGTGTTGATCCCCGGCGCGGCACCCGGCATTGCGGAACTGTTGCGTCTGGTACTGGGCTGGGCCTGGACCTATGTGATCGTTGCGGAGTTGATCGGATCGGAAAGCGGCATCGGTCATATGATCGTCGACAGTCAGGCGCTGCTGAATACCGGACAGATCATCTTCGGCATTATCGTCATCGGCCTGATTGGGCTGCTGTCCGATTACCTGTTTAAGCGGGTCAATCGGCGGCTGTTTGCATGGAGTTACCCGGCATGAAACAGAGCAAACTGAACGTACGCGGCGTCGAACGCTGGTTCAACGGGCCGCAGGGTGAGCAAACCCAGGCGCTGCAACCGATCTCCTGGCGGGTGGAGGAGAACGACTTCGTCACCATTCTCGGCCCGTCCGGCTGCGGCAAATCGACCCTGCTGCGGATTATCGCCGGACTGGACAGCCCGACGCGCGGCGAAATCTGGCTGGATGGTGCGCCGGTCGACGGGCCCGGCGCAGATCGCGGCATGGTCTTCCAGAGCTACACCCTGTTTCCGTGGCTGACGGTAGAAGAGAACGTCTGCTTTGGCCTGCGTGAACGCGGCATCAGCGCCGCACAGCAGCAGCAGCGCTGCGAATACTATCTGCATCAGGTGGGGCTGCGCGGCTTCGCCCGTCACTATCCGCGCCAGCTCTCCGGCGGTATGCAGCAGCGCACCGCCATCGCCCGGGCGTTAGCCAACGATCCGAAAGTGCTGCTGATGGATGAGCCGTTTGGCGCGCTGGATAACCAGACGCGGGTGATGATGCAGGAGCTGTTACTGTCGGTTTGGCAGCAGTCACGCAAAACGGTGCTGTTCGTGACCCACGATATTGATGAGGCGATTTTCATGGCCAACAAAGTGACGATCTTCAGTGCGCGGCCGGGACGAATTAAACAGGAGGTGGCGGTTAACTTCGGCATTGAGCGTGACTACACCCTGAAAACCTCGCCGGCCTTTATGGCGCTCAAGGCGGAGATTACCGAGTCGATCCGCAGTGAAACGCTGCAGGCGCTGGAGCACTAAGCGCCGGACGGCAGGCAGGGGCCGTCCGGCAGTTTTCAGGCACCGATCTGTTCGATGATCCGACCGTGCGCCATCCGTACCGCCCGATCGCACATGTGGTCGATAACGTCAGGATCGTGGCTGACCAGCACCATGGTTAAGCCATCCTGACGCTTCAGATCGTTCAGCAGATTGAGGATCTCCGCCTGTACCGACATATCCAGCGCCGAGGTAGGCTCATCCAGCAGCAGGATCTTCGGCTGCAACAGCAGGGCACGCACAATCGCCACGCGCTGGCGCTGACCGCCGGAAAGCTGGTGCGGATAGCGATCGGCCAGCGCCGGATCGAGCCCGACGTGGCGAAAGCCCTGGTCGATGCGATCGTTGATGTTGTCACGTTTAATCAGCTTCAGCGGCTCGGCCAGCGTCCGGCGCAGCCGGTGACGGGGATGCAGTGAGGCGTAGGGATCCTGAAACACCATCTGCACTTCCTGACGTAGCGCGCCGGTAAAGGCTTTGCCCGGCTCCACCAGATGACCGGCTAATTGCATCCGGCCCTGCCAGTGGGGATTCAGACCGGCCAGCACCCACAGCAGCGACGACTTCCCGCAACCAGAGGGACCCACCAGACCAAAACATTCCCCGGCATTAACCTCAAGGTTGACCTCATGCACCACGGTGCGCAGCTCGTAACCCTGCTTATGGGCGACGCTGAGATCCTGCAACTTAATCATGATGTGCCTCCAGCGCCGCACGATCCAGCACCGGCAGCAGCTGGCCGTGGGTCGCTTTACCCGGACGGCAGGCCCACAGCGTGCGGGTATAAGGATGGGTCGCCCGCGGCAGTTCGGCGGCAGGCAGGGTATCGAGCAGGCGGCCTTTGTACATCACCATCACCCGCTCACAGTGTTCCGACACCTGCTGCAAATCGTGACTGATCAGCAGCAGCCCCATATTACGCGCTTCGACCAGACCGCGAATCAGCGCCAGCACCTGATCGCGCATCGCATGATCGAGTGCTGAGGTTGGTTCATCGGCGATCAGGAAATCAGGATCGGTAATCAGGGCGATCGCCAGCATCACACGCTGGCCCATGCCGCCAGAGAGCTGATGCGGATAGTGCTGCATCAGGCGACGTGGATCGGGCAGGCCGACCGCATCCAGCATCTCGCAGACCTTCTCTTTGCGCTCGGCGCGGCTCAGGTGACGGTGCAGAATCAGCGGTTCTTCAACCTGCCAGCCAATGGTACGCGTCGGGTTAAGCGCATATTTCGGGTCCTGCATCACCATCGCCACCCGGTTACCGCGCAGCTGGCTCCAGCGGCGCTCCGTCAGCGTCAGCGCATCCTCGCCTGCCACCTGTAGCTGCGTAGCCTGCAAATGCAGGGCCGGTGACAGCAGTCCCATCAGGCTGCGGGCGGTCAGCGATTTCCCTGAGCCGGATTCACCGACCAGCGCCACGCGCTCGCGGCCCATAGAAAAACCAATGTTGTCGACCAGCAGCGCATCATCGCTACGGATGATCAGCCCTTCGGCGTGCAGCAGATTATTTGGCATGACGGGTATCCAGTCGGTCGCGCAGGCCGTCGCCTGTCAGGTTAAAGGCCAGGCTGGCAAACAGAATGGCAGCGCCCGGTGCAGCGGCGACCCACCATTGATCGAAAATGACTTTACTGCCTTCGGCCACCATCGATCCCCATTCGGCGGTTGGCGGCTGTACGCCCATGCCGAGAAAACCGAGACCGGCAGCCGCCAGAATGATGCCGCCGAGGCTCAGTGCCGCACGCACTACTGCGGTCGGCAGACAGAGCGGCAGGATATGGCCGAACATCAGACGAAAGCCGGTGATGCCCTGCATCCGCGCGGCGGCAAGGTAGTCGCTACGGCGCAGCGCCAGCGTTTCGGCGCGCGCCTGACGGGCAAACGGCGGCCAGCTGGTCAGCGCCAGCGCCAGCGCACCGTTCATCAGGCCAGGACCGAGAATCGCCACCAGCGCCAGCGCAATCACCAGATTGGGCAGCGACAGGAAGATATCGGTAATCCGCATCAGCAGGCGTTCAGTCCAGCCGCCGACGTAACCGGCGGTGATGCCGATCAGCAGGCCGGCCGGAATGGTCAGCACCAGAATCAGCGACACCAGCAGCAGGGTCGGACGCGCGCCGTAAATCACCCGCGACAGCAGATCGCGGCCAAAGCCGTCGGTGCCGAACCAGTGCTGCGCCGACGGCGCCAGCAGCCGGCTCGACATCGTTTGCAGATTAGGATCGAATGGCGCAACCAGCGGTGCCAGCAGCGCCATCAGGATCAGGATGGCGACCAGCGTCAGCCCAACGGTTAACGAGGTAACGCGTTGGCGGCGACGGCGTGGCCGCAGCGTTTCGAGTTCAGAAAGTTGTTGCGTCATCGGGTTCTCGGATCGGTTAACCAGGTTAAAACATCCGCCAGGGTGTTGATCAGGATAAAGCAGCTGCCGATCAACAGGGTGGAGCCGAGAATCGCCGGCACATCGCCGGAGAACAGGGCATTGGTCATGTAGCGGCCGACACCTGGCCAGGCGAAGACGGTTTCTGTCAGCACCGAGCCTTCCAGCAGCGTGGCGTAGGAGAGGGCGATCACCGTCACCAGCGTGCCCAGCACGTTCGGGAAAATGTGGCGCAGCAGGATGCGGACCCGACCGGCGCCTTTGGCCCGTGCCAGTACCACATACTCTTTGCTGCTCTCTTCCAGCAGCGCGGCGCGCAGCAGACGGGTAATCCCGGCCATTGCCAGCAGCCCGAGGATCACTACCGGCAGCCAGAGGTGTGCGATGGCGTTGCGGAACATCTCCGGCTCACCCGACAGCCAGCTGTCGATCAGCACAAAGCCGGTTTTCGGCTCAAGGGTGTAGACCCAGATATCGTCGAGTCGTCCCGGCCCGGCAGACCAGTGCAGCACCGCATAAAACAGCAGCAGACCCAGCAGGCCGAGCCAGAACACCGGCACCGAATAGCCGAGCAGGGAGATGAAGCGGGCCAGATTATCGATCCAGCTGCCCGGTTTCCACGCCGCCAGCAGCGCCAGCGTGACGCCAAATACCACGGCGAAAATCATTGCGCAGGTTGCCAGCTCAATCGTGGCGGGGAAGGTGGTCATCAGATCGCTGCTGACTGACTGATTGGTCAGCCGCGACACGCCGAGATCGCCCTGTGCCAGATGCGCAATGTAGCGCCAGAACTGCACCAGCACCGGCTGATCCAGCCCGAGATCGTGGCGCACCTGGGCATAAGTCGCTTCACTGGCGTGATCGCCGGCGATCTGCTGCACCGGATCGATCGGCGACAGATGCGACAGCATAAAGGTGAAGGCGAGCAGGCCAAGCAGGGTGACCAGTAGCGACAGGATGCTGCCGATCAGCCGCCCGCCTCGCTGCCAAAAAAGCCGGGCGGACCCGGCTGTAGCAACAGACTGTGCCATTACTTGGTGACCTGCGAGTAGTACACCATGTCAGGGTTGATGCCCTGGACATAGCCTTTCAGGTTGTCGCGCAGGGCGATCAGGTTCTTCGCCTGCATACCAATCACGTAAGGGGAGTTTTTCATGACCTCACGCTGCATCGCTTCATACAGGGCGACGCGTTTTTTCGCATCGCTTTCCGCCGTCGCCGCTACCACCTGCTTGTTCAGCTCCGGAATGTGCCAGTCGGAACGGAAGGCGATGGTTTTGCTGCCATCTTCCGGGTTATAGGCAAACGAGGCGGCGTTGGTGTTGGGATCAAAATAGTCCGAGCCCCAGGCGTTCAGCGTGGCTTCATACTTATGCGCTTTGACATTGGTTGAGACTTCAGAACTCAGGCCCGGAACCACCTCGACCTTCACGCCACCTTTGGCGAAGCTGCCCTGCAGCGCCTGCGCGATGTCGAGATAAGGCGGCTGGTTGCTGGTGGAAAGCTTAAAGCTGACGTTGGTCAGGCCGGCTTTTTTCAGAATCGCTTTGGCTTTCTCAGGATCGTAGCTGTAAGGCGTATCGTTGATTGCGCCGAGGAAGCCTTTCGGCAGGAAGGTCTGGTGCACATCGAACTGGCCTTTCAGCAGCTCATTGGCGATACCTTTGTAATCCCACAGGTAGCGCGCCGCTTCCCAGAATGCCGGGTTCTTCATCGTCTCGTTGGCACCGATGTTGAACTGGATGTAGTAGAGCGAGGCCATCGGAATCGCTTCGGTCTTCACGCCGGGTTTGCCGTTCAGCGCGGCGATCTGATCGGCACCGAGGTTACGGGCGATATCGGCATCACCCTGTTCCAGCAGCAGACGACGCGCGGCCGGTTCCGGCACGTTCTTGATCAGGATGTTCTTCATTTTTGGCGCACCGGCCGGCGAGGTTGGGTTGGCGCTCAGCAGCACCACCTGATGCATCACCACTTTACGGATCTGATACGGGCCGCTGCCGGCTGAATGGGTTGCCAGCCAGCCGTTACCGAAATCGCCATTTTTCTGATTCGCCATCGCGGTTTTCTCGTCGATGATCGACGAAACCGGGGCTGAAAGCAGGCTCAGTACGTAGGTCGGGCTGACGTCAGCGGTCCAGCTGATCTGCACGTGATTGTCATCGACCTTCTTCAGAAAGCCATCAACGTTATCTTTGTTCCAGCCGAGCTGCGTCAGGATGAAAGAGGGATCGAGGTTCAGTTTCACCACCCGGCCCAGCGAGAAGATCACATCTTCCGGACGCAGCGGATTGCCGGTGGAGAATTTCGCGTCTTTACGCAGTTCAAAGGTCAGGCTGCGGTTGTCGCTGCCGGGCTGCCACGAAGTTGCCAGCGTCGGTTTCAGATCGACCGGATTCTGCGGGTCAGACTGAACCAGGCGTTGATAAATATTGGTAAAGGCCTGCACGCTGGTGAGTTCAAACCCTTTGGCCGGATCGAAGCTATCGGCATCGTCGGTAGACTGCGCAATCACCAGTGTATCTTTGGGCGTCGCAGCCTGAGCAGAGAAGGCGGCAGCCAGCGTCAGCGCCAGCAGTGATGGAATTATAGTTTTCATGAAATTTCCTTGCCTTAAAAAAGTTACGCGAGTTTACGAAAGGGCTGATGCGAAGAATAGTCGAATATGGGCTAATCATATGCCAAAAAGGTATAAGCGAAAGGTTGTGGTTATAAGAAGGTAAAGTATTTGTTGTGTTATTTCCGGCAGTGCAGAAACGGAACATCAACGAAACGATAATTGCTATTATTAACCCTTTACCACGACCTTACGCTGTTTATAATAGCGGCAAATTATTTCAGGAGAATTCAGTTGGACAGTCACCCTCGATTTATCTTTATTCCGGCAAGCTGAATTCTTTTCGCTGCTTGCCACCCGGCGGGCAGCAATCCTCTCTGTTAGTGACGATTGCGCTCCTTATTTATCATCCTGTTATCTGAATGAGTGCGCGTTATGCTGCTGTTTATCTTAGCCCTTTTTCCTCCATCCCGACTGGCGTAGCCCAGGCTGCGCCCGATCTCTGCTTTCTGACACCTATTACGCAGCGCTAATTTCGCGTCGCGCGAAATTCTGCACGCCCTTATTTCTGAATACAGGAGGGATATATGGACGATCCCCGAAGGACACTTAATTAAATAACCCGGCAACGCCAGGTCTTCTCCGCATACCTTATTTGGGTGTGCAGGATAACTATTGCTTTAAATCAGGGAGATGTCGAAATGAGCGACATGAAACTGGAACAGGTTGTCATCAAATCTGACGACCACCGCACCATGAAGAAAACCAAAAAACTTTTTGCTATCGCCCGTGAAGCGGTCCAGCCAGTCGACGTCACGCTGGCCAACCTGCGCAGCGACCGCGATGGACTGACCCACGCCGAGGCTGCAGCCCGTCTGAAACAGTATGGCCCGAATGAGGTGGCGCATGAAAAAGCCCCTCCGGCGCTGATTCAGCTGCTGATGGCCTTCAACAATCCGTTTATCTACGTATTACTGGTGCTGGCGCTGGTCAGCCTGTTTACCGACTATCTGCTGCCGCTGCGCGCCGGTGAGGAAACCGATCTATCGGGTGTGATCATCATTTCCACTATGGTGCTGCTGAGCGGACTGCTGCGCTTCTGGCAGGAGTTCCGCACCAATCGTGCGGCGCAGGCGCTGAAGTCACTGGTGCGCAGCCAGGTCACAGTGCTGCGGCGTGATAGCGCCAGTGAAACTGCACAGCGTCACGACGTTGATATGCGCGAACTGGTGCCGGGCGATGTCATTCTGCTGAGCACCGGCGATCAGGTGCCTGCCGATGTCCGGCTGCTGAGTTCACGCAATCTGTTTATCAGCGAAGCGGTGCTGACCGGGGAATCCCTGCCGGTGGAGAAACAGAGTGGCAATATCACCGTCGATCCGCACGGCAAATCTGCCCAGGAGCTGCTGGCGCTCAATAACATCTGCCTGATGGGTACCAGCGTCGCCAGCGGCACGGCGAGCGCAGTGGTAGTAGCGACGGGCGGCGATACCTGGTTTGGATCGCTGGCCGCCTCGCTGGTGGGAAGCCGGCCGCAGACCGCCTTTGATCGCGGGGTTAATAGCGTCAGCCGGCTGCTGATTCGCTTTATGCTGGTGATGGTGCCGGTGGTGCTGCTGATTAACGGCTTCAGTAAAGGCGACTGGATGGATGCCACCCTGTTTGCGCTGGCGGTGGCGGTCGGCTTAACCCCGGAAATGCTGCCGATGATTGTCAGTGCCAATCTGGCCAAAGGCGCGATTGCGATGTCGCGACGCAAAGTGATCGTTAAACGGCTGAACGCCATTCAGAACCTCGGCGCGATGGACGTGCTGTGCACCGATAAAACCGGCACCCTGACTCAGGATACCATCCTGCTGGCGCACCACCTCAACCCGATGGGACAGGAAGATGGGCAGGTTCTGCTGCTGGGCTGGTTAAACAGCGGCAGCCAGAGTGGCGCAAAAAACCTGATGGATCGGGCGGTGCTGATGGCTGGCGACAAAGTGATCTCTCAGACCCGGCGCAGCCAGTTTCATCTGATTGATGAGTTGCCGTTCGACTTCACCCGCCGCCGGGTGTCGGTGCTGGTTGAAGATCTGGCGCATCATCGCTCGCTGCTGATTTGCAAAGGCGCGGTAGAGGAGATGCTGGCGGTGAGCAGTGCGATTCGTCAGGGCGAGACGGTGGTTCCGCTGGATGAACGGCAGCGGGCAGAACTGCTGGCGCTGACCCAACGCTACCATCAGCAGGGCTATCGGGTATTGCTGGTGGCGACGCGCGAAGGTGATTTGCACGCGCCGCTCAGTAACAGTGACGAGCGTGAGCTGACGCTGGAAGGGCTGCTGACCTTCCGCGATCCACCAAAAGCCAGTGCCGGCAAGGCGATTCGGGCACTGCGCGACAGCGGCGTGGCGGTTAAAGTGCTGACCGGCGATAACCCGCTGGTGACCCTGCGCGTCTGTCAGGATGTCGGGCTGAGCGATCCGGCGATGCTGACCGGTGATCAGATTGAGGCGATGGATGATGCGCAGCTGGCGCAGGAAGCGGAGCGTTGTAGCCTGTTTGCTCAGCTGACGCCGCAGCAGAAATCACGCGTGGTGCGCCTGCTGCAACACAACGGCCATACCGTGGGTTTCCTTGGCGATGGTATCAACGATGCGCCAGCGCTGCGCGCGGCCGACACCGGTATTTCTGTCGATAGCGCGGCGGATGTGGCAAAAGCCTCGTCCGATATTATCCTGCTGGAGAAAGATCTGCAGGTGCTGGGTGAGGGCGTGCTGAAAGGACGGGAGACCTTTGGCAATATCATCAAGTATCTCAACATGACCGCCAGCTCAAACTTTGGCAACGTGTTCTCGCTGCTGATCGCCAGCGCCTTTATTCCGTTTCTGCCGATGCTGTCGATTCATCTGCTGATTCAGAACCTGATGTATGACGTTTCCCAGCTGGCACTGCCGTGGGACAAAGTAGACCGTGATTTTCTGCGTAAGCCACGCAAATGGGATGCCGGCAACATTAAACGCTTTATGTTGTGGATGGGGCCAACTTCGTCGATTTTTGACGTCACCACCTTTGCGCTGATGTGGTTTATCTTCAGTGCCAACCACGCTGAGGTGCAATCGCTGTTCCAGTCAGGCTGGTTTATTGAAGGTCTGCTGTCTCAGACGCTGGTGGTGCACATGCTGCGGACCCAGAAGATTCCGTTCATCCAGAGTCGCGCCACCTTACCGGTGATGCTGACCACCCTGACAGTAATGGTGCTGGGCATTCTGATTCCGTTCTCGCCGCTGGGGGCGATGGTCGGGCTGGTGCCGCTGCCATGGCAGTACTTCCCGTGGCTGGTGCTGACGCTATTCAGCTACTGCCTGGTGGCGCAGGGAATGAAACGTTGGTATATCCGCCGTTTCGGCCAGTGGTTCTGAGGAGACGATGATGAAAAATGGCCGGATCGACAAGGTGTTCATCGGCGTGATGCTCATCGGTGTTGTGCTGATCATGTTGACGGTAATTCTGCGCTAAACAGCGGCCGCGGGAAGACTCGCGGCCTGCGGCAATAAAAAAGGCGGCTCAGAAGGCCGCCTTTACTGTTGGTTCACGCCGCTTTCAGCGCTTACTGCTCGTCGCGTTCCCGACTGGCGCGCTGGCGTTCGTAGTATTCATCTTCTGCGGTAATGATCTCATCCAGCAGCGAATCCATATCTACATTGTGCTCTTCTTCAACGAACAGACCGGTGAGCGGCGTTTCAGGGGTTAATTTCCCGTCTTCATACAGCAGCCAGATCTCTTTGGCATAGCGCGTCTGCAACAGCTGCGGGGCGAACTGGCCGTAATAGGCGGTGATATTGTTAACGTCACGCTCGAACATTGATTCGGCGTGGTTGTTCGCCGCGGCATCGACCGCCTGTGGCAGGTCGATAATCACCGGACCTTCGGCATCAAGCAGCACGTTAAATTCTGACAAATCGCCGTGCACGATACCGGCACAAAGCATGCGCACGATATTGCGGATCATGGTGTGGAAATCAGCGATGGCGTCCGCTTCTGACAGGGTGACATCACTCAGCCGTGGCGCAACTGCGCCGTCCGCATCGGTCACCAGCTCCATCAGTAATACACCGTCAATGCACAGATAAGGCTGCGGCACGCGGACACCGGCGTTGGCGAGGCGGAACAGCGCATCAACTTCTGCCGTCTGCCACGACTCTTCCTGCTGCTTGCGACCGAATTTGGTACCTTTCTGCATCGCACGCGCGTTACGGGTGTTACGGGTTTTACGTCCTTCCTGATACTGCACTGCCTGCTTAAAGCTACGCTGCGTCGCCTCTTTATAGACTTTGGCGCACTGGATCTTGTCACCGCATAACACAGTGTAGACGTCAGCTTCCTTGCCACTTTTCAGTCGCTGAAGCACGTCATCAATCAGGCCATCATCGACCAGAGGTTGGATTCTGTTTGGGATTTTCATGCGGCTTTATACCTTATTTCAGCCCCTTTTCGTATCAATAACACCAACGGCGATAATAGAAAAAAATTGGCAACGTCTGAAGGAAGTGACTAATTCTACCCTGGAAAAAGGTTTTAGGAAGGTGATCCTTTATTGACCGGCCAGCATCAGGCGAGTTTAAGCGGAGTCAGGCAATTTGACGGGCTGATTGATGACAATCGGTAAAACGCTTTACCGTCGGCGGGCAATCCTGACGCTATCGCTTTTTAATCAGAATCAGGATTAGCGGAACGAGCAACAGAGTGCCCTGAAGAAAAGGCTATGGCGAAATCCTGCGGCTGAATGGCAGGATTTCGACCAGCGTCACCGGGTTACTTCAGACCTTTGAGCAGTTTCACCGTGCTTTCGATGTCGATCTCATCTTCGGTGAAGATTAAGGTCGAACCCTGGAAGGTAGTGATAGCCAGTTTCTTCAGCGATCGCATTTCACCGGGCTTCACGTCTGATTTCGGTCGGATATTGCTTAACAGCACGCCTACCGACAGCACCGGATTCTCTTTATCGATGCGGGTGTCGACCGGCACTTCTTCGCTGTAGACCAGGTAAGATTTGATCGCGGTGATCTTGATGCGCTCGCCGGCGATAAAGATGTATTTGCTTTCCGGCACCACTTTCACCGCATAGGCCGACAGACCTTTGTTGTTGGTGGTGGGTTCAAAGGTGACGGCAGCGTCTTTCTTGATCAGATCAGGGTTGGCGACCTTAATCACATGAAAATAGCGGTTCTCACCGTTTTCATCTTTGATAAAACCAAAACCCTTATCTTTGAACCAGGTTGTGATTGTTCCGTTCATCGCCATTACCGCCTGTTTAATCGTTTATCTACTCAGTTTTTTACAGCGCGCAGTGTAAAGCACAATGCCTGCGCAGACTATATCAGTGTGGATGATAAATTTTGGTCTGTAAGAGAGCAAGCCGGTGAAGCGCTAAACGGTGCCGGGATAATCGCGGGTCAGGCGTTGTGAAAAAGTTCACCACGCAGTTGCAAAGAGAAGGGACGTTGGCCTGGTCTGGACAGTACGCGGATAAGCGCTGCAGATGATGATGCCGGTCGCATGATCCGGGCAGGTGAGGTCACCATCGTAACCTGCCGCCTGCCCGGCGCGTTCGGGTAAGGTTACTCGTTACCCCATTGGTTCAGGAAGGTCGCAATCTCATCGATACGCTCTGCATCGATGCCCGCTTCAGTGGCCATCTGCTGCTGCGATTCTTCACTGATCTCTTCATTGTTCATCAGACGGGTGATCAGTAACTGGAAATAGTGCGCCAGCGGTGTGCGTTCTGCGTCGCTCACCGGCTTAGCGGATTCGGTCGCATACTCATCTGCGACGTCATAGTACTTGAGGGGAATATCGTTAGTCATAAAGAGTCCGCTAAGTTGAGGTTCCGTTCAGGTGCTGCCTGCGCTCGGTGGTGCAGATAGCCGGGTTATTATTTCGTGTTTGGGTTGGGGCTGTAAAGGTTTGATCGATGAGGGGTTGAGGAAGGGAGAGGGCGGTCAGGGCTTTTAGTCTGCTGCGGTAATTGAGAAGGGTGTTGTGTCCGGCTGCGGAGGTTTTACAAATACAACAGAGCCTGGAGGGCGTAAGGCTTGTGGGCTTTGAGAAGTTCATTAGGCTGGCGGGAGTTGAACACGGCTGAACCCTCCGTAATTAAATGAAATAAAAGCAGTATTTTTTGAAAAGGGTACGCGACTGTTCATGCGGCTCCTTTTGAGGGGTTATCTGCGAGGCGCAGCACTCTTTTAACCGTGTGACCGTCATACTCTTCCAGGTAGGCTCCATAGTGGCGGAACAGCATTTCCGGTCCTTTATGTCCCATCTGCGAAGCCAGCCAGAAAAGGTTTGCGCCCTGACTGATATGTCGGGTGGCGAACGTGTGCCGGGTCTGGTAGGGATTGCGGTACCGGATGCCTGCCTTCTTAATCGTAGGGACCCAGGCCTTTTTGCGTATGGCATCCGCACTCGCCCAGGGCAGTCCGGTTTTCGGATCTTCAAAAACAAACTCTCCCTTTTCAAAGGTGAACATTTTCTGACTGGCGAGTGCCGCGAGAGCATCACCGTTCAGATCCACTTTTCGCCTGCCGGCCCGGGTCTTGGTGGTCTTGATTATGCCAACCACGCTGGCGTTCCGGACGCTGGCCTGGCGCTTCTCTGCATCGATATCTTTCCACGACAGCGCACACAGCTCTGAACTCCGCAGCCCCGTGTTGATAGCAAACCGGAAAAGATTTTCCCATTGCTGATTACCGGCAGCATGAAGCAGGGCGCTGACTTCGTCGGGTGACAGGGGATCGACGACATACCGGCTCTCCTCCGGACGCTGGCTCCGGTAGCGGGACGCCTTGACCAGCGTGACCGGATTTACCGGAATGACACCATCGATTACCGCTTCATCCAGGGCTGAGCGCAGGAATGACAGCTGATTCCTGATGGTCTTTAGCACAGTGGTCTGCGCCTTGATCCAGTTTTTCAGTAACGCCGGCGTCAGCTCAGCCGCGCGCACCTCATGCAGATCCCGCAGCGCATCCATGCATTTTTTATAGCCACGGATTGTCGAGGGGGACAGGTTGCGGGTCTGACAGATGGCCAGATATTCACTCAGGTAGTGTTTAACCTGGCAGGCGTTACCGGTTTTACCAAACAGCCTGAGCTTGGACGATTTTGGAAAGTAATCGGCATAACTGAACGTTCCTCTTCCGATGTGGTTGTAGATCTCACCCAGCAACCTCTCCGCATATCTGATGTTCCTGGCATTTACCGTCAGGTGTGACAGCGGCTCCCTGCACTTCACACCTTTATAGGTAAAGGTAATGTTTATTGTCGTTTCATTCCGGTGCCGGCGGATGGTTACTCCCCGCGGTAGTCTGACGTCTGTCGTGCCCATTTACTGACCTCATTCAAATCGATCCAGCGTTCCTTAGCGCCGCTGACTTTCAGTACCTGAATACCCTCCCGCCAGAAACCCCGCTGCACGCGTTTGGTGATAGCGTCCGGGGTTTCTCCGGTTTCCCTGCAGTAAAGAGAAATAGGAACGCACTGTAGATTCAGCATATTTACCTCTCAGAGTGAAACTGCCGTGGCAGTGGTGATTTATCAAAACGATACCCGGCACAGACCGGGCATCGGCATCAGTGGCTGGACAGCGCGAGCAGCATGGATAAGGATGCCGCGACGCAGAGCAGCCCTGTCATCAGCCCGGCCCCGATCGTTACGGAAACCATGAAGATGCAGCCGAACCGGCGAACGGATTTGAGCAGACCTGCATAAGATGTTTTCCTCATGAGTAACCTGCGGCACGCGGATGTTTTTTCCGGCCGGGTGAAGGAGAGCCGGTGCTGTCGTGCAGTACCAGATGAATGATGGAAAAGACCACAGCCAGCTGGATCAGCATCCCGAGTACAGTCAGCAATACCAGCAGCGTGATGGCTAACAGACTGCAGTCCGTACTGCAAAGTTGTGCATAAGGTATCTCAGAGGCATTCATGTCATTTCTCCTTCTCAGGTTTGATCACGCCCCATTCGCGCCTGAGTGCGTTATCACAGAGCGCGCAGCGTTCTTCCGCCCATTGCCTGTTGCTCTCACGCAGGGCCAGCCCGGCCGCTGCTTTCCAGGCTGCTGCGGCAAATCCGTAAGCACCGGCATTTTCAGCCTCAGCAGCAATCCTGGCCAGCCGCATATAGGGCATGGGCTTCTGCAGGGAAACGGCTTTTTTCATTGCGCCATCCCCCGATTCATACAGACCGTGCCCTGACAGGAGGATACGGCGTTACGCCCGGCCAGACGCTCTGGCTGGTGGACGGGTTCATCAGCGTGGCACCGTGTGTAATTGCGCTGCGCCTGCAGGAAAGCCAGTTTCCAGATGAAATCCTGATAAACATCATCGGCACCGGCCTGTTCACAGCATGCTTTCACTTCCGGATCCTGCCGCCAGTGACGAAAGCCGGCAAGCTGTGGCGGAAAGCGCTGAATCAGCCGTGCGGTTTCGTCATCAATCCACTGCTCTTTTTTTATGGTGGCCAGCTCTTCCGCGCTGAGCTCATCCCGGCGGCGCTCCAGCTGGATATACGGCATCATGGCTTACCCTCCTGCAGAAGAATTTCAACTACGCGGTCCAGCCCTTTCTGGAGCAGCGGTGGCTGAGGCGGCAGGGCTGGCGGAGGCGAGGACGCGAAACTGGCTCCGGTCAGAATGTTATCCGGTGCAAACTCGATGGAGCGAATGGCGTCAAACGGGCGAGCAAAAGCGGCATCGCCCCTGATGGCTGGTTGCATCATGGGAAATGGTCCTTTGAACAGTTGGGTTAAACGAATATGCTTAGTGAAAAGCCGGGCTGACTGTCAGAAAGAGGTGTGGCCAGAAGGTAAAATGGAAATTTACCGGACAAGACCACAACCCGTTAAAGGGGGGTAGTTCAATACTCCTCCTCTTGTCTTGCGGCGTTCAGTGCGGCAAAGATACTCACCGGATCACCTGATATCAGTGTCCGGAGAATAATAATGCCGGTAGTTGTGACATCAGCTTCAGGGACGGCTTCCAGTGCAGCCTCAACAACACGGATATGCTCAGAAAGGCATAAAATGAAGCTCTTGATGGTGAGTATCGAACGCACACCATTGGTGATGTAATCAATTTTCACGGTTACTCCTTAATCGCGCTGGCCCGTCCTCAGCAGAAGGTCAGTGATTAAACATTGATGATTGACTGCCTAAGCCAGCGGGGTGCCTAAGCGAAGCGCTGGCCTTAAATCTGTTTGTCATAATCTGCGTGACTCAGCAACTCCCAATGCTGTCCGTTATCTCTGGAGAGGAGCCGCCATTGCGGGGTGACCCGAAGCGTGAGGTATCTGTCACGACAGGTTCGCCTCGCCCGGATTTTTTCTGCGCGCCATAAGCTGATGATCCGTTTGGCGCGCCGCATTATCCGGGCAGGTGCATGCGGTTTGGGCATCGTATTTACCTCATTTCAGCGACACAGGCGGCTTCTGCTCAAATGCCCGGGGAATACCTGCACGATCTCTGATGCACTGACGGCTGCGTTCTAACGGGCAGGGTGTCAAACTAAACCGGGCTTTGTTGAATAAATCGAACTTTTGCTGAGTTGAAGGATCAGATCACGCATCCTCCCGACAACACAGACCATTCCGTGGCAAAGCAAAAGTTCAGAATCACCAACTGGTCCACCTACAACAAAGCTCTCATCAACCGTGGCTCCCTCACTTTCTGGCTGGATGATGAGGCGATTCAGGCCTGGTATGAGTCGGCAACGCCTTCATCACGAGGAAGGCCCCAGCGCTATTCTGATCTCGCCATCACCACCGTTCTGGTGATTAAACGCGTATTCCGGCTGACCCTGCGGGCTGCGCAGGGTTTTATTGATTCCATTTTTGCCCTGATGAACGTTCCGTTGCGCTGCCCGGATTACACCAGTGTCAGTAAGCGGGCAAAGTCGGTTAATGTCAGTTTCAAAACGTCCACCCGGGGTGAAATCGCACACCTGGTGATTGATTCCACCGGGCTGAAGGTCTTTGGTGAAGGCGAATGGAAAGTCAGAAAGCACGGCAAAGAGCGCCGTCGTATCTGGCGAAAGTTGCATCTTGCTGTTGACAGCAACACACATGAAGTTGTCTGTGCAGACCTGTCGCTGAATAACGTCACGGACTCAGAAGCCTTCCCGGGCCTTATCCGGCAGACTCACAGAAAAATCAGGGCAGCCGCGGCAGACGGGGCTTACGATACCCGGCTCTGTCACGATGAACTGCGCCGCAAAAAAATCAGCGCGCTTATTCCTCCCCGAAAAGGAGCAGGTTACTGGCCCGGTGAGTACGCAGACCGCAACCGTGCCGTTGCTAATCAGCGGCTGAGCGGAAGCAATGCACGGTGGAAATGGACAACGGAATATAACCGTCGCTCGATAGCGGAAACGGCAATGTACAGAATGAAGCAGTTGTTGGGAGATTCACTGACGCTGCGTGACTACGATGGTCAGGTAGCGGAAGCTATGGCCATGGTGCGTGCGTTGAACAGGATGACAAAGGCTGGGATGCCAGAAAGCGTGCGTATTGCCTGAAAATCCAGCCAGCTACAGGGTCGTTCGCAAGAAATCTTATTTATTCAACAAAGCCCATTTTAGGGCGAATCTCCTTAATGGGGGTATCACCCAACGTTGGAAAGATATTTCTCTCTAGGCTTCGCCAGATGTCGTTAGCATGATCTTGGGAGATGCCTGACGTTTTGACTTTCTCATCAAGCCACTTCCTGGCTACTGCTTGAAATGTATGTTCCGTGGCATCCTTAAGGGCATTGGCTTTGTGGGTGTTATGAACTTGTGGGTCTATACCATTTGCAAGCAACGACAAGTACTCATCACGTAAAGCTCGTGCCTTCGCAAGTGTAAGGTGAGGATAGGTTCCTAAGCTCACCTTAGTTCGCTTTTTGGTCACAGGCACTGCATATCTGAAATACCAATTTTTCTTTCCTCCCTTCGCCAAGGGGGCGATTCGCAGGAGCAAACCATCGCCGTCAAAAAGGTTAACCTCTTTCTCGGCAGGTTTGGTGCTTTTGATTTCAGTGTCAGTGAGCTTCTTAGCGATTTTTGCCATGTTTGGGACCCTCATGTTTTGGACCCTTCGTGTTGGGTCCCAAAAAGGGTGCCATAACGAGTAGATTCTAGCAATTCTCGGTAGACTATTATAGACGTAAAAAAGCCCGCAAGGCTGGTTCCATGCGGGCTTGATAGACTTCACTGAACTTCAATATATCAAAAATTGGTGGAGCTGGCGGGAGTTGAACCCGCGTCCGAAATTACTACACCGTCGGCACTACATGCTTAGTCAGTTTTTACATTCGCCGGTTAGCTGCGAACAGACACGCCACTAACAGACTAGCCTGATTGGATTTAACGCTTCAACCCCAGGCAAGGCATCCACGCGATCTCTTTTGGGTTTGACTTCTCTTGATCCCCGTCTTAAGAGCGGAAGCTAGGGAGAGAAGGCTCTAAGCAGGTTATTAAGCTGCTAGTGCGTAGTTTTCGTCGTTTGCGACTATTTTTTTGCGGCTTTTTACGAGGCAAACCGCCCCTCGGCATGCTCCTAAGGCTTCACAATCCCGTCGAATCCAGAATCAGCCCCAGAACTTCAAATACTAGCAAAAAAGCAGGTCAGAATCCAGCGCTTAACGCTTTGAATTCTTCATGATACGTGCTTTATCCAGTTGCCATTCGCGGTCTTTGATATCGTCACGTTTATCATGCTCTTTCTTACCGCGTGCAACACCAATCTTCAGTTTACACCAGGCGTTCTTCCAGTAGAGCGAGAGCGCCACGATGGTATAACCTTCGCGATTGACGCGGCCATACAGTGAATCCAGCTCACGTTGCTTCAGCAGCAGCTTGCGGCTACGCGTGGGATCGCACACCACATGGGTAGAGGCAACGGCTAAGGGTTGAAAGGTTGAACCAAACAGGAACGCTTCGCCATCGCGCAGCAGAATATAGCTGTCGCTGATGTTGGCTTTGCCGGCACGAAGTGATTTAACTTCCCATCCTTGCAACGATAATCCCGCTTCGTACTCCTCTTCGATGAAGTATTCGTGGCGGGCGCGTTTGTTCATGGCAACAGTGGCAGAACCGGGTTTGTGTGATTTTTTCTTTGTCATAGTGCGGCGTATTTTACATCACTTAGTCGGTTATCGCATCCCCAGTCCAGCGGGGCAGCAGGAAACGGGATATTCTAGCACACCCTTACTCGGGGGCATTTTTGTTTAATCGCTGAAAATGCTATTATTCAGCGGTTTCGTGATGAACAGGAACCATTATGGCTCAGATTAGTCGTTCGGCGCTGGTCCCGTTTAGTGCCGGGCAGATGTACAAACTTGTAAATGATGTGGATGCTTACCCGCAATTTCTGCCGGGTTGCACCGGAAGCCGCGTGCTGGATGCGTCAGAGAATCAAATGACCGCGTCCGTGGATGTGTCGAAAGCAGGCATCAGCAAAACATTTACCACCCGCAATACCCTGACGGATAACCAGAGCATTCATATGCAACTGGTTGACGGGCCGTTCCGTAAGCTGACCGGCGGCTGGAAATTCATCTCGCTGGGCGATGACGCCTGCAAGGTTGAGTTAAGCCTGGAGTTTGAATTCACCAACATGCTGGTAGAGATGGCCTTTGGACGGATCTTCAAAGAGCTGGCCAACAGTATGGTGCAGGCCTTCACCCAGCGTGCCAAAGAGGTTTACAGTGCCTGATATTTCGGTTGAGGTGGTCTACGCGCTGCCTGAAAAGCAATACCAGCTCTACGTCAAAGTGGAGCAGGGCAGCACGGTAGAGCAGGCGATACAGCAATCCGGAATTCTGGAGCTGCGCCGTGAAATCGACCTCAGCAGTAATAAAGTAGGTATCTACAGCCGGGCCGTTAAGCTCAGTGATGTGGTGGATGAAGGCGATCGGATTGAAATCTATCGACCGCTGATTGCCGATCCTAAAGAGCTGCGTCGTCAACGCGCAGAGCGCTCTGCATCCGGTAAAAAGTAAGCAGCAGACAGCAGGGCAGCAATGACCTGTTAATCCGCAGCATAAAAAAAGGCGCTCAGTGCGCCTTTTTTGCTGTCTGCCGTTTAGTTAGTCGCTTTTTTGCGCCAGATTCGGCTTGTTGTCGATATTGGTCAGGACGCCGTTACCATCAAAATTGAGCGTCAGCGTCTGCTGCTGAACGCGCTCATGGCCTGGTTCCTGACGGAAAACGTAATACCAGACGTTGCTGCCGAACGGATCTTTCATCATTGGCGTACCGAGCGTGTAAGCCACCTGCTGCTGGGTCATACCGGTGTGAATCTTGGCCACATCATTGGCAACCAGATAGTTACCCTGGTTGATATCAGGACGATATACCACGCGCTCTAAGGTGGAACATCCGGCGGTCATCATCAACATTACCACTGCCGCGGCAGTCAGCGTTTTACAGCGCATCTATACATTCCTTTTCCGGGGCCAAACGCCTTTTACAGGCTGTTTTTTTGCCAACAAAATCTGAACTCTGCCTGCGGCAGGCTTTATTACTTTGGCGACATAAGTGCCGATGATAATAAACCTTTTCGCTATTGGGAACCTCTACAGAGCATGCATATGACCACGGCAGGTTAAAAAAGTGCGCTATCAGGCGGCTAAAAGTTCTTTGGCGTTAGCCAGCGTGTTGCGTGTGACCTCGCTACCGCCCAGCAGTCGCGCCAGTTCCTGCAGCCGCGCGCGCTTGTCCAGCGGCTGCATATGGGTTTCGGTCATGGCGCCATCGGTCTCTTTGCTGACAAAGAAGTGCTGATGACCACAGCCTGCCACCTGCGGCAGGTGAGTCACACACATCACCTGAGTCGATTCGCCCAGCTGGCGCAGCAGTTTGCCTACTACGGCGGCGGTCGGACCGCTGATCCCGACATCAACTTCATCGAAAATCATCGCTGGCGTTTCCATTTTCTTCGCAGTGATGACCTGAATCGCCAGGGCGATACGGGACAGCTCACCGCCGGAGGCGACTTTGCCGAGCGGCTGCAGCGGATGACCAGGGTTAGTCGTCACCTGGAAGTCGATGCGGCTGGCACCTTCAGCAGTCAGTTGGTCCGGGTTAAAGGTCAGGGCAATCTTAAACTGGCCGTGCGGCATAGAGAGCAGATGCATGCTCTGGGTAATCAGCTGCTGCAGCTCCTCAGCGTACTGAGTGCGGTGCTGATGAAGCTGCTCCGCGCTTAACAGGGCTGCCTGATAGTGCTCGCCAACCAGCGACTGCAGGCTCTCCTGATCGCTTTCATGCTGTGACAGCAACTCCGCTTCCGCCAGTAACTGCTGATGCAGTTCAGGCAGATTTTCCGGCGTAACGTGATGCTTACGCGCCAGAGCGATCTGGCGTGAAATACGCAGCTCCAGTTCATACAGACGATTCGGATCGAGATCGAGGCTGTCGCAGTAATGACGCAGCTCGTCGCTGGCTTCACTCAGCTGAATGGCCGCTTCTTCCAGCAGGTTATAAACCCCGTTCAGTTTCTCATCCAGCGAGGTCAGCTCAGACAGCATCTCACGAGCGCTGTAGAGCAGGCTGCAGAGATTGTTATCGTCGCTATCCGCAAGCAGTTGCAGCGCCTGCTGACTGGTCGACAGCAGCTGTCCGCTGTTTGCCAGCCGCTTGTACTCTTCGTCAATCTGCTCATATTCACCAGCCTGCGGTGCAAACTCGTTCAGCTCTTTCAGCTGATATTGCAGCAGTTCGCGACGTGCTTCACGCTCCTGAGCCTGCTGCTGATGCAGTGCCAGGGTGCGGCAGCTCTGATGCCAGGCCTGATAATGAGTACGCATGCGCTGCAGCAGATCGTCATGACCGGCGTAGGCATCCAGCAGATGTTTCTGGTGCTCAGGTTTGAGCAGCAACTGGTGCGCGTGCTGGCCGTGAATCTGAATCAGTAACTGGCCGAGGTCGCGCAGCTGCGACAGCGGAACCGCCGTGCCGTTGATGAACCCGCGTGAGCGTCCGTCCGCGCTAATCACCCGACGCAGCAGACACTCATTGCCATCATCCAGATGGTTATCCATCAGCCAGCGCTGAGCAGAAGGGGAGGACTTAAGCTGGAAGCGGGCGCAAAGATCGGCCCGGCTGGCGCCCTGACGCACCATGTCGGCATCTGCGCGACCGCCCAGGCATAATCCCAGGGCATCAATCGCGATAGATTTACCGGCACCGGTCTCACCAGTGATTGCTGTCATACCGCGTTGGAAATCAATGTCGAGCTCACGAACGATAGCGAAATTACTGATGGTCAGTTGGGCCAGCATAGGTTCACCTGTATGAATAAACACATATGGTTTTTCATACAGTATAAACTGGAATTTTATCCAGTAAAGAGGCGGCACGGCTTTTCAGAACAATTTTTTTGACCAGCCCAGTTTCGAACTCAGCGTATTGAAATAGCTGTAGTTTTTAGGGTGAATCAGATTCAGGTGACTGGCACTGCGTCGGATCAGCACATCCTCACCTTCCTGGATCGGCAGCGCAATCTGGCTGTCGCAGCTGATCTCCAGGTCGCTCCGGCGTGAAGAAAAGCGCAACCGGATGGTACTGCTGCTGTTAATCACCAGCGGACGGGCCGACAGAGTATGCGGGAACATCGGCACCAGCACAATTGCCTCCAGCGAAGGCGTGAGTATCGGGCCGCCGGCAGAAAGCGAGTAGGCGGTGGAACCGGTCGGCGTGGAGATAATCAGGCCGTCTGAGCGCTGGGAAAAGGCAAATACTTCATCGATATAGACTTCAAACTCGATCATGTGCGCCACTTTTCCGGGATGCAGCACCACTTCATTGATCGCCGAGCCAATGCGTGGCGAACAGTCTGATTTACATACCTGGGCTTCCAGCAAAAAGCGGCTCTCAACGAAGTAGTTGCCCTGCAATACTTCATCCAGCTGCTGCTGCGCATTATCCGGGTCGAGATCGGTCAGAAAACCGAGGTTGCCGCGGTTAATGCCAATCACCTTAATGTCATAGCGCGCCAGCACCCGGGCCGCGCCCAGCATATTGCCGTCACCGCCGACCACCACCGCCAGATCTGCCTGTTGACCAATCTCAGCCAGCGTCCCGGTCTGGACGTCGTGTAGCGCCAGCTCCTGCGCGATTTGCTTCTCCACGATCACTTGATAACCTTTGGCGGTCAGCCAGCGCCAGAGCATCTCATGCGTGGTTAACGCGGTGGGATGGCGTGGATGACCCACAATACCAATGCAGTTAAAGTGTTTGTTCATCGAGTGGGTGTTCCTTATAAGCCAAAACGGCAAGGCAATGTGATAGGTTCCCTTGAAACCGTCAAACCGATCCCCATAATAAGCCAACCAGCGAAATGAATGTGCAAAACGCGGAGAAATTCATGAGTAGTAAAGAACAGAACACCCCAAACGAGCAAGTCTCAGACGAAATTCAGCAGGATCAGCAACAACCTCAGGAAGCGGAGACAGCGGCTGAGGTGGATCCGCGTGATGAGCGTATTGCTCAGCTCGAAGCTGAATTAGCGCAGTCGCAAACCGGCGTGCGTGATGCACAACTGCGTGCGCAGGCTGAAATTGAGAACATTCGTCGCCGTGCCGAAATGGACGTTGAGAAGGCGCATAAATTCGCCCTGGAGAAATTTGCCAACGAATTGCTGCCGGTGATCGACAGTCTTGAGCGTGCGCTGGAAGTGGCGAACAAAGAAGACGCGCAACTGGCTCCGATGATCGAAGGGATTGAACTGACCCTGAAAGGTCTGCTCGGCGCAGTGCGCAAATTCGGTGTAGAAGTGGTGGGCGAAACTGGCGTGCCATTTAATCCCGAAGTGCATCAGGCGATGTCGATGATGGAGTCTGAAGAGTTTGAACCGAACCAGGTGATGCTGGTGATGCAACGTGGCTACACGCTGAATGGCCGCTTACTGCGTCCGGCGATGGTGGCGGTTGCCAAAGCGAAAGGCTGATTTCACGCCTGAATCCGTTCCACGGCCGCGCAGTGTCGCGGCCGTGTGCCTTGCTGCTTATTCAGGCAGTACCGGCGTCCAGTCAATCGGTTGCTGACCGGCTTCACGCAGTATGGCGTTAGTTTTCGAGAAGTGCTGACAGCCAAAAAAGCCCCGATGCGCCGAGAGCGGCGAAGGGTGCGGCGCCTGCAATACGTGATGGCGCTGACGGTCAATAATGCTGCCTTTCTTCTGTGCGTGGGAGCCCCACAGCAGGAACACCACCCCTTCACGATGCTGGTTAATCGCGGCAATCACATTATCGGTAAAGGTTTCCCAGCCAAAGCGCGCATGGGAATGGGCTTTGCCCGCTTCCACTGTTAACACCGTATTCAGCAACATCACGCCCTGTTTCGCCCAGCTTTCGAGAAAACCATGGTCCGGCTTCTGAAAGCCCGGAATGTCCTGCAATAGCTCTTTGTAGATGTTTTGCAGCGACGGCGGTACCTGCACGCCGGGCAGCACCGAAAAGGCCAGTCCGTGCGCCTGATTAGGGCCGTGGTACGGGTCCTGACCCAGAATCACCACTTTGACGTCGCCTAACTCAGTCAGGCGAAAGGCATTGAACACATCCTTTTGCGGTGGGTAAACCGTCACGCCTGCAGCACGCTCATCCGCCACGAGTTTCAGCGTCTCGGTAAAATAGGGTTTCTGTTTCTCTTCAGCCAGCACGTCGTGCCAGGTCAGCTTTTCAGCCATAATCCACTCCCTTAAGGTTTGTGCCGTAAGCTTAGCCGTTCCTGCCCCTGAGCTGAAGGGCAAAAATATTTTTAATAATGCAAAAAAAAGTTAATATCAGCAGCGGTTTGAGATCAGTCAGTTAGCGAAAAAGGACACTTTATGACCGGTTAAAATTGACCCAGGTCAAGGCTGACGGCGTGGGAGAGTGCTATACCGGAGCCTCAAATTTGATTCATTCACGCATTGCCCTGGAGGCGCTGACATGATTACTGGTATCCAGATCACTCAAACTAATAAACCCCAACTCCTTAATTCTTTCTGGCTGTTAGACGAAGAGAAAGCTCAGGCTCGCTGCCTGTGTGCCAAAGGCGACTATGAAGAAGATCAGGTGGTTGCGCTTAGCGAACTGGGTGAATTCACCTACCGTGAAGTGCCGGTAGAAATTAAACCGCAGGTGCGGGTAGAAGGCGGTCAGCATCTGAACGTCAACGTTCTGCGTCGTGAAACACTGGAAGATGCCGTTAAGCATCCTGAAAATTATCCGCAGCTGACCATTCGCGTTTCCGGTTATGCGGTGCGTTTTAACTCACTGACGCCAGAACAGCAACGCGACGTGATTGCCCGTACTTTCACCGAAAGTCTCTGAGTGACATCAGTTAACCGGCGCTGAAAAATAACGCAAAGCGCACACAGCAATTTTTATCAGAATATTAATAAGATAGCAGCCAGATCGGCTGGCGGTGTGGTGGCAGTTATCGCCGGATCGCCATCAGACACTGAAAATGGCACCAACTGCCTGTTACTGATGATTAAATCAAAAAAATCGCCTCTGATGAGGCGATTTTTTTATGGCTGCGATGATTTATTCCGCATTACTCATTAGCCGGCGCGCTGCCGCTCGGCTTGCGGCGTTTACCGATATTTTTGGCATCGCGGTGACGTTTTTTCACCCGCGGTTTTTCAGCTTCGCTGGATTTCTTCTCAGCTCGCTTAGCCAGCGCCTTTTTCGACGGTTTCCCGGTGGTTTTGGCGTGCGGCGCCCGCGTCTCAGGACGCAATTCATCCACCACGCGGGCTTTCAGCGGCTCATTGACGTAGCGGCTGATTTTACCCAGCAGTACGTAGTCATGCGCTTCGACCAGCGAGATCGCGATTCCTTTGCGGCCGGCACGGCCGGTACGGCCAATACGGTGCAGATAGGTATCAGCGGTGCGCGGCATATCGAAGTTAAAGACGTGACTGACTTCCTCAACATCAATACCACGCGCCGCGATGTCGGTGGCGACCAGCACGTTGACCCGGCCTTCACTCAGACGTTTAATCGCTTCGTTACGCTTGGCCTGCACCATCTCGCCTTCCAGATAGCTGCTACGAATCCCCGCTTCGTGCAGCCAGCTGACCAGCTCATGCAGACGCTCACGTTTACGCACAAACACGATGCAGCGCGTCACTTCCGGCTGTTTCAGCAAATGAACCAGTAATTTGGTTTTATGCTCCAGATCGTCAGCGCGATAGTACCACTGCTGGATCTTTTTACGTTCACGGCGGCTGGGATCGGCTTCCAGTTCAACCGGATCGTTCAGCAGACGCTCGGCGAAGTCTTTGATGTTTTCGCCTTCCAGCGTGGCGGAAAACAGCAGCGTTTGCTTGCGCCAGCGGGTTTCTGCCGCGATGGTTTCGATATCCTGTGCGAAACCCATGTCCAGCATGCGGTCCGCTTCATCGAGCACCAGCGTTTCAACTGCGCGGCAGTCAAAGTTCTCTTCTTTGATGTATTGCAGCAGACGACCGGTGGTCGCCACCACAATGTCCTGGTTTTCGCTGAACACTTCAGCGTGGTTCATATAGGCCACGCCGCCGGTGATGGTAGCGATATCCAGATGGGTATGTTTCGCCAGTTCACGCGCCTGGTCGGCGACCTGCATCGCCAGTTCGCGGGTTGGTGTGACGATCAGAATGCGGGGCGGGCCAGATTTCTTACGGGGGAAATCAAGCAGGTGCTGCAGCGCCGGTAGCAGATAGGCGGCAGTTTTCCCGGTCCCGGTAGGTGCCGAACCCAGAACGTCGCGGCCCTCAAGCGCGGGCGGAATTGCAGCAGCCTGAATCACTGTTGGGCGCGTAAAGCCTTTTTCCTGCAGCGCTTGCAGCAGGCTTTCGTCGAGTTCGAGTTCGGAAAATGTGGTTACTGTCATGGTCTACCTCAGTTTGGGGCGCTGATTATAGACAGATCAGACATAATCTTCATCTGTTAATCCGCCAGGTATGGTCTGCTGCGTGAATTCCCTTACCTGTCACGTTACACTTATGCGCTGCCGCACGGCAGAAAAAAAGTGAATGGTAGCGACCCATGATGCACGATAAGCCGCGTGAGCGGCCCCAGTTAAACAAGAACGGATTTACCTTTAAACAATTTTTTGTCGCGCACGATCGCTGTGCGATGAAAGTCGGTACCGATGCCATTCTGCTCGGTGCCTGGGCACCGGTGGCTGGCGTCAGACGGATTCTGGACATTGGCAGCGGCAGCGGACTGATCGCGCTGATGCTGGCGCAGCGCACGTCGTCGCCGGTTGAGATTGATGCGGTCGAGTTAGACGGTGAGGCGGCGCAGCAGGCACGCGAGAATGTACAGCAGTCGCCGTGGCCGCAGCGTATTCACATCCATCAGCAGGATATCGCCCGCTGGGCCGAAGACTGCGAGCAGCGTTATTCGCTGATTGTCAGCAATCCTCCGTACTTTGCGCCTGGCGTAGCCTGTTCCACTGCGGCGCGGGATAGCGCCCGTGCGACCCGCACCCTCGATCATCAGACCCTGTTACGCAGCGCAGCGTTGCTGATTGAAGAAGAGGGGATGTTCTGCGTGGTACTGCCCACCGCGACCGGCGAAACGTTTATCAGCCAGGCGCTGGCCGATGGCTGGCATTTACGTTTTCGGCTGGACGTGGCGGAATATGCTCATCGCCCGCCGCATCGCGTGCTGCTGGCTTTCTCTCCGCAGGCCGGCGAAACGCTGCTGGAGCGTCTTGCCATTCGCGCGCCCGACACCCACTATTCCGAAGACTGGTGTTGCCTGACGCGGGCATTCTACCTGTTCCTGTAACCGGGCGGCGTCAGGATGGTCGGCAGCGCTTCAGGTAACAGGTCGGGATAGTCGCGGATGTAGTGCAGTCCGCGGCTCTCTTTTCGCTCCAGCGCGCAGCGCACCATGAGATCGGCGACCTGCACCAGATTCCTCAGCTCCAGCAGGTTGTTGGAGAGGCGGAAGTGATGGTAATACTCATCAATTTCCTGCTGCAGCAGCGTGATGCGGCGCAACGCCCGCTCGAGGCGCTTGGTGGTTCGCACAATGCCAACGTAATCCCACATAAACAGCCGCAGCTCGTGCCAGTTATGCTGGATGATCACCCGCTCATCCGCATCATCGACCTGGCTTTCATCCCAGCCGGGCAGGGTAGTCACCGCTTCGACGTCGGGCAGGGTGCGAATCAAATCCTCTGCGGCTGACCAGCCATAAACCAGACACTCCAGCAGTGAGTTGGACGCCATCCGGTTGGCGCCGTGCAGGCCGGTATAACTCACTTCACCAATCGCATACAGGCCATTGAGATCGGTACGCCCCTGCTGATCGACCATCACGCCGCCGCAGGTATAGTGCGCGGCAGGCACAATCGGAATCGGCTGTTTGGTCAGATCAAAGCCAAAGGTCAGCAGCTTGTCGTAAATCATCGGGAAGTGAGCGCGGACAAATGCTTCCGGCTGATGACTGATATCGAGATACATGCAGTCCACGCCCAGCCGTTTCATTTCGTGGTCTATCGCCCGGGCGACGATGTCACGCGGCGCCAGTTCAGCCCGTTGATCAAAATCGGGCATGAAACGGCTGCCGTCAGGACGCAGCAGCCAGGCACCTTCGCCACGTAATGCTTCGGTTAGCAGGAAATTCTGCGCCTGCGGATGAAACAGGCAGGTCGGGTGAAACTGGTTAAACTCCAGATTGGCGACCCGGCAGCCGGCACGCCACGCCATCGCAATTCCATCGCCAGAGGCAATATCGGGATTGGTGGTGTATTGATAGACTTTGGCTGCGCCGCCGGTTGCGACCACGACGGCGCGGGCGCTACAGGTTTCCACCTGCTCGCGATTGCGGTTCCAGATCCACGCACCCACAGCACGGCGTGGTCCGGGCAGGCCCAGTTTGTCTGAAAGAATGAGATCGACCGCGTTAGTACGTTCCAGAATCCGGATGTTGGGATGGCTCAGCGCCTGACTGACCAGCGTGGTTTCTACCGCGCGGCCGGTGGCATCGGCACTGTGCAGAATGCGGCGATGACTGTGGCCGCCTTCACGGGTCAGGTGATAGCGCATCTCGCCTGCCGCCTGCGGATCGATATCAAAGGCGACCCCGTTATCAATCAGCCACTGCACGCAGTGACGGGCATTGCTGGCAATAAACGAAACGGCGTCGCGATCGCATAGGCCGGCACCGGCAATCAGCGTATCCTCCACGTGCGACTCAATGCTGTCGGTTTCATCGAACACCGCCGCGATACCGCCCTGCGCATACAGGGTGGAGCCCTCATTGACCTGCGCTTTGCTGAGCACCAGCACCTGATAATGTCTGGCCAGCCGTAACGCCAGCGACAGGCCGGCGGCACCGCTGCCCACAATCAATACATCACATTGATAATCCGGATTTGCATTTGTCATGGTGTTTAATTTACTAAACAAGAATAGGCCTGAGCATAAGCGTTAAGCCGGTTGCTGTGAAGTATTTTGAACAAATTTTCCACGCGCCAGGCAGCGTCAGGCTAAATGTCGCTAACAATCAGCAGGTTAAATTCGGGACGGTTTAAAAAGTGTTTTTTATACCAAACTTAATTAAGCGCAGGGATTTAAAGATGAAAAAGCCGTTGTCATAGGTTACTCTGCCTGCGATTTACGCTCCCTGTACTGAACGAAAATGAACAAGCCGGATAATCACCAGCGGAGCGGTAAATATTAGGGCGATAAGTGAACTTCGCACCACATCACAACTCTAAGCGCATGCTTGCTCAGAACCATTGAGATGTGCTGGCAGTTACTTTACGCGTATAAAAAATTTGGGGAGACATTACCTCGGATGAGCGAGCAGTTAACGGATCAGATCCTCGTTGAACGGGTACAGAAGGGAGATCAAAAAGCTTTCAACTTACTGGTAATTCGTTACCAGCATAAAGTGGCGAGCCTGGTTTCACGCTATGTTCCGTCGGGCGATGTGCCTGATGTAGTACAGGAATCGTTTATTAAAGCGTATCGCGCACTGGACTCTTTCCGGGGCGATAGCGCGTTTTATACCTGGCTGTACCGCATTGCGGTTAATACAGCGAAAAATTACCTGGTTGCTCAGGGGCGACGTCCGCCATCCAGCGATGTGGATGCGATTGACGCAGAAAATTTCGAAAGTGCGGGTGCATTAAAAGAAATTTCGAACCCTGAGAACTTAATGTTGTCTGACGAATTGAAACAAATTGTCTTTCGTACCATCGAGGCGCTACCCGAGGACTTGCGTATGGCAATCACCCTCAGGGAACTGGACGGCCTGAGCTATGAAGAGATCGCCGTCATTATGGATTGCCCGGTAGGCACTGTTCGGTCACGTATCTTCCGTGCGCGAGAGGCCATTGATAATAAAGTTCAACCGCTTATCCAACGTCAGTGATAACGGCTACTGGAAGGGTACATAGGCATGCAGAAAGAAAAACTTTCCGCTTTAATGGATGGTGAGACCTTAGATAACGAGCTGTTCTCAGCCTTATCGAAGGATGCAGATCTACAGAAAAGCTGGGAAAGCTACCATCTGATTCGCGATACCATGCGCGGCGATGTTGGCGAGTTCCTGCATTTCGATATCTCTGCGCGCGTTGCCGCTGCCATCGAAAAAGAACCGCTGCGTACTGTTACACCGCTGATCCCTGAAGCGCAGCCAGAACCTTCCCGCTGGGAAAAAATGCCGTTCTGGCAGAAAGTGCGTCCATGGGCAGCACAGTTAACCCAGGTCGGCGTGGCTGCCTGTGTTTCTCTGGCAGTTATCGTTGGCGTCCAGCACTACAACCAGCCAAACGGCGGCACGGCTGAATCGTCCGATTCTCCGGTGTTTAACACGCTGCCGATGATGGGCAAAGCCTCACCGGTCAGCCTCGGCGTGCCTTCTGATGCGTTTGATACCAACAGCGCTAATCAGCAGGTTCAGGATCAGCGTCGTCGCGTCAATGCGATGCTGCAGGATTATGAACTGCAACGCCGTTTACATGCCGATCAGCTGCAGTTTGAAACCGATGCACCGAAACAAGCACAGGCTGATGTTCCCGGAAACCAATCCTTAGGACTCCAGCAGCAGTAATGAAGCCGCTTTGGTATGCTGTTAGCCTGCTGACAGGCAGCCTGTTGTGGTCATCTGCCGCCCCGGCGCAACCTTCTGCGTCCGGGGCGTTATTGCAGCAGATGGAGCAGGCAAGTCAAAACCTCAACTACGAATTCGCCTATATCAACGTCTCCCGCCTCGGCATTGAATCGTTGCGTTATCGTCATGCTGTGATTGATGAGCGTATTTTTGCTCAGCTGTTGCAGATGGACGGCCCGCGACGTGAAGTGATCCAGCGTGGCAACGATATCAGCTACTTCGAACCTGGCCTTGAGCCGTTTTCGCTGCCCGGTAACCACATTATCGATGCGCTGCCGTCGGTGATTTTTGCAGACTTCACCAAGCTGGGCAGTGCGTACGACTTCATTACCGTTGGCCGCTCGCGTATTGCCGATCAGATGTGCGACGTATTGCGCATCGTGTCACGCGATGGCACCCGCTACAGCTATGTCGTCTGGCTGGATGTGGATACCAGGCTGCCTCTGCGGATTGACCTGCTGGACCGCGACGGTGAAACGCTGGAGCAGTTCCGTGTCATCAGCTTCGCGGTGGATGAAGGGGTGCGTAACCTGATGCAGGGGCTGGAGAAGGCCAACCTGCCGCCATCGCTCTCCGTCCCGAAAGGGGATGCGGTGACGCTCAACTGGCAGCCAGGCTGGATACCCGCCGGCATGACCCTGGTCTCTCAGAATCGTCGTACGTTGCCCGCGCTGAACAAAAACATGGAGTCGCGTCTCTACAGCGACGGCCTGTTCAGCTTCGCCATTAATATCACTCCGGCCGATAAAAGTAGTACCACCCAGACATTGCGCACTGGACGTCGTACGGTACAAACGGTTGTGCGCAATAATAGCGAGATTGCGGTGGTCGGCGAATTACCGCCTTCGACAGCAAAACGCATTGCGGACAGCATCGACCTGGGGTCACAAAAATGATGAGAGAATGGGCCACCGTGGTGGCATGGCAGGATGGCATCGCCACTCTGCATACTGAAGCGAAAACCTCCTGCAACAGCTGCCAGGCGCGTAAAGGTTGCGGCAGCCACATGCTGAACAAACTCGGCCCGAAAAATGCCCACGTAATGCAGATCGCCAGCAGCAAACCGCTGCAGCCGGGTCAGCGTATCGAACTGGGTATCCGCGAGAGCAGCCTGCTGGGCTCGGCGTTGCTGGTCTATATGACGCCGCTGTTGGGTTTGTTTGTGGTGGCAGGGCTGTTTCAGGCGCTGTTCAGCAGCGATCTGGCGGCCGCCAGCGGTGCGCTGCTGGGCGGGATTGGCGGCTTTATTATCGCCAAAGGCGTCTCGATGAAACTGGGCGATCGCGAAGCCTTTCAACCGGTGATCCTGAACATCGCATTACCTCCTGATGCGCTGCGCGTTGAAAGCGAAGCGTAACGCATCTCCAGGCCGCGCACTCCGCGGCCTTTGTCTGTTCTCCCTTACGCAAAACTCTGTTTCGCTTCCACAACGTTCCATTCTTTTATGCGCGGCGTTAACAGTGTAATATGCGTCGTCATTAATGAGGCTGACAGGATTGTGGGTAAAGAGCGATCTTCCTGAATGTGTCTGTGCTCAGGTTTTCAACTGATTCTCTATGCGAAGATATTCATATAAATGAAGCACATAAGAAATTTCTCCATCATCGCCCACATCGACCATGGTAAATCTACGCTCTCTGACCGCCTGATTCAGATTTGTGGTGGCCTCACCGCCCGTGAGATGGCTGCCCAGGTTCTTGACTCTATGGATCTGGAACGCGAGCGCGGTATTACCATCAAAGCACAGAGCGTAACGCTCGATTACCACGCGAAAGACGGCGAAACTTACCAGCTCAATTTCATCGACACTCCGGGTCACGTTGACTTCTCCTATGAAGTTTCCCGCTCACTGGCGGCCTGTGAAGGCGCACTGCTGGTGGTGGATGCCGGGCAGGGCGTAGAAGCGCAGACCCTGGCGAACTGCTACACCGCGATTGAGATGGATCTGGAAGTAGTGCCGGTTCTGAACAAAATTGACCTGCCAGCGGCCGATCCCGATCGTGCGGCGCAGGAAATTGAAGATATCGTCGGCATTGATGCTACTGACGCGGTGCGCTGCTCGGCAAAAACCGGCGTTGGCGTACCGGAAGTGCTGGAACGTTTAGTGCGTGACATCCCGCCGCCAGAAGGCGATCCGGAAGCACCGCTGCAGGCGCTGATTATCGACTCCTGGTTCGATAACTACCTCGGTGTGGTGTCGCTGGTGCGGGTTAAAAACGGCACCATGCGCAAGGGCGATAAAATTAAGGTTCTGAGTACTGGCCAGGTGTATAACGCTGACCGTCTCGGCATCTTCACCCCGAAGCAGGTTGACCGTACCGAGCTTAACTGCGGTGAAGTTGGCTGGCTGGTCTGTGCGATTAAAGACATCCTCGGCGCGCCGGTAGGGGACACCCTGACCACCGCGCGTAACCCGGCAGACAAAGCGCTGCCAGGCTTTAAAAAAGTGAAGCCGCAGGTTTATGCCGGTCTGTTCCCGATCAGCTCTGACGACTATGAAGCGTTCCGTGATGCGCTCGGCAAACTGAGCCTGAATGACGCCTCGCTGTTCTATGAGCCAGAAAGCTCGACGGCGCTGGGCTTTGGTTTCCGCTGCGGCTTCCTCGGTCTGCTGCACATGGAGATCATCCAGGAGCGTCTGGAGCGTGAATACGATCTCGATTTAATTACCACGGCACCGACCGTGGTGTATGAAGTGGTTACCACCAGCGGCGACGTGGTCTACGTAGACAGCCCGTCTAAGTTGCCAGCGCTGAATAATATTGAAGAGCTGCGCGAACCGATCGCCGAGTGTCATATGCTGCTGCCGCAGGAATATCTGGGCAACGTCATTACACTGTGCATTGAGAAACGTGGCGTTCAGACCAATATGGTTTACCACGGCAATCAGGTCGCGCTGACTTACGAGATTCCGATGGCAGAAGTGGTGCTCGACTTCTTCGACCGTCTGAAATCCACCTCACGCGGCTATGCTTCGCTGGATTACAACTTTAAACGTTTCCAGGCCTCTGACATGGTGCGCGTCGACGTTCTGATTAACTCCGAACGTGTCGATGCGCTGGCGCTGATTACCCACCGTGAAAACGCACCGTATCGTGGACGCGATCTGGTTGAGAAGATGAAAGAGCTCATCCCGCGTCAGCAGTTTGATATTGCGATTCAGGCGGCAATCGGCAACCACATTATCGCGCGTTCAACGGTTAAACAGCTGCGTAAAAACGTACTCGCCAAGTGTTATGGCGGCGACGTCAGCCGTAAGAAGAAACTGTTGCAGAAGCAGAAAGACGGTAAGAAGCGAATGAAGCAGGTCGGTAACGTTGAGCTGCCGCAGGAAGCCTTCCTCGCGATTCTGCATGTCGGTAAGGACAGCAAATAAGGATTTCCAATGGCTAATATGTTCGCCCTGATACTGGCGATAGCGACGCTGATTACTGGCATCGTCTGGGTTATTGATCGTTTTAAATGGGCACCGCAACGTCGGGCTAAACAGGCGGCGGCTCAGGCGCAAACCGGTAATACGCTCGACAGCAAAACGCTGGCGAAAGTATCGTCGCAGCCGGGCTGGGTTGAAACTACCGCCTCGGTGTTCCCGGTACTGGCCGTGGTGTTCATCGTGCGTTCGTTTATTTACGAACCGTTCCAGATCCCTTCGGGATCGATGATGCCGACGCTGCTGATTGGCGATTTTATCCTGGTGGAGAAGTTTGCCTATGGAATTAAAGATCCAATCACTCAGACCACGCTGATCCCGACCGGTCAGCCAAAGCGCGGTGACATCGCGGTATTTAAATACCCGAAAGATCCGAGCCTCGACTACATTAAACGCGTGATTGGTTTACCTGGCGATAAAGTGATCTATGATCCTTACAGCAAAACCCTGACGGTCAAGCCAGCCTGTACCGACGGTAAAGCCTGTGACACCGCGTTAGCGGTGACTTATACCGACGTTAAGCCGAGCAACTTTATTCAGACCTTTAGCGGCTTTGATGGCAACGAAACTGGCAACGGTTTTTATCAGGTGCCACAGGGCGATACGATGCGCGGTGGCTTACGCCTCGGCACCCGTAAAGAGACGATTGGCAACGTGACCCATGATATCCTGCTGGTGAACGAAGCGCAGAGTCAGGCGGGCATGTATTACCAGCAGCCGGGTCAGCCACAGGCGAGCTGGGTAGTGCCGAAAGGGCAATATTTCATGATGGGCGATAACCGTGATAACAGCGCCGACAGCCGCTACTGGGGCTTTGTCCCGGAGCGTAATCTGGTCGGTAAAGCGGTCGCTATCTGGATGAGCTTTGAGAAACAAGAAGGACAGTGGCCTACCGGCGTGCGATTCAGTCGTATCGGCGGCATCCACTAAAAGTATTGTCTGATTAACAGGCAAATCGGGTGGCCTCCTGCGGGAGGCCACTGCACACCAAACGGAATGTGTTGGATTCTCAGCCCTGTTTGGTATGCAGAGTCACAGACGCAACAAAGAACTGGAATCGCATGAACCCCATCCTGATTAACAAGCTTCAGCGCAAACTGGGCTACACTTTTACTCATTCGGAACTGTTACAGCAGGCCCTGACTCACCGCAGCGCCAGCAGTAAGCACAACGAGCGTCTTGAATTTCTCGGCGATTCCATTCTCAGCTATGTGATTGCGAACGCGCTTTATCACCGCTTCCCGCGGGTTGATGAAGGTGACATGAGCCGCATGCGCGCCACGCTGGTGCGCGGTAATACGCTGGCGGAAATGGCGCGTGAATTTGATCTCGGCGAATGCCTGCGTTTAGGGCCTGGTGAGCTGAAAAGCGGCGGTTTCCGTCGCGAATCGATCCTGGCGGATACGGTGGAAGCGCTGATTGGCGGTATCTTCCTCGATAGCAGTATCCAGACGGTAGAAAAACTGATCCTCGACTGGTATCAGAGCCGCCTCGACGAAATCAGTCCTGGCGACAAACAAAAAGATCCGAAAACGCGTCTGCAGGAGTATCTGCAGGGGCGTCACCTGCCGCTGCCAAGCTATCTGGTGGTACAGGTGCGTGGCGAAGCTCACGATCAGGAATTCACCATTCACTGTCAGGTGAGTGGCATGGCCGATCCGGTGGTGGGCGTAGGCTCCAGCCGCCGTAAAGCAGAACAGGCAGCCGCCGAACAGGCGCTGATTAAACTGGGTCTCGAATAATTCCCCTGACCCGGGCACCGGCAACGGTGCCCGATATATCATGACCTGACTGCCTGCTGGCCCTGGCGTCTGAACCGACGCTGAATCAATCATGACCCGAATATGCACTATCCCGGCGCCTGAACAGGCGCTGAATAACTCAGGACTCGAATGAGCGAAAACGTAACTTATTGCGGCTTTGTCGCGATTGTCGGCCGACCTAACGTCGGCAAATCCACTTTACTGAACCAGTTGCTGGGACAGAAGGTGTCGATCACCTCGCGTAAGCCGCAAACCACGCGCCACCGCATCATGGGCATCCATACCGAAGGCGCCTATCAGGCGATCTACGTCGATACGCCCGGCCTGCACATGGAAGAGAAACGCGCGATTAACCGTCTGATGAACCGCGCCGCCAGCAGCTCAATTGGCGACGTGGAACTGGTGATCTTCGTGGTTGAAGGCACCCGCTGGACGCCGGATGATGAAATGGTGTTAGGCAAACTGCGCGACGGTAAAGTGCCGGTGGTGCTGGCGATCAACAAAGTCGATAACATCCAGGACAAGAGTATTCTGCTGCCGCACCTGCAGTTCCTGAGCCAGCAGATGAACTTCCTCGATATCGTACCGATCTCGGCGGAAAGCGGAAAGAACGTCGATACCATTGCGGCGATTACCCGTAAACATCTGCGCCAGGCCGATCACCACTTCCCGGAAGATTACATCACTGACCGTTCACAGCGCTTTATGGCGTCGGAGATTATCCGTGAGAAGCTGATGCGTTTCCTCGGTGCTGAACTGCCTTACTCGGTGACGGTAGAAATTGAACGCTTCGTCTCTAACGAACGCGGCGGCTACGACATCAATGGCCTGATTCTGGTTGAGCGTGAAGGTCAGAAGAAGATGGTGATTGGTAACAAAGGCAGCAAGATCAAAACTATCGGCATTGAAGCGCGTAAAGACATGGAAGATATGTTCGAAGCGAAAGTGCATCTCGAACTGTGGGTTAAAGTGAAATCGGGCTGGGCGGACGACGAACGTGCGCTGCGCAGCCTGGGTTACACAGACGATCTCTGATTCGATGGAAGGCTGGCAACGCGCCTTTGTGCTGCATAGTCGTCCCTTCAGTGAGACCAGTCTGCTGCTCGACCTGTTCAGCGAAAGTGAAGGGCGGGTGCGGGTACTGGCGAAAGGGGCGCGTTCACGGCGCTCCCAGCTGAAAGGGGCGTTACAGCCTTTTACCCCACTGCTGGTTCGCTGGAGCGGGCGGGGCGAGGTCAAAACCCTGCGCAATGCCGAAGCGGTATCGCTGGCGTTACCGCTCAGCGGTATCACGCTTTACTGCGGCCTGTACGTCAACGAGCTGATATCCCGCGTACTGGAGCAGGAATTTCCGTTCTCCGATCTGTTCTTCGATTATCTTAACTGTCTGCAAAGCTTAGCCTCATCGCAGGGCTCGCCAGAACCGGCCCTACGCCGCTTTGAACTGGCGCTGCTCGGCCATCTTGGCTACGGCGTCGATTTCCTGCACTGTGCCGGCAGTGGCGAGCCGGTCAGCGACGAGATGACCTACAGCTACCGCGAAGAGCGCGGCTTTATCGCCAGCCTGGTGCTGAATCAACGCAGCTTCACCGGTCGCCAGCTGCGCGCCCTGTGTGAGCGCGAGTTCCCTGATGCCGACAGCCTGCGAGCCGCCAAGCGGTTCACCCGTATCGCCCTGAAACCTTACCTTGGCGGTAAGCCGCTCAAGAGTCAGGAACTGTTTCGTCAGTTTATCCCGAAGAAAAAACCCGACGAAGCCGCTGAATAGCGCTGGTCGTACCGCTTGCCGGATGCAACGCGGTACACTCAACATTACGACAAACAAGAAGTGAGGATGGTCATGTCTGAGTTGCTGTTAGGCGTCAATATCGATCACATTGCCACGGTACGTAACGCGCGCGGGACAAACTATCCCGATCCGGTGCAGGCGGCGTTTATCGCTGAGCAGGCGGGCGCGGATGGCATTACCGTGCATCTGCGCGAGGATCGCCGTCATATCACCGATCGTGATGTGCGTATTCTGCGTGACACCATCCAGACGCGGATGAATCTGGAGATGGCGGTTACCGATGAGATGATTGGCATCGCCTGCGATATCAAACCGCATTTCTGCTGTCTGGTTCCGGAAAAGCGTCAGGAAGTGACCACCGAAGGCGGACTGGACGTGGCGGGCCAGCAGGACAAGCTGAATGCGGCGGTCAAGCTGCTGAGTGAAGCGGGAATTCTGGTCTCACTGTTCATTGATGCCGATCACCGCCAGATTGAAGCGGCGGTGGCCAGCGGAGCGCCGTATATCGAAATTCATACCGGTGCCTACGCTGAAGCCCCGGAAGGCCTGGCACGCGATGCAGAACTGGCACGTATCCGTCAGGCGGCTACCTTCGCGGCCAGCCTTGGTCTGAAGGTCAACGCCGGCCACGGTCTGACCTATCACAACGTGCTGCCGATTGCCGCGCTGCCGGAAATGCATGAGCTGAACATCGGTCATGCGATTATTGGCCGTGCGGTGATGAGCGGATTGCCTGACGCAGTCCGGGAGATGAAGCAGCTGCTGCGTGAAGCGCGTCGCTGATGGCAATTCTCGGGCTGGGTACCGACATCGTTGAAATCGAGCGTATCGCCGGGGTGATTGAGCGCTCCGGCGATCGACTGGCGCGGCGGGTATTGAGCGAAGCGGAATGGCAGCAATATCAGGCGCACCAGCAGCCGGTGCGCTTTCTCGCCAAGCGTTTTGCTGTCAAAGAGGCGGCGGCCAAGGCATTTGGCACCGGCATTCGTGGCGGTCTGGCCTTTAATCAGTTTGAGGTTTATAACGATGCGCTGGGAAAACCGGGGTTACGTTTTTTCCAGCATGCGGATGAACTGGCACAGCGACTGGGCGTGAAAAGCGTTCACGTGACGCTGGCTGACGAACGTCATTACGCCTGCGCCACGGTGATTATCGAAAGCTAACCGTGCAGCACCACAAACTTATCCCACAGCGCATCGCGTGATTCGGTGTGCTGTGGATCAGTAATAATGGTGTTATCGATCGGGCAAACCCGCTGACAGGTTGGCTCATCATAATGCCCGATGCACTCGGTGCAGCGGCTGACGTCAATTTCATAAATCGCATCACCCAGCGAGATGGCCTGGTTCGGGCATTCCGGTTCGCACATATCGCAGTTAATGCATTTGGCCGTGATCAACAGCGCCATTTTTCCCACCTGGTTACAACAGAAAAAGCGCGGCTATTATACGCCCTCCGGCTGATCAGACCAGCTTTTTCACCAGCGCTTCGCTGTGCCGGATATGGCTGGAGGCGCGTTCCGGATCGTTTTGCACCAGCGCCATAAACAGCAGGTCAGTCAGCGCCAGCTGGGCGGTGGTCGAGGAGATCGCTGCGCTGCGGGTGCTTTGCTCTTCCGCTACGGTATAGAGACACTGGCTGGCGCTCTGTTGTAGGGTATTCGGGGTGAAGCCGGTAAAGGCCACCACGTCGGCACCTACCTGGGCGGCTTCCTGCGCGGCCAGATTGATCTCACGCCGCTCACCGGTATAAGAGATAGCGAGCAGCACATCGCCCGGCCCCATCGCCTGTACGCTGGCCAGCAGGGCGTGCATATCCTGCTCGGCGACCGCATTGATCCCGATTTTCATCAGCTTCCATGAAAAATCTTTTGCCACCAGCCCGGAAGCACCAATTCCCACCAGCAGGATGCGCCGGGCATTCTTCAGCAGCTGCAACACCTCGTTGAGCTTCTCTTCGCTGTTGATATCCAGCGTGGCGCGAATCGCCGACAGCTTTTCAGCCAGCAACTTTTCTCCCACCATTTTGAGCGGGTCATCGCTGAGAATATGGTTATGCACGGTAATCGCATCCTTGTCGGCCAGTGACTCACTCAGGGCCAGTTTCAGCGCCGGAAACCCTTTATAGCCCAGCTTCTGGGCGAACTTGACCACGCTCGACTGACTGACGCCTGACTCCTCCGCCAGCTTTTGCGAACTCAGATGACGGGCCCGATCGGGTTGTGACAGCAGAAAATCAGCCAGCCGGCGTTCGTTTAGCGCCAGACGGGGATAAAGCTGGCGAATGCGCAGCAATGAACTCATGCCCAATCCTCATGATTCAGGAGTAATTTGCGAAGAATAAACTATTCATCTGGCATTGTAGTCATCGGAATTAAAAATGACAGCCATCGCCGTGCCGCCTGATGATGGCTACAATAGAGTCTATTGGCGCAAAATCAGCGAAAAGGAGAGTTGTTTGACCAAGGGTACACAACGTCGCATCGTATTTTTCGACCTGGACGGCACGCTGCATCAGCAGGATATGTTTGGCACCTTTATGCGTTATCTGCTGCGACGCCGGCCGCTGAATCTGCTGCTGGTGGTCCCGTTGCTGCCGGTGGTGGGGCTCGGATTGCTGTTCAAAGGCCGGGCGGCACGCTGGCCGATGAGCCTGTTGCTGTGGTCGATCACCTTTGGTCATTCAGAGCGAACCTTGCTGCGTCTAGAAGCTGAATTCGCGCAATGGTTTCGCCTGCGGGTGAAAGCGTTCCCGGTGGTGCAACAGCGCCTGACTGACTATCTCGGCAGCGATGACGCCGATGTCTGGCTGATTACCGGCTCACCACAGTCACTGGTCGAACAGGTCTATTACGACTCGGCTTTTCTGCCGCGGGTGAAAATGATTGCCAGCCAGATGCAGCGCGGCTGGGGCGGTCGGGTGCTGGCGATGCGCTGTCTCGGCCATGAAAAAGTGGCGCAGCTGGAGGAGAAAATCGGCACGCCGCTGCAGCTTTACAGCGGGTACAGCGACAGCAAGCAGGATAACCCGCTGCTGTTTTTCTGCCAGCATCGCTGGCGTGTCACGCCGGCGGGCGAACTGCAACAGCTGGAATAAGTTTCACCCGCGACCGCGAGACCGCTATAATGCGCCGCTTTTCTGTTGCCGGGAGTGGCCTGCATGAATCAACAACGCGATGAATACTGGATGCGCCACGCCCTCGGCCTGGCGCGATTAGCCTGGGAGCAGGGCGAAGTGCCGGTCGGCGCGGTGCTGGTACAGGATGAGCGGGTGATTGGCGAAGGCTGGAATCGCCCGATTGGTCAGCACGATCCGACCGCCCACGCCGAAATGATGGCGCTGCGACAGGGCGGTAAGGTACTGGAAAACTATCGGCTGCTGAACACCACGCTTTACGTGACGCTGGAGCCGTGCGTGATGTGCGCGGGCGCGATGGTCCACAGTCGCATTACCCGGCTGGTGTATGGTGCGCATGATGTCAAAACCGGGGCGGCAGGCTCGCTGCTGGATGTGCTGGGGCATCCCGGCATGAATCATCAGATTGAATTGCACAGCGGCGTGCTGGCAGAAGAGTGTGCCGCCATGCTGAGTGATTTCTTCCGCATGCGGCGCGAGCAGAAAAAAGCGCTGCGTCAGGCGCAACGCCAGAGTTAATTCATGGCGATGTTCGGTTCAACTGCCGGATAGCCTTTTGCCAGTTCCGCTTGCGCAGCCATCTGCTGTGCCAGGCGTTTTTCCTGCTCCTGCAGATACCCCACCAGACTGATCTGATACTTACGGATGTTCTCCACGTAGTTATATGCCTCGTGCCCGCGCGCGTAACCATAGGTGGTCTGGGTGTAGTAACGCTTCTGGCTCAGCATGGGTAGCCGCAGCTTAACGTCCGCCCAGCTATCCGGATTGCCGCCCTGACGCGCCGTCAGTTTACGCACGTCGAGCATGTGGGCATAGCCCATGTTGTAGGCCGCCAGTGCAAACCAGATGCGCTCATCTTCCGGGATAGTTTGCGGCACTTTCTCCATCATATTCTGCAGATACTGACTGCCGCCGCGAATACTCTGCTCAGGATCGGTGCGGTCGCCCACATCGAGGCTCTCAGCGGTATTGCGGGTCAGCATCATCATGCCGCGCACGCCGGTCGGCGAGGTGGCCTGCGGATTCCAGTGCGACTCCTGATAAGAGATGGCTGCCAGCAGGCGCCAGTCGATGCCGGAGGCATACTTCTCAAACAGCGGCTTGATGTCGGGCAGGGTACTGTCGATGGCGCGCAGGAAAGTGCGGGTATCGACATAGTCAAAGGTACCTACGTGACCGAGATATTTCTCCTCCAGTCGCGCCATTGCGCCTTCTTCACCCATGCCGTTAAAGAAGTCGAGCATCGCCGCATTCAGGCTGTCATCGTCGCTGTGCTTCATGTACCAGGTCACCGGCTCTTCATCGGTGACGTCAAACGCCACTGCCAGCTGCGGATAGATGCGTTGCAGCAGGGCGATCGTCACCGAGTCGCCGATGGTATAGTCGAGTTTGCCATCCGCCACTGCTTCCAGCAGCGCTTTCGGGCTTTGATCGGTGGAGATCGCCCAGTCCAGATCGGGGAACTGATTAGAGCGGGCGCTTTTCAGGCTGGAGAGGTACGCCGATCCCGAGGCGACCGTCAGCCGCCCCTTGAGATCACCGAGGTTTTTCGGGCGTGGCTTATCCACGCGATACACCAGCTGTTGCGAAACGTTGTAGTAGCCGGGCCCGGTTCGATACCGCGCCAGGCGTTCGCTGTTATAATTCAGGCCCGCCGCCAGCACATCCGCTTTCCCTTCATCAAGATCGTCAAACAGGTCACTCAGGTTCGGGCGGACCGTCACCTTCAGTTTAACGCCCAGATAATCGGCGAAGCGTTTTGCCAGCTCGTAGTCCATACCGGCCGGGGCCTGATTTATGGTGTAGTAAGTCAGCGGGGAATTGATGGTACTGACACGCAATACTCCCCGTGATTTAATCTGTGAAATCGTATCCTGCCCACCGCCGTACCACGGGATGGACGGCCACAATGCCATCGCTAACAGCACGGCGACCAGACCGATAAACAGATAATTAAATTTTAGGCGTTTCAAATAGTTATCTCTCGCTGGCTCTAAGGCCTCTGTCTTTTAAAGGCAGTATTTGTCTTCTTTGAACTCCCAGAGCGAGGGGCATTTTGCGCAACAAAGCGAAGCTGAGCAACTCATATAGCAGGTTTTGCGCAAATTTCAGGCAAATCCGGTGGGCCATAAATTTTGCGCAAACGGTTTCGTCGCGAGGGCGCTTTCTCTATAATACGCCCCGTTTTCCCCTGTTGCGCCCAATGAAGCGTCGCCCGGCGTTTCGAAGACGAGAGATCTTATGATGGAAATTCTGCGTGGTTCGCCCGCCCTGTCGGCATTTCGTGTAAACAAACTGCTGACCCGCTTTCAGGACGCTCACCTGCCGGTGAGTGATATTTACGCTGAGTACGTCCATTTTGCCGATGTCAGCGCGCCACTGAGCGCCGACCAACAGACCCGTTTACAGCGTCTGCTGAAATATGGTCCTTCTCTCGCTGAACATGCGCCACAAGGGCGTCTGCTGCTGGTGACACCGCGTCCTGGCACCATCTCGCCATGGTCATCGAAAGCCACCGACATTGCTCACAACTGCGATCTGCCGCAGGTCCGTCGCCTGGAGCGCGGTCTGGCATTTTACGTGCAGGCCCCTCAGTTAACCGAGGCGCAGTGGCAATCGCTTGGCGCGCTGCTGCATGATCGCATGATGGAGACGGTCTACAGTGATCTGGCGCAAGCTGAGCAACTGTTCGCTCACCACTCACCGCAGCCGGTAAAAAGTGTCGATGTGCTGGGTGAGGGCCGTCAGGCGCTGGTCCAGGCTAACCTCTCGCTGGGTCTGGCGCTGGCAGACGATGAAATTGATTACCTGCTGGCGGCGTTCACCCGCCTGGGCCGCAATCCGAACGACATCGAACTCTATATGTTCGCTCAGGCTAACTCTGAGCACTGTCGCCACAAGATCTTCAACGCCGACTGGATTATTGATGGCGAGAAGCAGCCGAAATCGCTGTTTAAGATGATCAAAAATACCATGGAGCAGACGCCGGATTACGTGCTGTCTGCTTACAAAGATAACGCTGCTGTGATGGAAGGGTCCGATGTCGGCCGTTTCTTCGCTGATGCGGCAGAAAGCGAATACCGCTGGCATCAGGAAGCGGCACATATCCTGATGAAAGTTGAGACTCACAACCACCCCACGGCGATTTCACCGTGGCCTGGCGCGGCAACCGGCTCCGGTGGCGAAATCCGTGACGAAGGGGCAACCGGACGCGGCGCCAAGCCGAAAGCTGGCCTGGTCGGGTTCTCGGTGTCGAACCTGCGTATTCCTGGCTTCGAGCAGCCGTGGGAAGAGGATTTCGGCAAGCCGGACCGCATCGTCAGCGCGCTGGAGATCATGACCGATGGCCCACTGGGCGGCGCGGCATTTAACAATGAATTTGGTCGTCCGGCACTGAACGGTTACTTCCGTACCTATGAAGAGCAGGTTACCAGCCACAATGGCACCGAGCTGCGCGGCTACCACAAGCCGATCATGCTGGCGGGCGGCATTGGCAATATCCGTGCTGACCACGTGCAGAAAGGTGAAATCACCGTCGGCGCTAAGCTGGTGGTGCTGGGCGGTCCGGCGATGAACATCGGTCTGGGCGGCGGTGCCGCCTCCTCAATGGCGTCGGGCCAGTCTGATGCCGATCTCGACTTCGCCTCGGTACAGCGTGACAACCCGGAAATGGAACGTCGTTGCCAGGAAGTGATCGATCGCTGCTGGCAGCTGGGCGATGACAACCCGATTCTGTTCATTCATGACGTGGGCGCGGGCGGTCTGTCGAATGCGATGCCTGAGCTGGTCAGCGATGGCGGCCGCGGTGGTCAGTTTAACCTGCGCGATATCCTCAACGATGAGCCGGGCATGAGTCCGCTGGAAGTGTGGTGCAACGAATCACAGGAACGTTATGTGATGGCGGTGGCACCCGAGAAGCTGGCAGAGTTCGAAGCGATTTGCCAGCGTGAGCGCGCACCGTTTGCGGTAATCGGTGAAGCCACCGAAGAGCTGCATCTGAGCCTGAGCGACAGCCATTTCGACAATAAACCGATCGACATGCCGCTTGACGTGCTGCTGGGCAAAACGCCGAAGATGACGCGTGACGTGGTGACGCAGCAGGCGCAGGGCAATGAACTGCAGCGTGATGGCATCACCCTGGTGGATGCGGTCAATCGCGTGCTGCATCTGCCCGCCGTGGCGGAGAAAACCTTCCTGATCACCATTGGTGACCGCAGCGTGACCGGCATGGTTGCGCGCGACCAGATGGTCGGGCCGTGGCAGATCCCGGTCGCCAACTGCGCCGTGACCACCGCCAGCCTCGACAGCTATCACGGTGAAGCCTTTGCGCTGGGCGAACGTGCGCCGGTTGCGCTGCTCGATTTCGCTGCCTCCGGCCGTCTGGCGGTGGGTGAAGCGCTGACTAACCTCGCGGCCACCTCTATCGGCTCACTGAAACGCGTCAAACTGTCGGCTAACTGGATGTCGGCTGCCGGTCATCCGGGCGAAGACGCCGGTCTGTACGCCGCGGTAAAAGCGGTCGGCGAAGAGCTTTGTCCGGCGCTGGGCATCACCATCCCGGTCGGTAAAGATTCGATGTCGATGAAAACCCGCTGGCAGGAAGGCAACCAACAGCGTGAAATGACGTCGCCACTGTCGCTGGTGATCACCGCGTTTGCGCGGGTTGAAGATGTGCGTCGCACCGTCACGCCGCAGCTGCAGCCCGATCGGGAAAACCTGCTGCTGCTGATCGACCTCGGTAACGGGGCCAATACCCTCGGCGCTACGGCGCTGTCACAGGTTTATCGTCAACTGGGCGACAAGCCAGCCGATGTGCGTGATGCCAGCCAGCTGGCGGGCTTCTTCAATGCGATGCAGGCGCTGGTGGCGCAGCAGAAACTGCTGGCCTACCACGATCGTTCCGACGGAGGCCTGTTAGTGACGCTGGCAGAAATGGCCTTTGCCGGCCACTGCGGTGTTGAAGTTGATATCGCGGCGCTGGGCAATGACCCACTGGCCGCCTTATTTACCGAAGAGCTGGGCGCGGTGATTCAGATTAACGCTGCCGATCGCGCGGCGGTAGAGCAAATCCTGGCCGAGCACGGTCTGGCAGACTGTAGTCATCTGCTGGGTCATGCTCAGCCAGGCGACCGCTTTGTGATTCGTTCGGGCGACAGCGCGGTTTACAGCGAAAGCCGGACTACGCTGCGCACCTGGTGGGCAGAAACCACCTGGCAGATGCAGCGCCTGCGTGATAACCCGGCCTGCGCCGATCAGGAACACCAGGCGAAAAAGAACGACAGCGATCCGGGCCTCAACGTTACGCTGACCTTCAATCCGCAGGAAGATGTCGCAGCCCCGATGATCGCCACTGGCGCGCGTCCACGGGTTGCGGTGCTGCGTGAGCAGGGCGTCAACTCGCACGTTGAAATGGCAGCGGCTTTTGACCGGGCCGGCTTTACCGCGGTTGATGTGCACATGAGCGACCTGCTGGCCGGACGGCGCGGTCTGGAAGAGTTCCAGGCGCTGGTTGCCTGTGGTGGCTTCTCTTACGGCGACGTGCTGGGCGCGGGCGAAGGCTGGGCAAAATCAATCCTGTTCAACGCTCGGGTACGCGATGAGTTTGAAACCTTCTTCCACCGTCCGCAGACGCTGGCGCTCGGCGTCTGTAACGGTTGTCAGATGATGTCCAACCTGCGTGAACTGATTCCCGGCAGTGACCTGTGGCCACGCTTTGTGCGTAACCAGTCTGAGCGGTTTGAAGCCCGTTTCAGCCTGGTCGAAGTGGCAGCCAGCCCGTCGCTGTTACTGGACGGAATGGCCGGATCGCATATGCCTATCGCGGTTTCCCATGGGGAAGGGTTTGTAGAAGTGCGCGACCCGGCTCATCTGGCCGCACTGGAAGCGAAAGGACTGGTGGCGCTGCGCTTTATCGATAACTTCGGCAAAGTGACAGAAACCTATCCGGCTAACCCGAACGGCTCGCCAAACGGTATCACTGCGGTCACCAACGAAAGCGGCCGCGTCACCATCATGATGCCGCATCCGGAGCGGGTGTTCCGCACCGTCAGCCACTCCTGGCATCCGGCAGAGTGGGGCGAAGACAGCCCGTGGATGCGTATTTTCCGCAACGCACGTAAACAGCTGGGTTAAATAATCCGCTGATAACAACAGGAGGCCACAGCGCCTCCTGTTTTATTTTCAGGCGGCTGTTGGCAAATGGCGACAGCCGTGGCTTAACGGTGTCGCCGTCTGGCGACATTTATCCTGCTGATTTATATCAGCTAGTTTTCCTCTCGTGCTGAGTGTTGCTTTCAGGCGACACTTTTACCGGCTTTTGCGGTTCGCTAACGCTGCCGTTAGCCCGGTGAATCTGACAATTAACTGAAAAATATAGTTATTTATTAATTGGCATGAAACTTGCTATACTCCGTGCGCTGCTCATTCACCTGTTTATGATTGCCCCGCACTGCGGAAAAGAGCTCATAAAACCCGAATGACGCACCAAACGGAGCCTGCCGTCCACCTCATCGATAATCGTTTGCTATGCAACGTTATCAAACGCCGGACGTAACGTTGAGTAAGGCTCCACCCATTGTTCCGCGATGCCGCTGGCGTCGCGTCAACGGCAGGCCAGCGCGCCTGCCGTTTTCTTTTCTGCCTCTTTCTTCCTGCATCAGAGTCCGCTAGCATCCAGACAGCATTTTTCTAAGGAAGCGGCCGCGTGAAAAGATGGCGTTTATTTCCCCGTTCTCTGCGCCAGCTGGTGCTGATGGCGTTTGTGCTGGTGCTGTTACCGCTGCTGGTGCTGGCCTGGCAGGCGTGGGAAAGCCTTTCAGCCCTCAGCGAACAGGCGGCGGATACCAACCGCAACACCTTCACCGACGTGCGCCGCAGCGAGGCGATGGCCCGCACCGCGGTTGAACTGGAGCGCAGCTATCGCCAGTACTGCGTGCTGGATGATGCCTCGCTGGCGCGGCTCTATCAAACGCAGCGTACTCGTTACAGCCAGATGCTGAGCGCCCACAGCGCCAGCCTGCCGGAACTGCCGGCTTTCCAGACACTGCAAGCCACGCTGCCCCTGCTGACCCAACCGCAGTGCGACAATGGCAATCCGGTGCCGCGCGCCGCCGAGGCGCTGGATCGCTTCTCGGCCACTAATATCCGGATGGTGCAGGATACGCGCGAAGTGGTGTTTTCACGTGGCTTACAGCTACAGCGTGAGATTGCCGATCGCGGCCAGTTCTTTGGCTGGCAGGCGCTGATTCTGTTTATCATCAGCCTGGCGTTAATGATGCTCTTCACCGGCATGATCATCGGGCCGGTTAAGCGCATTGAACGGATGATCAACCGGCTGGGTGAAGGACGCGAACTGGGCAGCAGCGTAGAGCTTCGCGGCCCGCGTGAGCTGCGGTCACTCGGCCAGCGTATCCTCTGGCTGAGTGAGCGACTGGCCTGGCTGGAAACCCAGCGTCATGAATTCCTGCGTCATCTCTCCCACGAATTGAAAACGCCGTTAGCCAGCCTGCGCGAAGGCACCGAACTGCTGGCGGATGAAGTGGCCGGATCGCTTAATAGCGAGCAGAAAGAGGTGGTGTCGATTCTGGACAGCAGCAGCCGCCATCTGCAGCGGTTGATTGAGCAACTGCTGGATTACAACCGTAAACTGGCCGATGGCCCGACCCAACTGGAAACGGTCAGGCTGGATGAAATTGTGGCACGGGTGGTCAGCGCGCATGCGCTTTCGGCGCGGACCAAACTGATGCAGACGGTGCTGGATCTCAACGCGACCCGCTGTCTGGCCGAGCCGACGCTATTGATGCGGGTGATCGACAACCTCTATTCGAACGCCGTGAACTACGGCAGCGAATCCGGTACCATCTGGCTGCGCAGTCAGCAGCAGGGCGATCGGATCTGGATCGAGGTTGCCAACAGCGGCACCCCGATTCCGCCGGACGAGCAGAAGATGATATTCGAGCCGTTCTTTCAGGGCAGCCAGCAGCGTAAAGGGCCGGTGAAAGGCAGCGGGCTGGGCCTGAGTATTGCCAAAGATTGTCTGCGCCGGATGCAGGGCGACCTGTCGCTGGTCTCCAGCGATCGCACCGGCGTCTGTTTTCGCATTGAACTGAACACCACAGCCGGGAATGTCTGACTGATGAAATATTTACCCGCTTTGCTGTTGAGCACGCTGACCACGCTGCTGCTCAGCGGATGTACCGCCTCTCCGGCCACCTCATCGCTGCCGTCGGGCCATCCGGTGACGGAACCGGAGGTCAAAATAGCTGATTATCTGGCGACCCGCTGCAGTGATGTGTGGCAGATTGAAAACCACGCGGCGCTGGCTAATCCGCTCTACTGGATGCGCACCATCGACTGTGCAGAACGGTTGTCGCCAGCCGAAGCCCGGGCTGAAGCGCACCGCTGGCCGGCAGACGGCTGGTCACGCGCCTTTAAGCAGGGCGTGTTAATGGCTAACGGCAACGTCACGCCGGTCGAGCGGCGCCAGTATGTCGCCACCCTGGACAGCTACAGCAGTGATTTTCCTGCTCCGGTTCGTCCGCTTATTCAGCTGTGGCGCAGCAATCAGGCGGCGCAACTTGACCTCAGCGAAGCGCGAACCCGTTACGCGCACCTGCAACAAAGCAGTGATGCCCAGCAGGAGACACTCCGGCAGCAGATGATCAGGCAGCAACAGCAGCTGAGTGATACACAGCGTAAGCTGGAGCGATTGACCGACATTGAGCGCCAGCTATCATCCCGCAAAGCGCCGGATGTCTCTGACAGCAGTCACGGCACTGCACTGCCGCAGGACGAGGAGCAATAATGGTTAAACAAGCCGCCCGACTGCTGCTGGTCGATGACGATCCCAGCCTGCTGAAGCTATTGGGCATGCGTCTCAGCAGCGAAGGTTACCAGGTCACCACGGCCGCCAGCGGCCCGGAAGCGTTGCGCCTGCTGCAGAAAGAAAAAATTGAGCTGGTTATCAGCGATCTGCGGATGGATGAAATGGACGGGCTGGCGCTGTTTGGCGAAATCCAGAAACGCCATATGGGGCTGCCGGTGATTATCCTGACCGCGCACGGCTCGATTCCGGATGCGGTCTCCGCCACCCAACAGGGCGTGTTCAGCTTTCTGACCAAGCCGGTGGATCGTGATGCGCTCTACAAAGCGATTGATGAAGCGCTGGCGCAGCAGGCGCCGATCAGCGATGACCGCTGGCGCGAAGCGATTGTTACCCGCAGCCCGTTGATGCTGCGGCTGCTGGAGCAGGCGCATATGGTGGCGCAGTCTGACGTCAGCGTGCTGATTAACGGGCAGAGCGGTACCGGTAAAGAGATGCTGGCGCAGGCAATCCATGCCGCCAGTCCACGTCACGGCAAGCCGTTTATCGCCATCAACTGCGGAGCGCTGCCGGAACAACTGCTGGAGTCTGAGCTGTTTGGTCACGCCAAAGGGGCATTTACCGGCGCGGTGAGCGCCCGTGATGGGCTGTTCAAAGCGGCCGGTGGCGGCACGCTGTTTCTTGATGAGATCGGCGACATGCCACAGGCGCTGCAGGTTAAGCTGCTGCGGGTACTGCAGGAGCGCAAAGTACGGCCGGTCGGCAGCGATCACGACATGGATATCGACGTGCGTATCATTTCCGCCACCCACCGCGATCTGCCTAAGGCGATGGAGAAAAAAGAGTTTCGCGAGGATCTGTTCTATCGCCTCAACGTGGTTAACCTGAAAATTCCGGCGCTGCATCAGCGGACGGAGGATATCCCGCTGCTGGCGAATCATCTGCTGCGTCAGGCGGCGGAACGGCACAAACCGCAAATCCGCAGTTTTTCTGTCGATGCGATGAAACGCCTGATGGCCGCCAGCTGGCCGGGTAACGTGCGTCAGCTGGTCAACGTGGTTGAGCAGTGTGTGGCGCTCAGCGCGTCACCGGTGATCAGTGATGCGCTGGTGGCGCAGGCGCTGAGCGGTGAAAACAGTGCGTTGCCGACCTTTGTCGAGGCGCGCAATCAGTTCGAGCTGAACTATCTGCGTAAGTTACTGCAGATGACTAAAGGCAATGTGACCCATGCTGCGCGTCTGGCTGGACGCAACCGTACTGAGTTCTATAAGCTGCTGTCTCGTCACGAACTGGACGCCAGCGATTTTAAAGAGTAGCGTGCGCCGCAATCCCGCCAGGGCAAAGCGTGATCCGCATGGCGGATATTCGCTGCCCGGCCGCGCCAGCAACATTTATACTTGATAAACCCTTCCGACCACGGAGGGAGAGAGAAAAGGGTCTGACATGAAAAAGATTGATGCGATTATCAAACCATTCAAACTCGATGATGTACGTGAAGCCTTAGCTGAAGTCGGCATCACCGGCATGACCGTGAGTGAAGTGAAAGGGTTCGGCCGCCAGAAAGGCCATACCGAACTCTATCGTGGCGCAGAGTATATGGTCGACTTTCTGCCGAAAGTAAAAATTGAGATGGTGGTCGGCGACGATATCGTTGATACCTGTGTTGAAACCATCATGCGCACTGCGCAGACCGGTAAAATCGGTGACGGTAAAATCTTTGTCTTTGACGTGGCGCGTGTGGTGCGCATTCGTACGGGCGAAGAGGATGAAGAGGCGATCTGAGTTCGCCGGATTAAAAAAGCCCGCTGCGATGCGGGCTTTTTTTATGGTGCAATCACATGCCTTTATGCGGACCGAACAGTTCGTAATGGATGCGCGCGTCCTCAACGCCAGCATCACGCAGCTGCGCCACCACATGCTGCATAAAGCCCAGCGGACCACACAGGTAGAACTGTGTCTGCGGTGACTGTAAACGTGCCGCCATCGCCGTCACGTCCATCAGGCCCTGCGCATCATAGGCGCCGGCATCCTGCGGGGCAGGCTGACGATACCAGACCTGCGAAACGAAATCGCTGAGCTGTGCGCCGGTCGCTTTTACTTCATCAGCAAAGGCGTGCTGCTCGCCATTTTCCGCGGCGTGCAGCCAGCTTACCGCAGCAGGATGCTGCTGCGCGGCCAGCGCATGCAGCATGGCCAGCATCGGGGTCTGACCGACGCCAGCCGAGATCAGCGCTACCGGCGTTTCAGCCTCAGTCTGCAGGAAGAAGTCACCGTGCGGCGCAGCCAGCTGCACTTCATCGCCCACCTGACCATACTGATGCAGCCAGCCAGAAACCGTGCCTTTGTCCTCACGCTTCACCGCAATGCGGTAATCTTTACCGTTACTCAGGTTGGTCAGGGAATACTGGCGAATCTGATGATGTTCGAAACTGGCGGGCTGCAGGTGCACCGTCAGGTACTGGCCCGGCTCAAACGCGGCCACCGGTCCGCCATCGACCGGCGTAAAAGTGAAGCTTTTGATTACCGCACTCTGTTGCTCAATCGCGCTGATGCGGAAGGCGCGGGTCCCCCGCCAGCCGCCCGTTTGCTGTTCCGAGGCCTGATAAATCTGCTCTTCACGCTGGATAAACACCTCTGCCAGCACGCCGTAAGCCCGGCCCCAGGCCGCCAGCACCTCTTCACCCGGATCCAGCAGCTCTTTGATAGTTGCCAGTAAATTTTCGCCGACGATGGCGTACTGATCAGGCTGAATATTCAGGCTGGTATGCTTCTGGGCAATTTTTTCCACCGCCGGCAGCAGCACCGCCAGATTTTCCAGGTTGGCACCGTAGGCGCAAATTGCATTAAACAGCGCTTCACGCTGATCGCCATTGCGCTGGTTATTCATGTTGAAGACGTTTTTGAGTTCGGGATGGTGCGACAACATGCGGTCATAAAAGTGGGCGGTGAGTTTCGGACCGCAGGCCGCAATGGCGGGCAGGGTCGATTTAACGGTCGCGATGGTTTGCGCATCAAGCATAGGAGGAACCTCACATGTAAAGTTGTATTTTAAATACATCTTATAGCCATGCCGGCTGCGCTGTAAATAACCGCTTTAACTTTCTGATCGCCTGGCAAGCCGCGTATGGCCGCTGAATGAGGAAATCTCCGTCACATCCTGAAGAAAAATCGTGGCGCAGTCTGACCAGAAAAAAGCGTAAAAATCCCGTGCCGCTGCATAGCCAATCGTTTGCGTAAAAAGAGGGGATTCACCCTACCTTCACCTGATAAAACGGTTTACACTGTGGGCCTTCGCCCCGGTGGGGCTTAAACTGCCGTTAAAAAAGTTAGCTGAGTCAGGAGATGCGGATGTTAAAGCGTGATATGAACATTGCCGATTATGATGCCGAGTTGTGGCAGGCGATGGAGCAAGAGAAAGTGCGTCAGGAAGAGCACATCGAACTGATTGCTTCTGAAAACTACACCAGCCCGCGCGTTATGCAGGCGCAAGGTTCGCAGCTCACCAACAAATACGCCGAAGGCTATCCAGGCAAACGCTACTACGGCGGTTGTGAATATGTTGATATCGTTGAGCAATTAGCGATTGACCGCGCTAAACAGCTGTTTGGCGCTGATTACGCTAACGTGCAGCCACATTCAGGTTCTCAGGCGAACTTCGCGGTTTATACCGCGCTGCTGCAGCCGGGCGATACCATCCTTGGCATGAACCTGGCCCACGGCGGACACCTGACCCACGGCTCACCGGTTAACCTTTCTGGCAAACTCTACAACGTAGTCGCTTACGGCATCGATGAAACCGGCAAGATCGACTACGACGAGCTGGCTGAACTGGCCAAAACGCATAAGCCAAAAATGATTGTCGGCGGTTTCTCTGCCTATTCCGGCGTATGTGACTGGGCAAAAATGCGTGAAATCGCCGATAGCGTGGGCGCATGGCTGTTCGTTGATATGGCGCACGTTGCCGGTCTGATTGCCGCTGACGTCTACCCAAGCCCGGTGCCGCATGCGCACATCGTGACCTCGACCACCCACAAAACGCTGGCGGGTCCGCGCGGCGGGATCATCCTGGCGAAAAACGGTGACGAAGAGCTGTATAAAAAACTGAACTCCGCAGTGTTCCCGGGTGGACAGGGCGGTCCTCTGATGCACGTGATCGCCGGTAAAGCGGTGGCGTTCAAAGAGGCGATGGAGCCGGAATTCAAAACCTATCAGCAGCAGGTCGCGAAAAATGCCAAAGCGATGGTCGAGGTGCTGATCGCACGCGGCTACAACATCGTCTCTGGCGGCACCCATAACCATCTGTTCCTGATCGATCTGGTGAGCAAAAACCTGACCGGTAAAGAAGCCGATGCGGCGCTGGGCCGTGCTAACATCACGGTAAATAAAAACAGCGTCCCGAACGATCCGAAGAGCCCGTTTGTCACCTCGGGTATTCGTATCGGTACGCCAGCCGTTACGCGTCGTGGCTTCGACGAAGCGGACGTACGTGAACTGGCGGGCTGGATTGCTGACGTGCTGGATAATATCAACGACGAAGCGACCATTGAGCGCACCAAACAGAAAGTGCTGGAAATCTGCAGCCGTCTGCCGGTCTATGCTTAAGCGTTAACTTGTTGTGTAACCGCATAAAAAGGATGGCATCAGCCATCCTTTTTTATTGCCTGAGGTGCGGCGCTCTGCCAGAGTAGCGCCGACTCTTGCTGCCAGGCAGCACACTTGCTGGAGGGAATATGGCAATCGGCTCCGCCAGATGGCTCGGATTGGGCTACTTCACTTACTTCTTCTGTTACGGCATCTACCTGCCTTTCTGGGGCGTATGGCTCAAAGGCACCGGCCTTGATGCGGAAAAAATCGGTCTGCTGCTGGGATGTGGCATGGTGGCGCGCTTTGTCGGCAGCCTGCTTATCGCCTCGCAGGTAAAAAATCCGGCACAGTTAATTACCGCACTTCGCCTGCTGGCACTGATGACCTGCCTGTTCGCCATTGGCTACTGGGTCGGGCAACAGTGGATGTGGCTGCTGGCGGTGATGATTGGCTTTAACCTGTTTTTCTCGCCGCTGGTGCCGCTCAGTGATGCGCTTGCCGCCACCTGGACGCAGCAGATTGGCCTGGCTTACGGTCCGGTACGGCTGTGGGGATCGCTGGCATTTGTGATCAGTTCTGCGCTGACCGGGGTGCTGGTCAGCGCTTACTCTTCGCAGGCAATATTATTGTTACTGTCGGTGGGGGCGCTCAGCATGCTGGCCGGGATGATGCTCACCCCAGCCACCCATCCGCAGGGGAATGAGCGGCAGGGCGCAACAGGCGGTGGCTGGCCGGTCTGGCGTGACCTGCTGCGTGAGAATGCGGTCTGGCGCTTTATGCTGTGCGTGACGCTGCTGCAGGGGGCGCATGCCGCCTATTACGGCTTCAGTGCTATCTGGTGGCAGGAGAGCGGCTATTCGGCCTCAACGGTGGGCTATCTCTGGTCGCTGGGCGTGGTGGCGGAGATTATTATTTTTGCGCTCAGCAATCGCCTGTTTCGTCGCTGGAGCGCGCGCGATTTGCTGCTGCTATCGGGTATCTGCGCACTGATCCGCTGGAGCCTGCTGGGTGCCAGCACCGCGCTGCCGCTGCTGATTGTGGCGCAGATTCTGCACTGCGGCAGCTTCACCGTCTGCCATCTGGCGGCGATGCGCTTTATTGCTGTCCGTCAGGGCGCTGAGGTGATCCGGTTGCAATCGCTCTATTCCGCGCTGGCGATGGGCGGCGGAATCGCAGTGATGACCATGATTTGCGGCGTGCTGTTTACCCATCTGCAGGGGCATCTGTTTTGGGTGATGGCGTTAGTTGCGCTGCCTGCGCTGTTCCTGCGCCCGCGTTACGACTCGAGCAAATAACGGATACGCTGCTGATGGTGCGCCGTCAGCGGCAGTTCCGCATGTATCAGCGGCGGTGAGTAGAGCGGCAGCGAGGTGGCGTACGGTGAAATAATCAGGTCAACTTCGCGCGGCGCGCCATCGCGCTGGAAACTGCTCACCTGCTGATAGGTAATATTGATCGGCAGCAGGGTGATTTCACGGATCTGCTGCTCGACATCCTGCTCAAGCTGCGGATCTTCGCCGGTTAATATCAGCACCTGCTTCTCCTGCAACGCATTTTCCTGCATCAGCCAGGCACCAAAAATCACCGTAATCAGGCTCACCTCTTCCGGGGTAAAAGCGATCTGGTATTCATATTCAAAAGCGCGCAGCGCCAGCTGGGTGGTGCGTAACAGGCGCGGATAGAGTCGGCTGACATCCAGCGCCACGCTGTTGTCGATGCCGATGGTAAAGTGGGTGCGATCCAGCGCCTGCGCCAGATGGGTATAGAGCTGCTGCAGCAGATCGGCGCGGTCAGCAAAGGTCACCGCAGCACACTGCTCAAAATCGGCAATCAGCTGTACCGTCGCCGCCATTAATCGCTGCTCGCAGGGATGCTTTGCCCGATCGGCCTGCGGGGTGTGGATCAGGCTGAACAGCAGCGTCCAGAAATCCGTTTCGCTGATGTGCGGTGCCAGATGGCAGCGTTTGCGCCAGTGATGAATGACATCCTCAGCCGCCTGGCGTTCTGCCTTATGTTGCAGCCAGACGCGCTGCGGATCGCTAAACAGCGCGGGTTGTCGCTGGCACAGCCCATACTTCATAAAAATCTGCAAAAACAGCCGATCCCGTTCGCTAAACTCGCGACCCAGTCGCAGCCCGCAGTGCTGAATTAACGCCTGCAGGTTAGTCTCATCGTAGAGCGCTTTCTCAATCTTCATGACCTTCAGACGCTGACGCAGTGGGGCGGCAAAATGCTCACAGACAAAGGTCTGTGACAAACGCAAACTGCGTCGCAGGTTGTGCAGCAAACAGAGGCGCCGATCCAACTCTGTACCATGAAGACGAAAGCTGCCATCCACCATCTGGTGCAGTTCCAGCCGGTGATATCGCTGTATCTCGTCACCCACTTCCGCGATATCCTGTCGGGCAACCGCAGGATCAACACCATTTAACTGGCAGACTTTTTCAAGCGTAAGCGCGGGAGTCGGCAGAAATAACAGTAATAAAAGATGGCACTGTCGCTGTGAACGGGTGAAGAGTGGTGCCAAAGGGGTAGCAGAACTCATCAATCAGATTTCCAGCAGGCTAATTTGAGCTAAGAATAGCCAACCCCGTCAGTCCCGGTAGCTGTCAGGCGGTTTTTTTAGTCAGAGGTTTAAGGCGGGTCACAAAATTTTGTTACTTATGGATTCTTTTCATCGGGAACGTTACTTTATAACATTATGAAACGCACACGCTTTGTATTACTGATGGTCTTAAGTCCGGCGGCACTGGCGCATCCACACAGTTTCATAGACATGAAAACCGAACTGGTGGCGAAGGGGGATACCTTCACCGGCTTAAAAATGACCTGGACCATGGATGAGATCACCTCTGCCGATCTGCTGTATGACGCTGGCGAGGCGAAGCCAGGCAGCGTGGTGTGGAAAAAGCTGGCGGCCGGTGTGATGGCTAACGTGCTGGGCCAGCACTACTTCTCAGAAATCTGGCATAACCAACAGCGGGTGAAATTTTTGAATCTGCCTGACGAATATCATCTCTCGCGTAACGGTCATAAGGCGGTGCTGGAGTTTATTCTGCCGCTGGCGGAGCCGCCGGTACTGACCGGGCAGCGGTTTGACATCCTGACCTTTGATCCCAGCTATTTTGTCGACATGTTTTATGACAACGCCAGCGCCCTGACGCTGCCGCCGGCACTGCAGCAACGCTGTAAGTTTACGCTGAACACGCCAAAGCCCAACGACTCGTTGAAACAGTATGCGCTGTCGCTGGATAAGGCTGATGCACCAGCAGAAGAGCTTGATTTAGGTCGGCAGTTCGCGCAGACGGTGATTCTCACATGTCAGTAATTTCTACTCCGGCAGGCGCTTCGCGACTCTGGCCGCTCTGGCTGCTGGCGGCGCTGTTGCTGACCGGCGGCACGCTACTCTGGCTCAACTGGTCGCAGATTCTGTTGCAAAGCGTACTCTGGCAGAAAGATCTGCACCGGCAGATGACTCAGCTGTTACAGCTGGTGGCTGAGCAGCCGCAGCAGGCCGGGCTGTCACTGGTGCTGTTCAGCCTGCTGTATGGCATTTTGCATGCGCTGGGACCGGGCCATGGCAAAGTGGTGATTACCACTTTTCTTGCAACCCATCCGGCCAGAGTTAAAACCAGTATTAAGCTGACGCTGCTGGCCTCGCTATTGCAGGGTTCAGTAGCGATCGTGCTGGTCACGGTGATGCTGGTGCTGCTGCAAACCTCTTCACGCCAGCTGCATCTCAGCAGCTTCTGGCTGGAAAAGGGCAGCTATCTGCTGGTGAGCGGACTGGGGGCCTGGATCGGTTATCGCGCGCTGCGAACGCTGTGGCAGATGCGACGTCCGCGCCCGGCGCTCGCTTTCCGCACGCTGCGTCCCGATCACCAGCATCACGCACACTGTGGTTGCGGACATGCGCACCTGCCGTCGCCGCAACAGATACGCGAGGCGGTGAGTATGAAAACCCAGCTACTGGTGGTGGTATCGATGGGGCTGCGGCCCTGTTCCGGGGCGATCATGATGCTGCTGTTTGCCAAAGTGATTGGCGTTTATGCCTGGGGCGTGCTGTCAGCGGCGGCGATGGCGCTCGGCACCGCACTGACCATCTCGCTGATTGGTTTGCTGGTCCAGCGCGCCCGTGTAGTGGCGCAGCGACTGGCCCAGCCGCGACACAATCAACTGGCGCAGCTATTGGTTCCGATGCTCACCTTAATCGGCAGCCTGATATTAATCGTGGCCGGCATCGCTTTATGGCAGTCAGCACAACCCGCCTTCAGCGGCGGAATTCGACCTTTCTGAATCTCAACAAGCGCAGCGGGAATTAAATTTCCGCTGCGTAGCGTATCTCGCTAATTTATGTAAATTCACATCTTTATTTTTTTCTCGCCTGGCGATGGTGGTGAAATGACTATTCACTGTCTACGCTGTTAATACCAAAACGGCATTCTCTGCCGGGATGATTAAAACCAAAGCACCTTTCTGTTTGTTGCGAGGAGAATATTTCATGGCTGATACCCGTATTAATAATGGCTATACCGAAACGCTGGCGACCGGGCCGGCGGGATTGCCGCTTAAGCGTATTTCCTGGAGCGCCGTCTTTGCTGGGGTAATTTGTGCGCTGATCGTTCACATCATATTGACGCTGCTGGGAACGGCAATTGGCGCGACCAGCGTTGATCCGATGAAGGAGCAGAATCCATTAGACGGTCTGGGTACCGGCGCACTGGTCTGGACCGCAATTGAAATGCTGGTGGCGATGGCGGCCGGTAGCTACGTGGCGGGCCGCCTGGCACAGCGCGAAGGCGCGCTGCACGGTTTACTGATGTTTGGCCTTAGCACAATTTTCACTATTTACCTGGCGATTGCGCTGGCGAGCAGTGTATTGGGCGGGGCAATGAATATTGTCGGTTCCGGTTTCCAGGCATTAGGTAGCGGTATTTCCGCCGCTGCGCCATCGGTCACTCAAATGGCGAAAGATAAGCTGCAGGAAAATAATATTAATTTAGATGACCTGCAGAACGAACTGGAAACTACGCTGCGCCAGACCGGTAAGCCGGAATTACAGCCGGAGAATTTAAAGCAGGATGCAAATAACGAAGCGCAGAACGCGGAGAATCAGGCTAACAACACTGCCAGCCATCCACAGACGGCGGATACCGATCTGTCTAACTGGTTAAAAGGCGTGATGAATCGTCATTCAGATACATTACAGGCCGCCGATCGTGATGCGCTGAAAAATATTATCAAAGCGCGTACCGGTAAAAGCGATCAGGAAGTCGATCAGATCGTCGCTAAAGCAGAGCAGAGCTATCAGCAGGCGATGCAGAAATATCAGGAACTGAAACAGCAGGCCGAGCAGAAGGCACGTGAAGCCGCAGATAAAGCAGCAGCAGCCACGGCGAAAGCCAGCTGGTATGCGCTGATTCTGTTGATTATCGAAGCGGTGCTGGCCGGTGTGATGGGGATGGTGGGTCGTCGTACTCAGCCTCGTCAGGTTCTGTCACACGAACGTCGTTAATCGACGCGAAAAACAGGCAATAAAAAAGGCGGCTGAGAAGCCGCCTTTTTCTGTGCTGTTACTTAGCGTTTTAACGCTTCGCTCAGCTCTTCACGCATGTTTGACAGCATGGCTTTCACCACGCGTGGGTTACCGGCAACGATATTACCGGAGTGCAGATAACCGTGGTTACCGGTGAAGTCAGTGACCAGACCACCCGCTTCACGTACCAGCAGTTCACCCGCCGCAAAATCCCATGGCTTCAGGCCAATCTCAAAATAACCATCAACGCGACCGGCTGCGACATAAGCCAGATCCAGCGCCGCTGAGCCGGTGCGGCGGAAGTCGGCGCACTGGGTAAACAGTTTGGTCAGGATGTTCATATAGGCGGGGGCGTGCTGTTTCAGCTTGAACGGGAAGCCGGTTGCCAGAATGGTGCCATCCAGGTCGCGAGCGATGCTGCCGCGCAGGCGGTATCCATTAAGCTGGGCGCCCTGGCCGCGTACGGCGCTGAACAGTTCATTACGCATTGGGTCGTAGACCACCGCGACTTCAGTGCGGCCTTTAATGCGCACGGCGATGGAAACAGCAAAGTGGGGCAGACGTTTGATGAAGTTGGTGGTGCCATCCAGAGGATCGATAACCCATTGAATGTCCTGATCCTCACCCGCCAGTTCACCGCTTTCTTCGGTGATGATGGTATGTTTCGGGTAAGATTTACGAATCACTTCGATAATCAGGCGTTCTGCTTCGCGATCAACATTCGTTACGAAGTCGTTGCTGCCTTTCTGGCTGGCTTCGACGGCGTCCGGGGTTTCATAATTCTTGGCAATTAAATTTCCGGCCTTGCGCGCTGCGCGCACGGCAATGTTGAGCATTGGATGCATCGGTATCTCTCGCTGGATGTTAAAGAACGGGGAAACGGCGCGGAGTATAGCAGCGTGTTCGGTAAATGTCCTGCTTTATGTTAGCATTCGCGCTACTGATTTTACTGACCCGCTGCTGAGACTCCTCAATAATGCTGCAAAATATCCGTATCGTGCTGGTTGAAACCTCTCACACCGGCAACATGGGCTCCGTCGCCCGCGCCATGAAAACCATGGGCCTGACCAACCTTTATCTGGTTAACCCGCTGGTCAAACCCGATTCACAGGCGATTTCTCTCGCCGCCGGGGCCAGTGATGTAATTGGCGACGCTAAAATCGTCGACTCGCTGGACGAAGCTATCGCCGGCTGCAGTTTAGTGGTTGGCACCAGCGCACGTTCCCGTTCACTGCCGTGGCCGATGCTTGATGCCCGCGAATGTGGCGTGAAAAGCGTGGAAGAGGGGCAGCAGGCGCCGGTGGCGCTGGTGTTTGGTCGTGAGCGCGTCGGCCTGACCAATGAAGAATTACAGAAGTGTCATTATCACGTCGCGATTCAGGCTAACCCGGAATACAGCTCGCTGAACCTGGCGATGGCGGTGCAGATCATCGCCTATGAAGTGCGGATGGCGTGGCTGCAGGCGCAGGAACAAGCCAGCCCGCAGCCGCAGTATGCTGAGTCGCCTTATCCGCTGGTGGATGACCTTGAGCGCTTCTATCAGCATATGGAACAGATGATGCTGAACAGCGGCTTTATCCGAGAAGCTAACCCGGGCCAGGTGATGAGTAAACTGCGTCGTCTTTATACCCGTGCCCGGCCGGAACGTGATGAACTCAACATTCTGCGCGGCATGCTTTCATCGTTTGAAAAGCGAAAAAACGAGAAGAAAGAAGACGATAATAGTTGAGTAAATTACCAGGTTAAATACTTGAGTGTTTTACCTGGTTAAATAGTTGACCAAATTACTCGGGAATGTCAGACTTGCCGACATCTTTTGCTAATCCTCCGATAACCGGACGCTATTGAGGTCGTACGCTATGAGACTGACATCCAAAGGACGTTATGCCGTAACTGCTATGCTGGACGTTGCCCTTCACTCCCATGAAGGCCCGGTTCCGCTGGCTGACATTTCCGAGCGTCAGGGCATCTCGCTGTCGTATCTCGAGCAGTTGTTCTCCCGCCTGCGTAAAAATGGCTTAGTTGCCAGCGTACGGGGGCCGGGCGGTGGTTATCTGTTGGGTAAAGAGTCGAATGCTATCGCGGTCGGTGAAGTGATCACCGCAGTCGATGAGTCAGTTGACGCCACCAAATGCCAGGGTAAAGAAGGCTGCCAGGGCGGCGAGCGCTGCCTGACTCACGTTCTGTGGCGCGATCTGAGCGTGCGCATCAGTGACTTCCTGAACAATATTACGCTGGCTGAGCTGGTGAATAATCAGGAGATCCTCGACGTGGCCGATCGTCAGAACGCCAATGACAATCGTCGCTTCCAGAGCCCACGCGCTCAGGAAATCAACGTCAATCTGCGCGCCTCGTAATCCCCACTGTTGCGGCCCTAACTGCTAACGCGGGCAGGGCCGAATCTGCTATAAAGACGTATGATTTTTTATACGGAGCTGTAGCGCAATGAAATTACCGATTTACCTGGATTATGCCGCCACCACGCCGGCCGATCCGCGTGTAGCCAGCAAAATGATGCAGTTTCTGACGCTGGATGGCACGTTCGGTAATCCGGCCTCCCGTTCTCACCGTTTTGGCTGGCAATCTGAAGAAGCGGTCGATGTGGCGCGCAATCAGGTGGCCGAACTGGTTAATGCCGATCCACGCGAAATCGTGTTTACCTCTGGCGCCACCGAATCTGACAATCTTGCGATTAAAGGCGCAGCCCACGCCCATCAGGCGCGCGGCAAACATATCATTACCAGCCAGACTGAACACAAAGCGGTACTCGACAGTTGCCAGCAGCTGGAGCGTGAAGGCTTTGATGTCACCTACCTGAAACCGGCCGCCAACGGCATTATCAGCCCTGAAATGCTGCGTGACGCCCTGCGCGACGATACTATTTTAGTCTCGATCATGCACGTCAATAATGAAATCGGCGTGATTCAGGATATCGCTGCGTTTGGTGAGCTGTGCCGTGAACGCGACATTCTGTTTCACGTTGATGCGACCCAGAGCGTTGGCAAACTGCCGATCGATCTCAGCGTGTTGCCGGTCGATTTGATGTCATTTTCCGCCCACAAACTCTATGGCCCGAAAGGGATCGGCGCACTCTATGTCCGTCGTAAACCACGGGTGCTGATCGCTGCCCAGATCCATGGCGGTGGACACGAGCGTGGCATGCGTTCCGGCACGCTGCCGGTTCACCAGATTGTCGGGATGGGCGAGGCCTATCGCATTGCGGCGGAAGAGCGTGAGACCGAGATGGCGCGCCTGCAACGCCTGCGCGACCGGCTGTGGCACGGCATCAGTACGCTGCCGGACGTCACGCTGAACGGTGACCTGCAACACAGCGCCGCTAACATTCTTAACCTCAGTTTTGCCAACGTTGAGGGCGAATCGCTGATCATGGCGCTAAAAGACCTGGCGCTCTCCTCCGGTTCTGCCTGTACCTCTGCCAGTCTGGAGCCCTCCTATGTCCTGCGGGCTTTGGGTGTCGGCGAAGAGCTGGCGCACAGTTCGCTGCGATTTTCGCTTGGTCGCTTTACCACCGAAGAAGAGATCGATTACGCCATCGCGCTGGTGCAGAAATCAGTGACGCGTCTGCGTGCCTTAATGTAATCGGCCGGATACCCGGCCAGATTCTGGAAACCGCGCCATAATATGCGCAAGGCTGGCATCCTCTGAAAGAATCTGTTATCAGGTCTGTCCACGCATTGTATTTAACATCTTATTAAAGCCACTTTAACAATCAGGCTGGATGAAACGAATAACGTCTATGGAGCTTCGCGATGACCACACAACCGATGAACATCACTCTTAGCAGCCAGCCCGCCGATGCGCGCTGGGGCGAAAAAGCCATTCTGAGCAGCAACGACAGCGGCATGACGCTGCACCTGACCGGCGCGGATGCGCTGATGACCATTCAGCGTGCCGGTCGCAAACTGGATAGCCAGGGGATCCGCCATGTGGCGCTGACCGGCGAAGGCTGGCACCTTGAACAATGCTGGGCGTTCTGGCAGGGCTACCGCGGTCCGAAAGGGCAGCGTCAGGTTGACTGGCCGACGCTGGGCGAGCACGAGCAGGCAGAATTTGATCGCCGGCTGAAAATTATCGACTGGGTACGCAACACCATCAACCTGCCAGCCGAAGAGCTGGGACCGGAGCAGCTGGCGCACACCGCCATCGATCTGATCAGTGAAGTGGGCGGCAGTGCTGTCAGCTATCGCATCACCAAAGGTGACGATCTGCGGGTGCAGGGCTACATGGGCCTGCATACGGTAGGACGCGGCTCCAGCCGTCCGCCGGTGCTGCTGGCGCTCGACTTCAATCCGACCGGTGACGACAACGCGCCGGTGTACGCCTGTCTGGTCGGCAAAGGCATTACCTTCGACACCGGCGGCTACAGCATGAAGCAGAGCAGCTTCATGGACTCAATGAAGTCTGACATGGGCGGCGCGGCCACCGTGACGGGCGCGCTGGCGATGGCGATTGCCCGCGGTCTCAACAAACGCGTGAAGCTTTACCTCTGCTGCGCCGACAATATGGTCAGCAGCAACGCCTTTAAACTGGGCGATATCATTCGCTATCGCAATGGCAAATCGGTGGAAGTGATGAACACCGACGCCGAAGGTCGACTGGTGCTGGCTGATGGCTTAATCGACGCCAGCGAGCAGCAACCGACGCTGCTGATCGATGCTGCCACCCTGACCGGCGCAGCCAAAACCGCGCTGGGCAATGATTACCACGCACTGTTCACCTTTGATGAGGTACTGGCGCAGTCGCTGATGGGCAGCGCAGTCAGCGAGAACGAGCCGTTCTGGCGTCTGCCGCTGGCCGAGTTCCATCGCAGCCATCTGCCGTCTAACTTTGCCGATCTCAATAACATTGCCAGTCCGGCGCATGCGGCCGGTGCCAGCAGCGCGGCGGCGTTCCTCTCTTATTTCGTCAGCAACTACCAGCAGGGCTGGCTGCATATCGACTGTTCTGCGACCTACCGCAAAAGCGCGGTCGATCAGTGGGCTGCCGGTGCTACCGGCCTCGGCGTGCGGACGCTGGCTAACCTGTTACTGAAATAAGTGCTATTCAGCGGTGGCGGGTGCTGCCGCGTATTTAGAGAGTGAATATGAACCGTCTTGAAGAGGTGCTGAAGCTGGCCGCTACCGAGCCCGCTCACCGGCCCGAATTTTTTCAACTGCTGCTGGAATCAGACGTCTGGGTGCCGGGCGAAAGCACGGCACAGCAACTTGATGCCAGTACGCCGGTGGATCTGCAGCACTGGGAAAAAGAGGATGGCAGCAGCATCATTCCGTTTTTCAGTTCAGAACAGGCGATGAGTGACGCGGTCAGCAGCGAGCAGGCTTATCTGCGTCTGCCGGTGCGCACGCTGTTTGAAATGACCCGCGGCGAAACGCTGTTTCTCAATCCTAAATTACCGACCGGCAAAGAGTTCTCGCCTGCCGAAATCACTCATCTGCTGGCGGAAGAGGGCAGCGCCCTGAGTCAGCAAACGGTGCTGGAAGGCGGGCAGTCGCTGCTGTTATCTGAAGTGGCGGAACCGCCAGCGCAGATGGTTGATTCGCTGACCCAGCTATTCAGCAAATATAAACAGGTGCGCCGCGCGTTTATCGCCAGCATCCGTGAACGGGCCGATGAAGCGCCGAATCTGCTGATTGGTATTGAAGCGGACAGCGATATTGAAGCGATTATTCAGGCGGCGGGCAGCGTGGCGATGGATACGCTGCCGGACGATGCGCCGGTCGACTTATGCGAAGTGACGGTGGAGGATCGTGGCATCAGCCATTTCTTCACCGCACATATTACCCCGTTCTATGAACGTCGCTGGGGCAGTTTCCTGCGCGACTTCAAAGGCAGCGAACGCATCATCTGATGAAAAAAGAGCGGCGCAGTGGCCGCTCTTTTTTTATTTCGCAATCGGCAGATCGTCGCGGCTACCCCATTCGCTCCACGAACCGTCGTAGATGGCGGTCTGACGTGCGCCCAGCGCGGTCAGCGCCAGAATCACCACGGCTGCAGTAACGCCCGAACCACAGCTGGCCACCACCGGTTTGTCCAGTTCAACCCCGGCACGGGCAAACAGATCGCGCAGTTCAGCCAGCGGTTTCAGTTCGCCATTCACCACCAGGCTATTCCATGGCACGTTCAGGCTATTTGGAACGTGGCCGCGCAGCAGACCAGGACGCGGTTCATCCACTTCGGCGTTAAAACGGTTCGCCGCGCGCGCATCCACCAGCTGTGCGCCGCCTTCATGACTGATCAGCAGCACGTCATTGAGCCGACGGACCTGGCTTTCATCATAGCTGGCCTCAAACTCACCTTCCGCCAGTGACACCGGGCCGCTCTCAAGGGCAAAACCGGCCGCTTTCCAGCCCTGCAGGCCGCCAGCCAGAATCGACACCTGGGCAGCGCCATACAGGCGCAGCATCCACCAGGCGCGTGGGGCCGAGAACAGATTCCCCTCGTCATAGACCACCAGATGTTTGTCGCTGCTGATACCCAGTTCACGCATCGCCACGGCAAAACGCTCGGGGCGCGACAGCATGTGCGGGTAAGGGCTGGTGTGATCCGACAGTTCTTCAATATTGAAAAACGGTGCATCAGGCAGATGGCCAGCCAGATATTCGGCATTCACATCCCGGACCGCTTCCTGACCAGGCGGCAGCATCCGGCTATCCAGCACCTGCAGGTTCTCATCATGATAGTGTTCCTGTAACCAGTCGGCGGACACAAACAGTGGCGTCGTCATAACAACCTCATCTCAGTTATCTGTGCTGTCAGTGTCGGGCAATGCGGGCGCCATCTCAAGAGAAGCGTTGATTAAATGCGAGCATTGAGATGAAATTGCGCAGCGTTATAAAACAACTCCCCTGGGGCCCGGTGAAGGATTTACCATGAAAAAACGCATTAACCGACTGCTGATCGGCCTGCTGATCGGCGGCTCGCTGCTGGCGACGGCAGCCGTGCCGGTTTTCACTGTCAGCGCAGCGGAAACGACTGCCACGCAGGTCAGCAAACCGCTGACTCTCCTCGACCTCTCTGAGCTTCAGCTTGATGGCGCCGCCGCGCTGGTCTTAACCTTTAATCAGCCGCTGGATGATAAACAGGATCTGACGCAAAAAGTCAGGCTGACCGACGATAAACTGGGTCAGGTTGACGGTGGCTGGGAGCTGTCTGACAACCGCAAAGCGCTGCGCTTTCGCCATCCCCAGCCGTCGCGTCAGTTTACCGTTACGGTAGAAGCGGGATTGCGTGCGGCCAGCGGAGAGACGCTGGCGGCCGGCTTCAGCAAAAAAATCACTACCCGTGATATCGAACCGATGGTCGGTTTTGCCAGCCGTGGCTCGCTGCTGCCGCTGCGTCTCACTCAGGGGTTACCGGTGCTGGCGCTGAATATCGACCAGGTGGATGTGGATTTTTTCCGGATAAAAAATGCCGGTCTGGCGGCGTTTCTTGCCGAATGGAATGACGGCAATAACCTCTCAAGCTGGCAATCTCAGTCGTTACTGAAAAGCAGTCAGCTGGTTTATAGCGGACGTTTTGAACTCAACCCGGCACGTAATACCCGTGAAAAGCTGCAGTTGCCGCTACAGGATATTACCCCGCTGCAGCAGCCGGGCGTCTATCTGGCGGTGATGAAACAGGCGGGCACCTATCACTACAGCATGCCTGCCACGCTGTTTACCCTGAGCGATATTGGACTGTCACTGCATCGCTTTCCCACGCAGCTTGAACTGTTCGCCCAGAGCCTGGAAAACGGCAAGCCGCTTGCTGACGTCAGCGTCAGGCTGCTGAACGAAAAAGGCCAGGTACTGCAAAGCGGCACCAGCGACAGCAACGGGCATCTGCGCCTGAAGGCGGATGAGAAGGGTCGGTTACTGCTGGCGATGCAGGGCGAGCAGACCTCGCTGATCGATCTGGCGCGTCCGGCACTGGATCTGGCCGAGTTTCCGGTGACCGGGCCGCAGGGCTATGACAAACAGCTGTTTGTGTTTGGTCCACGGGATATCTATCGCCCGGGCGAAACGGTGATCGTCAATGCGCTATTACGGGATGCCGACGGCAAACCGCTGCCGGCCCAGCCGGTGAAAGCCGAGCTGGTCCAGCCCGATGGTCAGGTGATGCGTACCTTTGTCTGGCAGCCGCAGGACGGTTTTTATCAGCAGCGGTTCACGCTGCCCGACGCGTCGATGACCGGTGACTGGCAGCTGCGGCTGAATACCGGTGACAACCTGAAGCGGCAATGGACGTTCCACGTCGAGGATTTTCTGCCGGAACGCATGGCGTTGACCCTGAAAACCGATCCTCAGCCGCAACCTGCCGATGCTGATATCGCCTTCGATATTGAGGGCCGTTACCTGTATGGCGCCCCGGCAGCCGGTAACGCGTTGCAGGGTGAGCTTTATCTGCGCCCGGCGCGGGAGGCGGTCGCTGCTCTGCCGGGTTACCAGTTTGGTGATATCACCGAGCAGGGCCTCAGGCGCACGCTGGATGAAGTCGATCTGAAGCTGGATGCCAACGGCAAGGCCCGGCTCACGGTCGATAATCAGTGGGATCAATTGCATTCACCGCTCAATCTGATTCTGCAGGCCAGCCTGCTGGAAACCGGTGGGCGGCCGGTTACCCGCCGTGCCACGACCGCCATCTGGCCAGCCGAGGCACTGCCCGGTATTCGTCCGCTGTTTGCCAGTAAAGCGGTGTATGACTACCGCAGTGACAGCTATCACGACGAGCCTACCGTGCCGGAAAACAGCCTGGCAGAGTTTGACCTCGTTTATGCCAACAGCCAGGGCGTAAAGCTGGCGGCTGACAAACTGGTGGTGCGATTAATCCGCGAACGGCGCGATTACTACTGGAGCTTTTCTGACAGCGAAGGCTGGCAGTCGCGTTACGATGCCAAAGACCTGCAGGAAGATGAACGCGTGATCACTCTGCCGGCGGGCGGCAGCAGCAAGGTGGGCTTCCCGGTCGAGTGGGGCAGTTACCGGCTTGAGGTGCAGGCGGGCGAAAAGATCGTCAGCAGCGTACGTTTTCAGGCGGGTTATGACTGGCAGGATAATACCAATGGCACCGGGGCACTGCGCCCGGATCAGGTAAAACTGAAGCTGGATAAAGCGGCGTATCAGCCTGGCGAAACGGTGCATCTGCAGGTGGAGTCTCCGACAGCCGGTAAAGGCTATCTGATGGTGGAGTCGAGCAGCGGTACGCTGTGGTGGCAGCCGTTAACCGTGCCACAGGGTGGCACCCAGGTTGACGTGCCGATTGCCGACAGCTGGCAGCGTCACGATCTCTACTTTAGTGCCATCGTGGTGCGCGACGGCGATAAGGTCAGCGGGGCGACGCCAAAACGCGCGGTCGGACTGCTGCATCTGCCAATGGCGACCGAGGCGCGGCGACTCAATCTGACGCTGGATACGTCCGCCACCCTCCGGCCTGAGCAGAACCTGACGGTGAAAGTGCAGGCCAGCCGCGATGGCGGCCCCCTGCCTGAGAAGGTGCAGGTGCTGCTGTCGGCGGTCGACAGTGGCGTGCTGAGCGTGACCGATTACCAGACGCCCGACCCGTGGCAGGCGTTTTTCGGTCGTAAACGCTATAACGTCGATCAGTATGACGTGTTCGGCCAGCTGATTGAGGGCGGGGGGCGACTGGCGACGCTGCGCTTTGGCGGTGATGGCGAAGATCCTTCCAATACGCGCGGTGGTAAAAAGCCGGTTACCCACGTCAATATTGTGGCGCAGCAATTACAGGTTGTGACGCTGGATAAAGAGGGCAAAGGTACCCTTACGCTGCCGATCCCGGCGTTTAACGGTGAGCTGCGACTAATGGCGCAGGCCTGGAGTGACGACAGCTTCGGCGTTGCAGAGCGCAAAGTGGTGGTGGCAGCGCCGCTGGTCAGTGAACTGGCGACACCGCGCTTTCTTGCCAGCGGCGACCAGGCCTCCCTGGCGCTGGACGTTACCAACCTGACCGATCTGCCACAGACTCTGAAAGTGGATGTGGCAGCCAGTGGCCTGATCGGACTGACGGGGGCCGCCAGTCAGACTATCAGTCTGGCAAAAGGCGCTCGCACTACCCTGCAGATACCGGTGACGGCGAAAAACGGTTTTGGCGACGGTGAGGTCGCGGTGCAGATCAGCGGACTGAATCTGCCTAGCGAGCAGCTACGGCCCAGCAAACAGCAGTGGAAGATCGGCGTCAGGCCGCCTTATCCTGCCCAGACCCTCAATTTTGATGCGGTGATTACCCCCGATCGGCCGTGGCAGGTGGCGGCCGCGGCGTTTACCGGTCTCGACAGCCAGACGCTGACCGGGCAACTGACGCTGAGTAATCGGCCGCCGTTAAATCTCGCCAGCTATATCAGCGCGCTGTATGCCTATCCTTACGGTTGTCTGGAGCAGACCGCCAGCGGCCTGTGGCCTTCGCTCTACACCAGCCAGGCGCAGCTCAGTGCGATGGGAATTAAAACCAGCACTGATGAGGCGCGGCGGGCGGCGGTGGATACCGGCATCGCCCGGCTGGCAGGCATGCAGCGCGCGGACGGCAGCTTCGGTTTATGGGGTAAACAGAGCGAAGAGGAGTTCTGGTTAACCGCTTACGTGACCGATTTTCTGCTGCGTGCCAGCGAGGCGGGTTATGCGTTGCCTGACGACCTGATCGCCCGTGCCAATGCCCGGCTGCTGCGCTACTTACAGGACCCGGCGCAGATCACTGCCAGCGGCAGTAACCAGCCTGACGCATTGCGCTTCAGCGTGCAGGCCTACGCCGGCCTGGTACTGGCGCGGCAGCAGCGCGCGCCGCTGGGTGCCCTGCGAGCGCTGTATGAAAAGCGTGATCAGAGCCGATCGGGGCTGGCGCTGATGCAGCTCGGGGTGGCGCTGAAGCTGATGGGGGATGCGCAGCGGTCGCAGCTGGCGGTCGCGCAGGCTGCCAGCCTGACGCGCCCTGACGATAGCTGGATTGGGGACTACGGCAGCACGGTACGCGATCAGGGCATGATGATTGCGCTGTTAGCGGAAAACCAGCTGCAACCGGATCTGCAAAACAGCCTGCTGCTGTCGCTGTCGAAAGAGCTTAATGGTAAACGCGGGTTCTCGACGCAGGAGAATAACGCGCTCTATCTGGCTGCGCGCACCTTGCAAACGGCTCAGGGCCAGAGCTGGCAGGCGAACATCGTGGGCAAGCCGCAACCGGTAACCGGCCATGCGCCGTTAAACAGCGGACTGGATGCTCAGCAGCTGACGCAGGGCGTGACGATAAGTAATCCGGGCCCGGCGGCCCTGTATGGCAACCTGAACGTGGTGGGGTATCCGCTGAGCCCGCCAGCGCCGGTCAGTCAGCAGCTGGCGATCAAACGGGAGTACTTCACCCTCGACGGCAAAGCTGCCGATCTCAGCCAGCTGCGCAGCGGCGAGCTGCTGGTGGTACGTCTGACCGTTTCAGCCAGACGTGACATCAGCGATGCGCTGGTGGTGGATTTACTGCCTGCCGGACTGGAGCTGGAAAATCAGAATCTGGCCGACAGCAGCGCCAGCCTGGGTGACAGCGCGGATGCGTTAAAAGAGAGCATGATGGATATGCAGCAGGTTAACCTCCGGCATATTGAGTTCCGTGACGATCGCTTTGTCGCTGCGCTGGCCGTTGATAGCTATCGTCCTGCGACGCTGATCTATCTGGCGCGGGCCGTCACGCCAGGCACTTACCGGATGCCACCGCCGCAGGTGGAATCGATGTATGTTCCTGAGTGGCACGCCATCGGCAGTACGCCGCCGCCGATGAATGTCCGGTAAGCGGATGGCAGGGTGTTGAACATCCGAACGGCTAAAAAGCGGTGGCTGGCGCTGCCGCTTTTTTTACTGATGTTGCTGCTGGCTCTGTGGGGGCTGGATCGGCTCTCTCCGTTACCGCTTAAGCAACCACAGCCAGCGCGCGTGGTGGTGGCCGCCGACGGTACGCCGCTGTGGCGCTTCGCCGATCGTCAGGGGATCTGGCGCTATCCGGTCACGCCAGAAGAGGTTTCGCCCGCTTACCTGCAGGCATTACTGACTTACGAAGATCGCTGGTTCTGGTATCACCCTGGCGTCAATCCGCTGGCCCTGCTGCGCGCCGCCTGGCAGGATCTGCGGCACCGTAGCGTGATTTCCGGTGGCAGCACCTTAACTATGCAGGTGGCACGGCTTATTGACCCCCAGCCGCGGACGCTAAAGGGCAAGCTGATTCAGGCCTGGCGTGCGCTGCAGCTGGAGTGGCACCTTTCCAAACGCGATATCCTGACTCTCTACCTCAACCGGGCACCGTTTGGCGGCACGCTGGAAGGCGTCGGCGCCGCAAGCTGGAGCTGGCTGGGCAAATCGCCCGCTGAGCTGACCCGCGGCGAGGCCGCCTTGCTGGCGGTGTTGCCACAGGCTCCCAGCCGGTTACGGCCGGATCGCTGGCCGGCGCGGGCCGAAGCCGCCCGCAACAAAGTGCTGGATCGGCTGGCGCAGTACCGCGTCTGGTCGCCTCAGCAGGTGGCTGAAATCCGACAGGAGCCGGTCTGGCTTCCGCCGAGACAGATGCCACAGATGGCGCCCTTACTGGCCCGGCGTCTGCTGTCGATCAGCGACCGTGAAAAGATTGTCTCGACCCTCGATCCGTCGTTGCAGCGTCAGCTGGAAAGCATGGCGCTGAACATTAAAAGCCAGCTTCCACCGCGCACCTCGCTGGCGGTGCTGGTAGTCGATCACACCACCATGGCGGTACAGGGATATGTCGGTTCCGCCGACTTTGGCGATGACAGCCGCTTTGGTCAGGTGGATATGATCGCCAGCGTGCGGTCGCCCGGCTCGGTGTTAAAACCCTTTGTCTATGGCATGGCGCTCGATGATGGCCTGATCCATGCAGAATCACTGTTGCAGGATGTACCGCGTCGCGTCGGCGACTACCGGCCGGGGAATTTCGACAGCGGTTTTCATGGCCCGGTCAGCGCCAGCGAGGCGTTAGTGCGCTCACTTAACCTGCCTGCCGTTCAGCTACTGGAGGCGCTGGGACCCAAAAATGTGGCGGCCCGTCTGCGTAATGTCGGGCTCAATTTACGTTTTCCAGCCGGTTCGGGGCCTAATCTGTCGCTGATCCTCGGGGGCACCGGGGCGAGAATGGACGAAGTGGTAGCGGCTTACAGTGCCTTTGCCCGTCACGGCAACGCCGGTCAGCTGCGCTGGATGCTCGATCAGCCGTTGCAGCAGCGACCGCTACTGTCGCCTGGCGCGGCATGGATTATCCGCCGCATTCTGGCAGGCGAGGCGCAGCCAGCGGCTAACGGCAGCGAACCGGCGGTGGTTCCGCTGGCGTGGAAAACCGGCACCAGCTACGGCTACCGCGATGCCTGGGCGGTTGCAGTGAATCCGCGCTACCTGATTGGCGTCTGGGTCGGACGACCGGATGCGACGCCGGTGGCCGGTCAGTCAGGCGTGGCCTCGGCGGTACCGGTGATGAATCAGATTAACAGCATCCTGATGAGCCGCTTAGCCGGGCAGGAATGGCCTGCCGATCCGCGTTCAGCCTCGGTAACGGTTGCCGCTATCTGCTGGCCTGGCGGCCAGCCACTGCCGGTGGGCGATCAGAATTGCCGGCAGCGGCGGCAGAGCTGGGTGCTCAACGACACGCTGCCGCCCACGCTGCTGGCCGCCGGGCAGGAGAGCCTCAGCGGCTTGCGGTTACGCTACTGGCAAAACGACCGGGGATTGCGGGTGGCGGCGGATTGCCCACAGGCCAGCAGCCGTGAACGCCTGATGTGGCCGCTGCCGCTGGAGGCCTGGCTGCCGCCGCAGGAACGACGGGCGCAGCGCTTACCGCCAATCGATCCGCACTGTCCGCCGTTGGAGCAGGGCAGCAGCGCACCGCTGATCGTTACCGGCGTGATTGACGGACAGCGGGTGCAGCCGCTGCCGGGCAATCCGGTCCTGGTACTGCCGGTGGCGGTGCAGGGTGGACAAGGCACCGCGCGCTGGTGGTTTCTCAACGGTCAGCCACAGCCAGGCCAGAACGGCACACTGTCGCTGCATCTCGATCGTCCGGGCGACTATCAGCTGGTGGTGATGGATGAAGCGGGTCAACTGGCCACCGTCACCTTCAGCCGCCTGTGATGCTTTTTTACGCTAAATCAGAGTTGCGCCCGCTTTGCTTCGATTCAGATCAAGATTTTTCAATAAATTGCGGATCTCTGATAGGCAACGCCAGGCTCTGCCCCTATAATCGGCGCCGTTTCTTAGCCGGGGCGTGCGCCCCCGGTTTCTTCAGGTCGTCAAGACAGAGGTCATCATGGCAATCGAACGTACTTTTTCTATCATCAAGCCAAACGCCGTCGCTAAAAACGTGATCGGTGCCATCTACAACCGTTTTGAAAGCGCAGGCTTCAAAATCGTTGGCGCAAAAATGCTGCAGCTGAGCAAAGAGCAGGCTGAAGGTTTCTACGCTGAACATCAGGGCAAGCCATTCTTCGACGGTCTGGTTGAATTCATGACCTCTGGTCCGGTAGTGGTTTCTGTACTGGAAGGCGAAAACGCCGTTCAGCGTCACCGTGACCTGATGGGTGCGACTAACCCGGCAAACGCACTGGCCGGCACCCTGCGTGCTGACTACGCTGACAGCTTCACCGAGAACGCGACCCACGGTTCAGATTCTGCAGAATCTGCTGCCCGTGAAATCGCCTACTTCTTCGGCGAAAACGAAATCTGCCCGCGTACCCGTTAATCGCCTGGCGATAAACCACCGGCTGGCTTTACAAAAATCTGCCTGAGGGAGGCGACTCCCGCCTGTTATCAGGCCGCAGATGTTGTACAATATTGCGCCTTCATTAACTCCGCTTGATGAAGGCGCATTTTTTTACCTATTCATGAACAGCGCCATAACGTGTAACAACGAGGCCAGAGAACATTATGTCCGAACAGATTGTGACGTCCGCGTCCGCATCCCCGATTGTTGTTTCCCCCAAGAGCCAAAAAATTAACCTGCTGGATCTCAACCGTCAGCAGATGCGCGAATTCTTCCTGTCGCTCGGCGAAAAGCCGTTCCGCGCTGACCAGGTCATGAAGTGGATCTATCACTACTGCTGCGATGACTTCGAGCAGATGACCGACATCAACAAAAAGCTGCGTACCCGGCTGATGGAGCTGACGGAAATCCGCGCCCCGGAAGTGGCGGAAGAGATGCGCTCCACCGATGGCACCATTAAATGGGCGATCCGCGTTGGCGATCAGCTGGTGGAAACCGTCTACATCCCGGAAGGCGACCGCGCCACGCTGTGCGTCTCTTCACAGGTGGGCTGTGCGCTGGAGTGTAAATTCTGTTCGACCGCTCAGCAGGGCTTTAACCGTAACCTGCGGGTTTCAGAAATTATTGGTCAGGTATGGCGCGCGGCGAAAATTGTCGGCGCGGCCAAAATCACCGGCCAGCGTCCCATCACCAACGTGGTGATGATGGGCATGGGTGAGCCACTGCTCAACCTCAATAACGTGGTGCCCGCCATGGAGATCATGCTGGATGACTTCGGTTTCGGTTTATCGAAGCGTCGTGTGACCCTTTCGACCTCTGGCGTCGTGCCTGCGCTCGACAAACTGGGCGATATGATTGACGTCGCGCTGGCGATCTCGCTGCACGCGCCGAACGACAAGTTGCGTGACGACATCGTCCCGATCAACAAAAAATACAATATCGAAACCTTCCTGGCGGCGGTGAAACGCTACATTGGTAAGTCGAATGCCAACCAGGGTCGCGTCACCATCGAGTACGTGTTGCTGGATCATGTCAATGACAGCACTGACGATGCGCATGAGCTTGCCGCATTGCTGAAAGATACGCCGTGCAAAATCAACCTGATTCCGTGGAACCCCTTCCCGGGCGCACCGTACGGCCGCAGCTCTAACAGCCGCATCGATCGCTTCTCTAAAGTGCTGATGGACTACGGTTTCACCACTATCGTGCGTAAAACCCGTGGCGACGATATTGATGCCGCCTGCGGTCAGCTGGCAGGTGAAGTTATCGACCGTACCAAACGTACCCTGCGCAAAAAGATGGCCGGTGAAGCGATATCTGTGAAAGCGCTCTGAAAGGCTGACCGTTAACGTTTCCTGAGGGTGACGCGCGTGGCAGGCTGTACGCTGCTAACGTCAACCGGATGGAAACGATGATGAGTAAGGGATTACCGGGGATTTTACTGGCCCTGTTTGTTGTAAGCGGGTGTGTCAGCCAGACGCAGTCACCCGGCGCGTCGGAACTGCGTCTACAGTTAGGGATGCACTATCTGGCGGGCGGCGATGAGGCGGCAGCAGAGCGCAATTTCCTGCGGGCGCAGGCGGCGGCACCGGATGATTATCGGGTCTCGCTGGCACTGGCCCGACTGGCACAGAAGCGGGGTAACCGCGCGGCAGCGCGGGCCCACTATCAACTGGCGCAGCAGCAGGCGCCGTTGAATGGTTTTGTCGCTAACAATTACGGTGCGTTTCTTTGCGCTTTAAGGCAGTATGGCGAAGCGCATCAACAGTTTAGTCGGGCAGGTGATGCGCAGCAGATTGACGCCCGGATCGATGCGCTTGAACTGGCGGGATTTTGTTATCTGCAGGCAGGCGATTTTGCCGCCGCGCGCCGTGAATTGCGGCAGGCCATTGAGACGGACGATCGCAAAGCCGGGGCAGTGCTGGCTGAAGCTGAAAAGCTGATGGCCGATAATCAACTGGCTAACGCGCAGATTTTGCTCGATATATACCAGCAACAGCGGCCCGAAACGGCACGCAGTCTGGCGTTACACTTACGTTTCGCCGCGCTACAGGGAAATGCCGCTGACGTTTCACGTTATGGCGACCGGTTAGCGCGACGTTTTCCGCAATCGATACAGTACCAGCGTTATTTAGCTAATGAATACTGAAGCCACTCAAGAGAATTCTGCAGTACATTCAACAGGTGAACGCCTGCGTCTGGCCCGTGAGCAGCTGGGACTGACGCAGCAGAACGTCGCTGAACGCCTGTGTCTGAAACTTTCTACCGTGCGTGACATTGAAGAAGACAAATCGCCTGCTGATTTGGCCTCTACTTTCCTGCGCGGCTACATTCGCTCCTACGCGCGACTGGTGCATATTCCTGAAGAGGAATTGCTGCCAATGATGGCGAAACAGACGCCGGTTCGTGCTGCAAAAATCGAACCGATGCAAAGTTTCTCGCTGGGTAAGCGCCGCAAAAAGCGTGACGGCTGGTTGATGATTTTCACCTGGCTGGTGCTGTTTGTGGTGGTCGGTCTGACGGGTGCCTGGTGGTGGCAGAATCACAAAGCCTCGCAGGACGATCTGGTGTCGATGGCCGATCAGAATGGCAGCAGCGGTGACGGTCAGTCTATTCCGCTGGGGGAGTCGAGCGGTGACAGCACCGCCCCGGCTGCGCCGGATGAAAGCAACACCCCGCCAGCAGCAGATAACAGCGCTGCCGGCACCAGCACGCCAGCCACGACGGCCCCGGCCGCCAGTGCCAGCAATACCGCGCCTGCTGCTCAGTCAGACAACACCAGTAATGCGGTGGTATCGCCCAGCCAGGCACCGGTAGACACCAGCGCGGCCGCTCCGGCGGCCAGCACCGCACCGCAGATGCCGGTCGGCGCAGCAGCGGTCAGTGAACCCGCTGGCGATCCAAACGCGGTGGTGATGACCTTTAATGCCGACTGCTGGCTGGAAGTTAGCGATGCAACCGGTAAAAAACTGTTCAGCGGCTTGCAGCGCAGCGGTGGTAAACTCAGTCTCGCAGGAACCGCTCCGTATCGTCTGAAAATTGGCGCTCCTTCCGCGGTTCAGGTGCAATATCAGAATCAGCCCGTTGATTTAAGTCGTTTTATCCGTAATAACCAGGTTGCTCGCCTGACGTTGGGTGCGCAATAACAGCGTATCGCGTACCGGGCAATTGTGGAGAAGAAATATGCATAACGAAGCACCCATTATCCGCCGTAAATCCAAACGCATTTACGTCGGCAAGGTGCCAGTCGGTGACGGCGCGCCAATCGCTGTTCAGTCGATGACGAACACCCGCACCACAGACGTGGCGGCGACGGTAAATCAGATCAAAGCCCTTGAGCGCGTCGGTGTCGATATCGTCCGCATCTCGGTGCCGACGATGGATGCAGCAGAAGCATTCAGACTGATTAAACAGCAGGTGAACGTCCCGCTGGTGGCCGATATCCATTTTGACTACCGCATCGCGTTGAAAGTGGCCGAATATGGCGTTGATTGCCTGCGGATTAATCCCGGCAACATCGGCAATAACGAGCGTATCCGCATGGTGGTCGACTGCGCACGCGACAACAATATTCCGATCCGGATTGGCGTAAACGCCGGTTCGCTGGAAAAAGATCTGCAGGAAAAATATGGCGAGCCGACGCCACAGGCACTGCTTGAGTCGGCGATGCGCCATGTCGATCACCTCGATCGCCTTAACTTTGATCAGTTCAAAGTCAGCGTAAAAGCGTCGGACGTCTTCCTGGCGGTCGAATCGTATCGTCTGCTGGCGAAGCAGATTGAGCAGCCGCTGCACCTCGGTATTACCGAAGCGGGCGGGGCGCGAGCCGGTGCGGTAAAATCCGCCATTGGGCTCGGTTTACTGCTGTCCGAAGGGATTGGTGACACGCTGCGTATCTCGCTGGCGGCCGATCCGATCGAAGAAGTGAAGGTCGGTTTTGATATTCTGAAGTCACTGCGCATTCGTTCGCGTGGCATCAACTTCATCGCCTGTCCTACCTGTTCACGTCAGGAGTTTGACGTAATCGGCACTGTTACTGCGCTGGAACAGCGTCTGGAAGATATCATCACGCCGATGGATGTCTCCATTATCGGCTGTGTGGTTAACGGACCGGGCGAAGCGACCATCTCTACGCTGGGCGTCACCGGCGGCAACAAGAAAAGTGGCTTCTACGAAGATGGCGTGCGTCAGCGCGATCGTCTCGACAACAACGATATGATCGATCAGCTGGAAGCGCGTATTCGTGCCAAAGCATCGATGCTTGATGCCACGCGCCGTATTGATGTGCAGCATCTGGAAAAATAATGGCGTGCGCGGCCTGCGTGCGTGACTTTTTTGACTGAACCTGTGCGGTTTCATCCTCATAAGGTATGATGCCGGACAGGTTTTTTTGCATTAAGAGATTCTAACGTGGCGAAGAATATTCAGGCGATTCGCGGGATGAACGATTACCTGCCTGCGGATACCGCCATCTGGCAACGGATTGAAGGCGTTCTCAAGCAGACGCTGGCGAGCTACGGTTACAGCGAAATTCGCTTACCGCTGGTGGAGCAGACCCCGCTGTTTAAACGCGCCATCGGTGAAGTCACCGATGTGGTTGAAAAAGAGATGTACACCTTTGAGGACCGCAACGGCGAAAGCCTGACGCTGCGTCCGGAAGGAACCGCAGGCTGTGTGCGAGCCGGTATCGAACACGGTTTACTCTACAACCAGGAACAGCGGCTGTGGTACATGGGCCCGATGTTCCGCTATGAGCGTCCACAGAAGGGCCGCTACCGTCAGTTTTACCAGATGGGCGTCGAAGTGTTTGGCCTGCAGGGCCCGGATATCGATGCTGAATTGATCATGCTGAACGCGCGCTGGTGGAAAGCGTTGGGCATCGCCGATCACGTTCGCCTTGAACTGAACTCCATTGGCTCCCTTGAAGCCCGTGCTCGCTACCGCGATGCGCTGGTGGCTTTCCTTGAGCAGCATAAAGAGGTGCTGGATGAGGATTGCAAACGCCGCATGTACAGTAACCCGATGCGAGTGCTGGACAGTAAAAATCCTGATATTCAGCAACTGCTGAACGATGCGCCGCAGCTCGGCGACTATCTTGATGACGAATCACGCGAGCATTTCAACGGCCTGTGCGCACTGCTGGATGACGCCGGTATCGCCTACACCATCAACCAGCGCCTGGTGCGCGGGCTTGATTACTACAATCGCACGGTGATTGAGTGGGTGACCGACAGCCTCGGTTCACAGGGCACGGTGTGCGGTGGCGGACGCTATGATGGCCTGGTTGAACAGCTCGGCGGACGCGCAACCCCAGCCGTAGGTTTTGCTATGGGCATGGAACGTCTGGTGCTGCTGGTTCAGGCGGTGAATCCCGATTTTGAACCGACGAGCAATGTGGATGTCTATGTAATCGCTTCGGGTCAGGGCGTGCAGTCTGCAGCCATGCAACTGGCGGAGAAACTGCGTGATGAAGCGCCAGAACTGCGGTTGATGACTAACTTCGGCGGCGGCAACTTCAAAAAGCAGTTTGCCCGTGCTGACAAGTGGGGCGCTCGCGTCGCGCTGGTGTTAGGCGAGGATGAAGTGAAGGCCGGACAGGTCGTGATTAAAGATCTACGCCGTGGCGAGCAGCAAACGCTGGCTCAGGCAGAGGCTGCTGCTGTTTTGCGCACGCTGTTGCAGTAAGCGTGGCGCAGCACCAACCATAGAAAGGAGAGGGATTGCGTGGAAGTGTATAGCAATGAGAACGAGCAGACCGATGCGCTGCGTCGCTTTTTTGCCAATAACGGCAAAGCGTTAGCGGTTGGCGTAGTGATCGGCATTGCTGCGCTTGGCGGCTGGCGTTACTGGGCCAGTCATCAGGAAGATGCGGCGAAATCAGTATCGGCGCAGTATCAGCAGCTCACCAGCGCCATGCAGGCGGGCAAGCCAGAAACGCTGGAAGCGGTTAACACCTTTGCCAATGAAAACAGCAACACCTACGGTGCGCTGGCCGCGATGGATCTGGCAAAAAAGTATGTTGATACCAACCAGCTGGACAAAGCCGCGACGCTGCTGCAAAACGGCCTGAAAGATACCAAAGATGCCAACCTGCAGGCGGTGATTAACCTGCGCCTGGCACGCATTCAACTGCAACAGAATCATGCTGATGCGGCACTTAAAACCCTTGACGCTGTGAAGGGTGATGGCTGGACAGCCATTGTGGCCGATATCCGTGGTGAAGCGCTGCTGAGCAAAGGCGACAAGCAGGGCGCGCGCGATGCATGGAGCAAAGGGGTTGAATCTGACGCCTCTCCGGCATTGAAGCAAATGATGCAGATGAAGATGAATAACTTAAGCTAAGCCAGTCAAGAGAGAGCGCATGGAATTACGTAAATACCTGCTGCCGGGGCTGATTTCAGTCACTTTGCTCAGCGGTTGTTCGCTGTTTAGCGGCGAAGAAGATGTAGTAAAAATGGCCCCATTGCCTCAGGTGGAAAATCAGTTCACGCCACAGGAAGTGTGGAGCACCTCGGTGGGAGATGGCGTCGGTGATTTCTACTCCAACCTGCATCCCGCCTGGCAGGACACCACCGTATTTGCGGCCGATCGCTTCGGTATCGTAAAAGCGCTGGACGCCGCCGACGGTAAAGAAAAATGGAAAGTCGATCTCTCTGAGAAAACCGGCTTCTTCTCGAAAAATCGCTCAGCCCTGTTATCGGGCGGCCTGACGGCGGACGGCGATCGTCTCTATGTCGGCAGCGAGCGCGGTCAGATTTATGCGCTGAACAGCAGCGATGGCAGCCTGGCCTGGCAGACCAAAGTGGCGGGTGAAGCACTTTCTCGTCCGGTGGTCAGCGACGGCCTGGTACTGGTACACACCAGCAACGGGATGTTGCAGGGACTGGATCAGAGCAGCGGCGCTATCAAGTGGAGCGTCAACCTGGATATGCCAGCGTTGTCACTGCGTGGTGAATCTGCGCCTGCGGTCGCTTTTGGCGGCGCCATCGTCGGTGGCGACAATGGCCGCGTCAGTGCGGTTATCCTGAATCAGGGACAACTGATCTGGCAGCAGCGTATTTCCCAGGTCAGCGGCGCGACTGAGATCGATCGTTTGAATGACGTCGATACTACACCGGTTATCGTCAACGGTGTGGTTTACGCACTGGCCTATAACGGCGATCTCACGGCGCTGGACCTGCGTTCCGGTCAGATTTTGTGGAAACGCGAAATCGGCGGCGTAAAAGATCTGATTGTTGATGCGGGCCGCATCTATCTGGTCGATCAGGATGATCGGGTGATTGCGCTTAACGCCGATGGCGGCGTGGCAATCTGGCGCCAGAGCGATCTGCTGCACCGTAATCTGACCTCACCGGTGCTCTACAACGGCTACCTGGTGGTCGGCGATAGCGAAGGTTATCTGCACTGGCTGAACACCACCGATGGTCGTTTCGTCGCGCAGCAGAAACTGGACAGCTCCGGCTTCCAGACTGAGCCGGTGGTCGCCAGCGATAAGCTGCTGATCCAGTCGAAAGATGGTGAGGTTTATGCGATTACCCGCTAACGGGTAAACGTCTGGCAGGTGAAATCCTCCGTTCTGACGGCTCCTGATTTAATCAGGGGCCGTTTCGTTTTTAGTCAGGCATGGTATTCTTTGCGCCTTCAGCCTGAACTTAACGGCCAGAGCCGTTATAATCACGCCATTCGGGCGATTAATTATTTATTGAGGCATTGTTATGGTACCTGTGGTCGCGCTGGTTGGGCGTCCCAATGTGGGAAAATCTACGCTATTTAACCGTTTAACCCGCACTCGTGATGCGCTGGTAGCGGATTTTCCTGGACTGACTCGCGATCGCAAATATGGTCGCGCCGAAGTGGAAGGGCGCGAATTTATTGTTATCGATACCGGCGGTATCGACGGCACCGAAGAGGGTGTCGAAACGCGGATGGCCGAGCAGTCACTGCTGGCGATTGAAGAAGCGGATGTGGTGCTGTTTATGGTCGATGCGCGTGCCGGAATGATGGCCGCCGATCAGCAAATTGCTAAGCACCTGCGTTCACGTCAGAAAGCCACTTTCCTGGTGGCGAATAAAACCGACGGACTCGATCCCGATCAGGCGGTGGTGGATTTCTATTCACTGGGCCTCGGTGAGATCCATGCCATTGCGGCGTCGCATGGTCGTGGTGTTACCAGCCTGATCGAAACGGCACTGCTGCCGTGGATGGACAAAGTTGAGCCGGTCGAACTCACTGAAGAAGAAGAGAACCAGGCTTACTGGAGTGCGCTCGACGCCGAACAGACTGCTGAACTGGAAGCCGCAGAGGAAGAAGAAAACTTCGATCCGACCGGTTTGCCGATCAAGCTGGCGATTGTCGGTCGTCCTAACGTAGGTAAGTCAACGCTCACTAACCGTATTCTCGGCGAAGATCGCGTGGTGGTCTACGACATGCCGGGCACCACTCGCGACAGCATCTATATTCCGATGGAACGTGATGGACGCGAGTATGTGCTGATCGACACCGCGGGCGTGCGCAAGCGTGCCAAAATCTCTGATACCGTAGAGAAATTCTCGGTGATCAAAACGCTGCAGGCGATTGAAGATGCCAACGTAGTTATGCTGGTGATCGATGCGCGTGCCGGTATTTCCGATCAGGATCTGTCGCTGCTGGGCTTCATCCTCAACAGTGGCCGCTCGCTGGTGATTGTGGTCAACAAGTGGGATGGCCTGTCGCAGGAAATCCGTGATGAAGTGAAAGAGACGCTGGACTATCGTCTGGGCTTTATCGATTTCGCCCGCATCCACTTCATCTCTGCGCTGCACGGCAGTGGTGTCGGCAACCTGTTTGAATCGGTCACCGAAGCCTATGACTGTTCAACCAAACGTGTGAACACTTCAATGCTGACCCGTATCATGAACATGGCGGCCGAAGATCATCAGCCACCATTGGTTCGCGGTCGTCGCGTTAAGCTGAAGTATGCACATGCTGGTGGTTATAATCCGCCGATTGTGGTGATCCACGGTAACCAGGTTAAAGACCTGCCGGACTCATACAAACGCTACCTGATGAACTACTTCCGTAAATCACTGAACGTAATGGGAACGCCGATTCGCATCCAGTTCAAAGAGGGTGAGAACCCGTACGAAGGTAAGCGCAACCTGCTGACGCCAACGCAGCAGCGTAAGCGTAAGCGTCTGATGGCGCATATGAAGAAAAATAAGCGTTAAGTGGAAGAGGGCCGGAAGGCCCTCTTTTTTTGTCCTGATATTAAGTAAGAGGCTAATCATGACCATCAATTGTGAAAACTGTCAGCAGCCGCTGCAGCTCAGCGACGGCGAATTTATCTGTAGCGGTTGTGGCGCTCACACGCCGGCGCAGGCATGCTGCCCGGATTGCCATCAGCCGCTGGAACGGCTTTCTGCCTGTGGCGCAGTGGACTACTTTTGTCACCATGGACACGGCCTGATCTCGAAAAAGCGGGTGGAGTTTCAGCCACAGCGTTAAGTAAGCGGCAGCGATCCGGCGTAAGCCGTCGGCATTCACTACAATTGTTGTAGCAAAAATGCTATTGCAGCGTAACAACTGGGTTATAGATGTTCACTCTGTAATGTACCAGGTGGTACAATCCTGCCGCGTCGTGGGGATGGGCCAGCCACACCAGGTCTTTCCGGTCCAGCTTTCTCCATGGACGCGGGTCTGTTTATATTCGATTTGAAACAGTGCGGCACTCCGCATGTCCCTTTGACAAGGTTGCGCAGTTCAGGCGGCAACCGGCGTGGACGCTCTGTTTATTCAGGAGAGTTAGTGTTATGGCTGAAACATCGTCCCGCTCCGCTAAGGGGCTGGGAATAGTATCCGTGCTGCTCGGGCTGGTGCTGCTGGCTACCGGCCTGTTCTTCGCGATAGGCGGCGGCAAACTGGTTGCCCTCGGCGGCAGTTGGTACTTCCTGATTGCCGGTATCGTTACCGTTCTGTCAGCAATTCAGTTTTTCCGTCGCAAATCATCGGCGGTGGTACTGTTTCTGCTGATGTTTGTCGGCACCCTGATCTGGTCGCTGTTTGATGCTGGCATCGAGTTCTGGCCGCTGGTTTCGCGCCTGATGGTGCCAACCGGCCTGATGATCGTCGCCTTCCTGCTCTGGCCTGCGCTGCGTAAGCGTGAAGGCAAAAGCTCGCTGGCAAAGCCCGCTTATGGGCTTTCTGCGCTGCTGGCAGTCGGCATGGTGGTAACTTTCGTGCAGATGTTTCAGCCCCATCCTACCGTCGCGTTCTCAGGCGAAGAGCTGCCGCTGATTCCGGTGGATAAAGCGAAACAGCAGAAAGACTGGGATAACTATGGCAACACGCCACAGGGCAGCCGCTTTGTGGCGCTGGACCAAATCACCCGCGATAATGTGAAAGATCTGCAGGTCGCCTGGACCTTCCGGACCGGCGATATCCCGGACAGCCCAACCGGCAACGGCGCGGAAGATCAGCAAACCCCGTTACAGGTGGGTAATACCCTCTATCTCTGCACCCCGCACAACAATGTTATTGCCGTCGAGGCAGACAGCGGTAAGCAGATCTGGAAACGCGAAATCAATGCCCAGGCGGAAGTCTGGCCGCGCTGCCGTGGTCTGGCTTATTTCGATGCCACTAAACCGCTGCAGCAGCCAACTCAGCCAGGCTCGACGCCGGTTCCGGCCGTCACGCTGCCAGCCGGTGATAGCTGTCAGCGCCGCATTCTGATGAACACCATCGATGCACGTCTGATCGCCATCAACGCTGACAACGGTGAGTTCTGTGAGAGCTTTGGTAATCACGGTATCGTTGACCTGAAAGCCGGTCTCGGCCAGGCGCCCGATCCGCAGTATCAGCTGACGTCAGCACCGACGCTGGCAGGCACCACCGTAGTGGTGGGCGGCCGCGTCGCTGACAACGTCCAGACCGATATGCCGGGTGGCGTATTGCGTGGTTTTGACGTCATCACCGGTCAGATGCGCTGGGCGTTTGACCCGGGTAATGTCGATCCGAATGCGGTGTTAATGCCGGGCAAAGAGTACGCCCGCAGTACGCCGAACTCGTGGGCACCGATGTCTTACGATCCGGCGATGAACACCGTATTTATCCCGATGGGCAGTTCATCTGTCGATCTGTGGGGTGCGAACCGTACCGAACTGGATCACAAATATGGCGCATCCGTGCTGGCGCTGGACGCTACCACCGGTAAAGAGAAGTGGGTTTATCAGACCGTACATAACGATCTGTGGGACTTCGACCTGCCGATGCAGCCAAGCCTGATCGATTTCCCGCTGAAGGATGGCACAACTAAACCTGCGGTGGTGATTGGCGGTAAAACCGGCATGATCTTCGTGCTCGATCGCATGACCGGCAAGCCACTGACCAAAGTCGAAGAGCTGCCGATGCCGCAGGGACATATCCCGAACGAGCAGTACACCAAAACCCAGCCTCATTCGACCGGTATGCCACAGATTGGCAACCAGACGCTGAAAGAGTCTGACATGTGGGGTGCTACGCCGTTTGATCAGCTGGCCTGCCGTATTGGCTTCAAATCGATGCGTTATGATGGCCTGTTCACCGTACCGGACACCGATAAGTCGCTGAGCTTCCCGGGTTCGCTGGGCGGAATGAACTGGGGTAGCATGTCGACCGATCCGAACAACCATCTGCTGTTCGTCAATGACATGCGTCTCGGCCTGTGGGTACAGATGATCCCGGCTGACACCAATAAGATTTCTCGTGGCAGCAACGGTGGTGAAGCGATCAACACCGGTATGGGCGCGGTGCCGCTGAAAGGCACACCGTATGCGGTGAACAAAAACCGCTTTATGTCGCCGCTGGGCATTCCTTGCCAGAAGCCACCGTTTGGTACGCTGTCGGCCATTGACATGAAAACCCAGAAAATCGTCTGGCAGGTGCCGGTCGGTACCGTGCAGGATACCGGACCTTTCGGCATCAAAATGCGCATGAAAATGCCGGTTGGTATGCCAACGCTGGGCGGTACGCTGGCAACTCAGGGTGGGCTGGTGTTCATCGCCGGTACCCAGGATTACTACCTGCGCGCCTTTGATGCTTCAACCGGTAAAGAAGTATGGAAAGCACGTCTGCCGGTTGGCAGCCAGGGCGGCCCGATGAGCTACGTTTCGCCGAAAACCGGCAAACAGTACATCCTCATCTCTGCCGGTGGTGCACGCCAGTCGCCGGATCGCGGTGATTACGTGATTGCTTACGCGCTGCCAGACAGCAAGTAAGTTCAGCTGTGAAAAGGGCCGACATTGTCGGCCCTTTTTTTGGCAGAGTGTTGCCCGGTTCGCTGTAAGGCCGCTTAGCTCAGGTAACACGGTCAGATCGGAAAGTCGCAAAACCGACATCCATGACTGCCCGGCGCGCGACGTCCATGGCGCGGGACGCTTTCCTCCTCTGACTGTATTCCCTGCATCTTAAGCTCATGGGTTGCGGCCAGATTCACATCAGATTATTCAGCTGTCTCAGGGCCGACACTGTCGGCCCTTTTTTGCTTATTCACCATCACGCCACAGCGCCTGCAATTCTGGCGGCGCTACCTGTTCCGGAATCAACAGCACGATGGTGCCGACCTCGCGGTGGGTCGCATACTGAATCTGAATGCGAAAATAGCGTTGATCGCCACGTCCCACCTCAGGCGCTTTCTCTTCCGGCTCGCCCAGCGGCATAGCCTGCTCAAGCGCACGACAGACGCGCTGCTTTTCCGGCGGCGGCAGTTCACCCAGCGAAAAACGGCGTTCGGCGCGCAGGCCAGGCATAAAGGCGAGGCCTCCTTCACGCGCCACGATGATAGTGGCGTCATCGGTGAGTTCGGGCAGATCACTCATAGCACACCGACCTCTTTCCACGCCTGCTCAATTGCGCTGGCAACGGAACGGTTAAAGCGCTTTTCGCCATGCTGAAGGGTAAAGCGGGCAAAGGTTTTAAAATCGGCATCCTGCGGCAGTTCATCGTCGCACATTGTGTCATACCAGGCGTGACCCGCCAGCTCCCACGCATAGCCGCCCAGCGCTTTCGCCGCCAGATAGAAGGCGCGGTTAGGAATACCGGAGTTGAGGTGCACGCCGCCGTTATCTTCGCGGGTCTGAACGTAATGATCCATGTGCGCCGGCTGTGGATCTTTGCCCAGCATCGGGTCGTCATACGCGGTGCCGGGCGCAGACATCGACCGCAGCCCCTTGCCATTGATACCGCTGGCCAGCAGGCCTTCACCGATGATCCAGTCAGCCTGATCGGCACTCTGTTTTTTACTGAACTGTTTGACCAGCGAGCCAAATACATCGGAGAGTGACTCGTTCAGCGCACCCGCCTGCTCAAAGTAGATCAGACCGGCTTCATTCTCGGTCACGCCATGCGTCAGTTCGTGCGCCACCACGTCGATTGCGATGGTAAAACGATTAAAAATCTCGCCGTCACCATCACCAAATACCATTTGCTGACCGTTCCAGAAGGCGTTCTGGTATTTATCGCCGTAATGGACCGTTCCGAGCAGTTTCAGCCCCTGATTATCCAGCGAGTTGCGCTGGTAGGCCTGCCAGAAAAAGTCATAGGTGGTGCCGAGATAATCCCAGGCTTCACCGGCTGCGACATCACCGTTTTCGGGCTGGCCTTCCTGACGAATCAGCTTACCGGGCAGGGTTTGCTGGTTTTGCGCATCATAAATTTCGCGATCCACATGGCCGCCTGCTGCCGTTTTCGCCACGGCCGGCTTTTGCCAGTGTTCAGCCATCAGATGCTGTACATGGGTCAGGGTGCGGCGCGCCTGTTCCTGCTGGTGACCGGAGCCGTGCGCGATAATTTTGCGGAGGATATAGGGAGGAATAACGCTAAAGGCCATGTGAAACTCCTTGGCAACAGGGATGTGCCAAAAAGTATAGACCGGTCAGTAAAGATACACCTCGTTGATGCCATAACAAGCGATACGATAACCGGTGAACTGACGGTCTGACACCAGCAGGGCGATCAGCAAGCGGCTTTGCGGCGGCGCTTTTTCTCCGGCAACAGCTGGGTTACCTGACTCTCGACCCAGCCATCATCCAGGCGAGTGCGCAGCAGATCGCCGTTCTGCAGCTGCTGGGTCTTTTTCACAACCTGACCTGCAGTATCGGTAGTGACGCTGAAGCCGCGCGCCAGGGTCGCTAACGGACTGACGCCTTCCAGCTGCGCTACCAGTTGGCCGAACTGCTGTTTATCCGCGTTCAGCTGTTTCTGCATACTCTGCTGCAGACGATAGTGCCAGCTTTGCAGCTGCTTCTGCGCTTCAAACAGACGCTGCTGTGGCTGCTGCGCGGTCAGCCGATGCGTCAGGCGATCCTGTTGCCGGCTGGCGTGGCGCAAGCCGGTTTCCATCGCGTCAGTCAGCCGTTGCTGCAGGCGGAACAGGGCGGTCTGCTGGCGAGCGAGACGTAACTGAGGATGCTGCTGTTGCAGACGGTGCTCCAGCCGGCTGTAGAGCCGCTGCTGGCGCGCCAGATAGTAGTCCATCGCCATCTCAAGCCGCTGTTGCTGTGACTGCAGCTGACGCAGCAGCTCAAGCTGATTACGGCTGACGATCTCGGCGGCGGCAGAAGGCGTTGGCGCGCGCAAATCTGCCACAAAATCGGCAATCGTGACGTCAGTTTCATGGCCGACAGCGCTGACGATCGGAATACGGCTGGCAAAAATCGCCCGCGCGACGCGTTCGTCGTTAAAGCTCCACAAATCTTCCAGTGAGCCGCCGCCACGGCCGACAATTAACACGTCGCACTCATTACGCTGGTTAGCGATCTCAATCGCCCGGACGATAGCGGCAGGCGCATCAACACCCTGAACCGGAGTGGGATAGATCACTACCGGCAATGAGGGATCGCGGCGATGCAGCACCCGCAGCACATCGTGCAGCGCCGCGCCGGTTGAAGAGGTGATCACGCCGACCTGGCGCGCCGGATCGGGCAGCGGTTGCTTATGCTGTGGTTCGAACAAACCTTCGGTCGCCAGCCGCGCTTTCAGCAGTTCAAACTGCTGCTGCAGCAGACCTTCACCGGCCGGATGCATACTTTCGATAATCAGCTGATAGTCGCCGCGCGGCTCATACAGCGTGATGTTGGCGCGAACCAGCACCTGCTGACCATGCTGCGGACGAAAGGTGACGCGACGGTTGCTGTTGCGGAACATGGCACAGCGCACCTGGGCGCCGTCATCCTTCAGGGTGAAGTACCAGTGACCGGAAGCGGGTTGGGTGAAGTTGGAGATCTCGGCGCTCAGCCAGACCAGGCCCATCTCTTTTTCCAGCAGCTGACGCACTGTGGTATTGAGACGGCTGACGGTAAAAATATTGGCGACGGGTGGCAGCGACATGTGACGAAGATCAAATTCCAAATCAGCAGGTTAATTCACCGATACTACAGGGCTGATAGCGCGGATCAAGAGTTTTTCTGAAATAATGCTGGAGGCAATCGGTTACGGCCTGTATAATGCCGCGGCAATATTTTATCTATTCTCATTCACCCGAGGTGGAGTATTGCCATGTTAAGAATCGCTAAAGAAGCACTCACTTTCGACGACGTTTTACTCGTTCCTGCACACTCCACCGTCCTGCCGAATACGGCCGATCTCAGCACTCAGCTGACCAAAAATATCCGTTTAAATATTCCGATGCTTTCCGCTGCAATGGACACCGTGACCGAAGCGGGTCTGGCGATTGCGCTGGCGCAGGAAGGCGGTCTTGGCTTCATTCACAAAAACATGTCAATTGAACGCCAGGCGGACGAAGTGCGCAAGGTGAAGAAACATGAAAGCGGCGTGGTGACTGAGCCACAAACCGTGCTGCCAACTACACCGCTGGCCGAAGTGAAAGCGCTGACCGAGCGTAACGGTTTTGCCGGTTACCCGGTAGTGAACCGCGACAACGAACTGGTCGGTATCATTACCGGTCGTGACGTTCGCTTTGTGACTGACCTCTCCCAGCCGGTATCCGCTGTGATGACCCCGAAAGATCGTCTGGTGACGGTGAAAGAGGGTGAAGCGCGCGACGTAGTGCTGCACAAAATGCACGAAAAGCGCGTTGAAAAAGCGCTGGTGGTGGATGACAGCTTCCATCTGCTTGGCATGATTACCGTAAAAGATTTCCAGAAAGCCGAACGTAAACCAAACGCCTGTAAAGATGCGCAGGGTCGTCTGCGTGTCGGTGCCGCCGTTGGTGCGGGCGCCGGTAACGAAGAGCGTATCGATGCGCTGGTTGCGGCCGGTGTTGACGTGCTGCTGATTGACTCCTCGCACGGCCATTCCGAAGGCGTGCTGTCACGCATTCGTGAAACCCGCGCCAAATATCCTGATCTTGAAATCGTCGGCGGCAACGTGGCGACCGGTGCTGGCGCACTGGCGCTGGTAGACGCCGGCGTCAGCGCAGTTAAAGTCGGTATCGGCCCGGGCTCCATCTGTACTACCCGTATCGTCACCGGCGTTGGCGTGCCACAGATTACCGCCGTTTCTGATGCGGTTGCTGCACTGGAAGGCACCGGTATTCCGGTAATCGCCGATGGCGGTATCCGCTTCTCTGGCGACATCGCCAAAGCAATTGCTGCGGGCGCATCCTGTGTGATGGTCGGTTCTATGCTGGCCGGTACCGAAGAATCCCCGGGCGAAATCGAACTCTATCAGGGGCGTTCGTTCAAATCCTATCGCGGCATGGGTTCACTGGGCGCGATGTCGAAAGGCTCATCTGACCGTTACTTCCAGACCGATAACGCCGCCGACAAACTGGTGCCGGAAGGCATTGAAGGCCGCGTTGCCTATAAAGGCCGCCTGAAAGAGATCGTACACCAGCAGATGGGCGGACTGCGCTCCTGTATGGGCCTGACCGGCTGCCCGACCATTGATGACCTGCGCACCAAAGCGGAATTTGTCCGCATCAGCGGTGCCGGCATCAACGAAAGCCATGTCCACGATGTGACCATTACCAAAGAGTCACCGAACTACCGCATGGGATCGTAATCCCGTAAGATTTCCCGCCCGGCTTCAGCCGGGCGCTTTTATTTATCAAGTCACCGTTCTGGAAACCCCTCAATGACGACGGAAAATATCCATAAGCATCGCATTCTGATTCTCGATTTCGGCTCTCAATATACTCAGCTGGTGGCACGTCGCGTGCGCGAACTGGGTGTCTACTGTGAACTCTGGGCATGGGACGTGACCGAAGAGCAGATTCGCCAGTTCAATCCGAGCGGCATCATCCTCTCCGGTGGGCCGGAAAGCACCACCGAGCTGAACAGCCCGCGTGCGCCTGAATATGTCTTCAGCGCCGGTGTGCCGGTGCTGGGCGTCTGCTACGGCATGCAGACCATGGCGATGCAGTTGGGCGGTAAAGTCTCCGGTTCCAGCGAGCGTGAGTTCGGTTATGCGCAGGTTGAAGTGACCACCCCAAGCGCGCTGGTACGCGGTATTGAAGACGCGATTAGCGCCGCCGGTAAACCGCTGCTGGATGTCTGGATGAGCCACGGCGACAAAGTGACTGCCATTCCGGCTGACTTCGTCACCGTTGCCAGCACCGAAACCTGTCCGTTCGCCATCATGGCCAACGAAGAGAAGCGTTTCTACGGCGTGCAGTTCCACCCGGAAGTGACCCACACCCGTCAGGGGCTGCGGATGCTTGAGCGTTTCATTATCGATATCTGTGAATGTGAAGCGCTGTGGACCCCGGCTAAGATCATTGAAGATGCGGTTGAGCGCCTGCGTGAGCAGGTCGGCAATGACAAGGTAATCCTTGGCCTTTCAGGCGGCGTTGACTCCTCTGTGACCGCGATGCTGCTGCACCGCGCCATCGGCGATCGTCTGACCTGCGTATTCGTGGATAACGGTCTGCTGCGCCTGAACGAAGCGCAACAGGTGATGGATATGTTTGGCGACCACTTTGGTCTCAACATCATCCATGTGCCGGCTGAGATGCGCTTCCTGGATGCACTGGCGGGTATTGATGAACCTGAAGCTAAGCGTAAAACCATCGGTCGTGTCTTTGTGGAAGTATTTGACGAAGAAGCGCTGAAACTGCAGGACGTTAAGTGGCTGGCGCAGGGCACCATCTATCCGGACGTGATTGAATCAGCCGCCTCTGCCACCGGTAAAGCGCACGTCATCAAATCGCACCATAACGTGGGTGGCCTGCCGAAAGAGATGAAGATGGGGCTGGTTGAACCGCTGAAAGAGCTGTTCAAAGATGAAGTGCGTAAGATCGGTCTGGAGCTGGGCCTGCCGTACGATATGCTTTATCGCCATCCGTTCCCGGGTCCGGGTCTGGGCGTACGCGTGCTGGGCGAAGTGAAGAAAGAGTATTGCGACCTGCTGCGCCGTGCCGATGCGATCTTCATTGAAGAGCTGCACAAAGCCGATCTCTACAACAAGGTCAGCCAGGCCTTCACCGTCTTCCTGCCGGTACGTTCGGTCGGTGTGATGGGCGATGGCCGTAAATATGACTGGGTGGTTTCACTGCGTGCAGTGGAAACCATCGACTTCATGACCGCGCACTGGGCGCACCTGCCGTATGAATTCCTCGGCCGGGTCTCTAACCGCATCATCAATGAAGTCAACGGCATCTCCCGCGTGGTGTATGACATCAGCGGCAAGCCACCGGCGACCATTGAATGGGAATGATTTCGCGTCTGGCAACAGCCTACACGGTTAAGCAGTAAAATCCCTCTAAGCCCGCATCACTGCGGGCTTTTTTGTGTCTGGCACTTTCTGGCAACGGTAAGCACAGTTTTTTCAATGGAACTCACGAGAAACGCTATAACGTTAATGACCGTGATGACCTTTATGTTGTGGTAACTCCGGCGGGTTCAATCTCATTTCGCTACCACTATTCAATAAATCGAACACAAGAGACCATTAGCTTTGACCGTTAGGGCGTCGGTGGGATTACGCTTGCGCAAGCGCGACGAGCTGAAATTTAGCGAAGCATGATGGACGAAACTAAAGGAGAGGATGAAACAACGTAGACCAGATTGGTTTTTTCTTTCCAGACTGGCAATGAATATTATTATTGCTCTCAAAATCTTTGCCGGTAGCTCTGATTATATCCTTCCTTCGCCTACGATTCCGATGCGCCAGTGAGTAGCGCTAGTCAAAACCTGCTTTTGATGCTGACATCTCGTTTGGCATAGAAAGAAGGCGAGCCGTGGCCTGAACTTGCATAAAGAACTCCATAATTTAGGCGGCGCAAAATAAATCACTGTTACCTATCCTCTCTTTTCATCGCCGGTTGCTCAATTACGTTATTTCACTCTCGTATTGAGATAATTATCAAGTGTGAGCCATCCCGCAAAATTACGCTTATATATTGAGTTTGCTTTGTCACCGACAGCAGGCAAGGGTCTAAATTAAAAGCCTGTTTAGTATGGTAGTTCATTTGCTGAGAATATCGTCTGTGCGCGGTTAATCAACCCTTCCGGGCCTTTAAATGGCTTTTGTCTCAATGATCACATAAATAAAAAAACATAATTAATTAATTTAAAAACATAATAGATTCTCATGGGTTACTTGTGTCAGAAAGTGTTCCTCCCAGACAAAAGAACCGGAGATCTGACTAGAATGAGCAATAACATAATGCAAAGCCGGCATGATGAATATCATAAATTAACCCGTGGAGAGCGTATTGGTTATGGGATGGGCGACTTTGCGCAAAACCTGGTATTCGGTACCATTGGCGGTTTTCTGGCGCTTCACATGTTGACTGTAAATACAATCAGTACAGCAACAGCCGGATTTATATTTCTTTTTGTCCGCATTATTAACGTGTTATGGGACCCGATGGTGGGAACGTATGTTGATAAAAGAAGCTCTCCTGCCGGAAAATACCGTCCCTGGCTTTTAAGAGCAGGTGTTCCTCTTGTTATCCTTTCTGCTTTACTGTTTGCTCCTATCCCGGGTATCCAGGGTTCTGTTCCTTTTGCATTTGTGGTTTATTTAGCCCTGGATTTGATTTATTCAGTAGTGAATATCCCGTATGGTTCACTGAATGCTTCACTGACAAGAGATCCTGAATCTATTGATAAACTGACCAGCACACGTATGATGCTGGCTAATAGTGCGAATCTTCTTGTCTATACGCTCTTTCCAATGTTTGTACAAATGGCTTCTCCAAAAGATCGAAGCCTGAAAGATACGGGTTTTTTTGGCCTTGAACTCAATATGGGTAACTACACCGATCCCTCAGCTAACTACGCGTGGTTTGGTGTTTACTCAATCTATATGCTGATCGGCGCAGTTGCACTTTTCATCTGTTATAAATTTACTAAAGAACGTGTCGTTGCGACGGAAGAACAAACAGCCAACGTAAAAGCGACAGATCTGTTCCATGAACTCAGACATAACCGGCCGCTTGTCATTCTCGGATTGTTTTTCATGCTGGCCTTCACCTTCATGTTTTTCATGAATACCGTAAATGGCTTTTTCAATCAGTACGTCGTTGGCCACTCAGAGTGGATGGGCGCTATCGGCCTGGTCGCCTCAATTCCCGGTATTGTCTTCCCTGTTTTTTGGCCCAGACTGAAGAAAATTTTTGGCAAAAAAGGCTTCTTCCATCTGTTCCTTGGCATGTTTATTGTCGGTGAACTACTGACCTACGTATGGTCACGTGAAGCAATGCACGATGCCCTTTGGCTGGCTTATATCTCAACATTCATCAAACAGTGGGGCTTAAGCTCTGCGACCGGCTTCATGTGGGCACTTGTCCCTGAAGTTGTCGCTTATGGCGAATTAAAAACAGGAAAACGAAACGCCGCCATTATTAATGCCATTATGGGACTGTTTTTCAAAATCGGTTTCACGCTGGGTGGCGCGATTCCACTTTGGTTACTGGCTGCCTATGGCTTTAACGAAAAAGGGGTTCAGCAAAGTGCAAATGCTATCGACGGAATAATTATTACAGCGATTTGGGCTCCAATAATGTTAGCCGCCATTTCGATGATCATCATTCAGGTCTATCCCATCTCAGACAAACATGTCACCGACATCAATCGTCAGCTTGATGAGGTACGTGTGTAGTTTGAAAAATTAGCGATAAAACTCAAAAAATAGCCAGCTTAAACTTAAAAGGTATGATTATATGTCTCTGATTCAAAACCCTATCTTACCTGGATTTAATGCCGATCCGAGCATTATCCGTGTAGAAGACACCTACTATATTGCAAACTCTACTTTTGAGTGGTTCCCGGGTGTTCGTTTACATGAGTCAAAAGACCTGGAACACTGGAATCTTCTCCCGGCCCCATTATCAACAACCGCACTTTTAGATATGAAAGGAAATCCTTCATCCGGCGGGATTTGGGCACCAGCGCTTTCGTATGCTGATGGTAAATTCTGGTTAGTTTATACCGATGTGAAAGTCACCGAAGGTGCCTTTAAAGACATGACGAATTATCTGACTACAGCCACTGACATTCGTGGCCCATGGACAGATCCGATTAAACTTAATGGTGTCGGTTTTGACGCTTCACTTTTCCATGATGACGATGGTCGTAAATACCTCATTCAACAAACCTGGGATCATCGCGAGTATCATCATCCTTTTGATGGCATTACGTTAACTGAGCTTGATACACAGACGCTGAAATTAAAACCAGAAACTGCGCGAACGATTTATCGCGGTACTGCCGTCGCCCTGGTCGAGGGGCCACATCTCTACAAACTGAACGGCTATTATTATCTTTTTGCCGCTCAAGGCGGAACCGTTTTCACTCACCAGGAAGTCGTGGCGCGTTCAAAAACATTGAATGCCAATAGTTTTGAAACACAGCCAGGGGAAGTGTTCTTAACCAATATGGATACGCCAGACAGCTATATTCAAAAGCAGGGGCACGGCTCGTTGGTCTCAACCCCGACAGGGGAATGGTATTATGCTTCGCTTTGCGCGCGTCCGTGGAACCGTGTCGGTGAGTCCGCCTACGACCCTCGTGGTTGGTCTACCCTGGGGAGAGAAACCTCTATCCAGAAAGTGTATTGGGATAAAGATGGCTGGCCACGTATTGCAGGAGGCCACGGTGGACGAACGTTTGTCGAAGGGCCAGCAGATGCGATTTATACCGAAAGCGCAAAAGATCATAGCCAGCACGATGATTTTATAACGGCGACACTTGATCTCAACTGGAATACGCTCCGGGTCCCGTTCACCGAAAAAATGGGAACGACGGGTGATGGAAAGTTAACCCTGACAGGGCAGGGATCGCTAGCGAATACCCATGACCTCTCGCTGATTGCCCGACGCTGGCAAGCCTTTTATTTTGATGCGCAGGTTAAAGTTAAATTTGAGCCATTTAATTACCAGCAAATGGCAGGGTTAACCCATTATTACAACGAGCGCCATTGGAGTTTTGTTTTCATTACCTGGAATGAAATTAATGGAGCCGTTATCGAAATTGGTGAGAATAATCGTGGGAAATACACCTCCTATCTGAAAGATGAGGCCATTAAGATTCCGGAGGAAACGCAATATGTCTGGTTTCGCACCAAAGTTCGGAAGGAAACCTATAGTTATGAATATAGTTTTGACGGAATCAATTTCACTGAAATCCCTGTCAAATTAGATTCAGCCATCCTTTCAGATGATTATGTACTGCAAAGCTATGGAGGATTCTTTACCGGAGCATTTGTTGGCCTCGCGGTCGTTGACTATTCTGGTTATGCTGCCAGCGCAGAGTTTTATCACTTCAGTTATCAGGAGTTGGGTGATTTTCTAATTGAAAATAACACTTATAGCTGGGATGCCAGTGAATCACGATTTAATTAAATACTAAGTGTCAATTCAGGTAATAAGTGCAACGCCAGCCTTAATGCTAAGGATGGCGTTGCGCCGGATAAGCGCACCAGCCTCTGACCGTGAAGGAGTCTTAGCACCGAATTATCGGATGCAATCCTTGCTGCAATTTGAATTAGTGGAATGGATTATTCACTTTTGACCCCAGTAATATTTACTCACCCTGACTACGGAGACACTCATTACGCTAATTATTTAACTGTACCTCTACGAAATAAAAATAAAATCAACTTGTTTTGGTGACGTTGTTTCTATTCACACCGAAACAGGATGGTTATTTTCTAAAGATATAATTAATTAATTTGAGATAGCCATGAAAACTGTAAAAACAATCCCTTTAGCAATGGCGATAATTACCGCACTGTGCTCTGTTTCCGTTCTGGCACAGGAATTAACTCAGGAACAGATTGACGCCATTGTCGCTAAAGCGGTTGATAAAGCCCTGGCCGAAAGGCAGGCGAAAATCACTGCTGCTGCCGATAAAAAAGTCGACGTTATTACCGACCCGCAAACCACTGCTGCCTCTCCGGATTTAGCCATTCCATTTGGTCTTAAATTCAGTGGCTACGCCCGCTACGGCAGCCACTTCCAGGCGGGCGATCAGAAATATGTTGGCGTCGAGGGATCCTATAACGGTGCCTCGGCGATCGGTCGTCTGGGTAACGAAAGTAACGGCGGTGAATTCCAGTTGAGCAAAGCCTTCAAAAGCGACAGAGGGGCCATCTGGGACATTAACGTCATGTTTGACCACTGGAGCGATGAAGTGAACCTGAAAAAGGCCTATGCAGGCGTCACTAACGTCTTCGAATCAAACCCAAATGCCTATATCTGGGCTGGCCGCGATTTCCATCAACGTCCGCAGCAGGGGATCAACGACTACTTCTGGATGAACCATGACGGCCAGGGGGCCGGGGTGAAAAACTTGGCTATTGGCGGCATTCAGTTTGACGTGGCAACGGTGTCGCAGGTGAAATCCTGTAGCCCGGAAGTGTCGGCCGATGAGACTAATCCATCACGTATCACCTGTACCGGTAGCTCCGACACCGGTGATGATGGCCATTATGCGCTGACCACCAAAACCCACGGCATCAAGGCCGGGCCGATTGATGTCGAAGTGTACGCCAACTACGGCTTTGACTCGAAAGCGATAGACAACGATGAGCAGCTCGATGCCTGGCAGGGCGGTCTGGTACTGAGCCACACCAACGACAGCGGGGTGAACAAAGTCATTCTGCGCTATTCCGACAACTCGGATAACAGCGTCTACAACAAAACGGACGATCTGACCACGGTCTACGCCAGCTTCGAGGGCAGTCATAAGTTTACCCGGCAGGCGCAGCTCGATTATTTGCTGGCCTTCCATGACTACGATGACGGTAAGGACAACACCGACAACCGTAAAAACTATGCTGCGATTGTGCGACCGATGTATTTCTGGAACGACGTGCACTCAACCTGGCTGGAAGCCGGCTACCAGCGTGTGGATTACGATCAGGGCGGAGATAACAAAGGCTGGAAACTAACGTTATCGCAGAACATCGCCATTGGCATGGGGCCTGAGTTCCGTCCGATGTTGCGCTTCTATGTGACCGGCGGTCAGGTGGACAACGCGCATATCGCCAGAGCCGATGCCACCAGCAACGAGCAACTGGATTCGCTGAATGTCGGCGGCATGTTTGAGGCGTGGTTCTGAGTTAGCTTATAAACCTCCTCGTCACTCGTAAGGAAGGAGAGTCCGGACCCGGAGCAGACCGGTGCCCGGATACCTGGCTGGCAAGGATAACAAATCCGTCATCCCAAAGAGAGATGGCGGATTTTTATATAGCAGCAATGTTGTTAAATGGGATGTCAGGCATCAGCCTGAAGGCTCAGGCTCAGGCTCAGGCTCAGGCTCAGGCTCAGGCTCAGGCTCAGGCTCAGGCTCAGGCTAAGAAGCCTACGATCGCAGCTCGCTGTTTTGGCGTTTCTGTAAGGCCGAATGGTCAAGTCCGGTTCGGCGTGGTGTTGGGTTTTTGCAGGGAGCCGTCTGGCGAAATGGAGCGATTGACAGCCGCCATCAAGCCAGCATCCAGAGTAAGCGCCGCTGTTCCGCAATTTTACGGCAAGGCAGACAGATGAAGACTGGACGAAACAAACCGTGCCCTTCTGCCCGCGGTTTTAACCTTTCAGCGCATCCCCGGCCGCCGCTGGCGTTTTATTGTTCACTTTGACGAGAATTGCGCTATTCTGCTCTGCAGTAGAGAGACGCGCGCCACACTTGTCGCCAGCCTTTACCCGCCGCTTTTGCTCAATATCCCAAAGCCGCCCCGTGTAAATCCGACTGCTCAGCAGACGTTGCCATTTATTGTCTTCAGGAATGTTGTCATGCTTCCACTTAAAGTGTTCAGCCTGTTTTTTGTTGCCGTCTTACTGTTATCGCTGGGGGCCAGTATTGCGCAGGCCACTCGCCACAGCGATAACAGCGAAAAGGGCGGCTGGTGGTCGGCCCGTCGTGATTCGGCCGGTATCGCGCCCGATCCGCGCGCCATAGCCAACCTGGCTATTGTTCAGGTCTATGCCGCACCGACCTATGGCTGGAAAGGTGCGGTAGCGGTTCATCCGTGGATCATTTTCAAACGCGCTGGCGAAAGCCGTTATAACCGTTATGAGGTGATTAGCTGGGGCAGCGGCGATAAAGTCCGCCGCAACACCAATATTCCTGACGGGTACTGGTACGGCGCGAAACCACGGCTGCTGGTGGAGCATCGCGGCCCGGCGGCGGAAGCGATGATTCCGCAGATTGAGGCAGCAATTAAATCTTACCCGTGGCCAACCACCTATCATGCCTGGCCGGGACCCAACAGTAATACCTTTCTGGCACACATTGGCCGTGAAGTACCGGCACTGAAGCTTGATCTGCCCGCTAATGCGCTGGGCAAAGATTACCGACCGCTGTGGCGTCCGATTGGGTTGCCGCCATCGGGACGTGGATTACAGGTGTCGATTCTGGGCGTGGCGGGCGTGACGCTCGGCGCAGAAGAGGGCTTTGAAGTGAACCTGCTGGGATTAAACATGGGGCTGGATTTCACCCCTTTCCGGTTACGTCTGCCGTTTATCGGCGGCCTCGGCCACGACAACCTTCAACAGAATAACCCGTAACAGTCCGGCCCCGTTCGTCGGGGCCAGTTTTCATCAGCAGACGCCGAAGTCGCCTTCTTCGTGATACAGATTCACGCTATCAGCCTTCACTTCAATCTCTTTTTTGGTCGCATCGTCTGTGCGTGCGCACCACAGAGTATCGCCTTCTGCCCGCAGCACCTGCATTTTTGGACCGCCGGTCTTTGACTGGACAAAATCATCCGGTTTAAACATGTTGCCTCCATAGTTTGTTGTTCATTCTGGTCGCATAAATCCACTGTTGATGATTTTTTGCGTGCCGTTTTCCAGTTTATACCCTGACTGTTTTACCGCGAGAAAAAGTCTGCCCATGCTGAGCCGCATAATCTCCACTTTAACAAGTTGTCAGTTGACAACCCACTGGTTTCACGTCACGCTAGAGGCTCAAATGGTCAGAAAGCGACATCACAGTAAAGAGATTGAATCGGCTTTATGTTACGCCGAATCCCATGGATGGCGGGTAGTACCGGGCGGCCATCATGCGTGGGGCAAGATGTACTGCCCGAAAAACCTGATGACCTGTCGGTGCGGCGAGTTTTGTCTGACCTGCATCTGGAGTACGCCGAAGAGTGCGCAAAACCATGCCAATGCCCTGCGCCGCGTGGTTGATCATTGTCACTTTCTTACGGCCTGACACAGCAAAAGGAGCGGCTCATGGAATACCGTTTTACTTTACGATTTAGCCTGCCAGCGGAGCACGCCACGCAGGATGAGATGCTGGAGAATCTGGCACTGGCGGGCTGTGATGATGCGCTGGTCGGGCTCGGCGTACCTGGCAGAATTGCGCTGGAGTTTAGCCGTGAAGCCTCTTCTGCCAGTGAGGCGTTGATGCGCGCCGAAGCAGAGGTCATCGGCGCCATACCCGGTGCCATGCTGGCGGAAGCCGCGCCCGATTTTGTCGGACTGACGGATGTGGCGGAATTAACCGGCATGTCGCGGCAGAATATGCGCAAACTGATGCTCAGCCACCGCCCGCCGTTTCCGTTGCCGGTGCATGACGGCAAAACCGCCATCTGGCATCTGGACGATGTGCTGAAGTGGTTAAGCCAGCGCGGCACCTATGCGCTGCCAGCCGCCATCGGTGAACTGGCGCAGGTGACGCGCCAGCGTAATCTCAAGCGAGCATTACAATGCAACCCGGGCCGCGCCTGAGGCTCAGTGCGGCAGCAGGAACAGGGTAGCCAGTCCCAGGAAGATAAAGAAACCGCCGGTGTCGGTGATGGCGGTGATCAATACGCTGGAGCCGACGGCGGGATCGCGCTTCATTTTGGTCATCACCAGCGGTACCAGCACGCCCATCAGCGCTGCCAGCAGCAGATTCAGCGCCATCGCCAGCATCATCACGCCGCCCAGCGCGAGGTTGTCATACATCAGCCAGGTGATGCCGCCCATAATCCCGCCCCAGAACAGGCCGTTGATCAGCGCCACGCCGAGTTCACGGACAATCAGGAACGAGAAGTTTCCCGGCTCAACCTGATGTAGCGCCAGAGCACGCACAATCATGGTGATGGTTTGATTACCGGTATTGCCGCCGATGCCAGCGACGATCGGCATCAGAGTGGCGAGCGCCACGATTTGCGAGATAGTGCCTTCAAACAGCCCAATCACTCGCGAGGCGACAAAGGCGGTGCAGAGATTAATCGCCAGCCATGCCCAGCGTTTACGCACTGACTTCCGCACCGGCGCAAACACGTCCTCTTCCTGACTGATACCGCCCATTTTACGGATATTGCTTTCGTTTTCGGCATTCACCAAATCGATAATGTCTTCAATAGTGATACGGCCTATCAGGCGGCCCTTTGCATCAGTAACGGCCGCGGAGATCAGGTTATAACGTTCGAAGGCGCTGGCGGCATCTTCCGCCTTATCGTTAAGCTGGAAGGTGGTGGGGCGGGCATTCATTACCTCACTGACCAGCGTTTTCGGCTTGTTCAGCAGAATATCGGTCAGCAGCAGTTCGCCAAGCAGCAGATTATCGTCATTGGTGATAAAGATTTTATCGGTGCCGCCTGGCATGCTTTTGTGCTTACGCAGATATCGCTGCACCGTGGCCAGCGTCACGTCGTCGCGTACCGTCAGGATATTGAAATCCATCACCCGACCGACGCGATCGCGATCAAACTCCACCATGCTCAGCATGCGGGCGCGCAGGCCCGGTTCCACGGTCGCCAGCAGGCGGCCCGTCAGGTCACGAGGCAGATATCGTGCCAGCCACACCTGATCATCAATATCCAGCGGTTCGATGGCGCGCAGAATATCGCGATCGCTCATCTCTTCGGTCAGGCTGGCCCAGACGGTTTCCGAGGCTTCCACCAGTACCAGACCGCGCCGTTCGTTTGGCACCAGTCGCCACAGCGCCTGACGTTCTTCTTCCGGTAAGGCTTCGAGGATGTCGGCAAGGTCGGCAGCGTGCAGCTGACGAATATCCTGCTCCAGCGCGTCACGCTGGGCCGCATTTTCACGTTGCTGTTCAGGACTGAGGTCGCTGGATTTATCCAGCAAAGCATCAACCAGATCGTGCTCGTTGAGCAGCAGCGTCAGAATGCGATGACGTATTTCACTTAAACGTTGAGAGTGTGAGGCAGACACATTGAATCCCTTTAGTCTGAAAGCACCAGCACGAAGTGTAGCGTTTCGCCTGAAAAAGGGATGCAAAAAATGGCGCAGTCAACCGGACGGCGGGGCAGTTTTTCAGGCGAAAAAGTCGTGTTCGCTAACGCGTATCGCCAGAACTGACGGCAACCGGTTCAGGCAGCGATTTTTGTTGCTGATGATGTTCGAAGGCAGCAGGCAGGATAAAAATCAGGCGGCTAAACAAAATGATAAAACTGATCAGCAACACGATACGGGTCATGGTGCCGGTTTTTTGACGTCTTCGGGGAGAAATAGCGCTGTTCACGCGGGGTGGTTCCTGTAATGACCCAAAGCTGGGCGACCGCAACATTTAGTCACAGTCGCCAGACGAAATCAATCGCGGTTGAAAAAAACAGCAGACAAAGATCAGTAACTGGCTTTCTGCGCCAGCAGCGTGGCGAAGCGGCAGTTAATGCGATTGCCGTGTTCATCTTTACGGTGCAGCTGGCCAGGATTTTCGTTGTACTTCACGATATGCCAGTTACGGTAATAATTGCTCAGCTCGCCCGATTTAAACGCAAAGGTAAAATCGCTCGGGCAGGGCATATCGTCGGTGTTCATCGCTGCCACAATCAGGTTGTAGCCGTTTTTCACCGTGCAGGCCTGCATATCAGCAATCAACTGCGGAATGCTCTGCGGTTGCAGAAACATCATCACCACTGTCGACAGCACAAAATCGTAGCCACCGTTAAAGCGCGTCTGGTTCAGATCCCGTTGTTCGGTATGGATGCCGCTCAGACCTTCCCGCTCGATGATATCGTGCAGGCGCGCCAGGCTTTGCGGATTATGATCCCATGCGGTGACGTCGAAACCGTGCTGATTAAGATACAGCGTGTTACGCCCACCGCCACAGCCGAGATCGAGTGCTTTCCCGACGTTGAGCTGTGGTAGCGCCGCCACGACTTCAGAGTGAGGCGGCGTCAGGCCGTAGGTTTCGGCAAAATAGTGTTCGTCACGCAGACGTTCGGTATGTTGTGTCATGGTCATCAGTTCAGTTAAATGGGTGCCAGGCACCCACGTTATCAGGCCTCTTCGAGGATCAGTTTCCATCCGGTGACATCATTCCAGTAACCCTGCTCGCGCTCGAGATCGAGCTGTACCAGGGTGTTCTGACTGAAATAGCCCGCGGGGAAAATCAGCGTCCAGTGGCCGTCGTCGCACTTCAGCACCAGAGTATCCGGCCGTGTGGTGGCCTGGCGCTGATTATTCAGCAGGGTACCCAGACGCAACAGGAAAATCAGCGGCACGAACTGCTTCTTCTTAAACAGCGTCACCCGCGGCAACTCATCGAGTTTCACCGCTTTCCGGTGGAATCTTACCAGCGCCGCCAGCAGCATTTGCTGATCCTGATTAAAGCCAGGCATATTGGTGTTTTGCAGGATGTAGGCTGAATGGCGCTGCAGACCGCTATGATTGATGGTCAGTCCGACTTCATGCAGCATTGCCGCCCACTTCAGCAGCGCCGCCAGTTGCGGATTCGCCAGTTTGGGATTCTGATCGCGCCACTGCAGATAGAGCTGTTCGGTAGTGTCGAGCACGCGTCGCGCCTGATCGCTGTCGATGGCGTAATGGTTCGCCAGACTCTGCGCGGTGCGGCTGCGGATATCCTGATGACGGAAGCGGCCTTCCATTTCGTACAGCACGCCTTCACGTAGCGCACCATCGGAGAGGCGCAGCTCGCGAATTGCCAGCGCGTCGAACACGCCGCACAGAATCGCCAGTCCCGGTACAAACACCCCTTTACGCTCTTCCGACAGGCCTGGCAGACTCAGCGCGGCAAACGATTTATGTTTGATCACTTCGTCATACAGTTTGTCGAGACGCTCAGGCGTAATCAGCTTCTCTTTCTCATCCATCGCCTGCAGCACTTCACAGGCGGCTTTGATGGTGCCGGACGCACCCAGCGCATATTGCCAGCCATGCAGACGATACTGCCACGCCAAAGTTTCCAGCTTCTGTGCGGCCGCTAAGCGGGCGCGACGGAAATTCTCGCGGCTGATTTCACCGTTGGGGAAATAGAGCTGCGCGAAACTGACGCAACCCATGCGGCGGCTTTCCACCAGCTGCGGCTCAAAATCCTCGCCAATCACCAGTTCGGTTGACCCGCCACCGATGTCGATCACCAGCTTACGACCTTTCTCCGGCTGAGTATGCTCCACGCCCATAAAGATCAGACGGGCCTCTTCATGGCCTGAAATCACCTCAATCGGATAGGGGATCACCTCGGCGGCCCGTTGCAAAAAGGTTTCGGCGTTGACCGCCTGGCGCAGCGTATGGGTGCCGACAATGGTGACATTGCTCGGGCTGAATCCCTGCAGGCGTTCCGCGAACAGCGCCAGGCAGGTTAATCCCCGCTCCATCGCCTCTTCGCTCAGGCGATTACTGGCATCCAGCCCGTCAGCCAGATGGACGCGCTGCTTCAGGCGACCCAATACCTGCATCGCGCCATCCACCACCCGGGCGATGACCATATGGAAGCTGTTCGATCCGAGGTCGATCGCCGCAAACTCCTGGGGTTTTGGCGTACTTTTATGGGAAATTGGCATAGGATTTATTCAGGTTGTTCCAGGTTCTTGATGTAATCATAAATGGCCAGCTGCGATCGCACTTTGCGACGATTGCCGCGCTGGACGTAATGGTTACTCAACTCTTTATCGACGATGCGGGCTTTTACCGTATCACTTAACTGAATAGCAATAATGTCGAGTATGCGCTGCTTAATACGTGGATCGAGAATCGCCACCGCCACTTCGATGCGGTAATCAATGTTACGCGTCATCCAGTCAGCCGAGGAGAGGAACACTTTTTTATCGCCGCCATTGTCAAAAATATAGACGCGATCGTGCTCCAGATAACGGTCAACGATACTGATGACGCGAATATTTTCACTGATCCCCGGCAAATCGGGAATTAATGAGCACATGCCGCGCACCAGCAGATTGACCTTAACCCCCACGCTGGAGGCTGTATAAAGCCGGTCAACCAGTCCTTTGTCCACCAGATTATTGATTTTCAGAGTAATGCCGGATGGCTTTTTCTGCTGCGCATTGGCGATTTCGTTATCGATCAACTCATACAGCATCCGGCGTGAGTTCTGCGGTGACACCATCAGATGATCGAAGGTGACCGGCCGGTAAGGGTTCTCGATAAAGTTAAACACCCGGCGCACTTCGTTGGTGATACGCGCATCGGCGGTCAGCAACGAGTAGTCGGTATAGAGGCGGGCGGTTTTTTCGTTGAAGTTGCCGGTACCGATATGCGCGTACCGCACAATCTCTTCACCTTCACGGCGGGAAATCAGGAACAGCTTGGCGTGGATCTTCAGCCCCGGCGCAGAGAAAATTACGTGCACGCCCGCTTCGGTCAGGCGCTTAGCCCAGTAGATGTTCGCCTCTTCATCAAAGCGCGCCTGCAGTTCAACCACCACCGTCACTTTTTTACCGTTATAGGCCGCATGAATCATCGCATCCATGATGCGTGAGTGTTTGGCGACGCGATAAATATTGATTTTTATCGCCAGCACGCTGGGGTCAAACGACGCCTGACGCAGCAGTTCCAGCACGTGCTCAAAGGTATGGTAAGGATAATAGAGCAGCACATCGCGATCGCGAATGGCATCAAAGCCATTGCGGAAGCCATCAAATCCGATATGGCGAATCTGCGGCAGCGGCCGGTTCACCAGGTTGTTTTTGCCGACGTTCGGGAAGCCAATGAAGTCTTTAAAGTTGTGGTAGCGTCCGCCGGGCAATATGGAATCGAAGTTAGAAATGGAGAGCTTGTGACACAACAGTTCCACCATCGAATCGGGCATGTCGCGCTGGTAGACAAAGCGGACCGGCTCGGCGGTCAGGCGTTGCTTCAGGCTGGACGACATCAGCTCCAGCAGACTCGATTCCATCTCCGTCACCAGATCGTACTCGGCGTCACGCGTCATCTTCATCGAATAGGCGTTCAGTGCGTCGTAGTCGTAAAAGCCTTTGAAAATATCGTCCAGGCAGTAACGTAAAATGTTATCCAGCAGGATCATCGGCTTACGACGACGCGGCGGCTCAGCCGGCAGATTAATGAAACGCGGCACTTTATCGGACGGGATCTCCAGCAGCGCATAACGAATGGTATCGCCGCGGATAATTTCCACCGCCAGATAGGTGTAATCGTCTTTCAGAAATTCGGTCAGGTCAGTTTCATGGGTGATCAGAATCGGCGAGATATGCTGGCGCAGTTCATGTTTGAAATAGTGGCGCAGCCACGCCTGCTGATTCGGCGAGAGCTGGCGCTCGTTGATCAGGAAGATCTGATTACGCGCCATCTCCAGCAGCAGATCGTTATACAGGGCGTCGAACTCCTGGTCAGACTTCAGGACTCGCTGCTGGATCTTCTTGAATAAATGACGTGGCGTACTGGCGGAACCCTGCTCTTCACCAATCAGAATGCGGCGTTTCAGGTCGGCGAAACGCACCTTGTAGAATTCGTCGAGGTTATTGGAGTAGATACCGAGAAAACGCATCCGCTCAATCAGCGGATTACTTTTGTCCGCCGCTTCCTGCAAAACCCGTTCGTTAAAGGATAACCAGCTTAATTCTTTTTCAATATAAAGCTTTACCTGACCCATTCTCACTCCATATAGCGGTTGCAGGACTGAAGATCCAGTGTCCCTGATCATTATGGCGAGAGTATGGCAGCGTTGTCCAACGTCAATAGTTGTCTTATCAACCGGCTACGGGCAACATAGCGGCTTGTTTTTGCCTGCTACCGGAACCGCATGAGCGTAAACCACATCCCAGTCCAGTTCAGCGACCGTAAGCGTCGTGCCGTTGACCGCCTGACGCGGCGGCTGGTCACGTCCTGTGGCATTGCGATTCTGCTGCTGATGTTGCTGCTGTTTTGCTGGCTGATTGGCGTGGTATTGCCGCTGTTCAGTGCACCGGGTCTGCAGATTGCCAGTAATCAGCAGCTATGGGATCGCGCGCCGGCGTTAGCCCTCGGCAATGATGGTCGTATCGGCTGGCGTATCAGCGCGCACGGCGCGGCGCGGTTTATTCCGCTGGATGGACAACCGGCGGAACCGGCGCTGGCGTTATTGCCGCCACCGCAACAGGTGGTGCGCAGTGCCGACGGCCAGACGCTGCTGCTGAATATGCAGGGTGCGCTGATGCTGATGCAACCGACAGCGGAACAGCAGTGGCGCTTTCCGCTGGGCGACAAACCGTTTCACCTGCCGCACGGCGCGGTGACAAAAATGGCTCTGGCGACTCGCCATCCAGGCCAGTGGCGTATCGCGGCGCTGACCGACCGCGGCCTGACGGTGCTAACGCTCGGCACCGATCAGCAGGCCGCCACTGTCGATCTGCCACAGCAACAGCTGGACCTGCTGGCACTTTCCCCGGCAGGCGATCTGCTCTATACCACCGAAGGCAACGTGCTGCGGGTCTGGCAACTCGACGAGGATCAGGCGCGGTTGCGTGAAACCCAGACGCTGCCGCAGCGCCCGCAAAGTCTGCATCTGCTGGTGGGCGGTAAGAGCCTGCTGATTCAGGATCAGAGCGGCATTACCCAGTGGTTTGCGATCGCCAGCCCACAGGGACCGCGTCTTCAACGCATCCGGACGTTCGCGCACAGCGCGGGAGTGGCGAAAGTGGTCACCGAGCCGCAACGTCGGGTGTTCGCCACCCTCAGTGAAAATGGCCTGCTGCGGCTGTTCGCCAGCAAACAGGATGGCCCGATTCTGCAGCGCCAGCTGGCGCCAGGCATTCTTGACGCGCAGTTCTCACCGCGTGGCGACAGTCTGCTGGTTGAGCGAGCAGGCAGCTGGCAAACCCTGCGGCTGGATAACCCGTGGCCTGACGTCACCTGGCGTAATTTCTGGCAAAAAATCTGGTACGAAAATTACCCGGCACCGGACTGGATCTGGCAATCGACCGCGGCGGGCGACAGCTATCAGGGCAAGTTCAGCCTGGTACCGATGGTGGTCGGCACGCTGAAAGCCGCCAGCTTAGCGCTGCTGTTTGCCACGCCGTTGGCGCTGGCGGCAGCCATGTATACCGCGTTTTTTATGGCACCGGGCCTGCGTCGCTGGGTTAAACCGGCTATCGAAATGATGGGCGCGCTGCCGAGCGTGGTGGTGGGGCTGATTGCCGGTGTCTGGCTGGCACCGCACATCAGTCAGGCGTTGATTGGAGTGCTGTTGCTGCCGCTGACGCTGGCCGCCAGTTTGCTGCTGTGCGGCGTGCTCAGCGCGCGTTTACCGGCGCGCTGGCGACAGCCGGGCCGCGAGGTGCTGATTCTGCTGCCGCTGCTGCTGCTGGTCACCTTACTGACGCTGTGGCTGCCAACGCTGTTTATCCCTGACGCAGGCGACTGGCTGCCACATTATGAACAGCGCAACCTGCTGGTGGCGGCGCTGGCGATGGGCTTTGCGCTGGTGCCGCTGATATTTACGCTCTCTGAAGATGCGCTGTTCAGCGTGCCCGCATCGCTGGGGCAGGGCTCGCTGGCGCTGGGTGCCACGCCGTGGCAAACCCTGACCCGAGTGGTGTTGCCTGGCGCCTCAGCCGGGATCTTTGCCGCCCTGATGATCGGCCTGGGCCGCGCGGTGGGGGAAACGATGATTCTGCTGATGGCGACCGGCAACACGCCGCAAAGTCAGGGCGGATTGTTCAGCGGACTGCGCGCCCTGTCAGCCAATATCGCCATCGAGATGCCGGAAGCCGCCGCTGGCAGCGCCCATTATCGCATCCTGTTTCTCAGCGCCCTGATGCTGCTGCTGTTCACTCTGGTGATCAATACCGTGGCGGAGCTGATCCGTCAGCGTTTGCGCCAGCAGCATGAGGAGCAGGTATGAAGGTGATGCGACAAAACGATCGCTGGCGCTGGTTAACCGCCGGTGCCGTGGCGGTCTGCCTGTTAGCCTTTACGCTGTTGATTGGCCTGCTGGCCTGGCAGGGCGTCCGGGCTTTCTGGCCGCAGCGGGTTGACCTCTACAGTTTCAGCCAGCCCGACGGGCGTGAGGTGCGCCTGCTGGGCGAAACTCTTGAGCATCAGCCGCGCTTTCCTGCCCCGGCTGACGAGCAGGGCAACAGCGGCGGACAGGTTCATCGCTACCTGATTAAAACCGGCAACCGCGACTGGGACGCACCCGATTTCCGCGTGGTCTACAGCCGGCAAGCGGCCAGCGTCAGCCAGCCGAAAGCGATCATGGTGTTGCAGCGTCGCAGTCACGGCAAGGCTTACGGCTGGTTTATCGGCCTGCGCGAAGATAATGAGGTCTTAACCGCCCGCAATCCCGATGCGCTGCTGCATCAGCGGCTGGCGCAGGTACAACTGCTGGTGCGGCAGGCCAATCAGATTCGCCGGGTAGAGATGGCACGCGTCAACAGCCAGCGTGAGCAGCTGGATGAACAGGCCACGCAGCAGCGCGCCGCCGGTCGCTTTGATCTACAGACCCAGTCGGAATATCAGGCGAATCAGGCGGCCTTGCAGCGTCGGTTCGATCATCTCAGCGAGACGCTGGCCAGCCTGCAACAGCAGAGCCAGCGCGACGTGCTGATCCTGCGGGATGTGCATGGCATCGACCACGCGATTCCGCTAACGGAAATTGTCGATAGCTGGAAACCCAACGCAATGACGCTGGGCGAAAAGAGTCTCCATTTCCTGCATCAGTTGTGGCGCTTTGTCAGCGACTCGCCGGCCGACGGTGGAAGCGAATCCGGTGCTTTCCCGGCGATCTTTGGCACTGTGCTGATGGTGTTGCTGATGTCGATTGTGGTGATGCCGCTTGGGGTGATCGCCGCAATCTGGCTGCACGAATATGCCGGGCGCAACGCACTGACCCGGCTGGTGCGGATTGCGGTGGTTAATCTGGCCGGGGTGCCTTCAATCGTGTATGGCGTCTTTGGCCTTGGCTTTTTTGTCTGGCTGGTCGGCGGCACGATCGATCAGCTGTTCTTCGCCAGCGCATTGCCCAATCCGACCTTCGGCACGCCGGGCCTGCTGTGGGCGGCGTTAACGCTAGCGTTACTGACGCTGCCGGTGGTGATCGTGGCGACGGAAGAGGGACTTTCCCGCATTCCAGATAGTCTGCGTCAGGGATCGCTGGCGCTTGGTGCCACGCAGGCGGAAACCCTGTGGCATGTGGTGCTGCCGCTGGCGGTGCCGGCAATGCTGACCGGATTGATCCTCGCCGTGGCACGCGCAGCGGGCGAAACCGCACCGCTGATGCTGGTCGGGGTGGTGAAAATGGTGCCGGAATTACCGATCGATGCGGTGTTCCCTTATCTGCACCTCGACCGCAAATTTATGCATCTTGGCTTCCAGATTTACGATCTGGCGTTTCAGAGTCCGAATATTGAAGCTGACCGGCCGCTGGTGTTCGCCACCGCGCTGCTGCTGGTGCTGATTATTCTGTCGCTCAATTTGCTGGCGATGAGCCTGCGTCACCGCCTGCGTGAACGCTATCGCCTTATGACTCAATAACAGGCTATGACTATGACGCCCGACACTGACATTGCGCTCACCGTTAACCATCTCTCTCTGTGGTACGGCGAGCGCCAGGCGCTGCAGGACATTTCGCTGCAGGTGCCAAAAAACCGCATTACCGCGCTGATCGGCCCGTCCGGCTGCGGTAAATCGACCCTGCTGCGCTGCTTCAATCGGATGAACGATGTGATCGATCACTGTCGGATCGACGGTGAGGTGCTGCTGGGCGCGGTGCCGATCATGCGGCCGGATCAGGATCTTTCTGCGCTGCGTCGGCGGGTCGGGATGGTGTTTCAGCGGCCCAATCCGTTTCCGAAGTCGATCTATGAAAACGTGGTTTACGGCCTGCGATTACAGGGCGTGCGCGATCGGCGGGTGCTGAACGAAGCCTGCGAACGTGCGCTGCGGGCGGCGGCGTTATGGAGTGAGGTGAAGGATCAACTGGGGCAGAATGCGCTGACGCTCTCGACCGGACAGCAGCAGCGGCTGGTGATTGCGCGGGCGATTGCTATCGAACCGGAGGTTCTGCTGCTGGATGAACCGACCTCGGCGCTGGACCCCATCTCTACCCTGGTGATTGAAGAGCTGATGACAACGCTGAAGCAGCACTTTACGCTGGTGCTGGTCACCCACAATATGCAGCAGGCGTCACGCGTATCGGACTATACCGCTTTTATGCATCAGGGCGCGCTGGTGGAGTTTGACGATACCGATCGCATCTTTACTGCGCCGAAACAACGACGCACCGAAGATTACATTACCGGCCGCTACGGTTAAGGAAAGGGATAAGAGCGGGGTTTAGTCAGACGACTGATAAACTTAAAGCGATGGGAGCCGATGCCCGGAGTAAAGCATCGCGGGCCATCGACAAAAACGTCGGGAGCGTTTTTGAACAACGCAAAGCGTTGGCCCGGCTACGGGCGCACCTCAGGGATGAGGTGCGTAATCGCCCGCGCTGAGCGGCCAGGGATGGCGTTTTTTGCGTCTTTACGGAGGGCACAGGCTCTCTGAGCCTTTACTCTGCCATCACTTCAGAAGAAATGATGGCTTCTCCTTCCACGTCAGTCGTTTGCATAGCCCTGCGGCGGCAAGGGTTCACCGTCCAGCCAGGCTTTCCCGTCACGCATCCTGAGCCGTCCGTCGATAAACCAGCTAATCACCAGCGGATAGATCGCATGTTCCTGATGCTGCACCCGCTCAGTAATCTCCGCCTCACTGTCATCCGGGAATACCGGCACTTTGGCCTGCAGGATCACCGGGCCGCCATCCAGTTCATCGGTGACAAAATGCACTGAGGTCCCGTGTTCGCTATCGCCGTTCTCCAGTGCCTGACGGTGTGTATGCAGGCCGGGGTATTTCGGCAGCAGAGAAGGGTGAATATTCAGCAGGCGGTCATGGAAATGGGCGACAAACGCACTGCTGAGAATCCGCATATAGCCTGCCAGTACCACCAGATCCGGTGACCAGGCCTCGATTTCAGCGATCAGCTGACGGTCGAAGGCGTCACGATCAGCGAAGTCGCTGGCGGCCAGCGCTTTGGCGGGAATGCCCGCTTCCTGCGCCCGGGTCAGGCCATAGGCCGCAGCACGGTTGCTGATAACGGCAGCGACGCTGCCGTTAATCCGCCCGCTGGCGCAGGCGTCAAGGATGGACTGAAGGTTGGTTCCGTTGCCGGAAATCAGTACAACCAGCTTTTTCATCCGTTGATGACCACACGCTCTTCCGCATCGGAGGCCTTGATCACGCCCAGCTTCCACGCTTTTTCACCGGCAGCCTGCATCAGCGCGACGGCTTTGTCCGCCTCATCCGGGCTCAGGGCAATGATCATCCCGACGCCGCAGTTAAAGGTGCGGTACATCTCAAAGCGGCTGACGTTGCCCGCCTGCTGCATCCAGCTGAATACCGCAGGCCACTGCCAGCTCTTCTCGTCAATCACCGCCTGGGTGTTGTCGGGCAGGACGCGCGGAATGTTTTCCCAGAAGCCGCCACCGGTCAGGTGCGCAATCGCATGCACATCGACCTGCTCAATCAGGCTGAGGATATTTTTTACGTAGATGCGGGTTGGTTCCAGCAGGTGGTCAGCCAGCGGTTTGCCTTCCAGCTGTTCAACCAGCGGATCGGTATTGCTGACTTCCAGAATCTTACGCACCAGCGAGTAGCCGTTAGAGTGAGGACCGCTTGAACCGAGCGCGATCAGCACGTCGCCGTCCTGCACTTTACTGCCGTCGATGATTTCTGATTTTTCAACCACGCCGACACAGAAACCGGCTACGTCGTAATCTTCACCGTGGTACATGCCCGGCATTTCAGCGGTTTCGCCGCCAACCAGCGCACAACCTGACTGCAGACAGCCTTCGGCGATGCCGGTGATCACCGCAGAAGCGGTATCAACGTCCAGTTTGCCGGTGGCGTAATAGTCGAGGAAGAACAGCGGCTCTGCACCCTGAACCACCAGGTCGTTGACGCACATCGCGACCAGGTCAATGCCAATCGCATCGTGGCGCTTAAGGTCCATCGCCAGACGCAGCTTGGTGCCGACGCCATCGGTGCCGGAGACCAGCACCGGTTCACGGTATTTTTGCGGCAGCGCGCAAAGCGCACCGAAGCCGCCCAGTCCACCCATTACTTCCGGGCGACGCGTCTTTTTCACTACGCCTTTAATACGGTCAACCAGGGCGTTACCAGCATCAATATCAACACCGGCGTCTTTGTAACTGAGAGAGGTCTTGTCGGTCACTGCGAGGTCCCCACGCGAGTTGCGGTTGGTGGTTTAAATAAAGCGCGGCAATTCTACCAGCGCAGGCAAACGTTTGCGAGTCCGGGATTGCGCACCAGGCGATTTTCATCAATCCTTATTTTGTCCCGGTAAATGCTGCCGCCTTGCGCAAGGATAAGTGGCGCGAAGGCGAAAAGGCGGTATAATCCCGCGATTTTTTTTTAGCTCAACTCATTCCGGGAGAACACCAATGAAGATCGTGGAAGTCAGACACCCGCTGGTCAAACATAAACTGGGCTTGATGCGTGAGCATGATATCAGTACCAAGCGTTTCCGCGAGCTGGCATCAGAAGTGGGCAGCCTGCTGACCTACGAAGCCACCGCCGATCTGGAAACCGAAAAAGTGACTATTGAGGGCTGGAACGGCCCGGTGCAGATCGATCAAATCAAAGGTAAAAAAATTACGGTGGTCCCGATTCTGCGTGCCGGTCTCGGCATGATGGAAGGCGTGCTGGAGCATGTTCCCAGCGCACGCATCAGCGTGGTGGGCGTCTACCGTGATGAAGAAACCCTGGAACCTGTTCCCTATTTCCAGAAGCTGGTCTCGAACATTGAAGAGCGCCTGGCGCTGGTGGTAGACCCGATGCTGGCGACCGGTGGTTCAATGATCGCCACCATCGACCTGCTGAAAAAAGCCGGTTGCAGCAGCATTAAAGTGCTGGTGCTGGTGGCCGCGCCAGAAGGGATTGCCGCTCTGGAAAAAGCGCATCCTGACGTAGAGCTCTATACCGCGTCGGTCGATCAGGGACTGAACGACAAAGGTTACATCATTCCTGGGCTCGGTGACGCCGGGGATAAGATTTTCGGAACCAAATAAATCGCATAGCCGGCCGGAGAGTCGGCTTTTTTTTGGCAAAAAAAGCATCATCCCCAATCGGATAACACCCGCCGTCTGGCATCAGCTTCCCGCACTCTGCGTGACGCTGCGTCGGCGCGGGTGTCACCAACGGGGAAAACTAACGCAAGGGGATAAATGATGACTCGTCGCGCCATTGGCGTCAGTGAACGACCGCCGTTACTGCAAACCATTCCACTCAGCCTGCAACATCTGTTCGCCATGTTTGGCGCCACGGTGCTGGTGCCGATTCTGTTCCACATCAACCCGGCTACCGTACTGTTATTCAACGGTGTCGGCACGCTGATTTATCTGTTTATCTGTAAGGGCAAAATTCCTGCCTATCTTGGCTCAAGCTTTGCTTTTATCTCGCCGGTGCTGCTGCTGTTGCCACTGGGCTACGAGGTGGCGCTCGGCGGATTTATTCTATGCGGCGTGCTGTTCTGTATTGTGGCGCTGATTGTGAAACGGGCCGGTACCGGCTGGCTGGATGTGATGTTCCCGCCGGCGGCGATGGGCGCGATTGTCGCAGTCATCGGCCTTGAACTGGCTGGCGTGGCGGCGAATATGGCCGGTCTGCTGCCGGCTGAGGGCAGTTCGCCCGATAGCACCACGGTGATTATCTCGCTGGTGACGCTGGCGGTGACGGTGTTTGGTTCGGTGCTGTTTCGCGGCTTTCTGGCGATCATCCCGATTCTGATCGGGGTGCTGGTCGGCTATACGCTCTCGTGGTTTATGGGCATCGTCGACTGGAGCGGGGTAGAGAACGCGCCGTGGTTCGCGCTGCCAACCTTCTATACGCCACGCTTCGAGTGGGTGGCAATGCTGACTATTCTGCCGGCGGCGCTGGTGGTGATTGCCGAACACATCGGTCATCTGGTGGTCACGGCCAATATCGTAAAGAAAGATCTGATCCGCGACCCTGGCCTGCACCGCTCGATGTTCGCCAATGGCTTATCAACGGTGATTTCTGGTTTCTTTGGCTCGACCCCCAACACCACCTACGGTGAGAATATCGGCGTGATGGCGATTACCCGCGTCTACAGCACCTGGGTAATTGGCGGCGCGGCGATCCTCGCCATTCTGCTGTCCTGCGTCGGTAAACTGGCGGCGGCGATTCAGGCGATCCCGGTGCCGGTGATGGGCGGCGTCTCGCTGCTGCTGTACGGGGTAATTGGCGCGTCCGGTATCCGGGTGCTGATCGAATCCAAAGTGGATTACAACAAAGCGCAGAATCTGATCCTGACCTCGGTAATCCTGATCATCGGCGTCAGCGGCGCGAAGGTGCATATCGGCGCGGCGGAACTGAAAGGCATGGCGCTGGCCACTCTCGTTGGCGTGGGATTAGCGCTGATCTTCCGCGTGATTTCACTGCTGCGCCCGGAAGAGGTAGTGCTGGAAGCTGACGAACGCCAGGATAGCTGATCGTTAGCCGCTTCCTGAGAACGGGGCAGGGACGCTCCATTCATCTCTTTCTGAAAACTGTGGTAGACTTCCCCGGTTTTTTGCTTGTTCTCTTGCTGAGGTGCTTCTGAACACGCCGGCACAATTGTCATTGCCACTCTATTTGCCTGACGACGAAACCTTCGCCAGCTTCTGGCCGGGGGAGAACCCGTCGCTGATTGCCGCGCTGAAAGGTGCTCTCAACCAACAACATGGCAGCTATCTCTACTTCTGGTCGCGCGAAGGCGGAGGCCGGAGCCATTTGCTGCACGCAGCCTGCGCAGAAATGTCAGCGCGCGGTGCGGCGGTCGGCTATGTGCCGCTGGATAAGCGCACCTGGTTTGTGCCGGAAGTGCTGGAAGGGATGGAGCAACTGTCACTGGTATGCATCGATAATATCGAGTGCATTGCCGGCGAGCCGGAGTGGGAAATGGCGATCTTCGATCTCTACAACCGCATTCTGGAAACCGGCAATACCCGCCTGTTTATCACCGGCGATCGTCCGCCACGTCAGCTTAATCTGCAGTTGCCCGATCTGGCTTCGCGTCTCGACTGGGGCCAGATCTACCGTCTGCAGCCGCTCTCTGATGAAGATAAGCTACAGGCGTTGCAGCTGCGCGCCGGATTGCGCGGCTTTGAGCTGCCGGAAGACGTTGGCCGCTTCCTGCTGAAGCGACTCGATCGCGAAATGCGCACGCTGTTTGATACGCTGGATCGCCTCGATCGTGCATCGATCAGTGCCCAGCGCAAACTGACCATCCCCTTTGTTAAAGAGACGCTCGGCCTTTAAATAATCCCGAGTACCGCCTCCGGTGGGCGGCCGATACGCGCCTGGTCGCCATTAATCACAATCGGTCGCTCAATCAGGCTGGGATGGTCAACCAACGCGGCGATCAGTTCAGCCTCACTCTTCGTTTCCTCCGCCAGCCCCAGCTCATGATAAAGCGGCTCTTTGGTCCGCATCAGCTGGCGTATACTCTGCATCCCCAGCTTTTGCAGCAGGATTTGCAGCGTGTCGCGGGTTGGTGGGGTTTGCAGATAGAGCACCACCTCGGGTTCAATGCCGCGTTCCTGTAACAGCGCCAGCGTTTCGCGACTCTTGCTACAGCGCGGATTGTGATAAATCGTCACCATTTCAGGCGATCTCCTCTGATAACGGGCCGGTTAGCCTTTCTGATATTGTTTAAAACGCTGCTGCAACTGCCGCAGCTGATCGATACGGGCATCGTAACGCGCCTGCTTCAGGCTGCCGAGCGGCACCTGGGCGCTGGCGCTGCTAAGGGTAGTGATCGCCTGGTCAAGCTGGCCGTTGAGCGCCAGGCTTTCAGCGCGCGCCGACAGCTCTTCATCGTTCAGTCCCTGCTGTGCTGATGCCTGTGCCAGTAAGTCCCAGCCGTTAGGATCATCTTTGTTGGTCCAGGTGTAGCGATTCAGAATGCGGCTGGCGTTGGCCGGCTGTTTCGCTTCAACGTAAGCGTTTGCCAGGTTGAGCTGCACTACCGGGCTGTTCTTCGCGCCGGTCGCGCCGGTAAGCAGGGCGATCGCCTGTTGCGGCTGGTTCAGTCCGATGTCGATATCCGACATGATATCGAGGAACCAGACGTTATCCGGCTGCTTCGCCAGCAGCGGAGTGATGATCCGCTTCGCATCGGCATAGCTTTTCGCCTGTAAAAACTGCACTGCCTTACCGTACTGCGACGCCAGCTGTTCGCGGGTGTTACCGCTGGCGTACTGGTTCAACAGTTCATCGGTCAGCTGATTGCGGCCGGTGGCGTACATCCCCAGCGCACGCACCTTCGCCAGATAGAAATCCTGACTGGACTGCACCACCACCGGTCGCATCTGGTTGGCGCGGTTGCGCGCATCTGCCAGACGGCTGTCCGGCAGCGGGTGCGTCAGCAGAATTTCTGGTGGCTTAGACGAGAAGCGGCTCTGATCGGCCAGCTTCTGTAAAAAATTTGGCATCGCCTGGGGATCGAAACCGGCACGTTGCAGCACCTGAATCCCGATGCGATCCGCCTCCTGCTCGTTACCCTGGGTGAAGCTGATAATGCCTTGCTGGGTTCCCGCCAGCGTACCGGTCAGCGCCGCCATACCGGCCTGCGGATTGGCCATCGCCAGCAGAATTGAGCCCAGCGCGCCGACCCAGGTGAGCGGGGCATTGCGCTTTTGATCTTCCATGGCGCGTGCCAGATGGCGCTGCGTCACGTGCGAAATTTCATGCGCCATTACCGAGGCCAGCTGGCTTTCATTTTCGGTGAACCGGAACAGCGCAGAGTGCAGCACCACATTGCCGCCAAAGAAGGCAAAGGCGTTGAGTTCATCGTTCTGAATCAGAAAGAAGTGGAACGGCGTCTTAACCGAATCGGCGTGTGACACCAGCCGCTGGCCGAGCTGATTGATGTACTGGTTAAGCAACGGGTCATTGATCAGGGGAGCACTGGCGCGCAACTGGCGAACGTAGAAGTCGCCCATCTGTAATTCCTGATTAATCGACAGCGTTGAGCCCGCTGTGGTCCCCATATCGGGCAGTGAATCACTGACGTCGGCCCAGGCAGGTGCCAGACTGGTGAACATCAGCGTTGGGAGCAGTGCGGCGATCAGCGTTTTTTTTAACCGGTTCAACATGCCTTAATCCTGTAGAGAGGCCCTGAAACTGGCCAGGTGCGCAGCGGTAAGCTTCCGTTTTTTCGCAGCTAACAACGGTTCGCAACTATCTTAACCACAGCATGATAAGAAAGGAATGGGGTTATCTACGCCGGATGGCGTCTGTTTTGTGCAAGATCGCCTTTTCTGGCGAAAAAAATTGAATATGTTAAAAACCTAAACCGGAGTTAAACGAAAAAACGCCAGCCGCCTGAGCTGAGGGTAATGGGCGAGGAGAAACTGGCTTATTCAGGTTTTCTCGATGTGGTCGCGGGAAATAAAGCAGATTATGCTGAGGGTGAAATAAAACGCTTTACGCGCTTAGTTTAAAGTTATGTAAATTCACTCAAAAAAATTGAATATGGCATGAATTTTTCCAGGTTTAATCCGAAAAAAAGGCCATTTCGCGCGTTTTATGTCCGTCGTAACGATTAAATAAATAATTCCTCCTCATCGGATAGTCATTGCAGGCTCCAGAAAATAGTGGCATTAAATTAACCTGAAGTGATCATTAATGCGGGCAATTAATAAAGATATTAAGGTCCATCTATTATTCGCTTTACGTCAGATGTTGATGAAAATTTTCGATTGGTAAAGCACGATCATTATTTCTGTCGTAACCAAATCTGAGCTGACACACATTTACGCAGGCGCTGAATATCGATGCGCTGTGATATAGATATTGCCCCGATTCAGAATATGGATCTGTAGCGCGTTATTTGCCGGAGAGGAGTGTTATGCGTTCAGCGGTTTCTTACGTGTTAATTGCCATTATGGGTGGTGTGGTCGGCGCGGTTGTCACACAAAGCGGCACTCTTTATGACAAAGTCGCGCAGCATTTTTCGTCTGAGCCGCAGGAGCCTGAAGGTTTCTGGAGTACGCCAGCGATTGAAGGTTATGGCAAAATTCATTATGAGGCCGACGCCGCTTTTAAACCGGTGGCGGGGTTGAGCAATAAAATCGTTTTCCAGATTACCCGTAGCGACGGAGCGATGACTGCGCCCAATCTGGGGCTGGAGCGGGTCGCGCGGGTGGTGAATCTCTATATTGCCTCAGGCGTTCCGGCTGACCAGCTGAAATTTGTGGTCTCAGTGACCGGTGACGCCACCCCGGCGATGCTGGATAACGCCCATTTCAGGCAGTTCTATGGCATTGATAATCCGAACCTGAAATTGATCGATGAGCTAAATAAAACGGGCGTAAAAGTATCGGTCTGCGATCAGTCGGTGGCCTTCCATCACTATCCCAATAACTGGATTGATAAATCGGTCGTGCATGCGCTTTCCAGTCCGACCACGGTATCGACCCTGCAAAATCAGGGTTACGCGTGGCTGGCAATGTAATTAATACCTTGTCTAAAACATCAGGAGAATAAGTGATGCGTCCAGCAGCCTTTATTGTGGTCGCCGCCGTGGCGGGGTTTATTGGTGGTAATGTTTTACAGTTGCCGGAATTATTCGATAAGGTCAGTGGCAAAGTGGCGGATAATAAAACCCAGCCGGCTGATTTCTGGAGCACCCCAGCCATTGAAGGCTACGGAAAAATACATTATGTCGATACGCCAGCCTTTAAACCGGGCACAACGCCAGGCCTGAGCAATAAAATTGTTTTCCAGATCAACCGCAGTGAAGGCGATATTCGCCAGCCGAACCTGGGTCTGGAGCGGGTTGCTCGCGTCACTAACCTCTATTATGCGGCGGGCGTCCCGCTCGACCAGCTGAAATTCGTGGTATCGATTAACAGCGATGCGGTCCCGGCTGCCTTAAACAATGCGCAATTTCATAAAGCCTATGGCGTCGACAATCCGAACCTTAAATTGATCAGTGAACTGAAAAAAGCCGGTGTTGAAGTGTCGATTTGCGATCAGTCGGTGGCGTTCCATCAGCTAGAGCGCGAATGGATTGACCCGATGGTCACCCACACCATCTCCAGCGGCACCACCGTCGCCACGCTGCAAAATGAAGGGTACGCTTTCCTGATGCTGTGATCCTGACAGCGGCGACACCGCCGCTGTTCTCTTTTCGTCAGGTTCCCACCCTGCCTCTGTCGTATCATGCCGTTAGCTTCCGCCTCAATGAGATCGATCTCATCGACGGTAAGCGAGGGCGTGATGACCGATTTATGCCGTGTAGCCACGCTGGCGGGCGTTTCGCGCGACACCGCCGCACGCGCCTTTTCTACTCCTCCTCTGCTGAACCCCGACACGCTGCACAAGGAGCTGGCCGCCTCAGCGTAACCCGGATTACGCCCGCATCATATTGTCCGTCAGTTACGACTCAGTACCTCACCACGTTGTGGAGGTTGCTGCCTTCGCTGCTTCATCCGGTATTGCCCGGCAATTACAGGCGATAGAGCAGCTGGCCGGCGTATCACATCAGGTGGTGCTGGAGCTGCAACCTGACGACCCGGCCCACTTCGTGCTGGAACCACCCCGATTTCTGCTGCAGCGCTGGCAGCCGGGGCAGCGGATGGTGCCGCATTAGTACGCCATTGACCGCTTTTCTGGGTTGTGGCCGTTTTATAATCAGCAGGAATTAATCGATTAGGGCCAGGTAAATTTGAATTTAGTCCACTGTCGGCGGCCTTAAACCTGCTCAAATCCTCCGCCAGGGTGTAGACTTACGCCCGGAATCACCAGGGTAACCGGCACACGCTAAAAACAATAATCGGGCACGTAAGACATGATTTTTTCTCCTGCGGCGGCAACGCCATGCTAAGGCGTTTTCGGCCCAAAACCGATCTACGCAATCTAATCGCACTGCTGGTTATGGTCAGCATCGTTATTACGCTTGCCAATACGCTCTACGCGACCTGGCGGGTACAGCGTCAGGTACTGATTGAAAGTACCCTTGAGGCTAATCGCGCTTATGCCGCTAAACTGGCCTCCACCAGCGAGATTTTCTTCCAGCTGGCGCAGTCACAGCTGCATTACAGCGCTAACCAACTCAGTGATAATTTTAATAACGAGACGCTGCTGCAAAACGAAGTCAACCGCCTGCGCGAGCAGACCACCAGTTTTAACTCGGTGGCGGTGGTGGATGAGCAGGGGATAGTAAAAGCCATCTCGCCGGAGTCGCTGACGCTGAAAGGGATGCATCTGACCAGCGAAGCATCACGCGAAGCGCTGGAGATGCGCCAGCCGATCATCAGTAAACCCACTCTTTCTGCAGCGAACAACTTACTGGTATTTGTCTCCTGGCCAATCTGGAGCCACGAAGGCGACTATCTGGGCTATGTCGGCGGCACCATCTATCTGAAGAAAAAGAGCATTCTGAATGCGCTGCTGGGCGAGCAGTTTTATCGCGATGGCACCAGCGTCTACGTGCTCGACAGCAATAATCAGGTGCTCTATCACCAGAATCGCCAGCTGATTGGCAAAATGCTGCCCGCCATCATCGGGCCGCGTGAGGATCAAAACAATGGCTCGCTAATGCTCTCGCAGTCGGGTGAGGTTAAGCAGCTGGCGGGGTATGCCGTGGTGCCGACCACCGGCTGGATGGTGGTGGCGCTCAAGCCGATTAACGTCACGCTGAAGCCGCTCTCCGGCCTGTTGCTCAAGGTGCTGAAAAATTCCGTGCCGTTTGCGCTGCTGACTCTGCTGGTGGCGGTGGTGCTGGCCCGGCTGATTGCGCTGCCGCTGTGGCAACTGGCCCGTAAAGCCAGCCGGATGGATGCACAGGGTGTGTCAATGGAGATTGGCGGCATCAGTGCCTGGTATTTTGAGGCCGCTCAGGTCAAACGCGCACTGCTGACCGGCATTGGTCTGGTGCAGGACAAAATTGGCCGACTCAACTCGGAAGCGCAAACCGATCCGCTGACCCAGTTGCTGAACCGTCGCGGCCTCAACGCGGTGCTGGACTATTACCAGACGCTGCGCCAGCCGTTTTCGGTGCTGGCGCTGGATATCGATCACTTTAAAAACGTCAACGATAGCTGGGGACACGACGTCGGCGATCGGGTGATCCAGCAGGTGGCGAGTACCCTGCGGGCCAGCGCGCGCCAGTCCGACGTGGTTTGCCGCAACGGCGGAGAGGAGTTCCTGATGCTGCTGCCGGGCACCCCGCTGGAAGAGGCGTTGATCATTGCGGAGCGGGTACGGCTCGGCATTGCCGAAGCCTGGCTTACCGACGTTGGCCGCATCACCTTATCAATTGGCGTCTCGGCATGGAACGGTCAGCAGGATGTGTCGCTGGAAGCCAGCTTAAAGCAGGCGGATGCCGCGCTGTATCAGGCGAAAAACAGCGGACGTAACTGCGTGATTGCAGCACCCGTCAGCTAACCGCGCGCCAGCAGGCAACGCCCTTTTCAGGCTGCTCATATCAGGTACAATCGTCCTCCTTTTTTGCTGTATTGGATCGGAAGTTATGCTGGCTTTATTATTTCAATGGTACAAACGCCGCTTCAGCGATCCGCAGGCTATTGCCCTGCTGGTGATCCTGCTGGCGGGCTTCTGCATCCTGTTTTTCTTAAGCGATCTGCTGGCACCGCTGCTGCTGGCCGTGGTGCTGGCCTATCTGCTGGAATGGCCAACGGCGCGACTGCAGCGCGTTGGCTGCAGCCGAAGCTGGGCCACCTCAATTGTGCTGGTGCTGTTCGCCGGTATTCTGCTGGTGATGGTGCTGATTGTGGCGCCGGTCGCCTGGCAACAGGGCATCAATCTGACCCGCGACCTGCCCAACATGCTCAACAAGCTCTACCTGTTTTCCGCCGGGCTGCCGAAGCGTTTTCCGGCGCTGATGGATGCCGGCATCATCGATCTGATTGCGGAGAACCTGCGTAGCCGGCTGAGCGGCGTCGGCGATTCGCTGGTCCGCTACTCTCTGGCGTCGCTGGTCGGCCTGATGACGCTGATGATCTATCTGGTACTGGTGCCGCTGATGGTGTTCTTCCTGTTAAAGGATAAAGAACAGATGCTGAACGCGGTGCGCCGGGTGTTGCCACGCAATCGCGGTCTGGCTGGGGTAGTGTGGCTGGAGATGAATCAGCAAATCACCAACTATATTCGCGGCAAGGTGCTGGAGATGGTGGTGGTCGGCATCGCCAGCTGGCTGGCCTTCCTGTTTCTCGGCCTCAACTATGCGCTCCTGCTGGCGGTACTGGTGGGGATTTCGGTGTTAATTCCCTATATCGGCGCGATGCTGGTTACCGTGCCGGTAATCTGCGTAGGACTGTTTCAGTGGGGGATGGGCAGCGAATTCTGGACCATGTTTATCGTCTATCTGGTGATTCAGGCGCTGGATGGCAACATTCTGGTGCCGATTCTGTTCTCAGAAGCGGTTAATCTGCATCCACTGGTGATTATCTTATCGGTGGTGATTTTTGGCGGGCTATGGGGATTCTGGGGCGTGTTCTTTGCCATTCCACTGGCGACGCTGGTCAAAGCGGTGGTGCATGCCTGGCCGGACGAGCACCGGACGGCGTAATAAGCCGGGCGCGGCGAGTAAACTGCCGCGCCCGACAGACATCAGGCGGACTTAACGTAATCCAGCACGATGTCGTGGTGATTTGAGGTTTTGAAGTTATCGAATACCTTTTCCACCTTGCCATCCGCATCCAGCAGGAAGCTGATGCGATGGATGCCGTCATAGGTTTTACCCATAAAGGTCTTTTCACCCCAGACGCCAAATGCCTTACAGACCTCATGATCTTCATCCGACAGCAGGGTGAAATTCAGCAGCTCTTTTTCGACAAAGCGTGACAGTTTTTCCGGTTTGTCAGTGCTGATGCCCAGCACCTCGACACCCGCTTTTTTCAACTCATCCATATTGTCACGCAGACCACACGCCTGGACGGTGCAGCCAGGCGTCATCGCCTTCGGATAGAAATACACCAGAACGCGCTGTCCCTGGAAGTCGGTCAAATTAACCTGTTCGCCGTCCTGATCGGGCAAGCTAAATTTCGGTGCGGTATCACCGGCTTTCAGTGGATTCATCACATCTCTCCATTTTTTTATTCAGGCTGTCGGTAATACACCATCCGGCCGGAAACTGCCAAACGGAAAATTACCATCAGGGGGTATTTCACCACATAGCCGGGCACGTTTCGGTGACAGTAATGTGGAGAAATAGCTCCGGTATTGTGACCTGCGCCGTTAGCGTGCCGGGCTGATGGCTTCACTGCTGTCGGCATCCGACGCGCTGTAAAGACGCAGCGAACCCTGGGCATTCAGCTCCTGACACAGCGTATTAAAAGCCTGCTCAAACGACGTGCCTTCGGTACGCGTTGGACTGTGGGCCGTCATTTGAATATAGAGCGTTGGGGGTAAATCGTGTTGCCCCGGCGTAATTCGTGACACCAGTTCGGCAACGTTCATCTGATGTTTATCGATCAGATCGGTAAAGCGCTCAATGATGTGCGGCGAATCCGCCACCTCAACCTGAATAAACGCGGTATCCGGCATCGGCGGACGCTGACGGGCATTGGTGCGCTTCATGACGATCAGCAGTTCCAGTTCGGCACCTTTCAGCGGCAGAGTGGATTCAATCAGCGTAATGGCGTTCCAGCTACCGGATAGCAGCATGATAAAGGTGAACTCATCCCCAAGCATGGCGAGACGGCTATCTTCGATATTGCAACCGCAGCTGCTGACGTGTCGGGTGATGGTATTGACGATACCCGGACGGTCAACACCGAGCGCGGTGATCACCAGATGATGGGGCTGAGATTGCGGCAAAATGGCTTTTCCTGTGCATTCGCTAATAACCATAAGGTAAACATAAAAAAAACTGCTGACAAGCGCGGGAATAGCGTGGCTTGCTTGCTTTTCCCTAAGTGTAAAACGTACCATGAAGCACTTGTTTGTCGAGGGGATCGCCAATGTTTACGGGAAGTATTGTTGCACTCGTTACGCCAATGGATGACAAAGGTAATGTCTGCCGTGCGAGTCTGAAAAAACTGATTGATTATCATGTCGCCAGCGGCACCGCGGCGATTGTTTCCGTCGGCACCACAGGCGAATCGGCCACGCTGAGCCATGAAGAACACGGCGATGTGGTGATGCTGACCTTGGAGCTGGCCGATGGCCGGATCCCGGTGATCGCCGGAACCGGGGCGAATGCCACCGCAGAAGGCATCTCTCTGACTAAACGTTTCGAACACTCCGGCGTTGTCGGCTGCCTGACCGTCACGCCGTATTACAACCGTCCGACGCAGGAAGGATTGTTCCAGCACTTTAAAGCCATCGCCGACAGCACCAGCCTGCCGCAAATGCTGTATAACGTACCCTCGCGCACCGGTTGTGACATGCTGCCGGAAACCGTTGCCCGTCTGGCTGAAATAAAAAATATTATCGGAATCAAAGAGGCAACCGGGAACTTATCGCGGGTTAGTCAGATCCAAGAGCTGGTTAATGAAGAGTTCATTCTGGTGAGTGGCGACGACGCTACCGCACTGGACTTTATGCAACTGGGCGGCAAAGGCGTCATTTCGGTGACTGCGAACGTGGCCGCGCGCGAAATGGCCGAGCTGTGCACACTGGCGCAGCAGGGCAATTTCGTCGAGGCTCGCCGCCTGAATCAGCGTCTGATGCATCTGCACCAGACGCTTTTCTGTGAACCCAATCCTATCCCGGTAAAATGGGCTGCGAAACAGCTAGGATTAATCGCTAACGACACGCTGCGTCTGCCAATGACGCCACTGACTGCAGCCGGCCAGCCGAAAGTGGAGCAGGCGCTGGTGAAAGCGGGTTTGCGATAATTTAGGGAGTTTGAATGAATTACTCAGTAAAGCGGTCAACGGTAGCTACCGTGGTGGGGCTTTCCACCCTGATGCTGTTGTCGGCCTGTTCGAGCGACCAGCGCTATAAGCGCCAGGTCAGCGGTGATGAATCTTACCTGCAAGCCAGCGAATTACATGAACTGAAAGCCCCTGCCGGAATGATCCTGCCGGTTCAGCGTGGTGATTTTGACGTACCGCGCACCAGCAGTCAGGCGCCGACCGGCAAGCAGCTCGATATCCGTCCACCGGCCCAGCCACTGGCGCTGCTGAACGGTACGCGCGCGCAATACAGCAATAATACCGGCGCGTTGATGATTGAGAACAGCCGTGGCTCCGTCTGGTCGCAGGTGGTTAATGTGGTGCAGTCTTACAAATTCCCGATTGCTTCACGCAATGACGCGGGACAGCAGCTGACCACTGACTGGGTGCAGTGGAACCGGGCTGATGAAGACCAGCAGTACCGTGGCCGCTACCAGATCAGCGTACAGTCGCAGAGCTATCAGCAGCTGCTGACGGTTCGTCTGCTGGAACTGCAACAGGATGGCAAAACCATCACTTCGCCGGCGCAAATCCAGCGTTATACCGCGCAGATGCTCAACGACATCAGCACCGGTCTGGATAAGATCGAAACCGCCAGCGAAAACGCCGCTTCAGGTCGGGTGAATGGTGCGATTGATGTGCAGAGTGGCGCAGATGATACCGGCTTGCCGTTGCTGATCCTGCGTACGCCTTACAACGTGGCGTGGCAGCGTCTGCCAGAGGCGATGAAACGCGTCGGCATGGAAGTGACGGACACCACCCGTTCAACCGGCAGCATGAAGGTGACCTATAAATCACCGGGCAGCAGCAGCTGGGATGAAGTGGGCGCGAAAGATCCGGAATTGCCAAACGGTGATTACAAAGTGCAGGTCGGCGATCTTGATAACCGTACCAGCCTGCAGTTCATCGATCCGAAAGGGCATGTGCTGACCCAGTCGCAAAATGATGCGCTGGTGGCGGTGTTCCAGGGCGCGCTGAACAAATAAAGTGATTAACGGCCGGAGATTCTCCGGCCTTTTTATTTTGTTTTTGGCATAATAGCGCGCGGCGAAGTAATCGATTGCGTCCCGCCAATCGCCGCAGCGGCACAGGCCGTTGAACACCCGTTATTTCAAGTCTGGAGTTAACAAGATGCAAAAGCGAGCTGAGTTGTATCGCGGTAAAGCGAAAACCGTATACAGCACCGACAATCCGGATCTGCTGATACTCGAATTCCGCAACGATACGTCAGCCGGTGACGGCGCCCGAATCGAGCAGTTTGATCGCAAAGGAATGGTAAACAACAAGTTTAACCATTTCATCATGACTAAATTGCAGGAAGCGGGTATCCCGACCCAGATGGAAGCGCTGCTGTCTGATAACGAAGCGCTGGTGAAGAAGCTGGAGATGGTGCCGGTTGAGTGTGTCGTCCGCAACCGTGCCGCGGGTTCACTGGTTAAGCGTCTGGGCGTGGAAGAGGGGATGGTGCTGAATCCACCGCTGTTCGATCTTTTCCTGAAAGATGATGCGAAACATGACCCGATGGTCAACGAATCCTACTGCGAAACCTTTGGCTGGGTCAGCAAAGAAAACCTGGCGCGGATGCAGGAACTGACCTTCAAAGCCAACGAAGTGCTGAGCAAGCTGTTTGATGACGCCGGCTTAATTCTGGTCGACTTCAAGCTGGAGTTTGGTCTGTTTAACGGCGAAGTGACGCTGGGCGATGAGTTCTCGCCAGACGGCGCGCGCCTGTGGGACAAACAGACGCTGGATAAAATGGACAAAGACCGTTTCCGCCAGAGCCTGGGTGGCGTGGTTGAAGCCTATGAAGCGGTTGCCCAGCGACTGGGCGTGAAGCTCGACTAAGTCGCGCCGTACCGCAGAAAAAGGAGAGCCCCGGCTCTCCTTTTTTCATTTTGGCATAAAGCTGGTGATTGCCCCGGCACACAACTAAAATCATGCCATCTGAGTAAACCGCTAAGGGAGTACAGCATGCGCTGGCAAGGGCGTCGCGAAAGCGACAATGTAGAGGACCGTCGCGATCAATCATCCGGTTTTGGTGGAGGAGGCCGCCAGATTCGTCTGCCGCGCGGCAAAGGCGGGATTGTTCTGCTGATTGTGGTGGCGGTGGCCGGCTATTATGGCTATGACCTGACCGCCTTACTGACCGGCGGTGAAGTAGCACCGACCAGTCAGCAACAGCAGCGTAGCGTCAGTCCGAATGAGGATGAAGCGGCGAAATTTACCAAAGTGATGCTGGCGACCACCGAAGATACCTGGGGGAAACTGTTCCAGCAGATGAACAAACAGTATGTCGCGCCGAAGCTGGTGATGTATCGCGGTGCCACCCGCACCGGCTGCGGTACCGGCCAGTCAGTGATGGGGCCGTTCTACTGTCCTGCCGATCAGACGGTTTATATCGATCTCTCGTTTTATGATGAGATGAAAACCAAACTCGGTGCCGGTGGTGACTTTGCCCAGGGCTATGTGATTGCGCATGAAGTGGGCCATCACGTCCAGAAACTGTTGGGTATCGAACCGAAAGTTCGCGAAATGCAGCAGGGTGCCAGCCAGACTCAGGTAAACCAGCTGTCGGTCAAAATGGAGTTACAGGCTGACTGCTTTGCTGGCGTCTGGGGACACTATATGCAGCAGGAAAATATCCTTGAGGTTGGCGATCTGCAGGAAGCCCTGAATGCCGCTGAGGCGATTGGCGACGATCGACTGCAGCAAAAAAGTCAGGGGCGCGTAGTGCCGGACAGCTTTACCCACGGCACCTCGCAGCAGCGATACAGCTGGTTCAAGCGCGGCTTTGATGGTGGCAATCCGGGACAGTGCAACACCTTCGCCAGTAACCAGTGACCCTGCAACGCCTCACCGCACAGATGCAGCAGGCCGGGATTCGACGGCTGGCGGTGATCAGCGGCGATCCGGCGTGGTGCCTGATGCGGGCGACGGCGTGGCGTGATGCGCTGGCGGGTGACTGGCTGACGCTAAGCGACAACGCACTGTTTCCCGGTCCGCACTGCGTGCCGGGGACGGTGCGCACCCTGCTGGGACGCGAATTTCATCATGCGATTTTCGATGCCCGGCAGGGCTTCCATGCTGAAGCCTTCGCCGCGCTGGCCGGCACCTTAACCGCCGGTAGCTGGCTGCTGCTGCTGGTCCCGCCCTGGGACCGGTGGCTGCAACAACCTGATGCTGATAGCCTGCGCTGGGCGGACGTCGCCGAGCCGATCGCCACGCCACGCTTCGTTGATCATCTGCAACAGCAGATTCTGAACGATGCAGAAGTGCTGCTGGAGCAGCAGCATCAGCCTTGTCGTTTTCCGCCGCACACAGACTGGCCACAGTGGCAGTGTCGGGCACCGCAACAGCAGCAGGCGGTGCTGGCGCAGTTGCTGGCGCTGCCGTCAGGCGTGGCGGTGCTGACTGCCGCCCGCGGACGCGGAAAGTCGGCACTGGCGGGCATGCTGGCGGGCCAGCAGGGAAACTGTCTGGTGACCGCGCCGGCCAGGGCGTCCACCGGGGTACTGGCCGCGTTTGCCGGCGTTCATTTTCATTTTATGGCCCCGGATGCGCTACTGGCGCTGATGCCGCCGCCGCCCGCTGCCTGGCTGATTATTGATGAAGCCGCCGCCATTCCCGCGCCGTTGTTGCAGGCGCTGATCAGTCGTTTTCCCCGGGTATTACTCACCACCACGGTGCAGGGTTACGAAGGCAGCGGACGCGGTTTTATCCTGAAATTTTGCGCCGGACTGCCGCAGGTTCGCTATTTCACCCTCGATGAACCACTCCGCTGGTCGCGCAGCGATCCGCTGGAACGCTGGCTCAACCAGGCGCTGCTGTTTGACGATGCTGCTGCCGTCGCGCCGTCATCCTCAGCCATTCCGCATCGGGCGTCGCGCAACGATTTTACGGCGTTGCAGGCGGCCTATCGGCTGCTGACCAGCGCCCATTACCGCACCTCTCCGCTTGATTTACGCCGTCTGCTGGATGCGCCCGGCATGCAGCTGTGGCTGGCGGGTGACGCGTTAGCGTTGCAGGGCGCGTTATGGCTGGTGGAAGAGGGCGGGCTTGATGCTTCCCTGGCAGAGGCGGTATGGGCCGGCACCCGTCGGCCGCGTGGCAATCTGGTGGCTCAGTCGCTGGCGGCGCACGCCGGATTCGCTGAAGCGGCAACGTTACGCTCACTGCGCATCAGCCGCATTGCCGTGGCGGCGGAGAGTCGTCGTCGTGGCATCGGTCAGCAGCTGGTGGCGGCAGCCCGTCACGCCGCCGCGGATTACGACTATCTTTCTGTCAGCTTCGGCTACACTGAATCTCTTTGGGCTTTCTGGCGCAGCTGTGGTTTTACCCTGGTGCGCATCGGCAGCCAGCGTGAAGCCAGTAGCGGCTGCTACGCCGCAATGGCAATGCTGGCCAGTTCTGATGCCGGTGAGACGTTACAGCGGCGGGCTGCACACCAGCTGGCCCGTGACTGGCCGGTGCTGCGTCAGCATATCGCGCTGGAGCCGGACATCACTGCGTGCCGTGTGGCAGGTTTCACGCCGCAGGATGCCCGACTGGCGGCCGGTTTTGCCTGGGCGCAGCGGCCACTGGAGGCCAGTTTGCCGGTGTTGCAGCGACTGGCTGGGGTCTCTGCTCAGCCGCTACCGCTGATCGAGGCTGCTATCGCTGCTCCTGATGCGCTGACTGCACTGGCGCGGCAGGCGGGGCTGAGCGGCCGTAAAGCGTTAATTGCCGCACTGCGTCAGCAAGCCGCTATCGCACTTGAAACGCTGCAGGACGTTGATGCCGACGTCTTACGTCAGTCGTTGAAATAATTCGACCGGCGGCTTCAAATATTCCTCATATCATTCCGCGCCCGGCGGCGTAGAGTGACAACAGGAGGTCAACATGACACTGAAATATGTAATCGTTCAACAGCCTGCTACGGCGGCCCAGCTGTTCCTGCTTTATCACGGCGTGGGCGACAATCCGGATTCAATGGGCGAGATCGGCAGCTGGTTTGCCCGCACTTTTCCTGAAGCGCTGGTGGTTTCGGTAGGATCGCCTGCCGCTGGTCGTCAGTGGTTTACTGAAGCGGAATTACACGACCAGACGGTCCAGCAGCGGGTAGATGCCGCCATGCCGCAGTTTGTCGAGTCGGTCCGTCACTGGCAGCAGCAGAGTGGTGTCCGGGCGGAAGCTACGGCGCTGATCGGCTTTTCGCAGGGTGGCAGCATGGTGCTGGAAGGGGTAAAAGCCCATGCCGACCTGGCGGGGCGCGCGGTGGTGTTTAATGGCCGTTTCGTTACCCTGCCAGAGAAAGCCAGCACCCGTACCACGGTGCATCTGATCCACGGCGATTATGATGAGCAGATCCCGCTGCATCATGCGCAACAGGCAGAGCAACGACTGACGGCATTAGGCGGTGATGTGACGCTGGATATTGTCGATGATTTAGCCCACGCGATTGACCATCGCAGCATGGAGCTGGCGCTTAATCATCTGCGCTATACGGTACCGAAACGCTACTTTGATGAAGCGTTAAGCGGGGCGAAACCCGGTGATGATGATGTGATTGTGATGATGTAAAAATGCCCTCGCACGGCGAGGGCATCCGCGATTACTTTTTTTTCGGCCAGTCGTCGTCATCGTCCCATTTATCGTTAAAATCACGATGCGGCGGCAGGTCCGGTTTGTTATCCATAAATTTTTTGTGATCGATGCGTTTCAGATCTTTATACACATTCATCAGCACGCCAACCATCAGCAGGATCACCAGGATCCACCAGTAGTCTTTAATAAACTCCATTTCCCGCTCCTTAATATCGCACTCAGGCGATCAGTTGTTCCATGATGCGTTGATACATCCGGCTCAGCATCTGCAGGTCGGAGGCTTTCACACACTCATTGATTTTATGAATGGTGGCATTCACCGGACCCAGTTCTACTACCTGCGCACCCATCCGGGCGATAAACCGGCCATCAGAGGTGCCGCCGGTCGTCAGCAGCTGCGGCTTAATCTCATTATAGTGCGCCACCGCTTTTACGACGGCATCGACCAGCTTACCGCGATCGGTCAGGAACGGCTGACCCGAGAGTTTCCACTCAATGGTGTAGCGCAGCTGATGACGATCCAGCAGTTCTGCAACCCGCTGACGGATCATCTCATCGGTCAGCTCAGTGCTGAAACGGAAGTTGAACTGCACGAACAGCTCGCCGGGGATGACGTTGTTGCTGCCGGTTCCGGCCTGTACGTTGGCAATCTGCATGCTGGTCGCCGGAAAGAAGGCATTGCCCTGGTCCCACTCGACGGCCACCAGTTCATTCAGCGCCGGCATCGCCCGATGCACCGGGTTATCGGCCAGATGGGGATAGGCGACATGACCCTGAACCCCATGCACCGTCAGATTCGCGGTGATCGAGCCGCGCCGGCCATTTTTCACTACGTCGCCCACCACTTCGGTACTGGACGGTTCGCCAACCAGGCAGTAATCAAGCCGTTCCTGGCGTGCCATCAGGCGCTCAACCACTTTAACGGTACCGTTAGCACCGCTGGCCTCTTCATCGGAAGTAATCAGAAACGCCAGCCGGCCTTTATGGTGAGGATGGACGGCGACAAAACGTTCGGCGGCCACCACCATCGCCGCCAGCGAGCCTTTCATATCGGCCGCGCCACGGCCAAACAGCATGCCGTCACGGATGGTGGGTTCAAAAGGAGGATTGATCCAGCGGCTGGCATCGCCCGCCGGGACCACATCGGTATGACCGGCAAACGCCAGCGTTTCGCCTTCACCACGGGTCGCCCAGAAATTCAGGGTGTCACCGATGTTCATGGTCTCGATGTGAAAGCCAATCGCCTGTAAGCGGGCGATCAGCAGAGCCTGACAGCCGGCATCATCGGGGCTGAGAGAGGGGCGACGAATAAGCTGTTGCGTCAGCTCAATGACCGGGCAAAACATATTATGACTTCTCCTGGATAGCATTCTGATAGGTCGTCTCACTAAAGCCGGCAAGCAAAGTGCCATCCGGAGTGCGTAACAGTGGGCGTTTAATCATCGCAGGCTGGGCCAGCATCAGCGCTTTGGCGCTGTCTGCATCGGTGACGGCCTCGCGCTCTGCCTCGGGCAATTTGCGCCAGGTGGTGCCGCGGGTGTTGAGCAGGGTGGTATAGCCCAGTGCATCAATAAATTCCTGCAGCTGCGCGTCACTCAGGCCATCAGCACGGTAGTCATGGAACCGATAGTCGATGCCAGCAGCCGTTAAAAAGCCCCGGGCTTTTTTTATCGTGTCGCAATTTTTAATCCCGTACATCACCCACTGCGCGCTCATTGCCTGATCCTTATTGTCCTGTGAAACGTTGAAGCTGAAAAAAGCAGCCAAAGCGCGAGTTTAGCATAGTGCGATCCGTTGCGGCATCTCACCAGGCGGGCCAGAGCTGTCAATAATCGTTACCGGCAGGCATCAGGTAAACGTTATCAATTTCAGCCGTAATCATTACCTGGCTTATCATTGGATAATTAAGAATTTCGCCATGTTGAGAAAATAAGCTACCGCTGGGGTTATCAATTAATAATTGCAGGCGGGTTAAGCAGTTGCTGAAATGTGCGTCAGCTACCAAATCCGATAAAACTCAGGTTTTATTCACCGCTGCCGATAGTGATAACAGGTGTAAACGTATTCACCTGATGAAAAAAAACGCGTAACATTGCCATCACAATAAGAGAGGGCATTATGATTGACACTGAAATGGGGAACTGGAAAGAATTTATCGAAGCGATGTTACGCAACAAGTAACACGTGACGAGAAAAGCAGGGCGCTTCCCCTCTTGCTGCAATTCTTACCACACACAGAAATAAGGCGGTCACTGATATCAGTGGCCGCTTTTTATTTCTGGCGCGACTCTCCGCTGAGTCAGCCTGCTTAATCGTGCGGTTTCTCTTTCAGCGGGAAACGACGGCGTACCAGCACGAAGAACAACGGTACGAAGAAGATCGCCAGCAGCGTGGCGGAGATCATGCCACCCATCACGCCGGTACCGACCGCATGCTGACTGCCGGAGCCGGCACCGCTGCTGATCGCCATCGGCAGTACCCCGAAGATAAAGGCCAGCGAGGTCATCAGAATCGGCCGCAGGCGCTGGCGGGCGGCCTCCAGCGTTGATGCCACCAGTTCGCCGCCTTTGCTGTTGATCTCATTGGCAAACTCAACAATCAGAATGGCGTTCTTGGCGGAGAGGCCCACCACCGTCAGCAACCCGACCTGGAAATAGACGTCATTCTCCAGCCCGCGCAGCCAGGTGGCAATCAGCGCGCCGACCACGCCGAGCGGGACCACCAGCATCACCGAGAACGGAATCGACCAGCTCTCATACAGCGCGGCGAGGCAGAGGAACACCACCAGCAGCGAAATAGCATACAGCGCCGGTGCCTGCGAGCCGGACAGACGCTCCTGGTACGAAGCGCCGCTCCACTGGAAGCCGACGCCCAGCGGTAAGGCGTTGACCAGTTTTTCCATCTCATCCATCGCGGTGCCGCTGCTGACGCCGTTGGCGGCTTCACCGACAATCTCCAGCGAGGAGTAACCGTTGTAGCGCTCAAGCCGGGGGGAACCGGTCTCCCAGTGGCTGGTGGCGAACGCGGAGAAGGGCACCATGCCGCCGCTGCTGTTGCGCACGTACCACTTATTGATATCGCCCGGCAGCATGCGGAATTCGGCTGCCGCCTGGACATAGACTTTTTTCACCCGGCCACGATCGAGGAAGTCATTCACATAGCTTGAGCCCCACGCGGTGGTCAGGGTGTCGTTGATGGTATCGAGCGAGACGCCCAGCGCCTGCGCTTTGCGCTCATCGACATCAATCTGTAACTGTGGGCTGTCATCGAGTCCGTTGTGGCGCACCCGCGATAACGATTTATCGCTGGCGGCCATCTCCAGTAGCTTATCGCGCATCGCCATTAACCGGGCATGGCCGAGCCCGGCATGATCCTGCAGCTGCAGGTCAAAGCCCGACGAACTGCCCATGCCAGTAATGGCCGGCGGACTGCTGGCGATCACCCGACCCTCTTTAATCTTCTGAAACGCTTTTGTGGCGCGATCGATAATCGCGAACGAGGTGCGATCGGCACCGGGACGATCTTCCCAGTTTTTCAGTCGGACAAACAGCCGCGCCACGTTCTGACCGTTACCGCCAGGCCCGGCGCCGATGGTCGAGAACACCGACAGCACATTGGCCTGTTCTTCGGTCAGATAGTAATTTTCGACTTTTGCCACCACGGCGGCAGTCTGCTCTAAGGTGGCACCGGCCGGAAGCTGGACCTGGGTCAGAAACACGCCGCGATCTTCCAGCGGCAGGAACGAAGTGGGCAGACGCAGAAACAGAAAGGCCATCAGGCCGATAAGCGCAAGATAGAGCAGCAGCCAGCGGCCGCCCTTACGCAGAATACCTGCCACGCCGTGCTGGTAGCGGTCCGCGTTTTTATTGAAGTGACGGTTGAACCAGCCGAAGAAGCCGCCACGCCCGTGCGACTCGCCGGGCTTCACCGGCTTGAGCAGCGTGGCGCACAGCGCGGGCGTCAGGATCATCGCCACCAGTACCGACAACACCATTGCCGACACAATGGTGATTGAGAACTGGCGATAAATGGCCCCGACCGTGCCGCCAAAAAAGGCCATCGGCACGAAGACTGCCGACAGCACCAGTGCGATACCGACCAGCGCGCCCTGAATCTGGCCCATCGATTTGCGTGTCGCGGCACGCGGCGACAATCCCTCTTCACTCATCAGGCGTTCAACGTTTTCCACCACCACGATGGCGTCATCCACCAGCAGGCCGATCGCCAGCACCATGGCGAACATCGTCAGGGTATTGATACTGAAACCGCAGGCGTAGAGCACGCTGAAGGTGCCAAACAGCACCACCGGGACGGCGATGGTGGGGATCAGCGTGGCGCGGAAGTTCTGCATAAACAGGTACATCACACCAAACACCAGCACAATCGCTTCCAGCAGCGTCTTCACCACATCGGTAATTGACGCTTTGACGAATGGCGAAGTTTCATAGGCGATTTTGGCTTCCAGCCCGTGCGGGAAATAGTGGGATAACTCCTCAATACGCGCCCGCACCAGCTTGTCGGTATTCATCTCATTGGCACCCGAGGCCAGTTTGACCCCCAGACCGGAAGCGGGCTGGCCATTATAGCGGCTGAGGTAGTCATATTTTTCGGCACCGAGCGCCACGCTGGCAACATCACCCAGCGTGACCACCGAGCCATCAGGATTGTTCTTCAGGGTAATCGCCCGGAACTGCTCCGGCGTCTGCAGCATCGACTGGGCATTCACCGTGGCGTTAAGCGCCTGCTTGTCTACCGATGGCAGGCCGCCAACCTGGCCGACGGCGACCTGGGCATTCTGCGATTCGATGGCGCTGACCACATCATCGGTGGTCAGGGAGTAGGCGATCAGCTTGTTGGGATCGAGCCAGATGCGCATCGCGTATTGTGAACCATAAGCATCTACCTGACCGACGCCATCAATGCGGCTTAGCGGATCCTGGATGTTACTGGCGACATAATCTGCAATATCCTGCTTATCCATGCTGCCGTCGGTCGAGACAAAGGCCACCATCAGAATGTTGCTGTCACCGGTTTTGTTGACCGTCACGCCCTGTGACTGCACTGCCTGGGGTAATTTACGCAGCGCGGATTGCAGCTGGTTTTGTACCTGCTGGCGCGCTTCATCCGGATCGGTGCCAGCGGTGAAGGTGAGGGTGATCTGCGCCTGGCCGGTGTTGCTGCTGTTGGATGACATGTACATCAGGTTATCGATGCCAGTCATATTCTGCTCGATCACCTGGGTAACGGTGTTCTCCAGCGTTTCGGCAGAGGCGCCAGGATAATTAGCGGTGATCCGCACGTTGGGCGGTGCCAGGTCGGGATACTGTTCAATAGGCAGCGAAATAATGGAAAGGGTGCCGCAAAGACACAGCAAAATCGCCAGAACCCATGCAAAGATGGGTCGGTCGATAAAGAAATTCGACATTAAATCGACACTCCTCAGTGCTTTTTTATCAGGAATGAGAGCCCAGGAAAGGGTGCACCGGCAGAGCAACCGGATGATCTCTTCCACGATTTCCTGCCGACACTTACTCTACGTGCGGTCAATTAGAGAATCGTGGAGAAATTGTGGAGAAAGTGTAAATTCTCCGATTATTTAGCGATGGCGGCTTTCAAGCCAGAGCACGGTCGCGGCAACGCGCGAGCGCACATCCAGTTTACGCAACAGGTTGCGGATATGCACTTTTACCGTCTCTTCTGAGATATGCAGAATGGTGCCAATCTCTTTATTCGACAGACCGCGCGCCACCTCCTGCAGCACATCACGCTCACGCTCAGTCAGCTGGCGTAAAGGATCGGCGCTGTGCTGGCGATTGGCAAGATAACGGGCGACGCCTTCGCTGAACACTTTTTCGCCCTGGGAAGCTTGCAGAATCTGTCCCAGCAGGATCTCCGGCTCGCTGTCTTTCAGCAGATACCCATCGGCACCGGCATCCACCATGGTGAAAATATCACTGTGGGCGTCAGAGACGGTCAGCACCAGAATGCGCGAACTGATGCCTTCGTGGCGCAGGGCTTTAAGGGTATCCAGTCCCGACATGCCTTTCATATTCAGGTCGAGCAGGATCACATCCGGCTCATGCTGGCGAGCCTCTGCCAGCGCTTCCGTGCCGTTGTTGGCTTCTGCGATCACGACCAGCCGGGGATCGAGCGCCAGTAGCTGACGAATCCCCCGGCGCATCAGCGGATGATCGTCAACAATCATCAAAGTTAATGTGGGCTGTTGCATGTTCTTTTCCTTTCCCCGAACTGTTTCAGGCTGTTATGCGTGAAAGATGTCACCTGCTGCTGACACAGAATTCTGCGCCGCAGCGGCTCTGCTGTCGCCATTCGCCTGAAGCAGGCTGGCGATCGCTTATCAATAATCTGTTAACCCGCACCGGCACGCTATTCGAACTGACGCGCCGGACGCGGTGGAAATCGCAGTGCGACCTGGGTGCCGCGTGGCTGGGCGCTGATGCTGAGCTTGCCGTCTAAGCGCTGCGCGCGCTCCGCCATAATGGTCAGTCCGTAGTGGCCTGGCGGTTCATCGGTGTTGCTGATGCCAACGCCGTCATCGGTAATCGTCAGTAAGTGCTCACCCTGTTCGGTGTGCTGATAATCAATGCTGATGCACTGCGCGCTGGCGTGACGAATCGCATTCAGCAACGCTTCGCGGGCGATCTGTAAAACATGGACCTGCTGCTGCGCTTCGAGACTCTCTAAGCCTGGCTGATAGTTGAAGAGAATCTGCGCGCCGGTCTGTTCCTGCAGCGAGGCGATCATCGCCTGCATCGCCGCCACCAGATCCGCCTGTTCGATGGTCAGGCGAAAGGTAGTCAGCAGTTCCCGTAACTGGCGATAGGCATCGGCCAGCGCCTGATCAAAGTCGGCAATGATGCCGTGGGCGGCGTGGTCAGATTTATCGACGGTCCGTCGCAGCAGCGTAAGCTGAATGCGCAAAAATGACAGCGACTGCGCCAGCGAATCGTGCAGTTCGCGAGCGATAGTGGTGCGTTCCTCAATCAGCAGCATCTGCTGATGCTGCTTCTGGGCCTGCCAGATCCAGATGGCGCGTCCCAGCATCGCCGCCAGGCTGCGCATTAACTCATCCGCCGGGGCAGGGGCGCGCGCCCGCCAGCGCAGTTCGCCAATCTGCTGGTCGCCCTGCTGCAACGGCAGTCGTTGCCAGTCCGTGGTGGCATCACATTCACCGGCATGAAAATGAAACTGGTCGCTGTCGAGCCGAATCGCCGTCAGTTTCTCGCGGGTCAGGACATTATTGAGCACCGCTTCAAACAGGGCCGGATGCAGCGGGCTGGCGGTCAGCATCTGTGAGCTGTCGTACAGCAGCGACAGTGTGCGGTTGGCCTGAGTAAGATCTTCGGTTTTGGCGCGCACCGTGCTTTCCAGCAGCTGATAGTGTGAATGCAGACGGGTCGCCATGCCGCTAAACGCTTGCGACAGCACCTTTAGTTCGTTCTGCTGCTCCACCCTGAGCGGCGGAAAATCAAAATTGCCGCTCTCAACATAGCGGCTGGCGGTGACCAGCGCATTGAGCGGGCGCACCACCTGCTGCCGGGTGAACCGAATAGTCAGCAGCGCCAGCGCCACAATGGCGATGACCCCGGCCAGGCTGCTGGCCGCTACCAGCCGCATTTTCAGTTCAGCATAGCGCTGCAAGCCCAGCACGAAACGGTCGATCTCGCCGACGTAAAGCGGTACCTGCTGTTGATAAGCCAGCGCATCACCCTGTTCCAGCCGCTGCTGCAATGACGGCCAGCCTGCGCGTAACCGCTGGTAGAGCAGCTTAACTTCGCGCGGCACCCAGGGGCGATCCAGCTTTTGCAGCACCGGAGCGTCGAGCGTCTGCCGGAACAGCACCAGATGTTGAGGCAGCTGCTGTGGCTGACTGCTGGCATCCCAGGCCATACGGTAACTTTGCATCCGCAGCGATCCCGCCAGATTGATCGCTTCGGCATCACGCTGGCTACTGAAGAGGGTGACCAGCGCCAGACCGGTGGTCAGCAGTGAAAGCAGCACGATGGCGCTTAACGCCTGCGCAATGCTGTGGGTAACGGAACGTTTAACAATCACATCAATAGCCCTGTAGGGAGTGCGGGATTATAAGAGAGCGGTGGCACAACGCAAAGTCCCAATACCCTGTTTATTACACAAGCCGTTACATAATGTACATAAAATGACCGCAACTGACCGTTCCCAGGAACGCACAGACAAAGGCGTTTAAAAAATAACCAGCTTTACGCCCGGCAGAGGTTGCCTTTCATTGCAGCGTTAATAATTCATCCAGTCATTAAAACACTCGCGGATCACATTTTAAGGAGCATCTGATGAAAAGACTGAATGCAGTTCTGGCTGGTGCCCTGCTGGCTACCGCCTCATTTTCAACCTTCGCTGCGCTGCCGGTTGACCGTGACCAGGCGCAGAGTATGCAGAGCATCGGCAACGTTTCCGTCTCTAATGTCCGTGGCTCACTGGATGATGCGAATCGCCAGCTGTCACAAAAAGCGGAAGAGATGGGCGCCAGCCACTATCGCGTTATCGGTGTCGACAACCCGGGTGACTCCAGCCTGTGGACCGGTACCGCAGAAATCTACCGCTAATCCCACCCTCCCGGTTTCCATCCCTGTAGCTTTTACCGGCCCGTTTGCGGCCGGTTTTTTTGTTTTTGTGCATCAGAACCGATTCTTACAAATCAACCCGTGCAGCCTCCCACTATATTTTGCTTCGTTCTTGCAGAACGGGTAGGATTCATCGCCGTTAATTCCCGCGCTGCTTTCGCTAACTCACAGGCAGACGCACAGAGGAAAATACCCCATTTCGCATGGCATAACGCAATCGTTTGGATGTACTGCGACTGATGGTCAGGACAAACAGGAAAGCTATGAAATCGAATAAAAAATCTGCGGCCGAGATGCGCGCTGCAAAAAGACGCTGGCTTAATTCGCACGACAGCGGCTATCAAAAGGCGATGGGCAACCGTCACGTACAGATGATTGCTATCGGCGGCGCCATCGGCACCGGTCTGTTCCTGGGGGCCGGTGGCCGTCTGCAGGCGGCCGGACCGGCGCTGGCTATCATCTATCTGGTGTGCGGCATCTTCTCCTTCTTTATCCTGCGTGCCCTGGGCGAACTGGTATTACATCGCCCCAGCAGCGGCAGCTTCGTCTCCTATGCCCGTGAATTCCTCGGTGAAAAAGCGTCATACGTCGCAGGCTGGATGTATTTCGTGAACTGGGCCATGACCGGTATCGTCGACATCACCGCCGTCGCGCTCTACATGCACTACTGGGGCGCGTTTGGCGATGTGCCACAGTGGGTCTTCGCGCTTGGCGCGCTGGCCATCGTAGGCACCATGAACATGATTGGCGTGAAGTGGTTCGCCGAGATGGAGTTCTGGTTCGCGCTGGTCAAAGTGCTGGCGATTGTGCTGTTTCTGGTGGTGGGCGTGGTGTTCCTCGGCACCGGCAAACCGCTGGATGGCAACAGTACCGGTTTCCATCTGATTAGTGACAACGGCGGCCTGTTCCCGCATGGCTTACTGCCGGCGCTGGTACTGATTCAGGGGGTGGTATTTGCCTTCGCCTCGATTGAGCTGGTCGGCACTGCGGCCGGCGAATGTAAAGACCCGAAAACCATGCTGCCAAAAGCGATCAATAGCGTGATCTGGCGTATCGGCCTGTTCTATGTCGGGTCGGTGGTGCTGCTGGTGATGCTGCTGCCGTGGAATGCCTATCAGGCAGGTCAGAGTCCGTTTGTGACCTTCTTCTCGAAGCTGGGCGTGCCTTACATTGGCAGCATCATGAATATCGTGGTACTGAGCGCGGCGCTCTCCAGCCTGAACTCCGGCCTTTACTCGACCGGACGTATTCTGCGTTCCATGTCGATGGGCGGATCGGCACCAAAATTCATGTCAAAGATGAACGGTCAGCAGGTGCCTTATGCCGGTATTCTGGTCACCATCGGCGTCTACGTGATTGGCGTGGTGCTTAACTACTATGTGCCTTCGCAGGTATTCGAGATTGTCCTGAACGTCGCTTCGCTGGGAATTATCTCTTCCTGGGCATTTATTGTGGTATGCCAGCTGCGCCTACGTAAGGCGATCAAAGAAGGCAAAGCGGATGACGTCAGCTTTAAGCTGCCAGGCGCGCCGTTTACCTCGTGGCTGACGCTGCTGTTCCTGTTCAGCGTGCTGGTGTTGATGGCGTTTGATTATCCGAACGGCACCTACACTATCGCCTCAATCCCGCTGATTGCGGTGATTCTGGTGCTGGGCTGGTTTGGGGTCCGTAAGCGCGTCAGCGCTATTGCGGAAACCGAACACGATCACCATGAAGAAGAGCCGAAGCCAGCCCGACTGGCAGATGAAAGCTCGCACTAATCTCAGCGCGTCGTGAATAAGCCAGCCTGCGGGCTGGCTTTTTATTGCCGTTTATCCAGCGCGGCGGCAGGCGAATTCAGATAGTTTTCCCGGCGGCTTCATCCTATGATGGCAGACTCCCTTTATGCTGTAGCGGAGCGCGCATGTCGTTTAAGATCAATGTCATCAAAGATAAGTTGCTGTCTGATAACTGGTTTGTGCTACGCAACTTCACCTATGAAATCACCGACCGGCGTGACAAAGTGATTCGCCACAAACGCGAAGTCTACGATCGCGGCAACGGGGCGACTATCCTGCTGTATAACCGCGAAAAGAACAACGTGGTGCTGACGCGTCAGTTCCGCATCGCCACCTACGTCAACGGTAACCACAGCGGCATGCTGATCGAAGCCTGCGCTGGCTTACTCGACGACGATTCACCCGAAGATTGCATTCGCAAAGAGGCGATTGAAGAGACCGGTTATGCGGTAGGCGAGGTAGAAAAACTCTATGCCTGCTACATGTCGCCGGGCGGAGTGACCGAGCTTATCCACTTTTTCGCTGCTGAGTATAATGAATCGCTGCGCGACAATGCGGGCGGCGGGGTTGAGGATGAATCGATCGAGGTGCTGGAGATCGCTTTTCCTGAGGCGCTGGCGATGGTCAAAGATGGCCGCATCTGCGACGGTAAAACCGTGATGTTGTTACAGCATGCGCAGTTAGCGGGCTGGTTAAAGCCGTAACGCGCGCAGCGAACCGATCCGATTTTATCCTGAGTAGCGGTGGCTGATGCGTTACTTTTCACTGAACCATGGCTGCTTTTTAAGCAGTTAATCGCGCTTTCTGGACGGGTTCACAGAATGCGGCCGCCGTCGGGCCCGTTGATGCGCTATCATCTCCACTCTGAGTATTCGGGGATCGATTTTCTTAATGTCGTATTGGATGAAATCGCTGTGGCTGTCGTCTTCGCTGTTGGTTGCCTCTGTGCAGGCCGAACCGTTGCAGAAGTCGTTTAACGACTGGCAAATGACCTGTAACAACGCGGCATTCTGCGTGGCACGCAATATTCCGGGCGACAAAGGATTAGTAATGACGATTTCGCGTCATGCGGGGGTCAATGACCGCCCGCTGCTGCGTATCGACTATGGCAGCGCCTACAGCGGTGAGCTGAAGGGCGGGCCGCTGCAGGATAATCTGTTGCTCGACCAGCGTCGCCTCAAACCCGATCTGAAACACTGGACGGTAGAACCCCATCATCTCGCCACCAGCAACGCCATCGCCATCGATGAATTCCTTGATTTGGTACTGGACGCAAAAACCGTGCAGCTCACCTACGATCCCAATGCCCTGATCTCGCTGCGCGGCATGAAAGCGGCACTGCTGCTGATGGATGATGTGCAGGGCAGGGTGAATGGCATGAGTGCCTGGGTTAAGCGCGGCGACCGGGCCAGCTGGGATGTGCCGCCGTCACCGACTCTGCCGCCATTACCGCCCGCGCCGCCTCAGCCTGCTGCGCTGACCCGCGAAGAGACCAGCGGACTGATCGATTACGGCACCTGGCGCATCAATACCGACTCCTGTTCGCTGGACCCGATGCGGCGCGAAGTGAGCGTGGCGCCGCTGACCGATCAGAAAGCGCTGCTGCTGGTGAGTTGCGAAATGGGCGCTTACAACGTGATCGATCTGGCGTTTGAAGTGACGCGCAGTCAGCCTTACGTGGCGAGAGGGGTGACGCTGACCCTGCCATTTACGCCACCGGGTACCAGCGAACGCCAGCTTGAGTTGATCAATGCGGATTACGATGCGGCTACCGGCCAGCTCTATACCTTTGGCAAAGGACGCGGATTAGGCGACTGCGGCAGAGCGACACGCTGGCAGTTTGACGGCACGCGTTTTGTGCTGGCGGAGTATGCTGAAGAATCGACCTGTGACGCCTGGCACAGCAGCGATGACTGGCCCACCCTGTGGGTAAGCCAGTCCGCCAGTACGGTGCAGCAACGTTAACGAATCGCCTGCACCATCATCGGTGATCCCAGCTGGTTACCGACCAGTTCAGCCAGCATGTTGTTCACGCCATCGCTCATCGGTGTAAAGCGGGTGAGCGGTGAGCGGGTGACGACCACAAACACTCCCACATTATGCTGCGGCACCATCGCCATATAGGTAATGAAGCCGCCGCCACCGCCGGTTTTCTGAATGATGCCAGGACGTCCGGATTTTGGTCCCATATAGACCCAGCCCATTCCCAGCGCGTCGGCTTTACCCGGCACATCCATGCCTTCAACTTTATGCAACTGCTCGCGGCGATAGATCAGCGTCTGCAGCCGATCGATCTGCGGCGTGCGCTGGTTGACCGATGAATTAAGGAACTGCTGCATCCAGCGACCCATATCATCCGGCGTGGAGTAGACGCCGCCGCTGCCAATCGCGGCCAGCGTATTGTTACAAGGGCTGGCGCCTTTCTCGGCCACCATTAACCGGCTGCACTGCTCTGGCGACGGGGTAAACGTGGTGTCTTTCATGCCGAGCGGTCGGGTAATCAGTTGCTGAAACAGCGCCGGATAAGGCGTACCCGCTGCCCGCGACAACGCATCGCTCAGCAGATCGTATCCCAGGTTGGAATAGGCGGCATCGCTGCCCGGTGCTGATTTAAGCGTGGCACCAGAGAGCCAGTCCCAGCGCTCAGCGCGTGTGGGCCAGACAAAGACCGGACGATGAGGTTTACCGCCGGGCTGCTCACGCGGCAGACCGCTGGTATGAGTCGACAGGTTAATCAGACGAATCGGCTGGCCGTTGTAGCCCGGTACCCGCGCGCCCGGCGGCGCATATTTACTGAGCGGATCGTCGAGGCGGATCTGGCCGCGCTCCGCCAGCTTTACCATCACTTCGCTGGTCATGAGCTTACTGAGTGAGGCGATGCGAATCAGCGAATCTTTTTGCGGACGCACATTGTTGCCTGGCCGGGTTTCACCAAAGCTGGCGAACACCCGCTGATTACCATCAATGGCCACCAGCGCCATGCCGGTCGCGCCGCTGCCGTAAAAGATATGTTCCGCATAGCGATCGACAATCTGTGACGCCAGCAATGGATCGGGCGCGACCTGCGCCATGCTTTTTAATGGAAGCAGAGAAACCATTAAGGCCAGTAAATATGATGTGCGCATGTTCAACGGAGAGGGCTTCGCTATTAAATCGGCGGAAAATGGCTGCCTTAATACTTCAGGAAGTCGCCGACAGCAAACCGCAACATTCCATCAGACAGGAAGAGGCGGGCGGCCAGCGGACAGGCAGCGTAAAATAGGACGAGTCTATAGTAATCAGTTTGCGCGAGGCGGGAAGAGGGGTAAGCAGATTTTTTTCTGTTTCAGGCTATGAGCAGAAATGGCCCTTCCCGATCGGCCGGGAAGGGCAAAACCATTAAACTGGCTTGAGTAATGCTTCAGCGTGGCTGACGATGTTTTCAATCGTGAAGCCAAACTCAGGGAACAACTTACCGGCCGGCGCTGATTCGCCAAAGGTGGTCATCCCGACAATCGCACCATCCAGTCCGACATACTTGAACCAGTAATCAGCGATACCGGCTTCAACCGCCACGCGCGCTTTCACGCCGCTCGGCAGTACCGATTCACGGTAAGCGGCATCCTGTGCATCAAACAGGTCAGTAGATGGCAGAGAAACCACCCGGACTTTATGGCCACCGGTGGTCAGTTTCTCCGCGGCGCCAAGGGTGATCTCAATCTCTGAACCGGTCGCGATCAGAATCACTTCTGGCGTACCGTCGCAGTCTTTCAGCACATAACCGCCGCGCTTGATGTTCTCAATCTGCTCTGGCGTGCGCTCCGGTTGCAGCAGGTTCTGACGTGACAGGATCAGCGCCGTCGGGCCGTGATGGCGTTCTACCGCCGCTTTCCATGCCACCGCCGTCTCAACCTGATCGCACGGACGCCAGACGCTCATGTTCGGCGTCAGGCGCAGGCTGGCGATCTGCTCAACCGGCTGGTGCGTCGGGCCATCTTCACCCAGACCAATCGAGTCATGGGTATAGACCAGAATCTGCCGCGCTTTCATCAGTGCCGCCATACGCGCCGCATTACGCGCGTACTCAACGAACATCAGGAAGGTCGCGGTGTAAGGCACGAAGCCACCATGGTGAGCGATACCGTTACCAATCGCTGTCATGCCGAATTCACGCACGCCGTAGTGGATGTAGTTACCGGCCGGATCGTCTTTAATCGACTTCGAGCCTGACCAGATGGTGAGGTTACTCGGGGCCAGGTCAGCCGATCCGCCGAGGAACTCGGGCAGTAATTTACCGTAGGCTTCCAGCGAGTTTTGCGACGCTTTACGGCTGGCAATTTTCTGTGGATTGGCCTGCAGATCGTTGATGAATTTGGTGGCTTCCGCTTCCCAGGTAGACGGCATTTCGCCATTCATCCGGCGCTCATATTCCAGAGCCAGCTCAGGATGGGCCTGCTTATAGGCGGCAAATTTAGCATCCCAGGCTTTTTCGCGTTCCGCACCGGCGGCTTTGGCATCCCACTGCTGGTAGATCTCTGCCGGAATTTCAAACGGCGGATAGTTCCAGCCGAGCTGCTTACGCGTCAGCGCCACTTCTTCCTCACCCAGCGCCGCACCGTGTGACTCTTCTTTACCGGCTTTGTTCGGCGAACCGAAACCGATAATAGTGCGGCAGATAATCAGTGACGGCTTGTCAGTCACGCTCTGCGCTTCTTTGATCGCCTGGCTGACTGCTTCCGGATCGTGTCCGTCAATGTCGCCAATCACATGCCAGTTGTAGGATTCAAAGCGTTTATGGGTGTCGTCGGTAAACCAGCCTTCGGTCTCGCCATCAATCGAAATACCATTGTGGTCGTAGAAGCCGATCAGTTTGCCGAGGCCCAACGTACCGGCCAGCGAACAGACTTCGTGCGAGATCCCTTCCATCAGACAGCCATCGCCCATGAAGACATAGGTGAAGTGGTCAACGATGTCGTGATCCGGGCGGTTAAACTGCGCCGCCAGGGTGCGTTCGGCAATGGCTAAGCCGACAGCATTCGCCAGTCCCTGACCCAGCGGGCCGGTGGTGGTTTCAACGCCAGGGGTGTAGCCGATCTCCGGGTGGCCCGGGGTTTTTGAATGCAGCTGACGGAAATTCTTGAGCTCTTCAATCGGCAGATCATAACCGGTCAGGTGCAGCAGGCTGTAAAGCAGCATTGAGCCGTGACCGTTGGAGAGAATAAACCGGTCGCGGTCGAGCCAGGCGGGATTGGTCGGATTGTGTTTGAGGAAGTCGCGCCATAAGACTTCAGCGATATCTGCCATGCCCATTGGCGCACCCGGGTGACCTGAGTTTGCTTTCTGTACCGCATCCATACTCAGTGCACGAATCGCGTTTGCCAACTCTCTGCGTGAGGACATAAAGTTCTCCCTTGTTAAGAATCAGGGCGGGAAATTCCCGCCCGACTAAAAATGAACACTACAGGCGTGCGGCGAGCACATCTTCCAGCTTCTGCTGGTCAACCGCGAACTGACGGATACCGTCAGAGAGTTTTTCCACCGCCATCGGATCCTGGTTATGCTCCCAGCGGAACTCAGCTTCAGAGAGCGGCGACGGCTGATGGAAGCCTTCGGTTGATGGCTCCAGTTTACGTTCCAGCGGCGCATCGCTGTTCTGTAACTCTTCCAGCAGGTTAGGCGAAATGGTCAGACGGTCGCAGCCGGCCAGTGCCACAATCTGCTCCACTTTACGGAAGCTGGCACCCATGATGATGGTGCTGTAGCGATGCTTTTTGTAGTAGTCGTAGATGCGACGAACGGATTTCACGCCCGGATCTTCATCGACCACATAAGGGTCCATCGGTTTGCGGCTGTTGTACCAGTCATAAATACGGCCAACAAATGGCGAGATCAGGAACACGCCCGCCTCGGCACAGGCTCGCGCCTGGGCAAAGGAGAACAGCAGCGTCAGGTTACAGTTGATGCCATTTTTCTCCAGCTCTTCTGCCGCGCGGATGCCTTCCCAGGTTGAGGCCAGCTTGATCAGAATACGTGAGCGGTCGATACCATGCTCTTCGTACAGGCGAACCAGTTTCTCTGCTTTAGTCACACACATGCCACGATCGAAAGAGAGGCGCGCATCCACTTCGGTCGAGACACGGCCCGGTACGCTTTTCAGAATCTCCATACCGAGGTTAATCGCCACTTTGTCGCTGGCGTTGATGATCTGCGTCTCTTTGCTGCCGCCCTGTTTTTTGGCGTAGTCGATCGCATCATCAATCAGGTGTTTATAGGCATCAAGACTGGAGGCTTTGAGGATCAGTGACGGGTTGGTGGTGGCGTCTTCCGGATGGTAATTGCGAATTGATTCGATATCACCACTGTCCGCCACCACGGTGGTGAACTGTTTTAGGGCTTCTAGCTGGTTCATTTCTAAACTCCTTGAAAAGAAAACATGAAAGCGAAAAGGGAGCACCTCAGGCCTCGTAGCCAATCTGTGGCGTGCTCTGCTACCGGGAACGCGAACCCATAACATTGCAACAGACACTTTCCGATGAAAATGCGGTTTCTCTGATTGTTGCGCTGCGAGGCGGTGCGAAGGAGCCGTCATGCGGTGTTAACCGTGGGGTGCGCCATATTCCACCTCTAAGCATAGCAGCCAGGATAAATGACGCAGGCAACACTGTAGCAATCCGTGCCGTATCAGCGACACTGGCAGCGTCAGCGGGTGGCGCACGACGGTTGAGGCGGGAGTGGCACGCGTAAGCATTGCCGTCAGTCAGGCGGCAATAAAGGAAGCGTCGGCGAAGGGCGACAGCAGCGGCTGGTCCGCTAAGTTGATCTGTAATCGGGACCGGGGTTTTGATGTGGTGAGTGCAGAGTAAGTGCGTTGTGGAAAGACGGCGGGAAATCGGCCTCTTCCCCGGAGGGGAATAGCCGATAACCGTTGAGTGGCGTGTTATATCATCAGGATGAATACGGGCTGCCAGGGAAACTTATTGAATCGGAGCGCAGTTAAACACTTTCAAAAAATTCTGAGAACCCGATTTTTGGATGAGGATAGTGAAACTTGTTATGGCTCAGTGGAATATACATTCCTTCAGGCTCGCCGGGCATGAAGTAATTACCTTGCCATTTATTAGGTTCGCAAAGTCGGCTGTCATTATAAACGCTGCCGATAGGCGCGTAGGTGACATCCCGTCCGAAAATGGAATACACTGCCGCATCAACAAAATTAAAATACTTAGGTACGCCGCGCAAATGGGTATCCTGAATCAGGATGCTGTGCAGTTTATCTTTTAAATAATAGAGGCTGCCGAGATCACGAATCACCTGTTCAAACGAGTGTGAACCATCATGATGAATAATGATTTTGACATTCTCTTCGCCCATCAGCACATCTCTGACATATTCCGGCAGCGTACCGTGAAACATTCTGACCCGGCTTTCAACGGCTTCAGGGTAGCTTCTTCTGGCGCGCTCGTGGGCAAACTGTAAAAAATTACGGTTGATATCGATTAAGTCGAGTTCAATACCCAGATAATGGGCACACCCCGCTAAAATTGAGGTACTTCCGCCCATGAATACCCCGACTTCAACGATTCTGTTTGCTTCGCCCAGAGACGATTTAATCGTATTGAAAATGTCATAGTAATATTTTGCTGAACATTGATCTTCATAATGGTCGTTACTGTGATCTCTTTTAGCAACGATATCGTCGAAGAGAATATTTTTACCCAGCCACGGGGTCAGGTTGGGTTTAAAACCACTTTTTAATGCAATATTGAGTTGCTCAGCAACGTCAGTAAAGCTAAGTGATTTAAGTGTTTCATCTGGATCAATAAAAAGGGCCATTGCCGTTATCCTTGTCGCGGGGCTTTTATTATATCAATCAAACGAGAAGCGCAAACGGATGAGCATCAAACGGAAGTGAAGGCTATTTTGGTTTTATTCGGACAGGAGAACCGGTAACAGGATGGCTTTATTGTTGGTCGCGGTAAAACAGCGTATTCAACGCTGCAACGGTGATTTAACCGCAGCGCAGGCCGCGCTGCGGAGTCATGCGATCAGGCGGGAAGATTCAGCCAGTTCTTTACCGGCAGGAAATCGCGGTAGAGCGCGGCTTCAGGCGAATCCTTAGCCGGCTGGTAAGCATATTCCCAGCGCACCAGCGGCGGCATCGACATCAGGATCGATTCGGTACGGCCGCCGGTCTGCAGACCAAACAGCGTGCCGCGATCCCACACCAGATTGAACTCCACATAGCGGCCGCGACGATAGAGCTGGAACTGTCGTTCACGGTCGCCCCACGGATGATCTTTACGTCGTGCCACAATCGGTAGATAGGCATCAATAAAGCCGCGGCCCACCGCCTGCATAAAGCTGAAGCAGTGCTCAAAGTCAGGGGTATTAAGATCGTCAAAAAACAGGCCGCCAATGCCGCGCTGCTCATCGCGATGTTTGAGATAGAAGTAGTCGTCGCACCACTTTTTATAACGTGGATAGATATCGTCGCCAAACGGCTGGCAAATATCGAAGGCGGTCTGATGCCAGTGCAGCGCATCCTCTTCAAAGCCGTAAAACGGCGTCAGGTCAAAACCGCCGCCAAACCACCACACCGGATCGGCTCCCGGTTTCTCAGCAATAAAGAAACGGACGTTAGCATGGCTGGTGGGCACGTAAGGATTATGTGGGTGAATCACCAGCGAGACGCCCATCGCTTCAAAGCTGCGACCCGCCAGCTCTGGCCGGTGCGCGGTTGCCGAGGCCGGCATTTGATCGCCATGCACATGCGAAAAGTTGACGCCCGCCTGTTCAAATACCGCCCCGTTGCGCAGCACACGGCTCTGCCCGCCGCCGCCGCCGGGACGCTGCCAGCTATCTTCGGCAAACTGTGCGCCGCCATCTTCTGCCGCCAGGCGGCTACAAATCTCATCCTGCAGGGATAGCAGGAATGCTTTTACGCGGGAAATATCAGCCATCTCTTCGCTTATTGTTGGTCAAAGTCTGCCGCGATTATACGCAAAATCTGGCGTCTTGCATGGCTGCGGCGGTGTTAGTGCGCTGAACAGCTGGCCACAATCAGGCGTTGTGGCGATCGAATTCATCGAAGTAGTTGACGATACCGCTGGCAATGGCAGCGGCAATCTTCTGGCGGAACGCGCTGGTGCCGAGCAACTGTTCTTCACGCGGATTGGTAATAAACGAGGTTTCGACCAGCACCGAAGGAATCGACGGCGACTTCAGTACCGCAAACGCCGCCTGTTCGGTGTGCTGGCTGTGCAGATGGTGCACCGGCCGGATCTGGTCCAGCACGTGCTTACCGAGCGTCAGGCTGTTTTTGATGGTGTCGGTCTGCACCAGATCGAACAGAATTTGCTGCAGATAGTGATCCTGTTGCTGCACCTTCACGCCGCCCAGTTTGTCGGCATCGTTTTCCCGCTGCGACAGATAGCGTGCCATTGAACTGCTGGCGCCGCGATTGGAGAGCGCAAACACCGAAGCGCCATTAGCGTCCGGGCTGGTGAACCCATCGGCATGGATCGACATAAACAGATGCGCGCCGTGCTGATGGGCAATCTCGACCCGCTGATACAGCGGAATGAAATGGTCGCTGTCGCGCGTCAGCCGTACTTCAATGCGCGGATGGCTCTGTAACTGACGCTGCACATTGCCGGCGATCTCCAGCACGATGTGCTTCTCTTCCGATCCCTCTTCGCCCACCGCGCCAGAGTCAACGCCGCCGTGGCCGGGATCAAGCATGACGATGTGCTTGCCATTTTTGGCTGGTGGAGCAGGGCGCGGATGACGCGTACTGTTCTGCAGCCCAGCAGACGCCTCTTTGGCCTGAACGGCACGCGGCGATAAAATGGCCAGCGCCAGCCCGGAAAGCAGTAACTGGCGACGGTGGATCAAACGTTTAAGCAAATGCATGTGCGGGTCCGTTCAGAAGAATGTTGCCGATGTTATAGCGTAACGCTATGCCGGCTGCGATCTCTGAAACATTTCAGGGCATTACTTTGTATTTCAGTCCGCGAACAGAAAATTTGCGTTTTTTGTTTGTCGCCAGCGTGGCGAGGGTTGCGTGTGTCGAAGAATGCGTGATAATCAGCAAATTGTGGTTAGTTGCAGGTAAAGAAGATGGAAATCCGCGCCTTCCGCCAGGAAGATTTTGAAGAAGTGATCACCTTATGGGAACGTTGCGATTTGTTACGGCCATGGAACGATCCGGAGCTGGATATCGAACGTAAGATGCATCACGACCCCGATCTTTTTCTGGTCGCTGAAGTGGGCGGTGTGGTAGTGGGCACGCTGATGGGGGGCTACGATGGCCACCGCGGTGCCGCTTACTATCTGGCGGTCCATCCAGATTATCAGGGCCGCGGCTTTGCCAATGCCCTGATGAACCGGCTGGAGAAGAAGCTGATTGCCCGCGGCTGTCCGAAACTGCATCTGATGATCCGGGAAGAGAACGATCAGGTGGTAGCGTTTTACGAGAAGCTCGATTACGAGCCGGTTGATGCGCTGCTGTACGGCAAGCGTCTGATTGAAGATCGTGAATATTAATCCGTCACCCGACTATCTGCCGGATGAATATGATGGCAAAGGGCAGCTGCGGCTGCCATTTCTTTTTTGGTTGATCCTGCTGCTACAGGCACGCACCTGGCTGCTGCTGGTGATGGCCGGGGCTTCACGTCAGCAGGGCAACGATCTGCTCGCGCTGTTCTATCCTGACCAGCAGGCGTTCTGGATCGGTCTCGCGCTCGGGTTACCGGCGCTGGCGGGGCTGCTGCTGACCGGCTACCGGACGCGCTGGCCGCGTCTGTGGCAACACTGGCGCAGCGTGCTGGCGCTTTCACTGCTGGTGAATTTACTCTGGCAGGGCGTGCAGTTTATTCAGGGCGATCTGCTCAGCTCGCCGCTGCCGCTGTTACTGACGCTGTTTGACCTGCTGGCGTTGATCTGGCTGCAAAGTAACCGGCGTCTGCGCGACTGCTTTCTGCCCGAACACCATCTTAAATAAACTTTTTGCCGCTTTGCGACTCCAATCAGTTCCGCCTTTCCGGCATCGCATTAACAGGAGTTTTCATGAAAGCTGTTCGTTCCACGCTACTGATGGCCGCCGTTGTGTTGAGCGGCTGCGCCAGCAACGCCGGTTCCGGCGCTGACAGCAGCCAGCAGGTAAGCTGGTGGAATCCGCTGAGTTATCACTGGTCATCAACGCTGCCGTGGAACTGGTTTGGTTCTTCGCTGACCGTGACCGAGCAGGGCGTGGGCGGCTTAAGCGCCTCAACTGCCATGAGCGAAAGCGCCATTAATGACGGACTGAACGGCGACTATAGCCTGCGTCAGGGGATGCGCAGTCAGAACGGCCAGGTGGTTTCTTTCTGGCAGGCGCTGAAGGATGGCGAGGTTAAAGTGGTGGTGTACGGTCAGTCACAGCCAGAACGCATTGAAGTGATGGACAGCAATATTGTCAGCGCTGACGGCAGCAAAGTTGGCGATCTGTTCAGCAATAAATTCACGAAAGCCTTCGATAACTGCGCGCTGGCCAGCGGAACCGATACCCGCGACGTCGCCTGCCGCGTGCCCGGCAGTCAGCATCTGACTTACGTTTACCACGGCGACTGGCACGGTCCGGAAGGGTTAATGCCTTCTGACGACACGCTGAAAAACTGGAAAATCAGCAAGATAGTCTGGCAGCGTTAAGACTGTCAGCGGCGCGTGCGGCGGGCTGTCCGGCAAGCCCGCCGTTGTCCCGTACGTCTCTCTCAATCACGCAGCGGACGCGACCTGCCGTCCGCCTCGTCTTTTGCTGAAAACAGCATAAACTTCGCCGCCGTCTTATGCTTTTTTCGACTTTGAAATCATCAAACGATATATAAAACCGTTACTGGTTTTCACACAGTTATAAATAAACTGGTGCCTCAGCGGGTGAGATCCGCATCAAACTTTTTCAGGGTGCCAAATGACATTACAAGCGATGAAAAAAATCGTGAGCGGTATCGCCTTGTCGCTGAGCGTGGCCGGCGCAGTCCATGCTACTGAATTACTTAATAGCTCCTACGATGTGTCGCGTGAGCTGTTTGTTGCCCTGAATGCACCGTTTATTAAACAGTGGGATGCCAGCCATCCGGCCGATCCCCTGACCATTAAGATGTCACATGCCGGCTCTTCGAAGCAGGCACTGGCGATTCTGCAGGGGCTGCGCGCGGATGTGGTCACCTACAATCAGGTGACTGACGTGCAGGTGCTGCATGATAAAGGCAACCTGATTGCGGCGGACTGGAAAAACCGACTGCCTAACAACAGTTCGCCGTTTTACTCCACCATGGCGTTCCTGGTGCGTAAGGGCAATCCAAAGCAGATTCATGACTGGTCAGATCTGGCCCGCAACGACGTGAAGCTGATTTTCCCCAATCCAAAAACCTCCGGTAATGGCCGTTACACTTATCTGGCTGCCTGGGGCGCTGCGGACAAAGCCGATGGCGGCGATCAGGCCAAAACCCGCGCCTTTATGACCCGGTTTTTGAAAAATGTTGAAGTGTTCGATACCGGCGGCCGCGGCGCAACTACCACCTTTGCTGAGCGTGGCCTCGGCGATGTGCTAATCAGCTTTGAGTCGGAAGTTAACAACATCCGCAATCAGTACGGTAAAGACCAGTATGAAGTGGTGGTGCCAAAGACCGACATTCTGGCGGAGTTTCCGGTGGCGTGGGTGGATAAAAATGTCGCCCACAACAACACCACTGACGCGGCCAGCGCTTACCTCAATTATCTCTATACCCCGGCTGCTCAGGCGATCATTACCCATTACTACTACCGGGTGAATAATCCGCAACTGATGGCGGAGCAGAAAGATCGCTTCCCGCAAACCACGCTGTTCCGGGTTGAAGACGCCTTTGGCGGCTGGGATAAAGTGATGCAGACCCATTTCGTCAGCGGCGGTGAGCTCGACAAATTGTTAGCGGCGGGGCGTGGATAATGTTTGCAGCCAGCCAGAAACGCGTATTGCCCGGCTTTGGTATCAGCCTTGGCACCAGTCTGCTGTTTACCTGTTTAATTCTGCTGCTGCCAATCAGTGCAGTGCTCATGCAGCTGTCGCAGATGACGCTGCAACAGTACTGGGATGTGATCACCAATCCGCAGCTGATTGCCGCCTATAAGGTGACGCTGCTCTCTGCGGGCGTGGCTTCGCTGTTTAACGCGGTGTTCGGCATGCTGATGGCGTGGATCCTTACCCGTTACCGTTTTCCTGGTCGTACATTGCTGGATGGCCTGATGGATCTGCCGTTCGCCCTGCCGACGGCCGTGGCGGGCTTGACGCTGGCCGGTCTGTTTTCAGTCAACGGCTGGTATGGACAGTGGTTTGCCCATTTTGATATCAAAATTTCCTACACCTGGATCGGCATTGCCATCGCGATGGCGTTCACCAGTATCCCGTTTGTGGTGCGAACCGTACAGCCGGTGCTGGAGGAGTTAGGCCCGGAGTATGAAGAAGCCGCCGAAACGCTGGGTGCCACGCCTTGGCAGAGTTTCCGCCGCGTGGTGCTGCCGGAAGTCGCGCCCGCGCTGCTGGCAGGCACCGCCTTGTCGTTTACCCGCAGCCTGGGTGAGTTTGGTGCGGTGATCTTCATTGCCGGCAACATCGCCTGGAAAACCGAAGTGACTTCACTGATGATTTTCGTCCGGCTGCAGGAGTTTGATTATCCGGCTGCCAGCGCTATCGCCTCGGTGATTCTGGCCGCCTCGTTGATTCTGTTGTTCGCGATTAACACATTACAGAGCCGCTTTGGCCGTCGTCTGGGAGGCCACTAATGGCAGAGGTTTCGCAACTTAATCATGCTGCCCGCCAGCCGGTAAACTGGGGCAAATGGCTGCTGATTGGTATCGGGGCGCTGGTGTCGGTCCTGCTGCTGGTGGTGCCGATGGCCTCGATCTTCTGGGAAGCACTGAACCAGGGATTAGGCGTGGCGCTCGGCAATCTGGCGGATGGCGACATGCTGCATGCGATCTGGCTGACGGTGCTGGTCGCGCTGATCACTGTGCCGGTCAACCTGGTGTTCGGTACGCTGCTCGCCTGGCTGGTGACGCGTTTTACCTTCCCGGGACGACAGCTGCTGCTGACGCTGTTTGATATTCCGTTTGCCGTCTCGCCGGTGGTGGCCGGTCTGATGTATCTGCTGTTCTGGGGCGTTAACGGCCCGGCTGGCGGCTGGCTGGATGCACATAACATCCAGATTATGTTTGCCTGGCCCGGCATGGTGCTGGCGACGGTGTTTGTTACCTGTCCGTTTGTCGTCCGTGAACTGGTGCCGGTGATGCTGAGCCAGGGCAGTCACGAAGATGAAGCGGCGGTTCTGCTGGGCGCTTCTGGCTGGCAGATGTTCCGTCGGGTCACGCTGCCGAATATCCGCTGGGCGCTGCTGTACGGCGTGGTGCTGACCAACGCCCGCGCGATTGGTGAATTTGGTGCGGTCTCGGTGGTATCGGGATCGATTCGCGGTGAGACCTATACCTTACCGCTTCAGGTTGAATTACTGCATCAGGATTACAACACCGTTGGCGCGTTTACCGCCGCTGCGCTGTTGACGCTGATGGCAATTGTCACGCTGTTTCTGAAGAGCATTGTGCAATGGCGCTTAGCGCATCAGCACAACCGCTTGCAACAGGAGGGAAATCATGAGCATTGAGATTAACAAGATCAACAAATCCTTTGGTCGCACGTCGGTGCTGAACGATATCTCTCTTGATATTGCCTCGGGCGAAATGGTGGCGCTGCTGGGCCCGTCTGGCTCGGGAAAAACCACGCTGCTGCGTATTATTGCCGGACTGGAGCATCAGAACAGCGGTCAGATTCGGTTTCATAACCATGACGTCAGTCGCCTGCACGCCCGCGACCGTCAGGTAGGGTTTGTGTTTCAGCACTATGCGCTGTTCCGTCATATGACGGTATTCGACAACATCGCCTTTGGCCTGACGGTGCTGCCGCGTCGTGAGCGTCCGTCCACGGCGGAAATTAAACAGCGCGTGACCCGCCTGCTGGAGATGGTGCAGCTGGCGCACCTGGCGAATCGTTTTCCGGCGCAGCTGTCGGGCGGACAGAAACAGCGTGTGGCGCTGGCGCGTGCTTTAGCGGTTGAACCGCAAATCCTGCTGCTGGATGAGCCGTTTGGCGCGCTGGATGCGCAGGTGCGTAAAGAGCTGCGCCGCTGGCTGCGTCAGCTGCATGAAGAGCTGAAGTTTACCAGCGTATTCGTCACCCACGACCAGGAAGAGGCGATGGAAGTGGCCGATCGCGTTGTGGTAATGAGTCAGGGCAATATCGAACAGGTTGGTACGCCAGATGACGTCTGGCGCGATCCGGCGACCCGCTTCGTGCTGGAGTTCCTTGGTGAAGTAAACCGCTTTGACGGCGAAATCCAGGGTTCACAGTTCCATGTAGGTGCACATCACTGGCCGCTGGGCTACACCTCGGCGCATCAGGGCGCGGTGGAACTGTTCCTGCGCCCGTGGGAGATTGATGTTTCGCGCCGAAGCAGCCTGGAAACGCCGCTGCCGGTTCAGGTGCTGGAGATCAGTCCGCGCGGACATTTCTGGCAGCTGGTGGTGCAGCCTGCCGGCTGGCAGAGCGAGCCGTTCTCGCTGGTGTTTGAAGGCGAGCAGACCGCACCGATTCGCGGCGAACGCCTGTTTGTCGGCCTGCAGCAGGCGCGTCTCTATCAGGGCGACACCCCGCTGCGCGCAGTTGCCTTTGCGCAGAGCGCCTGATATTTTCTCATCAACACCGGGCGGGAGTGTGACTCCCGCCTTTTTTTTGCCATTTTTCTTTTGCACTACGCCAGGAACGACACCGTGACGACTCTCGAAGATACCATCGGCAATACCCCGCTGATTAAGCTGCAGCGCCTGACGCCCGCCAACGGCAGTGAGGTGTGGCTCAAGCTGGAAGGCAATAATCCGGCGGGTTCGGTCAAGGATCGCGCGGCCTGGTCGATGATCCATCAGGCAGAGTTGCGCGGCGAAATCACTCCCGGCGATCAGCTGATTGAAGCCACCAGTGGCAATACCGGCATTGCGCTGGCGATGATCGCCGCGCTGAAAGGCTACCGGATGCGTCTGCTGATGCCCGATAACATGAGTCAGGAGCGGCAGGATGCGATGCGCGCTTACGGCGCGGAACTGGTGCTGGTGTCGCGCGATCAGGGAATGGAGGGTGCCCGCGACCTGGCGCAGGCGATGGCAGCGCGTGGCGAAGGCCGGGTACTCGACCAGTTCAATAATCCGGATAATCCGCTGGGCCATTATCAGACCACCGGCCCCGAGTTATGGCAGCAGTCAAACCAGCGGATGACCCATTTTGTCTCCAGTATGGGCACCACCGGTACCATTACCGGCGTCGGGCGTTACCTGAAAGAGCACAATACCGGGGTGCAGGTGATCGGTTTGCAGCCCAGTGAGGGCAGCAGCATTCCGGGGATCCGTCGCTGGCCGCTGGCCTATCTGCCGGGCATTTACCGACCCAATCTGGTCGATGACGTGATTGATATGTCACAACAGGAAGCGGAAGAGACGATGCGCGCGCTGGCGCGACGTGAAGGGATTTTCTGCGGCGTAAGCTCCGGTGGCGCGGTGGCGGGCGCCTTGCGGATCGCCGCTGCCCATCCCGGCAGCGTAGTGGTGGCGATCGCCTGCGATCGCGGCGATCGTTATCTCTCGACCGGCCTCTATCAGTAACTTCATCTCCGCCTGAACCGGCCTGCGTGCGCGTTATTGCTGCCCGCAGGCTTTTTTTTTGCGTGGCCTTATGCCGTCGGCAGTGCTAAATCTGTAAGGATCGCGTAAATCAGGCTGCGCCCTGGTGCGGCTCAGGACAAAATAGCGGCAATTTTGTACGAGAGATAAAAATGAAAATCCTGCTTGTTGATGATGATGTTGAATTAGGCACCATGTTAAGCCAGTACCTGATCGCTGAAGGGTTCGATGCGCAGCTGGTGTTAACCGGTAGCGCCGGGATTCAGGGGGCGCTGTCCGGACAATACACCGCAATGATTCTGGATATCATGCTGCCCGATATGAGCGGTATTGATGTGCTGCGTCAGGTGCGGCAGAACAGCCGTTTGCCGGTGATTATGCTGACCGCGAAAGGCGACAATATTGATCGGGTCATCGGACTGGAGATGGGCGCGGATGATTACATGCCAAAACCCTGCTATCCACGTGAACTGGTGGCCCGTCTGCGTGCGGTGCTGCGCCGGTTTGAAGAGCAGGCGCCGCAGCCGGATACCAAAGAGCCGCTGCGCTGGCGCGAGCTGACGCTCAATCCTGCCACCCGCATTACCGAATGGCAGGGCAAAGCATTTGATCTGACCGCCTCGGAATTTAACCTGCTGGATCTGCTGCTGCGCGCGCCGGATCGGGTGGTATCGAAAGATGAGCTGTCAGAAAAGGGGCTCGGTCGTCCTCGCGAAGCCTATGATCGCAGCGTCGATGTCCACATCAGTAATATCCGCCAGAAGTTAAGCGCCTTAACCGCTGACAGTGTGAATATCGAAACCGTGCGCAGCATTGGTTACCGTATTCGATGAAGCAAAGCTACCGTGGACGGATGTTCTGGAAGATTCTGATCGGCTTCTGGATAGTGTTCGTCATCATGAGCCAGTTACTCTGGCTGGGCTTTTCGCTCTCCGGTAAACGCCATGAGCCGCCTGAAATCGTCGCCATCCGGCGGACCGTCGATTTGCAAATGGCCTCTGCGGTGTCGGTGCTGGAGCGGGGCGGTCCGGCGGCGCTGGAGGATATGATGGCGGGCTGGGAGCCTAACGATCGCCAGTTTTTTACCGTGATACAGCATGCGCGGCCGGCCGGTCAGCCCAGTCTGCCCGAGCGGCTAAATTCACCGTTTGAAGGCCGGATCCCCGACCAGATTGTGCGCTGGGTGCGCGGCGCAGATAACAAAGAGTATGAGCTGCGCTACAACATTAAAGGCATGCGGGAAGACAGCAGCATGAACATGATGCCGCGCAAATTTCTCAATATTCCCGAGCCGATGTTCGTGTTTGCCGGATCGGTCGGCCTGTTGTTCAGCCTGTTGCTGGCCTGGAATCTGACTCGGCCGATGCGTCAGTTACGCGAAGGCTTTTCCCGGGTCGCCGAGGGCGATTTAAGCGTGCGGCTGTTTCCAATGATGCGTAAACGCCACGATGAGATTTCCAACGTGGCGGAAGCCTTTGACGCGATGGTTGAACGGCTGGAAACGCTGGTGCGGGCGCGCGAAGAGCTGCTGCACGATATCTCCCATGAGCTGCGCTCCCCGCTGGCGCGGCTGCAGCTGGCCACCGGACTGGCGCGCCAGACGCCGGAAAGCGTCGGCAGTTCACTCGATCGGATTGATGAAGAGGCGCGCCGGCTGGACAAAATGATCGGCGAATTGTTAACCCTGTCGCGCGCCGAACATGAAAGCATTCCGGATGAGCAATATTTTGACCTGACCGGATTACTTGAGGCGGTGGTCACCGATGTCCGCTATGAAGCGCAGATCCCCGGCGTCAGGGTTGAGTTTCTGGTGGATCAACAGGCCGACTACACGGTGCGCGGTAATGCGGAGCTGATACGGCGTGGCGTCGAGAACGTGCTGCGCAATGCGCTGCGCTTTTCGCTGCCCGGTCAGCAGATTGAGGTACGCTTAAGTGTGGAACAGCAGTGGCTGGCGATTCGGGTGCGGGATCAGGGGCCGGGTGTCGATGAAGAGAAGTTATCCAGCATCTTTGACCCGTTTGTGCGGGTCAATTCGCCGCTGATGGGCAAAGGCTATGGCCTTGGGTTGGCTATCGTGCGCAAAGTAGTGCTGGCGCATCATGGCGAGGTCAAAGCGATCAACCGTCCTGATGGTGGGCTTGAGCTGACGCTGCGTTTACCGCGCTGGCAGCAGCCCTGAGCCTTGCCGGCTGGCAGAAACAATAACGGCACCCGAAGGTGCCGTTATGTTTAATCATTGACGCTTACTTTTTGATGCGAATCACCGGCGTTTCGCCGACGGTCACCTGGCCAGACAGCTTGATCAATTCCTTGATTTCATCCATGTTGGAGATGACAACCGGTGTCAGGGTTGATTTTGCTTTCTCTTCCAGCAGCGGCAGATCGAACTCGATGACCACGTCGCCTTTTTTGACCTTCTGGCCTTCTTCAGCGATGCGTTTGAAGCCTTCACCTTTCAGTTCAACCGTATCGATGCCGAAGTGGACAAACAGCTCAATGCCGTTATCAGACTCGATTGAAAAAGCGTGGTTGGTTTCAAAAATCTTGCCGATAGTGCCATCAACAGGCGCGACCATTTTGTTGCCGCTCGGTTTGATCGCAATACCGTCGCCCACGATTTTTTCTGCAAACACCACATCTGGTACGTCTTCAATATTCACGATTTCGCCTGACAGAGGCGCTACGATGTCAATTGTCCCAGCGCTATCTGTTTTTTCGCCAAAAAGTTTAGAAAACAAACCCATGATCTTCTCCTAAGCAGTAATTTGGGGCCAGCATCTCGCAGATTAGCAGAGCGTTTTTTCTTTGATGAACTTGTTAACCAGATTCATCAAATCATCCGCTGTCGGTTGAGCCAGTGCCTGCTCCGCCAATGCCTTCGCATCTTCGAAATTAGTATTACGAATGATTTTCTTGATGCCAGGGATAGAAATGGCACTCATGCTGAACTCGTCCAGCCCCATTCCCAGTAACAGTAGTGTAGCACGTTCATCACCTGCCAGCTCACCACACATGCCGGTCCATTTGCCTTCAGCGTGAGATGCATCAATGACTTGCTTGATTAAATTCAGCACTGATGGCGTCATTGGGTTGTACAGGTGCGAGATCAAATCATTACCACGATCGACCGCCAGAGTATACTGCGTCAGGTCGTTGGTCCCAATACTGAAGAAGTCGACTTCCTTCGCCAGATGGTGCGCGATGACGGCAGAAGCTGGGGTTTCCACCATGATGCCGACTTCAATGCTCTCATCAAACGCTTTACCTTCTTCGCGCAGCTGGGCTTTTAGCAGCTCCAGTTCCGCTTTCAGGCTGCGCACTTCTTCAACCGAAATAATCATCGGGAACATGATGCGCAGTTTGCCGAATGATGAGGCACGCAGGATGGCACGCAGCTGGGCATGCAGGATCTCTTTGCGGTCCATGGCGATACGAATCGCGCGCCAGCCGAGGAACGGGTTCTCTTCTTTCGGCAGGTTCATGTACGGCAGATCTTTGTCGCCGCCAATGTCCATGGTACGCACGATTACAGCCTGCGAACCCATCGCTTCAGCGACGGCTTTATAAGCCTGGAACTGCTCTTCTTCGCTTGGCAGCGAATCACGGTCCATGAACAGGAATTCAGTACGGTAGAGGCCTACGCCTTCAGCGCCGTTGCGCTCAGCGCCGGCGATATCACGCACGGTACCGATGTTAGCGCACACTTCTACCTGATGACCGTCCAGCGTCACCGCCGGCAGATCTTTCAGCTTGGCTAATTCATGTTTTTCAGACAGATACTGTGTCTGTACGGCTTTCAGCTCTTCCTGAATCGCTTCAGAAGGATTGACGTAAATGGTGTTGTTAACGCCATCCAGAATCAGGAAGTCGCCATTTTTGATAGTGGCGGTGACGTTACCGGTTCCGACAATTGCCGGGATCTCAAGGGAACGCGCCATGATTGAGGTGTGCGAGGTGCGCCCGCCTAAATCGGTAATAAAGCCCAGCACCTTTTTCAGGTTCAGCTGTGCGGTTTCTGACGGCGTTAAGTCTTTGGCCACCAGAATGGATTCGTCCTGAATTGCGCTCAGGTCAACGATATGCAGACCTAAAATGTTCTGCAGCAGACGTTTACCGATGTCACGTACGTCAGCCGCACGCTCTTTCAGGTATTCGTCATCTAACTCTTCCAGCGCTTTCGCCTGGCCATCGATAACAGAGTAGGCAGCGGCGTCAGCAGAGGCGTGATCTTTTTTGATCAGGTCGATGATTTCCTGCTCCAGCTCTTCATCTTCCAGCAACATGATGTGGCCTTCGAAGATGGCGGCTTTCTCTTCACCGAGGGTTTCACCCGCTTTGACGCGAATCGCTTCCAGTTGTACTGCCGCCTTACTGCGGCCATCGAGGAAGCGCTGAACTTCCTGCTCAACCTGGTCATCAGAAATTTTCTTGCGGTTGATGACGATCTCGTCTTCTTTCAGCAGCAGTGCTTTGCCGAAAGCGATACCTGGTGATGCTAAAATGCCTGAAATCATAACCTTACCTTTTAATCACGATGGCTGATTGGACTCTTTGCGGTGCCATTGTCGCGGGACACGTACTTTACGAAAGCAATAACGCGGACAGATTGTCCGCGATCAAGATGTTTGCACTCAATGGCGCAGAGGAGTCGATTTGCTGGAAAGCTGAGCGGAAATTACTCCAGTTCAGCCATCAGTTTGACCAGATGCTCAACTGCTTTTTGCTCGTCTTCACCTTCCGCGGAAAGGGTCACGACAGTCCCCTGGGTTAAACCCAGCGTCTGCAGTTTGAACAGGCTTTTTGCGCTCGCTGATTTACCGTTAGAGGTCACGGTAATTTCTGACTGGAAAGCTTTGGCTTCTTTTACGAATTGCGCAGCTGGGCGAGTGTGCAGACCGTTTGGTGCGGTAATGGTAACTTCTTGCTGGAACATTCTATTTCCCCAACGTTATCAGGATGAGTGTTTTGGATCTAAAGTCTAGCCTGGAGCCGTCACTTTAGCCTGTGTAGGTGCGCGGGTATAGCATCATGCTGGCTAACGACGCGCATGAATGAATTTTTCAATTCCGTTGCGTGTCAAAAACGATTCTACACGTCACCGGGTAATTATGCCGTTAATCGCCGTTTCGCCAAATCCGTAAATCGATTCAGCTTGATCCACTTCAAAGAGGGATTAATTTCAGGCATCGAAATAATTGGCAGTCTAAATACCAGAGCCGCGTCACTGAAATCAATCTGCAGGGTGGTGAAAGTGAGATCTGCACCACAAAAAAGCACCCAATCGGGTGCTTTTTTCGACATTTTCAGACTTTCAGCCGTTACTGCTGCAGCTCTTTTTCAGTGAACAGGTCGGCAAAAAGGGCGGTACTGAGATAGCGCTCACCGGAAGAGGGAAGGATCACCACAATGTTCTTATTGGCGAAGGCTTCATCTTCCTGCAGCTTCAGCGCTGCAGCGACCGCGGCACCGGATGAGATACCGGCCAGGATACCTTCTTCTTCCATCAGCTGACGGGCAGTGCTGATGGCTTCTTCATTGCTGATGGCAATGACCCGGTCAATCAGATTCAGATCAAGGTTGCCTGGAATAAAGCCGGCACCGATACCCTGAATCTTATGCGGGCCTGGCTTGATTTCATCGCCAGCCAGCGCCTGGGCAATCACCGGTGAATCAGTCGGCTCAACGGCGACCGAAATCAAATCTTTCTTGCCTTTGGTGTTCTTGATATAGCGACTTACGCCGGTCAGCGTACCGCCAGTGCCGACGCCAGCAATAAACACGTCTACTTCACCGTCGGTATCTTCCCAGATTTCCGGACCGGTGGTTTTTTCGTGGATTTCCGGGTTGGCCGGGTTGCTGAACTGCTGTAACAGCACATATTTATCCGGGTTACTGGCGACAATCTCTTCCGCTTTCACGATAGCGCCTTTCATGCCTTTGGCGCCTTCGGTCAGTACCAGCTGTGCGCCCAGCGCTTTTAGCAGCTTACGACGCTCAACCGACATGGTCTCCGGCATGGTCAGCGTCAGTTTGTAACCGCGCGCTGCCGCCACATAGGCCAGCGCGATACCGGTATTACCGCTGGTTGGTTCAACCAGCTCAACGCCCGGCTTCAGAATGCCGCGTTTCTCTGCGTCCCAAATCATATTGGCACCGATACGGCATTTCACGCTGAAGCTCGGGTTACGGGATTCAACTTTCGCAAGGATGCGGCCGTTACCGATGCGGTTCAGTCGAACCAGTGGCGTATGACCAATTGTCAAAGAGTTGTCTTCATAGATCTTACTCATAGCCTGCCCTTAACTGTATGAATTATTGGGAACCCTCTGAGCATACCTGTTCTGCCTGGGTGCGGAAGGAAAGAAATCGCATATCTATATGTCAGCCGGCAATAAGCCTCGTTAAAAAGAGCATAAGGCTGGCTGATGGTTCTAACGCAGCTCGGTACGCGCCAGGTTCTGTCGATAGCGATCGACCCACATCGCCGTGGCACCGCAAACAGCAACCGGCATGATGGCAAGGTTCAGAATCGGAATCATGGTGAACAGACTAATCAGTGCGCCAAACTGCATGTTAGCGGTTTTGTGCTGTCGCAGGGCGTTGCGCATCTGCTGAAAAGGGACTTTATGGTTATCAAACGGGTAGTCGCAATACTGCACCGACAGCATCCAGGCGCTGAACAGGAACCACAGCACCGGCGCGACGGTCTGGCCAAAGCCGGGAATAAAGTAGAGCAGCAGCAGCCCGATGGCGCGCGGCAGATAGTAACCCAGCTTTTGCAGCTCACGCTTCATGATGCGCGGCACATCCTTAATCAACCCCATCCAACCGCTGTCGGGCAAGGGCTTGCCGGTCAGACGACCTTCGAGCTGCTCGGCCAGCAGTCCGCAGAAGGGCGCGGCGATCCAGTTCGCCAGCGTGGAGAAGAAGTAGCTAAACACCAGCACAATCGCTATCACCGACAGCGGCCACAGCAGATAGCTCAGCCACTGCAGCCAGTCCGGGATATGGGCCAGCAGGCGGGGGATCCAGTCGCCCAGCCGGTAAAACAGCCAGATAAATGCGCCGCCCAGCATCACGATGTTAATCAGCAGTGGCATCACCACAAAACGCCGGATGCCCGGCAAACGCACCAGTTTCCAGCCCTGGCTGAAATAGTGCACACCGTTAAAATTTGAGACGGATTTCTCAAGGGCCATAAAGCCAATTCTCCTGAAGATGTTGAGCCGCGCCCACTATAACCTGGCTTTTTCCACTGACCAGCTGCCGTTTGGGTAAAAAAACAGCGAAAAAGCGTGGGTCGCCTATCTTATTTGTCAGAAAATAGTGCACAGACTTGCACTTGTGTAGCAGGGCAAATACAGTTAGAGGATAAAGTTTGCCGCGGTGGCAAGGTATTGGAACAACAGAGAATACAATGATGCAGGATTTGCGTCTGATATTAATCGTTGTTGGCGCGATCGCCATTATAGCGCTCCTTCTTCACGGGCTGTGGACCAGCCGAAAAGAGCGCTCGTCAGTGTTCCGCGATCGCCCGCACAAACGTCTTAAACAACGTGATGAACATGATGAGCAGGACCTGATTGACGACGAGGACGACGGCGTCGGTGAGGTTCGTGTACGCCCTGAGCGTCATACTCATCAGGAACCGCGTTTCGATGAAGTTCGCGATCCACAGCCACAAGCGCCGCGTCAACCCGCGACCGCTGAGCCTGTGCGTCAGCCCGCGCCGCGACCTGCACCGCAGTCAGAACCTGAAAGCGATCCGCTGTTCGACACGGCCCCACAGCCTAAGCCGCAGCCGCGTTCTGAGCCGGTCCGTCAGCAGCAACCTGCGCCGACGTTTGTCGCGCCGCCGGTGCAGGCCGATCCGCTGCTCGATTTAGATCCGCTCGAGTCGGTACAGCCGGAACCGCAGTATCAGGCTGAGCCTGAACCGCAGTCTGAGGTGATTACCGCACCTGCGCCTGAAGCCAAAGCGCCAGCAGAGAAGCCGAAAGAGGCGGTGCTGGTACTGCATGTGGCCGCGCACTCCGGTGGCGAGCTGAATGGTGAAGCGCTGCTGCAGGGGATTCTGCAGGCGGGCTTCCAGTTTGGCGAAATGAACATTTTCCACCGTCATCTCAGCCCGGCAGGCAGCGGTCCGGTGTTGTTTAGCCTGGCCAATATGGTTAAGCCGGGTTCATTCAATCCTGACCTGATGACTGACTTCAGCACGCCTGGCATCTCTATCTTTATGATGGTGCCTTCCTACGGTGATGCGAATCAGAACTTCAAGCTGATGTTACAGTCGGCGCAGCGTATCGCGGATGATGTCGGCGGTGTGGTGCTGGATGATGAGCGCCGCATGATGACACCACAGAAGCTGGAAACCTACAAAGCGCGCATTCGCGATGTGGTCGGCGTCTGAGACCTGCGCTAACGGTTATCTGAATTGTTAAAACAAACCCCCGCCTGTCGGGGGTTTTTTATCTGATGGGGCTTTATGAAATCCGTTCAGGATCAAATCACCGAACTGCGCACAACGTTGCGTCATCATGAATATCTCTACCACGTTATGGATGCGCCGGAAGTCCCCGACGCCGAATATGATCGTCTGATGCGTGAGCTGCGTGAGATGGAAGCGGCACATCCCGAGCTGATCACCCCGGACTCGCCTACTCAGCGTGTCGGTGCTGCGCCGCTGACGGTTTTCGAGCAGGTGCGTCATGAAGTCCCGATGCTGTCGCTGGATAACGCTTTTGATGAAGCCACCTTTCTGGCCTTCAACAAGCGGGTGCAGGATCGGCTGAAAAACAGTGAAGACATCACCTACTGCTGCGAACTGAAACTGGATGGCCTGGCGGTCAGCCTGCTGTACGAAAACGGCCTGCTGGTGCGGGCGGCGACCCGTGGTGACGGCACCACCGGCGAGAACATTACCGCCAATGTCCGCACCATTCGTGCCATTCCGCTGCGGCTGAAGGGTGACAACATTCCGGCGCGACTGGAAGTGCGCGGCGAAGTGTTTATGACCCAGCGCGGCTTTGAAAAACTGAATGAGGAAGCGCGGCGTACCGACGGCAAGGTGTTTGCCAATCCGCGCAATGCGGCGGCCGGTTCGCTGCGTCAGCTTGATCCCCGCATCACCGCTAAGCGTCCGCTGACCTTTTTCTGCTACGGTTTCGGCCTGCTGGAAGGCGGCGAGATCCCACACAGCCACATGGCGCGACTGCAACAGTTCAAAGCCTGGGGACTGCCGGTCAGCGATCGGATCCGTCTGGCGCATAATGCGGAAGAGGCGCTGGCTTTTTATCGTGAGATTGAGCAGCAGCGTCCCACGCTCGGTTTTGATATCGACGGTGTGGTAATCAAAGTCGATTCACAGGCGCTGCAGGAGCAGCTGGGCTTCGTGGCTCGCGCACCACGCTGGGCTATCGCCTTTAAATTCCCGGCTCAGGAGCAGATGACCTGGGTGCGCGACGTCGAGTTTCAGGTCGGACGCACCGGCGCGATTACACCGGTGGCGCGGCTCGAACCGGTTCAGGTGGCCGGCGTTATCGTCAGCAATGCCACGCTGCACAATGCCGATGAAATTGAGCGCCTCGGCTTGCGCATCGGCGATCGGGTAGTGATTCGCCGTGCGGGCGATGTCATTCCGCAGGTGGTCAATGTCGTAACGACAGAGCGCCCCGATGACGCCCGTGAAGTGGTGTTTCCGCAACATTGTCCGGTCTGTGGTTCGGATGTTGAGCGGGTGGAAGGGGAATCGGTTACGCGCTGCACCGGCGGGCTGATCTGTGGTGCTCAGCGCAAAGAAGCGCTGAAGCACTTTGTGTCGCGCCGGGCGATGGATGTGGACGGCATGGGCGATAAGATTATCGACCAGCTGGTGGAAAAAGAGTATGTCAAAACCCCGGCTGACCTGTTCCGCCTGACCGCCGGTGTGCTGACCGGCCTCGATCGTATGGGGCCGAAATCGGCGCAAAACGTGGTGGATGCGCTGCAAAAGGCGAAATCAACCACCCTGGCGCGCTTTCTCTATGCGCTCGGCATTCGCGAAGTCGGTGAAGCGACCGCCGCTAATCTGGCTAACCATTTTGGTGAACTGGAAAAAGTGATGGATGCCGATCTGGAGGCGCTGATTGCGGTGCCGGATGTCGGCAAGGTGGTGGCGACTCACGTGCGTAACTTCATGGAAGAGGAGAGTAACCGCGAGGTTATCCGTCAGCTGGTTGAGGAGATCGGCATTCACTGGCCAGCGGTGGTGGTGGTGAGAGCCGAGGAGATCGACAGTCCGTTTGCGGGTAAAACGGTGGTGCTGACCGGTTCGCTGTCGCAGATGAACCGTGATGATGCCAAAGCGCAGTTAATTGCGCTGGGCGCAAAGGTAAGCGGCAGCGTTTCGAAGAAAACCGATCTGCTGATTGCTGGTGAAGCGGCCGGTTCCAAGCTGGCAAAAGCGCAGGAGCTGGGGATTGAGGTGATCGATGAAGCGGAAATGATCCGTCTGCTGGGTGCCTGAGATGGAGAAACATCAGCTGGTAGCGATCGCCAATACCGCGATGCCCTTTGGTAAGTACAAAGGGCGGATGCTGATCGATCTGCCCGAGCCTTACCTGCTGTGGTTTGCCCGCAGCGGGGATTTTCCGTCAGGCCAGCTGGGTGATCTGATGCAACTGACGCTGGCAATCAAAATTGAAGGCCTTGAAGGGTTGGTTAAACCGCTTAAGGCCGGCAATTAATTCTGCCCGCGCTGGCGGGCAGTATCTCTACTTTTGCGACTCCATCACCGGCGCTTTAACCTGCTGCGCCTGCAGCTTCTCGCCACTCTTTTTGTAGCGCCCGGCGATAAATGAACAAACCATCAGCTGAACCTGATGGAAGATCATTAAGGGCAGCACAATCATCCCTACACTGCTGGCGGGAAACAGAATATTCGCCATCGGCACGCCGTTCGCCAGGCTCTTCTTCGAGCCACAAAAAAGCACCACAATTTCATCGGCACGTTTAAAGCGGAACAGACGTGATGCCAGCAGGTTGATCAGCAACACTGCGGTCAGCAGCAGTACGCATCCTGCCAGAATCCATAACAGCGTATCGACGCCCACGCGATGCCAGATGCCGTTGATGACCGCTTCACTGAAGGCGGAATAAACCACCAGCAGAATGGAAGTCTGATCGGTTTTGCCAATCAGACTGCGATGTTTCTCCACCCAGGCACCAATCCAGCGGCGGGAGAGATGACCCAGCACAAAAGGCACCAGCAGCTGCAGCATAATCTTACCGATTTGCTCCAGGCCATCTGATGGCGCATTGCTGTGCACATCCATCACCAGATTAACCAGCAGTGGGGAGATAAATACCCCCAACAGGCTCGACGCTGAGGCGCTACAGACCGCCGCTGCGACGTTACCGCCCGCCATTGAGGTGAAGGCGATGGCTGATTGCACCGTCGCAGGCAGAATGCAGAGGTAGATAAAGCCGGTATAGATTTCGGGGCCGACATTCACCGGATGCCACCAGACCAGCAGCAGACCGAGCAGCGGGAACAGCACAAAGGTACTGAACATAATCCACAGATGCAGCTGCCAGTGACTGCTGCCGGCGATGATCTTTTCACGTGATAACTTGGCACCGTGCATGAAAAACAGCAGGGCGATGGCGGCCGTGGTCAGATAGCTAAAGATATCGACGAAAATGCCTTTTGCAGGCAGGAAAGACGCCAGCAACACGGTGATGATGAGTTTGACCATCATCGGATCGAGCCGTAAAAATCCCATTGTTAAAATCCGGTTAAATATTGAATAGCAATGATTGTGCGCGAAGCGGGTTTAGAAATAAAATTGATTTATTGAATTAATCTATGAGCTGAATCGATGAATTATACCCTACGACAGTTGCGAACCTTTATCGCGGTGGCGCATTACGGCGGATTCAGTCAGGCCGGGCAGGCGATCGGTCTGAGTCAGTCGGCGGTCAGCCACAGCATAAAAGAGCTGGAGGCGGAGACCGGCGTACGCCTGCTGGACCGTACCACGCGGGAAGTGATGCTGACTGAAGCCGGACAGCAACTGGCGTCGCGCATGGAGCGATTGCTGGAAGAGATCAACACCACGTTGCTGGATATCCGCAGTTACGGCGAGCAGCGCAGCGGTACGGTGCGGCTGGCAGCCAGCCAGACTATTTCAGCCCATCTGATGCCACAATGCCTGGCGGCTAGTCAGAACCATTTTCCCGACATTAAAGTCATCCTCCACGATCGCGCCCAGCAGTGGGTACTGCAAAGCGTGCGCAACGCCGAGGTCGATTTCGGTATCATCATCGGTCCGCTCAGCGATACCGATTTCGATTGTCTCGCCATTCTGGATGAGCCATTTCTTCTATTGTGCCGCGATGACGATCCGCTGGCGCAGGTGGAACAGGCGCAGTGGTCGATGCTGGCGGGGCGTACCATGGTGCTACAGGATTACGCTTCAGGTAGTCGGGTGTTGATTGATGCGGCGATGCAGCAGCAGCAGATTCAGGTCGACGTGGTGCAGGATATCGGGCATCCCGCCACGCTGTTCCCGATGGTGGATGCGGGGATTGGCATCAGCATTTTGCCGGCGCTGGCCTTGCCGCTGCCGGCCGGGCGAGCGCTCACGGTGAGGCGCTTATATCCGGAGATAAATCGCAGCCTGATGCTGATTAAGCGCAAAAATCGCTCGCTGACGCCAGCCGCCGAAGCGATCTGGCAGGAGGTGCGCCAGCAGGCCGCGCTGCTGGCGCAACAACGCGCGGTCAGTCCACCGTTTTAGATATAGACATCAAGCTGGTTCGTGTCGGTTGGACGGTTGACGCCGTCCGCTTTGATTTCGCCTGGCAGTTTGCTGTCGTCATTTTTCTGCTCAGCCTGTTCAGCCTGCTTCTGCTCTAACTGGGCAATCTGCGCTTCCAGCATGGTGATTTGCGACTCATACATCTGCTGCATCTCAGCTTTTTGTTTGTCCGTCAGATCTGCATTGCTGGACAACTCTTTAAGCTGGGTTGTGATGTTCTGAATCTGTTTGCTTAGCGCGGCCACCTGCGACGCAACACTGCCGCCGCCGCTGCTGTCACCGCTACTGACTGCACTGCTTAAAATTCCGGATATAGATGACATCATTTTCTCCCTGCAAATAGTCATTAACGATTATCGGCCTGCGGAAAAATCACTTGAGAAGAAAAATGTTAAGAAGGCGAAAAGAGCGGTGAGGGCAAAATGGCCCGAATGATGAAGTGCGGAGGTGGGGGAGGAGGAAGGGGGGGCAGCAGAAACGAAAAAAGCGCCTTAAAGGCGCTTTATTCTGAATGGGTGGGTCGTGCAGGCTAAGCCGCGGCCCGTCCGGGGCCACGCCCTGCGGGTGATGCTGGCGCATCAGCCTGAACCGCTCCCGGCGCTTCAGTCGAACCTGCGCAGTTTCTCATCCGGCACGTTCAACTCAGTGCAGCAGAAACGAAAAAAGCGCCTTAAAGGCGCTTTATTCTGAATGGGTGGGTCGTGCAGGATAAGCCGCGGCCCGTCCGGGGCCACGCCCTGCGGGTGATGCTGGCGCATCAGCCTGAACCGCTCCCGGCGCTTCAGTCGAACCTGCGCAGGTTCTCATCCGGCACGTTCAGCTCTGTGCAGCAGAAACGAAAAAAGCGCCTTTAAGGCGCTTTATTCTGAATTGGTGGGTCGTGCAGGATTCGAACCTGCGACCAATTGATTAAAAGTCAACTGCTCTACCAACTGAGCTAACGACCCGAAGTGGTGGGTGATGACGGGTTCGAACCGCCGACCCCCTCCTTGTAAGGGAGATGCTCTACCAACTGAGCTAATCACCCACTTCGTACTGCTTAACAGGTGTGTATCACACTAAGATATGGTGGGTGATGACGGGCTCGAACCGCCGACCCCCTCCTTGTAAGGGAGATGCTCTACCAACTGAGCTAATCACCCATATCTTATAACCTGTTCACTGCGGGCCACCGGATTAGAGTGGTGGGTGATGACGGGTTCGAACCGCCGACCCCCTCCTTGTAAGGGAGATGCTCTACCAACTGAGCTAATCACCCCCGCTGTGTGGAGTCGCATTATAGGGATAGTTGATTTTGAGTCAACGCTTTTTAAAACATAAATGTGCGTTCGGTTTATTTTTAAACATCCTGTGGCGCTTTTAGCCAATGTGCTGGTTTTACTGGCAGAAAAGGCCCTTTTCCTCGGGCGCAGCCAGCGGGCACGCATTGAGGATTCACCACCAGATGCTAGAATGTGGCCACTATTTCGCGTCTAACCTGTTTTTTGTCATCCAGACAGAGAACCCGCGCATCTAAGGCAATACTGAATGAAAATCAAAACTCGCTTCGCGCCCAGTCCTACCGGCTATTTACATGTGGGCGGCGCCCGTACCGCACTCTATTCCTGGCTCTTCGCCCGCCACAATCAGGGCGAGTTCGTGCTGCGTATTGAAGACACCGATCTGGAGCGCTCAACGCCAGAAGCCATCGAAGCTATTATGGATGGCATGAACTGGCTGAGCCTCGACTGGAATGAAGGCCCTTACTACCAGACTAAACGTTTCGATCGCTATAACGCGGTGATTGATGAAATGCTGGCGGCGGGCACAGCCTATAAATGCTACTGCTCGAAAGAACGTCTCGAAGCCCTGCGTGAACAGCAGATGGCGGATGGCGAAAAGCCACGTTACGACGGTCGCTGCCGTGACAGCCACGATCATCACGCAGCGGATGAGCCTTGCGTGGTGCGTTTTCGCAACCCACAGGACGGCTCGGTCATTTTTGATGACCAGATCCGCGGTCCGATCGAATTCAGCAACCAGGAGCTGGATGATTTGATCATCCGCCGCACCGACGGTTCACCGACTTATAACTTCTGCGTAGTGGTTGATGACTGGGATATGGGTATTACGCACGTCATTCGTGGTGAAGACCATATCAACAACACCCCGCGCCAGATCAACATCCTGAAAGCGATTGGCGCACAGGTGCCGGTCTATGCCCATGTGTCGATGATCCTCGGCGATGATGGCAAGAAGCTGTCCAAGCGTCACGGTGCCGTTGGCGTTATGCAGTATCGTGATGATGGTTATCTGCCGGAAGCGCTGCTGAACTACCTGGTTCGCCTCGGCTGGTCACATGGCGATCAGGAGATCTTTAGCGTTGCTGAGATGACTGAGCTGTTTACGCTGGATGCGGTCAGCAAGTCTGCCAGTGCCTTCAATACCGAAAAATTGCAGTGGCTGAATCACCATTATATTAATGCCCTGCCGCCAGAATATGTTGCGACGCATCTGCAATGGCATATTGAAGAGCAAAAAATTGATACCCGTACCGGTCCGGAACTGGCGAAGCTGGTTGGTCTGCTGGGGGAACGTTGTAAGACGCTGAAAGAGATGGCGGCTTCCTGCCGTTATTTCTATGAAGACTTTAATGAGTTTGACGCCGATGCTGCGAAGAAACATCTTCGTCCGGTCGCGCGTCAGCCGCTGGAAGTGGTGCGTGATAAGCTGGCGGCAATCAGCGACTGGACTGCGGAAAACGTTCATCAGGCGATTCAGAGCACTGCAGATGAGCTGGAAGTCGGAATGGGCAAAGTCGGTATGCCGCTGCGTGTGGCGGTGACCGGTGCCGGTCAGTCACCCGGTCTGGACGTGACTGTTGAAGCGATTGGTCGCAGCCGCAGCGTCGCGCGCATCGATCAGGCGCTGGCCTTCATCAGTGAGCGCGAAGCGCAGGCCTAAATAAATCTGCCGGAAGCAGCACGCTTCCGGTTTTTTTTACTCTTCATTAATCCCCAGCCGCTGCAATACGCCTTTAATCCCTTCACGTAATATTAATGCCGTGAACTGATCCTGCTCGGCCTGACTCATTTGCTGCACGGAACTAATTAATAACGCAGGCAATGAATGAGGGGCTGTACCGTAGGTCGCTGAGGGTTCATTCAGGTTGCGCGTTGACTGGATGAAATTTTTAACACGCTCATCAATATGGATCAGGCGAGCCTTACCGCCTTGTACACCGGGCTTTGGCGTGGTGGTCCAGTTTTCCCGTTTGATCCACTTGTTCACCGTTTGTCGACTGTAACCCGTTTCTGCTGCCAACTCTTCGGGAGTGAGCCATTCCTTTTTCACAATGCTGTCCCTGTTAAATACATTAGCACTACATATTACAGCAAAACGTAACGGGTGAAAGTAACTGAAGGTGAAATTGCCTTTTGCCACTCGACAAAAGGCAAGAAATCATTTATTGCACGCTGCTGGCAGGTTCAACAGCCGGACGGAAGGCGAGGAAGTAGGCCAGACCGACGAAAACTGCACCACCGACGCCGTTACCTAAAAATACCGCGATAAAGTTAGGGAAGTATTCTGCCCAGCTCATCTGACCGGCGAAGATGGCGGCCGGAATGATAAACATATTGGCCACTACGTGCTGGAAGCCGATAGCGACGAAGGCCATGACCGGGAACCACATGCCGAAAATTTTGCCCACCACATCTTTACTGGCAAACGCCAGCCACACCGCCAGACAGACCAGCCAGTTACAGCCTACGCCGGAAATAAAGGCGTGCAGGAAATCGGCGTGTACTTTCGCTGAGGCGATGGCGACAGTCTTCTTCAGGTAATCCCCTTCGGTCATGCCCAGCATGTGGCCAAAGAACCAGGCCACCGCCACGCTGCCGAGGAAGTTAGCCAGCGTCACCCAAAACCAGTTACGCGCGACGCTGAAAAACGAGATACGACGGGCAAACCACGCCACCGGTAAGGTCATCATATTGCCGGTCAGCAGCTCTCCGCCCGCCAGAACCGTCAGAATTAATCCGACCGGGAAGACCGCCGCACCCAACAGGCCGCCGAATGAGCCCCAGTCAGCAGGCAGGGAATTGATAACGTGCAGATCCAGCAGGAAGCCGGTGGCAATAAAGGCTCCTGCCATAAACCCGAGGATCAGAAGAATGCTGACCGGCGCACGGCTTTTGGCCACGCCCGCCTGGATCGCCAGTTGGGCGATTTCTTTTGGTGTATGCAGCGACATAGTTTCTCAATATTTTTTTGATTAATGGGACGGTAAACGCCTGGTGGACGCGTGGCTGGCGGGAGAGGGTCCCGCTGACCACTTAATTAGCGCGCTAAGTTTTGCATGCGGAAAAGACGAAGACAAGAAAATTCCTATAACATATTTAACCGTGATTTAACCTGGCCGCAGTCTGAATAACAGAAAAAACCGCTCAGGCTTTTACAGCCGCTTTTCTGAGGTTGCCATGCTGCTGAAACCGCTCAGGTTGCCGCCTTTTTCAGCGATCAGACGCAGAATGTGATTTTGCCGTTGACACCCTGGAGGGGGTTTCATATTATGCCGTCCGTCGCTTAACACGACAGTTTTTCGGTTCGGGGCTATAGCTCAGCTGGGAGAGCGCCTGCATGGCATGCAGGAGGTCAGCGGTTCGATCCCGCTTAGCTCCACCAAACTTCTTCCCAAAAGTTTGGCACTGAAAAACGATTCCAGATGTGGGGGTATAGCTCAGCTGGGAGAGCGCTTGCATGGCATGCAAGAGGTCAGCGGTTCGATCCCGCTTATCTCCACCATTTTCTGACAATTTCTGTCAAACTCGCCTTTCTGATTGTGACTTCTCGTTTAACCGCGCGAATGCGTGATTTCTGCCGTTTATCACCCGATCGGCCTGTATCTGAACCTTCTGTTGTATCCACCTGTGCTTATCACGCTCAGAACGCTGCTGTGCGGCGATACCGCCATTCTTTGTCTGCCAGACGACTATTCTGCCCCGGCACGCTGCTGAGATGATTGCGCTGTGCTTAGCGATCGGTGATGCGCAGCGTCAGCATGTTGCTGAGCCGTGATGACAGGAAGCAGAAGAGGGATGAAGCAGAAAGGGCAAAGAGACAGAAGAGAAGGGCGAGACCTGCTCGCCCTTTTAAATCAGAACGCCAGCACCAGACCGGCAATCGCGGCTGAAAGCACGCTGACCAGGGTTGAGCCGTACAGCAGTTTCAGACCAAAGCGGGAAACGACGTTGCCTTGCTCTTCGTTCAGACCTTTGATAGCGCCTGCCACAATACCGATAGAAGAGAAGTTAGCGAACGAAACCAGGAACACCGACAGGATGCCTTCGGCGTGCGGTGACAGCTGACCGGCGAGTTTCTGCAGATCCATCATCGCAACGAACTCATTCGACACCAGCTTGGTGGCCATAATACTGCCAACCTGTAACGCTTCACCTGCCGGCACGCCCATCACCCAGGCAAACGGATAGAAGACATAACCCAGCACGCCCTGGAAGGTGATACCGAAAATCACGTCAAACAGTGCATTCAGGCCGGAAATCAGCGCGATAAAACCGATCAGCATCGCGGCCACAATGATGGCAACGCGGAAACCGGCCAGGATATACTCGCCCAGCATTTCAAAGAAGCTCTGGCCTTTATGCAGATCCTGCAGTTGCAGATCTTCTTCGCTGTCGACGCGGTAAGGGTTGATCAGTGACAGCACGATAAAGGTGCTGAACATGTTCAGTACCAGCGCCGCGACCACATATTTAGGCTGCAGCATAGTCATGTAAGCGCCGACAATCGACATCGAAACGGTCGACATCGCGGTGGCCGCCATGGTGTACATCCGGCGCTGTGACATCTGGCCGAGGATATCTTTATAGGCAATGAAGTTTTCTGACTGTCCCAGTATCAGAGAACTCACGGCGTTAAACGATTCCAGCTTGCCCATGCCATTCACTTTTGACAGCACGGTGCCGATGCCACGGATAACCCACGGCAGAATGCGGAAGTGCTGCAGGATACCGATCAGCGCAGAGATAAAGACGATCGGGCACAGTACGTTGAGGAAGAAGAAGGCGAGGCCTTTATCATTCATATTGCCGAAGACGAAGTTGGTACCCTCAGCCGCATATTTCAGCAGATGGTCAAACACGCCGGCAAAGCCTTTGACGAATCCGAGTCCCGCTTCGGAGTTCAGGAAGAACCAGGCGAGCACAATTTCAATCACCAGAAGCTGTATAATGTAGCGAATGCGAATACTTTTTCGGTCGTGACTGACCAGCAAGGCCAACACGCCGACCACCACCAGTGCTAAAAGAAACTGCAAAATATGGGACATGGTTGCTCCAAATTTGAGGAGGGTTGTATTTTGCTGCGTATTCTATGTAACGCGTTACTTAAAAACGAGATCTGAACCACAATATAAGTATTCGCTATCACCTTATTTTCCAGAAAACTCTCAGCGATCACGTCTCGTTTACAAAACGTTCACAGTAGATAACCACAAATTTATTGTCTATATTTTGCACCGGGCGTAGAGTGACATCGTTGCTCACATTTTTAGCACTCACTTCCTTTACTGTAAGATATAGCAATGGCTATACTTTATAGCAGCATCTATTTCATCAATAACAATAACCGAATTTCACTTGCAACCGCTTCCTCCTAAGCTTGCCGGGGTAGGCACATGTTCAGACAGGGTACCGTATATGTTTGAAAGTCGTACCGCCGAGCGCGCCGCTCGCGGAGTAAGAAAAGTCAAACTCGCACTGTTGGGACCCGCGTTTATTGCCGCTATCGGCTATATCGATCCGGGCAACTTTGCGACAAATATTCAGGCGGGCGCGGCGTACGGCTATAAATTGCTGTGGGTGGTGGTGTGGGCCAACATCATGGCGATGCTGATCCAGCTGATGTCGGCCAAACTGGGTATCGCCACCGGCAAAAACCTCGCTGAACATATTCGTGACCGCTTCCCCCGGCCGGCGGTGTGGTTCTATTGGGTGCAGGCGGAAATTATCGCTATGGCCACCGATCTGGCGGAATTTATCGGCGCGGCGCTGGGCTTCAAATTGCTGCTGGGCATCTCGTTGATGCAGGGCGCGGTGCTGACCGGCATCGCTACCTTCCTGATCCTGATGTTACAGAGTCGCGGACAAAAGCCGCTGGAACTGGTGATTGGCGGGCTGCTGCTGTTTGTCGCCGCCGCCTATATCGTTGAGCTGTTCTTCTCCCAACCCAAGGTCAGTGAACTGGTGATCGGCATGGCGCTGCCCTCTTTGCCGACCTCAGATGCGGTGTTCCTCGCCGCCGGGGTGCTGGGCGCGACCATTATGCCGCACGTGATCTATCTGCACTCCGCACTGACCCAGGGCAAAAGCAGCGACAGCAAAGGTCAGCGTTACTCGTCGACCAAACTGGACGTGGCGATTGCAATGACCATTGCCGGATTCGTTAACCTGGCGATGATGGCAACCGCAGCCGCGGCCTTCCACTTTAGTGGACACAGTAAAATTGCCGAACTCGATCAGGCCTACCTGACGCTGCAACCGTTACTGGGCGAAGCCGCTGCCATCGTGTTTGGCCTGAGCCTGGTGGCCGCCGGTTTATCGTCGACGGTGGTTGGTACACTGGCGGGACAGGTGGTGATGCAGGGCTTTATCCGTTTCCATATCCCGCTCTGGGTGCGCCGCACGGTGACCATGCTGCCCTCCTTTATTGTCATCTGGGCAGGCTGGGATCCGACCCGTATTCTGGTGATGAGTCAGGTGCTGCTCAGCTTTGGTATTGCGCTGGCATTAATTCCGCTGCTGGCGTTCACCGGCAACCGTGAACTGATGGGCGATGAGATGGTGAATTCTCGCCTGATGCAGCTGACCGGCTGGGTCATTGTGGCGCTGGTGATTACGCTGAATATCTATCTGCTGGTGGGACAAGCGCTGGGACTATAACGGCGGCAGGCAACGAGAAACGCCCGGTTTTGCCGGGCGTTTTGCATTAATGGTGATCGTGTCCATGATGGTCGCGGTCATGGTGATCGTGACGGTCATGATGGTCGCGACGATACTGATGTTCCCAGCGGCGGTCCCGATCACGCTTGTGCCAGCGGCGTTCACGCTCCCACTCCTGATGACGCCGCCACTCTTCATGACGCCACCAGCGGCGCTCATTCCAGGAATAGCGATCGTTCCACCAGCGCGGTTCGCGCCAGTGGCCGCCATCCCAGTAGTAGCCACGACGGTCGCGGTCACCCAGTTGCAAAGTCACGCCGGGAGCCAGCGTTATGGAGGCACTGGACGCGTGTGCGGTGTGTATTGCCAGCGGTGATAACATTGCCAGCAAGGCGGCAAACAAAACGGCTCTTTTCATTTTTTTCTCCTCATCAACAGTCTGATGCTGTTGCGGCGCAGCGATTATGCCTGCGTATTGCTGTTGTTACCGCATCATTGTGTCGGAAGATTGTGAGGAAATTGGGGAGAAAACGGGGATTGAGACTATTCTGGCGCAGAAAATGCCCGGCCTGCGCCGGGCGAAAAAAGTTACTGCAGGGCAGCCTCAATTGCGGCTAACTCTGCCTGATCAAACTGACGGCTGGCGAGCATCGCCACTGCATCATCAATCTGGGCGGTTTTGCTGGCCCCGATCAATACTGAGGTCACCCGATCGTCGCGCAACACCCAGGCCAGCGCCATCTGCGCCAGTTTTTGTCCACGCTGCAGGGCAATCTCATTCAGCTTGCGGACTTTTTCCATCTTCTCGTCGGTCAGCTGATTCTCGCTAAGGAATTTACTGCCGCTTGCTACCCGTGAATCCTCCGGAATGCCTTGCAGATAGCGGTCAGTCAGCACGCCGCCCGCCAGCGGTGAAAAGGCGATACAGCCGACCCCCGCGTCACCCAGCGTCTGAATCAGACCCTGCTCCGGAGTACGTTCGAACATTGAATAGCGCGGCTGGTGGATCAGACACGGCGTGCCGAGATCGCGCAGAATGGCAATCGCCTCGGCTGCGCGATCGGCCGGATAATTCGAAATGGCGGCGTATAACGCTTTACCCTGACGCACCAACTGATCCAGTGCGCGCATAGTCTCTTCCAGCGGCGTCTCCGGATCCGGACGGTGATGATAAAAGATATCGACATACTCCAGCCCCATACGCTTCAGGCTTTGATCGAGACTGGCCACCAGATATTTACGCGATCCCCAGTCACCATACGGACCGTCCCACATGGTGTAGCCCGCTTTGGTCGAGATAATCAGTTCATCGCGATGAGCACGAAAATCTTCGCGCAGAATACGGCCAAAGTTTTCTTCTGCCGAGCCCGGCGGCGGACCGTAGTTATTGGCTAAGTCGAAGTGGGTTATGCCGTGGTCAAACGCATGACGCAGCAGGGCGCGGCTGTTATCCACCCGGGTGTTGTCACCAAAGTTATGCCACAGGCCAAGTGAGATTGCGGGAAGTTTAATGCCACTGCGGCCGCTACGGCGGTATTCCATCTGCTGATATCGATCGGGACGGGGGAAAGACGACATTCAACGCTCCTGGGTCAAAAACGGGGATTTGTGCCAAAAGGATAGCAGTGTATACGGTTACACTCAGTGACAACGCGCCGCAGATCGCATATTTACAGAGTAATCCGCCGCCGTAACGGCGGCTTGCCAGCCATTGTGGCTGGCACCTGCGACTCTTTTCTCGCCAATTTTGCAGGCTGTCAGATACTTAAGCCGACTCTCCTATAAAAGGAATCTGCTATGTCCGCTTTTACTGTTGGTGACTACCTGTTGGCGCGTCTGCAGGAGATTGGCGTGCAGCATCTGTTCGGTGTGCCGGGTGACTACAATCTGCAATTTCTGGATCGGGTTATCGACCATCCGGTAATCCATTGGGTCGGCTGTGCTAACGAGCTGAATGCCGCCTACGCCGCAGACGGTTATGCCCGCTGCCGCGGGTCAGCGGCGCTGCTGACGACGTTTGGCGTGGGCGAACTGAGTGCCATCAACGGCATTGCCGGCAGTTATGCCGAACATCTGCCGGTGATCCACATTGTCGGCGCACCCGCGACCCAGGCCCAGCAGCAGGGTGACTGCGTGCATCATTCACTGGGTGATGGTGATTTTCGTCATTTCATCCGCATGGCTGAAGAGGTGAGTGCCGCAACCGCGCTGTTAACCGCGGAAAATGCCAGCGCGGAGATCGACCGGGTGATTGTCAGCGCGCTACAGATGCGCCAGCCCGGCTATCTGTCGCTGGCGGTGGACGTAGCCGCCTGTGACGCTGAGCCACCAACACAGCCCTTAAACCTGATCCACGCTTCATCACACCAGGTGCGCGAAGCCTTCAGGCAGGCCGCCGAACGGTTGCTGGCACCGGCAGCGCGGGTTTCGTTACTGGCGGACTTTCTGGCATTGCGCTGGCAGCAGCAACCGGCACTGGCCGCGCTGCGCCAGCATCGTGCAATCCCCTGCGCCAGTTTACTGATGGGCAAAGGGGTGCTGGATGAACAGCAACCGGGATTTGCCGGCACCTACGCGGGCGAGGGCAGCGCCGGCCAGGTCCGTGAGCAGATCGAACAGGTCGATGTCACCCTCTGCGTGGGCGTACGCTTTACCGACACCATTACCGCCGGCTTTACCCAGCAGTTTGCTGCTGAACGTCTGATTGATCTGCAACCACACTGCGCCACTGTGGCCGGGGAAACGTTTTCACCGCTATCGATGGCTGACGCGCTCAGCGAACTTGATGGATTATTTGCCCGCTATGGTCAGCAATGGCAGCTCGGGCCGCAAGCGACCGCCGCCGCGCCGGTTGAGGCGGCGGCGACCATCAGCCAGCAGGCTTTCTGGCAGGCGATGCAGGAATTTCTGCAGCCAGGCGATATTATTCTGGCTGAGCAGGGCACCGCGGCCTTTGGTGCGGCAGCGTTGCGCTTGCCGACACAGGCGCAGCTACTGGTTCAGCCATTATGGGGATCGATCGGCTATACTCTACCGGCAGCGTTTGGCGCGCAGACCGTCAATCCCGCTCGCCGGGTGATCCTGATTATTGGCGACGGTTCGGCACAGCTGACCATCCAGGAACTGGGGTCAATGTTGCGCGACCAGCAGCAGCCAATCATCTTTCTACTGAATAATGAAGGATATACGGTTGAGCGGGCCATTCACGGCGCAACACAACGTTACAATGATATCGCCCAGTGGAACTGGACGGCGTTGCCGCAAGCCCTTAGCCTGCACGGCCAGGCACAGAGCTGGCGCATCAGTGAAACGGTCCAGTTACAGGAAGTGATGGCGCGACTTTCTCAACCTCAACGTCTGACGCTGGTTGAGGTGGTGATGCAGAAAGAGGACTTGCCTCCGCTGCTGCGAAAAGTCACTGCCTGCCTGAATCAACGCAACGGTGGATAGATTCAGATAGTTGCCGCTGTGCAGGTCAGGCTATCGCGGTTAGGCTGTAGCGCACCTGAGTAGACGCTCACCAATCGCACCGGTGAGCGTTGTTGTTTTATGGGCAGGATTTTATAGTGTCCTCCAACTCTTTAAGACCCCAAGCGGAGCAACAGAAGAATGACAACCTATGCCTTGGTCGGCGATGTCGGCGGCACCAACGCCCGTCTCGCCCTGTGTGAGGTGGAAAGCGGCAGCATCTCCCAGGCCAAAACATTCTCAACATCAGAGTACGACAGCCTCGAAGCCGTCATCCGCCATTATCTTGATGAACAACAGCAGGATATTAAAGATGGCTGTATTGCCATCGCCTGCCCGATTACCGATGACTGGGTTGAAATGACCAACCACGATTGGGCGTTTTCGACGCGCAAGCTGAAAGAGAACATCGGTTTTGAACACCTGGAAATCATTAACGACTTCACCGCGGTTTCGATGGCGATCCCGATGCTGACTGCCGATAACGTTATTCAGTTCGGCGGCGGCGAGCCGGTTAAAGATAAACCTATCGCTATTTACGGCGCCGGTACCGGGCTGGGCGTCAGCCATCTGGTTCACGTCGATAAGCGCTGGGTGAGCCTGCCGGGCGAGGGCGGTCACGTCGACTTCGCCGCCAACAGCGAAGAAGAAGATCAGATTCTGGAAGTGCTGCGCGAAGAGCTGGGCCACGTCTCCGCAGAACGCGTGCTCTCCGGTGCCGGGCTGGTTAACCTCTATCGCGCCATCGTTAAAGTGGATAATCGCGTGCCGGAAAACCTGAAGCCGAAAGATGTCAGTGAACGGGCGCTGGATGACAGCTGCACCGATTGCCGTCGTGCACTTTCGCTGTTCTGCGTCATCATGGGACGCTTCGGCGGCAACCTGGCGCTGAACCTCGGCACCTTTGGTGGCGTTTATATTGCGGGTGGCATCGTGCCACGCTTCCTGGAATTCTTTAAAGCCTCGGGTTTCCGTGCTGCGTTTGAAGATAAAGGCCGTTTCCGCGATTATGTTGCCAGCATCCCGGTTTATATGATCACCCACGATCAGCCTGGCCTGCTGGGTGCCGGTGCGCATCTGCGTCAGACGCTGGGCCGCGAAATCTGATTTGCACCTCATCCGCTATACCGCTTCCCGACCAGGCTGCCGATCAGGCAGATCGGTCGGGAAGTGGGTTTCTGCCATCCCCTGTCGGTAATTACAAACGCATCAGCTGACGAAACAGCTTCACTTTGCTGCGGCTGACCGGCACCTGAAAGTCCAGATCGCGCAGTTTCAGCAGGTAGGTGTTGTTGAACCACGGTTCGATTTCGCGAATTTTATTCAGATTAACGCAGTAAGAGCGATGGCAGCGGAAGAACAGCTGTTCCGGCAGGCGTGAACAGAACTCGCTGATATTCATCGACATCACATAGGCTTCACGTCGGGTATAGACAAACGTCAGCTTCTCGTGGGCCTCCACGTAGTAAATATCATTCACGTCGGTGACGATGATGCGTTCATCTTTCAGCAGATTTACCGTCTGCGGTGCTGCTGCAACGGCAGGATTGCTGATGGCCTGCTGGCTCTGGGCGGTGGCTTCAAGCTTGTTGAGCATGGTAACAATGCGTGACTCATGGTAAGGCTTGAGAATATAGTCGAACGCCTCCAGTTCAAACGCCTCGACCGCATGCTCTTTCCACGCGGTAATGAACACAATCAACGGCTTGTGGGCAAACTGATTAATATTCTGTGCCAGCAGCATGCCATCCAGCGAGGGAATATTGATGTCGAGGAAAATCACGTCGACCCGATGCTGCTGCAGATATTTCAGCACGTCGAGACCGTCATCAAAGCAGGCTTCAATCTGGATAGTGCTGTGCTGCTGAATCATCCAGCTCAGCTCCTGCTGGGCTAAAAACTCGTCTTCGACAATAATCGCTTTCATAACAGATTCTCCGCCAGTCGCTGGCCGTTTTTACTCAGCATGAACGCAATCTCGGTGCCGGGCTGATGGCGTACGATAGACAATCCCTGGCCCGATAACAGTTTGACCCGATGATGCACATTCAGCAGGCCGATCTTATTGCCGGGCATCTCGTTGCGGGCAACGCGCGCCATCACCTCATCGCTGATCCCCTGGCCGGTATCGCGCACCGCGATCCGCACCCGATCGCCCAGATCCCGCACGCTTAACGTCACCACGCCTTTGCCCTTACAGGGCTGGATACCGTGCACAATGGCGTTCTCCACCAGCGGCTGAATCAGCAGGCTGGGCAGTAAAAAGTGCAGATCTTCATCGACGTCATAAATCATCGTCAGCTTATCGCCAAAACGCGCCTGCTCAATGGCGATGTAATCTTTCACCTGCCACAGCTCTTTGCGGATGTCGATCAGCTCATCATCATTCAGCTCCAGGTTGTAGCGCAGATAACGCGACAGATTGATCACCAGCTGGCGGGCGGTATCGGGATTGAGGCGGATGGAGGAGGAGATCGCATTCAGCGCATTAAACAGGAAATGAGGATTTATTTTACTTTGCAGCGCGCGCAGTTCCGCTTTATTGGCCATCTCGCGCAGTTGCTCGGCGCGGGAGACTTCAAGCTGGGTGGAGATAATCTGTGACAGCCCAATCGCCATCTCTTTTAGCGAACCGGTTATGCGGTGCGCCCGGCGGTAGTAGATCTTCAGCGTGCCGGTTACCTGGCCTTTTTCCCACAGCGGAATGACGATCATCGAGTGAATATCTTTGGTCCGGTGCGCTTCATCATTGTTTCTGATGATGATTTTACCGCTGGCCAGTGCCTGGGCGGTGGTCGGGCTGATGTCATCATCGCCATGCTGATAGTTCTGTTCGCCATAACCCACGTAGGCGAGGATCTGTTTTTTATTGGTCATCGCCACCGCGTCGGCTTTGATTTCGCGCCGGATAATGTCACAGATATTGCGCAGCGAATCGCTGTTGACCTGACGGAACAGCGGCAGGGTTTTATTGGCAATTTCCAGCGCCAGCTTGGCCTGACGGGCAGCAATCGCCTCTTTTTCGCCTTCTACGCTCTGCACCAGCAGCACAATCAGGCCGATGCTGGAGGCACCGAGAATCATCGGCAGCGCAATTTCCGATACGATTGCCAGCCCGAGTGAGGTCGGGCGCGCCCAGAGGACAATCAGCAGCATGGTCAGGCTTTCACACAGCATGCCGGCGATGATGCCCACCCGCCAGCGATGCTCTTTCAGCACCCGCCGGTTAATGCCGCCCGCCACAAGACCGGCAATGATGCTGGTGATCAGACACGGCACCGAGGTGACGCCGTGAATATCAATCAAAAAGCGGTGGAGACCGGCAATCACGCCGGTGGCGATACCGACCCACGGCCCGAACAGAATGCCGCCCGCCATAACTGCAATCACTCGTACATTCAGCAAAGAACCATCAACCTCCACGCCGGACCAGGTGCTGAACAGGGCAAACAGTGAAAAGATGGCGGTTACGACCGCTTTCTCATAGAGGGTGTGTTCATCTTTTTGCAGCAGCTGGCGAAACAGACGGGTACGCGTCAGGAAAAAAAGACAGATCAGCATCAATGCGGCGCGATCAAACACTGCCAGTAACATCGTGAAGTGGGAGGACACAGGCGACTCATCGGCAAAGGAATGTGGGCCTATGATAAAAAATGTGATCGCGATCCGCTAGCATCCTGGCGATCCGCCATGCCGGTTTATGTTTCAGATCAATGATGGTGATCAAATAAAGAAAAGGGGAAAGCCTGAGTGCTATAAAGGGGAACATTTTCCAGGCTGCCGGGACTGGTCGCCAGCGGGGCAGTTTGCTATGTTGCGCAATAAGTGAGCCAGAGACTGTCGTTAAACCACGCTCATCAGGAGCAGAGCATGCAATTCGTCACCGCCAGATTAGCCCTGAGTAAACTCCAGCCAGAGGACTGGCAACTGTTCCGCGCTGTGCATCGGGACCGCGACACCATGACCTGGGTGAGCGAAATTCCTGATGAGGCGGATATTCGCCAGCGCTTTAATGAGCGACTGGCCCCCTGGCAGGCCAGCAGTTTTCACATGCTCTGCCTGGTGGCGCGCCGGCTCGATACTGGCGAACCGATTGGCCTGTTTGGGTGCAGCCCGGAATGGGAGCCTTACCGCCAGGCGGAAGTGGGCTACATGCTGCTGCATCGCCACTGTGGTCAGGGATTTGGCAGCGAAGCGCTGGCGGCGCTGTGCCAGTTTTTATTTGAGGCCGACTTTCATAAGCTCAAAGCCATGGTGATTGAAGGCAACTGGGCATCGCGGCGCATTCTGGAAAAAAATGGCTTTCAGCTCGAAGGGACGCTACGGGATAATTATCTGCTGAACGGTCGCTGGGTAAACGATTGGCTGCTGGGACGGCTGAATCCGCAAAAATAAAAATATTTTCCGCCACCCTCGACAAAGTTGTTATCGCCACGTTATGTTCTTGAGAGGTCACCGCAGTGACCAGCGTCGCTCGGACGGTCCGGGCGCTCACGTACTCCAGAGGACATCATGGCTGATAACAGCACACCCCGTCGTTTTTCGCGTATCGAACGTCTGCCCCCTTACGTTTTCAACATCACCGCTGAACTGAAAATGGCTGCGCGTCGGCGCGGCGAAGATATTATCGACTTTTCTATGGGCAACCCGGATGGGGCAACGCCGCCGCATATCGTTGAAAAGTTGTGTCAGGTCGCTCAGCGTGACGATACCCACGGTTACTCTACTTCGCGCGGCATTCCTCGCCTGCGTCGGGCAATTTCACGCTGGTACGCCGATCGTTATCAGGTGGAAATTGACCCGGAGTCAGAAGCGATTGTTACCATCGGCTCGAAAGAGGGCCTGGCGCACCTGATGCTGGCGACGCTGGATCATGGCGATACCGTGCTGGTGCCGAACCCAAGCTATCCGATTCATATCTACGGCGCAGTGATTGCCGGGGCTCAGGTCCGTTCGGTGCCGCTGGTGGCGGGAGTCGACTTCTTCAATGAGCTGGAACGCGCCATCCGCGAAAGTTATCCCAAGCCGAAAATGATGATCCTCGGCTTCCCGTCTAATCCGACCGCGCAGTGCGTGGAACTGGACTTCTTCGAACGGGTGATAGCGCTGGCGAAGCAGTACAACGTACTGGTGATCCACGATCTGGCCTATGCCGACATCGTTTATGACGGCTGGAAAGCCCCGTCGATTATGCAGGTGCCGGGCGCGCGTGACGTTGCCGTCGAATTCTTTACCCTGTCAAAAAGCTACAACATGGCGGGCTGGCGCATCGGCTTTATGGTCGGTAACAAAGAGCTGGTTGCTGCGCTGGCACGTATCAAAAGTTACCACGACTACGGCACCTTCACGCCGCTGCAGGTGGCGGCTATCGCGGCGCTGGAAGGCGATCAGCAATGCGTGCGCGATATCGCTGAGCAGTATAAACGCCGCCGTGATGTGCTGGTCAAAGGACTGCATGAAGCGGGCTGGATGGTCGACAATCCTAAAGCCTCAATGTACGTCTGGGCGAAAATTCCCGACCATTATGCCCATATGGGATCGCTGGAGTTTGCCAAACATATGCTGCAGGAGGCCAAGGTGTGCGTCTCGCCAGGCATCGGCTTCGGTGATTACGGTGATACGCATGTGCGGTTTGCACTGATTGAAAACAGTGACCGGATTCGTCAGGCAGTGCGGGGGATTAAAGCGATGTTCCGTGCCGATGGCGTGTTGCCGGGCAGCGTAAAAAGTCTGGAAGAAGAGATCTGACAGCCAACTGGGGCGACAAGCTTGTCGCCCCCTGGCGGCACTGTCACGCCATTACTTCAGCAGCAGAACGAAGGTTCCGAACCAAAGTAACGCGAAAAAAGATATTCCCATCAAGGCATATTTCACAAAGCAACTCCTCTGAGCGGTTACGATGATGGCGATCCCAGGCCAGTGCAACGCGAACAGATTTGGAAAAAAGAACGCCGCCTGGATTAACGGTCTGCTCTTTTCCGGGTCGAACTGAATAATTCAGAACAGGATCGAGCGCTAATTTACGCGGAATCCTGCCTAAATGAAATAGGTCCGTTCTGAGATATTGCTCACAAATTTACGGCACTTCAATTTCCGGGATCGCCGACATGCCTACACGTAATTGCGCCAGATGCGGTTGGTTACTCTCCAGCACAATTTTCACCGGCAGACGCTGAACGACTTTAGTGTAGTTGCCTGTGGCATTATCGGGGGAGATAGCCGAAAAAGTAGCGCCGGTGGCGGGCGCAATGCTGTCCACGTGACCGGTAAAGGTCTCGCCCGGTAAGGCGTCGATGTGGATACGCACCCGCTGTCCCGGCCGCACGTCGCTCAGCTGAGTCTCAAGATAATTGGCGGTGATGTAGGTCTGCTGCAGCGGGACTACCGCCAGCAGACGGGTGCCGGCCGAGACGTAGGCACCGGTGCGTACCGAGCGCTGTCCGATCATGCCGGCCACGGGTGCGACGATCCGGGTATAGGAAAGATTCAGCCCGGCCTGATCGACACTGGCTTTCGCCGCAGCCACATCAGCCTCTGCGGAGCGGACCGCCGCCTGCAATACGCCAACCTGTTTCACTGCCGATGCCAGCGCCGCCTGATTCTGGCGTACTGCCGCCAGCGCCGAACGCTGGGTTGAGCTGGCTTTCTGCTGATCGTCAGCAGCAACGGTGCCGCTCTTATACAGTCGGTTATAGCGATCGGCGCTCTGGCCGGCGTACTGCGCTGAGGCCTGGCTGGCGGCCACGCTGGCTTTCTGCTGCTCAATCACCGACTGCTGCTGTTCCAGCTGCGCCTGACTGCTCAGCAGTTCTGCCTCGCTGACCTGCAGGTCGGCTCTGGCGCTCTCCAGCGCCACGCGATAGTCCCGATCGTCGAGCGTGGCCAGCAGTTCTCCGGCCTTAACCTGCTGATTGTCCTGCACCAGCACGGTGTTGATGTAGCCTGACACTTTCGGTGCCACCAGGGTGTAATCGGCATTGACGTAAGCATCGTCGGTGCGGTGATCGTTACGGGTCATCATCGAGCCGATCACCCACGCTATCGCCAGTAAAACCAACAGCAGCAGACTCAGCAGCACTGTTTTTCTCATTATTAAAGTACGCATATTCAGTTATTCCAGGATGGGGGTTGAATCAGGGTTTGAGGCGGCCAGACGCGTTTAGGCAGGATGGCGGTCAGTAATAACAGGCAGCCAGCAAAGCCAATCAGCATCAGCCAGCTGTCGCTCAGGCTCAGTACCGTCGCCTGATGTTTCACCAGCGTGGCGAAACCGCTGATATTTTCACTGGCGCTGATGCTGCCGTCCGGCAGTAACGGCTGACTGCTACTGGCCTGACTGCTGCTGGATGCGGTCATCAGCCACGGACGACTGGCTGCCTGGTTAATTAAAATATTGGAGTGAAACTGCTCGCGGTGGCTGAGGAATACTTCAACCAGCGTCGAGGCGGCGATGCTGGAAAAACCGCGCACCGTGTTAAACATCGCTGAGGCGAACGGGCCTTCTGGCGGCGCGACAACGCTGGTGGCACTCATCAGAATCGGCACAATCACCATCGGTTGACCGAATGCCTGTAAAACTTGCAGCAGCCAGAAGTTTTGTCGCGCCCAGTCACTGGTGACCTGCATACCCAGCAAGCAGGACGTCACCAGCAGACCCACTCCCGCTGCCAGCATCCAGCGGCAGTCGATCCAGCGGATATTCAGCAACGCCGCTACCAGTGGCGCTATAAGCAGTTGCGGCAGGCCAACCGTCAGCGCCAGCGGAGCAAACTGCAGGGTACGAAAGCCCTCAACCTGGGCAAAGTAGGCGGAAGGCAGCGCCGAGCCTGACAGCGAAAGGGTCAGTATGCAGGCCAGCGCCAGCAGGCCATGCGCCAGGTTATGACGTTTCAGCATCTGCAACTTAAACAGCGGCAGCGGGTGAAACCACTCGTTAATCAGAAATACCAGCAGCAGCGGCAGTGCGGTCAGCAGCATCCCGACGATCAGCGGGGAGTTGAGCCAGTCGAGGCGTTCGCCCTGGGTCAGCACCAGCACCAGCAGGGCGATAGCACTGCAGCCGGTGGCCATGCCAAACAGATCGATCTGCTGGAAACGTTCGGGACGCAGCGGGTCCTGCGGCAGACCCCAGCCAATCAGCAGCATGGCGATCAGCATGCCCGGCACCACCTGCCAGAACACCATCATCCAGCTGACGTGATCGGTCCATAATGATGCCAGGGACGCCGCCATGTTCGGGCCAAAGGTGGCGGTCAGTGCATATCCGGCCAGGCCAAACAGTTTAATCGGCGGCGGTAAAAAGCGCAGAGCAACGGTCATCAGCATCGGCGGCAGCGCGCCGCCAAACAGTCCCTGCAGCACCCGCAGGCCAATAAACAGCGTCGGATCTGGCACCAGCGGCAGCAGGATCCCGGTCAGCATAAAGCCCGCCGACACGCCGAGCGCAAAGCGCCGCAGCGATAACGTGACGGCGAACCATGGCGCGATCATCATCGCCGCTACTTCTGCCGCCTGATAGGCGGAAATAATCCAGCTACCCTGATCGTAACTGATACCGATCGCAGCACGGATATCGGCCAGAGCGATATCGCTGACGCGATCGTTCAGCCCTGATGTCAGGGCGGCGATCAACACGCCGACTAACCCCAGCGCCAGGCGCAGCGTAAATGGGTGAGGGGCCGGCACGGTGGCTGGCTTAGCATTCATAGCAGGTGATCTCGTTATTTTGATGCAGTGTATTGCAATGTGATACAGGTCGTCATGTTACATCCCGGTATGGTGTATTGCAATGTGGTACAGGCTGTAAAAAGTGCGCCGATCGCGCTACAGTAGGGCAGCTTAAAAAGGACGACGCTATGGCACATCAACCCTCCAGCCGTGAGGATGAAAAAACGGGCGGTATCCAGGTTATCGCACGTGCGGCAAAAATTCTGAATGCGCTGGGCGAACAGCCGGGCGGCATGAGCCTGGGTGAGATCGCGCAGGCAGTCGATCTGCCTCGCTCCACCGTACAGCGGATTGTCGCCGCACTCGACAGTGCAGAACTGGTGCGCAGCAGCGGTGCCGGTGGCCTGCGGCTTGGCCCGGCGTTGCTGAAGCTGATCTCCAGCGTGCACACCGACGTGGTCGATCTGGTCCGGCCGCTGCTGGAGAAACTCTCTGCCGATACCAATGAAACCGTCTCGCTGGCGCGCGCCAGCGGTACTCAGCTGGCTATTGTTCACTGTGTGATCGCCTCGCGTGAGCTGCGCGTGGTGCCGCACATGGGACTCAACCTGCCGCTCTACAGCACCTCCGGCGGACGAGCGCTGCTGGCGTTAGAGTGCGATAAAGACGTTCGGGTGATTGTCGGCGAAGCCTGGCGGGAGTTAACCGAGATGACGGTCAAAACCCTGCCGCAGCTGCTGCAACTGATCAATGAAGTGCGCGAAACCGGCATTGCCGTCGATCGCGGTGAAACGCTGGAAGGCATCTCGACCATGGCGTTTGCCCTCGATACGCTGTTTGGCCGCTTCTCTGTCTCTTTGCTGGTGCCCTCTGCACGCTTCCACCGACACGAAGATCGTTTTCGTGATGAAATGCTGAAGTGTAAAGACGCGCTGGTGCGTGAAATTGGCAAAATCGCCGCTGTAGAAGGATAAGCACTCGATGAAAACCCTGTTGATGGCCATTGATCATTCGCCGGTAACCGAAAAAGTGGTTGCGCTGACCATTGAAGAGGCGCTGGCACACCACGCAGAAGTGGTGGTGCTGTGCTGCGTCGATCCGGCGTACTCTTCCTGCAATCAACCGATGGAAATTGATGCCGGTGAAGATCCGGCCGATTTTGTCGCGGCGCAGGATGAGCAGAACACGGCGGAACTGGTGGTGCGCCATGCTCTGGCACCGCTGCTGCGGGCCGGCATTAATGCGCGCGGTATGATTCTGGCCGGTGAAGCAGCCGACACGATTATTGCGCAATCACTCCAGCTCAAGGCCAGCATGATTATCATGGGACGCCGCCATCTCTCTTCTTTTAACCGACTGTTAAAAGGCTCGGTCAGCGCGGCGGTGATTGAGCGTGCTCACTGTCCGGTGCTGATTGATGTGCGTAAGGATTAATACCGTAGCATGACCTCTCTGCTGGTTATTACGCTGGCCGCCTTTGTGCTGCTGGCGTTGATTATTATTGTGCTGATTAAAACCACCCGATTGCGACTGTGGCAGGGGCTAATCCTTTTTCTGCTGCCGCTGGTGGCGGCTAATCTGCTATGGTTCAGCTGGGCCGTGCCGCAGCAGCAGCAGGCACGGCAGCATGATCAGGCGGCCAGTTACCTGGCACAGACGCCCGGATATCGGGTACTGCAAACCCAGGAACCGGCATTGTGGCAGCTGCTGACGCAGGAACTGACGCGCCGGGTCCGCGCGGGTGAACCGGTTGAACAGGCGACGGGCGAACTGCGCGGCTGGCTGCTTGATGTGATTAATCAGCGGCTGATGCGGGGAACCGATGCGGCGGTGGTGAATTACATTGGCGTATCAGTAGAGGAGATGCAGGCGCTCAATGCCCGCGATCCTGGCCTGTGCTTCCGTTTTCTCTATCCGCAGGTCAATGGCGGCGTCAATTTAGTGAAAATCCTGCCGCCGTCGCTTAATCACAAAGAGGCCGAGGCGATGGAGCAATTACTGCTTAACAGCGCACCTCAGCAGCAGCCAATGGACAGCGTGCTGGCGCAGCGCGATCTGAAACAGGTGGTTGCGCAGCTTTATCAGCGCTGGGGCGATAAGCTGCAGCAGCTGAATATGCCAGCCGATACCGCCGTTGATCGCTCATCAATGTGCGCCATGTCGATCGATCTCTACAGCGCGATTCTCGCATTACCTGACAAGCGCGCGGCCAACCTGTTACGTAGAATGTTTGCGGTTTCCGGTTAGTTACCGACGTAAAAAAGCCCGCGTAGCGCGGGCACAAAGGTCAGGATTACGTTCTTATTTTGGCTATTACCTGGTGTGGTGCAGACTTCGTTTTGTCTGAATGCATCATGTCATGCTCACTATGATAGCGATAGCCGTTTAATCGAATCGCATTAATCGGTAAAAGCTTGTCAAGTTTTGGTTTTCGCGCATTAGTCTTATGGATGCGCGAGGTGCTGCGATTTACACTGCGCAGCACTGTGAGGATAAATAAATGAAAAAACAGATTATTGGCGCGCTGGCGCTTATTTTGCTGAGCGGTTGTACCGCCAGTAAACCCGGGGCATTTGAACGTATTGACGAAGATGCCAGCTCAAATACTGTCCAGTACCGGTTTGACCCGTTAAAAGTCAATCGGGATGCGATGGAAATTGACCTGGCAAATTACTGTAATAAGAAAGGATTCGATAAAGTGGAATCGCTACCTGCCCAGGACAGTCATATTCCTGGGCTAAAGAAAGCCTGGTTCCAGTGTAATTATGCGGTCAAAAGCTAAATAAAATGGGCGGGATAATTATCCCGCCCTTAATTTTTCTATTTTTATATTATGCTGTGTGACGTCTTTGCCCGTTAGCGGTGATGATGTCCGCCATGATACCCACCGTGATAGCCTCCATGATACCCGCCGCCCCCGTGATGCCAGCCATTGTCGTGACGAGGTTCGATAATACAGCCGCTTAATAATGTTATCAGCCCGACTACCGACGCGACTTTAATTAATCTTTTCATAGGAAACGTCTCCTCTTTTCCAATGACTACGACATTACGCTGGAAAAGTGGAGTGAAGATGCAGGAAATGTAGAGTTATTTATGCAGATATTACTGAATATTTCTGTTTGCGAAAAATGACGCCGCAAAAAGAGAAGGAAATAAGAAAGGGCTGAATAGCGATTATTCTCAGCGAGAATAATCTTAAAAGCAAGCGAAAATAATTCTCATTTAAAATAAATTATAGCTACATTATTAGCAGACGTTTTCAACAGGAGAGAAACATGGCGCATGAAGTGAAAAATGTACTGGCGTTGCAGGCGGAACTGGGTGAATGCCCGCTCTGGTCAACAGAGGAGCAGGTGCTGTGGTGCGTCGATATTCTGGCACCGGCGATTCACCGTTTTGACCCGGTCAGTGGCGAACTGCAGACGTTTCCCCAGCCTGAAGAGGTGGGCTGTATCGGCTTACGTGAACAGGGCGGCCTGATTGCCGCCTTGCGCAGCGGCGTCTGGCTGTTGGATGCGCAGGGTAAACCGCAACAGAAGGTGGCGGATAATCCAGGTGAAGCCGCGCGCAGTCGCTTTAATGATGGCCGTGTCGATCCCTGGGGCAATTTCTGGTGTGGCAGCCTGTGGGAACCGCAGGATAAAAACGGCGGACTGTTATGCCGGGTTACGCCGGAACTGACGCTGGAAGTCAAAGCGCGGGACATCAAAATCTCTAACGGCGTGGCGTTCTCTCCCGATGGTCGCTGGATGTATCACAGCGACACGCCCAACGAGGTGCTCTATCGCTATCCGTTAGATAGCCAGGGTGAACCGGGCGAGCGCAGCGTTTTCCGCCGCTTCGATGCCGCCGGCGGCTTACCGGATGGCGCCGCGGTCGACAGTGAGGGCTATTACTGGTCAGCCCAGTTCGACGGCGGGCGGGTGGTGCGTATTGATCCGCAAAGCAGCGAAATTGTGGAAGAAATCCTGCTGCCGGTGAAATGGCCTACCATGGTGGCGTTTGGCGGGGCGGATCTGAAAACCCTGTTTATCACCAGTTCGCGTGAAGATCGCACCGAAGAAGAACTGGCACGCTATCCTGAGTCAGGCGATATTTTTGCGGTTGAGGTCGACGTGGCGGGCATCGCAGAGCCGCGTTTCCGCGGCTGATCCGAAAGGGCCGCGTGGACGCGGCCCGTAAACATTAGTGGCGCTGCAACACCGCTTTACCCGTCACAGGCTGATGCGGTAAGCGAATGGTCAATGACAGTAACAGTGAGATCACCAGCAGGGTCATAATCAGGCTAAAGGTGACGGTAAAGCCGCCAAACAGCGACGCCACCAGTGAGCCCATTACGCTGCCAATACCAAAGCCGAGATAGAGCAGGCCATAGTTTTTGGTCAGGTTGTTAAGGCCAAAAAAGTCACTGACCAGCGAGGGAAATACGGTAATGGTGCCGCCGAAGCTGAAGGCGATGCAGGCTAACGATAGGAAGAAGGTCGTTTCATTCATGTGGGTAAACAGCAGTACGCTCATTCCCGCCAGCGAAACCACCTGCGCCAGCGAAATCACCCGGATACGCAACATCCTGTCAGATAAGATACCCAGCACCAGACGCCCGCTCAGGTTAGCAATGGCAATCACCGTAACGGCATTGGCAGCAGTCTGCGTGCTCAGATGTACCAGCCCTTCACCGATATCCTTCGCCACGCCAATCACATACAAACCGCTCATGCAGGCAGTCAGGAACATCAGCGCCAGCATCCAGTACTGTGGCAAACGTACCGACTGGGCCAGCGTGTAATCGCGTGCCTGCTGCTGGCTGGCGCTGGCGGCACTTTGTGGCTGGGCATCACGCATCAGCAGGGCACCGAGTATGATCATCGTCATCGCCAGCACGCCCCAGATAATAAAGGTCTGTTCCAGACCGACACGGGTCAGCAGCGCGCCGCAGATAAATTTGAAGCCCAGACTGCCAAGACCGTATGCACCAATTGCGCAGGCCGAAATCATACCTTTGCGCTCCGGGAACCACTTCACACAGTTCGACAGCGTCATCAGATAACTGGCGCCATCAGCCAGACCGACCAGCAGGCCAGCGCTGAGGTAGAGCATCATCAGGTTGTCTGCATGGGCGGTCAGCCAGAATCCTGATGCCATCAAGATACCGGCACCGATAGTGACGCGGCGTACACCAAAACGCTCCTGCAATTTTCCCGCCAGCGACGAGGCGATAGCCAGGCCTAAACTCAGCAGGCCAAACGAAAACGCCACCTGACTGATCGAGGCATCCAGCTTTTGCGACAGCTGGCCGTTGAATAAACTCCATGTATAAACCGATCCCAGTGCGAACTGGGTAATCACCGTTCCGATCAGTGTGAGCCAGCGGGTGCGCTGGTGCGAAGCCTGTTGAGTCTGGTTCATGATTTTCTCTCCCGTCCGGGAATCTGGAAACTGCGGACAGAATAGGGCAGCCTTACGCGCGCGTGGCGAACAACGGCATGAACGGAAGCAGGCGCGGCATGAAATGCCGCTGAGAGGGTATGAACGGCCTCCGCTGCAAGATAACCAAAGCGGCAGTTTAATAAGTAAGGGTAAGTAGCCGTAAGATAATGTTTCACTCAGGCGATTATGCCTGCAGCTTTCCAGATTTTTTGCCAGGCTAAGGGTTCACTTATCAGGAGGAAATATGAAAGACCGGACATATGAATCCATCACCAGTGAGGATGAAGTTTGCTGCATTATCGGTCAGGCAGTGATTGAACTGAGTGCTGAACAACAGCCTGTGACCAAATCGACGCTGGCGCTCAAACTGCTGTCGATGGCCGATCGCGATAGTGACGATGAGCGTGTTCTGCTCTACTGGATTGCACGTAAGGCAATCAACCAACCACAAAAACTCATTCAACAGCAGCAATGGGCATGACGCTCATCCGGACGTGGGCCACAGCCCGCCTCCTCGTCAGACGATAGCCCGGCGACGGCTTGCCGGCCAGCGGGCAAACATCACCAGGTTGCCCAGCAAAATCATGACAAGGCCAGGGATGGCGCTGGCATGCCACTGATATCCCTCGTAACGGGTAGAGAAAGCCAGCGCAACCAGCGGAAACAGCACCGTGGTATAGGCGGCCCGGCTGGCACCGATGCGACCCACCAACGTGAAGTAGGCGCCAAAACCGATCACCGACCCAACTATCGCCAGATAGCTCAATGCCGCCAGCCATTGCCCGTTCCAGGTAGGGTAGAGTGAAACGCCCTGCAGCAGTGACACCAGCGCCATCAGCAGCGCACCATACAACATGCCATAACTGTTGGTGGTCAGCACATCGCATTGCCGCCGTTGATGGCGCTGACTGATCATATTGCCGAACGAAAAGCCCAGCGTGCCGAGCGCGCTCAATCCCATTCCCCACAACAATTCACCAGATGCCTGGGTTTCACGCAGGTCATGCCAGAACAGCGCCACGATGCCTGCCATACCCAGCAACACCGCCGGAATCAGACGCGGCGAAGGGCGCTGGCCGAAGAAAATCCAGCTATTGATGGCGTTATACATCACGGCCATGGAAAAAATGACCGACTCAAGCCCGCTACTGATATACCCGGACGCGTAATAGAAGCAGACAAAGTTGAAGCCAAACACGCAGGCGCCCTGCAGCAGGCAGAACAGATGATCGTGCAGGCTCAGGCGATGCAGGCGCTTCACCGCTTTAAGCAGCAGTAACATCACCACTGAAGCCAGTAAAAAGCGCCAGAACACGGCAACGGTCACTGCACTGGTGCCAACCGACTGTTGCGCATAAATGGCAATCCAGGTGGTGCCCCAGATCAGCACCACCGAGAGATATAAAAACAGATTCATCGTCGCGTTCCTTACCCTAAAGCCCGCAGTGTGCGGCTTTAGCGTAGGCGGCGCTTGCATCAGGCTGTGGCAGATTTGCAAAATCTTGCGCATTTTTATGATGCGTCCCGATGTGGTCTGTTCTCTGTCCCGTCAGATCCGTAAACTGGCACTCTGTTCCCCTGAAGCTGATACCCGGATGCGTACTTACCAGACGTTTGAAACCCTGCAACGCCATAAAGCGCAGCTGCGCGATCGGGTGGAGCTGCGAAATGGTCTGCAACTGGCGGCCTGGTTTAACAGCGGCGATCGCGTCACGACGCTCAGCGATCACCATACGCTGAGTCTGTATGTGGAAGGGGGCTACGATACCTGGCATAAAACCGCGCAGGGCTGGCGTAATGGCGGCGGACCGGATCGTTTCTGCCTGATGCCGGCGGGGATAGAATCGACCTGGGATCTGCGTGCCGATCTCGCCTTTGTTCACCTTTACTGCAGCGAGCCCCAGCTGCGCCAGCTGGCTGAGCAGGTATGGGATCGCAGTCCGGCGAAGCTAAATCTGCACGAGAAAATCTTCTCTGCCGACCCGCGCATTACCCAGCTCTATCGGCATTTTTTGCTGAGCTGCGACTGGCAACAGCCTGCCAGCCAGCTCACGCTGAGCAGTGCGACAACGTTATTACTGACTCATCTGCTGCAGGAATATAGCGAAGTACAGTGGCAACTGCCTCAGGTGCGGGGCGGGCTGGCGCCTGCCGTATTGCGTCGGGTGCTTGAATTTATCGATGCGCATCTCGATCAGCCGTTAACGCTGGCCGATCTGGCGAGCGAAGCGGCACTGAGTGAGTATCACTTTGCCCGTATGTTTCGTCACTCAGCGGGTGAGGCCCCTCATCAGTTTGTGATGCGACGCCGTATGCTGCGTGCCCGGATGCTGTTGACGCAGCCAGCATTAACCCTTACTGACATCGCGTTGCAGTGCGGTTTTCACTCTTCCAGCCACTTCAGCCACCGTTTTCGTCAGGTACACGGCGTTACGCCCTCGGCTTACCGCAAGGCAAAGCCTCATCAGCCGGATTGATAGGCGCCGCGTTTTGCGGCAATAACCGCAGACTGCGATAACGTTACAACGCGCTTAGCGACTGGCCGTTGTGGTGCAACGTCTGGTGGCGGCCAGACAACAAAAACCTCGCCGAAGCGAGGTGGTTTTCAGCGACAGGTCGTTACTGAAGAGTGAACTGCCATGAGCCCATCGGCTTGCGCACCAGCGTCATGGTTTTTTCCTCGCCATCAATCACCACATAATACTGTTCATTTATTTTGAGGCCTCTGGGAAAGGATTCATTGCCCTCATAGCGTACGGTAATTTTATTGCCGAACACCTCTGCATCAGCCTGCTGACCAAACTGGGGCAGGGTAATTTTCTTTTTCACACCTTTGGTCCTCGTTTTGATAAATCGGGGTCAAAACTCATCTGATTTTACTCATTCTACGCTGCGGATTTGTTGTCAGCACACCGCTTCACCGCTCTGAGCATCCTCTCCTGATCCAGCATGACTGCGGTCAGCCGCTTTTTCAATCTGACAGTCGCTTATTCGGGTCATCTCTGCCGCCAAAGTTTAGCATCACTTTGGCGTGCGCCGGATGCCAGCCTTCTGCTCAATAAGAGACGACGAGCAGTTACATTTCCCTCTCTTTATGCACAAAAATAATATTAAGCACTGTTTAAGTAAAAACAAAAAATCCACTTTCAACACAATGGTGAACATTTCGTTTACCGGCCTACGACCCGGCTCTCATATTTACATAAAAAGCAGAGGATCACATTCCACAGGAAAGTGATGAGGCTTTATACGATTTTAAACGGCGAGTTACATTGATCAATTAGCGCACACCCTTATCTCATGGGGGTTGTAGAGTATGGCTTGAGAAAATTCTTATAAATCAATTTGATGATCTATTTTTGTTAAACTTGTATCTTGTAAACTTTAGTTACATATTTTCATTTCCAATCACACAACCAATGTTTCTAAACTTCGTCAATGAGCACTTATCTGAAATTTTAAATTTTCAGAGAAAGGCTTAAAAACAGGTGTCATGCTCGCTGATGAATGGAATCTGCCCGATTACAGACTCGTGTTTTCGGGTAGCGTGAATGGGGAAGTGGTTGTTTAAAGGTAAGTCTTTCTTATTAATTTTTCAGTGGCATTAACCGCTTCTATTACTCCATAGAACAGGGACAGCCATGTCTAACTCCTATCAGTCCGAGATCCTGCAGCGGCAGGAGCTTAAGCATCTCAGCCAGCTTGATACCCTGCGTACCCAGATGCACAACAGCACTGTCCGGCTGGAAAACAGCAAAGGTGCATCCAGCAAAGGTGCGTCCAGCGACGCTGACGCACTTCAGCCCGATGTTGTACTGCCGGCAACGGAGAGCAATTGCTCAGGAACATCCGTTGATGCACAGCCCATCATTCCGCTTGCGGAGAAAACCGAACCGGATAACCGGGTAAAATGGGTGTATGTAGCCCAGCCGGGACATCAGCCGAATGTGGACGTGCTGGCGGCGATCCCGGTGCCAGAAAAAAAGTGCAAATCCTTTGCCGCCGGGATGTTTACCATGCTGGTGGCAGGTGCGGCGGCGGTGTGGGGCTGGCATCTCTTGCACCAACCTGACCCGCTACAGACGCAGCTTGCGTCATCCCTGATGCCGTTACCCGCAACACTTAGGCCAGAACAACGGCAGATGCTGCATCAGCAAGCGCTTTCACCGCAAGCCTTTATCGCAGCCACGCAGCAGCAGATTGAGCGCCTGGATCGGTTGCCACCGGACTGGCGTATTCACTACAGCCGTCAGTTGGTTGAACAGGCTGAGGCGTTGTGGCCGGAACAGGCAAAACCTCTGGCACAGCAGTGGCTGCGGCAGTTAAACGCTGCCAGCATACCGGCAGAAAACCTGAATGGCTGGCATCAGGGAATGACGACGCTACAGAATCTGAGCGACCGCCTGAACGGACTGGATCAACAGAAGGGAAAATACATGACGGTCAGTGAGCTGAAATCAGTGGTATTTTCAGCCATGCAGTCGTTCAACCAGTCTCTGCCGGCTGAAGAGCAGCTGCGGGCACTGTCAGAAAATGCTGCCGGTGAACCTTTACCTGCCGCTGCCAGCTCTCAACTGGAGATGCACCTGAAACAACTGACTGCCGGTTATGCTGAATTAAAACGGAATGCATCAAAATAAGGCCGTAAAAACCATCAGTGACGCAATCCATTTCTCTGATAACCACGCGTTTTGGCTTGCACGGCGAACTTCTCGCAGGTGGGCAGTAAAAGTGATTTCTCCCGCCGTTATCCGGACTAATCGCGGGATTTAGCGAACGATGTCGAACGGTAGTTGGGCGGAATGCCGGATGAAATCGGTTTTTGACGAACAGAAGAGGCGGCGTGAAGGGTGTATATGGTGTCCCCTGCAGGAATCGAACCTGCAACTAGCCCTTAGGAGGGGCTCGTTATATCCATTTAACTAAGAGGACGACGGCGCGCAGTATAGCGCAGATAGGCGCAGAAATTCACTACGACGCCGTGCGTTTGCTCATTCCGACAGCAACTTAACCGTTTTGCTCTTCACGCTGACGGCGCTTCTCCTGCTTTTTTTGATCGGCCTTGGCTTTGGCGACCGCCGCTTCGCTCATGTCATTGCGGATCTGCGCATGGCTGATCAGGGCAAAAATCAGGGTGCCGCCGGTAATGTTACCTAACAGCGTAGGCAGGGCGAATGGCCAGAAAAATTCGTGCCAGGGAATGCTGCCATTAAACACCAGATAGAGCACTTCCACCGAACCAACCACGATATGCGCCAGATCGCCCAGCGCTACCAGCCAGGTCATCATCACAATCACCACCAGTTTGGCACCGCCGGCTGAAGGGAACATCCACACCATAGTGGCGATAATCCAGCCGGAGATCACCGCATTGGCAAACATCTCGCCAGGGGTGTTTTCCATCACCTTCATGCTGATGTTGGTAAACGCCTGACGGGTCGCATCATCAAAAATCGGCATCTCATTAAACGCCAGCGCGCCCAGCGCGGTGCCAATCAGGTTGCCCAGCAGCACAAAGCCCCACAAACGCAGCAGCAGACCGACATTACCCCAGGTCGGTTTATGCATCACCGGTAATACCGCCGTCACGGTGTTCTCGGTAAACAGCTGCTGGCGCGCCATAATGACAATCACAAAACCAAAGGTGTAACCGAGATTTTCCAGTAAAAATGCGCCGGGTACTCCGTCGAGATGAACCTGGAAAATCCCTTTCGCCATCAGCGAGGCGCCCATCGATAATCCAGCCGCAATGGCTGACCAGAGCAGGGCCATGCCGTCGCGCTCCAGCTCTTTTTCCCCATCCTGACGGATCTCTTCATGTATCGCCGCCGCACGTGAAGGTAACGCCTCCTCATCGACTTCTATTTCCGTTCCCTCGTCCTTTTCATCGCTTTCAACGTCATTGTGACCCTGTTGGTTACCTGATGAAGGCTTCATATTTTCTCCTGGTGATAGTGCTGTGGCGTAATAAGCGTAGCTGCTTTTTATTTGCCGATAATGTAACGGTCGATATGAATAAGCGTAACAAGCTTTTTCGCGGCTGCATTTTTAAGCAAACAGCGTGGCGGACCGCACATATCGCCTCCTGACGGTCGGTCTCAACGGCGGTGCAGACTTCGGCCCACAGCAACATTATGGTATTATCCTGGCCTCTTTTTAGCTGGTGCGATTCCCCCTTCATGTTGGAAATCATTACGCTCTCTTGTGTTCGCGATGAACGGACGCTGTTCCATCGGCTGTCGTTCAGCGTCAAAGCAGGTGACATTGTGCAGATTGAGGGACCGAACGGCGCCGGTAAGACCTCGCTGTTGCGCTTGCTGGCGGGATTAAGCCGGGCAGAACAGGGCGAGATTCGCTGGCACGATCGGCCGATCCAGCAGCAGCGCGAACGCTGGCACGCATCGATGCTCTATCTGGGGCATCATCCCGGCGTGAAAGCCGTGCTCTCCCCACTGGAAAATTTGCGCTTTTACCATCCTGACTGCGACGACGCGCAGATTTTTGCTGCGCTGGAAAGCGTCGATCTGCTGGGTTACGAAGAAGTGCCGGTGGCGCAGCTGTCGGCAGGCCAGCAGCGGCGGGTGGCGCTGGCGCGTTTGTGGCTGAGTCGCGCCACCTTGTGGATTCTGGATGAACCGCTGACTGCCATCGACAAAACGGGCATCGAAAAATTAATGATGAAATTTGCTCAGCATGCCGATAACGGCGGGGCGGTGATCCTGACGACCCATCAGGACTTGCCCGGCCAGACGGCGCGGGTGCGTAAAATTCGCCTGAGCGCGACGGAGTTAATCTGATGCTGTTGCGCCTCATCCAGCGTGAATTGCGTATTGCCTTTCGTGGCGGGGCCGATGTGGTTAATCCGCTGTGGTTTTTTCTGATCGTCATCACCCTGTTTCCGCTGGGTATCGGACCCGATCCGCAACAGCTGGCGCGCATTGCGCCCGGTGTCGCCTGGGTCGCCGCGCTGCTGGCATCGCTGCTGGCGCTGGAGCGGCTGTTTCGCGATGATTTTATCGATGGCTCACTTGAGCAACTGCTGTTGCTGCCGACGCCACTGCCGGTCACGGTGCTGGGGAAAGTGATTGCGCACTGGCTGGTAACCGGCTTGCCGCTGATTGTGCTGTCGCCGCTGGCGGCACTGCTGTTATCGCTCGATTTTAATGGCTGGTGGGCAATGGCGTTAACGCTGTTGATCGGCACGCCGACCCTGAGTTTTTTCGGGGCGATCGGCGTCGGGTTAACCGTCGGTTTACGGCGAGGCGGCGTACTGCTGAGCCTGCTGGTGCTGCCGCTGTCGATTCCGGTGCTGATTTTCGCCAGCGCGGCGATTGAGGCCGCCGGGCAGGGCTTACCGATTGGCGGCTATCTGGCGATCCTCGGGGCGATGCTGCTGGTCAGCGCCACCCTGTCACCGTTTGCTACTGCGGCGGCGCTGCGGATTACCCTGCAATGACCGCGTCTGACCGGCGCGGCGACCCATAATTTACCGAAATGTGAGTGGCTGATATGTGGAAAGCGTTACATCAACTGGGGAAACCCGAGCGGCTCTATCAGTGGTCTGGTCGGCTGATACCCTGGTTCGCCGTGACGGGCCTGGCGTCGTTGCTGTTAGGGTGGATCTGGGGATTTGGTTACGCACCGGCTGATTATCAGCAGGGCGACAGTTTCCGCATTATCTATATCCACGTTCCGGCCGCGATGTGGTCGATGGGCATCTACGCCTCGATGGCGATTGCCGCTTTTTGCGGACTGGTGTGGCAGCTGAAGATGGCCGATCTGGCCTCTGCCGCGATGGCACCGGTCGGCGCGGTGTTCACCTTTATTGCGCTGGTTACCGGCTCGGCGTGGGGCAAACCGATGTGGGGCACCTGGTGGATCTGGGATGCGCGCCTCACCTCGGAGCTGGTGCTGCTGTTCATCTATATGGGGGTGATTGCGCTCTATCACGCCTTTGATGACCGCCGTACTGCCGGTCGTGCCGCCGGTATCCTGATTCTGGTTGGCGTGGTGAATCTGCCGATCATTCACTTCTCGGTACAGTGGTGGAATACCCTGCATCAGGGCTCGTCCGGCATACTGCAGCAGGCCATCGCGCCGGTGATGCGTACCCCGCTGCGCTGGTCGATTCTCGGTTACCTGCTGCTGTTTCTCACCCTGACCCTGATGCGGTTACGTAATCTGATTTTATTAACCGAACGCCATCGTCCGTGGGCGATCGGCGTGGCAAACAAGGGAGAGAAAGCATGACGCCGGCATTTTCGTCATGGCACGCCTTCTTCGCCATGGGCGGTTACGCCTTCTATGTCTGGCTGGCCGTCGCCTGCACCTTAATTCCGCTGATCGGTCTGGTGTTGCATACCCTGCTGACACGACGCCGTTTACTGGCAGAGATCCGCCAGCGCGAGGCGCGCGAACGTCGCATCCGGACAGCGAAGAGTAAAAAAGCCGCCGCTGAAGCGGCAGGAGAAAGCCTGTGAATATCCGTCGACGTAATCGTCTGTATGCCGTGCTGGCGATTCTGATCGGCCTCAGCCTGGCCACGGCGCTGGTGATGTATGCGCTGCGCTCGAACATCGATCTGTTTTATACCCCAAGTGAAATCCTGTATGGCAAAGGCGAGGCGCATGAAGTTCCGGAACCGGGACAACGGCTGCGTGTCGGCGGCATGGTGATGCCGGGCAGCGTCAAACGCGATCCCAACACGCTGGCGGTGTCGTTCAAACTTTATGATGCCAGCGGCGTGGTGAGCGTCAGTTTTGAAGGGATTTTGCCGGACCTGTTCAGAGAAGGGCAGGGCGTGGTCGCGCAAGGAGTGCTGGAGACTGGCAACCGGATTATCGCCAAAGAAGTGCTGGCGAAGCACGATGAAAAATATACGCCGCCGGAGATTGAAGACGCGATGAAGAAAAATCACAACGGCCCGCAGTCGCTGTATCAGCCGGGAAAACAGTCATCATGATGCCGGAAATCGGAACCTTTCTGCTCTGCCTGGCGCTGGGCATTGCACTGCTGCTCAGCACCTATCCGCTGTGGGGTGCGGTGCGCCAGGATGCCCGCCTGATGGCGATGGCGCGTCCGCTGGCTGCCGGCCTGTTCGTGCTGATTGCAGCCGCATTTTTGCTGCTGGTCTGGGCCTTCATTGCCAATGATTTTACCGTCAGCTATGTTGCCACCAACTCCAACAGCCTGCTGCCGATCTATTACCGCATCGCCGCCACCTGGGGCGCCCATGAAGGTTCACTGCTGTTGTGGGTGCTGCTGCTGAGTACCTGGACCGTGGCGGTCGCGATCTTCAGTCGCGGCATGCCGCAGGATGCGCTGGCACGCGTGCTGGCGGTGATGGGAATGATTAACCTCGGTTTCCTGCTGTTTATCCTGCTGACCTCAAATCCCTTCAGCCGCACCTTGCCCGATTTCCCGATTGATGGACACGATCTGAACCCAATGCTGCAGGATATCGGTCTGATCTTCCATCCGCCGCTGCTCTATATGGGCTATGTCGGATTCTCGGTGGCGTTTGCCTTTGCTATTGCCTCATTGATGGCCGGACGGCTCGACACCGCCTGGGCTCGCTGGTCACGCCCATGGACCACCGCGGCCTGGGTGTTTCTTACCATCGGCATCGTGCTCGGTTCGGCCTGGGCCTATTACGAACTGGGCTGGGGTGGCTGGTGGTTCTGGGATCCGGTAGAAAATGCCTCGTTCATGCCTTGGCTGGCGGGCACCGCGTTAATGCACTCGCTGGCGGTCACTGAAAAGCGTGGCACCTTTAAAGCCTGGACGGTGCTGCTGGCGATTACGGCCTTTTCGCTCAGCCTGCTCGGGACTTTTTTGGTACGTTCCGGGGTGCTGGTTTCGGTGCACTCATTTGCCTCCGATCCGGCGCGCGGCATGTTTATCCTCGCCTTCCTGGTGATTGTGATTGGCAGTTCGCTGCTGCTGTACGCTATCAAGGGCGGAAAAGTGCGTAGCCGGGTGCAGAATGAAACCTGGTCACGGGAATCTTTCCTGCTCGGTAACAATGTCTTGCTGATTGCCGCCATGCTGGTGGTGCTGCTCGGCACGCTGTTGCCGCTGGTGCATAAGCAGCTCGGACTGGGCAGCATCTCGGTGGGTGAGCCGTTCTTTAACACCATGTTCAGCTGGCTGATGGCGCCGTTTGCCCTGCTGCTGGGGATTGGACCGCTGGTGCGCTGGCGTCGTGACGAGCCACAGAAACTGGCGAAACGACTGGCGCTGGCGCTGATCGTGACGCTGGCCGGTTCGATAGTGATCCCGTGGTGGTTACAGGATCGTATTGCCGCCATGACCGTGGTCGGGCTGATGATGTCGCTGTGGATCATTGTGCTGACGCTGCTGGAACTGCATGAGCGCGCCACCCATCGCCATACCTTCTTTGCCGGGCTGCGTCATCTCTCGCGCAGTCACTGGGGCATGGTACTGGGCCATCTTGGCGTGGGCGTAACGGTGATTGGCATTGCCTTCAGCACCCAGTACAGCGTAGAGCGCGATGTGCGGATGAAGGCCGGCGACAGCGTGGACATTCATCATTACCACTTTGTTTTTCGTGGCGTGCAGAACCTGCAGGGCCCTAACTATAGCGGCGGTTCAGGTGTGATCGACGTGACGCGCAACGGCAAACCGGAAGCGACGCTGCAGGCTGAAAAGCGTTTTTATACTGCCGCACGCACCATGATGACCGAAGCGGCGATTGACGGCGGTTTCAGCCGCGATCTCTACGCGGCGTTAGGCGAAGAGCTGGATGATGGTGGCTGGGCAGTGCGGATCTATTACAAACCCTTTGTGCGCTGGATCTGGTTCGGCGGCCTGTTGATGGCGCTGGGTGGCCTGTTCTGCCTGTGTGATCCTCGCTATCGCGCCCGCAAAAAAACGGTCCCTCAGGAGCTGGCATGAATAAGAAAATCCTGTTTATCCCGCTGGTGCTGTTTCTGCTGCTGGCGGCGGCGCTGCTGTGGCAGCTGGCGCGCAATGCCGACGGTGACGATCCGACCCGACTGGAATCGGCGCTGATTGGCAAGCCGGTGCCGCTGTTCAGGCTGGAAGCGCTCGATCAGCCGGGTAAAGTTTACGATCAGCAGGTGCTGACCGACGGCAAACCGATACTGCTTAACGTCTGGGCCACCTGGTGCCCGACCTGTCGGGCCGAACATCACTACCTTAATAGCCTGGCGGAGCAGGGCATTCGGGTGGTCGGGCTGAACTACAAAGACGATCGCAACAAAGCGGTCAGCTGGCTGAATACGCTGGGTAACCCGTATGCGCTCAGCCTGTATGACGGCAACGGGATGCTCGGGCTGGATCTCGGCGTCTACGGCGCACCAGAAACCTTCCTGATCGATGGCAAAGGCATCATCCGCTATCGCCATGCAGGCGATCTGAATGAGCGCGTCTGGCAGCAGGAAGTGAAGCCGTTGTGGATCAAATACAGTAAGGAGGCGGGAGCATGAGGCGTCTGTTACTGCTGGTCTGTGGGCTGCTGTTCAGCTTTAGCCTGTGGGCGTCTATCGATACCCTGCAGTTCGATTCAGTGGCGCAGGAAGAACAATACCGCGATCTGACCGCCTCGCTGCGCTGCCCGAAATGCCAGAACAACAGCATCGCCGACTCGAACGCGATGATTGCGGCGGATATGCGACTCAAGGTCTATCAGCTAATGAAGCAGGGCCAGGACCGTCAGCAAATTATCGATTACATGGTGGCGCGTTACGGCAACTTCGTCACTTATCAGCCGCCGGTTACGCCGTCTACCCTGATTTTATGGGTCGGACCGGCGCTGTTCGTGCTGCTGGGCGGATGCGTTATCGTGCTGCGCAGTCGCCAGCGTAAAACCCGCAGCGAGCTGGATGAAGATGAACAACAGCGTCTTGATGCGCTACTGAAGTCAGACAGGAAGCCGTAATGAGTGCATTTTGGATCACCCTTTTACTGTTGTTGCTGGCAGCCTGTGTATTGTTCCTTGCCGCAGGCTGGCGGCAGCGGCAAGCCAGCGCTGGCGATCGCGATCGCCTCAATCAGCGCTTCTATCATCAGCGTCTGAGCGAACTGGCGGAAGATGAAGAGCAGGGCGTGGTGGCGGAGCGGCCGGTCATGGAGCGGGAGCTGCAACAGACGCTGCTGGCCGATATTCCGCCCACCCAGACCGCACAGGCGCACAGCAGTAGCCGCTGGATATTACTGCCCGGCCTGATTGTGCTGCTGCTGGTGTCGCTGGGGACCTATCTGAAAGTCGGCGGCCTGGCGCAGCTGACCGGCTGGATGCAGGTGCAGCAGGACTATCCTGCCTTACGGGCACGGCTGATGGACCCGGCGGCGAAGCCGCTGACGATGGAGGAGCTGGCGTGGTTGCAGCTCGGGCTGCGCAGTGCACTGCAGTCGCAACCGGACAACCTTAACGACTGGACCATGCTGGGACGGCTCGGCATGGTGCTGAATAACGCCAGCATCGCCAGCCAGGCGTTTGAACGGGCTTTGCAGCTTGCACCTAACGATCCCGGCCTGAAGCAGGATTACGCCGAAGTGCTGACCCGCTCCAGCGATCCGCAGGATAACCGCCAGGCGGCGCTGCTGCTGCACGAATTGCTTAAGGCCGATCGGCACAACCTGCGTACTCTGGGCCTGCTGGCGTTTAATGCTTTTGAGCAACAGCAATATGATCAGGCGATTGATGCCTGGCAAACGCTGCTGACGTTGTTACCGGCTAACGATGAGCGGCGTGTGATGATCGCCCGCAGCATTGAGCAGGCCAAAACCGCGGCCGGGCAACAGAGCAGCCAGCTGGCACTCAGTATCAGCCTGATGCCGCAGGCAGAAAAAATATTACCGCAAGGCGGAGTGTTGTATATTTCTGTCACTGACGGTGTTTCGCCGGTGCCGGTGGCGGTAAAACGCCTGCCGCTCAGCCACTTTCCGTTATCGCTGACGCTGGATGACAGCAATGCGATGATGCCGGATCGCCTGTTGTCGGCGCAGCATCAGCTTCAGGTACGGGCGCGCATTTCCCGCGACGGCAGTGCCAACGCGCGTTCGGGTGACTGGTTTGGTCTGAGTGCGGTTATGCCCTGGGACGGCCATCAGCAGATGGCAGTAGAAATAAATCAACAGCAGCCCTGAGCGCGGGATCCGACGACGCTCAGGCAGATCCTGTCTCACCCAGGCTGACGTAAAGTTAGCTATGCTGAGGGTATACAGGTTCGTTAATGGACTGCCGCCTGAAGGGTGAGCAGACTTTTTTTCATCCGCACAGGGAGATTGGAATGAATTATCGCCTGACCAGCCTGGCTGTTGCCAGCGTTCTTCTGGTGGGTTGTGCCAGTTCGAAGCCGGCGAATGACGAACCTGCTCAGCGCAGCGATCCGTTCGAAGGCTTTAACCGCACGATGTTCAACTTTAACTACAACGTGCTCGATCCCTATGTGCTTCGCCCGGTAGCCGTCGCCTGGCGCGACTATGTACCGGTGCCAGCCCGCACCGGCCTGAGTAATTTTCTCGGTAACCTCGAAGAACCCGCCAGCATGGTTAACGCCATTCTGGTCGGTAACGGCCGTGATGCGGGTATTCACTTCACCCGTTTCTTCCTGAACAGCGTGCTGGGGCTGGGCGGCTTCATTGATGTGGCCGGTAAAGCTAATCCGGAGCTGGCGCGTGAAGAGCCGCACCGTTTCGGCACCACGCTGGGCCACTATGGCGTCGGCTATGGTCCTTACGTTGAACTGCCGGCTTACGGCAGCTTTACCGTCCGTCAGGATGGTGGCGACTACGTCGATACCCTCTATCCGATTCTCGGCTGGCTGACCTGGCCGATGTCGATTGGTAAATGGACGCTGGAAGGGATTGAGACGCGGGCACAGCTGCTCGACTCGGATGCCATCCTCAAACAGCAAAGCGATCCATACGCCTTTATTCGCAACGCCTACTTCCAGCGTCACGATTTCCTGGCGCGCAGTGGCAAGCTCAAACCGGAAGAGAACCCGAACGCAGCCGCGATTCAGGACGATCTGCAGGATATTGACGCGCAGTAAGGTGCGGTTTTTATAGCAGCAAAAAGGGCGACTCCGGTGAGTCGCCCTTTTTATTGGCCTCTGCGCATCAGAACTTATAGTTAAAGTTCGCGCCATACAGCCAGGCCTTACCTTCGGAATTAAAGGTATACGGGCCTTCTTTGACCGTCACGTTCTGGCCGTGCATATAAGAGATGCCCACATCGACCGAAGCATTGTCGTCAAACGCGTAGGAGGTCCCGGCGCTTAACCACAGGCGATCCTGATCCGGGATGGAGATCGAACGCTTATCTGCCGGAACCGGGCTGTCATCAAAGGCGATACCGGTACGGAAGGTCCAGTTCTTGTCGTAGAAGTAAGTGGTCCCGAGCGCGATACGCCAGGCATCACGGTAACTTTCATCTTTATAGAACAGGGTCTGACCGTTGGAACCGGTCGCTTTCAGCTCCTGGAACTGGCTCCAGCTGGTATAAGCCATGCTGTAGTGAACCGCCCACTGCGGTGCCACTTTATGCCAGCCCGACACTTCCCACATTTCCGGCAGGTTGAGGGTCAGCGCGCCTGGAATGGTCGAGCCGTTGGTGCCAAAAGGGATGCCGGACTGCTGTGGATTATTAACCGCGTTCAGCGCAGAAGGGAGATTACTTTTGTAATCGCCATCAAAATCAACTTTGACTTCTGAGCGGTAGGTAAAGCCGAAACGGTTATTTTCATCTACTTCATACAGGATACCGGCGTTCCAGCCGTAGCCCCACTCATCACCTTTCAGATGGGCGACCTGGGTATCCGCCGGGATGCGTAACGCTGCGCCTGATTCACCGGCATAACGTTCTATTTTCGCTTTGGCGTAGACCGCATCAAATCCCACCCCGACGCTGAAATGTTCATTCAGTCGGTAAGCGGTGCTGAGGTTAAAATTGCCGGTCATCAGGTCGGTTTTACCGCCGTAGCCGCCAGCGGTGTAACCATTATTAAACTCTGTTGCTAAGCCATAATTGGAGGTAGCAGACGCGCCAATCCACCATTGATCATTAATTGGCTGGACGTAATGAATATTCGGCACCCATTGGCTCGGGGCAATATTATTTGCATCCAGACTGCGGCCACTCTGGCTGCGTCCGCTGATATTTACATCCGGATCGATATACACCGCCCCGATGGAAAACGCCGGACGATCCATTAACGCCATGGTTGCCGGGTTACGGCTGGCGGACGCGGCGGTATCGCCCATTGCGCCTTCGCCTGAATATGCGCGACCTAAACCAATCGAAGAAAACTCATTTAACTGAAACCCAGCTGCGTAAACATGTGAAGAGACAAGCGCCACTGCAGCCGCCACGGCTGACTTTGCAAACAGGTTTTTATGGTTCATGACCACAACCTCATGTGAATTATTATTTAACGTTATTACGTCGCGTAACAAGGGACGGCGGATTGTAGGGACTGATGTAAATCGCACATATCAGACCAGTGCGGAGAGTATAGGTCCGACCTGTGTGCATGTTGCAATATTGTTTTTAAAATATTTCAGGATTGATCGCTTAAAATTCGATCTGCGTAACAAAACTGACCCGACGCAGCACAGCATAACCAGTCCAGTTTGTTCTGGATCAAATTTTATTGTGATATTCGTCACTTAGCTACAGGTTGATGGCGCATCTTTAACCGAAGAGGTAAAATCTGGCGCATAAAATTGCTTATCCCACCAGACTATCGTCAGGAGAAAATGATGACTGATGCCATTAAAAAATGCAGTGCGACCGAAACGGCAGCCTGCTGTTGCGTCGATGTCGGCACGGTAATGGATAATACCGATTGCACTGCCAGCTGGTCGGAGTGGTTTGCACAGCGCGCTGATGCTGAAGCAAAACTGGCCAGCCTGACCGAACGTGCGCGTGAAGTTGAGTCTGACCCTTGCCTGATTGAGGCACGCTTCAGCGATGTGGACCAGGGAGTACAGCTCGATATCGATTTCACCTTCTGCTGCCAGGCAGAAACCCTGATTTTCCAGCTCGGTTTACGCTAACCCGCCAGACGCCGCTTCCAGAGCGGCGTTTTTCATTTTCGTGTTTCCCTTCGCAATTTTTCCCTTTCGATATTGGCGACTCACCCGCTTGTGGTTAACACTGGGATCAGGTCAGACCTCTTTGGGCAATGATGCCCCAGTCCCGATTCACAGGTGAGAACAATGAGCAAAGCGCAGCCGCTGCTGACGCGCGATGGCGAACGCATCGCGATTACCCACGGGTTACGTACCCCTTTTTTGCGCCAGGCGACCGGCTTCCATGGCATTCCGGCGGTAGAACTGGGACGGATGGTGGTCAGCGAATTAATGGCACGCAGCGAACTGCCGGTCGACGTGATTGAGCAGCTGGTGTTTGGTCAGGTAGTGCAGATGCCCGAAGCGCCGAATATTGCGCGCGAAATCGTACTCAGCAGCGGACTCAGCGTCCATACCGACGCGTACAGCGTCAGCCGCGCCTGCGCCACCAGTTTTCAGGCGGTGGCTAACGTCTGTGAAAGTTTACTGGCCGGGACCATCTCTGCCGGCATCGCCGGTGGCGCTGATTCGTCATCGGTGCTGCCGATTGGCGTCAGCAAAACCCTGGCGCGAGCCCTGGTTGATCTCAATAAAGCGCGCAACCTGTCGCAAAAATTACAGATTCTGCGTCGTCTGCGCCCGCGTGATCTGCTACCGGTGCCGCCTGCGGTGGCCGAGTATTCAACCGGACTGCGAATGGGCGACACCGCCGAGCAGATGGCCAAAAGCCACGGTATCAGTCGTCAGGCACAGGATGCGCTGGCGCTGCGTTCTCACCAGCATGCCGCCAAAGCATGGCAATCGGGCGTGCTGCAACAGGAAGTGATGGCGGCGCTGGTGCCGCCCTGGAAAAAGCCAATCGATCAGGACAATAACGTGCGGATGGATGCCAAAGCTGAAGATTATGCCCGGCTGCGTCCGGCGTTTGATCGCCAGCACGGCAGCGTGACTGCCGCCAACAGTACGCCTCTGACGGACGGTGCGGCAGCAGTCATCCTGATGCGTGAAGGGCGCGCCCGTGAGTTGGGACTGCAACCGCTTGGCTATCTGCGCAGCTATGCCTTTACCGCGATTGGCGTACAGCAGGATATGCTGCTGGGCCCGGCCTACGCCTCGCCCGTGGCGCTGGACCGCGCTGGCATCACGCTGGCCGATCTGACGCTGATTGATATGCATGAAGCTTTCGCCGCTCAGACTCTGAGTAACCTGCAACTGTTCCGGGATGAGCGCTTTGCCCGCGAAGTGCTGAATCGTCCCCATGCGCTGGGTGAGGTGAATGAAGAGCGCTTTAACGTACTGGGGGGATCGATCGCCTATGGCCATCCTTTTGCCGCTACCGGTGCGCGAATGATCACCCAGACGCTGAACGAACTTCGGCGGCGCGGGGGTGGATTAGGACTGGTTACCGCCTGTGCGGCCGGTGGTCTGGGTGCGGCAATGGTTCTGGAGGCCGAATAATGGAGCAGAATGCTTTTCATTTACAGCTGCGGCTGGATCACGTCGGCGTCATAACCATTGACGTGCCGGGCGAGAAGATGAACACCCTTAAAGCGGAATTTGCTGGCCAGATCGCTGCCATTATTGCCGAGGCGCGGCGCGATCCTCAGCTGGCCGGTCTGGTACTGATTTCGGGCAAAGCTGACAACTTTATCGCCGGTGCCGACATCAGCATGATCGATCGCTGTCAGAGTGCCGCAGATGCTGAAGCGCTGGCGAAACAGGGACAGGAAGTGATGGCGATGCTTGCCGCCTTGCCTTTCCCGGTAGTGGCCGCGATTCACGGTGCCTGCCTCGGCGGCGGGCTTGAGCTGGCGCTGGCTTGCGATGCGCGCATCTGCTCGCTGGATGATAAAACCCGCCTTGGCTTGCCGGAAGTCCAGCTCGGCTTATTGCCCGGCTCAGGCGGCACGCAGCGGTTACCTCGCTTGATCGGCGTGCAGCAGGCGTTGCCGCTGATCCTGACCGGTAAAAACCTGCGGGCGAAACAGGCCCGTAAACTCGGCATGGTTGATGATGCGGTGCCGCAGGCGATTTTGCTGGAGACCGCTATCGCACGGGTGAAAAAAGGCAAGGCCAGCGCCCGTACGCTGCCGCTGCGCGATCGCCTGCTACAGGGACCGATTGCGCGTCAGGCGCTGTTTGCGCTGGCCAGTCGCCAGACCGCCGCCAAAACGCAGGGCAACTACCCGGCGGCAAAACGCATTATTGACGTGGTGCGCATTGGACTGGAGCAGGGCAGCCGTGCCGGACATGATGCTGAAGCCCGCGCCTTTGGTGAGCTGGCTATGACGCCAGAATCGGTTGCGTTACGCGGTCTGTTCTTCGCAACCACCGCGATGAAAAAAGAACGGGGTGGCGACGCGACGCCGCGCCCGGTCCACAACATCGGTATTCTGGGTGGCGGCCTGATGGGCGGCGGTATCGCCAGCGTCAGTGCCATCAACGCCGGGTTACCGGTGCGCATAAAGGATATCTCGCTGGAGGGGATAAACCATGCGCTGAAAACCAGCTGGGAGCTGCTGAGCAAAAAGGTTAAACGCCGTCAGATCACCCCGGCTCAGCGTCAGCAGCAGATGGCCCGTATCACCGGCGGCATTGATTATCAGGGCTTCGCCCGGCGTGATGTGGTGATTGAAGCGGTATTTGAAGATCTGGCGCTCAAGCAACAGATGGTGCGTGAGATTGAATCACACTGTCAGCCGCAGACGATATTTGCCTCTAACACCTCTTCCTTGCCGATTGAGGATATCGCTGCCGGGGCGCAGCGGCCGGAAAACGTTATCGGACTGCACTATTTCAGCCCGGTAGAGAAAATGCCGCTGGTGGAGGTCATTCCCCATCTGAATACCTCCAGCGAAACACTGGTAACGATCGTGGCACTGGCGCGCAGCCAGGGCAAAACGCCGATTGTGGTGGCGGATAAGCCCGGTTTTTACGTTAACCGGATTCTGGCACCCTATATAAATGAGGCGATGCGCTGTCTGCTGGAAGGTGAACCGATTGAGCATATCGATCGTGCGCTGGTGAAATTTGGTTTCCCGGTCGGTCCACTCCAGTTGCTGGATGAGGTCGGCATTGATGTCGGCAGCAAAATTTCCCCGATTCTGCAGCAGGCTTACGGCGAGCGTTTTGCCGCGCCTGCTGCGTTTGAGGCGGTACTGAATGATGGCCGCAAAGGGCGTAAAAACCGCAAAGGCTTCTATCGCTACGATCAGCCGCGCTGGCAGCGTAAAAAGCCGGATGCGTCGCTTTATGCCCTACTGAAAATCACGCCGCAGGCGCGACAGAGCGAGGCGCAGATAGCCGAACGCTGCGTGATGATGATGCTGAACGAAGCGGCGCGCTGCCTGGATGAGCAGGTGATTCGCTGCGCGCGGGATGGCGATATCGGCGCGGTGTTCGGCATCGGTTTCCCGCCGTTTCTCGGTGGTCCGTTCCATTATATAGAACAATCGGGCGCGGCGGAGCAGGTCAATAGATTAACCCGGCTAATGCAGCAACATGGCGAACGTTTCGCGCCGTGTGAAGCGCTGATTAAGGCCGCCGCAGAATAGACGAAATTTTACATTTCTGGCTGAAATGGAATACCCACTCCGATTCAGCGGGTTAGAAAAGCGTCGCCAGAGTGTGCGCCGCAGCAGGAATATGAGAAGTGCTTATTTAATAAACAACCGGTTGACTATACTGAAGCCATTAGGGTACAACACAGCGTTCATTCGCAGAGTGAAGAGTCAGGCGCGATGCGTCGGGCGATGTCGACAAACAACAGCGGTGCTTTATGCAAGTTTTTATCATGCGTCACGGCGATGCAGCTCTGGAAGCAGCAAGTGATTCAGTCAGGCCTTTAACGCTATGCGGCTGTGATGAATCACGCCAGATGGCGAACTGGCTTAACAGTCAGACGCCGGACATAGAATGTGTGCTGGTCAGTCCCTACCTGCGTGCGCAGCAAACGCTCGCCACGGTACGTGAGGCATTTCCTCTGCCTGAAGGCCAGGAAGTGTTACCTGAATTAACGCCGGGCGGCGACCCGGGGCTGGTGGGGTGCTATCTGCAAACCCTGGCAAATGAAGGGGTGAAATCCGCGCTGGTGATTTCACATTTACCGTTGGTGGGGTATTTAGTCTCTGAACTTTGCCCGCAGGAAGCGCCGCCAATGTTCGCCACTTCCGCTATCGCCTGCGTCGAGTTTGATCCGGCACAGAGTGAAGGCAAACTGCTGTGGCAGGTCAGTCCGCGCAAACTGGCAAAAGCGATTTAACGTCTGTGGGCCGAAACGTCGGCCCTTCCTCTCAGGGCAATTCAGGCGGTTGCCACTCCTCAATCTCAATCAGCACCAGCAGGGCGGCATCGCCGCCAAACATCTTCGGTGCCTGATGAAAAGCCATTACCCACGGATGCTGGGCCAGCCACAGCGGCGTTTGCTGCTTCAGAACATGTTTACCATGGCCGGTCATCACGCTGGCACAAAACAGATGCTCACGGCGGCAGGCGGCGATCAGCGCCCCCAGTTCCTGCTTGGCCTGCTGCTGGGTTAAGCCGTGCAGGTCGAGAAATATCTCTGGCGTATAGTCGCCGCGCCGCAGTTTTTTCAATTCAAAGTGGCTGACGTCAGCGCGCACATAACGCGTCGCCCCCTCGGTTGAGAGCAGCGGCTGAAACTCATCCGAGAAGTAATGGCTGTTATCCGCCTGCTCTGAAAGCAGACGTTTTACCGGCACCTCGCGGGTTTTCACCCGCGGCTTGTGCACAAAGGTATCCTGTTTTAGCTGGCGCGTTCCGGTCATTAACTGCCGAAACAGCGCTTTATCATCCTGGCTCAAGGGCGTTTTTTTACTCATGGCGGGCCGGTCATATCAGAAAAGGCTGTCAGACAGCAGATGGCGATACCTTACCGTTAAGTGTCATTAAATGTCAGCTTTTTCACCTTGCTGCGCTGAATTCTCCCCGGCTTCATGGCACACTATCGGCCGATTTAGCAAATGGCCTGCGGAGGGCTACGTGGACAAAATTTTCGTCGATGAGGCAGTGAACGAGCTGCACACCATTCAGGACATGCTGCGCTGGGCGGTCAGCCGCTTTTCCGCTGCCGGAATCTGGTACGGACATGGCACAGACAATCCGTGGGACGAAGCCGTTCAACTGGTCCTGCCGTCCCTCTGGCTGCCGCTGGATATTCCGGAAGAGATGCGCAACGCGCGCCTGACCGCCAGTGAGCGTCATCTGATCGTCGAGCGGGTTATTCGCCGCGTCAATGAGCGCATTCCGGTCGCCTATCTGACCCACAAAGCCTGGTTCTGCGGCCACGAATTTTATGTCGATGAGCGGGTACTGGTGCCGCGTTCACCGATTGGTGAACTGATCGAGAATCGCTTTGCCGGTCTGATCAGCGAGAAACCGCGCCACATTCTGGATATGTGCACCGGCAGCGGCTGTATCGCCATCGCCTGCGCCTATGCGTTCCCTGAGGCTGAAGTTGACGCGGTCGACATCTCCAGCGATGCGCTGGCGGTTGCCGAGCAGAACATCGAAGAACATGGTCTGATGCAGCAGGTTACGCCGATCCGCGCCGATCTGTTCCGCGAGTTACCGGCGCTGAAATACGATCTGATCGTCACCAATCCGCCTTATGTCGATGCGGAAGATATGGACGATCTGCCGGGCGAATATCACCACGAGCCGGAACTGGGACTGGCGGCAGGCAGCGATGGCCTGAAGCTGGTGCGCCGCATCCTGGCCTGTGCGCCACAGTATCTGAGCGAGCAGGGCGTGCTGATTTGCGAAGTCGGCAACAGCATGGTGCACATGATGGAACAGTATCCCGATGTGCCGTTTACCTGGCTGGAGTTCGATAACGGCGGCGATGGCGTATTTATGCTGACCCGTCAGCAGATCGTCGACGCACAGCATCATTTCTCTTTTTACAAAGACTAAAAGTGGGGCGAAGCATCGCCCGCCGAACCGTAACAAGGAACCACAATGGCCGGAAACAGCATCGGACAATTTTTTCGAGTAACCACCTTTGGCGAGTCCCACGGTCTTGCGCTGGGCTGCATTGTTGATGGTGTGCCGCCGGGCATTCCGCTAACCGAAGCAGATATTCAGCACGATCTCGATCGTCGTCGGCCAGGAACGTCGCGCTATACCACTCAGCGCCGCGAGCCGGATCAGGTGAAAATTTTGTCCGGTGTGTTTGAGGGCGTGACCACCGGTACCTCCATTGGCCTGCTGATTGAGAATACCGATCAGCGTTCCCAGGATTACGGTGCCATCAAAGATCTGTTCCGTCCGGGCCACGCCGATTACACCTACGAACAAAAGTATGGTCAGCGTGACTATCGGGGCGGCGGCCGCTCGTCGGCGCGCGAAACCGCGATGCGCGTTGCTGCCGGTGCGATTGCCAAAAAGTATCTGCAGATGAAGCACGGCGTGGTGGTGCGCGGCTATCTGGCGCAGATCGGCGATATCGCCTGTGAGCTGAAACAGTGGGAGATCGTCGAACAAAATCCGTTCTTCTGCCCGGATGCAGACAAGCTGGACGCGCTGGACGAACTGATGCGCAGCCTGAAAAAAGAGGGTGACTCGATTGGTGCCAAAGTGACGGTAATGGCGGAAAACGTGCCGCCGGGTCTGGGCGAGCCGGTGTTCGACCGTCTGGACGCCGACCTGGCCCACGCGCTGATGAGCATCAACGCGGTGAAAGGCGTCGAGATTGGCGATGGCTTTGCGGTGGTTAATCAGCGTGGCAGCCAGCATCGTGACGAAATTCGCCGTAACGGCTTTCAGAGCAACCACGCGGGCGGCATCCTCGGTGGCATCAGCAGCGGTCAGACCATCAGCGCCAATATCGCGATGAAGCCGACTTCCAGCATCACCGTGCCGGGCAAAACTATCACCCGCGACGGCGAAGAAGTAGAGATGATCACCAAAGGTCGTCACGATCCCTGCGTCGGGATCCGCGCCGTGCCGATCGCCGAAGCGATGATGGCGATCGTCCTGATGGATCATCTGCTGCGCCAGCGGGCGCAGAATGGGGACGTTAACAGCCCCGTGCCGCGCTGGTGATCGCATGAAAGCGCTTCTGCTTACGCTTAGCACGCTGTTGTTCAGCGCCCCGATGCTGGCGGCCACGCCATGGCAACAAATCCAGCAGCCGATCAGCGGTACCCCGCAGTCGGTCGGCGGCTTTGCAAACGGTTGTATCATTGGTGCCCAGGCGCTGCCGCTGAATTCACCTCATTATCAGGTCATGCGTCAGGACCAGCGGCGCTACTTCGGCCATCCCGATCTGATCCAGTTCATTCAGCGTCTCAGCACCCAGGTGCATAATCTGCAGCTGGGTAACCTGCTGATTGGCGACATGGGCATGGCAGCAGGTGGGCGCTTCAGTAGCGGCCACGCCAGTCACCAGACCGGACTGGATGTGGATATCTGGCTGCAACTGCCGAAAACCCGCTGGAGTGCGCAGCAGCTGCTGAAGCCGCAGCCGCTGGATCTGGTGGGGCCAGGCGATAAAAACGTCATTGCCCGTCACTGGCAGCCGGAGATCGACAGTCTGATTAAGCTGGCGGCGAAAGACGATGACGTCACGCGCATCTTCGTCAATCCGGCGATCAAGAAACAGCTGTGTGCCGATGCTGGCGCGGATCGAGACTGGCTGCGTAAAGTGCGCCCGTGGTTTGCCCATCGCGCCCATATGCATGTGCGGTTGCGCTGTCCGGCCGGCAGCATCGGCTGTGAAGATCAGCCTGCGCCGCCGGCGGGTGATGGCTGTGGCGCAGAGTTGCAGAGCTGGTTCCTGCCGAAAAAACCGGGTAGCGGTGCGCCTGTGAAACGCGAACCTCCACCGTTGCCGCCTGCCTGTCAGGCGCTGCTGGATAAACATTTACTGTAAGGGATCACATGGATTGGTTCGTGATCAGCCCGTTGCTGGTCGGGCTGCTGTTCTTTGTCGCCATGCTGGCCGGTTTTATTGATTCCATTGCCGGCGGCGGCGGTCTGCTGACCGTGCCGTCGCTGCTGGCCGCCGGGCTTTCCCCGGCGCAGGCGCTGGCGACCAACAAGCTACAGTCGGTGGGCGGGTCATTCTCAGCCAGCCTCTACTTTATCCGGCGCGGTGCGGTGAAGCTGAATGAGCAGTGGCTGAATATCGCCATGACTTTTCTCGGTTCGGTGCTGGGGGCGGTGCTGATTCAGCGTCTGCAGGCGGACATTCTGCGCCAGATGTTGCCGCTGTTTCTGATTGCTATCGGTTTGTGGTTTCTGCTGATGCCGCGGATTGGTGAAGAAGATCGCGCCCGTCGCCTGCACGGCATCGCTTATGCGCTGGTGGGCGGCGGTTGCATCGGTTTCTACGATGGCTTTTTCGGACCCGGCGCTGGCTCTTTTTATGCACTGGCGTTTGTCACCCTCTGTGGCTACAACCTCGCTAAAGCGACGGCGCATGCCAAGATCCTTAACTTCACCTCCAACTTCGGTAGCCTGCTGTTCTTTATGTTTGGCGGCAAAGTGGTGTGGGGAACCGGTCTGATCATGATGCTGGGCGCGTTCTGCGGGGCGCGACTGGGCGCACGCCTGGTGCTGACCCGCGGGCAAAAGCTGATCCGTCCGATGGTGGTGATCGTCTCCGCCGTCATGAGCGTTAAATTGCTGTGGGACAGCCACGGCAGCGCCGTTCTGGCGTGGTTCGCCACGCTGCACCCGTAACTATTACGTGATAACAATGAGCACAACACACGATTACACTCAGCTGATTACGCTGTTTGATCGCTGCTTTAGCGATGAATTTCAGACCCGTCTAATTAAAGGCGACGACGAACCGATCTATCTTCCGGCAGATGCAGAGTCGCCGTGGAACCGCGTGGTGTTTGCCCACGGTTTTTATGCCAGCGCCCTGCATGAAATATCTCACTGGTGCATCGCCGGTGAAGCGCGCCGCAAACAGGTCGATTTTGGCTACTGGTACTGCCCGGATGGCCGCGATGCGCTCACCCAGAGTCAGTTTGAAGCCGTTGAAGTGAAGCCGCAGGCGCTTGAATGGATGTTTTGTGTTGCAGCAGGCTTTCCCTTCAACGTCAGTTGTGACAATCTCGACGGGGATTGTGAGCCGGATCGCATTGCGTTCCAGCGTAAGGTACATGCTCAGGTCATGAGCTATCTGACGTCGGGCATTCCCGCTCGTCCCGCGCGTTTTATTGCCGCCCTGGCGGAATTTTATGGCAGGCCTTCATTAAGCGCATCGCAGTTTCCCTGGCCGGACGATCTGTGATGCAGCAAGGCATTATCAAAAGAGGAATTGAGATGATCGCAGAATTTGAAGCGCGTATTCTGGCCCTGATTGACGACATGGTTGAGCATGCCAGTGACGATGAGCTGTTTGCCAGCGGTTATCTGCGTGGACACCTCACACTGGCGGTCGCTGAAGTCGAACAACTGGGCGAACATACGCCGGAAGCATTGCAGATTCAGGTTACCCGTAGTCTGCAAAATGCCATTGCCGCCGGTGAGTTGTCGCCGCGTGATCAGGCCTTAGTGGTCGGAATGTGGGACAACCTGTTTGTCCAGGCTCGTCAACTCTCCGCATAACGGTACAGGGCGGCATGCCGCCCGCAACCCCGCTTAAACCGGTTTACCCTTCAGCAATTTTCGGACCCAGTAACGATTCGGATTCAGCGCAGCCAGCGTGGCGGCATCTGCCGGTTGCGGTTCGCCGGTCAACTGTGCCGCCAGCACTTCAGCCGCCAGCGGTGCGCTGCATAATCCGCGTGAACCGAGCGCACCAAACAGATACAGACCGTTAAAGCCAGGAGCATCAGCGATCGCGCTGCCCGCCGCCTGCTGTGCCGGTAAATCGGCGTAGCGCGCCAGCGTGGCGGCATAATCCGGCACGCTGCCGACCATCGGCAGATGATCGCGGGTCGCACAGCGCACCCCAACACGCGCCTCATCCGCACTGATGTCTACCGTGTCGGTCCAGCGACTGTCGGGCAGGCACTGTTGCAGACGGCTGCGGTTCTCCTGCTGATCCTGCTGCCGATACGCGGTGGCGGTTTCGCCGCGATGATAGCTGGCACCGATGCAGTGCGTAGCGAACTGCGGACTGACCGGCGTCAGGTAGCCGTCGTAGCAGAGCACGGTCTGCAGCGCATTCAGTTCCGGCGTCGACGGAACGTGACTCACCTGGCCTGCCACCGGATAGATCGGCAGAGGCGCACTCTGGGTAAACTCGCTGATGGCGTGACCATTCGCCAGTACCACCGTCGGATGGCGCACCGCCGGACGATCGCTGAACGACAGCGTCCACTGTTCACCGTCATGCGCCAGCCCGGTTACGCGGTGCAGCCAGTGGATCCGCAAGCCCTGCGTCTCGCCATGGGCCAGCATCGCCGAGGTCAGTTCGGCCGGTGACAGCCAGCCACCCTGCGGATAGAAAATCCCGCCGCAGCCGAGCGTCACCCCCGCCAGCGCTTCTGCCTGGCCGGCATCAACAGCACAGGCAATGTCGTCAGGTAACCCCATGGCCAGCATCTGTTCAATTTTTTTGCTGCTTTTCTGGTCCCAGCCGAGTTGCAACACGCCGCTCCAGTGATGTTCGTAAGGCAGCGGCAGCCGATCGTAGAGGCGGCGGGCAAAGCTGAACGCCGCCGGAAAAAAGGTGGCGATGGCCGGATCGTGCTGATTAAGCAGCGGATAGAGCGCGCCCTGGCGGTTGCCGGACGCGCCCAGCGCCGGTGCCTCATCGGCGCAGTAGAGCGTCACGCGCCAGCCGCGCCGCAGCAGCGCCAGCGCTAAACTGGCGCTGGCCACGCCGCCGCCAATCAGCGCCGCTTCCCGCGACGAACTGGCGGGTCGGGCATACCACGGCTGCGTCGCAGGCAGCGGCGGTGCTGATTGCAGGCTGCCGCACAGCATCTCGCGTTTAGGTCCGAAACCTTTCCGGCGGGTGACGCTGAAACCCGCCTGCTGCAATCCACGCCGCACGAAGCCGGCAGCCGTAAAAGTGGCAAACGTCGCCTGCGGCCGTGCCAGCGTCGCCATCATACTGAATAGCTGTGGCGTCCACATATCGGGGTTTTTCGACGGCGCAAAGCCATCGAGGAACCAGGCATCCACCTGACGATGCAGGCTGTCATCCAGCGTACTCATCAGCTGATTAATATCACCCAGCCACAGATCGAGCGTGATGCGGCCGCCATCAAACAGCAGACGCTGGCAGCCGGGCAGGGCAGCGGGCCACTGCGCCTGCAGTTCGTCAGCCCACGGGGCCAGTTCGGGCCAGTGCTGATGCGCGGCGGTTAAATCGGCGCGCGTTAACGGAAACTTCTCAAAGCTGATGAAATGCAGACGTTTTAAAATCGCGTCCGGCTGCTGGCGCTGAAACGCATCAAAAGCCTGCCACAGCGTGAGAAAATTGAGACCGGTGCCGAAACCGCTTTCGGCCACAATCAGCACATCACGCGGATGCTGAGCGAAGCGCTGCGGCAACTGATTGCCCCCGAGGAAGACATAGCGGGTCTCTTCCAGACCGTTATCGTTGGAGAAATAGACGTCACCAAACGCTCGGGAAACAGGTGTACCCTGTTCATTCCAGTTCAGCTGTGCATGTTCGACCGGGGTTAATTTCACGCTAAAGGCTCATTTTTCAGGCAGTGGCGCGATTTTAGCGACCAGCGTGACATGACGCAAATTTACAAAAGGAAATGGCTGATCGGACTTGTTCGGCGTACAAGTGTACGCTAGAGTGCTGGTCAATTAAGAAGAAGTGGATGAGGATTATTGAATGAAACGTGCTGTGATTACTGGCTTAGGGATCGTTTCCAGTATTGGTAATAACCAGCAAGAGGTGCTGGCATCTCTGCGTGAAGGCCGCTCTGGCATCACCTTTTCTGAAGAGATGAAAGATTCCGGCATGCGTAGTCACGTCTGGGGTAACGTAAAATTAGATACCACCGGCCTCATCGATCGCAAAGTCGTGCGTTTCATGAGTGATGCGTCCATCTATGCCTATCTTTCCATGGAAGAAGCGATTAAAGATTCTGGCCTGAGCGTGGAAGCGTATCAGAACAACCCACGTGTGGGTCTGATTGCCGGTTCAGGCGGCGGTTCACCGCGTTTCCAGGTGTTTGGTGCTGATGCAATGCGCAGCCCACGCGGCCTGAAAGCGGTTGGCCCGTATGTGGTCACCAAAGCGATGGCGTCTGGCGTTTCAGCCTGTCTCGCCACGCCGTTTAAAATTCACGGCGTAAACTACTCAATCAGCTCAGCCTGTGCCACCTCGGCACACTGTATCGGTAACGCGGTTGAGCAGATCCAGCTGGGCAAACAGGACATCGTCTTTGCCGGCGGCGGCGAAGAGCTGTGCTGGGAAATGGCCTGTGAGTTCGACGCAATGGGCGCGCTCTCTACCCGTTACAACGACACGCCAGAAAAAGCCTCACGTACCTACGATAACGAGCGCGACGGCTTCGTGATCGCCGGTGGCGGTGGCATGGTGGTGGTTGAAGAGCTGGAACATGCGCTGGCTCGCGGTGCGCACATCTATGCTGAAATCGTCGGCTACGGTGCAACTTCAGACGGCGCAGATATGGTGGCACCGTCAGGTGAAGGCGCAGTTCGCTGCATGAAGATGGCGATGAACGGCGTAGATACCCCAATCGACTACCTCAACAGCCACGGCACCTCAACGCCGGTTGGTGATGTGAAAGAGCTGGGTGCGATTCGTGAAGTGTTTGGCGACAACACGCCGTACATCTCAGCAACCAAAGCCATGACCGGTCACTCACTGGGTGCGGCAGGCGTGCAGGAAGCGATTTACTCGCTGTTGATGCTGGAGCATGGCTTTATTGCCCCAAGCATCAATATCAACTCGCTGGATGCGGCGGCTGAAGGCATGAATATCGTGACTCAGCCAATGGAAAAAGAGTTGACCACCGTGATGTCCAACAGCTTCGGCTTTGGCGGCACCAACGCAACCCTGACCATGCGTAAATACCAGGCGTAATGCGCTGACAGATCCCAGAAGGACCGGCTTGCCGGTCCTTTTTTTTGCCGCTTATCCGCGCTTTTCTTTGCCCCTCCTTCCTTGTCAGCCTTGCCCCGCCAGCAGCCAGTGTAGTTTGTCGCAACCCGCCACGATCTCATCCGGCGTCAGTGCCGCATAGCCCAGCAGCCAGCCTTGCTGACGCGCCGGCCCGGCATACAGTGGACTAAGACGCGGCAACAACAGGCCGATCTGCGCGGCCCGGGCGGTTAACTGCGCCTCATCCTGCGCCAGCTTCACCGTTAACTGTAATCCGCCGCCGCTGTCGAACGGGGTGATCCACGGCGTCAGCCGCTGGTTAATCTGCTCGATCAGCAACTCGCGCCGACTGCGATAGAGCTGTCGCATCAGCCGAAGATGACTGGCGAAATGGCCCTGTTGCAGGAAGGCGGCGGTAATGGCCTGCGGCAGCAGGGCGCTGTGACCATCCAGTACGCTGCGTGCCTGGCCCAGCGGTGCCACCAGCGCCGGCGGAACCACCATCCACGCCAGTCGCAGCGAGGGAAACAGCGATTTAGAGAAGGTGCCGAGGGTAATCACCCGCTGATGACGGTCCAGCCCCTGCAGGGCAGGGATCGGGCGTTGGTGATAGTGAAATTCACTGTCGTAGTCATCTTCAATCAGCCAGCTGCGATTGCGCTCTGCCCACGCCAGCCAGGCCAGCCGTCGTGGCAGGCTCAGCGTAACGCCGGTCGGATAGTGATGGGAAGGGGTCAGATACATCAGCTTCGGGCTGCCATCGATCGGTACCGCACCCTGGTCATCCAGCCCGATAGCGCGCAGCCGAGCGCCCGCCGCCAGAAAAGCGTTGCGCGCGCCAGGGTAGCCCGGCTCCTCCAGCCAGACCTCATCGCCCGCATCCAGCAGCATCAGCGCCAGCAGCTGTAATGCCTGCTGGGAACTGGTGAGGATCATCACCTGCTCAGGCTGGCAATGTACGCCGCGTGACAGCGCCAGATAGTCAGCCAGGGCGCGGCGCAGTGGCAGATAGCCGCAGGGATCGCCATATCCCATCGCGGCGCTCCCCAGTGAACGCTGCACGGTACTGCTCAGACGTCGCCAGGTCTCATGAGGAAAAGCGCGTAACTCCGGCGAACCGGCAGCAAACGCATGGGGAAAAGGGGGATCCTGGCAGCCGCCGGTTGCCAGCACCTGCTGACCGCGCGCCGAAAAAGGCGCAGGCTGATGAACCGCAGGCGGCACTGACGGCTCGGGCATGGTAATCGACACAAAGCTGCCACGCCCGGTTTCACGCCGCAGGTAGCCTTCACTCTCCAGTTGCGCGTAGGCCGCCTCCACCGTGACGCGGGACAGCTTGAGATCCTCGGCCAGCTGGCGGGTGGAGGGCAACTGTTGTCCGGCGCGCAGATGGTGGCGGCTAATCGCCAGCCGCAGCGTGGTACACAGCCGCTCGCGCAGGCCGCCGGTGGCCTGATGCTGAAAAAGTTGCAGCAGCGGTGAGCGCATAAGGGTCTTATCCGGTAAGTAAAATGGGTCTCAGAGAGCAGTCCACTTTGCCGTAAACTGCCGGCATACCACAACAGGAGAATCACTATGTCATTGGTGTTACGTGTTCCGGCGGCCAGCCCGCAGCAAAGTCTCGACTACTTACAGGCTAAACTCGCTTACTATACCGATGCCTGGGATCTGGCAGAAGATCTGGCGCAACGCCAGCCGGCGATCGTGGTGATCGACGCGCGTTCATCCGGAGTCTATCGCGCCGGCCATATCTGCGGTGCGATCAATTTTCCCCATCGCGATATGGACGCGGCCAGCACTGCCCGGCTTGATCGCAGTAAAGTCTATGTCACCTATTGTGACGGGATTGGCTGTAACGGATCGACCAAAGCGGCGTGGAAGCTCGCTTCGCTGGGCTTTCAGGTAAAGGAACTGATTGGCGGGCTGGATTTCTGGAAACGTGACGGTCATCCGCTGACCTGGGGAGATGCGCCGGGCGAGTGGCCAGTGGCCGCGCCCGACGTCGCCTGCGGTTGTTAACTCACAGTACCAGCCACAGTAAAAACAGCACCACCAGCACCACAAATGCGCCCAGCATTGGCCGTTTTGCCAGCGGCTGCAGCGTCGGAGGCAGTGAGGCGACAAACGGCGACCAGATAGGTTGCGGTTTGATCTCGCTGGCGGCCAGCGGCTGTTCGTGCATCTTCTCGGCGCGACGGCTGAACAGGAAATTCAGCAGATCCTGAGTCTGGGTGGCGGTGAGCACCGTCTGCGGCGTCGCCTGGAAACGCTGCTGGCTGTAATCCTCCAGCAAACGCTGTTCGTGCTGATCGAGCGGCTGTTTCAGCGAGACTTCCAGCAGTTGCAGCGTCGGTGCGCTGTGCTGACTTAAGGTCTGGCGCACCTGCAGATACTGCGTCAGCAGCGGGAAGTGGCGCGACGGGATCGGATCGCCGCTGGTCAGGTTGACCAGCTTTAACGCCGCGGCCCACAGTTTTCCGCTTGATTCACCGGTGGCAGCCGCAAGGCGCACCACCTGCTGATTCAGGGTCTGATGCTCAGCCGGCAGCAGGCTACGATCGCTGACGCGGGTCTGCTGCGGCTGCGGAATCGCCATCTGACCGTTCTGCAGCATGGTCAGTACCTGACGCAGCTGGTCCTGGCTCAGCGCGCTCAATACCGTCTGGCCAAATTGCTGACGAATGAAATCGCTGACCGCCTGGCGATTATTGCCTTTCGGCAGCAGGTCGGTCAGCTGCGTCATCAGCTGACGCGTCGCATGACCGGTCTGCGCCTGCGTCAGGCGGGCATTCAGATACTGCTCCGCCGCCGGAAAATGGCGCGACTGTAATTCCGCTTCGCTCTTCACGCCCACTTCATGGCGCACACCGGCCCACAGCTCAGGCGCTTTCAAATTACTGAGCGAGAGAATACGCACGATCAGACGTTCTAAGGTAGTGCGCTGGGCAGGAGAGAGGGGCTGTTCACCGGCCACCGAACCGGGACGCGTTGCGCCGGTTTGCGGATTGACAGATGAACGATCGCCGACCGGCACACCGGGGCCGCTGAGAGGTTGCATGGCGGATTCCTTGGGAAAACAGAACAGCGTGGGGTGCGCCGGAAAATGAATGCGCCATGATAGCAAAAGCCCCCGGGAAATCCCACGGGGGCGCACGCGTTTCGGCGGGAGATTTACTCTTCTGCCAGCTTCAGACGATGACGACGCCAGCGTTTCCAGATCGGCGGCACCAGCAGTACCGCAATCGCCAGCACCAGCAGCACTTTGCAGATCAGACTTTCCCACAGGATCACCAGATTCCCGTTGCTGATCGACAAGGCGCGACGCAGGTTCTGTTCCAGCATCTCACCCAGCACAAAGCCCAGAATCAACGGCGACATCGGGAAGTCCATTTTACGCAGGATATAGCCAAAAATCCCCAGCCCGACCATCAACAGCAGGTCGAAGGTGGTGCTGTGTACCGCGTAAACGCCAACGGCGGAGATGGCGGCAATCGCCGGCACCAGGAACCACAGCGGAATGGTCAGCATGCGGGCGAAGACGTTAATCATCGGAATGTTCATGATCAACAGCATTACGTTGCCGATTAACAGCGCAGCGATCAGGCCCCAGACAATATCCGGCTGCTCCACAAACATCGCCGGTCCCGGCGTAATGTTATACAGCGTTAACGCGCCGACCATCACCGCCGTGGTGCCGGAGCCGGGAATACCCAGCGTCAGCATCGGAATAAAAGAGCCGCAGGCTGAGGCGTTGTTTGCCGCTTCCGGCGCGGCCACACCGCGAATATCCCCTTTACCAAACTGGTCGCTGCCGCTGATCTTCTTCTCGGTCATGTAGGCGATAGCGCTGGCGATGGTCGCACCGGCACCCGGTAACACGCCGACAAAAAAGCCAATAAAGGAGGATCGCAGCGTCGCACCGGTTGCCATCGCCGCCTCTTTCATATTGAACATCATCCGGCCGCTGGCCCGCACTGCCTTCTGTCCGCTGCTGGTCGACTCAAGCATCAGCAGGATTTCACTCACCGAGAACAGGCCAATCACCACCACTACAAACTGAATACCGTCGGAGAGATGAACGCTGTCAAAGGTAAAGCGGTAGACGCCGGTATTGGCATCGACGCCGACGGTAGCCATTCCCAGCCCAATCAGTGCCGCGAGGAATGACTTCAGCGGATTGTGGCTCATCATGCTGCCGAGACAGGCGATGGCGAACACCATCAGCGCAAAATATTCTGCCGGACCAAACGCCAGCGACCAGCTGGCCAGCAGCGGGGCGAACAGAATAATGCCGATAATGGCGATGGTGGAACCGATAAACGAGCTGACCGCCGAAATCGACAGTGCGACGCCGGCTTTGCCCTGTTGCGCCATCGGATAACCATCCAGCGCGGTCATAATCGCCCCGGCATCACCCGGCACGTTAAGCAGAATCGAGGAGATACGTCCGCCATATTCACAGCCGATGTAGACCGTTGCCAGCAGAATCAGCGCCGATTCCGCCGGTAAGTGCAGAGCAAAAGCCAGCGGCATCAGAATCGCCACGCCGTTAATCGGGCCCAGGCCCGGCAGCAGGCCAACGATGGTGCCGATAAAGCAGCCAATCAGGGCAATCAGCAGATTCTCTGGCGTCATGGCGACGGCAAAGCCCTGCATCAAAAAGGACCAGGTATCCATGATGCTCTCCTTAAATCAGCCAGCTGCCGACCGGAAGGGACACTTCCAGCAGGCGATCAAAGGCGTAAAACAGGGTGGTGCCCATCGCCAGCCCGGCCAGCGCCGCTGCCCACCAGCGCGCGCCAAACAGCAGGCCGATGCCAAAGGTCAGCAGCGTGGTGCAGATGGCAAAGCCCAGCGTTTCAAACAGCCAGCCGTACAGCAGCATCATCAGCGCCAGCGCCACCAGCCGCTTCAGCGTGCCGCCGGACGGCCAGTGAATGGTGTCGGGTTTGCGAAACAGCATCAGCAGGGCGCAGATCGCCATCAGGCCGAGGATCGCCATCGGGAAGGGGCGCGGTCCCACCGGTTCGTAGCTGTATTCGCTCTGAATTTGCCAGGCCACCACCATGCCGCCGAGGCACAGCGCCAGCCACAGGCCAGCAAAAATACGATCGCTCATGATTCGCTCCGGTTATTTGGCCAGGCCAAACGATTTAGCCTGCTCACGGTAATCCGCCACCTGTTTTTTGACGTAGCTGTCGAGTTCCTGACCCGTCAGGTTAAATTCGAACAGGCCGCGCAGATCGCGCTGCTTTTTAAACTCCGGCGTTTCCACTATCTTTTTGAATGCCTGTTCCCACCACTGATAGTCGGCATCGCTGACTTTCGGGCCGAGGTAGTAGCCGCGAATGATCGGCCAGACGATGTTAAAGCCTTGCTCTTTGGCGGTTGGCACCTGCGCCAGCTGGCCCGGCAGACGCTGATCGGACATTACCGCCAGCACCCGCATTTTGCCGCCCTGCAGATGCGGCACCATTTCACTCATGTCGCCAGAGACCACCTGAATATGGTTGCCGAGCAGCGCGGTAACCGGCTCGCCGCCGCCTTCAAAAGCGACGTAACGCATCTTGCGCGGATCGATGCCAGCTTCACGCGCCAGCAGGGCGGTTTTCATCCAGTCCTGACTGCCGATCGAGGCACCGGCACCGACCACCACTTTGGTCGGATCTTCTTTCATCGCCGCCATCAGCTCGCCAAGGGTTTTCCACGGTGCATCTTCACGTACCGCCACCATGCCGTAGTCGGTTCCCACTGCCGCCAGCCACTTCACATCATCAACCGAGTAGCGACCAAATTTGCCCTGCGACAGATTCAGCAGCGAGCCGCCCGAGAAAGCCACTACCGTGCCGGCTTCAGCCGGGCGCTGAGCGATGATCGCGTTGTAGGCCACCGCGCCGACGCCGCCAGGCATATAGGTAACGCGCATTGGCGTCTCAATCTGTTTGGTTTCCTGCAGCGAGACCTGCAACAGCTTGCAGGTGAGGTCAAACCCGCCGCCCGGCTTAGCCGGTGCAATACATTCGGTACGGCCCGGACCGTCGGCGGCAATGGCAGCAGGCACCATCAGCGACAGCAGGGCAGTGGTCAGGGCGGTATGGATTATTTTTTTCATCGTGCGCTCCATTCATTCTTCCAGAGTGTGATTGCCGCCGAAATATTGGCGTTGCTGAATTGTTAAAACAATTACCTTTCATTTACCTTTCACTGCCCGGATTTAATGACAGGATGTGATATGCGTCTCTTACTGGTAGAGGACACGGTTGACCTGGCGTGTTGGTTGCAGAAAGCGCTGACGCAAAAAGGCTTTGCCGTCGACTGGGTGGCGGATGGCGTCGCGGCCGATCACGCCTTGCAATGTGAAGCCTATGCGCTGGTGGTGCTGGACGTCTCGCTGCCGCGCATCGATGGCCTGGAAGTGCTGACGCGGTTGCGGCGGCGGGGACAGAGCGTGCCGGTTTTGCTGCTGACGGCGCGTAGCGCGCTGGATGATCGGGTGCGCGGCCTGAATCTCGGGGCGGATGATTACCTGACCAAGCCGTTTGAGCTGGATGAACTGGAAGCGCGGTTGCGGGCGCTGCTGCGGCGCAGCCAGAGCCAGGCGGCGCAAAGCCAGTCGCTGGGCCAGCTGGTGCTGGATGGCGAAGGCTATTTCCTGCTGGCAGACCGGCCGCTGGCGCTGACGCCGCGTGAGTCGAGCATCCTCACCACCCTGATGCAGCGCCACGGCCGGCCGGTTTCCCGTCAGCATCTGTATGAACAGACTTTTAGCCTGGCGGATGAGGCCAGCCCGGAGAGCATTGAGCTGTATGTCCACCGGGTGCGTAAAAAACTGGCGGGTAGCGACGTGGCTATCGTGACGCTGCGCGGACTCGGCTACAGCCTGGAAACGCTGCCGTGCGGCTGATTCATTCGCTGCGCGGCGAACTGCTGGCGTGGCTGGGTCTGCCGCTGTTACTGCTGTGGGCGCTGTCGGTTTACACCCATTATCAGAGCGGGTTGGCGGCGGCCAATCAGGCTTACGATCGCTCGCTGCTGGCCTCGGCGCGCACCGTGGCAGAACGGCTGGTGGTGCGGCAGCATCATCTGGAGGTGGACGTGCCCTGGGTGGTGCTCGACAGTTTCGAACGCAATATGAACGACCAGCTGTTTTATCAGGTGATTTCGCCACAGGGGAAAACGCTGTCGGGCTATGACGATCTGCCACCGATTCCGCCGGCCAGCAAAATGTCGACCGCTTATCCGGCGCTGGTGCACTTTTATGACGGACGCTATCACCAGCATCGCATTCGGGTGGCGGCACTGTGGCAACCGGTGAGTGAGGCGGGCGTCGACGGGATGGCGCTGGTGCTGGTGGCTGAAACTGTTAACTCCCGCCAGGAGTTTGCCCGCGGACTGATGCGTACCGCCCTGATCAGCCAGAGCGGGCTGGTGCTGATGACGCTGCTGCTGGCCAGCCTGATGCTGCGCCGGGTATTACGTCCGCTGCGGCAGCTATCGCGCATTGTATTACAGCGTGACGGCGGCGAATTGACCCCGCTGCCGTCGTTGCCGTGGTCAGAACTGCAGCCGTTGATCATCGCCTTTAACCGTTATCTGGAACGTCTGCGCGGCCTGCTGGCGCGGCAGGATCGCTTCAGCGCTGACGCGGCACATCAGCTGCGCACGCCGCTGACTATCCTCAAAACCCAGGTGAGCGTGGCGCTCAACAGTGAACGTCCGGAACAGTGGCAGGAGAGTTTACTCGGCATGCGTCATACGCTGGATGAAACCATCTTACTCACCGATCGGCTATTGCAACTGGCACGCATCAAGGCACGTCACGGCGAAGACAAGCCGATGATGCGGGTCGATCTGGCGGCCATCGTCCGTGAAGCCTGCCTGAGCCGCTACACGGCGGCACGCACCCGGCAAATCGATCTCGGTTATGAGGGCGAGGAGAGCAGTCAGGTGATCGGAGACGGGGTGCTGCTCGGCGAACTGTGCGCCAACCTGCTGGATAATGCGATTAAATATACCCCGCATCACGGCGTCGTCACCGCGCGGGTGGTGGCGGGCAAACTGGAGATTGAAGACAGCGGTCCCGGCATCGACGGGGCGGAACAGCGAAAAGCGTTACAGCCTTTTCAGCGGCTGGATAATGTTGGTATTCAGCCAGGGGCCGGCATTGGTCTGGCGCTGGTGCAGGATATCTGTGCCTGGCATGGTGCCACCATGCAGCTCGATCGCAGCCCGCAACTGGGCGGGCTGCGCGTGACGATACGGTTTACAACCGACGCAGGTTGACCGGTTTAGCGCGGGTTAGCGGCGTACGCAGCCGCTGGGCCAGAATCACGCCGGACAGGGTCAGGCCGCCACCAATCCAGTGGTAACTGTGCAGTTGCTCATGCAGGAACAGCACCGCGATCAGTGCGGTAAACACCGGGATCAGGTTCATAAAGATACTGGTGGTACTGGCCCCGAGGCGCTGCACGCCGTGGATCCACAAAAAGGGCGCAATGATCGAGGCAAACAGACCGGCAAACGCCACCAGCGGCAGGTTATGCCGGTTAAGTGACACCTCAGGCGCCAGCAGAAAGCCCGGTAACAGCAACAGTACGCCGAATAAAATCTGCACATACAGGCTGTGCCAGATCGGCAACGGCAGCGCCCAGCGCCGGGTCAGCACGCCATACAGCGCATAAGCGGCGGAGGCGGCCAGCATCAGCAGTTCGCCTTTGCCGAGTCCGTGACTCAGTAACTGCATCACATCGCCCTGACTCACCAGCCACACCAGACCGATAAACGAGATGATACTGCCGAGCAGAATGCCGAGCGTCGGCGCGATCCTTAGGATCACTACGCTCAGCAACACGGTGAGCAGCGGGATCAACGCCCCGATAATGCCCATGAACAGTGCGCTGACACTCTGGGCGGCATAATAAGCCAGGCTCTGATACAGCACCATGCCGAGCAGGCCGAGGATCAGTAACCGCCACAGATGTGGCCGGATCGCCTGACGCGTCCGCCATACGCCGGGCAGCACAAACGGCGTCAATACCAGCAACGCCAGCAGCCAGCGGTAGAAAGAGATCGCCGCCGGATCGATGGCGGAAGCCGACAGTTTGCTGACAATCGAGTTGATCGACCAGATCAACACCGCACACAGCGGATAGAGGAAAAACATGGTCACGCTCCACAGCATTAGATGAGGCGCAGTGTACGCTTGTCCGGATTTATCCAGATAGTTAATATCAGACAAAATTAATCGCTCTCCGGACATAATGACCTTACAGATTACCTACCAGCCGCCGCTGGATGCGCCACAGCTGCACTACTTTATGCGTTTCGAACAGGCCAACGCGCATACCGAATATCTGCCGCATGCCCATGACTGGGGACAGCTGATCTTTGTGAAAAGTCACGTGCTGGAGATGCGGGTAGAGGGTGAGCGGCTGCTGACTCCGGCCGATATCCCGGTGTGGATACCGCCAGGCCACCGGCACAGCAGCTATAACCACCGTCAGGCGCAGTTCCGCACCTTTAACCTCGCCGCCGCGCTGTGTACCGGCCTGCCACAGCGCGCCTGCCTGCTGATTGTCGATCCGATTGTGCACGCCATCATGGATGAGTTTGCCGGGCAGCAGATCGAGCAGCCGGTCACCGAAGCGCAGTGGCGTCTGTGTGAGGTACTACGCGATCGTCTGCCGCTGGCGCAGGTACAGGAGAGCTACCTGCCGACCTCAACCGATAAATTTCTGGCACCGGTGCTGCATGCGCTGGAAGCTAATCCGGGTGATAACACCACGCTGGCCGGCTGGGCAGCGCGGGTTTTTACCACCGAACGCACGCTGGCGCGGCGCTGTCAGCAGCAGTTGCACATGACCTTCGGCGAGTGGCGACAGCGGCTGCGTTTTCTGCGCGCTATCGTACTGCTGGAGCAGGGCGTCAGCGTGCAGAGCATCGCCCACGAACTGGGCTATAGCTCGGCATCGGCGCTGATTGTGATGTTTCAGCAGCAGGCCGGAACCACACCGGATCGTTACCGCGCGCGGTTAGGCTAACGCGTCGCTTTGTGCCAGAATAATGGCCTTCAATGCAACAGACAGGAAAGCCGTGGTGAAGATTCTCGTCGATGAAAATATGCCTTATGCCCGTGAGTTGTTCAGCCGGACCGGCGAAGTGGTGGCGGTTCCGGGTCGTCCTTTGCCGGCGGCGGAACTGGCCGATGCCGATGGCCTGATGGTGCGATCGGTGACCCAGGTCAATGAAGCGCTGCTGGCCGGTAAGCCGGTGAAGTTTGTCGGTACCGCCACTGCCGGCACCGACCATATCGACGAAAACTGGCTGCAGCAGGCGGGCATTGCCTTTTCCGCCGCGCCCGGCTGCAACGCCATCGCGGTGGTGGAGTATGTCTTCTCGTCTTTGCTGCTGTTGGCGGAACGTGACGGCTTCCAGCTGCGTGACCGCACCGTCGGCATTGTCGGCGTCGGCAACGTCGGTGGACGGTTGCAGAAACGGCTGGCGGCGTGGGGGGTGAAAACCCTGCTGTGCGATCCGCCGCGCGCCGATCGCGGTGACGAAGGCGATTTTCTTTCGCTGGAGCAGCTGGTGGAGCAGGCGGATATTTTGACCTTCCATACGCCACTGTTTAAAGCCGGCCGCTATAAAAGCTGGCACCTGGCAGATGCGGCATTACTGATGGCGCTGAAGCCCAATACCATTCTGATTAACGCCTGTCGCGGCCCGGTGGTCGACAATGCCGCGCTGCTGGAAGTGCTGAAGATGCGCGCCGATCTCAGCGTAGTGCTTGACGTCTGGGAACCGGAGCCGGATCTGTCGCTGGCGCTGCTCGACAAAGTAGACATCGCCACGGCGCACATTGCGGGCTATACCCTCGAAGGCAAGGCGCGCGGCACTACTCAGGTGTTTGAAGCCTGGTGTGACTTTATCGGTCAGCCGCAACAGGTCCCGCTCAGCAGCCTGCTGCCGGTGCCGGAATTCAGTGAAATCACCCTGAATGGCCCGCTGGATCAGGCAACGCTGAAACGCCTGGTGCATCTGGTGTATGATGTGCGCCGCGACGATGCGCCCCTGCGAAAAGTGGCGGCTCAGCCTGGCGAATTTGATCGCCTGCGTAAGCAGTATCAGGAGCGCCGCGAATGGTCCTCGTTGCAGGTGATCTGTGACGACGCCAGCACGGCTGAGATGCTGACCCAACTGGGTTTTAACGCAACGCTCTCTTCCCGATAGTTGATGCCCTGGCACAACGGCCTGCGGGCAGGGAAAAATCCGAATCCCTCGGCGGTGAGATCACCGCCTTCTGTTTTTATGTCATTGTCTGGAGTAAACCAACATGTCTGACGGCTGGAATATTGCGCTACTGGGCGCGACAGGCGCAGTAGGGAACGCTGTACTGGAATTGCTGGCGGAACGCCAGTTCCCGGTTGGTGAATTGTATTTGCTGGCCAGTGAAAACAGCGCCGGTGAGATCAAACGTTTTGAAGGCCGCTCGGTGCGGGTTGAAAATGCGGCAGAATTTGACTGGTCGCAGGCGCAGCTGGCCTTTTTCGTCGCCGGCCGCGACGCATCCGCCCGCTTTGCCGATGATGCGGCGAACGCCGGTTGTCTGGTCATCGACAGCAGCGAGCTGTTTGCGCTGTCACCGGATGTGCCGCTGGTGGTGCCGGATGTAAATCCGCATGTGCTGGCCGATTACCGCAACCGCAATATTATCAGCGTGGCGGACAACCTGGTCAGTCAGTTGCTGACCGCGATCAAACCGCTGGTCGATGCGGCTGGATTAGGCCGGTTGCAGGTCACCAACCTGATCTCGGTCTCCAGCTACGGCAAAGTGGCGGTGGATGCGCTGGCCGGTGAAAGTGCCCGCCTGCTGAACGGCATTCCGGCAGATGAACATCACTTTGGTCGTCAGCTGGCGTTTAACCTGATGCCGCAGCAGGTGGACGCGGAAGGCAGCGTTGAAAGCGAACGCCGTCTGGTCGATCAGGTGCGTAAAGTGCTGCAGGATGAAGGCTTACCGATTGCGGTCAGCAGCGTGCAGGCACCGGTGTTTTACGGCAATGCGCAGATTGTCCACATTGAAAACCTGCGTCCGCTTTCGGCTGAAGAGGCGCGTGCCGAACTGGCGCTGGTGTCAGACATCTCGCTGAGCGAAGAGGATTCGGTGCCGACGCCGGTCACCGATGCGTCGGGTAACGGTGCACTGAGCATTGGCGGCGTGCGTAACGATTACGGTATTCCGGAGCTGCTGCAGTTCTGGTCAGTGGCCGACAATATTCGTTTTGGCGGCGCGTTGATGGCGGTGAAAACGGCTGAGAAACTGGTTCAGGAGTATCTGTAACCATGTCCGACGGTCAGACGCAAAAACTGGCGCTCGGCATCGAGTATGACGGCAGCCGCTATTATGGCTGGCAGCGTCAGCAGGAAGTGCGCAGCGTGCAGGAAAAGTTAGAGCGCGCGCTGTCAAAAGTCGCCGATCATCCGGTCAGCGTGTTTTGTGCCGGACGCACCGATGCGGGCGTCCACGGGACCGGGCAGGTGGTGCATTTTGAAACCACGTCGCAGCGGGCGGACGGGGCCTGGACACTCGGCGTCAATGCCAACCTGCCGCCGGATATCGCGGTACGCTGGGTGAAAGCGGTGCCGGAGGCGTTTCACGCCCGTTTCAGCGCAACCGCCCGTCGTTATCGCTACCTGATTTACAATCAGCGGCTGCGTCCGGCGGTGCTGGCGCAGGGCGTGACCCATTTTTATCATCCGCTGGATGCTGAAAAGATGCATCGCGCCGGCCAGTGTCTGCTGGGTGAGAATGACTTTACCTCGTTTCGCGCCGTGCAGTGTCAGTCGCGTACCCCGTGGCGCAACGTGATTCACCTGAATGTGACGCGTCAGGGGCCTTACGTGATTGTCGATATTAAAGCCAACGCCTTTGTGCATCACATGGTGCGCAATATCGTCGGCAGCCTGATGGAGATTGGCTGTGGCAATCAGCCGGAATCCTGGATGGCCACGCTGCTGGCGGCGAAGGATCGGACATTGGCCGCAGCCACTGCCCGGGCAGAAGGGTTGTATCTGGTGGCGGTGGATTATCCATCCCACTTTGCGTTACCACAGCCGTCGATGGGACCGTTGTTCCTCGCGGATTAATTCACTTTTAGGGCTTAAAAGGGCGCGTTATGGAGTTCATCCATTTTCTGGTTGATTTTATTTTGCACATTGATGTGCATCTTGCCGAACTGGTTGCGCAGTACGGTGTCTGGATTTACGCTATTTTGTTCCTGATTTTGTTCTGCGAAACCGGTTTAGTGGTGACGCCATTCCTGCCTGGCGACTCGTTACTGTTTGTGGCGGGCGCACTGGCGGCGTTGCCTGGCAACGACCTGAATGTGCATCTGATGGTGGCGCTGTTAGTGGTTGCGGCGATCCTTGGCGATGCGGTGAACTACACCATTGGCCGTCTGTTTGGCGAGCGGTTGTTCAGTAACCCGAACTCCAGAATCTTTCGTCGCAGCTACCTGGATAAAACCCATGCGTTTTACGCCCGTCACGGCGGTAAAACCATTATCCTGGCGCGTTTTGTGCCGATTGTTCGCACCTTTGCGCCGTTTGTTGCCGGTATGGGCCACATGTCCTATCGTCACTTTGCGCTGTTCAACGTCACCGGTGCGCTGGCCTGGGTCCTGCTGTTCTCCTATGCCGGTTACCTGTTTGGCGATTTGCCGGTGGTGCAGGAAAACCTGAAGCTGCTGATTGTCGGGATTATCCTGGTGTCGGTATTGCCGGGCGTGATTGAAGTCTGGCGTCATCGCCGCCAGGCAAAGCAGCAGAAGCAGCCCTGAGTGGCCGCTTTGCTCAGGGGTAAGACCAGATTTTTATCCACAGTCTGAACGGGTTGTGGTTTAATGAGCGACATTTACCGTCTGCTGAAGCGGTTTTCAGCAGTATCAAGACGACTGGACCAGGTCAGTTTTAAACAGAAAGGTCATCAATGAGCTGGATTGAACGCATTCTTAATAAAAGCAACGTTACGCCTGCGCGCCGCGCCAGTATCCCGGAAGGGGTCTGGACCAAGTGCGACAGCTGTGGCCAGGTTCTCTACCGTGCCGAGCTGGAGCGTAATCTTGAAGTCTGTCCGAAGTGTGACCATCACATGCGTATGCACGCCCGTGAGCGCCTCGGCAGCTTCCTCGATCAGGGCACCCTGGTTGAGCTGGGCAGTGAACTGGAACCCAAGGATCTGCTGAAGTTCCGCGACTCGAAAAAGTACAAAGATCGTCTGGTCGCTGCGCAAAAGGCGACTAACGAGAAAGATGCGCTGATCGTGATGAAAGGCCAGCTGCATGGCATGCCGGTTGTCACTGCCGCCTTCGAATTCGCCTTTATGGGCGGTTCAATGGGCTCGGTAGTGGGTGCCCGTTTTGTGCGTGCGGTTGAGCAGGCGCTGGCGGATAACTGCCCGCTGATCTGCTTCTCTGCCAGTGGCGGCGCGCGTATGCAGGAAGCGCTGATGTCGCTGATGCAGATGGCGAAAACCAGCGCCGCGCTGGCTAAAATGCAGGAACGCGGTCTGCCTTACATCTCGGTACTGACCGACCCGACCATGGGCGGCGTGTCAGCCAGCTTTGCCATGCTGGGCGACCTCAACGTGGCGGAACCGAAAGCGCTGATCGGCTTTGCCGGTCCCCGCGTTATCGAGCAGACCGTGCGTGAAAAACTGCCGCCGGGCTTCCAGCGCAGTGAGTTCCTGATTGAAAAGGGCGCGATTGATATGATCATTCGCCGTCCGGAAATGCGGTACAAACTGGCAAGCCTGCTGGCAAAAATGATGAACCTGCCAGCACCGCTGCACGACGGTGAACAGTCCGCCCCGGCGACGACTGAGCCGGAGAGCAACGAGGCCTGACAGGAGATAGAAAGGCGCGCCCGTCGCGCCTTTCACCAATGCACCGTATACCTCAGCACCAGTCTGTCGGGTATAAATAAGCAAAACGGGACATATGGACAATCTTCACCTCCCTCAAGCCACGTCGCCTTTGGCCACGTGGCTTTATTATCTTGAGCACCTGCACACTCAGGCCATCGAACTGGGGCTGGATCGCATTCGCCAGGTCGCGCAACGTCTTGACCTGCTGAAACCCGCTCCCTTCGTCTTCACCGTCGCCGGCACCAACGGCAAAGGCACCACCTGTCGTACCCTGGAAACGCTGCTGATGGCGGCCGGCTATCGCGTGGGCGTTTACAGCTCGCCGCATCTGGTGCGCTATACCGAACGGGTACGGGTTCAGGGGCAGGAGCTGAGCGAAGCGCAGCACTGTGCCAGCTTTGCCGACATTGAAGCCGGACGCGGTGATATCTCACTGACCTATTTTGAGTTTGGCACCTTGTCAGCGCTGAAGCTGTTTCAACAGGCGCAGCTGGACGTGGTGATCCTCGAAGTCGGCCTCGGCGGACGGCTCGACGCCACCAATATCGTGGATGCAGATGTGGCGGTGGTCACCAGCATTGCGCTCGATCACATCGACTGGCTCGGTCCGGATCGGGAAAGCATTGGCCGCGAAAAAGCGGGTGTTTTCCGTGCCGGCAAACCGGCGGTGGTGGGTGAGCCTGATATGCCGCACAGCATTGCCGCAGTAGCCAGTGAGAAGGGCGCACAGCTGCTGCAACGCGACCGTGACTGGTGTTACCGTCAGCAGCCGGAAAGCTGGTCGCTGCGTGACGCGCACGGTGAGCTGAACGATCTGCCGCTGCCGCAGGTGCCGCTGCCGAATGCCGCGACGGCGCTGGTCGCGCTGCGCGCGTCCGGACTGCAGGTCAGTGAAGCGCAGATCCGCGCTACGCTGCCGTTAGCCATGCTGCCGGGCCGCTTTCAGACCATCAGCGAATCGCCGCGGGTGATTCTCGACGTGGCGCATAATCCGCATGCGGCGCACTATCTGGCGTCACGGCTGGCCGCGCTGCCCAAAACCGGCCGGGTACTCGCGGTGGTGGGTATGCTGCACGACAAAGATATTGCCGGTACGCTGGCGGCGCTGTCACCGGCGGTGGATGCCTGGTACTGCGCACCGCTCGACGGCCCGCGCGGCGCGACGGCGGAGCAGCTGCTGCAGTGGCTGCCGCAGGGCGAGGCGTTCAGCACGGTAGAGCAGGCCTGGCAGCAGGCGCGCCAGCAGGCGCAGCCGCAGGACATTGTGCTGGTGTGTGGATCGTTCCACACCGTGGCACAGGTCATGGAATCGATTGAAACGGAGAAAGGACGTGGCAAGTAAGTTTCAGAACCGTTTAGTCGGCACCGTCATTCTGGTGGCCGTCGGCGTGATTGTATTGCCGGGGCTGCTGGATGGGCAGAAGAAGCACTATAAAGAAGAGTTCGCCGCCATTCCGCTGGTGCCGAAACCGGACGATCAGCAGGACAGCGAAATGGTGCCGCCGGTGACCCAGTCGCTGCCGGCCCAGCCGCCGGAAGGCGCAGGTAATGCGGTCAGCAGCAGCAGCGGAAAAACCACCGCAGCGGCTGAACAGGGACGCGCAAAACCCACCGAAGAGAGCGAGCCGGCCGTTGTGACGCCACCGCCGGTGCATCAGCCGACGCCGGTGAAACCGAAACCGGTCGAGCAGCCTAAACCGAAGCCGGTTGAGCAGCCGAAGCCTAAACCGGTCGAACAGCCGAAGCCAAAAACGGTTGAGCCACCGAAAACCGTGGAGCAGCCGAAGCAGGCCGAGACGCCGAAGGCGGCCGAACCGAGCGCACCAGCCGGTCAGGCTTATGTGGTACAGCTGGGTGCGCTGAAAAACGCCAGCAAGGTGAATGAGATTGTCGCGCAGCTGCGACTGTCGGGCTATCGCGCCTTTACCGTGCCATCAACGCCGGTACAGGGACAGATCACCCGCATTTACGTGGGACCGGACGCCTCAAAAGCCAAAATGCAAAGTGCGGTAGGCGAGCTGAAAAGCATCTCCGGGCTGGGCGGCGTCGTGAAGCCGTACAGCGCTCGCTAAACCCATCAATTGGCGCTGCCAATAGCAGTAACAGGCAGCGCCAATTGGGCTAAAGCACGGCGGGTTAAAGCGGATAAACGGGTAAAAAAATGTCGATTTTCAACGGCCTGACCGTCGGGAAATCAACCGGGCGACGAAGGTTTTTTTCATCGCCTTTTTTATGGATGCAGAACAGGAAAACCGCTACGCAAACGTTTTCTTTTTCTGTTAGAATGCGCCCCGAACTGGATGCAGGGGTGCAATGGCACTGGCGCTGGAAGAGTTCATGATCTGGATTGATTACGTCATTATTGCGGTAGTTGGTTTTTCGGCTCTGGTCAGCCTGATCCGTGGGTTTGTCCGGGAAGCCTTATCTCTTGTTACCTGGGGATGCGCGTTTTTTGTCGCCAGTCATTACTACGCCTACCTTGCAGTCTGGTTTACAGGTTTTGACGACGAACTGGTTCGTAACGGTATCGCCATTGGGGTGTTGTTTGTCGCCACCCTGATTGTCGGTGCGATTGTGAATTACGTGATCGGCTCGCTGGTGGAAAAAACCGGCCTGTCGGGAACCGACCGGGTGTTGGGCGTCTGTTTCGGGGCGTTGCGTGGTGTGCTGATAGTGGCCGCTCTGCTGTTCTTCCTCGATACTTTCACCGGCTTTTCGAAAAGTCCGGACTGGCAACAGTCTCAACTCATTCCCGAGTTCAGTTATATAATCAGGTGGTTTTTCGATTACCTGAAAAGCACGTCGAGTTTTTTACCCCGGTGATGCGACCGGGAGTGCGGCTTAATGAGGAAATGACAACATGTGCGGTATTGTCGGTATCACCGGTTTCATGCCGGTAAACCAGTCGATCTATGACGCGTTAACGGTGCTCCAGCACCGCGGGCAGGATGCCGCAGGCATTTGTACTATCGATGCGCTGAAGTGCTTCCGTCTGCGAAAGGCAAATGGCCTGGTCAGCGACGTTTTCGAAGCACGCCACATGCAGCGTTTGCAGGGCAACATGGGCATTGGTCACGCGCGTTATCCGACCGCGGGCAGCTCAAGTGCCTCTGAAGCGCAGCCATTCTACGTAAACTCGCCGTACGGTATTACGCTGGCGCACAACGGAAATCTCACCAACGCCCACGAACTGCGTAAGCACCTGTTCGAAAAGGGCCGCCGTCATGTGAATACCACCTCAGATTCTGAAATCCTGCTCAATATTTTCGCGCAGGAGCTGGATCGCTTCCAGAACGATCCGCTGGAAGCCGACAATATTTTTGCCGCCGTCGCTGCGGTGCATCAGCAGGTGCGCGGAGCTTATGCGGTGGTGGCGATGATTATCGGTCATGGCATGGTAGCGTTCCGCGACCCGAACGGTATCCGTCCGCTGGTGCTGGGCAAACGCGTGATCGCCGATGGCCGTACCGAATATATGGTGGCCTCGGAGAGCGTGGCGCTGGATACGTTAGGGTTTGAATTCATCCGTGACGTCGCACCGGGTGAAGCGGTCTATGTCACTGAGCAGGGGCAGCTTTCTACCCGCCAGTGCGCCGAAAACCCGAAAAGCAATCCCTGCCTGTTCGAGTATGTCTACTTTGCACGTCCTGACTCGTTCCTCGATAAGATTTCGGTCTACAGCGCCCGCGTGCGCATGGGCACCAAGCTGGGCGAGAAAATTGCCCGCGAGTGGGAAGATCTGGATATCGATGTAGTGATCCCGATTCCGGAAACCTCAACCGATATCGCACTGGAAATTGCGCGCATTCTCGATAAGCCGTATCGCCAGGGCTTCGTGAAAAACCGTTACGTCGGCCGCACCTTTATCATGCCGGGCCAGCAGTTACGTCGCAGCGCGGTTCGCCGTAAGCTGAATGCTAACCGCGCCGAGTTCCGCGATAAAAACGTGTTGCTGGTGGATGACTCCATCGTACGCGGCACCACCTCAGAGCAGATCATTGAGATGGCGCGTGAAGCCGGTGCGAAGCGGGTTTATCTGGCGTCAGCGGCTCCGGAGATTCGTTTCCCGAACGTATATGGCATTGATATGCCAAGCGCCACCGAGCTGATTGCCCACGGTCGTGAAGTCGAAGAGATCCGCCAGCTGATCAAAGCGGATGCGCTGATTTTCCAGGACCTGGATGACCTGATCGAAGCGGTTCGCGAAGAGAACCCGGACATTACCCAGTTTGAATGCTCGGTGTTTAACGGAATTTATGTCACGAAGGATGTTGACCAGCGCTATCTGGAATACCTCCAGTCGCTGCGTAATGACGATGCAAAAGCGGTTGCGCGTCAGAATGAGGTGGAAAACCTCGAGCTGCACAACGAAGGCTAAGCGCCAGCGTTAGGGCAGATAAAGCAGGGCGGGAGCAATCCCGCCCTGTTTGTTTTCAGAAATCCCCAGGCCGCGTTATGATGATGCATCCGGGTAGAGCAAGGTTGGAATATGAAACGACTCATCATTGGCATCTCAGGCGCCAGCGGGGTGATTTATGGCGTGCGCATGCTGCAGGTTTTGCAGCAGGTCGTTGAGGTGGAAACGCATCTGGTGATGAGCCAGGCGGCGCGCCAGACGTTAGGGCTGGAGAGCGATTACTCACTACGTGACGTGCAGGCGCTGGCCGATGTGGTGCACGACGTGCGCGATATTGCGGCAAGCATTTCGTCAGGATCGTTTAAAACCCTCGGGATGGCGATTTTGCCGTGCTCAATGAAAACCCTGTCCGGCATCGTCCACAGTTACAGTGATTCACTGCTGACCCGCGCGGCTGACGTGGTATTAAAAGAGCAGCGCAAGCTGGTGCTGTGCGTGCGTGAAACGCCGCTGCACGTTGGCCACCTGCGCATGATGACCACCGCCGCCGAGCTGGGCGCCATCATTATGCCGCCAGTACCGGCGTTCTATCATCGCCCTGAAAACATCGGGCAACTGGTTGATCAAACGGTCAATCGGGTCATCGATCAGTTTGATATCGAATTGCCAGAAGATTTGTTCGCGCGCTGGCAAGGTGCATAAAGTTCCGCTGGCGCACTTATTTAGTGCATAAGAGCGCCTCGGATCACTCTTCGTGCATTTGATGCACCAAAAGTTAACATCATCGCTTTTTCTCTTTTACTTCACTGTTATATTCCCCTCACAAGCTCAGCGTTTTCGGCTGTCGGACGTCACGCTAAGTGCGCGAATAACTTGCAGAACTGGCATGAAACATGCAACTTACTTTGCGCAAACACATCACGTACCACATAACAAAAAGCACTTCACTTGAGGGTAATCTATGAAAAAGCGTGTTCTGGCTCTTTCCCTGATGCTGGGTTTATCCAGTGCTGCCAGCGTATTTGCGGCGGTACCAGGTTCAATCCGTATCGGCACAGATCCAACCTACCCACCGTTTGAGTCAAAAAACGCGCAAGGGCAGTTAGTGGGCTTTGATATCGACCTCGCTAACGAAATCTGCAAACGCATTCATACCCAGTGTACTTACGTTGAGAGCGACTTTGACGCCCTGATCCCCTCGCTGAAAGCGAAGAAAATTGACGCCATCATCTCTTCTCTCTCGATCACAGCAAAACGTCAGGAAGAAATCGCCTTCTCGGAAAAACTTTACGCCGCCAACGCGCGCTTAGTGGCACCGAAAGGGTCTAAAATCGAACCGACGATTGAGTCGCTGAAAGGCAAAAACATCGGTCTGTTGCAGGGCACCACCCAGGAAACTTACGCCAACCAGTACTGGCGGCCAAAAGGCGTGAGCGTGACACCGTACGCGAACCAGGATCTGGTCTATCAGGATCTGAATGCCGGACGTATTGATGCGGCGTTCCAGGACGAAGTGCAGGCGAGCGAAGGGTTCCTGAAGCAGCCGGTCGGGAAAAACTACGCCTTCGCCGGTCCGGCAGTGAAAGATGACAAAATCTTCGGCGTCGGCACCGGTATGGGGCTGCGTAAAGATGATAGCGAGCTGAAAGCGGCCATCGACAAAGCCTTTGCTGAAATGCGTAAAGATGGCACCTACGACAAGATTGCGAAGAAGTACTTCGACTTTAATGTGTACGGCGACTAACCATCCTGTCGCTCTGCCCATAATATGACGGACCTTAGCAGGCCGGATCGGATGCGGGAAAAGAGAGCGCCAGCTAGCGGCGTTTACTTTACCGGCAATGCACGGTCTGCTGCTGTCCGGAATGGCTGAGCAGAGCAAAACTGCCCGTCGATTGCTGGCGGGCAGCGTTCCGTTTCCACCCCACGACAGGACCCTCTCGATGCTGTATGGCTATTCTGATGTAATTCTTCGGGGCACGCTGGTGACACTGGAGCTGGCGCTGACCTCGGTGGTTCTGGCAGTGCTGCTCGGGCTGATTGGCGCGGGTGCCAAACTGTCACGTAACCGGCTGCTGGCGATGATCTTTGAAGGCTACACCACCCTGATTCGCGGTGTGCCGGACCTCGTTCTTATGCTGCTGATCTTCTACGGTCTGCAGATCGTGCTTAACCAGATTACCGACGCGCTGGGGATGGCCCAGTTTGATATCGACCCGATGGTCGCGGGTATCATTACGCTCGGCTTTATCTATGGCGCCTACTTCACAGAAACCTTCCGTGGTGCCTTTATGGCGGTGCCAAAAGGGCAGATCGAAGCGGCCACCGCGTTCGGTTTCACCGGTTCACAGGTGTTCCGCCGCATTCTGTTCCCGGCGATGATGCGCTATGCGTTGCCAGGTATCGGCAACAACTGGCAGGTGATCCTCAAGGCCACCGCGCTGGTATCACTGCTGGGGCTGGAAGATGTGGTGAAAGCCACGCAGCTGGCCGGTAAAAGTACCTGGCAACCGTTCTACTTTGCGATTGTGGCGGGCGTCATCTATCTGGTGTTTACCACGCTGTCGAATGGCGTGCTGTGGTGGCTTAACCGGCGCTATACGGTTGGCGTGAAGAGGGCGAGCTATGATTGATATTATTCAGGAATACTGGAAATCGCTGCTCTGGACCGATGGTTACCGCTTTACCGGCGTCGCCATTACGCTGTGGCTGTTGATCCTGTCGGTGGTGATTGGTGGATCGCTGGCGATCCTGCTGGCGATTGCGCGGGTTTCACCGAACCGGTTTATCAGTTTTCCGGTCTGGCTGTTTACCTATGTGTTTCGCGGTACACCGCTCTATGTGCAGCTGCTGGTGTTCTACTCCGGTATGTACACACTGGAAATTGTTAAAGGCACCGAACTGCTGAATGCCTTTTTCCGCAGCGGGCTGAACTGTACCTTACTGGCGTTTACCCTCAACACCTGTGCCTACACCACCGAAATCTTTGCCGGGGCTATCCGCTCGGTACCGCACGGTGAAATCGAGGCGGCGCGGGCCTATGGCTTCTCCACCTTCAAACTCTATCGCTGCATTATTCTGCCGTCGGCGCTGCGCACCGCGTTACCGGCCTACAGCAATGAAGTGATTTTAATGCTGCATTCCACCGCGCTGGCGTTTACCGCGACGGTGCCGGATTTGCTGAAAATTGCGCGTGATATCAACTCGGCGACCTATCAGCCGTTTACCGCGTTCGGCCTGGCCGCGGTGCTGTATCTGATTATTTCTTACGTGTTAATCAGCCTGTTCCGTCTGGCGGAGCGGCGCTGGCTGGCCCACGTCAAACCCTCTTCATCGCATTGAGTAGAACTATGGCTGACAATAAATTAAGCGTCACCGAATTACATAAACGTTACGGTGAACACGAAGTGCTGAAAGGGGTCTCGTTAACCGCTAACGCGGGCGATGTGATCACCATTATCGGATCGTCCGGTTCGGGAAAAAGTACCTTTTTACGCTGCATCAACTTCCTCGAAAAACCGAGCGAAGGCACGATTGTGGTTAATAATCAGCAGATCAACTTAGTCCGCGACAAAGATGGTCAGCTGAAAGTGGCAAACAAAGAGCAACTGCGCGCCCTGCGTACCAGCCTGACCATGGTATTCCAGCACTTCAATCTGTGGAGCCATATGACGGTGCTGGAAAACGTGATGGAAGCGCCGATTCAGGTGCTGGGACTGAGCAAAGCGGAAGCGCGTGAACGGGCAATCAAATACCTCGATAAGGTCGGGATTGATGCACGGGCACAGGCGAAATACCCGGTTCATCTTTCCGGTGGTCAGCAGCAGCGCGTGTCGATTGCGCGCGCGCTGGCGATGGAGCCGGAAGTGTTGCTGTTTGATGAACCCACCTCGGCGCTCGATCCGGAGCTGGTCGGTGAAGTACTGCGCATTATGCAGAAACTGGCGGAAGAGGGGAAAACCATGGTGGTGGTGACGCACGAGATGGAATTTGCCCGTCACGTCTCCAGTCATGTCATTTTCCTGCATCAGGGCAAAATTGAAGAGCAGGGATCGCCGGTGGAACTGTTCGGCAGCCCGAAGAGTACCCGCCTGCAGCAGTTCCTGAAAGGCTCGCTGAAGTAAGTTCGCGTCCGCGTCCGCGTCGTGCTGGCGCGGGCTGCCGCAATGCGGATGCCGCAGCCGCGGTCGATCATCTGTCCCGCCAGCCGGCGCATCACGATAGGGTGCGCCGGCTCAGTCTGAAAATCGCACTCTCGCTGAACTTTTATTGCCGGCCGGACGGTACCAGACACTACTTATGACTGGTACGGATTTCGCGGGTGGTAACGGTGGCTTATCGTCGCGTTCGTGGCGGTTTCGGCCTTAATCTCCGACCGGTAACGGCAATCGGCGCTCTCACTGGCCAACGCTGCGATTGCAGCAGAGTAATCGGCCCCAGCGAAGCCCGATTATCCGCCCGACCCATTCCGCCGCCCGCGTTAATGCTTAACCACATCCTGTAATGCTTGCTGCAGATCATACCAGCGGAAGGTAAATCCTGAGGCTTCCAGCCGTTTAGGCAACACATGCTGCCCACCCAGCACCAGCACCGCTGATTCACCCATCATCAGCTTAATCGCGCTGGCGGGGGTGCGCATAAAGGCCGGACGGTGCATTACCCGGCCCAGGGTCGCGGCAAACTGCTCATTGCGTACCGCATAAGGAGCAACCATGTTGAACGGACCGCGCAGATCGTCATGATCCAGCAGCCAGAGTATGGCGTTGAGCATATCGTCGAGATGGATCCACGGCATATATTGCTTACCGCTGCCGATCGGGCCGCCAATACCCAGTTTGAATGGCAGCTTCATTTTGCTGAGCGCGCCGCCTTCTGCTGCCAGCACCACGCCGGTACGTAACAGACAGACGCGGGTACGATCGCTTTCGGCACTGAGCGCCAGTTGCTCCCAGCGGGCGCACAGCTGGTGAGTGAATTCGTCGTGGCCGGAATCCTCTTCGGTCAGCACCAGATCGCCGGTATCGCCATAAAACCCGGTCGCGGAGCCGGAAATCAGCACTGAGGGTGGAGTGGTGCTGGCATTAATCAGTGAGGCGATCTGTTCAGTGATCTGCCAGCGGCTTTCACACAACTGCTGTTTATGCGGTTCGGTCCAGCGTTTGTCGGCAATCGGTTCACCCGCCAGGTTGATTACCGCATCAACATTATTGAGATCGTGCTGTTGCGCCAGACCTGACCAGAGCGCCACGGCGTCGCCCAGCTTTTCACGCGCGCTGACCACATCACGCGTCACCACGCTAATCTGGTGTCCGAGTTGCTGCAGGCGCGGAATCAGATGGCGACCAATTAATCCTGTTCCGCCGGTAATAAGAATGTGCATGTTGCGGCTCCCTTGACGTTTTTGTTATTTGTTCTCTTCAGCATAGAAGAGTGAGGCCAGTGTGAGGTGAGTCGCGTCGCGCTTTCTTGCAATCGGTCGAAACATCGGACCAGCTCAGCGTTGCCTTCAGAAATAAAAATCGGTAAACATGATGCAATCCTGACAGCCAATTGAGGTAACCGATGAATTATCCGTCCATCACCCTGTGGTCAGATTCATCATTTTTCAGTCCTTACGCCATGTCGGCTTATGTTGCTCTCACCGAAAAAGGCATCCCTTTTACCCTGAAACGTGTCGATTTGTCGCAAAACCAGCAGTTCGCTGCGGCCTATCGTGAGCTGTCGTTAACCTGCCGGGTGCCTACGCTGCAAATCGATGATTTTCTGCTGAGCGAGTCTTCGGCCATCAGCGAATATCTGGAAGAGCGGTTTCCGGCACCCGAGTTTGAGCGCCTCTATCCCCGCGACCGTGAGAAGCGCGCCAGGGCAAGAGAGATTCAGGCCTGGCTGCGCAGCGACTTTATGTGGATCCGTCAGGAACGGCCGACGGAAGTGCTGTTCGCCGGCGAGCGATTTTCACCGCTGACCGCCTCGGCGCAGCAGGCAGTGGATAAGCTGGTTACGGCGGTTGAGCGGCTGTTACCCGATGGGCAGCAGAATCTGTTTGGTGAATGGTCAATCGCCGATACCGATCTGGCGGTGATGCTTAACCGGCTGGTACTGCACGGCGATCCGTTACCCGCGCGCTTACAACACTATGCTGAGTTTCAGTGGCAGCGTGCCTCAGTACAACTGTGGTTAGCTGAAAGCGGCAAAAATCGATAACTTTCGAGGCTTGCTCAAGCTAACGGAAGTGATTACCTTACGCCACACTATGATAATAACGTGGTAAACAGCGCGTGCATCCGGGCACGCCAAACAGGAAAGGGTTACGGATGGTGGATCACATTGCGGGTGAGGGTGTCGAGTGGGTCGACATCGTCAACGAAGAGAACGAAGTGGTTGCTCAGGCGACACGTGCACAGATGCGTGCTGAATGTCTGCGTCACCGTGCCACCTATATCGTGGTTCATGACGGTATGGGGAAAATTCTGGTACAGCGTCGCACCGAGACCAAAGATTTTATGCCGGGCAAGCTGGACGCAACGGCAGGCGGCGTGGTGCAGAGCGGCGAAGATATGCTGGAATCGGCACGACGTGAAGCGGAAGAGGAACTGGGGATTGCCGACGTTCCGTTTGCCGAACACGGTAAATTCTACTTCGAAGATGAGCATTGCCGCGTCTGGGGTGGACTGTTCAGCTGCGTATCGCACGGTCCTTTCGCAATGCAGGAAACGGAAGTGGATGAGATTATCTGGATGACGCCTGATGAAATCACCGCGCGTTGCGACGAATTTACCGACGATTCGCTTAAGGCATTGTCGCTGTGGATGAGCCGTAACGGCGAGAACCGGGCCTGATATCAACCGGCGACGGTGGCGTATCGCAGACAAAAAAAGGGCATGCGCAGTGGCATGCCCGGTATGACACAGTGAGGCTTAGCCTTCAGCCTGCTGTGACTGAATGGCGGTTAAGGCGATGGTGTAGACAATGTCATCCACCAGTGCGCCGCGAGACAGGTCGTTGACCGGTTTACGCATGCCCTGCAGCATCGGACCAATTGAGATCAGGTCGGCAGAACGTTGTACCGCTTTATAAGTGGTGTTACCGGTGTTGAGATCCGGGAAGATAAACACCGTGGCGCGACCGGCCACCTGTGAGTTTGGTGCTTTGGATTTCGCCACGTCTTCCATGATCGCTGCGTCATACTGCAGCGGACCATCAATCACCAGATCCGGACGTTTCTCCTGCGCAATACGGGTCGCTTCACGGACTTTTTCGACGTCGCTGCCAGCACCTGAGGTGCCGGTGGAGTAGGAGATCATCGCCACGCGAGGGTCGATACCAAAGGCCTTAGCCGAATCGGCAGACTGAATGGCGATTTCGGCCAGCTGCTCGGCGCTCGGGTCCGGGTTAATCGCACAGTCACCGTAAACCAGCACCTGCTCAGGCAGCAGCATAAAGAACACTGACGACACCAGCGAACTGTTCGGTGCGGTTTTGATCAGCTGCAACGGTGGACGAATGGTGTTAGCGGTGGTGTGTACGGCACCCGATACCAGACCGTCGACTTCGCCACGCTCCAGCATCATGGTGCCCAGCACCACGTTGTCTTCCAGTTGCTCCTGCGCCACCACTTCGGTCATGCCCTTGCTCTTACGCAGCTCAACCAGACGCGGCACGTAGTTTTCACGCACCTGAGCCGGATCGACAATCTCGACGCCTTTGCCCAGTTCGACGCCCTGAGCGGCGGCGACGCGCTGAATTTCATCCGGGTTACCTAACAGCACGCAGGTCGCGATGCCGCGTTCGGCACAGATGGCCGCGGCTTTCACAGTACGCGGCTCATCACCCTCTGGCAGCACCACACGTTTGCCGGCTTTGCGCGCCAGCTCGGTCAGCTGATAACGGAAGGCCGGTGGAGAGAGGCGACGACTGCGTTCAGAGGTGGCGGTCAGTGACTCAATCCAGTCAGCGTTGATGTAGCTGGCGACGTACTCCTGCACTTTTTCGATGCGCTGGGTGTCATCAGCCGGAACTTCAAGGTTAAAGCTCTGCAGGCTGAGCGAGGTCTGCCAGGTATTGGTTTTCACCATAAACACCGGCAGGCCGGTCTGGAACGCACGCTCACACAGTCTGGCAATACGCTCGTCAATCTCATAGTTACCGGTCAGCAGGATGGCACCAATCTCAATGCCGTTCATGGCGGCCAGACAGGCGGCAACCAGCACATCCGGACGGTCAGCCGAAGTCACCAGCAGCGATCCTGGACGGAAATGCTCCAGCATATGCGGAATGCTACGGGCGCAGAAGGTGACAGATTTCACCCGGCGGGTCTGAATCTCACCTTCGTTGATGATGCGTGCATTAAGGTGACGGCACATATCGATGGCGCGGGTAGCGATCAGATCAAAGCTCCACGGCACGCAGCCCAATACCGGCAGCGGGCTATCGGAGAACAGCTGTTTCGGATCGATGTTCGCGATGCTGGCTTTTGACGAGTCATCAAAAATTTCTGACAGGTCAGGGCGGGTACGCCCCTGTTCATCCACCGGCGCGTTAAGTTTGTTGATGATCACGCCAGTGATGTTTTTATTTTTCTGTCCGCCGAAGCTGCTTTGCGTCAGCTCAATGCGTTCTTTCAGCTGTGCCGGAGAGTCATTACCCAGCGCCATTACGAAGACGATTTCCGCGTTCAGCGTTTTGGCGATTTCGTAGTTCAGCGCGTTGGCGAACTGATGCTTACGGGTCGGCACCAGACCTTCAACCAGCACCACTTCGGCATCCTGGGTGTTGGCATGATAACGGGAGATGATCTCTTCCATCAGCACGTCCTGCTGGTTAGAGCCCAGCAGAGATTCAACGCGTGCCATCTGCAGCGGTTCAGCAGCAGGAATCGACGAGTTTTTACGGATAATGGTGGTGGTCTGATCCGGTGTATCACCGCCAGAGCGCGGCTGAGCAATCGGCTTGAAGACGCTAAGCCGCACGCCTTTACGTTCCATGGCGCGAATAACGCCGAGGCTGACGCTGGTCAGGCCGACGCTGGTGCCGGTCGGAATGAGCATAATTGTACGTGACACGATTGAACCTCTCAGGAATTGCAGGGTGTCAAAAACAACTCCGTCAGCCTGAGCTGACGGAGAGAAGCGATTACGCGGTCAGACTCGCGGCGTCCTGGGCGATGACCAACTCTTCGTTGGTTGGGATAACCAGCGCCGGGCGGGTGCCCTCTTTATTGATGTAGCCGGACTGACCGAAGCGGGCTGCCAGGTTACGATCGTGATCCACATCGAATCCGAGCAGCGCCAGTTTTTTCAGCGTCAGTTCGCGCACCATCGCGGCGTTTTCACCGATACCGCCGGTGAAGATAACGGCGTCAAGGCGACCTTCCATCAGCGCGGTGTAGCTGCCGATGTATTTGGCCAGGCGATGGCAGAACACATTCATCGCGCGCTTCGCATCTTCTTTAGTGGTGTAGTTTTCTTCAACATAACGGCAGTCGCTGGTCACTTCAGTCAGCCCTAACAGTCCAGACTCTTTGGTCAGCAACTTGTTGATTGCATCAACGCTCATGCCGAGGGTGTCGTGCAGGAAGAAGATGATCGCCGGATCGATATCACCACTGCGGGTGCCCATCACCAGGCCTTCCAGCGGCGTCAGGCCCATTGAGGTATCAACGCATTCGCCGTTGCGGATCGCGGAAACCGAACCGCCGTTGCCGAGGTGACAGGTAATGATGTTGAGCGATGCCAGCGGCTTGTTGAGCATTTTGGCCGCTTCATGCGTCACGTAATAGTGACTGGTGCCGTGCGCGCCATAGCGACGAACGCCGTGCTCTTTATACAATTTGTACGGCAGCGCATAAAGGTAGGACTCTTCCGGCATTGTCTGATGGAAAGCGGTGTCAAATACCGCGACATTCTTATCTGACAGATGCGGGAAGTTTTTCATCGCCTCATCGATACCGATCAGGTGCGCTGGATTATGCAGCGGGGCAAAGGAAGAGGCGTCTTTAATGCCCTGGATCACTTCTTCAGTAATCACCACTGATTGGGTCAGTTTCTCGCCGCCGTGAACGATGCGATGGCCGATTGCAGCAATTTGTGCCGAAAGCGCTGGTTTTTGTGCCAGAATGGTTTTAACAATGAAATTCAGTGCTTCGCTATGCGCTGCGCCGGCACCGAGAGGGGCTTCCTGTTTTTGACCGTCCAGCTTCCATTTGATACGCGCTTCAGGAAGATGAAAGCATTCCGCCAGGCCAGACAAAAATTCGTCACCGCTGGCAGGATTGAGGATGGCAAACTTAAGGGAAGAGCTGCCACAGTTCAGGACCAGAACTAACTTACTCGACATGGAAGTACCTATTTTTAGAGAGTGGCTAAAAAAAACGCAATCAGACTATCAGCGTAGCCCATGAAAGCTGGTAGATTAATGATAAACATCATGCGGTAGTCAGAATTCTGCTTTTCCGCAAAAAATTTTGGTAATTTTACGCAAAAATTTGAAATTTATTTGTCGAAACCTGACCTCTCCTCTTCCCAAAGGCGCTGGTCGCTGCCAGAAAGGTGTCGAAACGGCGTCAGAATAGCTGGAGTCACCTTTAAAGACAAAAAAAATTGAAGGATGTCACGTAAAGTTGTGTAGTTATAACTATTTTTTAATCTTTGCAGTATTAGTTGAGGTGAGCCATGGCGAATGAATCGGGCAGTACCAGTTGGTTCCGGATGTTTCAGCGCGGACAGCACTACATGAAGACCTGGCCGGCTGACAAGCGCCTGGCACCGGTGTTCCCTGAAAACCGTGTCTCATCAGCGACGCGCTTTGCCATTCGCTTTATGCCACCTTTAGCGATTTTCACGCTAACCTGGCAGATTGCCATGGGCGGTCAGCTTGGCCCGGCAGTTGCGACTGCGCTGTTTGCCTGCAGCTTGCCGATGCAGGGCTTGTGGTGGCTGGGAAAACGTTCTATTACGCCGCTTCCGCCCACCTTGCTTAACTGGTTCCACGAAGTCCGCGCAAAGCTGGAAGAAGCGGGTCAGGCGATCGCCCCGGTTGAGGGCAAACCAACCTATCAGGCGCTGGCTGACGTGCTGAAACGCGCCTTCAAACAGCTGGACCGCACCTTCCTCGACGACCTCTGAGTTATACCGGGTTTTTGACTAAAATACCGGTTAACCTGCAGCCAGATCAAAGAAAGGCGATACGGAGATTTCCGTATCGCTAACGCTGTGTGATCATTTCCGCATTGTCTGTTACCTGAGCGGCTCTGGCCGGGAGTGAATGATGGAAATGACCCATGCACAGCGTTTGATCCTTACCAACCAGTACAAAATCATGGCGATGCTTGAGCCAGAAAATGCCGAGCGCTTCCGCCGCTATCAAACCATTATCGAACGCGGCTACGCGCTGCAGATGCGCGAGCTGGACAAAGAGTTCGGCGAACTCAGCGAAGAGACCTGCCGGACCATCATCGACATTATGGAGATGCACCATGCGCTGCACGTCTCCTGGTCGAACCTCAAAGATAGCGGCACGCTCGAGGAGCGGCGTCTGGCGTTCCTCGGTTTTGATGCCGCAACCGAAGCGCGCTATCTGGGCTACGTGCGCTTTATGGTGAACAGCGAAGGGCGCTATACCCATTTTGATTCCGGCACGCACGGCTTTAATGCCCAGACGCCGATGTGGGAAAAGTATCAACGCATGCTGGCTTTATGGCAGACTTGTCCGCGACAGTACCATTTAAGCGCCAATGAAATTGCGCAAGTGATTAATGCCTGATGAGGAGTGACGCGTGACCTACAGTGGTTTTCTATTTGATTTAGACGGCACCTTAGTGGATTCATTGCCTGCAGTTGAACGTGCCTGGAGCCAGTGGGGCGCCCGCCACGGCATTGCAGCGGAAGAGATCCTGGCGTTTATTCATGGCAAACAGGCGATCACCTCACTGCGTCACTTTATGGCTGGTCAGCCGGAAGCGGCTATTCAGGCAGAGTTTATTGCGCTGGAACAAGCAGAGGCAGCCGATACGGATGGCGTTCAGGCCCTGCCTGGCGCCCACGCGTTGCTGAACACGCTGAACGAACTGCAGATCCCGTGGGCGATTGTCACTTCAGGTTCGGTACCGGTGGCGCATGCGCGGCATAAAGCCGCTGGCTTACCGCAGCCGGCGGTGTTTATCACCGCGGAGCAGGTGGCAAAGGGCAAACCGGAACCGGACCCTTATCTGCTGGGCGCTGAAAAGCTTGGCTTAGCGGCAACGTCATGCGTTGTGGTTGAGGATGCGCCCGCCGGGATTTTATCCGGTCTGAATGCCGGCTGTGCGGTGATTGCAGTCAATGCACCGGCTGAAACGCCGCGACTGAATGACGTCACGCTGCAGTTGTCGTCGCTTGAGTCGTTAATCGTCAACCGACAGAGCAGCGGCCAGTTCAGCATTGGGCGCAAGGCGTAATAGCCTCACTGCGCCGCCAGATTCAGAGCGGCGTATCCTGTGAAATCTCATCCAGTGACAGGCTGAAGCTGGGAATGAATACCTCAACGAAGTAATCCATTTCCGGTGAGCGACGTTGCGCCAGCGTCGTTTCCAGCCGCGCCTTCGCCAGCAAAAATTCATTATTGCCGGCGGAGAGCTCTTCCAGACACTTCACATAAGCACAGAGCGCATCGGCCTGCTTCACTACCGCCTGTTCTTCTTCACTGTGCAGATGCTCATCAATCAACGGGCGATAGATCGCCTGAAACTCCTCAGGCAGCATCTCGATCAGCTTCTGCTGGGCAATTTTTTCAATCTTTTTATATTCATGGGCAATCTGCGCATTGTAATACTTCACCGGCGTCGGCAGATCGCCGGTCAGCACTTCGCTGGCATCATGATAGAGCGCCAGCATAGCGATGCGATCGGCGTTAAGCGTACCGTTGAATTTTAGATTTTTAATCACCGCCAGGGCGTGCGCCACCATCGCCACCTGCAGACTGTGCTCAGAGACGTTTTCGGTACGCACATTGCGCATCAGCGGCCAGCGATTGATCAGCTTAAGGCGGGAGAGGTGGGCAAAAAAGTGGCTTTGAGTCATGAGCGTTCCTGTGAGCCGACAGGGGAGAGACCGGCTCTCCCCAAATAGCGTCAGTATACGCGGCTGAGATTATTGACGGTAGCCTTGCAGGAAACGGCCAAATTTATTGATCGCCATCTCCAGGTCATCGACGCGCGGCAGGGTAACGATGCGCAGGTGATCCGGCCACGGCCAGTTAAAGGCGCTGCCCTGCACCAGCAGAACTTTTTCCTGCAGCAGGAAATCCAGCACCATCTTCTGATCGTCAAAGATGTTGAATTTTTTCGCATCGATGCGCGGGAACATATACAGCGCACCCTGGGGTTTGACGCAGCTGACGCCGGGAATATCGTTAATCAGTTCCCATGCGCGCTGGCGCTGCTCATACAGACGACCACCAGGCACGATAAATTCACTGATACTCTGGTAACCCCCCAGCGCAGTCTGAATCGCATGCTGAGCCGGTACGTTGGCGCACAGACGCATTGAGGCGAGCATCTCCAGCCCCTCAATGTAGCCTTTAGCATGTTTTTTCGGGCCGTTCAGCACCATCCAGCCCTGACGGAAGCCCGCAACGCGATAGGTTTTCGACAGGCCGTTGAAGGTGACGGTCAGCAGATCGGGTGCCAGAGCGGCGATACAGTGATGCTGGGCTTCGTCGTAAAGAATTTTGTCGTAGATCTCATCGGCGAAAATGATCAGGTTATGCTGACGGGCAATGTCGACAATCTCTAACAGCAGCTCTTTGCTGTAAACCGCACCGGTGGGGTTATTCGGGTTGATGATGACGATGCCGCGAGTGCGCGGGGTGATCTTACTGCGGATATCGTCCAGGTCGGGAAACCAGTCAGCCGATTCGTCACACAGATAGTGCACTGCTTTACCGCTCGACAGCGACACGGCCGCGGTCCATAACGGATAGTCGGGTGCCGGCACCAGCATTTCATCGCCACTGTTCAGCAGGGCCTGCATCGCCTGCACGATTAACTCAGAGACGCCATTACCAATATAGATATCTTCTACGGTGACATCGCGCATGTCACGCGCCTGGTAATGCTGCATGATCGCTTTGCGGGCGGAATAGAGTCCTTTGGAGTCGCAATAACCCTGCGCGCTCGGCAGGTTACGGATCACATCCACCAGAATTTCATCAGGGGCTTCGAAGCCAAACGGCGCTGGATTGCCGATGTTCAGTTTAAGAACCTTGTTGCCTTCTTCTTCGAGGCGTTTAGCCTCTTTCAATACCGGGCCACGGATGTCGTAGCAAACGTTATCCAGCTTACCGGATTTATCAATCTGAAAAGTCATTGTTACCGCCTTAATGGGCAGAATCCTTTTGGCTGCCGCAGAAATCAAACCAGCACAATGTACTCTCCTCACGGACACAAAAGAAGGGTGCCGCTCGGTTTTGGCGCGTTCAGCAACTTTTCCGGTCGCGTGTAGTGCAAAAGATATTTGTTAACGTAATAATTAGTTAAACTATCCACATTAGAATGATTAAACGATATTTTGAGCTAATAATGGGAGACGGAATCCGCTGTCCTTTCGCACATTATGAAACATTTTTGGAACTTATGGCGGCGGAACCTTTCCTCGCTTTTGAAATACACACTGTGTGAAATAGTTAAACGATATTTTATTGATGGTTAAATAATAACCGTTCGGGGCAGGGCGATTTCACTTACGGCTTAAGACTGTTAAAGATTGGTGCGGCTATCACCCTGTGATTCCCGGAGAAGTGCCACATGATCAGGGCCGGATGGCAGCAGATAAGCGCAATTCAACGTATCGTCTGTTGCTTCTCTGCTGAAATTTTTTTCACCGGCGGGATGAAAAGAAAGCGATACGCTGCCAGGATGTGCTGGAAATGCCTTTAGCACAAAATTTACGGCGGTTTTCACAAAATCATTTCCATTTTGAAGTCAAAAATGATTAAGTATAATTTATTATTTAGTGTGTATGGCCGCTCCGCTTAATGCGTCGCCCCATCACGCATTCTGTCCCGCCTGGCCTTTTTGGGTGGGAATAAGACAACTACGCAGCTTCCTGCATACGCGCACCCCGCGCCTTCGGTTCAGAAGTTGTATCTGTCTTCCGACCCTGTGGATCTTTAGCTTTATAGGGGTCATCAGCGGTCTGTAAACGTTCGTGAAATTTTTTGTGTCAGTCTCAACACAGGACTGTCATTGAGCACCATTACTGCTTATCACTTTGATAAGCTTAGTAATAACACCAGGGTAGTAGTTCGTAAAAATCTAATAAGTGAAGAAAAAACATGACTAATGCAAATCGTCCGATACTGAATCTCGACCTCGATCTGCTGAGAACCTTCGTTGCCGTTGCTGACCTGAATACTTTTGCTGCGGCGGCTGCAGCGGTCTGCAGAACCCAGTCAGCAGTCAGCCAGCAGATGCAACGTCTGGAGCAATTGGTAGGTAAAGAGCTGTTTGCCAGACATGGACGTAATAAGCTGTTAACAGAGCACGGGATCCAGCTGTTAGGTTACGCCAGAAAAATCCTTCGTTTTAACGACGAAGCCTGCACCTCTCTGATGTACAGCAATATTCAGGGTGTGCTGACTATTGGCGCTTCCGATGACACCTCTGACACCATTCTGCCGTTCCTGCTAAACCGCGTAACCTCGGTTTATCCGAAACTGGCGATTGATGTACGGGTAAAACGTAACCCTTTCATGATGGAAATGCTCAATCAGGGCGAAGTGGACCTTGTGGTCACCACCTCCAGCCCGGGCAATTTCACCTATCAGGTGCTGCGCACCTCGCCAACCTTGTGGTATTGCGCGGCGGATTACATCTTCCAGCGTGGTGAAGCCATTCCATTGGTATTGCTGGATGAGCCAAGCCCTTATCGCGATATGGCGATCGATCACCTCAACGAAGCGGGCATCCCATGGCGTATTTCGTATGTCGCGTCGACGCTGGCTGCGGTACGTGCTGCGGTTAAAGCAGGATTGGGTGTGACGGCACGCCCGGTAGAGATGATGAGTCCGGAACTGCGGGTGATGGGCGCAGCGGAAGGGCTGCCGGTTCTGCCGGATACGCAGTATCTGCTGTGTCGTAATCCTGACAGCGATAATGAACTGGCGCTGGCGATCTTTAATGCCATGCAGTCCACCAACGATCCGTACAACCTGAGCGCTAATCCTGACGGTACTCTGTTACTGGATGACGAAGAATAATTTTGCTGCCTCCATGCTGCGCAAATAATGCGCAGAATGCGCGCATCAAAACCCCGATAAAAAAGCCTTTCATTCTGTAAGCAGAGCGAGAGGCTTTTTTTTGCCTGCCGCTACCTTCCTGACCCTCTGAATTTCCCCCTGGATCGTCTTTTTCAATAGTCACCGGTTGCAATTAATTTCATCTTTGCGCTATCTGAAATTTACCCACCAAAAAAACGGACGTTATGTTTCGGCTAGTGCTAAAAAACGGAGAAATTTAACGCAAAAAGGGCAGAAGTGTGTTCTGGATCAAGAAAATACCCCTGCTAAGGGGAAGGAAAACACAGTGATACCTGTCAAAATATGTTTGTTAAATGCACGATCCATGCATGTAAATACCCGCTACACTAAAATTAACCCCACAGACTGAAGCGATTTAGCTGGAAAGCGGGGCATCATTTGTTAATAATATGATGCAGGTGTGAAATAATGTTTGGGTACTTTTGTCAAAGTTGACAAAAGGTTATAGAAAGGAGTAAAAAACCCCATAAAATTGCTGTTTATTTAAGAATAACAGCGACGTTTAAAAGGTTTTTATCCTTCCCTTGAATCGATGTGGTCAGTTTGCTGCGGGAAACGCGTGCAGGATGCCAGCGCCACTTTTGATGAGTAAGCAATGAGTATGTCAACTACCACCGAAATCATCGCTCAGCATTGGGCGTTTATCGTCTTTATCGTCATCGCATTTGGCCTGTGTGCTTTCATGTTGACCGGAGGATGGCTGCTTGGCGGCAGAGCACGCGCGCGTCATAAAGACACGCCGTTCGAATCGGGCATCGAGTCAGTGGGCGATACCCACATCCGCCTGTCGGCAAAATTTTATCTGGTTGCGATGTTTTTCGTCATCTTCGACGTCGAAGCCCTCTTTTTATACGCATGGGCGACCTCAATCCGCGAAAGCGGCTGGGTCGGCTTTGTGGAAGCCGCAATTTTCATTTTGGTGCTCCTGGCGGGCTTAGTCTATCTGGTACGCATCGGCGCACTCGATTGGGCTCCTGCACGTCGTCGCGTCGTGGTTAAAACCACCACGATCAGTCACACCAATCCTCACAAGCAGTAAAAGAGAGGCAATAAGATGGACTATACGCTCACCCGCATAGACCCGAACGGTGGTGAGAACGACCGTTATCCTCTGCAAAAGCAGGAAATCGTCAGCGATCCGCTGGAGCAGCACGTTCATCGCAGCGTTTACATGGGCAAACTCGAAAATGCCCTGCACGACATGGTGAACTGGGGACGTAAAAACTCCCTGTGGCCATACAACTTCGGCCTCTCCTGTTGTTATGTAGAGATGACGACCTCGTTTACCGCAGTGCATGACGTGGCACGTTTCGGTGCCGAAGTTATGCGTGCCTCGCCTCGTCAGGCCGACTTTATGGTGATCGCCGGTACGCCGTTTACCAAAATGGCCCCGGTGATTCAGCGTCTGTATGACCAGATGCTGGAGCCGAAATGGGTGATCTCAATGGGTGCCTGCGCTAACTCCGGCGGCATGTATGACATCTATTCCGTGGTGCAGGGCGTGGATAAATTCCTGCCGGTTGATGTGTACATTCCTGGCTGCCCGCCGCGTCCGGAAGCCTATATGCAGGCGCTGCTGCTGTTGCAGGAGTCGATCGGCAAAGAGCGCCGTCCGCTCTCCTGGGTGGTCGGCGATCAGGGGGTTTACCGCGCCAACATGCAATCCGAGCGTGAGAGAAAACGCGGTGAGCGCATTGCGGTCACTAACCTGCGTAGCCCGGACGAAGTGTAAGTTAACCGTATGGATGGCAAAACGCGCCTGCAGCAGAACATCACAATTTAATGCATGGCCCCATCCTGACGCCTTCATTTGAGTGCCTGAGATCAGGCCGGAATGGTGAGTAACGTATGACAGATTTGACCACGCAAGATCTCGCTCAGCCTTCATGGCAAACCCGTGATCACCTGGATGACCCGGTGATCGGCGAGTTGCGTAACCGTTTTGGGCCGGATGCCTTTACCGTTCAGGCGACCCGCACCGGTATTCCGGTAGTCTGGGTGAAGCGTGAACAGCTACTGGAAATCACCGAGTTCCTGCGTAAATTACCCAAGCCTTACGTCATGCTGTATGACCTGCATGGCATGGATGAGCGTTTACGTACCCACCGCGCAGGCTTACCTGCTGCGGATTTTTCCGTTTTCTATCATCTGCTGTCGATTGAACGTAATCGCGACATCATGCTCAAGGTAGCGTTATCTGAAAATGATATGCACCTGCCGACCCTCACCCGCCTTTTCCCGAATGCCAACTGGTATGAGCGTGAGACCTGGGAGATGTTTGGCGTGACCTTTGATGGTCACCCGCACCTGACCCGCATTATGATGCCGCCGACCTGGGAAGGTCACCCGCTGCGCAAGGACTACCCGGCGCGCGCCACCGAATTCGATCCGTTTACGCTGACCAAACAGAAAGAAGATCTGGAGATGGAGGCGCTGACTTTCAAGCCTGAAGACTGGGGCATGAAGCGCAGCACCGCCAATGAGGACTTCATGTTCCTCAACCTTGGTCCTAACCACCCGTCGGCGCACGGGGCCTTCCGTATCATTCTGCAACTGGATGGCGAAGAGATCGTCGACTGCGTACCTGACATCGGTTATCACCATCGCGGTGCCGAAAAGATGGGTGAGCGTCAGTCGTGGCACAGCTACATTCCTTACACCGACCGCGTCGAATATCTTGGCGGTTGCGTCAATGAGATGCCTTATGTGCTTGCAGTAGAGAAACTGGCCGGTATCGTGGTACCGGATCGCGTTAACGTGATCCGCGTGATGCTGTCAGAACTGTTCCGTATCAATAGCCATCTGCTCTACATTTCGACCTTTATTCAGGACGTTGGCGCCATGACGCCGGTGTTCTTTGCCTTTACCGATCGCCAGAAAATTTATGACGTGGTTGAAGCCATTACCGGCTTCCGTATGCACCCGGCGTGGTTCCGCATTGGCGGCGTGGCGCACGACCTGCCGAAAGGCTGGGAACGTCTGCTGCGTGACTTCCTTGACTGGATGCCGAAGCGCCTGAAGGAATATGACAAAGCCGCCCTGCGTAACAGCGTGCTGGTAGGTCGTTCCAAAGGCGTTGCCGCGTACAACATGGAAGAAGCGCTGGCGTGGGGCACCACCGGTGCTGGTCTGCGCGCCACCGGTCTCGACTTTGACGTGCGTAAATGGCGTCCGTACTCCGGCTACGAAAACTTCGATTTCGAAATCCCAATCGGTTCCGGCATCAGTGATGCTTACAGCCGCGTCCAGCTGAAGATGGAAGAGATGTGGCAGTCGCTGCGTATTCTTGAGCAGTGCCTGAACAACATGCCGGAAGGGCCGTTCAAAGCCGATCACCCGCTGACCACACCGCCGCCAAAAGAGCGGACGTTGCAGCATATTGAAACGCTGATCACCCACTTCCTGCAGGTCTCGTGGGGCCCGGTAATGCCGGCCAACGAATCCTTCCAGATGATTGAAGCGACCAAAGGGATCAACAGTTACTACCTGACCAGCGACGGCAGCACCATGAGCTACCGCACCCGCGTGCGTACGCCCAGCTTCCCGCATCTGCAGCAGATTCCTTCAGTCATCCGCGGCAGCCTGGTATCCGACCTGATCGTATACCTCGGTAGTATCGATTTTGTTATGTCAGACGTGGACCGCTAATTATGCACGATCAACACATTGCCATTAAAACGATCGACCCCAACGAGGTCTTCGTGCTGAGCGCGGAAGAACATCACGCCATTGAGCACGAAAAACACCACTATGAAGATGCGCGTGCAGCCTCAATCGAAGCGCTGAAGATCGTGCAGAAAGCGCGCGGCTGGGTGCCGGATGGCGCGATTCACGCTATCGCTGAGGTGCTGGGCATTCCGGCCAGTGATGTGGAAGGTGTGGCGACATTCTATAGCCAGATCTTCCGTCAGCCGGTTGGCCGCCATGTGATCCGTTACTGCGACAGCGTGGTGTGTCACATCACCGGCTATCAGGGCATTCAGGCTGCGCTGGAACAGAATCTGAATATCAAACCGGGCCAGACCACGGCGGACGGACGCTTTACCCTGCTGCCGACCTGCTGTCTGGGCAACTGCGATAAAGGGCCAACGATGATGGTGGATGAAGACACCCACGTGCATCTGACGCCTGAAGGCATCGCCACTTTGCTGGAGCAGTATCAATGACATTGAAAACTATCATTCGTACTGCTGAAACCCATCCTCTTACCTGGCGGATGCGCGACGACAAGCAGCCGGTGTGGATTGATGAATACCGCAGTAAAAACGGTTATGCCGGCGCTGAAAAAGCGTTAAACAGCATGTCACCTGACGAAATCGTGGCGGCAGTAAAAGACTCTGGCCTGAAAGGGCGCGGCGGTGCGGGCTTCTCCACCGGCCTGAAGTGGAGCCTGATGCCGAAAGATGAGTCGATGAACATCCGTTACCTGCTGTGTAACGCCGATGAAATGGAGCCGGGCACCTATAAAGACCGCCTGCTGATGGAGCAGATGCCTCACCAGCTGGTGGAAGGGATGCTGATCAGTGCCTTTGCGCTGAAGGCTTACCGTGGCTACATCTTCCTGCGTGGCGAATACATTGAAGCTGCGGTGCATCTGCGCCGGGCGATTGCTGAAGCCACCGAAGCGGGCTATCTCGGTAAAAACATTCTTGGCACCGGTTTTGACTTCGAACTGATTGTGCACACCGGCGCGGGTCGTTATATCTGCGGCGAAGAGACAGCACTGATTAACTCGCTGGAAGGCCGTCGTGCTAACCCGCGTTCCAAACCGCCGTTCCCGGCGAGTGCGGGCGCATGGGGTAAACCGACCTGCGTTAACAATGTGGAAACGTTGTCAAACGTGCCGGCCATCCTGGCAAACGGCGTCGACTGGTACAAAGGAATCTCGAAAAGTGACGACGCCGGCACCAAGATGATGGGCTTTTCCGGTCGGGTGAAAAATCCTGGCGTCTGGGAACTGCCGTTCGGCATTACTGCACGTGAAATTCTGGAAGATTACGCCGGCGGGATGCGTGACGGACTGCGCTTCAAAGCCTGGCAGCCAGGCGGGGCAGGGACCGACTTCCTGACGGATGAGCACCTGGATCTGCCGATGGAGTTTGCCAGCATTGGTAAAGCCGGCAGCCGTCTGGGAACCGCGCTGGCGATGGCAGTCGATCACGAAATCAACATGGTTTCGCTGGTGCGTAATCTTGAAGAGTTCTTCGCCCGTGAATCGTGCGGCTGGTGTACGCCATGCCGTGACGGTCTGCCGTGGAGCGTAAAAATTCTGCGCGCGCTGGAGCAGAAGCAGGGTCAGCCAGGCGACATCGAAACCTTACAGCAACTCTGCCGTCAGCTCGGCCCGGGTAAAACCTTCTGCGCACACGCGCCGGGTGCGGTTGAGCCGCTGCAGAGTGCGATTAAATATTTCCGTGAAGAGTTTGAAGCCGGCATTGCGCCGCAGGTGTTCGGTAATACCCGCGCGATTGGCGGGATTCAGCCAAACCTGCTGAAAGCGCGCTGGTAATTCGCCGCAGCACACGGAATCAGGCCTGGTGCCGCCGCCCCGATAATCGCAGTGTGTCGGGGCAAGAATTTGATTAACGCTCGTTTCTGACGAGCCTTACGGAAGCATGTCACTATGGCTACAATCCATGTAGACGGTAAAGAGTATGATGTGAACGGAGCGGACAACCTGCTACAGGCGTGTCTCTCTCTGGGCCTTGATATTCCTTATTTTTGCTGGCATCCGGCGCTGGGAAGCGTTGGGGCCTGCCGCCAGTGCGCGGTAAAGCAATTCCAGAATGCCGAAGATACCCGCGGCCGTCTTGTCATGTCCTGCATGACGCCGGCTTCTGACGGCACATTTATCTCCATCGACGATGGCGAAGCGAAAGAGTTCCGCGAAAGCGTGGTGGAGTGGCTGATGACCAACCACCCGCACGACTGCCCGGTCTGTGAAGAAGGGGGTAACTGTCACCTGCAGGATATGACAGTGATGACCGGCCACAGCTTCCGCCGTTATCGCTTCACCAAACGTACCCACCGCAATCAGGATCTTGGCCCGTTCATTTCTCACGAGATGAACCGCTGTATCGCCTGCTATCGCTGTGTGCGTTACTACAAAGATTATGCCGACGGCAAAGATCTCGGGGTCTATGGCGCGCACGACAACGTCTATTTCGGTCGCCCGGAAGATGGCACGCTGGAGAGCGAATTCTCCGGTAACCTGGTTGAGATCTGCCCGACCGGCGTGTTCACCGATAAAACCCACTCTGAACGCTATAACCGTAAATGGGATATGCAGTTTGCTCCGAGCATCTGCCAGCAGTGCAGCGTTGGCTGTAACACCAGTCCGGGTGAGCGTTACGGGGAGCTGCGCCGCATTGAGAACCGCTACAACGGCACGGTAAACCACTACTTCCTGTGTGACCGTGGCCGTTTTGGTTACGGCTACGTTAACCGCAAAGATCGTCCCCGCCAGCCGATGCTGCTGCGCGGCAACGACTGGGTGACGCTGAACGCAGAACAGGCAGTTAATGCCGGCGCAGATCTGCTGCGTCAGGCGAAAAAAGTGATTGGTATCGGTTCGCCGCGCGCCAGTGTTGAAAGCAACTTTGCGCTGCGTGAGCTGGTTGGCGCCGAAAACTTCTCCACCGGGATGCCGGCTGGCGAACAGGCCCGGCTGGAACTGATGCTCAAAGTACTGCGTGAAGGCGGGATCTACACGCCATCGCTGCGCGAAATTGAAAGCTACGATGCGGTGCTGGTGCTGGGTGAAGATCTGACCCAGGTTGGCGCACGCGTGGCGCTGTCAGTGCGTCAGGCCGTTAAAGGCAAAGCGCGCGACATGGCTGCCGCCCAGAAAGTGGCAGACTGGCAGATTGCAGCGATTCTCAACATCGGTCAGAACGCCAAACATCCGCTGTTTATCACTAACGTCGATGAAACCCGTCTGGATGATATCGCTGCCTGGAGCTACCGTGCACCGGTTGAAGATCAGGCGCGCCTGGGTTTCGCCATCGCCAACGCGCTGGATGAAACTGCTCCGGCGGTGACCGATTTCGACAGCAAACTGAACGGCAAGATGGATGTTATCGTGCAGGCGCTGGCCGGCGCGAAAAAACCGTTAATCATTTCCGGTACCCATTCCGGCAGCAGCGCGATGATCGAAGCGGCTGCCAACGTGGCCAAAGCGCTGAAAGCGCGCGGTGCCGATGTCGGGATTACGCTGCTGGCGGGACATGCCAACAGTGTGGGTCTTGGCCTGATGGGCGGCAATACGCTGGAAAGCGCGCTGGAGCAACTGAGCAACGGTGAAGCCGATGCGCTGGTGGTGCTGGAAAACGATCTCTATCGTCATGCACCGAAAGCGCTGGTTGATGCGGCACTGGCACAGACCACCAACGTGATTGTGGTGGATCATCAGCGTACCGCCACGCTGGAGAAAGCCGGGCTGGTGTTATCGACCGCCAGCTTCGCCGAAAGTGACGGAACCTCGATTAACCATGAAGGCCGCGCACAGCGTTTCTTCCAGGTTTACGATCCTTCCTATTACGACAACAGCATTGTGATGCTTGAAAGCTGGCGCTGGCTGCATTCGCTGCACAGCACGCTGGAAAGTCGTCACGTCGACTGGACGCAGCTGGACCACGTGATCGATGCGGTGGTGAGTCATCTGCCACAGCTGGCCGGCATCAAGGATGCGGCACCGGATGCCAGCTTCCGTATTCGCGGGCAGAAACTGTCGCGTTCACCGCACCGTTCCAGTGGCCGTACCGCCGCGCGCGCCAACATCAGCGTGCACGAACCGCGTCAGCCGCAGGATCAGGACACCATGTTCGCCTTCTCAATGGAAGGCAACAACCAGCCAGGCGCGCCACGTTCGCAGATTCCGTTTGCCTGGGCACCGGGCTGGAACTCACCGCAGGCGTGGAACAAATTCCAGGTTGAAGTGGGCGGTAAACTGCGTAATGGCGATCCGGGCGTACGCCTGTTTGAAGCCAGCGCCGCCCAGCTGCCGTGGTTCAGCAACGTCCCTGCGGCGTTTGTCAGCGAAACGCAGTGGCGCGTGGCACCTTACTATCAGCTGTTTGGCAGTGAAGAGATGTCACAGCGTTCGCCGGTATTCCAGCAGCGCATGGCGCAGCCGATGCTGGTGATTAACCCGGATGATGCGGCGAAACTGGGTGTTAACAACGGCGCAGCCGTTGAGTTTACCTGTGCCGGTGAAACCGTACGTCTGCCGGTCCGTTTCTCAGCGTCACTGCAGGCGGGACAGATTGGCCTGCCGCTGGGCATGCCGGGTGTACCGCCGTTCCTGGCGAACGGAAAAATCGACAAACTGCAGGAGACGGCGCAATGAGCTGGTTAACACCGGATGTTATCGACATTCTGCTGGCCATCGGTAAAGCCATCGTCATTCTGCTGGTGGTGGTGGCCTGTGGCGCGTTCATGAGCTTTGCCGAGCGTCGTCTGCTCGGCCTGTTCCAGAACCGTTACGGACCGAACCGGGTAGGCTGGGGCGGATCGCTGCAGCTGGTGGCGGATATGATCAAAATGTTCTTTAAAGAGGACTGGGTCCCGCCGTTTACCGACCGCTTCATTTTCACCCTGGCACCGGTTATCGCTTTCGTGTCGCTGCTGCTGGCGTTTGCGATTGTGCCGGTTTCGCCGACCTGGATGGTGACGGACCTGAATATCGGTCTGCTGTTCTTCCTGATGATGGCGGGCCTGGCGGTCTACGCCGTGCTGTTCGCTGGCTGGTCGAGTAACAACAAATACTCGCTGCTGGGTGCGATGCGTGCTTCGGCGCAGACGCTGAGCTACGAAGTGTTTCTCGGGCTGTCGCTGATGGGTGTGGTGGCGCAGGCGGGCTCGTTCAACATGAACGATATCGTCAACAGCCAGACGCACCTGTGGAACATCATTCCGCAGTTCTTCGGCTTCGTAACCTTCTGTATTGCTGGCGTTGCGGTGTGTCACCGTCATCCATTTGACCAGCCGGAAGCCGAGCAGGAACTGGCCGATGGTTACCACATTGAATATGCCGGTATGAAGTTTGGCCTGTTCTTTGTCGGCGAATATGTGGCGATTACCACCGTGTCGGCGCTGATCGTCACGCTGTTCTTTGGTGGCTGGCATGGCCCATTCCTGCCGCCGTTCATCTGGTTCGCCCTGAAAACGGCGTTCTTTATGATGATGTTCATCCTGATTCGTGCTGCGCTTCCGCGTCCACGCTATGACCAGGTGCTGTCGTTCGGCTGGAAAGTGTGTCTGCCGTTGACGCTGTTGAACCTGCTGGCGACCGCCGCAGTGATTCTCTACACAGCGCAGTAAGGGGTTAACAAATGACTTTAAAAGATATTGTCGTTGGCTTCGGCACGACAGTCCGCAGTATCTGGCTGATTGGCCTGCACGCCTTCGCCAAACGTGAAACGCAGATGTACCCGGAAGAGCCGGTTTATCTGCCACCACGCTATCGCGGCCGCATCGTGTTAACCCGCGATCCGGATGGCGAAGAGCGTTGCGTAGCCTGTAACCTGTGCGCCGTTGCCTGTCCGGTCGGCTGTATTTCGCTGCAGAAAGCGGAAACCAAAGATGGTCGCTGGTACCCGGAGTTCTTCCGCATCAACTTCTCACGCTGCATCTTCTGCGGCATGTGTGAGGAAGCCTGTCCGACCACGGCGATTCAGCTGACGCCTGATTTCGAACTGGGTGAGTTCAAGCGTCAGGATCTGGTGTACGAAAAGGACGATCTGCTGATCTCGGGTCCGGGTAAATATCCGGAATACAACTTCTACCGCATGGCGGGTATGGCGATTGACGGTAAAGATAAAGGCGAAGCGGAAAATGAAGCTAAGCCTATCGACGTCAAAGGCTTATTACCTTAAGGAGCAAGGCATGGAATTTGCGTTTTATCTTTGCGGGCTGGTGGCGGTGCTGACGACGTTGCGCGTCATTACCCACACTAATCCGGTACATGCGTTGCTGTACCTAATCATTTCGCTGCTGTCGATTGCCGGCGTCTTCTTCTCTATGGGCGCCTATTTTGCCGGCGCGCTGGAGATCATCGTTTACGCCGGTGCGATTATGGTGCTGTTCGTCTTCGTGGTGATGATGCTGAACCTGGGCAAACAGACTGAGAAGCAGGAGCGCGAGTGGCTGAGTCCGTCACTGTGGATTGGGCCTGGCCTGGTCTCGCTGTTGCTGCTGGTAGTCATGGTCTACGCCATCCTGACCGCTAACGATCAGGGCATTGACGGCACCATTATCGACGCGAAAGCGGTCGGCATCAGCCTGTTTGGTCCTTACGTGCTGGCGGTTGAACTGGCGTCAATGCTGCTGCTGGCGGGTCTGGTAGTGGCGTTCCACGTCGGTCGTGAAGATCGTCAGGGTGAAGTTCTCAGCAACCGCGTTTCTGACGCCGCGCAAGCGAAAAAGGAGAATGCATGATCCCGTTACAACATGGATTGATACTTGCTGCCGTGCTGTTTGTCCTTGGTCTGACCTCGCTGGTGATCCGCCGCAATCTGCTGTTTATGCTGATTGGCCTGGAGATCATGATTAACGCCGCCGCCTTAGCGCTGGTGGTTGCGGGGAGCTACTGGGGGCAGGCCGATGGACAGGTGATGTATATCCTGGCGATCAGTCTGGCCGCCGCCGAAGCGAGTATTGGCCTGGCGCTGCTGCTCCAGCTCTATCGTCGTCGTCAGACGCTGAACATTGACACTGTGAGCGAGATGCGCGGATGAATCTTCTCTATTTAACAGTACTGTTTCCGCTAATCGGCTTCCTGCTGTTAGCGTTTTCCCGTGGTCGCTGGTCAGAAAATCTGTCGGCCGCTATTGGTATGGGATCGGTAGGACTGGCGGCGCTGACCACGGTGATGGTCGGCATCGACTTCTTCGCCAACGGCCAGCAGGCTTATACTCAGGCGCTCTGGACCTGGATGCATGTCGGCAATTTTGATATGAAAGTGAACCTGACGCTGGACGGCCTGTCGCTGACCATGCTGTCAGTGGTCACCGGCGTCGGTTTCTTCATCCACATGTTCGCCTCCTGGTACATGCGCGGTGAAGAGGGCTACTCGCGCTTCTTCGCCTACACCAACCTGTTTATCGCCAGCATGGTGGTTCTGGTACTGGCCGATAACCTGATGCTGATGTATCTCGGCTGGGAAGGGGTAGGGCTCTGCTCTTATCTGCTGATCGGCTTCTACTACAGCAATCCGGACAACGGCAAAGCGGCGATGAAAGCGTTCATCATCACCCGTGTCGGCGACGTGTTTCTGGCGTTCGCGCTGTTCATTCTCTACAACGAGCTGGGCACGCTGAACTTCCGCGAGATGATGGAACTGGCACCGGCGCACTTTGCCGCAGACAACCACATGCTGCAGTGGGCGACGCTGATGCTGTTGGGCGGCGCGGTCGGTAAATCGGCGCAGTTACCGCTGCAGACCTGGCTGGCAGATGCGATGGCCGGTCCGACGCCGGTCTCGGCACTGATCCACGCCGCGACCATGGTGACCGCCGGTGTCTACCTGATTGCCCGTAGTCATGGTCTGTTCCTGCTGACGCCGGAAGTGCTGCATCTGGTCGGCATTATCGGGGCGATTACCCTGGTGCTGGCTGGCTTTGCCGCGCTGGTGCAAACCGATATCAAACGCGTACTCGCTTACTCCACCATGAGCCAGATTGGCTACATGTTCCTGGCGCTGGGCGTCCAGGCATGGGATGCGGCGATTTTCCACCTGATGACGCACGCCTTCTTTAAAGCGTTACTGTTCCTCTCCTCCGGTTCAGTGATCCTGGCCTGTCACCATGAGCAGAACATCTTTAAGATGGGCGGCCTGCGTAAGAGCATTCCGCTGGTTTATACCTGCTTCCTGGTGGGCGGCGCGGCGCTGGCGGCGCTGCCGCTGATTACCGCGGGCTTCTACAGTAAAGATGAGATCCTGTTTGGCGCACTGGCCAACGGTCACATCAACCTGATGGTTGCCGGTCTGGTGGGCGCTTTCCTGACCTCTATCTACACCTTCCGCATGATCTTCATCGTGTTCCATGGTGAAGAGAAAATTCATGCGCATGCCGGTAAAGGCATTACCCATCATTTGCCACTGATTGTGCTGCTGCTGCTTTCCACCTTCATCGGCGCGCTGATTACGCCGCCGCTGGCTGGCGTACTGCCTGCCAATGAGTTTGGTGAAGCCGGTAAAGTGGGACTTGAAATCACCTCTGGCGTGGTCGCTGTGGTCGGCATTCTGATCGCTGCCGCGCTGTGGCTGGGCAAACGTGAGCTGGTAACGAAGATCGCTAACAGTGCGCCGGGCCGTTTCTTCGGTACCTGGTGGTTCGCTGCATGGGGCTTCGACTGGCTCTACGACAAAGTGTTCGTCAAACCTTACCTCGGTATTGCGTGGCTGCTGAAACGTGATCCACTGAATGCCCTGATGAACCTGCCCGCGCTGTTCTCACGTATCGCCAATAAAGGTCTGGTGGTCAGTGAAAACGGGTACCTGCGCTGGTACGTTGCGTCGATGAGTGTCGGTGCCGTGGTCGTGCTGGCCCTGATGCTGGTGATTTAAAGATTGATGAGCGGGGCAGGTTAGCTAATCTGTCCATTGAGAATGTCAAAAATTGTCCTGAGCAAGGGCGTTATCGTCGCGGCCAGTTTGGTTACCGCCAGCGCACAGCAACCGGAGCATACTGAAGTATGTGAGGATTGCGAGCACTGCCTGGAGCCAAAATGGCAAGTAAGATAGCCCGAACTAAGACAAAGAAAAGGGAAGTGTGCCGTGTTATTACCTTGGCTAATTATCATACCCTTCGTCGGTGGTCTGATTTGCTGGCTGACCGAGCGCCTCGGCGCGAAGGTGCCACGCTGGATCGCACTGATCACCATGGGGCTGACGTTGGCGCTTTCGCTGCAACTCTGGTTGCAGGGAGGCTATTCACTGACGCAGGCAGCGGGCATTCCGCAGTGGCAGTCAAGTTTCTCCGTACCGTGGATCCCACGCTTCGGCATCAGCTTCCATGTCGCCATCGACGGTCTGTCGCTGCTGATGGTGGTACTGACCGGCCTGCTCGGCCTGATGGCGGTGCTCTGTTCCTGGAATGAGATTTCAAAGTATCAGGGCTTTTTCCACCTGAATCTGATGTGGATTCTGGGTGGCGTGATCGGGGTGTTTCTTGCCATCGACATGTTCCTGTTCTTCTTCTTCTGGGAAATGATGCTGGTGCCGATGTACTTCCTCATCGCGCTCTGGGGTCATAAAGCCTCTGACGGTAAAACCCGTATTACCGCCGCCACCAAATTCTTCATCTATACCCAGGCGTCAGGTCTGGTGATGCTGATTGCGATTCTGGGACTGGTTTTCGTCCACTACAACGCCACCGGCGTCTGGACCTTTAACTACGAACAGCTGCTGAAAACGCCAATGTCGAGCGGTGTCGAGTATCTGCTGATGCTGGGCTTCTTTATCGCCTTCGCGGTGAAAATGCCGGTGGTTCCGTTGCACGGCTGGTTGCCGGATGCACACAGTCAGGCACCGACTGCAGGTTCGGTCGACCTGGCCGGTATTCTGCTGAAGACGGCGGCTTACGGTTTACTGCGCTTTAGCCTGCCGCTGTTCCCGAACGCCTCCGCCGAGTTTGCGCCGATTGCCATGTGGTTAGGCATCATCGGTATTTTCTACGGTGCCTGGATGGCGTTCTCGCAGACCGACATCAAACGTCTGATCGCCTACACCTCAATCTCGCACATGGGCTTTGTGCTGATTGCGATCTACACCGGCAGCCAGCTGGCGTTCCAGGGTGCGGTAGTGCAGATGATTGCGCACGGCCTGTCAGCCGCGGCACTGTTCATCCTGTGTGGTCAGCTGTACGAGCGTCTGCATACCCGTGACATGCGTCAGATGGGCGGCTTGTGGTCACGGATTAAATGGATCCCTGGCCTGTCGCTGTTCTTTGCCGTGGCTAACCTCGGGATGCCGGGCACCGGTAACTTCGTCGGCGAATTTATGATTCTGACCGGCAGCTTCCAGGTGGTGCCGGTGATTATCGTCATCGCCACCTTTGGCCTGGTGTTCGCCTCGGTCTACTCGCTGGTGATGATGCAGCGCGCTTACTATGGCGAAGCGAAATCGAAAGATCCGCTGCCGGGCATGTCGCCGCGTGAGTTTCTGACCATCGGGGTTCTGGTGGTGCTGCTGGTGCTGCTGGGCGTCTATCCACAGCCGATTCTGGATACTTCGCACGCTGCCATGAGCAATATTCAGCAGTGGTTTACCGCTTCAATTTCAACTACAAGGCCGTAATTCGCCATGACAATAACTCCTCAACAATTGATCGCGTTGCTGCCGCTGTTAATCGTCGGATTGACGGTGGTGGTTGTGATGCTGTCCATTGCCTGGCGACGCAACCACTTCGTTAACGCCACGCTAACGGTGGTGGGCCTGAACCTGGCGCTGCTGTCACTCTACTTTGTCGGCCAGGTCGGGGCGATGGATGTCACGCCGCTGCTGCGGGTTGATGGCTATTCCATTTTCTATACCGCGCTGGTGGTACTGGCGAGTCTGGCAACCTGTACCTTTGCTTATCCCTGGCTGACAGATTTCCCCGACAACAAAGATGAGTTCTATCTGCTGGTGCTGATTGCGGCACTCGGTGGCATCGTGCTGGCCAGCGCTAACCATCTGGCGGCGCTGTTCATCGGGATTGAGCTGCTGTCACTGCCGCTGTTTGGTCTGATTGGCTACGCTTTCCGCCAGAAACGTTCGCTGGAAGCGGCGCTGAAATACACCATCCTGTCGGCGGCGGCCTCGTCGTTCCTGCTGTTTGGTATTGCGCTGATTTACGCAGACTCCGGTAACCTGAGCTTCGTGACGCTTGGCAAGAGCCTGACCGACAGCATGATTCAGGAGCCGCTGTTACTGGTGGGTCTGGGCATGATGATCATCGGTCTCGGCTTCAAGCTTTCGCTGGTGCCGTTCCATCTCTGGACGCCGGATGTTTATCAGGGTGCGCCTGCGCCGGTTTCAACCTTCCTGGCAACCGCCAGCAAGATTGCTATCTTCGGCGTGATTATGCGTCTGTTCATGTACGCGCCGGTGACCGACAGTGAAGCGGTGCGGACGGTACTGGGCGTGATCGCGTTTGTCTCGATCCTGTTCGGTAACCTGATGGCGATTTCGCAGAGCAACATCAAGCGCCTGCTGGGTTACTCTTCTATCGCCCACCTCGGTTATCTGCTGGTGGCGTTGATTGCGGTGAAAGATCATCAGCTGTCGCTGGAAACGGCCGGGGTTTATCTGGCCGGTTACCTGTTCAGCAGCCTCGGCGCGTTTGGCGTGGTCAGCCTGATGTCCAGCCCGTATCGTGGTCCGGATGCCGATTCGCTCTACTCCTATCGTGGTCTGTTCTGGCATCGTCCGATCCTGTCAGCCGTGATGACGGTGATGATGCTGTCGCTGGCCGGTATCCCGATGACGCTCGGCTTTATCGGTAAATTCTACGTTATCGCCTCAGGCGTCAGCGCGCACCTGTGGTGGTTAACTGGTGCGGTGGTGGCGGGCAGTGCGATTGGCCTCTACTACTATCTGCGCGTCACGGTGAGCCTCTATCTCAGCCCACCGGAACTGCATACCCGCGATACGCCTGCTAACTGGGCCTTTACCGCTGGCGGTGTAGTGGTGCTGATTTCAGCGATTCTGGTGCTGCTGTTAGGGGTCTACCCGCAGCCACTGATTACGCTGGTACAGATGGCCCAGCCGCTGATGTAAGTTCGACTCTTACCAGACAATCAGGCCTGCGGGCCTGATTTTTTTTGCCCGCAATTTGCCTGCGCGCGGCGGAGATTTGTTCCGCCACAGGTCGATCCGCTAAAGTGAGTAAGCTGACAAGGAGACCCTATGGACATAACCTGGATGGATAAACATCATCGTGAACTAACCACTACCGAGCTGTATGCGCTGCTGGCACTGCGCTGCGCGGTGTTTGTGGTGGAACAGCAGTGCGCCTATCTGGATGTGGATGGCGACGATCTACAGGGTGACAACCGTCATCTGCTTGGAATGCACGACAACCAGCTGGTCGCCTATGCGCGGCTGCTGGCCCCGGCCGATGCGGCCAGTCCGGTAAAGATCGGCCGGGTAATCGTATCCGATAGCGTGCGCGGTGCCAGGCTGGGCAAACGCCTGATGGCCGAGGCGCTGGCGAGCTGCCAGCAGCACTGGCCGGGACGGGATCTGTTTCTCTCCGCGCAGGCACATCTGCAGGCGTTCTATGGCCAGCACGGTTTTGTACCGATCGGTGAGACTTACCTTGAAGATGGCATTCCACACATTGATATGCAGAAAGCCGCCACGGCAGGTTAAAAAAGGCGAGGCCAGTGCCTCGCCTTTCGGACTTAGCCAGGCGTCATCTGCCGGTCATCAACATATTTGCGCTGGTCCGGTGCGGGCGGGAAGTACTGATAAAGCCAGGTTTCACTCAGAGTTTCCTCCTTGCTGCGCAGGAACAGACGCATATCCACCGGCTGGGTAGAATCGCTGTTTGGATACCAGTCAAACAGAATACGGTAGCCTTTCAGCGGTTCCACGTAGAGGATCTCAACCTGCTTCACGCTGCCGGATGAAACGGTAATCACCGGTTCAATGCCTTTCGGCGCCGCAGCCTGCAGATCGCCACCAATAAAGTCGATGGCGAAGCGACGGCTCCAGGTTTCCGGGAAGTGTTCGCCAGGTGCCCAGCCTTCCGGGAAACCACCCATACCGGTGCGGGTAGCATCGACGCGCGCCAGACCGCTGCGAACCGGCGGCAGACCGCTCCAGTAGAGTTTGTAGGAGAAGTTCAGCTCGCTGCCTGCCTTCACCGGTTCAGCCGGCTGCCAGAAGCAGACGATGTTATCCAGCGTCTCACCGGTGGTCGGGATCTCCATCAGATTGATCGCGCCTTTACCCCATTTACCGACCGGCTCAACCCACAGGCTCGGGCGTTTGTCATACCAGCCAATCACGTCCTGATAATCTTTGAAATCGTGATTAAGCTGCAACAGACCAAATCCGCGCGGGTTCTCGTCTTCATAAGCATTGAATTGCAGGCGCTGCGGATTATTCAGCGGACGGGCAATCCATTCGCCTTTTCCGGTCCACATTGCCAGGCGATCGGAGTCATGAATCTGAGGATGGTAGGTGTTGCACATGCGGCGTTCATTGGTGCCGCAGCTGAACATACTGGTCATTGGCGAGATACCAATCTGACGGATCTCTTTACGGGCAAACAGGTGGTTTTCCACTTCCATTACCACGCGTTTATCTTCGCAGTGGATGATGAACTTATAGGCACCGGTAATGCTGGCCCCATCGAGTAACGCGTAACAGGTAAAGGTGGTGTCTTCCGCTTTCGGCGTTTCAAACCAGAACGCGGTGAAATCCGGAAACTCTTCCTGACCGTTACTGAAGGTGTTGATGGCGACACCACGGGCGGATAAGCCGTACTGGAACGTTTCGTCAACGGCACGGAAGTAGCTGGCACCAAGGAAGGAGACGATATCACGGCGCGCCAGTTCCGGCTTTTTAAACGCCCGGAAACCGGCAAAGCCGAGATCGGTTTTGCCTTCCAGCTGTTTGGTATCAACGTGGGCATTGTTGTAATTGAACAGCTCAGGACGGAAGTGGATCTCACGCGCCTGGCGGCTCTCGCCGTCGACTGAGAACATGCGGATACGGCGTTTAAAGCCCATCCCGACGTGGAAGAACTGAACGTCAAGTTCACGGTCGGGAATGTTGTTCCACAGTGAATGGTTGGCGTCATACTGAATTTCGTTATACGCCTGCGGGGTCAGTGTCGCCAGCGTCTGCGGCAACGCGCCTGGCGCGCCACTCCAGGGTTGCTTCGCCAGGGCGGCCGCGTTCTTCTTCAATACGTCGAAATCGAAGCGTACTGCGGTTCCGTCAGCAATGCCATCTTCTGCCCAGGCGGATTGCGCAAACAGCGTTGACAGGCCGGTCATGCCGCTGACGGCGGAGAAGGCCATTGACGCTTTCATAAACATTCTTCGATTCATGCCAGAGATCATTCCTTAGCTGTTCGAGTTTGTCGTGACTGTCGTGCGAAATGCACTTTTATGGCCCGATAATCACAGGCAACAGGAGGGTACGACAGTCGGGTGACGTGAAAATTCAGTCCGGAGAAAATTTATCAGATTAATCAAAGAAGCGAAGCGAAATTCGGTGTTTGCCGCGGCGTCTTACACTTCTTTGCGAAAGCACAGCTGTTATCCTGCTGGTCTGGATGGCGTTAGCAAATGAATTATCAGGTGATTCCTGGTGCGGTAAACCGGCAGAGCGCCAGATTAGGGCTATAGTTAATGGACTGCTTTGCAATTCACACGGAGGAAATGATGGTAAATCAGACTGATCAATTCGAAACCAACCTGGATGATGATATTACGCTGCTGACCGAAACGCTGGAAGAAGTGTTGAAGTCATCAGGTGATCCGGCGGATCAAAAATATATCGAGCTTAAAACCAAAGCGGAACAGGCGCTGCATGACGTTAAAGCCCGTGTCAGCCAGGCGTCCGACAGCTATTACTATCGTGCTAAACAAGCGGCCTACCGTGCCGATGATTACGTGCATGAGAAACCGTGGCAGGGCATCGGTATCGGCGCGACTGCCGGTCTGGTACTCGGCCTGCTGCTGGCGCGTCGCTGATTACCTCTGACGGCACCGTAACAGCATACTGATGATAAAAACGGCGGGCGATCCCCGCCGTTTTTGTTGTCGTTTCCGCCGTGCCTTGTCGACTCCCGCTATCAGCTATCTCCCCGCCGTGCCGCCAGCGTGCGACTCCCTCGCGGTCAGACCGTCAGCGCCGTTGGTGGTCAGCGGTCAGCGATGCTGATTGTGTTTCATCTGCGGACTTCCTACAGTAAAGCGACCGGCATAAGGAGAACCAACGTGATCAGAGTAGAGATGCTTTCAACCGGGGATGAGGTGCTGCACGGCCAAATCGTCGATACCAATGCGGCCTGGCTGGCCGATATTTTGTTCCAGCACGGTTTACCGATGACCAGCCGCACCACGGTTGGCGATGCCCTTGAATCGCTGGTGAGCACGCTACAGGCGCGCAGCCAGCAGGCGGATGTGCTGATTGTTAATGGTGGGCTGGGACCGACCAGTGACGATCTCAGCGCGCTGGCTGCGGCGCAGGCCTGCGGTGTTGAGCTGGAGCTGCAACAGGCGTGGCTGACGCAAATGGAAGCCTGGTTCGCCAGTCGCGGCCGGGTGATGGCGGCCAGCAACCGCAAACAGGCGGAGATCCCGGCCAATGCCGAGCTGATTGATAATCCGGTCGGCACCGCCTGCGGCTTCGCCCTGCAGTTGAACCGCTGCTGGATGTTCTTCACCCCTGGCGTGCCGTCTGAATTTAAAGTGATGGTTGAGCAGCAGATCATTCCGCGTCTGAAAGCCCGATTTTCCCCGCCCGAGCCGCCAATTTGTCTGCGCCTGACCACTTTTGGTCGTGGCGAAAGCGACCTCGCGGCGGAACTCGAACCGCTGAGCTTACCGGAGGGCGTGGTGATGGGTTACCGCTCCTCAATGCCGATCATCGAGATCAAACTGACCGGTCCGGCCAGTCAGCGGGTGGCGATGGAGCTGGTGTGGCAGCAGGTGCGGCTGCAGCTGGCGGAGTGCACCCTTTATGAAGGCACCGCGGGATTGCCGGCACTGCTGGCCCGCGAGCTACAGCAGCGTGATTATCAGCTGACGCTCAGTGAGCAGTACACCGCCGGCTTGCTTAACTGGCAGCTGGCCGCAGCCGGCGTGCCGCTGCGTGGCGCACAGATTCTGCCGCCGCAGCAGGAAACGCTGACGCAACAGGTGGCGCGAACCCGTGAACTGGCGACGCAGCAACAGGCGACGCTGGCGCTCTCGGTTGGCGACCTGCAGCAGGAGGAGATTGCGGTGGCGTTGCATGCGCCCGCAGGCAGCTGGGGCCAGCGCGTGAAGTTCAGTACCGGCCGGCATAATCTGGAGACGCGGCAGAAGGTGGTGGCGATGATGGCGATGAATATGTTGCGACGCTGGCTGCACGGCAGTGAAGTCACTACCGGTCACGGCTGGATTGATGTGATTGAAACGGTCAGGCAGTGATTTCAGTGAAAACAAAACGGGCACCTGAGGCGCCCGTTTTGTTTCAGAATGCTGACCAACTTAACCCAGGTGGCTGTAAGTCCGGGGAACGCCGCTTCAGTTATAACTCAAGCTCGATCTCGCCTTTGGCTTTGCAACAGCAGGGCAGGATCTCGTCCTGCTGAACAAACGCCAGCGGCCTCTGCGGGTAGTGCACTTCGCCTTTCAGCAAACGCATCCGGCAGGAGCCACAGTAGCCTTCCCGACACTGAAACTCCACGCACAGGTTGTTAGCTTCCAGCAGGGTCAGCAGATTAGGGTGATCGTCTGCGCTCTCCAGTCGGGCACCGGAGCTGCGCAAAATAACAACGGCACGGCTCATGATTACAGCTGGAAGTCGTCGAAGTCGTTCTCGCCCACTTCTGAATCGATCTGACCGACCAGATAGGAGCTGACTTCCACTTCCTGCGGCGCGACCTGCACGTTGTCAGAGACCAGCCATGAGTTGATCCATGGGATCGGGTTAGAGCGCGTCTGGAACGGCAGATCAAGCCCGACCGCCTGCATGCGGATATTGGTGATGTACTCAATGTACTGGCAGAGAATATCTTTGTTCAGGCCGATCATTGAACCGCCGCTGAACAGATATTCCGCCCACTCTTTTTCCTGCAGAGCGGCTTTCTTAAACAGTTCGAAGCACTCTTCACGGCACTCCGCCGCAATCTCTTTCATCTCCGGATCGTCTTCACCACTGCGCAGCAGGTTCAGCATGTGCTGAGTGCCGGTCAGGTGCAGCGCTTCGTCACGGGCGATCAGGCGGATGATTTTCGCATTGCCTTCCATCAGTTCGCGCTCAGCGAAGGCGAATGAACAGGCGAAGCTGACGTAGAAGCGGATCGCTTCCAGCGCATTAACGCTCATCAGGCAGATATAGAGCTGCTTCTTCAGGGCGCGCAGGCTGACGGTGACCGATTTGCCGTTGACCTGATGGGTGCCTTCGCCCAGCAGATGCCAGTAGTTGGTCATCTCAATCAGATCGTCGTAATAGCGTGAGATATCCTGGGCACGGGCCAGAATCTGCTCATTGGTGACGATATCGTCAAACACCACCGCCGGATCGTTAACGATGTTGCGGATGATGTGGGTGTAGGAGCGCGAGTGGATAGTCTCGGAAAATGCCCAGGTTTCGATCCAGGTTTCCAGTTCAGGAATGGAGATCAGCGGCAGCAGCGCCACGTTCGGGCTACGGCCCTGAATCGAGTCCAGCAGGGTCTGGTATTTCAGGTTGCTGATGAAGATGTGTTTTTCGTGGTCCGGCAGCGCCTGATAGTCGATGCGATCGCGTGAGACATCGACCTCTTCCGGACGCCAGAAGAAGGAGAGCTGCTTTTCGATCAGCTTTTCAAAGATGTCATATTTTTGCTGGTCGAAGCGCGCCACGTTTACCGACTGACCGAAAAACATCGGCTCTTTCAGCTGGTCATTTTTGTTCTGTGAGAAAGTGGAGTAAGCCATAAAAAATGTCCAAAAGTGAACGAAGCGAAGCCGCCCCGTGAAAGGAGTGGGGCGGGAGTTTCTCCCGCCCGCCCGTTAGATCTTACATGCGCCGCTTTCGCAGCCATCATCCTGGATAGAAGGTGCCAGATCGTCCTGCGCATCTTCAGCACCGTCACGGGTGTTCTGGTAGTAGAGCGTTTTCACGCCAAATTTGTAAGCGGTCAGCAGATCTTTCAGCAACTGTTTCATCGGCACTTTACCGTTGGCAAAGCGCGACGGATCGTAGTTGGTGTTAGACGAGATCGCCTGGTCGATAAACTTCTGCATCAGACCCACCAGTTGCAGGTAGCCGTCGTTGTTCGGCATTTCCCACAGCAGTTCGTACTGATCTTTCAGACGCTCATACTCCGGCACCACCTGACGCAGAATGCCATCTTTCGAGGCTTTAATGCTGATGTGACCGCGCGGCGGTTCAATGCCGTTGGTGGCATTGGAGATCTGCGACGAGGTCTCAGACGGCATCAGTGCAGAGAGCGTTGAGTTGCGCAGGCCGTGAGTTTTGATCTCTTCACGCAGGCTTTCCCAGTCCAGATGCAGCGGCTCGTTGCTGATGGTGTCGAGATCTTTCTTGTAGGTGTCGATTGGCAGGATGCCCTGCGAATAGGTGGTTTCGTTGAACCACGGGCAGGCACCTTGCTCTTTAGCCAGCGCGTTTGAGGCTTTCAGCAGGTAATACTGAATGGCTTCAAAGGTTTTATGGGTCAGGCCATTGGCGCTGCCATCGGAGTAACGCACACCGTGTTTCGCCAGGTAGTAAGCGAAGTTAATCACGCCGATACCCAGGGTACGACGGCCCATCGCGCCACGTTTGGCGGCCGGGATCGGGTAGTCCTGATAATCGAGCAGCGCATCAAGTGCACGTACTGCCAGGGTAGCCAGCTCTTCCAGATCGTCGAGGCTGTCAATCGCGCCAAGGTTGAACGCCGACAGCGTACACAGGGCGATTTCACCGTTTTCGTCGTTAACGTCTTCCAGCGGTTTGGTCGGCAGCGCGATCTCAAGGCACAGGTTAGACTGGCGAACCGGCGCAATGCTGGCGTCAAACGGGCTGTGGGTGTTGCAGTGATCGACGTTCTGAATGTAGATGCGGCCGGTAGAGGCACGTTCCTGCATCATCAGTGAGAACAGATCGACTGCTTTAACCCGCTGCTTGCGGATGCTCTGGTCCTGCTCATATTTGGTGTAGAGGCGTTCAAACTCATCCTGATCGGCGAAGAACGCATCATACAGGCCCGGCACATCAGACGGGCTGAACAGGGTGATATCTTCCCCTTTCAGCAGGCGCTGGTACATCAGCTTGTTGAGCTGTACGCCGTAGTCCATGTGACGTACGCGGTTGCCTTCAACGCCACGGTTGTTTTTCAGCACCAGCAGGCTTTCAATTTCCAGATGCCACATCGGGTAGAACAGCGTTGCTGCGCCGCCACGAACGCCGCCCTGTGAGCAGGACTTGACCGCCGTCTGGAAGTGCTTATAGAACGGGATACAGCCGGTATGGAATGCTTCACCACCGCGGATTGGGCTGCCCAGCGCACGGATACGACCGGCATTAATGCCGATGCCGGCACGCTGAGAGACATATTTCACAATCGCGCTGGAGGTGGCGTTGATAGAGTCGAGGCTGTCGCCGCACTCAATCAGGACGCAGGAGCTGAACTGACGCGTTGGCGTCCGCACGCCGGACATGATAGGCGTCGGCAGCGAGATCTTGAAGGTTGAGATCGCATCATAGAAACGCTTGATGTAATCCATACGCGTGTCGCGCGGATAGCCCGAGAACAGGCAGGCGGCGACCAGAATATAGAGGAACTGCGCGCTCTCGTAGATTTCACCCGAGACGCGGTTCTGCACCAGATATTTGCCTTCCAGCTGCTTCACTGCGGCATACGAGAAGTTCATGTCACGCCAGTGGTCGAGGAACTCGTCCATCTGAGCAAATTCTTCTTCGCTGTAATCTTCCAGCAGGTGGCGGTCATATTTGCCCATGCCGACCATTTTAACCACCTGGTCATACAGCTTCGGCGGCTCAAACTGGCCGTAGGCTTTTTTGCGCAGATGGAAGATCGCCAGGCGTGCGGCGAGGTACTGATAATCCGGGGCTTCGCGAGAGATGAGGTCTGCTGCGGCCTTGATGATGGTCTCATGAATGTCAGATGTTCTGATGCCATCATAGAACTGAATGTGGGAGCGCAGCTCCACCTGCGATACCGAGACGTTGTTCAGCCCTTCGGCTGCCCAGTCCAGTACACGGTGAATTTTGTCGAGATCAATGCGCTCCTGGCGGCCATCGCGTTTAGTAACGAGCAGACTTTGGTTCATGTCGCGTTTTTACCTTTGCGTGAGTATCCAAAAATTAAAAGAAATCCCGGTTTATACACAGCATATTCATTGTGAATAATTTGTGGATAAACACAACATCTAGGGGGTGTTGGCAAAAGCCATAACAATATGGAGGCATATTTTAGTATTTTACTGCCGCTTAACAAGAGGAAAAAATGATGTCAGGAGGGGTTGTAATTTCTGCGATATTTCCTGGCCCGCGTCTTATAAGGCCCGCCATCATGTCAACCCGATCCTACTTTTTTTTCTTAATTTGATCGGACGCGTATTTCTTATTCAATCCTTTGCGCCAGGTCCTGGAAAGGGTGAAAAACCGCCAAAACCCGCTAGCGGTTGTGTGGCAGGAAATGCGGGAAAAGAGAAAATCTGAACCGCTCAGTATGTGCCCAGCCTAACCCGTTGGCAGACAACAGAATGATGCCGATCGGTTTCTGCAGCGCCAGTCTGGCCGGTCGGCTGTGGCTTATCCGACTAGCTTATCGCCTGTCAACAGCCAGAGGCATAGGCGACAGATCAGCCCGATAAGCATAATAAAGGAGGAAGCATAGCCCAGCGGGAGCCGGGCAGGCGCAGCGAGGTGCTGAGCCATCCGGCCAACAAGCGCAGCACGTCGCCCGCCGGATTGCCGACAGGCAGGGCGCTTAAACGGCGCGGTGGGTATGCACCATATAATTGACGTCGGTGCCCGGTGCCAGCCTGAAGCGATTGGTCAGCGGGTTGTAGTGCAGGCCGATGATGTGACGTTCACGCAGCGCGGTTTCATCTACCCAGCTCAGCAGTTCAGATGGACGGATGAATTTCTTCACGTCGTGGGTCCCGCGCGGCACCATGCGCAGCACATATTCAGCGCCAAACACCGCCAGCAGCCAGGCTTTTGGATTGCGGTTCAGGGTAGAGAAAAAGACTTCGCCGCCAGGTTTCACCAGTTGCGCGCAGGCGTGAACCACCGAGCGCGGATCGGGCACGTGCTCCAGCATCTCCATGCAGGTCACCACATCGTAGTGGCCAGCATACTGTTCGGCGTGAGCTTCTACCGTCTGCTGGACATAGTCGAGCGTTACGCCGCTCTCCTGGGCATGCAGGCGCGCTACGGCCAGCGGTTCAGCACCCATATCCAGCCCGGTGACGATAGCGCCTTCACGCGCCATGCTTTCGGCTAAGATGCCGCCACCACAGCCGACGTCGAGCACTTTTTTACCAAACAGACCGTTACTGCGCTGGGCGATATAGCCCAGTCGCAGCGGGTTAATCCGGTGCAGCGGTTTAAATTCACCCTCCAGATCCCACCAGCGCGAGGCAACGGCCTCAAATTTGGCAATTTCCTGCGCATCGACGTTCTGCTGATGATTCTGCGGTTGTGCATTCATTGAATCGTAACTCCTGACAAAATGTGCCATCAGTATAAACGCTTAACCGGTTATGGCACACCTTTCAGGCGTAAGGAAAAGCGGCTGAAATCGGTGGTTAACGTTCACCAGAGCATTGCAGTGTGATATACTTTCGCACCTTTAAAATCCGGGATTAAGTAGAGGGATAGCGGCTCCATGAGCGACCTTGCGAGAGAAATTACACCGGTCAATATCGAAGAAGAGTTAAAGAATTCTTACCTCGATTACGCCATGTCGGTCATCGTTGGCCGAGCTTTACCCGATGTGCGTGACGGCCTGAAGCCGGTGCATCGTCGCGTACTCTTTGCGATGAGCGAACTGGGTAACGACTGGAACAAACCCTATAAAAAATCTGCCCGCGTCGTCGGTGACGTTATCGGTAAATATCACCCGCATGGTGATTCCGCCGTTTACGACACCATTGTACGTATGGCCCAGCCTTTCTCCCTGCGTTACATGCTGGTGGACGGTCAAGGCAACTTCGGCTCCATCGACGGCGACTCCGCTGCGGCGATGCGTTATACCGAAGTCCGCATGTCCAGAATCGCCCACGATCTGTTAGCTGACCTGGAAAAAGAGACCGTCGATTTTGTCCCTAACTACGACGGCACTGAGCAGATCCCTGAAGTTCTGCCGACCAAAATTCCAAACCTGCTGGTTAACGGTTCCTCCGGTATCGCCGTGGGTATGGCAACCAATATCCCGCCGCATAACCTGCGTGAAGTGATCAACGGCTGCCTGGCTTACATTGAAGATGAGAACATCAGCATTGAAGGGCTGATGGAGCATATTCCGGGACCTGATTTCCCGACCGCTGCCATCATCAATGGTCGTCGTGGCATTGAAGAAGCTTACCGTACCGGGCGCGGCAAAATTTATATCCGTGCACGTGGCGAAGTCGAAGCGGACGCCAAAACCGGCCGTGAGACCATCATCATTCATGAGCTGCCTTACCAGGTTAACAAGGCGCGTCTGATTGAGAAAATCGCCGAGCTGGTGAAAGAGAAGCGTGTCGAAGGCATCAGCGCGCTGCGTGATGAATCCGATAAAGACGGCATGCGCATCGTGATTGAGATCAAGCGTGATGCGGTCGGCGAAGTGGTGCTGAACAATCTCTATTCACTGACTCAGCTGCAGACCTCGTTCGGCATCAACATGGTGGCACTGCATCAGGGCCAGCCAAAGATTATGGCGCTGAAGGAGATTCTGGAAGCCTTTGTCCGCCATCGTCGTGAAGTGGTGACCCGCCGTACCATTTTCGAACTGCGTAAAGCCCGTGACCGTGCGCATATCCTTGAAGGTCTGGCGATTGCGCTGGCTAACATCGATCCGATCATTGAGCTGATTCGTCGTGCACCAAGCCCGGCGGAAGCGAAAGCGGGTCTGGTGGCACAGGCATGGGATCTGGGTAACGTTTCCGCGATGCTGGAGCGTGCCGGTGATGACGCCGCACGTCCGGAGTGGCTGGATGCGCAGTTCGGTATTCGTGACGGCCAGTACTATCTGACCGAGCAGCAGGCTCAGGCGATTCTGGATCTGCGTCTGCAGAAACTGACCGGCCTTGAGCATGAAAAACTGCTGGATGAGTATAAAGCGCTGCTGGATCAGATCGCTGAATTGCTGCATATCCTGTCAAGCGCCGAGCGTCTGATGGAAGTGATTCGCGAAGAGTTGGAACTGATGCGCGATCAGTTTGGTGATGAGCGTCGTACCGAGATCACCGCCAATACTGCCGACATCAATATCGAAGACCTGATCAATCAGGAAGATGTGGTCGTGACGCTGTCGCATCAGGGCTACGTGAAGTATCAGCCTCTGACCGATTACGAAGCGCAGCGTCGTGGTGGTAAAGGCAAGTCGGCCGCGCGTATCAAAGAAGAAGACTTCATTGATCGTCTGCTGGTTGCTAACACCCATGACACGATCCTCTGCTTCTCAAGCCGTGGCCGTCTCTACTGGATGAAGGTTTACCAGCTGCCGGAAGCGAGCCGTGGCGCACGTGGACGTCCTATCGTCAACCTGCTGCCGCTGGAAGCTAACGAACGCATTACTGCGATTCTGCCGGTACGCGAGTACACCGAAGGCTTCAACATCTTCATGGCGACCGCCAGCGGTACCGTGAAGAAGACCGCGCTGAAAGAGTTCAGCCGTCCGCGCAGTGCCGGTATTATCGCCGTCAATCTGCGTGACGACGACGAGCTGATCGGCGTGGCGCTGACCAACGGCAACGACGAAGCCATGCTGTTCTCGGCTGCCGGTAAAGTGGTGCGCTTCGCGGAAACCGCGGTCCGTGCGATGGGCCGTACCGCATCCGGTGTGCGCGGCATCAAGCTGGCCGAAGGCGATCGCGTGGTGTCGTTGATTGTGCCGCGTGAAGAGGGTGCAATCCTCACCGTGACGCAGAATGGTTACGGCAAACGTACTGCTAACAGCGAATACCCAACCAAGTCGCGTGCGACGCAGGGTGTTATCTCAATCAAGGTTACCGATCGTAACGGCCCGGTGATTGGTGCGGTGCAGGTTGTCGATGGCGATCAGATCATGATGATCACCGATGCCGGTACGCTGGTACGTACACGGGTTTCAGAAGTCAGCGTCGTGGGTCGTAATACCCAGGGTGTGATTCTGATTCGTACGGCTGAAGATGAAAACGTGGTCGGGCTGCAACGTGTTGCTGAACCGGTTGAAGAGGAAGAGCTGGATTCAATCGACGGTAGCGTAGCTGAAGGCGAGGATGATATCGCGCCAGAAGCGGAGCTTGATGACGAAGAGATCACGCCAGAAGCGGATATCGATGATGAAGATGACGCGGCGGCAGACGACGAAGAGTAATTCTTCGGGCGCTAGCTGAGTACGTTGTCGAAACGGCAGGTCAGGGGAAACCCGGCCTGCCGTTTTTTTTGGGTGATCGGACGAGGTTGTAAAGCATTAAGGGGAGCGGAGGTGAAGGGGCGCAGCGGTGAGTGGGGGTGCGGCGAAAGGCCCGCACTGCCCGATCGCCAAGGAATCCCGCTTCCCTGCGGATCGGCCGCGCCTTCCGTGGCGCGGACGCTTTGCTTTTCGGGCAGAGCGGGCCTTTCTTGGTAGGCGATTGTGCGCTGGCGGCTGTGGTGTCTGCTGATTGTGGTGGGAAAGGTGACGGGTGGTGAAGTGGAAAGTGGAGCGGCGGTGAGAGGGGGGCGGCGAAAGGCCCGCACTGCCCGATCGCCAAGGAATCCCGCATCCCTGCTGATCGGCCGCGCCTTCCGTGGCGCGGACGCTTTGCTCTTCGGGCAGAGCGGACCTTTCTTGGTAGGCGATTGTGCGCTGGCGGCTGTGGTGTCTGCTGATTGTGGTGGGAAAGGTGACGGATGGTGAAGTGGAAAGTGGAGCGGCGGTGAGAGGGGGGCGGCGAAAGGCCCGCACTGCCCGATCGCCAAGGAATCCCGCTTCCCTGCGGATCGACCACGCCTTCCGTGGCGCGGACGCTTTGCTTTTCGGGCAGAGCGGGCCTTTCCGGATAGGCGGCTGTGCGCTGGCGGCTGTGGGAAAAAGGGCTGAGTGGATAACAGGTGAAGGGGAGCGGAGGTGAGTGGGGGGGGCGGCGAAAGGCCCGCACTGCCCGATCGCCAAGGAAACCCGCTTCCCTGCAGAGCGGCCGCGCCTTCCGTGGCGCGGACGCTTTGCTCTTCGGGCAGAGCGGACCTTTCTTGGTAGACGATTGTGCGCTGGCGGCTGTGGTGGCTGCTGATTGTGATGGGAAGGGAGACGGGTAGAGCGGGCCTTTCCGGGTTGGCGGTTGTGCGCTGGCGCTTTAATGGCGGCAGTAATGGGGAATATCGGGTATTGCGGTCTGAAAACCGGGCTGGCTGTTTCAGGGATCGCCGCAGAGTGTGACGTTGCTCGCCGTCTTCGTGCCGGGTGCGGCTTCAGAAACGATAGCAACGCGCCGTTAAAAGATTCCCAAACCGGGTGCTAAGCCCGCGTCCGACTGGCTTTTTTTGCCCGATAAAGCTAGTGTATGGGCATTAAAAAATGACGATGCGACTAACCTTGCCAACTGCGAGTTCCACTTGAAATATCCTGTCTCTTTCCGCACCACGCTTCGCATCTCGCGCTATCTTTTTCGCGCGCTGGCGCTGCTAATCTGGACGCTGGGCGCTGTGCTGACCGCCTTTTACATCATCAGCGTGTTGCATGAAAAAGAGACCCAGGTCCGCCAGGAGTTCGCCAGCAATTACGGCTCAATCGAGTGGTATGTCCGGCATTCAGCCGACATGATGCGAGAGCTGAAATATATCACCGAGAACCGTCTGACCAATGCCAGCAGCGGGCTGGATGTGCTGACCGGCATGATGCCGGGCAAATCGACCCAGCCGCAGTTTACCCCGCTGTTTTCCGACGGAGACTGTACCTCGATGAGCAATACCTGGCGTAACTCGCTGGATTCGCTCAGTTACTACATTAATTACTGGAAAAGTAACTTCGCTTCGTCGTACGAGCTGAATCGGGTGTTCTTTATCGGCGGTGAAAATCAGTGCCTGGCCGACTTTACTATCGGCAGCAGCAATGCCGATCGCGAACGCAGTCTGAAATCCCTGCGCGAAAACGTGCTGCGTTACCGCAACAGCAATGAAGAAGAGCGCCGTAATCCGATGTACTGGATTAACAGCACCACGCAGCCAGGCGTGGGCACCTTCTATATGGTGGTGCCGGTTTATGTCGCCAACAAATTGCAGGCGCTGCTGGGCGTTGAGCAAAATATCCGTCTGGATGAGTTTATTCAGCCCGGCAGCCTGCCGGTTATCGCCTCCATTACTGATGAAAATTACCGTCCGCTGATCAATTCACGCCGTGGCGGTCTCGGTTTTTCGCTGGATGATCTGCCGGACGATAAGACCTGGTTTGGCTACCTCAACGGCTATCGTCAACTGGTCCTGAAAAAACCGCTGCCGCCGTCCGATCTCAACATCGTCTGGTCGATTCCCACTGACGTGGTGGTCGATCAGTTAAAACTGATGATGATTAATGCGCTGCTGCTGAATATCTTCAGTGCCGTCATGCTGTTTACGCTCGCCTGGCTGTTTGAGCGGCGGATGTTTCTGCCCGCCGAAGAGAATGCGCACCGGCTGGAAGAGCATGAGCAATTTAACCGCAAGATTGTCGCCTCAGCGCCGGTCGGTATCTGTATTTTACGCACCAGCGACGGTACCAATATCCTGAGTAATGAACTGGCGCACAACTATCTGACGCTGCTGACCCAGGAAGATCGTCAGCGGCTGAACGAAATCATTGGCGGTCAGCAGGTGAATTTTGTCGATGTGCTGACCGGCAGTAACACCAACCTGCAAATCAGCTTTGTTCACTCACGCTATCGCAATGAGAATGTGGCGATTTGCGTGCTGGTGGATGTCTCGGCGCGCGTCCGAATGGAACAGTCGCTGCAGGAGATGGCGCACGCCGCCGAGCAGGCCAGCCAGTCGAAATCGATGTTCCTCGCCACCGTCAGTCACGAACTGCGTACGCCGCTTTATGGCATTATCGGTAACCTCGACCTGTTGCAGACCAAGCAGTTGCCAAGCGGCATTGATTCGCTGGTAACCGCGATGAATAACTCCTCCAGCCTGCTGCTGAAAATCATCAGCGATATTCTCGACTTCTCTAAAATTGAGTCGGAACAGCTGAAGATTGAGCCACGCCCGTTTGCCCCGCGTGAAATTGTTACCCATATCGTCGGCAACTATCTGTCGCTGGTGGTGAAAAAACGGCTGACGCTCTACTGCTTCATCGAACATGACGTGCCGCAGGTGCTGGATGGCGATCCGTTGCGTCTGCAGCAGGTGATCTCGAATCTGCTGAACAACGCAATCAAGTTCACCCATACCGGCTGCATCATCCTGCATGCCTACGTTGCCGAGGGTTATCTGGCGTTCCGCGTTCGTGATACCGGCGTCGGCATTCCGGCCAAAGAGCTGCCGCGGCTGTTTGATCCGTTCTTCCAGGTGGGCAACGGCGTGCAGCGTAATTTCCAGGGTACCGGACTGGGGCTGGCGATTTGTGAAAAGCTGATCAACATGATGGACGGCGATATTGAGGTCGACTCTGAGCCGGGTATGGGCAGTCAGTTCATCGTGCGTATCCCGATCTACAAAGGACAGCAGCCTGCGCTGCCGTTGCTGGAAGGAATGCAGGATAAGAAAATCTGGCTGGCGATGTGCAACGAATACCTGGCGGAATTTATTGCGCGCCAGTTACGTCAGCAGGGCATTCAGGTGGCTGAGTACCACGGCAAGCCCGGTCCGGACGATGTGGTGATGACCGACCACGAACTGGATATTGACTTGCCGCTGCGGGCGCTGGTGACCTTTGACGGATCGCATGTCGATATGCCGCGTGAACGCCAGCCGGGACGCTGGATCCATTCTACCGCCACGCTGCACGAAGTACCGACGCTGCTGGCGCGCATCTATCGCATCGCGCTGGACAGCGACGCGGCAGACGCGCTGCTGCTGGCCGGACCGGTGGAAGAGAAAGTGCATAACGATGACATCATGGTACTGATTGTGGACGATCACCCAATCAACCGCATGCTGCTGTCAGAACAGCTCGGTACGCTGGGGTATCAGGTCAAAACGGCGCAGGATGGCGTCGATGCGCTCAACGTTCTGAGCCGCAATGAGATTGATATCGTGCTGACCGACGTCAATATGCCGAACATGGATGGTTACCGACTGACGCAGCGGCTTCGTCAGTTGGGACATCTGTTCCCGGTGGTTGGCGTTACCGCGAATGCGCTGGCTGAAGAGAAGCAGCGTTGTATGGATGCAGGCATGGATAACTGTCTGTCGAAGCCGGTGACGCTGGATGTGCTGAAGGTAACGCTGGCGATCTATGCGGAGCGGGTACGTAAAACGCGGGCAGGATAGAGCAGAGGGCAGAAGTAAAGGCGGTGCCGCTGGCACCGCCTCGTGATACTAGTCTTTTTCGACCTGAGTCTGGCTGACAGACGACAGGTAGTTCAGCAGCGCGATATCGTTATCCACGCCCAGTTTCATCATGGCTGATTTCTTCTGGCTACTGATGGTCTTAATACTGCGGTTCAGTTTCTTGGCAATTTCGGTAACCAGGAAGCCTTCAGCGAACAGACGCAGCACTTCGCTCTCTTTCGGTGACAGGCGTTTGTCGCCGTAACCGCCAGCGCTGATCTTCTCCAGCAGTTTCGCTACGCTTTCCGGCGTATACTTTTTGCCTTTCTGCAACGCGGCCAGCGCTTTCGGCAGGTCGGTTGGCGCGCCTTGCTTCAGTACAATCCCTTCAATATCGAGATCCAGTACCGAACTCAGAATTGCCGGGTTATTGTTCATGGTCAGAACGATAATCGACAGATCCGGATAGTGACGTTTAATATATTTAATCAGCGTGATGCCATCGCCATACTTCTCACCGGGCATAGAGAGATCGGTGATCAGGACATTCGCATCCAGCTTAGACAGATTGTTGATCAGTGCTGTTGAGTCTTCGAACTCACCTACAACGTTAACCCATTCAATTTGTTCCAGAGATTTTCGGATACCGAAAAGAACAATTGGATGGTCATCGGCAATAATTACGTTTAAGTTATTCATCTTATTGGTTACCTTGCTGCAGCAGTTGATTGACGTAAGCGTCAATATCACTGGTGGTATTTGTAATGTTTGAATCGTCACACGCTTTAATGTGGTGTTCTAACTCTTCACAAAGCTGTTTGCCGGGAGTCAGATTAAGCATGGCAAACACGCCCTTAAGGCGATGCGCTGTCTGAGCAAGCGAGGCGTAGTCCTTTTCCGCCGACTCAGTATACAGTCTCTTTACATCAACCGGTACTGTCTCAGTAAACAGCTGGAAATAGCCGCCGCTCATCAATGGCGTGGCCGCTTCTTCTTCAGCGTCATCTTCCATCACATCGTGTGACAGTTGCTTCTCAATCAGCGCCAGCAATGCATCGAGCAGCGCATTACTGAGATTGAAATTAACCCGATACTGCTGGTCATTCAGCGCGTGATGACCGGGTTCATCCCCGGCCAGCAGCAGTGACCAGCCGCTCAGTTTGGTGGGATCATCGGTTATCAGCACATCGTGATCCTGACCGGAAATACGCTCGTCTGGTGTCAGACAACGCGCACCCCAGTTTTCCAGATGGCGGCAGACGATCTTGTGCACGTCTTCCACAGCGATCTCCACCAGTGCGGTGACGCCATCAAGAATTTTTTCCTCTTCCTCTTCAGTTTTCTGTTCCAGCACCAGCGGCAACTGCATGTTGTAGCGGGTGCCGATATCGGCTTTTGCCACGATATCCAGGCTGCCGCCCATCTGCTTGCACAGCTGTTTACACAGGAAGAACGCCATACCTGACGCCTGACCATAGCGATCCTGGCTGGTATCACCGAGGAATGGGAAGTCGACATTCGCCAGTTCATCGACCGTCAGGCCGGCACCGGTATCGACCAGTTCAATCATCAGCCGGTCGGCCTGCTTATCGGCCGCTTTGACCTCCAGCGTGATTTTGCCCCAGCGCGTGGTGGTCAGCGCATAGTGCATCAGGGTAATCAATACCTTACGCAGTGCCCGGCGATCGCCAAATCGCATCTCGTCGTTCGCCAGATGGTTATTCACCACCAGCGACAGCCCTTTACGGCGCATCAGTGGCAGGCTTTCCAGCGCAATCTCATCCAGCAGTTCCTGCAGGCTGAACACCGTCGCATCCGGTGACCAGTCGTGCGCCTCCAGTCGGTTAAGCAGCACAATATCGTCAACCAGTCGCGCCAGACCCTGGCTCTCATCCAGCACGTCCAGCACCGTTTCATCGCTGTCACGCTGGCTGAGCTGCACCAGCTGGGCCACGATTTTCTCCAGCGGCTGATTCAGGGCATGGCCAAGGTTATGCAGCAGCTGCTGACGCATCTGGTGATTACGATCCAGTACCTGCTGCGCTTTTTGCAGCTTCTTGTTGACCAGCAGCTCACGATCCTGGTCGCGCATCATAAACAGCTGAGTATGTGGCGACAACACGCTGCGGGCGTGGCGGATCTCATACACTTCGTTATTGATGGTCGCCTGCAGCACGCCCTGATGCTGGTCGGACATATTAATGATCTTCTGCAAATTAAGGTGTGGCAGAAGGTGTTCTGCGATCTTATTACTCAGCAGGGTACGGTTACTGGCAAAGTCGTAGACCAGCAGGCCGACCGGCAGGCTGGCCACAATCTCTTCATTCAGAACCCGCAACGAGTCCAGTTCAGCGCTCTGGTTCTCGCTGGGACGCAGTGACTGCTGGCGCAGCAGCACCATGCCGGCCAGCGACAGCAGGAAAAGCAGCAGGTTGATCAGCAGTGGCCACAGCAGGTTATGCAGGGTATCGATAATCAGCCGGCTAATCGGTACCCGATAGACCAGCTGTAGCGAGGTGCTGGGCAGCGTCGCGGCGATTTCCACATTCGGATTTACCAGCGAAATCTGGGTATCTTCCGTCTCCTGCTGATCCGTGGTGGTGGCACTCACCGAGCTGTCCTGCCGCAGCTGGAAGTTTTCCAGTGGCATGTTTTGTGGGATCAGATCGTTGACCGGCAGATCAAAGGCCACCACCGTCGCCAGATGGCCGGGCTGATTAAAGGTGGTACGCAGGGTAAAGTAGTGATCGTTTTGAAAGGCGAGATGGCGCAGCGCCGAGAAACTTTCGCGTTCATCCAGCGCATTAGCCTGCTGCAACATCTCCGCACGACGGGCATCCACCATGGAACTGATGGCGCTCTCTTTATAGCGGGTCGCCATATCTTTCAGCGGCAGGGTAGAGATCATGATCAGGCTGTTATCCTGACCATTCAGAAAGTACATCGACCAGGTCGGATTTTCGGCGCCCCACAGCGTGTCGAGATAGTTCGACATCCGCATGGTCATGTCCAGCGTGCTGCTGTCATGCGATCCAAAAATTAACGCCTCGGTTTTGCGGCGGGTTTTTTCCAGATAATAGACGTCAGGACGCAGTCGCGTCTCTTGCAGATTGGCGCTGGGTGCGGCACCCGCGGCGCTGGTTGAAAGGTTTTCATAAATCTGCCAGGTGGCAAAACGATAGGCGTCGATGCGTTTCTGCACGTCGCGCGCCAGATCGGTCATGGCGTAACGTTTGCTGGTCAGCCAGGCATTGACCGAGTTATGCACCATAAAGCCCAGCGCCAACAGCAGCACCAGATTGAAAACCACAAAGAAGCGGGTGACATTGCCGGATGTCAGGGGAAACTTATAAGGCAACATAGCGTGTCTGATACCTGAATTATCGCGCAACTTTTCGCGCACTGGCGGCCACAGCTAACAGCAACAGCGCGATTAATAAAAATGCGCCGCTGAGGCTGATCCATTGTGATATGAATCCGATTAAGGCCGGACCTGAGAGAATACCCGCATATCCCAGCGTTGTCATGGCAGAAATCGCCAGGTTTGCCGGCATATCCTGTTGATTCCCCGCCGCATTGAATAACATCGGCACGGTATTCGATAAACCGAAACCGACCAGCAGAAAAGCCAGTAGCGCCATCTCCGGCCACGGCAGCCACACTGCCAGGCTCATGCCCGCAGCGGCCGTCAGCGCGCCGGTCAGCATCACCGGATAACGACCGAAGCGGTGAATGATTTTATCGCCGCCAAACCGGCCCAGCGTCATCGCCGTTGAGAACAGTGCATAGCCCAGACCGGCATGGGTCGGCGACATGGCCGGGTTCTGCAACAGCAGCAGCGCGCCCCAGTCCAGCACCGCTCCTTCCGCCAGAAACAGGATAAAGCAGAGCGCACCCAGAAAGGCGACCCAGCCACGTGGGATCACCAGCCAGGGCTGATCGGGCTGATGCAAACGCTGGTTCATTAAGCCGGGCAGACGCCACAGTAACAGCAGCAGCATCACCGCCATGATCACCATCACGGCGCTCAGCGGCGTAAAACTCAGGCTTAACAGCAGACTCACCGCGCCGGCGCCCAGAATGCCACCGAGGCTGAAAAAACCGTGAAAGCCAGACATCATCGGCTTGCCGGCCGCTTTTTCGACCTGAACTGCCTGGTAGTTCATTGCCACATCCAGCATGCCCAGACCGGCACCAAAACACATCAGAGCTGCGGCCATTACCAGATGGGAATCAGCCGTGGCCAGCAGCGGCATCATTGCCAGCACCAGCACTGTCGAAAGACACATCACCCGCCGGCAGCCAAATCGCGCAACTAATGTGCCGGTGATCGGCATCGCCGCCAGCGAACCAATGCCCAGACAGAGCAGTAACGCGCCCAGTGAGGCACCGTTAAGCTGCAGGCGGTCGCGCGCAAACGGCACCAGCGGTGCCCAGGCTGACATGCCTAAACCATTGATTAAAAACACCGTGCGGGTGCCCCAGTTCAGGCGGCTATCGGGTTTATTTTGCTGTGCAGCGTCCAGTGCAGTCATAGGTCAGATTCATCAGTGGCAAAGCGAAAAAGTGTAGCATTGCGGCCATGAAAACTAGCACCCGCCGCGCCATTTATTACCGGTGTGGTGCAGCGGCAGATGCGTAACAAAACCGCGAGTTTACCGACTTTTAGCGGTGCGCGGATTTTTTCCAGAACTTTCCTGGCTAATCTCGCAGCACGTAACGTGACTTAAGCCAAATTTGATCGCCATTTTTCAACCACTTGTCAGCGAAAATGGCGATCAGGGCCAGCGATAAATGATGGCTGAATCGCTTAATTAAGAAATTCTTTTTTCCGCTCTAAAGTTCAGGTGGAGGTTATTTTTTAACCTTTTTAACCCAATCATAGAAACTTCCCGCAACAAATTGACATGTAAAAACAACGATAAAGCAAATTTGCTGAAAGCCTTATTGCAAGTGTTGCTTATGAAAAGAATGTTAAAACATAATAAAATCTGCACATTAAAATTGATTTTTATCTCCCTTGCGTTAAAGATTAAGCAGGCGAAACCGCTGAGTTTTGCGTATAACTACACACAAATAATCCAATAAAAATAGCGCCACGCCGGGAATTTTCCACGGTGTGTAGCGTCACCTGGCTTTACTGCCTTTAGATACACCAGGCTAAGACACTTTCTGTCTGACAGAAGGTGAAGGAATGTGTGAATACTATAAGCATAAAAATATTTTATGTTTTTAGATTCAGTATATTAGCCAATCTGGTGGAGTAGAGGTTACAAATGGCAGAACTCACGCAGGGCCGGGTCGATATCATTTCGCGCGAAAACGGCACGCTTATCTCGCAGAGTACAGGCGGTTCATCACAAACCATTAACCTCACCGAACCCAGCGTGGTCCGCATTAGCGGCACGCGCGCAATGGTGGCGCAGTACGAACGCCAGGGAAACGATCTTGTTCTGCATATGCGTGATGGCAGTACTGTCCGCTATCAGAAATTTTTCTTTGATGATGCCGAAGGCGAACACAGCGAACTGGTTTTTGATGATGGGGTTAATCCACCGGAACACGCCCTGTTTCCGCAAACGGCAGAAGGGGCCGAACTGGCCTCTAACGCGGTGACACCGACCTATGAATCGCTCGACAGCGTAGAGCCGCTGTTGCTGGCGGATAACACCAACTCGTCAATGGGTGTGATTACTGCCGGCGGTCTCGGCGTGCTGGGCCTGGCCGGTCTGGCGATTGGCGCAGGGGGTGGCGGTGGTGGTGGTGGCGGCGGCGGTGGTGATAACAACAACGGTGTCGATCCCGGCACGCCGGGTAATCCCCCGACGGCTGGCGCGCCGACCATTACTCTTAATCCATTTGCCGGCGACGACGTGCTGGATAATGCGGAGAAATCAACCGCCCAACTGCTGAGCGGCACCACCAGCAACGTTGAAGCAGGTCAGATTGTAACCATCACCCTCGGCGGCCAGACCTACAATGCCAGCGTCGGTGCCGATGGCAGCTGGAGCGTCAGTATTCCGGCCAGTGCCCTGGCGGCGCTGGCGGCAGGCAGCACCACCATTTCAGTCAGCGTGAGTAACGCCGCCGGCACCGCCGCCGCGGCCAGTCTGGGGATCACCGTCCAGCAACCCGATACCACGCCGGATGCCCCGACAATCACCATCAACCCGTTTGCCGGTGACGACGTGCTGAGCGGCAGTGAGAAAACCACTGACCAGACGCTGAGCGGAAGTACCAGCAATGTTCAGGCGGGCCAGATCGTCACCATTACGCTGGGCAGCCAAAGTTTCAACGCCACGGTCGGTGCCGACGGAAGCTGGAGCATCACTTTGCCTCCCGCCACGCTTGCGGCACTGACGCAGGGCGCGCAGACGATTACCGCCACCGTCAGCAATCAGGCGGGTACCCAGGCCAGCGAAAGCCGTCCGATTCAGGTTCAGGCCCCGGTCACCGAGCCGGGTACGCCGGGGGTGGAGATCGACCCGTTTACCGGTGATAACGTACTGAGTAACGCCGAAAAAACCGCCGACCAGACCCTGAGCGGCACCACCACCAACGTCGAAGCCGGTCAGGTTGTCACCGTAACGCTCGGCGGCCAGAACTACAGCGGCAGCGTAGCAGCCGATGGCAGCTGGAATATCACCGTGCCAGCTGAAGCGTTAGCGGCACTGGCGTCGGGCAGCACCACCATTACCGTCAGTGTGGCCAACGCGGCAGGCACGCCAGCCACCGACAGCCTGGCGATCAGCGTTGACGCGCCGCTCACCCAGCCAGGCGCGCCAGTTATCGCCATCAACCCGTTTGCCGGCGACGATATCCTGAGCAATGACGAAAAAAACAGTGACCAGACCCTGAGCGGCAGCACCAGCAACGTGGAAGCGGGGCAGGTAGTTACCATCACGCTCGGCGATCAGACCTACAGCACTGCGGTGGGTGCCGATGGTAGCTGGAGTATTAGCGTACCGGCCCAGGCACTGAATGGGCTGGCTGCGGGTAGCCTCGCTATTTCGGTTGTCGTCACCAATCAGGCCGGCGTTGAAGCCAGCGAAAACCGCGATATCAACGTGGAAACTCCGGTGACGCCCGGCGCGCCCGGCGTGACGCTGGCTGATTTCGCCGGCGATAACCAGCTAAGCAATGTCGAAAAAACCACCGATCAAACGCTGAGTGGCAGCACCAGCAACATTGAGGCCGGACAAACCGTCACGGTGACGCTGGGCGGTCAGACTTACAGCACCAGCGTGGGCGCAGATGGCAGCTGGAGCCTTACCGTGCCTGCCGCCGCGCTAACGGCGCTGGCAGCCGGTGAAACCACCATCACCGTATCGGTCAGTAATGCGGCCGGCGACACCGCGACCAGCGCGCTGCCGATCATCGTTGACGCCCCGGTTGTCCAGCCGGGCGAACCGTCCATCTCGATTGGTCAGTTTGCCGGAGATGACATCCTTAGCAATGCTGAAAAGGGCACCGCCCAGACGCTCAGCGGCAGCACCACCAATGTCGAAGCGGGTTCAGAGGTGATTGTGAACCTCGGCGGGCAGAACTATATCGGCATCATCGATGTCGATGGCAACTGGCAGGTGATTATCCCGGCGGCGGCGCTGGGCAATCTCCCCGCCGGTTCGAATGCCATTACTGTGGCCGTCACGAACCTGGCGGGAACCACCGTCAATGAAACACGCGATATCGCGGTTGAGGCAGCGGGCACCGGTCCGGCCATCCCGACCCTGACCATCAACGATTTCGCCGGTGATAACCTGCTCAGCAACGAAGAAAAAGGCGTTGATCAGGTCCTGAGCGGCACCACCAGCAACATCGAAGCGGGGCAGGTCGTCACCGTGACGCTTGGCGGCCAGGTTTACAGCGCCAGCGTCGATGCTGACGGTGGCTGGAGCCTGACGGTGCCGTCCGCGGCACTGACGGCGCTGGCCGCTGGCGAGACCACCATCACGGTATCGGTCAGCAACGCTGCCGGCACCACGCTCAACGACACGCTGCCCATCAGCGTCACGGCACCGGTCACCTTACCGGGCGAGCCAACCGTCGCCATCAACCCGTTTGCCGGGGATGATATTCTCAGCAACAGTGAGAAAACCGGCGATCAGCTGCTGAGCGGCACCACCAGCAACATTGAAACCGGTCAGCCGATCACGGTAACGCTCGGCGGTGAGACGTTCAGCACCACCGTGGCCGCAGACGGCAGCTGGAGCGTCACCATTCCGGCCTCAACGCTGGCAGCCTTAGCCGCTGGCAGCGTTACGTTGAGCGTATCGGTCAGCGATCTGGCCGGCACCACGGTGAGCGAAACCCGTGATATCGCGGTAGAAGCCCCGGTGACCGCGCCGGGTACGCCGACCCTGAGCGTGGCGGCGTTTACCGACGATAACCTGTTAAGCAACGAAGAGAAGCTGGACGCGCAGGCGGTGTCCGGTACCACCACCAATGTCGAAGCGGGCCAGATCGTTACCGTGACGCTGGGCGGAGAGTCCTACAGCGGCACCGTCGGCGACGATGGCAGCTGGAATATCAGCATTCCGGCCGATGCGCTTGGCGCGCTGGCGAGCGGTTCCACCACCTTGTCGGTCACGGTCAGCAACGCAGCAGGCATCACCGCCAGTGACAGCCTGCCGATCACGGTTGAAGCCCCGGTCACCGTGCCGAATGCACCGGTTCTGACCATCAATACGTTTGCGGTCGATGATGTGCTGAGCAATGACGAAAAAGCCAGCGACCAGTTGCTGAGCGGCAGCACCACTAACGTTGATGCCGGTCAGATTGTCACCGTCACCGTTGGCGATCAGACCTTCAGCGCCGCGGTAGATACGGACGGTAACTGGAGCCTGACCCTGCCAGCCAGCGCACTGGCCGCACTGCCTGCCGGCAGCGCCACCATCAGCGCTACGGTCTCCAGCGTGGCAGGTACCGGGGCCAGTGAAAGCCGCGGTATCGCGGTAGAAGCTTCGCCTGAACCTGGCGTACCAGCGATTACGGTCAACGTTTTTGCCGCAGACGATCTGCTGGATAACAGCGAAAAAGCGGTCGATCAGACCCTGACCGGCAGCACCAGTAATGTCGAAGCGGGCCAGACGGTCACCATCACGCTGGCTGGCGCAACGTACACTACACAGGTCGGGCCTGAGGGGAACTGGAGCGCTCTGATTCCGTCTGCGGCGCTCAGCGCGCTGGCCGCGGGCAGCACCACACTTACGGTGAGCGTCAGCAACGCGGCAGGGACCGCTGCCACTGACAGCCGCGAGATCAACATTACACCACACCCGCGCCAGGTGAGCCGGGCGTTCTGACCATCAGCGAACCGTTGAGCGGCGATGGCTTCCTCAACCAGCAGGAGGCTGGCAACGATCTGGTGATCTCCGGTTCAGCAGTTGGCGTCGCCGCAGGACAGTCGGTGCTGGTGGCCTTTAACGGCAGCACCTACAGCGGCGTGGTCGGCAGCAACGGATTCTGGAGCGTCACCGTTCCGGCCAGCGATCTGACCGATATTACTGACGGCGTCCAGGCAGTGTCGGTGACCGCCATCGATGCCAATAACACCCTGCTGACCGATTCGGCGCAGCTCAACGTGGTGGTCAGCAATCAGCCACAGATCACGCTTAACGACAGCGCGCTCACGGATGGCATTCTCAACCGCGTCGACGCCAGCAGCGATCTGGCGATCGGCGGCAGCACCGGCAAAGCGGCGGCGGGTCAACAGGTCGAACTGGAACTGAACGGTAAAACCTACAGTGCCACGGTCAATCCTGACGGCAGCTGGAGCCTGGCCGTGCCTGCCAGCGATCTCGCCCTGCTGCCACAGGGGAGCAACAGCCTCAATATCACGGTGATTGATGAAGCAGGCAACCGCGTTGGAGACACGCTGGACTTCAGCGTCGATACCCGGTTGCCGAACCTGATTGTGGCACCGGTGGCCGGTGGCGATGGCATTCTCAACAGCAGTGAAGTGGCGGCCGGGCTGCCGGTCAGCGGATCCGGCGCTGCGCCGGGGGAATTGGTTTCGGTCACGCTGAATGACCAGACTTACACCACCACCGTGGATGGCTCCGGCAACTGGACGGTGACCGTGCCGTCTGACGCGCTGCAGGCGCTGGCGGATGGCAGCAGCTACCGTCTTGACGTCAGCCTGACCGATGCCAGCGGCAATATCATTACGCAAACCCAGCCGCTGGCGGTCAGTACCCAGTTGCCTGAGGCAACGGTGGCGGCACCGGGCGGTGACGGTGTGCTCAGCAACGGTGATCTGACGCAGCCGCTGCTGTTCAGCGGTACCGGCACGGCGGGCGATACGGTGTCGGTGGTATTGAACGACAAAACCTACACCGCCACGGTGGATGGCAACGGTAACTGGACCGCGTCGGTGCCGGTGTCCGATCTCGGCGCACTCACTAACCAGACCTATCCGGTGAGCGTTACCGTCACCGATCCGGCCGGTAACAGCAGTGACCTCTCGACCGAACTGCGGGTAGCTACCGCGGTGCCAGCTTTAACCGTCAACCCACTCACCGATGATGGCGTGATTAACGTTGCCGATGCGCAGCAGCCGCTGAGCGTCAGCGGCAGCGGTGATGAAGGCGATATTATTCGCGTCTCGCTCAACGGCCAGACCTACAGCGCCGTGGTGGCGCAGGAGGGGACCTGGAGTATCACTGTTCCTGCTGCCGATCTGGCTCTGGTGCCGAACGGTGCCCAGGCAGTGACGGTGGTGGCCACCGACAGTGATGGCAACGTCAGCCAGACGACGGATTTAGTGACCTTTGCCACCACGCCACCGCTGCTCGAAGTCTCAACCCCAGCCAGCGACGGCTATATCAACATCGCTGAGCACAGTCAGGATCTGACCATCGATGGCCGTGGCGGCAGCGCAGGCGATGCGGTGTCGGTCGACTTTAACGGCACGGTTTATACCGCGACGGTCGATACCAGCGGCAGCTGGAGCGTCACGGTGCCGGCTGCGGTAATCAGCCAGCTGGCAGACGCTATCTATCCGGTTAACGTGTCGATCAGCGATACGTACGGCAACAGCAGCAGCGTGCTGTCGGATGTTACCGTGCTGGCGGCGACCCCGCCGGCGCTGACCATTGATCCGGTCACGGCGGATAATCAGGTCGATAGTGCCGAACAGCTGAGTGATATTCAGGTTACCGGCACCGTCACCGGCGTACCGGCCGGGCAGCCGGTAGTGCTGGCGATTAACGGTCAGTCTTACGATGGTGTGGTCCAGGCAAATGGCGTCTGGAGCGTCACGCTACCGGCCGGATCGCTGGGCGCGGCCGGGGAGAAAACCTTTACCGTGGCGATCCTCGATGTCGCCGGTAACCCGGCGCAGCCTGCCAGCGGACAGTTCACCGTCATCACCACTAACGCACCGCTGCTGTCGATTGCGCCAATCGCCGAGGATAATCAGCTCAACGCGATCGAAGCGCAGAGCGATCTGACCCTCAGCGGCAGTTCAACCAACCTGGCCGTCGGTAGCGTGGTCAGCGTTACGCTGGTGCCGGGCGGCACCGTTTACAGCGGTACCACCGACGAAACCGGGGCCTGGACGATCACCGTGCCAGCCGGCGATCTGGCTAATCTGGCACAGGGCACCACCACGGTAACCGTGACCTCAGGCGAGGTTTCCAGCAGCCAGACGCTGCTGGTCGCCACCACGCCGCTGACCGCACCGGTCATCAATACGCCGTTTACTGACAGCATACTCAACAGTGAAGAAGCCAGCGCGGCGCAAACCCTGACCGGCACCATGACGCCGGGCCAGGCGGTTAGCGTCAGCGTGGGCGGCAGCAGCTATCCGGCAACGGTGGCGGCGAATGGCGACTGGAGCGTGGTTCTGCCGCCGTCGGCGCTGCAAGCGCTGGCGCAGGGCAGCAATCCGATCACCGTCACTACCACCGATCTGGCCGGCAACAGTGCCAGCACCACGGTGCCGCTGACGGTCGATACCGGCACACCAACGCTGGTGGTTAATCCGATTGCCACCGATGGCATTATTAACGGCGCAGAAGCTGACGCCGATCTGCCGATCAGCGGCACCGTCGCCCCGGGCAGCAGCGTGAGCCTGCTGCTGAACGGCGTCCCCTACGATGCCATTGTTGCTGACGATGGCCGCTGGACCGCCACCGTACCCCGCGCCGATCTGCAGGCGCTGACCGATGGCCGCTACGATCTCAACGTCACGGTGACCAGCGCCGGTGGCAACAGCAATACCAGCGCCTTGCCGCTGACCGTCGATACTGCCGCACCGGACTTCAGCCTCAATTCACCGGCCGGTGACGGGGTGCTGAACGGCGCAGAACAGGCGGCGGGCATCAGCTTCAGCGGAACCGGCAGTGAAGGCGATCGGGTCAGCCTGACGCTGAACGGCGTGACCTATACCGGCACGGTCAATGCCGACGGTAACTGGTCACTGGACGTGCCGCCAGCCGCCCTGGCGGGCCTGACTAACGGCAGCAGCTATCCGGTAGTGGTGACCGTCAGCGACACGGCGGGCAACAGCAGCAGCCAGAGCAGCACGCTGAACGTTGCGACCGCTGCACCGTTGCTGGTGGTCGATCCGATCAGCGGCGATAACGCCCTGAGCGTCAATGATCTGACGCAGCCATTGGTGATCAGCGGCACCGGTCAGAATGGCGATCGGGTTACGGTTGAATTTAACGATACGCTCTACAGCACCACCGTCGGCGCCAACGGTCAGTGGACGTTGCAAATCGCGCCGGACAATCTCACCGGGCTGCCGTCTGGCAGCAACCCGGTAACCGTCACCGCCACCGACGCCAATGGCAACCAGACCAGTCAGACCATCGATCTGAATGTGGTGAACGCACCTGAACTCCAGCCAACGTTGACCGTAGACAGTGATGCCTTTGCCGGCGATGGCGTTGTCAGCGCTGCCGAACAGCTGCAGCCGATTACCCTGCGCGGCACCTCCACCAACGTGGAAGCAGGACAGCAGGTCACCGTCTCTCTCAATGGAAGCAACTACAGCGGCGTGGTCGAAGCCAGCGGCAGCTGGAGCATCGTGCTGCCGGCTGGGGCGCTGGCCGGTCTGGCGGAAGGCAGCCAGACCCTGAACGTCAGCGTGATCAATGCGGTCGGCAACACCAGCAGCAGCCCGCTTAACTTCAGCGTGGATAATACCCAGCCTTCCGTTGCACTGGCCCCGATCACTGGCGATAACTACCTCAACGCCAGTGAACTGACTGGCGATGTGCTGGTCAGCGGCAGCACCAGCGGTCTGCCACAAGGCAGCATCGTAGAGGTGACCGCGAATGGTACCACCGTCACCACCACCGTGGCGGCCGACGGTAGCTGGAACCTGACCTTACCGGCTGGCACATTGACTAATGTCGCCGACGGCCCGCTGACCGTGACCACCACCGTCACGAATGCCGACGGTACGCCACTGGCGACTACCGACACGGTGGTGACGGTGATCGCCACCGCGCTGCCGGTTGCCACCCCAGGCGACGCGTTCGGGGACGGGGTGCTTAATGGCGCGGAAGCGGCGACCAGCGGCACCATCACCGGCACGACCGGCGTCAGCGGCGATGGCCAGGTGGTCAGCGTGACGCTGGATGGCGTCAGCTACAGCGGCACGGTCGATCAGGCCGGCAACTGGCAGGTGACGATTCCGGCTGAAGTGCTGTCAGCGTTACCGCAGGGTGAAACACCGTATACCGTGGTGGTCAGCGATGTGGCCGGTAACAGCAGCCAGGCGGGCGGGACGGTTGCGGTTGATACGCTGCCTCCGCCGCTGAGCCTGAATACGCCGTCAGGTGGCATCATTAATGCCGCAGAGAGCCAGCAGCCGCTGGCGCTGACCGGCAGCAGCGAAGCCAATGCCCTGATCTTCGCCAGCTTCAACGGCAGCAGCGCCAGCACCACGGCGGACGCGAACGGCAACTGGAGTCTCGATCTGCCCGCCACTATCTACAGCGGGCTGGGCAACGGCAACTATCCGCTGACCGTTACCGCCAGCGATGCCGCCGGCAACAGCACCAGTAGTAACACCAGTCTGGCGCTGAAAGTCGATCCTGCCAGCCTGCCAACCCTGACGCTGGATACCTTTGCCGGCAACAACGTGGTGGATGGTGCAGAGCGGCTGACCGATCAGCGTCTCTCCGGCACCGTCAGCAACGTCGAGCCAGGGCAACTGGTGACCGTGACGCTGGACGGCAACGTCTACAGTGCCGCGGTGCAGGCCAGCGGCGCCTGGAGCCTGACCGTACCGGCGGGCGCGCTGAGTGCGCTTAATGACGGCAGTGCCAGCTTCACGGTGGCCGTCAGCGACGTGGCGGGCAACACCGCCACCAACACCCTGGCCTTCGACGTTAACAGCAACGCCTCCGGCCTGGCGCTCAATGCACTGAGTGGCGATAACTACCTGAATGCCCAGGAACTGGCTGAGCCGCTGATCGTAACCGGCAGCTCGGTCAATGTGCCGCAGGGTGGCACGGTGACGGTATTGCTTAACGATGTCAGCTACACCGCGCAGGTCGCGGCCAACGGCAACTGGAGTCTGATCGTACCGGCCAACGCGCTGGCCGATCTGGCGGATGGTGCTTACACCCTGACGGTGACCGCTACCGACAGCGGAGGCGCGACGCTCAGCAGCGCGGCGACGCTCAACGTACTGGCCACCAATCTGCCCGATCCGACCATCACCAGTCCGTTTGGTGACGGCACGCTCAACAGCAGCGACATCACCAGTGCGCAAACCCTCAGCGGGACCACCGGTGCCAGCGGAGACGGCCAGAGTGTCAGCGTGGTGCTGAACGGCAACACCTATACCACGACGGCCGACGACAATGGCAACTGGACGGTTTCTGTCCCGGCGGTCGCCCTGGCGGATCTGCCGGAACAGACCGTCGGCTACACCGTGACGGTACAGGATGCGGCAGGCAACACTGCCAGCACCGACGGCAGTGTCGTGGTGGATCGCACGCCACCGGTGTTAACCCTTGATGCGGTGGCGGGTGATGACATCATCAACATCGCCGAAAGTACGGCACCGGTTATCCTGAGCGGCAGCAGCGACGCCGGTGAAGGGCAGCTGGTTACCCTGACGCTGAATAACCAGGTCTGGACCACCACCGTCAACGGAGAGGGCAACTGGAGCCTGACGCTGCCGGCGGGCGCACTGACGGATATTCCGGCCGGTCTCTATACCGTCACCGTCACCGTGCGTGATACCGCGGGCAACCCGGTCACCGAAACGCGAGAGATCAATCTGGCGACCGCCTCGTTGTCGGTCAGCATTGACACGCCATTCGGCGATGGCTATCTGAGCCGCAATGAAGCTGACTCCAGCCAGACGCTGAGCGGTACCACCGGATTACTGGGCGCAGGCCAGACGGTGAGCGTGACGCTGGGCGGCGAGAGCTATTCAGCGGTGGTTGATGCCCAGGGCAACTGGACGGTGACCCTGACGCCAGCCCAGTTGCAGACCCTGAGCGACGGTATTAATACCCTGGAGGTCAACGTCAGTGATGCCGCAGGCAACAGTGGCTCACTCGCCAGCAGCGTCACGGTCGATTTCACCCCGCCAGCGCTGAACGTGAATGCGATTGGCGGCGACAACACCATCAACTCACTGGAGCTGTTGCAGGATGTGGCGGTCAGCGGTACCGCCTCGGTTGCTGATGCCGGACAGATTGTCACCGTCAGCTTCCAGAATGTGGATTACCAGACCCAGGTGCTGTCAGACGGCAGCTGGCAGGTGACGCTGCCCGCCAGCGTGCTGCAGGGGCTGACGGATGGCAGCTATCCGATCGGGGTCTCGCTGACCGATGCCGCAGGCAACCAGACCAGCATCAGCCAGACGCTGACCCGTGATGCCGACAGCGCGACGCTGCCGACCCTGACCATCGGGCCTGTCAGCGGTGATAACTACCTCAATCAGGCTGAAGCAGGGCAGGATCTGACCGTCAGCGGCACCAGCACCAACCTCGCCGAGGGGCAGGTGGTGACGGTCACGCTGAATAATATCGACTACAGTGGCACGGTCGCGGCCGGTGGCGGCTGGACGGTGACCGTACCGGCGGCCGATATCGCTACTCTGCCGGATGGTGAGCAGGCGCTGGTGGTGGTGTCCGCTGATGTCGCCGGTAACCCGGCCAGCAGCAGTACCAGTCTGGTGGTGGTCGCCAGCGATCAGGCCCAGCCGACGCTCAGCGTCAACGTGGTGGCCGGTGATGATGTGATCAACGCCACTGAAGCGACCGGCGACGTGGTGGTCAGCGGCACCAGCACCCAGCTGGCTGGTGGCACCGCGGTCACAGTCACTTTCAACGATGTCGATTACAGCGCTACGCTCGACGCGAACGGCAACTGGACGGTGACCGTGCCCGCGACGGCCTTCAACGGCCTGCCGGCAGATTCCACCCAGACCTTCAGCGTGCGCGCCAGCGATGTGGCCGGCAACCCGGCCACGGCAACCCATGATGTCACGGTCAATACCACCTTGCCGGTGGTGACGGACATTGCGCTCAGTGCCGGCAGCAGCCTGAACCTGGCGGAGTCGTTGCAGGATCTGACCATCACCGGTAACACCGCAGAAGGTCTGCCGGTGGCGGTCACCTTAAACAACGTCACCTACACCACCACCGCCGGAACGGGCGGGAACTGGTCGGTCACCATTCCGGCCGCCGATCTCCAGCAGTTAGCCGATGGCTCACAAACCATCAGCGTGACGGTAACCGACCCAGCAGGTAACGTCACCACCGATACCACTACCTCGCTGGATGTCGCCTTTAATACCCTGCCGACCATCAGCCTGGCGGCGCCGTTTAGCGACGGGCTGGTGAGCGCCGCCGATGCGGCCGGCGAGCTGTCGCTGAACGGCAGCAGCAGTGTGACCCCAGGCACCATTGTCACGATCCAGGTCGGTGAGCAGACCTTCAGCACCACCGTGGGCCAGGACGGGAACTGGTCGCTCTATCTGGCACCTGGCGCGCTGAGCAGTGAGCCAGACGGCCTGACCGAGGTGGTGGTCTCCACCGTTGATGCCGCCGGTAACCCGGCGCAGGCTACAGCCGGGATTGAAATTCTGCTGACGCCGCCGGTAACGCCAACCTTCGCCACCACGCTGTTTGGTGACAATGTGATCAACAGCAGCGAAGCGGCAACGGTGCAGGTTATCAGCGGTACCACCGCGGTCGGCGACGGCCAGTCTGTTAGCGTGACGATCGGAAACGACAACATTCCGTTGTCGGTCACGGTCGATGCAAATGGCAACTGGACCGCCAGCCTGCCACCAGAGGTGATCGCGAATCTGGGTCAGGGGGAACAGACCCTGACGGTGGTCACCACCGATCGAGCGGGTAACAGCACGGAAGCGACCCAGAGCTTTATCACCGCCACGACGCCGCTTGTTGCGCCTACGCTGGATACGCCATTCACTGATGGCCGTATCAACGCTGACGAGGCGGCGGCAGGCGGTGCACTGAGCGGCACCATCAACGTCACCAATCCGGCGTCGGTGCAGGTTACCGTTAATGGCACCGTCTATTCCGCCACCCTGAGCGACGGCGATAGCCGCTGGACGCTGGATCTGCCACCGGCGGTATTGCAGTCGCTGCCGGATGGTAACTGGCCGGTCACGGTGACGGTCACCGATGTTAACGGCAACAGCGCCAGCGTGGGCGGCAACGTGCTGGTCGCGGTGAATAACCTGCCGGACGTTACCCTTAATCTGCCGTTTGGCGACGGTGCGCTCAGTGCGGCTGATGCGGCAAGCGAGCAGGTGCTGAGCGGCTCGACCGGGCTTAGCGGGGCCGGACAGACGGTTAGCGTGCTAATCTCAGGTTTTAATGGCGATCAACCGCTGACCGCGACAGTACAGACCGATGGCAGCTGGTCGCTGACGCTGACGCCTGCGCAACTGGCGACTTTCAGCAGCGGCAGCCACACCATCACGGTCACCGCCAGCGATCTGGCCGGTAACACCGACAGCACGGCGCTCAACGTGGTGACCGAGGTCACAGCCCCGACCCCAACCTTTAACGACGGTGCATTTGGCGCTGACAGTGTGCTGAATATCAGTGAAGCGGCGGCGGGCGTTACGCTGACCGGCTCCACCGGTAGCATTGGTGATAATCAGGCCGTGAGCATCACCGTCGATCTGAACGGTTCGCGCTACAACGGCGCGGTGGATGGTGCAGGTAACTGGGTGGTAAACATTCCGGCCAACGCGCTGAGTTCACTGGGTGATGGCGCGCATACTCTGACGGTTAACGTGGTCGACGCGGCGGGTAACACCGGCACCACGGAGCTGGCCTTTACCGCCGATCTCACTGCACCGCAGCCGACCGTTGATGCTCAGTTCCTCGATGGCTACATCAATGCCGCCGATGTTGCAGCGGGCTTTACCCTGAGCGGCACCACCGGCGAAACCGGTGCTAGTCAGACGGTGCGGATCACCATGGGTGATGCGGTGTACAGCACGCTGGCCGATGCCAGTGGCAACTGGACGCTGCCGCTGAGCAACGCGGATCTCTCGGTGTTCACTGACGGTAGCTATCCGGTCACCGTGACGGCAACCGATGCGGCCGGTAACAGCAGCACCATCAGCAGTTCGCTGGTGGTTGATACCACGCCGCCGGTGCTGACTGTCGGCACCTTTGCCGGCGATGGCGCGCTCAGCTATAGCGAGAGCATCCAGCCGCAGCTGCTGAGCGGCATGGCTGCCGGTGCCGAACCGGGCACCGTGCTCAGCGTCTCGCTGGGCGCGACGGCGCTCGGAACGGCGGTGGTCGGCGCGAACGGCAGCTGGAGCCTGACCCTGACGCCAGAACAGATGGCCACCTTCAGCCAGCCGACGACGACCCTGGCGTTAAGCGTCAGCGACCTGGCGGGCAACACCACCAGCCAGGATCTGACCTTAAACGTCAATCTCACGCCACCTCCAGGACCGCTGGTGACGCTGGGTACTATTTCAGGCGATAACATCATCAGTACCGCCGATCAGGCGGGCGGGGTAGTGGTGAGCGGCACCTCGGCTAATCTTGGTGCGGGCGGCGCGGTCACGGTAGTGATTAATGACATCAACTATTCCACCACCCTGAACGCCAACGGTAGCTGGTCGACCGTCGCCCTGCCGGTCAGCGATTTCGGCAATGCTGACGGCAGCGTCGCCATTACGGTCATCGCTAACAATGGCACGACCTCGGTATCCACCAGCGGCAGCGTGCAGATCGATCTGACGCCACCGACCCTGACGCTCAACACCTTTGCTGGCGACAATCGGGTCAACGGCAGTGAAAGCGCCACCAGTCAGGTGATCAGCGGCACCGCCGACAGCGCCGAAGTCGGGCGCACGGTGGTCGTCACCTTCAATAACAAAAGCTATAACGCCATCGTACAGAGCAACGGCAGCTGGTCCACTACCGTACCGGCCAGCGACATGCAGGCGCTGCAGGATGGTGCTGCACCGGTGATTACGGCGCAACTGTCCGACGCGGCGGGCAACGTTACCACCGTCAATGAAACGGTGACGGTGGACAACACGGCACCGCTGATCCTGATTGACGCCTTCCTCGGTGACAACCTGATCAACGCGGCGGATCTGCTGCTCAGCCAGGTATTGACCGGCAGTGCCCAGGGCGCTGAAGGGCAAACCGTCAGTCTCTATCTCGGTGACGGCGCACCGATTGCCACGGCGGTGGTCGGTGCTGACGGCCGCTGGAGTCTCGATGTCGATCCACAGGTGCTGTCGAACCTGAATGATGGCGCGCTGGTGTTTGGCGTGCGGGTTAATGATGTCAGCGGTAACCAGACTGACGCCACTCTGACCGTGAATAAACTGGTCAACAGCGCGCTAACCCTGGTGGTCGATTCGGTCTTCGGCGACGGAACGCTGAGCGCCATCGATACCACGGTGGCACAAACCATCAGCGGCGTGGCCACCTCGGCAGGGGTTGGCGCGACGGTCTCGGTAGTGCTGGGCGGAACCACGCTGTCAGCCGCCGTGGGCCAGGATGGTAAGTGGGCGATTGTGGTACCGCCTTCCGTACTGGGGCTGCTGAGTGATGGCGATCTGGCGCTGAACGTCACCCTGACCGATGCGGCCGGTAACGTCCGTAGCGTCCCGGAAACCGTGACGGCGATTGTCAATGCCGTGCCGGTCGTTGGTACCCTGACCGGGCTGTTTGGTGGCGATAATCTTCTTAACATTGCTGAAGCGGCAACCGGTCAGGTGGTCGGCGGGGTGATTCAGAACGCCGCCGCCGGTTCACAGGTCACCGTCACCTTTGGCAGCCATACCTACACCACCACGGTGCAGGCGGGCGGCACATGGAGCGTTAACCTGCCGGGCGGCGATCTTAGTTCACTGCTGGATGGCAACCTGACGCTGGGCGTGAGCGTCACCGATCGGGCCGGTAACGTCGCTTCTAACAGCGCGACCATCGGCATCTTCACCCAGACCCCGTCGATCAGCCTGACCTCACTGTTTGGTGATGGCGTGCTGAACCTGGCGGACATCGCCACCGGCCAGGTGATCAGCGGTGTGGTCAATAATGTGGCGCAGGGATCGGTGGTGACGCTGAACATTGGCAGTAGCCAGCTCACCACCACGGTCGGCGCAGGCGGTGCCTTCACGGCGACGGTCACGCCGGATATTCTGGGCACGCTGGCGCAGGGCAACCTGACGGTCGGTGCCTCGGTCACCGATCCGGCAGGCAATACCGCCAGCACCAGTGCCGGGATCCGGGTCGATACGCTGCTGCCCACCATCACCGTTAATCCGCTGTTTGGCGACGGCCTGCTTAACGTGGCGGATGCGCTGGTCACCCAGGTGATCGGCGGCGTGGTTGGCGGGGCAGAACCGGGCTCGCGTGTGGTGGTCTCTGTCGGATCGCAGCAGTTCATCACCACCACCGATGCCAGTGGCAACTTCAACGTTTCGCTGACGCCAACGCTGTTGCAGGGCATTACCGATGGCAATCTCACCGTCGGCGTCAGCGTTACAGACAGCGCGGGCAACACCAGCAGCACCTCGGCGGGCGCGCTGGTCGGCATTCACAACCTGCCGAAAGTGACGCTTAACCCGCTGTTTGGTGACGGCGTGCTGAACCTGGCAGAATCGCTGGTGACGCAGACCATCAGCGGTACGGTATCAGGCGTGGCGGCGGGCAGCAGCGTCCGGCTGGCGATTGGCAATACCACCGCCACCGCGCTGGTTAACCCGGATGGCACCTTCTCTGCCACTGTATCGCCTGCCATTCTTTCGACGCTGCTGAGCGGCAACTTCACGGTCAGCGCCTCGGTCACCGATCCGGTGGGCAACACCAGCAGCACCAGTGCCGGTGTCTCGCTGGGGCTGATTCAGCCGACGCTGTCGGTGAACACGGTGTTTGGCGATGGCGTGCTGAGCGCAGCGGATCTGGCCTCCAATCAGACCATCAGCGGCAGCTCAAGCCTGGCGGCCGGATCAACCGTCAGCGCCACGCTGAACGGGCTGACCTACACCACTAAAGTGGTGAGCGGCGGTAGCTGGAGTATCAGCGTTCCGAAAGCGGATCTGGCGGCAATCACCGACGGCAGCAAAACCGTCAGCGTGACCGGCACCGACGCCTATGGCAACGTGGCGAACAGCAGCGGTGCGCTGAGCGTGATTGCGCATACTGCGCCGACGGTCGCCATCACCTCACTGTTTGGTGACAATGCGCTGAGCGCAGTGGATGTCAAAACGGCGCAAACCATTAGCGGCAGTACCACCAATGCGGAAGGATCGGTGGTGCGCGTGGCGCTGGGCGGACAGACCTACAGCACCACGGTGAACAGCAACGGTAACTGGAGCCTGTCGATTCCGGCGGCCAGCCTGGCGGCAATTGCCGATGGTCAGTACACCGTCACCGCCAGCGTCACCAATGGCGCGGGCAGCAGCGGCAGCGGCTCGGCCGCACTCGGCGTAGTCAGTCACACCACGCCGACGGTCAGTCTGGGCAGCTATTTTGGCGGTGACGGTTACCTGAATATTGCCGAAGCCAATACCGCCGAAACCATCAGCGGCACCAGCACCAATGCCGCCGGCGGCACGGTAACGGTTAACCTCGCGGGCAATATCCTCACCACCACCATTGGCGCGAATGGGGCATGGAGCATCAGCGTACCGTCAGCCACCCTGAAAGGGATCTCTGATGGCAGTCATCCGCTGACCGTAACGGTGGCTGATATTGGCGGCAATACCGTCACCAGCAGCAGCTCCTTTACCGCACTGTCACACAATTCACCGCTGGTGGGCGCCGATCCGGTGCTCAGCATCGTGACGTCGTTGCTGACCGGACTGACGGTGCAGGGCGGCTCGCTGAATGCGGCGCAGGGATCGAAAGTCAGCGTCACGCTGCTGCTCGCCAACGGCAGCAACGGACCGACGATCAATACCACCACCGATGCGCTGGGGCGTTACTCCGCTAACTTCGCGCCGTCGTTGTTGTCGGTTGGCGGCCTGCTGCTGTCGCTGGGTACGCTGGCAAAAATCACCATCACTGATGTGGCAGGCAACAGCTATTCGACCACCAATACTCTGCTGTTAGGGTCATTGTTGCCGATTACGACTGCCGCCACCGAATCGGTGGCACTGTTCCCGGTGGCCGATGACAGCGCCACGGTGGCCAGTGCCGGCGGTGAAACGCAGCACAACACCAGCAGCAGTGAGGAAAACGTCACCCATGCTGCGGTGGTCTCGACCCTGACCACCGACGCGGATATCACCGCGCCGGCCAGCAGCAGTGAAAGCGCTTCCGCACCGGAAACCGTTGCCGCCGCTGCGCCAGCCGGGGAGGCCAGCTACACCATTGGTGGCGTGGTGATCACGCTGGCTGATGGCAGCACGGTGGAAGGTGCAGCGGTTACCGGCAGCAGTGGGGCTGATACCGTGACGGTCAGTGATCTCAACTTTACGCACATCGATGGCGGCGCAGGCACCGATACGCTGGTGCTGAACGGGGAGCATCTGAATCTGGATCTCACCTCGCTGGGTCTGAAAGTCGAGCACATTGAAGTACTCGACCTCGGTAAAACCGGGACGAACTCGGTGAAACTCGATCTGAATGAAGCTCTGAGCATTACCGACCAGCAAAGTGATGATTTGATCATCAAGGGTGCCGATGGCAGCCAGGTGACGCTGGCGAACAGCAATGGCGGCATCTGGGCGGTAACCGGCGAGCGTACCGTGCAGGGGCAAACCTTCGAGGTTTATCACAATTCGGCGCTGACCAGCGATAACACGCTGGGCGATGTGCTGGTGCAACATAACCTGCAGGTGCATATCGTGTAGTGCGGCTAAAATATCAGTAAACCTGATGGAATCAGCGGGTGTGTGAGCGCCCGCTGATTTTTTATTTTCCGGCCGTGATAATTCCATTTTCAAGATTTTCGCCACTATTCATCAGCAGGGTGAAAGATTAGGGTAGGGGCAGCAAACGGCGCCACGCCGGTTAATGCAGAAAATCTGACATCTAAAATTTTTAGCGGCTTTTTTAGCAGCTTATTCATTAATCCTTGTTACCTGCGGGTAACCGGTTCCGACCAGCGGAAACGGGCAGCTTACGCTTGCCTGACATAACTGCGCCAACCTTAACGATCAGTTTATCTGATGGTTTGCGCCTGCGTTTCTGTTCTGAATTGAGGTTACCTATGTCCCAGCGTGATACGTTTCGTGCCGTCCGGCTCGAATCCATTTTTCAGGCGGCGGTGAGTGAATTTGCCGTTCCCGATAACACCGCGCGCAGCCTGGCCCCGGCAGTGACGTCCACCATCGCAACGCCGTCTGCCGATCTCTTCACCGACAGCGCGCTCAGTCCGGCGATTGGGCTGACGACGCTGGCGGTTACCGCGGCCGCAGATACTCAGCCGCCCGCCGCGCTGCGGCCGTATGAACCGATCGCCAGCGATGGGGTGATCGCCAACTGGGAAGTGCAAAACCCGGTCCATCTGCGTGGTCAGGCGGTGGGGGAGGCGGGATCAACCGTCACCCTGACCTTCAACGATCAGAGCTGGCAGAGCACCGTCAATCAGTGGGGCTACTGGAACGCCTCGATGCCCGCCGAGGTGCTGAACGGACTGCCGGACGGCAATCACACCCTGACGCTGACCATCACCGATAAAGCCGGTAACAGCACCGACACCACGGTCGATTTTGGTCTCTACGCCGACCGCAGCCTTAAGCCGACTCTGACGGTGGACACCATCAGCGGCGATAACGCGGTTAACATTGAGGAGAGCGTGTATGGCGTCGACATCAGCGGCAGCGGCACCCATCTGCCTGCTGGCTCACGGGTAAATCTGACGCTGGGCAGCATCACCACCACGGCGATTGTTGGCGGCGACGGCAAATGGACCGGCACCTTTCACGAGAGCGATCTCAAAGCGCAGCAGGATGGCGTCTACAGTCTGATGGTTAATGCGGTTGATCCGAATGGCAACACCACCACTGAATCTCACCCGCTGACGCTGATCACCCACCTGAGCAGCCTGCCGCAGATTAGCTTTGATAAGGTGACGGCGGATGATGTGATCAATCTGGCGGAAACCCAGCAGGATTTACTGCTGAGCGGCACGCTGTCGACCGTGATGCCAGGCCATCGGCTGGTGATCACCGGTGCCAACGAGAAAGATTATGCCGCCACGCTGAGTGAGGATGGACACTGGCAGGTGGTGATCCCGGCGGCGGATGTGCAGGCTTTTATTAATATCGGCGAGATCCGCGCCTGGTCGATTGACGGTGCCAACAACTATACCGACGCCAGCCATGAGCTGAATATCAAAACCGGCTTTATCCCGATCTATGTCGAAATGGATATCGGCGGCGATATGATCCTCAACTATCAGGAAGCGCAGCACGATCTCAGCCTCTATGTTGAGGGCGCTAACGAGCTGGTGATCAATGGCAAAACCTACCAGCCGGACGCGAAGGGGATGGTGACCCTGAGCGCCAGCGATCTGCAGGCGCTGCCGGAGGGACCGGTCGCCGTCACCTATCATCGCTGGGATGAGTATGGCAACAGCGACACCCAGACCAACAGCAGCCTGTTCACCGTGGCTACTCATCAGCGTCCGACCCTGACGCTGGATACGCCGTTCGACGACAACGTGATTGACGCTGCGGATGTTAACAGCTGGCATCTGATTCAGGGCAGTTCGACCCACCTTGAGCCAGGCAGCCTGGTGCAGTTAACCCTCGGCGATCAGCACTACAGCGCCAGCGTGAAAGCAGACGGCGGCTGGGCGCTGACCATCCTGGCCGGACAGCTGGCGCCGCTGGATGATGGTGAATATCAGATGACGGTGAGCGCCAAAGACAGCGCCGGCAATCTGGCCAGTGCCAGCCAGACCGTGACGGTGGCCTCACATACTGACGCTGCTGCCACGCTGAATCTGCTGTCGGTCGATCAGCTACTGGATAACCTCAGCCCGACAGCGGCAGCCGAAACGCTGCCGGCGGCGAAGGCGTCTGCCGCTGTTGCTGCGCCGCACGACAGCAATCTGGTGACCGATTCCCCTTACACGCTCGCCGACCACTTATGGCAACACCCCGCCGTTCATCCGCTAGTCTGACCTGAAACACATTAGTTAACGTACTGCCTTCCGGACGGGTTTGTTAAGCCCGTCTGGATTGGCAGGCGTAACATCATCGATTAAATTTTGCGCGATTGAGAAAATAATTAATTATTTCATCGATATTTAGCAGGAAGAAGCGCGGGATATGATCTAATAATGTTAAAGGTCGTTTAGCGTCTGGCTTACGAACCATAAATTAATTGACGCAGTCCGACGAGGCGAAAGCCCGCAACGGCGCACCGTTTTGCACTCTTTGTTCACCGGGAAAACACCATGCTGCTAAGAACCCCTGTTGGTAAACATAATGAACAAAGTGCGATTGACCTTTTTGTTATGCGCCCTGAATGGCGTAGTGTTGCCTGCGGCCATTGCCGCCCCCTTGCCCAAAGCTGAATTTAACTGGCGTGCCGCCCCCAGCGAAGAACAGATAGCCACCTTAACGCTGCGTGACGCCATTCTCCGCGCCTTCGCCCGTAATCCGAAAATCTCGCAAGCGGCGGCTCAAATCCACGTTGGCGAAGGCGATCTCGACGCCGCCAAAAGTGCCTGGTATCCGCAGATTTCCCTACAGGGCGCGGCAGGCCGATCGCATCAGACCGATTCCGCCGGCAGCCTGAATAACAATGGCTCCGGCGGCATTATGCTCAGCCAGCTCCTGTACGATTTTGGCCGCACCGGCGGTGCTATCGACGAGCAGCACGCCTTGTCAGAGGCCTACCTGTTTGGCCTGTTCGACTCAATGACCACCGTGGCAGAAGATACGCTGCAGGCCTATCTCGAAGTCAAACGTTATCAGGCGCTGGCGGAAACTGCCCACACCAATATCGCCTCACTGGAGCGGGTACGTGATATCGCCCGCCTGCGCGCCGACGCCGGACTCAACTCGCAGTCGGACGTGTTACAGGCGGAAACCCGTATCGCCGCGATGCACGCCACGCTGGAGCAGTATCGGGCGCAGCTGCGTTCAGCCAAAGCCCAGCTGACGGTGCTGACCGGCGTGGTGCCGGCGGCCCTGCCTGAACTGCCGCAGGCGTTACTCAATCAGCAGATCACCCTCGATAAAATCGCTTACGCCAACAGCGCCGCGGTGCGCAGCGCCCAGGCGAAGCAGGAAGCCGCGCGCGAGCGGGTGCGTCAGGCGCAGTCCGGCCACTGGCCAACTATCAAAGTTCAGGCTGGCCGGACCCGCTACGAAAACGATCGCCAGTCTTACTGGGACGATGAGGTCCAGCTGCAGGTTGAAGCGCCGCTCTACCAGGGCGGCATGGTCAATGCTAAAACCCAGTCCGCCGAGGGCGATCGTGAAGCGGCGCAGGCGGCGGTTCAGCAGGCCAAACTCACTATCAATCAGAATGCCTCCACCGCCTATGCCGACATGATTGGCGCGCAGCAACGCCAGGCAGCCGGTGAAGTGCAGCTGGAAAGCGCCGACCATACCCGCAATGTCTATGCCGATGAGTACCGGCTCAGTAAGCGCAGCCTGAACGATCTGCTGAGCGTGGAACAGGATGTGTTTCAGGCGGACAGTTCACGCATCACCGCGCTTTACGATGGCTGGGATGCCACCGTGCGCTATGCCGCTGCGGTCGACAATCTGCTCGATATCCTGGGTATCGATCGTCAGCGCAGCAGCGGCGATCTCCTTCCTTCGCTGCAATAGCGAGCTTTCGCATTAAAAGGCATTAACTATGAGCGCACAAAACCTGAATACCGATAACTGGATTGCCGCCATGCTGCGCGTGGCTGCGCGGTTCGGTAAACCTGCCGACGGCAAAACACTGCGCCAGCAGATGCGTTGGTTTGAACATCTGCCGGTGGCGCAGCAGCTGGAACGGCTCTCCGGGCTGCTCGGGCTGCATCTGACCATGGTGCCGCAAAATAAGCTGCGCTGGCGTCAGGAGATCACCCCGGTAGTGCTGGTACTGGAAAACAGCAGCGTGGCGGTACTGGAAGGAATCGACCCGGACGGCAGCGCACGCTACTGGCTAAGCGAAGGCGGCGACGTGGTGCGTGAAGGCGCGCTGTCTGAACTGCTGGCCCGCGCACAGGGCGAGGTCGGGGTGATTGGCGTCGCAGCGCGCGGCCGCGATGCGCGCATCGATGAATTCGTCCAGCCGTATGAACCGCACTGGTTCTGGAAGAACTTTCGCGGCATGGGCCGGCGCATCACCGAGATTTCGCTGGCGTCGGTGATCAGCAACGTGCTGGCGCTGGCCGGCATTCTGTTCTCAATGCAGGTCTACGATCGGGTGATCCCGGCGCAGTCGCAGGCCACGCTGTGGGTGCTGTTTGTCGGGGTGCTGATCGCGGCGGCGATTGAGTATCTGATCCGCCTGATGCGTACCCAGGTCTCCGACTTAATGGGCAAGCGCATCGACCTGAAAGTCTCTGCCATGCTGTTCGCCCGGGCGATGAGCATTCGCAATGAAGCACGACCCAAATCGACCGGTTCGTTCATTTCGCAGCTGCGTGAAATCGATCAGGTACGTGAACTGCTGACCTCCACCACGGTGGGTGCGGCCGCCGATCTGCCGTTTGTTATCCTGTTCCTGATCATCATGTCATTTATCGGCGGCTGGCTGGTGCTGATTCCGCTGGCGGCGATACCGCTGATCGTGATCCCTGGCATGCTGGTGCAGATCCCGATGGCGCGGCTGGCGAAGGAGGGGCTGCGCGAAGGGGCGCTGCGTAATGCGGTGCTGGTGGAAACCATTGAAGGTATTGAAGATATTAAAGCGCTGCAGGCGGAACCCTATTTCCAGCGCCAGTGGGAACAGACCCATGAGGTCAGCGCCGCTATCAGTAATCAGCAACGCTTATGGGGCGCCCGGCTGACCGGCTGGGCCGCCACGGTGCAGCAGCTCACCTATGCCGGCATGCTGGTGTTCGGCGTCTATCTGGTTCTCGATTCGCAAATCACCACCGGCACTCTGGTCGCCTGTAGTCTGCTGTCGTCACGCACCATCGCGCCGCTGATGCAGCTCACCATGGTCTTTTCCCGCTGGCAGCATGCCAAAATGGCGATGAAAGGGCTGGATGAGCTGCTGAAGAAGCCGCTCGATCAGCCCGACGCGGCGACCCTGGCGCACTGTCCGACGCTGACCGGCCAGTACGATCTGCGTAACGTGCATTACAGCTACGACGAAGAGAATGAAAAGAACGTCCTCAACGTGCAGCAGTTGCAGATCAAACCGGGCGAGAAGATTGCCATTCTGGGTAAAGTCGGTGCCGGAAAATCAACCCTGCTCAAAATTCTCGCCGGTCAGGCGATGGCGAGCCAGGGCAAGGTGATTGTTGATGGCGTGGATATTGAACGCATCGATCCGATCGATCTCCGCCGCCAGCTCGGCTGGTTGTCACACGATTCGCGACTGTTTTTTGGCACGCTGCGGCAAAACCTGATGCTGGGCAATCCGCACGCCAGCGAACAGGAGATGTTACAGGCGCTGCGCATCAGCGGCGCGCTATCGCTGGTACAGCAGGATGCGGCCAGTCTGGATCGTATTATTAATGAAGGCGGGCGCGGCCTGTCCGGCGGGCAACGTCAGATGGTGATGCTGAGCCGGATGATCCTGCGTCAGCCGCAGGTGGTGTTGCTGGATGAGCCGACCGCCGCCATGGATGAGCAGCTGGAAGAGCATGTGATCCGTCAGCTTCAGGGCTGGATCAGTGGGCGCACCCTGATACTGGTCACGCACCGTCCGGCGCTGCTGAAGATGGTCGACCGCATTGTGGTGATGGATAACGGCCGGATTGTGGCCGATGGGTCGCGTGACGAGATTCTGCGCCGCGCCACGACTCCGGCCGCCCAACCGGCGGCAGGGCCGAATAAAGGAGATGCTGCATGAGCCTGGTGATGATTGATAAAGATCTGGCGCGCCATGAACGCCGTACGTCCGCCATTATCTGGCTTTGCACGGCAGCGCTGGCGATATTCCTGATCTGGGCGCACTTCGCCATTCTGGATGAGGTAACCGTCGGCACCGGCAAAGTGACCCCTTCCAGCCGCGCACAGGTTATTGACAGCCTGGATGGCGGCATCGTCAAACAGCTCAACGTGCATGAAGGCGATATTGTCGAGAAAGGGCAGATACTAGCGACGCTGGATCCAACCCGCTTCCAGTCCAACTTCGGTGAAGCGCAGGCTAAAGTGCGCACCCTGCGCGCCTCCTCGGAGCGGCTGGATGCGGAGCTGTCAGGCACGCCGCTGCAGTTCAGCGCGGAAACCCTGAAGGAGCCGCAGCTGGTGACGCGGGAAAGGCAGCTGTATGAATCCCGGCGGCGCAACCTGACGGAAACCATCAGCAACCTGCAGCAGTCGCTGAAGCTGGTGCAGGATGAGCTGCGCCTGACCGAGCCTCTGGTCGCTAAAGGCGCGGCCGGTCAGGTCGAGGTGATCCGTTTGCGTCGCCAGGTCAGCGACCTGCGCGGCAAAATTGACGAGGCGCGCAATGACTATCTGGTGCGCGCCCACGAAGAGCAGGTGAAAAACAATGCTGAACTCGATGCGCAGCTGCAGGTGGCGGCGGGGAAAGAGGACCAGCTGACGCGCGCCACGCTCTATTCGCCGGTGCGCGGCATCGTTAAGGATATTCAGGTGACCACGGTGGGCGGGGTACTGGAGCCGGGCGGCAAGCTGATGGAGATTGTGCCGCTGGAAGATCAGCTGCTGATTGAAACCCGCATTAATCCGCGCGATATCGCTTACATCCGTCCCGGCCTGGCGGCAATCGTCAAAATCACCGCCTACGACTCCTCTATCTATGGCGATCTGCCGGGTGAGGTCGAAATCGTCTCGCCGGATACGCTGCAGGATGAGGTTAAGCGGGATCAATACTACTACCGGGTCTATGTTCGCACCCAAAAAGCGGAACTGACGAACCGTGCCGGCCGTAAATTCCCGATCGTGCCCGGTATGGTGGCCAATGTTGAAATTAAGACGGGTCAGAAATCGGTGATGGATTACCTGCTTAAGCCGCTGAATAAAGTTAAAGAATCAATGCGCGAACGCTAAAATCACGGTCCGGATATTATCGCAGTGTGCTTAGTTACGGTGATAAATTAAGTGGGCGGATATATCGCCAGATAAGCGGCAGGCAGTGCGGAAATTAACCTTCTGTGCGGCAAAATAATAAAGTTAATTAATCGCCGGAAACCATGTTTACATAAAACGAATCGCAACGGCGGATCGCAGGCAAAAAAAATGCCGGACAAACATGTCCGGCGGGAAATTAGGGTAAACATCTCATTCGGGGTGAATGAAGGGAATAATGAAATAAATGATGATAGCGGGATCTATTGTATTACCTGATGACGCATAAGTTTTATCATTCAGTGCTTCAGAGCATTCCGATGTAACGTGTTGATAACAAACGAGGCGAAATTCGATTGGCTTTTTGTGCCATATTTTTTATCGATATGTGCTGGTTATTAGTTCCCCAAAACTTACATTCAGAAATAACTGTTTCGAACTATGAAACAGTTTTGGAAATTTAGTAGCATTTTCGTGATGGATTATTGCCCGTTATAAAACAACAATGGCTTGCCGGCTGAATTTTTAATCATTCAGTTCGCAGTGGCAAATAATAAAGGCACATTACAGAGGGTAATAAAATGAAACGTCGCGTTCTCTCCCTGATGATCCCTGCGTTGCTGGTCGCAGCAGGATCAGCAAACGCAGCTGAAATCTACAATAAAGACGGCAACAAATTAGACCTGTTTGGTAAAGTCGATGGTCTGCACTACTTCTCTGATAACGATGGTTCTGATGGCGATCAGTCTTACGTCCGCTTTGGCTTTAAAGGCGAAACCGAAGTCAGCGATCAGCTGACCGGTTACGGCCAGTGGGAGTATCAGGCGGCGCTGAACAATGCAGAATCTGAAGGTACAGCTGACAGCTATACCCGCGTCGGCTTTGCCGGTGTGAAGTTTGGCGATGCAGGTTCATTCGATTACGGTCGTAACTACGGCGTAGCCTATGACATCGGCGCATGGACCGACGTGCTGCCAGAGTTCGGTGGTGATACCTATGGCTCGGATAACTTTATGTTCCAGCGCGGCAACGGTATGGCGACCTACCGCAACAGCAACTTCTTCGGCCTGGTCGATGGCTGGAACTTTGCGGTGCAGTATCAGGGCAAAAACGGCAATGGTGATGAGTCACCAAACGGTCGTGATGTGCTGGGCCAGAACGGTGACGGCTGGGGTCTGAGCGCCACTTACGATCTCGGTTCCGGTTTTGGTATCGGTGCGTCGGCTTTCCAGTCTGACCGTACCAACGATCAGAACGGCAACCAGGCGGGTATCCTCGGTCGTGGCGACAAAGCAGAAGCCTACACCGGCGGTCTGAAATACGATGCCAACAACATCTATCTGGCAGCGATGTACACCAAGTCTTACAACGCAACCCGCTTCGGTAGCAGCGATTCGCCGGTGTTTGGTTATGCGGATAAAGCGGAAAACTGGGAGCTGGTGGCACAGTATCAGTTCGACTTCGGCCTGCGTCCATCACTGGCGTATGTCACCTCACGCGGCACCGATGTGCAGGGCTGGGGTAAACAAAACCTGAAGAAATACATTGATGTAGGCGCGACTTACTACTTCAACAAAAACATGTCCACCTATGTGGATTACCAAATCAACCTGCTGGATGACAACGAGTTCACCGACCAGGCCGGTATTAATACCGACGACGTGGTGGCACTGGGTCTGGTTTACCAGTTCTGATTTGTGCAGGTGCGCAGCGCTGGCTGCGCACCTGAGTCATTAATCCTTTTCCTTTATCTCATCTGCCGTTCGCCACTTTTTCGCTTTCGCAACTGCCGTGACCGGTGAGACCACACTGCCAAATCGGGCACCTTCAAATGCCACGCCCGCCAGAGAAAAGGCTGAAAAGCTCAGCCACTGATGCCAGGCTGCCTGCAGGTTCTGTGACGTTTTCATTCTGCACCTCTCAGAGATAAACACTGTTTCAACAGTGCAGAATTCATGCCAGCTTTACCGCTCTGATAGCCACGGCCCTGCCGCCGCTTCTGGTAAACTTGCCGCGCACGCTGAGAGGGTCATTGCCCCGTTCAGGTGCAGCGCTGCGGGTTAATGGCGCGGCCGTGACAGCGCCATGTGACGATGGCGGCGCTGATGCCAGACTTTGTAGCTGCTGTAAATGAACAGGCCCAGGGCGATGGCAAGAATCACGTAGATCATCTGCTGCTCCTTAATTAAACCAAACCGTTAAACGTAAATCGCCCGGTTACGGGCGGATGCATAGTAGATGACCGGTTGATACTGGCGTCATTGACTGAAGGATTCAACCCTCTTTTACGCTCTTTACCAGCGATTTATGCTTTGTAGCAGGAATTGATAAATTTTTACAAGTGAGGATTAATGAGATATCAGATTAATCTGCTGTCTTTGCCGTTTGCCATCCTGTTGTTAGCCGGTTGTGATAAGCCAGCGGCGACGTCATCAATGGTGCTGGAAGGCAAAACCATGGGCACGGTCTGGCGGGTCAGCCTGGCCGACGTCGACAGTGGCCGCAAAGCTGCACTGCAGCAGCGCATTCAGCAGCAGCTCGACAGTGACGACGCCGAACTCTCTACCTGGAAGCCCGATTCGGTGCTGTCGCGCTTTAATCAGAGCCGTGCGCTGACGCCGCAGCCGGTCAGCGAGAATATGGCGGACATCGTCACGCTCGCCTTGCGCATTGGTGCTAAAACCGGAGGGGCGATGGATATCACCGTCGGACCGCTGGTCAATCTGTGGGGCTTTGGCCCGACAAAACAGCCGAGCCATACGCCGGATGAGGCGGAAATAGCGGCGGCCAAAGCGCAGACTGGTCTGCAGCATCTTCGGGTAGTGCAGGGCGCGGGTGGCCAGTGGCTGCAAAAGGATCTGCCTGGCTTGTATGTTGATCTCTCAACGGTAGGCGAGGGCTTTGCCACCGATCATCTGGCGCGCCTGATGGAGCAGCTGGGGATTAATAATTATTTGGTGTCGGTTGGCGGGGCAGTGCTGAGCCGCGGGCTTAACGCCCAGCACCAGCCGTGGCGGGTCGCCATTCAGAAGCCGACCGACCGTGAGAATGCGGTGCAGGCGCGGGTCGATCTACAGGGACACGGCATCAGCACCTCGGGCAGCTATCGCAACTATTATGAACTGGACGGCAAGCGCGTTTCTCACGTGATCGACCCGCTTACCGGCCGACCGATTGAGCATAAACTGGTTTCGGCTACCGTGATCGCGACCACCGCGCTGGAGGCCGACGGCTGGGATACTGGCCTGATGGTTCTGGGCAGTAAAAAAGCCAAAGCGCTGGCAATCCAGCAGCAGCTGGCGGTCTATCTGATCAGTAAAGAAGGCGATGGTTTTGTGAGCTGGATGTCACCGCAGTTTGCCGCCTTTTTGATTAAACCCGAGTCGACAGGAGCACCCTGATGTTAGATCTGTTTAGCGAAGAGCAACCGTGGCAGGAACCGCTGGCTGACGGCGCGGTGATCCTGCGCCGCCGGGCGCGCGATGAGGCTGAAGCGTTGTATCAGCAGATTCTGGCCATCGCCGACCAGAATCCGTTTGCGCATCGCATTACGCCGGGCGGTCACCGCATGTCGGTGGCGATGACCAACTGCGGCGACTTCGGCTGGTCAGTGGATTCACGCGGTTATCAGTATCAGCAGCAGGATAACCTCAACGGGCGCAAGTGGCCACCGATGCCGCCGCTGTTTCGCAGTCTGGCGCAGGCCGCAGCGCGTGAAGCGGGCTTTCCCGATTTTAACCCTGATGCCTGCCTGCTCAATCGCTATGAACCTGGCGCGAAGCTGACCCTGCATCAGGACAAAGATGAGAAAGATCTGCGTCAGCCTATCGTCTCGGTCTCGCTGGGATTACCGGCGGTATTCCAGTTTGGCGGTTTTGAACGTGGCGACACCACCCAGCGGGTGCTGCTGGAGCATGGCGATATTGTGGTGTGGGGCGGGCCGTCACGCCTGCGTTATCACGGCATCCTGCCGCTCAAGCCGGGCGTGCACCCGTTGGTCGGCGCGTGGCGCTATAACCTGACTTTCCGCCGCGCCTTTTAATTCACCATGCGGTGCGCGGCGCAGTGCGAATAACTATTGCTATCATTTTGCATCACATTACACTGCAGGCTGTTTTTTGACTGCTGGATTGCCTGCATGACGTTGTTAAGCGTTGTTTTTCGCCAGTTTCGCTGGCCTTTTATCGGGGTTATTGCGCTGACGCTGCTGAGCGCAGTGTTGGGTATTGGCATGATCGCCTTTATCAACCGCGAAATGATCGTCGCGATCAATACTTCCTATGCGGTACTGCCGCAGTTTCTGTTGCAGCTGGTGGTACTGATGGCGGTTACGCTGGCCTCCCAGTTGGCGCTGACGATGCTGGGCCATCAGTTTGTCTGGCGGATGCGCGGTGAATTTATCAAACGCATTCTTGATACCCGGGTGGAGCGGATTGAGCAACTCGGCAGCGCGCAACTGCTGGCGGGTCTGACCAGCGATGTGCGTGCCATTACCCTGGCCTTTGTGCGTCTGCCGGAGCTGATTCAGGGCGTCATCATCACTCTGGGTTCAGCGATCTATCTGGCCTGGCTGTCACCCAAAATGCTGCTGGTGACCAGCGGCTGGCTGGCCGTGACGCTGGTGGGTGGCTGGATGCTGGTGTCGCGCGTTTATCAGCACATGGCGAAGCTGCGTGAAATCGAAGATCACCTCTATCGTGACTACCAGACAGTGATTGACGGACGCAAAGAGTTGCAGCTTAACCGTGAGCGCGCCCGGCAGATCTATAAAAGCGTCTATCAGGAAGATGCCACCGCCTGGCGACACCATATTGTGCGGGCCGATACCTATCATCTCAGTGCGGTGAACTGGTCGAATATCATGACGCTGGGCGCCATCGGCATGGTCTTTTTTATGGCCAACAGCCTCGGCTGGGCCAACACGGCGGTGGCGGCGACTTTTTCCCTGACGCTGCTGTTTCTGCGCACGCCGCTGCTGTCGGCAGTCGGCGCTTTGCCCACCTTGCTCAGCGCGCAGGTGGCATTCCGCAAACTCAATGCCTTTGATCTGGTACCTTATCAGCCCGAATTCCACGCTTCTCCGTCCAAAGCTGACTGGCAGACGCTGGAGCTGCGGGATGTCTGTTTTCACTACGGTGAAAATGGCTTTAAGGTCGGCCCGATCAACCTGACCCTGCGCCGCGGTGAACTGGTGTTTCTGATTGGCGGCAATGGCAGCGGTAAATCTACCCTGGCGATGCTGCTGACCGGCCTGTATCAGCCGCAGTCCGGCAGTCTGCTGCTGGATGGTCAACCGATTGACGCTGACGGGCTCGATCACTGGCGTAAACACTTCTCGGCGGTATTCACTGATGTGCATCTGTTTGATCGGCTGATTAGCCACGAAGGCATTCCGGCGAACCCGGCGTTAGTGCAGCAGTGGCTGGAACGGCTGAAGATGCAGGACAAACTGAAGATCGAAGGTAATAAAGTGCTGAATCTGCAGCTCTCCAAAGGGCAGAGCAAACGGCTGGCACTGCTGCTGGCGGTGGCTGAAGAGCGGGATGTGCTGCTGCTGGATGAATGGGCCGCCGATCAGGACCCGCATTTCCGTCGTATCTTCTATCGTGAACTGCTGCCGTGGTTGCAGGCGGCCGGCAAAACGGTATTCGCCATCAGCCACGATGATCACTACTTTATTCACGCCGATCGACTGCTGGAGATGCGAGAAGGGCAACTGAGTGAACTGACCGGCAGCGAACGCGATCTGGCCACGCTGGACTCGGTAGAACGCACCGATACCGGGCTTTGATGCAGGCTGGCAAAGCTTAGCAAAAAGGCATATTGGCGGCCTGCGCGGCTACCACGTTATGCTGGAATTCAGCAGAGAGCAGGCTCTCTGCCATCCTGAAACTTCTTCTGTCGTCATGTGTTTACCCCGGCTAAGCCGCATTGCTTAGCCGGTTTTTTTATGCCTGCTGCATCAGCAGGGTAATCACCTGATCGTCCTGCCACAAAAACTGCGCCTGCAAGCGGGTCCCTGTTGTGAAGCGATCGCTGAAATGATGAGTGAGCTGTAAAGTGGCGCACTGACGCCGGAGATCGACCGTTTCCAGCGCCGCCTGCTGAAAATCCATCGGCTGATGCAACTGGGGCCACAGCGCCTTATAAAGTGATTCTTTCAGAGAAAACAGCAGAGTGGCGGCAGCGTTGAAGCTGATGGGCAGCGCCCGCAGCAGTTGCTGCTCCTGAGGATTCATCAGCAGGTCAGCGGTTTCATTGGCCGTTGTGTCTGACATCAACTGTTCGACATCCACGCCGACACCACCAGGCTGACAGGTTGCTGCCAGCACCACTACGCCTGCGCTGTGCGACAGCGAAGCCTGCACGCCGGCGGGCCAGCAGGGCGAACGATCGGCGGCGTTGGTCAGAATAAAATCATCAATACCGAGACGCGCCATCACACAGCGGGCCAGCAGCCGACTGGCGAGATATTCGGCACGGCGCTTATTTACCGCCCGCTGCAGGCGATCGGGCAGCGGTAGTCCCCATGCAACAGCAAGCGCATCACTGTAGTGTTGCGGATCAAAGCGGCTCACCGCCAGCCAGGGATCGCTGTCGCTCAGATGCTGAGAAAGGATAAAGCCGCCTGCAGGAGGCGGCAGCGGAACGTCGGGATAGCGCATGCGGTGCCGTAATCAAAGCCAAAAGGGCATTAAATCAGGCGTAGGAAGCCGGGGCAAGCCGACCGCAGGGATCAGTCGTTCGGGGGAATGGCAAAACTTTTCAGTGAAACGACAAAATGGTGGTGACCTTTGCTGATGCGAGCGCCGCGGTCGCACCAGTGGCTCGCCAGACGAAAGAAATCGTCGCTGCCAATGTCGTACGCCAGTTCCACTTTGCTAATGCCTGAATGCAATAATGCTTCTGCATCCTTCAGGCTTTTCGCTTTGATCGCCATAAAAATTATCCATCAATTTCAGGGGAGTCCAGAGTAGGCAATTTCTGTGACATTTTTGTTTCAGTTTGATGAATTGGCGTCGCGTTGTGCTTATTTTGTGAGGCAGACTGGATTTCGCTGCAACAGGTAACTGCCTGAAAGCGTGCAGGATGTTGTCTGGCTGAACGGGAGGTTATGCGGGATGAGCCGGGCGATCGGGCGACATCTGACAGAGCTTAGCGGCAACCGCCATAGAAAAGGCCGCGTCTGGCGCGGCCTTAGTGGGTTACTTCTTGTCTGGCGGTGTTTGTTGCTTATCGCCGGACTCTGGTGCTTCGGTTGGATCGTCTTTTTCGATTACTGTCATGAACTCTCCTATCGTTACCCACACGCTTTTTAGTATAGATCGGAATCCTCAGAGCGCGAGCTACGTGACCGTTTGATGACAAAAACGCGGCTATTTCGCTTTGCGTGACGTTTTTGCCGCGCCTGAATGCGGCAGAGCAGAACACTGTCCTGCGCCACGCCACGCCACGCCACGCCACGCCACGCCGCTTCTGCTTTATTGCTGACCAGCCAGGTAGTCGTGCCGCATCCTGCCCACAGCGGCAACTGTGACAAAAGTGGCGCTGTACAGCTTCAGGTGATCACCACCCTAACCAAAATCAACATGATCATTTCGGGGGCCGTTCAGCAAGGGCGGCGATCATCGCGCATTTTGCGGAACAGGTTCTGTGCGGTGCCGGCTTGAGGTCAGTTCAGCGGACAGCAACGCACTATGTCTTCTGTTCCGGTATCTGAATATTATAATCAAATAAATTCTGATATTCTTTAATGGCTACTGCTAAATTGAATGGTATAGAATTATTATGACTGCCTTTTGTTTGCCTTCTTATATTTAATATCAATTATCATTACATTTCCCTCTGATTTTAATATTTTTATTATTGAGGATTGGGTGGGGTTTTTAATTTAAATCATTGTTTTAATGCTGTCAGCTTTTAATAAATGTTTAAAAAATAAATGATAAGTGGATATCTCTTCTTGAATCAGATCAAACAAACATGATAAACAAAACTACTGGATAATGCAGTATTCAAGAGTTATTCTGCAGGCAGCTTAACATATAACTGAGGATAGAGAATGGAAGTTATCCCTAGCGATATACAGTCAAGGCTACAACTAGTCATCTCGAAAGCGGCAGTGCTCTTACCATCTGACGTAGGTCAACAGCTTCTTGCTATGGTCACCCCCTCAGCATTAGCAACTATGGCGGGGGTAATCATGGTTTGGGCTGGTGCGCACTTTTTTGGGATTGGTGAAATCGCTGATTTAGTGCTTCTCATTGTAGGTTGGGTAGCAGTAGGAGGCGTAGCGCTTGAAGCGGCTAAGAAGTTGTTTGATTTTGCAACGAAGACTAACGCAGCTCGTAGCGAAGGAGATCTTGACGTTGCTGCTAAGGATTTAGCAGACGCGATCACTCTGATAGGCGTTAATACTGTCCTCGCACTTCTTTTAAAGAAGAAGCCTGGTGATACATTTAAAACTCCTTTCAGGGGAGTAAAAATGCCTAGGTACAGCAGCGATATTGGAAGGAAAATGAACCTGCCTCGCAATGGAGGCTGGCGTTATACTCCTAAGATAAAAATCACAAAGCATAGTGACGTCGTTCAGGGACGCACAAAACCCTGGGGGGACGTAGAAGTAGGACGCAACTACTATCCTGGTGCAATGTCGAAAGAAGACGCATATTTGCAGATGCTTTCAACTCTTTATCATGAACAGGTACACATGGCAATTGCGCCTAAGTTCTATTTATTAAGAGAACTTAGGGTTTTCATGAGACAAAGCGCATATAATAAATCATATATATTACGATATCTGGAAGAGTCACTTGCTGAAACTATTGGCTTATTAAGAGCCAGAGGGATGAGTAGAGGATATATCATTGAAGGCTTCAAATTCCCTCTTGGAAATACTTACGAAATTACATATACATTATTGCGGCATGAAACCGCAGGTATTCTTTTGGGGCCAGTAGTGGTTGGAGGGTTGATGTATAATGTTTGGTATGGAGTTCAGCAATGATATCGGAAAATAAAGCTGTTGAAATTGCCAAAGAATATGCAAGGGTAACAGGTCATGGTTGGGACGAACGTTTTCATGAGGCTGTTAGATCGTCTTTTGATGGTAAATCTGTTTGGGTTATTTCAACCTCAGATTTGAAATTTTCTGAAGATCTTCCATGGATGATGGAAAACATGCCTAATCCAATTAAATATTATATAGATGTCTTTAGTGGTGAATGTATTGCTGTAGGGGGAAGAGGTAGTGCGATTCTTCGATTAAATAAATGAAAATATTCATTAGCGATTTTATAAAACATGAGAGTGTTTTCTCAAAAAATTAAATGCTTTGTATGCAGGCTTCAAAGGAATAAAAGTATACAGAATTGTGAAGCCTGCTAACAGAGTTATCGAATAAGATACAATGTTTTCTTGTGTACCACTGCGAATGGTATAAATGAGTCCTGCGAGAAGGATTGCTATTAATATCATTGCAACTATGAATCTTTTCTTTAACTGTGAAAGGAGCCAGGGATAAGGATAACCGTCTTTCTCAGCATGCTGACGTATCACAGAGACTTCTTTTGGTGTAAATCCCTCTTTTACAAGAATTTCTTCGATTTGCATTTTTTTCATAATAAGCGTCATTCATTTGTCTTACGATAGTATGATTGTAAATCATTACCTAAGCCCTATACAAACCGAACAGACCTTTGAAAGGCTTCTGGTTTTTTTTGAATGGTTTCCTGGTGCTAACACTTGCGCATAAAATATGTGCTTTGAAATTTCGTTGAAAAATGAGCTTGTTAATTATTGGATTCAATTAAGGTGATACTTTCCAGTTTCCATCACTCTTCGTAAATTTGAATTCAGCTACGGTTTGCTTTTCGCCCATGAAGGATAGTGTTATATCGGTATTTACTTTGCAGAGGTATGTACCTTTGGCCTCTGATTCCTTACAGGAAACCTTCTCAGCTTTGTTCAGAGTCGTGAGCATGTCTTTGCTGTTCTCACCGAAACGTTGCTTGGCTTGCTGGTTTGTATGGTCAATGTTGTCCTGCATAGCTTTCTGGATTTCGGAAGAAGAGGGTTTGCTGTCGCAACCAGTGAGCAAAACTGAGGCTTTGTTGAATAAATCGAACTTTTGCTGAGTTGAAGGATCAGATCACGCATCCTCCCGACAACACAGACCATTCCGTGGCAAAGCAAAAGTTCAGAATCACCAACTGGTCCACCTACAACAAAGCTCTCATCAACCGTGGCTCCCTCACTTTCTGGCTGGATGATGAGGCGATTCAGGCCTGGTATGAGTCGGCAACGCCTTCATCACGAGGAAGGCCCCAGCGCTATTCTGATCTCGCCATCACCACCGTTCTGGTGATTAAACGCGTATTCCGGCTGACCCTGCGGGCTGCGCAGGGTTTTATTGATTCCATTTTTGCCCTGATGAACGTTCCGTTGCGCTGCCCGGATTACACCAGTGTCAGTAAGCGGGCAAAGTCGGTTAATGTCAGTTTCAAAACGTCCACCCGGGGTGAAATCGCACACCTGGTGATTGATTCCACCGGGCTGAAGGTCTTTGGTGAAGGCGAATGGAAAGTCAGAAAGCACGGCAAAGAGCGCCGTCGTATCTGGCGAAAGTTGCATCTTGCTGTTGACAGCAACACACATGAAGTTGTCTGTGCAGACCTGTCGCTGAATAACGTCACGGACTCAGAAGCCTTCCCGGGCCTTATCCGGCAGACTCACAGAAAAATCAGGGCAGCCGCGGCAGACGGGGCTTACGATACCCGGCTCTGTCACGATGAACTGCGCCGCAAAAAAATCAGCGCGCTTATTCCTCCCCGAAAAGGAGCAGGTTACTGGCCCGGTGAGTACGCAGACCGCAACCGTGCCGTTGCTAATCAGCGGCTGAGCGGAAGCAATGCACGGTGGAAATGGACAACGGAATATAACCGTCGCTCGATAGCGGAAACGGCAATGTACAGAATGAAGCAGTTGTTGGGAGATTCACTGACGCTGCGTGACTACGATGGTCAGGTAGCGGAAGCTATGGCCATGGTGCGTGCGTTGAACAGGATGACAAAGGCTGGGATGCCAGAAAGCGTGCGTATTGCCTGAAAATCCAGCCAGCTACAGGGTCGTTCGCAAGAAATCTTATTTATTCAACAAAGCCCAAAACTGACAAAGACAGGACTACAACTGTTGAAATTTTATTCATTTCTTAATCCTTTATTTGATATTGATAATTATTGTGTTGCTGTGGTTTTGTTGAGTGTCTGATCAAAAATTTCACGCCACTGCTTTAATTGCATTTCCGTATCACGGATCCCGCGTTCATGGTGAAACCGGCTTTTACGGGGGTGAAATTTGATCTGCCATTCCGGGCATTCAATATCTTTTACTTGGATAAAGAACCCTGAGTTTTCGGAATTTTTAAGGCGGGTAGGGTTGTTTTGACCTTTAGCTCCTGCCATACCGACTAAATCGAAAAGCTACGATTTCACCTCCAACGGCTAAGTGATATCGCCAGCCTTTGACGTCACTAAACTTGTAAGCTTTCTTGCGCTTACCAGCTTCAAGCGTCATAAGCTCACGATTCGTATCAATGGTCATTTTGCTGTCCTGAAATTCATTGCTCCACAATCTGTTGTCATTGACGTTCAGCAGGTCGATAGTTGAGGCGTTTGCTCTTTTGTGTGTGTACGACACATATGCCGTAAGGAGTAAGAAGAATGCAGGTAATGTCCACATGAACAGGAACCCTGCAGTGTCTTTTGGATTTGAATCAGTCAGTATTGTAGTGGTCAACAAAAACTGGCCACGGCTTTAGAGTTTTTCCAGAACAATCTTTCTGATTCATTCGGCGTCAAACCACCATTATATTGATGGGGTCTGAGCTGGCTGTAATATCCTGTGATGTAATTCGTTATTGCCGTGCTGGCCTGGCTAAAATTCGCGTAGCCATTATCCGGTACCCACTCTGTTTTCAGGCTTCTGAAGAACCGTTCCATTGGGCTGTTATCCCAGCAATTTCCCCGGCGACTCAGGCTTTGCTTTATCTGATATCTCCACAGTAATTGTCTGAAATTCCTGCTGGTATAGTGGCTGCCTTGATCCGGGTGATACAGTAAATTAGCCGGCTTTCCTCGCGCTTCCCAGGCCATGGACAGCGCTTTAACTGTCAGTGCAGAATCCGGGAAAAATGACATAGCCCAGCCAACCGGTTTACGGGAAAAAAGATCAAGCACTACGGCCAGATAAGCCCAGCGTTTACCCGTCCAGATATAAGTCACATCACCGCACCAGACCTGATTAGGCTCGGTTACAGCAAACTGGCGTTCCGGATAATTGGGGATCTCAACGTGTTCCTTAGACACCTTCTTATACCTATGGCCAGGCTGCTGACAACTGATGAGACGAAGCTCTTTCATCAGCTTTGTTGCCCGCCAGCGGCTAAGTTTTACACCTTTGTTCGTGACCATCGCTGCAATATTACGTGCGCCTGCGGAGCCGTTACTTTCGCGATAACTTTCACGAACAAGACTGAGTAATGTCACTCGCGTGGCATCAGGCTTTTTTGGTTGCCGCCAGTATTTATAGCTGCTGCGATGAACCCCAAACACATTGCACACAACGGCAACGGGAAACCGCGCCCTGAGTTTCTCAACTAATGAGAACTGTTCAGGGAGTCTGACATCAGGAGCGCGGTAGCCTTTTTTAATATATCTCTTTCCATTTCAACGCGTTGAACTCTTTTCTTTAGCTCACGTATCTCAATCTGCTCAGGTGTCATGGGTGAAGCTATGGGTGATTTTCCCGCTCGCTCATCTTTCAGTTGTCGAACCCATTTGTCCATCGTGGATTTGCCGACATTCATCGCAGTGGCAGCGGCGGCAACGGTGTAGTGCTGATCGAGTACAAGCTGAGCAGCTTTGAGGCGAAACTCGGGGCTAAAGTGGCCAAATTTACTATGCCACTACACTTCAATTGTTTCCTGAATGATAGTCTTTATCCTGGATATCCTTCTAGATACTCTCCTGCTATTAAATTTTAATTGAGGTTTAAAGATATAATGATTCATTACTCTGACCGATGTATTTTGTTAGGAGAACTCTTTTTTCGCTGTTTTGCCAGTGCTAGAATGTTTTTTAAGTATTCAAAATGATTGATGATCTTTTTCATTACAATGGCTCCAAGGGAAATCCCAAGAAGAAAAAACAAACCTAATATCGAAATTATATTAGCAACATCAGAGTCGAATAATCCTTTAAATAAAATATTGCCTATTTTTTCAAATCCACCCAGAGATTGTACAGCAGAGTATGATAATCCTAAAATAGATATAATGGCAGTTTTAGTACCAAAGAAATCTGATATACGTGCTTTAAATCGTTCAATTTTAAGATTTAACCAATATGTTGCATATTCCAACTCGGGAATAGAATAGTGATCGAGTTGTTCAACATTCTTCTCATCGTGATTGATTTCTATTTGAAAGTCGTTTAAAACTTCCTTCCGCATATTAAAGAAGAATTTCATATCAGCGACTATAGGTGTTGATAAGCATATAATTCCAAAGATATGATTCATTATAAGTAGCAATAAAGCGTAAATTTCTACGCTCTTTTTATCAATATTAAAAGTTAAGCATAGAATAATTAGTGCCCCCAACAGCAGAAGGCATAGAAGGCATCCAAGCAAAGAGTAGTTTTGTATTTTTATTGAGGTTTTTTTCTTGGATTTTATCAACGCAAATGGAGTATGTGATTCCATTTTACTAAGAATGCTAACTATCTGATTAACTCTATTCATTTTGTTCTCGCACGACTAAATTTAGATGTTATTGATCTAGGCAATCTATCTTCACTGATTTAAATCAGAACGCAATACATAATTAACAGTGACGATTTTTTAATGTTTGAAGATTTAAAATCATTTAAATTCTTCTATTATTTTTTGATTATAGTCTTCTAAATATTTTTGTAATTCATTTCTGTCAATTAAACGTACTTTTGCTGATTCTGCAAGTTCTTTAGCCGAATTGGTAAAATATGAGTTCGTAATAACCATTGCTTCGTCACATGAGTAAAATGCCTTAGCGGAGATAGCTTGTTGTACTGCTGAATTACCAACTGAGCCAGAGTAGTTTTTTGCCTGGATAACAATATTTTTGTCAAAGCGAGTGACAAATAGATCTGCACCTTGATCTTGGGTTCTCTTGGTTTCTTTAACATCATACCCAAGAGTCTGGAAAATTTTGACTAAGAAGTTTTCAAATTCAAAACCATTCATTGAATCCACTGAGTACATATTAACATATTTATCGGGATTGAAGTGCTCAAGGCGTGTAGCCAATCTTTCGACTAAAATGTCAAAGTATATAGTTTCACAGATTGATATATATTTTCTAACATTATCAATCGATATTAATGGTGTGCCTGGAGTGTTTTGAGCATTCTCATTGAAATCTAATGCAGAGAAGGTTATTTTATTGTTCCAGACATAATATAGAAATAAAGAGAGATCTGCTCTAAAGGTTGTTCCTGCTTCTTCAATCCATGATTTTAAAGATTCTGTGAGTGTAGGTTTGATATGCCTTTTGATCTCATTCGCAAATCCACTATATAAAGCGTTGAATGATGTGGTAAGTAAAAGCTTGTCCAAAAGCATTGGCAGCTCTTCTAACTCATCAAAGCCCTTCCGAACAAGTACTTCGCGAAACAAAACAAAATCAGAGTAGGTACTTTTATCTTCTGTCAGATTATTCTCTGAACGCTTATCATGTGAAAATTTTGTCGTGTAAATAAAATTTGTGAAGTAAGGATCCTTAAACGTTGCATATTTATCTAGAACATTTTGAAGTAGACTATTGAGTTGGGATTGCTCTTTCTTTTTCCCGAACAGGTCTTTTATAACTCCTTTTGACTGATATTGAAATTCTGGATAAAAAGAAGGGTTAAGAGGTATCATTTCTTCTGAGGTTATGGGGATGTGTGTTTTTGTACCCCATGATTTTGTTGGCGTTGGAACTCCGCCAGAACACCATGGGCAAATAATTTCAAAAGATGTCTTACTGCATGAATAACATTGATAAATCATTAGGCTATTTCCTTTTTAAATTATTAGGCTTAGTCACGGTCTTTGGATCTTAAGGTTTAGTTGCTACTCTTTTAGTTGAGTATAATAGTAGATGCAAATACTTTTCATAGTTTCACGTCATGGTAATGATTTACTGAATCATTTTCCAATCCTGATGAAAAGCTATAGTTGCCACTTGCTGATTGTTCAACATGCCTAACCCACCAAGCCATCATTTCTCTTCGTTTATCAAGATACTGAGAACGGTTATAAGCTCTCCTGACCTCATTGGTATCAATGTGAGCCAGTGCTGCTTCAATGACGTCAGGTTGAAATCCCTTCTCGTTGAGAACAGTTGAGGCTATGGATCTCATACCATGCGCAACAAGGATATCTTTGAAGCCCATACGTTTCAGCGCCATGTTTGCCGTCTGACTGTTCATTGGTTCCAGGGGATTGCGGTAACCGGGAAAAACGTGTGGTCTATGCTGGCTGATTGGCTTCATAACTTCTAGCACAGCAAATGCCTGTTCAGACAGCGGAACAATATGCATGCGTTTCATTTTCATGCGCCCAGCAGGAATATGCCATTCCTTTGTCTCGAAGTTGATCTCATCCCAGCGAGTCATCGCCGCTTCTGCCGGTCATGTCATTGTAAGGAGCTGCCATTCGAGGAGACAACGCGTCTGTCTTCCAATACTCGCAAATGCGAGATTCTTCATAAGCAGAGGTAGCTGTTCAGGTAAGAGAGCGGGGCGGTGTTTTACTTTTGGCTTATGAATGTCTTACCGATTTTTGCCGCTGGGTTTCAAGTGACTAAGCCAGAGTTCAAAGCGTAATCCATAACCTCATTAATATGCTGACTTAGCCTTTTAACAGTTTCGAGTCTTCCTGCTGCATGAGTTGGGTTTAGGGATCCAATGAATTGTTGGGCAGTAATGCTTGAAATAGGTATAGAGCCAATATGTGGGAACACATATTTACTCATTGAACGCCAGATATCGTTAAGAGTGTGAGTTGCTAATCCGGCTGCCTCTTTGGTCTTAGACCACTCAGCTGCAAATTTTTCAAACGTACTTTCACTCACATTCTTCTGACGAAGTCGCTCTGCCATTTTGTGCTCTTGAGGCTCGACGTCTTTGCTGAGAAGAGCGCGGGCTGATTCACGATTTGGCAGGCTTCAGAAAGCGAAGCGGAAGGGTATGAACCGAAGCTGAGCATGGCCCGTTTACGGGTGAAGGGTTGGTAATAACGAAACCGCCAGAGTTTTGAGTCTCCGTGAGTACCTGCAGTTCCAGATCGTCCCGTCATAAAGAACCAGTGATCGTCCAGCAGCTTTGACGTTCTTCACTTCTGTATTCTTTAGGGACTTGGTCTGTGTTGCCATAAGCAGTCTCCATTCTGTTCCCTGGAAGGCTTAGGCATATCAAAAAGCAGTCTTAGAAACGTATGCCCATGGGTATGCCTGAATCAGGTGGATTCCACAGTATCAATCAGGATTTCACTAGACAAAAGAAAAAAGCAGGTTTCAACAACCTACTGTTTCTTATAGATTTCTCTGGACATTACAAGACAAAACGTTGGGAGAATTTGGTCGGCACGAGAGGATTTGAACCTCCGACCCCGGACACCCCATGACCGTGCGCTACCAGGCTGCGCTACGTGCCGAACTCTGGACAATCAGTCTACTGGTTCTCGCCATGAATGCAAGACGCCAGCCAACTATTTGCCTCATTATTAATCAGTTAGCGATAAATCGCTTCTCTTCCGTCAGCACCTGTAACAGCAACGCCAGCTCCGGTTTATGATCTTTTAACGCCTTGCCCTGCGCATCATAGGCACGGTAGCTGCCGTTATTGTTCAACACCAGCGTAACCTGCGGCGTGGTAATCACCAGCTTGTTCTCTTCGCTGCTGGCAACCCAGTCGTGACGACGGCGCGCGGCAAACAGATCTTCACCCTGTGAATAGTTAACCGGGTTGGTGCGGACATGCAGCAGGCGCTGCATCAGCGTTGCCATCACATCCTGATGGTCAGAAAGACGATCCACCGTTTGCGCAGGGGTATCTGGCCAGTGAATCACCAGCGGCACCTGCAGGGTTTCGCGATTACCGGCGCTGTCAGGATTCCCTTCCAGCGCCAGTCCACGCTGGGCGGTAATCACCACCACGGTATTTTTCAGCAAATCACGCGCCTGCAGCGTGTTAAGCACCGCGCTAATCTGCTCATCAACCGCCGGTGCCTGACGCAGATAGCTGCGCTGACGTGCTTTCGCGTTGTCACCGGTGACGTTCGGGCCATTCAGCGCCACCCACGAGAACCACGGATTGCTGGCATCGTGCTGTCTGTCCAGCCAGTTCTGCCACTGGGTGACGGTGCTGGCATTCGGCTGACTGTTGCTGGCAGGCAACGAGTAGTCGGTCAGCAGCGCCTGGCGATAGAGTGGGGGATTAAACCCTTCTGACGAGAACAGGCCAAACTGATAGCCCTGGGTGCTGAGCGCACCAAGCAGGGCGGACGGCGTGCGGGACGCCAGTATTCCGTTCATGTAGCTGGAAGAGATACCGTAAAACAGGCCAAACAGCCCTTTTTCCGGCGTATCACCGGCGCTGTAGTGCTGGGTAAAGCGCACATTTTCACTGGCAAACTGATTCAGCTGAGGCAGTGCTTTTGCCAGCGTGGCGTTGTTCAGGCCATCGACGGTCAGCACCAGCAGGTTATTGCGGGTCCCGGCGTCGCGGAAGGTAATCTCACTCAGCGGGTATTCAACCGACACCGCTTCCGGATCGCCTTGCTGTACCAGACGGCGCTGATACTCCTGCGCATCCAGTAAGCCGTGTCGCTCAAGGAAGCGACGGGCGGTCATCGGATAGGAGAGCGGCAGGTTAGCGCGCTGCATGGTGATCGGGCGATAGAAGTTGGCATCGGCCCAGATATACATCAGATGGCTGGCAAAGAAGGCGCTGATAAACAGCGCAGCAACCGGTTTACCAAATGAACGGCGATTGAGGCTGCGCAGCTTCTGCCAGCTCCAGGTGGCAAACAGCATCTGGACCAGGAAGATCAGTGGCACGCTGATAAACATCAGCTGCCAGTCACGTGCCATCTCGCTCTGGTCGGGGTTGATCACCAGCTCCCACACCACCGGATTGAGGTGCAGGTGGAAGCGGCTGAATACCGCACTGTCGACCATCACCAGCGTCAGCCCGGCGGTGGCGACCACCGCCGAGATCACCCGCAACAGCCGTTGCGACATCACCACAAAGGTTAGCGGGAAGATGATCAGCAGATAGGCGGCAAAGACGATAAAACTGAAGTGGCCAACCCAGCTGCTATAGGCGTAGATACGCCCCGCCAGCGAAGAAGGCCAGTCAGCGACCAACAGGTAGCGACTGCCTAAAATCAGCGCGAAAAGGATGTTAAACAGAGCAAACCAGTGCCCCCAACTGATCATCTGGGAGACTTTTTCGCGGTAGCGCTGCCGGTTGGTTACCATATTATGAGATCAAATCAGCAAATTAATGGGCGTTATCGTCACGTACCGACGCCTGCAAGGCATCAGCGAAAGATCGGGCCAGTGAACGACGTTGCGCAGGGGCGACATCGCTGTTTATCAGGTTGGTCACCATGTTTCCCAGTACCATCAGGGAGAGATCGGTCGGGGCTTTGTCCTTTTGCAGGATTTGGGCCATTTCCGCGAGGAGTTGTTCCACGCGTTCATCACTGTAACGGGAAGATTGTGGCATATCGTTATCTGAGCTCATTTCAAAAGGCGATATATTACCGGAACAGCGACCTTTTTTCCGCAATTTTATCGAAAGCGCACTGTTCGCTTTACGCATTGAGTTGAAAGCCGATGCCGGCGGTGTTTGAATACGCGCCTGTGCTAAAAGGAGAGTCTACCATGAGTCTGGATATCGACCAGATTGCCCTGCATCAGTTAATTAAACGCGATGAAAACCAGCTTGAACTGGTGCTACGCGATTCGCTGTTACCCGCCACCAACACGGTTAACGCCATGGTGGAGGAGCTGCACCGGGTTTACAGCGCGAAAAGCAAAGCCTATGGCCTGTTTACCCCAGAGAGTGAACTGGCGGACGCGCTGCGTAATTGTCGCCAGGGCAACGATGATTTTCTCGCTTTTAGCCGCGCGGCCACCGGTCGCCTGCGCGATGAGCTGGCAAAATATCCGTTTGCCGAAGGCGGTGTGGTGCTGTTTGTTCACTATCGCTATCTGGCCGTGGATTATCTGCTGATTGCGGTGCTCAACAGCCAGTCGAGCATGCGGGTTAACGAGCAGATGGACATCAGCAGTACCCATTATCTCGACATTAATCATGCCGATATTGTGGCGCGTATCGACCTGACCGAATGGGAAACTAACCCGGAATCAACCCGTTACCTGACCTTCCTGCGTGGCCGCGTCGGACGTAAAGTGGCTGACTTCTTTATGGATTTCCTCGGTGCTGAGGTGGGCTTAGACACCAAAGCGCAGAACCGCGGTCTGTTACAGGCGGTGGATGATTACTGCAGCGAGTCGAATCTCGATAAGCAGGAGCGTCAGAACTACCGTCAGCAGGTCTACAGCTACTGCAACGAGCAGTTGCAGGCGGGTGAAGAAATTGCGCTGGAAGATCTGTCGGGCGAGCTGCCGCCGCTGGGCGAAAAAACCTTCCAGACGTTTACCCAGGAACAGGGTTACGAGCTGGAAGAGAGTTTCCCGGCCGACCGCAGCACGCTGCGGCAGTTAACCAAATTTGCCGGCAGCGGCGGGGGACTGACGCTGAATTTTGATGCAATGCTGTTAGGTGAGCGCATTTTCTGGGATCCGGCCACCGATACCCTGACCATCAAAGGCACGCCGCCGAACCTGCGCGATCAGCTTCAGCGCCGGACCAGCAGCAAATAAAAAAGCCGGGCTGAGCCCGGCTTTACCTGCGCGCCACCGTTTTCACCTGGCAGCGCCAAAAGAAAAGGGCCGGTTTCGCAACCGGCCCTTCTGCTTTCAACGAAGCTCGCGATTAAGCGCGAACGAAGTCGATGTGAAACAGTTTTGGCTTGAACGGGTGACGCTGAACAGCCTGAACTTTCACTTTGGTTTCTTTACCGTCAACAGACAGGGTCAGCACTTCGTCGTAGAAACCTGGCTTAGCTTGCAGGTTCATTACGGAGTCGTGATCCAGGTCGATGGCAACAGCCGCTTCAGAACCACCGTAGATGATGGCCGGGAAACGGTTTGCTGTACGCAGGCGGCGGCTCGCACCCTTACCCTGCTCTTTACGTTCTACTGCATTGATAGTGAGCATTAATATATCTCTTTATTTAATTCCTGCTACAGGCGACCCAGTAACAGGCAGGTTATTCAATACCGCTGATGCACATGCAAAAGCGGGCGGCAGTATAGCCGTTATGCCAGGTGGTAGCAAACGATATACCCGCCAGCCGGGTTCGGTATCCGGTTAGCCGGACCCGATAGCGCTCATTAGCGCAGCTCATTGGCGCGACGGAAGCGCCCCTGATAGTCAAACATCTTCTCGCGGATCTGCCAGAACTGGCCTTTGGCCCGCGCTACCACAAAATCGGGATGGCGCAGTAACGGCTGCAGCGTCAGCACGTCGGCCGCGGTTTGCCAGCCAAGCGGCACGCCCGGCGCACGCTGGTGTGGGCGCATAAACAGCTGCTCAAACGCCTTGCGCTGGGCTGGCGTCTGCAGGCGGAAACGTTCGCTGACGCTGGTGCCTTCCTCATCGTAATAGGTCGCTTTCAGCCATTCACCTTTGGCATCGCGGCCCTGTTCCAGCGTCATTCCGCCGCAGCGCAGCACCAGCGCATCTTTTAATTTCAGCGCGGCCTTCAGCATGTCGTCCGGATCGACCAGAATTTTGTCGCACTGGTGACAGCGTCGGGCGGCGATATCATTTTCTGCACCGCAGTCGGGGCAGCTTTTGAAGCGGAAGCGGAAGTCGCACTGCTCGCGCTCACCGTCGTCATCTTCCAGCACACCCTGACAGCGGCGGCCAAAATGCTCAATCACCATGCCGTCGGCGGTGGCTTTGCCCCAGAAGGTATTGGCAAAGCCGCAGGCAGGGCAGAACACCTGTACCGGCTGATTATCACTGGCACCTTTGGGCGCGCCCACTTCCGGGGTAAACAGGTCGTGCGGGTTACCGGCGTAATCAAGGATCAGGCAATCGGTTTTGCCCGGCGACAGCCGCAGGCCGCGGCCCACAATCTGCTGATACAGGCTGACCGATTCGGTCGGGCGCAGAATGGCGATCAGATCAACGTGTGGCGCATCAAAACCGGTCGTCAGCACCGCCACGTTAACCAGAAACTTCAGCTGCTGCGCCTTAAACGCCACAATCAGCGCATCGCGCTCTTTGGCCGGGGTCTCCGCTGATATCAGGGCGCTGTTGTCGGGTAACAGTTGCAGAATTTCACGCGCGTGCTCGACCGTAGAGGCAAATATCATCACGCCGTGTCGATCTTCTGCGAACTCGACAATCTGACGGATGATATGCGGCGTAACGCGCTGCTGCTGTTTCAGTTCGCGGTTGAGATCGGCTTCACTGAACAGGCCGTTGGACTGTGCCGTCAGGCGGCTGAAATCATACTGCACCACCGGCATATCGAGCCGCTCCGGCGGCACCAGAAACTGATGTTTAATCATGTAGCGCAGCGGCAGCTCGTAAATACAGTCACGAAACAGCGCCTTTTCATCGCCGCGAACCATGCCGTGGTAGTGAAACTGGTAAATCCAGCCCTTACCGAGCCGGAACGGGGTGGCGGTCAGGCCGAGCAACCGCAACTGCGGATTGTGCTGCCGCAGATGGTTAAAAATCTGCTGATACTGGCTCTCTTTGTCATCGCCAATGCGGTGGCACTCATCGACAATCACCAGTGAAAAGGCGCTGTCGAACTGGTCCAGGTTGCGGGCGACCGACTGCACGCTACCAAACACCACTTTACGCTGACTCTCTTTTCGCTGCAGGCCGGCGGCAAAGATATCGGCTTCCAGCCCGTAGGCCTGATATTTACTGTGATTCTGCGCTACCAGTTCTTTCACGTGCGCCAGCACCAGCACCCGGCCGCGTGCCAGCCGGGCCAGCTCGGCAATCACCAGACTTTTTCCGGCACCGGTCGGCAGCACAATAACCGCAGGGTGGTGATGACGACGGAAATGCGCAACGGTGGCATTGACCGCGTCCTGTTGATAGGGGCGTAAGGTAAAAGACATGGCTATCACTTTTGGCAAACTGAGGGTAATTATGCCACGAAAGCGCGGTAAACGCGCTGTCAGGCGGGCGCGGATCACGCTATACTTCCCGTACATTTTCAACGGTTAACCAGGCCGTTTCAGGTTCCCTCCGCAGTAACAGGCAAAACGAATTCATGCGACTCGACAAATTCATCTCTCAGCAACTGGAAATCAGCCGTGCCATCGCCCATCGCGAGATCCGTGGCCAGCGTGTCACCGTCAACGGTGAAGTGGTGCGCGACACCGCCTTCAAACTGCTGCCCGACCACGAGGTCGAATATGACGGCAACGTACTGCAGATGCAGACCGGGCCACGCTACTTCATGCTGAATAAGCCGCAGGGTTACGTCTGTTCAACCGACGACCCCGATCATCCGACCATTATCTATTTTATCGAAGAGCCGATGGCATTCAAACTGCACGCCGCCGGTCGTCTCGACATTGATACCACCGGGCTGGTGCTGCTGACGGATGACGGCCAGTGGTCACACCGCATTACCTCGCCGCGCCATCACTGCGAAAAAACCTATCGGGTGACGCTGGAGTCGCCGGTCAGCGACGATACCGCCGCGCAGTTTACGGCCGGCGTGCAGCTGCACAATGAAAAAAGCCTGACTAAACCGGCGCAGCTGGAGGTGATTACCCCAACAGAGGTACTGCTGACCCTGAGCGAAGGGCGTTACCATCAGGTGAAACGGATGTTTGCTGCCGTCGGTAATCGGGTCGTGGGCCTGCATCGCGAGCGAATCGGTGATATTTCGCTGGATACAGATCTGGAACCGGGTGAATACCGGCCGTTGACCGCCGAAGAGATCGCCAGTATCGGCGTGCCGAAAGAGCTGCAGGCAAAATAACAGAGCAGGCTGACTGCAAGCGCGCAGCGGCCGATCGGTTTAATCAGCAAGGGCAGGAGAGGCTGTGCGCAAGGAAAAGAATTCGCCGGTAGGATTGGTGGTAATCCTCGGTCTGTTAGCGATGTTGATGCCACTGTCGATTGACATGTATCTGCCGGCGATGCCGCAAATTGCGCATGAGTTTGGCGTTTCTGCCGGCAGCGTGCAGATGACGCTCAACCTCTACATCCTCGGGTTCGCCATCGGCCAGTTGATTTACGGCCCGCTGGCCGACAGCTACGGCCGCAAGCCGGTGATTGCCCTCGGCACGCTGATTTTTGCCGTTGCTGCCGCAGCGTGTGCGCTGTCGCAGACCATCGATCAGCTTATCGCCATGCGTTTTCTGCATGGATTATCGGCCGCCGCCGCCAGCGTGGTGATCAATGCCCTGATGCGTGACAGTTACTCGAAAGAGGATTTCTCGCGCATGATGTCGTTCGTGATGCTGATTACCACCATTGCGCCGCTGCTGGCTCCGATTATTGGCGGCTGGCTGCTGTTGATCTGGAACTGGCACGCCATTTTCTGGGCGCTGTCGGCGGCGGCGGTGGTCACCACCGTGCTGGTTACCACGCAGATTCGGGAAACCCTGAAACCCGAGCAGCGACAGCGTTTCCATCTGCGCACCACGCTGGGAAATTTCGTGATCCTGTTCCGGCACAAACGCGCCTTCAGCTACATGCTGTCGAGCGGATTTTCGTTTGCCGGGCTGTTTACCTTTCTCAACGCCGGCCCCTTTGTCTATATCGAGCTGAACCACGTTTCACCGCAAAACTTTGGCTATTACTTCGGCCTTAACGTGGTGTTTCTGTTCATCTTAACCCTGATTAACAGCCGGGCAGTGCGCCGTTTTGGCCCGGTGGCGATGTTCCGTCTGGGTCTGTTGATTCAGTTCTGCATGGGCATCTGGCTGCTGATCGTCAGCGCCTTTGATCTCGGCTTTTTGCCGCTGGTGATGGGAGTGGCGATGTTTATCGGCTGCGTGTCGATGGTCTCATCGAACGCGATGGCGGTAATCCTTGATGAGTTCCCGCATATGGCGGGTACCGCCTCCTCGCTGGCCGGCACGCTGCGCTTCGGCGTGGGTGCGTTTGTCGGCGCGCTGCTGTCGCTGGTCAGTTTTAACAGTGCCTGGCCGATGGTTGGCACTATTGCCCTGTGCGCCACGCTCTCTCTGCTGCTGTTCTTCTACGCTTCCCGTCCCCGTCACGCCACACATTAAGCGCGTTCAATCGATCAGGCCGTCCCGGTTATCCCGCGCGGCCCGATCTGTTGCGCCACTTTGTTTCTATATTGTGAAAATATTTAGCTAATAAAGTAACCACATTGCGTCTAAAATGATTGTTAAGTGCTGCCGAACGCGGTACATATAGCCTGAATTGCGATACCACTCGCAAAAAATAAATTCAGCGATTCGCTTTAGTGGGAAATGAGAAGCCGGGCCTTGACGTCCGGACACTGATGCTGGCATAGCGGGCGTCAGCCACTGAGGGGATGGCGAAGTAAAACTCCTGGGGACATTGATAATTATGCTGCAACTTTCGATTGTGCATCGCTTACCACAGCGCTTTCGCTGGACCAGCGATCATCACAGTGCCATCGAAGCGGATGACACCACGCTGGACGATCAGGATTTTATCGCGCTGCGGTTAATCAGCCACGACGGCATTCCGGCCTGGGAGATCCTGCAGCAGCTGAAAGAGGTGCTGGCTGACATCCAGGTCGACTGTAAAGTCGCCGAGTGCGAAGGGCAGCCTTGCCTGTTTATCCAGCGCCGCGACGAAAGTGCCACCAACTGCTGCCTGAAAAATCAGGGCGTGGCGATTGCCGAAACCTTTATCCCTCGCTAAGTTGCGCTGAGCGCAGCAGTTCGCGGGTGTATTCCGCCGCGGGCGAGGCAAACAGCGTTTCACACTCTCCCTGTTCCACCACTTCCCCCTGACGCAGCACGATAAGCTGGTGGCACAGGGCGCGCACCACCTCAAGATCGTGACTGATAAACAGATAGCTCAGCTGACGCTGCTGCTGTAACCGACGCAACAGCGTCAGGATCTGTTTCTGTACCGTGCGATCCAGCGACGAAGTCGGCTCATCCAGCACCAGCATCTCCGGTTCAAGGATCAGCGCCCGGGCGATGGCGATGCGTTGCCGCTGACCGCCGGAGAATTCAGCCGGATAACGATGACGGCTCTCCACATCCAGCCCAACCTCCTGCATCACCGCGATAACCCGCTGTTCCTGCTGTTGTGCCGTCAGCTCGGGCTGATGCACCGCCAGCCCTTCGGCGATAATCTGTTGCACCGTCATCCGCGGATTGAGCGAAGAGTTCGGATCCTGAAACACCACCTGAATGCGCCGACTCAGCGGCAGCAATTGCCGCCGTGACAGTTGATGCAGCGGCTGGTCGTCAAACCAGACCTCGCCGCCGGCCTCAATCAGCCGCAGCAGCGCCAGGCCGGTGGTGCTTTTACCTGAACCGGATTCGCCCACCAGCCCGAGACTTTCGCCGCGCCGCAGCGTAAAGCTCAGCGCAGAGAGCGCCCGTTTTTCACCCACCTGGCGGCGGAACAGGCCACGGCGCAACGGGAAGCTGACCCGAAGCTGATCGACCCGCAGGATCACCGGCGCATCGGCGGGCAGCGGCAATGGCCTGCCTTCCGGCTCTGCCGCCAGCAGCTGTTGGGTGTAGGGATGCTGCGGCTGACTGAGCAGCGTCCGACAGCGATTCTGCTCAACCACCTTTCCCTGACGCATCACGCTGACACTATCCGCCAGCTGACGCACAATATTCAGGTTATGAGTGATAAACAGCATCCCCATATTGAATTCGCGTTGCAGCTCGCGCAGCAGGGTCAGAATCTGTGCCTGCACCGTCACATCCAGCGCGGTGGTCGGCTCATCAGCTATCAGCAGCGCTGGCCGGGTTAACAGCGCCATAGCGATCATCACCCGCTGACGTTCGCCGCCCGACAGCTGATGCGGAAAATCGTGGAGCCGGGCGGCGGGCTGGCGGATCCCGACCCGATCCAGCACGCTGAGAATTTCGCCGCGCGCTGCCGCAGGCCGCATACCGCGATGCAGCGACAGCACTTCGTACAGCTGCTTCTCCACGGTATGCAGCGGGTTCAGCGACACCATCGGCTCCTGAAAGATCATCGCGATCTGATTGCCGCGAATGCCGCGCAGCCGCTGCTCACTGGCGCGCAACAGATCCTCACCGTTGAACAGGATCTCCCCACCTGGCCAGGCGACCGTCGAGGGAGGCAGCAGCCGCATCACTGACAGGGCGGTGACACTTTTGCCGGAACCCGATTCGCCCACCAGCGCCAGCGTTTCACCGGCCTCAACGCGTAATGAAACCTCATCCACCACCCGATGCAGCTGCTCGCCCTGACGAAAGGCGACCGAAAGATGGTTGATAGCAAGCAGTGGCGCAGCCATTCAGACTCCTTTGCCCGGATCGAAGGCGTCACGTACCGCTTCGCCGATAAAAATCAGCAGCGATAACAGGATCGCCAGTGAGAAAAAGCCCGCCAGGCCGAGCCACGGCGCCTGCAGATTATTTTTACCCTGCAGCAGCAGTTCCCCCAGCGAGGGCGAACCGAGCGGCAAGCCGAAGCCGAGGAAATCGAGCGAGGTCAGCGTGGTAATCGATCCACACAAAATAAACGGCAGAAAGGTCAGGGTGGCCACCATCGCATTCGGCAGCATGTGGCGCAGCATAATCCGGCTGTCACTAACGCCCAGCGCCTGTGCCGCACGGATATAGTCGAAGTTGCGGGTGCGCAGGAACTCGGCCCGCACCACGCTGACCAGGCTCATCCAGCCAAAGGTCACCGTCACCAGCAGCAGCCACCAGAAACCAGGCTGAATCACGCTGGAGAGCAAAATCAGCAGAAACAGCGACGGCATGCCGGACCAGACTTCAATCAGCCGTTGTCCAATCAGATCAACCCTGCCGCCGAAATAGCCCTGCACCGCGCCGACCACCATGCCGATCACGCTGGAAAACAGCGTCAGCAGCAGGCCAAATAGCAGTGAAATACGCGTGCCGTACAGCAGGCGCGCCATCACATCACCGCCGGTTGCGTCGGTGCCCAGCCAGTTCTGCGCCGAAGGCGGGGAAGGGAAGGGCACCTGGGTAGCAAAATTGATGGTGCTGTCACTGAAGCGGATCGGCGCCCAGATCGCCCAGCCTTGCTGATCTATCCGCTGCCGCAGCCAGGGGTCCTGATAATCGGCGGCGGTTGCCAGCACGCCGCCGTAATCGGTCTCGCTGTAGTCAAACAGCACCGGCAAATACCAGCGCTGCTGATAATGCACCAGCAGCGGCTTGTCGTTGGCGATCAGCTCGGCAGCCAGCGACAGCAGGAAAATAAACAGGAAGATCCACAACGACCAGTAACCGCGTCGGTTATGGCGAAAGCGCTGCCAGCGCTGCTGATTCAGGGGAGATAAGCGCATCAGCGGCCCTCGAAATCAATACGGGGATCGACCAGCGTATAGGTTAAGTCGCTGAGAACATTCATCAACAGGCCGATCAGGGTGAAAATATAGAGCGTACCAAACATCACCGGGTAGTCGCGCTGCAGGGTCGCGTCATAGCCGAGCAATCCGAGGCCGTTAAGTGAAAATATCACTTCGATCAGCACTGAACTGGTGAAGAACATGCTGATAAAGGTGGCGGGGAAGCTGGCAATCACCAGCAGCATCGCGTTGCGGAACACGTGATGATACAGAATGCGGCGCTCCGGCACCCCTTTGGCGCGGGCGGTGACCACGTACAGTTTACGGATCTCATCCAGAAAGGCGTTTTTTGTCAGCATGGTCAGGGTAGCAAAGCCGCCAATCACCGTTGCCAGCACCGGCAGTGCGATGTGCCAGAAATAGTCGAGCACCTGACCGTACCAGGGCAGGCTGTCATGCTGCGGTGAGGTGAGGCCGCGCAGCGGGAACCAGTCGAGATAGCTGCCGCCGGCAAACAGCACGATTAACATGATGCCGAACAGAAAGGCCGGAATCGAGTAGCCAATAATGATGAAGGTGCTGCTCCAGATATCAAAAGCGCTGCCGTTGCGTACCGCTTTACGGATGCCAAGCGGGATCGACACCAGATAGATAATCAGCGTGCTCCACAGACCCAGACTGATCGACACCGGTAAACTCTCTTTAACCAGCTGAAGCACCGAGGCGCTGCGGAACAGGCTGTCGCCAAAATCAAAGCGGGCATAGTCCCACAGCATTTCGCCATAGCGTTGCCAGATCGGCTTATCAAAGCCGTAGCGCTGCTTAATCTCCGCAATCACTTCGGGATCCAGCCCGCGCGCGCCGCGATACTGATTATCCGCCGGGTTAAGTGCATTCAGGCTGGCGCGGGACCCCGCGCTGTCGGCACCGCCGCCCGCCAGACCCGTGGTCTGACCGAACTGGATATTGGCCAGCGCCTGATCGACCGGACCGCCCGGTGCAATCTGTACGATAAAAAAGTTAAGGGTGATGATCGCCCACAGAGTGGGAATAATCAGCAACAGCCTGCGCAGAAAGTAAGTTGCCAACGGTCCACTCCTTAGCGTTTGCTGGCCGGCAGCCGGGCAGCTTTGTTCACGTCATACCACCAGTTTTCCAGCCCGAGGCTGTAAGCCGGTTTGCCGGCCGGATGGGAAAACTTATCCCAGTACGCCAGCCGTTGCTCTGCGTTGTACCACATCGGAATCATATAGGCATTCCACATCAGAATGCGATCCAGTACCTGTGCCAGCGGCCGAAGGGCAGGGAGATCGCCCTGATGTGCCACAATCTGTTTGACGAAATGGTCGACCAGCGGATCTTTAACCCGCGCGGTATTCCACGACGAGGCGATGTAGTCCGACTGCCAGTAAATCTGCAGGCTGGAGGAAGGGATCGGCATAGCAGAATAGGCGGTGGCGATCATGTCATAGTCGCCCTCACGCAGCCGCCGCAGATACTGTGAACTGTCCACCTGGCGCAGAGTCAGGGTGATACCGAGCCGCGCCAGATTGTGCTGCAGCGGAAGCGCCCATTCCGTACTGGTACCGCTGCGTAACAGCAGTTCGACGCTAAACGGCTGACCGGTTTTCTGGTTCACCAATCGGCGATGGTTAATCTGCCAGCCCGCCTGTTTCAGCAAGGAAAACGCCTGAAGCAGACGGGCGCGATCGTAACCGCTGCCGTCGGTAACGGGCGGGTGATAAGGCTGGGTGAACAGTTCAGGCGGCAACTGCGCCCGCCACGGAGCCAGCAATGCCTGCTGCTGCGCATCGGGCACACCGCTGGCGGCAAACCCGGTATTCTGGAAATAGCTGCTGGCGCGCTGATAAGCACCATAGAACAGCGCCTTGTTCATCCACTCAAAATCAAACGCCAGCGTCAGCGCCTGGCGGACCCGGCGATCGTGAAACAGCGGTTTTTGATTGTTAAACGCCAGCCAGCGGGTATCAATCGCGGCCTGATTGGGCAACGTCTCTTTCACTATGCTGCGATCGTCGAAATGGCGGCCGCGATACTGGGTGGCCCATTTTTTGGCGGAGGTTTCCTCCCGTAAATCGAACGCGCCCGCTTTAAAAGCCTCAAACGCCACGTTGTCATCCAGATAATAGTCGTAGCGGATACGATCAAAATTAAACCGTCCGCGGTTAACCGGCAGATCGGCTGCCCAGTAATCTTTTACCCGGCTGTATTCAATGAACTGGCCGAGCTTCCATTTAGTGATGCGATAAGGGCCGCTCGACAGCGGCGGCGAACTCAGGGGTTCGTTGAACTTCTTATCGTGCCAGAATTTTTCAGCCAGCACCGGCAGCGTCAGTAATCCCAGCATCCGATCTTTGTCCGGCTGCTGCGCATCAATTCGCACCGTCAGCCGATCCAGCGCTTTTACGGTCACGCCGCGATAGGCGACGCGAAACTGCGGCACCCCTTCAGTCATAAATTTGCCAAAGGAAAAGGCCACGTCCTGAGCGGTGATTGGGCTGCCATCCTGGAAGCGGGCCTGCGGTTTAAGGCGGACTTCGATCCAGCTAAAGTCGCTGGCGTAGCGGGCAGAGTGGGCAATCAGCGGATAGTAGCTGCCGGGCTCATCATCCGAGCTGGTATAGAGCCCGTCATACAAGGCTTCAGTGTAGATGCCCGGATTACCGCGAGAGGCATAGCGGTTAAAGTTGTCGTAGGTACCGACCACCGCCATGGTGATGCTGCCGCCTTTGGGTGCCTGCGGATCGGCATAATCATAATGGCTGAAGTCCGGCGGATATTTCGCTTCGCCGGCCTGCGTAAAGGCAAAGCTCTGTTGAATGCTGGCGGCCAGCAGCGGGCCGCTCAGGACGCCGCACAGCAATAATAATCCAGCACGAAGCAGCACCACGTTTACGCTCTCCTGTGATTTTTTCGATTCCGCGCGTCAGGCATTGTGACGCTGAAAATAGTCTATCAGCGTTTCAGGACGCAGCGGACGGCTAAAAATGTAACCCTGCAGATGCGTCACGCCACGATTGATCAGCCAGGCGGCCTGCTCTCCGGTTTCGACGCCTTCCGCCACGCTTTTCAGATTGAGCTTTTTCGCCAGCTGCAACACCGTATCCAGCACCGGTGAGGTCAGGGTATCGGTCCCGATGCTCTGCACAAAACCGCGATCGATTTTAAGGTAATCAAACGCGTAGCGCTCCAGATAGATCAGCGCGCTGTGTCCGGTGCCGAAATCATCAATCGCAATATTAATCTGCTGCTGATGCAGCCAGTCAAACAGTTCGCCGACATTCTCATCGCGCACCATCGCACGCTCGGTGATTTCAAATACGTAAGTGAAGTGGGCCGCCGGCATGGTGTCGAGCCAGCGCAGCACGTCCTGACGAAAACAGCTATCCGCCAGGTGCAGCGGAGAAATATTCAGGCTGAGGCTGGCATGGCGGGGAATGGTGTGACAGAGCAGGTGGGCATCACGCGCCACCAGCTGGAACAGATGGCGGGTCAGCGGAATAATCAGGTTTTGCGCTTCGGCGTAGCTGATAAATACATCCGGCGGGATCGGCCCCTCGGTCGGGTGAGTCCAGCGCAGTAGCGCTTCCATGCCGTAGGGCTGACCATCATGTGAGGTCACCAGCGGCTGATACTCAATATGAAACTCGCCACGCTTCATCCCCTGTATCAGATCTTTTCCGGGGCGCTGATAGGCTGACAGCAGCAGCCAGCAGCCGCCGGTCACCAGCAGGGAGAGCAGCAGGCTGCTTAACAGAATATTTTGATAATCGCTGAGCGACAGGGTCGAGCCATATAACACTAACTGCAGCGGGTAACCGGCCAGGGACTGCTTCAGTAATGGCGGTGGCAGCCCGTGGTTTTCCACCACGCCGGGCTGCCAGCTGGTTAACGCCGTGCGCTGCGCCACCAGCGCCATGCCGGTAATCTCCGGCTGGCGCGACGCCAGTAACAGATAGGGATTCAGTGTGATATTGAGGGTGGCGAACACCCCGGACTGAACGCTGCCGGGATTCCTGATCCACAGCGCCAGCGCCGGTTTATTGGGCTGCAGCGGCGTGCCGCGCATCAGTTGCAGATCGATGTCGCGCGTCGTATCACTCTGCGGCGCAATAACGCTGAGCGGCAGGCTAAAGCTGCCGGTGGCAGAGGAGCAAAACGCGTTACCGTCATTAATCAGCAGAATGGCGCGCAGATTACCGGCAAAAGCGGCGCGTGAGGTCAGTTCACGGTTGATGGTCTGGCAGGGAGTTTGCGTAAACGGAAGCAGAGGGCTGAGCGTGCTGTTAATCAGAGAAGAGAGCGTTTGCTGCAGGGCCGTTCGACTATTCTCTACTAATTGCTGGTGCTGTCGATCGCGCTTATGCCAGAGATGGTTAAACGACAGCGCTGTAAAGAGTAAAAAGAACAGGCAGCCGACCATCGCGCTACTCCATGCGATTCGACGAGGATAGGTTGCATGGCGCATCAGCGCCCCCGACAGTGGCATGAGGTGCTTCCTCTGATAAAATTATTATTATGTTATTGCGCACGACTGCTTCGGTGTAAGCGACCGAGAATATAACGAGAAGGCGGGGAATGTCTCGTTATTCTTCTGAAAGGCAATGGTTTTTAAGCCATCAGTCTGAGGCGGGCAATGGCAACAGACGAAAAAAAACGCTGCGTAAGCAGCGTTTCATATTCTCTGGCTGAGAAGGAGATCAAAGTCGGTAATCAGGTCGGGTTACGACTTAATACGCGTCGCCCTTCACGATAACGCTTTTTCCAGTAATCGTCGTTCAGGTTGGAGATCATCACACCACTGCTGGTGGAAGCGTGAACGAAGTTATCATTACCGAGATAGATGCCAACATGACGGCCAGTGGAGCCGGCGCGGAACAGTACCAGATCGCCAGGACGCAGTTTAGTGCGTGAAATCTCTTTACCGGTGCCCTGCTGCTCTGAGGTAGAACGCGGCAGTTCTAAGCCAAATTGATCGCGGAAGGTGCGTTGTACAAAGGCGGAACAATCGATACCGCGTTTGGTATCGCCACCCAGGCGATAGCGCACGCCTTTCCAGACAGCGTATTGATCCATGATGCGTGACTTAACGTCAACGTTACGCACCATTTCTTCAAACTCATCCTGAGACGCCTGAAGTAAAAAACCATTGTGGTTGTTAACTTCATGATTCTCGTTATTCGCGTTTTGACCGTTATGGGTACTGCTACAAGCTGAGAGGAGAGTTGCCAGTGCCACTGCAGGCACGATTCGCCAGATATATCTCAGTATTGGTTGAGACTTGACCATTATTCGGGTTTTCCTTCGATGTCCTTACGACAAGATTGTCGCCAGCCAGATGACAAAACAGGGAGATTAATAAGCGAAACAGACTAAGACAATTCCTTAATTACTAAAATGTGTTAATGGACACATTTTTACTGTAAAAAAAAGCGAATTTGCTGCTGCTGTTACCCCACAGCGACTGAGGTTAACCGATTACAGACGCCGTGGCGAGTGCTTTCCGTTAAATTCTTATAGGTTTTTCTGATGTGAAATCAAACCTTAACACACTGACTACTTTAGCAACAATTGTGGGGAAATGATGGTGAGAGCAGGGGGTGAAAAGGGCGCTAATTCCGCCTATAGCCTGCTGTTTGGGAATTTTCTTTATGGACAATCAGAAGTGGCGGTAATTTAACCAATCAAGCCGGTCATAACCTTTTCTTTTAATGGATTTAATTAGCATGCTAATAATGTACTGGCTTTTTTTATAAGCGCGGGCGGTTAAGAATAACGCCATTATTACGCCCGCGCTTATCATTCAGCTTAGCGGCTTATATTTGCCCGGTAATTTGCGATAAAACCAATTTACCAGCGCATCACTGGCCGGGGTTAATAACCACCAGCTTAATCCGACTAATACTACCGACAGTGAACCCACGGCAATATCGGTGAACCAGTGCGCGCCAGCCATAACGCGAGGCAGCGAGAAAATAACCACAATCGCCGCCGCAATTAAAAAACGACCGAAGCCAAAATAACGCCAGATAAAGCAGGCGAAGATCATCAGCATCATGCCGTGGTCGCCAGGGAAACTGTCTTTCGATGCATCCTTAGCCGGAATACCGGTCAGCTCACTGACCCGATGTACGTTTTCGAAGAACAGCGTCGGGCTGGAGTGTTTCACCGGCAGCAGGTGACCGAGCTGGTTAAGGACCACCGCGGTTAATAGCATGGTGATGCCGATAGCCAGCATACGACGCCGCGCCTGCGGGGTTTCACCGCGCCAGATCGACAGATAGAGCAGGCCCATCGCCAGCAGCGAGACGGCATCAAAACCACGATAGTTGGTGATCGCCACCAGCAGCGCAAAGCCGGAGTGAATGATCATCTGACTATTAAAGCCAAAGAAAATCGCTTTATCGATACCGAACCAGAAACCATGTTCAGGCGGCAGATACCACGACAGGAATAGCACCACACCCAATGCATTAAGCAGCAGGATGGTAATAAGGCGAGTTACGCGCATAGTTAAACTCATGATTAAAAAAATAACCGCCGACAATACCCTTGTCAGCGTAAACGGCACTTCAACAACGCCGATTGTAGTCTATTCCAGTCAGCCTGCTGCGAATCAATGATCTCAATACGGCTGTCGGCGGGCGGCTGCGATCGCGTTTCAATTTGCAGATCGTCGCCCTGACGATTAATCGTCAGCGATCCTGCCTCAATATGCATTACCCCTTTAATTCGATCGCCCGGCGCCTGGCGCACCCATTCCAGCAGCGCCGCCCGGTCAAACTGCGTTTCGGCGTCGAACAGCCAGCCACAGGCGCTGTAGTCCTGTCCCTGATTCAGCGCCCGACGCCAGCGCGCCGGATGATCAAGCCGCATGACCGCTACGCCACTGGTCGGTACGGCGGCTGGGTGATGATGCTGTGGCACCGGCAGCTCACGCGGCTGACCGCGCGGCGTATCGAGCAGCGCCAGCGGAATCTGACCAAATTCGGTGGCGATAAAAGGACGCTGATCCAGCGCATCACGCTGCCAGTCCGCCAGGCGCTGATGATCTTCCGGCTGCCAGCGATCCTGCTTGTTGCCGATAATAATGTCAGCCGCCGCCAGCTGATCGCGGAAATTTTCATTGGCGACGACCCGCGGATCGGCAAGCTGGCGCGCATCCAGCAGGGTGAGGGTGGCGTTGAGTTGTAGCCAGGCGTGGTAGGTCGGCGAACTTAACAGCTGCAGCAACTGGCGCGGATGGCCCAGCCCGGTCGGCTCAATCAGCAGCCGATCGGGCTTGTTCTGCAACAGCCGGTTCAGCCCGATCTGCATCGGCAGGCCATTGACGCAGCACATGCAGCCGCCGGGGATCTCTTTCAGGATGGCACCGCGATCGGCCAGCAGCGCGCCATCGACCCCAATCTCACCAAATTCATTCACCAGCACCGCCCACTGTTCGTTAGCGGGCTTTGCGGCCAGCAGATGGCATAACAGCGTAGTTTTGCCGCTGCCCAGAAATCCGGTTATCAGATTTACCCGCGTCATCAATCAGGCTCCTGTCAGTATTTGCCGTGGAAGATGTTACTTTATAACAGTCAGCGCCACGGCAACGTTCAGGAAGTGCGGTTAGTCGGCACGGCCCATATAACGGCGTTCAGCGACATGAATGCGGATGCGGTCGCCGTTACTGAGGTACTCAGGTACCTGAACCACCAGGCCGGTACTCATGCCTGCCGGTTTGGTGCGGGCGCTGGCCGAGGCACCTTTGATGCCAGGCGACGTATCGACAATTTCCATGTCGACGGTCTGTGGCAGCTCCAGCGCCAGCACCTGTCCTTCCATCGTCAGCACCTGAATGCCCGGAATGCCGCCTTCAGGAATGAACAGCAGTTCCTCTTCGATCTGCTCTTTTTTGAAGCTGTAAGGGGTGTAATCTTCGTCATCCATAAAGACATACTCGTCACCGTCTATATAAGAAAAGGTGACGCTGCGGCGGCTGAGCGAAATCGCATCAATAATCTCATCGCCCTTGAAGCGTTCTTCGACCTTCATACCGGTGCGTACATCGGTGAAGCGCATCTTATACAGGGTGGCGGCACCGCGTGCGCTTGGGCTCTGGACATCAATATCTTTAACCAGCAGCAGTTTTCCGTTGTGGGTAACGGCCATTCCTTTTTTGATTTCATTCGCTTTTGGCATTGCTGTTCTCGCTATCTCTGAAGTGAAGTGCGCGCCACGTTACTCGCGCCGGTGAAAACTGGCAATATGGCGAGAATGAAATTTTAGCCCGGGCGGCGGCAGACGTGGTAATTGTGGCGGCGGACTGCTATTGTCGCCGCGACTTTCTCTGCTGGAGCGCAGCATGCAATGCCGTAGCCACTGCGGTGCCTGTTGTACGGCGCCCTCCATCTCTTCGCCGATTCCCGGCATGCCCAACGGCAAACCCGCCAACACGCCCTGCGTTCAGCTCGACGACGCCTTACGCTGCAAACTGTTTGGCTCTGACCTGCGTCCCGCGGTCTGTGCCGGCCTGCAGCCGTCGCACAGCATGTGCGGCGATTCGCGCCAGCAGGCGATGATCTATCTGTTGCAGCTGGAAGCGGACACCGCGCCCTGACGCGCTGACGTTGCTGAAATGCTGACTAAGTTTATCCCAGGCTTACAGCAACCGCGTCAGCTGGCAGGCAGCAAAATCTTAAAATGTCGATGAAATGTGCGTAACATCAAAAATCTGCTACGCCGTTTGCGCATTTTCTTGCCTGCTGAAAGGTGCTGTACCACAATCCTTGAAACGTTTCAGCGGTGACCACGCCACCTGTTTTGCGACAGATGGCGTAATAATTTCCCCACTGGCTGAAACGATTCAATCTCAGCAAGCGAGGAGAATTATGTTCCAGCTCGAATTGCAGGCCATCCATACCGGAGCCAGCGCCCAGAACAAAGAAGAGGCCATTCGCCAGGTTGCCGCAGCGCTGACCGCTGCCGGTAATGTGTCCGAAGGCTACGTCAACGGTATGCTGGCGCGTGAGCAGCAAACCTCCACCTTTCTTGGCAACGGCATCGCGATTCCGCACGGCACCACCGATACCCGCGATCTGGTGCTGAAAACCGGCGTCCAGGTGTTCCAGTTTCCACAGGGCATCAGCTGGGGTGACGATCAGACTGCCTATGTGGCGATCGGGATTGCCGCCAAATCGGATGAGCATCTGGCGCTGCTGCGTCAGTTAACCCACGTTCTGAGCGATGACAGCATCGCTGAACAGCTCAAAACCGCCTCTGCTGAAGATCTCCGTGCGTTGCTGATGGGCGAGAAACAGGCCGCCGAATTCAGCTTCGACACCTCATTAATTACCCTGAATGTCGCCGCCAGCGACCTGATCACCTTACAGGCGATGAACGCCGGTCGGCTGCAGTCAGCGGGCGTGGTTGATGCCAGCTACGTCGCTGACGTGGTCTCTAACGCGCCGCTGAGTCTCGGGCAGGGGATCTGGCTGAGCGACAGCAGCCTCGGCAACCTGCGCAGCGGCGTCGCCGTTAGCCGGGCGGCCCATCCGTTTGACCATCAGGGCGAATCCGCTGCGCTGTTAATCAGCGTCGCCGCCGTCGATGAACGTCCGCTGGAGGTGCTGGGTTACCTCAGCGCCCTGTTGCAGCAAGGCAAAGCAGACCGTCTGCTGAAAGCCGATGCCGCAGGCGTCTATGCGCTGCTCACCAGTGAAGTTGACGAGCAGGCCGAGGTGCTGACCGCCGAGTTCACCATCCGTAACGAACACGGTCTGCATGCCCGTCCGGGCACCGCGCTGGTCAGCGTGATCAAGCAGTTCAACAGCGACATTACCGTCACCAACCTCGATGGCAGCGGCAAACCCGCTAACGGCCGCAGCCTGATGAAAGTGGTGGCGCTCGGCGTGAAGAAAGGCCATCGCCTGCGCTTTACCGCCAGCGGTGAAGATGCACAACAGGCGCTGAATGCCATAGAAGAAGCAATCACCAGCGGACTTGGCGAGGGGGCAGCATGAGCAGACGTGTCGCTACTATCACGCTGAATCCGGCGTATGACCTGGTGGGCTATACCCCTGAAATTGAACGCGGCGAAGTCAATCTGGTGAAAACCACCGGTCTGCACGCGGCGGGCAAAGGTATTAACGTTGCGAAAGTGCTGAAGGATCTGGGCATCGACGTCACCGTCGGCGGCTTCCTCGGCAAAGAGAACCAGGATGGCTTTCAACAGCTGTTCAGCGAGCTGGGCATTGCTAACCGTTTTCAGGTGGTGCCGGGCCGTACCCGAATCAACGTCAAACTGACTGAGCAGACCGGCGATGTCACTGACCTGAACTTCTCTGGTTTTCAGGTCAACGGTCAGGACTGGGATCGCTTTACCAGCGACTCACTCACCTGGCTGGGCCAGTTCGATATGGTCTGCGTCAGCGGCAGCCTGCCGGAAGGCGTCGATCCTGACGCCTTTACCCGCTGGATGACCGAGCTGCGTACCCATTGTCCGTGCATTATTTTTGACAGCAGCCGCGACGCGCTGGTGGCCGGGCTGAAAGCCGCGCCCTGGCTGGTTAAACCCAACCGTCGTGAACTGGAAATCTGGGCCGGTCGCAAACTGCCGACCCTGCAGGATGTGATTGATGCTGCGCACCAGCTGCGTGAGCAGGGCATCGCCCACGTGGTGATCTCGCTGGGTGCTGAAGGTGCGCTGTGGGTCAACGCCTCAGGTGAATGGATTGCCAAACCGCCGGTGTGCGAAGTGGTCAGCACCGTGGGTGCCGGCGACTCGATGGTCGGCGGGCTGATTTATGGCCTGTTAATGCGTGAATCCAGTGAACACACGCTGCGTCTTGCCACGGCAGTGGCGGCAATGGCCGTCAGCCAGAGCAACGTTGGCGTTTCCGATCGTACCCAGTTGGCCGCAATGATGGCGCGCGTCGACTTACAACCCGTTAACTGACAGCAGGAGAGCGATAATGAAAACGCTGCTGATAAAAGATCCTTCATTGGGACTGGCTTCCGCTTATATGGCGCAACAGCGCCTGGCTGCCGCCGCTGCGGCGGCTGGCCTGACGCTGACTGATCATCCCGCCGAGGCCGAGCAGGTCATCGTGCTGGGGAAAAACGTACCGGACGACGCGGCGCTGAATGGCAAACCGCTGTGGCAGGGCGATGTTCAGCTGGCGATCCGTGAGCCAGAAACCTTCCTCAACCGCGCCAAAGCCGAGGCTAAACCGTGGCAGGCCGCCGTGCCGGTTGCGGCACCAGCAGGTGCGCCTGCGGCAGCTCAGGCTGGCGCGCAGAAACGTGTGGTTGCGGTTACCGCCTGTCCGACCGGCGTGGCGCATACCTTTATGGCCGCAGAGGCGATTCAGGCTGAAGCGACCCGTCGCGGCTGGTGGGTAAAAGTTGAAACCCGCGGTTCTGTCGGTGCCGGTAACGCCATCACCCCTGAAGAAGTGGCAGCTGCCGATCTGGTGATCGTGGCGGCTGATATCGAAGTCGACCTGGCGAAATTCGCCGGTAAGCCGATGTACCGCACCTCAACCGGCCTGGCGCTGAAGAAAACCGCTCAGGAGCTGGATAAAGCGGTTGCTGAAGCGAAACCGTATAAAGCAGCGGGTGGACAGAGCAGCGACAACCAGAATGAGAAGAAAGAGGGCGCAGGCGCTTATCGTCACCTGCTGACCGGTGTTTCTTACATGCTGCCGATGGTGGTAGCGGGCGGTCTGAGTATCGCGCTCTCCTTTGCCTTTGGTATCACCGCATTTAAAGAGCAGGGCACGCTGGCTGCCGCGCTGATGCAAATCGGGGGTGGCAGCGCCTTTGCGCTGATGGTGCCGGTACTGGCGGGCTTTATCGCCTTCTCGATTGCTGACCGTCCGGGTCTGACCCCAGGCCTGATTGGCGGCATGATCGCCACCAGCATTAACGCCGGTTTCCTCGGCGGGATCATCGCTGGTTTCATCGCCGGTTACGCTGCGAAGCTGATCAGCGGCAAAGTGAAACTGCCGCAGAGTATGGAAGCGCTGAAGCCGATACTGATCATTCCGCTGTTTGCCAGTTTGATCACCGGCCTGCTGATGATTTATGTAGTGGGTAAACCGGTTGCCGGCATCATGAACGGCCTGACGCACTGGCTGGCGAACATGGGTACCGCTAATGCGGTGCTGCTGGGCGCGATTCTGGGCGGCATGATGTGTACCGATATGGGCGGCCCGGTCAATAAGGTGGCTTACGCATTCGGTGTCGGTTTGCTGAGTTCACAGACTTATGCGCCGATGGCGGCGATTATGGCGGCCGGTATGGTGCCACCGCTGGCGATGGGTCTGGCGACGCTGGTTGCCCGTCGTAAATTCAACAAAGGTCAGCAGGAAGGGGGCAAAGCGGCGCTGGTACTGGGCCTGTGCTTCATCTCTGAAGGTGCGATTCCGTTCGCGGCCCGTGACCCGATGCGCGTTCTGCCTTGCTGCATCATCGGCGGCGCGACCACCGGCGCTATCTCAATGGCGGTGGGGGCCAAACTGATGGCACCACACGGTGGACTGTTTGTCCTGCTGATCCCGGGTGCGATTACGCCGGTGGTCGGTTATCTGGTGGCGATTGTGGTCGGTACGGCGATTGCCGGTCTGAGCTATGCGGTACTGAAACGTCCGGAAGAGCAGCTGGCGAAAGCCTGATTTGCTGACGTTAAATAAACAGGGAGCCATCTGGCTCCCTGTTTGCTTTTTCAGACGGTGAATAATGTTAAAGCGATGGATGAATACGCCTGGAGTAAAGCGTTGCGCCGCCGGGATAAAACGCCGGGAGCGTTTTTTGAACAACGTAAAGCGTTGGCCCGGAAACTTGCCTGGTTCAGGCAGTATAGCGTCGCATAGCAATAAGCAAAAAAGGGGCGCCTGCGCGACTGATGTTCGGCAGTTAAGGTTAAATTTGCAAAGGCTGTCGCGGTCAAACGTGGCAGCTTTTTTTCTACGCGAGCGTGCCGGAGTGCGGGCCTGAGCGCCTCTGCTGCTGCCGGGCAGTCCTCGCGCCGCTGCGCGGTACCTTCGGCTTTGACGTCGTGCCGACGAACCGTTCGGGGATCGGCCTTCCCTGGCCGGCCCCAAACTCTCCACGCTTCCCGGCGTGGAGTTCTGGCCCGGCGTCACGCCTCAGCGCTGCGGATAGCCCTTTCAGCAGCAGGGCGCTCAGGCCTCTACTCTCGTGCCCTTTTAAGCAGGCTGGGTTCGGGCAGGGGCAGACAATCCGCAGCGCTGAACAGAATGAGTCTGCCAGGAGAGCCCGCAGGACGCGGGTGAAAGGCGGGGCGGCACAGGATGTGCCATCCCCGGCGGTCCGTCAGGCAGAGGAATGAAGTGAATGGACCGCGCAGAGGCGCGAGGACCGCCAGCCCCTGCCTGCACCAGACTGCGTTATCACCGGTCCCTTAACCGATCGGCATTAAGCCAGCAGGCTCCCTTTTTTATCCCTGCTGTTCTGACTTCAGCCAGGCAATCTCATCTTTCCAGATATCCGGGTTGATGGTTTCGAGAATCAACGGAATCCCGTCAAAACGCGCATCCTTCATCATCCAGCTAAATACGGTTTTGCCGATGTTGCCTTCACCAAGGCTGTGATGGCGGTCGACACGGCTGCCAAAGGTGCTTTTCGCATCGTTGAGGTGCATGCCGCGCAGATAGCGAAAGCCGACAATGCGCTCAAATTCAGCAAAGGTGGCGACGCAGTCCGCTTCGGTACGCAGATCATAGCCGCCGGCAAAGGCGTGGCAGGTATCCAGACAGACGCCGACGCGGCTCTTATCCTCAACCTGGTCGATAATTTCCGCCAGATGCTCAAAGCGGAAACCGAGGTTGCTACCCTGACCAGCGGTATTTTCAATCACCGCTGTGACGTTACGGCTCTGGTCGAGGGCGATATTGATCGATTCGGCGATGCGTTTCAGGCAGGCCTGCTCATCGATCTGATGCAGGTGGCTGCCCGGATGGAAGTTCAGCAGCGTCAGGCCGAGCTGATCGGCGCGTTGCAGCTCATCAATAAAGGCGGCACGGGATTTTTCCAGCGCCTCGGCCACCGGGTGGCCGAGGTTGATCAGAAAACTGTCGTGCGGCAGGATCTGCTGCGAGCTGAAGTGATATTTCTCGCAGGCGGCGCGAAAGGCATCAATCACCTCAGTGGAAAGCGGGGCGGCTTTCCACTGCCGTTGATTTTTAGTAAACAAGGCGAAGGCGGTGGCGTCTATTTCATGGGCGCGAATGACTGCCTGATCCACACCACCTGCCGCACTGACGTGTGCGCCGATATATTTCATGCCGTTCTCCTGAAGGGGCTATGCACTGACGAGCAGGCATGATACCCGATGCGGTTAGCCCATGAAATGTTGCACCAGCAGATTGATGGCACCGCCACCGACGATCAGCCAGACAGCGATCATGGCACCCAGCAGCAGCGGTTTCACGCCCGCTTCACGTAACGCGCTGAAACGGGTAGTTAATCCCAGCGCAGCCATCGCCATCGCCAGCAGCAAGCCAGCCAGTTGATTCAGCATCGCTACCAGGCCAGCGGGGAGCAGGTGCAGCGAGTTAAACAGCGCGACGGCAATGAACAGCAGCGCGAACCACGGGAAGGTCACCGGACGCGATGCGGTCGCCGCCGGGCTCTGGCGGCGCAGCACGCCACTGAGACACAGCAGGAACGGGGCCAGCATCATCACCCGCAGCATTTTGGCAATCACCGCGCTGTTCTCGGCATCCGGGCCGATACTGTGTCCGGCCGCGACCACCTGAGCCACTTCATGAATGGTCGATCCGGTAAATACGCCGAACTGAGCCTGATCAACACCAGGCAGCAGGGTATGCACCAGCGGCCACAGCAGCGGATAGCTAAAAATCGCCAGGGTACCAAACAGCACTACCGTCGCGATGGCGACCGCGACTTTTGACGGTGCCGCTTTGACCACCGGTTCGGTCGCCAGTACCGCCGCCGCGCCACAGATGCTGCTACCGGCACCAATCAGCCAGACGGTATCGCGATCCAGCTTCAGCAGGCGCATCCCCAGCAGGCAGCTAATAAAGAAGGTGCTGCTCAGGGTCAGCGCATCAATCAGGATACCGCTGACGCCGACGTCAGCAATCTGTTGCAGCGTAATGCGGAAGCCGAACAGAATTACCCCCAGCCGCAGCAGTTTCTGCTTGGCCAGCACCACCCCGGTGTCACAGCGTGCGGCCAGCGGCGCGTAGACGCTGTTGCCGATGATGATGCCCAGCACAATTGCCAGCGTCAGCGATCCCAGCCCCCACGAGGCAATCGCCGGCTGGCCAGCCAGCCAGCTGGCCGCAGCGGCAATCAGCGCGGTCAGTAGCAAACCAGGCAGCCAGCGCGGAATCGGATTGTGGGTTTTAGTCATGCTCAGATCAGCCATAGTGGTCCCTCCCTCTGATTGAGACCCGATCATGGCGCTGACTGGCTTAAAAGTGAAATTGATAATATATTTATAATTGACCAGAATAAACGATAAGGCGGCAATCATGCTATTTTCGCGTCTGCGCCGATGGGCGACGCTGATCAAACGGGACGTGGTGGTGCTGTGGTTTGCCTTTCACGATCCGCGTACCCCGTGGTGGAACAAACTGGCGATGCTGGGACTGGTTGCCTATGGCATCAGCCCGATCGATCTTATTCCGGATGTGATCCCGTTTGTCGGATTACTGGATGATGCGGTGATTATTCCCTCCGGGGTAATGATTCTGCTGCGCCTGCTGCCGAGTGAGGTGCGTATCAGCAGTAGCCAGCGGGCGCAAACCCAGCGTTCGCGCGGCAAAAAGATTGCTGGCGGGATTGCGCTGATTGCGCTGATCTGGCTGGCGGTGGTGATCTATCTCATCAGGCAATAAATGACTTAAGGAGTGCCGATGCACATTACGCTGCGGCAGATAGAAGTGTTCACGGAAGTGTTAAAAAGCGGCTCGACCACCCAGGCATCGCAACTGCTGGCGCTATCGCAGTCGGCGGTCAGCGCCGCGCTGGCCGATCTGGAAAACCAGCTCGGGGTACAGCTGTTTGATCGGGTAGGCAAGCGGCTGGTGCTGAATGAGCATGGGCGATTGCTCTATCCGCGTGCGGTGGGTCTGCTGGAGCAGGCGGGTGAAATTGAGCAGCTGTTCAAAGAGGACAACGGGGCGATTCGCATCTTTGCCAGCAGCACCATCGGCAACTATCTGCTGCCCGGCATGATGGCGGCCTACCGGCGTGATTTTCCCGGTTTGCCGCTGGAGCTGAGCGTTGGCAACAGTCAGGATGTGATCAATGCGGTATCCGATTTCCGGGTTGATGTCGGGCTGATTGAAGGGCCCTGCCACATGACCGAACTGGTGAGCGAACCGTGGCTGGAGGATGAGCTGGTGGTGTTTGCCGCACCGGATGCGGCGATTCTGCAACAGCCGGTGACGCTGGAAACGCTGGCGGCAGCGCCGTGGATCCTGCGTGAACGCGGATCCGGCACCCGTGAAATTGTGGATTATCTGCTGCTGTCGCATCTGCCGACCTTTCAGCTGGGCATGGAGCTGGGCAACTCCGAGGCGATCAAACATGCGGTGCGCCACGGAATGGGCATCAGCTGCCTGTCACGACGGGTGATTAGCGATCTGCTGGACGCCGGCACGCTGGTCGAACTGGCGCTGCCGCTGCCGCGTCTGACCCGCACTCTGTACCGCATTCACCACCGGCAAAAACATATCTCGAAGGCACTGACGCGTTTTTTATCCTATTGTCGCGAGTGATTACTAATAATTCTGGCGCGATCATGAACGTAACTTATAACAGCGCGGCATTCGCTATACAGCGCAGGCTTAGCTGCTACAATCGCGCCTCATTTTTACCCAGCGTAGCGTTTACACATGCATAATGACTCAAATACAACACAACAACCTGCGTTACGACGTGCGTTAAAAGCGCGTCATCTGACGATGATCGCCATTGGCGGTTCAATCGGTACCGGCCTGTTTGTCGCATCCGGCGCGACCATTGCTCAGGCAGGTCCTGGCGGCGCGCTGCTCTCCTATATCCTGATCGGACTGATGGTCTATTTTCTGATGACCAGCCTCGGTGAACTGGCGGCATTTATGCCGGTATCAGGTTCGTTCGCCACCTACGGCGCAAAGTACGTTGAAGAGGGCTTTGGTTTCGCGCTCGGCTGGAACTACTGGTACAACTGGGCGGTGACCATTGCGGTTGACCTGGTCGCCTCGCAACTGGTGATGAATTACTGGTTCCCCGACACGCCTGGCTGGATCTGGAGTGCGCTGTTCCTCTGCCTGATGTTCCTGATGAACTACATCTCGGTGAAGGGCTTTGGCGAGGCGGAATACTGGTTCTCGCTGATCAAAGTAGCGACCGTGATCATCTTTATCGTGGTGGGCGTGCTGATGATCACCGGCATCATGCGCGGTGCAGAGCACGCAGGCTGGCAGAACTGGCAGGTCGGTGACGCACCGTTTGCCGGCGGCTTTGCGGCGATGATTGGCGTGGCAATGATTGTCGGATTCTCCTTCCAGGGCACCGAGCTGATCGGTATCGCGGCGGGCGAATCTGAAGATCCGGCCAAAAACATCCCGCGGGCGGTGCGGCAGATTTTCTGGCGTATCCTGCTGTTCTATGTGTTCGCCATCCTGATTATCAGCCTGATCCTGCCGTATACCGATCCGCAGCTGCTGCACAATGATATCAACGATATCAGCGTCAGCCCGTTCACTCTGGTGTTCCGTAATGCCGGTCTGCTGTCGGCGGCGGCGGTGATGAATGCGGTGATCCTGACGGCGGTGCTGTCAGCCGGTAACTCCGGCATGTATGCCTCCACCCGCATGCTCTACAACCTGGCGAGCGAAGGCAAAGCGCCGCGGATTTTTGCCCGGCTGTCAAAAGGCGGCGTGCCGCGCAATGCACTGTGGGCCACCACCGTGGTGGCGGGGCTGTGCTTCCTGACCTCAAAATTTGGCAACCAGGAAGTGTATCTCTGGCTGCTGAACACCTCGGGCATGACCGGCTTTATCGCCTGGCTCGGTATCGCCATCAGCCATTACCGCTTCCGTCGCGGCTATGTGGCGCAAGGGCATGACGTGAACGCGCTGCCTTACCGTTCCGGCTTCTTCCCGCTGGGTCCGATCTTCGCCTTTGTGCTCTGCCTGATCATTACCCTCGGTCAGAACTACCAGGCGTTCCTCAATGACCGCATCGACTGGTACGGCGTGGCGGCGACCTACATCGGTATTCCGCTGTTCCTGATTATCTGGTTCGGTTACAAGCTGACGCGCGGCAGCCGTTTTGTGAAGTACAGCGAAATGGAATTCCCGATCCATAAAGATTAATGCTGCGCTGAAGCGTGGTGCCTTCCGTCGTTTTGGATGACCGCAGTAAAACGTAAAGCGACGGGAGCATACGCCTGTAGCAAAGCAGCGCGGGCCAGGGACAAAAACGCAACGCGTTGGCCCGGCTACCGGCGCACCTCAGGGATGAGGTGCGTAATCGCGCGCGCTGAGCCTGCCACGGATGGCGCTTTGGCGTCTTTGCGAAAGGCGTATTTTCCCTGAGTCAGTATCCTGCCTGTTAGCGCGCTTTTTTCTGCTTTTTTCACGCCTCGCTTATGCTCACGAATTGATAATTATTATCACCTGCACTATTGTGGCTGCGTTTTCTGACCGGATAGTCACAACAGGGTTAAACATGACGACAGAATCTTCGCTGCTGACAGGCACTGAATCGCCTGAACACAGCGTGCAAAACTATCATCAGGTACTGCGGCGTCGCATGATGTGGATTGGCGTGCTGCTGCTGGCGATTCTCGCCTCTCTGATCCTCGACTTCACCCTCGGTCCGGCGGGCCTGTCACTGCAAACGCTGTGGAACACCCTGCTTAGCCCGGAGAGCGTCGATGCCGGAACCCGGGTTATCGTCTGGGACATTCGTCTGCCGTATGCGCTGATGGCGATCGTGGTCGGCCTGTCACTCGGCCTGGCAGGGGCAGAAATGCAGACCATCCTGAATAACCCGCTTGCCAGCCCGTTTACCCTTGGCGTCTCGTCTGCGGCAGCCTTTGGTGCCGCGCTGGCAATCATTCTCGGCATCGGTATTCCCGGCGTCCCGGATCAGTGGCTGATTTCCGCCAACGCCTTCGTGTTTGCGCTGTTTGCCGCCCTGATGCTGGATGCGGTGACCCGCTGGACGCAGGTGTCGTCAGCCGGTGTGGTGCTGTTCGGTATCGCGCTGGTATTCACCTTTAATGCGCTGGTCTCGATGATGCAGTTTATCGCCAGCGAAGATACGCTGCAGGGTCTGGTGTTCTGGACCATGGGCAGCCTGGCGCGTGCCTCGTGGGAGAAACTGGGCGTGCTGACCGTGGCGCTGGCCATCCTGCTGCCGTTTTCGCTGCTGAGCAGCTGGAAGCTGACGGCGCTGCGCTTAGGCGAAGACCGCGCGGTGAGCTTTGGCATTGACGTGCGCCGCCTGCGGCTGGCGACCTTATTGCGCATCAGTATTCTCTCTGCGCTGGCGGTGGCCTTTGTCGGCCCGATCGGCTTTATTGGCCTGGTGGCACCGCATATCGCCCGTATGATGTTCGGTGAGGATCACCGCTTTTATCTGCCGGCCAGTGCGCTGGTGGGGGCGCTGGTGTTGTCGCTGGCGTCAGTCGCCTCGAAGAACCTGATCCCCGGCGTGATCATTCCGGTCGGCATTGTCACTTCGCTGATTGGCGTGCCGTTCTTCCTGAGTATTATTTTGCGTCATCGGGGGACAGTCTGATGCAACAGGGTCTGACCTTACGCGGTTTTAGCGCCGGTTATCCTAAACACAAGGTGATTGAAAACCTGAATATCGCGCCGCTGCCGCGCGGTGAGATTACCGTGCTGCTCGGGCCAAACGGCTGCGGCAAATCGACCCTGCTGCGGGCGCTGGCCGGCCTGAATAAAGGCCGTGGCGAAATGTGGCTCAACGGCGAAAACCTGATGACCCAGCCGTTTGCACAGCGGGCAAAGCATGTGGTCTATCTGCCGCAGTCGCTGCCGGCCGGGGTGCATCTGCACGTGCTGGAGTCGATTATTGTGGCGCAACGCGCCTCCGGTGGCCTGCACAGCGCTAACAGCGAAGCGGAAGTGATGCATCTGCTGCAACAGCTGGGGATTGCCCATCTGGCGATGCGCTACCTCGATCAGCTGTCGGGCGGGCAGAAGCAGCTGGTCGGGCTGGCGCAGTCACTGATCCGTCGCCCCTCGCTACTGCTGCTGGATGAACCGCTTAGCGCGCTCGATCTGAATTACCAGTTCCACGTGATGGATCTGGTGCGGCGCGAAACCGCACTGCGCAACATGGTCACGGTAGTGGTAGTGCACGACATCAATATCGCGTTGCGCCACGCTCAGCATGCATTAATGCTGAAACAGGGCAGCCTGGTCGCCGAAGGTCAGCCGGATCGGGTGATTACACCGGCCACGCTGGCTCAGGTGTATGGCGTTGAAGGACGGATTGAGCACTGTAGTCGCGGAATGCCGCAGGTGATGATCGACGGACTGGTGCACGACGCGCTGGTGTAATCAGGTGCGAGAGGGCGGTCAGCAGCAAGGGAGAAGCACCTCATCCTCCCGGCGCGGGAAGATGAGGTGAAGATTAGCGAGCCAGCAGATGCTGCGCGTGGAAGCGCAGGTGATCTTCAACAAAACTGGCGATAAAGAAGTAGCTGTGATCGTAACCCGGCTGAATACGCAGGGTCAGCGGGAAGCCCGTCTCCTGCGCCACCGACTCCAGCCGCTCCGGCTGCAGCTGATCGGCTAAGAACTGATCGCTGTCGCCCTGATCGATCAGCATCGGCAGCCGATGCGAGACCTGCGCCATCAGCTGACAGCTGTCATATTCACGCCAGGCGGCGCGATCGTCGCCCAGATAAGCCTGAAACGCTTTCTGTCCCCACGGCACATCCATCGGATTCACAATCGGCGCAAAGGCGGATGCCGAGGCAAAGCGGCCGCCCAGACGCAGCGCCAGCATCAGCGCGCCATGTCCACCCATCGAATGACCCATAATCGACTGACGCTCGCTGACCTTGAAGTTATCAGCGATCAGCGTCGGCAGCTCACTGCTCAGATAATCGAACATGCGAAAATGGCTGGCCCACGGTTGCTGTGTGGCGTTGAGATAAAAGCCCGCGCCCTGACCGAGATCGTAGCCCTCATCATTTGCCACCCGATCGCCGCGTGGGCTGGTATCCGGCATGATCAGCACCAGCCCCAGTTCGGCGGCAACCCGCTGCGCCCCGGCTTTGGTGGTGAAGTTCTCATCATTGCAGGTCAGCCCTGCCAGAAACCAGACCACCGGCGGTGGCGCATCGCCGTGCGGGGTCGGCAGATAGATGCTGAACGTCATCGGGCAGTTCAGCACCGCCGACTGATGACGCCAGCGCTGCTGCCAGCCGCCAAAAATGCGATGTTCTTCCAGAAGCTCCAGAGTGGATGCCATAACGCCTCCTGATTACTTGTTAAAGTGCACTACCGAGCGGATCGATTTTCCTTCGTGCATCAAATCAAAGGCGTCGTTAATCTGTTCCAGCGGCATGGTGTGGGTGATGAAATCGTTCAGCGCAAACTTGCCGTCGAGATAATCCTGCACGATGCCGGGCAGCTGTGAACGGCCTTTAACGCCGCCAAACGCCGAACCGCGCCAGACGCGACCGGTCACCAGCTGGAAAGGACGGGTCGAGATCTCTTCGCCCGCGCCGGCCACGCCGATAATCACGGATTCGCCCCAGCCCTTGTGGCAACACTCCAGCGCGGAGCGCATCACGTTGACGTTACCGATACATTCAAACGAATAATCGACGCCGCCATCGGTCAGCTCGACGATCACTTCCTGAATCGGCTTATCGTAATCTTTCGGGTTAATCAGATCGGTGGCACCCAGCTTGCGCGCCAGATCGAACTTACTGGTGTTGATGTCGATGGCAATGATGCGACCGGCTTTCGCCATTTTGGCACCGATGACCGCAGACAGGCCAATGCCGCCGAGACCGAAGATCGCCACGGTATCGCCTTCCTTCACTTTGGCGGTATTCATCACCGCGCCCATGCCGGTGGTAACGCCACAGCCCAGCAGGCAGACTTCTTCCAGCGGCGCTTCTTTGCTGATTTTCGCCAGTGAAATTTCCGGGATCACCGTGTATTCAGAGAACGTGGAGGTGCCCATATAGTGGAAAATCGGCTTACCGTCTTTATAGAAGCGGGTGGTGCCGTCGGGCATCAGACCTTTGCCCTGGGTAGTACGAATCGCCTGGCAGAGGTTGGTTTTGCCAGACAGGCAATATTTACATTTGCCACACTCCGGCGTGTAGAGCGGAATCACATGGTCGCCGACTTCGACGCTGGTGACGCCTTCGCCGACGGCTTCAACGATGCCACCACCTTCATGGCCGAGGATCGCCGGGAAAACGCCCTCAGGATCGGTGCCGGACAGGGTATAGGCATCGGTATGGCAAACGCCGGTCGCCACGATACGTACCAGCACTTCACCTTTCTGCGGCGGCATTAAATCCACTTCTTCAATTTTCAGCGGTTCGCCAGCAGCCCAGGCAACAGCGGCACGGGTTTTGATCATATTCATGCAATCCCTCTTCCAGTCAGATTGTGACGCGCAGGGGCGTCCGGTTGGTGGTGATGATTCAGAGCCTGGCCCGCCAGGCTATTTTATTTGCCAGTCTGAACCCGGGCAGTGCTCACAATCCTCACGTACTCCGTGTACGCTCCGGTTGTTCCGCGCTGTCCGTGTTCAGACTGCCTGCAACAATTACGCCTGGCTCACCAGGCTATTTTATTTGCCAGTCTGAACCTGGGCAGTGCTCACAATCCTCACGTACTCCGTGTAGGCTCCGGTTGTTCCGCGCTGTCCGTGTTCAGGCTGCCTGCAACAATTACGCCTGGCTCACCAGGCTCTTAAACATAGCGCGGAACGCTTATTCCGCCGCCGCTAAGGGGTGGATCAGTTCGTCGTTGAGCGGACGATCGTCAAATTGTTCAATGATCAGGTACTTCAGAGCTTCAACGTTCGGGGTGAACGCGTCGCGTCGCCACATCAGCCAGGTTGCCGTATCGCGGTAGCCCGGCGGCAGCGTGTGCGCCTGCACCCGTGAGCGGTCCGGCATCTGCTTCAGCACCGAGGCCGGGATCATCGCTACCCCCGCGCCGCCCGCCACGCAGGCCAGCATGGCGTGATAGGACTGAATCTCCATCACATTATCGGGCGCGGTCTGGCTGTCGCGATACCAGGTTTCCAGCTTCACCCGATAGGAGCAGCTGTTGCGAAAGGCAAACAGCGTGTCACCCTGCACGTCGCGTGCGCTGTTAATCGGCGCGTGATCGAGACCGGTAATCAACACCATCTCCTCGCGAAAGGCGATACAACCGTTGAGATCGTCATGCGAAACCGGACCGTCAACCAGCGCTGCCGCTAAGGTGCCTTCACGCACCCGATCGATAATCTCGCCAGAAGTGCCGGTGATCAGCGACAGCGCCACTTTCGGAAACCGCTGGTGATAGGCTGCCAGCAGGCCGGGCAGCCGCGTGGCGGCAGTGCTCTCCATGGAGCCGAGCGCGAAGTTACCGGCCGGTTCGCCGGTGCGGGTCATGCTCATCGCTTCGTCGCTCAGCGCCAGGATACGTTGCGCATAATTGAGGAAATTATGACCCATTGGCGACAGGCGAATGCGTTGCTTCTCACGAATAAACAGATCAACGCCTAACTCTTCTTCCAGTTGACGCAGCCGCGTGGTCAGATTAGAGGGCACGCGATGCAGCTGTTCTGCCGCGCGCGCCAGCGAACCGCTTTCGGCGACGGAACAGAACATACGTAGCTGAACTAAATCCATATCTTCTCTTCCCGTAAACAACTTGGTTAATATTATTCACTTTCCGTGAGTTTAAACATCCTGCATGCTGTAAGCAAGTCAGAAAAGATCCCAGGCCATCACGACAGGAGTTCAGCAATGGCGGTACGCGTCGCGCTTAGCGCATTTTTAACCTTATTTGTGGCGATGGGCATCGGGCGATTCGCCTTTACGCCACAGGTACCGCTGATGATTCAGGAGCACCAGCTGACGCTGACCAGTGCCAGCCTGGTGGCGGCGTTAAACTACCTCGGTTACCTGTGTGGTTCCTTCGATGCGATGCGCGCACACCGCCGGGTAGAACTGCGGTTACTGGCTGGCGTCTGGGGAGCGGTGATCCTGACGCTGCTCTCGGCCTGCGTCAGCGGTCCCTGGCTGCATGGGGCGATTCGCTTCCTGATTGGCTGGGCCAGCGGCTGGGCGATGGTGCTGGTGGCCGCCTGGAGCAATGAGCAGCTGCACCGGCATGGCCGGGCCGGCTTATCGGCGGCGGTGTTTGCCGGTCCCGGCTGCGGTATTTTTGTCAGCGGGCTACTGGCAGTGGTACTACACAGCTTCCAGGTATCAGCGTCGCTGGCATGGGCCGCTTACGGCGTGCTGGCGCTGCTGCTGATTGCGCTGATTAGCCGTAATCTGCCGCGTCGGGGCGAATTGCATCGTCCGGATCAGGCACCTGAACCGCTGGTGCTGAACCGCAATCTGAAACGGCTGGTGCTGAGCTACAGCCTGGCGGGCTTCGGCTACATTTTGCCTGCCACCTTTCTGTCGCAGATGGCGGCGGCACGCTTTCCTGATGGGGCATTCGCGCAGTTCGTCTGGCCGATATTCGGCGGAGCGGCGATGGTCGGGATTGTGATTGGCATTATGACGCGGCGCTGGGGCAGCAGCCATGCACGGCTGGCGCTGGTGCTGTGGGCGCAGGCGCTGGGCGTACTGGCGGCAGCGCTGTTGCCGGGCTTCAGTGGCTTGTTGATCGGCGCGCTGCTGGTCGGTGGTGGCTTTCTCAGCGTGGTGCAGCTGTCGCTGCTCTATGCGCGTGAACTGGCGCCGCAGCATTTGCGTTACATGGCCGGTTTACTGACCACCGGTTATGCGGTCGGGCAGCTGGTCGGCCCGCTGCTGTCGTTTCTGTCCACTGCGCTGCTGCACCGGCTGGAACCGGCGTTGTGGGTAGCCGGAGCCAGTCTGGTATGGGCCGGCCTGCTGGTCTGGCGACGTGCAGCCTGATGCGGGTTGATCACCAATCTGATTGATTGCTGGATTCCCCGCAAAGAAAGTTTCACAATACGCGCTCAGTAACAGGGCCCGCTGGTATTAACCGGCGGGCGCAACACCAGCCGGAGAAGAGTACGATGAGCACCTTAAGTCAGGAAGCTGCCCTGGTCCATGAAGCGCTGTTAGCGCGTGGCCTGGAAACGCCGTTACGTGCACCGACGCGCGACCTCGATGACGAAACGCGTAAGAGCCTGATTGCAGGCCACATGACCGAAATTATGCAGCTGCTGAATCTCGATCTGCAGGATGACAGCCTGATCGAAACCCCGCACCGCATTGCCAAAATGTACGTTGATGAGGTGTTCTCCGGTCTCGACTACGCCAACTTCCCAAAAATCACCGTCATTGAAAACAAAATGAAGGTTGATGAGATGGTGACCGTGCGTGATATCACCCTGACCAGCACCTGTGAACATCACTTCGTGATCATCGACGGCAAAGCGACCGTCGCTTACATCCCGAAAGATACGGTGATTGGTCTGTCGAAGATTAACCGCATCGTGCAGTTCTTTGCCCAGCGCCCGCAGGTGCAGGAGCGTCTGACGCAGCAGGTACTGGTCGCGCTGCAAACGCTGCTGGGTACCAACAACGTCGCGGTATCGATTGACGCGGTGCACTACTGCGTAAAAGCGCGCGGCGTCAAAGATGCCACCAGCGCCACCACGACCACCTCGCTGGGTGGTCTGTTCAAGTCCAGTCAAAACACCCGCCAGGAATTTCTGCGCGCGGTACGCCATAGTTGAGTCAACGGCGGGCGCACTCAGCGGCCCGCATCGTCAATTCAGGGTGCCGCATGCAACGCTATCTTGCGCTGGATTTCATACGTGGATGTGCCATTCTCGGCATCCTGCTGCTTAATATTGTCGGTTTCGGTCTGCCGTCAGCCGCCTACCTGAATCCTGCCTGGCAGGGCAGCGTCACGCTGTCCGACGCCTGGACATGGGCGGTTTCTGACGCGCTGGCACAACTCAAATTCCTGACCCTGTTTGCGCTGCTGTTTGGTGCGGGCCTGCAAATGCAGCTGCCGCGCGGCAGTCGCTGGCTGACGGCACGCCTGACGCTGCTGGTGTTTATCGGTTTCCTGCACGGCGTGTTGCTGTGGGAAGGCGATATCCTGCTGGATTACGGCATCATCGGCCTGGTGGTGTGGCGAGTGTTGCGGGATGTGCCTTCGACCCGCAGCCTGATGAACACCGGTATTCTGCTCTATCTGGTGGGCTGTGGCGTATTGCTGGTGTTCGGATCGATTTCCGATCATCAGGCGACCCGATCCTGGCTGCCGGGCGCGGCCGATCTGCAATATGAACAATACTGGAAACTGACCGGCGGCTGGGAAGCGGTGAGTAACCGGCTCGACCATCTCTCGTCAGGTCTGATGGCGCTGGCAGCGCAGTACGGCTGGCAGCTGGCCGGCCTGATGATGATTGGCGGCGCACTGCTACGCAGCGGCTGGCTGACGGGCGAATTTTCAGCGCAGCATTACCGTCAGGCGGCAGCGCTGCTGCTGACAATGGGGCTATCGATTGCGGTGGCCGGGGTCGCGGCGCAATGGCTGTTACATTGGGAGTTTCGCTGGACCGGCTTTTATCTGCAAACCCCGCGCGATTTGGCCAGCCCGCTGATCAGCCTGGGCTATGCCGCGCTTTGTCTCGGTTACTGGTCGCGGATTAGTCGCTGGCGTATTAGCTATGCGATTCAGTGCGTTGGCCGCATGGCGTTAACCAATTACCTGCTACAGACCCTGATCTGTACCACGCTGTTCTATCGCTTTGGGCTGTTCATGCACTTCACTCGCCTGCAGCTGGTGATGATGGTACCCGCGGTATGGCTGATTAACATTCTGTTTTCACTCATCTGGTTACATTACTTCGCCCAGGGTCCGCTGGAGTGGCTATGGCGGCGCCTGACGCTGCTGGCCGCCGGTAAACCAGCGGTTACTGACAACGCCAGATAATGACCGCCATCACAAAGGTTGCAGAATTGTATGTAACCGTTTTCATTGATGTGACGCAATTCACGCTGCCTGCCTCCCGCCCCTGACAAAATAGCGCCGGTGTTCAACCCGGCGTGATGCCTTATTCTTCCTCTGTGGAACTGCTGCATGATAACGATTCGTGATGTTGCCCGTCAGGCTGGCGTGTCGGTGGCGACCGTCTCGCGCGTACTCAATAACAGTAGCGCCGTCACCTCTGATACCCGTGACGCCGTGTTACAGGCCGTTGATGCACTGGGATATCGTCCAAACGCCAATGCCCAGGCGCTGGCCACCCAGGTCAGCGATACCATCGGCGTGGTGGTGATGGATGTCTCCGATCCCTTCTTCGGCGCGCTGGTCAAAGCGGTCGATACCGTGGCGCAGCGCGTGCACAAGCATGTGTTAATCAGCAACTCCTGGCATCAGGAAGAAAAAGAGCGCCACGCGATTGAGGTGCTGATCCGCCAGCGTTGCAGTGCGCTGGTGGTGCACGCGAAAACGCTTTCAGACCAGGAGCTGGCTGAGTTTATGCAACATGTACCGGGCATGGTGGTAATCAACCGTATAGTACCGGGTTTTGAACATCGCAGCGTCAGCCTCGACAACGTTACCGGCGCGCTGATGGCTTCAAGAACCCTGTTACAACAGGGACATAGCCGGATCGGCTACCTCTGTTCCAGCCACCCGATTGAAGATGTCGCCCAGCGCCGCGAAGGCTGGCTGCAGGCGATGGCGGAGCAGGGCATGCGGCCTCAGGAGAGCTGGATCGCCAGCGCCGAGCCAGATATGCAGGGCGGTGAAGCCGCCATGGTCGAACTGCTGGGACGTAACCTCAATCTGAGCGCGGTGTTTGCCTATAACGACGGCATGGCAGCGGGCGCACTCACTGCGTTGAAAGACAACGGCATTCAGGTTCCACAGCATTTTTCTGTCATTGGCTTTGATGACATCCCGATTTCACGTTACACCGATCCACAACTGACCACAGTTCGCTATCCCATTGTTTCTATGGCAAAACTGGCGACAGAGCTGGCGTTGCAGGGCGCGGCAGGGCTGCTGGATGACACCGCAACGCACATCTTTATGCCGACGCTGGTGCGCCGTCATTCAGTGGCGCAACGGCAAAATGTGGAGTCCGTCACTAATTCAGGCGATTCAGCCATGTAACCGTTTTCAATCTGTGATTACATTCACAGTTAATTAACATTGCCCTCACTATGATGGCAACGTCTTACCGGACTGAAACATTATGTAACGCCCGCTTAACCGCATCAGGCACCGTCTCAGTCGCTGGATGAAATGGTTCACAACATATTTATATTCACGGAAGCGTTTGCGTACAGGGAAGTCAGATTCTGGACGGCGGTCCAGCGGCTTAGCGTAACGTTGTGTCTATTCCGCGTCGCCGATCAGTTTTACCGATTGTTCTCCCGCCTCTGAAGCGCGGCAGAGCTAAAAAGACCCTGCATAAAAAAACCGGAGATACCATGAATAAGAAGGTTTTCACGCTCACAGCACTGGTTGCCAGCATGATGTTTGGTGCAACCGCTCACGCAGCTGACACCCGTATCGGCGTGACCATTTATAAATATGATGACAACTTCATGTCGATGGTACGCAAAGACATCGAGAAAGAAGCGAAAACCATCGGTGGCGTTCAGCTGCTGATGAATGACTCGCAGAATGACCAGTCTAAACAGAACGACCAGATCGACGTGCTGATGGCGAAAGGCGTGAAAGCGCTGGCGATTAACCTGGTTGACCCGGCTGCAGCAGCGGTAGTGGTAGACAAAGCGCGCGCAAATGATGTGCCGGTCGTGTTCTTCAACAAAGAGCCGAACGCCAAAGTACTGGCCGGTTATGACAAAGCCTATTATGTCGGTACCGATTCTAAAGAGTCCGGCATCATCCAGGGTCAGCTGATTGAGAAGCACTGGAAAGCGACCCCGGCCTGGGATCTGAACAAAGATGGTCAGATTCAGTTCGTGCTGCTGAAAGGCGAGCCGGGCCACCCGGACGCTGAAGCGCGTACCAAATATGTTATCGATACCCTGAACAAAGATGGCCTGAAAACTCAGCAGTTAGCGATGGACACAGCGATGTGGGATACCGCGCAGGCGAAAGACAAGATGGATGCCTGGCTGTCAGGCCCGAACGCCAAAAAAATCGAAGTGGTCATTGCCAACAACGATGCGATGGCGATGGGTGCGGTTGAAGCGCTGAAAGCGCACAACATGAGCTCCATCCCGGTGTTCGGCGTCGATGCACTGCCAGAAGCGCTGGCGCTGGTGAAATCGGGCGCACTGGCCGGTACCGTGCTGAACGATGCGGAAAACCAGGCGAAAGCGACGCTGGATATGGCGAAAAACCTGGCTGACGGCAAAGCCGCCACCGAAGGTACTAACTTCAAGATGGTCGACAAAATCGTCCGAGTACCTTACGTACCGGTTGATAAAGAAAACCTCTCACAGTTCCAGAAATAATATCGATTACGGGCGCGGCGAGTGTCGCGCCTTTTTTACGTCACCACCGTTTTTTAGCCAGGTAAATTATGGCCAGTGATAATACGACCGCGCAGCGAGAATATCTGCTGGAAATGACCAATGTCAGTAAATCATTTCCCGGCGTTAAAGCGTTAGATAATGTGAATTTAAAAGTGCGGCCTCACTCTGTTCATGCATTAATGGGCGAGAACGGCGCCGGTAAATCCACTTTATTAAAATGTCTGTTTGGTATTTATAAGAAAGATACCGGCAGTATTTTGTTTCAGGGTAAAGAGATCGATTATAAAAGCTCCAAAGAGGCGCTGGAAAATGGCGTGTCGATGGTGCATCAGGAATTAAACCTGGTATTGCAGCGTACCGTGATGGACAACATGTGGCTGGGGCGTTATCCCCGTAAAGGCTTCTTTGTCGATCAGGATAAAATGTATAACGACACCAAGGCGATCTTTGACGAGCTGGATATCGATATCGATCCCCGCGACAAAGTGGCGCATCTTTCCGTGTCGCAAATGCAGATGATTGAAATTGCCAAAGCGTTCTCTTATGACGCGAAAATTGTGATTATGGATGAGCCAACCTCCTCGTTAACCGAGAAAGAGGTTAATCATCTGTTCACTATTATTCGTAAACTGAAAGATCGCGGCTGCGGCATTGTGTATATCTCGCACAAGATGGAAGAGATTTTCCAGCTGTGTGACGAAATTACCATTCTGCGTGACGGACAGTGGATCACTACTCAGCCGCTGGACGGGCTGGATATGGACAAGATCATCTCGATGATGGTCGGCCGTTCACTGAACCAGCGTTTTCCGGACCGCACCAACGTGCCGGGTGAAACCATTCTTGAGGTGCGTAACCTGACGTCATTGCGTCAGCCATCGATTCGCGACATCTCGTTTGATCTGCGTAAAGGGGAGATTCTCGGCATTGCCGGGCTGGTGGGTGCCAAACGTACCGATATCGTCGAAACGCTGTTTGGCATTCGCGAAAAATCGGGCGGCACCATTAAACTGCACGGTAAACCGATTAATAATCACAGCGCCAACGAAGCCATTAACCACGGTTTTGCGCTGGTAACGGAAGAACGTCGTTCGACCGGGATTTATGCTTTTCTGGATATTGGTTTTAACTCGCTTATTTCCAATATTAAAAAATATAAAAACAGTATGGGGCTGCTGGATAATAAACGCATGAAGAGTGATACCCAATGGGTTATCGATTCAATGCGGGTAAAAACGCCAGGCCATCATACGCAGATTGGTTCGCTTTCGGGTGGTAACCAGCAAAAAGTGATTATTGGTCGCTGGTTATTGACCCAGCCTGAAATCCTGATGCTTGATGAACCGACACGCGGGATTGACGTCGGGGCAAAATTCGAAATTTACCAGCTGATTGCTGAGCTGGCGAAAAGAGAAAAGGGCATCATTATTATCTCTTCCGAAATGCCGGAGCTGTTAGGCATTACCGACCGTATTCTGGTGATGAGTAATGGTCTGGTAGCCGGCATTGTTGATACCAAAACCACCACGCAGAACGAAATATTGCGTTTAGCGTCATTACACCTTTAATGAAGCAAGGGCTGTTAACATGAAAGCGACTACAAAAAAGAATGCGCTAACCTGGTTAAAAGAGGGCGGCATTTATGTCGTTCTGCTGGTATTGCTGGCTATTATTATTTTTCAGGACCCCTCATTTTTAAGTTTAATGAACCTGAGTAACATTCTGACCCAATCTTCGGTGCGCATTATTATTGCACTGGGTGTGGCGGGGCTGATTGTTACCCAGGGTACTGACCTGTCGGCCGGTCGTCAGGTCGGTCTGGCAGCGGTGGTCGCGGCCACGCTGCTGCAAGCGATGGACAACGCTAACAAGGTGTTCCCGACGCTGGATACGGTGCCAATTCCACTGGTGATCCTCACCGTCTGCATCATCGGCGGCGTGATTGGTCTGGTGAACGGCGTGATCATTGCTTACCTCAAGGTGACGCCATTTATCACCACTCTGGGCACCATGATCATCGTCTACGGCATCAACTCGCTCTATTACGATTTCGTTGGCGCATCACCGATTGCCGGTTTTGATACCGGTTTCTCGAAATTCGCTCAGGGCTTTTTACGCTTCGGTGACTTCAAGCTCTCTTTCATCACCTTCTACGCGGTGATTGCGATTGTGTTTGTCTGGGTGCTGTGGAACAAAACCCGCTTCGGTAAAAACATTTTTGCTATCGGTGGTAACCCGGAAGCGGCGAAAGTGTCCGGCGTTAACGTGCCACTGAACCTGATCATGATCTATGCGCTGTCTGGTGTGTTCTACGCCTTCGGCGGGATGCTGGAAGCGGGTCGTATCGGCTCGGCAACCAACAACCTCGGCTTTATGTATGAGCTGGATGCGATTGCTGCCTGTGTGGTCGGCGGCGTCTCCTTCGCCGGCGGTGTCGGTAGCGTGGCGGGCGTGGTGACCGGTGTACTGATCTTCACCGTAATCAACTACGGCCTGACCTATATCGGCGTCAACCCTTACTGGCAGTACATCATCAAAGGCGGCATCATCATCTTCGCCGTGGCGCTCGACTCGCTGAAATACTCGCGCAAAAAATAATGCGCAGGCGATGACGTCAGAAAAAACAAAGCGACCTTCGGGTCGCTTTTTTTATGGGAAAAAGTGCTGGCGTTGTTGCGTCTTTGCGGCAGGCGTATGCTGCCTGAAGCCTGCTCAGCGGTGAGACCGGGACTGCTCAGGGAACCAGGGCAAATCTGAAATTGGTTCAGGTCTGTCAGCCGTCTGAAGCGACTTTCTGAGCGCCTGAAACTGCTCCCTGAGCCAGACACGTGACTACCAGACCACAGCATTGGAGTAACAAGTGTCAGCACAGCATAAACAAGCCCGCAGTGCGTGAGCTATTTACGCAGCTTCTGCTCCAGCTCCAGCAGCTGTTCCGGCGTGACCGCCGGATAACTTTGTGCATCCTCCGGCACTTCACGTACCGCCGGAATCGGCACCAGCGGCCCAAGGAAGCGTGGCTCTCGCTTCAGCAGGAACAGGTCAGCCAGCGCGCCCAGCCGCGCACCGACCTCACGGAAACGCACGCTGAGCATGTTTTTCGGCGAAGGCACGGCATAGCACTGCGCCTGAATGCCGAGCTGCAGGGCAATAAACAGCGCCCGCTCACAGTGGAAGCGTTGGGTGATGATAATGAAGTCGTTGGTATCGAACACTTTGCGGGTGCGAACAATCGAATCCAGCGTCCGGAAACCGGCATAGTCCAGCACAATATCCGCCGGATCGACGCCTGCCTTGATTAAATCGCGACGCATGGTCATCGGTTCGTTGTAGCTTTGCAGCGCATTGTCACCGCTCAGCAGCAGGTAGTTCACTTTGCCGCTGTTATAGGCGTTGAGCGCGCCCTGCATCCGATAGAGGTAATACTGATTGATCACCCCGGTACGATAATATTTAGCGGTGCCCAGCACCACACCCACCTGGCGGTGCGGCAGCGAAGAGACATTCTCGTAGATAAAGGGCGCAGTTTTCCAACTGATCCAGCGATCAAGGCCAAGCGCCGTCGCCACCATCAGCAGGATGATGAAAAGCAGTCCAATGAAAACGCGTTTCAGCATGCGCCTGGAGACTCGATGTCAGAAATTTGAGATGGCACAAGGCTACTTGAGCCGCCGCAGCGAAGCAAGTTAGTGCCGGTTGGCTGGTCTCTTTTTGAGCATTGCCGGACCAGAATCGGTCCGGCAGCGCACAATTAGATCGAGGTACGACGATAATGACGGTATTGCGGCAGCCAGAAGTTGTTGGCAATCGCCTGCGACAGCACATCTTCGGAGGTGACGACGGCGACACCCGCCAGCTGCGCCGCTTTGCCGACTTCCATGGCGATGATTTTCGACACGCCCTGGATATCTTTGATTTCCGGCAGTACCGGACCTTCACCATCATTCACCAGCGGCGAGCAGTCGGCCAGCGCCCGGCTGGCGGTCATCAGCATGGTGTCGGTGACGCGGCTGGCGCCTGACGCGATAACACCCAGACCAATTCCCGGGAAGATGTAGGAGTTGTTGCACTGGGCGATCGGGTAGGTTTTACCGTTCCAGCTGACCGGCGAGAACGGACTGCCGGTAGCCACCAGCGCTGCACCGTCGGTCCAGGCAATGATATCGGCTGGCGTGGCTTCAACGCGTGACGTCGGGTTCGACAGCGGCATCACAATCGGGCGTTTGCAGTGTTTGTGCATCTCGCGGATGATCTCTTCGGTGAACAGCCCTGGCTGACCCGATACTCCAATCAGAATATCCGGATGGGCGTTGCGCACCACGTCGAGCAGCGAAATCGCGTCACTGGTGACATCCCAGTGCTGAAGGTTTTCGCTCTTCTGTACCAGTCTGCTCTGGAAATCGAGCAGGTTAGGCAGCTTGTCGGTCAGCAGACCAAAGCGATCCACCATCATCACCCGGCTGCGCGCTTCTTCATCGCTCAGGCCTTCCGATTTCATCTGGGCAATAATCTGTTCGGCGATGCCACAGCCGGCGGAACCGGCACCGAGGAATACCACCTTCTGTTCGCACAGGCGGCTACCGGCTGCGCGGCTGGCGGCGATCAGCGTACCCACGGTAACCGCGGCGGTACCCTGAATGTCGTCGTTAAAGCAGCAGACTTCATCGCGGTAGCGGTTTAGCAACGGCATGGCGTTCTTCTGGGCGAAGTCTTCGAACTGCAACAGCACTTTCGGCCAGCGACGTTTAACCGCCTGAATAAAGTCATTAACGAAAGCGTCGTACTCTTCGCCGGTAATACGCGGATGACGCCAGCCCATGTAGAGCGGATCGTTCAGCAGCTGCTGATTATTGGTACCGACATCCAGCACCACCGGCAGGGTATAAGCCGGACTGATACCGCCACAGGCGGTGTAGAGCGACAGCTTACCGATCGGGATGCCCATGCCGCCGATGCCCTGGTCACCCAGACCCAGGATGCGCTCGCCATCGGTGACGACAATGACCTTCACGTTCTGTTTGGTGGCGTTCTGCAGCATATCTTCGATGCGGTCGCGGTTCGGGTAAGAGATAAACACCCCGCGTGCCCGGCGATAGATTTCAGAGAAGTGTTCACAGGCGGCGCCGACGGTTGGGGTGTAAATGATCGGCATCATCTCTTCGAGATGGTTGTCCAGCAGGCGATAAAACAGCGTTTCGTTGGTGTCCTGGATGTTACGCAGGTAGACGTGCTTATCGTTATTGTTTTTGAAGTCCTGGAACTGACGCCAGGCACGCTGCGCCTGTTCTTCAATCGACTCTACCGCTTCCGGCAGCAGACCATTGAGATTAAATTCGTTACGTTCTTCGATGCTAAAGGCACTGCCTTTGTTGAGGAGGGGGAATTCCAGCAAAATCGGGCCAGCGTAAGGGATGTAGAGCGGACGTTTACTTTCGTAGTCGAGTTCCATGCAGTGATGCTCCGGTTGCAGTGTTGTCTGGCGTCACGCCGGAAAGGTAGCGCCAGTTTACTTACCCGTTATAGCTCAGGCTGCAGGAGCAGTGCAGCGGCAGGTCTCCGCTGCGAATCATTCACGTACTTGCTGCCATCCTGCAACCCGAATTATTCAGAGTAATTTGTCATGACGTGAATTCTGGCGCCAGATCCTATGAAATTTCCCGCAGAAGTACAGCATTTGTTCATAAAAGGTCACAAAACTGTGGCCTTTCTGACAGTGGGTTATGCTTTGTGCAATCTCACCGACAGCAGCTCACTGCAACCAAAAGTCTGTAAGGTTGCCTGCGTGGCGGCAAACTGGCTCAGCGTGGCATTTTCTACTTCTGCCAGCACCGCTCTTTTTATCTGACCACTGTGCCCGCCCTGCATATTCAGCAGCACCAGCGCGGCCTGAAGCGGCGGAAAGCTGGGGTTAAACGCGGCATTCTCAGCATAGCGACCGGTCACAATAGTGCCGGACTCGGTTTCCAGCGCTACGCCGCTGTGTGACTGGCTGTACGGCGCGTGGCTGGCATTGGCGGCGGCCACGGCGGCCTGCACCAGCGCATCTCCCTCAGCGCTGTAACCGTGGTCGACCGCATCCATCAGCAGGGTTGTGATGTCGAGATCGCGCGGGCCAAAGGAGTCTGGCAGATAATCGGCCAGGGTACTGATGGCGCGCTGCGGCAGCGAAATACGAATCCCGGTACCGCTGTTGAGTTCATTCATAAACTGACGGCAATGGCCGCACGGGGTGTAGTTAACCGTGATGGTTTCCAGCCGGCGTTCGCCGCGCAGCCAGGCGTGGGTAATCGCGCTCTGCTCAGCGTGCACCGTCTGTTGCAGTGGGGTGCCGACAAATTCCATGTTGGCGCCGAAGTACCAGTTACCACTGGTGCCGCGGGCGATCGCCCCGACGTTAAAGTGCGACACCGTGGCCACCGCACAGGCTGCTGCCAGCGGCAGCAGCGCCAGCGCCAGCGCATCGGCGTCCATCTGAGTCTGTTGCTGCAGCGATGCGATCTGGTCGGCGCGCAGCACTGCCTGAAAGTCAGGCGCGTCCAGCAGCGGAGCCAGCGCGGTTTGCAGAGTTGACGGCAACGCCTCGAAGGCGGAGAGGAAACGTGAATGCATGAGAGCCTCATTAAATTCAGCAGGACGATATGCCAGTCACAGGTTTATATGTGATCCCCGTCGCTCTGACAATGCAACCTGAGTTGCATGTTTCAACTTTGCGAGATCTATCGCAAAGTTTTAGCCAAACCAGTGCAGCAGTAGCGGAAAAATAAACGGTGCCAGCAAAGAAGTAATGATGCCGCAAATCACCAGCGCCAGTGAACTGAACGCCCCTTCCTGATAATCGACTTCAGCCGCCCGGGCGGTTCCGAGGGCATGGGAGGCGTTACCGATGGCCAGACCGCGCGCCGCTTTCGATTTGACGCCCAGCAGGTTCAGCAGCATATGCCCAAACACCGCCCCCAGCACGCCGGCGATCAGTACACAGATGGCGCTGATCGCCGGGATGCCGTGCAGCGATCCGGAGACCGCCATTGCGATGGGCGTGGTGACTGATTTGGGAATAATGGTGGCGGCAATTTCCGGCGTGGCGCCCAGCCACAGGGCGATAGCGGTGCCCGATATCATGGCGGTCAGGCTCCCGATAAAGCAGACCCCAATGATCGACTTCCAGCGGGCGCGAATCTGATGCATCTGCTCGTACAGCGGCAGCGCCAGGGCGACCACCGCCGGTTGCAGCAGCTGGTTAAGAATCTGACTGCCGGCAAAGTAGCGCGAGTAGGGCAACTGCAGCAGCAGCAGGATCGGGATGATAATCGCCATCGCCACCAGCAGTGGATTGAGCAGCGAGATTTTCAGGGTCAGCGCCAGCTTGCGCGCCAGAAAGAACGCCGCCAGGGTCAGCGGCAGAGACCACCAGATATCACTCATCGTTTGGCTCCCGGAGCGGACGACGGCTGTGCAACTGGTGGGCGCTGACGCCGACCACCGCCAGCACCACAAAGGTACTGACGACGCAGGAGATGACGATCGGACCAAACTGGGCGCTGAGAATATCGGTATGGCTCATGACGCCAACGCTAATTGGCACAAACAGCAGCGCCATATAGCGGATGATCAGATGGCAGCCCGGTTTCACCCAGTTGACCGGCAGGATTTGCGACGCCAGCAGGGCAAACAGAATCAGCATCCCGAGAATACTGCCAGGAATAGTGATCGGCAGCAGCGAGGCGATGCCGTTGCCACTGTATAAGCAGAGATAAATGATGATAAAGGCACGAAGGTAGCGCCCGCAGACAGACAGCACGGTGAGCATGACAGGCTCCTGTTTTCACTGTTGTTCATCATACGCATTAACCGCTTAGCGTGCTAGCGATCACATAAAAGCCCGACAGACCGATGCCCGGATCAGCAGGTTTAGCGGGACATCAGCAAAGCAGGGGGAAGCGGCGCGGGGGAAAACGTGACGGCTGAAATCGCAGAGATAAAGCAGAATCTCCCCTTACACCGGCAACCTGGCGTAAGGGGAGTGAAGCGTGAGGGATTATTTAACCGGCATGCCCGGTACCGCACCGCTGTCTACCGACAGTACAAACAGATCTTTACCGCCCGGTCCCGCCGACAGCACCATCCCTTCGGAGATGCCAAAGCGCATTTTACGCGGCGCCAGGTTAGCAACGATGATGGTCATCTTGCCGACCAGCACGGACGGATCGGGATAGGCCGCACGAATGCCGGAGAAGATCTGACGCTTCTCGCCACCCAGGTCGAGTTGCAGACGCAACAGCTTGTCTGAGCCATCGACCAGCTCCGCCTGCTCAATCAGCGCTACCCGCATATCGACTTTGGCGAAATCGTCGATGGTGATGGTGTCACCAACCGGCGCATCCGCCAGCGGACCGCTAACCGCCGGGGCGCTGGCCGCTGCGGCATCCTCTTTCGACGCCTCAATCAGGCCTTCGACCTTCGCCATTTCAATCCGGCTGTAGAGCGCTTTAAACGGCGCAACCTGATGATCCAGCAGCGGCTGTGGAATCGCATCCCAGCTCAGTTCGCAGTTAAGGAAGCCTTCTGCGCGCGCGCTCAGCGACGGTAGCACCGGCTTCAGCCAGGTCATCAGCACGCGGAACAGGTTAATCCCCATTGAGCAGATTGCCTGCAGATCGGCGTCACGGCCTTCCTGCTTCGCGACTACCCACGGTGCCTGCTCATCAACGTAGCGGTTTGCCAGGTCGGCCAGCGCCATAATTTCACGGATTGCGCGGCTGTATTCGCGGCTCGCCCAGGCTTCACCGATCTTCTCTGACGCATCAACAAAGGTCTGATAGAGCGCCGGATCGGCCAGTTCAGCCGCCAGCTTGCCGTCAAAGCGTTTGGTGATAAAGCCGGCGTTACGTGATGCCAGGTTAACCACTTTATTGACGATGTCAGCGTTGACGCGCTGAACGAAATCTTCCAGGTTCAGGTCGATGTCGTCGATGCGCGAAGAGAGTTTTGCCGCGTAATAGTAACGCAGGCTGTCAGCGTCCAGATGCTGCAGCCAGGTGCTGGCTTTAATAAAGGTGCCGCGTGATTTCGACATCTTGGCACCATTGACCGTCACATAACCGTGGACAAACAGGTTGTTCGGTTTGCGGAAGTCGCTGCCTTCCAGCATCGCCGGCCAGAACAGGCTGTGGAAGTAGACGATATCTTTACCGATAAAGTGATACAGCTCGGTGGTGGAATCTTTACGCCAGAATTCGTCGAAGTCGATATCGCCACGCTTGTCGCACAGGTTCTTGAACGAGCCCATGTAGCCAATAGGCGCATCCAGCCAGACGTAAAAATATTTGCCTGGCGCATCCGGGATTTCAAAACCGAAATAGGGCGCGTCACGTGAGATATCCCACTGCTGCAGGCCTGATTCGAACCACTCCTGCATCTTGTTAGCGACCTGATCCTGCAACGCACCGGAACGGGTCCAGGCCTGCAGCATGGCGCTGAACGATGGCAGATCAAAGAAGAAGTGTTCCGAGTCGCGCAGCACTGGCGTCGCACCGGAGACCACCGACTTCGGATCAATCAGTTCGGTCGGGCTGTACGTCGCGCCGCAGACTTCACAGTTATCACCGTACTGATCGGCAGACTTACATTTCGGGCAGGTGCCTTTAACAAAACGGTCCGGCAGGAACATCCCTTTTTCCGGATCGTAGAGCTGAGAAATGGTGCGGTTCTTAATAAAACCGTTCTCTTTCAGGCGACCGTAAATCAGCGCCGACAGCTGGCGGTTCTCATCACCGTGGGTCGAGTGATAGTTGTCATAGCTGACGTTGAAACCGGCAAAATCGGCTTCATGCTCTTGTTTCATTTCAGCAATCATCTGCTCTGGCGCAATGCCCAGCTGCTGTGCTTTCAGCATAATCGGCGTGCCGTGCGCGTCATCAGCGCAGATGAAGTAAACCTGATTGCCACGCATTCGCTGGTAACGCACCCAAATGTCTGCCTGGATATGCTCGAGCATATGGCCGAGATGGATTGATCCGTTCGCGTAAGGCAGCGCGCAGGTTACCAGAATTTTTTTAGCGACTTGAGTCATAGTTTGCGTAGCTTTCTGTTGATTGAAAAAACGGGCTTAGATGGTAACCGAAGGCTCCGCTGGCGTAAACACAAGGGATTCGCCACCGGCAGTCGCCGCGAAACAGTGGCCATCTGATATCATTGAAAATACATCGCTGAAGCACAGCGTAAGAACAGCATAAAAAAGGAGTGGGGGATGACAGTACAATCCCGGGAACCGCATACGCCTGAAGCCCTGCGCGCCATCGTGGTCGGCGTACTGAGAGGCTTTGAGCATCCGACGCTGCAACAGAATCTCACTGCGCTGAAAGCGTTGCATCACGTGGCACAGCTGGACGGTAAGCTGCATATCGAACTGATCATGCCGTTCGCCTGGGCCAGCGCCTTTGAAGAACTGAAAGCGCAGACCAGCGCCGAGCTGCTGCGCCTGACCGGCACGCGCGCGATTGACTGGCGTTTAAGCCATGATATCGCCACCCTGAAGCGGGTGAAAAACCAGCCTGGCGTTAACGGCGTGAAAAATATTATCGCCGTCAGCTCCGGTAAAGGCGGCGTGGGCAAATCCAGTACCGCCGTCAATATGGCGCTGGCGCTGGCCGCAGAGGGCGCGCGCGTCGGCATCCTCGACGCCGATATCTATGGCCCGTCGGTGCCCAACATGCTGGGCACCGAACATGAACGTCCTACCTCGCCCGATGGGACCCATATGGCACCGATTATGGCGCACGGGCTGGCCACTAACTCGATTGGCTATCTGGTGACTGACGATAACGCCATGGTGTGGCGCGGGCCGATGGCCAGTAAAGCGCTGATGCAATTGCTGAACGAGACGATGTGGCCGGAGCTGGATTATCTGGTGCTGGATATGCCGCCGGGCACCGGCGATATCCAGCTGACGCTGGCGCAGAATGTTCCGGTGACCGGCGCGCTGGTGGTCACCACGCCGCAGGATATTGCGCTGATCGACGCCCGTAAAGGCATCGTGATGTTTGAAAAAGTCAGCGTGCCGGTGCTGGGCGTAGTCGAGAACATGAGCCTGCACATCTGCAGCCAGTGCGGCTTCCACGAACCGATTTTCGGCACTGGCGGGGCGCAAAAGCTGGTGGCTGATTACCACACGCAGCTGCTGGCCCAGCTGCCGTTGCACATTAACCTGCGTGAAGATCTGGATGCGGGCCAGCCGACGGTAATCCGCCGGCCGGACAGTGAATTCACCGCGCTCTACCGCCAGCTTGCCGGACGGGTCGCCGCCCAGCTTTACTGGCAGGGCGAGGTCATTCCTGGCGACATCGCCTTCCGCGCACTTTAAGCCCGACCCGACCCGCTGGTGTATTCAGACGCCAGCGGGTAGTGCATCAGCACATAGCCTCCCTGTTCCCCTTCGCCCTGCGCAATCATCTTCCAGCCATGCTTCAGATAAAATGCCTGCGCCGCTTTGTTCATCGTCAGACATTTCAGCGCGCCGGTCGAGGTGAAGCGCGCCTGAACCGCTTCCAGCAAGGCACTGCCTGCACCGCGGCCCTGCCAGTCGGGGTCGACATACAGGCTATGCAGGAAATTATCATTCTCCAGCAGGCCGGCAAATCCGACGCGCTGCCCGTCACAGTCGGCTACCAGTACGGTTTCACCGAGGATAACGCCATCAAAATCTTCCAGCTGCCAGTCGCTGCCATCCAGCCAGCGCCAGTTATGCCGCCGCGCCGCCAGAAACAGCGTACGCAAAAAAGGCCGATCGGCTTCAGTAAACGGACGAATCTCCACAAGTCAGCTCCTTTTATCTCTGGTCTTACAAAGCTAGCAGCGATTGGCCGAAAAGATTTGAAAAGTATAAAGCGGGTTAATTGTCCCGACATTCCCTGTACACTGCCTCGCGGGCCAGAGAGCATCCCGCTTTCCGCGTTTGATAGCTTTCGTTTATTTGATTGATAACGACTGCATATTAGATGTTGGCCCGAAAATTCTGTAACTTACATCACATAATTCAACGGAGGCCATCAGATGTCTATTATCAATACCAAAATCAAGCCGTTCAAAAACGCAGCATTCAAAAACGGCGAGTTCATCGACGTAACCGAGAAAGACGTTGAAGGTAAATGGAGTGTGTTCTTCTTCTACCCGGCTGACTTCACTTTCGTTTGCCCGACCGAACTGGGCGACGTGGCCGATCACTACGAAGAGTTCCAGAAACTGGGCGTAGATATTTACTCCGTTTCAACTGACACCCACTTTACCCACAAAGCCTGGCACGGTTCTTCAGACACCATCGCCAAGATCCAGTACGCAATGATCGGCGACCCGACTGGCGCGCTGACCCGTAACTTCGAAATCATGCGTGAAGCGGAAGGCCTGGCTGACCGTGGTACTTTCATCGTTGACCCGGAAGGTATCATCCAGGCGATCGAAATCACTGCTGAAGGTATCGGCCGTGACGCCTCTGACCTGCTGCGTAAAGTGAAAGCGGCACAGTACGTTGCTTCTCACCCAGGCGAAGTGTGCCCGGCGAAATGGAAAGAAGGTGATGCAACACTGGCTCCATCTCTGGACCTGGTTGGCAAAATCTAATCCCGCTTCGGCCTTTCGATCTTTCTCTCATCGGGTGCCACGGCACCCGATTTTTTGACCAGGATATCACTATGCTCGACACAAATTTGAAGACGCAACTCAAGGCCTACCTTGAGAAATTAACCAAACCTGTTGAGTTGATTGCCACTCTGGACGAGGGTGCCAAATCAACCGAGATCCGTGAGCTGTTGGTCGACATCGCAGGCTTGTCTGATAAAGTCAGCTTCCGCGAAGAGAACGATCGTCAGGTCCGCAAGCCGTCGTTTTTAATCACTAACCCCGGCTCGAACAGCGGTCCGCGTTTTGCCGGTTCGCCACTGGGTCACGAATTTACCTCACTGGTGCTGGCGCTGTTGCAGACCGGTGGGCATCCGTCAAAAGAAGCGCAGAGCCTGCTGGATCAGGTTGCCGCGCTGGATGGCGATTTCCATTTCGAAACCTACTATTCGCTGTCATGCCATAACTGCCCTGACGTGGTACAGGCGCTGAACCTGATGGCGGTGCTGAATCCACGCATCAGCCACACCGCGATTGACGGTGGCCTGTTCCAGAATGAAATTCAGGAACGCAACGTGATGGGCGTGCCGGCGGTTTACCTCAACGGTAAAGAGTTTGGTCAGGGCCGCATGAGCCTGGCGGAAATCGTCAGCAAAGTTGACACTAACGCCGATAAACGTGCCGCAGAAGAGCTGAACAAGCGTGACGCATACGACGTGCTGATTATTGGTAGCGGCCCGGCGGGCGCAGCAGCAGCCATCTATTCTGCCCGTAAAGGCATTCGCACCGGTCTGATGGGCGAGCGTTTTGGCGGTCAGGTGCTGGACACCGTTGATATCGAAAACTATATTTCTGTGCCGAAAACCGAAGGGGCAAAACTGGCGGGCTCACTGCGCGCTCACGTCGATGATTACAATGTCGATGTGATTGAGAGCCAGAGCGCGATCAAGCTGATCCCGGCGGCTGCTGTGGGTGGCCTGCATGCGGTTGAAACTGCCTCCGGCGCGGTACTGAAGTCACGCAGCATCATCCTGGCAACTGGCGCACGCTGGCGTAACATGGGTGTGCCGGGCGAAGAAGAGTACCGCACCAAAGGCGTCACCTACTGCCCACACTGTGATGGCCCGCTGTTTAAAGGCAAGCGCACCGCAGTGATCGGCGGCGGTAACTCCGGCGTTGAAGCGGCGATTGACCTGGCCGGTATCGTTGAACATGTGACGCTGCTGGAGTTTGCCGGTGAAATGCGCGCTGATCAGGTGCTGCAGGATAAACTGCGCAGCCTGAAAAACGTGGATGTCATCCTGAATGCCCAGACCACCGAAGTGAAAGGTGACGGCAGCAAGGTAACCGGTCTGCAGTATATCGACCGTACCAGCCAGACTACTCACGAACTGGCGCTGTCCGGCATTTTCGTTCAGATCGGTCTGCTGCCTAACACTCCATGGCTGGAGGGCGCGGTTGAGCGCAACAAAATGGGCGAAATCATCATTGATGCCAAGTGCGAAACCAGCCTGAAAGGCGTGTTCGCGGCGGGTGACTGCACCACGGTTCCGTACAAGCAGATCATCATCGCCAGCGGCGAGGGTGCGAAAGCCTCACTGAGCGCCTTTGATTACCTGATTCGTACCAAAGCGGCTGAATAAGTTTTGCGATAGCCACGCAACAGCCCCTCGACTGATGTTGAGGGGCTTTTTTTTTAATATCCCGCCAGTGTCATCAGCATCATCCACAGCGGCGTCGTCACCGCAGCAAACAGCGTCGAAAACAGCATGCTGGCGGCAGCCGGGCCGGTAATCACATTAAACTTCTGCGACATCAGGTAGACGTTGACCCCGACCGCCATCGATCCCAGCAGCACCACCACTTTACTCTCCAGCGGCGGCAGGCCGGTCAGCCAGGCAATGGCCCACACCGTCATCGGTTGCAGCACCAACTTGAGCAGGCAGAGGGTATAACTCTCTTTCAGTCCTTCCCGCACCCGGTAATGGGCGAGGCTCATGCCAAGGGTAACCAGCGACAGCGGGGCGGCGATCGATCCCAGCATCCGCAGCGGTTCAGCAGCCAGCAGCGGCAGCGGACGCTGCAAAAAACTCCAGGCGGTACCGCTGAGAATGCCAATAATCAGCGGGTTCTTCAGCACGCCGATCGCGGTGCGCCCCAGCCCCTGCAGCGAAAAGCTGCCCTGTTTCGCCCACTCAACCGAGACCGTCAGCAGGGTCCAGAGGATCAGGCTGTTAAACACCAGTACCAGCGCCACCGAGGGCAGGGACGCGGGCCCCAGCAGTACCGTCGCCACCGGAATGCCGAGCATCACGTTGTTGGAAAAGATGCCGCCCAGCGCGAAGACCGAGCCAGCAACGCCATCCAGCTTAAACAGCCTTTTGGCCACTATCCGGCCGACGATAAACACCAGCAGGCAGCTGCCAAAGAAGGCCAGCAGCAGCCGCGCATCAACCGGCGGGCTTTGATAAAAATGGCTCATCACGCCAAACAGCATGCAGGGCAGCGCGACGTTGAACACGAAGCGGTTCATCCCTTCGCTGATGCTGGCAGGCCATTTACCCAGTCGCGTCAGGCCGTAGCCCAGCAGGATCAGAATAAACAGCGGTGCGGACAGATAGATTTGATGGCTTAAGCTTTCAAACAACAGTGGCATAGAGAGAGTCTGGTCAGACGATGATTAATTACCAGACTAACAAATTGCTAACTAACTGTTAACTTTAACGGTGTCTGAACCGCTCGCCGTCAGGACAGTTATCCCAGCCAGCGGCGGGCCTGTTGATCGCTGATATCCCGGTAATAGACACGATGAATTATTTTGCCGCAGCGCAGACAGCGGGCGGAAATATAGGTGGAAAGATAATGTCTGCCATTTGGTGCGATAGCACCGTGACGTTCGATAGTGATGTCCTGCCATCGATGGCGGTGAGGAATAAGCGCTGACAATCGCATCATACATCCTGAATAGTATGAAGTTCCGCTCCTGGAGTGGTTTAACTCCATGAAATGAGGTGTTTTTTTCGGCGATGCTGTAAGCAGGCTAATTATTATGGCTGGCTACCGTTTAAGGGCGGAAACCGATGCCGCGATCGGCAGCACCTTATCTCTGGCTTAAATAGCTACCTCGAAAGGGGTAGTTTTATGGCCCGCAGCATTAAGCCTGTTTTTGCTGCGGCGAGAATTGATCAGGATCATGTGAAGTGTCACCAGCGCGAGGATGGCTGACGCAGCTCTGGCTTGCTTTCGCGACGCCACCTCCTTATGCTGCAGGCTGTAACACGACTCGGGGTGCCGCTTTCCGTCAGGAAAGGGCTGAGAAAAACCCGCTGACCTGAACTGGATAATGCCAGCGTAGGGAAGTCTGATGCCTGACCGCATTCGCCTTCTTATTCGCCGGTTGGGAGCTATGATGACAGATCAATCTCAACACCTTTCTGCTGCGCAATTCGCGCCCATTCTGCACCGTTTCCGCCGTCAGTCACCGCTGGTGCACTGCATGACTAACGACGTGGTACAAAACTTCACCGCCAATGTGCTGCTGTCGCTCAACGCTTCACCGGCGATGGTGATTGATGCGGAGGAAGCCGCGCAGTTCAGCGGCTTTGCCGATGCCTTACTGATTAACGTCGGGACGCTGACCGCTGAGCGCCAGCAGGCGATGCAGGCGGCGGTCACGGCCGCCAGGCAGGCGGGAACGCCCTGGACACTGGACCCGGTGGCGGTCGGAGCGCTGACGCTGCGCACCACCTTCTGCCAGCGGCTGCTGAGCCAGCAGCCAGCGGTGATCCGCGGTAACGCGTCAGAGATCCTGGCGCTGGCGCAACAGGCCAGCGGCGGACGCGGAGTGGATAGCCTGCATCAGGCGGATGCAGCGCTGGAGGCCGCCCGGCAGCTGGCTCGCGACTATCAGACGCTGGTGATTGTGACCGGCGAAGTAGATTACGCCACCGACGGTCAGCGCACCTTTGCCATTCGCGGCGGCAGCCCGTTAATGACGCGGGTGGTCGGCACCGGCTGTGCGCTGTCGGCGGTGGTGGCTGGCTTCAGCAGTCTGAGCGGCGATCGGCTGCTCAACGTCGCCAGTGCCTGTCAGGTGATGGCGCGGGCCGGTGAACAGGCGGCGGCAAGCTCAGCCGGCCCCGGCAGTTTTGCCACGGCGTTTCTTGATGCGCTCTGGACGCTGGAGGTGGACCATGAAACGCATTAATGCACTGACCATCGCCGGGACCGATCCCAGCGGCGGGGCAGGGATCCAGGCCGATCTGAAAACCTTTTCCGCGCTGGGCGCGTATGGCACCAGCGTGATCACCGCGCTGGTGGCGCAAAATACCCGTGGCGTCCAGTCGGTTTACCGGATCGATGCTGACTTTGTGGCCGCCCAGCTTGATTCGGTGCTGGACGATGTGCGTATCGACAGCGCGAAAATTGGCATGTTGTCAGAAACCGCCATCGTCGGGCAGGTTGCGGCCCGGCTGAGACGTAGCGCAATTCCTTTCGTGGTGCTGGATACGGTGATGGTGGCGAAAAGCGGCGATCCGCTGTTATCCGCCGATGCGATTGCCAGCGTCCGCGAACTGCTGTTACCACAGGTGTCGCTGATTACGCCGAATCTGCCGGAAGCAGCAGCGTTGCTGGGGTGCGCGGTGGCGGAGAGCGAAGCGCAGATGCGGGCGCAGGGCGAGGCGTTGCTGGCGGCGGGATGTCAGGCGGTATTGATCAAGGGCGGTCACCTGACGGCTGATAACAGCCCGGACTGGCTGATCACCCCTTCGGGCCAGCAGCGGTTCAGCACGCCGCGGGTTAATACCCGTCATACTCACGGCACCGGCTGCACGCTGTCAGCGGCGCTGGCGGCTTTGCGTCCGCGTCACGCCGACTGGGCTGATACGATCACCGAAGCGAAAGCCTGGCTGCAGCAGGCGTTGTTACAGGCGGATTCACTGGAGGTCGGTACGGGAATCGGGCCGGTGCACCATTTTCATCAGTGGTGGTAGCGGTGGATGTGCCATCCCGCGCTGAGGCGGCGGGACGGCACCGTTGCCGGGTCAGGGTGCTTCAAACCATGCGCTGTTGCGCTCGGCAATAGGGGTAATTGAGAAAATCATCTCCTGCAAATGACGGCGCATCGCGGCTTCGGCGGCGTCTGCGTCGTGATGTTTCAACGCTGCAAAAATCTCCTCATGCTGCTGAATCAGGCTTTCCGGCGGTGAAACCTCACTCAGGGTCAGAAAACGAACCCGGTCCATCGCCGCTTTAATGTTCTCGACGGTTTCCCACGCCAGCTTGCAATCAATACTTTCGGCAATCAGCCGGTGAAACTCATCATCCAGGCTGAGAAACGCCTGGCTGTCATGCCGCTCAGCCGCCATGCGTTGCAGCTGCAGGTTGTGTTCCAGCATCATCAGCGCCGGGTCGCCAATCTCCAGCGCCGCACGGCGCACCACTGAGACTTCCACCGCTTCACGGATGAAGCGGCCGTCCGCCACCCGTTTGGCGGAAATTTTACGCACAAAGGTGCCGCGTTGCGGCAATACCTGTACCAGTCCGGCTTCGGCCAGCTTGATGAACGCTTCGCGCACCGGCTGGCGTGAGACGTTAAAACGCGCAGAGACCTCTTTTTCCGACAGCAGCGAACCCGGCTGAATCACACAGGTCACGATATCTTTGCGCAAAAACCGGTAAATCTGCTGATTCACCGGTTCGCTGGTTGTAATGGTATAGGCGATCGACATGCAGCAATATCCATATTACGGCTGGCTGGTGCCAGCCCGAAGGGAAAGGGTCAGTCTAATCAGCACGCTGCGTCTGCGCCAGTGCTTTGTCATCATCGCATCAGGCGCGGGTCATGTACTGCTGCACCGTCGCACGCGCACCCTGGGTAGTCAGCTGCTGATAACAGGCGGTCAGCCGGGCGACCAGATCGGCGTTGTCTGCCAGATCGTCGCCGAAGATCTGGCGCAGGCCGAGCAGCGCACGCACGCGCGCTTCACCTTCTTCGCTGCTGGCCACGCATTCTGCCAGCGTCGTCTTCAGCGGATCGCGAACCTCAATCGGCTGACCCTGTTCGTCGGTCCCCCCGACATAGCGCATCCAGCCAGCCACGCCGAGCAGCAGCAGTTCACAGCGGCTGTTATTACTCAGATGCCAGCGCAGACTGTCCAGCAGGCGCTGCGGTAATTTTTGCGATCCGTCAGTGGCGATTTGCCAGGTACGATGTTTGATGGCGCGGTTTTCATAGCGGGCGATCAGCGAATCGGCATAGGCTTCAAGGTCCACGCCCTGAGTGCGCAAAGTGGGTGCCTGCTCATCGACCATCAGTGAACGGGCAGCGGCGCGGAAGTGCGGATCGGCCATGCAATCGCTGATGTGCTGATAGCCGGCAAGGTAGCCAAGGTAGGCGAGAAACGAGTGGCTGCCATTCAGCATGCGCAGTTTCATCTCTTCATACGGCAATACGTCGCTGACCAGTTCTGCTCCCGCCTTTTCCCACGCCGGACGACCGCTGACAAAATTATCTTCGATGACCCACTGAAAGAACGGTTCCGCTTCAACCGCTACCGGGTCACGGGAGCCGAGCCGCCCGGCCAGCGCGTCAAACGCCGCCTCCGTCATCGCCGGCACAATCCGGTCAACCATGGTTGAGGGAAAGGTCACCTGCTGCTGAATATAGTCCGCCAGCGCCGCATCCTGCCGTTGTGCCAGCTGCACAATCACGTTGCGGGTGACGTGGCCGTTCTCCGGCATGTTATCGCACGACATCACGCTGAAGGGCGGCAGGCCGAGCTGCCGACGGCGATTAATGGCGGCCAGAATCAGGCCTGGCAACGAACGCGGCGTCTGCGGATTGTCGAGGTCATGCACGATATCGGGATGATCCGGGTTCAGATTGCCGCTGGCTGGCTGATGGCAATAGCCTTTCTCGGTCACGGTCATCGAAACAATTGCCACCTCGGGCTGACACATGGCGTTGATCACCGCCTCAATGCCGTCGCCTTTGCCGTGCAGCGCCGCAGTAATCACGCCGATCACCCGGGTCTGCAGCGAATCATTCGCCATTTCGGTCAGGGTATAGAGCAACTGCTGTTCACGCAGCGCCTGAATCAGTTCGCCGCTGTTGAGGTTAACTTCGCAGTAACCCCAGTCACTGCCGTGTTCGGCGGCCAGCTTATCGCTGCACAGCGCCTGATGCGCGCGGTGAAAGGCACCAAAGCCGATATGTACCATACGGGTTTTAAGCTGGGCCCGGTCATAGGCAGGGCGCTGGATCTCAGCGGGCAGGCGATCGATCTGTAACATAGTCCGTCCTTATGGCAAACGGGGCGCGAGGCGCCCCGAAATCAGTGATCATGTTGCGTGATGAGGATTACACCGAAACTGGCTTATCCTGGGTCTTCGGGCTGCGGATCACAAACAGCACCAGGAAGGCACCCAGCGCAGCGACAGCGCCGGCCAGCACAAAGGCGCTGTCAAACTTACCGGTATGCTGGACGATAAAGCCGGTCACAATCGGTCCGATGATGCCGGAAAGGCTGCCGACCAGGTGGATAAAGCCGCTGATGCTGCCGACACGACTCTTGTGCACCACATCCTGAATAATCGCCCAGTAGATCGCGCCGGTAATGTAGAGGAAGAAGATCGATACCGACATCATCATCACCGCAGGAACCACCTCTTTTATCGTACCTGCCAGCGCCACACAAATTGCCGCCGCCAGCAGTGAGACCACCAGCACAATTTTACGTGACAACAACAGTTTGCCGGTGATGTTGAAGATTTTATCGGAGATCCAGCCGCCCAGCGCCAGGCCGACGAAACCCACAATCCACGGGATCATGGTGGTAATGCTCATCGACTTAATATCCAGACCATGGGCCTGCACCAGATAGGCCGGGAACCAGCTCAGGAAGAAGAACAGGATGTAGTTGTAGCAGAAGAAGGCAAAGGCGGTCACCAGGATGATTGGCTGACGCAGGTAGTAGCCAAACGGATGGGCAGTTTCTGAAAGATCGGCCTCATCGTTAGGGTTAGCCGCTTTCAGGCGTTCAATTAATAGACGTTCCTCTTCGCTGACCCGTTTGCTTTTCGCCGGGTTGTCCGCGGCAAAGAACAGCCAAAAGGTCATCCACACCAGACCGATGCAGCAGACGATGATGAAGGCCGGACGCCAGCCGTACGCCAGCGCCAGATAACCGATGATCGGACCGGCAACCGCGCCACCCAGTGGCGAACCGGCGCTGAGTAAGCCCATCGCGGTGGCTGCCTGTTTTTTGGGAAACCAGCCGTTGATCGCTTTATTCGCCGAGGCGCAGATCGGACCTTCAGCCATGCCGAACAGCACGCGCAGGATCAGCAGCGACCAGAAACCGGTCGCCAGCGCAGTCATGCCGCAGAAGATAGACCAGGCGCCTACCGCGACGGCCAGCACGATTTTCGGGCCAAACCGGTCAGTGGCGAGACCGCCGACGAAGTTAAACAGCGCGTAACCGAAGAAGAAGCTGCCAAAGATCATGCCGAACTGCTCAGCATTGATCGCCAGATCTTTTTCCACCAGCGGCACCGTCAGTGACAGGGCAACACGATCGAGGTAATTGATCATGTAAACCAGGAACAACAGCAAAACGAGGGTCCAGCGCAGATTCTTGAACATAAAAACTCCGTGATCTGTTTTCTCTTTGTAATAAGCCGGCGGGTACGCACCGGCTGAGGACACCTGGTGTTCAGTGGGCATTAACCCATTTGAAGGATCACTTTGCAGCAGGTGCGCGGATCTTTTTCGAACAGCGTCATGGCGCGTTCAATCTCCTGCAACGGGAAATAGTGGGTGACCAGCTTCTCTGGCTGGATTAACCCTTTTTCCATCCAGTCAATCACCTGCGGAAAGCGGTGGCTGTTGAGACGTGAGGTAAACAGCGACAACTCTTTACTGGTGAGACTTTGCTGGGTAATGCTGCAGGGTTCGCCGGAAAAGCCCAGCAGACCGATGCGCGCCGCCGGAGAGGCGAGGGCGGCCGCTTCTGCCAGAATGGTGGGATGGCAGGCCGCGTCGATAATCAGCGTCGGCTGAATGCCTTCCAGCTGCGCCGCCAGCGGGATCTCGCTGTTGTTAAACAGCCGATCGGCACCGTTCTGCTGCGCCAGCTCCAGCCGTTCCGGCAGACGATCCACCACCATCACCTCTCTGACGTTGTAAACGCCCTTCAGTACCTGGATGGCGGTCAGTCCCATCGGACCGGCCCCGTAAATCAGCGCCACATCCTGCGGTTGCGGCTGCAGGAAAGCGGTGATGTTAGCCGCGATGGTGAACGGCTCGACCAGGCTGGCCAGCCGGTCGGGGATCGCATCCGGCAGATGATAAGCGTTGCTGGCCGGCGCCAGCGCATATTCGCTAAAGCCGCCGTCGCGATGCACGCCAATCACCTGCAGTGAGGTACAGACGTTGGGGCGACCCACCGAGCAGGGGTAGCAGTGACCGCAGCTGACCACCGGATCGACCGCCACGCGCTCGCCCAGCCGGGCCGGATCGACGCCTTCACCCAGCGCATCAATCACGCCGAAAAACTCATGACCAATCACCCGCGGATATTTAGCGAACGGGTTGTGGCCGTGCCAGATATGCACATCAGAACCGCAGATGCTGGCATAGGCCACTTTGACCCGGACTTCACCGGCCGTCGGTTGCGGCAGAGGACGTTCAGCCAGCACCAGCTCGCCCGGTTGTTCAATCACCACACTTTTCATCAGGCTCTCCTTACCAGTTCCACAGCGTACCGTCTTCCAGACGGGCCACCGGCAGATAGGCGGGTTCATAGGGATATTTCGCAGCCAGCTTCTCGTTGAACTCAATGCCCAGACCCGGTTTATCGCCAGGATGCATGTAGCCCTGATCGAAGGTCCAGTTCGCCTCGAACAGCTCCATCATCTGCTCAGAGAAGCCCATGTACTCCTGCACACCGAAGTTCGGTACCCAGAGATCGAAGTGCAGCGCCGCTGCCATGCAGATTGGCGAGAGATCGGAAGGACCGTGTGAACCGGTGCGCACCTGGTAAAGTGAGGCGAAATCTGCGATGCGGCGCATGCCGGTAATGCCGCCCGCATGGGTGATGGTGGTGCGGATATAGTCAATCAGCTGCTCTTCAATCAGCTGTTTACAGTCCCAGATGCTGTTAAATACTTCACCGACCGCAATTGGCGTCACGGTGTGCTGACGGATCAGGCGGAAGCACTCCTGGTTCTCAGCCGGCGTCGGATCTTCCATCCAGAACAGGCGATAATCTTCCACGCTCTTACCGAAACGCGCCGCTTCAATCGGCGTCAGGCGATGGTGCATGTCGTGCAGCAGATGTTCATCGAAGCCAAATTTGTCGCGGATCGCTGCGAACAGTTTTGGCGTGAAATCGAGGTATATCTCGGTGGACCAGAGCTGCTCTTCCGGCCAGTTGCCTTTGGTCGCCGGCTCGTAGGCCAGACCTTTGCCTTTGGCCATGCCGTAGGTGGTTTTCATGCCTGGCACGCCGCACTGGGCGCGAATCGCCTTGAATCCCAGCTCTTTGTGCTTCGCGTAGTCGTCCATCACTTCATCAATCGAATGACCGGTGGTGTGGCAATAGACCATAACGCCGGTGCGCGATGCGCCGCCCAGCAGCTGGTAAACCGGCATGTTGGCGGCTTTGCCTTTGATATCCCACAGCGCCATATCCACCGCCGAAATGGCTGACATGGTGACCGGACCGCGACGCCAGTAAGCGCCTTTATAGAAGTACTGCCAGATATCTTCGATTTGATGCGCATCGCGGCCAATCAGCTGCGGGCAAACGTGATCTTTCAGGTAGGAGGCGACCGGTAATTCGCGGCCATTCAGCGTGGCATCACCAATCCCGGTCAGGCCCTGATCGGTGGTGATTTTGACGGTGACAAAGTTTCTGCCTGCGCAGGTAACAAATACTTCAGCGTTAACAATTTTCATCCTGGTAGCCTTCAGTCAGCATTCAATGATGAAAAAATACGCGCTTTAATACTACCATACAAGTTGGCCGGGCAGAGTTGTGAAGGCAATCACAAAGCATTTACATTTGCCCAAAAAAAGGGGCTTTCGCCCCCTTGTCTGCGTATCAGGCCAGCAGAGGACACTGCGGCGGCAGGCGACAGCTCAGCGCGCCCGCCAGCACTTCAATCACGAACTCGCGCCCGGACAGCGGTTCGCCATCAAGGTTAAAGGTCATTTCATGCGGCGAACGGATGGTCAGCGACTCCAGCTGGGTCGTGACGATACCCGGATTGTCATCATCACCGGTCAGCGAATGCAGCAGGGTAGGCAGCAACTCCTGCGCGGTAACGATGCTGACATCCAGCCGGCCATCATTGATCAGCGCCGACGGACAGAGGCGCTGTCCGCCGCCCGCCTGACGGCCATTGCCGATACCGATCACCAGCGCATCGCCCTGCCACTGAAAGTCAGGTCCGCTGATTTCACAGGTATCGGGCTTCAGGGTATCCATCCGCATCAGACCGTGAATAAAGTAGGAAACGCCACCGAGGGCGGACTTGAGCTTTTCCGGCGTTTCAGTGGTGATACGGGTGCCAAAACCGCCGGTCGCCATATTAATGAAGTAGTGAGTCTGATTAACCCGTGCCAGATCGATGGTGCTGGCTTTGCCCTGGATCGCCAGCCGCAGCGCCGGTTCCATCTCTTCGGGAATGCCGACGCTGGTGGCGAAATCATTGGCGGTGCCGAGCGGCAGAATGCCCAGTACCGGACGATGGTCTGCCTCAGACGCCGCCAGCGCGGTGGCGATTTCATTGATGGTGCCGTCACCGCCGCCGGCGACTACGGTCTCTGCCTGCAGCGCAATCGCCTCTTTGACGTAGCGGTCGCCGTCCCCTTTTTCAAAGGTCACGCGCACTGCGATATCAAAGCCTTCTTCACGCAGCGAGCCGATCGCGGCACGCAGATCGTCATTGCCTGCGCCTTTTCCATTCAGGATCAGCAGCGTAAGCGATTTTTTATCCATTATCTGTTCCTTGAAGATCACCAGAGTGAGAGGGGGTTATAACACAGCTGACAGCTGAAAATTATTGGCGAAAGTGAGAAAAAAGAAAACCCGCACGGGGGAGCCGGGCGGGTGAATGAGGTGGTTCCAGTAATAACCTGCTGATTATTGTTACTCGTTAGCAGCAGGCGGGACTATAAGGCAGTGGCGCGCAGGGGTCTGTGATCCTGTTCTAACTTCGTCAAAATGTTTCAGATGGTAAACGATTTGCATGCGGATCGCGGGTGTCCTGACCGTGATCGAAGTTGCGCAGCAGCAGGCCGAAACGCAAATCAACCTCCTCCGGCACCCGCAGCCAGACGCGGTGGCCGTCGCCCGGCGCAACGTCAATTGCCTCGCCGCGGCCGTTTTGCAGCGCATCGAGCTGGCACAACAGATTCCCGGCGGGCGTCATGATCTCCAGCGTATCGTGCAGCATAAACTTGTTTTTCACCGCCACTTCCGCCCAGGCATCCCGTCGTTCACCGGTGAATTCACCGACAAACTGCTGACGATCGGAGACCGAAAAGCCCTGCTGATAGTTCTGGTAGCTGTCGTGGGTATGGCGACGCAAAAAGCCTTCGGTATAGCCACGATGCGCCAGCCCTTCCAGCGTCTCCAGCAGTGAGGGATCGAAAGGTTTACCGGCGGCGGCATCGTCAATCGCCCGGCGATAGACCTGAGCGGTGCGGGCGCAGTAATAGTAGGACTTGGTGCGGCCTTCAATCTTCAGCGAATGAACGCCCATCTGACTGAGACGCTCGACGTGCGCCACCGCGCGCAGGTCTTTGGAGTTCATGATATAGGTGCCGTGCTCATCCTCGAAGGCGCTCATCACTTCGCCCGGTTTCATCTTTTCTTCCAGCAGAAAGACTTTATCCGTCGGCTGACCTACGCCGAGGGTTGGCGTCACATCCTGCACCGGGATCGGCTGGTGAATACCGACGATGTTACCCACTTCATCCTGCTGGCCTTCAGCCACCTTATACTCCCAGCGGCAGGCGTTGGTGCAGGTACCCTGATTGGGATCGCGCTTATTCATGTAGCCGGAGAGCTGGCAGCGACCGGAATAGGCCATGCAGAGCGCGCCGTGGACAAACACCTCCAGTTCCATCTCCGGCACCTGCTGACGGATTTCGGCAATCTCCTCCAGCGACAGTTCACGAGAGAGAATCACCCGGCTCAGCCCCATCTGCTGCCAGAATTTTACCGTCGCCCAGTTAACCGCATTGGCCTGCACCGACAGATGAATCGGCATCTGTGGAAAGGCCTCCCGCACCAGCATGATCAGACCCGGATCGGACATGATCAGTGCATCGGGCTGCATCGCCACCACCGGGGTTAAATCACGAATAAAGGTTTTCAGCTTGGCGTTATGCGGGGCAATGTTGACCACCACATAAAACTTTTTGCCCAGCGCATGCGCTTCATCGATCCCTTTGGCGAGATTTTCATGGGTGAATTCGTTGTTGCGCACCCGCAGGCTGTAGCGCGGCTGGCCAGCGTAGACCGCATCGGCACCGTAGGCGAAGGCGTAACGCATGTTTTTCAGCGTGCCGGCAGGGGAAAGCAGTTCGGGTTTCATCGGGTTCTCACTGATGTCAGGTCAGTATGCCGCCTCAGGCGACAGCGGCAGGGCCGGTTGATGGCCCTGCTAAAGGTGCGGAATTGTAGGCAGGGAGAAAACGGAAGTAAATTGATCGGGATCAAACTAGATCAAATGACAGACGTCAGCTTCCCAGCGATAACCCATTCCGTAGACGGCGCGGATAAAGGGTTGTTCACTGTCGAGGCTCTCCAGCTTGCGGCGCAGGTTTTTAATGTGGCTGTCGATGGTCCGATCGGTCACTACCCGATAGTCGTCATACAGGTGGTTGAGCAGCTGCTCGCGCGAAAAGACTTTGCCCGGCTCCAGCGACAGGGTTTTCAGCAGGCGAAATTCCGCCGGCGTCAGATCCAGCGGCCGGTCGCGCCAGCTGGCCACGAAACGGCCCTCATCAACCGTCAGCAGAGAGCTGTCCGGCACCGCTTCCGTGGCGCGTTTAACCCGTCGCAGAATAGTTTTCACCCGCGCCACCACTTCGCGCGGGCTGAACGGCTTGCAGATATAGTCATCTGCACCGATCTCCAGCCCGAGCAGCCGATCAATCTCTTCAGTACGGGCGGTAACCATGATGATCGGCAGTTCAGAATGACGGCGGATCTCGCGGCACAGCGTCAGCCCGTCGGTGCCGGGCAGCATTAAATCCAGCAGCATCAGATCGGGCGGCGACTGGCGAACGTAGTCCAGTACCGCATTGCCATCGGCAATATGGTGAGTGCGATAGTTAGAGGCGTGCAGATAATCGATCATTAACTGCGCCAGTTTGGGTTCGTCTTCGACCACCAGAATCAGCGGGTCGTGGTTTTCCTGGCTCATAAGCGCTTACACAGAGGGAACGTAGCGCAAGTGTAGCGCGATTTTCAGTCCACCTAAATCAGAGTGCTCTGCAGCGATGCGCCCGCCGTGTGCGTCAACGATGTTTTTACAGATCGCCAGCCCCAGTCCCGACCCGCCGCTGGCACGGTTACGTGACCCTTCGGTGCGGAAGAAGCGTTCGAAAATCTGGCTCTGATGTTCACCGTCAACGCCAGGCGCGCTGTCTTCCAGATCGATGCGCCAGTAAGGGGCTTCATACCAGAGTTTAACCTCGACCCGGCCACCGCTGTCGGTATAGCGCAGGCTGTTTTCCAGCAGATTGGTGAACAGTTGCATCAGCCGGTCAGGGTCGCCAAAGAACGGCGCTTCATCCGGTAAGTTGAGTTTCAGGCTTAAGCCGTAGGCGCGATAGCGTTCAGCAAAGCTGCCGGCGGTCACCTCCAGCAACTGCACCAGATCGGTTGCCTGCTTGCGGTAGGCGAGGGCGCCCTCATCAGAGAGTGACAGCTGATGCAGATCGTCCACCAGCTTGGTCAGCACCACCACTTCGCTCTGCAGCGAGGCGATCGCTTCCGGCGTCAGTTTACGCACGCCATCCTGCATCGCCTCCAGCTCGCCGCGCAGAATAGCCAGCGGGGTGCGCAGCTCGTGCGAGATGTCCGCCATAAACGCGCGGCGCATGCTTTCATTCTTTTCCAGCGAACTGGCCAGCCGGTTGAAGTCACCGGCCAGCTGGCCGAGTTCATCCTGACTGCCCACCTCAACCCGGGTCGCAAAATTACCGGCCGCCAGGTGATGGGTGCCGTCAACCAGCCGTTTGACCGGTGCCAGCAGGCCGCGTGCCATCAGCCAGGTGACCAGCGCGGCCAGCAGCGTCGACAGCGCGACGATATACCAGCTGGTACGCCGCTGCTGTTGATCAAAGTTGATGTCGGTGCTGCGCGTCAGCCGCTCCGGCGGCGATCCGATCACCCAGCCAACTACTTTGCCGGTGCTGGTAGTGATATTACGCCGCGACCCCTCGGGCGGAACCGGTGAGCGCGGGCCGACCATCACTTTATATTGCTGATCGAGGATCCAGAACTGGGTGCGCCAGCCGTGCGGCGGTAGCTGATTATTGCTGTCGGGATTCTGCTCCAGCGATCGCAGAATATTGAATACCAGCCGATCGTTGTGGCGCAGGAAATCCCAGTTGCCGTGCTGCTGATACTGATCGGCCAGCGCGTCACTCAGCAGGCTTAACCGCTGCTCGTTGCCGCGTTTAATATAGTCAACAAAGCCGTGCTCGAAGCTCAGACGGACGCCCCAGTGCATGGTGATCAATACCAGCATGCAGGTCGAGAAGATCGCCATAAACAGTTTGGCGCCAATGCCAAGGCGCAGGTTAACCCTCATGACTTTCTCCGGCGTCGTAAGTCGACGTTTTTACTTACCTGCTGCGGAACACGCCAGAACACCAGCGCGGGCAGGATAATGATCAGCGACATGCACAGGTAGGCATAAATAAACATCTGGTGTTCCGCACTGCTGTCGCTGGCGGCATCCTGGGCAAACGCACCCAGCAGTAAGCCCGCCAGCGTCACGCCGATACTCATCGACAGCTGCATAATCATCGACAGCAGGCTATTGCCGCTGGAGGCGAGTTCATCGGGCAACTCTTTCAGCGTCAGGGTATTCATTGAGGAGAAGCGAATGGCGTTGACCATCCCCTGCAGAAACAGCACCAGCGGCAGCAGCCAGACCCAGCCCATGATCGCCACCAGCGGGAACAGCAGCACTACCAGCGCCAGTGCAATGGTCGAAACCACCAGCACGTTGCGATAGCCAAACAGGTTAACGATGCGCACCACAATGCGCTTCATCCCCATGTTGCCGAGCACCATCGGGATCATCATCAGCCCGGCGTGAAACGGACTGTAGCCCATGCCGACCTGCAGGAAAATCGGCGTCATAAACGGCAGCATGCCGCTGCCGATGCGGCCGGTAAAGCTGCCGAGCAGGCCAATCGAATAGATGCGGTTATCAAACAGCTTCAGGCTGAACAGCGCATTGTCATTGCTGCGCGCATGCATCAGATAGAACAGCAGCGAGAACATGCCGATCAGGATCATCGCCCCGAGCAGCAACGGTGAACCGCCACTGCTGCGCTGACCATCCAGCGCCAGGGTTAAGGTCGCCATGCCAGCCGCCAGCAGGATAAAGCCGGTGAAGTCGAATCGTCGGGTCTGCATCGCGTAGTCAGGCATCAGCATCAGGGTCGCGACGGCACCGGCAATGCCGACCGGAATATTGATCAGGAAAATCCAGTGCCAGCTGGCGTACTCCACCAGCACGCCGCCCAGCGCCGGACCCAGCAGCGGCCCGATCTGCCCCGGCAGCGTGACAAAGGTCATCGCCGACATGTACTGCTCGCGCGGCACGATTTTCATCACCGTCAGGCGACCGACCGGCACCATCATCGCGCCGCCAATGCCCTGCACCACCCGCGACAGCACCAGCTGGTCGAGGGTGGTAGAGAGCGCGCACAGCAGCGATCCGAGGCTGAACAACACAATCGCGCTAAAGAAGATGTTACGCACGCCGAAGCGATCTGCCAGCCAGCCGCTGACCGGCAGCATGACCGCCACCGTCAGCACGTAATAGACAATCACCGAGTGCATATGCAGCGGACTGACGCCTAAATCGTGCGCCATCGCCGGTATGGCGGTGTTGACAATGGTGGTATCCAGCGTCTGCATAAAGAAGCCGATAGCGACTATCCATAATTGCCAGCGGACGTTTGCGCTCTGTGTACTCATCATTCAGTCCCGAAATCGCGTCGCTTCGTTCTTCACCTCGCGCGACGCTGCGGCGTCGCACACCCCGTTATTGCTGTTGCGCCAGCGCCAGCGGACGCTTTTTACGCCGTAGTTTATCCATCATCAGGTAGACCACCGGCGTGGTGTAGAGCGTCAGCAACTGGCTCATCACCAGACCGCCGGCGATGGTAATGCCGAGCGGCTGTCGCAGTTCCGCGCCGTCACCGCTGGTCAGCACCAGCGGCAGCGCGCCAAACAGCGCCGCCAGCGTGGTCATCAGAATCGGCCGGAAGCGCAGCAGGCAGGCCTGAAAAATCGCCTCGCGCGCGCTGAGCTGGCCGTTGCGTTGTGCCTCAAGGGCAAAATCTACCATCATGATAGCGTTCTTTTTCACGATGCCGATCAGCAGCAGAATTCCGATCAGCGCAATCAGGCTGAACGGCGTATCGAACAATTCCAGCGCCAGCAGTGCGCCAACCCCGGCCGACGGCAGCGTCGACAGAATGGTGAGCGGATGGACATAGCTCTCATACAGCATCCCCAGCACGATATAGACCGCGCCAATGGCCGCCAGCATCAGCCACAGCTGGCTGCTCTGCGACTGCTGGAATACCTGCGCTGTACCGGCAAAACTGCCGCGTACGCTGGAAGGCACCCCGAGCGAGGTCATGGTGCGCTCAATTGCCTCGGATGCCTGCGACAGCGACACGCCTTCCGGCAGGTTAAACGAGATGGTCGAGGCGGCAGAAAGCCCTTCATGATTGACCGACAGCGGGGCGTTGGCGGGCTGCCAGTGCGCAAACCACGACAGTGGAATTGCTTTGCCTTCGCTGTTGATAACAAACATCTGCGACAGGGCGCTGATATCCTGGGTATAGCGTGGATCGACCTCCATCACCACCTTGTACTGGTTAAGCGGCTGATAAATAGTAGAGATCTGGCGCTGACCAAAGGCGTTATTCAGCAAGGCATTCGCTTCAGCGACGTTAATACCGAGTCGCGCCATACTTTCACGATCGTAGGTCAGGGCCATTTCGCTGCCTTTATCCTGCTGATCGGAGTTGACGTCCGCCAGCTGCGGCAGGGCGGCGAACGCCTGACGGATTTTCGGCTCCCAGCTGCGCAGGTCGTCGAGATTGTCCGACAGCAGCGAGTACTGATAACCGGCATTCGATTCACGGCCGCCGACCCGCAGATCCTGCACCGCATTCAGGTAGAGGTTAGCACCCGGCTCTTTTGCCAGTTTAACCCGCAGCCGGGCGATGACCGCCTGCGCGTTCTCTTTGCGCTCTGACAGCGGTTTCAGCGAGATAAACATCGAGCCGCTGTTGGTGCGCATCCCACCGGTAAAGCCGACCACGCTCTCTACCGCCGGATCGGCACCGACGATCTCCATAAAATCCTGCAGCTTACTGCGCATCGCCTGGAACGAAATGCTCTGGTCGGCCGAGATAAAACCGGAGAGCCGGCCGGTGTCCTGCTCCGGCATAAAGGTTTTCGGGATGCTGATAAACAGCCAGACGGTGAGGGCGATGGTGGCGAAAAACAGCAGCAGCACCCAGCGGGCATGGTTCAGCACCACATTGAGCGAGCGGCCATAGCCCTGCTGAATCGCCAGCAGCAGCCGGCCCGATCCATGCCGACGGGGCTGGCTGCCGGGTGCCGACGGTTTCAGCAGATATGCACACATCATCGGCGTCAGGGTTACTGAGATAAACAGCGAGATCACAATCGCCACCGACAGGGTGATGGCAAACTCGGAGAAGAAGCGGCCAATCAGCCCGCCGATCATCAGCAGCGGCAGGAAGACCGCGATCAGTGACAGACTCATCGACAGTACGGTAAAGCCGACTTCACGTACCCCTTTCAGCGCTGCGGGCAACGGCTTCATGCCCGCCTCGACGTGGCGGGCGATGTTCTCCAGCACCACAATCGCATCATCGACCACAAAGCCGGTGGCGATGGTCAGCGCCATCAGCGACAGGTTGTTGAGACTAAAGCCGCACAGGTACATCGCGGCGAAGGTGCCAATCAGTGAAACTGGCACCGCCACCGCCGGGATCAGCGTGGCGCGACCCGAGCGCAGGAAAACAAACACCACCAGAATCACCAGCGCCACGGCGATCACCAGCGATTGCTCCACTTCATGCAGCGAGGCACGAATGGTGGGGGAGCGATCCTGAGCGATCTGCAGGTCGATGGCGGCCGGGATCACCTCATGCAGCAGCGGCATTTCGGCGCGGATACGGTCCACCGTATCGATGACGTTAGCTTCAGGCGTTTTGCGGATCAGCAGCAGCACCGCCGGTTTACCGCGTGACATCCCGGCATTACGCACGTCCTGAACCGAGTCTTCGACTGTCGCCACGTCCGACAGCCTGACCGCCGCGCCGTTGTTGTAATGCACTATCAGCGGCTGATACTCACTGGCGGTCTGTAGCGCATCATTGGTACGCAACTGCCAGCGCTGCTGCGAATCATCCAGTGCACCCTGCGGCCGTCGCTGATTGGCGTTGGAAATGGCGGTGCGCACCGCATCCAGCGACACGCCCTGATTAAACAGCGCCTGTGGATTCAGTGCCACGCGGACCGCAGGCAGCGAGCTGCCGCCTACGGTGACGTCGCCGACGCCCTCAATCTGTGACAGTTTCTGCGCCAGCTGCGTCGAGGCGTAGTCATACAGCTGACCCGGATTGTAGCTGTCCGAGGTCAGCGTCATGATCATAATCGGCGCATCTGAAGGGTTCACTTTGCGATACGTCGGGCGCGACGGCATCCCGGTAGGCAGCAGGCTTTGCGCCGCGTTAATCGCGGCCTGAACATCGCGCGCGGCTCCGTTGATGTCACGATCAAAATCAAACACCAGAATGATGCGGGTGCTGCCGAGTGAATTGGTTGAGGTCATTTCACTGACGCCGGCGATGCGGCCCAGCGAGCGCTCGAGTGGCGTGGCGACCGACGACGCCATGATCTCCGGCGCGGCACCCGGCAGCGAGGCCGAAATCACGATCACCGGAAAATCGACCTGCGGCAGCGGTGCCACCGGCAGCAGGCGAAAACCGAGGATGCCAGCCAGCGCAATTGCCAGCGTCAGCAGGGTTGTGGCGACCGGCCGATGAATAAACAGGGCAAAAAACTTCACTCTGCGGCCTCCGTGCGGCCGAGGCGACGGCGGGTGGCGTGCGCCAGCTGATCAAACAGCAGGTAGATCACCGGCGTGGTGAACAGCGTCAGCACCTGACTGACAATCAGACCGCCGACCATCGCAATCCCCAGCGGGTGACGCAGTTCCGCGCCGACCCCGGTGCTGAGCATCAGCGGTAACGCGCCGAGCAGCGCCGCCAGCGTGGTCATCAGAATCGGCCGGAAACGCAACAGGCAGGCCTGATAGATAGCATCGTAAGGCTGCATCCCCTGTTCACGCTCAGCCGCCAGCGCGAAGTCGATCATCATGATGGCGTTCTTTTTCACGATACCGATCAGCAGAATGATGCCGATGATCGCCACAATATCCAGTTCGTTGCCGCTGAGCATCAGCGCCAGCAGCGCCCCGACGCCCGCGGTTGGCAGCGTCGACAGTATGGTGATTGGATGGATAAAGCTCTCATACAGCACCCCGAGCACGATATACATCGCTACAATCGCCGCCACAATCAGCCAGACGGTGCTGCTCAGCGCCGCTTCAAACGCCAGCGTGCTGCCCTGGAACTGGGTCATCATTTCGGCGGGCATACCGAGCTGCGCTTCTGCCTGCGATACCGCTTTGACCGCATCTTCCAGCGAATAGCCGTCAGCCACGTTGAACGAGAAGGTCGCCGACGGGAACTGATCGAGATGGTTGATACTGAGCGGTGTATGACGCTGTTCAATACGGGCAAAGGTGCTCAGCGGCACATTGCCGCCGTCGCTGCTGGCCAGACGAATGCTCTCCAGGCTTTGCAGGCCAGGCGTGGCGCGGTTGTCCTGCTCCAGCACCACACGATACTGATTAGCCTGGGTATAAATGGTAGAGATCAGGCGCTGACCAAAGGCGTTATACAGCGCGTTATCCACGTCCGCCATACTGATACCCAGCCGGCTGGCGCTGGCACGATCGACATTGATATAGGCTTCCAGTCCCTGATCCTGCCAGTCGCTGCTGACATCCCGCAGTTGCGGCAGGGTATTCAGCTCGGCCAGCAGCGCCGGCACCCAGGTGGTGAGTGAAGCCAGCGAACCCGACTGCAGCGTAAACTGATAGGGCGTGCGGCTCGCCTGGGTATCAATGGTGAGATCCTGTACCGCCTGCAGCCACAGCTGCACGCCCGGAATCTGGCTCACCTGCTGTTGCAGCCGTTGCTGAATCACCGGGATCCGATCTTCACGCTGGTCGAGCGGCTTGAGGTTGATTTGCAGCCGGGCACTGTTCAGCGCGGCATTAGTGCCGTCCACCCCGACAAATGAGGTCATGCTCTGCACCGCTGGATCTTTCATGATGATTGAAGCCACATCGCGGGTACGCTCGGCCATGCTGGCGTAGGAGACGGACTGCGGCGCCTGCAGCGTGCCCTGAATAATGCTGTTGTCCTGCTGCGGGAAAAAGCCTTTCGGGATCATCATCCACAGCAGGACGGTCAGCACCAGGGTACCGAGCGCGACCGATAAGGTCAGCCACCGATGATTAAGCACCCGGCGTAACCCGCGACCGTAGACGGCAATGATGCGCTCAAACATCGCTTCGCTGGCGCGTGAGAAACGGTTCTGCTTACGCAGCGACCCGGCGCTCAGCATCCGGGCGCACATCATCGGCGTCAGGGTCAGCGAGACCACTGCCGAGATCAGAATCGCCACCGCCAGCGTCACCGCAAACTCGCGGAACAGGCGGCCAATGACATCGCCCATAAACAGCAGCGGGATCAGCACTGCAATCAGTGAGAAGGTCAGCGAGATGATGGTAAAACCGATTTCGCCTGCGCCTTTCAGCGCCGCGGTTAACGGTTTTTCCCCTTTTTCGATGTAGCGGGAGATGTTCTCAATCACCACAATCGCGTCATCGACCACAAACCCGGTGGCAATGGTCAGCGCCATTAAGGTCAGGTTGTTGATCGAAAAGCCGAGAAAATACATCGCCGCAAAGGTGCCGATCAGCGACAGCGGCACCGCAACCGCCGGGATCAGCGTGGCGGGCACATTGCGCAGGAACAGGTAGATGATCATCACCACCAGCGCCATCGCCAGTATCAGCTCATACTGGGTATCGCTGACCGAGGCGCGGATATTGGTGGTGCGGTCGGTCAGCAGTTTGACCTCGACCGATTTTGGCAACGCCGCCGTCAGCGCGGGCAGCATGGCGCGGATATTGTCAGCGGTAGCAATGATGTTGGCACCCGGCTGACGCTGCACGTTGAGCACAATCGCGGCGTCGCGGTTGGCCCAGGCACCCAGCCAGCTGTTCTCTGCGCCTTGCTCAATGGTGGCGACGTCACCCAACCGCACTGGCGCACCGTTGTTGTAGCTGATGATCAGCTGACGGTAATCTTCCGCCGATTTCATCTGGTCGTTGGCCGACAGGGTAATCGAGCGCGTCGGCCCATCCAGGCTGCCTTTAGCCGAATTGACGTTGGCGTCGCTGATGGCGGTACGCACCGTCTCGCTGGTCAGGCCAAGCGCCGCCAGCGCCTGGGCATTCATTTTGACCCGCACCGCCGGACGCTGACCGCCGGACAAGGTCACCAGCCCGACGCCGCTGACCTGAGAAATTTTCTGCGCCACCCGGGTTTCCACCATGTCCTGAACCTGGGTCAGCGGCATGCTGCGGGTGGTAACGGCCAGCGTCATGATCGGCGGATCGGCCGGGTTCACTTTGCTGTAGACCGGCGGATTGGGCAGATCGTTGGGCAGCAGGTTGGTGGCGGAGTTAATCGCCGCCTGCACTTCCTGTTCCGCCACGTCGAGCGGCAGGCTGAGCTGGAACTGCAGCGTCACCACCGATGCGCCGCCCGAACTCTGCGACGCCATCTGCTTCAGGCCCGACATCTGGCCGAACTGACGCTCCAGCGGCGCGGTAATGGATGAGGTGACCACGTCCGGACTGGCACCCGGATAGAGGGTAACCACCTGAATGGTCGGATAATCAACTTCCGGCAGCGCCGAAACCGGCAGGAAGCGATAGCCCAGCACGCCTGCCAGCAGAATGGCAATCATCAACAGCGTGGTGGCTACCGGACGCAGAATAAACTGGCGCGACGGTCCACCGCTGTGATCGGGAGGCATTACCTGCATTACTCACGCTCTCCCTTCGACGGCAGCGCCGCACGGCTACTGCGCGGTGCGGTACTTTGCGCCGCGACAATCTCAACTTTCGCGCCTTCGGTCAGGCGATCCAGACCATCGGTCACCACCCGTTCGCCCGCTTCCAGCCCGGCGCTGATCACCACTTTCTGGCTATCCTGCAGGCCGGCAATCACGCTTTTCTTGCTGACTTTATTATCGCTGTTGACCACCCAGACGAAGTGGCCTTCATTGCCCATCTGCAGCGCGGCGGCCGGAATAACAATCGCATCCTGCAGGGTATTGACCTTCAGCCGGACGTTAACGAACTGATTGGGGAACAGCGCACCGTCCTGATTATCGAAGCGCGCTTTGATCTTAATGGTGCCGGTGGTGACATCAATCTGGTTATCGAGGCTCAGCAGTTTACCGCTGGCAATCAGCGCCTGATTGCTGCGATCCCAGGCTTCGACCGGCAGCGGCTCACCGCTTTTCTGCGCCTTCAGAATCTGGCTGATGTTGTTTTCGGCGAGGGTGAACACCACGTCAATCGGCTGGGTCTGGGTGATCACCACAATGCCGGTGGTGTCGCCGCTGGTAACGTAGTTGCCGACGTCCACCTGCTTCAGACCGACCCGGCCGTCGATCGGCGCAGTAATCCGGCTGTAGGTCAGATTAAGCTGGGCGCTGGCGACGCTGCCCTGGTCCGCTTTCAGGGTGCCGAGGGTTTCGCTGACCAGCGAGCGCTGCGTATCCAGCTCCTGCTGTGACACCAGCGAACTTTTCGCCAGCTTTTCGAAACGCGCCAGGTCGCGGCGGGCGTTCGCCAGCGTGGCCTGATCTTTTGCCAGCTGACCCTCGGCCTGAGTTAACGCCACCTGATACGGACGCGGATCGACTTCTGCCAGCAAATCGCCGGCCTTAACCTGCTGGCCTTCGGTAAAGTGTATCGCCACCAGATCGCCGTTAACCCGGCTGCGCACCGTCGCGGTATTGGCGGCGGTGACGGTGCCTAATCCGCTCAGGTACTGCGGGACGCTCTGGCTGGTGGCGCTGGCGGCCTGAACCGGGGCGAGAGGACGACGGGCGCCGTCAGCGCCGCCTTTGCCGCGCGGCGTGCGTGCGCTACTCTGCTGGTCGGTCTGCGGCTCAGCAGCGTGCTGCCACCAGTAATATCCGCCGACGGCCGCGGCAATCACCACCAGCACAATCAGGCTCTTTTTCATAACAGGATGTCGGGTGCTCATTATTTTGCTTGCTCTCCAGCAGTGATGTAGTCCCAGGCGCAGGCATCAAACGGGTAGCCTGCAAACGTCAGATTGTAGTCGCCTCTGACGGGCAAAAGTTGAAGGAAATAAGGATATCTGTCAGGGCCGGGTAAGTATGCCTTTTCTGGCATTAATCACACCACAATCGTCATAAAGAAACCGTTTCGCTTTGCTATGCTCAGTGACAGACCGTTTCGATACACCACTAAGGAGCAGATGATGAGTCAGAATGAAACCCGACAGTTAGGCGACAGCGGCATTTCGGTGCCGGTACTGACGTTTGGCGGCAACGTGTTTGGCTGGACCGTGGATCGGCCTGGTTCGTTTTCGCTGCTGGACGCGCTGGTGGAAAAAGGGCTGTGGTTTATTGATACCGCCGATGTTTATTCACGCTGGGCACCGGGAAATAAAGGCGGTGAATCAGAAACCATTATCGGCGAATGGCTGAAGAAAAGCGGCAAACGCGACAGTATCGTTCTGGCCACCAAGGTCGGGATGGAGCTTTCGCCGGAGAAAACCGGACTGAAACCGCAGTATATCCGCCAGGCGGTGGAAGACTCACTGCGTCGGCTGCAAACCGATTATATCGATCTCTATCAGGCGCACCGTGACGATCAGGACACGCCGCTGGCCGAGACGCTGAGCGCCTTTGATGGCCTGATTAAAGAGGGCAAAGTGCGGGCAATTGGTGCCTCCAACTACAGTGCGGCTCGCCTGCAGCAGGCACTGGAAATCAGCGAAGCGGAAGGGCTGGCGCGATATGAAACCCTGCAGCCAGAATACAATCTCTACGATCGCCAGCCCTACGAATCAGAGCTGGAGCCGGTGGTCAGCCACCACGGGTTAGGGGTGATTAACTACTACTCACTGGCCAGCGGTTTCCTGAGTGGTAAATACCGCCAGCCGGCCGATGCCAGCAAAAGTCAGCGCGGGCAGGGCGTGGTGGAAAAATATCTCAACCCGCGCGGCCTGAAGATCCTGGCAGCGCTGGATGCAATCGCTGAAGCGCATCAGGTTTCACCGACGCAGGTGGCGCTGGCGTGGCAGATTGCCCGTCCCAGCATCACCGCGCCGATTGTCAGTGCCACCTCGCTGGCCCAGCTCGACGATCTGGTCGGGGCAACCCGGCTGACGCTGACGCCGGAACAGATTGAACAGCTGGCCGACGCCAGCCGCTAACAGAACGGGGCCGCTGCGCCCCGTTTCGCCCCCATCCATTCACGCTTCGCCTCCTCTGCTGCAAGAGTAACCACTCTGAGATCCAGCTCACATTTGCGCGAATAAACTGGTTAGTTGACTAATCGTGCGCACGTATTTACAAAAATTGAACTTTTCTCAGCACTATTCTCTGCGGGTCATTCCCCCGTAACTCACATAAGAATAAGCATGATGAAAAATAAACAAGCAGAGCAGCGTTTTCCGCTGCGCCGTGTGGCAACCGGCACCCTGATCCTGGCGATGTTAACCGGTCATGCGATGGCCGCTGACGCGCTGAGCGCTGATTCAGAGTGGATGTTTGGTGACTGGGGTGGTTACCGAACGCAGTTGCAGAACGACGGCATTAAATTTGACGTAAATTACACCATGGAAAGCGCGGCCAACTTAGGCGGCGGGGCCGATACCAACACCACCATGCGTTACAGCGATCAGTGGAGCTTCGGCACCAATTTCGATCTGGAAAAACTGCTGGACTGGCAGGATGCGGAATTCCAGATGACTATCACCAACCGTGACGGACAAAACCTGTCCGAACAGGTGGCGGACAAGCGCACCGGCATGCTCTCTTCAGTGCAGGAAGTGTATGGTCGTGGCCAGACCTGGCGTCTGACCCAGTTCTGGTTGCGCAAAGGGCTGTTTAACGATGTGGTCGACCTGAAAGCTGGCCGGGTGACGGTTGGTGAGGACTTTGATAACTTCGACGGCAACCTGTTCCAGAACCTGGCGCTGGGCAGCGGTCAGGCGGGTAACTGGCGTGGTGACCGCTGGTTTAACTGGCCGGTATCCCAGTGGGGCGGCCGGATCAAACTGAATATCACCCCGGAAGTTTTCTTCCAGGTGGGATTCTATAACCAGAACCGGGCTAACTACGATCGCGGCGACGGCTTCCGTCTGGATACCAGCAATTCTGAAGGCAATCTGGTGCCGGTCGAACTGGGCTGGAAACCGACGCTGGGCGCGCAAAAGCTGCCGGGTAACTACCGCATCGGCTATTACTACTCTTCAGCCAATGGCGATGTCTATGGCAGCTGGCGCAACGGCGCGTATCAGGATCAGGATCACGCCTATGGCGGCTACCTGCTGTTGCAGCAACAGCTAACGGCACAGGATGGCGATGTGAATCGCGGTCTGGGCGTGCGGGTTCAGGCGGTGATGAACGATCACAAAACCTCAAAAACCGACAACTATCAGTCGATCGCCTTTACCTGGAAAGGGCCGTTTGATGCGCGTCCTGATGATGAAATTGGCGTAGGCGCGGCGCGTATTCATGTCAATAGCGACTACACCCGCTCGCTGCGTCAGCAGAATCAGGCCAACGGCGAGAGCAGTTTTGACAGCCCGACCTATCTGCCGATTCAGGACGGCTCGGAGTATAACTACGAGGTCTATTACAACGCCAAAGTGACCAACTGGATGTCGCTGCGCCCGAATCTGCAATATGTGGTGGCGCCTGGCGCGGTCAGCGAAGTGAAAGATGCGTTTATCGGCGGCATCAGCGCCAATATCGCGTTCTGATCCGCAGTCAAAACAGTAACGGCGCCGTTGGGCGCCGTTTTTTTTGCTGCGCGATCACGCTTAGCGGAACATCACTTCTGCCCAGCGGGCTAAGCCTGCGGTCACCGAGGCGAAATCATCGCCGCCGGCAATCGGCGTGTCAGGCAGCGCCTGTTGCAATGCCGCACGCAGCAGCGGCGAGCGGGCACTGCCGCCGGTCAGGTAGACCACGTCAGGTTTGATCTGGCTGGTGGCCAGCGCCAGCTGGACCTGCTCAAGGATTTTCTCCAGCGGCTGATTGATCGCCTCCTGCAGCAGGTTGACGCTGAGATCGGCCTGCAGCGATCCGGCAATAAAGTCGAGCGACGCCGCATGTTCCGCGCGATCTGACAGCGCGATTTTGCTCTCTTCGGCAGCCCGCACCAGACGATAACCCAGCTTCTGCTGCCACACTTTCAGCAGGCGCGCGACCACCTCACTCTGCTCTGCGTCACGGACTAAATCGCGCAGTAACTTACCGCAGGCGGCGCTGTAAAATTCGCTTTGTGCCGGAACATCGTTGATCGCAACCGCATTCCACCACGGCAGGGCGGGCAGGGCGATGCCCTTCTGGGTATTACCGCCGAGACCGAGCAGCGGCATCAGCGTTTTGAATGCCAGCATAATATCGAGATCGTTACCGCCGACGCGGCAGCCACTGTGGCCCAGCAGGCTTTCGCGGCGATCGGCTTTGTCGCGCCACGTCGGTCCCATTAGTAACATCGAACAGTCGGTGGTCCCGCCGCCGATATCAACCACCAGCACCCGGCTCTCCTGTTGGAGGGTGGCTTCAAAATCCAGACCGGCCGCTACCGGCTCAAACTGAAACTCCACGTCGCGGAAGCCGGCCCGCTGCGCGGCACGCAGTAAAATACCCTGCGCCTGCTGGTTGGCCTCTTCACTGCCTAAGCCCTGGAAGTTAATCGGACGACCAATCACCGCCTGATCGATCGGTTGATCAAGCTGACTTTCGCCCTGCTGACGAATGTGCAGCATCATGGCGCAGACCAGGTCTTCAAACAGGGCGATCTGCTGAGGTTTCAGGCCGCTGGCACCGAGAAAGGATTTGGGGGATTTTACGAACCAGACATCTTCCGGATCGACCATGTACTGTTGCAGCGCGGTCAGACCAAACTGCACGCTGTTGGGCTGTACGTCGATATCTTCTTCGCGGTTAAAACGCAGGGCGCGCTGCAGCAGAGCGGTGGTTTCACTGTCGGGCGTCGCCACCTGATGATGACGATAGAGCCATTCACTGACCGACTCACGGGTAGGCGCACAGATCATCGACGGCAGCAGGCGCTGGCCGTTTTCCAGCGTTAACAGACGCGGCGCGCCATTTTCACTGACGGCTATGGAACAGTTAGCCGTGCCGTAATCGAATCCTATGAACATTTTTGCCCCCATGCCGGAAAAAAGGGGGCGACTTTAGCGCAGCTTTAGCAGGGTAGCAAGCGCTCAACGGTGGATTTAACGGATGGCAAAAAAGCGCGCTTCGGCCAGTACGCTCAGCGGCTGACGTTCGGCGACCGCGCTGCCCCAGACGCCATCCACATCCAGGCTGGCGAGGGTAGTCAGCACCGCCGGAACCGAAACCGGACCGGCCAGCAGGGCAATGTTGCGCTGCGACGCCTGGCCCTGGATGATAGTCAGCAACATCTCATCCATCAGGTTGTTATGCACATTGGAGACCAGTTCAGGTGCCAGCACCAGACAGTCGACCCACTCATCGCTGAGCTGATTGAAGGCGTCGAGGTTACGGCCAAAGTGCTGCAGCACGATGCGGCAGCCACTCTGACGCAGCTGCAGCAGTGCGCTGTGCAGCCGATCGCCCTGAGTTAACACGCTGGCAGCCGGGAAGGCGAAGCCACAGCGGCTGTCACTCAGGCCGGCCGCCACAAAACGGCGACACAGTTGCTGGACAAAATCGGCATCGAGCAACGCCTGGGCGCTAAGCGGCAGAACCACCGCAATGCCTTTTTCATTCAGTCCCTGCACATCGTGCTGGAAGAAGGCCTCAAGGATTTTATTATCCAGCTGACGCCGCAGTCCTTCATCCGGCAGATTATTGCGCAGCAGCGTTTCATCAATCAGCAGGCCATCCGGGGTTAACAGCTGCACTTCCAGCAGCCAGAGAAAGGCTGACTGTGGCGTATTCGGCGGGGCGACAGCCCAGGCCGGCAGCTCTATCTGCAGCGAATCGATCATTGCGGCGTCGAGGCCCTGATGATTGCCCGCCAGCGGCAACCGGTGCTGCTCATAAACCACATAGCGGCCACGTCCGCTGCGTTTGGCGTTATAACAGGCAATATCGGCCTGAGACAGCACATCGCTGCTCTGGCAGTTGTCCGGCGAAATCTGGGTGACGCCGACGCTGGCCCCGACCTGATAGAGGCGGCCCAGCCACTGGAAGCGGTAATCATTGACCGTGGTGACAATGCGCTGAATCACTTCGCACGCCTGCTCAACCTGGCAGTCGGGCATCAGCAACGCAAACTCATCGCCGCCCAGCCGTGCCAGGAAATCACTGCTGCGCAGATGATGCAGCATCAGGTCTGACAGTTCCCGCAGCAGCGCATCGCCCGCCGCATGACCGGCGCTATCGTTGACCGCTTTAAATTTATCGAGATCGATAAACACCAGCACGTGGTGATGCTGATGTTCTGCTGCATCATACAGCAGCCGTTTTAGCTGATGCTCGAAGCTGGCGCGGTTCGGCAGGCGGGTCAGGGTATCGTGTAGCGCGCTGTAGCTCAGGCGCTTCATCAGTTGGCGCGATTCGCTGACATCCTGAATGACCATGACCGCACCCTGTTCCAGTCCGGCCTCAGAGCGCAGCGGGGTAATGCTGTAATGGATGTCGATATGCCCGTCATCCGGGGTATGCAGCACCAGATCCTGATCCAGATCCGGGGTGATTTTCTCACGCGGTAGCTGACACAGCAGCAGAGTGTCTATCTCTGGTCCGTTGCGGCCCTGCGTGATCTGCAGCAGCTCGCTGAGGGGTTTGCCAGCCGCCTGTTGCTGCGACCAGCCACTCATCTTTTCGGCCACCGGATTCATAAAGGCGACGCGCATCGCTTCATCGGTGCTGATCACCGCCTCACCGATTGAGTCGAGGGTGATCGCCATCCGCTCTTTCTCCTGGAACAGCGCCTCGTTGAGGTTGCGTAATGGCGTGATGTCCTGGCAAATCCCCAGCATCCGCTCAATCCGTCCCTCTTTACTCAGGATGCGGTTGGCCTGAGTACGCACCCAGCGCTGGCCGTCGTCGTTAACAATCCGGTATTCCATATGGAAGGCGCTGCGCAGTTCAATCGCCTGCTGCACCGTCAGCGCCGCATGTTCCCGATCGCCAGCATGCAGCAGGTGGATCCACAAATCGTAGCTGGGTGACTCGTGCGGTGCCAGGCCAAACAGCGCATACATCCGCTTGTCCCAGAGCATTTCGCCGGTCAGCAGGTTCCATTCCCATACGCCAATGCCGCCCGCCTCATTGGCCAGCGTGATGCGCTCCATCAGCCGGCGGTTGACCTGCTCGCTCTGTTTCAGCTCGGAGATATCGATGATCTGGGCAATCAGGTAGAGCGGCAGATGGGCGGGATCGCGCACCAGCGACACCGTCAGCCGGGTCCAGACAATCTCGCCATCTTTGCGGAAGTAACGTTTTTCCAGCGTGTAGGTATAGATCTCACCGCTGAGCAGCTTACTGAGCTGCTGCAAATCGTTGCTGAGGTCGTCAGGATGGGTAATCTGCTGAAAGGTCAGCCGCCGCAGTTCCTCTTCCGGATAGCCCAGCGTCTGGCAGAGCGAATGGTTCACCTGCAGCCAGCCGCCCTGAGGGGAGACCAGCGCCATGCCAATCGCCGAATATTCCATCGCGTGACGAAAGCGGGTTTCGCTCTCGCTGATGTGATTCTTCTCACGGCGAAACGCATCCATCACCAGCGACATGATGTGGCTGGGGATCAGCACCAGCAGGAACGGCAGCCAGCTGGAGACCGGTCCCAGCGCACTGTTATTGTTCACCACGCTGACCAGGCCCAAGGCCAGCAGCATCGACATAAAGCTGGCGTTCAGGAAAAACAGCACAAACGCCTGCAGCTTAGGCAGGCGGACGGCGCACCAGAACAGAATCACCACAATAAAGGTGAACGGCCACGGCAGATAGCGCAGGGCCAGATAGCTGGCCACCAGCGTCACCGCCAGCGTCAGGAAGAATTCAGTCAGACGCAGTTCGCGAAGCTGGGTACGGCGCACCGGCCACGGCAGCAACAGCAGCATCGGACCCAGCACCAGCATGCCGATAATCTCGGAGATCACCCAGGTATAAAAGAAGGGAAACGAGGCGTGACCACTGACCTGCAGCACCCACAGCGCCATCAGCCCGCCGATCACCGGCGTAACGATCCCCACTGACAGCACCAGTCGCGCCCAGTCATGCAGTGAACTGAGTGGTGCTCGGCGATCGAGTAACGCCCGCAGCAGTATTCCGCCCAGACCCGCCTGCAGCAGGTTAAGCAAGGCAAATTTGATGTTGGAGAGAGCCGGACCGATGATGATTGCATTGGCCCAGGCGGTGCCGAGCACGCAGGCCGCCAGGTAGAGCGGGAGCTGGCGTGACGGGCAGCGGAAAACCACCACCGTCATGGCGGCAGTCGGAAACCATAGGGGCGAAATTTTACCGCTGACCACGATCAGTTCAAGGCAGAACAGCGTCAGGACAAACATCGAGCAGCCGAGTAAAAGCGCAGAGATCCAGCGCTTGTTCGGTCGATTGTGCAGGTAGGGGATCTCTATGGTCATGCAGACGTCCGGCAGGGTGCAGGGGTTCCGCAACGGCGAAATATGCACCAGTCATTCTCTTTCAGCATGCTAGCACATTCAGTCAAGAAAAAAGGGGGGAAATCAAAGTTGCCCGTTATTCGGCGAATTGACGGGCAGAGAAAGTTAGCCTTTGATTACTGGCGGAAAAGGTCAGCGCGGGTGTAAGGCTTTTCCAGACCGGCCAGGCTGGCGGAAAAACGTTCGAGGAACTGCTGGGTGGTGGCTACCCGGCCATGACTTAACAGGACAAATGGCACTAACAGCGCGGCGCCAACCTGCGGCCAGCTGAACCCTTTGAGCGCGGTACGACGCTGCGAAATCAGGAAGGCGGTGCTCAGGGTGAAGCCGAGCAGCAGGCCGGTCGCCACTTCGCTTTTGGAATGGGCGTGGATCACCAGGCGCGAGAAGCCCACCATCAGCGGGATCATATAGCCGACGGCAATGGCAGCACCGCGCCACAGGGCGGACCAGCGGCCCGAAATCAGCCACAGCATCACCGGCCACAAGGTGGCGGACATCGCGCTATGGCCGCTGAAGCCGGTAAAATTAAAGCGTGCGCTGCCAATACCAAAGCCGAGGAACATAATTTTTGACAGGCTGACCAGCAGTCCGGCGAGGCCAAAGGCGACCACCCAATAGAGCACCGTCCGGCGGTTATCACTCTTCCACGGCAAAATCAGCGCAATAAGCACCGCTGTCGGAATCAACAGCATGCTGTCGCCAAAATAGGTCAAAGTCTTCCAGAGCATACAACTCCTGATGGGATCGATCGTACCCGGCAGACACGCGTTGAGCGCGCCGCACAGGCGGTTTTATTTATATTACAGTGTGTGCTTAGTTTATCGGTGAAATGAGTGACGTCCAAAGGAGAAAGTCTGAAAAGTCACCCGCGCCATTTCTCTGGCATCAAAACGCCGAAATCCCTATACTTAGCGCGAACACACCCTCTCCATTTCGGCCCGTCATCTGGACGCGTAATGCGTGACCAGTGGCAGGCTCCAGTTATCAGGTCTTAAAAAAGTATGACTGACAAGTCTCATCAGTGCGTGATTGTAGGCATTGCCGGCGCTTCCGCATCCGGTAAAAGTTTAATTGCCAGCACGCTCTATCGTGAAATCCGTGATCAGGTAGGTGACGAGCATATCGGGGTTATCCCGGAAGATGCTTATTACAAAGATCAAAGTCACCTCACCATGGAAGAGAGGGTTAAAACCAATTATGACCATCCAAGCGCGATGGATCATGATTTGCTGTTACAGCATTTGCAGGCGGTTAAAGCCGGCCAGGATATTGAGTTACCGGTCTACAGTTACGTTGAACATACCCGCACCGCAGAAACCCTGCACCTGAAGCCGAAAAAGGTGATTATCCTTGAAGGCATTCTGCTGTTAACCGATGCGCGTCTGCGTCAGGAACTGAATTTCTCGATTTTCGTTGATACCCCGCTCGACATCTGCCTGATGCGCCGCATGAAGCGTGACGTGAATGAGCGTGGCCGTTCGATGGATTCGGTGATGAGCCAGTACCAGAAAACCGTGCGTCCGATGTTCCTGCAGTTCATCGAGCCATCAAAACAGTACGCCGATATCATTGTGCCGCGCGGCGGGAAAAACCGCATTGCTATTGATATTCTTAAAGCCAAAATCAATCAGTTTTTTGAATAATTCACGTCTGTCTGGATGTGATGCGCACAGGCGGCACGCAGTATGGCGCCTGTTCGCTACACTTACGTCATGGAGTTAGCGCAATGAGATTATGCGACCGCGATATTGAAGCCTGGCTGGATAATGGCAAGCTGGCCATTGAGCCACGCCCGCCCGTCGAGCGGATTAATGGTGCCACGGTCGATGTGCGGCTGGGCAATCAGTTCCGTACGTTCAGCGGCCACACTGCGGCTTATATCGATCTCAGTGGTCCGAAACATGAAGTGAGCGCGGCGCTGGACCGGGTCATGAGCGATGAAATCGTGCTGCCGGACGGCGAAGCCTTTTTCCTGCATCCCGGTGAACTGGCGCTGGCGGTCACGCTGGAGTCGGTCACACTGCCGGACGATCTGGTTGGCTGGCTGGATGGACGCTCTTCGCTGGCGCGACTCGGTCTGATGGTGCATGTCACCGCGCACCGTATCGATCCCGGCTGGCAGGGGCGCATCGTGCTGGAGTTCTATAACTCAGGTAAACTGCCGCTGGCGCTGCGTCCTGGCATGTTAATCGGTGCGCTGAGCTTCGAACCGCTTTCCGGGCCGGCGGCACGTCCCTATAACCGACGTGAAGATGCAAAATACCGTGGTCAGCAGGGCGCTGACGCGAGCCGTATCGACAAAGACTGATTTACTGAGGATGTAATGAAGAGAGTGATAACCACGCTGGCCATCCTGTTAGTGGTGGTCGTAGCGGGAATGACCGCACTGGTGCTGCTGGTAAATCCCAACGACTTTCGTGCCTACATGGTACAACAGGTTGAACAACGCAGTGGTTATCAGCTTCAGGTCAGCGGCGATCTGCGCTGGCACGTCTGGCCGCAGCTCAGCATTCTGGCCGGCCGCATGAGCCTGACCGCGCCCGGTGCCAGCCAGCCGCTGGTGACAGCGGACAATATGCGACTGGATGTCGATCTCTGGCCACTGCTGTCACATCAGCTGAGCGTGACCCAGGTGATGCTGAAAAATGCGGTGGTGCGGGTTACGCCCGACAGCGCCGCGCAACCGGCGAAAAACGCCCCGCAGGGACCGCGTAACGCCGAGCCTTCTGCGCCGTCCACCGGCTGGTCTTTTGATATCGCCCAGCTGCGGGTAGCCGACAGTTTGCTGATCTGGCAACAGCCGGGCGGCGACGAATATAACTTCCGCGACTTCAATCTCAATCTGGAACAGGATGCGCGTAAGCAAGCCACGCTGACCCTGAGTTCCAGCCTGACGCGCAATCAGCGCAACGCCACCGTTAACCTGAAAGGCCAGCTGGATGCGGCGCAGTATCCGCACCGCCTCAGCGGTCAGATAGAGCAGCTCGATTACACCCTCTCCGGTGCGGATATGCCGGCGCAGGGGATCAAAGGTACGCTGAGTGTCCAGGCTGACTGGAACGCCGATAACCAGCAGTTCGCATTGCGCAATCTGCAGCTAACCGCCAACGACAGCACCCTGACCGGTCAGGCCGATGGTCGCCTGGCAATGCCGCAGCGGCTGGCGCTCGACCTCAAAGCCAGTAACCTGAATCTGGATAATTTACTGACCGATACGTCGGTGGCTGACGCGCCGGGCGCACAGCGGGCGACGGTAGCCCGTTCGCCGGTGATTGCGCAGCCGCGCGAGACAAGTAACGCAGATTCACCCCTTAACAGCCTTGACCTGGCGCTCAAAGTGCAGGCCGATAAGGCGCTGTGGCGCGGATTACCACTGACCGGGCTGGCCATTGATGCCACCAATCAACGCGGCCTGATGACGCTTAACACCCTGAAAGGCAGTCTGGGGCAGGGGAGTTTCTCGATTCCGGGCAGCATTGATATCCGTCAGCCAGTGACCCACATCAGCCTGCAGCCCGCGCTGAGTCAGATTGACATTCAGCCGCTGCTTAAAGCCTTTGAACTGCCGGAAAGCCTGCAGGGAACGGTGAGCCTGAACGGCAACCTGGCGGGTGACACGCTGAGCGTGGCCGAGGCGAAGCGCAGCTGGCAGGGCAGGGCGGCGATCAGCGCCAGCCATCTCAAACTGGCACAGCTCAATCTGCAGCAGATGGTGCGCCGCGCGGTGGCGCGGGCCAGTAATCGCGTCAGCAGCGACGACCAGCCGGATCAGGGCATCGATCAGATCAGCGGTCAGCTGGCGCTGAACCGCGGCGAACTCAGCTTCAGCCAGCTGAGCGGCAACGGTCAGCATCTGGCGCTGCAGGGAGAGGGCAAAGTGAACATGGTGCAGCAGCAGCTCGACGTGACGCTGGGGCTGAAGATCAGCGGCTGGAAAGGCGATGAAGAGCTGGTGGCCGCGCTCGCCGATCAACCAATCCCGCTGCGGATGTACGGCAGCTGGAACGATCTGCAATATTCATTGCCGGTGGATGAGGTATTGCGCGACCGGCTGCAGAACGAGGCGAAGTCGCGGTTAGACAAATGGATCGAGCGTCAGCCGGAAAGCGACAATAAACAGAATATGCAGAAGCTGCTGCGCCCGTAACCGGCGCAGCGCCTCAGACCTGATAGTCCATCGCTGGCTGTTGCAGAATTTCGACTTTCTGCACCCGGTGATTTTCTACCTGCAGCGTCCGCAACAGATAGTCGCCCAGCTGCACCTCTTCCCCTTCCTGCGGAATATGTTGCAGCCGGTCCATCAGTAAGCCAGCCAGCGTATGGTAATCCCGCTGTGCTTCCAGCGGTAATTTCACATACAGCGCCAGGTCATCCAGCGGCATATGGCCGTTGGCGATCCAGTGGTTTTCGCCCTGAACCTGAATATCGTAGCGCGCGTCGGTTTCGCCCGCCTCATTCGGCAGATTACCGGCAATGGTCTCCATCACGTCGCTCAGGGTGACCACCCCCTCAACCGATCCAAACTCATCCACCACAAAGGCAAAATGGGTATGCGCCTGGCGAAACTGCTCCAGCGCCTGCAACAGCGTCAGGCGTTCAGGAAACACCAGCGGCTGGCGAATCAGCGCCCGCAAATCGAGGGAGTTGTTATGCAGCGACTGATGCAGCAGATCGATAACGTGAACCACGCCGAGCGGTTCGCTGGAGTGGTCGGTAACCAGAATCCGGGTATGCTGATTACGGTCAAGGCGCGCCATGATCTCAGCCGGATCGTCGCTCAGGTCGATATGCTCAACGTCGTGGCGCGAAGTCATAATGCTGTTAACGTGGCGCTGTCCCAGTCCCAGCACCCGGGCAATCATCACCCGTTCCTGGCGGTTGAACAGCATTGTGGCGTCACTGTCGGCAATCAGTGAGGAGGTTTTGACATCCAGCTCTGCCGGTTCCGCCTCGCCGCGCAGCAGTCGCAGTACCGCTTCGGCAGTGCGCTGACGTAACGGCCGGCCAGCCGAGAGCACCCGACGACGGTTAAACTGCGCCAGTTGATTCAGCGCCTCAATCAGCACCGAGAAGCCGATGGCGGCATAGAGGTAGCCTTTCGGAATCGCAAAGCCAAAGCCTTCCGCCACCAGGCTGAAGCCGATCATCAGTAAAAAGCTTAAGCAGAGGATGACAATGGTCGGGTGACTGTTGACAAAGCGGGTCAGGGGTTTGCTGGCCAGCAGCATCAGCAGGATGGCGATGGTCACCGCAATCATCATCACCGGTAAATCATTCACCATTCCGACTGCCGTAATCACCGCATCGAGCGAGAAAATGGCGTCCAGAACCACGATTTGCGCTATCACTGGCCAGAATTTAGCGCCGCCTTTTTGTTGACCGGCGTCATCATCATGGCCTTCTAGGCGCGAATTTAACTCCGTTGTGGCTTTAAACAGCAGGAAAATCCCGCCTGACAGCAGTAACAGATCGCGCGCGCTAAACGCGTGACCGGCCAGCGTCACCCACGGTTGGGTCAGCGTAACCAGCCAGGAGAGCGAGGCCAGCAGCAGTAAACGGCAGACCAGCGCCAGCAGCAGGCCAATCACCCTGGCACGGTCGCGCAACGTCGCAGGCAGCTTCTCAACCAGAATGGCGATGAACACCAGGTTATCGATGCCCAAAACCAGTTCAAGAACGATTAGCGTGACTAATCCTGCCCACAGCGACGGATCTGCAATAACCTCCAGCATGCGTTATTCACCTGAATGTCTTTAATTGAATTTTGTCTGATGATAGTGGAGTGTGACGCCCGGTACAAATGCCGGAACCGGCGGTGAGCAACCGCTGGCAGCAATTTAGCCGCAATAATTTTGTCTCTGCGTTGAAGATGATCTGATTAAATCCACACTGAGTTAGCAGCACAGATGACGGGTAATATTTTCAAATGCAGGGATATCCCGCTGTATTGCTTATGCGATTTATCCTAATGGCGACATGGCATTAATCTGAATTATGAAGAAAGGATTGCACTGCTGCTGTGGCGTCAATACTAATGGCTGGTAGTCTTTTTCCTAAAATAGTCCAGGGATGGCGGGGCCTACTTGTAAACAAGCCAGTAATAACTAGTATAGCAACGAGTTTGCAAAAGTCTGCGCCCATGTCGTAATTCGCGTGACCCATCGACGTCAAATGTTGTGAATTGTGATCTCGTCCGATAACTGATGCATTAAGCGTCAATACGACGCCCCGTGCAGAGCAATATGAATGATGACAGCGGTATTGGCAGCGACAGCCAAGGGCGGTAGCGTGCCTGAATCGCGTTTATCGTTTATTAAATGAGCGCCGTTAAGGTCGATTAAAGTCAGAGTAATCTGTTGGAATTAATCACAATAATGCTGGTTTTATGGTTAAGATCGTTGGCGTAAAGGCCGCAGGAGCTCCCCTCAGAAACGGCTCAGCCCTGAGAATTTATACCGCTCAATAAATATACAGGTGAGAGACGTGGCGGGTTTAAGGAAATAAAATAAAGAGTTAAATATGCGCGATACAGAATTTACGTTTAAAAGTCTTATCACCAAATTAATGCTGGCTTGCTCAGACTTAATTTGTTTCAACGCAGCGTTCTTTGTGGCGATGATGCTAATTAATATGCAGTCTGATTCGCCACTGGCAGATATTTCTGAAAAAGAAATGAATTTAAAAATTGCCACCCATATCTGCCTGTCAGTAATTTGTATTGGCTGGTTCTGGGTAAGGCTGCGCCACTATACATACCGCAAACCTTTCTGGTTCGAATTAAAAGAAATTTTTCGTACCATTCTTATATTCTCGGTTATTGATCTGTCGATTACCGCATTGTCGCAGTGGCAGATGTCGCGTTTTGTCTGGTTACTGACCTGGGTACTGGCGCTTATTTTCATCCCGACCTGCCGCGCGCTTTCTAAGCGGGTGCTTAACCATTACGGGATGTGGAAAAAGCAAACCATTATTATCGGCAGCAGCAAAAATGCCCACGAAGCCTGGCAGGCTCTGCAGAGCGAAGAGGTGATGGGTTTTGACGTTATCGCCTTCTACGACGTGGATGGCACCTGTCCGCAGAGCATTCTCGACGGCGTACCGGTGTTGCGTGATGAGCAGGAGCTGTGGAGCCTGACCAACAGCGAAACCCAGTTTATCGTGGCGGTAGAGTTCGAGCAGAGCCAGTACCGTGATAAATGGCTGAAATCGCTGGCGATGCACAATTGTCGTTCGGTATCGGTCATCCCGACATTACGCGGCGTGCCGTTGTATGGCACCGATATGGCGTATATCTTCAGTCACGAAGTGATGATTTTACGCGTACAGAACAATCTGGCGAAACGCACCTCGCGTTTCCTGAAGCGCGCCTTTGATATCGTCGGTGCCCTGTCGATTATTCTGATGCTGATGCCGGCGCTGCTGGTGCTGGGTTTCCTGGTCGGCCGTGACGGTGGACCACCGATTTATGGACACGAGCGTGTTGGTATGAATGGCCGTAAATTCAAATGCCTGAAGTTCCGCTCGATGGTGATTAATTCTAAAGAAGTGCTGGAAGAAGTGCTGCGTACCGACCCGGTGGCGCGCGCGGAGTGGGACAAAGATTTCAAACTGAAAAATGATCCGCGCATCACCAAAGTGGGCCATTTTATCCGTAAAACCAGTCTTGATGAGTTGCCGCAGCTGTGGAACGTGGTGCGCGGCGACATGAGCCTGGTCGGTCCCCGTCCGGTTATTGAAGATGAACTCTGTCGTTATGCCGGTGATGTTGATTATTACCTGATGGCAAAGCCAGGCATGACGGGATTGTGGCAGGTCAGCGGTCGTAATGATGTTGACTACGAAACCCGCGTCTATTTCGACTCGTGGTACGTGAAAAACTGGTCACTGTGGAATGACATCGCCATTCTGTTTAAAACAGTCGGTGTGGTGTTGAAGCGAGACGGTGCGTATTGATTGTGAGGCGATAAGAGCGCGTTAACCGCGCGCTCTCGTGGTTCGGTGCCGTTGTCAGGCGTGTCGTTGTTAGCGGCCATCGTCAGGGAGAAAGTAGATTGTCATTACCGTTGCGTAATCCTCTGCTACTGTTATTCCGCCCTGATGGATGGTTACTACTTATAACAATTGGAGCAAAGGATAATGAACGACAGGTTCAGTGCTTAATTAAGTTAGTTTTACTTTTTGTTGGACGCTTACACAGCGGCGTATTCGCCTCTATCAATCAATAACTGATAGCGAAGATCTAAATGATTACAATCAAAATGAAATTGATACCCTTGCTGGTATCTGCCACTTTTCTTAGCGGGTGTACGATCGAACCAGGTCAGCGCCTTTCCACATCGGGAAAAGATGTCATCGAGCAGCAGGACAGCAACTTTGACATCGATAAGTACGTCAACGTCTTTCCGTTAACCCCAACGCTGGTAGAGAAAATGCGTCCTAAGCCTCTGGTGGCTCAGGCGAACCCTTCTCTGCAGAACGAAATTCAGAACTATGAATACCGTATCGGCATCGGCGACGTGCTGACCGTGACCGTCTGGGATCACCCTGAGTTAACCACGCCGGCCGGTCAGTACCGTAGCGCCAGCGACACCGGTAACTGGGTACATTCCGATGGTACGATTTTCTACCCATACATTGGTAAAGTCCGCGTAGCTGGCCGTACCGTAGGTGAAGTGCGTAACGAAATCGCCCGTCGCCTGGCGCAGTACATCGAAAGCCCGCAGGTGGATGTCAGCATCGCCTCGTTCAAATCGCAGAAGACCTACGTGACCGGTTCGGTGACCACTTCAGGTCAGCAGCCGATTACCAACGTACCGTTGACGATTCTGGATGCCATCAACGCCGCAGGCGGTCTGGCAGCGGATGCAGACTGGCGCAACGTGGTGCTGACGCACAACGGTCGCGAACAGCGCGTCTCACTGCAGGCTCTGATGCAGAACGGCGATCTGAGCCAGAACCATCTGCTCTATCCAGGCGATATCCTTTACGTTCCGCGTAATGACGATCTGAAAGTGTTTGTGATGGGCGAAGTGAAGCAGCAGGCGACCCTGAAAATGGATCGCAGCGGCATGACGCTGGCTGAAGCGCTGGGCAATGCGGCCGGGATGGATCAAACCACCTCTGACGCCACCGGCGTGTTCGTTATCCGTCCACTGCGCGGCACCGATCGCAACAAGATTGCCAACATCTATCAGTTGAATACCAAAGATGCGGCATCAATGGTCATGGGTACTGAATTCCAACTGGAACCGTACGACATCGTCTATGTCACCTCCACGCCGCTTACGCGCTGGAACCGTGTGATCTCGCAATTACTGCCAACCATTGCGGGTATCAACGATGTGAGCGAGAGCGCACTGCGTATCCGCAACTGGTCAAACTAAGGTTTCACCATGATTACGTCCGTGTTAGTCGTTTGCGTCGGCAACATCTGCCGCTCTCCAACCGGAGAGCGCTTGTTTAAACGCGCGCTTCCCAATATCCGGGTCAGTTCTGCCGGTCTGGGTGCCCTGGTAGGGCGTCCGGCCGATCAGACCGCCAGCGACGTAGCGGCCGCACATGGCCTGTCGCTGGAAGGACATCAGGCACAACAGCTGACGGCAGAAATGTGCCGCAACGTTGACCTGATTCTGGTGATGGAGAAGCGTCAGATTGAACAGGTGAACCGCATTGACCCGGCCGCGCGTGGCAAAACCATGCTGCTTGGGCACTGGCTCAATCAGAAAGAAATTGCGGATCCGTACAGAAAAAGCCGTGAGGCCTTTGAAGAGGTTTACGGGTTACTGGAAAACGCTACCCAGAAATGGGTCAACGTATTAAGCCGATAGTTGGGATTATCCATGAATATAAAAAACAAGGTTAGAACCGCGCCGGGAGAGGATTCGAATGGATGGGATCTGGCGCATCTTGTGGGACAGCTTATTGATCATCGCTGGATCATTGTTGCCGTTACCGCTTTCTTTATGCTGGCGGGCACGCTCTACACACTGTTTGCGACACCGATTTATAGCGCCGATGCCTTAGTCCAGGTTGAGCAGAAGAATGCCAGCACCGTTCTGAACGAACTGGACAGCATTCTGCCACCGACACCTGCTTCAGATACTGAAATCGAGATTCTTGAATCGCGCATGGTGATCGGCAAAACCGTTGACGATCTGGGTCTGGATACCGTGGTTGAGCAGAACTACTTCCCGGTAATCGGTAAAGGTCTGTCACGCCTGATGGGCAACAAGCCGTCAAACATCGCGATTTCGCGGCTGGAAATCCCACGCACTATCGACAAGCGTAACGTTGAACTGGAAGTAACCGGTCCGGACAGCTACACCGTGTCGAAAGATGGCGATGAGCTGTTCAAAGGTAAAGTGGGTCAGCTGGAGTCGCACGGCGACATCACCATGCTGGTGAGCGAGATTCACGCCGATGAAGGCACCAGCTTCACCGTGACCAAGCTGAACAACCTGCAGGCGATCCGTTCGGTCCTGTCTAACCTGACCGTTGCTGACAAAGGTAAAGACACTGGCGTGCTGGGCCTGGAATATCTGGGTGAAGATCCAGAGCAGATCAGCAAAGTGCTGAACCAGATCGTCAACAACTATCTGTTGCAGAACGTTGAGCGCAAGTCTGAGCAGGCAGAGAAGAGCCTGGAGTTCTTACGCACCCAGTTGCCGCAGGTTCGCGCCAAACTGGATGAAGCGGAAGACAAGCTGAACACCTTCCGTCGTCAGAACGAATCGGTTGACCTGTCACTGGAAGCGAAATCAGCACTCGACTCTTCGGTCAGCGTGCAGAGCCAGCTGAACGAACTGACGTTCCGTGAAGCCGAAGTGTCTCAGCTGTTTACCAAAGATCACCCGACTTACCGCGCGCTGCTGGAAAAACGCAAAACGCTGGAAGGTGAGCAGGCACAGCTGAACAAGAAAATCTCTGGTATGCCACAGACTCAGCAGGAAATCCTGCGTCTGACCCGTGACGTGCAGTCCGGTCAGGAGATCTACATGCAGCTGCTGAACCGTCAGCAAGAGCTGGGCATTAGCAAAGCCAGCACCGTAGGTGATGTTCGCATCATCGATGGCGCCGAAACCGCTAACTCGCCGGTAGCACCGAAGAAACTGCTGATTATCGCCGCCAGCCTGCTGTTAGGTCTGTTCGTGTCGGTCGGCCTGGTACTGCTGAAAGCGCTGCTGCATCACGGCATTGAAAACCCGGATCAGCTGGAAGAGCTGGGCATGAATGTCTACGCCAGCGTTCCTCTGTCAGAGTGGCAGCGTAAGAAAGACACCGAAGCCCTGGCGCGTCGCGGTAACAAGGTGAAAACCGATCCGCACGAAACGCTGCTGGCGCTGGGTAACCCGACTGACCTCTCCATCGAAGCGATTCGTAGCCTGCGTACCAGCCTGCACTTCGCGATGATGGAAGCCAAAAACAACATCCTGATGATCACCGGTGCCAGCCCGGGTATTGGTAAAACCTTTATCTGTGCCAACCTGGCGACTCTGGTGTCGAAAGCGGGTCAGCGCGTGCTGTTTATCGATGGCGACATGCGTCGTGGTTATACCCACGAACTGCTGGGCGCGGAAAACAAATCGGGTCTCTCCAACGTGCTGTCCGGTAAAACTGAGTTCAGCCCGGCGCTGATTCAGCAGGGCGTTTACGGTTTCGACTTCCTGCCTCGTGGCCAGGTTCCGCCGAACCCGTCTGAACTGCTGATGCATCGTCGTATGGGTGAGCTGCTGGATTGGGCGAGCAAGAACTACGACCTGGTGTTAATCGATACGCCACCGATTCTGGCGGTTACCGATGCGTCAATTATCGGTAAGCTGGCCGGCACCTCGCTGATGGTGGCGCGTTTCGAAACCAACACCACCAAAGAAGTGGATGTCAGCTTCAAACGCTTTGCCCAGAACGGTATTGAGATTAAAGGTGTGATCCTCAACGCCGTGGTGCGTAAAGCAGCCAATGCGTATGGCTATGGTTATGACTATTACGATTACGAATACGGTAAACCAACCAAAAGCTAATCACTGAGTTGCAGGGGCGGTCTGACCGCCCCTTTTTATCGCACCTTTGAATGACGACACGCATCAATTTACACAGGTGATTCTGTATATAACCAACAAAAGCGATGAAGGTATAAATCGCATGGCGAGCGTCACTCAACAGAATTCATCACCAGCATGGCATCAGCCTGTCGCACGCCCTGAAGGGCCGGCGCGCCGGGCACGCTGAGACGTCAGCCGGGAAGGCAATCAGCGTCGCCGACTGTTGGCATGAGAACTTGTGGAATTAAGGAATCACACCATGGCTCCATATTGGTATGTATCAGGGTTTTTACTGGTGATTTCGCTGGTTGAACTCCTGCTGAAAAAAGACGAACGAACCAACCATCTTCTGACGTATCTGCTCTGCATCGCGACCGTAACGCTGATTGTGTTCGGCGGCATACGCGGTCTCGGCACCGGGATGGATGACTACCAATACCGCAACTTCTTTGAAGATTTTATCCGGCGTATTCAGGTCAACGGCTTCTTCAATACCGTGGCGTTCTTCCGCTACGAGCCGCTGATTTTTGCTATCGCCACCCTGACCAGCCTGATTTCCCATAACGCCAGCACCTTCCTGTTCGTTTTTTCGATCCTGGCGGTGGGCACCAACGCGATCTTCTTTAAAAAGATGTCGCCGTATCCGGTGATGGCGCTGGCGCTCTACTCGGCGCATATCTTCATTAACAAAGATATGAACCAGATTCGCTTTGGTCTCAGCTCGGCCCTGTTCCTTGGGGTGATCTGGGCGCTCTACCTGAAGCGCTACTGGCTGGCGACCGGCTTCTTTGTGCTGTCATTCCTCAGTCACAACACCGCCGTGATGGTGGTGACGCTGATCCCGTTCCTGTTCATGCGTGAACGCCGCTGGTGGCCGATTGTGATTATCGTGCTGAGTATTCCGGCCTCCAAAGTCGGGGGAATGGGCTTCGTCTCGATCATCGCCGGTCACCTCGGGGCACTCGGGGAGAGGGCAGCCAACTACAACAACGACAACTCGTCCGCGGCCACCACCGGTAGCGTTTTCTCGGTCTCCAACCTGAAAAACGTCGCGCTGGTGTTCATCTTTGTTTATTTCATGCTGAGCAACCAGCTCAAGCGCGATAACTACGATGCCTGGCGGATGAACTACCTGTTGATCATCACCTTTGCCATCGGCGGCGGCATCAGGATCTTCTTCTACAACTACTCCTCCGGCGCACGTCTGTCGAACTACCTGCTGCAGGTGGAGCCGATTATTCTGACGCTGTTGATCTACCAGTCGAAACGGGTCTGGAAGCCGGCGATGTTTGCCATGTTTGTCTTCTTCCAGATGTACTACCTCTACTACAACACCATCTCCCTGAAACAGGCTGTGGTGGGGTACGAGGTGGCACGCGAATTTAAACTGGTTCACTGATGAAACGGGGGCTGACGATGAAACGCTGTCTGCCGCTGTTGCTGATCGCTTCGCCGCTGCTGGTACAGGCGGCGAGCGCGCCGGCCGCGATAGTTATCGCGGCCTATGGCGATTCCACCACCGCCGGTGTGACCTCGTCAGGCGGCCGCAATATCATCAGCAAAGAGAACGAAATCAGCTATCTGCAGCAGATGTTGCAGCAGAAATATGGTCCGGCGGTGCGCATCGAGAATCACGGCTCGCCCGGTGCCCAGCTCACTGAGCTGATCAGGTCGCCGGTCAGCTGGGAGCAGCGCATGGCGCAGTCCGATGCGCGTATCATCCTGATCAATTACGCCATTAACGATGCGCGCATCTACTCGGCGAAAAACCGGCCGGCCGGGGCAGAAAGTCCTGAGGATTTTAATCGTACCCTGACCAGCCTGATTAAAACCGCCCGAGCGCATCATAAGCAGGTGGTGCTGCAACAGCCGAATCCGCTGTGTGGACGGGCCGAGCGCTGGAACGTCTGGCCTTACGTCTGGCAGCTGAACCAGGTGGCGCAGCAGCAGCAGGTGCCGATTGTTCGTCAGTATCAGCTGATTAAGCAGCAGGATGACTGGCGCAGCGAAATGTCTGCCGACTGTATTCACCCGACCAAAACACTTTATAAAAAGAAAGCTGAACAAACTTTTGAGCTGCTAAGCCAGCAATTTGACAGCGTGTTTAAAACCACCAGCTAACTTAATGATTTTATGGACTTCAGGAGCAGGGCGGAATGTACGTACTGATGATGGTGCTTTCACTGGGACTGGCGCTGCTGGTATTGCGCGCATTCTCTTTCCATCGTGGCATTTACAACGAAAGCGGGATTAAAAGCATCTCCGGATTGCGTGCGCTGCTGGCCAGCATCGTGGCTTTTTCGCACTTCGCGCATTATGTCTACGCACGCGATCATGACTGGATATTTGATAAAGACTATTTTTCCCTGATTTCGCAGGGCAACTTTTTTGTCAACAGCGGCAAGTTTGGCGTGGCGCTGTTTTTTATGATCTCCGCCTTTTTGTTTTACCGCTGGCTGGATAACGACGGTCTGACGCCCGGCGAGCTGACCCACAAACTGATGAAATCGCGCCTGCGCCGCATCGTGCCGATGTTCTGGTTTTCGGGACTGGTAGTGATGACGATTGGCTGGTTACAGGGCGACCTGGTGCCGGACCTGACGTCGCTGAAGCAGGCGATGCTGTGGCTGCTGTTTGTCGGCAATTACCACATCGGGTCGTTTATGACCGCCAATGTTAACTCTGGCGTCGAATGGACGCTGCGGCTGGAATGGCTGCTCTATCTGTCGATTCCGCTGAATTACCTGCTTAATCGCGTGACCGGCGGCCGCTACAAAACGCTGCTGATCCTCGGGTCGATTGGGGTGATTTTTGTGATTGCGGTGGCGCTGCGGCTGTGGGGCACCGCCTATACCGATCCCCGTCCGGTGCTCGGGTTCGCGATGGGCTATCTGGCCTGGCAGTACCGCGACCGCTGGGTAGCGGGCCGCAACTCAGCTCGGGCTGCGGGGCTGGCGATTGTGCTCGCCGTGGTGGCGCTGTTCTTTACCAGCAGCGAGTTCTTCTACCTGATCTTTCTCTGCTGCCTGGCGCTGGTGTTTTTTATCGTCAGCAGCGGCAATGCGCTTTTTGGCCTGCTGGAAAATAAGACCCTGATGTCGGTTGGCGAAGTGAGTTATAGCCTCTATCTGATGCACGGCGTGGTGCTCTATTTCATTAAGCAGCTGCCGCTGCCTTCGCTGCAGCACGATTTTGTTCTTTATACCGCGCTTTCCACGCTGTTTTTTGTGGTGTCGTTTTACGTGGCGAAGCTGACTTATCTGTATGTGGAAAAACCGTTCATCGGCAGCAGCAATAAGAAAAAAGTGGCGATCGAAACCTCGCCGACAAATTAGGACATCACCGGTTACCCTGCTACGTCCAAACGTTATATCTTTGAAATTGTAACTGTTTTTAATGAGGTGCTGGCAATGAAGGACATTCGCTTCTCCATCGTAATTCCTGCTTATAATGCGTCAGAATCGATTGTGACGACGCTGGATTGCGTTAAAGCGCAGACGTATCGCAATTTTGAAGTGATCATCGTTGATGATAAGTCCGCCGATGCGGCCGCTCTGGCTGAAGTGGTGCGCGGCGAGCGCTATCAGGACCTGAACATTAACCTGGTGCTCTCCGAGGTTAAACTCAACGGCGCAGGCGCGCGCAACAAAGGTATTGAGCTGGCAACCGGCGATTACGTCAGTTTCCTCGACGCCGATGATGAGTGGCACGCCGATAAGCTGCGTCAGGTGAGCGAAAAAATTGCTCAGCTGGAGGCCCAGGGCAAGCAGAATGTGGTGATTTTCAGCCAGGTGAACATCTATCAGGATGGCGCTTTTCTGAAAGTGATGCCGATGCAGCCACCGGGTAAAAATGAAACCGTGGCAGAGTACCTGTTCGGTTGCTACGGCTTTATCCAGACCAGTACCATCGTGCTGAAGCGCGAAGATGCGGCAAAAATTCAGTTCGATACCCGCTATATCCGCCATCAGGATTACGACTTCTGCATTCGTGCCGATCGCATGGGCTATGAGTTCGTGATGATCGCTGCGCCGCTGGCCAACTACCATCTGGTGACGAAGTTCGGCTCGAAACACAAAGGCGAGTCGGTGAATTACTCGATGTTCTGGCTCGACGCAATGAAGCCGCACCTGACCCCGCGTGACATCCACACCTACAAAGCTTTTAAGCTGCCGCTGCGCTACAAGATGGACGGCAAGGGATTGATGGCGAGCCTGACCTTTGCCCGCTACTTCTTCCTCACCAACCAGGACAATCGCGCTTACTTTATGAACCGGGTCAAAGACAAGGTCCGGGCGCGTTTTGGCGGTGAAAAAGCGCTCTCCTGATGCGCAGCCAGCTTCTCTTTGCTCCTGATGCCAGGAGCAGCTCTCTCTCTATTTTGCTTATTATTCTGGGTTAAAGATGAATAATCACGTTGGAACCGTCGGCATTGTCATGCCTATGTATAACGCACGTCAGACGGTATTACGCGCCGTGCAATCGGTTATCAATCAAAGTTATGCCGACTGGCACCTTTACCTGATCAACGATAAGTCGACCGACGATTCACTCGCCTGGGTGCGGGAACAGTGTCAGGACCCGCGCATTACCATTCTGGACAACGCCGTCAACATGGGCGCCGCCGAAACCCGTAATGTCGGGCTGCGGGCCGCCAGCGAAGAGATCATCGCGTTTCTCGACAGTGACGACGAATGGCACGCTGACAAGCTGGCGCAGCAGGTGGCGGCAATCGCCGCGGGTGACAACTTTGTCATCACCGAATATCACTACAAAACCCGCAACGCTGACCACGATATCACCTACAGCAAGCCCTATCTGCAGCAGGAGAACTTCGTTAAGAAGCAGTATCGCGTCTGCTTCTCGTCGGTCTGTTTCCGTCGTCCGCCAGAGGGCATCTTCTTCCAGCGTAAGGGCCACGAAGACTTCCTTTTCCTGTATGAGCTGTTCACCCGCTATCAGCAGGCACGCGTGATTCAGACCATTCTGGTCAATTATTACGAATTAGGTGATTCCCTTTCCCGCAATAAGAACAAAGCGGCGAAATGGCACCTCGAATTATTAAGAATTATCTATAAAAACAATCCTTTAAAAATCTATTACTATTACGGCTGGTATATGGTGAATGGCGTGCTGTTTACCCTGAAGCATCGTTAAGCCAATCGGCAGGATTGTCTTTATTATTTGAGGTGGATAGCGTTTCATGAAAAAAATCGTCCTGGTGATCAAAGATGCCTACTCGTATGCGGGCACCGAGAACATCTGTAACTTCATGTCAGAATGTCTTGGCGAAACGCACGACGTCACCATTTACTCGCTGGAAGGCAGCGGAAAAACCTTCTATCCGTTTGAGCACGTCAAACAGATCGTCAGCTTTGAAGGGCAGAGCAACCCGATTAAGAGCGCGGTGGCCCGCATTCATGAAGAGGGTTTCGACACCGTTTTCCTGATCAGCATGGGTCGCCTCAGCGTGATGTTCGCCTTCTGGAACCTGCTGGCGATGAAGAAAAAGCGTGGCAAAGCCTACGCCTGCGAACATATCGCCATTAACTCCTTCAGCAAACCGATCAAGTTCCTCAAGTTTCTGCTGCTGCGCTACTACGACCGCGTGATTGTTCTGACCGATAAAGATCATCAGGTGTTCAACCGCTGGCGCATTCCCAGCAAGCAAATCCCGAATCCGGTGGTCTACAAAGGTTATCAACGCCAGACGCGTCATCGTCAGGCGCTGGCCGTGGGACGTCTGGATAACCAGAAGGGCTTCGATTTGCTGCTGGATATCTGGCGCGACTTTGCCCGTTCCCATCCTGACTGGACGCTGGTGATTGCTGGTGACGGCGAACTGCGTCAGCAGTTGCACGATCAGGCTGCGGTGCTGGGCATTACCGACAGCGTGAACTTTGTCGGCAAGGTCAGCAACATTAACGATTACTACCGCGACAGCGACATGGCGCTGATGACCTCACGCTATGAAGGCCTGCCGCTGGTGCTGCTGGAAGCCAAATCCTGGTCTTTGCCGGTGGTGGCGTATGACTGCCCGACCGGACCGCAGGAGATCATCAATCACGGTGAAGATGGCTTCCTGGTGCCGATGAATGACAAAAGCACCTTTCTGGCGCGGATGGAACAACTCGCCAGCGATGACGCCCTGTTCTATGCCATGAGCGAAAAAACAAAACAGACCGCGCTGAAATTCGACGGTAATCAAATCAAGCAAAGCTGGCTGGCGTTGGTGTAATTCGGTGCTGGAAAAGCGCCCTTGCGACGTGCCTCAGGGACACCGCCATGGCCGATTATCCGGCCTTATTGACTACGGGAATTGATGCATGAAAAGAAGAGAAGTTTTACAGACCGCCGCCTCCGCTCTGGTGGGGGCTCTCTCCGTGAGCACCTTTTCCAGCTACGCTGCTAAAAGTAACGGTATCGCCCTGAAGCCGGTCGATGCCACTGATGTACCGAAAGGTGATGTGCCGATCCTGACGCCGGAAAACGTTTACGCCATGCCGCCGCAGTTCTGGCAGGGCTTTGAAGGCAAACTGTGGATCGGTAAAGCTGGCACCGACGCCAGCAAACCGGGCAACCAGATCCCGGTCTACCTGCGCGATGCCAGCGGCAACGTGTCGCAGATCGCCCAGCCGGTGGCGCTGAATAAAGGCAATTTTTCGCAGTTTATTAAAGACAATGCGGCACTGATCGCCGATCCGTCGCACTCGATGGCGGTTGAAGACAACAACGGCCAGATGCTGTTTAACATCACCGACGTCAGCCGTCCTGGCGCGGCTGATTTCAGCCAGCGTCTGGCGCAGCCGGCCGGTTACCAGCTGATTGGTGAAATCCCGTCAGTGGAAGAGTTACGTAAAACCCGTCCGCTGTTCGAAGGGGCCAAAGTGAAGCTGAAAAGCTGGCACGACGGCTTCGAAGTCGGCGGCGGCGAGTTTGTCGGCAGCTTCCAGCCAGCGCAGGATGATGGCGGCGTTAACTTTGCCGGCCAGGGTTTTCACTGGCGTCGGGTGGTTGAGGATTTCAACCGCTTAACCCTGTTTGATTTCGGTGCGATTGCCGACGGCAAAACTGATACCGCGCCGGCGATCATGGCGATGTTTACCTGGTCGCAGCAGGCTAACCAGCAAATCTGCGTCCAGTTCCCGGCCGGGACCTTTTTTGTCTCAGTCTGCGACTTTGGCGATAAATATCTCAACTTCTTCCGCGTGTCAGGCGCGATGGTCAACTTCGGCTATTTCCCGGCCACTACCGTGGTCTCTGACGGTAAGTCAGAGTTCATCTTCTCGATGAATGCGCGCCGGGTTGAGCTTTCCAACCTGATTTTCAACGGTAACAGTGACAAGAACCCGAACAAACAGGGCTTCTTCCACAATACCTGTCCTGGCGGTCAGTACTTCCGTGGCGCCTGCCTGCGTTTCAATTTTGTCGGCGGCACCGCCATCAGCCTGCAGGACACGCTGGATTGTAAAATCGACCAGTGGTACGCCTCGCGCTGCAGCGGCGACGTGATCAAATCCGGCTGGTCAGGGCAGAAGCAGGGCAAGTGGGACCACAGTACCGCGATTGAGTTATCTAACTTCAATGCCCAGCACTGCCGTGGCGGTAAAGTACTGAACCTGCCGCGCTGCGGTCAGTCGATTATTCACAACGGCTGGATTGAGCACTGCGACAACCCGGGCGACATCTCGAACGGTCAGTGGATCGTCGATGCGCTGAGCCTTGAGGATTGTAAGAATCCGCTGATCGCACACAACACCCGACTCAATATGCGTCAGACCAGCCTGCAGTCAGGCAGCTGGATTGACAACTCCAGCCAGGGCGATCGTCTGCTCAGCATCTGGGAGATGGGCTCAACCCGCGTTGAGTCGTACGGCGTCGCGCTGGATGGCAGCCTGAAGTACAACTACATCACCTCGCGCTGGCGGTTAGAGAACAACACCAATCAGGAAACCTGGTTCGATCTCGGCAGCCTCTACTCACCGACGGTGGGTGATTCGTGGGAGATTGAAATTTTTGGTCAGGCGCAGTTCAGCAACGGCAGTGGCGATCAGCCGCTGATGAACCTGATCAGCGACAAAACCACCGGTGGCCGCGCGGTGATCCACGTTCAGCGCAAGAAAGGGCGCTCGGAAGCGAGCTGGTCTGCCGAAGGCAGTTCGCCGGTGGTCGACGTGCGCTATGTGGCTGAGCATGACACCGACGTACGGATCTTTATCAAACTGGCGGGCTGGACCCCGGCGGCCGCGGTGCTGGTGAAAACTACCGGTAAAGACCGTTTTGTCACCGGACGCTGCGCGCGGGTGAATGCCCGGATGCAGCCAGGTAATCCGCCAGCCGGCGATGCCACCAAACGGGCACCGCAGCGTTTCAGCCTGCACAACGGCAAAGCCGGCGTCGGTGCCAACGAGCAGGGCGACCTGCTGATGGCGTCGCGGCCGCTGTCGGCCGATCAGGTTGATACCAGCAAGCCGGAAGGTTTTGTCTCGGTGGTGATCAACGGTAAACAGGTTGCGCTGCCTTACTTCGCCATCAAGTCGTAACAGATTCAGTTATCACCGATGCATGACGGCCGCCATAAAGGAGGCGGCCGGTCTTAACAGGAGCAGGACCCTTTGGGTGCGTTATCCCGTATTGCAGTTATTTAAACAGAGTTCATTTTGCCCGTTGCGGATCTGGGCGGCTTGCAGAATTAAAAAAATTCATTCGGAGTTGTTATGAAAATTTTATTGGTGGGTAACCATACGTGTGGGAATCGTGGGGATGGCGCGATTCTTCGTGGACTGATTGATTCAATGAAGTCTGCTCGCAGTGATTTAGACATTGATGTGATTAGCCGTTATCCAACCAGCTCCGGTTATTTGCTCCAGCAGGATATTCAGCAGGATTCGCTGTTTCTGCACAATAGCAAGTCAGCCAAAGGTTTGGTCGGTTCGTTTAAGCGTAAAGTGGCGAACCGTTTGATGCCCGACATTATGATGGCGCATCTGGGCAAGGGCGGCCTGTATAAGTCGTTCGCCGTGCCGCCACATCTGAAAGCGTTTACCGAAAGCCTGGCGAAGTATGATGCGATTATTCAGGTTGGCGGGTCGTTCTTCGTCGATTTGTACGGTGTGACCCAGTTTGATCACGCGCTGTGTGCGCTGATGGCGAAAAAACCGATCTACCTGATTGGTCACTCCGTCGGCCCGTTCCAGAACCCACGCGTTAATGCGCTGGCCAACTTCGTGTTCGATCGCGTCGACAGCCTGGTGCTGCGTGAGTCAGTCAGCCTTGATCTGATGAAGCGCGATGGCGTCACCAGCTCTAAAGTGGCCGCCGGGGTGGATACCGCCTTCCTGGTACGGGCGCGTGAAGTGGAAAACCCAAGCCATAACCTGCTGCACTGGCAGGGCATTATCAGCGGTCGCAAAACCATCGCCATCACCGTGCGTGAACTGGCACCGTTTGATAAACGTCTGGGCGTCACCCAGAAAGAGTACGAAGCCGCCTTTGGCCGGGTGATCAACGCGATGATCGCCGACGGCTATCAGGTGGTCGCCTTCTCGACCTGTACCGGCATCGACAGCTACGCTAAGGATGACCGTATGGTGGCGCTGACGCTGCGTGACCATGTGGCACAACCTGAGCATTATCATGTCATCATGGACGAGTTTAACGATCTGGAGCTGGGCATCCTGCTGAGTCATTGTCATCTGACTATCGGTACCCGCCTGCACTCCGCGATTATTTCCATGAACTTTGGCACCCCGGCCGTGGCGATTAACTACGAGCACAAGTCGATGGGTGTGATGAACCAGTTAGGTCTGCCGCAGATGGCAACCGATGTGAAAAGCCTGATGGATGGCTCGCTGATCGACAAGGTCCAGACGGTCCTTGCCGATTACGACAACATCAAGCAAAAGGTCGACACGGCCGTTGCGAATGAAAGGGAAATTGGCAACCGGATCACTGCAGAGATTCTCAAAGTATTAGGGTAATGTGATGAAACTGACTTTTTTCACCATGCGTTTCCCGGTTGCCTCTGAGACATTCGTACTAAATCAGGTGACCCATTTTATTGATGCTGGTTACGAGGTGGAGATTATTTCGGTGTTTCCCGGTGATTTAGTCAACCGGCATGCCGCCTTTGATGAGTATGGCCTGGCGGCAAAGACGCACTATCTGCTGCCGGAAGAGAAGGTCTCGATTGTCGATAAGCTGAACCAGCGTCTGCGGCTGGTGCTGCCGAAGGTCACTAAGCCGTCGCTGCTTCGTTCGCTTAACGTGCGCCGCTATGGCGCACAGTCGAGCAAGCTGCTGCTGCCGTCGATCGTCGCCAACGCCACCCAGACCTTTACCGCGGACGTGTTCCTGGTGCACTTCGGCTATGCCGGCGCGCTGGCGAACAAGCTGCGTGAGCTGGGTGTGCTGAAGGGCAAGCAGGCGACCGTGTTTCATGGGGCGGACATTTCCCGTCGTCACATCCTGGAAGAGCACAAGCTCGATTACGTTAATCTGTTCCGCCAGAGTGAGCTGATGTTACCGATCAGCCATTTGTGGCAGAACAAACTGATCGAGATGGGCTGTCCGCCGGAAAAAATTCACGTTACGCGCATGGGGATTGAGCCGGAGAAGTTTAACTTCCAGCCACGCCAGGCGTTTCACTCACCGCTGCGTATCGTCTCGGTGGCTCGTCTGACCGAGAAGAAAGGGCTGGATGTGGCGGTGAAAGCCAGTGCGATCCTGAAACAGCGGGGCGGTCAGTTCCAGTACACCATTATTGGTAACGGCGATCAGGATGAGATGATGCGTGATTTCATCGCCCGCGAGGGGATGGAAGATTGCGTCAGCATGCCGGGCTTCAAGCCGCAGGACGAAATCCGCCGCGCCTTAAGTGAAGCGGATATCTTCCTGCTGCCGTCCAAAACTGCGGCCGATGGCGATATGGAAGGCATCCCGGTGGCGCTGATGGAAGCGATGGCGGTTGGTCTGCCGGTGGTCTCGACTTTCCACAGCGGTATCCCGGAGCTGATTGAGAACAACGTTTCCGGCTGGCTGGTGGAAGAAGACGATCCTGAGGCGCTGGCCGAAACGCTGCTGAAGCTGTCGCAGGGTGAAGTTGACGTCGCCCCGGTGGTCGCGGCGGCGCGCCATAAAGTTGAAACTGAATTCAATCAGCATATCGCCTACGGCGAACTGGCACAGATTCTGGAGCGACTGGCGTGAGTGGATTTAAGTCACAGGCGATCTGGCTGTTCGGCAGCACCTGCTTTTCTGCGGTGCTGCAGGTGGCACAGCTCAGTTTTCTCGCCCGCAAACTGGAAACCCACGAGCTGGGGCTGTTAGCGATTATCAACGCCATTCTGGCGGTGGCCGGCGTGTTGCAGGATATGGGGATGAGCAGCTATCTGGTGCATCGCCAGAACATCACCCGCCGCGAGCAGAGCACCATCTACTGGGTCAACGTCTCGCTGAGTTTGTGTACCGGTCTGATCATGCTGCTGATCGCCTTCCCGGTCGCCTGGTTCTATCATCTGCCTGAACTGGTCGGACTGATTATGCTGACCAGCCTCAACTTCCTGGTGCTGGGACATCTGTCGCAGTATCAGGCGCACTACATCAAAACCAAGCGGATGGTCTCGCTGGCGAAGATTGAGATGGGCACCAAGCTGTTTGCCTTTCTCTGCGTGGTGGCGATGCTGGAGTTCACCTCACTGACGGTGGCCGCGGCGATTCTGGGTCTGTTTATCAACGCCTTTACCCGCATCCTGTGCATGATTGCGCTGGGTGAGAAGTCCTGGCGTCCGACCTGGGAGTTCGATAAAGCGACCTTCTTTGGTGCCATTCGTTACGGCAGCTACCAGCTGGGCTCGCAGACCATTAATCAGCTGCGTACCCAGGCCGATGCGTTAGTGGTCGGTAAGGTAATGGGCGCTGAAATGCTGGGGGTCTACTCGCTGGCGAAAGAGCTGGTGCTGCAACCGCTGAAACTGGTCACGCCGGTGATTAACCGCCTGGCGCTGCCGCGTTTCGCCGAGAAACAGCACGATGCCGAACAGCTGAAGAAACTGTTCCTCAAAGGCACGCTGGGGATCATGCTGTTCAGCAGCGCGATGTACCTGGTGATTGGCATCTTCTCACCGGTGATTGTCCGGGTGCTGTATGGACCGGCGCATGAGCAGGTCTATCACCTGATTCCGCTGATGCTGCTGTTTGGCATGCTGCGGCCGATGGGTGGCCTGACCGGGGCGATTTCGCAGGCTAACGGGCGCACCAACGTCGAGTTCTACTGGAACATCGTGGCAAGCCTGGTGGTACTGGCGGTGCTGGCGACCACCTTTATCTGGCCGAACGTGCTCTACGTGGCGCTGACGCTCTCCATCTCGCAGATTCTGATCTCGGCGCTGGCGCATCCGTTTTTTATCAAGCCGGTGATTGGCATTCGGTTTATGCCGTATGCCCGCCAGTGGGTCGCAGTTTCAGCGGTGTTTGTCGGCGTAATGATGCTGGTCAATCACTTCAATCTGTTCGTGATGCCTGAGTGGTTTGAAGGCTGGCTGTAAGCCAGCAGCAGTGACAGTAACGGGCGACCTCAGGGTCGCCCGTTTTCATTTATCGCTGGTCTCAGCCGGTTGCGCAACGACAGCCGAAACAGCCGACGCCGATCACGTTTACTGGTTGTCTTTATTCAGTTTCTGCTATCGCTGGCAATGGGCAAAATGCCGAATTTCCATGGTGTGACAGAGAGTTAGTGTCCGATTTTCAGATAAAGATTATACTTGCTGTTCTGGCCGATCCTGCATAATCGACCCACATCTTCATTTTATTAAACGGAATAAATATGACCAAGCTTAAAGCAGTAATCCCGGTTGCGGGTCTCGGTATGCATATGCTCCCTGCGACTAAAGCCATTCCGAAAGAGATGCTGCCTGTCGTCGACAAACCGATGATTCAGTACATCATTGACGAGTGTGTAGCTGCAGGCATTAAAGAGATCGTGCTGGTCACCCATGCCTCTAAAAATGCGGTGGAAAACCACTTCGACACCACCTACGAGCTGGAAGCGCTGCTTGAAGCGCGCGTGAAGCGCCAGCTGCTGAGCGAAGTGCAGTCTATCTGCCCGCCAGGCGTGACCATCATGAACGTGCGTCAGGCACAGCCGCTGGGCCTTGGCCACTCTATTCTGTGTGCCCGCCCGATGATTGGCGACAATCCATTTGTGGTAGTGCTGCCAGACGTGCTGCTGGATGATTCCACCGCTGACCACATGCGTTATAACCTTGCGGCGATGGTGGCCCGTTTTGAAGAGACCGGCCACAGCCAGGTGCTGGCGCAGCACATGCCAACCTCCGATCTCTCTGAGTACTCGGTGATCACCACTGAAGAGCCGATTGATCACCCAGGCGACATCAGCAGCATCACTAATTTTGTTGAGAAGCCAGAGCATCCTGCTGAGCTGAACTCTGACCTGGCCGCCGTGGGCCGCTATGTGCTTTCTGCTGATATCTGGGCAGAACTGGAGCGCACTGAGCCAGGCGCGTGGGGCCGTATCCAGCTGACCGATGCGATCGCCAGCCTGAGCAAGCACAAAACGGTAGATGTCTCGCTGCTGACCGGCCACAGCTTCGACTGCGGTCGTAAACTGGGTTACATGCAGGCGTTTGTCTCTTACGGACTGCGCAGCAACGCTCAGGGCCGTGATTTCCGCGAAGCGATTCAGAAGATTCTCGCCAAACAACACTAACAGATTCGCCGCGCACCCCGCGGCAGAGAGAAAGGAGTTCACATGGCTATTTTAGTAACGGGTGGAGCGGGTTACATCGGCTCCCACACGGTGCTGGCGCTGTTGCAGCGCGGTGATGACGTTGTGGTACTGGATAACCTGTGCAATGCCTCGCGGGAAGCCATTAACCGCGTCGAGAAGCTGGCGGGTAAGAAAGCGACCTTCGTTGAAGGTGATATCCGCGATCGCGCCTGTCTGCGTGACCTGTTCGCCTCAAACAGCATTTCTGCCGTGATCCACTTCGCTGCGTTGAAAGCGGTAGGTGAATCAACCCGCATGCCGCTCGAGTATTACGAGAACAACGTCGCGGGTACCGTGGTGCTGCTTGAAGAGATGCGCGAAGCGGGCGTCTGGAACTTTATCTTCAGTTCTTCCGCGACCGTATACGGTGCAGATGCGCCGGTACCGTACGTTGAGACCACGCCGATTGGCGGCACCACCAGTCCTTATGGCACCTCCAAGCTGATGATCGAGCTGGTGATGCGTGACTTCGCCAAAGCCGAACCGAAGTTCAAGGCGATCGCCTTACGTTACTTCAACCCGGTCGGCGCGCATGAGTCGGGTGAAATCGGTGAAGATCCTGCCGGTATCCCGAACAACCTGCTGCCGTACATTGCTCAGGTCGCGATTGGCCGTCTGGAGAAGCTGGGTGTGTTTGGCGGTGATTACGATACGCCAGATGGTACCTGCCTGCGTGACTACATCCACGTGGTCGACCTGGCGGAAGGGCACCTGAAAGCGCTGGACCATCTGAGCAAGGTCGAAGGTTATACCGCTTTCAACCTCGGCGGCGGTAAAGGCTTCTCGGTGCTGGAGATGATCAAAGCGTTTGAGAAGGCGTCAGGCAAAGCGATTCCTTTCGAGATCAAACCGCGTCGCGATGGCGACCTGCCGGCCTTCTGGGCCGACGCCTCGCTGGCCAACCGTGAACTCGACTGGCGCGTGACGCGCGGCATCGACGAGATGATGCGTGATACCTGGAACTGGCAGAGCAAGAACCCGAATGGGTTTAAGTAAGTGAAAAAATAATTAAAAAGCCTGTCCACGGACAGGCTTTTTTGCGTTATGAATCCTCAGAACCTGCAGGCTTTGAACTCTTTTAAGGAAATGATAATATCAAACGTTTATCATAATTTATTGTCTAGGAAAGAGGGTGCTGACAGAAAGTTCCTGGTGCCCATATAGGGTCAGAAAACAACTCTAAAACGTGGTTTGGTGTTTAGTCTACTGGTAGCTGTTGAGCCAGGGGCGGTAGCGTGGAACGCGCACTTAATCGCACATAAATTAATCATTTTTGAAAGTTGAAAACAGAGCGTAATGTATGAAGTTTAGTTTAGGTTATCTCATTGATTTAGTGACAGTTATCACTGAGAAAGAGCTTAAGGTTAGATACAAAAGTAGTTTTTTAGGTTATTTGTGGTCGATAGCGAACCCTCTACTTTTTGCGATGATTTACTACTTCATCTTTAAGCTCATAATGCGAGTGCAAATACCTAATTACACAATATTTATAATTACAGGATTATTCCCATGGCAATGGTTTGCTAGTACGACTTCTAATTCCCTTTTTTCATTCATTGCTAACGCCCAGATAATAAAGAAAACAGTTTTCCCTCGCTCAGTGATTCCTTTTAGCAATGTCATGATGGAGTGCCTGCACTTCTTGTGTACGATTCCGGTAATTATTGTTTTTCTTTTGATTTACGATATGACTCCTCACTGGAACTGGATTTATGGCATACCTCTGATAGGAATAGCACAATTAATATTCTCTTATGGTATCGCTCTATTCCTTTCCACACTTAACCTCTTTTTCCGGGATTTGGAAAGGTTCATTACCCTCGGAATCATGTTGCTTTTTTATTGCACCCCCATCCTCTATGCAGGGGATATGATACCTGAAAATTATCAATGGTTAATTAAATATAACCCTTTGGCTGATATGGTCTTAAGCTGGCGGGAGCTATTTATGAATGGTTATGTTGATTATGACAAAATTCTATCATTATATGGAATGGGCATAATTACACTTCTCATTGGTTCCTGGGTGTTTAATAAACTTAAATTTCGGTTTGCAGAGATCTTATAATGGAAGTAGCAATAGAATTCAATTCGGTAACAAAGCGCTATCCTTTATACCATCACATTGGTTCAGGGATTAAGGAACTGATTTTTAATCCTAAGCGCGCTTTAACTCTCCTGTCTGGCAGGAGTTATCTGGCAATTGAAGATATAAGTTTTACTGTTCGGAAGGGTGAGTCAGTAGCACTGATTGGTCGCAATGGCGCTGGCAAAAGTACTTCTCTGGGATTGGTTGCTGGCGTAATTAAACCCACAACGGGAACGGTTATCACTAGAGGAAGAGTCGCATCCATGCTGGAATTAGGCGGAGGTTTTCATCCAGAACTGACTGGCAGGGAAAATATTCGTCTTAATGCAACTCTTCTTGGTTTACGACGCAAACAGTTAAATGAGCGTATAGACAAAATTATTGAGTTCTCTGAATTAGGCGAGTTCATTGATGAACCTATACGGGTATATTCCAGTGGTATGCTTGCGAAGCTAGGTTTTTCAGTTATAACTCAAGTCGATCCGGACATTCTTATCATTGATGAAGTGTTAGCTGTAGGAGATTACGCCTTTCAAAAGAAATGCATTGAAACTATAAATGAGTTCAAGGCTAAAGGCGTCACAATTTTATTTGTAAGTCATAACCTGAGTGACATCGGAAAAATTTGTGACCGTGTAATCTGGATAGAAAACCACCGATTAAAAGCGAGTGGTAAAGCCGAAAACATACTGGAACAGTATCGTTCTTCAATGTAAGGAAGCATCGAATGAATATATATAAAGAAAAAGTAAAACTGTATACCAGCCACCATAAACCAAGCGCATTTTTATCATCACCAATAATTAAACCTCTTCATGTAGGTAAGGCTAATAGTTACAACGATATTTGCTGTGAAGGTGATGACACAGGTGATAATATTTCTTTTAAAAATCCCTTTTATTGCGAACTGACTGCGCAATATTGGGTGTGGAAAAATGATATTTCATCTCAATATGTTGGCTTCATGCATTACAGACGTCATCTGAATTTCTCCAGCAAGCAGGATTATCCAGAAGATGTTTGGGGTGTGGTGAATGATGAGATCATTTGTGAGGCCTATGAAACAAAATTTGGTTTGAATGAAGAATCTGTCATTCAAGCAATTGCCGATAACGATATTTTACTGCCAAAAAAATGGAGTGTTAAGCAAGCTGGTAGTAAGAACAACTACGAACACTATAAGGTCTCACAGTATCTCCATATTGAAGACTATCAAGCTGCTATAGATAGTCTTTTATATCTTTATCCAGAATATGCAGCTGCAGTAAAAACATTTAATAGTGCTCATGATGGTTATTATACAAATATGTTTGTCATGAAGTCTGAGCTTTTTGCGGAGTATTCAGAATGGTTGTTCAGTATATTTGACGATCTTGAAATTAATTTTTCTATGAAAAACTATAACGCGCAAGAAAAGAGGGTTATAGGTCATATTTCGGAACGTCTTTTCAATATATTTTTAATCCATAAAGAAAAGATTTCTGGCTTAAAGAAAAAAGAATTACAAAGAACATTTGTAAAAACTGAAACCTTTAACGGTACACTTAAGCCTGCATTTGCTGAAAATAATGTTCCGATCGTAATTTGTTTTGATGATAACTATTCACTAAGTGGTGGCGCGCTTATAAACTCTATTGTAAAAAATAGTTATCCAAACGACAATTATGACATTGTAGTGCTGGAAAACGGAGTGTCTGCCAGAAATAAGGCGCGTTTTTATTCTTTAATTAAGGGTAAAAGTAATTTTTCATTGCGATTTTTTGATGTAAATGCCTTTAGCGAAATGAAAAGTGTTTACACTCGGGCACATTTTAGCGCAGCTACTTATGCAAGGTTATTTATACCCTCTATTTTTGCAGACTTCGGGAAAGTATTATTCATCGATGCTGATACGATAGTAGAGAGTGATGTTGCTGAACTGGTTCATATTGAGCTTGGGGAAAATTTAATCGCAGCAGTCAGAGACATTGTAATGGAAGGCTTTGTCAAATTTGGTGCTATTGCACATATTGATGAACCTAAAGACCTGACTGCTAATGAGTATCTTGAAAAAGTTCTGGAGATGAAGGATACGCATAAATATTTTCAGGCTGGAATTATTCTCTTTAATATAACGCAAATGAAAAAAGAGAATACCTATGCCAAACTTATGGACGCCATGAAATCGCGCAGATATTGGTTCCTGGATCAGGATATTATGAATAAGGTTTTCTATGATCGTGTTCATTATCTTCCAGGTGAATGGAACGTATATCATGGAAATGGAAACACAGATGATTTCTTCCCAAATTTGAAATTCGAAACTTATATGGGTTTTCTGCAATCAAGAAAACAGCCAAAAATGATACATTTTGCGGGAGAGAATAAACCGTGGGATGCACCTCATGTGGACTTTTTTGATAATTTCATGTCCTACATAAATGCGACTCCATGGCAAAAAGAAGTTTATGATCGCTTGAATAAAAGCAATATGTCGATGCAGACCGCGATTTCTGATCACGAGGTATTATTTCAGACTAAAATTAAAAGAAAATTGATGCCATATTTTAATAAGTATGCTCCAGTCGGCAGTAAACGCAGACAATTAATTGCTCGTAATTATTACAGAGTTCGTCGTGTAATTTTAGGTTAAAACATGAAAAAGAATATTCTTATTGTTGGTGCAGGTTTTTCAGGTGCTGTTATCGGCCGTGAATTAGCTGAAGATGGCCATAAAGTCCGTATCATTGATTCACGAAATCATATAGCGGGAAACTGTTATAGTGAAAGAGATGCAAACACAGATGTGATGGTACACACTTATGGGCCACATATTTTTCATACTGATAATGAAAAAGTATGGAACTATATAAACTCATACGGTGAGATGATGCCTTATATAAATCGCGTCAAAGCCACTGTAAATGGGAGTGTTTATTCGCTACCGATCAATCTGCATACAATAAATCAATTTTTTGGCAAAACGTGCAATCCAGCTGAAGCTAAAGAATTGATTGATTCAAAAGGCGATAAAAGTATTGTTGATCCTCAAACTTTTGAAGAACAAGCATTACGTTTTGTCGGTAAGGAATTATACGAAGCCTTTTTCAAAGGTTATACAATAAAACAATGGGGAATGGAACCAAAGGAATTACCAGCATCTATTTTGAAACGATTGCCTGTAAGATTTAACTATGATGATAATTATTTTAATCATAAGTTTCAGGGGATGCCGAAAAATGGTTATACAGCAATTGTTGAGTCCATTTTAGAACACAAAAATATCAGCGTAGAACTAAATACCACTTTTGAAAAGAACGATAAAGAAAAATATGATCATGTCTTCTACAGTGGTCCTTTAGACGGATATTTCAATTTCTCTTTAGGTCGCTTAGGTTATAGAACTTTGGATTTCAAAAGATTTGAAGCTGAAGGAGATTATCAAGGCTGTGCAGTTATGAATTACGGTGAGGTTGAAGTTCCCTATACTCGCATCACCGAGCATAAATACTTTGCTCCCTGGGAGAGTCATGACAAATCTGTATGTTATGAAGAATTCAGCCGGGCATGCACTGATAAAGACATACCTTATTATCCTATTCGCCAGATGGGAGAAATGGAACTCCTGAATAAATATCTGGATGAAGCAGAAAAAGAAACTAATATTACTTTTATTGGTCGCTTAGGGACTTATCGCTACCTGGATATGGATGTCACAATTAAAGAGGCTTTAGAGGTGGTAGATAAGTACCGTGAAGCTCTTGTAAATAATAATACAATGCCTGTTTTTTCGGTTAATCCTAGATGAAAATTGCTGCTTTAATTGTCACCTACAATCGTCTTGAAAAGCTTAAAAAGTGTTGGGCTGCAATTGAACCACTCTTTTTTCACGAAATAGTAATTGTGGATAACGCATCAACTGACGGCACGTCTGATTGGTTACTCGATATACAAGATCCACGTTTAAAAATAATTTCTAGCGATATCAATGATGGTGGCGCAGGTGGCTTTTTTAGAGGCTCACAATGGATCGTAGATAACAGCACCCCTGATTGGGTGCTGTTCTTCGACGACGATGCTTATCCAGATTTGACGCTGCTCGAAAAATTCATTTCAAGTGATAAACAAAATGCGCATGCTATCGCGACCAATGTTTTGGATATGAAAGGTTCGCGTTGTAAAATGAATGTTCCCTGGTTGAACATTCCTAATAGCGCTGGAGAATTAATAAATTACCGGAAAAATCCTTTTCTTTTTGAAGCTAACGAATCAGAGATAACAGAAATTTCCACGTTCTCTTTTGTTGGGGTTTTTATTGATTTCAATACTCTTAAGACGACATATAAAAGTATTAACAAAGAGCTTTTCGTTTATTTTGATGATGTCTTTTATTCGTGGGGATTGAAGCTTAAAGGATATAAGATTTTATACAATCCATATTTGATTTTTCATCATGATGTCGTTGAGTCTACAACGGCCATGATGCCATGGAAAATATACTACTTATCGAGGAATTTAATATTATCCCGTTATCTTTTTTCAGAACGAAAGCCGTTTAGTATTTTCTCCATCTCGTTACGATTAGTTAAGTATTATTTGATGGCTTTTAAATCCGAAAGCAAATTAAAATATTTAACCAACTTAACTAAAGGTGTTGTTGATGGAGTAAGTTTTAAATTCAAGGGTTTTAAAAATGGCAGGCGTTAATGAAAAAGCTTTGTTTTTATATTAATTCTGACTGGTACTTTAATCTACATTGGAAAGAACGTGCTTTAGCGGCAAAAGAGAGCGGATACGAAGTTCATGTAGTATGTAACTTTGAAGATTTTAAAATTTTAGATGATTTTGAAACTTTGGGGATTAAAACGCATAACTCCAGAATGTCTGAGCAATCATTAAATCCGTTAGTGGTAATCAGAGATCTGCTTAGCTCTCTTAATATAATCAGAAAAATAAAGCCGGATATTTTGCATTGTATTACTATCAAGCCATGCCTTATCGGTGGTTTTTATGCAAAGCTTTTTCGTAAAAAACTTGTTCTAAGTTTTGTAGGGCTGGGGCGTGTTTTCTCGTCGAACTCAAAAAAATACGAATTTATTAAAAAAATCGTTTCAGCACTCTACCGTTGGATAAGTGCAAAGCCAGATGTTTTTTTTATATTTGAACATGAGTTAGATAGGATAAAAATTACCGAAATTACAGGCATTGATGCGCAAAAAACGACGGTGATTGACGGTGCGGGTATTAACACTGAAGAGTTCAGATATTCTGTTGATCCTTCTAACTCTCTCCCTGTAGTTCTTTTTGCAAGTCGGCTTATCTGGAGCAAGGGATTGTCCGATCTGATAGAAGCCAAAAATAAGCTGGAAGAGAAAGGCATATCTTTTGAACTGCAGGTCGCTGGTATTAGTGTAAAAAATGATCCTGATTCTATACCGGAAAGTGTTATAAAAAAATGGTCTGATGCAAATGCTATAAACTGGCTCGGTCAGCGTGATGATGTGAGAAAACTAATCGAGGGTGCTAACATTGTTGCATTACCTTCTGTATATGCCGAAGGTGTGCCTAGAATTTTAATTGAAGCTGCAGCTATCGGACGCCCTTGTATAGCATATGATACTGGTGGGTGCAGCAGCATCATTATTAATAACGTTACGGGTTTTATTGTCAAAAAAGATTTAAATGACCTTGTTTGTAAACTAGAAATGCTAATAAATAATAAGCAACTGAGGTCAGATTTCGGTATTAACGCTCGAGAAAGAGTAAAGTCGCGTTTTTGCTCAACTTATGTGATTGAAAAAACACTAGGTATATACAATGAACTTGAGTGATAAAGTGGAGAAATTGATGCCTGCAAAATTAGTTGTAGAAGTTCCTGTCTCCTGGACAAAAAACCCAGTCGATGGACATAAACATAAATCCTTTATTGCCAATTTAATCATTGCCCTTACAGAAAGAAAAATACCTTTGTATTTTAGAGAAGTCCCCTTTGGGGCAGATGAAGCGCCACGGAAGCCTGAAAAAGGTTCTTTGGTTTTTTCTTATCATTCCTGGGGTGTTGAAAAAAATGTCGTAAGAATGAAAGAGGCGGCTGTAACACCTTTATTTTCAATGGATTTATCAGGTTACTCTGGATGGTCAGATATTTCGCTAAATTTTAATAAATATAAATTATTGATAGACAATTTAGATGAAAAAAATGTCGAAGCTATTTTGGAAGAATGGAAATTAAAGTTCATTGAAAAAAATGAATCTAAATATCCTCAGTCAGATGAGGCGCTACCTGAAGTTGCAAAAGATTTTGTGTTTTACCCTATGCAAGTTCAAAATGATCCGGTTTCAAATCACAGTGATTACGATGGTATAAAATTACTCGTCGATGCCGCTGAATTAGCCAAAGAGAATGAGGTTTATTTACTTGTTAAGCGTCATCCTTTTTGTCAGTCTTTTGCTATCGAAGAAACTATTACTTTACTAACACAAAACAACCCTTGGGTAATCCGAACAAATAGCAATATTCATAGTTTGATAAGGGAATCAAAATCCGTCATTACAATAAATTCTGGTGTTGGAGTTGAAGCTTTAATAGATGGGGCCTCAGTTTTTTGTGCCGGTAAATGTGAATGGCAGCAATGCTGTAACATGATTTCCGATAAGAATGATCTTAAAAAAGCTTTTGTAGATCATCCGGAAAAAATGAATGAATTTCAAAAGAAAATGCTGGCTTATCTCTTGACAGATTATTGGGTTAATCCCGCGTTACCCGCTGATTTTGATAGGGCTATCGATAACGCCTTCGCTAATTTTGATGCTGATTATGGTGATTCAGACACTGAGGTTAATCCTACAGATGTGCTGATGCCGATCATTCTTGACCTCCAGGGGCGTCTTGAATTCGAGCAGCGTAAATCAAAGCAATCAACTCTTGATGCCTATGCAGCAATTGATATGTTTGAAAATTTAAAGAAAGAAAATGAAATTATAGCTTCGGAACTTCAACGTTATATAGAACGTGTAAGGTCATGTGAAGAAGAGATAGAGCAACTACGTCATAAAATATAGCCCTTTTTTATATTTAATGGTGTCGGTGTCTTATGGTTTTGTCTGTTAGTGCTTGATTCTTATAAGCCCATGTAACTCATTAACCACATCATGTATCATTAAAAAGCTCATTTTTTGAATGATTATTAGTCTCAAATCAGACGGGAGTAAAAAATGTCCAAGCAACAGATCGGCGTTGTAGGTATGGCAGTGATGGGCCGCAACTTGGCTCTTAACATTGAGAGCCGCGGTTACACTGTTTCTATCTTTAACCGTTCACGCGAAAAGACGGATGAAGTCATCGCGGAGAACCAGGGCAAGAAGCTTGCTCCTTTTTACACCGTTGAAGAGTTTGTCGAATCGCTGGAAAAACCACGTCGTATCCTGCTGATGGTTCAGGCAGGTGAAGCGACCGACAAAACTATCGCCTCACTGACGCCACATCTTGATAAAGGCGACATTCTGATCGATGGCGGTAACACCTTCTATAAAGACACCATTCGTCGTAACAAAGAGCTGTCAGACCAGGGCTTTAACTTCATCGGTACCGGCGTATCCGGCGGTGAAGAGGGCGCACTGAAAGGCCCATCTATCATGCCTGGCGGCCAGAAAGAAGCCTATGAGCTGGTTGCTCCAATTCTGGATAAGATTGCGGCGCGTGCAGAAGATGGCGAAGCCTGTGTGGCTTACATCGGTCCGGACGGCGCGGGTCACTATGTGAAAATGGTGCACAACGGCATCGAATACGGTGACATGCAGCTGATTGCAGAAGCTTACGCGTTGCTTAAAGGTGCACTGGGTCTGAACAACGAAGAGCTGGCGGAAACCTTCACCGAGTGGAACAACGGCGAGCTGAGCAGCTACCTGATCGATATCACCAAAGATATCTTCACTAAGAAAGATGAAGAAGGTAACTATCTGGTTGATGTGATTCTGGATGAAGCAGCGAACAAAGGTACCGGTAAATGGACCAGCCAGAGTTCACTGGATCTGGGCGAGCCACTGTCACTGATCACTGAATCAGTGTTTGCTCGCTACCTCTCTTCGCTGAAAACCCAGCGTGTTGCGGCTTCCAAAGTTCTGAGCGGCCCACAGGCTCAAGCCTTCACCGGTGATAAAGCTGAGTTTATCGAAAAAGTGCGTCGCGCACTCTACCTCGGTAAAATCGTCTCTTATGCGCAGGGCTTCTCACAATTGCGTGCGGCTTCAGAAGAGAACAACTGGGATCTGCACTACGGTGAAATCGCCAAGATCTTCCGTGCTGGCTGCATCATCCGTGCCCAGTTCCTGCAGAAAATTACCGATGCCTACGCTGAAGATGCAAGCATCGCTAACCTGCTGCTGGCACCGTACTTCAAAGATATCGCCGATCAGTATCAGCAGGCGCTGCGTGATGTTGTTTCTTACGCGATTCAGAACGGTATCCCAACGCCAACCTTCTCTGCGGCAATTGCTTACTACGACAGCTACCGTTCAGAAGTGCTGCCTGCCAACCTGATTCAGGCGCAGCGTGACTACTTTGGTGCGCATACCTACAAGCGCATTGATAAAGACGGTGTGTTCCACACTGAGTGGTTAGACTAATTTAAAAATAATTAAGGCCTCTTCGGAGGCCTTTTTTTTAAGGTATACTTCTAAAGTAAGATATTTACTCAGGAGCGATGAGGCTAGTAAATCTCCCCATGCTAATTGCTACTAATAGCATTATCTGAACTCTTTTTGAGTTTCTTATATATTGGTAATTCAAATTGGTTGTATACGAAATGTGAGAAAGTGACTAACAGCACGGCAAAAATCAATGTTTGCATTATCAAACCACTCTTCCTGAAAAAGCTAGCATGATCAAGCAGTAACATTAAAGGAGTGTGTAGCAAATATATTGAAAAGCTTATATTACCAAAATAGACCATCATTTTATTGGCTGCCAGATGATTCCAGAAGCTAGAATAATTTATCAATGTAAAAAATATGTAGCAGAAAGAAACTATTACCAGTCCATCATAAGCATGGATAGGATCTTTTGTATAAATAAAGTATCCCGCTATAGCCACAGCTATGGTCTGCAAAAACGTTTTCTTTAAACCTGCATCTTGTTTAGAAGATGTGTAATCAGATAAATTTGAGATTAAAATTCCAAGGGAAATGCCTGCAATGCATTTGAGCATGCCGGAAGAAAAGATATATAGGTGGACATCTGTTGCAGCTTCAAGATTATGGTGCTTTGCATAAACAAGAATATAGCATATGGCGGCTACAGATATCAGTGTGAGGTTGCTTCTAAGTTTTATCAATAATGGGAATGCCAAAATAGATGTGTATAATTCTACAGATATTGACCAGCTTGGATCATTCCAGTTCCATGATGAGGCAAAACCTAGTCCATGTATCAAAAGTATATTGTATATTGCCGTTAAACCTGGATCTTCGAAAGGAAAGCCATTGAATAATTTACTGTAAATTAAAAAGGTTATGACGAAAGTAAGAAAGTGCAAAGGATAGAGTCGTTCAAGGCGATGCAAGGCGTATTTAAAATATTCTCTGTTTGAGCCCAGTAGTTTATCTTTATAGATGTAAGACAATACTATGCCAGATAATATAAAAAAACCGTCTACAGAGATGTAGGAATGCGAAAAGTTGACATTTCCCCATCCCATTCTGCTACCAATCCAGTGTCCTGCTACAACTGTCCAGCATAGTAACCCCCTGCAACCATCCAGCTCCAATAGCCTTTGCTTCATATATCCTCAAATTTACTGCGTAAAAGGTAAAGAAATTGTAAGGCTTTTGTAATTTAATTCGTTGCGCTAAGCAAGCAATAAGAGCTTTTTTTATGAAAAAGCCCTTAGTTGTCAGCAAGTACCAGAGGGAAGTGGGGCTTAAATAATCATTTCATCCCACCAGTAAATCCCCGCTCCGAATCTCACTCTCGCCCGCCAGTCTCACCACCAGCATGCCTGCCGTTGCAAACCGTACCCAGTGTCTCGCATACAGAATGCCACCGTGCTCAGCCATTAATGGCGTGATCTGATCGGTGACCGGATCAACAATTTCTGCCACCACTTCGCCAGCGCGAATCCGCGCGCCCAGTGGCTTGCGGTGCAGGATCAAACCGGAAACCGGCGAATGAATGTATTCACAGGCCGCCAATGGCGTCGGTGGATTCTTCAGGGCAGGCGAAGGCGTAGCTGAACCTTCACTGTAGCGCTCTTTAATCATGCTCTGCTCATCGGCTGCTTCGACCACCTCAGGCGCGCTCAGACCGATACCGTTTTCGCCAATTGCCACCACATCTTCGCCACCGGTGGTCACCGATACCAGTTCATCGCCGCCAATTACCGGGGCCGCCACTTCCACCGACACCGCTGGTTCGCTGTAACCGATATAGCCGCCTTCCTGCAACGCCGAAATAATCGCATCAGCATCTTTCTCTGCCTGCTCCGGAGAGACATCGCGCACACCCCGCAGTTCGAGAGTGACCGGCAGCAAGCCGCGCGGCATCGGGAAATCTTTGCCATAACGTTCGGCCAGCGTCAGCCAGGGCTCACAGCAGGCTTCATCAAACGGTTCGCCGCCTGAAATCTGCGCCAGCAGTTGTACTTCACTGCCTAACCAGCGCGCCAGCGGCTCGATATCAGGCCAGGCGTGCGGCGTGGTGTAAAGGTGCGGCACCGCTTCCCAGTCACAGTGCAGATCAATCATCAGATCCGCCTGGCTGGCCATACGCATCAGGGTAAAACGCTGCGCATCCAGCTCGGTTTTTGGCACCGTATCGCGGTAGTGACGATCGATCGCCTCACGGATCAGCGTTTTATTCTGCGCTTCGCTCTGGGTCAGACTGTCGGCCAGCCCGGTTGCCAGCGTCTCGCCCAGCGAGGGGAAGCGGCGATTAAAATCCTGTCCCGATAAGGTATGAAAACGACCAAGATGAGTGCCGTGCCAGTGCTGGCCCAGTGCCAGCGGATTGGCGACCGGCACCAGTGTGAAAGCGGCTCTCAGCTGGCCGGCTGACTCCAGCGCCTGCAGCCGCTGCTTTAAAAACCACGCCACCGCCATACCCGGCAACTCGTCGCCATGCAGCGCAGCCTGGATATAAACCTGACGCGCGTGGTTTTCAGCAAAATGGAAACTGATGATTTCACGTTGGGTGCCTAAAGAGGCGCTTAACAGAGGATGATGTTGTTGATGCATACCGTGTTAATGTCCTGTAGTCGGCGAAGGACGACAGCGCGCCGTCCCGAAAAGGTTAGAGTATAGTGCCGGATCGCAGTCAATGACGGAAAAGCCGGCTCGCGCCGTTACTGCTGAATAGAGATATCGGTGGCGAAATAGCGCTTCTGGATCTGGTCGAAGGTGCCATTCTTCTTGATCTCGCTAAAGGCATTATCCAGCGCGGTTTTCAGCTCCGCGTCACCTTTGCGCAGGCCAATAGCGGTACCGGGACCGATAATCGGATCCTGAACAATCGGGCCTGCCAGCTCGAAATCTTTCCCCTGCGGATGTTTGAGGAAGCCAATTGCCGCCTGCGCCGCATCGGTAAACACCGCATCCAGACGACCGGCAACTAAATCACTCTCGACCTGTGCCTGATCGCCATACGGCACCACGTTCACGCCATGCGGTTGCCATTTCGCCAGGGCATAACGCTCCTGCACCGTTCCCTGTTCAACACCCACCGTTTTGCCTTTCAGGGATTCCGCCGTCGGCAGCACGCCAGCACCTTTACGGGCAATCAGCTGGGTGTGGGTGTCGTACAGTGGCACGGTGAAATCGATCTGCTTCAGACGTTCTTCCGTAATGCCCATGTCCGACAGGATGGCATCGAACTTACGCGCCTTCAGCGCCGGGATCATGCCGTCAAACTGGCTCTCAACCCAGACGCACTTCGCCTGCATCTGGGCACAAAGCGCATTGCCCAGATCGATATCGAAACCGACCAGTTTACCCTGCGGGGTTTTGGATTCAAACGGAGGATAGGTGGGATCAACGGCGAAGCGTACCTGGTCGATTTTTGCCTGCGCACCAAAGGTACTGCCAGCCATTACAGCCAGCATCAGCGTCTGACGCAGGCGGTTAGAAAAGCGGTTCATTGCCATATTAAGGTCTTCTTTTGTCGTGATGAGGGTTAACGCAGAGTAACGTTGACCCGCATTGATGGCAATTACTGGATTATTTTCACGACGTTAGCACGGCACAGCGCCCGATAATCTTCGGTATTAAGGATCACCGAGCGATCCAGCAGACCGGCGTTAAAAGCGATCTCCGGATAGCGTTCAAACAGCAGCGGATCAACCACCAGGGCTAAAGCGGGGTGAAAGCTAAATGGCGGGATAGCGCCAAACACACAGCCGGTCAGGGCATCGGTTTCTGCCGGACTGGCTAGCGAGGCGCGACGTCCACCCACTGCGGCAGCCACTTTGCTGAGGTCCGCCTGACGATCGGCGGGCAGCACCGCCAGGACATGTTGCTTAACACCATTGCCTTTGACGTGGCAGACCAGCGCTTTGGCACCCTGACCGACCTCGGTACCGCGGATCGCCGCCACCGCTTCGCACTTACCGGTAGCCTGATGTTCCATCAGTCGATAGCGTGCCTGGTGCTGGTCGAGCAGGGCGATCAGTTTTTCATGGGTTGTCATGGTGCTCTCCTGGCGCAGTGCGTTGCTGGATCAGGATTTGCAGCAGATGCGGCTGGCCGATGTGGTAATAGCCCTGTCCTGAGACCGAACGGTTTAAAGGCGCGATTCAGCGTAGTTAAGGTGGTGTTGCCTTTATCCTGCTCAATATCGGACAGCGTCCGTCGGCTAATTCCTGCCAGCAGCGCGTAGCGTTGTTGAGAAAACCCCAACACTTTTTTACGAAGCAGCTTGGGTAGCTCGCCCTGCGTCAGCTCTTCCTGAATAAACTGCTGTCGCAGCGTGAGCATAATGGCTTCTCGTTCCAGGGGCGACAGTGTTTTATTCATCGTTGCCAGCTCTCAATGCGCTGATCGAGATAGTCAAATCCCATCCCTGGCAGAGTTGTTTTTGAGAAGGATGCTGCTCAAAATCGTCGACTCAGCCGGATTTTGAGCAGCTTATTGCACATTTTACTGATGACGGGCGCGCAGGTTATTGATTACCGCGCTGAAGTCTAAGTCCTGGTCCTGCAACAGCACCATCAGGTGATAGATCAGATCGGAGGCTTCATTGGTCAGCTCATGGCGATCGTTAACCGTGGCCGCCAGGGCGGTTTCAACGCCTTCCTCTCCTACTTTCTGCGCGATGCGCTTGGTGCCGCTGGCGTAGAGCCGGGCGGTGTAGGAGCTTTCAGGATCGGCGCTCTTACGTGACGCCAGCAGCTGCTCCAGCTGATAGAGGAAGGTCCACTCCGCAGCGGCCGGGGAGAAGCAGCTGGAGGTGCCGAGATGGCAGGTCGGACCGATGGGATTCGCCAGCACCAGCAGCGTATCGTTATCGCAGTCTGGCGTGATGCTGACTACCTGCAGAAAGTTGCCGGAGGTCTCGCCTTTGGTCCATAACCGGTTTTTGGTACGCGAGAAAAAGGTCACGTTGCCTTCGGCCAGGGTTTTTTCCAGCGCCGGCTGGTTCATATAACCGTGCATCAGCACTTCGCCTGAGACGTTATGCTGCACAATCACCGGCATCATGCCCTGAGTTTTGTCCCAGTCGAGCTGGGCCAGTTGTTGTTCGGTTAACACGCGCGAATCTCCACTCCGTTGTCGATCAGGAAGCTTTTCAGCTCACCAATATTGATAATCTGCTTATGGAACACCGAGGCCGCCAGCGCGCCATCGACGTTGGCATCGGTAAATGCCTCGAGAAAATGCGGCATGGTGCCTGCGCCGCCAGAGGCGATCAGCGGTACATGACAGACTTCACGCACTTTTTTCAGCTGCACCAGGTCATATCCGTTACGCACGCCATCCTGGTTCATCATGTTTAGTACGATTTCGCCAGCACCCAGCTTCTGCACTTCCTGCACCCAATCCAGCGTTTCCCACTGCGTCACCCGGGTACGGGCTTCGTCGCCGGTGTACTGATTGACCTGATACTTGCCGCTGGCTTCATCGAACCAGGTATCAATGCCGACCACAATGCACTGTACGCCGAAGCGGTCAGCCAGCCGGGTAATCAGCGAGGGATCGGCCAGCGCCGGTGAGTTAACCGAAATCTTGTCGGCACCGAACTCCAGAATGCGCGCGGCGTCTTCCGGGGTTTTGATACCGCCAGCCACGCAGAACGGAATATCGATCACTTCAGCGACCCGCGATACCCAGCTTTTATCAACCACCCGGCCATCGGATGAGGCGGTGATATCATAAAACACCAGCTCATCGGCACCTTCGGCGGCATAACGCTGCGCCAGTGGCACGATGTCGCCAATGATCTCGTGATTGCGAAACTGCACGCCTTTCACCACCTGGCCGTCACGTACATCAAGACAGGGAATTATCCGTTTTGCCAGCATGAAATAGCCTCCGAAACTGTGAATTTACCTTCCAGCAGCGCACGTCCGACGATCACGCCCTGGACGCCACTGCCGCGCAGGGCCGCGATATCGTTAAGTTCACCAATGCCGCCCGAGGACTGGAAGGCAATCTGCGGGAAGCGAGCGGTCACTTCCTGGTAAAGTGCAACGTTTGAGCCGCTCAGGGTGCCGTCGCGGGAAATATCAGTGCACAGCACATGTTTCAGGCCGACTGGCTGAAAATCGGCGATCACCTGCTCCAGCGTGACGCCCGCCGCTTCCTGCCAGCCGCTGATCGCCACTTCTTTGCGGTTATCAGCATCAATGCGCACGTCCAGCGCCAGCACAATCGCCTCTGCGCCAAACTCGGCAAACCAGCGTTTTACCTCGTCAGGCTGTTTTACCGCGGTCGAACCGACCACCACACGGCTGGCTCCGGCGTCCAGCAGCGCCTTCACATCGTCACGATGACGAATGCCGCCGCCGACCTGCACAATCACGTCGACGCCGTCGAGCAGGGTTTTCAGCAGCGCAATCTGCCGCTTTGCCGGATCTTTCGCGCCGGTTAAGTCCACCAGATGCAGCACCGTGGCACCTTCCTGCGTATACTGCTGCAAACGCGGCAACGGATCGCTGCCGTAATCGCGCTGCTGGCCATAATCGCCCTGATGCAGACGGACCACTTTGCCGTCGATTAAATCTAACGCGGGGATAATCATCACATCTCCAGGAAGTTTTTCAGCAACTGCGCGCCCGCTTTGCCCGAGCGTTCCGGGTGGAACTGTACGCCGAAGAAGTTATCTTTCTGCACCGCCGCGGTGAAGGCTTCACCGTAGTGACACTGGGCGATAGTGCAGGCGTTAACCGGCATGGCGTAGCTGTGCACGAAGTAGAAGTAGCAGCCTTCATCAATGCCGCGGAACAGGTGATTGCCCGCCTGCGCGGTAATCTGGTTCCAGCCCATGTGCGGCAATGGCAGACCGTGCGTGTCCATCAGCGAGACCGGCTGGTCGATAATACCCAGCGTCGGCACGCCGCCGTTTTCATCACTGCCGCGTCCCAGCAGCTGCATGCCGAGACAGATACCCAGCACCGGCTGGGTACAGGCCTTGACCAGATCGATCAGGTCACGCTCTTCCAGCTGATTCATCGCCGCCTGCGCCGTACCGACGCCCGGCAGAAACAGTTTGTCGGCGCGCAGTACCACATCGGGATCGCGGCTGACTTCCGGGGTATACCCCAGACGTTCAATCGCCCATTTTACCGACGAGAGGTTGGCGCAACCGGTATCCATGATCACCACGTTCATCACAGCACTCCTTTCGAGCTCGGCAGCGTATTACCTTCAACGCGGATTGCCTGGCGCAAGGTGCGGCCAAAGGCTTTAAACAGGCTTTCGACGCGGTGATGATCGTTCTTACCCTTGGTTTTAAGATGCAGGGTGCTCATCATGGCGTAGGAGAGGGAACTGAAGAAGTGCTCAACCATTTCGGTGCTCAGGTCACCAACGCGCTGATAGTTGAATTCCGCTTTAAATTCGATGTGCGGGCGGCCGGAGATATCCAGCGCACAGCGTGCCAGACATTCATCCATCGGCAGCACAAAGCCAAACCGGCCAATGCCGCGCTTGTCGCCTAGCGCTTTGAGCAATGCTTCACCCAGCGCCAGCCCGGTATCTTCCACCGTGTGGTGATCGTCGATATAGAGATCGCCTTTCACTTCGATATGCATGCGGAAACCGCCGTGCACCGCAATCTGGTCCAGCATGTGGTCAAAGAAGCCGACGCCGGTGTTGATTTTGCTGCCGCCTTCGCGATCCAGCCACAGCTCGACCCGCACCTGGGTCTCTTTGGTATTACGCTGCACCAGCGCATGGCGATCGCGCTGGGTCAGACGCTGCTGAATGGTCTGCCAGTTTTCCCCTTCGGCACCGTAACGGATCGGCTGAATGCCCATGTTCTCTGCCAGTTGCACATCGGTCAGGCGATCGCCAATCACGTAGCTGTTGGCGGTATCCAGCGCGCCTTCGGCCAGCCAGGCTTCCACCATTTTGGTTTTCGGCTTGCGGCAGTCACAGTTTTCCTCCGGCAGGTGCGGGCAAATCAGCACCTGATCAAACGCGATACCCTGCGAGGTCAGCACCTGCATCATCAGGTTGTGCGGGCCGTCAAAGTCCGCCTGTGGGAAGCTTGAGCTGCCCAGTCCATCCTGATTGGTGATCATCACCAGACGGTAACCGGCGGCCTGCAACGCCAGCAGTGCCGGGATCACGTCCGGCTCAAAGGCCAGTTTGTCCATGCGATCCACCTGATAATCTTCAGGCGGCTCAGAGATAAGGGTGCCGTCGCGGTCAATAAAAAGGGTCTTCTGGCTCATGCTTGCTCCACAGATAAGGCTTGCAGCGCGGCGATCACACGTCCGCACTCTTCACGCGTGCCGATGGAGATGCGCAGGCATCCCGACAGGCCCGGATTTTTGTTCTGGTCACGCAGGATAATGCCCTGATTCCATAAGGTTTTAAACACTTCTGGTGAATCGGTAAACCGCGCCAGCACGTAGTTGGTTTCACTGGCGAAAACCTGCTCGACGCAGGCCAGCTTCGCCAGTTCCGCCAGTAACCAGCTGCGATTGTCGTTGAGCTGTGCCACATGTTCACGCATCAGGGCGATGCCTTGCTCGCTCAGCGCCTGACCGGCCACATCCGCCACCGGCGTCGCCAGCGGATAGGGGGCAATCACCTTCATCAGCAGGTCGATTACCGGCTGATTCGCCAGAGCAAAGCCACAGCGCAGGCCAGCCAGCGCAAAGGCTTTCGACAGGGTGCGCAGGATCACCAGGTTGGGATAATCTTTCAGCCAGCCGGTCAGCGTCGCCTGCGGACAGAACTCAATATAGGCTTCGTCTGCCACCACCAGCGCTTTGCCAGCGGTCATCGCCAGCAGCTGACGGATATCATCCTGATTGATCAGGTTGCCGGTCGGGTTATTCGGGCTGCAGAGGTAAACCACCTTAACGCCTTCCAGCTGGTCCGCAATGGCAGGCAGGTTAAGCTGCCAGTCGGCCAGCGCAGGCACCGTGCGGTACTCAATGCCGATGGTTTCCGCGCTGACGCTGTACATGCCGTAAGTCGGCGGGCAGAACAGAATCGCGTCCTGGCCCGGCTCACAAAACGCCCGCATGATCAGTTCAATCGCCTCGTCGGCGCCGCGGCTGACCAGCACCTGCTCCGGTTTCAGGCCGGCATAGGCCGCGTAACGCTCAATCACTATTTTGGGCTGGCATTCCGGGTAGCGGTTCAGCGTCTGCTGCGACAGCTCAAACGGCACCGGCAGCGGAAACTCGTTGGCATTGAGCCAGACATCACCATTACCACCCAGCCGGCGTGCCGACTGATAAGGCGTCAGCGCGCGAACGTTGGCGCGCGCCAGTTGCTCGATATTCTGGCTCATGCTTGCTCCTTCAGTGCGGCAACGCGCAGGGTGACAGCGTTTTTGTGGGCATCCAGCTGCTCGGCGGCAGCCAGCGTTTCAATGGTGGCGGCCAGGTTAAGGAAGCCCTGCGGCGTCAGCTCCTGTACCGTCATGCGTTTCTGGAAATCAGCCAGACCCAGGCTGGAACAGGTCGAGGTATAACCGTAGGTCGGCAGCACGTGATTGGTGCCCGACGCATAATCACCCGCCGATTCCGGCGACCAGTCGCCGAGGAATACTGAACCGGCACTGGTAATTGACTCCACCAGCTCGCGCGGCTGGCGGGTCTGCAGGATCAGGTGCTCCGGGCCATACTGATTTGAAATCTCTACACACTGCTGCAGGTCGCGCGCCACGATCAGACGACTGCTCTCCAGCGCCTGACGCGCGGTAGCGGCACGTGGCAACTGCGCCAGTTGCTGCTCAACCGCGTCAGCGACCGCGTCGGCCAGCGTCCGCGAAGGCGTCAGCAGGATAACCTGCGAATCCGGACCGTGCTCGGCCTGGGACAGCAGATCCGAGGCGACGAAGGCGGGCGTGGCACCCGCATCGGCAATCACCAGCACCTCTGATGGACCGGCCGGCATATCAATTGCCGCCCCGTCCAGCCGCTGACTGACCTGGCGCTTCGCTTCCGTCACCCAGGCATTGCCCGGACCAAAAATTTTATCTACCCGCGGTACCGTTTCGGTGCCAAAGGCGAGGGCGGCAATCGCCTGCGCGCCGCCGACCTGAAACACCTCTTCAACGCCACACAATTGGGCAGCATAAAGGATCTCATCAGCAATCGGCGGCGGTGAGCAGAGCACCACGCGCCCGCATCCGGCAATGCGCGCTGGCGTTGCCAGCATCAGCACGGTAGAGAACAGCGGCGCAGAGCCGCCAGGAATGTAGAGCCCGACCGATTGAACCGGGCGGGTAATCTGCTGGCAGCGCACACCCGGCTGGGTTTCAACATCGACCGGCGGCAGGATCTGCGCATTATGGAAGGTTTCGATGTTGGCTACCGCCACCGCCATCGCCTGTTTCAGCGTATCGCTGAGCCGGGCACTGGCGTCGCTGATCTGCTGCGGCGTAACGCGCAGATTATCAACCTGCGCCTTATCGAAGCGGGCGCTGAAGGTGCGCAGGGCCTGATCGCCGTTCGCCTTTACCTGCTCCAGCACGTCACGTACCGTCTGGGTCACATTCTCTGAGGCGGCAATAGCCGGACGTAACAACAGCGCCTGCTGCTGTTCTGCACTGCATTGCTGCCAGTCAATCGGGGTAGAAAAGGCCATGGCTTACTCCATCATCTTCTCAATTGGCAGCACCAGAATCGAACTGGCACCCAGCGCTTTCAGTTTTTCCATCGTTTCCCAGAACAGGGTTTCGCTGCTCACCATGTGCATTGCCACGCGGCTGACATCACCGGCCAGCGGCAGCACGGTCGGGCGCTCGGCACCGGGCAGCAGGCTGATGACCTCTTCCAGCCGCTCGCTTGGCGCGTGCAGCATGATGTACTTCGATTCACGCGCTTTAATCACGCCCTGAATACGGGTCATCATCTTGTCGATCAGTTCCTGTTTGGCGGCAGGCATCTCGCCGTCGCGCTGAATCAGCACCGCTTTTGAGCGGTAAATGACTTCGACTTCGCGCAGACCGTTGGCTTCCAGCGTGGCACCGGTCGAGACCAGATCGCAGATCGCATCTGCCAGACCGGCGCGGGTTGCCACTTCAACGGAACCGTTCAGCATACAGGTTTTGAAACTGACGCCTTTTTTATCGAGGTACTGCTTTAACAGGTGCGGATAAGAGGTGGCGATGCGGGCATTATCGAGGCATTGCGGACCGGTATATTCATCATCAACCGCCATCGCCAGCGACAGACGGCAACCGCCGAAGTCGAGGCGACGCAGCGTGAAGTAGCGCGGGTCTTCACCCTGGGCACGGCGAGACAGTAGCTCTTCTTCCAGCACGTTCTCGCCAATAATCCCCAGATCGACCACGCCATCCATCACCAGGCCAGGAATATCGTCATCACGCACCCGCAGGATATCGATCGGCATGTTTTCCGCAAACGCAATCAGGCGCTGTTGCTGAAGGTTGATTTTAACGCCGCAGCGCGCCAGCAGTTCGCGTGAATCATCACTTAAACGGCCGGATTTTTGCATAGCTATGCGTAAACGGGTGTTATCTAACATGGTTCCTGTCCTCTTTAAGCCTATTCCGGTAGGCGTATATTGTTGCAGTCAGTCTGGTCACGGACAGCGCGCAACAACCGGAACGTACACGCAGTACGTAAGGATGGTGAGCACCGCCCAGGGCCAGAGTGGCAAATAAAATAGCCTGATGGGATAGGCTATTATTCCTGTCCTGGTTGGTGGATATGCTTCAGCCCATAAAAAAACCCCCGGAAGACGATCTTCCGGGGGTTCTCTTGCGTTCGCACCACTGGAAGATCTTAAAAGTCTTCCAGCACACATCGCCTGAAAGACTAGTCAGGATGATGGTGGTGGTGATGGTTGAACTGAACGCGTGTCATAAAAAATTCCGTAGATGAATGAGTATTCATTTGTGAGGTTTAACCTAGCGAAGATGGCCGCGATTGGCAACCCTTTTTTAACCAGGTGGTTCGGAAAGCACTGAAACAGGTTGTTCTGATTTGCAATCCGGGGGCAAACTACGTTGAAGTCAGGGTTGATGTTTTACGCCAGGAGTCAAAATGAAGAAGGTCGCAATTGTGGGGCTGGGTTGGTTGGGCATGCCGCTGGCCACGGCGTTAACCGCACGAGGCTGGCAGGTAACCGGCAGCAAAACCACGCCGGATGGGGTGGATGCGGCACGCCGCTGCGGCATCGAAGCCTTTCAACTGGAGCTGACGCCGGAACTTATCTGTGATGCCGCCGATGTCGAGCCGCTGTTCAACGTCGATGCGCTGGTGGTGACGTTACCCGCCAGCCGCACGGCGGAAGGGGGCGAAGCCTATCTGCAGGCGGTCCAGAACGTGGTGGACAGCGCGCTGGTCTATAACGTTCCGCGCATCATCTTTACCAGCTCGACCTCGGTGTACGGCAGCGGATCGGGCATCAAACGCGAAACCACTCCGCTGACGCCCGAAACCGTGGCCGGCAAAACGCTGGTTAAACTGGAAAACTGGCTGCACGATCTGCCGGGCACCAGCGTCGATATCGTCCGCCTTGCCGGGCTGGTGGGACCGAAGCGCCATCCGGGCCGGTTTCTGGCCGGTAAGCAGGATGTGGCGAATGGGTCACAGGGCGTTAACCTGGTACATCTGGATGACGTGGTTGAGGCGATTACGCTGTTGCTGCAGACGCCAAAAGGGGGACGGGTCTATAACCTGTGCGCCGCAAAACATCCGTCGCGCGATACCTTTTACCCGGCGGTCTCCCGTCAGCTGGGGCTGCAACCGCCACACTTCGCGCCGGAAACCGCTAACGAAAGCGGCAAACTGATTGATGGCTCGCGCATCTGCACCGAGCTGGGCTTTGAATATCGCTACGACGATCCGGTTAAAATGCCGCTGGAGTAAAGCGGAAGCTGCTGTTCCGGGCGCACGTCACCGGAACAGCCATCAAGCCAGACCACGCCTGCCATCTCATAGTTACAACATACTTAAAGCCTGCGAAAGCACGCCAGAGCCTGCCCCGATCCCGCTTTTCAGCTAAGCACGCCGGGCAGGGGCCTGGCGCTACATCAAACCCCTAAACGATCGCGAATGGCGTACCACACCGCGCCCATGGCGGTCAGTGGCACCTTGAAACGTCGTCCGCCGGGAAATGGCAGGTGAGGCAGGCGGGCGAAGGCATCAAAGCGTTCGGCATCACCGCGCAGCACTTCGCTGATCAGCTTGCCGGACAGATGGGTGCTGGTCACGCCGTGGCCGCTGTCGCCCTGCATGAAATAGACATTATTCTCCAGCCGGCCAAACTGCGGCATACGTGACAGCGTTAACAGAAAATTACCGCTCCAGCTGAAATCCAGCTTTACGTTCTGCAACTGAGGAAAGGTGCGGCGTAGCTTTGGCCGGATTAGCGCCTCAATATCGCCCGGCTCGCGCGCGCCGTAAACCACGCCACCGCCATACAGCAGCCGGTTATCGGCGGTCAGACGAAAATAGTCGAGCAGATAATTACAATCTTCCACGCAATGATTATTCGGCAGCAGCGACAGCGCCTGATCGGGTGACAGCGGCTCGGTGGCCACAATCTGCGATCCGCACGGCATGCTTTTACCGCTCAGACGGGGCTCAACTTCACTGGCCAGATAGGCATTACCGGCGAAAATCACAAATTTTGCAGTGACTTCACCGTGCGCGGTTTTTACCCGATTTGGCGAGCCGTAGGCCACTTTCACTGCGGCGGACTGTTCATAGATACGTCCGCCGTGCCGCCGAATCGCTTCCGCTTCACCCAGTGCCAGGTTGAGCGGATGCAGATGGCCGCCGCGCCGATCCAGCAACCCACCGACGTAGCGCTCGGTCGCCACTTCACGACGAATCCCGCGCTCATCCAGCAACTCCAGATCATGATTGCCATACTGCTGCCATAACGCTTTCTGTTTACGCAGGTGCGCCATCTGGCGGGCATTAAGTGCCGCAAAAATGCCGCCGGGCCGGTAGTCGCAGGCAATGGCGTAACGATCTATACGATCGCGGATGATCTCTGCTCCCTCAAACATCATGCTGCCCAGCATCCGTGCGCTCTCTTTACCGTAACGCTGTTCGATCACGTCCACATCGCGGCTGTAGGAATTGACCACCTGACCGCCGTTGCGCCCGCTGGCACCAAAGCCGATGCGCGCTGCTTCCAGCACCACCACCTCGTAACCCGCTTCGGTCAGATGAAGCGCCGCCGACAGGCCGGTGAAGCCGCCGCCAATAATGCAGACATCACACTGAATGCTCTCCTGCAACGTCGGCCACGGCGCGTGCGGATTGGCGGTCGCGGCGTAATAACTCTCCACGTAATTCATAACTACCTCCTTGATGCGCTCAGAAATTGGCAGGCGTATGGGCACTGACAATGCGGCAGGGTTCGTCAGACGTATTGGTAAAACTGTGCGGCAGGCCGGTATCAATCACGTAACTTTCACCGGCGTACAGGTGAAAGCTCTGGCCGTTAATCACTAAGGTGATTTCGCCCGCCAGCAGCGTGCCGGTCTCCTCACCGGGATGACGCAGTTTTTCGCCGGTGCTGGCGCCAGGCTGATAGGTTTCCAGCAGCATGCCCAGCGAGCGCTGCGGATTGCCATTTTCGACCAGCTTCAGCGAGACGCCCTGACTGCCGATTTCCAGCAGATCGTCCGGACGGACAATCACTTTAGGCGTGGCGTCGGCTTTCGGTTCTGAGAAAAATTCCGACAGGGAAAGCCCATATACCTTTAATAGCTTCTGTAAGGTACTGACGGCCGGACTGACTTTATCCTGCTCAATAGTGCTGATGGCGCTGTGGGTCAGGCCCGCCAGTTCAGCCACGCGGCGCTGTGACAAACCCAGCGCCTGACGGATCTGCGACAGCCGGCGTCCGGGTGCCAGCGTGGCATCATTCATGATCTTTTTCCTTATGAAAGCGAACTGCGGCCTGGATAAAACCGTCAAACAGCTGACGCGAGCCGGTTGTGCGATCCGCCTGCCATTCCGGGTGCCACTGCACCGCCAGCGCGAAGGGATGATGGCGCAGGCTGACCGCTTCAATCAGCCCGTCCGGCGCGCGTGCTTCAACCCGCAGCTGCGGGCCCGGTTCGCGTATGCCCTGATGATGCAACGAGTTAACCTGCAGCGGCTGCGTGCTGTCGAGCAGGGAACTGAGCAGCCCATTCGCTTCAATAGTCACCGGATGCGCCGGGGCGTACTGCTGATCCAGCGGCTGGGTCTCATCTTCATGATGGCGCTGGAACTGTTTTTGCTGGCTGAGATCGCGCCACAGCGCACCGCCGTTAGCCACCACCAGTTCCTGCATTCCACGGCAGATCCCCAGCATCGGCATCTTTCGGCTGGTGGCCCAGGTAATCAGCTGGAAGGCGAGACGATCGCGACCCGGATCGGCGTGCGGTTCTTCACCGGCTTCACCGTAATGCCAGGGTTCGATATTGCTCGGACTGCCGGTCAGCAGCAGGCCATCCAGCACCGTCATAGCGTTTTCTAATAGGTGGGGAGCGTTCATCAGGCTGTGGGGCAGGGCAAGCGGAACGCCGCCCGCGAGGATCACCGCGTCGGGGTATTTGTTGTGCACCGTTTGCGTCAGATGGCCACCGATGTGGCTCTGGCACATCACTACGCCAATCAAGGGTTTGTCAAAAATAATGCCCATCTCACGTCCTCGCATCGCTGTTCGAAATATCTACCGAAAGGGCACGTCTGGCGGTTAAGTGTGCAATATTTTGTCAATCTAGCAATCTGCTGTTTGTTCTTCAAACAGATTTGTTACATTTGCACACTTTTTATGTTGGCGCTATGTTAGAGGAGTGGCTGTTATTTTGAGCATTGCGCAAACCGAATAGGGGCGGGTGAGATCATGACTAACCTGGTAGAAGTGGAAGACTTCACGCTTCACAGTGAAGAGAAACGAACCAGCGCGTTCCAGCTTGAGGTGAAAGCCTGGCTGGAGCGCCATCCTGAAACGCAGTATGTCGACATTCTGTTAAACGATTTAAACGGTGTCTTTCGCGGTAAGCGCATTCCCGTCTCAGCGCTGCCAAAGCTGGAAAAGGGCTGTTACTTCCCCGCCTCAGTGTTCGCCATGGATATCCTCGGCAACACGGTGGAAGAAGCCGGACTCGGCCAGTCTTTGGGCGAACCTGACAACCTCTGTCTGCCCGTCGCGGGCACCTTAGTTCCCTCCGCTTCCGATCCTCAGCACATCGCGCAACTGCTGCTCACCATGTGCAACCAAGATGGCACTCCCTTTGACGTTGAACCCCGAAATGTCCTTAACCGGCTGTGGCAACAGTTGCGTAACCGAGGCCTGTTTCCGGTGGTAGCGGTAGAGCTGGAGTTCTATCTGGTGGATAAAAAGCGCGATGCCGAGGGCTTCATCCAGCCGCCGTGCGCGCCGGGCAGCGATGAACGCAATATGCAGAGCCAGGTCTATTCGGTCGATAATCTCGATCATTTCGCCGATGTGCTGCGTGATATTGACGATCTGGCGCGTCAGCAGGGTATTCCGGCCGATGGCGCGCTGGCTGAAGCGTCGCCGGGTCAGTTCGAAATCAACCTGCATCATACTGGCGACGTACTGCGCGCCTGCGATCACGCGGTGCAGCTGAAACGGCTGATCCGTCAGGTGGCTGAAAATCACGCTATGACCGCCACCTTTATGGCCAAGCCGTATGAGGAGTATGCGGGCAGCGGCATGCATGTCCACATCAGTATGCTGGATGCCGCCGATCACAACGCTTTCGCCTGTGATGACGGCAGTGACTCGCCGCTGATGAAGCGCGCGCTGGCCGGAATGATCGACCTGATGCCCGCCTCGATGGCGCTGCTGGCACCAAACGTTAACGCCTATCGCCGCTTTGTGCCGGAGGCTTACGTACCGTTGCAGGCGTCGTGGGGCCATAACAATCGCACCGTGGCGCTGCGGGTGCCGTGCGGCGATATCGATAATCATCGCATCGAATACCGGGTAGCGGGGGCGGATGCCAATCCTTATCTGGTGGTGTCGGCGATACTTGCCGGGATGCTGCACGGTCTGGATACCCAGCTGCCGTTGCCACAGCCGGTGACCGGCAACGGCCATCACGCCGAGGGTCTGGCGCTGCCGATTCGGCAGAGTGACGCTCTGTATGAGTTCAACAACAGCTATCCGCTGCAAAAATTACTCGGCGAACGCTTTGCCAGCGTCTGGTATAGCTGCAAGAATTATGAACTGATGCAGTTCGAACGGCTGATAACCGCCACGGAGATTGACTGGATGCTGAAAAACGCCTGATAACCTTTTTTTTGCATCCGGTGCCCCGGTGGCTTGTATTTCGGCCCTGGGATGAGGCAGAATACGCGGCCTGCAAAATCAGACCATAACCGACGCTTACCGCGCCGGTTATTTTTTTTGCATCCTGTTTTAACAAATAGTTTTTCGCTGACTTAACCGAGGCCGGGCACGCACCCGGATAGATAAACACTGAAAACACGCGTTAGCGTGAGATTGAGGATACAAAGATGGGGATGTTTTCCACACTGCCAGCTCAGGCTGGTGCGCGTTTTCGTGATGACTACGGCGCCGCGTTGATCACCAACCTTACTCCCTGTCGCTTAATGCGCAGTTGTCCTGTGACCCAACCCAGTCAGGTTGTCGCGCAGGAGGGACTGAAGCATGTCGCTTAACACCTCCGCTGCACCACAGCGTGCACAGCTGAAAAAAACGCTAACGTTACTTCCGGTCGTCATGATGGGCTTAGCCTACATGCAGCCTATGACCCTGTTCGATACCTTTGGCATCGTTTCCGGGCTGACCGACGGTCACGTCGCGACGGCTTACGCTTTCGCGCTGATTGCGATTCTGTTTACTGCCGTGAGCTACGGTAAGCTGGTACGCCGCTTCCCCTCTGCGGGCTCCGCTTATACCTACGCTCAGAAGGCGATCAGTCCGCACGTCGGCTTTATGGTCGGCTGGTCATCGCTGCTGGACTACCTGTTCATGCCGATGATCAACATCCTGCTGGCGAAAAACTATTTCGAATCGCTGGTGCCCGGCATCCCTTCGTGGATTTTCGTGGTGCTGCTGGTCGGCTTTATGACGCTCTCCAACCTCAAGGGCATCAAAACTGTCGCCAACTTTAACAGCGTGATCGTGGTGCTGCAGGTGATTGTCATGGTCGGGATTACGGCGATGGTAATTTATGGCGTGGCGAACGGCGTTGGTGCCGGCACGCTGGCCAGCAGCAAACCGTTCTGGTCTGAGAACGCGCACGTGGTGCCGATGATCACCGGAGCGACGATACTCTGTTTCTCGTTCCTCGGCTTTGATGGCATCAGCTCACTGTCAGAAGAGACCAAAGATGCAGAACGTACCATTCCGCGTGCGATTTTCCTGACCGCGCTGATTGGCGGCGTGATCTTCATCATCGCCTCCTACTTCCTGCAGCTTTACTTCCCGGACATCACGCGCTTCCAGGACCCGGACTCCTCTCAGCCTGAAATCATGCTGTTTGTTGCCGGTAAAGCGCTGCAGGTCGGCATCCTGATCTTCTCGGTGGTCACGGTGCTGGCATCCGGTATGGCGGCGCATGCCGGCGTCTCACGTCTGATGTATGTGATGGGCCGTGATGGCGTGTTCCCGGAGCGTTTCTTCGGTTACGTTCATCCGAAATGGCGTACCCCGTCGCTCAACGTGCTGCTGGTGGGTGCGATTGCGCTGATGGCGATTAACTTCGACCTGGTGACCGCAACGGCGCTGATTAACTTCGGTGCGCTGGTGGCCTTCACCTTCGTTAACCTGTCGGTGATTGCCCAGTTCTGGATCCGTGAAAAGCGTAACCGTACGCTGAAAGATCACTTCCAGTATCTGGTTCTGCCGCTGATGGGTGCGTTGACGGTCGGTGCGTTGTGGGTGAACCTGGAAGAGAGTTCAATGGTGCTGGGCCTGATCTGGGCGACCATTGGCATTATCTATCTGGCGTTCGTGACCCGCAGCTTCCGTAATCCGGTGCCGCAGTTCAGCGAAGAGATTTAATCGCGCTAAACCTCGCCGCCTTCCCGCGCTAAAAACGGGAGGGCGGCGAAAGTCTTAACTGGCGAGCACCAGCTCCCAGTGTCCGGCGTTCAATGCCATCCGTCCCGCCTCACTCAACTGACTGTCGGTCACCACCAGATCAAACTTCTCCAGCGGCAGGGCCAGAAAGGTCGCAATCTTGTTGTATTTCGAACTGTCGCTCAGCAGCACCCGCTTACTGCTCACCTCGCTGACCGTCTGCTTCACCGTCACCTTATCCTCATCTGGCGTAAACAGCCCGCGCGGCCCCCAGCAGGAGGCGGAAATAAAGGCGATGTCGATCGCCAGATGACGCAGGCTGCGCGCTGCCGACTCGCCGACGCAGGAACGGTTCTCACGGCAGACCGTACCGCCGGTGTGGATCACCCGGCAGTGACTGGCTTCCATCAGCAGGTTAGCCACCATAAAATCATTGGTCACCACCAGTAAATCGTCCCGATCCACCACTTCCCGCGCCAGCGCCAGCGTTGTGGTGCCGGCATCCAGATAGATGCAGCTATTGCGCGGGATGTGCTGAGCGGCATAGCGACCAATCGCCCGCTTCTCATCGTTGTACAAGGCACTTTTGGTCAGATGTGACGGTTCGGCCGCCAGCCGATCCGCCGAACGTACTCCCCCTGACACCGACAGCACCGCGCCTTGCTCCTCCAGCTTTTGCACATCACGCCGGATAGTCATGTGCGACACGCCCAGCCGCTCGGTCAGTTCAGCAATGCTCACCACGCCACGATCGGCCACCAGCGCCAGAATCTGTTGATGACGTTCAACCGGAATCATATTCGCTCCCTGAGATTTATCATTTTTTCACATTGTAGAGCATCTGCCGGTCGGGAAGAATAGAAAATAACAGCCTGCGCCCGCTGTTAAGCCGGGTGATAATGCCCGCAAAGTGGGGTATGTCAGGGATTATGGTGGATGTTAAGAATTGTTCCTGATCACATCACAGATGTTTTTTTGTGAGTTACCACACGTTTTTGCTGGGGTAAAGCTGGCAGGATTAACAGTAACAAACAAATAATCACTTAATTTAACAGTGGAGGCCGACAGTGCCAGTCGAAAATATCTGTGTTATCGGGTTAGGTTCCATGGGCATGGGCGCCGCGCAATCCTGTATCCGCGCCGGTCTTAACACCTGGGGCGTCGATCTGAATCCCGCCGCGCTGGAGACCCTGCGCCAGGCGGGCGCTCGTGACGCGCAATCCTCCGCCGCCCGGTTTGCTGACCAGCTCGACGCGGTGCTGCTGCTGGTGGTGAATGCGCAGCAGGTGAACGCCATTCTGTTCGGTGACGATGGCCTGGCCGCGAAGCTACGGCCCGGCACGGCGGTGATGGTGTCATCGACCCTCTCAGCGCAGGATGCGCAGCAGATTGAACAGCGGCTGGCACAACATCAGTTGCTGATGCTCGACGCGCCGGTCTCCGGTGGGGCAGCAAAAGCCGCCAGCGGTGAGATGACGGTAATGGCCTCCGGCAGCGAAGAGGCTTTTACGCAGCTGCAACCGGTGCTGGATGCTGTGGCGGCCAAAGTCTATCGGGTGGGCAGCGACATCGGCCTCGGCTCGACGGTCAAAATCATTCATCAGCTGCTGGCCGGGGTACACATCGCAGTCGGGGCAGAAGCGATGGCGCTGGCAGCACGGGCGGGCATTCCGCTGGAGACCATGTATCAGGTGGTTACCCATGCCGCCGGTAACTCGTGGATGTTCGAAAACCGCATGCGGCACGTGGTGGACGGTGACTACAGTCCGAAGTCGGCGGTCGATATCTTCGTCAAAGATCTCAACCTGGTGGCTGATACCGCCAAATCGCTGCACTTCCCGCTGCCGCTGGCCTCGACCGCGCTCAATATGTTTACCGAAGCCAGCAACGCCGGTTATGGCCGTGAAGATGACAGCGCGGTGATTAAAATCTTCAGCGGCATCAGCCTGCCACAGGGTAAGGAGAATACCTGATGCGTCTTGGAGTGATAGCCGACGATTTTACCGGTGCGACCGACATCGCCAGTTTTCTGGCGCAAAACGGCCTGACCACCATTCAGTTCAACGGCGTACCGGCCAGCGATCGGGTCGTCGGGGCGCAGGCGATAGTGATCAGCCTGAAGAGCCGATCCTGCCCGGCAGAGCAGGCGGTAGCGCAGTCGCTGGCGGCGCTGGCGTGGCTGCAACAGCAGGGCTGTGAGCGCTTCTACTTTAAATACTGCTCCACCTTCGACAGCACCGCGCAGGGCAATATCGGCCCGGTGACCGATGCATTGCTGACCGCACTGGGCGAAAGCCTGACGGTGATCTGTCCGGCGCTGCCGGTGAACGGGCGCACGGTGTATCAGGGGCATCTGTTTGTCGGCGATCGGCTGCTGTCGGACTCCGGCATGCGCCACCACCCGGTCACGCCAATGCACGACAGCAACCTGCTGCGTCTGATGGCGGCGCAGGCCACCGGTCAGGCCGGGCTGATCGCTGCCGCGCAGGTCGATCAAGGCGCGGAGGCAGTGCGTCAGGCGCTGGGCCAGCTGGGGGAGCAGGGCATTAACTATGTAGTTATCGACACGCTGAATGAACAACATTTGCTGACCCAGGGCGAGGCGCTACGCGATCTGCGGCTGGTGACCGGCGGTTCCGGGCTGGCAATCGGGCTGGCGCGCCAGTGGGCGATGGCCGGAGCGGATGCAGCGGCGGCGGAGCAGGCAGGACGACCGCAGGGCGATCGTGCGGTGGTGCTTTCCGGCTCCTGCTCGCAGATGACCCAACGCCAGGTCAGTGTCTATCGCCAGCTGGCACCCGCTCAGGAAGTGCAGGTCGAACGCTGTCTGCAGGATGCTGACGGCTACGCCCTGCAGCTGTGTGACTGGGTAGCAGCCAACAGTCATCAGGCACTGGCGCCGCTGCTGTTTGCTACCGCTGACGCGCAGCAGTTGCAGCTGATTCAGCAACAATATGGTGCCCGGCGCAGCAGTGAGGCGGTCGAGCAGCTATTTGCCGCCGTGACCCGTGAGCTGCAGCGGCGCGGCTGGCAGCGCTTTATCGTGGCGGGCGGCGAAACCTCCGGCGTGGTGGCCCAGAGCCTGGGGGTTACGGCGTTTCATATCGGCCCGACCATCTCGCCTGGCGTGCCGTGGGTGCGTGATATTCAGCAGCCGCTGTCGCTGGCGCTGAAGTCCGGTAACTTTGGCGATGAAGACTTTTTCCGCCGCGCGCAAACGGAGTTTTCCCATGTCTGAATCTTTCTCTTTAGCCGAGCAGCAGGCGCGTGACGAAATGGTCCGGCTCGGCGCCTCCTTCTTTCAGCGCGGCTACGCCACCGGCTCGGCCGGCAATCTGTCCGTGCGGCTGGAAGATGGCAATCTGCTGGCAACCCCCACCGGCTCCTGCCTCGGTGAGTTACAGGGTGACCGCCTCGCTAAAGTCACGCCTGACGGTGAGTGGCTCTCTGGCGATAAACCGTCCAAAGAGATCGCGTTTCACCGCGCGCTCTACCTGAACAATCCCGACTGCAAAGCGGTGGTGCATCTGCACAGTCACTACCTGACGGCGCTCTCCTGTTTACAGGGACTGGACCCGGAAAACTGCATCCGTCCGTTCACGCCGTATGTGGTGATGCGGGTCGGAGATGTACCGGTTGTGCCGTACTACAAGCCGGGCGATCAGCGGCTGGCGGAAGATCTGGCGCAGCTGGCACCGCGCTACCGCGCCTTTTTGCTGGCCAACCATGGGCCGGTGGTAGTGGGGAAATCATTGCGTGAAGCGGCAGATAACACCGAGGAGCTGGAAGAGACGGCCCGGCTGATCTTTACCCTTGGCGACCGCGCCATCCGTTATCTCAATGACGCCGAAGTGGCCGAGTTAAGGAGCCGATAATGCCTGAGTTTGCTGCTAACCTGTCGACCCAGTTTACCGAACTGCCGTTTGCTGAACGCTTCGCTGCCGCAGCGGCGGCCGGTTTTGAGGCGGTGGAGTTTCTGTTTCCCTATGACTATCCCGCAGAACAGCTGAAGCAGTGGCTGGATGAGAATCAGCTCCAGCTGGTGCTGTTCAATACCGCGCCTGGCAACGTTGCCGCGGGTGAGTGGGGCGTTTCCGCCATTCCCGGCCGTGAAGCGGAAGCCAGAGCGGATATCGATCGCGCTCTGCAGTATGCGCTGGCGCTCAACTGCCCGCAGGTGCATATCATGGCGGCCACGGTGCCGCCGGGAGCCGATCGCCAGCGCTATGTTGAGACCTTTATCAGCGCGATGCGTTATGCCGCTGAACGCTTTGCACCGCACGGCATCAACCTGCTGATTGAGGCACTGATCCCGACTACTAAGCCGAACTATCTCTATTCCAGTCAGTATCAGACGCTGGAAATGGTGGAGCAGATCGATCGGCCCAATGTGTTTACCCAGCTCGACCTGTTCCACGCGCAGTTAGTGGATGGCAACCTCAGCCATCTGATTCGCCACTACGCCGGGCGCTATCGTCACGTACAGATCGCCTCAGCACCGGATCGCCATGAGCCGGATGAGGGGGAAATTAACTACCCGTGGCTGTTTACCCTGCTGGATGAGGTCGGCTATCAGGGCTGGGTCGGCTGCGAATACTTCCCGCGAACCAGCACCACCGCTGGCCTCGGCTGGTTTGCCCGCTGGCGTACGCGCCGTTAATCACCTGCACGGCCACTCACACCGATTGTCAGACAAACGGTGTGAGTCCTGCTGCAGCTTAATCACACCAGTGTTCAATCAATAAAAATATAACTTACTGAAAATTATAATTAATCAGAGGTCTGCCGATGTCCACTACGCTGCTGTTATCCATCGCGCTGGTCAGCGTGATTCTGCTGTTGCTGTTGGTAATCAAAGCCAAAGTCCATCCCTTTATTGCGTTACTGATTGCCAGCCTGTTTGTCGCCATCACTACCGGTATCCCGGCTGAAAACATTATGAAAGTGATCCTGGGCGGGATGGGCAGCCTGCTCGGCAGCATTGCCGCAATAATTGTACTGGGGGCGATACTCGGCGCGATTATTGAAGCATCTGGCGGCGCTGATCGGCTGGCAAACCGCTTCGCGCAGCTGTGCGGACCACAGCGCATGGTCGCGGCGTTAACCACCGTAGCCTTTATTCTGGGATTGCCGGTGTTTTTTGACGTCGGGTTTATTATCGTGGTCCCGCTGATTTATGGTTTTACCAAAGTGATGCGCGTATCGCCGCTGAAGTTTGGTTTGCCAATGGCAGGCATGATGCTGATGGTGCATGTTACGGTGCCCACTCATCCAGGACCGGCGGCCGCCGCCGGTTTGCTGAATGCCGATCCTGGCTGGTTAATGATGACCGGGATAGCATTGTCGATACCGACAGGCATTGCCGGTTATTTCGTGGCTAAGGCGCTAAATCTTAAAAAATACCATCTTTCTGTTCAGGTACTGGAGCAGCTGCAGCTTACTGAACCCACCGCCCAGACGACATCTGCCAGCGGTAAAGATGCGCCGGGCGCCTTGCTGATTTCGGGCTTAATCTTATTGCCGATTCTGCTGATCATGCTGGGTACGTTATTGCCGCCGCATCTTACCCCCGATAGCCTGCCACTGAAGATTCTGACGTTAGTGGCATCGCCAGCTGTGGCATTGCTGATTACCCTGGCGCTTGCAGGATGGCTGCTGGGTCTGCGTCGTGGCTGGACCAAAGAGAAGCTGGAGACGCTGTCAAATAACGCGATATCCACCGCTGCCGGGGTGATTTTAGTCTCAGGCGCCGGGGGAGCATTCGGCAAGGTACTGGTGGAATCAGGCGTAGGCAAAGCGCTGGCCAGTTCATTGCAGACGATTCATCTGCCGTTGATCCCGGCTGCGTTTATTCTTTCACTGGCGCTGCGCGCTTCACAGGGGTCGGCAACGGTGGCGATTGTCACAACCTGTGGGTTGTTAAGTACTGCCGTGACGGGGCTTGGCGAGCTGCAACTGGTGCTGGTCGCCCTGTCAGCCTGTTTTGGTGCGCTGGGCTTGTCACACGTTAATGATTCCGGCTTCTGGGTGGTCACCCGTTATCTTGGTTTGTCGGTGGCTGATGGGTTACGCAGCTGGACAATACTGACCACAATGATGGGACTGTGTGGTTTTGCGCTGACCTGGCTGGTATGGGTAATGATGTAATGCGGCAACGTGCCGGGACCGCGAACAGTTGCGGTCCCGACCTAAGTCGGCAGCAGAAACTGCCGGGCAGTTTCGGGGCTAAGAAACCAGTTCCTGCGCATAGAGATAGAGCGCTTTTAACTGTCCCAGCTTCTCCGGATCGGCTTCATGCAGACTCGCCAGTGACTCCAGCTCCTGCAAAAACGCCTGCACCCGCTCAGCATTGAGCACCTCGCGCCGATGCTGCAACCAGCGCTGCTGTTCCGCATCATCCAGCGTGCCGGGGAAGTTACGCGCCCGATAACGGAACAGCAGTTTCGCCACGCGCGCGCTGTCGAAAGTTAAATCCAGCGCCGGCAGGTTAGCGGGTGCAGTCTGGCGAATAATGTTCATACCCGCGCGATCGGCATCGCTGAAAAAGCCATCGTACAGCTGGGTGTCAACATCGTCCGACGGGGTAAACGGTTCAGCGTCAGCAAACAGCGTCACCAGCTTCTCACGCACTTCTGGTTGCTGACGCAGCAGCGCCAGATTCGCCAGGCAGTGCTGACGATCGATACCCAGCCGGGCGGCATCCTCCGGACGCAGCGTATTAGCCGGTGCCAGCACCGGACATTTGTTGATATGAACCAGCTTAACCGGCACTGCTGGCAGATCGCCGAGATCGTTTTTCGGCGTATAGAGCCGCTCGCGCAGGGTATCGGCATCCAGCTGCAGCAGCGGTGAGATATCACCGGCCAGATCGACCACAATCAGCGCATTGCGGTTATCCGGGTGCCAGGCCAGCGGAACTACCCAGCTGGTGTTGCCGCGTGCCGCGCCGAACATGCCGGAGACGTGAACCAGCGGCTTCATCTGCGGGATATCAATCAGGTTCATCAGCTTGTTTTTGTTACGGTGGGTAAACAAAAACTCAAACAGCTTAGGCTGCTTCTCTTTCACCAGCCGGGCCATCGCCAGCGTGGCATAGACATCAGACATCGCGTCATGGGCATTTTCATGCGCCACACCGTTGGCTTTGGTCAGATGTTCCAGCCGGAAGCTGGGAAAGCCTTCTTCATTTTCCGGCCAGTTGATCCCTTCCGGGCGCAATGCATAGCAGGCCCGCATCACGTCGAGCAGATCCCAGCGCGAGTTGCCGTTCTGCCAGCTCCAGCCATAGGGATCGTAGAAGTTGCGGTAGAAGATATTGCGCGTCACTTCATCATCAAAGCGCACGTTGTTGTAGCCGACCACGCAGGTTTGTTCGGTGGTAAACAGGGCGTGAATGCGTTCAGCGAACTCCGCTTCTGTCACGCCGCGCGCCATCGCCACCTGTGGCGTGATGCCGGTAATCATCACGGCTTCCGGCTGCGGCAGATAGTCATCCGGCGGACGGCAGTAAAACACCTGTGGCTCACCAATCGGATTAAAATCGCTGTCGGTACGCAGACCGGCGAACTGTGCCGGCCGATCGCGTGAAGGGCTGGTGCCGAAGGTCTCGTAATCGTGGAAGAGGAAGGTGGCCTGGACGCGATCGTTATTCAAATTTCATATCCGCTTAATTTCATTCACTAAACTGATGAACAGCAAGTTGTCACTCTTCCCGTTCGCTTGATGCCTTTCTTCATCTGCGCCTGACTGCTGATGCGCATGTGCCGGTGCAGAGCAAAATCACCCAGGCAGCATCAGGCTTCATACCCTACATGGTAAACCATAATCCGACCGGTCTGAAGTTTCGGATGGTAGCGGGGCAGGCTGTACGGTTCTGACAAAGCGGGAATGAGGCTCAAAACCGCGGCTGGTGGAGCGGCAGCGCCTGAGCGGTTAGCGCAGTTGCTGCACCACCCGGGGATAGGCATAACAACTGCCTGAGAAGTGTCAGGGGACAAAAATGAACCTGTTTTACCGGTCAGCCTATAGCACGATCGTTCCATGTGTCTCGATAGATAAAATTACCTTCGGTATATTTCCAGGTTATCGCTTCATAGCGTAATTCCAGCGTTTCCAGATGCGTGCTGCTCATGCCGTTGGGTGCAAGATAGGGCGATACCGTGGTGACCTTCACGTTTTCCAGGATGATATTAAAATATTCAGTCTCAATTCCTGCATCAATTATCCGGTACATCCTGATTATCGCCTTCTTCATGATTCGGCCTTCGCAGACAGCTCTGTATAGAAGTGGAGTTGTTTGATCAAACTCTTTCACTATCGTAACAGGCTGGTGAATGCGTGTGCCTGTAAGTTTTCCCCAGTTAGGATCGACCGGAATAGTAACGCCGTGGGAGAATGATTTGAGTTCAATAGAGCCTGAACGCAGTGGCATCTGACAACTACCGACGATTGGAGAACCCTTTTCATCGTTAAGCCATAAATGTGCGGGAGCAGACATGTTATTTTATCCTTAAAGGTAATCAGGCTTTCGTTAAATGGAATATTACCATTTAACAATCAGGGGGAAGTAAATTATTACCAGTACTACAAAAACTGGTATAGGCCACAAAGGCCCATCAGGAAATAATTTTAGATAAAATAATGCAAATGCAAGAACGAGAATGACCGGTGCATAGACAAAAAATAAAGATTTAAATATTCTTTTAAAAAACCTCGTCATTAAATTTTTCATAATTTTATTACCGAATCATATTAGTAATAATTCGGGAAACTTCGTCATCAGATGCCCACGCACTAAGAAGCGCATCAGATCTTTCGAATAGAGGTTCAATCAAGAAAAACATCATTTCCAGTTCATTGGCATACAATGCTGAATAATATTCAGGTAAGGCATAACGCAGGCGGTTTGCGCTATCAGCTGCTTTCTGAACAACTCCATACATCCCAGCTATGGCAATGGCAACGCCAGCTCTTCGGCCAGCCAGTACACTCATATCGAGGCTGAGCTTCATGCCAGCAGCTACTGCAGCAGACACGGCCAAAATAAATCCGTATTTTGTAAATTGACTTACTGCAATGTGAATATTTACTGCCATCAGAGATTCTTTTATCTTTCCTAATTGACTACTGGTTTTATGCCTGAATATTTCTTCAAAATATATTTTGAGCATATCAAATATAATATCGCCATGCTCCACTAGCTTATAAATACCTCCGATGAATCTTAGGTCTTCATTTTTTTGTTTCTGACAAACATCCTGATATTCCTCAGTAAAGCACGATGTGTAAAACAGTGCACGCTTTGCGCCTGCGCCTATTATATCAATTTGATCAGATACAGCTTTTCCAACGCCGGTAAATGTGCGGTCAAGTTTTAACGCGAGGATATTATTTGACTTCAAGTAACTGATAACGTTTTTGTTATAGTACATAACCGTTTCCTTATGGTTAGTCTGTGTCCTGCCACCTTTAAACTTTAGGGAAATAATCATTTAGTAATGTGTAGTACAAAGCGCGCTTGCACCTTTTCCAATAAATTCCCTCTGAGCAGAGAGCGCGTTATTCACATCGGTTAAGGCGTGATCAAGTTTCAGCGCCAGTATCCTGTTGGTTTGCAGAAAATCGATAATCTCATCAGCGTAATACATAACCTTATCCCTCAGGTCGATGTTCCTTTTTTAACCGTACAAAAGGTATGGGTAGATGGTTGTTAAGTAAACAGCTTTCACCGCGCGCCGTGATCCATCGAACAGCCAGCCGGTGTCTTAGCCGCCGCAGTTCATACTTTTTTTCAATTTATTCAAACCTTCACAACGGTTTTGCCGTAAAACGTGCGGCTGTTTCCGTTTCGTTTCATATATGAATTTTTCTCCCGTGCAGGTAAGGATGAAGTGTTGAAAAGGCGTCTGTTGATTACCGTTACCGCTACTGTTTTTTGGGCTTCGCTGGCACAGGCTGACGACATGCCATTTCCCGTGACGCCACCGGCGATTGATGCGGCGTCCTGGGTGTTAATGGATGCCACCACCGGCCAGGTCCTGACCGCCGGTAATCCGGATGAGCGCCGCAATCCTGCCAGTCTGACCAAGCTGATGACCGGTTACGTCGTCGATCGCGCTATCGATCAAAAGAAAATCAGCCGCGATGATATGGTCACCGTCGGCAAAGATGCCTGGGCAGCCGGTAATCCGGTATTTAAAGGCTCATCGCTGATGTTCCTTAAGCCGGGCGACAAGCTGAGCGTACGTGATTTAAGCCGGGGAGTAATCATCGATTCCGGTAATGACGCCTGCGTGGCGCTGGCAGATTATGTGGCGGGCAGCGAAGACAATTTCGTCAAAATGATGAATCACTATGTCGATAAGCTGGGCCTGCAAAATACGCACTTCGAAACGGTGCATGGGCTGGACGCGCCGGGCCAGTTCTCCAGCGCGCTGGATATGGCAAAACTGTCGCGGGCGATTATCGACGGCGAGCCTGACTTCTATGCCATGTACAGTGAAAAAACCCTGACCTGGAACGGCATCACCCAGAACAACCGTAACGGCTTACTGTGGGATAACGCCCTGCATGTGGACGGGCTGAAAACCGGGCACACCGAAACCGCGGGCTTTAATATCATCGCCTCTAACGTGGTGGGCAAACATCGTCTGATCGCCGTGGTGATGGGTGGCAAGAGTCCAAAAGGGCGGGAAGAGCAGGCGCGCAAGCTGCTGGTATGGGGTCAGAATACCTTTGATACCGTGCAGCTGTTCCATGCCGGTAAGAAAATTGGCAGCGAGAATGTCTGGTACGGCAATCCGCATCAGGTCGAAGTGGGTACCGCGAATGATGTCTACCTGTCGCTGCCGCGCAGTGAAGTGCAGAACGTCAAGGCGAAATACATTATTAACCGCAGCGAGCTGGAAGCGCCGCTGAAAGCCAATGAAGTGATTGGTGAAATTCAGGTGATGGATAAGGATCAGCAGATTGCCCACTATCCGCTGGTGGCGCTGAGCGCAGTTGAACCTGCTGGCGTCATTACCCGCATTACCGATTATCTCAAGCAGAAGTTCTGATCGGCATTGCTGGCCGCGTAATCGGGGGCAGCCTTCAGGCTGCCCCCTGACTGCTTAACGCAACGCTTCCTTCATCTTCTTCACTTCACTGGCCTCAACCGGCGCGGCGGCATTGCCCCAGCTGTTGCGAATGTAGGTGAGCACCGCCGCAATATTGTCATCACTCAGGGTGCCGGCAAAGGCGGGCATCGCCGGTGCCGTTGGGCGCGCATTGGTATCCACGCCGCGACTGCCCGCCAGCACCACATGCATCAGTGATGTCGCATTCGGCTGATTGATCAGCGGATTATCCGCCAGCTGCGGGAAGATATTCTTCTCACCACGGCCACCCGGACTGTGGCAGGCCGAGCATTTGGCTTCATAGATCGTCGCCCCAAGCTTCATCCTGTCATCATTAGCATCCAGCGGTTTTGGCTTCTCGTCGGCTTTTTTCTCGCCATCCTTGAGATAAACCGCCACTGCGTTGAGATCGTCCTCGCGCCAGTGCTGGGTCGAATGACGCACCGCATCGGCCATCGGGCCGGAAGCGATGGCATAGCGGTTCACGCCGGTCCGCAGGTAGCTGACGATATCCTGCTGGGTCCATTTACCGAGTCCGGTATGATCGCTGGCGTCCAGATTCGGCGCATACCAGTCCTCGACCTCGCTGCCGCCAAGGAAGCGGCCATTTTTGTCGCCGCCCAGCAGATTTTTCGGTGAGTGGCAGGTGCCGCAGTGGCCGAGTCCCTCAACCAGATAGGCCCCGCGATTCCATTCCGCCGATTTGTCCGGATTCGGTTTGAATTCGCCCTTATCAAAGTTAATCCAGTTCCACACCATCAGGCTGGTACGGATATTGAACGGAAAGGGCAGCTGATTGGTTTCTACCGGATGATGGATCGGTTGCAGCGTCTGCATCCAGGCCCACAGGTCCTGCAGATCCTTTTCCGACATTTTGGTGTAGGCGGTAAACGGCATCGCGCCATACAGACGCTTACCGTCATGGCCGACACCGGTATTCATGGCGCGGCGGAAATCATCATAACTCCAGTCGCCAATCCCGGTTTCACGGTCAGGAGTGATATTCGCGCCGAGCAGCGTCCCAAACGGCGTCTGTAACTTAACGCCACCGGCGAAAGGCTGTTTCTCATCGGTGGTGTGACAGGCGGTACAGTCGCCCAGCGTGGCGATATAACTGCCGCGGGCGATCTGATCATATTCCGGTTGCGCCTGACTGCTGAAGCTGCAGGCCAGTAACCACGCGGCGGCGGAGAGAAGCGGTAACGTTTTCATGCGCTAATCATCTCCCCCGGACGTTTCAGGTAGTAGCGACGGATATCGTGCGCCGCTTTAAAGGCCAGAGCGCCCACCGTGCCGGTCGGGTTATAGCCGGGATTCTGCGGGAAGGCGGAAGCGCCCACCACAAACAGATTCGGCACATCCCACACCTGCAGATGTTTATTCACCGAGCTGGTCCGTGGATCGGCACCCATGATGAAGCCGCCTACCACGTGAGAGGACTGATAGGGCACGCTGCTCCAGTGGCCGGTCATCGGTTTAACGATCATCTCGCGCGGGTTCATCACCTTAGCGATCTCAGCCACCTTGTTAGTGCAGTACTGCGCCATCTTCAGGTCGTTCTGCGCGAAGTCGAAGGTGATTCGTAACAGCGGGCGGCCATGCGGATCTTTGTAGTTAGGATCCAGCGACAGATAGTTGGTGCGGGTGGTATAGCTGCTGGCTTCACAGCCGATCGACATGGTGCTGAGATAGTTATCTTTCAGCGTCTGTTTCCATTTCGATCCCCACTTTGGCGTGTCAGGTGGCAACGGACGATAACCAATCGGAGCCGCGCCAATCGGGGTGACGCGGATACTGCCGCCGCCAAAAAAGCCGAGGCCGCTGTGGTCAAAGTTATCGTTATTGAATTCGTCGATTCCCATGCCGACCGCGCCAGCGCCGATAAACGGATTGAAGTTTTTGTTATCGAAAAACAGCGTGACGTTGTTGGCGGTCTGGTAGGCGTAGTTGCGTCCGGTGGTGCCGGTGTTGGTCACCGGATCGTAGGCCTCGCCAATGCCCGACAGCAGCATCAGGCGCACATTCTCGAAGGTAAAGGCGGCGACGATCACCAGATCGGCCGGCTGTTCCCACTCATCACCCGACGAGTCGATGTAGGTGACGCCGGTGGCTTTTTTGCCGGTAGAGTCAGTCAGCACCTGCAACACTTCACTGTTGGTATAGGCGGTGAAGTTAGGCTTGCGCATCAGCGCCGGCAGTACGGTGGTGATGGCGCTGGCTTTGGAGTAGTTGGCACATCCGTAGTTAGTGCAGAAACCGCAGAAGGTGCAGGGACCCATGGTGACGCCATACGGATTGGTATAGGCTTCAGAGACCAGCGAAGAGGGCACCGGGAACGGCTGATAGCCAAGGTTTTTTGCCGCATCGGCAAACAGGGTCGGACCATAAGGCTGACGCAGCGGCGGTGTCGGATAGTCGCCGGAGCGCGCGCCCTCAAAGGGATTCCCGCCCGGCCGTTTTTCACCGTTGAGGTTGCCGGCGCGGCCCGAGGTGCCGGCCACACGTTCAAACTGCATATAGTGCGGCTCCATCTCCTCCCAGCTGGTGCCCCAGTCCTGCAGCACCAGCTCATCAGGTATGGCACTGGCACCGTAACGCTCGGTCAGATGGCTTTTCAGGCGGAATTCTTCCGGCTGGAAGCGAAAGGTGATGCCAGCCCAGTGGTTGCCTGCGCCGCCAGTGCCGTTGCCGGGGTGAAATGATCCCCAGGTCCGCATCGGTAGCGCGGTCTGCGACGGATTATTACGCATGGTGCAGGTGTTCTGGCGGGTGCGCAGCATCAGCTCTTCGCGCATCACATAACGCAGCTCATCGGTTACGGTGCCGATATTAAAGTCGCGAGCGGTATCGCGCCACGGACCCCGTTCAATGCCCACCACGTCGAGGCCTTCATCGGCCAGCTCATTGGCAATAATCGATCCGGCCCAGCCGAGTCCAATCACCACTACATCGGTTTTGGGAAGTTTTTTCATGGTTAATCCTTTGCCTTCCATTGCGCAATACTGATCGGCTCGAAGTGCAGATTTTCGTTATGCCGTTCGATGTAATCGCGATAGTCATAGCGCGCACCCGGAAAACCGAGCATCTTCCACGACACCATCTCACGGTTGCCGCCATACACCGGATCGGCAAAGAAGCCTTCCATGGTGTTATTCAGCACTTCGAGAAAGAAGGACTGCGCATCGAAATCGCTGAAGTGCACCTTACCGGCTTCCATCGCCTGCAGCAGTTCGTCCTGCTGTTGCGGCGTCAGGTCAGTGAAGTTTTTATTTGAGGTCTGCTGAACGTAGCGGTTAAGTGCGGCGATGCCCTGGCGGTAGCGCTGACGCGGCACCAGCGGCGACTGATCGCCCTGCTCGGTGGTGCCTTGCTGAAAGGGGCCCTGCATATAAAGGCGCTCAAAAGTACCGTAGGAGCCGTGCAGTTGACGATCGATAAAGACGGCGCAGCCCGCCTCTTTGCCGCCCACGCTAAGATCATCGGCCGGGATCAGCCGGTCAACTATCGCCTCGATGGTTTTGGCTTCGGCATCGGTAAAAAACAGCCAGCCTTGTTGTGGGTAAGTTTCTGGAGGATTATCGGAGAATGGCGTCCAGCCTGGACTGCCTTTCAGCGAAACGGCATCGGCGACCTGGCTGACAGTCGCTGCTACGCCCAGCGTCGACCATGTCAGAACCTGCCGCCGCGTAACGCCCGGCAGGGTTTTTGCTCTTTTTCGCATCGTGCTTCCTTCTCAAGTGTTACTAACAAAAGCTAAAGGTTAAAAATTGTTGGCAATTTGTTTTTTGAGTTCGGGGCCGTATGTAAAGGCGATGTTGATAATTGTAAGGGAACGTCAAAACTGTTTTGAAATGTAGATGGCGCACTAAGCCTTAGCAACATCAGGGGTTAAGATAGCGCACGAAATGATCCCTCAACCGGAAAACCAATTTGCGATCTGATAAGCCCATATCAAAACTTGAGTTTTGGTTCTACCGCCATTACCGCACCGTTCACGGCGTGCGCATCGCTATCGCCTTTTTGCTCTGTTTTATTTTTGTCCGGGCGACGGATATTCCGGAAGGTACCTGGCCGCTGATTACGCTGGTGGTGGTGATGGGGCCGATCTCAACCTGGGGGAATGTGTTTCCGCGCGCGCTGCAGCGTATCTGCGGCACGGTGGCGGGGTCGATCTCAGGACTGATTGCCCTGAAGCTGGAGCTGATCTCCATGCCGATGATGCTGGCCTGGTGTGGCGTAGCGATGTTTATCAGCGGCTACCTGACGCTGGGTAAACATCCCTATATGGCGCTGCTGATCGGCATCACCCTCAGCGTGGTGGTCGGCGCGCCCACCGGCGATTTCACCATGGCGCTGTGGCGCGGCGGCGATGTGATTCTTGGCTCGCTGATGGCGCTGCTGTTTACCGCCATCTGGGCGCAGCGCGCCTACATTCACTGGCGGATCCAGCTCTCGGACACGCTGGCGGAGATGGCGAAAATCTACCACGCCGGTTTCTCGCCCAACCTGGTGGATAAACCGCGCCTGAACAAGCCGCTGGGCAAATTGCTGACCAGCGTGATCAAAATGCGGGCGCTGCTGGAACCGTCAAGCAAAGAGACGCGCATCCCGAAATCGGTGCTTGAAGCCATTCAGACCATAAACCGTAATATGGTGTACACCATCGAGATGCAGATTGATGCCTGGTGGGCCTCGCGTCAGAGCCATCTGATTCTGCTTAACGCCCCGGCATTACGCCGAACCCAGCAGATGACCGAAAGCACGCTGCGTGCGCTGTCGGTGATGGCGATTGAAGGCGAAACCGACGAGGTGCTGGCTAACAGCCATGAGCTGACCGAAATCAGCGGCGAGCTGCGGCGGCTGATTGCCGAGGCGGGCAGTGAAGGACTGGAGGAGACGCCGATTTACGGTTACGTCTGGTTAAGCCTTGAGCTGGCAAAACAGCTGGAGCGGATGACCGATTTGATGCGAATGGCGCTGCGCAAATAATCACCTCAGACAATGACTTAATGTGAAACCGGGTTTCTTTGCGCTAAGATAAGGGCCAGTCCGAAATTAGCTGTGAAAATTGCGTATAAGGCTGGCTAGCCGCTAAGCTGATCGTTTTGTCTCTCTCCCTGCGTCAGCAGGCTCAAAGAAAGGTGCCATCATGGAAAATGCCAAGCAATCATTTCAGGACGTCCTGGAGTTCGTGCGTATGTTCCGCCGCAAAAACAAACTGCAGCGTGAAATTGTCGATAACGAGAAGAAAATTCGTGACAACCAGAAGCGCGTCCTGCTGTTAGACAACCTGAGCGAGTACATCAAACCCGGCATGAGCGTCGAGGCGATTCAGGAAATTATCGCCAGCATGCGTGTGGATTATGAAGACCGCGTTGATGAATACATCATCAAAAACGCCGATCTGTCGAAAGAGCGTCGTGAGCTATCGAAAAAGATCAAAGCCATGGGCGTCGGCGAACACCCGAAAGCCTGAGGCTGATAACAGAGCGTGAACGCTCCGCTCGGTTAACAGAGACCCGCTCCCCGTCAGGAGGGCGGGTTTTTTTATCGCCGGGATCGACGCTGCAGCATCATTTGCCTGGCGGCAGGAAAGAATTATTTTTCGGTCAGCTGGCGGGCAATCGCCTGAAGCTGCTGCGCCAGCGCGGTGAGATCGCGGTGTGAATCGGCGGGTGGTGCGGTGGTTTCTCTGATCACCAGCGTGGTTTCCAGCGCTTCATCACTGACTGATTCGCCCTGTAACCGCGCCAGCAGCCGCTCAACGCTGAGTACGCCCAGCTGCTGTAAATCCTGCCGCACCGTGGTCAGCGGCGGCTGATACCACGCGCTCTCGGCGGTATCGTCATAGCCAATCACCGAAATCTGCCCCGGAATCGCCACGCCGTGCTGATGCAGCGCCCGCATCGCGCCCAGCGCCATCTGATCGTTCGCTACCAGCAGCGCCTGAGGTAAGGCATTCGGTAACTGTGCCAGTAGCGCCTGATAACCTGATTGCGCACTCCAGTCGCCGCGCAGGGAACAATGCGGCGTCAATTGATGATCGGCCAGCGCCTGATGCCAGGCGGCTTCACGCTGACGCGCCGACACGGACCGCTCCGGACCGTTCAGCAAGCCGATCTGCCGGTGTCCCAGCGCCACCAGGTGCTCTACCGCCGCCCGCGCGCCGTGATGATTCGGATACTGACACTGCGCCACGGCCGCCTGCGGCTCGACGTCCAGAAACAGCACCGGTTTCGCAGCGCACAGCGCCTGGATCTGCTGCGCTTCCTCCGCCTGCAGCGGCAGATTGATCAGCAATCCATCCACCCGCTGCGCCAGCAATTCATTGATGGTCGCCGCCGCGTCATTGCCGCTCTGCATAGCGATCACCAGATGATAGCCCGCTGCCGCTGCGCGCCGCTGAATCGCCGAAGCAATCTGTGCCGGGGCCATCAGCGCCAGATCGCTGGTGGCGAGACCCAGGGTGCGGGTCGCTTTACCCGCCAGCTGTTGCGCGACCCGGTTCGGCACGTAATTGAGCTGCTGCATCGCCGCTTCGACCCGTTGCCGGGTGCGGACCGAGACCTGTTCAGAACGATTAAGCACCCGTGAAACGGTTTGGTAAGAGACGCCAGCCAGTTGAGCGACATCATCAAGGGTCACAGAGCGGGAAGTCATTGATCTCTCCAGTAGATGAAGCGGCGATTGTAGCAAATTTTCCGGCTGCAGCGCTGCTGCTGCGCGCTACACTGCTCAGCAATAAGGAGAAAAATATGCAGCTTACTGACCATGATATTGATGACATCAACCTGATCGCCAACTGGCTGGCGCTTGATCAGCTGACAGATCCGCAGCACCCCGACGCCGATCTGCTGATTCTGGCGGGCCATGCGGTGCTGCCAAATATTGAGGGCGCGGTGGCGCTGGCGAAAACCTCCGGTCTGCCGCTGCTGATCAGTGGCGGCGTCGGCCACGCCACGCCGCTGTTAGCGCAGGCGATGGCGGCAGATCCGCGCTTTCACCCGCTTGATACTCAGGGAAAGAGCGAGGCGCAGATGCTGGCGGCTATCGCGCATCGGCTGGCCGATCTGCCGCAACAGCAGCTGCTGCTGGAAGGGGAATCGCGCAACTGCGGCGAAAATGCGGCATTCAGCCAGCGGTTACTGGATAGCCGTGGCCTACAGCCGCAGCAGGTCATTCTGATTCAGGACCCGTTACTGCAGCGGCGTACTGACGCCACCTTCCGCTGGCAGTGGCGCGATCGGCCGGCGGCTCCCCGCTTTATCAACTGGCCGGTTTTCATTCCGCAACTGAGGCTGGAGGCGGGCCAGCCGCGCATCACCGGCGCCGCGCCGCAGGGTATGTGGTCGCTGGAGCGCTTTATCTCCCTGCTGATGGGAGAGGTGCAGCGGCTGCGAAACGATGAGCAGGGCTACGGACCGCGCGGGAAAGGATTCTTCGCGGAAGTGATACTGCCTGATCAGATTGATGCGGCGTGGCAGCGCCTGATGCGCCTTTCCGGGGTGCAGCAGCGGATTCAGGGCCGCTGAAAAGTGGCGGGCCGGCGTGATGCGGCCCGCTGGCGCTTAACGGTTCTGCAGATAAACCTGCAGATTGACATACACCGCATTCAATAAAGGCGCGCTCAGGCCATAGTGACTGGCGCGCAGCAGCAGATCGCCGATGATCTGGTCGGCTTCAATATCGAATCCCTGGCATAAATCGCGGTACATGGAGGAGGTCATCGGTGTGGCTGGATTGTTCAGCAGCTCGAAGATTTTGGCGGTCACCGCCGGGCGCGGTTGATAACCTGCAGCACTGATTACCGTCAGGATCTCGCTAAAAACAGCCTGTAACAGCGCTTCACCGCCGTGGGATCGCAGCACCTGCTGAGTATCGCCGCGAGCCAGACAGCACACCGCGCCGAGCGTGCTGAGCAGCAGCCATTTCTCCCACAGCTCATCCATGATGTTGTCGCTGAAGCGGGTATCAACCTGACTGTCGCGCAGTGCAGCATCGACCCGCTGCAGGCGCGCATCGTTATTACCGTCGAGCGCGCCGTAATAGAGCTGATGCAGCGGCGTCATCTGGATCACTTCGCCGTTATCGCCCAGCGTAGCGTTGATTTTACACAACCCGCCGATCACCGCTTCGCGGCCAAAGCGCTGTTGCAGCGTTTCAATGTGCCGCATGCCGTTAAGGATCGGCATAATCAGCGTCTGCGGGCCGACGGCGGGTGCAATATCTTGCATAACCTGCTCGAGGGCAAAGCTTTTTACCGTCAGGATAATCAGGTCATAGTGACCGTGCAGAGAAGCCGCCTGCACCAGCTGCGGCTGCAGCGTTTCGGTGCCGCTCGGGGTCTGCAACACCAGTCCCTTTTGCTGCAACTGGCGGTAACGCCGTTCGCGCACCAGAAAGGTCACGTCCTGGCCGGCCTGGGCCAGTCGCGCGCCAAAATATCCACCGGTCGCGCCGGCACCTGCTATCAGAATGCGCATAGAATTTCCCTTTAAGTGAAAACCGTTACCTTAAAACGTCATCGCCGGGCTTGCCAGCCGGTCCGTGCGGTGAGGCACCCTGACTGATAGCCGTCAGCACGCTGGTGAGTAAGCCTGGAAAGCGATGTTCAAGATCTTCATGGCGCAGCGAAATCAGATTTTCCCGCCCCAGCGGCCGTTGCCAGATCACGCCACTGTCACGCAGAACCCGCCAGTGATGGGTCATGGTCGATTTCGCCACCTCACCACGCAACAGGCCGCAAGGCTGTTCACCTTCACGCGCCAGCGCATCAACAATAGCCAGCCGCAGCGGATTGCCCAGCGCAAACAACACATTTTCTAACCGTAACTGTTCAGTATCAGGGTGATTACTCAGCATAACGTTCCTGTCAGGGGAATGATCCGGTTAATTATAGCTCAATCTGTTCGTATGGAGTCGTACCATTAGTCTAAGCTTGCTGACATGGGTGCCTGAAAAGTGTGCACCTCTTTCCGTCAAACTGACTAAGGATACATCATGCCCCGATCCCTTCCGATCGAACGTTACCGCAACATCGGCATCTCCGCGCACATCGATGCCGGTAAAACCACTACCACCGAGCGCATTCTGTTTTATACCGGAATGAGCCACAAGCTGGGGGAAGTGCACGATGGCGCTGCAACAACCGACTGGATGGCGCAGGAGCAGGAGCGCGGCATAACCATCACCTCTGCCGCGGTCAGTTGCTTCTGGCCGGGCATGGATAAGCGCTTTGAGCCGCACCGCATCAATATTATCGACACCCCGGGCCACGTTGATTTCACCATCGAGGTCGAGCGCTCAATGCGGGTGCTGGACGGCGCGGTAATGGTGTATGACGCAGTGGGCGGCGTACAGCCGCAGTCTGAGACGGTGTGGCGGCAGGCAAATAAATATCATGTGCCGCGGCTGGCGTTCGTCAACAAAATGGATCGGCAGGGCGCCGATTTTTTCCGCGTGGTCACCATGATGCAGTCACGGCTGAAAGCCAATCCGGTGCCGATTGTGATTCCCATCGGTCGCGAAGAGCATTTCGTCGGGGTGATCGATCTGATCCGCATGCAGGCCATCTACTGGGATGAAGAGAGCCAGGGGATGACCTTCAGCTATGGTGAAATTCCGTCTGATCAGCTGGCCGAAGCGCAGAGCTGGCGTGAAAAAATGGTCGCGGCGGCGGCGGAAGCCAATGAAACCCTGACCGAAGCCTGGCTGGAGCAGGGCGATCTCAGCGAGCAGCAGGTGATTGCCGGTTTACGCCAGCGCACGCTACTCAACCAGATCCAGCCGATGCTGTGCGGCAGTGCGTTTAAAAATAAAGGGGTACAGCGGATGCTGGATGCGGTGATCGAACTGATGCCGTCACCGGCCGATGTGCCAGCGATCAGCGGCGTGGATGAGGCCGGAAACCACGCCGAACGGCACGCTGATGATGACGAACCGTTCTCGGCGCTGGCGTTTAAGCTGATGAGCGATCCCTTTGTCGGGCAGCTGACCTTTGTACGGGTCTACTCGGGCGTGTTGCGCAAGGGCGACAGCGTCTTTAACGCGGTCAAAGGCAAGAAGGAGCGCATTGGCCGTATCGTGCAGATGCACGCCAACGCCCGCCATGAGATCGACGAGATACGCGCCGGGGATATTGCCGCCTGCGTCGGGCTGAAAGAGGCGACGACCGGCGAAACCCTGTGCGATCCGCACGCCATTATTACTCTGGAGCGGATGGAGTTTCCTGAACCGGTGATTTCGCTGTCGATAGAACCGAAGACCAAAGCGGACCAGGAGAAGATGGGGCTGGCGTTACAGCGGCTGGCGGCAGAAGATCCGTCGTTCCGGCTGCACACCGACGAGGAGTCAGGCCAGTCGATTATCTCCGGTATGGGCGAACTGCATCTGGAGATTATCGTCGATCGTCTGAAACGTGAATTTGGCGTAGAGGCCAATATCGGGCGGCCGCAGGTTACCTACCGTGAGACGCTGCGCAAGGCGGTGCAGGATGTTGAAGGCAAGTTTGTGCGCCAGTCGGGCGGCAAAGGGCAGTACGGCCATGTGGTGCTGAGCCTGCAACCGGGTGCGGCGGGCAGCGGGTTTGTCTTTGAGGATGCCACCAAAGGCGGGGTGGTGCCGCGCGAATATATCCCGTCAGTAGAGAAAGGGGTCCGCGAAGCGCTGAACAGCGGCGTGCTGGCGGGCTATCCGATTGTCGATATCAAAGCGACCCTGACGTTTGGCTCCTATCATGAGGTCGATTCCTCGGAGATGGCGTTCCGCATGGCAGCGATTCTCGGTTTCCGTGCGGCGGCAAAACTGGCCGATCCGGCGATTCTGGAGCCGGTAATGAAAGTGGAAGTGGAGACGCCGGAAGAGTACGCCGGCGGGATTATGGGCGATCTGTCGTCACGGCGCGGCGCGGTGCAGGGCATGGATGAGCATTTTGGCGGCCGGATTATTCGCGCCGAAGTGCCGTTGTCGGAGATGTTCGGCTACTCCACCAGCCTGCGTTCGCTGACCCAGGGGCGCGCCACCTACAGCATGGAGTTCAGCCACTACGCGCAGGCACCGCGCAACGTGGCCGATGAGATCATTGCCGCCCGTAAATAGGGCGATGCGGCAGGGAAGCCGCCTTTCTTTCAGCTCAAAGCCGGGCCACCCCATGCGCCGCCGCCTGCTGTTCAAAGCGGATTATCGTCTGATAATCCTGGCGCTGCAGCGGGCTGAATCCGCTAATCAGGCTGGCCGCACAGACTTCACGCCACGCCGGACTCGTCACCAGTTCGCCCAGCACCGACTGCAGCGTCTGGCGCTGCTGCGCCGAGGTGGAGGCCGAAGTGATGAGTGGCAACCCAGGCGCAGGCGGTGTTTCGTCGATAATGTGCAATCCCTGTAGTTCCTCTGGCGCGTACCGGGCGATCAGGGCCCAGCTGACACAATCAATGGCGGCAATATCCGCCTGATGCTGGCGCACCGCCGCCAGTGACTGACGATGCCCGCCACTCAGCACCAGTCGTGAAAACAGTACGCCCGACAGGGCCGCCACCAGGCGCAGCGCGTTATAGCCGGAGTGTGAATCGAGGCCGTTGGCCACCGCCCGACGCGCGTGAAAATCGCTCAGTGTCGCGCCCTTATCCCGCGCCACCAGCCAGCTACGATAATCGGGTCCGCTGCAGCCTGGCGCGCTGTAGTGAAACGCGCCGACCAGCTGCACCGCAGGCAGTCGCGTCACCAGCGGATAGCCGCAGGTCTGACTCAGCAGCAGCCGATCATCCTGCCAGTGGGTAAGCAGATCGTCGGGCCAGACTGGCTGCGCCGCCGTGCCGTGCTGCGCCAGTAACGTTACTATCGCCTGGCTGAGCGCCTCAGTGGCAGGGCGATCAATATCGTACATCGGTAATGCCAGCAGGTCAGTCATGGCGAGCCTCTTCAGAACGCCCCGGATGGGCATTGACCCCGACCGGCCGCGCCCAGAACTGACGCAGCCAGACCCGGTAGCCCGCCACGCGGAAACCGTGATTGCGCTGGTAATAGCGCTCACGGTCGCGCAGATAAAGGCGACGCAGACCATACCAGGGCACGCCGGGCAGATCGTGATGCACTGAATGGTAGTTCAGATTCAGGAACAGGATCCGCCAGGGCAGCGCCGCCTCATTATTAACCGAACGCGCCAGCGGATCGTCAGCCGCGCGATGTTCATAAAAGGAGCGCACTTTGGTCAGCGCCAGCGCCGGATAGCTGACCGCCAGCAGATACCACAGCGGGGAGAAGCCGCACTGCGCCATGCCGTAAAACAGCAGCGCCAGCAGGCTCCAGTGCAGCAGCCACATGCCGATGGCGGCCCGCTCACCGTGACGAAACGCCTGCCACATCGCCCTGAAAGTGCCGCAGATATCCAGCAACGGAGCCAGCAGCAGACGGCCAAAAAAGGTATTACGCAGGTGGATCAGCTGCTGCTGCCACGGCGACAGCTGCGCCCAGCGTGCGGCGGACAGGTAGTAACTTTCCGGATCGTCATCCGGTTCGGTCAGGGTGTGATTGCGGTGATGGGCGAGATGAGAATCGCGGTAGAGGCCAAACGGAAACCACACCGCCAGCGGCAGGATGCCGAACAGCTGATTGATCCGCGGCCAGCGCGTCGGATGGCCGTGGATCAGCTCATGCTGCAGCGACATATACCAGGCGGTGAAGCCAGTCAGCAGCAGGGTAGCGGGCAGCCGTCCGAGGATCTGCCAGCCGAGCAGCGTACCGAACCAGCCGCCATAGACCGCGACGATCAGCAGCCAGGTGGGCAGTTCAGTGCGCCATAACCAGCTGCGCGAGAGCTGTTGCAGCAGGGCGCGCTGCTGCGGATGAAGGTAAGCGGCACGGCTTTTTTGCATGATCGACCTGGCAGAAGAGGAACAGAGAGCCACAGTGAAATAAACGCTGCGCAAAGACAAAGACGTTATTTTTCTTAGCTATGTCGAAAATCCTGAATATGGCGCTGAAAGATATTGACTATCAGTGGCGACGACGACGGCGTAACCTTTGCCTATCGAAAACCGCCTTAGCATGTGTGGGCCACTTTTGCCCGCCAGGAGAAGTAACAGATGAAAAAGATTGGCTTTTTATCCTTCGGTCACTGGACGCCCTCTTCACAGTCAGCCACCCGTTCGGCGCAGGATGTGTTACTGCAGTCGATTGACCTGGCGGTTGCAGCCGAAGAGCTGGGCGCAGACGGAGCTTACTTTCGCGTGCACCATTTTGCCCGCCAGCTGAGTTCGCCGTTCCCGCTGCTGGCGGCGGTCGGTGCCCGTACCAAAAATATTGAAATCGGTACCGGCGTGATCGACATGCGCTATGAAAACCCGCTCTATATGGTGGAAGATGCCGGTTCAGCCGACCTGATTTCCAACGGCCGTTTGCAGCTCGGCCTGAGCCGTGGCTCGCCTGAGCAGGTGGTGGATGGCTGGCGCTATTTTGGCTTTGAGCCAAAAGCGGGCGAGACCGACGCTGATATGGGGCGTCGTCATACCGAAGAGTTTCTGGAAGTGCTGCGCGGTGAAGGCTTTGCCAAACCGAATCCGCAGCCGATGTTCCCGAATCCGCCGGGCCTGCTGCGCCTTGAACCGCTGTCTGAAGGGCTGCGTGACCGCATCTGGTGGGGCTCCGGCTCCAACGCCACTGCAGAGTGGGCAGCAAAAATGGGCATGAACCTGCAAAGTTCGACCCTGAAAGATGATGAAACCGGCGAACCGTTCCACATCCAGCAGGCGAAGCAGATCCGTGCCTACCGTGAAGCGTGGAAAGCCGCCGGCCATCAGCGAGAGCCACGGGTTTCGGTCAGCCGCAGCATTTTTGCGCTGGTCAATGACATGGACCGCGCCTACTTCGGCCGCAGCGGTAGCGACCAGGATTCGGTGGGATTCCTCGACGAAAAAACCCGCGCCATCTTTGGCCGCAGCTATGCCGCTGAACCGGAGCAGTTAATTAAGCAACTGGCGCAGGATGAAGCGATTGCTGAAGCCGATACGCTGCTGCTGACCGTGCCGAACCAGCTTGGGGTGGCGTATAACGCGCATGTGATTGAGGCGATACTGAAGTATGTCGCGCCGGAACTCGGCTGGCGTTAATACCGTTCCCGACCCAGCGCCTTAGTGATAAGGCGCTGTTCATCTCATTCTGTTGTGATCCCTGCCGCTCTCCGCATCCTCTTTTATCCCTGATCTGATTTCAACACCGCAGGTGCTGGCCCGGCATTTCAGCCTGAATCAGCAGGCGATAGCGCCACTTTTGCCAATCATGATCGCCGTCACGCTGCTGATTATTATTTGGCAGACGCGATCCCTGGCGGCAAGGGTAATGGTATTTTTAACCGCTTCGCCTGAACTGACCGGCGCGGTTCTTTTTAATCGTTAAAACCTTTTTCAGCTAAGCATATTCAAAGGGTCAGGCTATCAAAGATATAGGATGAGACAGGTGTGCCTTTTTCAAAAGCCACTATAGAGTAGCGCTGAGAATACATAAAAGAGGTGTGACCATGAGCAATTCTGTTGATGAAGATGCAAAAGATGCAAAGCCTATTGTCGAAGCCGATCGCGAAGCAGCGGCAGGTAAATGTCCTTTTCATGCAGGAAAGGCCAATCAGACATCAGGCGGCGGCACGTCCAACCGTGACTGGTGGCCTAACCAGCTGCGTGTGGACCTGCTGAACCAGCACTCATCCCGCTCTAACCCATTGGGCGAGTCGTTCGACTACCGTAAAGAATTTGCCAAATTAGACTACGCTGCGCTAAAAGCCGATCTCAAAGCCTTGCTCACTGAGTCACAAGCCTGGTGGCCTGCCGACTGGGGCAGCTACATCGGTCTCTTCATCCGCATGGCCTGGCACAGCGCCGGTACCTATCGCGCAGTAGACGGTCGCGGTGGTTCAGGCCGCGGCCAGCAGCGCTTCGCTCCGTTAAACTCGTGGCCCGATAACGTCAGCCTGGATAAAGCGCGCCGTCTGCTGTGGCCGGTGAAGCAGAAGTACGGTCAGAAAATTTCCTGGGCCGACCTGTATATCCTGGCGGGTAACGTGGCGCTGGAAAATTCCGGCTTCCGCACCTTTGGTTTTGGTGCCGGACGTGAAGATGTCTGGGAACCGGATATGGACGTCAACTGGGGCGATGAAAGCACCTGGCTGGAACACCGTCATCCGGAATCGCTGGCACAGTCACCGCTCGGCGCGACCGAAATGGGGCTGATCTACGTTAACCCTGAAGGCCCGGAACACAGCGGCGATCCGGCGTCAGCCGCTCCGGCCATTCGTGCGACCTTCGGCAATATGGGAATGAACGATGAAGAGATCGTTGCCCTGATCGCTGGTGGCCATACGCTGGGCAAAACCCACGGTGCCGGTTCGGCCGAGCACGTTGGCGTTGATCCGGAAACCGCACCGATTGAAGCACAGGGTCTGGGCTGGGCAAGCAGCCACGGCACCGGCGTGGGTGCCGATGCGATTACCTCGGGTCTGGAAGTGATCTGGTCGCAGACGCCGACCCAGTGGAGCAACTACTTCTTCGAGAACCTGTTCAAATATGAGTGGGTGCAGACCCGCAGCCCGGCCGGTGCCATCCAGTTTGAAGCGATCGACGCGCCAGAGATCATTCCTGATGCGTTTGACCAGACGAAGAAACGTAAGCCGACCATGCTGGTCACCGATCTGACCCTGCGTTTCGATCCGGAATTCGAGAAAATATCGCGTCGTTTTTACAACGATCCGCAGGCCTTCAATGAAGCTTTTGCCCGCGCCTGGTACAAGTTGACGCACCGTGATATGGGGCCAAAAGCGCGTTATATCGGTCCGGAAGTGCCGAAAGAAGATCTGATCTGGCAGGACCCGCTGCCGACACCGGTTTATCATCCGACCGGCGCCGACATCGCGCAGCTGAAAGAGAAGATTGCGGCCGCTGGCCTGAGCGTCAGTGAACTGACCTCGGTTGCCTGGGCGTCAGCCTCAACCTTCCGTGGCGGTGACAAACGCGGCGGTGCCAACGGCGCGCGCCTGGCGCTGCTGCCGCAACGCGAGTGGGACGTTAACGCCAATGCGGCCCGGGTATTGCCGAAGCTGGAAGCGCTGCAGCGGGAATTCAATAAAGTCTCGCTGGCCGATGTCATTGTGCTGGCCGGGGTGGTTGGGGTTGAGCAGGCGGCGAAAGCGGCCGGCGTTGAGATTGAGGTGCCCTTTATCCCGGGCCGGGTCGATGCGCGTCAGGATCAGACCGATATCGAATCGTTTGAGTTGCTGAAACCTCGCGCTGACGGTTTCCGTAACTACGGTCGCGGATACGGTAAAACCACCACCGAGCATCTGCTGATTGATAAAGCACAGCAGCTAACGCTGACGGTGCCGGAATTAACGGTACTGATTGGCGGGATGCGCGCGCTGGGAACCAACTATGACGGCAGCCAGCACGGCGTCTTCAGCCGCAGCGTCGGTGAACTGAACACCGATTTCTTCATCAACCTGCTGGATATGCGCATTGAATGGAAAGCCATTGATGGCTCCAGCGAGCAGTTCGAAGGACGCGATCGCCTGACCGGTGAAGTCCGCTTTACCGCCACCCGCGCTGACCTGGTATTCGGCTCCAATGCGGTGTTACGCGCGTCGGCGGAAGTCTATGCCAGCAGCGATGCCAAAGAGAAGTTCGTCAAGGACTTCGTCGCTGCCTGGACCAAAGTGATGAACCTGGATCGGTTCGAGCTCTGATGGCTTACGATTAACCACTGAAAGGCAAAACCCGCTTAGTGATAAGCGGGTTTTTTTATATCAGCGATGACAGCGATGCCGTTGCAGCCGGCTGATCAGGGCGCGCTCAGGGTGAAGGGCGGCGCAACGCCAGCGGATCGTCATCCAGCACCAGCGTATCGCGCAGTTCCCAGCCTTTGAGTTTGCCGGGATTGAGTAATCCATCCGGGTCCAGACACTGTTTAACCGAGACCACCGCCGGTTTGATCTCTCCCTGTTTGCCTTCTTCAATCTGATAAACATGCGGATTATTGATCCGGACGCCGTTGGCGCGAAAAGCGTTCATGATCTCGTTCAGTCGCGCGTCACTGCTGTAGCGCACCAGTTGCAGGCCGCTGGCGGTCAGATTGCCGTCAGCGTCACGCAGAAACTCAATATGCGACATCACCTCATCACCCAGCAGAGCGGCCATGTCGATAATCTGCTGGCGATAACAGGCCGGGTTAAACGCGGTCTGTAAATAGGTCAGAGTACTGTCAACTTTTAGCGCGTGCAGGGTAGTGTGGTTCCAGCAATATTCCATCAGTGACGCATTCGCATCGCGAGCGGCGCTGGCAGACTGCCGCAGCGCACTCTTTCCGCGATATTTTTCCAGCAGGCCCGCCGCTAACCCGTCACTTTCCTGCCCAATCACGCTGATCACCGCATGCTGATCCGCCTGATAATGGCCGCTGAGATGGGTGAAGTAGCCGGGGATCGGCGCGGCGAATAACGCCAGCTGACGTTTCACCAGTCCTGGTGAGCGGGCGAAGGCATTAGCGTAATCCAGCGCGTCGGTAAAGTCGTCGAACACGTCCAGCCGCTCTATCCAGTCATGTACCGGTGCCAGCGCCAGTTCAACCTCCAGCACGATACCGTTACTGCCGTAAGCGTGATGCAGCAGCAGCGCCTGCGGTGCCGGAACCTGCAGAATGCGCGGTTCCGCTTCCACGGTCATCACTTTCACGCTGAGTACGTTTCCGGCGGCGGCCAGCGGGCCATAGTTGATTGAGCCGATGCCGCCAAAGCCGCCACCGTACAGCCCGCCCAGCGTGGCAAGGCGATAGGTCGAAGGCATGCAGCGCAGTTCCCAGCCGGTCGGACGGGTCAGGGCTTCAATCTCCGCCAGCCGCATCCCGGCCTGCGCGCGGACCACGCCAGGGGTGAGTTCACACAGCTGATTAAAGCCGGTCATATCGACCAGAATGCCGCCCGCCAGCGGCACCAGCTGACCATAGTTACCGGTTGCTCCGCCGCGCAGGATCAGCGGTAGCTGATGGCGGACGCAGGCTTTGACCAGCAGGCTCAGCTCCTCTTCACTGCGCGGTCTGACCACCGCATCGGCCTGTTTATCTTCCAGTTGCCGTTTCAGTAGCGGGCTGAACCAGTGAAAATCACGTGACAGGCGTTTAACTCTGGCGGCCTGCAAAGTCCAGTCGAGATCGGGAAGCGCCTGCTGTATCAGGGCAAGCGCGTGCTGACGGTGTTCGCTGTGCATAATTTTCCTGCCTGAAAATAGGGAGTTAATGAGACTGAACCGCTTCGCTTTCATGCCAGGCGGAGAGGGCGCGACGGGAAATCCACGACATCATGCCAAACAGCGCAATACCGGCGAGGGAGATCAGCAGCAGCGCCGCAAACATCAGCGGAATGTCCAGCTGATAGCCCGCTTGCAGAATCTGGTAGGCCAGCCCGGTATTATTCCCGCCGGTGCCCGCCACGAACTCGGCAACCACCGCTCCGATCAGCGACAGCCCGCTGGAAATTCGTAGCGCACCAAAAAAGTAGGGCAGCGCGGACGGAATGCGCAGACGAATCAGCACCTGCAGACGACTGGCGCGGCTCAGCCTGAAGTAGCTCAGCAGCCCCGGCGAAACGCTGCGCAATCCCTGGGTGGTGTTGGAAATAATCGGGAACACCGCCATCAGCGTTGAACAGACCACCAGCGACAGGGTGGTGTCTTTGACCCAGATAATAATCAGCGGCGCGATGGCGACGATCGGCGTCACCTGCAGAAAGACGATGTAGGGAAACAGGGCGGTTTCGACAAAGCGATTCTGCACCAGCACGAAAGCCACGGCGGCACCGATGATGATCGAGAGTAAAAACGAGATCAGGGTGATTTTCAGGGTGAACAGCAGCGCCATCATCAGCGAGCCGAAGTGGGTCCACAGGCTTTGCAGCATCACCAGCGGTGACGGCACCAGAAACTGCGGGATATTGAAATAGCTCACCCATCCCTGCCACAGCAGCACCACGACCACCGCCACAACGGTGGGATAAAACACTTTACGAAAGCCGGGATTAGCCATCCACGGAGAAGATTTTTGCGTCTGCATGGTATTACTCCATTCCCGATTGGCTGGCTTGCAGCAGGCTATCCTGCAGTTGCTTCGCATAACGTGAAAAGGCCGGACTGACGCGGAAATCTTCGCTGCGCGGGAACGGCTCATTGATGGCGATATCTTCCACCACCCGGCCCGGCCGGGCAGCCATCATGATCACCCGCTGCGACAGAAAAACCGCTTCGTGAATTGAGTGAGTCACGAACACCACCGTCAGGCCCTGTTCACGCCACAGCCGCAGCAGGTCGCTGTCGAGTTTATTGCGGGTGATTTCGTCGAGCGCGCCAAAGGGTTCATCCATCAGCAGCAGTTTCGGGCGCGTCACCAGCCCACGGGCAATCGAGACCCGCATCTGCATGCCACCGGAGAGTTCACGCGGCAGGACCCGGGCAAATTTACCCAGCCCGACCAGTTCCAGCGCCTCGGCAACGCGGGTATTGGCTTCGGCCCGCGGCACGCCCGCCAGATCCAGCGGCAGACGGACGTTGTTTTGCACCGTGCTCCAGGGCATCAGCGTCGCTTCCTGGAACACGAAGGAGAGCGGGACCTGGGCGCTTTCCCGGCTGTCACGACGCCACAACACCAGTTTGCCGTCGCTGGGCTCGGTCAGCCCGGCGACCATTTTCAGCAGGGTGCTTTTGCCACAGCCCGACGGACCGAGCAGGGTGACAAATTCGCCCTGATGAATGGTGAGATTGACCGGCAGCAGGGCGCGGGTGCCGTTGCTGTAAATCTTCTCTGCCGACAGCACTTCGATCGCCGGCTCTGCCTGCGGCGAGGCTGCGCGAACGTCGCGCATCACGGTGAGGTTGGGGACAGTATTCATGGCATAACCTTCGCGTCTTTAATCATATCGAGGGTATAGGTCTGGCCGAACGGCACTTTCTCCGCGTCGATCAGCTTGTTTTTAACCAGCATGTCCCAGCTCTTTTTCAGCCGCGATTCCGTGATGATGCCGATACCGCCGGTTTGTGCGTCGCCGCCCGTCACCAGCTGATATTTCTTCATCTGCGCGATACCAAAAGCGATCTGGTCGGCGGTCATCTGCGGGTTATCTCTGGCGATCAATGCATTGCCGGCGGTCGGGTCCTGCAGATAAGCTTTCCAGCCCTGCATGGAGGCTTTAACGAAGGCGGCTACCGCAGCCGGGCGTTGTTTAACCGTGTCGGCCATGCAGATAATCGAGTTGCCATACGGCGGGTAGCCCCAGTCGCTCAGCATGTAGACGTAAAACGGTTTGCCGCCTTTCTCAATCGAGAACGGTTCAGAGGTGACGTATCCCTGCTGCACCAGATTGCGGTCGGCGAGGAAAGGCTGGACGCTGAAGGTGTAGGGACGGATTTTCACCTTCTCCAGTCCGAGTTCGCTTTTTGCCCACGGCCAGAACGAGTTATAAGCCTCGGTGGCCAGCAGGAAAGTTTTGTCTTTCAGCTGCTGAGGCTGGTCGACTTTGTCATGGCTGATAAATACCGTCGGTGAATGCTGAAACACCGTAGCGACCGTGACGGCGTGCACCCCAGCCTCCCAGGTCTCCAGCGCCTGGCCGTTGTCACCCAGCGTACAGTCTGCGCGTCCGGCCGCCATCAGCTGCATCACGTTCACCTGTGGCCCGCCCATGTTGATGCTGACATCCAGCCCGGCTTTTTTGTACAGCCCGCTAGCCTGAGCCTGATAAAAGCCACCGTGCTCCGCCTGCGCGTACCAGTTAGTCAGGAAGGTAAACTTCTCTTCCGCCATGCCGGAAGCAGAGACCCCGGCCAGCATCAGAGCAAGCAGGGAGAAAGTCGATTTACGCCCAATTTTCATCGTAACTACTCCACTATTCAGAGGCCAAAGAAGACGGAGGAGTAAAGCCGGTTTGCACAAAACCGCTCCAGTGCTGTTTTCCCCAGGTGGGTTCGCTGCGCACCGGCCAGCTCATCTGGTGGATTTCGGTGATCGCCTGCGCCCAGCTTGCGGCCAGCGAATCAAGGATTGCGTGACCCTGTTCTGCGGTGGCACCGGTCGGATCGCCAATCACGCCGCTCGGTCCGAAATCGTAAGAGACCCAGGCGGCCGCCGGGCGACCGGAGGAGAGCGTCGGGCAGGGGAATTCCGGCGGATAACTGGCCACCGCCTGGTCGGGGTGGACGCATTCCGGTGCCAGCGCCAGCATCACCGCGGTTTCGCTGTGACCGGCATGCATCGCCATTTTCTGCTCCCGGGCGCTGAGGAACTGGTTTTCGACGTTCGGCACCCGAAACACGTCGTGCGGGATGATGATCATATCGCCGTGACGCAGACGCATTTCCCGTGCCGCCATTTGCAGCACCTGCGGCTGTCCGCCGTGACCGTTGATCATCAGCAGCTTGCGGAAGCCAGCGCGGTAAAGCGATTCAGCGATCTCCAGCACGGTTTGCAGCAGGGTGTCGCCGGTTAAGGTCAGCGTGCCGGGGAAATTCAGATGTTCATCCGATTTGCCGTAGGTGATCGGCGGAATGGCGTAAGCCGGGATGGTTTTTGGCAGTCTGGCCAGCGCATGGCCCGCCACGCCGGAGGCGATCACGCTGTCGACCGAACAGGGCAGATGCGGACCGTGCTGCTCAATCGCGCCGGTCGGCAGAACAATCACCGTGTTGGCTTTGTCGGGCAGAGCCGCGATGGCCGTCCAGCTCAGAAAAGGCAGAAAACGCGCTGCAGGAATATAACCGTTAATCATGCTGTGCCTCGTAGTCGGAGATTAGGGGGTTAGCGGTAACCAGGCGGTGGCTTCCACTTCAATCAGCACCTCGGCGCTCGGCAGCATTTCACTGACCTGCACCACGGTTGAAACCGGCGGTTGTCCGTCATAAAACAGCTTTCTGACCCGGCTGTAGCAGGGAAAGTGATCGAGATTGCGGAAGTACTGCACCAGCTTGATCACATCGCTCATCTGTCCGCCCGCCTGTTGCACGGTGTGGCGAATGCTTTCCAGCACATACCAGCTCTGTGCGAGGATCGGCCCCTGTCTGGCGTCGGTCGAGAACTCGCCGGTTTCGCCAACTAACTGACGGACTTCAACCGGGATATCCTTAAAGCCGCGCACGATAGTGCCGCTCTGCGGATTAACCGGAATGATGCCGGAGAGAAAGACAAAATCACCGGCCCGACGCCAGGCGGCATAGTGGGCGAGCGGTTTGCCCGCACCCTCTTCAAGACTCATGGGATATCTCCTGCTGCCAGATACGTTGATGGGTCAGCCTGCCGTGATGGATAACCTGGCGGGCTGCGCTGTTTAACGGCCAGCTGGCGCTGTCGCTGCCCGGGAACAGCACCAGCGTAGCGTCGCTGCCCGGTGACAGCGGCGGTGGGGCTGAGTGCGCGCCGGTCAGGGCGGCGGCATCACAAATCAGCCGCGAATGCTGGTCAAAAACGTTGCTCAGCTGCAAAGCGAACTGCGCGCAGCTCAGGGTATCCAGCGGGTCGTAACTGCCAGCCGGACAAAAGGCATCCTGAACGTTGTCACAGCCGATCAGCAGCGGAACGCCGGCCGTCTGCGCCTCTTTCAGCAGGGTAATGCCGCGCTGACGCGGCGTGCGTCCGGTTACCGCATCCTGCAACAGCAGGTTGGTCATCGGCAGGGCAATCAGCGTGACGGCGTGGGCAGCCAGTTGCCGCAGTACCTGCTGCGCCTGCAGTTCACTGCCGGACGCCAGCGCGCAGCCGTGGCTGCAACAGATGTGGCCGCTGAAGCTGTTTTCAGCCAGGTAGTGCGCCAGCCAGCTCAGGCCGTGGGCCACTGGCGAAAGCTCTTCATCAATATGCAAATCCAGATCCAGCTGCCAGCGGGCGGCGCTGCGCATCAGGTGGGTCATCGCCACCGGGTCCCAGTTTGAGGAGTGGATAAAGCCGCCCAGCAGGCAACCGGCGCCGCTCTGCGCCACCGCGCGGGCGATGCGGTCAGCGCTCCCGGCATCGGCGAACAGGCTCAGCGGCACCAGCGCCACCCGTTCCAGCGTGATGCCGGGAGGTACCATGCCAGCCAGTTCCGTCCAGGCCAGCGGAGGGCGATCGTCAAACCAGTCGATATGGCTGCGCAAACGGGTCACGCCGTTGGCGGCCGCCCAGCCGAAAGCCCGGCCGGCACGCTGTTGAAGGTCCGACGCCGTCCAGTGCTGGCGATCCTGATGCAGGGTTTCAATGGCGGCCAGCAGGCCCGGTTTTGACGGACGGCTGCGGGCGAGGGTGAAGGTTTTATCGAGGTGCGCATGCGGTTCAATCAGCCCCGGCAGCGCCAGTGCGCCATCCACCGGCCACAGGTCGCTCTGATCGGGCCGGGCTGGCGTCAGCGCAGCAATTTTGCCAGCCGCAAAGCGCAGATCGGCCAGCAGCGGCTCACCGGCTTCACGCGGCCAGTCCGCCGGCAGTAGCCAGGCGGGGAGGCGAACGCTGGCAAGGCCAGCAAGCGGTGCATCGGACCGGGAAACAGACATGATAAGACTCCGCGCTGAGATTAAAGGTCGAGCACCAGAACCGGCGTTCTGGATCGGGAGCAGCACAAGGTTATCTGCGTATTCTCCGCTTTCTCTTCGGCAGTCAGCACGCAGTCACGATGATCGGGAATACCGTCGATTACCTCAGTGATGCAGGAACCACATATTCCCTGTTCGCACGACAGCATAATATCGACCCGGGCGCTTAATAAGACTTCGGCAATAGTCTGCTGCGGGCTGACTAAATAGCGGGTGCCGGTAGAATTGAGCTGGATATAAAAGGCGCTGTCGCTGGCGCTATTATTTAGCGCTGCATTGCTGAATCGCTCAAAAATCAATTGATCCGGTTGCCAGCCATGCTGCTGCATAAGGTGCTGCAGACGCTGAATAAAGCCGTCCGGGCCGCAGGCTATTATCCGGGTCTGTGGATCGGGCTGCGATAAACACGGCGGCGTAGTCACACGCAGAGAATCGTTTGCGCTGCTGTGATGAAAATAAACCTGGTCTGCTAATCGCGGTGCGGTTAATCGCGGCACAAACGCCGCCTGTTCTGGCGACGAGATAAAATAATGCAGTTCATAGTCAAACCCTTGTCGGGCAAGCTGTTCCGCCATCGGCAACAGTGGGGTAATACCGATTCCACCGGCAAACAGCAGATAGCGTCCCGCTTCGGGTAGCGGGAAATGATTGCGCGGTGCTGAAATTTCCAGCGCATCGCCAGGCCGTAAATGGTGATGAATAAAATGCGATCCGCCGCTGGAGAGGTCTGCCCGTTTCACGCAGATCTCGTAATATTCACCGCCGTGGTTTTCGCTGCAAAGTGAATACTGACGCGGCCCGATTTGCGGAATGAAAACGTCAATGTGCGCGCCAGGTAAATAAGCCGGTAATAAACCACCGTGCCGGGCAATAAGCTGTAATGAAAGATTGCCGACACCATTAATATGGACAGCGCTGATCGTGACTGGAATAAGTCCGGACTCTTTCATCATTATTTACCGTCTGTGCTTAAAGAGAGCAGTGATAAAAAAGCAGGTCATCGTCGCTGCCGCCTGACCGGCGGTGCTATCACCCAGCGCTGCGCAACTGCAGCCAGCTGAGTGATGAAACGATTGTTCCCGTTGCCATGAAATCTACGTTATTGTGATAAAACTGTTGCGTCCAGCGCTTTGATTCGCACATCCCGTTGCATAAAAGAGAGCACTCCCTATGTTTGCATTCTCCCGATTTCTGCTCTATTTCACTGAAGTGGCCCGTCAGGGATCGTTTCGCAAGGCGTCTGAAAGCCTGCACGTGGCGGCGTCGTCGATCGATCGGCAAATCCTGCGGGTTGAGAAAGAGCTGGCGATGCCGCTGTTTGAGCGTCACCCCAGCGGCCTGCGGCTGACCGCAGCGGGCGAACTGCTGCTGCACGCCGCCAGTAACTGGAAAAAGGATTTTTCGCGGGTCTGCGAACAACTGGATGACCTGCGTGGACTGCGACGCGGCCATGTACGCATCGCCACCATCGACGCGATTAACCGGCAGTTTTTCTCGTCAATGCTCAGACAGGTGCATCTCGACTATCCGAACATATCTTTCACCCTGACCACCATGAACAACGTCGATATTCAGCAGGCGCTGATGTCGGGCGATGCCGATTTCGGGGTGATGCTGAACCCGCAATCGTCACGCGAACTGCAGGTGCGAGCCTTTGCCGAGATCGATCTGGGGATTGTGGTCCCGACCGGCCATCCGCTCAGCAGCAAAAGCGGGGTGCGGTTTAACCAGTGCAGTGAGTATCCGTTTATCCTGCCTTCTGCCCCGCTGATGCTGGCTGAACCGGTGCAGGCGCTGATCAACATCCATGGCGAGATGATCAACGAGGTGGCGGTCTCCAATAACATCCACATGATCCGCTCGCTGATCAAAGAGAAAATCGGCATCGGCATTCTCTGCTGGCTCGATATCATGGATGAGGTGGAAAGCGACGAACTGCAGTTTATTCCGCTGACCGATCCGCAACTCAAAACCTTCACCCTGTCACTGTGCGTCGCCCCGGCAAGGCAGCTGTCGCTGGCGGCGTCGATGATGCTCAAACAGCTGGAAATGCTGTTCAGCCAGATTCAGACGCCCGGACGCCAGCGGCCCTGACGCTGCACCAGTATGGTGCTGGTTGCTCCTTAATGAATCAAAGGTTGCAGCGCCGCCTCCGCCGATCGCCGCGCAGCCCTTAAGCCGCGCCGATCGGCTAACCTGGCATCCTTTTTGTATAACTCACTGTGAGTAGAAGCGGTCAGTGCAGGCAACTGCGCGGGACATTGCTCAGCCACCATTTCGCGGTTCATGTTGAACCGGCTGGGGGCTGAGTCGCCTTTGCTCAGCCTCCCTCCGGTGACGATTAGGAGAGGAGCAATGAAGTTACGATCCCGCATTCCCCTGTCTGGCTGCGTGCTGAGCACGCTGATTTCTGGCGCATTCATCCTGCCGGCCGATGCCGCAGAGAAGATTGCCTTACTCACCTCCTGGTACGCGCAGGCTGAGCAGGGCGGCTATTATCAGGCGCTGGCGACCGGCATCTATCAGCGCTACGGGCTGGACGTCAGCATTCAGTCCGGCGGACCGCAGATCAACGGCATGCAGTTGCTGTTATCGAAGCGCGCCGATGTGATCATCGGTTATGACCTGCAGTTACTTGAAGCGGTGCAGCGTGGCTTTCAGGCTAAAGCGATTGCCGCCCCGTTTCAGTATGATCCGCAGGGACTGCTGACCCACGCCTCCGTCACCTCCCTCGACGGCCTGAAAGACAAAACCATTCTGGTCTCCAGTTCCGGGCAAGCCACCTGGTGGCCGTGGCTAAAGGCACAGTATCAGCTCAGCGATGGGCAGGTGCGCCCCTATACCTTCAATATCCAGCCGTTTATCGCCGATCAGAATGTGGCACAGCAGGCTTATGTCAGCTCTGAGGTTTTCCAGGCGCAAAAGGCCGGGGTGAAATCGAATTTCTTCCTGTTTTCCGAGCACGGCTATCCGCCCTACGGCGGCATTCTGATTACCCGTCCGGACCAGATCAGCAGCCGCAGCGAAGCGATGGCGAAATTTGTACGTGCCTCAATGGAGGGCTGGGTCAGCTATCTCACTAATCCGACACCAGGCAACGCGCTGATTAAAAAAGAGAATCCAAAAATGACCGATGATTTGCTGGCCTGGGGCGTCACGCAGATCAAACAGCACCATCTGATTGATGGTGGCGATGCCGCGACAGCCGGCTGGGGCACCATGACGCAGGATCGCTGGCAAAAAACCCGCGATTTTATGGTCAAAGCCAGCCTGCTTAAAGCGGATACCGACTGGAAACAGGCTTACACCACTGAGTTTGTTCAGCAGATGCAGGTTAAACCGTGAGGAACGTTGCGATGTCATCTCAATCATTACTGATTAAAAACGCGCACGCCATTCTGACCGGCCTGCCGGGCGAGCGGGCACGTCATGCCGGACCAGATATTCGCATCCGCGAAGGCGTGATCGAAGCCATTGGGTCGCTGACCGCGTTGCCGGACGAGCGGCTGATTGATGCCCGCGACTGCGTGGTTTATCCCGCCTGGGTCAATACCCATCACCACCTGTTTCAGTCGTTGCTGAAAGGTGAGCCGCAGGGGCTGAACAAAAGCCTGACCGCCTGGTTAAGCGCCACGCCGTATCGTTTTCGCGCCACCTTTGACGAACAGACGTTCCGGCTGGCGGTTCGTATCGGCCTGATCGAGTTACTGCGATCCGGCTGCGCCACGGTCGCCGATCATAACTATCTCTACTGGCCAGATATGCCGTTTGATCCTTCCGACATTTTGTTCAGTGAAGGCGAGGCGCTGGGCATGCGGATTGTGCTGTGCCGGGGTGGTGCGACTCAGGGACGGACGATTGAGCAGGATTTACCGCAAGCGCTGCGCCCGGAGAATTTTGATCACTATATGGCCGACATAGAACGGCTGGTGGGACGCTACCACGATCCGCGGCCGACCTCGCTGCGTCGGGTGGTGATGGCTCCGACCACGCTGCTGCACTCAGCGCCGGGCGCGCAGCTGCGCGAAATGGCCAGGCTGGCGCGTCAGTTGGGTATCCGGTTGCACAGTCACCTGTCGGAAACGGTGGATTATCTGGATGCGGCGCGCGACCGCTTCAACATGACGCCGGTGCAGTTTTGTGCTGAACACGACTGGCTGGGTAATGACGTCTGGTTTGCCCATCTGGTGAAGCTGTTGCCGCAGGAGATCACGCTGCTGGGTGACAGCCGGACCGGTATTGCGCACTGCCCGCAAAGTAACGGACGACTGGGCAGCGGCATTGCCGATCTGCTGGCGCTGGAGCAGGCGGGCGTGCCGGTTTCCCTGGGCGTGGACGGCGCGGCATCGAACGAGGCAGCCGATATGCAGAGTGAAGCGCATGCGGCGTGGCTGTTGCAGCGCGCCAGAAAAGGCATGTTCGCCACGCCACGCTATGACGGTGGAACTTTTGAAGGCGGTGGCGATGCGGCAACCATTGAAGATGTGGTGCGCTGGGGCAGCGCCGGCGGGGCGCAGATCCTCGGTCTGCCGCAGAGCGGCACCGTGCAGGTCGGGATGCTGGCCGATATCGCCGTGTACCGGCTGGACGATCCGCGCTATTTCGGCCTGCATGACATGGCAATTGGGCCGGTGGCCTGCGGCGGTCGGGCTTCGTTAAAGGCGCTGATGATCAATGGCCGGGTGATTGTCGAAAACGATCACATTCCTGGTCTCGATCTGGATGCCATGCGCCATCAGGCAATGTCAGCCGTCCGGACGCTGCAACAGCGTGCCGCCGGTTAACCCTCTTCTGTATAGGAAAAATACCATGACACAATCAACCCGGACACAAGGTTATGCACTGCAGGAACTGGAGAAAGAAGCGGCAATGGGCGCAATGGGTGAAGAGACTTTTGCCCGCGAGGTGCGCTGCATCGACCTGTCAGATTTCGAACAGCGTAAACATGAGATTGCCGATGAACTGTGGCAGGCAGCGGTAGAGATCGGTTTCTTTCAGGTCAGCAATCACGGCATTGCCCTCGACGATATCCGCCAGGCATTCAGCATGACGGAGGATTTTTTCTCGCTGCCGGAAGCGGTCAAAGCCCGCTATCCGCTGGCGCGCAACGCCGGCTGGGAAAATAAGTCGCAGGTCCGTCCCTCGACCAAAACCCCGGACCAGAAAGAGTCCTATCAGATTACCCGTCCGTTAATGGATTCGCTGTGGCCGACAGAGCAGGAGCTGCCCGCCTTTAAGCAAACCATGCTGAGCTTTGAGTCGCAATGCTGGCAGCTGGGGATGAAGTTGCTCTCCTGCTTTGCGCTTAAGCTGGGTTTTCCTGAGCACTTCTTCGAGCAGGCGCACAATCCCGATCGGAATACCTACCAGAGCACGCTGCGAATGTTGCACTACTATGCCACCGAACAGTCGGAGCAGGGGATGTGGCGCGCCGGTGCGCATACCGATTTCGACTGCCTGACGCTGCTGTTCCAGCGCCCCGGCCAGGGCGGCCTGCAGGTCTGTCCCGGCAAAGATCGCGAAAGTCAGCAGTGGACCAGCATTGAACCACGTGAAGAGGTGATCACCTGCAATATTGGCGACATGCTGATGCGCTGGAGTGACGACCAGTTGCCGTCAAACTTCCATCGGGTAAGAAGCCCGCTACCGGGGGAATATCAGGGCGCGCGCTACAGCCTGGCTTTCTTCTGTCAGGCGAATAAAGACGTTGAGATCCTCGGCCCGCAGGCGAAGTATCCGGCGATCAGTGCTGAAGATTATCTGCAACAGCGTATCCAGGCGAACTTTGCCAAAGGCTAAGTGGCAGTAACAGCAAAAAGTCCGCTCAGGTTTCCCTGAGCGGGCTGCTTAAATATGGCTGCTCTGACTGGACTCGCCTTTGCCAGTAACTGGCGAATAAATAGGCTAAACCTGAGTTGCGATGCTGTCAAGACCACCAAAATGACCACCAATAGAAGCTGGTGAGCGGTCTCGTGTATTTTCTGTTCGTTACTATGACCATATCCACAAGGGCAGTCTGCTCTGCGCCAGAAGCGGGCACCAATTGTAGATGCAGAAAAAAGGCAGTGGGAAGTAACAGGAGGGCCAACCAGTTGGCAGCTTTGATTAACAATAGTATTAGCGTGTTGAAAGCTACCTTGAAAATTTTCTCCCCTGTCTCGAATCGTCAGCAGTATTGGCTCAACGGAATGCCCCAGATTAGTCGCCTAATACTAAACTCGCAGAGGTACCTCATGCGTAATTCTGTCGATGGATTATCCCATCAGCTCCCAGTTTTCGTGGGTGCAACTTCATCCTGAATAAACTAACGCCGGAAAAGTACTGGCTGATGGCTGAAAAACCGGATATCTCAAAAAGTGCCTGGAACTAAAGCGGGTGTGCTTACAATAAGACTGACCGCTATATGACAAAATTGTCAGGGTTTTAGATTGGTTAATTTTTTTGAATACAGGTTCAGCTCGTTAATAATGCACTCAGGTTCTTCACGCAGAGGCATATTGTCTATATCTAGAACCCCATCATTTTTTTCAGGACTATCAGTCTGCAGGCCAGCAAACAGCGGAGTGAGATCCTGCTGTGCTTCGCCTCGTTCAGCCACCAGCTCGAACGTTTTATTTTTTGCCTCATCGTTGGTCAGGGCACTGACCAGAACCTGGGCGATTTGCTCCCGGGATATCACACCATCCTCCGGTGTTCCCGCATGGCGACGATCTCCCTGAAGCATAACGATTCTGTGCTCATCATCATTGTTGTAATCAAACCAGCCGGGCCTGACGATGGTATAGGGATGACCACTTGCCCTTACCAGACGCTCGGCACGTCTTTTCCAGTCATGAACCTCAGTGCGTTGATTCCAGGTGCTGAGTCGTTCAGTCACGCCAATCGTGGTCATCAGGGCGATATCAACAGGTGCATCCTTGAATATTCGTAAAATATTGCGCACTCCGCCGTAATCTATGGCCCTGGCACCAATACGGCCCTGACCATCGGAACCGAGAGTGAAGATGATGGCATCAATATCTTTCGGCAATTCGGTGAGTGTTTCCGGCATTGAAACATCGCCGTAAAAAACATCTGTTCCCCGAGGAAGCGATTTCACTTTGCTCTTATTTCTAACCAGCGCTACAGGCTGATGACCCATTTCGATAGTGGTATTCACGACATGAAGACCAATACTTCCTGTCGCACCTGCAATGAGTATTTTCATGATAAACCTTCTGATAATTCAGACTTATTTTCGATACATTTAGAATATCAATTATCATTATTGTCAGTAATGGGGCTAAAATGATTGTGTCTATGAACCCCCTTCATGAGTGTGCGGTGAAGGGAATGCCCCCATAAGGAAATCGCCGATGCTCAAAGAAAACTTCAACGAACTGCAAATCTTTCTTGTGGTAGCGAGAGAGCGAAGTTTTACCAAAGCAGCGGGCAAATTGGGCGTTTCTCAGTCTGCACTCAGCCACGCGATGAAAGCACTAGAGGAAAGGCTCAATATCCGCCTTCTGACCCGCACGACCCGAAGCGTTGCCCCCACAGAAGCCGGTGAGAGAATTATCGCCTGCCTTGAACCCCGTATTGCCGATCTTGAGCAGGAGCTGGAATCGCTTGTTCAACTGAACGGCACTGCCTCCGGCAATATCCGTTTATCTGCCGGGGAGCATGCCGCGCGAAGTCTGGTATGGCCGAAGTTAAAACCTTTCCTCAGGGAATATCCGGAAATTAATCTCGAACTGGTGGTTGATAACGGCTTTGTCGATATTGTTGAGAGGCGTTTTGATGCCGGGATCCGCCTGGGCGAAAGCGTGGATAAGGACATGATTGCGGTAAGAATTGGACCGGACATGAGAATGGCCGTAGTGGGAGCACCATCTTATTTCGCTGCAAATCCTGTACCTGAAACGCCGCACGAGCTACAAAATCATCGGTGTATCAATATGCGCCTGCCGACTGCCGGGGGACTGTACCACTGGGAGTTTGAGAAGGAAGGGAAACCGTTACGGGTCAGGGTTGAGGGGCAGGTAACGTTTAATCTGCAGGCGGAAAGGATTGATGCGGCTTTATCTGGCTTTGGCATCGCCTGTATACCTGAGGACAGGGTGCTGGATTATATAAAGTCAGGAGAGCTTATTCAGGTTCTGCAGGACTGGTGTCCGTCTTTCCCCGGATATTATCTTTACTACCCGAGCCGTAAGCAGCATCCGCCCGCTTTTGCGCTGATGATCGATGCACTTCGCTACTCGGAATAACGGGTCCGCAATTCGCTGCGGACCCGCCCGGGTATTAACGGCCTACTCGAGCCTGATGCTCAGGAGAGTAACGTTCGCCGACGATTTTAATCGTTTCAAGCGCCTGGGTTATTTGATGCGAATCATCCTGCGAAAGAATGATGTCAACAGCCCCCAGGTTTTCCTCCAGCCGGTGCAGCTTAGTGGTGCCGGGGATAGGAACAATCCACGGTTTTTGTGCCAGCAGCCATGCCAGCGCGATTTGCGCAGACGTCACGCCTTTCTCTGCCGCCAGTTCACCCAGCAATGAGACAAGCTTTTCATTGGCTTCAATCGCCTGTTCGGCGAAACGCGGCACGGTGCTGCGGTAATCATCCTTGCCAAAAGTCGTTCCTGGCTTAATCGATCCCGTCAGGAAGCCCTTGCCTAATGGGCTGAAGGGTACAAAACCAATATCCAGTTCCTCCAGCAACGGCAAGATCTCCTGCTCAGGCTCGCGCCACCACATGGAATATTCGCTTTGCAGTGCAGTGACTGGTTGTACAGCATGTGCCCGACGAATGGTTTGCGCACCCGCTTCGGACAGACCGAAATGTTTGACTTTGCCTTCCGCGATCAGCTCTTTCACTGTACCCGCTACATCTTCAATGGGGACATCCGGGTCGACACGATGTTGATACAGCAGATCAATGACATCAGTCTTAAGACGGCGTAATGATCCTTCCACCGCTTCACGGATATGCTCCGGACGGCTGTTTAAAATCTGCTGCTTGTTGTCGTCGCCAAAAGTAAAACCAAACTTAGTGGCGATGACCACGCGGTCACGAAATGGTTTTAAGGCTTCACCGACCACCTCTTCATTAAGAAAGGGGCCATACACTTCGGCGGTATCGAAGAAGGTGACGCCACGTTCAACCGCAGCGCGGATGAGCTCGATAGCCTGTCGGGTATCGGTCGCCGGGCCGTAGCCGTGGCTTAAGCCCATGCAACCGAGCCCAAGTGCGGAGACTTCGAGTCGGGATTTACCCAGATAACGTTTTTGCATTGAATGAATACCTCTTTTATCGCGACTTAAACATCAAGTTTGCGGCCAGTCAGCCATTCCACCATCGCCGGGTCGCGGTGTGAGAAGAAGGCGCTGGTTGCGGTGTCGAGGGCGGCAATCTGAAGCATATCTTCAGGGCTGAGTTCAAAATCGAGAATATTGATGTTCTCTTTCATGCGTTCTTTGCGCACCGATTTCGCCAGTGAAATGATGCCTCGCTGGAAGATCCAACGCAGCACAACCTGGCCCACGCTTTTGCCGTACTTCTGACCAATTGCCGTTAACACGGGATGCTGGAACAGACCATTTTTACCCTCAGCAAACGGTGCCCAGGCTTCCGGCTGAATGCCATGGCTTTGATTCCATGGAACGGCATGCAGCTGCTGGTTGAAGGGGTTTACTTCAATCTGGTTTACCGCAGGGGCCACTTTGTTGAAGGCGATAAGGTCGGCCAGTCGGTCTGGATGGAAGTTGCTGACGCCAATGGCGCGAATTTTGCCTGCCTGTTGCAGTTCTTCCATAGCTCGCCATGCCCCATGGACATCACCGTAAGGCTGGTGAATCAGGTACAGGTCAATGTAATCAAGTTGCAGCCGATTCAGGGAGCGTTCGAACTGTGCTTTAGCACCTTCGTAGTTAGTATCCTGCAGCCATAGCTTGGTCGTTACAAAGAGTTCGTTACGTGCGATACCGGTCTGTTTCAGTGCGTTCCCGACCTGGGTTTCATTCTGGTAAGACGCGGCGGTATCGATCAGACGGTATCCCGTATCGATGGCATCAATAACGGCTCTTTCGCATTCAGCGGCATCAGACATCTGAAACACACCAAAGCCCAGCAGGGGCATTTCAACACCGTTGTTCAGTTTTACAGTTTGCATGACGTTATCCTTTAGCTGTTGTGTAGGAAAAGCATAACGCAAAGTGATTTATTCGATTAGATGGGGTAATTAGCTAGGGTTTATTAGGTGTGCTCATTAATTTAGAGAAGCTGACGGTAGGTTCTGTGCCAGAAACAAAGATTTGATTGTTTTCATTTCCATATGGTGGTTCAGGAAAAACTAAATAAAATGAGCATTTTGTTAGTCTATGATCGATCACATTTATAATTTTTCCTGAATAATACCTAATCTATCAGCTGGCCTTGTGCCATCAGTGGATATCCGATGCTAAAGAAATTTTGTTAGCAAATATGCCAAGGAAACTGAATAGGGAACATAAGGTATGCAATTTATAACAAACGGCCCTGACATCCCCGAGTCACTTCTACAGGCTCATGAAGAAGGTCGTGTGGTATTTTTCTGCGGAGCGGGTATTTCATATCCCGCGCAGCTACCGGGTTTCAAAGGGTTAGTCGAAGAGATTTACCGGCTGAACGGAACTGAACCTTCGGATATTGAGAAGGCTACATTAGAACGTGATCAATATGATGCCACACTCGATCTTCTTGAGCGACGTTTGCCCGGCCAGAGAATGGATGTTCGCCGCGCTCTTTTCAATGCGCTCAAACCAAAGATTCGCCTCAAGGGAGCCACTGATACTCAGGCTGCATTGCTGCGTTTATCACGAAGTCGAAAAGGTGCACTGCGTCTAGTTACTACTAACTTTGATCGCCTCTTTCACGTAGCGGCAAAACGTACGCGTCAGCCATTCCAGTCATATTCATCTCCGATGCTTCCTATTCCAAAGAGCAGTAAGTGGGATGGGGTAGTCTTTTTGCACGGTTTACTACCTGAAAAAACCGATGATACGGCACTAAACCGTCTGGTAGTTACCAGCGGGGATTTTGGACTGGCTTATCTTACCGAACGTTGGGCTGCCCGTTTCGTCAGTGAACTGTTTCGAAACTATGTTGTGTGCTTCGTGGGTTATAGTATTAATGACCCAGTATTGCGATACATGATGGATGCATTAGCAGCAGACCGTATGTTGGGGGAAATGACTCCCCAAGCTTGGGCACTGGGAGATAGTGAGCCAGGCAATGAACATAAAAAAGCCCTTGAGTGGGAAGCCAAGGGGGTGACACCTATTCTTTATAGTGTTCCTGCCGGTAGCCATGACCATTCCGCACTTCATAAAACTCTTCATGCTTGGGCAGATACATACCGGGATGGGATTGAGGGTAAAGAAGCTATTGTTGTCAAACATGCCCTAGCCAGGCCACAAGACACGACGAGGCAGGACAACTTTGTCGGACGGATGTTATGGGTATTGTCGGATAAATCGGGATTACCAGCTAAGCGTTTTGCTGATTTCAATCCAGTTCCCTCTCTGGACTGGTTGTTCGAGCCATTTGGCTCTGAGCGTTTCAAATATGAAGATCTGATCCGCTTTGGTGTACCTCCTCACGAGGTGGTAGATACAAAGCTTTGCTTTAGCATGCTGCGGCGACCTGCGCCTTACATCCTTGCGCCCTATATGTGCCTTGCATCTAATGGTCGTTCTGAGAGTCTGTGGGACGATGTGATGGGTCACATTAGCCGTTGGTTGCTACGTCATCTGAACGACCCAAGACTGGTGATCTGGATTGCGGAACGTGGAGGTCATCTACATGAACGTTGGGAGTGGATGATTGAGAACCAGTTAGAATTTCTTTGTAGACTGGAGCGTGAAAGCAAAACCTCTGAACTTGATGATATTCGAACAAATTCACCTAATGCTATTCCTGTGCCTCTTATGCGTACTTTATGGAATTTGCTGCTCACCAAGAGGGTGAAATCATACGGACTTAATGCTGATCTTTATCAGTGGATTAATCGCCTAAATTGGGAGGGAATGACGACGACAATGAGATTAAATCTTCGCGAATTGCTTGCTCCGAAGATCGCATTGAAGAAACCATTTCGCTGGGGTTATGACGAGGGCAGAATTGATAACCCAGATACTATCAGGCAATTAGTTGACTTTGAGCTTGTATTGACTGCAGATGATGTTAATTCTGCATTGGGTACACTCGACAGTGAAGTCTGGAAATCAGCCCTACCTTCTCTGCTGGACGATTTTCAACAGCTACTACGTGATGCGCTGGACCTGCTGCGCGAACTAGGGGAGGCTGATGAGAATAGTGACCGATCATACTGGGACCTTCCCTCTATTATTCCACACTGGCAGAACCGAGGATTCCACGACTGGACTTGTTTAATTGAACTTCTGCGAGATTCATGGCTTTCGGTCAGAGCTAATAGCAGTGCGCGTGCAACATTAATCGCGCTGAACTGGTTTGATTTGCCTTACCCTACCTTCAAACGCCTCGCTCTTTTTGCTGCAAGCAACGATGATTCCATTCCTTCAGAAAAGTGGGTTGAGTGGTTGTTGTCCGACAACGCGTGGTGGTTATGGTCAAGTGATACTGGAAGGGAGGTTTATAGGTTATTGGTATTACAGGGACGAAGTCTGAAAAGCCATGAACAGGAGCAACTTGAGTCTGTAATTCTGGAAGGGCCTCCACGTAGGATGTATCGTGAAGATATTGAGGAAGAGAGGTGGCAGTACCTTGTCGCTCATTCTATTTGGTTGCATCTGGCAAAACTTAATCTTTCTTGCCTTACCTTGGGAGAAATAGCATCAGCGCGTTTGGCAGAATTATCCAATGCCCATCCTGACTGGCAGTTACATGATAATGAACGCGACGAATTCTCTCACTGGATGAGTGGCACGGGTGATCCTGATTATGAGAACAGTCGACAAGTTGTCATTGCTCCTGGCAAGCGGCAGGAATTAGTGGAATGGCTCACCAAAGAAATCCCAGATGATCGCTTTTTTTACGAAGATACATGGCGTGATGTTTGCCGCACGCGATTGTTCCTCAGTGTGTCAGCGCTTTACGCACTGGCAAAAAAAGATATTTGGCCCGTGAAACGATGGAGTGAAGCTCTCCAAGTTTGGTCTGAAGAAGGGCTGGTATCACGCTCGTGGAGATATTGTGCACCTCTAGTTCAGGCTATACCCGCTCACGTACTTATGGAGATACTTCAAAGCGTCTCGCGTTGGATAGAAATGGTATCTAAGGCAGCAAACCACAACGAATATCTACTGCTATCTATCTCCCAAAAAGTGTTAGCACTTCCGCTTGGAAGAGGGGGCGATGCTCATTTTGTTACTAATGGAATCGAAAATTACAGTCCCGTTATGTCCGCAATTAATCATCCCGTCGGTCATATTGCGCAAGCCTTGATAAATTTGTGGTTCAAACGGAACCCAAATGATAACGACCAGCTTCCTGACGATCTCAAGCTTATTTTCACAAACCTGTGCGACCCAACCATAGAGCAATTTATCCATGCGCGGGTAGTGTTGGGGGCGCAATTAATAGCACTCTTCCGAGTTGATCGTTCTTGGACTGAACAGTTTCTTTTACCATTTTTTGACTGGGGCGATTCTATTGAGGCGAAAGCGCTATGGGAGGGCTTTCTGTGGTCGCCTCGCTTGTACCAGCCATTAATGACAGCCTTCAAATATCAGCTACTGGACAGCGCAAACCACTATGAGGAACTGGGTGAACATCGCCAGCAATACGCAAGCTTTCTCACTTATGCAGCTCTGGGGCCGACAGAGGATTACACCGTAGAGGAATTTCGTAGAGCGTTTGGTGCGCTACCGCATGATGGGCTTGAAAAGTGTGCCCAGGCGCTTTATCAGGCACTGGATGGTGCAGCCGATCAACGAGAAGATTACTGGAAGAACCGTGTTCAACCATTCTGGAGAAACATCTGGCCGAAATCACGTGAGTTGGCTACACCGAAAATTGCAGTATCTCTTACTCAATTGGTCATTGCTGCCAGAGATGAATTTCCTGCAGCTTTACAAGAGATTTTCGCTTGGTTACAACCCATTGAACACCCAAGCTACGTCTTAAACCGTCTGCATGAATCTGGATTATGTAAGCGATTTGCTGCCGAAGTAGTGGAACTGCTTAATGCCATAATTTCAACTACAAACCGGCAATGGTTGTCCAAGAATTTGAGTTTATGTCTGGATGAGATTATCAGTGCAGCACCAGATCTTGAGAAAAATGCTCAATATTTACGGTTGAGAGAGCACTCTAGGAGATTTAGTGTCTCATAGCGGCGTGCTATTTAAGCACAATAATCTTTTTGTAATATGCTTCTATAATAAGCGCTTGAGAAATCCGCTTAAAACTGTCACAGAGCTGTCAGGGATGATGGCGATTTCATTTACCTACTCCGAGGTAGTATGTATTTGTTCATGAAATCAGGTGAGCTTACATAGTCAGAGTCGTGACGATGATGTATTACAGATCGTCTAGAGGTTATTACTGACTAGTATTAAAAGCGAACTTCTGCTCCTCGATCAAAGCAGAGCATCACGTTTCCATTTTATTTTTTTGATAAAACTGATGTTTGTATCGAGCCTTCATTAATGAAGGCTCAATATTGGCTCTTCCTACTGCAGATCTTTTTTCTTCAAAAATTTACTAACCAAATCAGCAATCTGCACATTATTTAAATCAGAGAACGGGAAGTGGGTATTCCCTTTGATTCCCACTTCTGGCAGATGCGTTACCGTCACATCCCCGCCATGCTTATTCACCACGTCACGCCACTCACGAGCCATTGCCAGACGTACGCGCCAGCTGTCCTGCGCAGGCATGGTGACAGGCTTATCCGGTATATTATCGCCGTAAATAATCAGAATCGGGATTTTGGTCAGAGCCATAAACTGCTCCATCGGCACTGGCTCACCCTTCAGCGTGTCGAACGCGCTTGGCATAGGGGCTGGGAGTTCTTTTTCCGGGAAGACAAAGCTGCTGCCAGGCTCAAAGGCGACAATGGCTTTGACCTTGTCATTTTTCATCGCCGTGTACCAGCCTGGTCCGCCACCCTGAGAGTGGGTGAAGAGGATAGCGGGGCCGGATTTATCCACGACGGCGGACATCGCATCAGAGATAACATTGATATCAAACGGCCCGGTGTTCGGGGTCATCTGACGGAAATACTGGTTCAACGCTTCTTTGTCGTGAGAGAACTGAACGCCCTTAAAATACTCTGGCCACACGCCAACGCGGAACTGATTGAACCACATCTGTTCATCCGGTTTAGGCGTAACAGTACCTTCTACCGTCGTACGTCCGGCGCTGCCCCGACGCGGCTGATCGACAAGATAAGTTGAGAACCCGCGACGCAGGAAGATGTTCTGGAACCCTTCGCGACCATCCGGGGTACTTTCCCAGGTACGGGAGAACTGACCTGCGCCGTGCAGCATGACGATAGGGTATTTATGCGGATTCTCCGGGATTTGGTAGAACACAGACGCATGATCGCCATGGTAGGTTTGGCCAGCAGACTCCAGCGGCTTTTTCGCATCAAATGTTCCTGGGGCGGTGATGATGGTGCCACCAGCAGAAAAGCTTCCTTGTTCCTGAATGACCAGCGGCTCGGCATAGACCGACTGAGCCACCAGGCCACCCGCCATTACGCAGATGGCCAGCGTTTTTAAGATTGTCTTCAAGATTACATCCTCTGTTATGTTTGCCGTTCAATCATATCTGAGTTGTTAGCGTTAATTATTTAGCACCCCTGATTGCCCTTATTTGGCAGATTCATTAATGCGGACGATTAACTGCGTATTGTCTCTAACCAACTGGTGACCGTTTCAGTTGTTCTTCGCTCCTGGTCGCATTCAATAACAAGCGGTTTTTCCCGACGCGCAGTTTGGGCAAGACTGGCAAGGATGTCGTCGCTGTCTCCTTTACCGTAGCCACCGTGAGTAATGAAGGGGATGAGTAATTTGCCCGCAAGGTTGTGGCTGCTGAGAAATGCTTGCACTACAGGCGGCACGCTGGTCCCCCAGATCGGAAAGCCTAAATACACTGTCTCGTAGCGTGAGATATCTGCAACGCTATTTTTTAATGCGGGTTTGACTCCTCGCTCACGCTCATTTTTCACCTGTTCAACGGTCTGAAAATAGTCTTCCGGATAAGGTGTGGCCGGTTCAATTTCAAACAGATCGGTGTTCAGGCTACGGTGAATGACGCCCGCAATCACCCGTGTATTTCCGCTGCGGGAAAAGTACGCCACCAGAATACGGCTTGTGCCCTGCACGTTTGCGTTTCCGGTGGCAGCTGTCGCCAGGGAGACGTTCGCCAGTGTGAGCCCGGCAAGCGCGGTGATTAACATTCTGCGGTTAGGATCATGCTCCATACCCAACTCCTAATTGTTTGTGAGCGCCTGTTGCAGCGCCTTTTCAGCTCGCGTAGCCGCATCATTTTCGCCATGTTCACGCAGAACCTGTGCCAGTTGGCGCAGTTGCGCTGCCGTCAGGCCGACCCGCATGCTGGCTCGCGTATGCGATAATAGCTGGGCTTCAACGCCTGGTGTGGCCGCTAATGCGCCAACCGTTGCCAGCTCGCGGCTTTGCCAGTTGAGGTTATCGCGGGCGAAAATGTCGCCGAACAGATGCGTTTGCAGGAATTGATTAATGACCGGGGCAAAATCAAACAGAGGGCCCTGAACGGGAGCGCCTGAGATTTTAGTCTGATTTGCGGTACCGACACGGCGAAGCTCATCCCCGACAGGGATCGGAGCAACCGGTTCTTTACCCTCAACGTCTTCGATGCCACGTTGTTTACGTGCTTCGACGACCTTCATCAGTTCACTAAGCGCATTCAGGCTACGGGGGAAGCCCGTATAGGCATAAAGCTGGACGAGAATCTCTTTGGTTTCGTTTATGGTGAGTCCTGCATCAAGTCCCTGATTCAGGGCTGCATTCAGCTTATCCATCTGACTGCTGGCCATCGATGCCGCAATCAACGGGATGGCCTGCTGGCGAGCCGACAGCGTATCCGAAACGGTTTGTTCGTGGTTCATTTCTGAGGCTCCTTTATTGACGGGCGCAGCATTTGCCGTGAGACCAAAACCAAAGGTCAGCAGTACCGCTGCCGTTAATGCCTTAATGGGCGTGGTATTGTTCATCTGTCACTTTCTCCATCCAGTTAACGCTCTTACCATCCACAACCCCGGTTATCGCCAGATGCGTCATCGCGCTGCCGGGTGCCGCCCCGTGCCAGTGTTTGACGCCCGCAGGGCAAGAGACAACATCGCCCGCGCGGATAATCTGCACCGGCTGGCCTTCTTGTTGTGTGAGCCCAACACCCGAGGTCACAATAAGCCGCTGACCTGCCGGATGCGTATGCCAGGCAGAACGGGCTCCGGGTTCAAAGGTGACATAAGCCCCGGAAACACGGATGTCGTTATCAGGTTTGAAGAGAGGATCAACCCGGACGCGACCGGTAAAATTCTCCGCTGGCCCATACACCGCGTTCTGACTTCCTGCTGGGGCAATATGGACAGCGGGATTTTGCTCCGCTGCCCAGGATGAAAAGGTGAAGAAGGGCAGTAACAGCCCGAGGTAACGTAAATGTCCGATCATGCAAAGCGTCCTTATCAATGAAGAGGGGATTGCCTGCGATGATTTTATCGAGAGGGTGATGACGTCAGGCTGACGCCCCCCTGACAATTCTGTCAGTTAACCCGGGTCCCGGCTCAGCGCCGGATTGAGCATTGCCCGCCGCTTTATCCGCTTGTATTGCAAAGGTGAGGCCAAATGTATTGATGCCACCTTCACTACGCGCAAAGACATCCCCCCTGTGCATAATGGCGACAGCACGCACGATCGACAGGCCCAGCCCATGATGGGTATCACTTCTGGCCCGGGAGGTGTCAACGCGATAGAATCGCTCGAAAAGCCGGTGTAAGTGCTCTGGCGATATCGGATCGCCAGGGTTTGAAACTTCAACACAGGCCTGATGACCTTTTTCGCTTAACCGCACCGTTAACCTGCTGCTGGAGGGTGAATGTCTTGCGCTGTTTTCCAGTAAATTAGCCAGTGAGCGGTGGAACAGCCGCCGGTCGATATGCGCGGTGACATCCCCCTCCACATCCAGAAAAAGCTGTTTTTCCGCAAAAGAGGGTTCCACATACTCCGCTGTTTTCAGGGTTTCTTCCCGCAGGGAAACCTGCGTAAGCTGGGACGCATGTTCACCCGCGTGAGCATGAGACAGGAACAGCATGTCGTTTACGATTGACGTCATACGCTCAAGCTCCTCGAGATTGGAACCCAGTAACTCTTCCAGTTCTTCATGCGAACGCCGGCGTGAGAGACCCAGTTGCGTCTGACCAATCAGATTCGTCAGCGGGGTACGGAGTTCATGCGCAACATCGGCATTGAAGCTCTCGAGCTGCCTCCAGGCGACCTCTTGCCGTTCCAGCACGCCATTAAAAGATGATGCTAACTGCTGTAATTCGTCAGGTAATGCTTCGGTATTCAGGCGCTGACCATGGTCCCCGGGAGCGAGTTGCCGGGCCTGTTTACTGAGCGCCCTAACCGGACGAAGACCGATCCTTGATACGATGTAACCCAGTAAGGCGACAATCGCGACGCCCAGTGCGGTAATGATCAGCAATGTACGCGTGAACGCATCAAGTGTTCCCATGTATGGCGTGGAGTCGATGGCAACCACATAGCGCAGCTCAGGTCTTTCTCCGTTCGCGGGGATGGTTTTGACTAACAGGAACAGCGAGCATGCACCTTCTGATGCACCTGGCACTTTATTAAAGCCCTCCTGTAATGAAGACCACTGAACACCCACTGGTGGTGTTCCCCCGATGCTGAAGCGTGGGTTATCGCTTACTATCCAGTAGCGAACTCGCTCACCTTCAGAATTGGTTAACACGGTGAATTTATTGGCAAGCGTTGACCAGCCCTCAGCCGAGGTTCGTGCGGTGATCCACGGACTCATTAATGATTCCCGGAACAACAGTTCGTTGTGCATCTGCTTTTGCAAAGAGTCATGCAAAGAGCTTCTGAGCAGGATGCCGATAACGGAGACAATCAGCAGCGCGGATAAGGCAAACATCAGCGCCAGATGAACGGAGATGGAACGCTTAGGCATGCTTATCCCCTTCATTTATTCGGTCCGGACTTCGAGGACATATCCCATGCCACGAACGGTATGTAACAGTTTGATATCGAACGGAGCATCAACTTTGGCACGCAGGCGTTTAATGGCGACTTCAACCACATTGGCATCGCTATCAAAATTCATGTCCCATATCTGCTCTGCAATCATCATCTTTGACAGGATCTCCCCCTGATGCCGGGCCAGAAGGCTCAACAGGGAAAACTCTTTTGCGGTCAGCTCCAGCCTCGTTCCGGCGCGAAAAACGCGGCGAGACAGTAAGTCGAGGTGCAGATCGTGAATTTGCAGTTGGGTGATGTCCGCGCCATCCGTAGAGCGGCGACGCACCAGTGCCTGAATGCGCGCCACCAGCTCAATAAGCGAAAAGGGCTTTGGAAGATAATCATCCGCGCCAAGACGAAGCCCTTTGACGCGCTCGTCGACGGATCCTCGTGCAGAGAGCATCAGCACCGGCGTCTGTTTAGCTGCCCGCACACCCTCGAGAACCCGGTAGCCATCCATCCCTGGCAACATCACATCCAGGATTATCGCGTCGTAGTCGAACTCCAGCGCGTAATGAAGACCTTCAGCGCCATCTGCAGAGACGTCTACCGTAAATCCAGACTCGCCCAGCGCACGGCTGAGATAGGTTGACGTTTTTTCTTCATCTTCGACTAACAACAGGCGCATAACGGGACTTCCTCTTAACTTTTCAACGGAGCTTCAACATCTGAATAAACCTGCACGGCATCCGGCAGACGTTGACCCTGGATAGTGATGGCATCCAGTGAGCGGGTGAGCTCGGTCATTTCTGCGGCAGTCAGCGATATGCCGGTAGACGCTGTGTTTTGCAGCATATGGTCTTTATTGGTGGTGCCAGGGATGGGAACTATCCAAGGTTTACGGGCCAGTAGCCATGCCAGTGCAATCTGGCCCGGTGCGGCATTTTTTCTTATTGCCCAGGATTTCAGTAGTGCTACCAGCTGTAAGTTGTGTGGAAGGTTGTCAGGCGAGAAGCGCGTTTCTGTTGCCCGGAAATCACCGGTAGCGAACCGGGTCTTCTCATCAATCCAGCCCGTTAAAAACTGCACGCCGAGTGGACTCCATGGCACAAAGCCAATTCCCAGCTCTTCACATACCGGAAGCACCTGCTTTTCAGGGTCGCGCCAGAGCATGGAGTATTCACTTTGTACGGCGGTAACGGGTAATGCTGCATGGGCGCGTCTCAGTGTGTTGATGCCCATTTCAGACAGACCCCAGTGCAGGACTTTCCCTTGATCTATTAAATCTTTCACCACTCCGGCGACATCTTCGATCGGGATCTGCGGATCAACCCGGTGCTGATACAGTAAGTCGATACGATCGGTACGCAGGCGTTTGAGCATATTGTCGACGACCTGCCTGATATGCTCAGGCCTGCTGTTAAGGCCCGGCAGACGCTTACCCGTCTGTTGGTCAATGTTCCAGCCAAACTTGGTGGCGATAACGATTTTGTCCCTGAACGGGGCGATGCCTTCCCCGAGAATTTTTTCGACTTCAAACGGGCCGTAGGCTTCAGCTGCGTCGAAAAACGTCACCCCTTCATCAAATGCCCGGTGGATAACATTGATCATCTCGGGGCGCCAGGGAACGGAAGTGTCGTATTTACGACTCATGTTCTGCACGCCCAGACCGACGGCAGAAACCTCCAGCTTCCCGAGTTTACGCTTGCCCGGAGCAGCATTGCGTTGGCTGGTTTGTCTGGAGGAATCGACCTGAGAGGATTGGCTCGCCGCCGATACGTGGGGAATCAGCGAGGCGGCGGCAATACCCGCCCCGGCGACTAATAGCTTGCGTCGCTCTGGCATTGTTGGGTCATTCTGGCTTTTCATTGATTACTCCTTTTCTCAGAAAATTGAACATGAATCTCATTAAAGCGAGAACATTCTGCCTTCTGATTGCCAACATAAAGCTGACGGTTACCTGACAGCATTGTCAGAAATGATTACCTGCCACTTGGCGGCTTCCTGACAAAATTGTTATTTGCCTGTCACTATGCTGACAGCTCTCACTCCCTAATCTGAGTCTGCATATTTGATATCGCGAGCCTGCCTGGACAGGTCGCCACTCTTCGGGAGATACCATGAAATTCACACTTATAAGTGCAATGCTGATAACGGCAATGGCCGGAGTGACCTCAGTCAATGCGGCTGATTACAAAAAAAATCCGTTCACCCTCGTCTATGACGGTGCCATCACTGAGAACGTCAAAGGCAAGGTCAACATCCATCCAGTTAAATACGATCTGCATGGCATCCAGATTGCTGCGAATGTCTATACCCCTGCTAACTATGATCCTGCCAAAAAATATCCTACCGTGGTGGTCGCACATCCTAATGGTGGCGTAAAAGAGCAGGTCGCGGGTTTATATGCCCAGCGTCTCGCCGAGCAGGGCTACATCACGATTACCGCCGACGCGGCTTATCAGGGCGCTAGCGGTGGGATGCCTCGCAGCGTGGATAAACCCGCTAATCGCATCGAAGATATCCACGGCATGGCTGACTACATCAGCCAGTATCCGGGGGTTGATACTTCCCGCCTCGGTCTGCTTGGCATTTGCGGTGGTGGCGGTTATTCACTTGTTGCTGCCGAGACGGACAAACGGTTCAAATCGATCGCAACCATCAGCATGTTTAATTCAGGTCTTGTGCGCCGCAATGGTATGCAGGATTCACAGTTGGATACTATCCAGCAGCGTCTTCAGCAGGCTTCTGACGCACGTGCTCAGGAAGCCGCCGGAGGAGAGGTGCTTTACTCCGGCGATGCCAACCTGACTGATGAACAGATTGCTAAATTACCTTTTGCCTTGTATCGCCAGGGCTACGAGTATTACTGGAAAACCCACGCCCATCCGAACTCTACGTTTAAATACACTACAAGCAGCCTGTTAGACTTGATGAGCTTTGACGTAACGGACCATATCAATCTCATCAATAAACCACTGCTGATGATTGCCGGTACAAAAGCGGATACGCTCTATATGACTGAAGGTGCGTTCGCGAAAGCCACCGGTACGAAGGACAAAGAACTCTTCCTGATCGATGGTGCTACCCATATCGAGACGTATTGGGTGCCCAAATACGTTGACAAGGCTTTGCAAAAGTTAGACGTCTTCTTCGATAAGAATATTTAATCCGCATCTGTCGATACCCCGGCGGGTATCGACTTATCCAAAATTTATCGTTCAGATTAACGGAGTCGGGATGAAAGATAATTACGTCTGGTTAATAGCCACTATGAATGAAATTCATAAAATCATTCGGGCAGGGGATAGTTGTTTTTTACCTGAACAGTCAATGCCATCAAGGCGCTGGCTGCCGTAAACACCGCAATTATCCAGCCCATCGTCCATGGTGTGCCATCACTGAACAGAGCGAGAAGAAGTGAAGAGATGATGCCACTACCGTATTGTAACGCGCCCATTAGCGCCGACGCCGAGCCTGCAACATTAGGAACGGCGTCAAGTGCGCAAGCCGTGGATGTCGCAGCGATGATGCCATTCATAGAGAAGAACACGAACACAGCGCCGATAATCACGGTAATTCCACCGACACCCAGGCCGGTCGTGACCGCCAGCACTATTGCCGCAATAGTGGCGATGAATACGGCATTCCTGAGCAACGCTTCCAGTGGATAGTGGTGAACCAGGCGTCTGTTGACCATGCTCACTGCCATTAATCCCACAATGTTTACTGCAAACAGCCAACCGTAATGCTGCGGGTCAACACCGAAGTACGTGATGTATACAAACGGAGAACCGGTGATAAAGGCGTAGGCTGCAACGTAATAAAAAGTCAGGCACAGGGTAAACCGCATGTATCTGGCGTTGGTGAGCAAGGCATAGTAATTGTGAAAGGCTCTGGTTACGGAGGCTTGCGAGCGTTTCTCAACAGGTAATGTCTCCGGTAACCAGAATAAAGACATCAGCATTAATGTTCCGATAATCGCCAGCAGCCAGAAAATGGCATGCCACGAGGTGACTTTAATCATCTGCCCGCCGATCAGGGGCCCGGCAATCGGCGCGATGGCCATGATTATCATCAGGGTCGAAAGCATTTGTGCTGCACGAGTGCGGCTAAACAGGTCACGGATCATTGCTCGTGCCAACATCGGCCCGGTACAGGCACCTAACGCCTGAAAAACACGCCAGAAGATAATTTGCACGATATCTGTTGATAATGCGCAGCCCACCGAGCCGATGATGAATAGGCCTAAACCGATAAACAGCGGCAGACGACGCCCGTAACGATCGCTAATCGGTCCCCAAATCAGTTGCGCAATGCAAAAGCCGATAAGGAACCCTGTGATCGTCAGCTCAGCATCACCCTGCAAATCTTTCGCCATGACGGGCATAGCCGGAAGATAGATGTCGGTTGATAAAGAGGTAACAGCCATCAGGGCGCTGAGAATGAGTAGAAATGATAGACCTGTATTGTTAGCTGTAGCTGACTGTGTACGTGTCTGTTGATTAAGCATGGTGATCCGTTGGACATGAAGAGATAAGGGCATATTAACGGGTTTAAGCTCGCTGTTAATCACCGAGGGGAGGATAGGGACTATGAATAACATTCATTAATATTGGGAATTGCGAAGGCAGTGAAAAAATGATTTGAACAGGTGCTTATCTTAGGCCTTATGGGGAAGAATCGAGGTATCGTTTCAGGCACGATTTGTGATTGCAGACAAGGGCACGAATTATCAGATCATAAAACAGCATGCCTTCCTGTCTAATCTAAGAAAAATTTCGTCATAAAGCCGTAGGTTAGTCTTAGCGTAGGATAAGTTCGGTTTTCCAAGCGGACTGCCTTGCTCACCGCTGATTAACACACCGCGATTTTAGTGATGCCATTATCAGTGGTTAGAACAGTTGCCAATTTCCGCTTTTCGCTCATAACCGCCGGTCAAAAAAGCCAAAAGCAAAAAGCCCGCTCAGGTTTCCCTGAGCGGGCTTCTTAAAAATGGCTCCTCTGACTGGACTCGAACCAGTGACATACGGATTAACAGTCCGCCGTTCTACCGACTGAACTACAGAGGAATTGTTGGAACGGGGCGCATAGTAACGGCCCGTCCGGGCCATGTCAAAGCTCTTTTTCACAAAGTCGCCTGACTGCTGAAATAGTCGCCACTGCCGGTGGTGGTCGCGTCTGAAATGTCCGCTTTTCGCCGGTTTCCCGCCGCTAAGTAAAAAAGCTCGGGCCGGCAAAAGTGAGGTTTTTATGAGGTGTTTTGCCGCAGAGCAGTCCTTGTCAGGCGGCGTAATCAGTGGTTCTGGCGGATTGTTTTCCACCATCGTCACATTTATTTCATTCTGGCTTTGTAAACGGCATAAATGAAATTTAGATTTCATTTCAACCTTATGATGCGTGTATGGAGTTGAGATGAACAAAGTCAGAATCGGCATGATCGGCAGTGGGTATATTGGTCGCTGTCACGCCATTGCATATGCCCAGGCACCCACCGTTTTTGCGCTGAAAGGCGAGATCGTGCGGGAGATGCTGGCGGAAGTAAACCCGGACCTGGCCGCCCGCCAGGCCGCAACCTTTGGTTTCGCCCGTTCGACCGGCGACTGGCGCGAGCTGGTGCGCGATCCGGCTATCGATGTGGTCGACATTTGCGCCCCCAACTTCCTGCATAAAGAGATGGCGCTGGAGGCGATCCGCCACGGTAAGCACGTCTACTCCGAAAAGCCGCTGTCGCTGAGTGTGGCTGATGCCGAAGAGATGGTGGCCGCCGCCACGGCCGCCGGCGTCAAAACCCTGGTCGGCTTTAACTATATGAAAAACCCCACCAGCCAGCTGGCGAGAGAGATTATTGCCAATGGCGAGATTGGTGAGGTGGTGCATTTCTACGGCACCCATAACGAAGATTATCTGGCAAAACCGCAGACGCCGCTCGACTGGCACTGTCAGAAAGCGCTGGCCGGGCTCGGTGCGCTCGGCGATCTGGCGGCGCATATCGTCAACATGGCGCACTATCTGGTGGGGGTTATCGCCGAGGTCAGTGGCGACATGATGACGGTCATCACTTCACGCCCGGACCCGAAAGATCTCAGCCGTCAGCTGCCGGTGGAAAACGAAGATCAGGCCAGTGCGCTGCTGCGTTTCCACAACGGGGCGCATGGCGTAATTGAAACCTCCCGCATCGCCTGTGGTGCCAAGATGGGGCTGACCTATGTCGTCACCGGCACCAAAGGCACGCTGCGCTATACCCAGGAGCGCATGGCGGAACTGGAACTCTATATTCACGATGAACCGGCCGGACGGCAGGGCTTTAAAACGCTGCTGACCGGGCCAGCGCACCCCGATTATGCCAACTTTTGCGTGTCGGCCGGACATGGCATCGGCTTCAACGATCAGAAGACGGTTGAGATCCGCGATTTAATTAACGGCATTGCGGCAGGCGATCGTATGTGGCCCGATTTTGCGGAAGGATTACAGGTGCAGAAGGTGCTGGAGGCGATTGCGCTGTCTGCGCTGGAGCGTCGCTGGATGACGGTGTAGCGCTGGCGGTGGGGGACTAAGCGGGCAGGAAGCGGTGACTTCCTGCCCGGTAGAGATCAGGCGAGGCCGCTTTTTTCCCACCACAGCTTATCCAGCGCGTAGTAGCGGTCGCGCTGGCTTTCCGGCTGATTCAGGTCGCGTTTCCACGGCTTCGCCAGGATGAAGTGCAGATTCTTCACCTCGTCGTCACGCCAGATCGCGCTGTGCTGGAACGGTAAGGTTTTCAGCGCATTATAAACGTAAGAGAGCGGTTTCCAGCGGCCGGCGAACGCCTCGTTTAGCAGGTCCTGCTCTGAGAAGGGATACGCACTCAGGTCATCAATCGCCGCAATCCGCTGTTCCAGTGCCTCGTAAACCGCATTATCCGGCGTCAGCACCAGAAAACCGCCGTTCAGGTAATAGTCCAGGCTGGCAGGCGCGGCTTCACCCCGCGCCTGCCAGGTGTAATGGCACTGCTCGGGCTGCCAGTCCGCCGGATAAGTGGCAATCTGGTTCGGATTGCAGCGACAGGCGTGACACGCCGCCATCAGGTTATCCCCGAGATCGAGCGTGAACAGCTCATCCATATTCTGCAGCACCAGCATATCGGCATCGAGAAACACCACGCGCTGATAATCAGTCAGCTGCCAGGCACGCAGCTTGGTCCACACTTCGCCAAATTGCGCCGAAGCATAATGCTGATCCAGATCGGCGCGCGGGTAGATCGGCTCAACCGGCGCTATCACGCAGCCTTCGGCCTGCAAAGCCTGGCAATCTTCGGCGGAAATCGCTGAGGTGGTCATCACCACCAGCGGCCACTGGCTGTTGCTCTGCTTCAGCGAATGGTGCAGCGCTTTTACGCCCACCAGATAGTCGGGTTGAGTTAACAGCGTTACCCAGGCAAACATATTTTCCCTTATTAATTCAGTCAAAAAGTGGGGCGATGTAGTCATTGCCTAATCGGCCTTGCGGATCGAGCTGGCTGCGCAGGGCACGGAACGCATCCCACTGCGGGTAGATCTCACGCCAGCGATAGCGTTCTTCGTCGTAATATTTGCCCCAGTGCGGGCGTCCGCCCTCATCGGCCAGCAGTTTTTCTACTTCGGTCAAAAAATGCAGACCGTCGGGCGAGAGCGAGCCGTCATCCGCGTAGTACACCACGAAGCCGAAGAAGCAGGTTGGCTGGTCATACGCCGGACTCAGCCAGGCAGAGGAGGCACCGGTACAACGCAGGATGATCGGGTAGTGCATATGCGGACGGTTTGCCGCATACCACTGCTTGATCCGGCTGATGATGGCAGGCGTTTTCGCCAGCGGTACGCCGATTTCGACATTGATCTGCGGCACCGCGATGCCGCGGCAAAACAGCTGGTAGATGTCACCGGTAACATCGGTGAAATCGCGAAAACGGGTCACGGTGCGAAACTGCTTACCGCCTTTGCCCTGGATCTGGGTATCACGATGCATGTGCGCCAGCGTCTGATCGATGGTGTCGTTCAGACTGTCATCAGCCTGACCTTCATGCTCAACCACCTGACGATCCTGCTGTTCATAGCGCAGACGTTCGTCGTCACTCGCCTGGTGAGCGTTCCAGACGTGGACCCGATTATCGTCGACAAACCACCAGGCTTTGCTGAGCGGATATTCATCATTCCAGCGCAGCAGATCCTGCTCCAGCGTATCGGCAGAAACCGCATTTTTGTGGCAGGTGAAGATGCGAAACGGTTCGGTTCGCAGCGTCACGGCAGTCACGATACCCAGCGCGCCAAGTGAAACCTGCGCCGCCGGGAAGTCCGGTTCGCCGCGCGTAAACTCCCGCACGCTGCCATCGGTCAGCACCATGCGAATCGACAGCGCTTCATCAGCAATCGAACTTTGCTGCAGACCCTGACCGTGAGTACCGGTCGCCATGGCACCAGCCAGCGTCTGAATGGCAATCACCCCTGGCGACGATGCCAGCATCCGGTTCATCCCGGTCAGGGTGCGGTAAACCTGATCGAGCGGGGTCGCACCACCAAAGGTCACGCTATGTTCATCGCTGGCAGTCTGACCGCTGAATGCGCTGAGATCCAGCAGCAGATCCTGTTCGCTGACGTGCAGCATACGGCCAGGGGAGAGTTTGCTGCCAATCACCCGGATCTGGCCCTGTGACTGGCGCAGCAGTGCCTGAAGTTCTTCTTCACTGGCGGGACGCTGCACCTGGTGGCGGCTACCGATCTGTGCGTTTTGCGCCCAGTTCCATAGCACGTCATCTTTGGGATTAACGTCGGTGTGGCGAAGCGGATAAAGGTGGGCGTCTCTGCTCACAACAGCATTCCTTTTATGGCGATTTTATGACGGTATTCACTAAGCGTAGACTATGACTAAGCCAAGCCGGAACGACGCCAGATTATTTGCGGATATAACGTAACGTTGCGGTTACCGCCAGCTGACGATTACGGCGAATACTCTCTTCTTCACTGTTATCCGGGCTGAACAACGCATTAAAGGTGTAGCGGTTGGAGACGTGGTGCACGCAGATACTGCTGATCAGGCGGTGCACGTCTATCGTCTGCACCTCTTCGATAAACAGCCCCTGCTGCTGACCACGGGCCAGAATGTCATCCAGCACGTCCAGCGCGCTGCGATTAAGGGTTTTAATCTGGGTTGACTGGCTGATATAGCGGCCACGTAACAGGTTCTCGCTGCACACCAGTCGCATAAAGTCGGGGTGGGCGACATGGTAATCAAAGCTGGCTTCGACCAGGCGGGTCATGGCCAGTTCCGGTTCCATCGCCGCCAGGTTGAGGCCGGTTTCGTGCTGGCGGATCTGCTGATAAACCTGTTCCAGCACATCAATATAGAGCTGCTCTTTGCTGCCGAAGTGATACACCACCATCCGTTTAGTGGTCTGCGCATGTTCGGCAATTTGCTCCAGCCGTGCGCCCTGCATGCCAAACTCGGCAAAGGTTTTCAGTGCGCCCGCGATAATACGTTTCTTCAGCCCTTCAGGGTCATTTTTACGTTTGGTTAATTCCGACATAGTGCTCAACAGGGTGATTTTGACCGGAGAATGGTAGCACAGCGGCAGAAGGATGCGTTTAACCGACAGCGCGGCGCGGCAGGCAGCGCCGAAGATTGTGCGCGGCGATCAACGCCCGCAACCTGACACAGGCCGGGAATTTACAGGTATAATCGCTGAAATTTCGTAACAGGCTCAGAAACCAAAATGACCAAACTCACCTTACAAGAGCAGATGCTGAAAGCGGGATTAGTCAGCAGCAAGAAGATGGACAAAGTGCAGCGTACCGCTAAGAAATCACGGGTTCAGGCGCGTGAAGCCAGAGCGGCGGTCGAAGAAAATAAAAAAGCGCAGCTTGAGCGCGACAGGCAGTTGAATGAGCAGCAGAAACAAGCCGTTTTATCCAAAGAGTATAAAGCGCAGGTCAAGCAGCTGATTGAAATGAATAAGATTGATATTTCAAAAGGCAATATCGGCTTTAACTTCACCGATAACAACCTGATTAAAAAAATCAATGTCGATAAGCTGACCCAGGCGCAGCTGATCAGCGGCCGTCTTGCTATTGCCCGTCTGGCGGCAGAGAACGGCGGCGAGAATCAGTATGCGATTATCCCGGCCAGCGTGGCGGATAAAATTGCGCAGCGCGATGCCAGCAGCATCGTACTGAACAGCGCGCTGAGTCAGGAAGCGCAGGATGAGGACGATCCGTATGCAGACTTCAAAGTGCCGGATGACCTGATGTGGTAAGTCCGCGTTAAAGCGGATGTTGCGCAGTGCCAGCCGGGCCAGAGCTGGCGCTGCTGCGTCTCATCCGGGTCAGAACGGAGTGGCGTGCCGGGCGTGAATCGCTTCGCCACTGACCGGATGAACAAAATGCAGTTCGCTGGCGTGCAGCATCAGTCGCGGCGTCTTTTCACTGCCGGGTAACAGCAGCCCGCCATACAGGTCGCAGCCCAGAATCGGATGACCGCGCAGCTGGCAGTGAATCCGCAGTTGATGAGTGCGCCCGGTTTCCGGGGTCAGCACCACCCGCGTAACCGGCACCGTGCTGCCATCCTGCTGCGCGTAATCAACGCGCTCAACCACCTGATAATGTGAACGTGCCGGCTTGCCGTGGCGATCGCAAATCGTCATCCGCGGAAAGCGCGCCGGATCTTTGGCAATCGCCGCCTCAATCACTCCGTCGTCATCGGCCAGATGGCCACACAACAGCGCGCTATAGATTTTGCGCACGCTGCGCTGGCTGAACTGCTGGCAGAGCGCCGCATTGATCGCCTTGTTGCGGGCAATCACCATCAACCCGGAAGTACCGAAATCCAGTCGATGGACCAGCGTGCAGCCGGGGAAGCTTTTCACCAGCCGGTGATGCACCGAATCAAGATTCAGCGGATTTTTGCCGGACAGGCTCAGTAGCCCGCCGGGCTTATTGATCAGCAGCAGATGCTCATCCTGATAGAGGATCTCAATCGGGTCATGACACGGCGGCGCAACAAAACTATCGACTATCTCAGACATCGGACTACCGGCAGGTGAGGGGAGGCGGATAATAACCAATTTTGCCTGATGTGACGAATGGTGGATGGCGGGCGATCAGAACGCCAGCCGGTTATGCTCGCCGTCTAACCAGCCCGCTGTGGGGCTGCGTGTTGCCTGGCCGCCAGCTAATGCGGAACGGGCTAACCATGACATACTCTGTTGTCTCTCTTTTAAGGTAAAGCGTAATTCAGACTGAATTGAGTGGATAAGCAGGGATTTATGTAACGCAGCAACATGTGAACTGGCTTACATTTTTGACCTTCATCACACTTTATAGTGACCGCCTGATTAAACGACGCATCTCATTATCATGGCATCCATTAAAGACGTAGCAAAAAAAGCAGGAGTGTCTACGGCGACCGTATCGCGTGTGCTGAACCATCATCCCAGCGTGACGCCGGAAACACGCCAGGCAGTACGTGATGCAATGGATTACCTTTGCTATGTCCCCAGCAAAAGTGCGTTTCAGCTGAGTGGTAAATGTTCCGGGCTGATTGGCGTGGTGCTACCAAACCTGGTGAATCCTCACTTTTCTGAGTTACTGGCAACCTTTGAAGAGGAGGCAAGATACATCGGGAAATCGGTAATTATTAAGACCCATCAGAATCAGCCTCAACAGGATAAGCAGATTATTCACAGCCTAATCGGAATGGGGATCGACAGTCTGCTATGGGTGCCGACAGAGGCCGAAAGCGAACTTGCGGAATGGTTGACCGCAACCCGCATTCCGGTGGCAGTGGTAACGCAGGTTTCTCGTTTTTTTAATTCTGTCTCTATCAATCAAAGGAAAGGTGCAGAGGCTATTGCGGAGCATTTTATCCAGACCGGGCATACCACTTTTGGTTTTATTGCTCAGGAGGGCGTCGATAATCGAAAAGTCTCTGCCTGGAGTAAGAAAATCACCAGTCAGGGTTTAACACTCGCTAAAGAGAATCAATTCTGGATAGCGAAAGGCGAAGGTGAAAAAATATCCGGCCATATTCGGATACTGGACGATATTATCGGGATATTAGCTGACCGGAAAAAAGCATGCTCTTCTCTTTGGATCTATAACGATGTTGCTGCCAGTTATGTTATCGATGGCTTAAAGGAAAGAGGGGCGGCTGTCCCGCAGGATATTGCTATCGCCAGTTTTGACAATACCTTGCTGGCGCAGACCAAAAAAATAACCAGCGTGGCTCAACCGATTGGCGAGATTGCCCACCTGGCATTCCAGATGGTGAATAATACCCATAAGCAGGAGAGTATCGAAATGTATGAAATTGTCTCACGGTTAATTATACGTGAGAGCAGTATCGCGCTTAATATCACGGCTGTCTGATTTCTGCTTTTCCCACTTAATCCTTTTTAAACGAGTCGAAAATTTTTATTCAGTCATCCGCACAGGGGCTGGCGATAATGCTCTGTGTTTAATTTTTAGAGCTGTGCATTATTGAGGTGATTTTATGTCCGCAACGGTAATGGAAAAACAAAGCGCTTATGGAAAGCTGCGTCTGAAAGAGAAGATCGGTTACGGGATGGGGGATGCGGGATCCTGTATGATCTGGAGTGTACTGGCGCTCTATCTGACGTGGTTTTATACCGATGTATATGGATTAGCGCCTGGCGTCGTTGGAACACTATTTCTGGTCATCCGTATTTTTGACGCCTTCAGCGATCCGATCATGGGCGCAATCTGCGATCGTACGCAAAGTCGATGGGGTAAGTTCCGCCCGTGGTTGTTATGGATGGCGGTACCCTTTGGCCTGGGCGCCATCGTGATGTTTACCACACCTGACCTGAGCATGAACGGAAAAATTATTTATGCCTGGGTGACCTATCTGGTGATGTCACTGATCTATACCGCGATCAACATTCCCTATTGCTCAGTCGCGGGGGTGATCACCCTGAATCAAAAAGAGCGACTGGGCTGTTTATCATGGCGGTTCTTCCTGAATGGCCTGGCGACGCTGATTGTCTCTTCCTCCATTTTACCGTTAACCGACTGGTTGGGTAACGGTAACCGCGCTTCAGGCTTTCAGTTGACCATGGTGATCATGGGGTGCGCCGCGACGCTGATGTTCCTGTTCTGTTTTGCCAGTATTAAAGAGCGCGTTGTTTCAATTAAGTCTGATGATTCGTTAATGAAAGATTTGAAAGACATTGCTAAAAATGACCAATGGCTGCTGATGATTACGATTACCTTTCTTAATGTCTTCCCGGCTTTTATTCGGGGGGCTGTAACTATTTATTATGCCACCTATGTAATGCAGGCCTCCGTTGGATTTATTACCTTTTTTATGGCGCTTGGTGTCGCCTGTAATATGCTGGGAAGCGTAATAGCTAAGCCACTGACTGACCGGTTTGATAAAATTAAGCTCTTCCGCATGATTAATATTATCCTTGGTGTTCTCTCTTTCGCGCTGTGGTTTGTTGACCCAAAATCGCTGACGCCACTGCTTACGCTATTTGTGATCATTAATATTCTGCATTTAATTCAGTCCGGACCTATCCTGTGGGCAATGATGTCAGACGTCGATGACTACGGTGACTGGAAATTTGGCAAACGGCTCACCGGTATTTCGTTTGCCGGTAATCTGTTTATGCTGAAAATGGGACTGGCGGTCGCTGGAGCAATCGTCGCCTGGATTCTGTCCTATACCGGCTATGTCGCTAACAAACCGCAACAAAATGCGCAGACCCTTGAGGGCATTATTATCATGTTCTCACTACTGCCGATGGTGAGTTATTTCATCAGCGCATTTATGGTGCGCTACTTCAAACTGGATAACCTCTTCCTGGAAAAAATTAAAGTCGATCTCGCAAAACGCGAGCTTGAAAAAGGTTCGGTTCAATCGCAGGAGTTTAAAAATGTCCCTGTCCATTAATGTTAAGCAAGGTCAGCGGCTTGATTTATGGCTAAAGCAAACAAAGCCGGCCGGTCAGCCCCTATTTGCTATCCACATGGAAAATGCGGTGCTTTTCAAAATAGAAACAGCTCCGCCGTATTATCAATACTTTACCTGGACCGCATGGCAGCAGGGTATTGTCTCTCTGGAGTGGTTACCGGAGCACAGTGAAATTTCGTTGTGTTACAGCTGGCACCCTGACACGCTCCCTCAGCAGGGCATCAGCTTTATTGATATCGAAAATAACGACCTTTGCCTGCGAGATGACCGCGCAGTTGCAGAGCACTATCAGCAGGAAGACTTACGCCCGGCATTACATTTTTCTCCACGTACCGGCTGGATGAATGACCCTAATGGTCTGCATCGGAAAGGTGATGAGTGGCATCTGTTTTACCAATACCATCCGCATAGTACTCAATGGGGGCCGATGCACTGGAACCACGCGGTGAGTCAGGACCTTTACCACTGGCGTCACTATCCGGTTTTCCTTCAGCCAGAGCAGAATTTATCCGCGCTTGGGGCAACGGGCGGCGCATTTTCTGGCAGCGCTTTCATCGATGCCGAGGGGCAAACGCGTTTCTGGTATACCGAAAGGCTTCCGGCTTACGATCTCTATCGCGGTTATCGAGAAATCCAGAAAATGGCGGTCCCGCAGCCTGCTTACGACAAGCCTGCTTTGTTAAAAACAGTATTAACAGCGCTGCCAGCAGGCGTCGATTGTGATTTCCGCGATCCGAAAGTCTGGTATGAGGAAGCGGACGCGACCTTTTATATGATCCTGGGCGCGTCGGTGAACGGCGATCCAGCCATGCTGCTGTTTCACTCCGAAGACAGTGACAGCTGGCAATTCCATCATGTGCTCTACACCGCTCCCCCTTATTTTCGGGAAAATGGGGGCCGCTGCGTCGAATGCCCGGACTTTTTCTGCCTTGACGGCATCTGGGTATTGATTATCGGTATTGTGGGTTACACCGAGCCGACAACCGGACGACATAATCTGTTATTTGCACAAACGGGTGATTTTCGGCACGGTTATTTCACTCCCTCAGCGCAACCGCTGCAGATACTGGATTTCGGCACCGATTTCTATGCCCTGCAGACCTGGGGTGAAAGCGACAGTCGCACAGGGTTTGCCTGGTTATACAACTGGGCGACACAAAAGAGTGTTCATTCTGCCTATTCCGGCGAAATGTCTCTGCCGCGTCGTTTTCATCTTAATGCCCGGCAACAACTCTGTATGACACCGGTATTGCCGCCAGCATCGCTGATCATCAGTGAACAACGGCTGGATGCGTGGAGTCATTGGTCAGGCAGTATTGCCTGTAAGTCCTGCATAATTACCTTTACCCCAACCTCGCATTTTTGCCTGACCCTGACCGGTCAAACCGGGCAGCAGATTATTCTGGCGCACGATGGACACACTCTGCGTCTGCTGGAAAAAGATCGGGATGACGGCCGTTATCAGGCTCCGCTGGCCAAGGTGGGCGATGTGACATTATGTTTTGATGCCGGAATAGTGGAAGTTTTCGCTCAGCAGGGGAGTGTGTGTGGAACGCGACGTTATTATTCATGCAGCTCACTGACTGAAATAACGCTCTCTGGCGCACAGGCAAAAATAACCCGCTATCACTCCCCTTACGCACAGCCATAACTCAAATTACTGCCGATTTTTTCTTATTACTGTCACCGAAGGAATTAGTCATGACAAGCCAAAACTATTACGATGTTACCGAATGGAAGGAAGGTAACCCTTATCAGGATATTGGTGAGGTTATAAACAGTATTATTTCTGATATTAAAAAAAGACAAACCGAAACGGATCTCAATCAAGGCGGGAAGCCCGGCGCGGTTATCTATATTCCACCCGGCGATTATCCGCTTCTTACCCAGGTGTTAATTGATATTAGCTATCTGAAGATTATTGGTTCGGGGCATGGTTTCACCTCTTCAAGTATTCGATTTAATACCCCCGAAAGTGAGTGGGCGAACTGGCATGAAGTGTGGCCGGGGGGAAGCCGACTATGCGTTAATCTCTCTCCCGCAGCCGGTGCTGACCCCTCTGCCGGTGCTGCCTTTTATGTCGAACGTAGCGGTGAGCCACGCATAAGTTCGGTCGAGTTTGCTGATTTTTGTATTGATGGCTTACATTTTGTCGATGATGGATCAGGCAATGATGATCCCGAAAATAGTTATCTGAACGGTAAAACGGGTATCTATATCGCGAGCGCGCAAGACTCTTTCCGTATCAGCGGTATGGGTCTGGTCTATTTAGAGCATGGGGTGACAATTTTTAACGCTGATGCGCTGGCGATACACAATAATTTCATCGCTGAATGTGGGAACTGTATTGAGTTGCGCGGTTCGGGACAGGCATCAAAAATTACCGATAATCTGATAGGTGCGGGTTACAGAGGCTATTCCATTTATGCAGAAAATTTTGGCGGCCTGCTGATTACGGCCAATAATATTTTCCCGCGCGGCAAAAGCAGCGTACATTTTTCTGGGGTAGTTCGCTCTTCGATATCCAGCAACAGACTTCATTCATTTTATCCGGGAATGCTGGTTCTGGAAGGCAATAGTTCAGAAAACCTGATCACGGCTAACCATTTTTTCCGTGAGCGTGAACCCTGGGGACCGATGCAGGCTTATAATAATGGATTGGATGATTTGTATGGTCTGCTTTATATCAGCGGTAACAATAACTCCATTATTGCTAATCATATTTCGGAAACGATTAATTCTCAGCATATCATCCCGCAGGGCGCAACACCGGTGATAATCCGGCTGGTGTCGGGTGAGAGGAATTATATTTCTGATAACCATATTGTCGCGACCACTGAAGCTTCACCGGCGGAGAGTGCGGCCACCGGATCCTGTTTCTCAACTCAGGTGAGTGCACTGCTGGCAACAAAAGGGCTGGTCGCTCTGGAGGTTATCGCAGTACAGATCGAAAAAGCCTCTTTGCAAAATACCGTACTGGATTCAGGCAGTGAGAGTCAGGTTTTGCTGGATAAGAAAGTGAATGCGTTCAGGGCTACGCCCGTACCTGGCTTGCTAAGCTGAGAGCGCTTAACGGGCTCACGCAGACAGTTTATGAATGATTTTATGCTGAGCTGACTGGCGGCAACCGATGCGGCACCCGCTTTCTCTACACAGGTGGCGCATGTGAAAGGTGACCACCGCTACGGTTGATAGCGGTGGTCAGGCGAAACATAGGCACCGGCGGGGCAGTAATCATCTGTTGATCAGCAGCAGACGCGCATTTGTATGGCACGAGCCATGCCGGGAATCGACTGTGGGTGGTGATGTGACTCAATGACGCTGGCATGCCGATACCACACAGACAAACCGGGGTCGGTATATCTGAATCACTATCGGGACTGTTAAATTTTGAGTAACCTAATCCGCTGATCACGCTGTTTTATTGCAGGCTATTTTAAAGGAGTAAAAATGCCGCTACCTGAACGTATGAAACCCGCCAGCGTAAGCCGAAAAAAAATCGCACAGCTGGCCAGCCAGGCTCAGCAGATACTCGCCAAAATTGATGCCGGAACAGACCCGCAGGAGAGTGAATTAACGATGATGATCGCTGACTGGAACGCTCAGGTAACCCATCCTTATGGCTATTCAGACTTCAGAGATTTTTCTTCATCGATGGATGCCAGCGACTTTACCCGTATCGCGATTAACCCGATAAAATTTTACGCGGATTTCAGCTGGGATGAGCTGGTGCAAACAATCAATTTTATCTGTAACGCAGAAGGTAAGGATGCTGAACAGCATTTCGCCATTTCACTGTTGGAAAAGAATTTTGACGCTAATCCCTCCGATCTCATCTACTGGCCTGATGAATGGTTCCGCAACCCGGATATGATGGCTATCGACCTGAGTCCGGAACAGATCGGAGGCTATTTGATGGCCCGGTCAGGCCGGCATTTAGCGGATGCTCCTGAAATCGAATTGATCTATCCGCTGCCCGATAGCGAAACAGACTAAGACGCTGTACTCTCTTTTTTGGCGAGTAGTGAAAAGTCCCCCCTTTTGCTGAGTGAAGGTAAATCCGTTTTAGTTTGTAGGTCCGACACCGCGTCAGATCAACAGAATCATGTATTGCCCAACAGCCGCCTGCTTTTGGTCTGTCGCTTTGATCCCGAAAATACCTGAAGCACCTCCTTAGGAGCATGGCTTTTTCCTGACGAACGTTAGCTGCTTCACTTACGGCAGAGCTTACCAGCACAGTCTCCGGCTTCAGACTCAGGAACAACAGCGATGATCTCTTCGTCGAAAAAATGCTTCTGCATGGTGATGCACTCACATGACTGATGAAGACATTATTTACATTGGAATGTTTAAATCAATAGGGAGATGATTAGAGTAAAGAAAAATATTTTATGCCAGGTATTTATATGGAATTTTAGTCATATATCAGATTCATAAAAACAGATGGGGATATTAATGTTGCGATGTAAGTTAAAGAAATAAATATAACAAGCAACGATCTAATTTTAGCTTCTCATGATCTCTTTAAGGAATTCGATAAACTTTCATAAATTCTGATGCTTGCTATTAATATCCTGTGATTATACTCTTCTCCTCATTAAATATCGGCATTCGATAAAAATAAACATGTAAATAATCGTATCATTATATGATTTATTTTTTTTTGGAATATAAAAAGATAATTGGTGTGATGACATTTGGTTATTATGCCATAGGAATTATTCATTATGCCTCTGCAGAATTTTCCCGTATAAGTTTGAGTTATTCTTAAGTGGAGGCCTGTATAGCATGAAGTCTGTTACTGAAATTGAAGTAAAAGAAGTGGCGTTGCTTGAACAGCATTTACTTCACAAGAACGAAAAAAAAGAGGTTTTTTTATCTTCTTGTAATTTTTTGGGCGCCAAAGAATACAGCGCCAATGCCTTATTACACGATCATCATTATTATAGAGATCATACTAATACTCTGACTGATCTTATGAATTTATTAGAGTGTGCCAGGCAGGCTGAAACGTATATAGTACACAAGTATGAACAACAACCGCTCGATACACGATTTATTTTAACTGAGTGGTCATGTAACTTCACAGAGAATTTTATCCCCACCACGTGTTTGTTAAACTGTTCTGTTATTTTGAGAATAGATACAAATAATTCGCAGTTAGTAAAAGAAAGGCTTCTCTCTCAATCATATGATATCAAGATTTATCAGGAGCAGCTACATATAGCAAATGTTCACATGTCAGTTAAATATATGACAGGTAATGCTTATTTTGTTATGCGTGAAGAAAAAATAAAAGTTAACTCCATAAAATCAGTTGTGGATTTAGATAATGAACTACAAGTAAGCCCTGAAAGCGTATTTCGCAGAGAAAAAAAGAACGTCGTCATTTCAACGCCTGTTTTTAGTGAAAATAGAGTAGTTTCAAAACTTGCTGTAAATAGGTGTAACACAGCTTATTTTGATCATATACAGGATCATTACCCAGCAATGGTGTTGATGGAGGCAGGAAAACAAAACTGCCAGCTTTGGATAAATAAATTTCAAACGGGTTCATTTCCGGTTTTAATCGAAATGAAAAGTAAGTTTTTTATTTATGCAGAGCTTGATAAGGAGGTGAAAGTTATTTCATTTAAAAGATCCGTTATTTCAGATAAGAAAATAATATTTGATGTTAATTTGCAACAGGGAGAGTTGGATATTGCTGAAATGCAATATGTTTTCGAGGTATTTAATTAATGCATGGGTGATAATATGGATGCAGTAAAAGATAAGGTTGTCGTGCTTCTGGTCGAAAATTTTGGCTTGAATGAACAAAAGGTTAAGGAGAATGATAATCTTGAAAGCCTTGGTGTTGATTCCATCATAATAATTGAAATCCAGCTTGATTTGGAAAGAGAGTTTGGCATTAAAATTCCTGACGGTGATATTGTTCCTGATTTCACACCAAAAGATATTTCGGATTATATTAAAAATAAGGGGTGAAAATATGTTGGTTAATAACACCCGTATTGCTGTTACCGGTACTGGTTTAGTGTGCCCTGCTGGATTAAATGTTGCTACAAGTTGGGATTTTTTTCTCAGTGGTAAATCAGCAGCCAGGCGAAACGATAAATTAGAAGGGCTTGAAATTGACTATGCTTGCTGCATTCCTGATTTTGATCCCGATAAATTTCTTGGAAGGAGTCTGGCGGCTTTGTTGAATAAATCGAACTTTTGCTGAGTTGAAGGATCAGATCACGCATCCTCCCGACAACACAGACCATTCCGTGGCAAAGCAAAAGTTCAGAATCACCAACTGGTCCACCTACAACAAAGCTCTCATCAACCGTGGCTCCCTCACTTTCTGGCTGGATGATGAGGCGATTCAGGCCTGGTATGAGTCGGCAACGCCTTCATCACGAGGAAGGCCCCAGCGCTATTCTGATCTCGCCATCACCACCGTTCTGGTGATTAAACGCGTATTCCGGCTGACCCTGCGGGCTGCGCAGGGTTTTATTGATTCCATTTTTGCCCTGATGAACGTTCCGTTGCGCTGCCCGGATTACACCAGTGTCAGTAAGCGGGCAAAGTCGGTTAATGTCAGTTTCAAAACGTCCACCCGGGGTGAAATCGCACACCTGGTGATTGATTCCACCGGGCTGAAGGTCTTTGGTGAAGGCGAATGGAAAGTCAGAAAGCACGGCAAAGAGCGCCGTCGTATCTGGCGAAAGTTGCATCTTGCTGTTGACAGCAACACACATGAAGTTGTCTGTGCAGACCTGTCGCTGAATAACGTCACGGACTCAGAAGCCTTCCCGGGCCTTATCCGGCAGACTCACAGAAAAATCAGGGCAGCCGCGGCAGACGGGGCTTACGATACCCGGCTCTGTCACGATGAACTGCGCCGCAAAAAAATCAGCGCGCTTATTCCTCCCCGAAAAGGAGCAGGTTACTGGCCCGGTGAGTACGCAGACCGCAACCGTGCCGTTGCTAATCAGCGGCTGAGCGGAAGCAATGCACGGTGGAAATGGACAACGGAATATAACCGTCGCTCGATAGCGGAAACGGCAATGTACAGAATGAAGCAGTTGTTGGGAGATTCACTGACGCTGCGTGACTACGATGGTCAGGTAGCGGAAGCTATGGCCATGGTGCGTGCGTTGAACAGGATGACAAAGGCTGGGATGCCAGAAAGCGTGCGTATTGCCTGAAAATCCAGCCAGCTACAGGGTCGTTCGCAAGAAATCTTATTTATTCAACAAAGCCGATTTTAACGTCAAAGTCATCTCCTACGGCGGCCGAACCAGGGAGTTTATATTCGACAAGCATATGCCTTCGTTAGAAAAATATTTCGATAAAGAAAAGCCATATATTGATACTAACGCTTTCAGACCGGGCATAATGGAAATCACTAAAGACATCTTTCATTTAGGTTTTGATGACGTCTTATTTGTTGACGATATTAATAGAATGGCTGAAGTCGCCAAATACTACAGAACGGGTTTCATCGGAACGCCGGTAACGACTTTTCAGAAAGCACAAATGCAGAAAACCGGTGTGAAGTATATATCTGCATCAGTTTCTGAGATTACTCCCGATATGCTGATCCGGATCGATAATGAATTAGCATCCAACAATCACTGGTCATGAAATTAAATATTTAAGGTGCGGTTGGTAATGAAGAAAATTACACTTGGGCATTCTGCTTTGAACGTTACAGTCGAAGGTTATGGCTGCATGGGATTGTCCGAATTCTACGGCATGACGACGGAAGTTGATGCAGAGGCAATTCTTAACAGCGTAATTGAAAAAGGGATTAATTTTTTTGATACTGCGGATATTTATGGTTATGGCCATAATGAAAACCTTCTCGGAAAAGTTCTGAAGAAACACGCTGAAGATAAGATTGTTGTGGCGACAAAATGCGGGATAGTACGTGATGTCAACAACCCTCTTTATCGGGAAGTCAATAATAGCAAGAATTATATTTTGAGCTGTTTTGAGAAAAGCTCAGAAAGACTGGGTAGAAAGATAGATCTTTATTATTTGCACCGTGTGATTCAGGAACCAGATATACTTAAAAAGTCCATGAAGACAATGTTTCAGTTAAAGGTTGATGGAAAGATTGGTGCTATCGGTCTGTCAGAAGTTAGTGCCAATACCATCAAGCTTGCACATGAATTGTTGTTGAACTTGTCTGATGGTGAATTTGGTTTGAGTGCAATTCAGACCGAGTACTCATTGATGTCCCGTGATATAGAAAGTAATGGCGTACTGGATGTATGTAATCATAGGGGTATTTCTGTCGTTGCTTATAGTCCGATAAGTCGGGGGTTGCTTGGAGGGAAAATACAGGATCTCAGTAAACTCACAGAAAATGACTCCCGGCGTTACCTGCCGCGTTTTATGGGAAGTAATCTTAGAGAAAACAATGCTATCGTTGACGGTCTGGGGAATTTTTCCAGAAACAACGGAATTACTCCCGCTCAGCTTGCACTTGCGTGGATTATGAGCAATGACGCGAACATCATTCCAATACCGGGAACCCGGACGCCTCAATTTTTGGATGAAAATATTCAGGCCGCTGACATAACACTAACCCCAGAACAGATTTCAACGATCAGTGAAATATTATCATGCCATGAAATTGCAGGGACACGGTATCCTGAAGAGTTCATGAAAGCCTATGGTATGACTAAATAAACGGATAAGTTCATGACTGAATTAAACAAACTTCCAGTTAAAAGGTCGGGCTTACCCGTATTTAAACTTGGTATCATAGGGGCAGCTCTTTTTCTTTCAATCCTCACAGAGGCTCTTCCTGCTGGATTTCTTCATTCACTGGAGCTGACATTCAGTGTAAGCGCTTCCGAAGCGGGTCAGTGGGTAACGTTGTATGCCATCGGTTCGTTGTTGTCAGCCATCCCTTTAACATTGGCAACACAGCACTGGTCAAGGAAAAAACTATTATTAATTACATTGACAGGTTTCGCGGTCTCGAATGCTGTTACTGCTGCAGTTGATTCTTTTATGATTACGCTTGTAGCCCGCTTTTTAGCTGGTATCTTCGCCGGTCTCTTATGGGCACTGGCGGCAGGCTATGCTGGCAGAATGGTGGATCCGGCTTATCAGGGAAGAGCTATAACAATTGTTATGCTGGGCGTTCCACTGGCACTTTCTCTGGGGGTTCCGGCAGGAACTTTTTTGGGGGATATTTATGGCTGGCGTACTGTTTTCTATACAATGACAGTTCTGGCATGTTTACTTTTAATTATGGGTATGTTCACTTTGCCAGCTCAGCCAGGAATAAATCATGCTGAGCGCATTTCTATAGGTAAAGTACTATCTCTACCGGGGATTAAAACAATATTAATAGCGACTTTTATTTTTTCACTCGGTCATAATATGATGTATACGTATATTTCACCGTATTTGATTACGTCGCTTGATAGCAATTTTATCAGTACATTTTTATTGGTTTTTGGCGTGATGGCCGTCATCAGCATTATAATTACTGGTGTGTTCATCGACAGCCATCTTAAACTTCTTACTTTATGCGGATTATCTCTTTTCATCATATCGTCTTTGTTATTATCTATATTTTATGACAACGTCTATTTAATTTTGGTCGGGGCTTTTTTATGGGGATTGGGATTTGGCGGGGGAGCTACACTTTTTCAGACAGCCTCCGCACGTACTGCTGGTAATGCTGCTGATATAGCTCAGTCACTTATGGTTACCATCTGGAATATGGCAATTGCTGGTGGTGGTCTGGCAGGAGGTTTATTACTGGATCAATTTAGTATTCTATCACTTCCCTTAGTGTTAACAGTACTACTAATGTTTTGTTTTTTTATTGTTAAAGTCAGTAAGGCGCTGGGGTTTTCACGTATATCCTGCTAAAAGAGGAATAGATGAAATTGTTAATTGACTTACATATGCATACCCACGCAAGTGCCCATGCCTATAGTTCGGTGTTTGAATACATCATGGAAGCGAATCGTAAGAATATGTTGGCAATAGCTATAACTGATCACGGGCCCGCTCTTGATGACTCTCCTCACAAGTGGCATTTTCTTAATGTAACTGCTATCCCCGACCAAGTGGAAGGGCTCCGTATCTTAAAAGGGATTGAAGCCAACATTTATAAAGACGGTACTATAGACTGTGATGATCTAATGTCTGAAAAGCTCGATTTCGTTATGGCCGGATTTCACGATGCAGTTTATCCGCCAGACTTTGATATAACAAAAAATACAGACTGCCTTATAAAAGTAATAATTAACCCGTTGGTGAGCATTATCGCTCATCCGGGCAATCCCAAGTTCCCAATTGATTACCGGGCTATCGCTATTGAGGCTGCAAGTAATAATGTCGCGTTAGAAATAAATAGTGGCTCTGCTACCGCCCGTAAAGGCAGTTCAGTAAATTGTCTGAAGATTATTGAAGAGGTTTACTCTGCAGGGGGGTATATTGCTGTTGGTTCAGATGCACATTACTGCTCTCAGGTGGGTAATTTTGAACATGCGCTTAAATTGCTTGGAAAACAGGAGTTCCCAGAGGAGAGGATTATAAATTCATCTCTGATGTTGACATTGTATTTTCTTGGGATCAAGAGGGTATTGCACTGGTGATCATTATATCTTTAAATCCAGCGATCTAGTGTTATCTTTTTTTCAATTTCGGTTGCACTGTTGATAAATTCAGTTCGCAGAAAAATATCTATTTCTTTATTCCACGCAAGCCCTAGTGGCCATTCACTCTGATGCCCTGTCAAAGCCTGACAGCAATAATTTGATTTCAGAAAGGAGATTATACTGTGAGGAAGGATAGTGACCCCCATTCCTGAACCGACTAAAGCCAGTACACTATAGATGTTTGTTAAGTACTGAGCCGGTTTTTTATCAATATTGCGTCTTTTGAGATAGTCATTAATGATGTGATTCAACTCTGGGTTGCTGCTCTCACTGAGTAAGATAAGATTATGTGAATCTATCAAATCCTCGATGGATTGTTTTCTATTTTTTATTTCGGTATGAGTAACAACACATAAAAAATCCTTTCCAAGAGGAATGAATGATAAATTATCTCCTTCTGATTTTCGCATAAAACCCAGATCAATTCGGCCTTTCAATAACTCTTGTTCTTGTTGTACTGAGGACATTTCAAGAAGTTGTATATTAATATTAGGATACTGGCAGTTGAATGAGTTAACGATCCCCGGGACTATGTTGAGAAATGATGAAGTGTATCCAATGCGAAGATGTCCTGTTTTGCCTGTGCGGATTTTTTTTGCGACACACAAAAAATGATTTACCTGTGCATCAAGCACCAAAGCATTATCATAAAGCATTTTCCCTTCTTCGCTAAGCTTTGCGCCATGATTATCGCGCTCAAAAAGAGATAAATCTAATTCATGTTCAAGCAGGTTTATCTGCTTTGTTAGTGCAGGCTGAGTAATAAATAATTTATCAGCAGCTTGCCTGTAACTCTGACTTTGAGCCAACATAATGAAAGATTTTAGTAGCTTATTATCCAAATCAGGTTTCTCCTAACTGATATTCGTGGCTTTGCATGCTAACCGCTACTTCAAAGAATAACAAGCTATCAGCAACGGCGCTGTGGCTGAGCAGACTTCCGTATTGTTTTCGTCGGTATTGATTAAAATCCTAAAAATATCATCCCCCAATGACGCAGAGGCGATTTTTACCTGCTTTTTCATTGAACCTTAATTATCCGCTTATTTATCCTGATGCTCTATATCAGGATACAGGCGATTATAAATGTTTCGTTAAAAGCATTCAGTTAATCCGATCACTATCGCATCATTTTTTTACGGGTTGCCAGAAATTGCGCTTTGCGGGTTCAGGCTGCCCGACTACTATTGTATTCACAGAGACTTATCAGACCGGGTCTCGTTTACGTTTCTATAATTTATCTCGAATTATTGGGAGTTTCTTACCATTTATACGAAATATCAGGTGCCAGAGGCGCGAACCGCCTGGATTGCCTAAAAGGTAAAGGCCATGAGAATCGTAAACTTTGAAGGGTTTAACGGATGGTTTTGAGCTGCGGATTTTAGTGTCGTTCAGAGACATAGAGTGGTCACGCCATAATCGAACTGAAATGACCCCCAAATCAACCCACTAATCTTGCCTGGAGCTGAGGGGAAACTGAAAATGCATCGGGAAGACTTGTTGCATTCACTGATTGGATCAAAGCCACACAGGCCTGGCAACGGCCATGAAAAGCAAAAAGCCCGCTCAGGTTTTCCTGAGCGGGCTTCTCGAATTTGGCTCCTCTGACTGGACTCGAACCAGTGACATACGGATTAACAGTCCGCCGTTCTACCGACTGAACTACAGAGGAATCGGTTGATGGCGCGCAGTTTACTGATTTCTGCCGCAGGTGCAATGGCCTTTTTAACCCTTTGCGCGCGATTGCAGAAAGCGTAATCAGTTTGGCACTCAAGCCGTTCAATTTTGCCCGGCGCAGTCACGCTTAGCACTAAAATAGTTGACCACTCAAACTGTTACACCACGTCATCGTCCTTGCGCTTTAGTAAGGGCTGCTAGACTTACTGTCGTAAACAGTAACGATTCAGCCTAAGCCGAAGCTGATCGCTTATTCGGCTACGAAGGCGGCAATCGTTAACTTCTCAGGCAGCCTGGCTGCGCTGCTGGCGGATAGAGGCTTTCGCGCCAACGCCGTGGCGCCTGGCCCCATCTGGACACCGTTAATTCCGGCCACCATGCCACCCGAGCAGGTGGAAAGCTTTGGCGGTGAAGTGCCGTTGCAGCGTATGGGGCAGCCGGCGCAGCTGGCTTCATCCTGGGTGATGCTGGCCAGTGACGAAGCGAGCTATATCTCCGGCGCGACCATTGCGGTTACCGGTGGTGTCGCAGTGATCTGATTAAGGCTAAGGGGGAATGATGAAAGCGTATCCATTGAAGCTGACCACGCCAATCGCCAGCCATATTTTTGGCGGTCAGCGCATCAGGCAGCAACTGAGTAAGGCTGGACTGCCGGACTCACGGGTGGCCGAAACCTGGGAGATCAGCGATGTCGACGGCATGATCGCCTCAGTAACCAACGGCGAGCTGGCGGGCACCAGCCTGCGCGAGTTGATCACCCGTTATCCCGATGAAATCGTCGCACCCGGCTGGCGCGGTCCGCACTTCCCGCTGCTGAGCAAATTTATTGATGGCAGCGGAATGCTGCCGGTGCATCTGCACGCCAATGATGAAGCGGCACAGCGGCTGGAGCAGCAGCCGAATGGCAAAACCGAAGCCTGGCATATTCTGTCGGCGGCGCCGGATGCCACCTGTCTGTTAGGGGTGCGCGCGGGTGTGAATAATGATCGGCTCAAAGCGGCGCTGCTGGCAGAGGATTACGATGCGGTGATGCATCGGGTGGCGGTAAAAACCGGTGATACTTTTTACGTTCCCGGCGGGATGCTGCACAGCTTTGGTCCCGACACGCTGATCTATGAAATCGAACAGACCTCCGACATTCAGCAGCACGCCATGCCGTGGAAAATGGAAGACGGCTCGCGTCTGAGCCAGGCGGAGTGGGAGAAGAATATTGATGCGCTGTTACAGGAGCTGCGGCCGGAACTGCGCTGTGAACCTCAGCCCGGTCTGGCGTTGAATAGCGCGGATCTGACCCGACTGTTTTGCTGTGCCGGGCCCTATTTTGCGCTGGAACGCTGGCAGTTTAGCCAGCCACAACGCCTGAGTTTCAATCGCGCGCGCATTCTCTCTAACCTCGGTGAGCCGCTAACGGTAACGGCTAATGGCGTCACGGTGGAAATCGGGCGGGCGGAGTCAGTGTTGTTACCCGCCGCGTTAGATGAAGTGACCCTGCAGCCTGCGGGCGAGGTATTGATTGGCTACGTGCCGGATCTGGCTGCTGAAGTTGTGCAGCCGCTCCAGCAGGCCGGTTATAGCGATCGGGCAATTGCCGCGCTGGGTGATATTCCGCAGTTAACACAGCAGAGATAATGCTTCCCTGCAGCAGTCAGGGGCAGGGCGAGACCCGCGCGGGAATGATGCGCATTGCAGCGGGTTTTACCCCTTAACGTGCTCTTTTGTAACTTTTTGACGCTGTAAACAGCAACCCTGACGCCAGAACCGCCGCAGCCTGATGCGCTGCGGCCGTTTTTAAACCTGCAAACCAGGCAACGCGCGTATCTACTCCGACGGATCAGAACTGCCAGGAAACGCTGACGTTGATGTTGCGCGGCTCACCGTAAACGTAGCTGTTCATATAGCTGTAGTACTCGCGATCAAACAGATTATCGACGTTAGCCTGCAGCGCAACCTGCCGGTTAATCTGATAACGGGCAAACAGCGAGGCCAGCGGATAGCTGCCCTGGTAAACGCGCACGCTATCGCCGCTGGCGTTGGTGGAATCTTCGAACACCCGGTTCTGCCAGTTAAGGCCGCCGCCGAGCGTCAGATCGGGCAGCATTGGCAACTGGTAGCGGGTGAAGAATTTAAAGGACGTTTGCGGCTGATAGCTGTTGAAGCGGCCACTCTTGTCCCGTGCGACATAGCGGGTTGCGCCAAAGGTCAGCTGCAGATTATCGGTCAACGCTCCGTTCAGTTCGAACTCGGCACCTTTACTTACTGCGCCTTTCGCCGGCGCATAAGCCTGCTCGCTGCCGCTGAGATACACCCCGTCAAGCGCCTGACCCACGTTGTCCTGCTCAATGCGGAAGATCGCGACGGTTGCAGTCAGCCGGCCGTCGTACCACGCCGATTTCAGTCCGGTCTCGTAGCTTTTACCGGTGACCGGCGCCAGATATTTCCCGCGGGTATCGCGATAGGTTTGCGGCAGGAAGATCGCGGTATAGCTGCCATACGCGGACCAGGTATCGTTGATGTCGTACACCAGGCCAGCATAAGGCGTGGTGTTGTTTTTGGTCATATCTCCGCTGCTGCCCTCGGTGCTCCATTGGGTATAACGCGCGCCAATAATCAACGACAGCGGATCGGTCAGCGAGAAGCGTGCTGCACTATAAGCCGATTTCTGACGGATGGTGTCGTTCGCATTGAGATACCAGCCCTGCCATTCAGGTTCGGCAATATTGCCACTCCAGCTGTTGTTGAAGATGCCCATATCTTCAGCGGTGATTTCGCCTGCCCCGGCATTGCTGACCCCATCCTGACTCCAGGTCGCGTTATGCTGGCGGCTGTAGCTGATGCCCGCCATCAACAGGTGCTGACGGCCCAACAGCGCAAACGGACCGCTGGCGAAACCATCGAAGGAATCCACCTTACGCTTTCCGCGGTCCATGCTGCCGAAACCGGTGGTGCCTTCGCCGCTATCCTGATCGGCACTGCCCATTACGTAGAGCAGCTTATCGCTGAAGGTATTCTCGGCGTGGGTCCCGTTAAAGTGAACGTTCCAGCCGTTATCAAAGTTGTGATCGATATCGGCGAAAACTTTGCGGGCATTGGTGTTGTAACGCGCCCAGTTGGCCGCTGAATTCAGGCTGCGATCGTAGTGGGTGGTAGCGTTGTTGCTGTAAAACATCGGCAGACCGCCCCAGGTGGGATTGCCGGTGTTGTTATCTTCATAATCGTAACCCAGCGACAGGGTAGTTCGTTCGCTCAGGTCGGCATCGATAACGCCATAAACAAACTTTTTGGTTTTATGATAGCGGTCCAGCCAGCTGTCCTGATCGGTATAGCCGGTGACGACCCGGCCGCGCAGGCTGCCATCACTGTTTAGCGGGGCTGAGAGATCCGCCACATAACGCTGCTTATTCCAGCTGCCGTAGCTGGCATCCAGCGTACCGGTGAAGGTTTTACTGTCGGCATGTTTACGTACCATATTAATCGAGGCGGCAGGGCTGCCTGCTCCGCTCATCAGCCCGGTAGCGCCACGGACGATTTCGATGCGATCGTAAATCGCCGTATCAGAGGCCGCATCGCCGTAGTTCCACGCATCGTTGACCGAAGTGGGGATGCCGTCGTAGGTGAAATTACTCACCTTAAAGCCGCGCGAATAGTATTCAGAACGTTCACTGTCGATCAGATTAGTCGAGATACCGGTGGCATTGGTCAGAACATCGTTAACCGATTGCAGATCCTGATCTTTCATCCGCTGCTGGGTCACTACGCTGACCGATTGCGGGACGTCTCGCGGCGTTAACAGCAGTTTTGTACCAGCCCGGGTGGTCTGAACAGCATAGTCCTGCTCAGAGCTGCGGTTGTCATCGTCGGGGGCGGCCTTCACCACCAGATCCTGCTGTGACTCCTCAGCCGCCTGTGCCAGCCGGGGAGTGAACAGCGCCGGTACCGCCACTGCCAGCAACGAAACGCGAAAGGTTTTCCTGAAGCCTGATTCCATGCCGTTTAAAGACATAATAGTTTCCGTAAGCAATGATTATTATTTTTAAGCCGTTACGCTTTTTCAGTGAGCTTCGCGCGCCTTTACCCTGGTGAAATCAGCAGGGAATGATGATTTGCGAATGCCAATGATAATCATTTGCTTTATATTTTTTCGGAATGAATCAACACCAAGTGTAAGAAGATGTAAAGGTTTTGATAATCAAACAGATAAAAGCATTTTAATCCGGATAGTAACGGATGTTTACAGGTTTTCAGGGCTGTAAAAAGGGGCGACTGATGCTAAATAGCGGCAACAAAAGCCGAATCGGACATCAATCAAGCGGGAAATGCGGGCCGCAATCTGCCGGTTAAGTTGATTACCGGTTGTTAATGCGTATGATTCTCATTCTTCCGCGCGGCCACACTGGACCGGCGCGATTCATCCCTTGATGGAGTTCAGCATGAAATCGTTGTTTAGTCCGCGCAAAGCCGCTGTTGCCCTGGCTGTTGCCGCGGCCTTTAGCCTGACCGCCTGTCAGGCGCCGGCCAAAAAAGTTGACGCGCCTGCTGCTGAAGCAGCAAAACCGGTTGATACGGCGATAACGCAACGCGCGCTGGGAGAGGGTCTGTACGAGATGGCCTATTCGCCGGCGTCCAAAGCGCTGTTTGTTGCCAGTGCTCAGGCGTTTAAGGATGTGAATGGCGGCATGATCTATCGCCTCGATCCAGCCACGCTGGATACCAAAGGCGAAACCCATACCGACCTGAAAAATTTCGGTACCGCCATCGATCAGCAGGGCAGCGTGTTCTATACCACCAACTCGCTGGATGGCGCGCTCTCCAAAGTGGATGCGCAGAGCGGCAAAGTGCTGCAGCGGCTGGTATTCCCCGGCAAGATCAGCAAAGAGGGTTATCCTGCCGGTGCGCGTGAAGTGCTGTGGCACGGCAACGAGTTATACGTCGGCCGGGTCGCCGATCCTGGCTATATCTCGGTGGTGGATACCAAAACCTTTAAGCTGAAAACCGAGATTAAAAATGCCGGTAAATGGGTCACCGGCATCATCTATTCCCCGCTGACCGAACGTATTTATGCCGCCAACGGTTCCGGCGAAATCCTGGTCATCAATCCGCGCAGTCACAAAATCGAAAAACGCCTGACCGCGGGTGATGGCAAAGAGTACCTTTTCCTTAATATGGCGGAAGATCCGGCTACCGGCCGTCTGTTTGTCACTGACGATTCCAAAGCCAAAACCACGCTGGTGTTCGACGAACGGAGCGGGAAGGTGATCAAACGTATCGAAGGCGATGCGCTGGGCATTAAGTTCAACCCGCAGCGAAATGAACTCTACATCAGTCAGCGTGAATCGAAAAAAGTGCTGCAACTGGACGCCACCACCTACGCGGTGAAAAAGAGCTGGTCGTTTGATAAAAACCCTAACAGCCTGCTGATTGGACCGGATAACGCCACGCTGTACGTCACCCTGAAGGCCGAGTTTAATAAGGACTCGTCTACCAAAGGCACTGACGAAATCGTGCGGATTGCGCTGAAGTAATCACCACCGCGCCTGTCCGGCTATGCCGCGCAGGCGCTGATGAAGCAGCACGGCTGCGACACGCTGCCGCCATAAAAAGACAACAGCAAAAAGCCCGCTCAGGTTTCCCTGAGCGGGCTTTTCTAATTCTGGCTCCTCTGACTGGACTCGAACCAGTGACATACGGATTAACAGTCCGCCGTTCTACCGACTGAACTACAGAGGAATTGCTGGAACGGGGCGAATATTAGCGGCGCGGGTTCAGCTTGTCAAAGCTCTCTTTGATGAATTGCGTTCAGATGCTCGTAAAAGCAGCGGATCGGCGTTTTTTTAGGGTTTTAGGTGACTTTTCAAACTGCCAACAGGATCTCAATTTAAAGGCATTTCTCCACAGATGTTAGATGCGTGTCAAAGTTTTGTTATTTGGCGATGTTAAAACAATCATTTCAGTGCTTTTATGATAAAAATTTCAAAACGTGATTATATGGAATAAATAAACTGCTTATCATCACGGACGCAACCTTTCTGAAAAAGTAAAACGTCATTTTGAAATTAATTGTTTGTGAATCAAGTGATTGTGAAAAGGAGTGGTCGGTCACAAAAATAGCCAGAAGCGGAAGTCTTACCTCAAATTTACCGAAACAGACGCCAGCCCGGCTGGATGAATGTAAAAGATATTTTTCATTCGCAGTGTCAGCCACTGAGCAAGTTAACAAATAAGAAGGGTTCCTATGAACATTAAAAAAACGATTGTCGCCTCACTGTTAGCCTGCATGTTGCCTGCCGCCGTCATGGCAAAAGATCTCTCGGTTGGTGTCTCTATGGCACTGTTTGACGACAACTTTCTGACCATCCTGCGCACCTCAATGCAGAAAGAGATGCAGAAAGATGGCGTTAAAGGTCAGGTAGAAGATGCCAAAGGTGACGTTTCACAGCAGCTGCAACAGGTTCAGACCTTCATCGGTCAGGGCGTTGACGCCATCATCGTCAACCCGGTCGACACCAACGCGGTGAAGCCGATTATGGATCAGGCCAGTAAAGCCGGTATCCCGCTGATCTTCGTTAACCGTCGTCCACAGGCTGAGCTGACCGACAAAATGGCCTACGTCGGTTCCGATTCCGAACTGGCCGGACGTTTACAAATGGAAGCACTCGCCAAAGCGATGAACGGCAAAGGCAACGTCGCCATTCTGATGGGCGACCTGGCGAATGAATCGACCCGTGACCGCACCAAAGGGGTAGAAGAAGTCGCCGCAAAATTCCCCGGCATCAAAATCGTGCAGAAGCAGACCGCAAAATTCATGCGTAACGACGCGGTGGATGTGGTCAGCAACTGGATGACCGCTGGCAACGACATCAACGCCATCGCCTCGAACAACGATGAAATGGCAATCGGTGCCTTACAGGCGCTGGGCAAGAATCCGGACAAAATCCTGATTGCTGGCGTCGACGGCACGCCAGATGCGCTGCAGATGCTGAAGCAGGGCAAGATGATCGCCACCGTGTTCCAGGATGCGCAGGGCCAGGGTGAAGGCGCGGTTCAGGCTGCGGTGAAACTGGCGAAGGGCGAAAAAGTACAGAAAGTTATCAATATCCCTTACCAGTTGATTACCAAAGAAAATATGGACCAGTTTACCCAGCGTAATCTGAAATAATCGTTCCCGACCCAGCTGTACGGAGGTGATGTATGACCGCTTTTGCGCTTGAAGCCGAAGGCATCAGCAAGTTCTTCCCTGGGGTGAAGGCACTCGACAACGTCTCGTTGCGGGTGCGTCCGGGAACGGTACATGCCTTGATGGGCGAAAATGGCGCGGGCAAATCCACTTTAATGAAGTGCCTTATCGGGATGTATCGTCCCGATAAGGGCACCATCCGCATTAAAGGGGAGCCGGTGCAGTTTCAGGACACTATGGATGCCTTGCGTTCCGGTGTCTCGATGATCCACCAGGAACTGAATCTGGTGCCGTACATGACGGTGGCCGAGAATATCTGGCTGGGTCGTGAACCGATGAAGTTTGGCTTTGTCGATCACGCCCGCCTGAATCAGATGACGCAGACGCTGCTGAACCGACTGAACATCCGCCTGAAAGCCGATCGTATGGTCGGCGATCTGAGTATCGCATCGCAGCAGATGGTGGAAATTGCCAAAGCCGTTTCGTGGGATTCCGACATCGTCATTATGGATGAGCCCACCTCCGCGTTAACTGAAACGGAAGTTGCGCATCTGTTCACCATCATCCGTGACCTGCGTGAGCAGGGCAAAGCCATCATTTATATCAGTCACAAGATGGATGAGATTTTCGCCATCACCGACGAAGTGAGTATTTTCCGCGACGGCAGCTGGATTGGCAGCGACCAGACGGCGAAATACACCCGCCAGTCATTAATCACCCAGATGGTCGGGCGTGAACTGACCCAGCTGTTCCCGAAATTCAACAACGATATCGGCGAAGATGTGCTGACGGTTCGTAATCTGAGCTGTAAAGACCGCTTCACCGATATCAACTTCAGCGTTCGCCGTGGCGAGATCCTCGGCGTGGCCGGTCTGGTAGGCGCGGGCCGCAGCGAGGTGATGGAAAGCCTGTTCGGCATGGAAAGCTTCGATAGCGGTGAAATTTTAATTGATGGTGTGCCGGTCAATATCGACTCGCCGTCCACCGCGATTGAGAAGGGGATGGCGTTTCTCACCGAGGATCGCAAAAAGTCCGGGCTGTTTCTGGTGCTATCGGTGATGGAGAACATGAGCATCGTCAACATGCCGGAGTACAGCGGGAAAAGCGGTTTTGTCAGCCATGTGAAGATGGCGCAGGACTGCATGGATCAAATCCGGCGACTCAACATCAAAACCCCGACCATGGATCAGATCATCAACAACCTCAGCGGCGGCAATCAGCAAAAGGTATTGATTGCCCGCTGGCTGCTGGCGCAACCCAAGATCCTGATTCTGGATGAACCGACGCGCGGTATCGACGTCGGGGCAAAAGCGGAGATTTACCGCTTAATCAGTGAACTCGCCAACCGTGGCGTAGCCATCATTATGGTGTCGTCTGAATTGCCGGAAATTCTCGGCATGAGCGACCGGGTAATGGTGATGCACGGCGGGCGTATAACCGGCATCCTCGATAAAGAAGAAGCCGATCAGGAAACCATTCTGTCGTTGGCATCCGAGTGAGGCGCGAGACAACTATGAGCAATATGAAAGCCACTGCCACCCCGGCAGCTCCGCAGCACCCCTCCTTTTTCGCCAGTCTGCGTCACAAATTGCCGAAAGATACCGGCATTTTTGTGGTGATGGTGGGGATAGCGTTAATTTTTGAAATGTTCGGCTGGTACGTGCGTGACCAGTCTTTCCTGCTCAACACCAACCGTCTGATCCTGATTGTGTTGCAGGTGGCGATTATCGGGATTATCGCGGTAGGCGTGACCCAGGTGATCATTACCACCGGTATCGACCTTTCATCCGGGTCGGTTATCGCCCTGACGGCCGTCGTCGCCGCCAGCCTGGCGCAAACCTCGGACAGCCTGTCGCCGATGTATCCGTCGCTGGTGAATATGCCGGCGGTGATCCCGATCGCCGCCGGTATCGGGGTCGGCTTGCTGTGTGGTCTGGTGAATGGCGTGTTGATCACCCGCACCGGTATCCCGCCGTTTATTGCCACTCTCGGCATGATGGTGTCGGCGCGCGGTCTGGCACAGTATTACACTCAGGGTAACCCGATCAGCTTCCTCTCCGATGGCTTTACCTCTATCGGCCAAGGCGCGATGCCGGTGGTGATTTTCCTGGTGGTGGCGCTGCTGTTTCATATCGCCCTGAAGCATACCCGCTACGGTAAATATGTTTACGCCATCGGCGGTAACATGACCTCCGCCAAAGTCTCGGGTATCAAGGTTAATAAGTACCTGATCATCGTCTATACCATTGCCGGTGCGCTCTCTGGCCTGGCCGGTGTGGTGCTGGCGGCCCGTGTCAGCAGCGGACAGTCGAGCATGGGGATGTCCTATGAGCTGGATGCGATTGCCGCAGCCGTAATCGGTGGCAGCAGCCTGATGGGCGGCGTCGGCCGCATCACCGGTACGCTAATCGGTGCAGTGATCCTCGGCCTGATTAAAAGCGGATTCACCTTTGTCGGTGTCGATGCCTATATTCAGGACATCATCAAAGGGATCATCATTGTCGCTGCGGTCTCGATTGATATGCATCGCAACCGTAAAAAACGCTGATTTGCCACCGGTACTGCGCCGCCGGACCCTGGCGCATGCATTGCCCTCTCTGCTGCCTGGCAGAGAGGGCAATGTTCAGTCCGATCCCGCCGAATTCCCGGCGAATTCCCGCCAACGATAAGAAATCCCACTGATAACGCTTACACGCTGAGCCGCCACGCCAGCGCCTGAAGCCAGGCTGTGCGTGCCTTATCCGCTTACCGCTGCACTAAAACGGATCTGCAGGTCATCACTTTTATGCACGCCTGACTCGCAGCGTCTGCACTATCGCGGTGCGTGACTGGCCGTTTCGTCGCCGGACAGCCTATCGCCGCCGCTTATTAACTCTTATGAGGTAATCAGAAACGCTTATTTTCCGGCGCGTTAGGAAAATTCTGGTTGGGCTGATGGCTGCCCGGATGAAACCTGGCCTGCATCTTGCAATTTCCTTAGCAACAACGCGGTTGGCTCAGACCAATTTAGCTATTCGGGGTTAGTGACGGAGGCAAGATGAATTTAAGACGACTGAAGTACTTTGTTAAAATCGTCGATATCGGCAGTCTGACTCAGGCGGCAGAAGTGCTGCACATCGCCCAGCCTGCGCTGAGTCAGCAGGTTGCGACGCTGGAGAACGAACTGGATCAACAACTGTTGATTCGCACCAAGCGCGGCGTCACACCGACCGAAGCCGGTAAGATTCTTTACTCGCATGCACGGACCATCCTGCGCCAGTGTGAGCAGGCACAAACCGCGGTGATCAATGCTGGCCAGGTGTTAAGCGGTCAGGTTTCGATTGGGCTGGCACCGGGTACGGCGGCGTCATCGCTGACCATGCCGCTGTTGCAGACGGTACGCGATCAGTTCCCGGAAGTGCTGGTTTATCTGCATGAAAACAGCGGCAGTTCGCTGAATGAGAAAGTGATGAACGGTCAGCTGGATATGGCGGTGTTGTACGATCGTGCGCCGACCGCCGGAATTAACAGCATGGCGCTGATGAAAGAGGAGCTGTATCTGGTCGGTGCCACCGACTGTCCGGGTGCCAGTGTCGATCTGGCTGATGTGGCACAGATGAGCCTGTTCCTGCCGCGCGACTACAGTGCAGTGCGCAAACGTGTCGATGAGGCGTTTTCACTGCGTCGCCTGAGTGCACGTATCATCGGCGAAATCGAATCGATCTCTACGTTGACGGCGGCAATCTCCAGCGGTATGGGCGTCACGGTGTTGCCGGAATCCGCCGCACGTTCGCTGGTTGGCTCAACCAATGCCTGGATGGCGCGGATCAACAGTCCGTCACTCAGCCTGCCGCTGTCGCTGAATATCTCCGCCCGTTTACCGTTGTCGCCGTCGGCGCAGGCAGTAAAAAATATTCTGCTGTCGCTGCTGAATAAGCCGATGAGCGAAGAGCGTGAGTTGATGTTGGTGAGTTAATGGGGCAGGTTACGCTTGCTGCGGTCTGATATTGAGCGGGTTTCGCTTGCTGCGGACTGACATTGAGCGGGTTTCGCCCGCCAGGCGATGGGGAGTTTCAGGTTGCCTGAGCAGGCGGACGCGTCAAGGGGCGGACGCCCGCCCCTTAACAATCCCGGCGTCCGGCGGCCTGCGCGCCACGCTGCGCGCGGTGCCTTCGTCACTCCCTGCGGCCGACGGACCGGCCGGACGCGCCATCCCTGGCACGATCCGTCCTTTCGCCGACCTCCTGTCGGCTCTCCTGGCCTCCGGTTGTTCCTCAGCGCTGCGGACGCCTCTGCTAAAATCCCCGTCTGTAAATCCTCTTTCTTGTAGATGGACTGATTTTGGCTGGTGCCCAGGGGGTTATTTAGACCTGCTGCGGTCTGACATTGAGTGAGGTTACGCCCGCCGGGCGGTGGGGAGTTTCAGGTTGCCTGAGCAGGCGGACGCGTCAAGGGGCGGACGCCCGCCCCTTAACAATCCCGGCGTCCGGCGGCCTGCGCGCCACGCTGCGCGCGGTGCCTTCGTCACTCCCTGCGGCCGACGGACCGGCCGGACGCGCCATCCGTGGCACGATCCGTCCTTTCGCCGACCTCCTGTCGGCTCTCCTGGCCTCCGGTTGTTCCTCAGCGCTGCGGACGCCTCTGGTAAAATCCTCGTCTGTAATCTCTCTGACTTGTATATGGACTGGTTTTGCCTGGTGGCTGGTGGGTTAGTTAGACCTGCTGCGGTCTGACACTGAGCGGGTTTCGCCCGCCAGGCGATGGGGAGTTTCAGGTTGCCTGAGCAGGCGGACGCGTCAAGGGGCGGACGCCCGCCCCTTAACAATCCCGGCGTCCGGCGGCCTGCGCGCCACGCTGCGCGCGGTGCCTTCGTCATTCCCTGCGGCCGACGGACCGGCCGGACGCGCCATCCGTGGCACGATCCGTCCTTTCGCCGACCTCCTGTCGGCTCTCCTGGCCTCCGGTTGTTCCTCAGCGCTGCGGACGCCTCTGGTAAATCCCCGTCTGTAATCTCTCTGTCTTGTATATGGACTGGTTTTGCCTGGTGTCTGGTGGGTTAGTTAGACCTGCTGCGGTCTGACATTGAGTGAGGTTTCGCCCGCCAGGCGATGGGGAGTTTCAGGTTGCCTGAGCAGGCGGACGCGTCAAGGGGCGGCCGCCCGCCCCTTAACAATCCCGGCGTCCGGCGGCCTGCGCGCCACGCTGTGCGCGGTCCCTTCGTCATTCCCTGCGGCCGACGGACCGGCCGGACGCGCCATCCGTGGCGCGATCCGTCCTTTCGCCGACCTCCTGTCGGCTCTCCTGGCCTCCGGTTGTTCCTCAGCGCTGCGGACGCCTCTGGTAAATCCCCCGCCTGTAATCTCTCTGACTTGTATATGGACTGGTTTTGCCTGGTGTCTGGTGGCAGGGATTACATCTGGTGGCTGTATGGATACTTTCTTTTTCCTGACGGTTAACGCCTCTTAACGTGAAAGAAACATTGACACTTATAGTGTTCACTCATCACAGCAACGAAGCACCCATAAAGAAACATAAAAATCACAGCGAGGGGTTAGGGAGGCCATCTGAAGCGCTGAGCCGATGAGGGATTTCAGGACGAGCGACAGGGAGGTCGCGAAGAGTCGGGGTCGTGCCAGGGATGGCGCGTCCCGACGGTCCGTGAGAAATCCGGAAGAGGCGAAGGGACCGCGAAGCGGCGGTGAAGCAGGCCGGAGCCCGGGGTCAAGGGGGCGCGGCGACTGGCGCCCCCTTGTCGGTCGCCGGCAGCGGCGAAACTGAAACTGCCGCAGCCAGCCGGCGAACGAAACCTGCTCATAGCCCGTTCGCGCAGCGAACCCAGGGCCAGGCGGGCGAAACCCGCTCAGTGCATACCCGCTGCCTGCTGGCGAACGAAACCTGCTCATAGCCCCGTTCTCGCAGCGAACACCCAGCCCGCAGCCAGCCGGCGAACGAAACCTGCTCATAGCCCGTTCGCGCAGCGAACCCAGGGCCAGGCGGGCGAAACCCGCTCAGTGCATACCCGCTGCCTGCTGGCGAACGAAACCTGCTCATAGCCCCGTTCTCACAGCGAACACCCAGCCCGCTGCCAGCCGGCAAACGAAACCCTCTGCAGCCCCGTTCGCGCAGCGAACACGCCCCCCTCAATCCCACCCCTTTATTCCCTATTGTCATATAAGTAACTTTTTTAGTATTTCCTGTTATCAATAATAGTTCTTACCATCAACAAATCAGATTACGTAAAGGGAGGTAAATACCGTGAATTTCCAGCAACTTAAAATCATCCGCGAGGCGGCACGCTGTGAATTTAATTTAACGGAAGTCGCCAATACGCTATTTACGTCCCAGTCGGGTGTGAGCAGGCATATTCGTGACCTTGAAGATGAACTGGGCGTCGAAATTTTTATCCGGCGTGGCAAACGCCTGCTGGGCATGACGGAGCCAGGAAAAGCATTACTGACCATCGCCGAGCGCATTCTCGATGAGGCCGGCAAAGTGCGTCGGCTGGCCGATGTTTTTACCAATGAAACCAGCGGCATACTGACTATCGCTACCACCCACACCCAGGCGCGCTACAGCCTGCCGAAAATCATTAAGGCGTTCCGTCAGCTCTATCCCAACGTCCGGCTGGAACTGAATCAGGGTTCGCCGCAGGAAATTGTCAGCATGCTGCTGGCGGGTGAGGCGGATATCGGCATTGCCAGTGAAATGCTGGTCAATAACAGCAGCCTGGCGGCGTTCCCGTGGTTCAGCTGGCACCACGCTTTACTGGTGCCGAAAGAGCATGAGCTGGTGCAGAATCAGCCGGTATCGCTCAGTACCCTCAGCCGCTATCCGCTGATCACCTATCGTCAGGGGATCACCGGACGGTCACGCGTCGATCGGGCTTTCCAGTCGGCCGGACTGAAACCCGATATTGTGCTCAGCGCACAGGACTCCGACGTGGTGAAAACCTACGTTAAACTCGGTTTAGGCGTCGGGATACTGGCCGATCAGGCATGCGAAACCGAAGAGAACGATGACCTGGTCCGGGTCGAGGCGACGCACCTGTTCGATGCCAGCACCGTCTGGCTCGGCCTCAAGCGCGGGCAACTACAGCGTAACTATGTCTGGCAATTCCTTGAATTGTGCAACGCTAACCTGTCACTGGAAGAGATCAAACGTCAGGCACTCTCCTACGGTAATGAAGATGAACCGGTAATCGACTTCCAGATTTAACCCTGATGCGCATCCGCTGGGGTGCGCATTTCGCCGCACGGCATAAAATTTCTTTTCGCGGCGAAAAATTCCTTTCCGACACTTTCTCCTCTCTGACAACAACATCCTGCGCTGACCCGCCGCGATAAAGTGGAATCAGCCGTTCACAAGGGGATGTTATGTCGCGACTACAACTGAAAGATAGCGATCTACTGCGCCAGCAGGCGTTGTTCGCCGGACGCTGGCAGGGCGCACAGCAGGGCGTCACACTGCCGGTTACCGATCCTGCCACTGGCGAAACCATCGCCACTATTCCAGCGCTGGGAAAAACCGAGACTGAGCAGGCGATTGCGCATGCCGAATCGGTCCGCATTGCCTGGGGAAAGACGCCCAATGCCACGCGTGCGGCGCTGCTGGAAAAATGGCACCAGCTGATTATTGATCATGCCGACGATCTGGCGATTATCATGACCGCCGAGCAGGGCAAACCGCTGGCAGAAGCCAAAGGTGAGGTGCTGTACGGTGCCAGCTTTGTTAAATGGTTCGCTGAAGAGGCGCGCCGCATCTATGGCGACACCATTCCGGCCCCCAGCGATGACCGCCGTATTCTGGTGCTGAAACAGCCGGTCGGCGTGGCAGCCGCCATTACGCCGTGGAATTTCCCGATTGCGATGATCACCCGCAAAGTCGCCCCCGCGCTGGCCGCTGGCTGCCCGATCATAGTCAAACCGTCTGAACTGACGCCGCTCTCAGCGCTGGCGCTGGCGGTACTGGCGGAGCGTGCCGGCTTCCCGTCTGGCGTGCTGCAGGTGCTTACCGGTCTGCCGACCGAAATCGGTGAAGCGCTGACTGCCAGCCGCACGGTGCGCAAAATCTCCTTTACCGGCTCTACCCGGGTCGGACAACTGCTGATGCAGCAAAGCGCTGACAGCATCAAACGCCTGAGCCTTGAGCTGGGCGGCAATGCCCCGTTGATCGTATTTGACGATGCCGATATTGAGATAGCGGTGGCCGGGGTGATGGTCAGCAAGTTCCGCAATGCCGGCCAGACCTGCGTCTGCGCCAACCGGATTCTGGTGCAGCGCGACATCTATCCACGCTTTAGCGCCAGACTGCTGGAGGCGGTCGCCACCCTGAAAGTCGGTGATGGCTTTACGCCAGGCACCACCATTGGCCCGCTGATCAACAACCGGGCAGTAGAGAAAGTGAACGGACACATCGACGATGCTCTGAGTCAGGGTGCCACGCTGCTGACCGGCGGGATCAGCCGCAACAACGGTACCTTTGTTGAACCGACGGTGCTGGGTAACGTGACCAGTAGCATGCGTATCGCCCATGAAGAAACCTTCGGCCCGGTCGCGCCGCTGTTTATTTTTGATGATGAAGAGCAGGCAATTGCGATGGCTAATGACACGCCGTATGGGCTGGGAGCCTACTTCTTCACTGAAAATATCCGCCGGGCGTGGCGGGTGGCGGAAGCGCTGGAGTTCGGCATGGTCGGCTTCAATACCGGGGCAATTTCATTAGAAGTGGCACCGTTTGGCGGGGTGAAATTATCCGGCATTGGCCGGGAAGGTTCGCGATATGGAATTGATGAGTACCTGGAACAAAAAACATTTCATATCGGCAGCCTCTGAATAAGCAGTGAATAAAAACGCGTCAGCCTGCATTTCGGGCTGGCGTTTTTTTTGCTGAATGTTTTCTCACCGGCTGACTTATTTATCTGCGCTCTGATTTATCTGCACTCTGAAAAAGCTGGAAATTTATCAATGATGTGAACTGTGTCGATAAATTGAAGGCGAAATTCTGTCGTCGGGTGCAACGCTGACTCAGCGATACCCGTAATGGTGCAATTTCCGTGCGCGTTGCACCCGCAGAGTGCATAAATTTTGTGAAGTAAATCATCTGTTTAATTGTTCGGCAATTCCGCAAAAATTCCTCCGCCAATACGGCAGAAAATTTTTTTGCGCTGTTTTAAACGCATTTTTATTTTTTGCCCGGCTGGCATACTTTCTGCATTAGCTTATTAACGCGATAACTAAGTGACGTTTAAAACGCTAATAAGCCAGCGAATGACGGGTGTAACAAATAAGGATTCTTCCATGTTAAGTTTCGACCCTGAAAAAGTTTCCCTTCCGGTTGGTCATTATATTGGCGGCCAGCATCTTCAGAGCCAGGGCGCGCCCTTTGCGGTGAAGCGTCCCTCCGACGGCAAGGTATACGCCACGCTGCATGACGCCACGCCGCAGGATGTCGACCATGCCGTGACCGTGGCTCATCAGGCGCTGAAAACCAGCGGCTGGTCCGGCTGTGCGCCGCGTGAGCGCGGTCGGGTATTACGGCGCTGGGCCGATCTGATCGAGCAGGACCCGCTGCTGGCTCAGCTCGAAGCGCTCGGGTCGACCCGGCCAATCAGTGATGTGGTACTGCACGAAATTCCGTTCACCGCCGAAGCGATTCGCTTTTATGCCGAATGCGCCGACAAATACAGCGGCGACCTGTTTCCGACCCGCGACAGCAGTCTCGGTATGCTGGTGGCCGAACCCTATGGCGTGATTGGGGCCATCACCCCGTGGAATTTCCCGCTGTCGATGGCGTCATGGAAATGCGGACCGGCGCTGGCAGCCGGTAATGCCGTGGTGCTCAAACCTTCTGAACTGACCCCGTTTTCCACCGTGCGAATGGCCGAGCTGGCGATTCAGGCTGGCTTACCGGCCGGGATCCTCAACATCGTGCAGGGCAGTGGTGCGGTGACCGGCAGTGCGCTGGTGAAACATCCTCTGGTGCGCAAAGTCTCCTTCACCGGCTCCACCCTGACCGGCGCGCGCATCATGAGCGATGCGGCGCAGTTCGGCATGAAACCGGTCACGCTGGAACTTGGCGGTAAAAGTCCACAGCTGGTGTTTGATGATGCCGGTGACCCGGACATCCTGGCGCAGCGCATTCTGCGGGGTTTCACCGCCAACGGCGGCCAGGCCTGCGTGGCGGGCACCCGCTTAATCGTCCAGCGCGGCATTGCCGATGCACTGACTGAACGGCTGGCGCGGCTGTGCCGTGAAGTGACTCCTGGCGTCACCTGGCACGAAGGCAGTCGCTATGCGCCGCTGATCGATGAACGTCAGGGCAACAAGGTCTGTTCAGTGATTGAAGCCGCCAAAGCGCAGGGTGCCGAGGTGCTGGTGGGCGGTGAACGCTTCGCGGATACCGACGGCGGCTGGTTCTGGCAACCCACCTTGCTAAGCCACGTCAGCCGGGACAATCCGGCAGTGCAGCAGGAAATTTTTGGTCCGGTGCTGACCATCCAGCCGTTCGACGATGAAGAGCAGGGTCTGGCGCTGGCGGCACACGACACTTACGGCCTGTGCGCGGGGGTTCACACCCTCAGCCTGCCACGTGCGATGCGGGCGATGCGCGCCATCGACGCCGGCACCGTCTGGATCAACCGCTATGGCCGCTCCGGCGATTTCATTATTCCAACCGGTGGCTTCCTGGGATCGGGCATCGGGAAAGATTTAGGGCGTCAGGCATTTCAGGCCTGCCAGCGCCAGAAAAGCGTACTCATCGATTTCTAAGCGCAACTGACAATGACGAGGTTGTTACATGGCACTGTTTAAACCGAAATACATCACGTTCGACTGTTACGGCACGCTGATTCTGTTCGACATGGCCGGTGCCGCGCAGCGTCGCTTCAGCGACCGCATCGCCCCGCAGCAGATGCACGCGTTCACTACCGAATTCTCCAGCTATCGGCTGGATGAGGTCCTGGGCGCCTGGAAACCCTATTACGACGTGGTCAGCAACGCCCTGCAGCGCACCTGTAAAAAGTGGGGTGTCAGCTGGGACAAAGCCGACAGCGACTTTATTTATACCGACTGTGCCAGCTGGGGACCGCATCCCGACGTGCCGGCCGGGCTGGCAAAAGTAGCGGAGGCGTTTCCGCTGGTGCTGTTGACTAACTCGATGAACGACCTGATCCCACATCACGTGCCGCGTCTCGGTGCGCCGATCCATATGACCATCACCGCAGAAGAGGCGGGGGCTTACAAGCCGCAGATGAAAGGCTTCGAGTACATGCTGGAGAAGCTCGACTGTCGCCCGGATGAGATCCTCCATGTCTCTTCCAGTTTCCGCTACGACCTGATGACCGCGCACGATCTCGGCATCAAAAACAAAGTGTGGGTCAACCGCGGTCACGAACCGGCCAATCCGTACTACCAGTACACCGAAATTAAAGACATCGGCGGCCTGCCAGGCGTCGTTGGACTCTGAGGATAGCGCCATGAAACTGGAATCGTTCTGGCAAGCCACCGCGCCGGCCTTTAGCGGGGCCGCCAGCGACCCGCTGCCATTACAGGCGGATGTGGTGGTGATTGGCGGTGGTTTTACCGGCGTCTCGGCGGCGCTCAGCATGGCGCGCAGCGGCCTCAGCGTGGTGCTGCTGGAGAGTGGCGAGGTGATGAGTCAGGCCTCGTCGCGTAATGGCGGGCACTGCAATACCGGGGTGGCGCATAACTTTGCCGCGCTGGTGGCGAGTCAGGGGCTGGAACAGGCCAGTCGCTTCTATCGGGCTTTTGATGACGCGGTCAGCTACGTCGAACAGCTGGTGCGGGACGAACGGATCGACTGCGATTTTCGCCTGTGCGGCAAGCTCAAGCTGGCCAGCAAAGCGACCCACCTCGCCGGGCTGCGTGAAGCCGCCGAGCTGATGCGTCGCACGGTGGACCCGGAGATTGAGCTGCTCGACAAAGCGGCCGTCCGGCAGGAGATCGGCAGCGATGATTTTCACGGTGGCCTGCTGCAAAAACGCGGCGGACAGATGCACATGGGCAAGTTTGGCGTCGGACTGGCCAACGCCGCCGCCCGAAGCGGAGCAAAAATTTACCCGCATCATCCGGTGACCCGGCTGGAGCGACTCAGTGGTTATCAGCATCGGGTGCATACCGATCAGGGCGTGATTCTGGCCGACAAAGTACTGATGGCAACAGGCTGCTCCAACGTCGGGCCTTTTCCGTGGTTTCAGCGCCGCATCGTGCCGGTCGGCAGCTTTATCGTGGTGACCGAGACGCTGGATGAAGACTTGCTGCGCCAGGTGTTACCTCACGATCGCACCTACGTCACGTCACTCAACATCGGTAACTATTTTCGCAGCACCGCCGATCGTCGGTTGGTGTTCGGCGGTCGGGCGCGTTTTGCGGTCAGCAACCCGACCTCCGATTCGCGCAGCGGCGAGATCCTGCGTCGGGCCATGACGCAGATGTTTCCTCAGCTCAGCAATACGTCACTGGCCTACTGCTGGGGCGGCATGGTCGATATGACGGCCGATCGTTTGCCGCATGCCGGTGAGCAGGATGGCCTGTTCTATTCGCTGGGTTACAGCGGCCACGGCACCCAGATGTCGGTGTGGATGGGCCGGCTGATGGCCGATCTGCTGGCCGAAAAACAGACTGAAAATCCCTGGCAGCGCGCGTCATGGCCAGCGCTGCCCGGTTATCACGGCAAGCCATGGTTTTTGCCCCTCGCCGGGCTCTATTACAAAGCAAAGGATCGCCTGTCATAAATTCCCGCCGGGTTCAGGCCACCTCCGGCCACCGGAAGAGTCACTTCACGTTCGCTTGATGGTTTATTGAGGGTGTACAGATGAGCAAATTTGATAATAAAGAGCCTGACGCGGTCAATCCGGCACTGACGCGAATGATCACTGAAGGATCGCTGTCACGCCGTAGCCTGATGAAAATTCTCTCAGCCGGCGCAGTGATGAGCAGCGGCCTGATCGGTTTCTCCGGCGCGGCACTGGCCGATGATAAGCCGGTCAAAGGCGGCAAGCTGCGGGCGGCGATGTCGAACGCCTCCGCCACGGACACCCTTGATCCGGCAAAAAGTAACAACAGCGGCGACTACACCCGCCAGTACATGTTTTACAGCGGCCTGACCGAGCTGGATAAGAGCCTGATGGCGCAGCCGGCGCTGGCTGAATCGCTGGAGTCCAGTGACGGCATCAGCTGGCATATCAAACTGCGGCAGGGCGTTACCTTCCACGACGGCAAACCCTTTACCGCCAAAGATGTGGTCTACTCGCTCAGCCGCCATAAAGATCCGGCCGTCGCCTCCAACGCTTTCAAGCTGGCCGATCAGTTCAAAACCATCAGCGCAGTTGGCGATCATGAGGTGCTGCTGGAGCTGAATAGCGCCAACTTCGATGTGCCTTACATGCTGGCGACGCCGCCGTTTTTGATCGTGCAGGATGGCACCAAAGATTTCAGCAAGGGCATCGGTACCGGCCCGTTCATCTGCAAAGCCTTTATGCCGGGCGTGCGCTCGATTGGCAGCAAAAACCCCAACTACTACAAGCCCGGATTACCGCATCTGGATGAGGTTGAGCTGATTGGTGTTACCGACAATGCGGCGCGGGTCAATGCGCTGATGTCGGGCGATCTGCATATTGTCTCCACCCTGTCGGCAGCCGATTGCAAACGCATCAAGGCCACCGCTGACTTCGGCGTGCTGGAGAGTAAATCGGGCATGTACACCAACCTGATTGTGCGCACCGACGTCAAGCCGGGCAGCAACGAAGATTTCGTGCTGGCAATGAAATACCTGCAACCGCGTGAAATGCTGGTCAAAACCGTGCTGCAGGGCTACGGCGACGTCAGCAATGACACGCCGGTTCCGCCGTGGCATCCGCTCTACAACGCCGATCTCAAACCGCGGCCACTCGACGTCGAAAAGGCGAAATTCCACATCAAAAAAGCCGGCATGACCGGTTCGACGGTGGAGATCATTACCACCCCGAATATTGAAGGCGCCAACGAAGGCGGCCAGCTGATTCAGCAGGTGGCGCGAGGGGCGGGTATCAACTTCAAAGTGCGACGCGTGCCGTATGATGGTTACTGGTCTTCGCACTGGACCAAAGATCCGGTGGGATACGGCTCGATAAACCCGCGTCCGACGCTCGACATGCTGTTCTCACAGTTTTATCTCTCTAGCGCACCGAATAACGAATCAGGCTGGAAGAACGCACAGTTCGATCAGCTGGTGATTGCTGCACGTGGCGAGCGCGATCAGGCGAAGCGCAAGCAGATGTATGGCGATATGCAGGCGCTGATTTATGACCATTGCGGCACCATTATCCCGACCTTTATCAGCTCGACTGACGGTTACAACAAAAAGGTGAAAGGTGTGGAGGCCTGGCCGTCGGGCATGATGATGGGTTATCGCTTCCATGAGTTTGCCTGGCTGACCGCCTGATCCTGGCTTAGCGCCTATCCAGTCAGGCGATTTTATTTGTCAGTCTGAAGCTGGGCAGTGCTCACAATCCACACGTACTACGTGTACGTTCCGGTTGTTCCGCGCAGTCCGTGTCCGGACTGCCAGCAACAATTACGCCTGGTGGGCCAGGCTCGTCATAAGGAGTACGCCGATGAACCGATACATGATGCTGCTGATTGCCCGGCGCGTGGGGGCCGGCATCCTGACTTTACTTATCGTCTCGGCGGTGGTGTTTTTTATCACCAGCCTGCTGCCGGGCGATGCGGCGCAAATGATCCTTGGGCAGAACGCCACGCCAGAAACGGTCGCAGCGTTACGTCAGCAACTGGGCTTAGATCAGCCGCTGCTGATGCGCTACTTCAGCTGGCTGGCTGGGATGCTGCAGGGTGACTTCGGCACCTCGTTTGCCAGCCATCTGCCGGTCTCGCAGCTGGTGGCGCAGCGTATTCCGGCCACTTTTGAACTGGCGGCCATCACCACCCTGATCTGCGTGCCGCTGGCGTTGATTATCGGCATCATCGCGGCGATGAACCGTGGTTCACGGCTCGATCGGGTGCTGGTGATCGGCACCATGGCGACGGTCGCAGTGCCGGAGTTTCTGGTGGCGACGGTGGCGGTACTGATTTTTGCCGTCAAGCTGCACTGGGTGTCGGCGATGTCGTTCGGCAGCCCGGACAGCGATCTGCTGAGCTACCTCAAGGCCTACGCACTGCCGGTGCTGACCTTGTGCTGCGTGCTGGTGGCGCAGATGGCGCGTATGACGCGGGCGGCAATCATCAATCAGCTCGACAGTCCCTATCTGGAGATGGCGCTGCTGAAGGGCGTATCGCCACTGCGGGCGGTGCTCCGTCACGCACTGCCCAATGCGGTCGGGCCAATTGCCAACGCCATTTCACTCAGCCTCTCCTATCTGTTTGGCGGCGTAATCATTATCGAAACCATCTTCAGCTATCCCGGCCTCGCCAGTCAGCTGGTAGACGCGGTCAGCAACCGCGATCTGCCGGTGGTGCAGCTCTGCGTCATGCTGTTTGCTGCCTGTTATCTGGTGCTGCTGCTGGCGGCTGATGTTCTGACCATCGCATTTAACCCAAAATGGAGAAGCGCATGAATACACTCCTGCTTCCGGTGCGTTTTTTTCAGTCGCTCTCCTGGTCGGGACGACTGGGACTGCTGATGTCACTGTTCTGGCTGCTGATGGCGGCATTCGGTACTCAGCTGGCACCGCACAACATTGATGATATCGGCGGTGGACCGCTGATGGGCGGCCTGACGCCGGATAACCTGCTGGGCACCGACTACCTCGGGCGCGACATGCTGAGCCGCATTCTGTATGGCGCGAAGTTCTCCATCGGTCTGGCACTCAGCGCCGCGTTGCTGGCCAGCCTGATTGGTACGCTGCTGGCGCTGCTGGCGGCGGTAGCTGGCCGCTGGCTGGAGGAGCTGCTGGGACGGGTCAACGATGCGCTGCTGGTGCTGCCGGGCAAAGTGCTGTCGCTGATGATTGTCGCGGTGTTCGGTTCGTCGCTGCCGATGCTGATCCTGACTGCGGTCTTCACCTACTGGCCGGGCGCATTCCGCATCGCTTTCGCCATGGCCAGCACGCTGCGCAGCATGGATTACGTCCGCGCCTCGCGACTGCGCGGTGAAAGCCGCTGGTACATCGCCATTCATGACATTCTGCCTAACATGGTGCACCCGATGCTGACCGATTTTGGCCTGCGCTTCGTCTACATCGTGCTGCTGTTGAGCGGCCTGAGTTTTCTTGGCCTCGGTGTTCAGCCACCGTATGCCGACTGGGGCACGCTGGTGCGCGAAAATATCCAGGGACTGTTTGATGGCTCGCCCGCGGTACTGATGCCGGCGCTGGCGATTGCCAGCCTGACTATCGGGGCCAACCTGTTTATCGACAGCCTGCAGGCGATGCGTCCGATGACGCTGGCGAAGGAGGGAGCATGAACGTGACGCCACATACTGCAATGCCGGTGATTTCGGTGGATAAGCTGCGTGTTACCGCGCAGACCGATCGCGGCGAAGAGATCGATCTGGTCTCCGACATTCACTTTACCGTTCAGAAAGGCGAAGTGCTGGCGCTGATTGGCGAATCCGGCTCGGGAAAAACCACCATCGCCATGGCGCTGATGGGCTATGCCCGCAGCGGCTGCCGCATCGCCGAAGGCAATATTCACGTGGCGGGCACCGACGTCAACAGCCTGTCGCCGGGCCAGCTACGCGCCTTTCGCGGTAATAAAGTCTCGTATATTGCCCAGAGCGCCGCCGCATCCTTTAACCCCGGCATGAAGATTCTTGACCAGGTCATCGAGCCAGTGGTGATCCACGGCACCATGACCCGTAAAGCGGCCAAGGCCAAGGCGATTGGCCTGTTTCGCGAACTGGCGCTGCCCGACCCGGACACCATTGGCGACCGCTTTCCGCATCAGGTTTCCGGTGGGCAACTGCAACGCCTGATGACGGCGATGGCGCTGATTGGCGATCCGGACGTGGTGATCCTCGACGAACCGACCACCGCGCTGGATGTCACCACCCAGGTGGAGGTGCTTAAAGCGTTCCGCCGCGTGGTGGCTCAGCGTGGTGTCACCGCCATTTACGTCAGCCACGATCTGGCGGTGGTGGCGCAGATGGCCGATCGGATTCTGGTGCTGCTGCGCGGCCAGATGGCGGAGTACGGCACCACCGCCCATCTGATTGGCGCGCCGCAGGCAGAGTACACCCGGTTACTGATGGATGCGGCACGACAGAAAGAGCGGCCCAGCAACTGGTGCCCGGCGGCGGCTGATGTTCAGCCACTGCTGGAGGTGCGCGACCTGAATGCAGGTTACGGTCCGCGCGGCAGTGACGGCCACCCGAAAGTACGCATTCTGGAAGAGATCAACCTCAAGCTGTGGAAGGGGCAGGCAATCGGCATCATTGGCGAATCGGGGTCAGGTAAAACCACGCTGGCACACGCCATCGCCGGGCTGAACGCGCCGAGTCACGGCCATATTCTGTTCAACGGCCACTACATTGCCGGTGATATGCAAAAACGTCCTGACAACGAGCTGCGTCGCATTCAGTATGTGTTTCAGATGGCGGACACCGCACTCAATCCGGCGCACAGCGTCGAACGCATTTTGTCGCGGCCGCTGACCCTGTTTCACGGTCTGAGCGGTGCGGCCCGGCAACAGCGGCTCTGGCAGCTGCTGGATCTGGTCAAATTGCCGCGCAGCGTGTTGTGGCGTCGCCCATGGGCGCTGTCCGGTGGGCAGAAACAGCGGGTGAATCTGGCGCGCGCACTGGCAGCTGAGCCGGATTTGATCCTGTGTGATGAGGTGACCTCGGCACTGGATACCGTGGTGGCCGCAGCGGTGCTGGACTTAATCAGCGAGCTGCGCCGCGAACTGGGTCTCTCAGTGATCTTTATCAGCCATGATATGCATGCGGTACGCGCGGTGTGTGATGAAATCGTGGTGATGAAGAGCGGACGTATCGTCACGCAGCTGGCGCGCAACGATTACGATAAGCCGACCAGTGAGCTTTATTTTGAGCGCCTGAAGCGGGCCGTACCGGAACTGCGTCAGGGCTGGCTGGATGAGCATGAAGAGGTGCTGAAAGCGGAGTAGGCCCCGTTACGTCATTCGCCGCACAGCGGTAGAGACGCAGCGAAGCGCATCTGACAGAGGTCTCTGCCCATGGTGGCAGAGGCGCGGAGCAGGGCCGGCGGCCGGTTTACCGGATCGCGCCCGGCCTGATAACCAATAACAGAGGTAGCAATGCTATGCCTGCACCGATTCGTTATGTACAGGACAGTGCAAACTTTCCCGAGGCCGCCGATGTGGTGGTGATTGGCGCCGGTATCGCCGGGGCTGCCGCCACCTGGGAGCTGGCAAAACAGGGACTGAAGGTGGTGTTAATCGAAAAAGGACTGGTGGGGGCAGAGCAATCGAGCCGCAACTGGGGCTGGTGTCGCCAGCAAAACCGTGATGAGCGTGAATTGCCGCTGATTATCTATGCCCTGCAACGCTGGGGTGAACTCAACGCCGAAACCGGTGAAGAGCTGGGTTTTCGCCGCAGCGGTCTGGTTTACGCCACCCGGATTGAAGCGGATATCGCCGCATGGGAGAAGTGGGGGCAGATGGCGAAAAGCTACGGTGTCCGCAGCGACATCCTGACTGCCGAACAGGCGAAAGCGATGACGCCTGGCAGCACCACCGCCTGGCGTGGTGGTGTCTCATCCCCGACCGACGGCCATGCCGAACCGCGTCTTGCCGCACCTGGCCTGGTGATGGGAGCGCAGAAGCACGGCGCGCTGGTGTTCCAGCAATGTGCGGTGCGTGGGCTGGATATTGCCGCAGGCCGGGTCAGCGGCGTCTGGACCGAGCGCGGCCTGATTAAAACCAGCCGGGTAATCTGTGCCGCGGGTGCCTGGACTTCGATGTTCTGCCGTCGTCACGGTATCGATCTGCCGCTCGGCAACGTAATCGGCACCGCCTTCCGCACCCAGCCGATTGAGCAGGCGATTGCCATGCCGCTCTACACGCCGGGCTTCGCCTGTCGGCCACAGCTGGATGGCAGCTACACCGTGTCAGTCTCCGGGCGGGGACGGCTGGAGCCGGGGGCTCAGGGGCTGCGCTATGCCCGTCAGTTCTATCCGACCTTTAAAAGCCGGCGTAAAAATCTCACCCTCAACCTCGGCATTACCCCGTTCTTCCGTGGTCCGGAAGCGATGGGACGCTGGGAATTTGACCGCATGTCGCCCTTTGAGCGGATGCGAATTCTCGATCCGGCGGCGGATGCGCATATCGTCGAAGAGGGGCTGGCGGCGATGCGTCGGGAATATCCGGCGCTGGCTAATCTGCGACTGGCACAGTCGTGGGGCGGCATGATCGACAGCACCCCGGACGCGATTCCGGTGATTTCGACCGTGGCAAAACTGCCCGGGCTGGTGTTATCAGCCGGCTATAGCGCGCACGGCTTCGGCATCGGGCCGGGTGCCGGACGGCTGGCCGCCGATCTCGCCACTGACGCCACCCCGATCGTCGATCCCAGACCTTATCGCTACAGCCGTCTGGTTGACGGCAGCGGCTTAGAAACCCCCGGCATGATGTAAGGAGACCCGATGAGCATAACGCTACGTGCAATGACGCCAGATGACCTCGATAACTGCTACGCGATGACCCAGGCGCTGAAATGGCCGCATCGCCGCGAAGACTGGCAGCTGGCGTTGCAACTAGGTGAGGGCACGGTGATTGAGGAGCAGGGCAAACTGATTGCCAGCGCCGTGCTGTGGCGCTGGGGCGAACAGGCGGCCACCGTCGGTCTGGTGATCGTTGACAATCAGCAGCAGGGACGGGGGCTCGGCAAACAGCTGATGCTGGCGCAACTGGAAAAACTGCCCGGCTACAACGTGCGTCTGCACGCTACGGAAATGGGCAAAGGACTGTATGAAAAACTCGGTTTTGTCAGCTGCGGTGAGATCCGCCAGCATCAGACCCGCGCACTGTTAAGCGTACCGCAGGTCACCGTGCCTGCCGGACTGGAACTGCGCCGCGCCAGCGCAGCCGACAAATCGTCGCTGGTGGCGCTGGATTATCAGGCGCACGGGATGCACCGTCCGGCGCTGTTTGATCATCTGCTCAGCGACACGCAGACCGTACTGTTACAGGATGCCGATCGGCAGATCCACGGTTTCGCCAGCCTGCGCCGCTTTGGTCACGGCTGGGCGATTGGTCCGGTGATTGCCGATGATTTCCCGCTGGCGCAGACGCTGGTCGCCGCGCTGATGCAGGGCGTGCAGGGGGAGTTTCTGCGCATTGATACCGATGCCAGCCTGCCGCTGGCCGCCTGGCTCAGCACTCTGGGAGTGGAACAGGTTGACGCGCCGACCACCATGGTACGCGGCACGCCGTGGACGCCGCAGGGAATGCAGGCGTTTGGCCTGATGACGCAGGCGATGGCCTGATGCAGCTCGTCTATAAATCTGAGCCGGAACGTGGCCGGCTGTGGCAGCGCTGGCTGGCACAACATGCGCCAGACATTACGCTGCATATCTGGCCCGAAACCGGTGAACCGGATCAGGTTGATGCGCTGATCGCCTGGCAGCCACCCGACGATATAGCCGCCTGTTTCCCCAATCTGAAACTGCTGTTTTCAGTTGGCGCAGGGGCCGATCAGTTTGACCTGACCATCTTGCCACCCGATTTACCGGTCATCCGGATGATTGAACCGGGCCTGACGCAGGGCATGGTTGAATATGTCACCTTCTCGGTGCTGGGCCTGCATCGGGATATGCCGCGCTATTTCCAGCAGCAACGCCTGCAACAGTGGCAGGCGCACAGTGCGCTGCCAGCCGCGCAGCGGCGGGTTGGGGTAATGGGAATGGGCGAACTGGGCCAGGCGGCATTGCGACAGTTGGTGGCGCTGGGTTTTGACTGCGCCGGCTGGAGCCGGACCCCACGCCAGTATAGCGGTGTACGCTGCTGGCACGGCGACGACCAGCTGGCCGAATTTCTGGCACACAGCGATATCCTGGTCTGCCTGCTGCCGCTGACCGCCACGACTCACGGCCTCCTCAATAGCGCGCTGTTTAACCAGCTTCCGCACGGTGCCGCGCTGGTGCAGGCTGGCCGCGGTCCGCAGCTCAATCATGACGATCTGCTGCTGGCACTGGAGAGCGGTCAGCTTCGCGCGGCGGTGATTGATGTCACCGATCCGGAACCGTTACCGCCGTCGCACCCCTTCTGGCGTCATCCGGCGATCTGGCTGACGCCGCACATCGCCAGCCAGACTCAAAACGAAAGTGCCATTGTCGCCCTGCTGGATAACCTGCGGCGCTATCAGCGCGGGGAGCCGCTGCACGGGCTGATTGACCGCTCGCGAGGATATTAAAATGGACGCTTTAGTCGCACTGCGCCGTGATTTGCACGCTCATCCGGAGATCGGTTTTCAGGAGCAACGCACCAGCGATATCGTGGCCGCCTTTCTTGAGCAGCAGGGTATTGAGGTCTATCGCGGCATCGGTAAAACCGGCGTGGTCGGGGTGCTGAAAAAGGGCACCAGCTCCCGCATGATCGGGCTGCGCGCCGATATGGATGCGCTGCCGATGCAGGATCAGGGGGAGGCGGCGTGGAAAAGTCAGGTGGAGCAGGTCAGTCACGCCTGCGGTCACGATGGTCACACCGTGATGCTGCTGGGGGCCGCGGAGGTCCTGGCACGCGATATCGCCTTTGATGGCAGCGTCTGCTTTATTTTCCAGCCAGCCGAAGAAGGACTGGCCGGGGCGAAGGCGATGATCGACGACGGGCTGTTCAGTCGTTTTCCCTGTGACGCCGTCTATGCCATTCATAACTGGCCGCAACTGCCGCTGGGCACGGTGCAAACCCGGCCCGGGCCGATTATGGCGGCGGCCGATCGCTTTGATATCCGGGTGTTCGGCGGTGGCGGTCATGCAGCACAACCGCACCTGACACGCGATACCCTGCTGGCCACCAGTGAACTGGTGGTGCAGCTCAATACCCTGGTGGCGCGTGCGCTCGATCCCTGCGAAACCGGGTTGTTAACCGTCACCCGGATGCAGGGCGGCTTTTCGCACAATATGATCCCGGCCGAAGCCAGCCTTACCGGCACGGTTCGCACCTTCAACCCGGCGGCACAGGCGACGCTGGAAGCGCGGCTACGCCAGATGGCAGAACACATCACCGCCGCGCACGGCCTGCGTGCCGAGGTCAGCTATCACCGCTATTACCCGGCGACCATCAACAGTGCCGCCGAAGCGCAGTTCTGTCTGCAGGCGCTGAGTCAGGCGGGCATCCCGACTGACGTCGCACCGCAGCCGGCGCTCACTTCCGAAGATTTCGCTTTCATGCTGCAGGCGCGTCCCGGCGCGTATCTGTGGCTGGGATCGGCCCCCAGTAAGCCACTGCATCATGCTGCCTATGACTTTAATGATGCGCTGATTCCGCATGGCATTCAGGTATTTGTCGCGCTGATCCGTCAGGCGCTGGCAGAGAAATTTCCCTGCTGAATGCAGCAGGATTTTGACAGGAAATGCCGCTGCCTGCGGAATTACGGCAGCGTAAGAAACCAACGGGTTGCGATACTTGAGCCAACCGAACGTTACGTGGATGAGGGTTTAAAATGCAGAATGTCATGGCAGAGCAGCAAGCATACTCCGATAACAGCCTGTTACTGGATGCACGCGAGCAGAACGTGCCGCGTGGCGTGGTCACCGCACATCCGTTGGTGATCGAACGAGCCAAAGGCAGCGAAGTGTGGGATGTAGAAGGCAATCGCTATCTCGATTTTGTTGGCGGCATTGGCGTGCTGAATGTCGGTCATAATCATCCGGCGGTGGTCAACGCCGTCACCCGTCAGCTGGGCATGGTGTCCCACGCCTGTTTTCAGGTGGTCGCCTATCCGGGCTACATTACGCTGGCCCAGCGGCTGAACAAGCTGGTGGGCGGTGACGACGCGTACAAAAGCGTCTTTTTCACCAGCGGTGCCGAAGCGGTAGAAAATGCGGTGAAGATCGCCCGTGCGCATACCCAGCGCCCCGGCATCATTGCCTTTGATGGCGCCTTTCACGGCCGCACGCTGCTGGGTGTCACTCTGACCGGCATGTCTGCGCCTTATAAACAGAATTTTGGTCCGTTCCCTGGCGATATCTATCGCCTGCCGTTTCCTAATCCGCTGCATGGCATCAGTGAAGTGGACTGCCTGAAAGCGCTGGATCAGCTGTTTGCGGTACAGATCCTGCCGGAGCGGGTGGCGGCAATTATTATCGAGCCGGTGCAGGGCGACGGCGGCTTCCTGCCGGCCGGTCCGGCGTTTATGCAGGCGCTGCGGCGCATCACCGCTCAGCACGGCATTCTGTTGATTTGTGATGAAGTGCAGACCGGTTTTGGCCGTACCGGCAAGATGTTCGCCTTCCAGCATCTCGACATCAAACCCGATCTGGTTACTCTGGCGAAAAGTCTGGGCGGCGGCCTGCCGATTTCCGGCGTGGTCGGTAAAGCAGAGATTATGGATGCGCCGACTCCCGGCGGGCTGGGCGGCACCTATGGCGGCAATGCGCTGGCCTGTGCCGCGGCGCTGGCGGTACTGGACCTGTTCGAGCAGGACAACCTGCTGCAGCGATCCTGCCAGCTTGGCGAACAGCTCAATGCGCGTCTGCGGCAGCTGGCGGATAAATATGCCTGCATCGGTGACGTGCGTGGCGTCGGCTTTATGCAGGCGGTAGAGATTCTGGATTTTGAGACCGGACGGCCCGACGCGGCACTGACGCAGAAGATCCTGGATAGCGCCTGCCAGGAAGGTTTGCTGCTGATTAAGTGTGGGCTGCATCGTAATACTATTCGCTTTCTGGCGCCGCTGGTCACCACCGACTCGCAACTGGAAGAAGCGTTGCATATCTTCGATATTGCCCTGGCCCGTGCCACGGGACGGTTAGGGTAAGTCGAGCTTCCTCATTGATATTGTTAAAGTAATTTGAAAATCTCCCGCTGGTATAACCACTGCTTAGCGCTGGCGCGTTTACCGTAAAGCGTGTTATACCTTCGGGAGGTTCTGCACATTTGATTAAGAGCCTATCCCATTAGGCTATTTCATTTGTCAGTCTGAACCTGGGCAGTGCTCACAATCCTCCCGTACTACCTGGTACGCTCCGGTTGTTCCGCGCTGTTCGTGCCCAGACTGCCTGCAACAATTACGCCTACTGGGATAGGCTCTGACAATGAGGGGTGCTATGAACGGCTTAATGAAACTTGACCGCATCGACATCAATATCCTGGTGCAACTCCAGAAAGATGGCCGTATCAGCAACGTTAACCTCGCCGATGCGGTAGGCCTTTCCCCCAGCCCCTGTCTGCAACGGGTCAAGCGTCTGGAACAGGCGGGCTTTATCACTGGCTATGAAGCGCATATTAACCTGACGCGGATCACCGATTCGGTAACGGTATTTACCGAAGTGACTCTCTCCGGTCATCGTCGCGAAGACTTTATGAAATTCGAAAGTGCGATGCGCGACGTGGATGAACTGATGGAGTGCCATCTGATCACCGGCGGTTACGACTATTTGCTGCGCTTTATTACCCGCAGCATTGAACATTACCAGGAAGTGATTGAGAAGATGCTCGACGCACAGATCGGCATCGATAAGTACTTCAGCTATATCGTTATTAAGTCACCGATCATGAAAAGCAGCGTGCCGTTGCGATCGCTGATCGGTAAACAAAATTCGGTCGAGTTTGGTGTGTAGCGGGCGGTCTGTGATCGCTCATCCCCGCTTTCCCTCATCACCGGGGAAGGCGGGGCGGCTGCACTGTCAGTAACGATCCCGCCGCTGGTCATGACTGCGGCTTAACGGCATATTCTCCGCGTTCCTTATTCAGATTTGCCTTCGCCAACGTGCCTGTTATTTAACCCCGCATTTCCCGTTCTGATTTACCCCGCCAACGCGTCCGCATTTAAGTCCCGCATTTCCCGTTCTGATTTACCCCGCCAACGCGTCCGTCATTTTAGCCCTGTTTTCTGCGTCGACGCGCCACAGTGAAACTGATGGCCGGTCATGCCAGCAGCAGGAATCCGGCGCACAGCATAAAATTTCTTTCGCCGCTGAAATTCAGGCGCTACAACACCTTCTGATGCACGCTACGGTCTTAACCGTTTCGCAAACCCTTTTACACTGTTTTCAACCGATACAAGGAGTTGTCATGAGTTCATTAATCATTGCTGACCAGCACTGGCAACGTGATGCGTTCACCGTGTCCACCGCGCGCCAGCAGCTGGACCTTGACTGGATCCATCGCCAGCTGGCTGAAAAGTCCTACTGGGCGCAGGGTCAGCCGCGGGCCAAAACCGAGCGGGCGATTGCCGGATCATTGCCGTTTGGCCTCTATCACCAGCAGGCGCAGATCGGTTTCGCCCGGCTGATTACTGACTACACCCGTTTTGGCTGGCTGTGTGATGTGATGATCGATGAAAACTGGCGTGGGCACGGGCTGGGCAGCTGGCTGGCCACCTGCGTCCGTGAACATCCCGAACTGCAAACGGTGCACCGCTGGATGCTGTCAACCCGTGATGCCCATCAGGTCTACCAGCGACTTGGCTGGCGTGTGGTGCAAGATCCGCAGACGCTGATGGAATTTCCTCCCTCCTGACTCCGGAGTTACCCTGAGATGCGATACCGCGTTGGCGTGGATATTGGCGGATCCTTTACCGATTTCGCCGTGCTCGATCAGCAAACCAATCAGATTCATACCCTCAAAGTCCTGTCGCGCCCGGATCGGCCGGGCAGCGAAATCGTCAACGGGCTGACGCAGTTTCAGCAGCGTGATGGCATTGAACCGACAGAGATTGGCTATTTTACCCACGGCACCACGGTCGGAATCAACGCGGTGATCCAGCGCCGCGGCGTTCGGCTGGCGCTGTTTGCCACCGAAGGCTTCTGCGATGTGCTGGAGCTGGCGCGGCTGAAAATTCCGCATATCCACAACCTCTTCTCGCGGCGTCCCGCACCGCTGATTAGCCGCGATCGGGTGTTTGCTATCCGCGAACGCAGCGACTGTCACGGCAACGTGCTGCAACCGGTCGATCGTCAAAGCGTGCTGGATGCGATCGCGCAGGCGCGGGCGGCGGGCTGTCAGGGCATTGTGGTTTCGCTGCTGCACAGTTACCGCAACCGGCACAATGAAGCTGCCGTTAAAGCGATTATTGACGAAGTGGCACCCGAGCTGCTGACCTCCTGTTCGGCCGATATCTGGCCGATCATTCGTGAATACGAACGCACCATCACCGCCACCATCAACGCCTATGTCCAGCCGATGGTGATCAACTACCTCGAATCGTTTGAGCAGGCGCTGCAGCGTATCGGGGTGAAGCCCCCGCCGCGCATTACCAAATCGAATGGCGGCGTGATGGGCATTGAGCAGGCGAAACGCGAGTGCGTACAGATGGTACTCTCCGGGACCGCATCCGGAGTGATCGGGGCCAGTTATCTCGCCAGCGCCTGCGGTTTCGACAAAATTCTCAGCCTCGATATCGGGGGCACCAGTGCCGACGTGGCGGTGATTGTGGATGGCAAGGTGGCGCAGGGCAACGGCGAAATCATTGGTGATTTCCCGATCTTTATTCCGTCGGTTGCCGTGACCTCGGTCGGGCAGGGCGGCGGTTCACTGGCATGGATCGACGGCCAGGGCGTGCTGCAGATGGGACCGGACAGCGCCGGTTCGCTGCCGGGACCGGTCTGCTTCCAGCGCGGCGGGACGCAGCCTACCGCCACCGATGCCTTTGCCGCCTGCGGCATGATGGGCCACGGCGCGCTCGGCTATAACGCCGTGAGCGTAGATGTAGCCGCCGCCTGCGCGGCCTGGCAGCCACTGGCCGATGCGCTCAAGGTGACGGTGCATGAAACGGCAGAGACCGCCATCCAGCTGGCGATCTCCAGCATGTACAGCGATACCAGCGGTTTGCTGTCACGGTTTGGCCTCGACCCGCGCGAATTCTGGTTCCTCGCCTTTGGCGGCGCAGGGCCGATGATGGGCTGCTTCCTGGCACGCGAGCTGAACATGAAAGGGGTGATCGTGCCGCCCACGCCTGGTGTCCTTTCGGCGCTCGGTGGGCTGGTGGCCGACATCCGCAATGACTTTATCCGCACTCTTTACAGTGACCTGACGCCAGCGCTGGCCGACACCTTAGCCAGCGAAGCGCAGGCGTTACAGCAACGTGCCTGTGGCTGGCTGGTGCAGGAGCATGGCAGCGAGATGCCGTACCAGCTGCAATTCAGCGCGGATATGCGCTATCGCGGCCAGTCGTTTGAGATTGAAGTGCCGCTGGAGGCGACCTGGCTGACGACGGCTGACGTCACGGCGCTGCATCAGGCGTTTGATCGTCAGCATCAGCAGCTGTTCGGCCACTGTGACGCGGATGCGCCGGTGCAGCTGATCAATCTGCGGCTGGTGATCGCCTCGCCGGTGCCAAAACCAGAAATTAATCGCCTGCCAGCCGCCACCGAACCGGTCGCGGTGCTGAAGCAGGTGACGGCGTGGATTGATGGCGCGTGGCATCAGGTGGATGTGGTGCTGCGGTCGGAACTGCGCGCCGGGCATCGGCTGACCGGCCCGGTGATCGTCGCCCAGGATGATTGCACCACCTGCGTGCCGCCCGGCATGTGGGTCAAAGTCGACCCCTTTGGTAACCTGCTGATCACTGCGAGCGAGGCGTAATATGGCAATTGACGGACGTAACCTGCAAATCCTCGCCAACTACTGCGCGGCCGCCGCCGATGCGATGGCGTTTACCCTGATGCGCACCGCGCACTCGACTTTTGTCAAAGAGACTGAAGATTTCTCCTGCCAGATTGTCAGCCGCACTGGCCTGGCGTTCGCCTCACCGCGCAGCTTTGGCGCACCCTGGTACAGCGGCATCGACTATGCGCCGGTGCTGGCGCTGATTGAGGATTACGCCGAGGGCGACATCTGCATTACCAATGATGCCTACGCCGGTAACGTCGCCACCCATTCGCCCGATATCCATATCTGGAAGCCGGTGTTTCATCAGGGCGAAATTGTCTGCTTCGTGGTCGGCCACATTCATAACACCGATGTCGGAGGGGCAGTACCGGCTTCGCTGTCGCGTTCGCTGACCGATATCGTGCAGGAGGGGATCCGCATTCCGCCGCTGAAAATCGTCAGCAACGGCGAACTGAACGACGATGTTGCCCGCATCATGCGGCTCAACGTGCGGGCACCAGAGCAGAACTGGGGCGATTTCAAAGCGCAGCTGGCGTCGGTTAACGTGGGTGAGCGCAAAATTCACGACATTATTGCCCGTTTTGGCGTTGAGGATTTCCTGCAGGGCATTGAAGGGATTCTCGATTATGCCGAAGCACAGGCGCGCAGCATTATCGCCACCATTCCTGACGGCGACTATTTTTATGCCGACTACGCCGATGAAGATGGCGAAGGCGGCTATCCCTGTCGCATCGCCATTACGCTGCGGGTAGAGGGCGATCGGCTGGAGCTGGACTACACCGGCAGCGATCCCCAGCTGGCCTCCTCGCTGAACATGCCGACCGGCGGTCGTGAGCGGCATCCGCTGGCGCTGGTCGGCGTGACCTATGTGCTCTCTACACTCGATCGTTCGCTGCTGCTCAACGCCGGTACGCTGCGGCCGACCCGGGCGATACTGCCGCCGGGCACGGTGATGAACTGTGAGGCACCGGCGGCGGTGGGCATGCGCTCACTGACCTGCGCGCTGTCGCAGATTGCTACCGTCGGCGTCTTCTCGCTGGCAATGCCGGACCGTCTGCCGGCTAACTCGCCCGGCGGCAACTCGATCATGAATATCCGCACCCAGACTCAAAACCGCAGCGTGGTTGCCTCGCTCGGTCCGGTCGGCGGTGGCGCAGGCGGCACGCCGCGTCATGACGGACCAGACGGCTCGGGTGGCCTCTCCGCCTTCCTGAAAAATACCCCGATTGAGATTAATGAAGCGGAAGTACCGATTCGTTTTCACCGCTATGGACTGGCCCAGGACAGCGCCGGTGCAGGCCAGTATCGCGGCGGATTAGCCACCGAAATGGCATTCGAAGTTTTCTCGCCCAATACCACTATTACCGCACGTAACCGCAACCGGTCGGTATTTGCCTCCGCCGGCGTGGTCGGCGGGCAGAGCGGGGCGCTGTCGCACTTCCGCACTCTGCGTGACGGCAGAGTGATTAACCACGGCAATACCGATGTGATCAGCGCAGAGCCGGGCGACGTGGTGGAAGTGCGCGGGCCGGGCGCAGGCGGTTATGGTTTGCCGTCACAGCGCGACCCGCAAGCGGTGCTACAGGATGTGCGCTGCGGCTTTCTCAGCCTTAACGCGGCCCGGCAACAGTATGGCGTGGCGATAGTGGATGATCAGCTGGATCTGCAGGAGACAGCCCGGTTGCGCGCCGCGATGCCACAGCAAGCGAGCCAGCATTTTGAGCACGGCGCGGCGCGTCAGCGCTTTGAATCGCTCTGGACAGCGCAGCGGTATCACTTGCTTACGGTTTTTCTTGCCGCAGCGCCGGTCAGTTGGCGGCACTTCCTGAAAACCCAGGTATTCCGCGCGGTGGAAGAAATAGGCGAAACGGCGGATATGGCGCAAATATTCAGTGATTTGCGTCAGCGATACCCGGCAATGGCGAACAACTAACGGCAATGCGGCATCGTCTACTACGCTTTAAGTCTGCAAGGACAACCAAGGGAAACGCGACGATGAGCATGAAAACCAGTGATTTTTTTGTCCAGCGCCTGAAAGAATGGGGCGTCACCCGGATTTACGGCTACCCTGGCGACGGTATTAACGGCGTGCTGGGGGCGATTCAGCGCGCCAATGAGAAGGGTGATGGCATCGAATTTATTCAGGTGCGCCACGAGGAAATGGCCGCATTTATGGCGGCCGGTCACGCCAAGTTCACCGGTGAAATGGGTGTTTGCCTGTCAACCGGCGGGCCTGGCGCAACCCATCTGCTGACCGGTCTGTATGACGCCAAAATGGACCATGCGCCGGTGCTGGCGATTGCCGGTCAGGCGGAAGCCACGGCCCGGGGAGCCAGCTATCAGCAGGAGATGAATCTGGATCGCATCTTCTCGGACGTGGCGAATTTCGTCCAGGAAGCAGCCGCGCCGGCTCAGGTTCGTCACCTGATCGATCGCGGCGTGCGTATTGCGAAGGCCCAGAACGGCGTCGCGGTGGTGATCATCCCCAAAGATATCCAGGATGAAGAGTGGCAGGCGCCGCAGCATCTGCACGGCTTCACCCATTCGGGCAGCGGCTATCAGCGGCCAAAAGTGGTTCCGTATGAAGCGGATCTGCAACGGGCTGCCGACATACTGAACGCCGGTAAAAAAGTGGCGATTCTGATTGGTGCCGGCGCGCGCAACGCCGCGGTTGAGGTGGTGCAGGCCGCCAACGTGCTGGGTGCCGGCGTGGCGAAAGCGCTGCTGGGCAAAGATGTGCTGCCGGACGACGCGCCGTTTGTTACCGGATCGATTGGCCTGCTCGGCACCAAACCCTCGTCAGATTTAATGAAAAACTGCGATACCCTGTTGATGATTGGCAGCGGCTTCCCGTGGACCGAATTTTTGCCGGAAGAGGGCAAGGCGCGGGCGGTACAGATCGATATCGATCCGGCGATGCTCGGCCTGCGCTATCCCTGTGAAGTCAACCTGCATGGCGATGCCGCCGAAACCCTGCGTGCGCTGCTGCCGTTGCTGGAGCATAAGCAGGATCGAAGCTGGCAGGAAGATATTGCGGTTCAGGTACGTGACTGGTGGACGCTGATGGAAGAGCGGGCCCTGGCACCGGCGAATCCGGTCAATCCGCAGCGCGTCGTGTGGGAGATGTCACCACAGTTGCCGGACAATGCGATTGTCACCTCTGACTCCGGCTCGTGCGCCAACTGGTTTGCCCGCGATTATCGGGTCAAACAGGGACAGCGCGCCTCGCTCTCCGGCGGGCTGGCCTGTATGGGTGCCGCTGTCCCTTACGCCATCGCGGCTAAGTTTGCTCACCCGGAAAAACCGGTGGTGGCGCTGGTCGGTGATGGCGCAATGCAGATGAATAACATGGCGGAGCTGATCACCATTCAGAAATACTGGCAACAGTGGGCCGACCCGCGTCTGATCGTCTGCGTGTTCAACAATCAGGATCTTAATCAGGTGACCTGGGAACAGCGGGTGATGGAAGGCAATCCGCGCTTTGACGCTTCGCAGCAGCTGCCGGATGTAAAATACGCCGGGTTTGCTGAGTCGCTGGGATTAACTGGCATTTTTGTCGACAACCCTGACGATCTGGCTGCCGCCTGGCAGCGTGCGTTGAGCGCCGACCGCCCGGTGTTGCTGGAGGTGAAAACCGATCCGGAAGTCGCTCCGCTGCCGCCGCACATCACCTTTAAGCAGGCAAAAGCCTTTATGGCGTCGATGGCGAAAGGTGACCGTGGCGCGGCGCAAATCATCAGTGATACCGCCAGTCAGCTGTTGCATAAAAAGCATTAAGGGTTAAGCCGGGCCATGTTGCGCCGCTACCCTTACGCTTTTCTCCCCGGGCGCACTCGCGTCCGGGTATCCCCCCTTCTTCAGCATAACTAACGGGAGTCTTACCATGGCTACTGATACAAGCCCTGTCTGGTTTATTTCGGGATGCTCTACCGGTTTTGGTCGCGAACTGGCGCAGCAGACTATCGCGCGCGGTTTCCGGGTGGTGGTCACGGCACGTGACACCGCGAAAGTCGCCGATCTGGTTGAAGGGCATGACAATGCGCTGGCGGTGGCGCTGGATGTCACTCAGCAATCCAGCATCGATCAGGCGGTGCAGGCAGCGCTGAATGCGTTCGGCACCATTGATGTTCTGGTGAATAATGCCGGTTATGGCTACCAGAGTTCGGTGGAAGAGGGTGAGGAGCAGGAGATCCGCGCTCAGTTCGATGCCAACGTATTCGGTCTGTTTGCCCTGACCCGGGCAGTGCTGCCAGCGATGCGCAAGGCGCGCAGCGGGCACATCATTAACATCACCTCAGTGGCGGGCTTTATCGGCTTTGCCAGCTCCGGTTACTACTCGGCCAGCAAGCATGCGGTGGAAGGCTGGTCCGACTCGCTGGCACAGGAAGCGGGTCCGCTGGGTATTCACGTCACCTGCGTCGAGCCGGGTCCATTCCGCACCGACTGGGCCGGCCGCTCGCTGCATCAGACCCCAAGCACCTTGCCGGAATATGCTGATACCGCTGCCGCCCGGATGAAAGCTACCGCCGAATACAGCGGCACTCAGAAAGGCGATCCTGCCCGTGCCGCTCAGGCGATGATTGCGATTACCGAACATGATAATCCGCCACGTCATCTGGTAATGGGCGCATGGGGCTATGAGGCAGTCACCAGTAAGCTCAAAGAACGTCTGGCGCAGATTGAAGCGTGGAAACAGACGTCGGTGGACACCGATTTTCCTGAGTAGGTGACTGTACTGCGGATGGCGGGAAGTCGTCAGAATGTGGAATTGAATCCGAAGCCGGTAAAACAGAAAGGCCCGGATAACGGGCCTTTCACCGCGAAGCGCGAGCCTAAATTTCCTGCGTTTCGCGCACCTGCAGCTCTTGCAACTTGCGGCGCACCAGGGCAGAGGAGGAGCGTTTTTTCGCCTGAGCTAACTGGGCTTTAATGGCGGGCAGATCGGGTCTGGCCATCCACTCAGCAATCAACAGTGCCTTTAACTCCTGGTTCCCGACCTCAGTCGGATCCAAAGCGGTGGTATCATCGTGTTTATCGTAATACGACATAACAAGCTCTCCCTGTAGTCACTATTTTATAAGCCTGGAAAAATTCCGGGATTAAAGGTTGCGGTGCTTTCTTCGGCAACCCTGTTCGGCGATTGTAGCGTAGTTCATTTTTTAACCCAAGCATGGCATCGTAAATCTCCTCCAGGGGTGTCGGACGATTGCGGTCAACGATCTCTCCTGACGCGGCCTGGAAAACAAAACCGCCAATACAGCAGCTTTCATAGTGTGCAATTAACGCCAGTACTACGTTCTTTAAAACGACAGCACTGCCCAATCCGGCAAGGCTAATGTGGCGAAAATCACCCAGGCACTCCAGACCATCGAACACGTCAAAACAGACCTCAGCCAGGCCGTTAACCGGAAAGGAGATGCCTTGTGGCATCCGGTATCCGATACGGGTAAAGCTATGTTCATCAATCAGGTTGCCAGCGATAACGGTGTAAGACTTATTACCGGCAACAAACACGTAGCTGTGATGAACCCGCCGGTCGTAAATGAATCTTTTTCGCCTGATGTCGTAGTGTTCGAGAAAAACCTCTTCGTCTATGCGCACTTATCATCCTTGCATGCAGCCTGTAAATCCTTAAGCCGCGATTTTTCAGTAGCTGCCCAGACTCGTCAAAAACCCATATGAAAATTAGGGTTATCCATTCCAGAGTGATAGTCGCTGTTGCTGCGCATCGACCTTATTTTGCGACCCTTGCCGCACTTCATCTCAGCAGTGCGCCCCGTTATCGCGCATCCGTGCGCTATCGCCGTGCTGAAAAAATCCGCCCCCGCATCCGTTAGTGGTCTCAGGCCATCATAAGAATTCGATCTTGTATCCCAGTCCGTATCCCGTCTGGCATCCCCGTTTCAGACCGGTCCGTTCACCGCTTTCTGGCACGCTTCCTGCACTTACTCATCAGCGATGTTACTGGCGAGGTAGACCATGTTTGACTCCTTATTAGATGAAGATGCGACCACCCTGGCGGCGATGATCCGCAGCGGTGACGCTTCGGCCAGCGAACTGACTCAGGCCGCGCTGGCGCGTATGGCGCGGCGGGAGCCTGACATTCAGGCGTTTTGTACGCCGACGCCGGATCGGGCGCTGGCACAGGCAAAAGCGCTGGATGCCCGCAGGGCGCGCGGTGAAACGCTGGGTGCGCTGGCAGGCGTGCCGCTGGCGGTAAAAGATTTGATCTGCACCGCCAGCGTACGTACCACCTCGGGTTCGGCTGCATATCAGGATTTTATTCCTGACGACGACGATATTACGGTCGAGCGACTGCTGGCAGCCGATGCCATTCTGCTGGGCAAAACCACCGCGCCGGAGTTTGGTTATAGCGGCGTCGGACACAATCCTCTGTTCCCGTCGCCCCGCAATCCGTGGGATCTGACGAAGACACCTGGCGGCTCCAGTGCCGGATCGGGCGCGGCAGTGGCGGCGCGGCTCTGTCCGATCGCCCTTGGCAGTGATGGCGGCGGCTCGGTGCGCATTCCGGCGGCTCACTGCGGCATTTACGGGTTCAAAGCCTCAATGGGACGCGTCCCGCTGTGGCCCGGCTGTCGCGATGAACGTTATCCGGGCGTCTCGAGCTGGGAATCGCTGGAGCACATTGGCCCGATGACGCGCACGGTACGCGACGCCGCCTTGATGATGTCGCTGATGGCTGGCCCGGATATGCGCGATCGCCACTCGATTCCCTGTAGCGACGTTGACTGGCTGGGCGCGCCCGATCAGCCGGTCGAAAAACTGCGCATCGCCTTTAGCGCCGATTTTGGCTACGTGGCGGTCGATCCTGAGGTCCGCGCCGTGGTCAGTGGCGCCGCGCAGCGTTTTGCGGCAGAAATCGGCGCAGAGCTGGAGCTGGCCGATCTTGGTTTCAGCGATCCCTCGGCGGCATTTGGTGCGCTGGTGGCGATGGAAAGCGATCTTAGTGGGATGCGCAGGATGATGGAGCAGCAGGGCGATCGGATGTCGCCGCACCTGGTCGCCATGCTACAACGCGACTGGCGGGCCGAAACCTTTACCGACGCCATCACCACCCGCAAAGCGGTCAGCAATAGCCTGTGGCGTTTTATGCAGCGCTACGATCTGCTGATCACCCCGACGCTGGCGGTGCCGCCGTTCGCGCTCGGTATGCAGGGGCCGGAAATCATCGATGGCCGTATGGTACGCAGCGATCACTGGCTGTCGTTCTGCTTCCCGTTCAACTTCACCGGCCAGCCAGCGGCCTCGGTGCCGGCCGGTTTCACCGCCAGCGGCCTGCCGGTGGGACTGCAAATTGTCGGACGGCATCTTGATGATGCTTTAGTGCTGGCTGCCAGCGCGGCTTTCGAGCGCATTCAGCCGTGGAACCACCTCCAACCTGGAATTGCCCAATGAAAAACGCCTCTGCACCTGCATTAGAACAGGAATTTGAACATCAGCCGGTGCCGCTAACGCACCGTCATTCTACCCGTTCCGTCTCGGCAGTCTGGTTCGGCTTTCCGATGATCCTGACCAATGCGCTATTCGGCGGCATCATCACCTGGCACCTGGGCTTCTGGCCGGCGCTGATCGCCATTCTGCTCGGTAATCTGGTGCTGTTCGCTTACGTCGGCGCGCTGAGCTGGTACGCCGGTAACAGCGGGATGAACTTTGCCTTACAGGCGCGCCGCACTTTTGGCAGTAAAGGTTACATTCTGGTCTCCGGCTTTCTCTCGACCGTGGTGATTGGCTGGTACGCGTTTCAGACCGGGCTGACCGGCACGGTAATTAATCAGACCTTTGGCTGGAATGCGCTGGCGGTTACCGCCTTTGCCATGGTGCTTTATACCGCCATTACCTTTCTCGGGGTGCGTGCGCTGTCGGTACTGGGGATGATCGCCGCGCCGCTGTTTGTGGTGCTGGGCGGGGTGGCGCTCTGGCTGATTAGCCAGCAGCATGATTTCACAACCGTCACCCACTGGCAGGGCAGCGCCAGTGCGGCGGGCGCGATGAGTATGGGCACCGCCGTCACCATGGTGGTAGCTGGCTTTGCCGACTCCGGCACCATGACCGCCGACTTTACCCGCTGGTCGAAAAATGGCCGTTCCGCGGTGATCGCCGCATTCTCAGCCTTTCCGGTGGCGAATGTGATCTCCTATCTGTTTGGGGTGGTGATCGTCGCGGTCGGCGCGGCGGTCGATCCGCTGACCAATGGCGGCAACTTTCTGCCGATGCTGATGGGACACAGCGCCTTTTTATCGGTAGTGGCCTGCCTGTTCGTGTTCATCAACCTCGGCTCGGTCTGCACCCACTGCCTGTATAACGGCGCAGTGGGTTTCAGCCATCTGTTCAGCAGCAAAATGCGCCTCTGGACGCTGATTCTGGGCGCGATTGGCGGGGCGCTGGCGCTGGCCGGCGTCTGGTCTTACTTCCTTGAATGGCTGAGTCTGCTGGGGATTGTGGTGCCGCCGTTTGGCGCAGTGATGATTGTTGATCTGATTTTTATGGCGAAAATCAGCGAGCAGCGACCGTCACAGCGTTTTCGCGCTACCGCCTTTGCGGCCTGGGCGATCGGCAGCCTGTGCGCGGTCATCGCTCATCTGGCCTTTCCGCAATTTGGTGAGGCGGTGATTGGCCTGGTGACCGCCGCCCTCAGTTACAGCCTGATTAGCCGGGCGCGTGCGCCGCAGCCGGTGATGGAGAATAAAAATGCCTGATTACAGCGTCAACTCTGTGCCTTACGCCTGGCCGTTTGACGGCGGTTTCAGCCCGGCCGATACCGCGCTGGTGGTGATTGATATGCAAACTGACTTTTGCGGCGTTGGCGGCTACGTCGATACTATGGGTTACGATGTGGCGCTGACCCGTGCCCCGATTGCGCCGTTGCAGCAGGTGCTGGCGGCGATGCGCGCCCGACAGTTTCCGATCATCCATACCCGCGAAGGGCATCGGCCGGACCTCAGCGATTTGCCGGCCAATAAGCACTGGCGATCGCGACGGATGAAGGCGGGCATCGGTGATGCCGGGCCGTGCGGTCGTATTCTGGTACGAGGCGAACCCGGCTGGGAGATTATCCCGGAACTGGCGCCGCTACCGGGCGAGGTGGTGATTGATAAACCGGGCAAAGGTTCGTTTTACGCCACCGATCTGGAGTTGATCCTGCGCAGCCGCAACATCCGCAATCTGATCCTCAGCGGCATCACCACTGATGTTTGCGTGCACACCACGCTGCGTGAAGCCAACGATCGCGGATTTGAATGTCTGGTGCTGTCTGACTGCTGCGCCGCCACCGAGCGGCGACATCATGAAGCGGCGCTGAGTATGATCCACATGCAGGGCGGGATTTTTGGCGCGGTTGCCAGTTCGGCTGCCTTGCTGGATAGCCTCGGCGGATAACCCACAGCGGCCCGCAGACGGTCAGCTCTGCCGCGCATCGCGCTGTGGGCTGGCCTCAACCAGACTGGCAAGCTGATCGACCGGAACCGCGTGACTGAACAGATAACCCTGTAGCTGATTACAGCCCGCATCTGCCAGCGCTGACATCTGGCCTGGCGTCTCAACGCCTTCGGCGGTCACCATCAGGCCCATCGCATGTCCCAGCTTAACCACTGACTCAATAATGGCGACCGAATTATCCGCTACGCCCAGCGACTGCGTAAACGAGCGGTCAATTTTGATCTTATCGACCGGGAAGTGGCTGAGATAGTTCAGGCTTGAGTAGCCGGTACCAAAATCATCCAGCGCGATGCGGAAACCCGCCTCGCGTAGCGCGATAATGATGGCGCGCGCCTCTTGCTCATCTTCGATCAACACTCCTTCGGTGATCTCCAGCTCAATCCACATCGGATCGCCGCCGTGCTGCCGGACAATTTCAGTCATCCGTTCAACAAAGCCGGTGGCACGAAACTGCACCGGCGAGACGTTGACCGCCACCATCAGGCCGGGAAAACGCTGCTGGGTGGCGCAGGCTTCCGCCAGCACCCACTCTCCGAGCGGAATAATCAGCCCGGTCTCTTCGGCAATCGCAATAAATTCGCCGGGCACCACCAGGCCACGGGTCGGATGATGCCAGCGCAGCAGCGCCTCGACGCCGACCATCTGCTGACCGCCAATGTCCATCAGCGGCTGATACCAGACTTCCAGCCCCTGCTGGCGTTGCAGCGCGCTGCGCAGGTCAGCGGCGATGGTCTGACGGGTACGCACCGACTCATCCATCGCCCGTTCAAACTGTCGATATTTGCCGCGTCCGCCGCTTTTGGCTTCGTACAGCGCAATGTCCGCTTTGCGCATTAATTCCAGCCGATCAACGCCATCTTTGGGGGCCAGCGCCAGACCGATGCTGGCACCGCTCCAGACCTCACTGCCAAACAGCGTAAACGGCTGGCTGAGCTGGTCGATGATGCGCTGCGCCAGCCCCTGCGCCTGGGAAAGCGTCTCTACTTCTGGCATCACCACGATAAACTCATCGCCGCCGATCCGCCCGACGGTATCGCTGGCGCGCACCATCCTGCTCAGGCGCTGCGCCACGGCAATGATCAGCTCGTCACCGGCATGATGGCCATGGGTATCGTTGATCGCTTTAAAACGATCCAGATCGATCAGCAGCAGCGCCACCCGCTGATCGTGACGCGTGGCCAGCGCCAGAGCCTGAGTCAGACGATCTTCTACCAGCGCACGATTGGGCAGACCGGTCAGCACATCGTGAAACGCCAGATGCTGCGCCTGCGCCTCAGACGCGCCCAGCTTCAGCATCGACTGCGACAGAGTGATCGACGAGGTCCAGAGGCGACGCACCATATACAGGCAGAGCAGGGAGATCGCCAGCACCGCCAGACCGGTTGACGGGCCGATCGTGCGCAACATCTGCGCGCCGGGACGGGCTGGCACCCAGTTGAGGTAGCCGACCGCATCACCGGATTGCGCAATCAGCAGGTAGCGCGCTTCGGTTCCGGGCTGCGGCGTCCCGTTGGAGAAGTGCAGTCCTTTTAGCTGGTTGCGTTCGGCCAGGCTGGCCAGATAGCCATCGTCGAGGAACTTAAGGCTGACCAGCCGGAAGCGCGGCAGGGCATCACTGTCGCGCTGAATATTACCGACCGCCAGCGCGGCTGCACGACCAGCTAAGCGGGCATAATCGACCTTATCCTCACGGCCCCGACTCTGAACCACCGGGCTTTGCAGGATGTCGTTAATCAGTGTGGCTTCCTGCTGTGGCGCGACCGGCTGGCCATCACGCCATACCCTGACAATCTGGTTTTGCGGGTCCAGCACCAGAATCAGCTGATGGCCAAACATCTCAAACAGCCAGTTGCCAATGTTCTCATCCAGCCAGCCCGGCGCGGTATCCTGATCCAGCAGATACTGCTGAAGCGGCCGCCAGCGCGACAGGCTGCGTAGCTGGCGCAGATGTTCGTCCAGGCTCTGGGAGAAAGAGGCTTCAATCATCCGCTGCTGCTGTTGCCGGGCCTCGGCGTTGGTCAGCGAGGTGCCAATGAACAACGCTGTGCCCGCGCCGCCAAAGGTCAGCAGCAGAATCGCCACCAGCGGCACCAGCACTTCACGCAGAAAACTGCGGCGGAAATCGCCAGAAAGTTTAAGGCTGTTTATCATTTTTATTTTTTCTCTGCAGCAGGAGTACAGCTTAAAAACTAGCAGACGGTAACGGGTCTTCCACACAAACCTTCACGCACAGTGAAGCCGGCGATGGTTTTTGCGGTGAAGGTGAGGGAAGCAGGAGCAGCTGTGACAGAAAGGAAAAGATGGCTTGAGGGGATTTAATCCAGTCAGGCTTATGGGTGATGGGTTTTTTGATGTGCCCCACATCACCCAAATTCACCTCTCCTTCACTCCTCCGTCACGGTTCTGTCATCTGATCCGGTCAAGGTAATGCCATCCCGCAGTGACTTTTCGCTGCGTCCCCACTCTGTAACCCGTGAGGATTTCATCGTGATGGAGTTATCCAGACATCCGACCACTGTCTATCAGGCCGTCGCTGCACAACTCGAACAGGCGCTACAGCAACGCTACCGCTGTGGCGACTATCTTCCCTCCGAGCAACAACTGGCCGATCACTATGAAGTTAACCGCCATACCCTGCGCCGGGCGGTGGATGAACTGGTGAACAAAGGGCTGCTGCAACGCCGTCATGGCGTCGGCATTCTGGTGCTGATGCGGCCTTATGACTATCCGCTGCACGCTCAGGCGCGCTTTAGCCAGAACCTGATGGAGCAGGGCAGCCACCCGACCAGCGAGCGGCTGCTGGCGGTGTTGCGTCCGGCCAGCCAGGACGTCGCCAGCGCGCTGGGCGTCAAAGAGGGCGACAACGTCATTCACCTGCGCACTCTGCGACGTGCCAACGGCGTGCCGTTGTGTGTCATCAACCATTTCCTTGCCGATCTCAGCTGGTGGCCGCAGTTGCAGCATTTTAACAGCGGTTCGCTGCACGATTACCTCGACAAGCACACCGGCAAACAGCTGGTGCGTACCCAGACCCGCATCAGCACCCGGCGAGCGCAGGCGAAAGAGTGCAAGCAGCTGGAAATCGCGCTGCATTCGCCGCTGCTCTGCGTGCGGACGCTGAATAAAACCCGTGACGGTGCGATGGCCGAATACTCGGTCAGCCTGACGCGCGGCGACATGATTGAACTGACTCTGGAGCATTAATGGAACAGCAAACGGCCCGCCAGCGCTGGCTTTCAGTGCTGGCACACAGCAGCGCGGCACAGCTTAACTCGCACTGGCAGGCGCTTAACCTCCAGCCAGCGTTCACCCTGATTCGTCCGGCAGAGATCGGCCTGACCCGGCTGCAGGCGCGGATGGGCGCGACCGGTAAACGCTTTGTGATGGGGGATGCGACGGTGACGCGCGCGGTGGTGCAGCTCAGCGACGGCACGCTGGGCTACAGCTACATCCTGGGACGTAACAAAGCCCATGCCGAGCGCTGCGCCTTACTCGATGCCCTGTTACAGCAGCCGGAAACCCGGACGCTGTTGGAAGAGAAAATTATTACCCCGCTGGCGGCATGGCGTGATGAGCAGCGTCAACTGCGCGCGCGTGAAATTGCCAGCAGCAAAGTGGACTTCTTTACGCTGGTACGCCGAGATAACTGATGACTTTACTGGCAAGTTTTAACCATCCGGTGGCGGATGCACAGCGCGCATTTCGTCGCATCCTCAAGGCGATGAGCGAACCTGGCGTGATGGTGTCGCTGCCGCTGCAACAGGGCTGGGGCGCACTGTCGCCTGCCGCCACCGCACTGTTACTGACGCTGGTCGATCAGGAAAGCCCGGTCTGGCTGGATGCGCAGATCGATAACGAACAGCTGCGCAATAATCTGCGCTTCCATACCGGCGCGCCGATTACTGCGCAACAGGATGCGCCTTTCGCGCTCAGTCATGCCAGCTCACATCCCGATCCGGCCCATTTTGCCGCCGGTGATAATCTGGCGCCGGAAAAGAGCACCACCCTGATTATTGAAGTGCCGTCGCTGAATGGCGGCCTGACGCTGCGCCTCTCCGGACCGGGCCTGCGTGAAACCCGCGCCATTGCGCCGCAGCTGCCGGAAAGCGTGCTGGCCTATCTGCGCAGCCGACCACATCCGTTCCCGCAGGGCGTCGATCTGATTTTTACCTGTGGCGAAGCGATGATGGCGGTGCCGCGCACCACGCTTGTGGAGGTGTGCTGATGTATGTTGCGGTAAAAGGGGGCGAAAAGGCGATTGCCCACGCCCATCAACTGCAGGCCGATCTGCGGCGCGGCGATCGGGATGTCGCCGAACTGGGCTGCGATCAGGTGGCACAGCAGCTCGGTCTGGCGGTCGATCGGGTGATGACTGAAGGTGGAATTTACGATCCGGAACTGGCGGCGCTGGCGATCAAGCAGGCCAGCGGCGATCTGGTGGAGGCGATCTTCCTGCTGCGCGCCTATCGTACCACGCTGCCACGACTGGCGGAGAGCCGACCGCTGGCGACCGGATCGATGCGTATCGAGCGGCGTATCTCGGCGGTCTACAAAGATCTGCCGGGCGGCCAGGTACTGGGACCGACCTATGACTACAGCCACCGTCTGCTCGACTTTACGCTGCTGGCCAACGGTGAAACGCCGGCATCGCCACGCGACGATCGGGCACTGGACGCCGCCTGTCCGCACATGTTCAGCATGATGAGCAATGAAGGGCTGGCGGTGCGTGAAGAGGATGACGGCAGCGAACCGACCGATATCACCCGCGAGCCGATGAGCTTTCCTGCCTCACGCGCCGCCCGGTTACAGCAACTGGTGCGCGGTGATGAAGGTTTTCTGCTGGCGCTCGGTTATTCAACCCAGCGCGGTTATGGCCGCACCCACCCGTTTGCCGGTGAGATCCGTACCGGCTATCTCAGCGTCAGCATCTGCCCGGAAGAGCTGGGGTTTGAGCTGGAGATCGGTGAACTGCTGCTGACCGAGTGCGAAATGGTCAACGGCTTCGCCCACAGCGACGACAGCGCGCCGCATTTCACCCGCGGCTACGGTCTGGTGTTTGGTCGCGCCGAACGCAAAGCGATGGCGATGGCGCTGGTTGACCGGGCGCTGCAGAGCCGTGAGCAGCAGGAACGCATCACCAGCCCGGCGCAGGATGAAGAGTTTGTGCTATCGCACGCCGATAACGTCGAAGCCGCGGGCTTCGTCTCCCACCTCAAACTGCCGCACTACGTCGATTTCCAGGCCGAGCTGGAACTGCTGAAACGGCTGCGGCAGGATCATCAGGAGCGCAACCATGGCTGAACTCCACGGTTATAACAACGGCTATCTGGATGAGCAGACCAAACGCACCATCCGCCGCGCGATCCTCAAAGCAGTGGCGATCCCTGGCTATCAGGTGCCGTTTGCCGGACGGGAAATGCCGATGCCTTACGGCTGGGGCACCGGCGGCATTCAGATCACCGCTAGCGTGATTGGCGATCAGGATGTGCTGAAGGTGATCGATCAGGGTGCGGATGACACCACCAATGCGGTGTCGATTCGTCGCTTTTTTCAGCGGGTCAGCGGGGCGGCGACCACCGAACGTACCGCCGATGCCACGCTGATCCAGACCCGGCATCGCATTCCGGAAACGCCGCTGGAAGAGGACCAGATTTTGATCTTCCAGGTGCCGATCCCGGAGCCGCTGCGCTTTATCGAGCCGCGTGAAACCGAAACCCGGACCATGCACGCGCTGGAGGAGTACGGCATCATGCAGGTCAAACTGTATGAAGATATTGCCCGCTACGGTCATATCGCCACCACCTATGCCTATCCGGTCAGGGTCAACGATCGTTATGTCATGGACCCGTCGCCGATCCCCAAATTCGATAACCCGAAAATGCACATGATGCCGGCCCTGCAACTGTTCGGTGCCGGCCGTGAAAAGCGCATTTACGCCTTACCGCCCTATACCAAAGTAGAAAGTCTCGACTTCGACGACCATCCGTTCACCGTTCAGCAGTGGGATGAGCCCTGTGCGCTGTGCGGCTCGCGCCACAGCTATCTCGACGAGGTAGTGATGGACGATCAGGGAACGCGGATGTTTGTCTGCTCCGACACCGACTTTTGCCATCAGCAGCAGGAACAGCAACATGCACAGTGATCAGCCGCTGCTTGCGGTCAGCCAGCTCACCCATCTTTATGCGCCGGGCAAAGGGTTCGAACAGGTCAGTTTTGATCTCTATCCGGGCGAAGTGCTGGGCATTGTCGGCGAGTCCGGCTCCGGCAAAACCACACTGCTGCACAGCCTGTCGGCGCGTCTGACGCCGCAACAGGGCAGCATTCTTTATCAGGGACGCGACCTCTATCAGATGAGCGAAAGCGATCGCCGTCGTCTGCTGCGCACCGAATGGGGCGTGGTGCATCAGCATCCGCTGGACGGATTGCGGCCGCAGGTCAGCGCCGGCGGCAATATCGGCGAACGGCTGATGGCGGTCGGCCAGCGCCACTATGGCGATATCCGTGCCGAAGCCAGCCGCTGGCTGCAGGCGGTAGAGATTGCCGCTAACCGTATCGACGATCTGCCGACCACCTTTTCCGGCGGGATGCAGCAGCGTCTGCAGATTGCCCGCAACCTGGTGACCCAGCCGCGCCTGATGTTTATGGATGAGCCGACCGGCGGGCTGGATGTGTCGGTACAGGCGCGACTGCTGGATTTGCTGCGCACGCTGGTGCGGGAACTTAATCTGGCGGTGGTGATTGTCACCCACGATCTCGGGGTGGCGCGACTGCTGGCGCACCGGCTGCTGGTGATGAAGCAGGGGCGGGTGGTGGAGAGCGGATTAACCGATCGGGTGCTTGACGATCCCCATCATCCTTACACGCAATTGCTGGTCTCTTCGGTGCTCAATTAAATGATGACTCACACCCCCATGTTGCAGGTTGAGAATCTGTGTAAAACCTTTGTGCTGCATAACCAGAACGGCGCTGCGCTGCCGGTATTGCAGAACGCCAGCCTGACGGTCAGTCAGGGCGAATGTGTGGTACTGCAGGGCCACTCCGGCAGCGGTAAATCGACTCTGCTGCGGGCGCTGTACGGCAACTATCAGCCCAACAGCGGCCATATCCGGCTGCAGCATCAGGGCGAATTGATCGATATGGCGCAGGCGACGGCGCGGCAGATCATCGCCATCCGGCGGGATACGGTCGGCTGGGTCAGCCAGTTCCTGCGGGTTATTCCGCGGGTGCCGACGCTGGAGATTGTGATGCAGCCGCTGCTGGAGCGCGGCGTCGAGCGCGCCTTCTGTGAAAAGCGCGCCCGTGAGCTGCTGAGCCGGCTTAACGTGCCGGAGCGTCTCTGGTCGCTGGCCCCGTCGACCTTTTCCGGCGGTGAGCAGCAGCGGGTTAACATCGCGCGCGGCTTTATCGCCGACTATCCGGTGCTGCTGCTGGATGAACCGACTGCCTCACTCGACAGTGTTAACCGTGACGCGGTGGTCGGACTGATTGAACAGGCGCGCGCCCGCGGTGCCGCCATTGTCGGCATTTTCCACGATGAAGCGGTGCGCGACCGGGTGGCCGATCGGCTGCACCTGATGCAACCGATCGCCACAGGAGCACAAGCATGATCATTAATAACGTCCGACTGGTGCTGGAAAACGAGGTGGTCGCCGGATCGCTGGAGTTCCGTGACGACCGCATCAGCAGCTTCAGCGAAACCGCCAGTCAGCAACCGGGCGCGCTGGACGGCGAGGGTGCCTGGCTGCTGCCGGGGCTGGTGGAGCTGCACACCGATAACCTCGACAAGTTTTTCACTCCCCGGCCCAAAGTGGACTGGCCGGCCCATTCGGCGATGAGCAGCCACGATGCGCTGATGGTTTCCAGCGGGATTACCACCGTGCTGGATGCGATTGGCGTCGGAGACGTGCGCGACGGCGGGCACCGGCTGGAGAATCTCAGCAAGATGATCGACGCCATCCGCGACAGCAACCGTAAAGGGCTGAACCGCGCCGAGCATCTGCTGCACCTGCGCTGTGAGTTGCCGCATCCGACCACCGTGCCGCTGTTTGAGGCGCTGATGGGGACGCCGGAACTGGCGCTGGTATCGCTGATGGATCACTCACCGGGGCAGCGTCAGTACGCCTCGCTGGAAAAATATCGCGAATACTATCAGGGCAAATATCAGCTCAACGATCAGGAGATGAACCTGTTCGAGCATGACCAGCTCACGCTGGCGGCTGCCTGGTCTCAGCCTAACCGCCAGGCGATTGCTGCGCTGTGCCGTGAGCATGGCATCGCCATCGCCAGCCACGACGATGCCACCGCGGCGCACGTTGAGGAGTCACATGCGGCGGGCAGCCGTATCGCCGAGTTCCCGACCACGCTGGAGGCGGCCCGCGCCTCGCGTTATCGCAATATGCAGGTGCTGATGGGTGCGCCAAACATCGTGCGCGGCGGCTCTCACTCCGGCAACGTCGCCGCCTGGGAGCTGGCGTCACACGGGTTGCTGAATATCCTGTCGTCAGATTACTACCCGGCCAGCCTGCTGGATGCGGCGTTCCGGCTGGCGGCGGATGAGCGAAACAGCCTTGGCATGGCGCAGGCTATCGCGCTGGTGACCTGTAATCCGGCGCGGGCGCTGGGACTGGAAGATCGCGGCGTGATTGCAGAAGGCTGCCGCGCCGATCTGGTGCTGGCGCATACCGCCCACGGTCACCCGCACGTGCGCCACGTCTGGAGCAAAGGCCGGCAGGTCTATTAATGGCGCGCCTTATCTGGTTAATCGGGCCGTCCGGATCGGGCAAGGATAGCCTGCTGAATGCGCTGCGCGATGCCCCGCCGGCACGGCTGCTGATTGCCCATCGCTACATCACCCGCGCCGCCGATGCCGGCGGTGAAAACCATGTGGCGCTGAGCGAGGCGGAGTTCGCCCGGCGTGCCGCGCTGGGGCTGTTCGCGGTCAGCTGGCAGGCGCACGGGTTTCATTACGGCATCGGTACTGAAGTGGAAAGCTGGCTGCAGCGCGGTCAGAACGTAGTGGTTAACGGCTCGCGGCTGCATTTGGCGCAGGCACAGGCGCGATTCGGGCCGCAGCTGCTGCCGCTCTGTCTGCAGGTGACACCGTCGGTGCTGGCGGTGCGGCTGCGTCAGCGAGGACGGGAAGATGACGCGGCGATCGCCCGGCGGCTGGCGCGTGCTGCCCAGCCTCAGCCGGACGGGTGTCTGCTGCTCAATAATGACGGGGCGCTGGACCGCACGGTACAGCAACTTCGACAGCTGCTGGAGGCGCATCAATGAAACAGACCTTTGCTGGCAGCGCGGAGACAGTCCGGCATCGACTTCAGCGACCGGAGGCGTATCAATGAAGCTCACTTTTCTGGGGACTGGCGGGGTCACCGCCGCGCCACTGTTTGGCTGCGACTGCCGCGCCTGTCAGCGAGCGCAGCAGGACCGGCGTTATCATCGTGCACCGTGCAGTGCGCTGATTGAGGCGGGCAACGAGCGCATCCTGCTCGACGCCGGCCTGCCGCTGCTGGCCACGCGTTTCCGGCCCGGTGAGCTGACCCGCATTCTGCTGACGCACTACCATATGGATCACGTGCAGGGGCTGTTTGCGCTGCGCTGGGGCAAGGGTGCCTCTATTCCGGTGTGGGGGCCGCCCGACACGCGCGGCAGCGATGACCTGTTTAAGCATCCCGGCCTGCTCGATTTCCGGCCCTCATTAACCCCGTTTGTTGCCCAGTCGTTTGGTGAACTGCAGGTCACGCCGCTGCCGTTGCAGCATTCACGGCTGACCCATGGCTACCTGTTCGACTGGCAGGGCAGCCGGCTGGCCTGGCTGTGCGATACCTGTGGCCTGCCGCCTGATACCGAAGATTTTCTGCGCGGTCAGCCGCTCGATCGGCTGGTGATCGACTGTAACGATCCGCCGCAGACCGCGCCGCGCAATCACAACGATCTCAACCTGGCGCTGGCGATCATCGACCGGCTTCAGCCACGTCAGGCCTGGTTAACCCACCTCAGTCACGAGATGGACAACTGGTTAGCCGATCACCCGCTGCCAGAGGCGGTTCAGCCTGCGCGCGATGGTCTGATCCTGTCATCGGGCTCCGGCTGGCCTGTCACAGTTTGATCATCTGACTGTCATGCCGCCTTCATGCCGCCACGCCTTAATAACCGGCAGAACGTAATCAGTGATGACGGAGAACAATATGGCACAGGCACTTCTGAAAACGGTGGTCGATAACGACCTGCCACCGGCCAGTCTCGGCGGACAAAAAGTGTTGTCGGTGCAGAGTCTGAGCAAAGCGTACGGCGACAGCAAGGTGCTGGATAAGGTCAGCTTCGATCTGCACGCCGGGGAACTGGTGGCGGTGATTGGCCGTTCCGGCGCAGGAAAATCGACCCTGCTGCACATGCTCAACGGCACCATTGCCGCCAGCTCCGGCGCGATTATCAGCCTGCATCAGGGCGAAGCGGACCGCAACGTGGTCGCACTCAGCAGCCGCCAGCTGCGGGAATGGCGCAGCCAGTGCGGCATGATCTTTCAGGATTTCTGTCTGGTGCCGCGTCTCGATGTGCTGACCAACGTGCTGCTGGGCCGACTGAGCCAGACCAGTACGCTGAAATCCTTCTTTAAAATTTTTTCTGACCATGACCGCGCCCACGCGATTGAACTGCTGCAGTGGATGAACATGCTGCCGCAGGCGCTGCAACGGGCGGAAAACCTGTCGGGCGGTCAGATGCAGCGCGTGGCGATCTGCCGGGCGCTGATGCAGAACCCCAAAATCCTGCTGGCCGATGAGCCGGTGGCGTCACTCGACCCGAAAAACACCAAACGCATCATGGATGTGCTGCGTCAGGTGAGTGAGCAGGGCATCAGCGTGATGGTGAACCTGCACTCAATCGAACTGGTAAAAAGTTACTGCACCCGGGTGATTGGTATTCAGCGCGGGGTGGTGCTGTTCGATGGCCATCCATCGCAGCTTACCGACAGCCTGCTGCATCAGTTGTACGGCGATGAACTTAATCAGATCCACTAACTTCCACGGCAAGAGAACAACCTCGAATGAAACTGACTTCTTTAGCGCTACTGACGGGTGTAATGGCTTTTGGTGTTAACGCAGCGGATGCGCCGAAACAACTCAACCTCGGCATTCTGGGCGGACAAAACGCCACCCAGCAGATTGGTGATAACCAGTGTGTGAAGACTTTCTTTGATAAAGAGCTGGGCGTGGATACGCAGATGCGTAACGCCTCTGACTACTCCGGGGTGATCCAGGGATTGCTGGGCGGCAAAATTGATATGGTGCTGAGCATGTCACCGGCCTCGTTTGCCTCGGTTTACCTGCAGGACCCGAAAGCGGTCGATGTGGTCGGCATTGTGGTGGATGACAAAGATCAGTCACGCGGCTATCACTCGGTGGTGATCGTTAAAGCTGACAGCCCGTATAAAAAACTGGAAGACCTGAAAGGCAAATCGTTTGGCATGGCCGATCCCGATTCGACCTCCGGTTTCCTGATGCCCAACCAGACCTTTAAGAAACAGTTTGGCGGCACGGTAGACGATAAATACAACAATACCTTCTCCAGCGTGACCTTCTCCGGCGGCCATGAGCAGGACATTCTCGGCGTGCTGAACAACCAGTTCGACGGCGCAGTGACCTGGACCTCACTGGTCGGCGATTACAATAGCGGCTATACCTCCGGCGCATTTGGCCGTCTGATCCGTATGGACCATCCGGATCTGATGAAGCAGATCCGCATTATCTGGCAGTCGCCGCTGATCCCCAACGGTCCGGTGCTGGTCAGCAACAAACTGCCGGCGGATTTTAAAGCCAAAGTGGTGGCGGCGATTAAGAAGCTGGATAAAGAAGATCACGCCTGTTTCGTCAAAGCGGTTGGCGGTGAGCAGCATATCGGTAATGCCACCGTGGCAGATTATCAGAACATCATTGATATGAAGCGCGACCTGATGAAAGGCAGCCGCGGCTAACGCGGCGGCGGCAATCTCATTACCTCCTTCCCTGACTATCCGGGGAAGGGGGACGCGGCAAACCGGCCGGCGTCCCGCTGCTTCAGCTCCGGAGATCCCCCTCTTGACCGAATTCGAACGTTACTACCAACGCATCCGACACCAGCAGAAGCGCGACACGCTGCTCTGGTCACTGCTGCTGGTCGCCCTCTATCTGGCGGCGGGCAACGTGGCGGAGTTCAATCTGCTGACCGTCTGGCAGTCGCTGCCACACTTCTTCGACTATCTGCATGAAATTATGCCGGTGCTGCATCTGCCGCTGCTGTTCGCGGATGGCAAAACCGAAGGGTCGCTGGCTTACTGGGGCTACCGTCTGCCGATCCAGCTGCCGCTGATCTGGGAAACGCTGCAGCTGGCGCTGGCCTCCACTCTGCTGGCAGTGGCGCTGGCGGCAATGCTGGCCTTTTTTGCCGCTGACAATACCCGTACGCCCGCCAGCCTGCGACTGGCTATCCGCGCCTTTGTCGCCTTTCTGCGCACCATGCCGGAGCTGGCGTGGGCGGTGATGTTCGTGATGGCGTTTGGCATCGGCGCAATCCCCGGCTTCCTGGCGCTGGCGCTGCACACGATAGGTAGCCTGACCAAACTGTTTTACGAGGCGATTGAATCGGCGTCTGACAAGCCGGTGCGCGGCCTGGCGGCCTGTGGTGCCACCACCCTGCAGCGGATGCGCTTCGCCTTCTGGCCGCAGGTAAAACCGATCTTTCTCTCCTACAGCTTTATGCGGCTGGAGATCAACTTCCGCTCCTCAACCATCCTCGGGCTGGTGGGCGCGGGCGGCATCGGCCAGGAGCTGATGACCAATATCAAACTCGATCGCTACGACCAGGTGAGCATGACCTTGCTGCTGATCCTGATTGTGGTGTCGCTGCTGGATACGCTCTCCGGCCAGTTGCGCCGTCGCGTCGTAGGAGAAACCACATGATCAGCGTCGTACCGGATATCACGCATCTCAGAGCGCAGCACCGCGCGCTGTTTGCCGCGCAACCGCGCTATCTGCGCCGCCTTGGCCTGCTGGCGCTGGCGCTGCTGCTCTACTATCTGTTCTTCTTCTCGTTTTATGGCATTGAGTGGTCGCGCCTGCTGAACGGCTGTCAGCAACTGGGGCGCTACTTTCTGCGGATGTTTGTCTGGCAGGATTTTGCCAACTGGCCGTTTGGCTACTACTTCTCGCAGGTCGGGATTACGCTGGGCATCGTGTTTGCCGGCACCCTGACCGCCACGCTGCTGGCGCTGCCGCTGTCATTTCTGGCGGCGCGCAACGTGATGCACAGCCGGGCGACCCGACCGGTTGCCTTTGTGATGCGCCGGCTGTTTGACCTGCTGCGCGGCATCGACATGGCGATCTGGGGATTGATTTTTGTCCGGGCGGTCGGCATGGGGCCACTGGCCGGGGTACTGGCGATTATCCTGCAGGATGTCGGGCTGCTGGGCAAACTGTATGCCGAAGGGCACGAATCGGTTGAGCGCTCGCCGAGCCGCGGCCTGGGTGCCGTCGGTGCCAACAGTCTGCAGAAGCACCGTTTCGGCATTTTTACCCAGTCGTTCCCGCAGTTTCTGGCGCTCAGCCTCTATCAGATTGAGTCCAATACCCGCTCAGCGGCGGTGCTGGGCTTCGTCGGCGCCGGTGGCGTCGGCCTGGTGTATGCCGAGAATATGCGGCTGTGGAACTGGGACGTGGTGATGTTCCTGACGCTGATCCTGGTGGTGGTGGTGATGGCGATGGATGCGCTCTCCAGTCGTCTGCGCAAGCGCTATATCAGCGGGACACCGGTGCCGCTGTGGCAGCCTGCTGGGCGCGATTAAGCCGTTCGCTGCGTTGCCAGGCGCGCTGCAGCGCCTGCACCAGCTGCGCCTGCTGCCAGGGCTTCGCCAGCCGTTCGCACAGCGGTAAGGTGACCGGCTGGTGGCGCAGGTCCTGACCACTGATCAACAGGGTCGCCAGCTGCGGCCAGTTCTGCTGCGCCTGGCGGATCACCTCAGCGCCGTTGATCTCGCCCGGCAGCATCAGATCGCTGATCAGCAGATCGATATCGGGCGTCTGACGCAGCAGCGCCAGCGCCTGTTCACCGTCGCCGCACTCCAGCGTCAGGTAGCCTAGCTGGTGCAGATGCTCACACAGCGTCTGGCGCACCGCCGGTTCATCATCCAGCACCAGCACCAGCCGATCGTTGGCCGCGTCGGGTGGCGTCGGCTGGACCGGCGGGAGCGGGGCGGTGGCCGGCATCTCTGGCGCGCGCGGCAACAGCAGCCGCACCGTGGTTCCCTGTCCCGGTGCCGTCTCCAGTTCAATCTGACCGCCGGACTGGCGGACAAAGCCATACACCATCGACAGCCCCAGCCCGCTGCCACTGCCGGTGGCTTTGGTGGTGAAGAACGGCTCAAATACCTGCTCGCGCACCGCGGCCGACATGCCGCAACCGTGGTCAATCACCTCAATTGTGACACGGTCACGTTTCTCCTCCTGCTCCAGTCGCCGCTGGTTCCAGATGCGGATGCGGATTTCTCCGCTCTGCTGCTGCATCGCATCCCGGGCGTTGACCACCAGATTCATCAGCGCGTTTTCCAGCTGGCTGGCATCGATCCAGGCGGGCCAGCCGGGACGCTGCGCATCAATAACCAGTTGCTGACCGGGCAGCAGCGAGTGCTGCAACAGCCCCTGCAGATTATCCACCAACGTCACCACCGAGACCGCGCGTGGAAACAGCGCCTGTTTACGTGAGAAGGCCAGCAAACGCTGGGTCAGCTGGGCAGCGCGATCGGCTGCCTGGCGCGCCCGCTCAATCCGGCTGGCGAGTGGGCCAGGCGTCAGCTGGCCTTCGGTCAGCGCCAGGCTACCGATGATCACCGCCAGCAGATTATTAAAGTCGTGCGCCAGGCCGCCGGTCAGCTGACCGACCGCTTTCATCTTCTGGCTGTGCAGCAACGCCTCTTCCAGCGCTTTGCGGGTGGTGCGTTCCAGCACCGTATTGACCATGCCGCGCCGGGGGATCGGGCTGAAGCGCAGTTCCAGCGTCCGCCCATCGGCCAGCCGGATCTCCTGCGGTTCACCGGGTCCATGCAGATCAACCGCCAGCGGTTGTAGCAGCTGCTGCCACGGCACGCCCCGGTGCAGTTCACGCGGCGGAATGCCCAGCAGCTCGGCATACTGCGCATTCCACACCACCAGCTGACCGTCGTTATCAAACAGCGCAAACCCGTCGCGCATCGCCAGAAAAGTGGATTCCAGCTGGTTGCTCTTCTCTTTCAGCAGGCGTGAAGTGTGGGCCAGCGAGGCGGTATTGCGGGCGAAGACGTTGAAGGCGCGCGCCAGCTCGCCCAGCTCATCCCGCCGTTGCAGCCCCGGCACGCTGACGTTTTGTTCACCCTGCGCCAGCCGGGTCATCGCCCCGGCAATCGCCGTCAGGCTGGAACCGAGATTGCGGTAGATATAGATGCCGGCGTAACCGGTGATCGCCAGCGCCAGCAGCGCAAACAGCGTAATAAAGCCGATTATCGAATCCAGCTCGCGGTGGGTGGCGAGGGTCCGCGCCTCACTCTGCAACGCCACCTGCTGCACCGAGGCACTGATGTCCTCATTGAGCATCGCCACCAGCGCTTTGATGCGATAGGTGGCGTAGGCAATCGCCAGATCGCTCTGTTCCAGCGCATCGGCCAGCGGCAGCAGGCGCTGCTGAGTCGCCAGCAGGCGCTGCACTTTCTCGCCGGTGACGCCCTGCAACGGCACCGCGCGCCACTGCATCATCACCTGCTGTAACTGATCGATCACCGCGACGGGCGAGGGAGTACGAATGGCGATCCCGATCAGCCGCTCGGTCTGCTGGCGCAGCGCGGCGTCTGGCTGAGTCTGCTGTTCACGTCGAACCAGCTGGTCGATATGGCTGAGCAACAGCTGCGCCTGCCACAGGTCGCTCAGCATGGTGTTACGTTGCAGGTGGCGCTGATGGCCGGTCAGCAGTAACTGGTTGATGGTCTGTTCCAGCATCAGGCTGCGGGCGCGAATGCGGGCGATGCGTTCCGGCTGGCGCGCTGCCAGCGGCGCACTGGCCAGCAGCGTCAGTGAATGCTGCAGCGCCTGCTGATTCTGTTTCAGGCGTTGTGATTCGCTCTGGTACTCCAGCGCCCCGACCACCTGCGACAGCCGCACCGCCGCCGTGGCCACGTTGGCGGTATCGCGCGCCAGCGCCAGACTGCCGTTCATGTCGGCCAGCGTCTGCGCCTGGGCCTGTTCCTGAATCGCGCCAGCATGACGAAAGCCAAAGATCGCCACCACGCTCACCATCAGCGTGACCAGCACCACCAGCAGATTGAACAGTAACAGGCGGCCGCGCGCCCCGGCCTGCCACGGATAACTGCGCTGCATCCCACGACCTCATCATCACTGCAACGATGGGCCGAGTATAGGAGCGCACAGGCGGACGAATATGACAAATATGAACGGGCCCTGACATTTTCCGTTTATCTGGCGTTGCTTAACTGGCGGCTCTTCATAATCAGCAGGAGCCGGCCGATGACAGCCACACCGATACTGGAAATGCGGGAGATCACCCGGCGCTTCGGCAGTTTTTATGCCCTGAAAGGGGTTGATCTCACCGTCTATCCCGGCGAAGTTCACGCCCTGATGGGCGAGAACGGCGCCGGTAAAAGTACGCTGATGAAGATTCTGGCCGGTGCTTATACCGCCAGCAGCGGGGAAATTTTAATCGAAGGTAAACCCTATGCGCTGAAGGGGCCCAAAGAGGCGCTGGCCGCCGGGATTACCCTGATCTATCAGGAGATCAATCTGGCGCCCAATCTGACGGTGGCGGAGAACATCTTCCTCGGCAGCGAAATTGCGCCCGGTGGGCTGGTGAAGCGGCGGCAGATGGCGGAGCAGGCGCAGCGGGTTATCGACCGGCTGGGCGCGCAGTTCAGCGCCTGGGATTTGGTCAGCCGGCTGAGCATTGCCGAGCAGCAACAGGTAGAAATTGCCCGTGCGCTGCAACGTAACAGCCGCATTCTGGTGATGGATGAGCCAACCGCGGCGCTATCCAACCGTGAGACCGAACAGCTGTTTGCGCTGATTAAACGGCTGCGCAGCGAAGGGATGGCGATCATCTACATCAGTCATCGAATGGCCGAAGTCTATGAGCTGTCCGACCGGGTCAGCGTGCTGCGCGACGGCCAGTATGTCGGCAGTCTGACCCGCGAACAGCTCAACGCCAGCGAACTGGTGCGGATGATGGTCGGGCGGCCGCTCAGCGATCTGTTCAATAAGGACCGTACTATTCCGCTCGGCGATATCCGGCTGGCGGTGAATCACCTCACCGACGGCGGCAAAATTCATCCCAGCAGTCTGGCGGTGCGGGCCGGTGAAATCGTGGCGCTGGCCGGGCTGGTGGGTGCGGGGCGCAGCGAACTGGCGCAGCTGATATTTGGCGTACACCCACCGAAAGACGGCGAGATCTGGATCGACGGCGAGAAGGTCACGATTCGCTCACCCCGTGAGGCGATTGCGCGCGGGATCGGTTTTCTGACCGAGAACCGCAAAGAGCAGGGGCTGTTTCTGGAGATGGCGGCGCAGGAAAACATCGTGATGGCCACGCTGGAACGTGATGCCAGCTACGGCATGCTAGACCGTCGCAAAGGACAGTCGATTGCCAATGAGGCGATCGCTTCACTCAATATCCGGGTGCCGCATGCCCAGGTTCGGGCTGGCGGACTCTCCGGCGGTAATCAGCAGAAGCTGCTGATATCGCGCTGGGTGGCGATTGGCCCGCGCATTCTGATCCTCGACGAGCCGACGCGTGGCGTCGATGTCGGTGCGAAGAGCGAAATTTATCGCATGATGCAGCAGATGGCGCGGCAGGGTGTGGCGATTTTAATGATCTCCAGCGAACTGCCGGAGGTGGTCGGGATGAGCGACCGCGTTTACGTGATGCACGAAGGCACCATCGTGGGTGAGCTGGAAGGCAGCAACATCAGTCAGGAAAATATTATGACGCTGGCAACCGGTGCGCACAGCGCGTCACCGCTCGAGGTATAAGGATACCATCATGACACAACTGGCCCGGACCAAAGCCCCGACGCTGAAACGCGCGCTGATGGGCGATCTGCTGCAAACCGTCGGTATCCTGCCGATTCTGATCCTGATCGTGGCGGTGTTTGGCTTTGTTACGCCGAACTTCTTTACCGAAGCGAACCTGCTGAACATTACCCGCCAGGCCTCAATCAATATCGTGCTGGCGGCGGGCATGACCTTTGTCATCCTGACCGGCGGCATCGATTTGTCGGTCGGATCAATGCTGGGCACTACCGCAGTGGTGGCGCTGGTGGCGTCGCTCGATCCAATGCTGGCCTCAATGACCATTCCGATGGCGCTGGGAGCCGGACTGGTGATGGGGCTGTTCAACGGTGTGCTGGTGGCGTGGGCAGGGCTGCCGCCGTTTATCGTCACGCTTGGCACCTATACCGCGCTGCGCGGAGCGGCCTATCTGCTGGCGGACGGCACCACGGTAATCAACTCCGATATCAATTTTGAATGGATCGGCAACGGCTATCTCGGCCCGGTGCCGTGGCTGATTGTGATCGCATTCGCTGTCATCGCTATCTGCTGGTTTATCCTGCGCCGCACCACGCTTGGGGTACATATCTACGCGGTGGGCGGCAACATGCAGGCTGCCCGCCTGACCGGCATCAAGGTCGGCATGGTGCTGATTTTTGTCTACGGCATGAGCGGCCTGCTGTCGGGGCTGGGCGGACTGATGAGCGCCTCACGGCTCTACAGCGCCAACGGTAACCTCGGCGTCGGCTATGAGCTGGATGCAATCGCTGCGGTGATCCTCGGCGGCACCAGTTTCGTCGGCGGCATCGGCACCATTACCGGTACGCTGATTGGCGCGCTGATTATCGCCACCCTGAATAACGGCATGACGCTGATGGGCGTCTCCTATTTCTGGCAGCTGGTGATCAAGGGCGCGGTGATCATTATTGCGGTGCTGATCGACAAATATCGCACCCGCCATCACGTGAGTTAAGGCTGGAAAGGGGGATGCGCAGCCGCGCGTCCGCCGCCATAAAAACGCCATTTAGTCGTTGGCACTTTGATAACCGCAGGAGAAGGTCTATGCGTTTTAATCCGATTGTAACCGGACTGCTGGCGGCGACGCTGTTCAGTACCGGCATAGCTCAGGCAAAAGAACTCAAATCTATCGGCGTGACGGTCGGCGATCTGGCTAACCCGTTTTTCGTGCAGATCACCAAAGGTGCGGAGATGAAAGCGCGGGAACTGGCGGGGGATAAGGTCAACGTGACGCTGGTCTCCAGCGGTTACGATCTCGGTCAGCAGGTCGGCCAGATCGATAACTTTATCGCGGCGAAAGTCGATATGATCATCCTCAACGCTGCCGACTCCAAAGGCATCGCCCCGGCGGTGAAACGGGCGCGGGACGCTGGTATCGTGGTGGTGGCGGTTGACGTGGCGGCCGATGGTGCCAACGCCACCATCACCTCCGATAACACCCAGGCCGGGGTGATGGCGTGTAAATATATTTCTGACCGTCTGAAAGCCAAAGGCAACGTGGTGATCATCAACGGGCCGCCGGTTTCGGCGGTACAGAACCGCGTTGAGGGCTGTATGACCGAGCTGAAGCGCCATCCGGATATCAAGCTGCTCTCTTACAACCAGAACGCCAAAGGCAGCCGCGAAGGCGGGCTGGAAGTGATGACCGGTCTGCTGTCGGCGAATCCGAAGATCGATGCGGTATTCGCCATCAACGATCCGACGGCGATTGGTGCCGATCTGGCGGCCAAACAGGCGCAACGTAACGAATTCTTTATTGTCGGCGTCGATGGATCGCCGGACGGTGAAGAGGCGCTGAAACGTAAGAACTCGCTGTTCGTCGCTACACCGGCGCAGGACCCGCAGGTGATGGCGGCCAAAGCGGTGGAGATCGGCTATGACATTCTGCAGGGCAAACCGGCACCCGATAAGCCGGTGCTGATTCCGGTGAAGCTGATCGATCGTAACAACATCGGCAGCTATCAGGGCTGGACGGTGAAATAAGCCACCGGCGGCACCGTCGGGTGCCGCCCACAGGAGGCCACAATGCAGCGATCACAGGTGAATCACTATCTGCAACTGACCCGCGAGTTTCTGATGCGTCAGGATGTGCATCTGCCGCCGTGGGCCGATTTCAGCCTCAGCCAGTGGCGCGCTCAGGATCGTCAGCAGGCGCAGGAGATTCTGGCGCTGCGGCTGGGCTGGGATCTGACCAGCTTTGGCGCGGCTGACTTTCTGCACACCGGTCTGACGCTGTTCACTCTGCGTAACGGTTCACCGGGTGGGCATCCGTGGCACAAACCCTATGCCGAAAAGGTGATGCACGTGCGTGAGGGCCAGCGGACGCCGATGCACTATCATCCGCAGAAAATGGAAGACATTATCAATCGCGGCGGCGGCAATCTGATTATCGAAATACATAACCGCGACGGCGACGGACTGGCACATTCGGCGGTCGCGGTGACGCTCGACGGCATGCGTCAGTCGCACGCTGCCGGCTCGCAACTGCGGCTGTCACCGGGTGAAAGCGTGACGCTGGAAGCGGGCATCTGGCACAGTTTCTGGGGCGAGAACGGCTTCGGGGACGTGCTGGTGGGTGAGGTGTCGATGCCGAATGATGACGAAAATGACAACGTGTTTCTGACGCCGCTGGCACGTTTCAATCCACTGCTGGAGGATGAGGCGCCGCGCTGGCTGCTGTGCAACGATTATGCGCACTGGCTACCGTGAGCAGGGCAGGCGCGGCGCGGTCAGTCAGGCAATCTGGCTGGTGCGCGCCAGCGTATCGGGTTTGACCACATCAGCGGAAAAGACATAGCCGAGGCCGCGAATGGTGCGGATCAGGTTAGGCTGATGTGGATTGGTTTCGATCTTACGCCGCAGCCGCATGATCAGTACGTCGATGGTGCGATCAAATACGTCGAGCGTTTCGCTGTGGGTCAGCTCCAGCAGCTGATCGCGGGTCAGCACCTTGCGGGCATGACGCACCAGCGCACGCAACAGGCTATATTCGCCCTGCGTCAGCGGCACCAGTTCACGTTGCGGATTAAATAACTGGCAGCGGCTCTCGTCGAGTTGCCAGCCGTTAAAGCGCCAGCCTTCCTGTTCCTGTTCGGCCGGCAGCAGGCGTCCTCCCCGGCGCAGGGCCGCCCGCGCGCGTGCCACTACCACCCGTGGATTAAACGGTTTGGCAATATAATCATCCGCGCCCATCTCCAGCCCGACCACCATTTCCGCTTCCGATCCCATTCCGGTCAGCATAATCACCAGCACATCGGGCCGCTGGCGCTGTAACTGCTGTAACACCAGCAGGCCATTGGTATCCGGCAGCATCATATCCAGCATCACCAGCCCAATCTCCGGGTGCTGATGGAGCATCGTCAGGGCCTCTTTGCCCTGATGACAGCTGTAGACATTGAACACATGTTCACTTAGCGCGTCCTGCAACACGTCGCAGACGGCAAGATCATCATCCACCACCAAAATCGCTGGCTTCATTGCGCGGCCCCAATGTTACGAAAGAGTTAATTCTGGAGTGTACACAGGCTAACAACGGTTGCTGTATGAGCCTGCTGAAACGTGACCAGCTTCGCCTGGCAGAGTGCGGAATCGTGCGCTGGCGCAGAGTTTTTCAGGCGGTCAATGTCGCCGCAGGAAAACGATTGCGCACAATCAGTGCATTGCACCATAATCGCGCCTTGTTTTGGTTCGGAATTGTCTTAGCCCTTCTGTAGCGCGCCAGGTAATCGATTGCGTCGGCTTATGGCATGGCAATTGCTTTGGGCTGTGGGTCAATAAACGTTTTTTCACCGAATTCAGGCTAGCGAGTATGCAGCAGCCCGTTTCGCTGTACCGGAAACAGAATAATCAGCATGCAAACCCCTTTGGCAAGTGAGAACGCACATTCGTGACGTCTCCTGTATCGAGAGATGATGATGTTAGAAAAATTATTCAAACTCAAAGCACACAACACTACGGTTCGCACCGAGATTATCGCTGGCATCACCACCTTCCTGGCGATGGCTTACATTCTGTTTGTGAACCCGAGCATTCTGGGTGCCACCGGCATGGATAAAGGCGCGGTATTTGTGGCCACCTGTCTGGCGGCGGCGATTGGCTGCGTTCTGATGGGGCTGATCGCTAACTACCCGATTGCACTGGCACCGGGCATGGGATTGAACGCCTTCTTTACCTACACCGTGGTGCTGCACATGGGCTACACCTGGCAGGTGGCGCTGGGTGCGGTATTCCTGTCGGCGGTAATCTTCTTTGCGCTGTCGATTTTTAAAATCCGCGAATGGATCATTGCCAGCATTCCGCTGCCGCTGCGCGCCGGTATTGGTGCCGGTATCGGGCTGTTCCTGGCGCTGATTGCGCTGGAAGGGGCGGGCATTGTGGTCGATAACCCCGCTACGCTGGTGGGGATTGGCGATCTGACTAAGCCTGGGCCGCTGCTGGCCATGCTGGGGTTTATCGTGATTGTGGTGCTGGAAGCGCGTCGTGTAACCGGCGCAGTGCTGATCGGTATCTTACTGGTGACCTTTATTTCGATGGGTATCGGCCTGTCACCTTTTGCCGGCGTGTTCTCTGCACCGCCGTCGATCGCGCCGACCTTTATGCAACTGGACATTGCCGGTGCCTTTAACGTCGGGCTGGTAAGCGTGATTTTCGCCTTCCTGTTTGTTGATGTGTTCGACAATACCGGGACGCTGCTGGGCGTGACCAAACGTGCCGGTCTGGCGGATGAGCAGGGTAACGTGCCGAAGATGGGCCGGGCGCTGATCGCTGACAGTGCGGCCGCCCTGTTTGGTTCGCTGCTGGGTACTTCGACCACCACCAGCTATGTGGAATCTGCGGCTGGCGTCAGTGCGGGCGGCCGTACCGGTCTGACGGCAATTGTGGTCGCTGTCCTGTTCCTGCTGGCGTTGTTCTTCTCACCGCTGGCCTCCAGCGTACCGGTCTATGCAACTGCGCCTGCCTTATTGTTTGTCGCCGTGCTGATGGCCTCGGGTCTGGCGGAGATTGACTGGAAAGATATCACCACTGCCGCACCGGTAACCGTCACGGCGCTGGCGATGCCTCTGACCTATTCGATCGCCAACGGTATCGCGTTTGGTTTTATTACCTGGACGCTGGTGAAGCTGCTGAGTGGCCGCACCAAAGAGGTCAACGCGGCGCTGGTGATCCTGTCGATTCTGTTTGTGATTAAGTTGGGGTGGCTGAGCGCCTGAATGCGCAGGAGCCGGCTGGCAGTGGTTTAACGCTGTGCAGCGGGCTGACATTCAGCAGGTTACGCCTTGCTGCGGGCTGACGGTGAGTGAGGTTACGCCTCGCTTAGATCTGAAATCGAGCAGGTTACGCCTGCTGCGGGCTGGCGGTGAGTGAGGTTACGCCTCGCTTAGACCTGAAATCGAGCAGGTTACGCCTGCTGCGGGCTGGCATAGAGTAAGGTTTCGCCCGCCGGGCGGTGAGGAGTTTCAGGTTGCCTGAGCTGGCGGTCGCGTCAAGGGGCGGCCGCCCGCCCCTTAACAATCCCGGCGTCCGGCGGCCTGCGCGCCCCGCTGCGCGCGGTGCCTTCGTCACTCCCTGCGGCCGACGGACCGGCCGGACGCGCCTTCCGTGGCGCGATCCGTCCTTTCGCCGACTTCCTGTCGGCTCTCCTGGCCTCCGTTCACTTCTCAGCGCTGCGGACGCCTCTGGTGAAACCCTCGTCTGTAATCTCTTTTTCTTGTTACAGGGCTTAGTGTCGTCTGGTGGCTGGTGGCTGGTGGATTACGCCTGGCGGCGGTGCGCTTTGTAGCAGGGGGCGCGCTGTGCAGAGTGACGTCAGGCTGGTCTGGCATAAAGCAGGGTTTCACATGTCTATGGGCTAACATTGAGCAGGTTTCGCCCGCCGGGCGGTGGGGAGTTTCAGGTTGCCTGAGCAGGCGGACGCGTCAAGGGGCGGACGCCCGCCCCTTAACAATCCCGGCGTCCGGCGGCCTGCGCGCCACGCTGTGCGCGGTCCCTTCGTCATTCCCTGCGGCCGACGGACCGGCCGGACGCGCCATCCGTGGCGCGATCCGTCCTTTCACCGACCTCCTGTCGGCTCTCCTGGCCTCCGCTCATTCCTCAGCGCTGCGGACGCCTCTGGTGAAACCCTGCCGGTGAGTTTTTAGCCTTTACTGGCTGGGTTCAGGCCGCTGAACGCGGGGAGAAATTGATAAGGTTTCGCTTTGCAGCAGGCTGACACTGAGCGGGTTTCGCCCGCCGGGCGATGGGGAGTTTCAGGTTGCCTGAGCAGGCGGGATTGTTAAGGGGCGGACGCCCGCCCCTTAACAATCCCGGCGGCCTGCGCGCCACGCTGTGCGCGGTCCCTTCGTCATTCCCTGCGGCCGACGGACCGGCCGGACGCGCCATCCGTGGCGCGATCCGTCCTTTCGCCGACCTCCTGTCGGCTCTCCTGGCCTCCGTTCATTCCTCAGCGCTGCGGACGCCTCTGGTAAAATCCTCGTCTGTAATTATCTTTTCATTTCGCTGTTGCCGTGCTGTCTGATGGCCCGTTGCAAAGACAAACCTCAATAATTACCGGGATGACGAACCCAACTTGAAAAAGACGAAACAACCGCTGCGATTTACAAAGCCGCGCTGTCTGCCGACCCGATAGAAAAGACAATCCCAAAAACCCACAGCGATAAAATACCTAACATAAAAAAAGAGATAACAGCGGGTGGGTTAAATAACATTTTGTCTGCTGAGCCGAAAGCCAGAGGCAATCCCAAAAACCGACAGCGATAAAGTACCCGTCATAAAAAAAGAAATAACAGCGAGGGGTTGGGAGGCCATCTGAAGCGCTGAGCCGATGAGGGATTTCAGGACGAGCGACAGGGAGGTCGCGAAGAGGCGGGATCGTGCCAGGGATGGCGCGTCCCGACGGTCCGGTAGAAATCCGGAAGAGGCGAAGGGACCGCGAAACGGCGGTGAAGCAGGCCGGAGCCCGGGGTCAAGGGGGCGCGGCGACTGGCGCCCTCTTGTCGGTCGCCTGCTCGGGCGATCTGAAACTGCCCGGCTTACCAGGCGAACGAAAACCTCTCATAGCCCGTTCGCGCAGCGAACCCCCAAACCTCACCGGCCGGCGAACGAAACCTTCTCAGCCCCGTTCGCGCAGCGAGCCTCAAAACCTCATCGGCTAGCGAGCGCCTTCTCACAGCCCATTCGCGCAGCGGACGCCTCTGGTGAAACTCTCGTCTGTAATCTCTCTTTTTTGTATATGGACTGGTTTTGCCTGGTGGCTGGTGGATTACGCCTGGCGGCGGGCACGGGCTGTGTAGAAGTGACGTCTGGCTGGTCTGGCATAAAACATGGTTTCATATGGCTGTGGGGTGACAGGCTTTGTTGAATAAATCGAACTTTTGCTGAGTTGAAGGATCAGATCACGCATCCTCCCGACAACACAGACCATTCCGTGGCAAAGCAAAAGTTCAGAATCACCAACTGGTCCACCTACAACAAAGCTCTCATCAACCGTGGCTCCCTCACTTTCTGGCTGGATGATGAGGCGATTCAGGCCTGGTATGAGTCGGCAACGCCTTCATCACGAGGAAGGCCCCAGCGCTATTCTGATCTCGCCATCACCACCGTTCTGGTGATTAAACGCGTATTCCGGCTGACCCTGCGGGCTGCGCAGGGTTTTATTGATTCCATTTTTGCCCTGATGAACGTTCCGTTGCGCTGCCCGGATTACACCAGTGTCAGTAAGCGGGCAAAGTCGGTTAATGTCAGTTTCAAAACGTCCACCCGGGGTGAAATCGCACACCTGGTGATTGATTCCACCGGGCTGAAGGTCTTTGGTGAAGGCGAATGGAAAGTCAGAAAGCACGGCAAAGAGCGCCGTCGTATCTGGCGAAAGTTGCATCTTGCTGTTGACAGCAACACACATGAAGTTGTCTGTGCAGACCTGTCGCTGAATAACGTCACGGACTCAGAAGCCTTCCCGGGCCTTATCCGGCAGACTCACAGAAAAATCAGGGCAGCCGCGGCAGACGGGGCTTACGATACCCGGCTCTGTCACGATGAACTGCGCCGCAAAAAAATCAGCGCGCTTATTCCTCCCCGAAAAGGAGCAGGTTACTGGCCCGGTGAGTACGCAGACCGCAACCGTGCCGTTGCTAATCAGCGGCTGAGCGGAAGCAATGCACGGTGGAAATGGACAACGGAATATAACCGTCGCTCGATAGCGGAAACGGCAATGTACAGAATGAAGCAGTTGTTGGGAGATTCACTGACGCTGCGTGACTACGATGGTCAGGTAGCGGAAGCTATGGCCATGGTGCGTGCGTTGAACAGGATGACAAAGGCTGGGATGCCAGAAAGCGTGCGTATTGCCTGAAAATCCAGCCAGCTACAGGGTCGTTCGCAAGAAATCTTATTTATTCAACAAAGCCGCATTACAGCGACGAAGTACCAAACAAAGGAAAAAAGAAATAACAGCGAGAAGTTAGGAGGCCGTCAGAACCGCTGAGCCGATGAGGGATTTCAGGACGAGCGACAGGGAGGTCGCGAAGAGGCGGGATCGTGCCAGGGATGGCGCGTCCCGCCGGTCCGTGAGAAATCCGGAAGAGGTGAAGGGACCGCGAAGCGGCGGTGAAGCAGGCCGGAGCCCGGGGTCAAGGGGGCGCGGCGACTGGCGCCCCCTTGTCGGTCGCCGGCAGCGGCGAAGCTGAAACTGCCACAGCCAGCCGGCGAACGAAACCCTCTCAGCCCCGTTCGCGCAGCGAACCGCCAAACCTCACCGGCTGGCGAACGAAACCCTCTCAGCCCCGTTCGCGCAGCGAACCCCAGCCCGTGGCCACCATGTGAACGAAACCCTCTCAGCCCCGTTCGCACAGCGAACACGCAGCTCCTTACCCGATTGTCATCAGACTGGCATTCCCGCCGGCTGCGGCGGTATTCACACTCAGCGAACGCTCAATCAGCAACCGTTCCAGCAGCAGATTGGTCTCACCGCGGGCGAAGCCCTGCACCGAAACAATCGCGCCTTCGCGTGCGGCAATTTGCTCACACAGGGTGCGCAGCTGATCGGCATCACCGTGATAAATCACCGCATCAAATTCTGCCGCTAACGGATCACGCGCCAGGGTAATACGCGCTTTCACCGCGTCTGGCAGGGAAGTCAGCAGGCGACGATGCAACTCATCATCCTGCCACAGCGCCTTGCTGCCCACGCTGGTGACGGCGGCCAGTTGCACTAACGCATCCTGCTCGTTGTCGGCAAGGCAGAGCACCTGATCACGCGGCAACAGCGAGAACGTGTTGCGCTCGCCGGTCGGACCGGGCAGTAACCGTACCACGCCCGCCTGCGCCAGATCGGCATAGTGCTGGCACAACGCCGCCAGTTCAGGCTTCTCTTTAGCCCAACCCGTCAGCGCCTGATGAGGTGCCAGCAACGCCTGACGCAGGGTGCTGTCGGCAGGGCGCTCGGCATCCTGACGATCAAACGTCAGTCGCAGCGCGCCGTCCGGACGATGCGCCAGCAGACGATAGAGATAGAGCGGTCCGCCGGCTTTCGGGCCGGTACCGGATAATCCTTCGCCACCAAACGGCTGCACGCCAACCACCGCGCCAACCATATTCCGGTTGACGTAGAGGTTGCCGACTCTGGCATTCGCCGTCACCTGAGCAATAGTCTCGTCGATGCGGGTATGTACACCCAGCGTCAGGCCATAACCCGAGGCGTTAATCTGTTCAATTAACTGCGGCAGATTATTGCGGGTGAAACGCACCACGTGCAGTACCGGGCCGAACACCTCTTTATCCAGATCTTTAACCTGATCCAGTTCAATCAGGGTCGGTTTGATGAAGGTGCCGCTGCTCCACTCTTTGCTATCGTGTGGATTCTCCTGCACCGCCTGATAGACCGTGAAGCCTTTATTGCGCATCGCCTGAATGTGACGCTCAATATTGGCTTTGGCTTCAGCATCGATCACCGGACCAATATCGGTCGACAGGCGCTCCGGATTACCCATCCGGCATTCCGCCATCGCACCGCGCAACATCTTCAGGGTGTGGTCGGCAACATCTTCCTGAATGCACAGCAGACGCAGGGCAGAACAGCGTTGACCGGCGCTGTCGAAGGCAGACGCGACGATATCAATCACCACCTGCTCAGTCAGCGCGGAGGAGTCGACGATCATCGCATTCATTCCGCCGGTTTCAGCAATCAGCGGCGTCGGGCGACCCTGCGGATCGAGACGACCGGCCAGATTACGTTGCAGCAGCGTCGCAACCGCGGTTGAACCGGTGAACATGACGCCGCGAACCCGATCGTCGCCGGTCAGCTGCGCGCCAACCGTTTCACCCAGACCCGGCAGCAGTTGCAGCACGCCAGCTGGCACGCCCGCATCCAGCAGAATCTGTACCGCCTGCGCCGCAATCAGCGGTGTCTGCTCCGCCGGTTTGGCCAGCACGCTGTTACCCGCAGCCAGCGCCGCAGCAATCTGACCGGTAAAGATCGCCAGCGGGAAGTTCCACGGGCTGATACAGACCACCGGACCCAGTGGGCGATGGGTTTCGTTATCGAAATCATCCCGCACCATACCGGCATAGTAATAGAGGAAATCGACCGCTTCGCGCACTTCAGCGATGGCGTTGTTGTAGGTCTTACCGGCTTCACGCACCAGAATGCCAATCAGCTGCTGCATCTGGCCTTCCATGATCTGTGCCGCGCGTTCCAGAATTGCAGCACGCTCCTGAGGCGGAGTGGCGAACCAGATCGGGCCGCTGTTGACCGCCGCGTCCAGCGCCTGAGAGACTTCCTGCTCAGTCGCTTCGCGTACCTGTCCGACAATATCGTTCGGCGCAGCGGGATTAACAATAGTGCGGCTTTCACCTTCACCCAGCTCACCTTCAATCATCGGCTGAGCCAGCCACGGCTGCGCGGCACTGCTCAGCAGGGCGCTGGACAGTGAGGCCAGACGGTGTTCATTGGCCATATCCAGACCGGCCGAGTTGACGCGGTTAGCCCCATACAAATCGCGCGGCAGAGGAATCTTCGGATGCGGCAGGCCAATCGCCCCTTCGCTGGCACCCAGCTTCTCCACCGCCGTCACCGGATCGGCTACCAGCTCATCAATCGGCAGTGAGGTATCGGCGATACGGTTAACGAAGGAGGTGTTGGCACCGTTCTCCAGCAGGCGACGCACCAGATAAGCCAGCAGCGTTTCGTGCGTACCGACCGGCGCATAAATACGGCAGGGACGGTTAAGTTTGCCGTCCGCCACTTTGCCTACCACCTGCTCATACAGCGGTTCGCCCATGCCGTGCAGGCACTGGAACTCATACTGACCCGGATAGTAGTTGTTGCCAGCCAGCTGATAAATCGCCGCCAGCGTATGGGCATTGTGGGTGGCAAACTGCGGGTAGATCAGGTTCGGCACCGCCAGCAGTTTACGGGCGCAGGCCAGATAAGAGATGTCGGTGTAGACCTTGCGGGTATAGACCGGATAGCCCTCCAGCCCCTCCATCTGGGCGCGTTTGATTTCGCTGTCCCAGTAGGCACCTTTAACCAGACGGATCATCAGGCGACGGCGGCTGCGCTGCGCCAGGTCAATCAGCTCGTCAATCACGAACGGACAGCGCTTCATGTAGGCCTGGATGACAAAGCCGATGCCGTTCCAGCCTTCCAGTTCCGGCTCGAAACAGAGTTTTTCCAGCAGGTCGAGCGACAGCTCCAGCCGGTCAGCTTCTTCCGCATCAATGTTGATGCCGATGTCATAGGAGCGAGCCAGTAGCGTCAGCGATTTCAGAATAGGGTAGAGCTCCTCCATCACCCGCTCATACTGAGCGCGGCTGTAGCGCGGATGCAGCGCCGACAGCTTGATCGAGATGCCCGGACCTTCATAAATGCCGCGGCCATTGGACGCTTTGCCAATGGCGTGGATCGCCTGCTGGTAGGAGACCAGATAGGCTTTGGCATCGCTGGCGGTCAGCGCCGCTTCACCCAGCATGTCGTAAGAGTAACGGAACCCTTTCTCTTCCAGCTTGCGGGCGTTAGCCAGCGCTTCAGCAATGGTTTCGCCGGTGACGAACTGCTCACCCATCAGACGCATCGCCATATCCACGCCTTTACGGATCAGCGGCTCGCCGCTCTTGCCAATAATGCGGTTCAGCGATCGCGACAGATTGGCTTCGTTATGGGTTGAGACCAGACGGCCGGTGAACAGCAGGCCCCAGGTGGCGGCGTTAACGAACAGCGACGGGCTGCGACCGAGATGCGACTGCCAGTTGCCGTTGCTGATCTTATCGCGGATCAGCGCATCGCGGGTCGGCTTGTCAGGGATACGCAATAACGCTTCGGCGAGGCACATCAGCGCCACGCCTTCCTGCGAGGATAAAGAGAACTCCTGCAGCAGGCTTTGCACCATGCCAGCGCGTCCGGTTGCTCCTTTTTGGTGCCGCAGCTTGTCGGCCAGTTGGTAAGCCAGTTGATGGGTTTTCTCCGCCAGCGCCGCAGGCAGACGTGCCTGCTCCAGCAGCATCGGCACCGCGTCGGTCTCCGGGCGACGCCAGGCGGCGGTCACGGTCGAACGGGTCACCGACTGCGGCAAAATCTGCTCTGCGAAGTCAAGGAACGGCTGATGCGTCTCGTCGGTCAGCGCCTCATCAGCCTCCACTGTCGCCAGGCTGGATAACGGGATTTCAGGCAGCGAATCGCCCGACTCAAGCTGGCCGAGGTAGTTAAAGATCGCCTGTTTAATCAGCCAGTGTGGCGTGCGATCGATACGCTGCGCAGCCAGTTTGATGCGCTCACGTGTCGCGTCATCCAGTTTTACCCCCATGGTGGTTGTGCCCATGACTCCAGTGCTCCTTATAGTGGTTCGATACGGCGTGGCTGCACTATCACTTAAGTTGCAACTTTGTGCAACCGTGTTAAATGTGAGCCAGTTAACACCCTTTTAACGCCGTCAATTGTTAATTTTTGCAATGCGGCACGGATATTGCTGCAAGATCCTAGCCAACCTGACGGGCCTGGCAACGCGCGGTTTATGTGAGGTTGCGCCGGGTTGCAACCGACGTTATGTGAGCGAGTGCAACCTCTGAACACTTTTTCGCAATCGGTTAGTGAAATCGCTGTAACGCCTGTGTTAAATCCATTGTGCGCCGAACGCCTTTCCGGCAGGATACCGCGCCGCAGGGAAATGGCTAACGCCCTGACGAGGATAATCGGTCCGTTTTGCCCCGTTCCGGCAAGCAGGCAGCTGGCGATTTCTCTGGGATATCAAATAATAAGTGGAGAGACAGATGAGTCTAAGTACACCGATGCTGGTGACCTTTGTAGTTTATATTCTTGGGATGGTGCTGATTGGTTTTGTGGCATACCGCTCAACCAAAAACTTTGATGACTATATCCTCGGCGGCCGCAGTCTCGGCAGCGTGGTTACGGCGCTGTCTGCCGGTGCGTCAGACATGAGCGGCTGGCTGCTGATGGGATTACCCGGTGCCATTTTCATCTCCGGCATCTCCGAGAGCTGGATTGCCATCGGCCTGACGATTGGTGCCTGGCTGAACTGGAAAATTGTTGCCGGTCGCCTGCGGGTACAGACTGAGCATCACAATAACGCGCTGACGCTGCCAGACTTTTTCACCAGCCGCTTTGAAGATCACAGTAAAATCCTGCGCATCATTTCTGCCATCGTGATCCTGGTGTTCTTCACCATCTATTGTGCTTCTGGCGTGGTGGCTGGCGCACGTTTGTTCGAAAGCACCTTTGGGATGAGTTACCAGACGGCGCTGTGGGCGGGCGCAGCCGCGACCATCCTCTACACCCTGGTTGGCGGTTTCCTCGCGGTGAGCTGGACTGACACGGTGCAGGCCAGCCTGATGATTTTTGCGCTGATTCTGACGCCGGTGTTTGTCATCATCGCGGTCGGCGGCTGGTCTGACTCCATGGCCGTGATTGAAGCGAAAAGCCTCGAAAACCTCGACATGCTGAAAGGTCTGAACTTTGTCGCGGTGATTTCACTGCTTGGCTGGGGACTGGGCTATTTTGGTCAGCCGCATATCCTGGCGCGCTTTATGGCGGCCGACTCCCACCGTTCAATCCGCACCGCACGCCGTATCGGTATGACCTGGATGATCCTCTGCCTGGCCGGTGCGGTCGGCGTGGGCTTCTTCGGTATCGCTTATTTCCAGAACAACCCGACCCTGGCGGCGGGCGTCAATGACAACGCGGAGCGGGTGTTTATCGAACTGGCGCGTATCCTGTTTAACCCGTGGGTGGCCGGTATTCTGCTGTCAGCGATTCTGGCGGCGGTGATGTCGACCCTGAGCTGCCAGCTGCTGGTCTGCTCCAGCGCCCTGACTGAAGATCTGTATAAAGGTTTGCTGCGAAAAAACGCCAGCCAGAAAGAGCTGGTGTGGGTCGGACGTCTGATGGTGCTGCTGGTGGCGTTAATCGCTATCGCGCTGGCGTCTAATCCGGAGAACCGGGTGCTGGGCCTGGTAAGCTACGCCTGGGCGGGCTTTGGGGCAGCGTTTGGTCCGGTGGTGCTGTTCGGGGTGTGCTGGAAGCGCATGAACCGCAACGGCGCGCTGGCGGGCATGATCATCGGCGCGTTAACCGTGCTGGTGTGGAAGCAATATGGCTGGCTCGGCCTGTATGAAATCATCCCGGGCTTCCTGTTCGCCAGTATCGCCATTGTGGTGTTCAGCCTGATGGGACGTGAACCTTCAGCCGAAGCACAGCAGCGTTTTGCCGCCGCGGAAGCGGAGTTCCAGACTAAATAACGCGCGCAGAGCGTAAAAAAGCCCGCCGGTTAATCGTGGCGGGCTTTTTTTTGTTACAAAGATAAACCACTCAAATGCGAAATTATCTCATCCGGCAACTTGTTTTTTTCGTGGCGATAATGATAATCGGTATCGTTTACATTTTACCTGATTTTACTTTTATTGACGCTGCTTAACATTCAAGAGGTTGGCGATGTTTGTTCCGTTTCTCATCATGCTGCGCGAAGGCTTAGAAGCCGCACTGATTGTCAGCCTGATAGCCAGCTACCTAAAGCGCACCCAGCGCACCCAATGGTTTCCTGCCATGTGGGCTGGGGTAGTAATCGCTGCGGCGCTCTGCCTCGGGCTCGGGCTGTTCATCAACGCCACCACCGGCGAGTTTCCGCAGAAACAGCAGGAACTGTTTGAAGGGCTGGTTGCGCTGGTCGCGGTGGTTATCCTCACCTCGATGGTGTTCTGGATGCGCAAAGTGGCGCGCAATATCAAAGTGGAGCTGGAGCAGGCGGTGGACCAGGCGCTGCAACGCTCAGGGCGCGGCGGACTGGCACTGGTGCTGATGGTGTTCCTGGCGGTGGCGCGCGAAGGGCTGGAGTCGGTATTCTTCCTGCTGGCGGCCTTTACCCAGGATGTTGGCTACGCACCGCCGATTGGTGCGGTGCTGGGGCTGGCGACCGCGGTGGTACTGGGCATGCTGCTTTACTGGGGCGGTATTCGCCTTAACATGGCCCATTTTTTCCGCTGGACCAGCATCTTTATCCTGTTTGTCGCGGCGGGGCTGGCGGCCGGGGCGATTCGGGCTTTCCATGAAGCAGGGCTATGGAATCGCTTTCAGGATGTGGCGTTTGATCTCAGCAACACCTTATCGACCCATTCGCTGTTCGGTACGCTGCTGGAAGGGGTACTTGGCTATCAGGAAGCCCCCAGCGTCAGCGAAGTGGTGGTCTGGGGCCTCTATCTGATCCCCGCTCTGATTCTGTTTTTTATGCCCGCGCGTCCTGCCGCGTCGGCCACTGTGCGCTAAGCCATTTATCGGGTGCGCCTGCCGCGCTCAACAACGTGATAGGGAAATAAACATGACAATGCGTTTCCGCCGCAAGGCACTGCTGGTTCCTTTGCTGGCAATCTCCGCCTCCGCTGCCGCCGCGGTGCCTCAGGTGACCGTCAGCGTTAACGACAAGCAGTGTGAACCGATGACCTTAACCGTTAAGGCCGGTAAAACTCAGTTCCTGATCAAGAACAACAGTCAGAAAGCGCTGGAGTGGGAGATCCTGAAAGGGGTGATGGTGGTTGAAGAGCGCGAGAACATCGCACCCGGATTCAGCCAGAAGCTGACCGCCAATCTGCAGCCAGGCGAATATGAGATGACCTGTGGCCTGCTGAGTAATCCGAAAGGCAAGCTGGTGGTTGAGGCCGGTGACGCCGCAGCGAAAAGCGCGCCGTCCGAGCGGATGCAGCTGGTCGGCCCGATCAGCGCCTACAAAGCCTATGTCACTGAGCAGGTGAATCAGCTGGTGAGTGGAACTCAGGCCTTTACCGATGCGGTTAAAGCTGGCGATGTTGAAAAAGCTAAAGCGCTGTTTGCCCCGACGCGTCAGTATTATGAGCGTATTGAGCCGATTGCTGAGCTGTTCTCCGATCTCGACGGCAGCATTGACGCCCGCGAAGATGATTATGAGAAGAAAGCGGAAGATCCAAAATTCACCGGTTTCCACCGGCTGGAAAAAGCGCTGTTTGCCGATCACAGCACCGAAGGGATGGCGGGTTACGCGGATCAGCTGAACAAAGACGTTAAAGATTTGCAGACCCGCATCAGCGAACTGGCTTTCCCGCCAGCCAAAGTGGTCGGTGGTGCGGCTGGGCTGATTGAAGAGGTCGCCTCCAGCAAAATTTCAGGTGAAGAAGATCGCTACAGCCGTACCGACCTGTGGGACTTCCAGGCCAACGTTGATGGTGCCCAGAAAATTGTTGAACTGCTGCGGCCGATGGTCAGTCAGGCTAACCCGCAGTTACTGGCAAAAATCGACGGCAACTTTAAGAAAGTGGATGAGATCCTGAGCAAATATCGCACCAAAACCGGTTTCGAATCGTATGAGAAACTGACCAGCGCCGATCGTAATGCGCTGAAAGGACCGATTACCGCCCTGGCGGAAGATCTTTCATTACTGCGTGGCACCCTGGGTCTGGATTAATCATGAGTCGTCAGGAAGATGACGCGCAGCCCGCGCGTCGTCGTTTATTAAAAGGTCTGGGCCTGCTGGGTGGGGCGGCTGCACTGGGTGGCGGTTGTCCGTTTCACGCGGCGGCCGCCGACAGCTTTTCACCGGGCACGGTAACGCCGCAGGCGCGGCAACAGGCGCAGCCATTTTATGGTCCGCATCAGGCGGGCATCGTGACGCCACAGCAGGCATCAATGATGCTGGTAGCGTTTGATCTGCTGAGCAGTGACAAAGCAGAGCTGGAGCGGCTGTTTCGTCTGCTGACCCAGCGCATCGCTTTTCTGACCGCTGGCGGTCCTGCGCCGCAGGTGACCAATCCGCGTCTGCCGCCGATGGACTCCGGCATTCTGGGTGCCACTATCGCCCCGGATAACCTGACAATTACCGTGTCAGTGGGGGATTCGCTGTTCGATGAACGTTTTGGTCTGGCACCACATAAGCCGAAAAAACTGCAGCGGATGACCCGTTTTCCCAACGATTCACTGGATGCTGCCGAGTGCCATGGTGACCTGCTGTTGCAGCTGTGCGCCAACACCCAGGATACGGTGATTCATGCCCTGCGTGACATCATCAAACATACACCCGATCTGCTGGGCGTACGCTGGCGGCGAGAAGGGTTTATTTCCGATCACGCGGCGCGCAGTCAGGGGGCGGAGACGCCGATCAACCTGCTGGGATTCAAAGATGGCACCGCCAATCCGGATACTCACGATCGTGCCCTGATGAATCAGCTGTTATGGGTGACGGACGATCAGGATGAACCGGTCTGGGCACGTAACGGCAGCTATCAGGCGGTGCGACTGATCCGTTTTCACGTTGAGATGTGGGACCGCACGCCGCTGGGCGAGCAGCAAACCATTTTTGGCCGCGATAAGCTGAGCGGGGCGCCGCTGGGGATGCAGCATGAACGCGACATTCCGGATTATCACAACGATCCGGATGGAGAGGTGATTGCGCTGGATTCGCACATTCGTCTCGCCAACCCGCGAACCCCGGAAACCGCCAGCAGCCTGATGCTGCGTCGCGGCTACAGCTATTCGGCAGGGATTTCCGCTTCAGGGCAGCTGGAGATGGGGCTGCTGTTTGTCTGTTATCAGCACGATCTGGAAAAGGGCTTTATTACCGTCCAGCAGCGTCTGAATGGCGAAGCGCTGGAAGAATATATCCGGCCGTTTGGCGGTGGATACTTTTTTGTTCTGCCCGGCGTCGCCGATGCCAGCCATTATTTAGCCCAGCCGTTACTTGAAGCCTGATTAAATTTCATCCATCCTGCTCTGCCTGGCCACCGGCGGAGCATTTTTTTGTCTGATAACCCGCTCAGACGCTTTTTTTGCTCAGTTTTAGCTGAAATTTTAACGCGATTTTGAGTGTGACAAAATAAAATAAAACATTGAAAATAAAATAATATTCTGTATTTGACTGCTAAAGTGTTAACACCCGATTCGCAATTACTTTGCCATGAAGTAAAATTACTGTTGCAAAGCGCCAATAAAATGGTGCACTTTATTCAGTAAGCGTAATCAGACGTGTTGATGTATCACACTGGAGTTCGCGCATGGGTCGATTCTTTTATGGAAAGTCTGTATCAGTAATTAGATTGCGCTTAACCGCGAGGGCTATTCTGCCTCGTAACATCCTCCTCTCTCCAACGTTCTCTCTTGTCATTTCGCATCCTTTTTTTACCGGTATACAGCAACGCTGTACTGCTGCTGCATGCCTGAATTCATGGCCTGTCACGGCTCTAAAGGAAGCCAACTGAAACCTCTAAAGCGTTCACGTAATCGCAACGGGCTACTGGCCTGACGCGGGAAATGAAACCAACTGTAAGGTGCCACTATGGGAAGACAGAAAGCAGTGATCAAAGCGCGTCGGGAAGCAAGACGAGTGCTTCGCAATGACTCCCGGAGTCATCGTCAGCGTGAAGAAGAATCGGTCACTTCGCTGGTGCAAATGGGTGGGCTGGACTCGATTGGCATGGCGCGCGATGTGCGCGACCGGGGACCGATAGAAGCCCGTAATGAAGCTCAGGCACACTATCTCAACGCCATAGAAACGAAACAGCTGATCTTTGCTACCGGTGAAGCCGGTTGCGGCAAAACCTGGATCAGCGCTGCGAAAGCGGCAGAGGCCCTGATTCATAAGGATATTGACAGGATTATCGTTACGCGCCCGGTATTACAGGCCGATGAGGATCTGGGATTCCTGCCCGGCGATATCTCCGAGAAATTCGCCCCTTATTTCCGACCGGTGTACGACATTCTGGTTAAACGTCTTGGCGCATCCTTTATGCAGTACTGTCTGCGTCCGGAAATCGCCAAGGTCGAGATTGCCCCGTTCGCCTATATGCGCGGCCGGACTTTTGAAAATGCCGTGGTTATTCTGGATGAGGCGCAAAACGTGACCGCCGCCCAGATGAAAATGTTCCTGACCCGCCTGGGCGAAAACGTCACGGTCATTGTGAATGGTGATATTACCCAGTGCGACTTGCCCGCTGGGGTGCCTTCCGGTCTCGCAGACGCGCTGGCGCGTTTCGAAGAGGACGAGATGGTTGGCATCGTACGTTTCGGCAAAGAGGATTGTGTGCGTTCTGCGCTGTGTCAGCGCACCCTGCACGCGTATAGCTAGCGTTTGATTGAGTAGAAGTGTAGCGCCCAAACCCGGCTTCGGCCGGGTTTTCTTATGGTGGGGCGGGGCTTCTTACCGTTGCTGAACAGCGCATAGAATTGCGCATAAAAAAAAGCCTGAACTTTCGTTCAGGCTCTTCTTTGAATGTGGCGGTGAGAGGGGGATGAACTCGCTGCGCTCGCCCTGCGGGCAGCGTCGCAGGCTCCGCTGTTCAACTGGCTGCGCCAGTTGTCGAACCCCGGCGGGGCTTCTCACCCCCCTCTCTGAACTTTGCACAAAACTACGCATAAAAAAAAGCCTGAACTTTCGTTCAGGCTCTTCTTTGAATGTGGCGGTGAGAGGGGGATTCGAACCCCCGATACGTTGCCGTATACACACTTTCCAGGCGTGCTCCTTCAGCCACTCGGACACCTCACCACATTTTTTCCATTGACCGCGCCGGGTCAACGGGGCGCTACTATAGGGAGTCGGCTGAAAAGGGTCAAGCACTATTTTTCTCTTTTGTTCTATTCGCTTAAGCTCTGAACGAATCGATTTAGCGTTACGCACTCCGCCGGTTTTGTCATCAAATTGAAATCCCAGTGACACAAAAATATCACCCGATCGTCGCAAAATTACCGCCTGAAATCATTGGTATTTTTTGCTTACAAGGATCGAATAATGAAAAAGCTTCCTCTGTTTACCCTCTCTCTGCTCGCTTCAGCGATCGCGACTTCGGCCATAGCGGATACCGGCCTCGTTTCCCGAGCGGCGCAGGGCGATCTCAGCCAGCATGGTGGGGCTCGTCGGCTGACCGGTGACCAGACTGAGGCGTTAAAAGCCTCGCTACGCAATAGCACCGCCAAAAACGTCATCCTGCTGATTGGCGATGGCATGGGTGACTCTGAAATCACCGCGGCGCGTAATCTGGCAGAAGGCGCAGGCGGCTTTTTTAAAGGTATCGATGCGCTGCCGCTGACCGGCCAGTACACCCATTATTCGTTAGATAAGAAAACCCACAAACCTAATTACGTCACCGACTCGGCCGCGTCAGCCACGGCCTGGGCAACCGGCACCAAAAGTTATAACGGTGCCATCAGCGTCGATGTTAATGGTCAGGATCAGATGACGCTGCTGGAGCTGGCGAAAGCAGCGGGCAAAGCCACCGGCGATGTCTCGACCGCCGAACTGCAGGATGCGACGCCCGCGGTGCTGTTCTCGCACGTGACCTCACGTAAATGTTACGGACCGGAGAAGACCAGCGAACTCTGTCCGACCAACGCCGCAGAGCAGGGCGGTAAGGGATCGATTAGCGAACAGTTACTGAAAACCCGTCCCGACGTAACCTTAGGAGGCGGGGCAAAATCGTTCGCCGAGGTAGCGAAAGCCGGCGAATATCAGGGTAAAACGCTGAATGAGCAGGCGCAGGCACTGGGCTATCAGCTGGTCAGCGACTGGCAGGGGCTTAACGCCGTCACCGTGGCCGATCAGCAAAAACCGCTGCTGGGTCTGTTCTCTGCAGGCAATATGCCGGTGCGCTGGCAGGGGCCGAAAGCCAGCTATCACGGCAATATTGATAAGCCGGTGGTGACCTGTGAAGTCAATAAGGACCGCCCGCTGTCAACGCCTACGCTGGCGCAGATGACCGCCAAAGCGATCGACCTGCTGCGTAACAATCCGAATGGTTTCTTCCTGCAGGTTGAAGGCGCATCAATTGATAAGCAGGATCACGCGGCCAATCCTTGTGGTCAGATTGGTGAAACGGTGGACCTGGATGAAGCGGTCCAGCAGGCGCTGGCATTTGCCCGTGAAGAAGGCAATACCCTGGTGGTGGTGACGGCGGATCATGCCCATAGCAGTCAGATCGTTGAGAACGGCACTAAAGCACCGGGACTGACCCAGGCGCTGAACACCAAAGACGGTGCGGTGATGACCATCAGTTACGGCAATTCAGAAGAGGATTCGCAGGAACATACCGGATCGCAGTTGCGGATTGCGGCCTATGGCCCGCATGCGGGTAACGTGGTGGGGCTGACCGATCAAACCGATCTGTTCTATACCTTAGGAAATGCAATGGGGCTGAAGCTGCCTGGCCAGTAAAAGCCGATGCGGGGCGGTTTACGCCACCCCGCATCCAACCTTAGCTCTTCACTTTATTAGCGAAGCTTTTGCGCAGCTTCTGCAACTTCGGTGGGATCACCGCCAGGCAGTAACCGTTACGCTGACCGGCACCGTCCCAGTAATCCTGATGATAGGCTTCGGCCGGATACCACTCTTTCAGCGGCTCGATAGTGGTTACTACCGGCACGTCGTGATCGGCCTGGGCACGTTCAATCGCCGCACGGGCTTCTGCTTCCTGTTCGGCATTAGCCGGGAAAATCGCTGAGCGATACTGGGTGCCAATATCGTTGCCCTGACGATTAAGCTGGGTCGGATCGTGGGTCACAAAGCTGATGTCCAGTAAATCGCCATAGCTGACTTTCTCCGGATCAAAGCCGATGCGGATCGCTTCTGCGTGGCCGGTGGCACCGCTGCAGACCTGTTCGTAGGTTGGGTTGGGACGGGCACCGCCGGTATAACCGCTCTCTACCGACTCCACGCCGATCACATCCTTAAATACCGCCTCGGTGCACCAGAAACAGCCACCCGCGATCACTGCATATTCGATTGCCATAATGATTTACTCCTGTCAGGTCGAAAGAGGAGAATGGGGACGAGAGGATCCACTTTCAACTAAATCAGCATCTCTGGTTTAAAATCTTTGCTTTTATCCAGCAGCTTATCGCTCATCACGCTGAAGCGGCCTTCACCGGTGTAGTGCAGCGTAGAGGGATATTCCGGCTGTTCGGCGACGTGCGCTTTAACAATTTCAAAGATAAACAGGTTGTAGTTATCAACCATCGAATCTTCATACAGCTGACATTCGAAACTGGCAAAACATTCGGCGATCATCGGTGCGCGGACCACCTGCGCCGGCTCAGCCGTCAGGCCAAAGGCGTCGAACTTATCCAACTGGTCACCGTGACTGTTACCAATCGCCACCACCTGATCAATCAGCGACGCCGAAGGCACATTCAGCACGCACTGTCCGCTGTTGCGGATCAGTTCGTGACTGTAGTTCATGCCGGCAATCATACAGCCGACCAGTGAAGGGGAGAATTCAAGTACGGTGTGCCAGCCGAGGGTCATGATGTCGTGCTGATCCTCAAACTGCGAGCTGAGCAACAGCACCGGACCCGGCTCGAGATATTTACGCGCTTTGCTGACCGGAAAAGCGTATTTGTGCATGCGTTGACTCATGGCGGAACTCCCTGAACGGAACATAGCCATTAAGTGTAGAGCACCACGCCGGCGCAGCGCTGGCGTCAGCCCGCAGAATCAGCAAAAGCGCGGCCGGGCACCATTCAGCACCCGGCAACGTCCGGTCTTAGCGGCCAACCCGAGCCTGTAGTGCCGCAGGATAGCGGTCGCCTTGTACCTCAACAGCAGCCAGCGCCTGATTAATGCGCTGCAGGTCTTCGGTGCTAAGGTGCAGCTCCGCAGCCTGCAGGTTTTCCTTCAGGCGGTGCAGTTTGGTGGTGCCGGGAATCGGGACAATCCACGGTTTTTGCGCCAGCAGCCAGGCGAGCGCGATCTGTGCCGGGGTGACGGCTTTATCCTGAGCGATAGTGCCGAGCAGATCGATCAGAGCCTGATTGGCGGCCAGCGCCTCGGGAGAAAAGCGCGGAACCTGGCTGCGGAAATCGTCACTGCCAAAGGTACTGTCAGGCTGAATCGCGCCGGTCAGGTAGCCTTTTCCCAGCGGGCTGAACGGCACAAAGCCGATACTCAACGACTCCAGCGTCGGGATCATCTCTGCTTCCGGCTCACGCCACCACATCGAATATTCGCTTTGTAACGCGGTAACCGGCTGGACCGCATGAGCACGTCGCACGGTCTGCACACCGGCTTCGGATAAGCCAAAATGTTTGACCTTGCCTTCAGCGATCAGATCCCGGATGGTGCCAGCGACATCTTCAATCGGCACCTCAGGATCAACCCGGTGCTGATAATAGAGATCGATCACCTCGGTTTTCAATCGGCGTAACGATCCTTCAATTGCCCGGCGAATCTGCTCTGGCCGGCTGTTAAGGATCTGCTGTCTGTTATCCTCGCCAAAGGTGAAGCCAAACTTAGTGGCGATGACCACCCGATCGCGAACCGGAGCCAGCGCCTCGCCGACCACCTCTTCATTCAGCCACGGTCCATAAACCTCAGCGGTATCGAAAAAAGTAACCCCCTGATCGACGGCGGCGCGGATGAGCGCAATCGCCTGCTGTTTATCGGTTGCCGGACCATAACCGTGGCTCAGTCCCATGCAGCCGAGACCAAGGCTGGAAACCTCAAGACCGGACTGACCTAATTTGCGGGTTTGCACTGTTACTCTCCTCTGAAAACGTTGCGGGGAATGCCTGAGAATAGAGCACGGCGGGCGGGCTGATTAGGGGGTTAAAAAGAGATGGGTTTATGAGCGCTGCTCATATATAGCCGGGGAGAGGGCGTTTATCTGATGCGATCAAGGCGAGCTTAAGGTTTCCTTAATGTGGCGCGAGGATACTCCGGGTACAACATGAGGAGAATGCCATGAAATCTGCTACCACTGCGGTAATTGCTGCACCCGCCCGACCTTTCAGTGAATATGCCGCGCTGCTGATCGCCGCAACCACGGTGATCCTGTTTCTGGCGGCATGGTTTAGCGCCTGAGTCGGCAGCCATCAGAATTTAATGACCGCACGACAGCCACTACGGTCGCGGCGGTTCTCTAAAAAGAACTGAAAGCGATGCAGCTGCACAATGCGGCTGACAATGCTTAACCCCAGCCCAATCCCGCCATAACGACTGTCCATCCGGATAAATGCTTTACTCAGTTCACCACTTTTACTTTCGTCAATCCCCGGTCCCTCATCTTCCACCGTCAGGGTCGGCTGTTCGCCCGATGCCAGCCGCAGAGTGATTGCGCTTTTTTTGGGGCTGTAACGATGGGCGTTCTCGACCAGGTTACGCAGCAACATTTTTAGCAGCGTCGCGTCGCCGCGCACAAAGATATCCTGCGGCAGATCGAGCGTCAGGGTCTGCTGGTGCGCATCCAGCATGGTGCTCAGCTCCGCCTCCATCGGCAGAATCACATCTTCAATCAGCGCCACGTTCTGGTAAGTACCAGAGGTAAAAGACTGACCGGCGCGCGCCAGCTGTAGCAGCTGCGACACGCTGTTGGTCATCTGATCGAGCCGCTGCAGTAACGGCTGCACGTTAACGTCGCTGTTGCGTTCAATCAGTTCCAGATGCAGCCGCAGGCCCGCCAGCGGCGTACGCAGTTCATGCGCCACATCGGCGGTAAACAGCCGTTCGCGCTCCAGACTGTTATTCAGCCGCGCCACCAGCTGGTTAATCGCCTGGGTCACCGCATCAATCTCCTGCACCGGACTGTGGCAGGCGATGGGGTCGAGATTCTCTTCGCTGCGGTTTTCCAGCTCACGCTGCAGCTGATACAGCGGCCGGGTAATCCATTTTACCGCCTGATAGCAGAGCAGCAGCGTCAGGCTGATCATCACCAGACTGGGCACCGCCAGGCTGGCAACGGCTTCATGCACCTCGCGTTCGACGTGCCGATCCATGTTGCGCTTTTGCAGCTGCGCTTCGACCAGAAACTGAATCTGCTCTTTGCTCTCATGCCACAGCCAGGCGACGCTGATCACCTGGAAAACCAGCAGAATCAGGCCAATGGTCAGGATCAGGCGAAAGCGCATACTGCGATGGTCAATCCGGGGTTTCATGGTGCCTCGCGAATCACGTCAGCCGTCACCAGCGCGTAGCCAAAACCGCGCACCGTGCGGATGGCGCTTTTGCCAATTTTGTCACGCAGGTTGTGAATATGAACCTCCAGCGTATTAGTAGACGGCTCGGTTTCCCAGTTATAGATATCCTGATAGAGGATTTCGCGGTGAACCGGATTGCCCGCTTTCAGCATCAGACGGGAGAGGATGGCATACTCTTTCGGCGTCAGATCCAGCAGCGTGCCGCCGAGCGTTATCTGGCGATGCGTCATGTCCAGCGCCAGCGCGCCGACCATCAGCTGGCTGTCGCCCTGGTTCACGTGACGGCGAATCAGGGCGCGAATGCGCGCCAGCAGTTCATCCAGCGAGAAGGGCTTGATCAGGTAATCGTCGGCACCGGCGTCCAGCCCGGCGATACGTTCGCTGATGGTATCGCGTGCGGTAAGGATCAGCACCGGCGTCATTTTCTTCTGCCGCCGCAGGCGCAGCAGAAAATGCAGCCCGTCTTCATCCGGCAACCCCAGGTCCAGCACCACCAGGCTATACAGGCCAGTGGAAAAATGCGCTTCGGCATCCCGCACCGTGGTGACGCCATCACAGACGTATCCTTCGCCCTCCAGCGCCAGCATCAGGCCCTGCAATAACAGCGCATCATCTTCTACGATCAGAATTTTCATTGTGGTCGGCTCCGACACATCGTCAAAATGTCATCCGCGGGTAGATATTCGTGGGTCGCGGTGCCGGTTAAACCCAGCATGGTGGAAAACAGATTATCCTGCGAGAAATCGTCTGTCGCCGCCAGTTTAGTCAGACAACCACGATTCACCGCATAACGCTGCTGATAATCATCAGACAGCCAGATCAGCATAGGCACATGTTTCTGGGTATCGGGGGCGATAGCGTAGGGCAGACCGTGCAGGTATTCGCCATTTTCGCCCAGCGATTCGCCATGATCGGACAGATAGACCAGGCTGGTGGTAAAACGATCCTGATGGGCACGCAGCACGCCAATTGCCTTGTCGACGATGTGATCAACATTTAATAGCGTGTTGTCGTAGGTGTTGACCAGCTGCTGCTGTGAACAATCCTGGATCTGATTGGTATCGCAGGTCGGGACGAACTGGCGCAGCTGCGGCGGATAGCGGTGACTGTAGGTCGGACCGTGGCTGCCGATGGTGTGCAGCACGATCACCGCGTTGCCCTTGAGCTGGTTAATGTAGTCATCCAGGCCGTGAAACAGCACATCGTCGTAACACTCACCGTTAATGCACATGCCGGGCAGGTTCAGGCTGGTCATATCCTGGTGCGGCACGCGGTCGCAGGCACCCTTACAGCCGCCATCATTTTCATTCCATAACACGCTGATGCCGGCGCGCTGAATAATATCCAGCAATCCTTCCTGATGGGCGGCCAGCACGTCGTCGTAATGGGCGCGCGGCATATTCGAAAACATGCAGGGGACTGACACTGCCGTCGCCGTGCCGCACGAGACAGTATGCGGGAAATAGATCACATTATCTTTGGCCAGCAGCGGATTGGTCTGGCGCGCATAGCCGCCCAGCGAGAAATTCTGCGCCCGCGACGTTTCGCCGACGATCAGGATAGTCAGATTCTGTTTACCGCCGTTAAGCCGGTCAGGCTGCTGATGCGCATCTTCGCCGATCCGCACCAGCGGCAGGTTCTCCAGCTGCTGATGCTTATACCATGACAGGCTGGCGGCGATGCTGTTGGACGGGCTAAGCGCCTTCACCAGTTCGCGGTTATTGCGGAACAGCGAGGCGTAATCTTTATAAAACAGCAGGGCGACCAACAGGATGATTGCCGCTGAGATCAGGATGCTGAGCAAACGCTGCACCACACCGCGCCAGTTTTGCTTTTTCAGCCGTGGCCAGAATACCAGCAGCGCCATCAGAACGCCGGAGGTCAGCAGGGTAAACAGCAGCTGCGGCGTGATCAGGGCAAACGATTCAGAGGCGGTGGTGTCCATCATATTGGTGATCATCGAGCGATCGACCACGATGTTATAGGTCTGAATAAAAAACTGAGCGGTGGCTGAGATCAGAATAAACAGCGCCATCAGTACCCGATCGAGCCAGAGAAACGAGGCGAGGGTGATCACAATGTTGATCACGCTGAACGCCACCAGCGGCATCGACAGGAAGACCAGCGTAGCGTGCAGGCTGGTCAGCGGCATCAGGGCCAGCACCTGACGGTAATAGGCCAGATTAAGGAAAACCGCGATATAAACCGCAGCAAGGATCAGCAGAGTAAGGCGGCTGATGACCGGCCTGTTCAGTGAAAATGCCATGATCAAAAAAGTCCGAATATCAAAAGTGTGCTGAGATTGCACTTTCAATATTAGGAATACCTTAAGAAGCTTAAGCTTTCTCCGGTTTTACCGGTTCAGTCGCGATGACCTCGCCTGGCTCCAGCCGCTGCTGGTGCGAAATCAGCGCAGCCACTGCAAAGGCAACCCCGGCCGATTGGGCAGCTTGTGCTTAGTTAACCGCAGCGGCTGGCATGAAACATGCATCTTTCTGGCATAACCCCTGTTTCCGTCTACACTTAATCGGTAGATGTTCTCAGTCAGCCAGTATTGTCAGTAATGAGCTTGTAAGTTTGAGGAGAGTGACCTATCAAATCGCCCTGTTTTACCCCTCAATCACCGCGTTATCAGAATTTCCCTCTTGCTGACCCTACTGCGTCAGGACATCCTCGATTTGAACTCAAATTTCCAAATTCAGGAGAAGTGACGTGACCCAAGCGGTAAATACCTCTGACACGTTCCCGACACTGGAGGGCGGCCGTTACGCCTTCTTTTTTGATGTCGATGGCACGCTGGCAGCGATACAGTCCCGTCCCGAAGCGGTGTTTATTCCTGAACAGGTTGTCACGCAGCTGCAACAACTCTCTGCGCTCAGTCAGGGCGCGCTGGCACTGGTTTCCGGCCGGCCGATTGAGCAGCTCGACGCACTGGCTGCGCCGTGGCGCGGTCCTGCCGCCGGTGTTCACGGTGCAGAGCGTCGTGATGCCGACGGGGAGATGCAGCGCATCAGCCTGCCGGTCGAGGTTGAACAGCAACTCAGGACGGAACTGCAAAACGCGATGGCGTTATGGCCTGGCACTCAGCTGGAGATCAAAGGCATGGCCTTTGCGCTTCACTATCGTCAGGCAATGCAGCATGAACAGGATGTATTACGACTGGCTGAACAGTCGGTGAAACGATTTCCGGGGCTGGCGCTTCAGCCGGGCAAATGTGTGGTGGAGATTAAACCCTTAGGTATTGATAAGGGCGCCGCCATTCGCGATTTTATGCAACAAGCGCCTTTTGCCGGACGCATTCCGGTATTTATTGGAGACGACCTGACAGACGAGAAAGGTTTTGCCGTGGTCAACGCCATGCAGGGCATTTCGATTAAGGTCGGCGAAGGTTCCAGTCAGGCACCGTTTCGGCTGAATGATGTCGATGCAGTGTATAGCTGGCTGGAACGAACATTATTACGATTAAAGCAAGACAACGTCGGTAAGGAGTTTAGGTTATGAGTCGTTTAGTGGTTGTATCTAACCGTATCGCCATTCCAAATGGGGCTAAAACCAGCGCAGGCGGCCTGGCCGTCGGCATTCTGGACGCGTTGAAAAGCACTGGCGGATTGTGGTTTGGCTGGAACGGTGAAATCAGCGAGTTCTCCGGTGAAGAAGAGGATGATGTCTCGGTCCAGCAGCATGAGGGCATTGAGTACGCCTCCTTCCCGTTAAGCCAGAACGAATACGATCTCTACTACTGCCAGTTCTCAAATACGGTTATCTGGCCCGCCTTCCATTATCGTCTTGATCTGGTGAAGTTCCAGCGCGAAGCGTGGGAAGGTTACTGCGAAGTGAATGATGCGGTGGCTCAGCGGTTAAAACCGCTGATTAAGCCGGATGATATTCTGTGGATCCACGATTATCACTTCCTGCCATTTGCGGCGGCACTGCGTCGCGCTGGCATTAATAACCGCATTGGTTTCTTCCTGCATATTCCGTTCCCGACGCCTGAAATCTTCAACGCCTTGCCTCCGCATCAGGAACTGCTGGAAATGCTGTGTGAATATGACCTGCTGGGCTTCCAGACCGAGTCGGATCGGGTCGCCTTCCTCGACAGCGTCAGCCAGCTTACGCAGTTGCAGAATAAAGGTGATAAAAAACACCGCGCCTTCGGCAATACCTTTATGACTGAGGTTTACCCTATCGGGATTGAACCTGACAGCATTAAAGAGATGGCGGAAGGTCCGTTGCCACCGAAGATGGCGGCGATGAAGAAAGAACTGGGTGACGCGCGCAATATTATTGCCTGTGAGCGTCTCGACTATTCTAAAGGGCTGCCGGAACGTTTCCTGGCCTACGAGGCGCTGCTGGAGAACTTCCCGCAGCACCGCGGTAAAATCCGCTATTCGCAGATTGCCCCGACCTCACGTAGCGATGTGCAGGCCTATCAGGATATCCGTCACCAGCTGGAAACCGAAGCAGGGCGCATCAACGGTAAATACGGCACGCTGGGCTGGACGCCGCTCTACTACCTTAACCAGCATTTTGATCGCCGGCTGCTGATGAAAATCTTCCGCCTGACCGATGTCGGTCTGGTGACGCCGTTGCGCGACGGGATGAACCTGGTGGCGAAAGAGTACGTGGCGGCGCAGGACCCGGACGATCCGGGTGTACTGGTGCTGTCGCGCTTTGCCGGTGCGGCCAATGAGCTGACCTCGGCGCTGATCGTTAACCCGTATGACCGCGACGAAGTTGCGGCGGCGCTCGATAAAGCGATCACCATGCCGCGTACCGAAAGGATTTCACGCTACAACGACATGATGGCGGTTCTGCGTAAAAACGACATCACCGCCTGGCGCGAGAACTTCCTGAAAGACCTGGAACGCATTGCGCCGCGCAGTGCCGACCACGGCACAGTAAATAAAGTCGCGACCTTTCCAAAACTGGCCTGATTAGGCGCTGACGGGCCACGATATCTGCGGATGTCGTGGCCTTTTTTACAACCAGCGCGCGCTGTATCCTCCTGTTACATTCCGACACGTTCCCTGCCGTTACCGTTACCCCACGCGGGGTTGGCCTGATGCCACAACTGTGGGCAGATCGGCCAAAAAAAATCAAATGCGCGAAAAAACGACTGATAAGAGGCTCAGCCCGCTTTCTTTAACTTCTTAACTCAAGTTTTTCCGCTGGCTGCCGATACTTATCAGGCCTGATTAAAACTTCCCTCGATTCATTCGTCTTGCTTATGTAACCCATTGTTACATCTGGTGTCGTATACTAAACACACGACTGCAACTGTTAACGTTAAGTTGCCAGTCAGTGCCAATACCGCCGTAAAAACCTTAACGCTTTCATTACTCACTCCCTGCGATACTTACCCTAAGTTATTAATTTGAAAGCGATTGATCACCCCGTTGAACAGCATAATATTCTGTTATGTCTGTTTTAAATGGTTCTAAATAGGGTGTTAAATCGATTAACACCAACATTAGATCAGCCTGCTGTCAAACCGTGGAATAGAGCCTGTTTTACCCCCTATTAAACCTTTCTCAGGACCAATTCGACTTAAAATCGCCTTTTTTTGCTTAAAAAACGAGCAACAGACAAAGGATCGTAAAGGGTTGCTGAAGAAATTTGCGTTAAAAGTGTGATCTGAGTCACACTTTATCTAAAATTTCACATTACTGTCGTTGTATGTGGAAATCAGACGATATAGATTTGCGTTGTTTTCGGATTAGTCTTAAAAAATGTAAGAAGACGTCACGGAAGATGGTTACAACTCGAAAATAAAATGGCCTGGATTTTTGACTTTCGGCGGACCTGAAACCCGCACATAAGATGAAGGCGAAGAGCAGTGACATTTGCACGAAAAACTATTTTTTTTTGCCATCTTTAGATTTACCAATCAGCAGCTCGATACGCAGATAATAATCTGTGGTGAAGTTACGTCGCATCTCTCAGGATGGAAAAATGGGTACATCTGAATTACTAAAACATATTTACGATCTCAATTTGTCATATTTACTGCTTGCGCAGCGATTAATTAACCAGGAAAAAGCATCTGCAATGTTTCGCCTCGGTATTGACGAGAAAATGGCGGATGCATTATCTGAATTAACTCTGCCTGAAATGGTAAAAATGGCGGAAACCAATCAATTGGTTTGCCAGTTTCGTTTTACCGACAGCAGCACAATTAATCGCCTGACGCAGGAATCACGCGTGGATGATTTACAACAAATCCACACCGGCATTTTATTATCCAGCCGTTTACTGCGTAACGCGTCTAAAGATGACGCGCCTGCTAAAAAGAGGGCGATGTGATGACTGAGAAAAGTATTGTTCAGGAAGCGCGTGATATTCAGCTCGCGATGGAGCTGATTACCCTTGGCGCGCGCTTACAGATGTTAGAAAGCGAAACCCAGCTGAGCCGTGGCCGTCTGATTAAGCTGTATAAAGAGTTGCGTGGCAGCCCGCCACCTAAAGGCATGCTGCCTTTTTCGACCGACTGGTTTATGACCTGGGAGCAGAACATTCATGCTTCCATGTTCTGTAACGCCTGGAAATTTTTACTGAAAACCGGACTGTGCAGCGGCGTTGAGGCCGTGATCAAAGCCTACCGGTTATATCTCGAACAGTGTCCGCAATCGGACGAGGGCCCGCTGTTGGCGCTAACGCGTGCATGGACCCTGGTGCGATTCGTTGAAAGTGGCATGCTGGAACTGGCCGATTGCAAAAGCTGTAATGGCAGCTTTATTAATCATGCCCATCAGCCGGTAGGCAGCTTTGTCTGCAGCCTGTGCCAGCCGCCATCACGTGCCGTAAAAAGACGTAAACTTTCTGCAGATTCTGCCGATATGTTTCCACAACTGCTGGATGAACAGGTTAAACGCGCCGTTTAAGTTTGTTCGCACTGTGGAAGCCATCCAGCAGCGGTTAATACCGCTGCTTTTTTTTTGCTTCCGTTTTACGAATAACACCTGCGGCTCTCTGGCTTAACTTCCACCAACACGTTACGGACGTAAGGATTTCTTGTGCTAATAATTGTAGGTTATTTGATTGTTTTAGGCTCCGTGTTGGGCGGATATGCGCTGGTGGGCGGTCATCTTGGCGCGCTGTATCAGCCAGCCGAATTATTAATGATCGGCGGGGCCGGTGCCGGCGCATTTTTAGTGGGTAACAACGGTAAGTCGATTAAAAAAACGCTGAAAGCGTTACCTTTGTTATTTCGCGGATCAAAATATAACAAAGCTGTTTACATGGACTTAATGGCGCTGCTTTATCGCCTGATGGCCAAATCACGTCAGCAGGGGATGTTATCGCTGGAACGCGATATTGAAGATCCCAGCCAGAGCGAAATTTTTGCTAATTATCCGCGTATTCTTGCCGATAAGCAGTTAGTGGATTTTATTACCGATTATTTACGTCTGATGGTCAGCGGCAACATGAACGCCTTCGAGATTGAAGCGTTGATGGATGAAGAAATTGAGACCTACGAACACGAGTGTGACGTACCGGCGCAAAGTATAGCGGCGGTGGGTGATGGCCTGCCAGCTTTCGGTATCGTGGCGGCAGTAATGGGGGTGGTGCACGCACTGGCCTCGGCCGATCGCCCGGCGGCGGAACTGGGTGCGCTGGTCGCCCATGCGATGGTCGGTACCTTCCTCGGTATTCTGCTGGCGTATGGCTTTATCTCACCGCTGGCGTCAGTGCTGCGCCAGAAGTGTGCTGAAACCACCAAGATGATGCAGTGCATCAAGGTGACGTTGCTCTCCAGCCTCAATGGCTATGCACCGCAGATTGCAGTGGAATTTGGTCGTAAAACGCTCTACTCGGCTGAACGTCCTTCCTTCAGCGAACTGGAAGAGCACGTACGTAACGCGAAAAACCCGGCTAAACAGACTTCGGACGAGACCTCATGAAGCACGGCAATCGCCCAATTGTGCTGATTAAAAAGCGCAAACATAAAGGACATGAAGGCAGCCACGGCTCGTGGAAAATCGCCTATGCCGACTTTATGACGGCGATGATGGCGTTTTTTATGGTGATGTGGCTGCTCTCAATCGCTAACCCGCAGCAGCTGGTGCAGATCGCTGACTACTTCAAAACGCCGCTTAAAGTGGCGATAACCGGTGGACAGCGCAGCAGCGACAGTGAAAGCCCGATCCCTGGCGGCGGTGACGATCCGACGCAAAAGATTGGTGAAGTAAAGAAAGTGGTCGATATGGATGAGCAGAAACGCAAGCTGGACGAGATTCGTCTTAACCGGCTGCGGGAAAAGCTCGATCAGCTGATTGAAGCCGATCCGCGTCTGAAAGCGCTGCGCCCGCATCTGATCATCAACATGGTGGAAGAGGGGCTGCGTATCCAGATTATCGACAGCCAGAATCGCCCGATGTTTAAGACCGGCAGAGCCGAAGTCGAGCCTTATATGCGCGACATTCTGCGCGCCATTGCGCCGATTCTGAATGACATCCCTAACCGCATCAGCCTGGCGGGTCATACCGATGACTTCCAGTATGCCAGCGGTGAAAAAGGGTACAGCAACTGGGAGTTATCGGCCGATCGTGCCAACGCCTCGCGGCGTGAACTGGTCATTGGCGGGTTAGACAGCGGAAAAATTTTGCGGGTGTTAGGCATGGCCGACACCATGCGCCTGAAAAATCGCGGCGGGAATGATGCGGTTAACCGCCGTATCAGCCTGCTGGTGTTGAACCACGACACCGAAGCGGCAATAGAAAAAGAGAACGCAGAAAGTGATGCCGTCCAGATCAGCGATCCGGCGGCGATTGAACAGATTACCGCACCTGCATCACCAGGCAGCGCGGTGAATACAGCAGCCCCCTCACAGCCGAGGTGATCCCCGTGAGTATGGACATCAGCGATTTTTACCAGACGTTTTTTGATGAAGCCGATGAGCTGTTAGCGGATATGGAACAACACCTGTTGGGTCTCGACCCGCAGGAACCAGACTCTGAACAGCTTAACGCCATCTTCCGCGCCGCCCACTCGATTAAAGGTGGAGCCGGAACCTTTGGTTTTACGGTATTACAGGAAACCACTCACATCCTGGAAAACATTCTGGATGGTGCTCGTCGCGGCGAGATGCAGCTCAGCACCGACATCATCAACCTGTTTTTGGAAACCAAAGATATTATGCAGGAACAGCTCGATGCTTATAAAACCGCGCAAGAGCCGAACGCGGAGAGCTTTAAATATATCTGTGAAGCGCTGCGTCAGCTGGCGTTAGAGGCTAAAGGCCTGCCGGTTGAAGCGCCAGCCAGTGCTGCGCCATCTGCCAGCGCGCCCGCGACCAGCAGCAGTGCGCTGCGGGTACAGCTGATCGACCTGAAAGAGAAAGAAGTCGATCTGATGCTGGAAGAGATGGGCAATCTCGGCACCCTGACCAACGTGCAGAAGGGCAGCAACATGCTGGACGTCTGCATTGATGGCGTCGGTAAAGATGACATCGTTGCGGTGCTCTGCTTCGTGATTGATGAAGCCCAGATTCGCTTCCCGCAGCCTGAAGAGAACGCACCGGTCGCGGCGGTTGTGGCGCCAGAAGTGCCAGCGGCAGCGGTAGCTGCTGAAGTGCAGACGGCCAGCGTTACCGAACTGCCGGTTGCTGCCGTGAAACGCGAAAGCAAGCGCGTGGCGGCCCCGGCCAAGTCAAACGAATCAACCAGCATCCGCGTCGCGGTGGAAAAGGTCGATCAGCTGATCAACCTGGTTGGCGAACTGGTGATCACCCAGTCGATGCTGGCCCAGCGTTCCGGCGAACTCGATCCGGTAGCCCACGGCGACCTGCTCAACAGCATGGGTCAGCTGGAGCGTAACGCCCGCGATCTGCAGGAATCGGTGATGTCGATTCGTATGATGCCAATGGAATATGTCTTCAGCCGCTTCCCGCGTCTGGTGCGTGACCTGGCGAGCAAGCTCGGCAAAGAGGTGGAACTGACCCTGCTGGGCAGCTCAACCGAACTCGATAAGAGCCTGATTGAACGCATCATCGATCCGTTAACTCACCTGGTGCGTAACAGCCTCGACCACGGTATCGAATCGCCGGATAAACGTCTGGCAGCCGGTAAAGTGGCGACCGGTAACCTGACGCTGTCAGCGGAACATCAGGGCGGCAACATCTGCATCGAAGTATCCGATGACGGTGCCGGCCTGAACCGTGAGCGTATCCTGGCGAAAGCGCTGTCATCCGGCCTGCCGGTCAGCGAAAACATGAGCGACGAAGATGTCGGCATGCTGATTTTCGCGCCTGGCTTCTCAACCGCCGAGCAGGTGACCGATGTCTCCGGACGCGGCGTTGGCATGGACGTGGTGAAACGAAACATCCAGGAGATGGGCGGTCACGTCGAAATTTCGTCTAAGCAGGGCAAGGGTACGACCATCCGTATCCTGCTGCCACTGACGCTGGCGATCCTCGACGGCATGTCGGTACGCGTTGCCGATGAAGTGTTTATCCTGCCGCTGAATGCGGTGATGGAATCACTGCAACCGCGCGCCGAAGAGTTGAAACCGCTGGCCGGTGGCGAGTGCGTTCTCGAAGTGCGCGGAGAATATCTGCCGCTGGTCGAGCTGTGGAACGTCTTTGATGTGCAGGGGGCGAAAACCGAGGCCACCCAAGGCATCGTCGTCATTCTGCAAAGCGCGGGCAAGCGTTACGCGCTGCTGGTCGATCAGCTGATTGGTCAACATCAGGTGGTGGTGAAGAATCTGGAAAGTAACTATCGCAAAGTGCCGGGCATCTCAGCCGCCACCATTCTTGGCGATGGTAGCGTAGCGCTGATTGTTGATGTATCAGCACTGCAATCACTTAACCGTGAAAAACGTGTGGCCGGCGCTGCCGCCTGATTGATAACGAAAGGGTAAATAACATGAATGGAATGGCAACCGTGACAAAAATCGCTGGCGAAACTGTGGGTCAGGAGTTTCTGGTCTTCACGCTGGGCGACGAAGAGTACGGCATCGATATTCTCAAAGTTCAGGAAATTCGCGGTTACGATCAGGTAACGCGTATCGCCAATACGCCTGAATTTATTCGCGGCGTCACCAACCTGCGTGGCGTGATCGTGCCGATTATCGACCTGCGGGTGAAGTTTTCGCAGCCCGATGTTGAATACAACGACAACACCGTGGTGATCGTACTGAATCTTGAGAACCGCGTGGTCGGTATCGTGGTGGATGGCGTCTCTGATGTGCTGTCGCTGACTCAGGATCAGATCCGTCCTTCACCGGAGTTCGCGGTCACTATGTCGACCGAGTACCTGACCGGGCTGGGCGCACTCGGCGAGCGGATGCTGATTCTGGTGGACATTGAGAAGCTGCTGAGCAGCGATGAAATGGCGCTGGTGGATAATCTGCGTAGCGCATAATCCCACCGTCACAGGCCGGATATGCCCGGCCTGTGACAGTTTTGCTGCTGAATAATTTCTTTATTTTTCAATTAATAAAAATTCTTTCTGGCCTAATTTCCCGCTATCGCCTGCCGATAATCATCTTGCTGCTTTATCACTTACATTTTTCAGGGTTAATCATGTTAACGAAAATCCGCGTAGTTACCAGTTTGCTGCTGGTATTGCTGATGTTTGGGCTGTTACAGGCCTTTTCCGGCTCCGTTTTTTATTCCGCCCTCAGCCACGACAAGCAAAGTTTTGCCGTTTCGCAGCTGGCGATGCAGAACACCCAGGCGCTCAATGATGCCTATATGAGTCTTAACCAGAGCCGGGTGTTACTGACCCGCATTCAGCTGCGTTTCGCCACCAGTAAACTGGAAGGGAAACCGGCGGACGTAGCCGGCCTGTTTGACGACAGCAAAGGCTTTCAGCAGGCGGCGGCCGGTTTTTACAAAGTGTTCAAAGAGACGCCCGATACGCCGGGACAAAATCTGCAGCTTAACGAGCAGCTGGATCAGCGCTACAGCGCCTACGCCGATGCGCTGAATGCGCTGCAGGTCGCGTTGCAGTCTGACGATCTGGTAGCGGCCGGCAAAGCCCCGGTGGCGCCCAGCCAGAGTGCGTTTCTGAAGCTGTATACCGACTGGCGTACCGATCAGAACCGCCTGACCACCATCGGTGTTGACGAGAACAGTTCTGCCTACAGCCGGATGCTGTGGATACTGGGTACCATCATGGCGGTGGTGGCAGCAGTGATCGTGCTGTGCTGGTTCGGTCTGCGTAAGGTATTAATTACTCCGCTGAACACCAACATTACTCATATTCAGCACATCGCTCAGGGCGACCTGACCCAGCCGATCGCGGTTGAAGGCCGTAATGAGATGACCCAGCTGGCGGCCAGCCTGCACGATATGCAGCAGTCGCTGGTGCGCACCGTGAGCAACGTGCGTGAAGGTTCAGATGCCATTTTCACCGGAGCCAGCGAAATTTCTGCCGGTAACAATGACCTCTCGGCCCGTACTGAACAGCAGGCGGCTTCGCTGGAGCAGACCGCTGCCAGCATGGAACAGCTGACCGCCACGGTGAAACAGAACGCCGAGAACGCGCGTCAGGCGTCGCAGCTGGCGTTAAGCGCCTCAGAAACGGCGCAGAAAGGCGGCAATGTGGTCGATGGCGTGGTGAAAACCATGCGCGACATCGCCGGCAGCTCGAAAAAGATTGCCGATATCACCAGCGTGATTGACGGCATCGCCTTCCAGACCAACATCCTGGCGCTCAACGCCGCGGTGGAAGCCGCTCGCGCCGGTGAACAGGGTCGTGGTTTTGCGGTGGTGGCCGGTGAAGTGCGTAATCTGGCCCAGCGCAGCGCGCAGGCAGCCAAAGAGATTAAAGGGCTGATTGAAGATTCGGTTAACCGGGTGAACACCGGTTCTCAGCTGGTCGGCACCGCCGGTGAAACCATGAGCGATATCGTCAATGCGGTGACCCGCGTAACCGACATCATGGGTGAGATTGCCTCGGCGTCGGATGAGCAGAGTCGCGGTATCGACCAGGTCGGCCAGGCGGTTACCGAAATGGATCGCGTGACTCAGCAGAACGCCTCGCTGGTGGAAGAGTCCGCTGCTGCCGCGGCCTCACTGGAAGATCAGGCCAGTCGCCTCAGCCAGTCGGTTGCGGTGTTTAAGATTAAGCGTGCAGCCGTGGGCCAGGCGTTGACTAAACATCTGCCGATTGCCGCACCAGCGACGGCGCTGGCACCGCGTAAAGCGTTGACCGCACCGGTCAGCGATACCCACTGGGAAACCTTCTGATCGATCGCGCGCCCCGTCTGCATAGCCGGGGCGCGCACCTGCGCTTTTTCTCCCGCCAGCCTGACTAAAGCCAAACCCACCGTCCTGCCGCGATATTATTAATTACAAAAGCCGATTGTCGCTGAAAAGCGGCGAAAAGCGTTAACACATCGCGACTGGCCGCCGATATAGCCGCTGCACCTTAATCAACCTGCAGGGGAACAAGATGTTAAAAAGAATAAAAGTGGTGACCAGTCTGATCGCGGTACTGGTGATCTTTGGCGCGCTCCAGCTGCTGTCCGGCAGCCTGTTCTGGTCAGCGCTGAACACCGACAAAGCGGCGTTTGCCCTGTCGCAAGTCGCCAATCGTAACGTCACGGCGATGACCGACGCCTATATTTCGTTGAACAACAGCCGGACCACGCTGAACCGCGCCATGCTGCGACTGCAAACCAGCATGGCTTCACAGATGAACGGCGGTCAGCTCGACGATCTGATGAACAAAGCTAACGCACAGTTAGCCGAAGCCGATCGTCACTTCCAGGTTTATTACAATCTGCCGGGCACCGCAGGCATGGAGGTGTCGCTGCGTGACCGGCTGGAAGCTGATTACGCCCGCTACGACAGCGGCCTGAAAGAGATGATTAAAAGTCTGCAGGCGCGCGATCTGGAAGGGATGTTCAAACAGAATATTGAACAGAAACAGGTAGCGATGCAGGGCAGCTACGGTGAGTGGCGCGCCCGTCAGACCGCACTGGCTGAGCAGGGAATCGAACAGAACCAGCAGGCCTTTACCCAGATGATGTGGCTGCTGGGCGTAATTGCCGTATCGGTGCTGGTGGTGATCGTCGCCTGCTGGTTTGGCCTGCGTCAGGTGCTGATTCAGCCGCTGCAACAGCTGCTGGCGCAGATCCGCGCGATCGCCTCTGGCGATTTGACGCAGCCGATCGTCGTGGAAGGACGCAATGAAATGAGCCAGCTGGCGGCCGGCATTCAGGAAATGCAGCAGTCGCTGGTGATGACCGTCAGCAACGTGCGTGACGGATCTGACGCCATCTTTACCGGTGCCAGTGAGATCGCCGCCGGCAATAACGATCTCTCCGCCCGTACCGAAGAGCAGGCCGCCTCACTGGAGCAGACCGCCGCCAGCATGGAGCAGCTGACCGCCACGGTGAAACAGAACGCAGACAATGCACGTCAGGCGTCACAGCTGGCGCTGACCGCGTCAGAAACCGCTCAGCAGGGTGGCAAAGTGGTTGATGGCGTGGTCAGCACCATGAAAGAGATCGCCGGCAGTTCGAAGAAGATTGCCGACATCATCAGCGTGATTGACGGCATCGCCTTCCAGACCAACATCCTGGCGCTCAACGCCGCGGTGGAAGCCGCCCGGGCCGGTGAGCAGGGTCGCGGTTTTGCGGTGGTGGCCGGTGAAGTGCGTAACCTGGCGCAGCGCAGTGCTCAGGCAGCTAAAGAGATCAAAGGGTTGATCGAAGATTCGGTGGCGCGCGTCAACAGCGGCTCATTGCAGGTTGAAAGCGCCGGCAGCACCATGAACGATATCGTCGGGGCGGTAACCCGCGTGACCGACATCATGGGCGAGATCGCCTCGGCGTCTGATGAGCAGAGCCGTGGCATTGAGCAGGTCGGCCAGGCGGTTACCGAGATGGATCGCGTCACCCAGCAGAACGCCTCACTGGTTGAACAATCCGCCGCTGCTGCTGCTGCACTGGAGCAGCAGGCCAGCGTGCTGACCCAGGCCGTCTCCGTATTTAAAGTCTCCCGCGCGTAATTTCTCTCCTCTCCTCACGGCGGCTGCGGTAAAGCCGCCGCCGTGCATAAAGTTCCCCTCCGATGCGCCGATAAATAGAAGCGAATCGCCAACCAATGAGGTGTGTATGTTTAGTCGTGTACGTGTTGTGACCGGTCTGCTGTGCGTGCTGGCGCTGTTTGCGCTGCTGCAGCTGTTTTCCGGCGGAATGTTTTTCAAAACCGTTAGTTCAGATAAAGAAAATTTTGCTTATAACCAGCGTTTGAACACGCTGCAGCAGGCGATGGGCACCTCATGGGTTTCGCTGGTTCAGGCGCGTAACACCCTTAACCGCGCCGGTATTCGCTTCCTGCAGGATGCGCAGATGTCGGGATCGGGTGCCACGGTCAAAGAGCTGGTGGCGCTGGCGGGTGAGGAGCTGAAACAGGCCGAACTGGGCTATCAACAGTTCAATGCCAACCTGTCGGAAAAAGGCAAAAATGCCGATAACGTCAAGGCGCTGCAGGCCAACTACCAGGCGTACCACGACGCGCTGGCAGAGCTGATGGTGTTTTTCAACAGCGGCAACTTCAAGGGCTTTGTCGATCAGCCGACCCAGAGTTATCAGGACAAATTCCAGAAAGATTACAACGCCTGGCTGGAGTACAACCTGGTGCTGTCGAAGCAGGGCGTTCAGGCCAATGAACAGGCCTACAGCCGCTCAATCACCATCGTGATCGCGACGCTGGCCGTCACTCTGCTGATGATTATCCTGGTGTGGAACGTAATGCGCAGCGTACTGATCCGTCCTCTGCGTCAGAGCATTGAGCATATCCAGCATATTGCGCGCGGCGATTTGACTCAGCCGATTGATCTTTCAGTGCGTAACGAAATCGGCGAGTTGCTGACCTCATTACAGTACATGCAGCAGGAGCTGGTGCGCACCGTGCGTACCGTGCGCGACGGGTCTGACGCCATTTATACCGGTGCCAGCGAAATCGCCATCGGCAATAACGATCTCTCATCGCGTACCGAACAGCAGGCCGCCTCGCTGGAGCAGACCGCTGCCAGCATGGAGCAGCTGACCGCAACCGTGAAGCAGAACGCCGAAAACGCCCGTCAGGCGTCGCAGCTGGCGCTCAACGCCTCAGAAACGGCCCAGCAGGGTGGCAAAGTGGTGGATGGCGTCGTGACCACCATGAAAGAGATTGCCGGTAGCTCGAAGAAGATTGCTGATATCACCAGCGTGATCGACGGCATCGCCTTCCAGACCAACATCCTGGCGCTCAACGCCGCGGTGGAAGCTGCCCGTGCCGGTGAACAGGGTCGCGGTTTTGCGGTGGTGGCGGGCGAGGTGCGCAGCCTGGCACAGCGCAGCGCGCAGGCCGCTAAAGAGATCAAAGGTCTGATTGAAGATTCGGTCAGCCGCGTCAATACCGGCTCGGTGCTGGTAGAGAGCGCCGGCGACACCATGAGCAACATCGTCAGTGCGGTGACGCGCGTTACCGACATCATGGGCGAAATCGCCTCGGCGTCGGATGAGCAGAGCCGCGGGATCGATCAGGTCGGTCTGGCCGTAACCGAGATGGATCGGGTTACGCAACAGAACGCCTCACTGGTTGAAGAGTCGGCTGCGGCGGCGGCGGCACTGGAAGATCAGGCCAGCCACTTAAAACAAGCGGTCTCAGTGTTCAATATTGGTAAAGAATTTGTCGCCCAGGCCGTTAACAAGACAACGGCGACAAAAAGCCTCCAGCTGGATGCGCCGTTAACCGTTGCCCGTCAGTCTGCCTCTCGCGGCGACGACAACTGGGAAACCTTTTAATCGCCTGGAAGGCCCGACTACCCTGTGGCAGTCGGGCATCGCAGCAGAAAATTAATGTGTTTTAGTTCAGGCCAGGTGCAGAAATGAAAAAATCGACATTCGAGCAAAATGAGACGACAACGCTGCTGTCGCAAATGGTGCAGCGCTTACCGCTCTCGGATACGCATTTCCGTCGCATCAGCCAGCTGATCTATCAGCGTGCCGGTATCGTGCTGGCCGATCACAAGCGCGAGATGGTTTACAACCGTCTGGTTCGTCGTCTGCGTACGCTGAATATCGATGATTTCGGTCGTTACCTGGCGCTGCTGGAACACGATCCTAACAGCGCAGAGTGGCAGGCGTTTATCAATGCCCTGACCACCAACCTGACGGCGTTTTTCCGCGAGGCGCATCACTTTCCAATCCTCGCGGAGCATGCCCGTAAGCGTCAGGGAAATTTCAGCGTCTGGAGTACCGCCGCGTCAACCGGTGAAGAGCCTTACTCGATTGCCATGACGCTGGCCGAAACGCTGGGTACCGGACCGGGTAAGTTCCAGGTCCACGCCAGCGATATCGATACCCAGGTGCTGGAGAAAGCGGTGGCCGGCGTCTATCGCCAGGAGGAATTGCGCACGCTGTCACCGGCGCAGCTGCAACGCTTCTTCCTGCGCGGCACCGGTCCTCACGCCGGGATGGTGCGGGTGCGTTCCGAACTGGCCAGCATGGTCAGCTTTGCCCAGCTCAATCTGCTGGCCAATGACTGGGCGCTGCCGGGCCAGTTCGACGCCATTTTCTGCCGCAATGTGATGATCTATTTCGATAAAGAGACGCAGGAGAAAATTCTGCGTCGGTTTGTTCCGCTGCTCAAGCCCGGCGGCATCCTGTTTGCCGGTCACTCAGAGAACTTCAGTCAGATCAGTAAAGAGTTCTGGCTGCGCGGACAAACCGTCTATGGACTGACGAAGGAAAGATGATGAGCAAAATCACCGTGATGTGCGTAGATGACTCTGCGCTGATGCGGCAACTGATGACGGAAATCATCAATAGCCATCCGGATATGGAGATGGTCGCTACGGCGCCCGATCCGTTAGTCGCCCGCGATCTGATTAAGCAGTTTAATCCGCAGGTGCTGACGCTGGATGTGGAAATGCCGCGCATGGATGGCCTCGACTTCCTCGAAAAACTGATGCGTTTACGGCCGATGCCGGTGGTGATGGTCTCTTCGCTGACCGGCAAAGGCTCGGAAATTACCCTGCGGGCGCTGGAGCTGGGGGCGGTGGACTTCGTCACCAAGCCGCAGCTCGGCATCCGTGAAGGGATGCTGGCGTACAGCCAGATGATTGGCGACAAAATTCGTGCGGCGGCGCGCGCCCGACTGCACAACCGGGCGGCGATGCCGGTGCCGGTCGCGCTGAAGGCGGGTCCGCTGCTGAGCAGCGAGAAGTTGATTGCGATTGGCTCCTCTACCGGCGGCACCGAGGCGATTCGCCATGTGCTGCAGCCGCTGCCTGCCACCAGTCCGGCGCTGCTGATTACCCAGCATATGCCGCCAGGTTTTACCCGCTCCTTCGCCGAGCGTCTGAACAAACTGTGTCAGATCACGGTGAAAGAAGCGGAAGACGGTGAACGTATTCTGCCGGGACACGCTTACATCGCGCCAGGTGCCATGCACATGGAGCTGGGCCGTAGCGGGGCCAACTATGTGGTGAAACTGAATGAAGGGCCACCGGTTAACCGGCATAAGCCTTCAGTGGATGTGCTGTTCAAATCGGTAGCGATCAACGCCGGACGAAATGCGGTCGGTGTGATCCTCACCGGCATGGGCAACGACGGCGCGGCCGGGATGCTGGAAATGCATCGGGCCGGCGCCTGGACGATTGCCCAGAACGAAGCCAGCTGTGTGGTATTTGGCATGCCGCGTGAGGCGATTGCCACAGGCGGCGTGAGCGAAGTGGTGGATTTAAGCAACATCAGCCAGCACATGCTGGCGAAAATTAGCGCCGGACAGGCATTGCGTATTTAACAGGCCCGTCCTGCCGGGCGAGATAACACAGGAGTAGATATGGCTGATAAAAACATGCGCTTTTTGGTAGTAGACGACTTCAATACGATGCGTCGTATTGTACGTAACCTGCTGAAAGAGCTGGGCTTCAATAACGTAGAAGAAGCAGAAGACGGCGTGGACGCGCTGTCAAAGCTGAAAGCAGGTGGTTTTGACTTCGTCATTTCCGACTGGAACATGCCGAACATGGATGGCCTGCAGCTGCTGCAAACCATCCGTGCCGATGCTGCGATGAGCAGCCTGCCGGTATTGATGGTGACCGCGGAAGCGAAAAAAGAAAACATTATTGCTGCCGCTCAGGCCGGCGCCAGTGGATACGTAGTGAAGCCATTTACTGCCGCCACGCTGGAAGAAAAACTGGGCAAAATTTTCGAAAAACTGGGCATGTAAGGAGATGTGATGAGCGACCTTCCGAAACCAACTGAGGATGCCTCGGCACACGACATCATTACCCGCATCGGCTCTCTGACGCGTATGCTGCGCGATAGCCTGCGTGAGCTGGGGCTGGATAAAGCCATTGCCGATGCGGCTGAAGCCATTCCCGATGCCCGCGATCGTCTGGATTATGTGGTGCAGATGACGGCGCAGGCCGCCGACCGTGCGTTGAACTGCGTTGAAGCGGCACAACCGCATCAGGATAAGATGGAAGCCGGGGCAACCCAGCTGAAAGGGCGTTGGGACCAATGGTTTGAAAACCCAATTGAACTGGCCGATGCGCGTGAGTTGGTGACGGATACTCGCGAATACCTTGCTGCCGTGCCGGATCATACGTCCTTTACCAACAAGCAGTTGCTTGAAATCATGATGGCGCAGGATTTCCAGGACCTGACCGGTCAGGTGATCAAACGCATGATGGATGTTATCCAGGAAATTGAGCGCCAGCTGTTAATGGTGCTGCTGGAAAACATGCCGGAAGTCAGTGCCGAGAAGCGTCAGGAAGGCACCAGCCTGCTGAACGGTCCGCAGATCCACACCGATGCACCGGGCGTGGTAGCGAACCAGGATCAGGTTGATGACCTGCTGGATAGCTTAGGGTTTTAATCGCGACCGTCAGCCTGCGGGCTGGCGGGCTGCGTTGCCGTCCCTTTCTCTCACCGGGCCACCAGACGGTGGGCCCGCTCTGCTTTATTAAACTCATCCGCCAAAGAACGCCTGTTTTTCCCGTCTTATCTGCGCTTTAACCCCAGCCAGTTTTGGCATTCTATGCTCAGAATTCCTGCCAACCGAGGTTTGTCGTGGCTGAAGAAAGCGACGAGGACAAAACAGAATCGCCCACCGCGCACCGACTTGAAAAGGCGCGGGAAGATGGGCAGATCCCGCGTTCGCGCGAACTGACCTCATTACTGATGCTGCTGGCCGGTATCATGATTCTGTGGATGGGCGGCACCATGATGGCGCACCGTCTGGCGGGCATGGTGGCCACCGGTCTGCGTTTCGATCACGGCATGGTGACCGACGATAAAATCATCATCAGCCATATCGGCAGCCTGATCGGCCAGGCGTTAATGGCGCTGCTGCCGCTGATGGGCGGACTGGTGCTGGTGGCGATTGCTGCGCCGATGCTGCTGGGCGGTATTGTGATCAGCGGCAAATCGATCAAAGTCGATTTTACCAAGCTCAGCCCGCTGGCCGGTTTCAAGCGAATGTTTGCCGCCCAGGCCTGGACGGAGCTGTTCAAAGGCATCCTCAAGACCGTGCTGGTGGGCTGTGTTGCCTGCTGGTACATCTGGATCCACTGGCCGGAGATGCTGCGGTTGATCAGCGAATCTCCGATCAACGCGCTGGTGCACGGCATGGATATGATTGCCATCTGCTGCACCCTGGTGATGCTGGGGCTGGTGCCGATGGTCGGTTACGACGTTTTCTGGCAGCTCTACAGCTATTACAAAAAACTGCGCATGTCGCGTCAGGAAATCCGCGACGAACACAAACAGCAGGAGGGCGACCCGCACGTTAAAGGGCGTATCCGCCAGCAGATGCGCGCCGCGGCCCGCCGCCGGATGATGGCCGACGTGCCGAAAGCCGACGTGATCGTCACTAACCCGACGCACTATTCAGTGGCGCTGCAGTACAACGAGAAGAAGATGAGCGCACCGAAGGTGATTGCCAAGGGCGCGGGCGAAATCGCCCTGAGAATTCGTGAACTGGGTGCGGAACACCGCATTCCGGTTCTGGAAGCACCGCCGCTGGCGCGTGCGCTATACCGACACACTGAAATTGGACAGCACATTCCGGGCGCGCTCTATGCGGCCGTGGCGGAAGTGCTGGCCTGGGTCTGGCAGTCGCGCCGCTGGAAGCGCGAAGGCGGCCTGATCCCAGCCAAACCGAAAAACCTGCCGGTCCCGGCAGAGATGGACTTTGCAGGAGAGAGCAAAAACGATGGCTAATAACCTGGCCGCAAAACTACGTTTACCGGGCAACTTTAAAGATATGCAGTGGCAGGTGCTGGCGGGTCCGGTACTGATCCTGATGATCCTGTCGATGATGGTGCTGCCGTTACCGCCGTTCATCCTCGATCTGCTGTTCACCTTTAACATTGCGCTGTCGATCATGGTGCTGCTGGTGGCGATGTTCACCCAGCGTACCCTGGAGTTTGCGGCATTCCCGACCATTCTGCTGTTCTCCACCTTGCTGCGTCTGGCGCTGAACGTCGCCTCGACCCGTATTATTCTGATGGAAGGGCATACCGGCGCGGCAGCAGCAGGTCAGGTGGTTGAGGCCTTTGGCCACTTCCTGGTCGGCGGCAACTTCGCTATCGGTATCGTGGTGTTCATCATCCTGGTCATCATCAACTTTATGGTTATCACCAAGGGTGCTGGCCGTATCGCCGAAGTGGGCGCGCGCTTTGTGCTTGACGGGATGCCCGGCAAGCAGATGGCGATCGACGCCGACCTTAACGCCGGTTTAATCGGCGAAGATGAAGCCAAACGTCGCCGTTCAGAAGTGACCCAGGAAGCGGACTTCTACGGCTCAATGGACGGTGCCAGTAAGTTCGTCCGCGGCGATGCCATCGCCGGTATCATGATCATGGTGATCAACGTCATCGGCGGCCTGCTGGTCGGCGTGGTGCAGCACGGTATGGACGTGGGGCACGCGGCGGAAACCTATACCCTGCTGACCATCGGTGATGGTCTGGTGGCGCAGATCCCGGCGCTGGTGATCTCCACCGCCGCGGGCGTAATCGTTACGCGTGTAGCGACCGATCAGGACGTGGGCGAGCAGATGGTAACCCAGCTGTTCAAAGATCCGCGCGTGCTGATGCTGAGTGCCGGCGTCATCGGCCTGCTCGGGCTGGTACCCGGCATGCCAAACTTCGTCTTCCTGCTGTTTACCGCTGCCTTACTCGGCCTGGCCTGGTGGCTGCGCGGTCGGGAAATGCAGCCGAACAAGAAGATGGAAGCGACGCCGGGCAGCCTGACCAAAACCCCGGAAACACCGGCCAGCGCAGAAGCCTCCTGGACCGATGTGCAACTGGAAGATACGCTGGGGATGGAAGTAGGTTACCGCCTGATTCCGATGGTCGATCATCTGCAAAATGGTGAGCTGCTGGGCCGTATCCGCAGTATCCGTAAAAAGGTGGCGCAGGATGTCGGCTTCCTGCCGCCGGTGGTGCATATCCGTGACAACATGGAACTGCCGCCGGCGCGCTACCGTATTCTGATGAAAGGAGTCGAAATCGGCAGCGGTGATGCCTACCCGGGCCGTTGGATGGCGATTAACCCGGGTACCGCAGCGGGCAGTCTGCCGGGTGAAGCAACCGTCGATCCGGCGTTTGGGCTGGCGGCCGTCTGGATTGACAGCGCGCTCAAAGAACAGGCGCAAATCCAGGGCTTTACCGTGGTTGAAGCCAGTACCGTGGTGGCAACGCACCTGAATCACCTGATTGGGCAATACGCCAGCGAGCTGTTTGGCCGTCAGGAAGCGCAGCAATTGCTGGATCGCGTGACCCAGGAGATGCCGAAGCTGACCGAAGATCTGGTGCCGGGCGTGATCAGCCTGACCACGCTGCACAAGGTGCTGCAAAACCTGCTGGTGGAGCGGGTGTCGATTCGCGATATGCGCACCATCATCGAAACTCTGGCCGAGCATGCGCCGGTACAGAGCGATCCGCAGGAGCTGACCAGCGTGGTGCGCGTGGCGCTGGGTCGCGCCATTACTCAGCAGTGGTTCCCCGGCAATGATGAAGTGCAGGTGATCGGACTGGATGCCACGCTGGAACGCTTGCTGCTGCAGGCGTTGCAGGGCGGTGGTGGACTGGAGCCAGGTCTGGCCGATCGGCTGTTAAGCCAGGCGCAGGCGGCGTTGCAGCGTCAGGAAATGCTCGGCGCACCGCCGGTGCTGCTGGTCAATCATCCGCTACGTGCCTTGCTGGCCCGCTTCCTGCGTCGCAATCTGCCGCAGCTGGTGGTGCTGTCTAACCTCGAACTGAGCGACAACCGTCAGATTCGCATGACCGCCACCATCGGAGGCAAATAATGCGCTGGATGATGGCGTTGGGATTAATGCTGCCGCTGCTGGCTCAGGCGGCCGGTGGTGCGTGGCAGGCCAGCGCCAGTGGTCCGCTGCTGGCCAACCGCGGCAGCTGGCAACGCAGCCAGCCGCTGACGGCACCGGCTAACCTTAGCGGCGAGATCAGCGTGGTTAACTGGCGTTATCAACTGAGCAAACCGGCCCCGTCCGGGCTGGAAGTGCGGCTGTGCAGCGCGCAACGCTGTACTACGCTGGAAGGCGCCAGCGGCACCACTCGTGGCCTGGCACATCTCAGCGCCGATGAAACGCTGCATATGGTGTTTGGTTTTGCCGGCAGCGGCGCGCTGCCGCCGGGCTTGCGGGTCGTCAGCAGCGAAGTGATGGTGAATTACCAGTAGCGGCGGGATGAGGCGTATCAGGCATTGACGCCTTTCATCCCTTCGGCCGAATACCTGCCGCCTTTAATCTCCACCTGCTGATGAATCTGGTTCAGTAACGCGACATCAGCCGCCTCCAGTACCACTTCACTGGCCTGCGCATTTTCCGTCAGATAAGCCAGCCGTTTGGTGCCAGGAATCGGCACAATTCTTTGATACTGCGCCAGCAGCCACGCCAGCGCAATCTGACCCACCGTACATTGATACTTCTGGCTTAGCGGCCGCACAACCTCCAGCAACTGCGCGTTATGATCGAGGCTGGCCTGCTGGAAGCGGTCATTATTTTTACGGAAGTCGTCTGCGGCAAAGTCGCTGTTGTTAAGGTATTTGCCGGTCAGAAAACCGCGGCCGAGCGGAGAGTAGGGCACCAGTCCGATGTCGAGTTTTTTCACCATCGGCAGGATCTCCGCTTCAATATCCCGGGTCCATAAAGAATATTCTGTCTGCAACACGGCGACCGGATGAACCGCATGTGCTCGCTGTAGGGTGGCTGCTGACACTTCACACAGACCGACATGTCGAATCTTCCCTTGCTTAACCAGCTGGCTGAGACAGTCCATGCTGTGCTCAATGGGCGTGGACTCGCTGACGCGATGAAGGTAAAACAGATCGATCTGCTCGACGCCCAGCCTTTTCAGCGAAGCGTTGCAGCACTGAATGAGGTAATCGGGCTGATTATTGATGACGCGGGCATAGGCCTGATCGGCAGCACGCTCAATACCGCATTTGGTGGCGACCTTTATCTGCTGCCGGCTGCGCGTATCCAGCCGGGCAAGAAACTCGCCGATTAGCTGCTCATTGTGGCCGCGGCCATACAGGTCTGCGGTGTCGATAAAATTGATATCCAGATCGATGAGAGAATTAAGCAGTTGCAGCGCGCTGCTGTCGTCGGTCTTGCCATAAAATTCACTCAGTCCCATTGCACCATAGCCAATTGCACTGACGTTCAAATCCTGCGTGAGAGTTCGGGTTTTCATCATGCCTCCTGATAAGTTGACCCGATTATTCCACCGCGCTTTCCGTTAATGAATTCGCATTTTGGTTATTCAGTAAAGGTATCAGTCAGCTGGCAACAGCGTTAGGGACAGGTGGGATTGATGGCGTAGCAGGGCAGATTTACGTGGCGTAATAGTTTGAAAATGAAGGGGAAATGGCATCAGCCTGGCCAGGTTTATCGGCCGCAGTGATGCTTTATGGCAGCCAGCGATGACTTATTCCGGTTGCAGCGGGCGACACAATAAGGCCTGGGCGTCCCGCACGGCCTGGCGCGTTTCATCCGCGCGGATTACCGCATACAGATCGATATTTAACTGCTGGGCGGCAGAATCGGTCAGTTCCCGATAACAGAGGCCTTGCTGATTGAAGGTGCATTTTGACTGGGGCAGCAACGCGAAGCCTTTGCCTCGGGCGATGTGTGACAGCATCACCAGCGAATCGTCAGGCTCTTTGACCCGTTTAAACGTGACCCGTAACTGCGAAAAGTAGCGTTCACACTTATCGTAAAACAGCGGATTGGCACTACGCGGGAACCAGAACAGCGGCAGGTCAGCCAGATCGTCCAGCGCAACCTGTGATTGCAGGCTGGCCGGGTGCAGCGCTGGCAGCGCCACCCGCAGCGGTTCGCGACAGATCCACCCATAGTTTGCCGACTGGTCTGCATCCGGCCCTTTCTCGCCGGTGATAATCAGATCCAGCCGGTTTTTTGCCAGGCACTGCAGAAGTTGCGCCGAGCTTAGATCGGGCGTTTCGATCTCATCCTCTATCTTCAGTTGGCTGAGCTGAGCCCTGACTGCCTCGATAAAGTCGAATTTAAGCGTCCGCGTCAGGCCAATGCGTAAACGGCCCGGCGTCATGGCGGCCTCGGTTTTCAGTTCGCTGAGTTGTCTGAGGATAGCGTCAGCCTTCACCATAAGGTTACGTCCGGCATCGGTCAGGCTGACATCGTGGGTGGTTCGGTGAAATAACTGCTGTTCCAGCACCGCTTCGAGACACTGGATCTGCCGGGTTAATGGCGGCTGGGTCATCCGCAGGCGTTCTGCCGCCCGGCGAAAGTTAAGTTCATGGGCCACCGCGAGGAAACATTGCAGTTGCTTAATGCTGGGGAGATGGGTGTTGATAAGGTGCGCGGGCATACTCATTGCGTCATCCTGCCGATCGGCGGCAGCGTCCTGAATCGCCGGGAAAGGACGCTGTCAGGCTGGCGCACGGCGCTGAGGCAACGGTTATCGTCTGCCGCAGCGCCGCAGGCGGTTTACATGCGTTCGACGGTATCGATACCCAGCGTATCCAGACCCTGTTTCAGCGTCTTCGCGGTCAGCGCCGCCAGCTGCAGTCGGCTCAGGCGGGTAGCGTCCGATTCGGCGGTCAGGATCGGGCAGTGCTCGTAGAAACCGGAGAACAGACCCGCCAGATCGTACAGATAGGCGCACATCACGTGTGGCGTGCCGTCACGCGCAACCTGGGTGATCACCTCTTCGAACTGCAACAGGCGGGTTACCAGTTGCGCTTCACGCTCTTCGCTGATCACAATCTCTGCGTCCAGCGCTGCGGCATCAATGCCCGCTTTACGGAATACCGACAGCACACGGGTGTAAGCGTACTGCATGTAAGGCGCGGTATTGCCTTCAAATGCCAGCATGTTATCCCAGTCAAAGATGTAATCGGTGGTGCGGCTTTTTGACAGGTCAGCGTACTTCACGGCACTGATGCCGACGACTTCCGCCAGCGTTTTCACTTCCTCTTCACTCATCTCCGGGTTCTTTTCACGAACCAGGTTATAGGCGCGCTGATAGGCTTCATCAAGCAGATCGGCCAGCTTGATGGTGCCGCCGCTGCGGGTTTTGAAAGGACGACCATCTTTGCCCAGCATCATGCCGAAGGCGTGGTGCTCCAGCGGTACTGACTCCGGAACATAACCGGCTTTGCGCACGATGGTCCAGGCCTGCATCAGATGCTGATGCTGACGTGAATCGATGTAGTAGAGCACCCGATCGGCTTTCAGGGTTTCATAGCGGTATTTGGCACAGGCGATGTCGGTGGTGGTATAGAGATAGCCGCCATCCTTTTTCTGGATGATCACGCCCATCGGTTCGCCTTCTTTGTTCTGGAACTCATCCAGGAACACCACGGTAGCGCCTTCACTTTCTACCGCTAACCCTTTTTGCTTCAGGTCAGCGACAATGCCTGGCAGCATATCGTTGTAGAGGCTTTCACCCATCACATCTTTACGCGTCAGGGTGACATTCATGCGGTCATAAATTTTCTGGTTCTGACTCATGGTGATGTCGACCAGCTTTTTCCACATCTGACGGCAATATTCGTCGCCGCCCTGCAGTTTGACCACGTAGCTGCGTGCGCGTTCGGCAAACGCCGGGTCTTCATCGTAGGTACGCTTGGCTTCGCGGTAGAACGCTTCCAGATCGGCCAGCGCCATTTCAGCGTGATGCTCGTTCTGCTGCTTCTCAAGGAAGGCGATCAGCATACCAAACTGTGTGCCCCAGTCGCCGACGTGGTTGGCGCGAATCACCCGATGGCCGAGAAACTCCAGCGTCCGGACCGCGGCATCGCCAATAATGGTGGAGCGCACGTGGCCGACGTGCATCTCTTTGGCCACGTTGGGTGCAGAGTAATCGACCACGATGTTCTGCGGTTCAACCTGCTGTACACCGAGGCGCGGCAGGCTCAGCGCTTCACGCGCATTGGTCGCCAGCCACTGGTGATCGAGGAAAATGTTAATGAAGCCCGGTCCGGCAATTTCAACTTTACTGGCGATGCCGGTCAGGTCGAGATGCTTGATCACTGCTTCCGCTAATTGTCGCGGTGCTTGCCCCAGCTTTTTCGCCACGGCCATAATACCGTTGGCCTGATAATCACCAAACTGGACCCTGGCGGACTGACGAACCTGCGGTTCGCAATCGGCGGGAGCGCCGGCTAAAACCATTGCCTGACTGACTTTTGCGGAAAGAAGAGACTGAATATTCACCGGGTTACCTTCATGTGCTGAACAACGCCCGAATCACTGGATCCGAGCCGTCATCATCTTGCCTGGCAGCACTGCGCAATGGCGCGACAGCAGTGGAGGGCGCAGACAAAATGGAAAAAAATGAGGGGAAAAGTATACGTGAAATGTCAGTGGGCGTCAGCAGTTGGATGAAGCGGGGAAACAGAGCCGAAGATGTTTCCCTGTGGCGTTAACGACGTCGCAGGTGACGGCGAGGGTTCTTGACGCTTTTATCTTCACGCACCTTCCAATGGCGGGAAATTGCAAATCCCATCAGTGCGATCAGGACAGCGACAACGATGAGCATAGACATAGAGCCATTCCTTTTGGTTGTGTTAGGTCAAATTTATAAGAAACAGGGGGTGGCTGCAATTGTTTCACTGTCAAATAAGAGTTATCTTATTGTATTAAAGAAGGTGATTAAAATCATAGGCTTAGGTCACTTTCATCAATTAACTCATGGACCTAAAGAGGGGATTAATCCGAATTGAAAGCTGTTCTTATACGCTTTTGCCGGAAATAATGGGCTAAATAAGATGAATCTGATCATTTTGTGGCGCTCAGGGCAGAGCAGGCAACAGGTTCTAATGTTAAAAAAGATTAAACAAATCGAGAGGATTTACCGTTGTGACCAGACCTTTTCCCGCTGAATTGGACGATTTAAAGACAGATTTGCAACGTTTTGAAGAATCGTTGCAAAATTTTGCCCAGCGACTGGGTTTATGCCTTAACGATCTTGAAGCCGATCATATTGCAGTGCGTTGTCATCAGGACGCGACCGCAGTGCGCTGGCAGCAAGGGCTGCAGCAGATTGGCACCCAGTTTTCTCAGGCGATGATTAATGGCCGGCCAATTTGCCTGTTTAAACTGCATCAACCGTTGCAGGTGGCGGGCTGGGCGCTGGATGTGGTCGAACTGCCGTGGCCGGGCGAGAAGCGTTACCGTCATGAGGGATGGGAGCATGTCGAGGTGGTGTTGCGCGGCGATCATCAGACGCTGGGCGTGCGTGCCATGGCGTTATTATCGGATGAGGCGCTGACGCAGCCGGGGATTTCGTTCAAGACCAGCTCGCCACAGGGCGAAAATGAGCGTCTGCCCAATCCGACCCTGGCGGTGACGGATGGGCAGACAACGATTAAATTTCATCCATGGCGACTGGAAGAGATTGTCGCCAGCGAGCAGGATTAAGGCCGGGCGGCAACGGCGCGCTGCAGTCGGGCGACCGCTTCATCCAGCAGGGCGCGGGTACAGCCAAAGTTAAGACGGACAAACTGGTCATTGCCAAATTCACGTCCTGCTGACAGTCCCAGCCCATGTTTTTCAAAGTAGAGCGCCGGACTGGCTACCCCGAGACCGCGCGCATCGATCCAGGCGAGGTAGCTCGCCTCCGGTGCGGTCAGGGATAAGCCGGGCAGCTTGTTGACCTGCGACACCAGCCAGTCACGGTTGCTGCGCAGGTAGGCATTCTGCGCGCTGAGCCAGGCACTGCCGTCGCGCCAGGCGGCTTCCGCCGCCGCTAAGGCCAGAATATCGACATCTGGCACAATGCCCCGTCTCATCTTATTAAAGCGGGCGCGCAGTTCAGCGTTGGGGATGATCGCCATCGAGGCACCCAGACCGGCGATGTTAAAGCTCTTGGATGGCGACATCAGCGTAACAGAGCGCTGGGCGGCCTCTTCGCTCAGGCTGGCAAACGGAATATGCTGTACGCCGGGCTCCAGCAGCAAATCACTGTGGATTTCATCGGAACAGACAATCAGGTCATGCTGCCGGGCAAATTCCAGCTGCGCCTGCAGTTCGTCATGGCGGTAGACCGTTCCGCCCGGATTCTGTGGGTTACACAGCATCAGCAGCCGCTCTTTACCGGTCATCTGACCGTCGGCCGCCGCCAGATCCAGCAGCCAGCGTCCCTGTTGCAGGCTCAGCGGCAGATTCAGTTGCCCGCGCTCCGCCAGTTTTGCCGCGCTACGGAAGGGCGGATAGATTGGCGTGGGGGCGATGGTCAGTTGATCCGGCGCGGTGAATGCCCGTACTGCCAGATTTAACCCGCACACCACGCCCGGCAGTACCACAATCCACTCGGGATTAACGTGCCAGTTATAGCGCGAGGCCAGCCACTCCACGGCGCTGTCGATAAAACCAGTGGGCTTATCGCCATAACCAAAAATGCCATGTTCGGCACGGGCTTTTATCGCTTCGATGACACAATCAGGCGATCGAAAATCGGTATCTGCCACCCACAACGGCAGAATGTCCTGGTCCGCATATTTGTTCCATTTAAGGCTATCGCTGTGACGACGGTCTATCCGTTGGTCGAAATTGAATGCCATAGTTAACTTTCCCGGTAAACTCATTCCAGCAGCCAGACTAACTGATGAATCTGCCTTGAACCAGAGTCATGTAAAGGAGAAGAGAATGACCACACTGGAAATTTGCTGCTATGGCGTGGATTGCGCAGTGACCGCGCAGCAGGCCGGCGCCGATCGGGTTGAACTCTGTGCCGCGCCACGTGAAGGGGGCTTAACCCCGTCCGCCGGCATGCTGAATGCTGCCCGGCGTGAAGTTTCAATTCCGGTTCATCCCATCGTCCGGCCGCGCGGCGGCGACTTTTGCTATACCGCACGTGAATTCGAGGCGATGAAATCTGACGTAGCCCTGATTCGCGAACTCGGCTTTCCGGGCCTGGTGATCGGCATGCTCGACGAAGATGCGCACGTCCATCGTGGGCAGATGCGGCAAATCATGGCGCTGTGCGATGGCCTGGCGGTGACCTTCCACCGTGCCTTCGACCTCTGCCATAGTCCGAAACGCACGCTGGAGGAGTTGACCGATCTTGGCGTAGCCCGCATTCTGACTTCAGGGCAGCAGCAGAGCGCGGAGAATGGAATTGCACTGCTGAAGGAACTTAATGAAGTGAGCACGGGTCCTATCATTATGGCAGGTGCCGGTGTTCGTCTGAGTAACCTGCAAAAGTTCCTCGACATGGGAATACGTGAAGTCCATAGCTCGGCAAGCCGATTGATCGCTTCGCCGATGCGCTACCGCAAAGCGGGTGTTTCCATGTGTTCTGAAGCCGAAACCGATGAGTTCAGCCGCTATTGCGTTGATGGCGATGTGGTGGAGGCGATGAAAAGCGTGATGCAGATGAGCACCGTCCGGGTGGCCTGAATCACTTCCGATTTTGCCGCGCAGCACGCCGATCATTGACGTGATGTTTGCAAGTACCAAACCCCAGTATGCTTGCTGGGGTTCTTTTTGCCTGCAGTTCCTCTTTTTTCCTTTATTCACCGGCTTCTATTCACCGGCTTCGCGCGGATGCTCCTTCTGATGCGGGTGGTAGATTTTCTCCACCCCGAGCCGCTTCACGGCCTGACGCCACGCCCGCTGGCCGCAGTAGTCGCACTGCTGGTCAGGCTGCTGCTCACTCTGCACCACGTAACCGCAGTGACCACAGGCGAAACAGCCATCCACCGCTATATGCTGGTTGAAGGTCTCATTCTGTTCAGGCAGCAGCCACAGTCCGCTACGCGGCTTTTGATAGAGCAACAGGCTGACCCGGCCAGACGGTTCCAGCCAGGCGCGCCGGACCTCACCCAAATGCTGAACGCCCATTGAACGCAGTTCCGAGAATGCCCGATCGCGCGAAAATTCAGCGTGGTGCAGATGCTCCAGCGCCAGTCGTCCATCCATCACCAGCAACGTGGCATCGCCCTGGGTCAGCACTTCGAGCCGATGCGAGAAAAAGGTGCTCCAGGAGAGCAGGCGAAAACAGCCAAGCAGCGTAATCAGCAACACGATGGTGGTCAGAATGCCCTTTTCAGGCGTCTGCAAGGGCGCACCAATCGCGGCACCCAACATGATCATTATCGCCAGATCGATAATGCTTAACTGACCGGCAAAGCGACGGCCCATCAGCCGCAGCACCAGCAGTAAAACCAGATAGATGAACAAAAAACGCAGCAGCACCTCACCGGCAAAGGTCCAGGGCGCTTCACCGATTAGCCAGCGGTGCATAAGGTCACGCATTGTTAGTCCTCCAGCGAGGTTGAGGCGGGGAGCCAGTGGTGCGCGTGGCAACAGTGGCAGGCGCTATCGGCGGGCGTATTGCGGTCCGCCAGGTTACCGCAGGAAAAGCAGACCTGATGCTCATCGGTTTCCATCGCCGCAATCAGGGCGTCATCGCCGCGGGGCGCAATCGCCAGACCGGGACGCGGGGTATCGCTCCACACCAGGGTTAATGCACCGGAAGGCTCAATGTATACCCGGCTGAGTTGCCCCAGATGCTGAACGCCACGACCGCGCAGCAGTGAGAACAGTTTTTCGCGCGACAGCACGGTGGCGCGCAGCGTCTCCAGCTTCAGTCGACCTTCATCCAGCACCACCCGTTCGCTACCCGCCAGCAGACGATCGAACCGGCGGGAGCGCATGCTGAGATGGCCGGCAAGATGCTGCAACGCCAGCAGGCTGGCAATGATCACCAATGGCGGCAACAGCCCGCGCTTGTCATCCAGCAACGGGACGCCCATGGTCCCCGCCAGAGTGACCACCGCTGACAGTTCGAACAGCGTATATTGCGAGGCGACGCGACGACCCAGCAGACGCAATGCGATAATAATCAGGACAAAGCAGATCACTGCGCGCCCAATCACCTCCAGCAGAAACGTGGGAGGATTCTGACCAAAAACCAGACGTGCAATATCGGACAACACGATTTCATCCTGCTTCATGACTCACCGTACCCCTATTGACGAATAGCAGAGTGAAAAAGTATATCGTGTGAAATCTATTCTGCCGCACGGTCAACCGGCCTGCAGCCCTTGTGCCGTCTGGCTTAAGCCTCAAAAAGCCCGGTGTCTTCAGCGCTCTGCACCCACAGCAGAGACTGCTTCACAGCGAAATAACCGGCGCGGGCGGCCAACTGAAATTTTTGCCTTAGGCCGCCATTCGCCGCCGCAGCGTTTACACTTAACCCAACGTTGTCTGGAACTTACCTTATGAAATGCGAACCGATTGTTGCTGTAAGCCTGTTACTGGCTGGTCTGAGCACTCCGCTGGTTGCGGCCAGTCAGTGCGGCCCGCACAGTGGTGCTATTGCCAGCAGTAATAACTGGATCCTGCTGGGCGGCAGCGCAAAGGGTGCCGTTAAGCAGGTGATTGCCGGAGAATTTGGCAAAGATGTGAATTCGCAAAAGCGCGTGCTGGGTCAGTTCGATGCCTGCGGCGATCTGCTGGTGGCCGATGTCACTTACGACAAGAATGAACGCAACGTGATCCTCAGTATGGAGCAGCACATCGCCCGGGTGCAGGGTGGCTGGGTGGCGGAGTATGCCTATCTGGTGAAGGTGCTGAAAGAGGGAAAAGAGGTGGTGGTCGATAACCGGCAGGGGACGATCAACTGGCAGAAGGGGAAAAACGGCAACATCACCAGCGCCTCGGATAAATTTACCAGCATGGGCACCAGTGGCTTTACGGACACCACCTATCGTTACGATCCGCAGTTCCGGCTGCAAAAAAGCGTGGCGCGTGGCAGCGATCAGCTGACCAACGGAGAGTATCACTACCGCTGGAATCCGCAGGGGCTGGTGACCCGCACCACCTCAACCCGCAGCACCGATAGCTACACCTACGATAACCAGTGGCGGGAGCTGCGCCTGAACGGCACCGCGACCACGCCGCTGAGTACCATCCGCACCGTCGATGAGTGTCAGTCGTGGGATCAGGTCGGGAATTGTACCCTGAGCTACCTGCACGAAACCGAAGTGTTTACCCGCGGCACCATCGAACGTCATCTCAGCTCCGCCTATAAATATGAGTACTGGGGCCAGCCTGCGGCAGAAGAGTAGCGGGCGATCGCACTATCCATCGCCCGCGAGGCGTTATTCCACCGTCTTACTGAACGCATCCAGCGCCAGCAGCGCGTGGGCAATATCTTCCGGCGACAGGTTCGGGTTCAGGTTCTTCAGCGTATCCCCCTCGCTGTTGGCTAGCGCCCCTATTTTGACCAGATTTTCCCAGCTCTCATTCTCCAGATGCAACTCCTTCAGCGTGGTCGGCATGTTGATGGCGCGATAGAAACGAATGTAGCGCGCAATCTCATCGTCCGGACGCCGCTCCAGCACCATCTGGGTCAGCGTACCGTAAGCGACTTTTTCACCGTGCGTCAGATGATGGATATCGCCATCAATCGCGGTAAAGCCATTGTGGATGGCATGAGCCGCCGCCAGACCGCCATTTTCGAAGCCCAGACCAGAGAGCAGGGTGTTTGCCTCAACCACTGCCTCGACCGCTGGCGTTACCCGTTTTTCGCTTACCGCCACGAAGGCGCTGTAGCCCCAGGTCAGTAGCGTCTCTTCACAGGCGCGGGCAATCGCCAGACCGGCGAGGGTAGGATCACCGTTCACCATCGATTTGGCGTGCGAACGGGCCACCGCCTGCGCCTCGACCCAGGTTGCCAGGCCATCGGCGATACCGGATGCAAACAGCCGCGCCGGCGCGCTGGCGCACACCGCGGTATCCACCAGCACCAGGTCTGGATTTTTACTGTAGAACCGGTAGCTCTCAAACACGCCGCTGTCGGTGTAGATCACCGACAGCGCGCTGCAGGGTGCATCCGTTGAGGCAATAGTTGGCACGATCGCCACCGGCTGCTTCAGCTCATCCGCCACCGCCTTCACCGTATCCAGCGTTTTACCGCCGCCCAGCCCGACCACCACATTACAGCCCTGGTTTTTCGCCAGCTGGCTCAGTCGGGTAATCTCATTACTGGAGGCTTCGCCATTAAACTGCTGCCAGTTAAAATTAACGCCCGCCTTTTGCAGTGCCTGCTGCGTGCGCTCGCCAATCAGTTTCCAGACGATTTCATCCGCCACCAGGAAAGCGTTGTCACCCAGTTCGGCGATGTAAGGCCCCAGCTCATCCAGTACGCCAGCGCCCTGCACATATTTGCGGGGTGAAGAGAAGATAAATTTACTCATAATCACAACTCCTTAATATGAAGATAAACCGCTGTTAGCCTGGCACAAAGTCGGCAAACGGGCGGGGGAATCACCAATGAGATGTCGCCGGAACCCTGTTAAGCTACGGCCAGCCCGCCATCTTCCAGGAGATCCTGATGAGCACCACGCTGTTTTTTTTTCTGTTTGCGATTACTGTTCTGACCCTGACGCCGGGCTTTGATACCGCGCTGGTGTTGCGCTCGGCGGTGGCCCAGGGCGCGAAGCGCGCCAGCGTAACGGCGCTGGGCGTGACGCTCGGTTGTCTGGTGTGGGGCGTCGCGGTGGGATTAGGATTAGGCGCGCTGCTGCTGGCGTCTGAAATGGCCTACAACCTGCTGAAGTGGCTGGGCGCGGCGTGGTTACTCTACCTGGGACTGAAACTGCTGCTGAAACCGCGCCAGCAGCCGATGATTCAGAGCGGGCAACCGCTGCTGCAACAGGGCTATCTTGCCTGCTTCAGCCGCGGTTTGCTGGGCAACCTGCTGAATCCAAAAGTGGGGATCTTTTATGTCAGTTTTCTGCCGCAGTTTATTCCTGCCGGGGCATCGGTGGCGCTGTGGTGTAGCCTGATGGCGCTGACGCACATGCTGCTGGGACTGGTGTGGAATGCGGTGCTGATTGGTGGCAGCCACTATTTCGCCCGCCATCTGCGCCAGCCACGGGTGCTGAAAGTGATGGATCGCCTGACCGGCTGTGTGTTCATTGGCTTCGCGGCGAAACTGGCTTTGTCCCGCCGCTAAGCTTCAGGGAAGGATTTTAAGGTTTGGTGGCAACCAGCACCGCGCGCAGCGGGGCAGGATAACCCTCGACCGTTTTGCTGGCGTCGTCAGGATCGAGGAACTCGGCCAGCGATTCGCTGGTCATCCAGTCGGTACGACGCTGCTCTTCGGTGGTGGTGCGGGCGAAATCAACGATGCGCACATCGACAAAACCGCTCTTCTCCAGCCAGCTTTTCAGCGCCTCGGCCGACGGAATAAAGAACACGTTGCGCATCTGTGCATAGCGTTCACCGGGCACCAGCACCTGATTCACATCACCTTCGATCACCAGCGTTTCCAGCACCAGTTCGCCGCCGCTCACCAGCTGATTTTTCAGCTGCAGCAGATGGTCGAGCGGGGAACGGCGATGATAGAGCACGCCCATTGAAAACACCGTATCGAACGCCTGCAGCGCCGGTAACTGCTCAATGCCCAGCGGCAACAGATGGGCGCGGCGATCGTCATTCAGCAGCTTACGTACTGCCTCAAACTGGCAGAGAAACAGCTGCATCGGATCGATACCAACCACCAGATGGGCACCGGCGCCAATCATCCGCCACATGTGGTAACCGCTGCCGCAGCCCACATCCAGCACCGTCCGGCCCGCCAGCGAGGAGATATGCGGCAATACGCGATCCCATTTCCAGTCGGAGCGCCATTCAGTATTGATTTCGGTGCCGTAGAGTGAGTAAGGCCCTTTGCGCCACGGCATCAGATTGCGCAGCAGTTTCTCAATGCCCTGACGGTGGCGATCGCTGATGTCATCGCGGTCAGCACTGACGCTGTGTAACAGGTCAAGCCGCTGCGGTTCGAGCAACGGCAGATATTCCAGCGATTTATACCAGTCGCGGAAGTGTCCATGCAGGTTTTCCCGTTGCCATTCGCTGATTTGCGCCGGCAAAACTTCCAGCCACTTCGCCAGCGGACCCACGGCAATTTGCTGATAAAAACGGCCAAAGTCGATCATTTCAATGCCACCAGAGAACCAAAGTTAAAGCACTGGAACCAGAGTTCGGCGTGCGAGAAACCGGCCTGTTTCAGGCGGGCTTTGTGCGCTTCTACGCTATCGGTCAGCATCACATTTTCCAGCATGCTGCGCTTCTGGCTGATCTCCAGCTCGCTGTAGCCATTGGCGCGCTTGAAGTCATGGTGCATGTTAAACAGCAGTTCACCGACTTCGGCATCTTCAAAGCTGAATTTCTCTGACAGTACCAGCGCACCGCCAGGCTTCAGCCCGTGCCAGATTTTCTCCAGCAGCGCTAACCGCGCCGGTGGCTCAAGAAATTGCAGCGTGAAGTTGAGCACCACCAGCGAGGCGTTTTCAATCGCAATATCGCGGATATCCGCTTCCAGCACCGTTACCGGCGTGTCAGCGCGAAAGGCATCAATGTGACGACGGCAGCGCTCAACCATGGCCGGGGAGTTATCCACCGCAATGATCTGGCAACCGGGCACCTGAATATTGCGGCGCACCGACAGGGTGGCCGCGCCGAGCGAGCAGCCGAGGTCATAAACCTGGCTGTCGGGCGTCACAAAACGTTCTGCCAGCATGCCAATCATCGAGATGATGTTGGAATAGCCCGGCACCGAGCGCTGAATCATGTCGGGAAAGACTTCAGCTACGCGCTCGTCAAAAGTCCAGTCGCCCAGTTTTGCAATGGGCGCTGAGAAGAGTTGATCGCGGTCAGACATATCGAAAATCCGAAGAGACGACGGAAAGGGCGCTATTCTGGCAGAAAGTAGGGCGGGCTGCACCCCTTAACCCGGCAACACTCAGTGTAGCGTCACCACCAGTTCCCATGGCAGGTAGATCAGGTTAAAAATCACCATGCCGCACAACGAAAACAGCGTCAGCAGCATGCCATATTTGCGGCCCGGCATGGCGCTGTGGCGCAGACCCCAGGCGTGCAGCAGGCGGCTGATAAAAAATAGCAGGGCGGTGAGGTGCACCATCCAGATATCGGCACCATTCATCTCCATCATCACCAGCAACAGCAGCGCCAGCGGGATGGTTTCAATGGCGTTGCCGTGAATGCGTATCGCCATTTTTAAATCATGATAACCCCCATCGCCATACGCCACCCGATAGAAGCGGCGGTAACGCACCACATCCAGCGTAAACTTCATGACCAGCAACGCACCCCACACCACGTATAACGCGCTAACCATTGTGACTCCATCAGCATCAGTAAGGCGGCTATTCTAACCAGCGCGGAGGGCGCTGTCCTGTCCACTGATTAAAACAGTGAATCCTGTTGCGGCCAGTCGGGACCGCTGCCAATCCGCGGATCAATCTGTTGCAACTGCGGCCATAACGCCTGCACCAGTGGAAATACCTGGCCCATATCCGGGGTGTGCAGAAACAGCATCGCGTCGCCCTGTTGCAGCCATTCGGTTAACTTTGGCCGCCAGATCTGAAACAGCGGCACGCTCTCTTCGACGCTGTCGCTGCCGATAAACCGCACCATCGGCTGCGAGCCGGTGCGTACAGCATGCGGCGGCACGCGGGGCTTCTGCGCGCGCGCCGCCAGCGCCGCCGTGTTTTGCGAGGTTGAGGCGTGGACCGGGCGGCTGTCCAGCACCACCCGGTTAATGCCGCGCGCCAGCAGACCGCGATTCAGCGCCCGCTCGGCTTCACCTTTGGCAAAGAACGCCGCGTGACGCACTTCGACTCCGTATTGAAAACGCGCGGGCAGGCTGTCCAGAAAGCGCCAGAGATCGTTAAGCTGCGCTGGCGAAAAGGTGGCGGGCAGTTGCAGCCAGTACTGACCGATACGATCGGCCAGCGGCTCCATCAGGCGCAGAAAGTCGGTCAGCAGATCGTCGCTGTGCTGCAGCGCCGCCTGATGGCTGATGGTATTGGGAAACTTAAAGCAGAAGCGAAAGTCGTCGTGGGTCATCTCACGCCAGCGCAGCACGGTATCGGCTGTCGGCAGCGCGTACAGCGTGGTATTGCCTTCGACACAGTGAAAATAGCGGGCATAATCCGCGAGGCTCTCAATGCCCCAGCGTTTCCAGTGCGAATGCTGCCACTGGGGCAGGCCAATACGAAGTGTCACACCCTCTCTCCTGGCTCTGAGTTAAGATTTGCGATTATCCTCTAAGGTCACGCCCCGGTGCAAACAGGCCCGCTGCGGATGAAATCGCCGCTTTGGCGCGGCTCTACTTATCCTGTTTGCCTTTTTCCATTATAATGACCGCCATTTTTGCGACAGCATCGCATCAGGTTACGCGGCCGGATGCTGTCAGCTGCAGCGGCGAAGTTAAAAGGATAGTGTTATGCGTACAGAATATTGCGGACAGCTCAATCTGTCTCATGTGGGTCAGCAAGTCACTCTTTGCGGCTGGGTAAACCGCCGTCGCGATCTGGGAAGCCTGATTTTTATCGATATGCGCGACCGTGAAGGCATCGTGCAGGTATTTTTTGATCCCGATCGTCAGGACGCGTTTAAGCTGGCTTCTGAACTGCGTAACGAATTCTGTATCCAGATTACCGGTACCGTGCGTGCCCGTGACGATAAGAATAAAAACAGCGAGATGGCGACCGGCGAAGTCGAAGTGTTTGCCCATGCGCTGAACATCATCAACCGTTCTGAGCCGCTGCCGCTGGATGCTAACCAGAACAACAGCGAAGAAGCGCGCCTGAAGTACCGCTATCTGGACCTGCGTCGTCCTGAGATGGTGACCCGCCTGAAAACCCGCGCGAAAATCACCAGCTTCGTGCGCCGTTTTATGGACGATGAAGGCTTCCTCGATATCGAAACCCCGATGCTGACCAAAGCCACGCCGGAAGGCGCGCGCGACTATCTGGTGCCAAGCCGGGTTCATAAAGGCAAGTTCTATGCGCTGCCCCAGTCGCCACAGCTGTTCAAACAGCTGCTGATGATGTCGGGCTTCGATCGCTACTACCAGATTGTTAAATGCTTCCGTGACGAAGATTTGCGCGCCGACCGTCAGCCGGAATTTACCCAGATCGACGTTGAAACCTCCTTCATGACCGCGCCGCAGGTGCGTGAGGTGATGGAGCGTTTAATCCGTAATCTGTGGCAGGCGGTACAGGGTGTGGATCTCGGTGAGTTCCCGCAGATGACCTTTGCCGAAGCGATGCACCGGTACGGCTCCGATAAGCCCGACCTGCGTAACCCGATGGAGCTGGTGGACGTTGGCGACCTGCTGAAAAATGTCGAATTCCAGGTCTTCGCGGGTCCGGCGAACGATGCCAAAGGCCGCGTGGCGGCACTGCGTGTGCCAGCTGGCGCGCAGCTGAGCCGTAAGCAGATTGATGAATACGGCAAATTCGTTGAGATTTATGGCGCCAAAGGTCTGGCGTGGATGAAAGTCAACGTGCGTGCTGATGGACTGGAGGGGGTGCAGAGTCCGGTCGCGAAGTTCCTCAACGCAGAGATCGTCGAAGGCATTCTGAGCCGCACCGGCGCGCAGGATGGCGACATCATCTTCTTTGGTGCCGATCGCGCCAAAGTGGTGGCCGATGCGCTGGGTGCACTGCGTCTCAAAGTGGGCCGCGATCTGAGCATCACCGATGAGAAAGCCTGGGCTCCGCTGTGGGTGATCGACTTCCCGATGTTTGAAGAGGACGAAGAGGGCGGCCTGGCGGCGATGCACCATCCGTTCACCGCGCCGAAAGAGATGAGCGCCGATGAGCTGGCCGCCGATCCGACCCGTGCAGTGGCTAACGCCTATGACATGGTGATAAACGGCTATGAAGTCGGCGGCGGCTCGGTGCGTATCCACAACGGCAAAATGCAACAGACGGTGTTCAGCATTCTGGGTATTGAAGAGCATGAGCAGCGCGAGAAGTTTGGCTTCCTGCTGGATGCGCTGAAGTTCGGTACGCCGCCACACGCGGGCCTGGCATTTGGTCTGGATCGTCTGACCATGCTGCTGACCGGTACCGATAACATTCGTGACGTGATTGCGTTCCCGAAAACCACCGCTGCGGCCTGCCTGATGACCGAAGCCCCAAGCGAAGCGAATCCCGCCTCGCTGCTGGAGCTGGGCATTCAGGTGGTAAAAAAAGAAAAGCCTGAGACTAAATAATGGGCTATAAACATCCGGTTTCAGTGCTGGTGGTCATTGTGGCGCGCGACACTGGCCGGGTGTTAATGCTGCAGCGGCAGGACGATCCGGCCTTCTGGCAGTCGGTAACCGGCAGCCTGGAGGCGGATGAAACGCCGCTGGCCGCTGCCCGGCGTGAAGTGGGCGAGGAGTTGGGCATTGACGTGCTGGCGGAACGGCTGGAGGTGGAAGATTGTCAGCGTCAGATCGACTTTGAAATCTTTCCGCACTATCGCCATCGCTACGCACCCGGTGTCACCCATAATCACGAACACTGGTTCCGGCTGCGGTTGCCAGCAGAGCGGGCAATTGCACTGACCGAGCATCTGGCGTTTCGCTGGCTGGCACCGGCAGAAGCGGCTGCGCTCACCAAGTCCTGGAGTAATCGCCAGGCGATTGAAGAATTTACCTGAATCGCTGCTGCCGCGCATTTTTCCGGCGGCGAATCGATTAAATTTATGAATCTGGTGAGTTTTAACAGGACTACACCAACGTATTGAACAGTCAGGCGTACCCGGTGCCGTGAGGTTGTTCACCGCCAGCGCGACGTAGCCAGCGTACTGTGTACGTGAGTTGCGAGCCGGCCAGCGGGACAAGCCCGGCGGCAGGATAGCCTGCACCATGCTAAGTTCGGAGAAAAAGTAACATGGCAGGACATAGTAAGTGGGCAAATACCAAGCACCGTAAAGCGGCACAGGACGCGAAGCGGGGCAAAATTTTCACCAAGATCATTCGTGAACTGGTGACGGCGGCCAAACTGGGCGGCGGCGATCCGGGCTCGAACCCACGCCTGCGTGCCGCAATGGACAAAGCGCTCTCCAACAACATGACGCGTGAAACCATGGATCGCGCCATCGCGCGCGGCGTCGGCGGTGATGACAACGCCAACATGGAAACCATCATCTATGAAGGCTACGGTCCGGGCGGCTCGGCCATCATGATCGAGTGCCTGAGCGACAACCGCAACCGTACCGTGGGCGAAGTGCGTCACGCCTTCACCAAAACCGGCGGTAACCTCGGTACTGACGGCTCTGTTGCCTACCTGTTCAGCAAAAAAGGGGTGATCTCCTATGCGCCGGGTCAGGATGAAGATGCGGTGATGGAAGCTGCGCTGGAAGCCGGAGCTGAAGATGTGGTCAGCTACGACGATGGCGCGATTGACGTTTTCACCGCCTGGGAAGAGATGGGCGCGGTGCGTGATGCGCTGGAAGCGGTCGGCCTGAAAGCGGATACCGCTGAAGTGTCGATGATCCCGTCTACTAAAGCGGAAATGGATGCGGAAACGGCACCGAAACTGCTGCGTCTGATCGACATGCTGGAAGATTGCGACGATGTGCAGGAGGTTTATCACAACGGTGAGATCTCCGACGAGGTGGCGGAAACGCTGTAATGGCGCTGACCCGCACCCCCTTAACCGGAGAGGCTTAATGTCGATTATTCTGGGTATCGATCCCGGTTCGCGCATCACCGGTTATGGTGTCATTCGTCAGACCGGCCGCCAGCTCACCTATCTGGGCAGCGGCTGTATCCGCACTAATACCACTGAGTTGCCCGCCCGTCTGAAGTTAATTTATGCGGGCGTCTGCGAGATCATCACCCAGTTTTCGCCCGATTACTTCGCCATCGAACAGGTGTTCATGGCGAAGAACGCGGATTCTGCGCTGAAACTGGGCCAGGCACGTGGCGCGGCCATTGTCGCCGCGGTCAATCACGATCTGCCGGTGTTTGAGTACGCCGCGCGTCAGGTTAAACAGACGGTAGTCGGGATTGGCAGCGCCGAAAAAAGCCAGGTGCAGCACATGGTGCGCACCCTGCTGAAGCTGCCCGCCAACCCGCAGGCCGATGCTGCCGATGCGCTGGCAATCGCCATTACACATTGCCACGTGTCGCAGAATGCCGCACGGATGAGCGACAGCAAGCTGGTGCTGACCCGCGGGCGTTTACGTTCAGGTTAGCCGCGCGGTTGCCGGCACACGCACAGGCTGGATATTCATCCAGCCTTTTTTATGTTATAAAATCCGCCACATTGGTTGGTTAAGGAAGCATTCAGGTGATAGGTCGTTTACGGGGCAATATTCTGGAAAAGCAGCCGCCGCTGGTGCTGCTTGAGGCACACGGCGTAGGGTATGAAGTCCATATGCCAATGACCTGTTTTTATGAGCTGCCTGAACTGAATCACGAAGCGGTGATTTTTACCCACTTCGTGGTGCGCGAAGATGCGCAGCTGCTGTTCGGCTTCAACAGCAAGCAGGAACGTGCGCTGTTTCGTGAGTTGATTAAGGTGAATGGCGTCGGCCCGAAACTGGCGTTAGCGATCCTCTCTGGCATGTCGGCGCAGCAGTTCGTTACTGCGGTCGAGAAAGAGGAAATTGCCTCGCTGGTGAAACTGCCGGGCGTAGGCAAGAAGACCGCTGAGCGTCTGGTGGTCGAGATGAAGGACCGCTTCAAGGGGATGCACGGCGATCTGTTTGGCGGCGATTCCGCCTTTACGCTTACCACGCCGAATGCCGAACCGGAAACCAACGATGCCGAAGCCGAAGCGGTTGCAGCGCTGGTGTCGCTGGGTTATAAACCGCAGGAAGCCAGTCGTATGATCAGTAAAGTCGGTCGACCGGATGCGGATTGCGAAACGCTGATCCGCGAAGCGCTACGCGCCGCCATTTGAGGTAAGTCATGATAGAAGCCGACCGCCTGGTCTCTGCTGTAAGCGTTAACGAAGAAGAAAGTCTCGATCGCGCCATTCGCCCGAAAATGCTGACCGAGTATGTCGGCCAGCCGCAGGTGCGTGAGCAGATGGAGATTTTCATCAAGGCAGCGCAGCTGCGCGGCGATGCACTCGATCATCTGCTGATTTTTGGTCCGCCGGGGCTTGGCAAAACCACCCTGGCGAACATCGTCGCCAATGAAATGGGGGTTAATCTGCGCACCACCTCTGGCCCGGTGCTGGAGAAAGCCGGTGACCTGGCGGCGATGCTGACCAACCTTGAACCGCATGACGTCCTGTTTATCGATGAAATTCACCGCCTGTCGCCGGTGGTAGAAGAAGTTCTCTACCCGGCGATGGAAGATTATCAGCTGGATATCATGATTGGTGAAGGTCCGGCTGCCCGTTCAATTAAGCTCGATCTGCCGCCGTTTACCCTGATTGGTGCCACCACCCGCGCCGGTTCACTCACTTCGCCGTTACGCGATCGCTTCGGCATTGTGCAGCGGCTGGAGTTCTATCAGGTGAAAGATCTGCAGCACATTGTTGGCCGCAGTGCCGCCTGTCTGGGGCTGGCGCTGAGCGACGAGGGCGCGTTAGAGATCGCCCGTCGCGCACGCGGTACGCCGCGTATCGCCAACCGTCTGCTGCGCCGGGTGCGGGATTTTGCCGAAGTGCGGGCTAACGGTGAGCTGAGCGGCGAGGTATCCTCCAGCGCACTCGATATGCTGAACGTCGACAGCGAAGGGTTCGATTATATGGACCGCAAGCTGCTGCTGGCGATTATCGATAAGTTCATGGGCGGGCCGGTCGGACTGGATAACCTGGCTGCCGCGATTGGCGAAGAGCGTGAAACGATTGAAGATGTGATCGAGCCGTTTTTGATCCAGCAGGGATTCATTCAGCGCACACCGCGCGGCCGGATGGCCACGCAGCATGCTTATCGTCATTTTGGCATTACCCGCGAGGTCTGATCAGACCGCCGGTTTGCGCACCATGCTGATAATAAACAGGATCGCGGCGCTCAGTACCACCGACGGACCGGCGGGCGTGTCGTAGAAGGCGGAGAAGGTCAGGCCGCCGGTGACGGCCAGCACGCCGATAATCACCGCCACGCCAGCCATTCCCTCGGGTGAACGGACAAAACGTCGGGCGGTGGCGGCCGGGATGATCAGCAGCGAGGTAATAATCAGCGCGCCGACAAACTTCATTGCCACCCCGATAGTCAGCGCGGTCACCAGCATCAGAATCAGGCGGGTTCGCTGAATATTGACGCCATCCACCTGCGCCAGTTCCGGGCTAATGGTCATCGACAGCAGCGAACGCCACTGCCACGCCATCACCAGTAATACCACCACCACGCCGCCGCCCATCATCCACAGATCGTCCGGCGTCACCGCCAGCAAATCACCAAACAGATAGGCCATCAGGTCGACGCGCACGTTCTTCATCAGGCTGACCACCACCAGACCCAGCGACAGCGCGCTGTGCGCCATGATGCCGAGCAGGGTATCGATCGCCAGATGCGGACGTCGTTCCAGCCATACCAGCCCGAGAGCCAGACAGACCGTCACCAGGATCACGGCATAATAAGGATTAACGTTGAACAGCAGGCCAAACGCGACGCCGAGCAGCGAGGCATGGGCCAGCGTATCGCCGAAGTAGGACATTTTGCGCCAGACGACAAACGACCCCAGCGGGCCCGCAGCCAGCGCTAACATCACGCCGCCTATCCAGCCCGGTAATAACAACTCAATCATGATGAACCCTGTCCTTTGCGTAAAACGATTCGTCCCTGCAGGTCGTGACGGTGATTATGATGATGACGATAAATGGCCAGTTGTTGTGCGCCGCGCGGACCGAACATCGCGATAAATTCGGGATGTTGCGATACCGCTTCCGGGGTCCCGGAGCAGCAGATGTGGTGATTAAGGCACAGCACCTCATCGGTTTTGGCCATCACCAGGTGCAGATCGTGGGAGACCATCAACACGCCACAGTTCAGTTCATGACGCAGCTGGTCGATGAGATCGTACAGCGCCACCTGGCCATTGACGTCAACCCCCTGAGTCGGCTCGTCGAGCACCAGTAACTGGGGCTGGTTGAGCAGGGCGCGCGCCAGTAACACCCGCTGGGTTTCACCACCGGAGAGTTTTTGCAGTGGCGCATTGAGCAGGTGACCGGCCTGAACACGTTTCAGGGCTGGCAGGATCTCTGCGCTTTTACTGCCACGCGACAGGCGCATAAAGCGTTCTACCGTGACCGGCAGCGTCGGGTCGATGTGCAGTTTCTGCGGCACATAGCCAATACGCAGGGCCGGATCACGCCTGAGCGTGCCGCTGGTCGGCGCGAGCAGACCCAGCACCACACGCACCAGGGTCGACTTACCCGCACCGTTTGGTCCCAGCAACGTCAGAATGCGCCCCGGCTGCAGCGCCAGACTGACGCCAGACAGCACGTTGCGCTGGTCAAATTTGATCGAAACGTTTTCGAGTGTAACAAGTGAGGTCATAGTATTTACAGGTTGCACAGAATTTCGAATGTTATAATATCACATCCCACACCCAGGTCACGATGGAATGACGCATAATGTTACATATTAAAAAGGGCGCACTTTTCGCCTTAACTGCTTTCTCCGTTACAGCTTCTTTAACCTTTTCTGCGCAGGCAAATGTGGTCGCTTCACTCAAGCCGGTGGGTTTTATCGCGGCAGCGATTGCCGATGGGGTGACGCCGGTTGATGTGCTGTTGCCAGACGGCGCCTCAGAGCACGATTACGCCCTGCGTCCATCCGATGCAAAACGCTTAAAAAACGCGGACTTAGTGGTATGGGTCGGGCCTGAAATGGAAGCCTTTATGGCGAAGTCTGCGGCTGAGCTGCCGGCGAAAAAAAATCTGGCAATCGTCGATATCAATGGGGTGAAACCGCTATTGATTAGCGGTGGTGAAGATGAAGATGAACACACAGCGGAAAAATCCGAACAGCCGGACGCCGATGCCCATCATCATCATCACGGCGAGTTTAATATGCACCTGTGGATGTCGCCGGAGATCGCACGCAAAACCGCGGTTGCAATCCATGAAAAATTATTGGAACTTATGCCGCAAGATAAAGCCAAACTTGACGCCAACCTCCAGCAGTTTGAGGTAACTTTGGCGGACACGGACAAACGCGTTAACGCACAACTCGCACCGGTCAGAAATCAAGGATATTTCGTTTTTCACGACGCTTACACGTACTTTGAAAAACACTACGGTCTCTCGCCCACCGGGCATTTTACCGTCAATCCTGAGATTCAGCCGGGCGCCCAGCGTTTACACCAGATACGAACACAGTTGGTTGAGCAGAAGGCGGTATGCGTCTTTGCTGAGCCACAATTCAGGCCAGCAGTCATCGATGCTGTCGCCCGCGGAACGCAGGTGCGTAAAGGCACGCTCGATCCGCTGGGAACAGACATCAGCTTAGCTAAAGATAGCTATGTGAAATTCCTCTCACAGCTGTCGAGCCAGTATGCAAGCTGCCTGAATGGAGCATGAGGAATAGGTAAAAGTGCAGCAGATAGCCCGCTCTGTCGCCCTCGCATTTAATAATTTGCCGCGCCCCCACCGCGTTATGCTGGGATCGTTAACTGTTATTACTCTGGCCGTCGCCGTCTGGCGGCCTTACGTCTACCACCCCACCGATGATGTGACGCCTATCGTCAAAACTATCGAGCTGGATAAAAATGAACTCCGCACCCTGCTGCCGGAAGCCAGTGAGCCGATTGATCAGAGCACACCGGAACCGGATGAAGAGCTGCCGGCAGATGAGGATGATACTGGCGTGCCTGACACGCCGGGCGTCCACGAATATACCGTCTCTTCTGGTGATACGCTGAGCAGTGCGCTGAATCAGTATGGCATCGACATCAGTGACATCAATTCGCTGGTGGTCAGCGATCGGGATTTACGTAACCTGCAGGTCGGACAGCAGCTGAGCTGGACGCTGGCCGATGATGGCAGCCTGAAAACCCTGAGCTGGGAGATTTCCCGTCGCGAAACCCGCACCTATGAGCGCACCGATAAAGGTGGCTTTAAAATGGCAGCGGAGATGCAGAAGGGCGAATGGCGTAACAGCGTTCTGCAGGGCGAAGTGCGCGGCAGTTTTGCCGCCAGCGCCCAGCGGGCCGGGTTAACCAGTGCGGAAGCCAGCGGCGTGATTAAGGCGCTACAGTGGCAGATGGATTTCCGTAAGCTGCGGGCCGGCGACCAGTTCAGCGTCTTAATGTCGCGTGAAATGCTCGACGGTAAAAGTGCCCAGAGCCAGCTGCTCGGGGTGCGCCTGCGCAGCGGCGGCAAAGACTATTACGCCTTCCGCGCCGAAGACGGTAAGTTCTACGATCGCAACGGCTCCGGCCTGGCGCGCGGCTTTATGCGCTTCCCGACGGTGAAGCAGTATCGCGTCTCCTCTAACTTCAATCCGCGCCGTCTGAACCCGGTAACCGGACGCATTGCGCCGCATAAAGGCGTCGACTTTGCGCTGCCGATCGGCACGCCGGTACTGGCGGTGGGCGACGGTGAAATTGTGGTAGCGAAGAACGGCGGGGCGGCCGGTAACTACGTGGCGATCCGTCACGGACGTCAGTACATGACGCGCTACATGCACATGAAAAAAGTGCTGGTGAAGCCGGGCCAGAAAGTGAAGCGTGGCGACCGCATCGGGCTGTCTGGTAATACCGGACGTTCAACCGGGCCGCATCTGCACTTTGAAATCTGGATCAACAATCAGGCGGTCAACCCGTTAACGGCCAAGCTGCCGCGGATGGAAGGACTGACCGGCAAAGAACGCAGCGAGTATATGGCGCAGGTGAAATCCTGGCTGCCTCAGCTGGGCCTGAAATAAGCGAATTTCGCCAAATCGCGCAGAAACCGACGGCAATCCCGTCGGTTTTTTTATATCTGGCGCACGATGATTGCAAATTTGCCCGTCGTCACTATCATTAGCCGGTCATTGTTTGAGGCGAGTGCATGGAAACCCGAAAAAAAAATAACGCTGAATTTATTCCCGTTTTTGAACGTTCATTTCTCAAACCTAAATACTGGGGAAGCTGGCTGGCAATTGGTGGCCTGGCCGGTATGGCGATGTTACCGCCGAAAGTGCGCGATCCGCTGCTGGGTCGGTTAGGCCGCTTTGCCGGCAAACTGGCGAAAGGTGCCCGTCGACGCGCCCTGATTAACCTTTACTATTGCCTGCCGGAACTGAGTGAATCCCAGCGTGCCACGCTGGTTGATGAGATGTTTGCCACGGCACCGCAGGCGATGGCGATGATGACCGAATTAGTGCTGCGCGATCCGGCGCGAATTCGCCAGCGTGTAGAGTGGCACGGTCGTGAAATAATCGACCAGATGCAGGCGGAGCAGCAGAATGTCATTTTCCTGGTGCCCCACGGCTGGGCGGTGGATATTCCCGCCATGCTGCTGGCGTCGGAAGGACAGAAGATGGCGGCGATGTTTCACAACCAAAGCGATCCGCTGCTGGACTATGCCTGGAACACCGCGCGTCGCCGTTATGGCGGCCGGTTACACGCCCGCAATGACGGCATCAAACCGTTTATCAGCTCAATTCGTCAGGGCTACTGGGGCTACTATCTGCCGGATCAGGATCATGGTGCCGAGCACAGCGAGTTTGTCGACTTCTTCGCTACTTATAAAGCGACGCTGCCGGCGCTGGGTCGTTTGATGAAGCTGTGCCGGGCCCGCGTTGTGCCGCTGTTTCCGGTCTATAACAGCGACACGCATAAGCTGGAAATCTATGTGCGGCCGCCAATGGACGATCTGCTTGACGCGGATGACCATCAGCTGGCGCGCCGGATGAATGAAGAAGTAGAAATTTTCGTGCGCCCGCATCCGGAACAGTACACCTGGATCCTGAAACTGCTGAAAACGCGCAAAGATGGGGATATGGAGCCCTATTCACGTAAAGAGCTCTACCCACGCAAATAGCAACAAGGCCGCGAAAGCGGCCTTTTTTGTGACGTCTGGCGTGGATAGCGGTGAGATCGAGAATGCTCAGGGAACACGGTCAGATCGTACAGAGCAGGCTCAGGGAGTATACGCCCCGCTAAGACGCAAAACCCGCCAGCCATGGCAGGCTCAGCGCGGGCAATGACGTACCTGGTCCCTGAGGTGCGCCCGCAGCGGGCCCACGCTTTGCATTGTTCAAAAACGCTCCCGGCATTGTTGTCCATCGCCCGCTATGCTTCCCGGGCGTCTGCTCCGGTCGCTTAGCGTTTCTCTGCTGGCTGCGTAAGGCAAACCCGTGGTTGCGGCCTTGTTATAACGCTTCCAGCCTGCTGCGCCGTTTGCGTTCCCGCATAAACACTATCACCAGACCAAACCACAGCACGCCGCTGATAAAGTTGATCAGACAGAACCACAGCGTACCACCACTGAAATAGCCGCTTTTCGCCAGTTCAATGCCGATTGCCAGCGTCAGAATGCTGATCATCCCCAGCATCGCCGCCACGCTGCCTTTGCCTTCATCACTGGCGTAGAGCGTCAGGCGGTAGAGTCCGGCATTCACCATGCCCGCACCAAAAGCGTACAGGCTGAGACCGGCGGTAATCAGCAGGTAGCCGTGACTGTTGAGCAAACTGGCCAGCAGCGCCAGGCTCAACCCGATCAGAATCGGCCAGGCAGCAAACTTCACCGGCTGTTCAATCGGCACCCGTCCCGCCAGCTTACTCAGTGTCAGATTACCGGCAATCATCGCCAGGAATACCGGCAGCTGCAGCAGCGCGTACTGCATGCGCGACAGCCCTTCGTCATGCATCAGGATCACCGGCGACAGCGCTACCCAGGTCAGGATCGGGATAAACACCAGCCCGATGGCGAACGATCCAGACATCACCAGCCGATCTTTCATCAGTCGCCGGTAGTTACGCGCCAGATTCGGCAGGGCGATGGAATGACTGCGATCGCCGGCAGTTTCCGGCATCACCCGCCACAGCACGACAAAGGCCAGCAGGCTACAGCCGGCGAACAGCCAGAACATACTGCGCCAGCTGCCAACGGTCAGCCACGCCGCGCCCGCCAGCGGACCGGCCAGCGGGGCCAGCAGCGCAACGTTAGCCATCAGCGCCATCATCCTTACCGCCAGCGCTTCATCAAACGCCTCCTGAATCGCGGCATAGCCGACCGCACCGATAAAGCACAGGCTGATGCCCTGCACAAAGCGCAGGCTGACAAACTCCTCAATCGAGCTGACCCAGTGGGTGAGAATGCAGGCGGCGGCAAAAAACAGGATGCCGGAAAGCATCACCGGCCGGCGGCCAAACTTATCAGAGAGCGGACCGAGCAACCACTGCAGCACTACGCCACCAATCAGGTAGGCGGTCAGCGAGGTCGATACCCACTCCGGGCCGACGTCAAATTCCGTGGTGACGATCAGCATGCCGGGCTGGATCATGTCGTGGGCAATATAGGTTGCGAATTCGAACAGGACTAACGCCAGAGGAAACAACAAAATTCGGCCGGTAAGCTGGCTGATGGGGTGAAAACGGGCCATCTGGCCTCCTTGTCAGAAAAGAAAAACGCGACTGGCAGGCAGTCGCGTCTTTTATTCTACACCGGCAATGTCAACCCGGGGGGCAATTAATCCACGCGCAGCACGCGAGTGGTATTGGTGGTGCCGGTGGCGCCCATTACGTCGCCCTGAGTAACGATAACCAGGTCACCTGATACCAGGAAACCCTTATCGCGCAGCAGGTTAACCGCATCGTGCGCGGCGGCCACGCCGTCATTGTTGCTGTCAAAGAACACCGGCGTCACACCGCGATACAGCGCAGTCAGGTTGAGGGTGCGCTCATGACGCGACATGGCAAAAATCGGCAGCCCCGACGTGATACGTGAGGTCATCAGCGGGGTGCGGCCTGATTCGGTCATGGTGATGATGGCGGTTACACCCTGCAGGTGGTTAGCGGCATACATCGACGACATCGCAATCGCCTCTTCGACGTTGTCGAACTGCACGTCCAGACGGTGTTTAGAGACGTTAACGCTAGGGATCTTCTCCGCGCCGAGGCAAACTTTGGCCATCGCCGAGACGGTTTCTGCCGGATACTGACCGGCGGCGGTTTCTGCCGACAGCATTACCGCATCGGTCCCGTCCAGCACCGCGTTCGCCACGTCCATAACTTCCGCGCGGGTCGGCATCGGGTTGGTAATCATCGATTCCATCATCTGGGTGGCGGTGATAATGGTGCGGTTGAGCTGGCGGGCGCGACGAATTAACGCTTTCTGAATGCCGACCAGTTCCGGATCGCCAATCTCTACGCCGAGATCGCCACGCGCTACCATCACCACATCAGAGGCGAGAATAATGTCATCCATCGCTTCCTGACTGGCAACCGCTTCGGCACGTTCAACTTTCGCTACCAGTTTGGCATCGCAACCCGCTTCACGGGCCAGACGGCGGGCATAGTTCATGTCTTCGCCACAGCGTGGGAAGGAGACCGCCAGATAGTCGACCTTAATTTTCGCCGCGGTGATAATGTCCGCTTTGTCTTTTTCCGTCAGCGCTTCAGCCGACAGGCCGCCGCCCAGCTTGTTAATCCCTTTATTATTCGACAGCGGGCCACCGACGGTAACTTCGGTGAACACTTTCATCTCCTGAACTTCCAGCACTTTCAGCTGCACGCGACCATCATCCAGCAGCAGGATGTCGCCCGGCACCACATCTGCCGGCAGGCCTTTATAGTCGATACCGACGCGCTCTTTATCGCCTTCGCCTTTACCGAGGCTGGCATCCAGCAGAAAGCGGTCGCCGATATTGAGGAAAACTTTGCCTTCTTTAAAGGTAGAAACGCGAATTTTTGGACCCTGCAGGTCGCCGAGGATCGCCACATGGCGGCCCAGTTTTGCCGCGATCTCACGGACTTTATCTGCACGAATCTGGTGATCTTCTGGCGTGCCGTGGGAGAAGTTGAGTCGCACAACGTTTGCGCCGGCCGCGATGATTTTTTCGAGGTTATTATCACGATCGGTAGCCGGGCCGAGGGTTGTTACGATCTTGGTTCTTCTGAGACGTCTTGACATGAAGGACTCCGTTAACAAATAAGCCGGTCCTGGTCGGCGGACACGGCATGGTTAGCTATTCTATATGATCGATGGGCTGTGATACGACTCACATTGTAAATGTGATGTTAATTATTTTGTTGTGTATCTTGTTCCCGAATGGCGTGCTTTTCGTAACGCGACGCTTTCAACGCCTGTTTAACGCGTTTGAGGTTTTCCCGGAAAGGCGTCCCGCGTTCCAGGGTAAAACCGGTCGCCAACACATCGATCACGGTCAACTGCGCCAGGCGCGACACCATCGGTAGATAGACATCAGTGTCTTCCGGCACATCAAGCACTAAAGCCAGCGCGGCTTCTTCGGCAAGGGGCGAATCGGGAGAGGTGATGGCAATAACGGTGGAACCGTTTACACGGGCCAGGCGAGCCAGTTCTACCATATTTTTTGTGCGGCCAGTATGTGAAATGAGAACAAAAACGTCACCGGCTCGACTATTTATACAACTCATGCGCTGGATCACAATATCGTCCGACCAGATGACCGGTAAATCAAAGCGCAGAAATTTGGTGAAGGCATCATGCGCCACCACCGCCGAGGCTCCAAGGCCAAAAAACGCCAGTTTACTGGCACCGGTCAGCAGCGTCACCGCCTGATGCAGGCGTTCGGTATCCAGCTGGTCGCGTACCTGCTGCAAACCAGCCAGCGCCGAATCGAAGATTTTGTGGCTGTAGTTCTCAACGTTGTCGTGCTGCTCCACGCCACGGCTGACCCAGTTGCTGCCTTTTACCAGACTCTGCGCCAGTTGCAGTTTGAAGTCGGGAAAGCCGCGAGCCCCCAGCCGGTGACAGAAGCGGTTGACCGTGGGTTCGCTCACGCCCGCTGCGCGCGCGAGGGTGGCGATGCTGGAATGCATAGCGGCCTGTGGCGCAGCCAGAATCTGCGCGGCGACTTTTTGTTCCGCTTTACTCAGCGCAGCCTGCTGCGCCTCAATCTTTTCCAGCATATTCATAAGTGGATGACCATTATCACTTTTATCAATTTCAATTATTGCTGTCGTCGGCAGCCATTAACAGAGACTATATCGCGTTAGCGCCGGTCGGGCGCAAGGCCGGATAAGTCGGGTGCGGCTTTTTTTGGCATACTTTGACGGCGGCCGGATTTTCGCTGACAACATCAGACACAGAAAAAAAGCTGAAATACGCACGTGTCATCACACGCGCTGAGGCTATCCGGTACAGAGTTAATGCGGTTGACCCGGCGAGTCGGTTTACCTGGCGCGGGGAAAAAAGTACATTGTGCTGAAAGAAAATAACAACCTGGACCCGGTGGCAGAGGATGCATCACCATCGGATTATCCTGCAACGAGGAGAGGAAAATGGCGGTTACACAAACAGCCCAGGCATGCGATCTGGTGATTTTCGGTGCCAAAGGCGATCTTGCACGCCGTAAACTGTTGCCTTCACTGTATCAGTTAGAAAAAGCGGGTCAGATCCACGAAGAGACCCGCATCATTGGCGTAGGCCGTGCCGAGTGGGACAAAGCGGAATACACCAAAGTGGTACGTGAAGCGCTGGAAACCTTCATGAAGGAGAAGATTGACGAAGCGCTGTGGGATAAGCTCAGCGGTCGTCTCGACTTCTGCAACCTCGATGTCAACGACACCACGCACTTCCCGAAACTGGGCAAGATGCTGGATCAGAAAAAACGCACCACCATCAATTATTTTGCTATGCCACCCAGCACCTTCGGTGCCATCTGTCAGGGTTTGGGTACTGCGAAGCTGAATGCCAAACCGGCGCGCGTGGTAATGGAGAAGCCGCTCGGCACCTCTCTGGAAACCTCACAGGAAATTAACGACAGCGTCGGCGAATATTTCGATGAGAGCCAGGTGTTCCGTATTGACCACTATCTGGGCAAAGAGACGGTACTGAATCTGCTGGCGCTGCGCTTTGCCAACTCGATTTTCGTCAATAACTGGGATAACCGCACCATCGACCACGTACAGATCACCGTGGCGGAAGAGGTGGGCATTGAAGGTCGCTGGGGTTACTTCGACAAAGCGGGCCAGATGCGTGACATGATCCAGAACCACCTGCTGCAAATTCTGACCATGATCGCCATGTCACCACCTTCTGATCTCAGCGCTGACAGCATCCGTGATGAGAAAGTGAAGGTTTTGCGTTCACTGCGCCGTATCGATCAGACCAACGTGCGTGAGAAAACCGTACGTGGCCAGTACACCGCCGGCTTCGTGCAGGGCAAAAAAGTGCCGGGCTACCTGGAAGAAGAGGGCGCGAACAAATCGAGCGCCACTGAAACTTTCGTCGCCATCCGCGTGGATATCGACAACTGGCGCTGGGCAGGCGTGCCGTTCTATCTGCGTACCGGTAAGCGCTTACCGACCAAATGTTCTGAAGTGGTGGTCTACTTCAAAAACCCTGAGATGAACCTGTTCAAAGATTCTTACTCAGAACTGCCACAGAACAAGCTGACCATTCGTCTGCAGCCGGACGAAGGGGTGGATATCGAAATCCTGAACAAAGTGCCAGGCCTCGACCACAAGCATAAGCTGCAGACCACCAAACTCGATCTGAGCTACTCCGAAACCTTCAACCAGTCACATCTGGCCGATGCGTATGAACGCCTGCTGCTGGAAAGCATGCGCGGTATTCAGGCGCTGTTTGTCCGTCGTGATGAAGTCGAAGCGGCCTGGACCTATGTCGATTCGATCATTGAAGCGTGGGCGGCGGATGGCGATTCCTCCAAACCGTATCAGGCCGGCACCTGGGGCCCGGTTGCCTCGGTGGCGATGATCACCCGCGATGGTCGTTCGTGGAACGAGTTTGAATAACTGAACGTTTAAGGCCCGCACCGTGCGGGCCTTTTTTTTGTCCGGCGCAATTCTGGAAAAGTGAACTGGCGTTTCAAAAATCATTTGAGGCGATAGACGCTCAGGAACCGGATCATGTATGGTAGTGGCGCAATTACAGGGCAGGAGCCGATGCTCCATGACCGGGCCGCTAATCCCGGTGTTATCAAGCAAGGGGAAGTGATGAAAAACTGGAAAACGAGTGCCGAACAGATTCTGACCACCGGACCGGTCGTGCCGGTGATCGTAGTAAACAAGCTGGAACACGCGGTGCCGATGGCCAAAGCGCTGGTCGCGGGCGGCGTCAGGGTGCTGGAAGTGACGCTGCGAACCCCGGTGGCGATGGATGCACTGCGTGCGATGATCAAAGAGGTGCCGGAGGCGATTGTTGGTGCCGGTACGGTGATCAATCCACAGCAGTTGCAGGAAGTGACCGATGCGGGCGCGCAGTTTATCATCAGCCCCGGCGTCACCGAATCATTACTGAAAGCCGCCGTGGAAGGGCCGGTTCCGTTAATTCCTGGCATCAGCACCGTTTCTGAACTGATGACCGGCATGGATTACGGCCTGCGTGAATTCAAATTCTTCCCGGCGGAAGCCAACGGTGGCGTGAAAGCGCTGCAGGCGATTGGCGGACCTTTCCCGCAGGTACGTTTCTGTCCGACCGGTGGCATTTCTCCGGCCAACTACCGTGACTATCTGGCGCTGAAAAGCGTGCTGTGTATTGGCGGGTCTTGGCTGGTGCCAAACGATGCGCTGGAAACCGGCGACTGGGATCGGATTACCCGACTGGCGCGTGAGGCGGTGGAAGGGGCGAAGTAATAGCAGGCGGTGAGCACGGGCTCACCGCCGTGATTTTATCCCTCGACCGTCACCGCAGCTGCGCTGGCAACGGCGCGCGCAATCGCCTGATCGGTGGTCTCACCGCTGGCCAGCGCCACGCCTAACCGACGCTGACCGCTGATCTCCGGTTTGCCGAACAGGCGCAGTTGCAGACCAGCCCCCAGCGCCGCATCGACATTCACGAATTGCACATTCTGGCTGGTAAGCTGCGGCAGGATCACTGCCGATGCAGCAGGGCCATACTGGCGGATGCCGCCAATCGGTAAGCCAAGGAAAGCGCGCACGTGCAGCGCAAACTCCGACAGATCCTGCGAAATCAGGGTGACCATACCGGTATCATGCGGACGCGGCGACACTTCGCTGAACACCACCTCATCGCCGCAGATGAACAGCTCAACGCCAAACAGACCGTAGCCGCCCAGCGCCTTCACCACCTGAGCCGCAATGGCCTGCGCCCGCTGCAGTGCCAGATCGCTCATCTGCTGCGGCTGCCAGGATTCACGGTAATCGCCGTCTTCCTGACGATGACCAATCGGCGCGCAGAAATGAATGCCATCGACTGCACTGATGGTCAGCAGGGTAATTTCAAAATCAAACGCCACCACCCCTTCGACGATGACCCGACCGGCACCGGCACGACCGCCTTGCTGCGCATATTCCCATGCACGGTCCAGCTGACTGGCATCGCGGATAAAGCTCTGGCCTTTGCCGGATGAACTCATCACCGGTTTTACGATGCAGGGAAAACCGATCTCTGCGGCAGCCTGATCGAAACGCGCTTTACTGTCGGCGAAGCGGTAACGGGAGGTCGGCAGCGACAGCTCTTCGGCTGCCAGACGGCGAATGCCTTCGCGGTTCATGGTCAGCTGCGCGGCGCGTGCGGTTGGCACCACACGCTGGCCTTGCTGTTCCAGCTCAACCAGTTTATCGGTGGCGATGGCTTCGATTTCCGGCACCACGAAGTCAGGCTTCTCCTGGGCGATCAGCGCGGCCAGCGCGTCGCCATCCAGCATGTTGATCACATGGCTGCGATGCGCCACGTGCATCGCCGGGGCATCGGCATAGCGATCGACAGCAATCACTTCCACACCCAGACGCTGACACTCCAGCGCCACTTCTTTACCCAGTTCACCTGAACCTAATAACATCACGCGCGTGGCCGCAGGGCGCAGCGCTGTTCCGAGAGTCGTCATAAATTCACCTAAGCAGTCAAAATACGCGCGCAGTATAAACGAAAACGTTTGCGTTCTCATCTTTCCTGCCCGCTGGCGGCTGTTTTGCCGTACTTTTCCCGCTCTGACGTTTCCTGACATCTTTTTCGTCAGGATGGCTGACTACCATCTAAAACAGGAGTGAAAGATGAATAACTGGTTACAACAGATTCAGTCGGTACTGGCAAAGAAGGGCGGTAATAGTCAGTCCGGGGGCGGCTTAAGCGATATGCTGGCGCCGGGTGCCTTAGGTGGGCTGGCGGGTATGCTGATTTCCAGTAAGTCGTCGCGCAAACTGTTAACCCGGTATGGTGGCAAAGCGCTGATTATTGGCGGTGGTGCCGCCGCCGGCGCGCTGCTGTGGAATAAATACAAACAGCGGGTGCGTGAAACCCACCAGGATGAGCCTGACTTTGGCGTGGCGCAGACGCCGGTCGACTTGCGGGCGGAGCGTCTGGTGACTGCGCTGGTGTTTGCTGCAAAGAGCGACGGTCATATCGACGATCAGGAACGTGCGGCGATTGAGCAGAATATTCAGCAGTCCGGCTATGGCAAAGATGCCGAACAGCTGATTCAGAAAGCGATGAGCCGCCCGCTCGATCCGCAGTGGCTGGCGGCTGGCGTCAAGAATGAAGAAGAGGCGCTGGAACTCTACTTCCTGAGCTGCGCCGCGATTGACGTCGACCATTTTATGGAACGCAGCTACCTGTCGGCGCTCGGCGACGCGCTTAAAATCCCGCAGGATGTCCGTGACGGCATCCAGCAGGATATCGTGGCGGAGAAGGCCCGCTTGCCCGCCAGTTAATCCTCACTGGCCACTTCCGGTGGCCAGCTTGTTGTTTCCGTACCAGCTGATGCTTGGCTTCCTGCGCCTTTGGTGCCACGCTTACAGATCATTACTTTCACGGAGACGGATGTCATGAAAGCACCCATCGCAAAAAAAATACCGCATGAGATGACGCTGCATGGTGAAACGCGCGTCGATAACTACTACTGGCTACGCGACGACAAACGTGAAGATAACGAAGTACTTGATTACCTGCGGGCTGAAAATAACTATGGCCGTAAAATCATGTCGACTCAGCAACCGCTGCAGGAACGGGTGCTGAAGGAGATCATTGACCGTCTGCCGCCGGAAGACCATTCGGTGCCCTATGTGAAGAACGGGTATCGTTATCAGAGTCGCTATCAGAGCGGCAATGAATATCCGGCTTATTATCGCCAGCCCGCTGCCAGCGAGGTGACTGATGAGTGGACGCTGCTGCTTGATGCCAATCAGCGTGCCTCCCACAGTGAGTTCTATACCATGGGCGCACTGCACATCAGCCCGGATAATCAGGTAATGGCGCTGGCCGAAGATTTCCTGTCACGGCGACAATATGGCATCCGCTTCCGCAATCTGCAGAGCGGTAGCTGGTATCCCGAAGTGCTGAGTAACGCCTCATCCAGCTTCGCCTGGGGCAACGACTCCCGCACCGTCTACTATGTCCAGAAACATCCGCAGACGCTGCTCTCTTATCAGGTATGGCGGCATGAGCTGGGTACGCCGCAGTCCGACGACCAGCTGGTGTATGAAGAGCGGGATGATACCTTTCACCTCAGCGTGCATAAAACCACCTCTAAGCAGTTCATCCTGATTGCGCTGTTCAGCACCACCACCAGCGAAATCCAGCTGATTGACGCTAACTTCCCGGACGCGCAGCCGCATGTGTTCCTGCCGCGTCGCCGCGATCATGAATACAGCCTCGATCACTACGATCATCAGTTCTTTATCCGGTCGAACCGTGACGGCAAGAACTTCGGGCTTTATCGCACCCGTTATCTGGCAGAATCCCGCTGGGAGACGCTGATCCCAGCGCGCGATCATGTGGTAATGGAAGATTTCCAGCTGTTCCGCGACTGGCTGGTGGTGGAGGAGCGGCAGCGCGGGCTGACCAGCCTGCGGCAGATCAACTGGGCCAGCGGCGAAAACAGCGGCATCGCCTTTGACGATCCGACCTATGTCACCTGGCTGGCCTACAACCCGACGCCACGCACCAGTAAACTGCGCTACGGCTACTCCTCAATGACCACTCCGACCACGTTGTTTGAGCTGGATATGGATACCGGCGAGCGCCGCATCCTCAAGCAGAGCGCGGTCAAAGGCTTCAATGCGGACGATTATAAAAGTGAGCATCACTGGATTAAAGTCACTGATGGTACGGAAGTGCCGGTCTCGCTGGTCTATAACCGCAAATATTATCAGCCTGGTCAGAACCCGATGCTGGTATATGGCTACGGGGCCTACGGCAGCAGCATCGACGCCGATTTCAGCGTCAGCCGCCTCAGCCTGCTGGATCGCGGCTTTGTCTATGCGCTGGTCCAGGTACGCGGCGGCGGCGAGTTAGGCCAGCAATGGTACGACGCGGGTCGCCTGCTGAATAAGATGAACAGCTTTACCGATTTTATCGACGTGACTAACGCGCTGGTGGCGCGTGGATTCGGTCATCCTGAACGACTCTACGCAATGGGCGGCAGCGCCGGTGGTCTGCTGATGGGCGCGGTGATCAACATGGCACCGCAGCGGTTCCATGGCGTGGTGGCACAGGTACCGTTTGTCGATGTGGTGACGACCATGCTGGATGAGTCGATTCCGCTGACCACCGGTGAATATGACGAGTGGGGCAATCCTGAACAGGCGGAATATTATCACTACATCCGCCAGTACAGCCCCTACGACAACATTGAAGCCAAAGCCTATCCACATCTGCTGGTGACCACCGGTCTGCACGACTCGCAGGTGCAGTACTGGGAACCGGCCAAATGGGTGGCGAAGCTGAGATCGCTGAAAACCGATAACAACCTGCTGCTGCTGTGTACCGACATGGATGCCGGCCACGGCGGCAAGTCCGGCCGCTATAAAGCCTATGAAGGGGTGGCGATGGAGTACACCTTTATTCTCGGACTGGCGCAGGGCACGCTACCCCCGGCCGAAGATTACTGAGACTCACTAAGATATTTACGCAGCGCCTGCCGCAATGGCGGGCGCAAATCGGTCACGTTATCCAGCATCCATTTCAGGTAGCCCGGATCTTTACGGGCGATCACCGCAATCGCCTGGCCGCGGTATTTGCCGAACGGCAGAATATCGTCGCGCTGGGCCGCCGGTTGCGAACGCACAATCATTTCGGAGGCGCTCCAGCCCGAGGTCTCCATGATGCGAATCAACAGCGCGGCAGTGACATAACAGTCATACAGCGCGCGGTGCGCATGCAAATCCGCAGGTGGCGTCACGTCCAGCTTCAGCGAGTGCCGCAGCGCCTGGTTGCCATATTTAATCCCCGGCCACAGCTGACGCGCCAGCTGCATGGTGCAGATCCACTCTCCGTACATCTCCGGCAGCATGCGACGGTCAAAGCTGGCGTTATGCGCCACGTAGAAAGCACTGCCGTGGTAGCGCGAGATCGCCTGTTCGATGGTCGGCTTGTCGGCCACCATCGCTTCGGTAATGCGATGCACCGCCATCGCCTGACGGCTGATAGGGCGGTCGGGCAGGATTAGGTCGCTCATCGGATTGACTATCTGGCCGTTAATCACGTCGACCGAGGCCACTTCTACCACGCCGCCCTGCAGGCCGCAGGTTTCGGTATCAATTACGCGTAATATCATTATTTCATCTTCGGTTCATAAGGCAGACGCGACAGGCTGAGTGAGGCCTGGCGATAGTGCATCAGACGCTGGCGAAACCAGTCGCGCAGGGCTTCTGGCTGTTCCTGTGCGACCATCTCTGCGACCACCGGCATGTTATAGCGCTCTTTAAACGCCACGCCCGCTGCCGCCAGATCGACATTGATTTTGTCTTTCTCTTCACGGGATAGCTGGGCAAGGTTATGGCTCATAGTGTTCTCCTGATGATGTGGGGCAAAAGTAATGTTTTCGCCGGTCTGAATCAAGGGTTAAGGATCGCATCGCTGGCCTCGACACCACAAATAGAGCAGCGTATCCTTTCGCCACGTTTGTCGCGTCAACGGTTGTTAAAAGGATGATCTTATGCAGAAAAAACCGGTTTCCCGCATGATGATTGCGCTGGTGGCGGCCGCAGGCCTTGCCTTCAGTCAGTCTGCGCTGGCACATGCGCATCTTCAGTCATCAAACCCGGCGGCTGACGCGCAGGTGACCCATTCAACGGCTGCGCTGACGCTCAATTTTAGCGAAGATATCGAGGCGGCATTCAGCGGCGTGTCCTTGCTGGATGCGGCCCAACAGCCGGTAGCAACCGGCAAAGCGCACGTTGAGTCAAAGCACGCCAGTCGTCTGATTGTCGATCTGCCTCAGCCGCTTAACGCTGGCAGTTACCAGGTTAACTGGCATGTGCTGTCGGTCGATGGGCATAAAACCTCAGGAAGCTACCGCTTCAGCGTGAAATAATCGTGGTGGACTCCGTCTGGGTGATGCTGCGCGGGTTGCATTTTGCCGCCCTGATGCTGCTGACCGCCAGCGCATGTTATTGCGCGCTGCTGGCACCGGCGCGCTATCGTCCACGGCTGACGATCTGCTTAAATCCGTTATTGCAGTGGAGCGCGTGGCTGGCGCTGCTGAGTGCACTGGCGATGCTGGCCTGCCAGAACGTATTAATGAGCGGCGACAGCGCCAATCTGGCCGATAGCGCGGTCTGGCTGGCGGTACTCGGCACCCGCTTTGGCGCAGTGTGGCAGTGGGAGATGCTGTTCGGCGTCTTTGCTGTCGCAGGGCTATGGCTGAAGGGACGGTTACGAGCGCAGACACTGCTGCTGGCGGGCGTGCTGCAACTGGCCGCTCTGGCCTTAACCGGACACGCGGCGATGCGCGAAGGCGGGCCCGGCGCGCTGCAGCAGATCAGTCAGGCGTTGCATCTGACGGGCGCGGCGTTCTGGGCCGGCGGTTTATTACCGCTGCTGCTGTTGATGCGTGAAGCTCGCCAGATCGATCGCCGTACAGACGCTATCCGCACCATGATGCGTTTTTCCCGTTATGGTCATCTGGCCGTGGCGTTAACCCTGCTGACCGGGATGCTCAACAGCCTGCTGATCCTCGGCTGGCCGCTGGCGTGGCCCGATTCACGTTACGTAGCTTTATTGCTGTGGAAAGTATTGCTGGTGGCATTGATGGTGCTGGTGGCGCTGATTAACCGTTACTGGCTGGTGCCACGCTTCCGTCTGGCGGGCAGTGGGACGCAGCAAAAATTTATCCGCATGACCCAGCTTGAACTGCTGCTGGCATGTGGAGTGGTTGGGCTGGTCAGCGTTTTTGCCACGCTGTCGCCAGCCTGAATATTATTAAGAAATGCGTAAAGGTAAGTTATGTTGCTGAAGAAAGTGATTCCCGCAGTCCTGTTGTTATCCGTATGCGGCCAGGCGCTGGCGGCGCAGATCATTACCGTCAGCCGCTTTGAAATCGGCAAAGACAAGTGGCCGTTTAACCGCGAAGAGGTGATGCTGACCTGTGAGAAAGACGGTTCACTGTTTGCCATTAACCCCAGCACCCTGATGCAGTATCCGTTGAATGATAAAGCGGATCAGCTGTTCAAAACCAAGCAGGTGAAGGCACAACCTATCAGCGTGATTCAGAGCGAAGATAAAGCCAATCCAGGCCATATGATGAGCCTGCAGCCGATCATTGAGCGTACCCAGGCGCTGTGCGGTAAATAAACCCGCCGGGTGCAGTGCTGCGCTGCACCCGAATTCTGCTGTTTTCTGCCGTTGCGATCACAAACTGTTTCAGTTTCCGGCCCTCAGCCTCGCGTTAACTGGCAAAACCTCTGCGCTGTTCTAATCTTAACTTGCAAGGCGAAACCGCCTGCAAGAATGCCAACTTTTAGCGCACGGCTCCCTGAGAGCCATTTCCCTGGACCGAATATAGGAATCGTATTCGGTCTTTTTTTGTCTGGTATTTAGCATCAGTGACTTATCTATAAATCAACGAGTTAATACACCTCCTGTTATCCCCTGTCTCACCCTCCTGGAACCTCTGCCGCCATTTTGCCGCCACTCTTCTGAGCCATAAGTGACAGGGGATTACAGTGGATAGCATCTTCCAAGTGATCAGGAGCGAAGTGTGCATATCGCATCGTAACACGTATATCGGAATGGCCTAAGATGCGTTGTAACACTAGGATGTTACCCCCGGCCATCATAAAGTGGCTGGCGAAGGTGTGGCGTAAAACGTGGCTCATCTGTCCTTCAGGTAGCTCGATACCCGCCAGGTGGATAACACGATAAAACTGGCGATAGCATTCTTCGAAGTATTTGCCTTCCTTGCCTTTTAATTCATTATGTAACTCGTCGTTAATTGGCACTGAGCGATTCTTTTTCCCTTTGGTATTAATGAAGGTCAGCTTATTGGGTGAAAGCTGTGAAGCCTTTAAGTTTGCGGCTTCACTCCAGCGACAGCCCGTCGATAAACAGATTTTAATAATTAATGTCAGGTCAGCGTTGCCATGCACGGCACAGGCGGCAAATAGCTTTTTAATTTGCACTTCTGTCAGCCAGGACATCTCTTTTTCAGGCAGGTCAAACTCGCGGACGTTCTTCAGCGGGTTAGGGTAGGAGATCTCGCCCAGTCGCTCCAGTTCGTTAAACAGCGCACGCAAAAAGGCATGTTCACAGTTAACTGTACCGGGTGAAACCTTTAACGACTTAGCGCTGGTTTTATATCCATTTTCTATTTTCCCTTCGAGTCGACTATTACGATAATGCGCCCAATCTTTTGCTGTGATATTGGCAGCGATAGGATTTCCCATGCCATTGCAGATAATGTTGAGCTTTCCCAGGCGTCCTTTGCGATCGCTGAGTGAGCGACCATGCAGGTTGTACCACAGCTCAATCAACTCGCTCAGGCGGCGATTATCCTCTTTTTCGCTTAACCAAGGTTTGGCTTTGCTTTCGTCTAGGGTGTACTGCTCAAAGGCGATAGCTTCTGCACGGGTTTTAAATTGACGTCTTACACGTTTGCCGCCTCTGCCATGGAGGTAGCACTCGCATAACCATTTGCCCGTATTCAGTTTTCTAATCGACATGTCTTAACCCCTTTACAAAAAATGGGGTTAAAGTACTGTATGTAAATACAGTATTCAATGTTTGTTTAACCTGAAACAAACATTGATAGGGTTATTAATGAGTGGTGAGCGGCGTACATAATTCAATCGATGCAAAAACTTTAATAACATTTTCTTCTTAAATGATAAGTCATGATGCGAAAGAATGAATAAAAACACACAGGTGATGAGATGACATAAAATCATTAATATCAATAGATAATGTAAATCGTAGTGTGCTATTTGATTATTGACATTTCTAAATGTTTCTGTAGGATCGGAAAAATCCTAAATGCAATTAACGCTTCGGCTCATTGGACAAGGAAATTGCAACTGACATGAAAAGTGAAAGCCTTTTTCTTAAATGCGATTCTTGCAGTGCCCTTAATAATAAGAGCCTAACATGCTGTTCTAAGTGTGGCAGCAAGTTGAAAAAGTCCAGGAAGAAAGTATATATCTCACTAGCCGTGGTAGTGGTTGTTTTTCTTTTTATTATTTCTTCCCATGATAACCAATCTAAAATAGAAACTCCTTCGGTTTCTAATTCTTCTCAGAAAGAATTTAATCCTGAAATTCCAAATGCCGAAGCGGGGTTGATATCACTTTCCGAACAGATTAGGGAACAGTATGCTTCGGCAAAAAACGAACTCCAGAAATCTGTTCTGAGGGACCAGAGGAAAAACCAACTTGCTAACTTGGGATTGACCAGAGTTTCTAACTGGGTAGGGACAATATCAAAGCTCGATACAAATAGTGACGGTAAAGGTATGTTAGTTATTAAACTTTCTCCAATGTTAACGCTTGCAACCTGGAATAATGATTTTTCTGATATGCAAGATGATACTTTAATTGAGAAAGGCACAAAGGTTTATAGTTCACTGATAAATATGAGTGTTGGGCAGAAAGTCATGTTTTCAGGAACTTTTTTCCCATCAGAACAGGATGCAGTAAAAGAAAAAAGCATGACAATAAATGGTTCGTTATCAGAGCCAGAGTTTTTGTTCAGATTTGATTCTATAAAACCAATTTAAAAGGATGGTTGATATGGCCTTAATTAGTTGCCCCGAATGTTCAAGCCAGGTTAGTGACACTGCGATTAAATGTCCATCTTGCGCGGTTCAGCTGAGAAAACCTAAGCGGGGATTTTTTGGCAAGCTAATAAAATTCGCCTTTATAGCATTCAATATTTTGATGCTTATTTGGGTTATTGGTGGTTATAACACAGCTACGGAAAATATGGATAAGCTAGCCGGCGCTGAACATGCTGGTGCAGCCGTGGGAACTGGAATCGGGATGGCAATGCTTTTCGGCCTTTGGGTTATCGGTGACATTATCCTCGGCTTGTTTGTAATGTTCACCCGTCCGAAGAGTTGATGTCCATATCAGGGGTGACGATTGCCACCCCTGATTTAACATTTATTAATGAATTAAAGGCACTTGTTCCATCTGTGACGGAAAGCATGGCGCTTTATTTACCTGGCTTGGCGTAACAATCATTCCTGTCACTGATTCATGAGTTTTAAAAGTGCAGCTGCAATTGATGTTCTGGCACTGGTGATAACGCTCTTTGGTCTCTTTGGAGACATAACGGCTGCTTTTGGCATGAGCAGCAGTCTGGCACAGCGGGCAATGCATCATGTTGTTTTCCTTACAGACAGAGCAGGGCGATGAAGGCTAATTTTGAATAAGCAAATTGAGGTTTGCAAATTACAACCGAATTAGCCGCTTTCCGTTTCACCCTCTGTTTCTGTCTGATATTCAACCTCTGACAGCAGCACCTCAAAATCAAGCTGCGTGGTATAACCGCTGCCACTCAGACTATGCGTCACCTTACTGATCAGCCATGGCTGCGCATCGATTACTGACTTAAAACCGCTTACCCGCACCGGCGTTTCCGGGTACAGGTCTGCGCGGCCCATCGCAAGCGTGACGGAAAATTCCGCGACACCGCGCTGCAGTTTTTCCCACTTTGCTTTAGCAGCCCGCATCGCCGCTGCCTTGCTGGCGTAAACAGTGGGCAGCGCAAAAACGTTATCTTCACTCCCCGCCAGATAATCCCCCTCCCTGGCTTCAGGCACCTTGGTCGCAGTCGCCTTTTTCTTTTTGGCCGCCGGGTGCTCCAGTGCGCGCAGGTGCTTTATTTTCGGCTTGCGCTGCAGCTTTACCTTTTTCGGCTTCGGGTCTTTGGTATGCAGCCAGCTTGCAGAAACGCCGGTATAGGCGCCACGGTCGGCAATGCTGAAGCTGTGCCGGTCACCATCCTGCCTCGTAAGGGTGAGCTGAGGGATCGGCCTGCCGCTGAGGGTGACGCCGTTCCCCGGCTTGATGAACAGCAGCCGCCCGGCTTTAATTGCCGCCACTGCGCCATACAGCGAGGCGAGGCGCGTCAGGAATTTGGCGTCAGTTTCCTGCGTCTGATCAATATGCGCTACAGCTATCCCGGCAAACCCCTCGGCCAGCTGCGGCTTAAGGCTATTGCGTCCGGCCACCTGCGAAACGATATCGCCCAGGGTGGTGTCGTGATAGGACACCTCGCGGCGGGAATTGAGCGAACCGCGAAAATCCGCACTTCGCGCCCGGATGGTCATCGTATCCGGCGCGCCGTGGTGCTCAACTTCATCAACGGTAAACTCACCTTTGCCGATAAGCGCCTGACCTTTCCAGCCGAGGAACAGCTTTATCACGGCACCGCGCACCGGCATTGCCAGCTGACCATCGGCGTCATCCAGCTCGATATCAAGCTGATCGGCCTCAAAGCCACGGTTATCGGTCAGCGTCATGGAGATCAGCCGGTCGCGGATGTTGGCCGTCACATCTTTTGAATTTACCGTCAGCTGAAAGTCTGGCGCCATCCGCGCCCCGGCCTGCACCGGCAGGCTGCTGATGCCGGTCATGCTAACAGCCCTCCGGCTGAAAAAATCAGGCTGCCGGCTGCTGTTCTGGCACCCTGTATAGCAGACGTAACCTGCCCAGGCAGATTACCGGCGCCGCTGATCAGCCCGTCGGCCTGTTTTTTCAGATCGCCAAACATCGAGGTCAGCGATTCATCGACCCGCTTAAGGCTCAGCGTAAACTGAATCCTGCTGGCGGTGCCGTCGCTGAAAAACTCACTGTGAGTCGCCGCGTAGTTTTCGACAACGTACATACCGAATATCGTACCGTTGCCGCCAATCAGCGGCCACGCCATTCCCTCGTCAGCCAGCAGCTTCACCGTCAGCAGGGACACGGCGCCGCCCGTAATTTCCGGGCGCAGCTCCCCTGACAGCGTGATTTTTTCATCGCCGGGACCGATAAACTGCGCCGATGGCCGTTGCCCGACGCGGCTGTTAGTCGGCCAGCGATAATCGACGCTGTGCTGCAGCTCGCCGTAAGGCAGGGTACGGCGCATGAATGGCATCATGCCGTAGATCATCATCATCGTTTAATCCTCCCATCCCATTTTGCTGCGCTGCTTCGCCTGCTGGTTTCGCTGCTCGCGGGCCTGATGCTGCGCCATCAGCGCCAGCGCGTCGTCTTTTGTCATGCCGGGGTGCATGTGAATATCGTACTGATAGCTATTCTGGCTATGGTCGGCAAATCCCCCGCCCGCCGCCGGTGCGGTGACGGGCCGGTATGGCGCACCGCCCAGCGCAAGGTTGTACTGCAGCCCGCCGGCCTGCACCCCGGCGCCGCCGGTGGCAATCGGGTCAGGTGACGGCACCTTGTCGGCCAGCCCGTCAGATTTGGTGTCGATAATGCCGAGCTTATCCAGCACCCAGTCAATGCCGCCCATCAGCTGATCGAGCGCGTGACTCGGGATTTTCAGCGCCTCGGCCAGCATGTTGCCGAATCGCTTACCCATGTCTCCGGCGGCGGCCAGTTCGGTCTGCGTTGATTTCACCGGCTCCAGCAGTTTGCTGAACCAGTCCCAAAGCTCTTTTATCTTGCCGCTGAACCAGTCGAAAACCGGTTTTAGCGAACCGAATGAATTACTGATCGGCCCCATCGCGGCCGCAAAACCTTCGGCAACACCGGCAACAAAGGCGCTGATCGGCTCCCAGTACTTACGGATCAGCAGCGCACCAGCTGCAACCACGGCGACGACGGCCAGAACCGGCAGCGTGATTGCACCCAGCGCCGTCGTGATGGCGCCGCCCGCTATGCTGAATGCCGTCCCGAGCAGCCCGGCACCCGCAATGATGGCGTTAACACCCGCAATTACCGGCCACGCAACCAGCCCGATGGCGCCCAGCGCACCGGCGAGTATCAGCCCGCCCATTGCAGCCTTAGCGATACCACCTGCCAGCACAGGGTTGGCCTTAATCCAGTTATCTACCTGCAGCAGCAGCGCTGCTGTATCCTGGGTGAGCGAGCGCAGGCTGCCGTCATTCTGATCAAACAGGTCGGTGCCTATGGCCTCATAAGCAGACTGCAATTCTTTCAGGTCGCCGCCGAGATTATCCTGCATGACCTGAACAAGCTCGGCAGTTTTGCCATCAGAGGCTTTAAACTCGGCGGTCAGCTGGTCGAGCTTGCCGGTTGAGGCAGCAGTCATCAGCAGGGCGGCTGATGAGCTGGCCTCCTCGCCGAAGATGGTTTTCATGTACTCGGCGCGCTGGCCTGTTCCCAGCTTGTGACGATCAAAGCTTGCCTGCATTTCTTTCAGGATGGTGAAGATCGGGCGGGTATTTCCTTTGCCGTCTGCGGTTTTAATCCCCAGCTCTTTGATAGCCTTAAATGATTCGCCGGTAGGAGCCTGCAGCCTGCTCAGCACGGCGCGGCTTCCGGTACCGGCCATTGAACCGGTGATTTTGCCGTCATGCAGAGCGCCGATCATTGCTGCCGCCTGCTCGATACTGACGCCTGCATTTTTCGCCACCGGGGCGACGTAGGTCAGCGCATCACTCAGCCCGTCAAAGTCAGAAGCCGTTTTATTCAGCGTCATCGACAGCACGTCGCCGATGTGTGCCACCTTATCGTTTGAAAGCTGGAAGGCTGATTTCATTCCCATCAGCAGCCCTGCGTTTTCTTCCATCGTGCGTTTGTTTGCCAGCGCCATATTGAGCGTGACCGGCGTAACGGCCTGAACGGCAGCGGCATCGCCGCCGCCTTTGGCGATAACGATTTGCGCGCCTGCCGCATCATCGGCAGAGGCGGCGGTTGTATCACCGAGCTGGCGCGCCTGCGCAGACAGGGCTTTCATTTCCTTTGAGTCTTTCGCCACGCCGAGCACGGCCTGCAGCTCGGAATTTTTCTGTGCAAATTCAAAGCCCGGCATCAGCAGCGAGGTTGCCGCCATGCCGCCGACCGTTGCAGCCCCGATACCGGCCGCGCCCATATTGCGCACCTTACCTGACAGCTCCTGGCCTTTACGGTAGCGCTCGCTTGTCTGGTTCAGCCGCTCCTGCTGTGCATTCAGCCGCTGCAGCTCCATTTTCTGACGGCTCAGGCTGACCGTAGCCTGCGCCGAGGCGGATTTCAGGCGCTGCTGCTCGCTGCTCAGATTTTTAGTGGAAATCCCCGCTGCGTTAAGTGCCTCGCGCTGCTGCTGCACCGAAAGGCGCAGGCTGTTGGTTTTCGTCTGCAGCTCAGACGCCGCCTGCCGCGCCTTTTCCAGTGCACGGGCCTGCTGCGTGGTCGGGCGCTCGGTATTCTTAAACTGCACGGCCAGCGCTGCCGCCTCTGCTTTGGCGTTTTTCAGCTTCTGCTGCGTGACGGCCAGCTGCCCGCTGACCTTACGAAAGCCGTCAATTTTCGCCGCCTGTGCGTCCAGCTCTTTGATGCTGTTCTGCGTTTCGCGGATATCGCCTGACAGCCTGCGGGTTTCTTTCTGGACGGCGGCAAACGGGCGGCTCGCCTGGTCAACCGCTTTCAGCAGCACCTGAATCTTGAGGTTATTGCTCATCGGGGTTAACTCCACTGCGGATCAGGGCCTGATGCCGCCAGCCGATAAGCTCGGCCAGCGGCATGTCGTACATTTCAGAGGGGGGCCAGTGGAAGATAGTGGCAATATCGGCCATCAGGTCATTGACCGTCAGGCCACGCGGCCAGTCTACTCGTCCGACTTCGTAGACAAAAAACCGATCACCTTGCCGCTGAGGGCAATCAGGTCAACCGGATCGAGCGCATTACAGTCGGCTTTCGTCAGCGCCGGAAGGGTAATGCGGGGCAGCACGGTCAGCACCGAGTCAACGTCTGATGCGCACAGGTCAGCCAGGCGCACGCCGCGCAGGCTGCCTGCTGTCGGCTTAATCAGCTCCACGCTTTTGATTTCGGTTTCACCACGCTGCAGCGGGGTTTCAAGCTCAACAACATTCTCTTTCTTTTCCATGATTATTCTCTGTTCACTGTAGTCAGGTAAAGCCAGCGCCGGGCGCTGGCGTCAGGGTTACACCAGGCCGAGGTTTTTGCGGCGCTGCTCCAGGCGATCAACGCCGTTCACCTTTTCAACCATGTTGATGGTGTCGATTTCAATCAGCTCTTTGCCGTTAAACGTCAGCTTGAGATAGCTGTTTTTACTGGTGATTTTGGTTTCGGTATCTTCGCCCTGTTTGGCCTCACCAAAATCAAACGACTGGTGCTTACCGCGCGCCTCGATCTCGACGGCAATTTCCTCGCCGGTGTCGTCGCGCTGGTAAGAGCCGGTAAAACGCAGCGGCACGTCAGACGCGCCCCACTGAGACAGCACCAGTTCATCCATGCCGCCGATGGTCCATTCCATATCCAGCGCGTCATCTTCCAGACCGTTATCAATAAACGCGGCGCCGTTCATGCCGCCCCCGCGATAGGCATCGAGCTTGCGCGACAGCTTCGGCAGGGTGACGGCCGTCACCACGCCCTGATAGCTGTTTGCATCGTTGAAAAGGTTCAGCCCTTTAAGTTTTCGTGGCAGTGCCATTTATCCGGCTCCTCAGCTGTTTACGGATGCGGCGAAGTTCGCCAGATATTTGTCGGTGATGCGCTGGCGCAGCGTCAGGTCTTCCAGCGGCGGCACCGGCGTGTAGTCGTAGTCGATAAAGAGCTTGCCCGCCTTCAGGGTGTCTTTATCGTTCGCGGTGTCGTCATACCAGCAGGACGCGCCCAGCAGGTAACCGGCGTTGACCAGTTCGCGGAATTTGGCGTTGATGCCCGCGATAATGTCGCGCACCAGTACCGGCGTCAGCGGCTTGTCGTTGGCCCACATGTGCGCCTCGGCCATCGTGTCGGCCAGCACCTGCGCGGTGCGGGTGTAGTTCTCAAACTGGAAAAGCGGATCGTCACTGCAGGTGCGGTTACCCCAGAAGCGGAAACCGTCTTTACGGATGAGGGTCGTCACGCACGCCTCGTTAAGCAGGTCGGCATCGGTGCCGGTCTGCTGCAGGTCCCAGAAGACGCCTGCCGAAATGCCGGTCACGCCGTTGACGCCGACGTTTGACAGGGTTTTATGCCAGCCGGTGTCGTTGTCAATTTTGGCGCGCAGGCCCAGCGCACGCGCCGTCGCGTAGGCAGTTTCTGAGGCGTTGGCGTTGGTGTTCCAGGCGATAAAGTCGGGCCAGATCACCATCAGCTCGCGCTGGCTGAAATTGTCGCGATACTTCATGGCCTCGCTGATGGTTTTACAGTTCCATGCTGAGACGTAGGCGAAGGCGCGCAGCTGCTGCGCGATGCCCGCAAGAGCGGTCGCCACTTCCAGCGAGTCGAGGCCCGGCACGCCGAGGATGCGCGGCTTGACGTCGAGCTGCGTCTGCGCGGCCAGCAGCGCTTTCATGCCGGTGTACTGCCCGTTCTCATCGGTTTTGCCGATAACGTTGGAAATCGTTTCGGCCTCTGTTTCACCTTCGGCCACGCGGACAACTACGGTGACGGGTTTAGCCTGGTCGGCGATGGCCTGCAGCGCTGCTGCCAGGGTGCCTTTTTTACCGGCCTTGCCGATAGCCGACAGGACGTTAGTCAGCAGTACCGGGGTATTGAGCGGAAACGCAGCCGCGTCGGCATCCTCAGCGGTACAGACCATGCCGACGATTGCCGTTGAGACGGTGGAAATGGTGCGCGTGCCGACGTTAATTTCGACGACACGGACACCGTGATGATAATCAGACATCTGATGCACTCCGTTTTGAGGGTGTGCTCAGGGTGTCAGGTCAGGCGGGGCGTTGCATGCGGTTGTGGTTTGCTGGCAGACAGGCGGACAGAAGGCAAAATAAAGCCCCGCATCCGGGGCGGCTTTTATGCAGCCTCTACGTCTGCTGGCTCGGCGGGCCAGTCTGCCAGAGGGGTTGATGTGTCAATCTGGCTGAGCCGGACGCGGTATGTTTCCCAGGCGGTAAGACGGTCGCTGTCACCCGCCTGTGCCATGCCCAGTTTAACCGCATCTGCAAGCGTCTGTATTTTTTCGCTCGCATCACGGATACGCGCCTTCAGTATCGCCTTGCTGGCTTCGGCAGTCAGCACCGGCACAAGAGGCGGTCCCTTTACCACCTCGCCATCAATAAACTGGCAATCCTGCCCGACAGACTCAAACTGCGCCTGCGTCAGCTCTGCCAGATCCATGGCGGAATAGTTCTCCGCGTCAGCCTGGCTGAAGGCAATCAACATCCCGTCGATGTGGTCAGTGGCGTTAACCGACACGAAGTAGCGTTTTTCAAACGGCGGCGCCTGATCGGCTCCGCTCTGCTCAGCTGTAAAATTGTTCTGTTCGATCATGCTCATCACCAGATAGCCAGAAGGTTAACATTCAGGGCGGCATCGTTGTTGTTATAGATACCGGCATTGCCCGCGCCTACGCCGGTTGACCATACCGCCGGATCGCCGTTGATACCGGTTATAAATACGGCAGGCGGAGCCGTAAACGCCGCCGGGTAGGTCCAGATGACGTTAGTTTTTGCCGGAATACTCAGGTTCTGACGGCACCACTGCGCGCCGTTTGGCAGCTTAGTCCATGCTCCGTTTCCGTTGGAGCCAGCCTGAAACTGCCCATAAGCGACGGCGCTGTTAGCGGCCGTGCCGCCCGCCACTGCAAAGCCCTGACCTGCATCCCCGCCTTTAAAGGCATAATTGCCCAGCACGAAGCTGAGGCGTGCATTGCTGACAGCGGCGTTTGTTTCACCGTTATTGCGCACATAAAAATCCGTCTGGTCATTGCCGTTCAGGTTGGCCTTTTTGCTCAGCCCGTCATTCAGCAGCGAAACCGGCACGGCGGCGTTGTTATCCGCCGGCGCGCTCAGCACCAGGAACTTTTGCGACGCTGACCCGCCCAGCAAAGCGTGCAGCGCGAGCGCGGCATTCATCTGCCCGCGGTTAACGGCATGGCCGTCAAGCGTGGCGTCTTTAACGGAAAACTGCTGATAGACGTTGCCTGCAAGCAGCGCACGCGCGGCAAGCTGATTTGTCATGGTAGCGGCAAAGTTCGGATCATTATCCAGCGCGGCAGCGAGTTCGTTCAGCGTGTCAAGCGCCTCCGGGGAAGACGCAACCAGCTGCGCGATGGCCGCCTGCACAAATGCCGTTGTAGCTATCAGCGTGGAGCTGTTGCCCGTGGCGGGCGTCGGGGCTTTCGGCGTACCGATAAACACCGGGCTTTCTTTTGGGGCGTACTGCTTATGCGGATCGGCTGCAGCGATGTGCTTTGCCATCAGGTCATCAGCATATGCCTTCACCTCGATCACGGCATCATCAACATACTTGCGCGTTGCCAGCACCACGGACGGGTCGATTTTCAGCGTCACCGCGCTGGTACTGTTCACAATTAGGATCATACGCACGGTCTGCGTGCGGCCGCTGCCCTCCTGCAGCTGTGGCTTATAAGTCTCCGCGCAGTTTGCAACGGCAATCAGCACGCCGTCGGCGTCAAACAGGCCAATCTCACGTATCCAGAATCCGCCCTCGCTTTCCGGGATAATCTGCTCAGCAATAATCTGGCTGTTGTTGGCCGCGTCAACCGCAAGCGCGTTAAGTGGCGCACGGCGCTTTTCACCGATGAGCTTTGTCTGTGCCGCGTCTGGCGTTGGCAGCGTGCCGCCGCCATCACCCACGGCCATTGAGGCGATATCTACTTTCGTGCCGAGCGCGGCGGCGTTCGCCAGCTTAGCCGCGCCCTGATTGGTCAGCAGGGCAAAATATTTTGTCGTCATGCTCTCACTTCCGTCAGGTCAATAAGATGCACCGCCGCACCGGAACAGACCGGCCCGCCGACGCTGATGATTTCAGGGGTATAGGGATAAACAGTCAGCTCATCACCGCTGTAGCAGGCGGCGGCAACCGGGATCGTGCCGCTGGCATCGAGGTTGATTGATAGTCCTATGAGGTGTCGACTGACCGGCTTTGCATCCGCTATCATCCGCTCCAGTTCGTTATACATTTCCTCCGTAATGCCGGTATCCAGTACGCCAACGTCAAGCCGGAACGTGCCTGGCGTCTCGCCGGTTTTCCACCACTCAATGATCCGTATCAGGTAACCGAGCGGCTCAACCACGCGCCGGATAGAGCCGATAGTACCTTTGTGTTTATGCACGTACTCCGAAGCGGCCACGACGGCGCGCTTTGTGCTCTCGGGCCACGCGGTATCCCAGCGGTCAACCGACCACGCCCACGCCAGATAGGGCAGAAGCTCGACCGGGCAATCCCACGGATTCCACAGCCTGCGCAGCGGCACCGGGATAGTTTCGATTTTTGCGCAGGCTTCGGCGGCGGCAACCTCCAGCACCGATGAGCCAGCGGGCAGCAGACGATCACTCATCTGAACCCCCGACCACAATGCTGTAGCCAGTGCAGTACGCGGCCTGGGTTTTATCCAGCACCACGTCAGCAGCGGGCCTGATGAGTTCGACGCGCTGCACCCCTTCAACATGGAGCGCGGCATACAGCGCGGATTTGCGTATATCCCTTCCGAGGCGCGCCTGCGCGCTGATAAACGCGGTGAGCTTCGCCTCTGATGCAGCGCGGATCGGCTCGGCCTCCGGTCCCGGATAGAGGTACAGCTGCGCCTCAATCTCATACTCAATGATTTCTGCCGACTGCACGGTCACGCGGTCAGCCACAGGGCGCACGTCCTCATCATTCAGAGCGCTGTCTACCACGGCCAGCAGGTCAGCGGGGGCGGCGCCATTACCTTCACGCGACAGCACGGTGATGGTTACCACTGCGGGCGACGGGCTGATGGCAGACGCATCGGCCACGCGGCCGTCGGCGCTACGGGCGTGATACTCATAGGCACCGCTTGGCCCGGCCACGCTCAGCCCTTCGAAAGCGGCCGCAATACGGGCGCGGTAATCGTCGTTACTTTCCATCACTGCCGCCGTGGGCGGGATGGTCGTATCATCCGCCGGGGTGATCGTCAGCCGGGAAACGCCATTGTTGGCGCCGAGCTGGTCAAGGTCATCATCCACGGAATACGCCACCATAACGGCCTTCGCCGCCTCGTTGATGCGCTGACGCAGAATGACCTCGCGATAGGCGTTTTCCTGCAGCAGCTTTACGATCGGCTCCGATTCAAGTGTCAGCGTGCGGGCGATGGCGTCCTGCTGGTCGGCAGGGTAAAGGGAAATGAGTGTCGCCTTGCGCTCGGCGAGCAGGGTTTCATAGTCCAGCACTTCCACCACGTCGGGCGCGGGCAGCTGGCTCAGGTCAATGGTTGCCATGTTCTCAGCTCACAGGGACGGTTAAGGTAAAATCCTGCGCGGTATCAGCGCGGGTGCCGATCAGCTCGACCACCATGCCACCGTTGTACGCAGGTTCGTAGCTGATGCCGGTCAGCGTTACGCGTGGCTCCCACTGCAGGATCGCCATGTAGCAGGCCGACATAATCTGCAGGCGCAGCGCCTCGTTCTGCGGCTGGTCAATCAGTGCCGACAGCAATGAGCCATAATTGCGGCGCATCACCCTGGAGCCGAGCGGCGTCAGCAGAATGTCGCGTACTGACTGACGGATGTGATCGAGGTCAGCGACTGCGCCGCCAGTTTCACGGTTCATGCCGGTAAATTTTGCCGTTGTCATTTGGGGCCGTCCGTTCTGCTACCACCGCGCTGTACGCCGCCGTGGTCGTGGTCGTCAACAATGACGCCGTTTGACGCCAATTTCCCTCCACTATGTTCGACGTCGCCGGTCATCTTCCCGCCCTCTGAAAAATCAAATGTTTTGGCTTTTAGATGTGCAGTGCATTCCACCTCCGGCGAATCAAACAGGATTTTAACGGCCGCCTTAATGGTGGCCGTCTGTATGCCGGTCGCGATCAGGGCGCCGGTTTCCGGCTCGTACTCGATCACAGCGCCGTCGGGGAATGACCAGTGCAGCGCATCGGCAGAGGCTGAGGGTGCAGGGCTGGCGTCAGAGAAAATGCCCGGCAGCACAAAGCCGGTATCCAGCTCACCGCCGAGGCACAGAATCAGCACCTGCTCGCCGACGGAAGGTGCATTCCAGGCGCGGGTTTTACCGGCGCGGGCGGTCAGCCAGTGCAGCCAGCCGGTTGTGTTTTGCCCCGTATCCACACGGCAAAGCGCATCGTCAAGATTGACCTCAGAGACGGTGCCGATACGGATCAGATTGCGCAGCAGGCGCAGAATTTCTGCAATTTGTTCGTTCATGCCATAATTTTGAAGAAGCGAAGCATCTTGCACCACTTAAGGCGGTTTGCTCAGTAATCACCAAACATCGAATGGTTTTTTAGTAGTTCAATTCAATACTCAATGGTTTAAAGAGGTAGAAATGATTGGGGTATTCTTTAGCGTTTTTAAAGACATAGTATTAACATTAACAGCTATCACGGGAGCGTATGTCGCGTTAAAAGGGTTGAGTACATGGAAAAGACAAATTAGCGGGCAAGCCAATTACAATCTATCAAAAAATCTCTTAGTTAATTTGTATAAATACAGAGACATAATAAGCTCCATTCGACATCCAGCCATGAGCGGCCGAGAATTAAACCAATCCTCTCAAGAGGAAGTTGCCAACATGAGTGCATCACAAATTAGATTTCATAATACTCATAAAGCATATGAAGCAAGGTGGAAAAGGATTTCAGAGGTAAGACCAGAGATATACGCCAACATCATTGAGGCTGAAGCTTTGTGGGGTGATGAAATCAGTAAGTTATGGGATGAGGTCACCAAAAAAGAAACTGATTTATTAATTGCTTTGCGCGATTATTTAGATTACATAAACCCGGAAATTGATCGCTTTGATAAAGAACACCTAAAGAGTGAACATCGTAACGTGAGAAGAATAGTTTTTGAGGGTGGAGATGATGACACTTTTAAATCGGAATTTGACGCTAGGCTTGATGAAATAACCAAATACATAAAGAAAATAATTAGAAATTAAAAGTATCATTCTTGCTCTTTTATTTTAGAAGTAATTTAACAAACTCATCTTCGATGAGTTCCATTTCTTGATTGTCAAGACCCAGCAGAGGACGGGCCTCATACTGCACTTCTTTGCCTTTGCGTGATGGCCGCTCGCGCAATCCGTAGTGATGTACGCGGGCCATGCGCTGTACGCGGCTGGTGAACTGCACCACCGCCTCATCAGGTGTGGCCTGCGCCTTCATGTATTTCGCGGTGCGCAGCTTCGCAAACATCTCCCGCTTTATCCGGCCTTTCTTTTTGCGCGCCTGCGTTTTGCGCGGCGCAAACGGAGTGCCATCCGGTGCCTGCTGGCGTCTGATGTTCTGCTGCTGACTGGCGCGCAACCGCTTCGCCACCGTTGACGCCAGCGCCCTGCGTGCCGGTGCAGACAGATTACCGATCAATGCACCGAGCCGCTTTTCCAGCTCATCAAACTCGCTCATCGCGGCCACTCACTGACCAGCTCTCCGTGAACATACAGCTGCAGCGGGCGCTCAATGTTTTCCGGCAACGGTGGCTCGGGCAGATGCGTCACATGCAGCGCGCCGTTCTCCTGCTTCACCAGTACGCGCTCGGTCAGCTGCAGGTCAATACTCACGTCGCACAGCGAGTCGCTGATCACATCGGCCTTAAAGGTAAAACCGGTGCGGCGCTTTTCCTCGGTCGCCATAATGTCGGGCTGGTTCTCGCGCAGCCAGGCCAGCACCGGCACCATAATCAGATCGATATCATCGGCGTAATCGGTAATGACGATGTTCAGCTGATACTGATATTCAAACGACAGCGAGCTGGCGAGCGTTGAGGCGATGCGCCCGCCGTCAATAAACATATTCAGGCTGTCAGGGTTACGCTGCAGCAGCGGCACGCTTGCCGTCAGGCCCTCGCGCAGTTGTTTCGGCTTTAACATCGTGTTGCTCCTGGCACTCTTTAATGATTTCGACCTGCAGCCCGCATGACGCGAGCGCCGCCTCTAACTGACGGTTATCCGCCGCCAGATCGCCCGCCGTTTGCAGGCTGTTGCCCGGCACCGGGCAGCTTGTTACGCGTGGACACCCAATCCAGATAATCTCGGGCGGTGGCGAAGGCGGGACGGGCGTGCAGCCGGATAACATCAGCAGGCAGAGCAGCAGCAGACCAGTCGCGGAGTGCTGGATTCGCATCGGTTTCCCTCTGTATTTGCATTTCACGGGTAAGCGCGGCAGTACTGGCGCGGCTCTGCATCATTCTCAGCGCGGCCTCACGTTTCTGCCCTTCGCGGGATTCGTCATTAAGGCGGCTTATGGCCCTGTCGCGGCTTTCGATACCTTCAGACAGCGTGTCGATGATGCGCTGCGCCTGGGCCAAATCCTCATTGGCAACTGACCAGCGCCAGCCGGTGAAGGCGAGCGCCAGCACCACCACGGCGAGCAGAACCGCAAACAGGCGCATCATGACACGCCCCGCAGGCAGTAAGCCGTCTCTATGGCGCGCCGGTTCTCCAGCCCACGATTTTTTACCCCCTTAACAAACACCCAGCGTTTCAGCTCATTGCAGGCATGTCGCCAGTGCTGCACGTTGATGTATCGGGTAAATGTGGATTTGCAGGCAGCGTTAACGCCCACGTTAAAAGCAAACGACACGGCCGCATCGTAAACCGGCTGCGGCATGTCGCTGCGCATGCAGACATCGATCCCGCGCTCAACGCGCATCACGTCATACACCAGGTTAACTGCGGCCTGCCGCTCGCTGACCTGGCTGTGCGGCGTCACGCCTTCGGTGTGGCCGATGCCGTTGGTCCAGACGCCCGCACTGCACTGATAGGGCGAGGTGCGGCACCCCTCGGCATTAGCAATGAGTGCAAGCCCGGCCTCGGAAGTTTTCAGGGTTTTGAACTGCGGCAGCAGCGCGGCGAGCACCAGCACGGCCGCCACACCACAGCGCTTAGCGGTCTGGCTCAAGGCTCACCCCCTGTAAACGCTGCTGCAGCTCATAAGTTTTGCGGCGGTAGTGCCAGTTGATAAAGAACGTCGCCACGTTAATCACGACGGTCACCACGGCCACGCCCGATCCGACCATAAAGGCGATATCCTGCGGCGTGTGACGGCCGAACCACATCAGAATGACGCCGATCAGGTAGTTGATCACGGAGCTGATTTTTTCCATTTTTAGTCCCACAGGTTAACGGTTTCACCTGTTGAAGATTCCGGCAGGTCGGGCAGCTCGACGGGGTAACCGTGCGGCAGCACCGGTCCCGCTTCGGCGAGGCCGGTATTGGCCTCGTAAACCCACTCGGTGACCTGCTGCGTTCGCCCGTAATAGCGAAAACAGATCTCATCAACGGTGTCGCCCTGCTGCGCATAAACCTTCATCAGAGCAGGCTCACAATGCAGCCGTGGCGCTCGCCGATGCGGCTGATACTGAAACGGGCGTCGCGCCAGTACTCGTCGGCCATCGCCTCAACCTCGGTGGCCTTTTTCGTGCCGCTGGCGTCATAGCTGCGGTAACGCTCGGCAATGGTGGCGGCAGTAATAGATCCCACGGCAGCCAGGTAGTGCGTCACCTTTTCGCTTTCGCCGTCCAGGCTTTCGGCCGGCACGTCAGCCAGCGTCTTAAATCCGGCATCCATCTGCGCGGCGCGCCAGTCGTACAGCTCGGCATTAACTTCTGAAATTGCCGTTTTCACCGCGAGGCGCAGGCGCTGTGCGGTAACCGTTCCCTCATACCGCAGCGTTTCGCGAAGCAGCTGCAGGTCGATATCAGGCCAGAAAAACGTGTTCTTTACCGGCGGCTCGGCAGTCTCTGCCGGTCGCGGTGCGGGTATCACTACCGTTGTCATAATTGGCCTCTGAATAGGTGGGCGGTGGAGGACGGCGCAGACACTGAAAGTGCGTTGCCGTCCTGCCGCCCGTGCGCAGGGTCGCGTTCGGTCAGCGGCGGGCCTGTGCCTGCTTTTTCATTTCAGTCGCCAGCCGCTCAATGTCTTTCTTCACGCCGCAGCCCTCATGGAGCTGCAGCGCTCGCACTAAATGGGTCATCGCCTCCTGAGTCCTGCCCGCATCGCGAAGCACGTACCCGGTAATTTTGTGCAGCTTGGCGCGCACCTGATCGGGCATGTCTTCGGATTCCGTCAGCGCAAGGGTTTCCAGCAGCGGACCGGTATCAACCGGCTCCTTTACCGTCCAGGCCCGCATTGCCGCGCTTGCCACTTCCTCGGCCAGCAGATAGGGCGTGCTGTCACGTTTGAAGCGGTCCGGCGGCACCAGACCATGTGCCAGCGCATAGCGTGCAATCTCCAGCGCGCCGGTTACGTCGCCTGCGTCAAGCCGCCAGATCATGACGGTCATCAGCACGGCATCCTGTGCGCCTTTGCCTTTTTCCAGCACACCCGACACCCACGGCAGATACTCCGGCAGCATCTGGCGCTTAAGCTCCGCCTTGCGCTCGTTTGAGCGCACCTTTTTCAGCCGACGCTTGTCTTCATTGAGCTTGATAATCATCTGCTCATAGGCGTTGGCATGGCGGTGCGGGCTGTCAGGCACCTGCGAGGCTTCAATGGCCTGCTGGCGCATGCGGTGACGCTGGGCAGGACTCAACATGCGTTACGCCTCCGTGGTTTCCGGGGTTTCCGCGTCTTTGGCCGCAGCCGGTTCGCTGAAATCACCCATCACGATGTTTTCGATAACGCAGCCCGCCGCGTAATCCTCGACCACGTAATCTTCGTTGGCGGATTCGTAGTTTTCGATGCGGTCACGCTTCGGCACCTCTTCGATGTGGCGGCGCTGAGTGCCTTCCTGCCAGTAGATCGACAGGTTATCGGTGCGGGTGATAAACATGGCGTCGGCCGGGAAGTACGGCACGCGCACGGCTGGCAGACCGCCGATGCGTTTCTGGCTGATGATCACGTCAGCGGCCAGCTGCTCGGTGTTCGCCTGCGTCTGGTTCACTATCGGGAAATATTTGTCGGCCAGCAGCTGACGGCCCACGATAACAACCAGCTCCGGGTCTTCCTGATACCACGGCTCGATCAGGGTATTGGTGGCATCCATCACCAGCGCATCGAGGTTGGCGTAGTCGCCGCCTTTACCGACGCGGATTTTTTCAGAGATCACCGTGCCATCTTTGCCGGTGATGTTGCTCATCACGCGCTTGGGCGCTTCGTTGCGGTACTTCTGCAGCCAGCCCACGGCGACATCCTGCAGCATCGGGTTTTTGGCACGGTTTGAGGTTTTGGCACGCTCCACGCCGTTGAAGCCAATCATCATGCGGTCCAGCGCCTGACGCTGCACGATGGCGTCACGCAGGCGGGTCTGGAAATCGTCATACCGCGCCCACAGGTCGAGGGTGTTGTAGCGGATATGAAAGTCAAAGTTGACCTGTGCGCACTCATAGCCCTGGTCATCCAGCGCGGCGAAGTCTGCCGTTTCGCGCTCGTCGCCACCCGCCGTGTCGGTCGTACTGGCAATGGAGCCGGAAACGCCGACGCCGATTTTTTCGCCCTTCATTTCCGGCACCGGCACGATGTTGATGCGGGTCAGGAATGCGGACGACTCCTGCACGCGGGTCATCAGCTTCTGCGCCACAGACGGCTCTACGCTGAATTTCTTATTCATGTCATCGGTTTCAACGCCGTTCAGCTCGGCGACGCGGGACATATAAGCATTGAATTTAAAGCGGGTGTTCTTGCGCATTGGCGCTCCTGTTCGGTTCAGATTTTGTTGTGGTCAGATCGCGCGTTATCAGCAGTCGGTCTGCACGCTGGCTTTTTCATTGCCGCCGGTTGAGGCCGGGCGACGGGTAAAGCTGCCGTCGGTTTTCGCAAGCACCGCCTGCAGTTCGGCCAGCTCAGTGCGGTACTCACCGGCCTGCTGTTCAACCGCGTCGAGCCGTCCGGTCAGCGTTTTCTCAAGCGCCGACAGGCTTTGCGTCTGCGCGTCACCGTTCTGCTGCACCTGCTCGGCAATCGCGGTGACCGCCGCGCTGACGTCGCTGAAACGCTCGTCGTCGGTTTTCTCTTTACGGGTAAACAGTTCTTTCACGCGGGCCAGCAGCGACGGACCTGCGTCGGCTTCGTCGTAAAACTCGATCAGGGTTTCTTCGGCAGCGGTAAACAGGTTGTCTTTATCCTGTTTGCGGGACGCCAGCGGATTGGCTTTGGCGGTGGCGCTGAAGCTCAGGATCTCCGTACCGAGGCTTGCCGGGTCGTCGGTGATAGCCAGGCCGACCAGATACGCCTCGCCCGTGTCGGCGAACTCCGGGTTAACTTCAATGGAGGTGTAGATTTTCTGGCGCGCCCTGGTCAGCTCGACCAGCTCAGTCGTCGGATCAATCCAGCCAAACAGAGCCAGCTTGCCCTTGAGCGGGCCTTCGCCGATTTCTTCAGCCTCGACGGCGGTCACGTCACCAAAGCGGCGGAAAGTGCTGTCAGCGGCATAGCCCCGAATGTGTTCCATGTTGATGCGTGCGCCGTACATGGCCGGGTCATAGTTTTTCGCCATCTGCGAAATCCAGTCGCGGGAAATCACGCGGCCGTCGGTTGTCGCGCCTTCAACTGCGATGCGAAAACGCTTTGCTTTAGTTGCCATTGTTCAGGCTCCGGTCAGTGGGTTGGTTCAGGTCGGGGCCAGTTTCCCCGCCGTGGCGCAGACCCTCAACGAATGCCAGCCCGCTGAGCGATGAGCAAACACGGACAGCAGGCGGGCCATTTCCGGCACCGGTAGCCTTGACGGCATGAACATGACACCGATGACAACCATCAGCGATCCCCGCCGCCAGGCCGCACTGCTTTACTGGCAGGGATACTCCGTGCGCCAGATTGCGGAAACGCTGGGCCAGAAAACCCCGACCGTGCAGAGCTGGAAACTACGTGACGCGTGGGACGATATCGCACCCATCAGTCGCGTCGAGGCCAGCATGGAAGCGCGGTTGATTCAGCTGATCATGAAAGAGGTAAAAGGGAATGGTGATTACAAAGAGATAGACGCGCTCGGCCGACAGATTGAGCGCCTCGCCCGCGTCGAACGTTATCGCGGCACCGGCAATGAGGCTGATTTAAACCCCAACGTGCGCAACCGCAACAAGGGTGAGCGCCAGCCGGCCATTAAAAACGAGTTCAGTGAGGAGCAGATTGCGAAGCTGACCGGCGTGTTTATGGATAACTGCTTTGAGTACCAGCTCAACTGGCACAAGGCCGGGTTGACTCACCGCATCCGCAACATACTGAAGTCGCGCCAGATTGGCGCCACGTTCTACTTTGCCCGCGAGGCGCTGATCGATGCGCTGACCACCGGGCGAAACCAGATTTTCCTGAGCGCCAGCAAGGCGCAGGCGCACGTATTTAAAAATTACATCATCGACTTTGCCCGCCAGGCTGACGTTGACCTGAAAGGCGATCCGATTGTGCTGCCGAACGGCGCCCGCCTGATTTTTCTCGGCACCAACGTGCGCACCGCGCAGAGCTATACCGGCAACCTGTACCTGGATGAATATTTCTGGATACCGAAATTTCAGGAGCTGCGAAAGGTGGCCAGCGGCATGTCGCTGCACAAGAAATGGCGCACCACCTACTTTTCTACGCCGTCGGCTCTTTCGCACAGCGCCTATCCGTTCTGGTCAGGCGAGCTGTTTAACAAGGGGCGGCGCAACAGAGATGATCGCATCGAGATAGACCTGTCGCATTCACACCTGGCGAAAGGCGCGCTGTGCGGTGACGGGCAGTGGCGGCAGATTGTGACGGTTGAGGATGCGCTGACCGGCGGCTGCAACCTGTTCGATATTGACCAGCTGCAGCTTGAATACAGCCCGGCGGAATATCAGAACCTGCTGATGTGTGAGTTTGTCGACGACGCCGCGAGCGTGTTCCCGTTCGCCGAGCTGCAGAGCTGCATGATCGACAGCCTGGAAGAGTGGGAAGACTTTAACCCGTACCTGCCGCGCCCGTTTGCATACCGGCCGGTCTGGATCGGGTATGACCCGTCGCACACCGGCGACAGCGCAGGCTGTGCGGTAATCGCACCGCCACTCGTTTCGGGCGGTAAGTTCCGCGTGCTGGAGCGTCACCAGTGGCGGGGCATGGACTTTGCCGCGCAGGCGAAATCTATCGAGGATTTAACCAAAAAATACACCGTGGAATATATCGGCGTGGATGCCACCGGCATCGGTCAGGGTGTTTTCCAGCTGGTACGCCAGTTTTACCCGGCCGCGCGCGAAATCAAATACTCACCGGAAGTGAAAACCGCAATGGTGCTGAAGGCGAAAGACACCATCAGCAGCGGGCGGCTTGAGTATGACGCCGGGGCGACGGATATCACGCAGTCGTTTATGGCTATCCGCAAAACCATGACGGCCAGCGGCAACCGCTCAACCTATGAGGCGAGCCGCAGCGAAGAGGCCAGCCATGCCGACGTCGCCTGGGCAATCATGCACGCACTGTTAAACGAACCGCTCACCGCAGCCAGCGGCGGAGCTAACCCCTCTATTCTGGAATTTTATTGATGAGCAAACGCAGAGGCCGCAAGGCTCACACCGCCACCGCGCAGCCGGTACAGGCAACCGCACCGCAGCAGCACGCCGAGGCGTTTACCTTTGGCGATCCGACGCCGGTCATGGATAAGCGCGACATTCTGGATTACGCCGAGTGCATCGGTAACGGGCGCTGGTTTGAGCCGCCGGTCAGCTTTAGCGGGCTGGCTAAGAGCCTGCGCTCGGCTGTGCATCACAGCTCACCGATTTACGTAAAGCGCAACATTCTGGCCTCGACCTTTATCCCGCACCCGATGATGAGTCAGCAGGAGTTCAGCAAGTTTGCGCTGGATTATCTGGTCTTCGGCAACGCCTTCGCCGAGCTGCGTCGCAATAGCCTGGGTAAACCGCTGCGCCTTGAAACCACCCCGGCCAAATTTACCCGCAGGGGAGTGAAGGACGGCGTTTACTGGTTTGTTAACGACTGGAAAGAGCCGCATGAGTTTTCGGCCGGCAGCGTGTTTCACCTGCTGGAGCCGGATATCAATCAGGAGCTTTACGGCCTGCCGGAATACCTCAGCGCGCTTAATTCCGCCTGGCTGAATGAGGCGGCGACTCTGTTCCGCCGCAAGTATTATCAGAACGGCGCGCACGCCGGTTACATCCTGTATATGACCGACGCGGCGCAGAGCAGCAGCGACGTTGACCGGATGCGCCAGGCGATGCGCGACACGAAAGGGCTGGGTAACTTCCGCAACCTGTTTATGTACGCGCCTAACGGTAAGCCGGACGGCATCAAGATCCTGCCGCTAAGTGAAGTCGCGACGAAAGACGATTTCTTTAACATCAAGAAGGCCAGCCGCGACGACCTGTTAAGCGCGCACCGGCTTTGTTGAATAAATCGAACTTTTGCTGAGTTGAAGGATCAGATCACGCATCCTCCCGACAACACAGACCATTCCGTGGCAAAGCAAAAGTTCAGAATCACCAACTGGTCCACCTACAACAAAGCTCTCATCAACCGTGGCTCCCTCACTTTCTGGCTGGATGATGAGGCGATTCAGGCCTGGTATGAGTCGGCAACGCCTTCATCACGAGGAAGGCCCCAGCGCTATTCTGATCTCGCCATCACCACCGTTCTGGTGATTAAACGCGTATTCCGGCTGACCCTGCGGGCTGCGCAGGGTTTTATTGATTCCATTTTTGCCCTGATGAACGTTCCGTTGCGCTGCCCGGATTACACCAGTGTCAGTAAGCGGGCAAAGTCGGTTAATGTCAGTTTCAAAACGTCCACCCGGGGTGAAATCGCACACCTGGTGATTGATTCCACCGGGCTGAAGGTCTTTGGTGAAGGCGAATGGAAAGTCAGAAAGCACGGCAAAGAGCGCCGTCGTATCTGGCGAAAGTTGCATCTTGCTGTTGACAGCAACACACATGAAGTTGTCTGTGCAGACCTGTCGCTGAATAACGTCACGGACTCAGAAGCCTTCCCGGGCCTTATCCGGCAGACTCACAGAAAAATCAGGGCAGCCGCGGCAGACGGGGCTTACGATACCCGGCTCTGTCACGATGAACTGCGCCGCAAAAAAATCAGCGCGCTTATTCCTCCCCGAAAAGGAGCAGGTTACTGGCCCGGTGAGTACGCAGACCGCAACCGTGCCGTTGCTAATCAGCGGCTGAGCGGAAGCAATGCACGGTGGAAATGGACAACGGAATATAACCGTCGCTCGATAGCGGAAACGGCAATGTACAGAATGAAGCAGTTGTTGGGAGATTCACTGACGCTGCGTGACTACGATGGTCAGGTAGCCGAAGCTATGGCCATGGTGCGTGCGTTGAACAGGATGACAAAGGCTGGGATGCCAGAAAGCGTGCGTATTGCCTGAAAATCCAGCCAGCTACAGGGTCGTTCGCAAGAAATCTTATTTATTCAACAAAGCCGCGCGCACCGCGTGCCGCCGCAGATGATGGGGATTATTCCCGACAACAACGGCGGGTTTGGGGATGTGGTGAAGGCGTCGCAGGTGTTTGTGCGTAATGAGCTGACGCCGTTGCAGGAGCGATTTAAAGAATTAAATCATTGGGTTGGAGAAGAAATCATAGGTTTCAAAAGGTACTGCTTTTAGTTTAATAAAAAAGCCATCTTAGGATGGCTTTCTAATTAAAACCCATAATAATGGAATCTCAAAAGATCAATTAGGCTTTGTTGAATAAATCGAACTTTTGCTGAGTTGAAGGATCAGATCACGCATCCTCCCGACAACACAGACCATTCCGTGGCAAAGCAAAAGTTCAGAATCACCAACTGGTCCACCTACAACAAAGCTCTCATCAACCGTGGCTCCCTCACTTTCTGGCTGGATGATGAGGCGATTCAGGCCTGGTATGAGTCGGCAACGCCTTCATCACGAGGAAGGCCCCAGCGCTATTCTGATCTCGCCATCACCACCGTTCTGGTGATTAAACGCGTATTCCGGCTGACCCTGCGGGCTGCGCAGGGTTTTATTGATTCCATTTTTGCCCTGATGAACGTTCCGTTGCGCTGCCCGGATTACACCAGTGTCAGTAAGCGGGCAAAGTCGGTTAATGTCAGTTTCAAAACGTCCACCCGGGGTGAAATCGCACACCTGGTGATTGATTCCACCGGGCTGAAGGTCTTTGGTGAAGGCGAATGGAAAGTCAGAAAGCACGGCAAAGAGCGCCGTCGTATCTGGCGAAAGTTGCATCTTGCTGTTGACAGCAACACACATGAAGTTGTCTGTGCAGACCTGTCGCTGAATAACGTCACGGACTCAGAAGCCTTCCCGGGCCTTATCCGGCAGACTCACAGAAAAATCAGGGCAGCCGCGGCAGACGGGGCTTACGATACCCGGCTCTGTCACGATGAACTGCGCCGCAAAAAAATCAGCGCGCTTATTCCTCCCCGAAAAGGAGCAGGTTACTGGCCCGGTGAGTACGCAGACCGCAACCGTGCCGTTGCTAATCAGCGGCTGAGCGGAAGCAATGCACGGTGGAAATGGACAACGGAATATAACCGTCGCTCGATAGCGGAAACGGCAATGTACAGAATGAAGCAGTTGTTGGGAGATTCACTGACGCTGCGTGACTACGATGGTCAGGTAGCGGAAGCTATGGCCATGGTGCGTGCGTTGAACAGGATGACAAAGGCTGGGATGCCAGAAAGCGTGCGTATTGCCTGAAAATCCAGCCAGCTACAGGGTCGTTCGCAAGAAATCTTATTTATTCAACAAAGCCGATCAATTATGTTTTCAGCATCGTTTACTTCAGCCGATGGAGATAGAAAATTAGATACATGCCGTGGCCCTCTATGAGCAACCGAGCCTCGATTTTTCCCGTAGGTATTCATGCTACTGATCAGAAGTGTATCTATTGAGGCGAGTTCATGACCGGCAAATAAAGCCAACTTCAGAAATGAATCGCGTTTAATTCCATTGTTCTTTGAAACCGCTTTTTCAGCTTCACTTATTATGCTTGATACTACTTTTTTGAAATCAACTTCATCATAAGGCTCATTAATTGCAAGTGGAACCTCAACTTGTTTTGCGATGGCTAAAATGTTCCTCAGATGAGTGGTTGCAAAACCATTTGAAGCAACATCTAATTTAATAGCGCTTAATGTCTCAAGCGCTTTATCTTCGATATACTCCTCAAGCTCTGCATGCACCAGTAATCTATAAGCGGCCATGTGTAATGGATCGTGCTGATAAGTTAAAGGGTTCGCAAGCTCCTTTTTTATCTGGCGAGCCATATACTTACCCTTTAACTTTTTGACTCTTTTTGTCATTTCATTAAATTTTGGGCTGGCTTTTTGCATTACAAAATCCTTTGAGATGCACTATCATATTGCTTGCCAAGGACCAAAGCTAATGACTCTCCCCACATGTTAATTCTTGTATGAGTCGCAGTAGTAGTTTTTGGTGTTTTCTCTACAGAGTCTCTAAATTCCTGTGATAAGCAAAGGTCTTTGAAAGCATCTTCAACCGCAGTTGCGTGTTGTTCAGCTGCAGTAGCGATCTGGCCATCACTGAAGAAGCGGGCAACACAGTCAAATATTGCTCTGTTAATAACACGTTCATATCGCGTGCCTAACCACTTTTTAAAAGAATTTTCTCCGAATATCTTTTGGGTGGTTGAAAGTGCCATGTTTAATGAGTCTAATGAATTAACTATCTCATTACGCAAACCATCCCAATTTTTTTCATAGTGACTAACCGCATTGTCAAGAAACTCTTTGAAGTTCCCTCTATAGTTTTCTAAATTATTATTATAGGCAATAAAACGTAATACAAGTTCTGAGTCCCTCATTCGCTTATCGAGATTCTCTCCAAAAAGCGCATGATATTCATTACTTTCCGAAAGATAAGCTTCAATTTCGTCGAGCAGTTTTCCACCAATTAATGCCTTACGAAGTTCTTGAGGTGACAATGGAAGACTACCACTATTTAGTCGATAGAAAATAGCATAGAGAAAGTTCTCATCCTGCCAGCTTCTTATTACGGTTGAGCGTAAGGTTGAATTGTCTAAATATTCTTTATCTTCACTTGGTAACTCATCGTAACTATAGCCATTAAGCTCAGGCCTTATATCCAAACCCTTTAAACGGAAAGCGCCCGCCAAAAACTCGTTGACTGTAATTAACCGCTGTTTTCCATCAATAACAATGAACCTACCTCTATGTTCTTTTTGCTCTGCCAATACGATGTTCGGTACTGGCATGCCAACTATAATTGATTCAAGTAGCCGGCTTTTCCTTGTGTCATCCCAAGCCCCGCGCCTTTGGAAACTTGGCTGTAAATTTATATTTCCCTTATTAATTTGACTGTTTATGGTTTCAATAGTCCAGTCTGCATTCATGACTACAGATTCTTTAAAGGATATTTTTTTATCTAAATCATCTTCATCTTCTTGCTGATTATCGGGAATTTGCAATTCATAATTATCGTTTTGTGACATTGTCTTAACCTATATTGATTTAGAAGCTAGGTAGATAGCATACCTTATGGATTTACAAGCTCAAATAATATTTATGAGCTGAATGTTTAAAAGCAAGCATAGTTGACCCCGCGCGCAATGCTATCCCCGCCACGCCTGCCCGCTTCATGCATCGCTTTTCATGCATGTGCATGTGTTACCTCTTAACGCGCCAGCACTGGCTTCACACACGTTGAGCGATCCAATTTGGATCATGCGGATTCATGCAAGCATATGCACTTTGATGCAGAGGCAAAAAGCCACCTGAAAGGTGGCTAGTGAACGGTAGGGAAGGGGCAATTAATCATTCTGCTTGGCAGTAAATAGCGGCTTCGAAAATAGCTGTGTCGATTGTCCCTGCCATGTCGCTGATCATCGACAGTGCCATTTTTAATTCATCTTCTTTGCAATGTGCGATCAGCGATACGTCAGCAATGAACTGAATGCGTGCAATCGTTTCACTGAGATTATCTATGTTCATCAAATGATTAACTCCTTCTAGTCAAAATGTACTGTATGTATAAACAGTATCATGATGAACTAAAATCGTAAACAATCGCGCGGCTCAGATTAGTCCGACTGCCGTTTTATTAATCAGACACATGTATGCCTCTTTTTTTTGCAAGCGCATTGAAGCGCTTTAAGGGTGTAGGTGCTTTGCACCGTCTATGGAACAGATAGCCGCTTGTACCGCTCCAGTAAGAAATCTCCCCAACCTTGATCGTGTGACCTTTCATCATGCGCACAGCTTCACCGTCGGACAGTGTTAACCTGGAGATCTCAAAAAAACTCTTTTTCAACGTCTCACGTTCTGCGCAATGACTCAGTTCAGAGTGATATTTGTCCGGCTCAGTTTGCTCCTGCGCTGGCTTTTCTCTTAATCGCTTAAGAATCCTTCTACACTCGGCGCGAGTAGGGGGTTTTGTGAAATCAATAGCAGCTTCAGAATCTCCTGGCTCCGTACAGTTATTGACAGAACTCCGAGAGGACGCGGGCGCGTCCTTAAATTCAAAACCCAAATCAACGGCACGTTTCGGGACAATCTTCCATTGTGTCAGACGGGTTAAAATTGGCGTATTGTCGCCAACTTCAGTTGCGTAAACGCCCTTGATGCGCACGGTTTCCTCACCATATTCATTAAAGTCTTCGCTTGCCTGATACCAGGTGCGCACAGCCAGCTCGTCGCGGCGCACGAACGGGCCTCCCTGCGCGTTAACGTATCCGGCCCAGTCTCCTGCATCAGCTGCGTCATGCGCGGCGGCAAACTCAACGCTCAGGCCGTGCGCGGTTTCGCTGTCAGCCATGCGGCGCAGTTCGCGGTAAACCGTGACCGGCGCGCCGCCCACAAACTGGAATTGCCGGATATGCCAGCGTGCCGCCCATGCGGAAACGGCCGAGGCGGTTTCCTTAAGGTCTTTGCCGCTTTCGTCGTCCGTCTCGCCGTCCAAAGCATAGCCATCGATATTCTTTGAAATGTATTTAGCAACGTAACCCGTCGCGCTGCCTTTCTCCGGGTCGATAGCCTCGGCGTGAAAGCGGGCCTTACGGGCCTTGTCGGTTGTCAGCTCGCTGCCGTCTTCCTGCCAGGCGTAGTCGCGCATAATCTCGCGCACACGCTCAGCCTGTTCCGGGCGAATAAACATGAGCATGTGCCAGTGCGGTGTTGCATCATGATGAGGCTCAGCAACGCGGATCCCGAAGATGCGAATTTCTTCGCGGTGCAGCTTGGCGCGGATTTTCTGCCAGACACTGCAGAGATAACGCTGCGTGTCGGCCGGGCTGGCACCGTTCCATTTGCGGTTACGATGCCCGGTTTTGATTGTGGCGTGATAGCATGACGGGGCTGTCAGTGTGTAGAACTCGCCTATAAAGCCCATTTCATTGCAGATGTTTTCGAAGCCCCTAATGCGGGTCATCAGCTCGCAGCGGCGGATCGCCGGGTTGGCCACACTGCCGTCGTATTTCTCGATCAGGCTGATGCGGTTGCCTTCCTCGTCTTCCAGCTCCATTCCCTTCAGAAATTCACGGGTGCGTCGCTTCTGCTCGCGCCACTCTGAAACGGTCATGCTGCTGGCGTAGGGGGTATGCTTCTTGCAGACGTTAGCCAGGGCAATTTGAAGATGTTCACGCCATGATGCAGCCACGCGACGCAGTCGGCCTTTCCACCATTTTTCCGTCTGCATACGCATGATCGCCGGGGTAACTTCCTCCGGGTCAAACAGTCGTGACGTGACTTTATCCCATAATGGCGGCGTCTGGCTCAGCTCACGGGTGATGGTGGCGGCGGTCATGTAAACGCGGTGCGTATATTTGTAATCTGACTCATCGCTGGCCTGCGCATGTGCCTGTACCAGCTCGGCGAGAATGAAATTAGCCACATCTCCGGCCAGTAGATCAACGTCGGCGCGCGCCATGTCAGGCAGTCGGTTGAAGCGGCGCATTAGATTGAAAAGCTGACCACCTGCTACAGCCGCATTGTCACGCTCAGTTGCGTTACCGCCGAGTAACTTTAATGTGCTCCCCTTCATTACCCCGACACGATATTGAGCGTTAACGGTTTCAACGCGTGGCAATGTGCGCTCAACAAATGTCTTTGCTAAGTACGCATTGGCGCGGGCTGTTCCCTGCGTCTTTTCTAGATCGCTGATGCGGCGTTTAACGTTGAGTTGTATCAGAGCAGGCTGCATAACGAGCAGCTCCTGCGCACGCACTAAAGCCGCAATCATCTGACTGCGGCTGTGCATTTCCTCATAGGTGGGATAGGGGCTGGCGATGGCTTCCCGTGGAGCATTCCACGGGTAAGCAAATTCCTCATGCATCAGGAATTACCCTGCCGGTGTTTACTGCGATGTTCCTCAATTTCTTGGCAGGAAACGCAGCGAGTTACACCCAGATACGCGCGCCGGCGCTTTTCAGAAATTGGGGCATCACAGTCTTCACAAAATGAGGCGCTTATAGCAGGCGCGCGATTGACGATATTGGCGATATTTCGAGCCAGCATTTCATCGGTGCGCTGCTGCACGATGTCCATTGAGTCAGCCATTAGTGCGCCTCCTCAATCTGAGCCTGAATTTTTTCCGCTTCCTGATTAAGTAGCTCGGCAGCTTCGGTATGGGTTAATTCTTCGCGGCGAATTTTCGAGGCTAGGATGTTAAGGCGGGATATCATGAGATCAGCACGACCGCGGCGTTCTTCGCGACGCGCATCATTCAGCATCATATCGAGTTCAATATAGGAACCCAGCTTAGTGGTACCAGATAATTTATTCAGCATGTGATTTTCCTTTATTCAGGCAAAGTGAATCCCGGCGGGTTTACGCCAATTAATTGCTTAGGTTATTTAGTTAGAAAGAGTCATTCGTTTGGGAAACAAACTTACAACAGCTTTCAGGTGGTTCATTGCGCGAATCAGTGCGTTTCGTTCATCAGTAGTGAGATCAGTAAAATCGGCTGAGTGCCGGTCTTTACCGATGTTTGCCAGAAAGAAAATGGCACTCAAAGCACGTTTGTTATCCTGATAATTGCTGTCAGTAACATCGCGCATTTCAGCAATAAAACGGGCTACATCTTTTTCGCAATTACTGCCCATTAGTTGAGCCCGAAGCAGAGCTACTTGATTCAACGCGGCAACACGTTGACCGGCTGTCAGTTCGACCAGCATGGAATCGCCTTCGATAGCCATGATTTGCTCCTCTTGGGTAATGCCTGTGCTTTGACTTCTGAAGCTGACGGCGTTACTGGATTCCAGCGCTTACCGTTTTCTCCCATGATCCAGCCGTGTCCGTATGACATGGATGGGCTTTGGCGTTTAAGCCTTGCTGCCAATGAGATCATGATTACCCCTCAACTCATGCCAAATGATGCACCGATGCCGCTCATAGCATCGACAGTTGAGGACAGTGCCGGGTTAGCCTGAATACGTGCCTGTACTGCCATTGCGGCCAGTGTTAAGCAGCGAATACCGCTATTAACGTTTTGCAGCAGGCCACGTTTATAGTTGGCTGTCATAGGTTCTTTAGAGATTGCGCCAGCTGCCAACTGGCCCACTTCTGCAGTAGCCTTCATGACATACAGGGGAAACTTCTCATTAGCGACTTCATTTACTGGCACGCAGGGGAGGCACTGGATTTGCGCCAGCAGACCATCAACTAACGTTGCATCCTCAGTGACATCGGTAAGAGCTAAAACTTCTAAGACGGTAAGCTGATGCGGCTGGTCTGGATTCAGCTTATTACGCAGGGTTTGCGCACGAATGCCGCATTGTTTCGCAACGTCTTCCATGTTGTGAGCTAATGCGAATTTGCGACATGCATCGTCGTAATGGGTATGGGTAGAAACCTTGAAATCAAACATGCTCAGATCCCTCTTAACTTGCAAAATCAAGTTATGGTTTGATATAGCGGCATTTGATTGCTTGTTGGCGGTTCTTCTCACGCCATGCAGCAACATTGATAAGCGGATTGCCATGTTTCGTCATGGTGGTTTCTACCACTTCGCCGGTCTTACGATTAGTGCGGTTCTGCGTGTAGGTGAAAGATGGAGTAGGGGCAAGTAAGACAACGCCATTAGCAATCCATTTCTCCAGCACAGACAGGCTGATGCGGTTGGCTGCAGCAAAGTCCTGCTTAGACATGGTTGGGGATGTGGCGAGCGTGACGGCTTTGTTTACAGCGTCGTTTACCGCGTCACTGATGGCTGGCATCAAAATCGCTGCGACATTGGCAATAAAATCTTTAGATTGCACTAAGTCAAATGCGTTCTGGCTGTTTGCATTTTCAGTATGCATAACGCAATATCTCCTTTGGTCCGTTTTGTTCTATCGTGTTTCATATGGTGTGAATGCACTTTAGATCGTAAAGACGATTTGGTAAATGATTATTTATCACTTTTTGGTGTTTTTATGATTGCAGAGAAAAGCGGTAGCGCTCAGATTCTCGAAAGATTGATGTCTTCTTATGGTGTTAGCACGCAGAAAGACCTTGCAGCAGCCCTTGAAATTCCAGCAAACAACATTAGTGGCTGGACGCAGCGTGATAGTGTTCCAGGAAACTCAATAATCAAGTGCGCGTTGGACACTGGCGCCGATTTGCAATGGCTAGTAACGGGTGAACTTGCAAAAGCAAAATTTGAAAATGAACCTAATGCTCCAAAAGGCGAGGCTCTTTATAGCGAGATAACTTCAAACGGCGGCAAGCCTGTACTACGTCGGATCATGGATGCTTATGGCTTTACGCTTCAGAAGCAACTCTGCGACCTGCTTGGCATATCATCCGGCACAGTCAGTACATGGGTGCGCAGAAATTATTTTCCTGGAGATGTAGTAGTGACTTGTGCACTCGATACAGGTGCCTCATTAGAGTGGCTCGCTACAGGGAAGGGTAAGCATCACAACAATTGTCTTAAAGATTTAAGTGGTCATGAGATCCCGCATAAGAATTTGGCAGCAGGTGTGTTGATTGATAGCGGGACTTGGTTAGCAGATTTTAGCTTCATTAAACAACCAATTATTGAACCAATATTTATTTCAGGTAACGTCGAGGCATGGATAGTAGACCAGAGTGTTAAAGACATAAGTAATGGCCGCTGGCTAATTGGCATTGATGATAAATATGATATCTATGATATAGCACTATTGCCGGGCCGAAAGTTAAACGTGACAGGTAAGGGCAATAATTTTACATGTGGCGTCGAGGAAATAAAAGCTGCTGGTAAAGTGGTGTTAACACTGACTTATAATTAATGTGAATTGCGATTTTCATTCAGGCTTGTTCTGCTAATGTTTCAATGGATTGATAGCATGAAAAATAAAAACAACTTTTAAATTGGAGGTGCATTAAGATGGATTATTTCTGGATCACACAAAAACCGAAATCTCAGCTTAAAGAATTGGAAGAGGGCTACATTAACTCGCGGCCCTCTGTAAATTACAGTTATTATAGGGAATCAGTCAAGGATATAAGAAAAGGAGATGTGTTATTCTTCTGCTCCAAAGGAATAATTTCATATATTGGAGTTACAGAAAGCTCAGTTATATATAGTGAAGATAAGGAAGGCGAACTATGGAGAGTAAAGTTTAAGCATTTTAAATTGGAAAATCCCGTTTCGATTTTAGAGCACAAAGAGTATTTGGTGGATAATAAAAAAATAAAGTACTCACCAATAACTTCTGAAGGAAAATCCCAAGAGGGTTACTGCTCTAATATCCCAGCTAATGTGGCTAATTTTTTACTCTCAAGAGCAGGCGTTTTTTTATCTAATGGTAAAGCAGTTGCATTGAAAAAAGGTTTGAACAACCGAGTGCATAACCTTGCTGAACTGCTAGTTGAACTTAAACGAAGTGATGTTTTGAATGTTATAAAAAGCTATAACACATTGAATAAATCGCATTATAAATATCAGCAATCATCAACTTATGATCTTAAGTATGGACTTGAACTATTTGCGCCAAAGGTTATATTTGGCTTCGCAGCAGCCAAAGTAATAAACAGGCCATTGTTTTCAGACGAGTTTTCAGGTGGTAATAGCACGCCGTGTTTTGAGATTTTGAAAAAATTGGGTTTTGAAATTATTGATAAAGCAGTTCCTGATGTACAAAAAAATGATGTTGAGATAAGTGAGATAAATAAAGACATTTCAGAAATTGAAGAAAATATAAACATTCCTGTGACCGAGCGCCAACAGCTTGTCGATGCAAGAATAGGGCAGGGTAAGTTTAGGCAGGATGTAATTGTATTACATAAAAAATGTATTGTAACTGGAATTGAGCTTCCTGATTTGTTGAGAGCGAGTCATATTAAACCTTGGAAAGACTCAACGAATCAGGAAAGATTAGATCCTGGAAATGGCTTACTTCTATCCGCCAGTATTGATGTTCTTTTTGATAGAGGCTTTATAAGCTTCAAAGATAATGGTCAAATGCTCGTTTCGGATAAATTACGGGGAACTGACATTTTAGAAAGGTTAGGCATTGATCCTGAAAGGAAATTCTTAATTAATCCAAGCAATGCTAAGTATCTTTATTGGCACAGAAAAACATATTTCTATCAGTGACTGCATTTTAGCAATTACTGTATTTATGATCAGCGCTGGCGATGCCGCCATATCATCGCCACTTACCACTATAACTTTATGATTTAAATTGTTATTAATATTATTCGGTCTTTTTTTGGTTGGTGTTTCGCAATAATTAATTTAGTAAAATCAACCAGTTAATCTCATGCTAATGCCTTCTGTTCTACTCTGCCGGAACCTGTGCCGCCTTAATTCAGCGTGTATTCAACAGCTGCTGATCGGGTTTATGACTGATAGGCGCAGAAGTTCTGCGCGTTAATCAATCACAAGCAGCTTTACCTGAACAACCCCTCAACGCCGCCACTCTCAGCCCGCCAGCAAACTTGTGATCACTGGCGTTTGGCTTATCCTTAAGGCTTAATCAAAGGGAGGTATGTTTATGAAGGCTGCAATTGCTACGCGTGAGCACCAGGTTGATGTTGTAGAGAAAACTCTGCGCCCGCTGAAGAATGGCGAGGCACGGTTGCGGATGGAGTGCTGCGGAGTTTGCCATACCGATCTGCACGTCAAAAACGGTGATTTTGGCGATAAAACGGGCGTGACGCTCGGGCATGAGGGTATTGGTATCGTTGAGGAAGTGGCGCCCGATGTCACCTCGCTTAAGCCGGGCGATCGCGCCAGCGTGGCGTGGTTCTTCAAAGGCTGCGGCCACTGCGAATACTGTAATTCAGGAAATGAAACACTCTGTCGCGATGTGGTGAATGCCGGTTATACCGTTGACGGCGGCATGGCTGAAGAGTGCATTGTGGTAGCGGATTATTCGGTTAAAGTGCCTGAAGGTCTTGACCCTTACGCCGCCAGCAGTGTTACCTGCGCTGGCGTCACCACCTATAAGGCAGTGAAAGTATCAGAGGTTAAACCGGGTCAGTGGATTGCGATCTACGGCCTCGGCGGATTGGGCAACCTCGCATTACAGTACGCGAAGAATGTTTTTAACGCCAAAGTGATCGCCATCGATATCAGCGATGGTCAGCTTGAACTGGCGAAACAGATGGGTGCCGATCTGGTGGTTAACTCCGCCACTGAAGATGCGGCCGCAATCATTCAGGAAAAAACCGGTGGTGCACATGCAGCGGTAGTCACTGCCGTTGCCAAAGCGGCATTTAACTCGGCCGTGGACGCGGTCAGAGCCGGTGGTCGGGTGGTGGCTGTCGGGCTGCCGCCTGAAGAGATGAGCCTGAATATTCCGCGACTGGTACTTGATGGCATTCAGGTGGTCGGCTCGCTGGTCGGAACGCGTAACGATCTGGCAGAAGCTTTCCAGTTTGCTGCTGAAGGAAAAGTGGTGCCTAAAGTCACCAAAAGGAAGATCAGCGAGATCAATACCATCTTTGATGAGATGATTCAGGGAACAATTCGCGGAAGAATGGTGATCGACTTTACCAATCAGTCCGCCTGATCAGCACCAGCAATCCCGAATTTAAGCCCGCGCAGTGCGGGCTTTTTTACGCCTGGAGCGTGATAACGCAGGGCCGGGCAGTCATTCATCAAACCTCATCAGCCTCATCAGCCTCATCAGTATCCTTCAATGATTAATAAGTTCTGCTTTATGTTTCCTGATGTGTCTCTGACTTGCACTTTACCGGTAACATTATAATGTGAAGGGGAAGTAACTAATACACACAACGCAAAGAGGGATATTTATGGCGAAACATCACTGGATAAAAAGCATTGAAATAACAGCAGTTGTGCTGTTCATGCTGGTGCTGGCTTACCTTGCGGTCACTGGCGTTTTATCATCGACCGGGTTCGATCACTCATGGCCGTATCCAACTAAGTAACAGAGCTTTGCACCAGGGAAACTCGTCTTCTGATAAATATAATCAATCAAATGCCCGTTGCGAGGCACACTGTCAGAACACAAAATAATCAGCAAGGTGTTATCAGCAGGGCTTACTCATTAACAAGGGTACCGAATCCGATCGGCAGCACTGCAGCTGCCCGTCAGCCAGAAAAAACCCCGCAGCAGCGAGGTTAATTCATCAGGCCGGTTTACACCAGGCTGACGGAGAGCAGGGTAATCTCTTCGGTTTGCAGCTCCATGTTCTTCTTAATCTCAAACATATACGCCTCCAGCGCCTCTTCAACCTCATTGCCCTCAATGAAAGCATGCGCGGTTACGTGATCCTCACCTTTTGGCTTAATCACATATGAAACGAACCACTTCTTATTCTGCATAATCGTCCTCTGTCTCAAGATTAAAATGTGCCACTTATTCCAGCTGGACTGCACACAGCTGCAGCCCGCTAATCGATGGGCGCCGGATGCAGCAGATCGATCACATCATCGATTTCATTGCTGGCCGCATGGCGATCCAGCGCTACAGCGTAATAGCGCCCTTTACAGTAGTGCCGGGTTACGGCAACCCGATGACCGGTATCACCGTCCGCTTCACCGCCGCTAGCGGTGCGCAGGTGCGGTGGGATCACCAGCTCAGTTTCCAACTCATCAGCCTCGATAATCAGATGACCACCGTCGCTGGAAAGCAGCAGGTGCTGAACGCTCATAGTCTCTCCTTTGTTGATCTGTCATGGGGTATCGGGAAAAGTGTAGCGCAAGGCTGCCAGGGTGCGGCGAGTGCAGACGCGGGCCGGGCTTCAGGCAAAAAAAAAGCCCCGCAGAGGGGGCTCGATGCAGATGCGATTCAATAGCGATTAGCCTGCCTGGTTCGCCAGCTTAGGTTTCAGAACGCGTTTGCCGATCTGAATACCGGGCTTCTCAACATATTTATACAGCAGCGACGCCAGCGCGTAGGTCACCGGAATAGCAGTAACGCAAACGGTCAGGAAACGCACCAGATCGCTTTTGAATTCGATGTCGGTATGGGTGAGCAGCAGGGCGATCAGCGGGATAACAATCAGCAGATGCAGCAGGTAAACCGAAAACGACACGTCGCCCAGCCAGGTGCTCAGACGGTTATTCAGCAGCTTACGCGGCAGCATAATCAGTCGTGCCATCAGGCTGTTTTCCTGATATTGCCACAGGATGGCGGTCATCCCGACGATCATCAGCGCTTCCATAATCACCTGCAGCTTAATCGCTTCCAGTCCTATCGCCACGCTGGCGACCGGGCCCAGTAGCGCATAAGCCACGTAGAGCAGCGATTTACGGCGAATCGCTTCGGCCAGCAACATACCCGAGAGGAACATGTTGAGCTTAATCAGGATCATCGACGGCATCTCGAAGGCTTCATAATAATCCGCCAGCAGATAACGTCCGGCGCAGCACAGCGCCATAATGCCAATCAGCGAAGCTGCATAGCCAAAGCGCAGCGTCACCAGCATGATGAACGGGAACAGCAGGTAGAACTGCATCTCCAGCCCAATACTCCAGTCTGGCAGCACGGTATTGAAGCCATACTCCGGCAACAGGCCAAACAGGAAACTGAAGTGGGTGAGAATATTGGTCAGGGACTGGTCGGTGTAACGCGATGACTCAGTCGCGGTGCCGGAGTAGAAATGGGCAATGGTGTCACGCATTTCGCCAAACCACGGGCCGTAAAACAGGGCGATGATTAACAGCAGATAGTAGAGCGGCGCGATGCGGAAGAAGCGTCGGATCCAGAACTTCTTAATGGTCTCTGTGCTCTGCCACGGCTCTTTCTGCTGACGCTCGACGTAGTTTTTCGCCATCAGATAACCCGATAACAGAATAAACAGATCGACCCCAATGCCAGGGGATGAAATAAGCGTGATATGGCAATGAACCAGTAAGCTGATATGGCCAACTAATACCCAGAGAGAAGCGATGCCGCGTAATCCCTCCAGCTCCGTAGACCAACCTCGTGTTGCAGACATAACTATTCCTCGTTTTTATCCGACCTTCGGCGCTCACTAAGCCTTAAGGCAACAAATATGTAAACGGGCCTTTACAAAAGTAAGAAGATTCCGAGCACAGGTAAGAGGGAAAAAGCAACCGAAACAGGGCGGGTAAGCACAGGAAGTTAAGGGCGTGCCATGGCACACCCTTAATAAATATCACTGATTGAGATGGCCGATCAGGCCAGCTTTAACAGGATCATACCGGCCAGCAGCAGGGTTAATCCGGCCCAGCCTTTTTTGTTCAGACGCTGGCCAAATAATACCCAGCCAGCGGCGACAGTGGCGATAATCCCAAAACCACCCCAGACCGCATAGGCCACCGATAAATCGATACCTTTTACCGCTTGCGCCAGCGCACTAAAGGCCAGCAGCACACTGGCCAGCGAGAGCACGCCGTACAGCGGTTTCTTAAAACCATTGGAGTATTTGAGGAAGATGTTGGCGGCAATCTCCAGCACGATAGCCAGCGCCAGCCATGCGGCGTGAATCAGATCAGCGATGACCATGATTCACCTCCGGCGTTGCGCGGGTGCCGGTTTTAATCAGCACGATGCCGACCACCAGCGTCATCAGGCCACAGAGTTTCAGTACTGACAGGCTTTCGCCAAACAGCTGCACGCTGAACAGGGTAATCAGCATGATGCCAATCCCTTCCCACAGCGCGTACGCCACGCCTAGCGCGATACGTTTAATCGCAAAACTCAGGAATATATAAGAACAGGCAATCATGCCCAGCATCATCAGGTAGCCCGACTGGCTGCCGTTGAGGCTGGACCATTTCATAAACAGGGTGCCGATAATTTCAGTAACAATAGCGAGTGATAATAAGATCCATGCACGCATGGTTTTTCTCCAGCAACGATAACAGTGCCTGCATCACACAACGTGTCAGCAGATTCAAAAGAGATGTCGAAGCGGAAAAGGGACTACAGGGCGCTACGCCAGTGTTGATCGGCGGCGTTCCAGCCAGAGAGGGAAGTGGTAAAAGTGACAGGGATTGAAATGAACATTCTGCTCATAATATTAACGACGCATCCACATTGTTGCTTCTCATCAGTGGACGAATAGTGCCTCCGGTTATAAACACGCCAGATTTATAGCATTTCGCCTGACTGGAAATCAATAGCAGATTATGCTTCGTTTCGGCTTCATTTAGGTCTATCGCAAGGCAACAACAGCGTAATCAGGATGAATGTGTTAATGAGAGGTGAATATAAAAAACAGCCGGGCAACAACGTGCCCGGCTGTGGTTATGTGACAACGTCACCGATTAGTCAGCGCGCTGCGCGACCTTACGCACCGGGGCATCGCCGGCAACGTAATAGCGGGCGGTGCTGCGCGGCAGCGGATCGCGGCCACGGATCAGATCGGCAATCTTCTCGCCAATCATGATGGTGGTGGCGTTGAGGTTGCCGGTGATGATCAGTGGCATGATCGACGCATCGACCACACGTAACCCTTGCAGGCCATGCACCCGGCCTTCACCGTCGACCACCGACATCTCGTCGTTACCCATTTTACAGGTGCCGCACGGGTGATAAGCGGTTTCGCCATGGTTACGCACAAACTCATCCAGCTGTTCGTCGGTCTGGCACTCCAGCCCTGGGCTGATCTCACGGCCGCGATATTTATCCAGCGCGGGCTGATTAATAATCTCGCGCGTAATACGAATCGCATCGCGGAATTCATGCCAGTCCTGCTCGTGTGACATGTAATTAAACAGAATCGCCGGATGACGACGTGGATCGCGTGACTTCAGCCGGACATGGCCGCGGCTCGGTGAGCGCATTGAGCCGACGTGACACTGGAAGCCGTGCGCATCGACCGCGTTTGAACCGTTGTAGTTAATCGCCACCGGCAGAAAGTGGTACTGAATATTCGGCCAGCTGAACTCTTCACGGCTGCGGATAAAGCCGCCTGCTTCGAACTGGTTGCTGGCACCAATCCCGCTGCCGTTGAACATCCACTCGGCACCGATTTTCGGCTGGTTCCACCATTTCAGCGCCGGGTAGAGCGACACCGGTTCTTTACATTCGTACTGCAGATACATCTCCAGATGGTCCTGCAGGTTCTCTCCGACGCCCGGCAGGTCGTGTACCAGCGGAATATCAAACTGCTTCAGCAGTTCCGGTGAGCCGACACCGGAACGTTGCAGGATTTGCGGAGAGGCGATAGCACCGGCGCACAGCAGCACTTCGCGGCGGGCCGTGACTTTATGGATGCTATTGCTGTCACCCTGCAGATACTCCACGCCGACGGCACGCTTACCGTCAAACACGATGCGGTCGGTAGTGGCATGGGTAATGATCTTCAGGTTCGGCCGGCCTTTTGCCTGGTCAAGATAGCCACGGGCGGTGCTGGAACGGCGTCCCTGCGGCGTCACGGTGCGGTCCATCGGACCAAAACCTTCCTGCTGGAAACCGTTGAGGTCGTCAGTGCGCGGATAACCGGCCTGAACACCCGCTTCGATCATCGCTTCAAACAGCACGTTATTGCCGGCTTTCGGCGTCGCTACGCATACCGGGCCGTCACCGCCGTGGAAGTCATTCGGACCGATATCGCGGGTTTCCGCTTTGCGATAGTAGGGCAGGCAGTCAAGATAGCTCCAGTGCTCCAGCCCAGGCGCGGTGGCCCAGTTATCCAGATCCATGGCGTTGCCGCGGATGTAGCACATGCCATTAATCAGTGACGAACCGCCCAGGCCTTTGCCGCGACCACACTCCATGCGGCGATTGTTCATGTAAGGCTCTGGCTCAGTTTCGTAGGCCCAGTTATAGCGTTTTCCCTGCAATGGATAGGCCAGTGCCGCAGGCATCTGGGTCCTGAAATCAAATCGATAATCCGGGCCGCCCGCTTCCAGCAGCAGTACATTGACGTTGCTGTCCTCGGTCAGACGGGTGGCCAAAACGTTCCCTGCGGATCCGGCTCCAATAATGATGTAATCAAATTCCATTCATCGTTCCTCAGGTTTTATTGATTAAAATACCGACTGAAAACGCGACAGCTCAACCTGCACTGACTTCACCTGGGTGTAGCTCTGCAGCGTCATCAGGCCATTTTCGCGTCCAATCCCGGAGTGCTTGTAGCCGCCAACCGGCATTTCCGCTGCCGATTCACCCCAGGTGTTGATCCAGCAAATGCCGGCTTCAATCTGATGAATCACGCGGTGCGCCCGGTTCAGGTCCTGGGTGACCAGACCGGCAGCCAGACCAAAGTCGGTGTCGTTAGCGCGGCGGATCACTTCTTCTTCGCTGTCGTAGCTCAGAATCGACATCACCGGTCCGAAGATCTCTTCACGGACGATCTTCATCTCATCGCGGCAGTCGGTGAACACCGTGGGTGCCACCCAGGCGCCCTGATCGAACTCGCCACCGGTCAGACGTTTTCCGCCGCACAGCAGGCGTGCACCTTCGGCAATGCCTGATTCGATGTAGCGCATCACGTTATCGCGATGACTGAAGCTGACCATCGGGCCAAAGTTGGTCTCTGGCTTACGCAGATCGCCCGCCCGGATGCGGGCCACGCGCTCGCTGATTTTGGCTTCGAACGCCGCCTGCAGTCTGGTCGGGATAAATACCCGGGTACCGTTGGTGCAGACCTGGCCCGAGCTGTAGAAGTTGGCCATCATGGCGATGTCAGCCGCCAGATCGAGATCGGCGTCATCAAAGATGATCAGCGGTGATTTGCCGCCCAGCTCCATGGTGACCTCTTTCAGGGTTGAACCGGCTGCGTTGGCCATCACTTTTTTGCCGCTGACAACACCACCGGTGAACGACACTTTGTCGATGCCGGGATGTTCGGTCAGCAATTGGCCGGTGACCGAACCGATGCCTGGCAGCACGTTGAACACGCCGTCCGGCAGGCCCGCTTCGGTGTAAATCTCCGCCAGTTTCAGGGCGGTAAGCGGCGTGATTTCGCTGGGTTTGAAAATCATCGCGTTACCGGCCGCCAGCGCCGGTCCTGATTTCCACAGCGCAATCTGAATCGGATAGTTCCAGGCACCGATACCGGCCACCACGCCCAGCGGTTCGCGGCGGGTGTAGACGAAAGCGGTATCGCGCAGCGGGATCTGCTGGCCTTCAAGGGCCGGCACCAGCCCGGCGTAGTACTCCAGCACGTCAGCACCGGTAACAATGTCGACGCTGGCGGTTTCGCTCAGCGGTTTACCGGTATCCAGCATCTCCAGCTCAGCCAGTTCATCGTTGCGCTCACGCAGAATATCGACGGCGCGGCGCAGAATGCGTGAACGCTCCATTGCGGTCATCGCGGCCCAGACTTTCTGGCCTTTACGGGCGGCGACAACGGCGCGATCGACATCCTGCTGGCCGGCAGCGTGCACCTCTGCCAGCACTTCGCCGTTGACCGGGTTGATCGTCTGGAACGTCTCGCCAGACGCCGCGGCAACGTAAGCGCCATCAATGTAGAGTTTCTGCTCGGTGAATCGGGACATGGTTTCTCCTTCCGTTATTCGTGCTCGCCAGCCAGTTGCTGACGGATGAATTGGGTCGTCAGTGTGCGGGCCACCACCGGCTTAAACGGCTCACCGCTCAGCGCGGCGCGCAGCCATAAGCCATCAATCAGGGCGGCCAGCCCGTGTGCGGCGAGGCGTGCCTGTTCCAGTGGCAGCTCGCGGCGAAATTCAGCGACCAGCGTCGAGAAAAGACGTCGACTGCTGACCCGCTCAAGGCGATTCAGTTGGGGCTGGTGCATGCTGCTGGCCCAGAAATCGAGCCAGGCTTTCATCGCGGCGCTATGCACCTGAGTTTCATCAAAATTACCGTCGACAATCGCCCGCAGACGTTCTTCTGCTGAGGCATTGGCCAGCGGCTGTAGCCGGCTTGAAACCGCATCACGCAGCTGACGCGTCACATCACGCATCGTCGCTTCCAGCAGGCCGTTCTTGTCTTTGAAGTAGTGACTGATGATGCCGGTCGAGACACCCGCCCGGCGGGCAATCTGGGCGATGGTGGCATCGTTAATCCCCACTTCGTTAATCGTGCTCAGGGTCGCATCAATCAGTTGCCGACGTCGTATCGGCTGCATCCCCACCTTTGGCATAGCTCCAGCTCCACCCTCAAATCGAGGGACTATTAAAACTTTTTTTGATTGCACGTTCAATATAAAAAGAAAAGTTGTTAGGATGCTGTTCTTTAAATGTAGCGAAAGCGAAACGGTATTGAGTGCTAAAACAGACCGGATTGCCGAAGCGACAAATCAGGAAGAGAAATAACAACATCAGGCCGCGCGGCGCGTCAGCCGCAGACGGCGATATTTATCCATTGCGTATTTTCAGGAAAACTAACCAGAGGTAATCGATGAATAATCCACCTGCCGGTGAAAAAGACAGACTCAATCCCGTTGTGTTCTACACCTCTGCCGGATTGATTCTGACGTTTTCACTCGTGACGATTCTCTACAGCGATCTGGCCGCCGGCTGGATCCTCGCGGCGGTCAACTGGGTTTCCGCCACCTTCGGCTGGTACTACATGCTGGCTGCCACGCTCTACATCGTGTTCGTGCTCTACATGGCCTGCTCACGCTTTGGCTCGATCAAGCTGGGACCGGAGCAGTCCAAACCTGAATTCAGCGTACTGAGCTGGTCGGCGATGCTGTTTGCCGCCGGGATTGGCATCGACCTGATGTTCTTCTCGGTCGCCGAGCCGGTGACGCAGTACATGCAGCCGCCGGAAGGGGCGGGGCAGACGCTGGAAGCCGCCCGTCAGGCGATGGTCTGGACGCTGTTCCACTACGGTCTGACCGGCTGGTCGATGTACGCACTGATGGGGATTGCGCTCGGCTACTTCAGCTATCGCTACAATCTGCCTTTGACCATCCGTTCCGCGCTCTACCCGATTTTTGGTAAACGTATTTACGGTCCGATTGGTCATACCGTCGATATCGCTGCGGTGGTCGGCACCATTTTTGGTATCGCCACCACGCTGGGGATAGGGGTGGTGCAGCTCAATTACGGTCTGAAGGTGCTGTTTGATATTCCGGAAGGCCTGACCGCCCAGACCGCGTTGATTGTGCTGTCGGTGGTGATCGCGACCATCTCCGTTACTTCCGGCGTCGATAAGGGGATCCGTATCCTGTCGGAACTGAACGTGGTGCTGGCGCTGGGACTGATCCTGTTTGTGCTGTTCTTCGGCAATACCGAATTCCTGCTGAATGCGCTGGTGCTGAACGTCGGCGATTACATTAACCGTTTCATGGGCATGACGCTGAATACCTTCGCTTTTGATCGTCCGACCCAATGGATGAATAGCTGGACGCTATTCTTCTGGGCGTGGTGGGTTGCCTGGTCACCGTTCGTCGGGCTGTTCCTGGCGCGTATCTCCCGTGGCCGTACTATCCGTGAGTTCGTGCTCGGTACGCTGATCATTCCGTTCACCTTTACGCTGCTGTGGCTGTCGGTGTTTGGTAACGCCGCGCTTTACCAGATTATTCACGGCAATGCCGGTTTCGCCCAGGAAGTGATGGCCCATGCGGAACGCGGTTTCTACAGCCTGCTGGCGCAGTATCCGGCGTTTAAACTCAGTGCCTCGGTCGCCACCATCACCGGTATGCTGTTCTACGTGACGTCAGCCGATTCCGGTTCGCTGGTGCTGGGTAACTTCACTTCGAAGCTGAAGGATATCAACAGCGATGCGCCTAACTGGCTGCGCATCTTCTGGTCGATTGCGATTGGTGTCCTGACGCTGAGTATGCTGATGACCAACGGTATTTCTGCCCTGCAGAACACCACGGTGATCATGGGTCTGCCGTTCAGTTTCGTGATCTTCTTTGTGATGGCGGGACTGTATAAATCGCTGAAGATAGAAGACTATCGCCGCGCCAGCGCCACCCGTGATACCGCACCGTATCTGGCGCACGCTACCGACCGTCTGACCTGGAAAAAACGGCTGTCGCGCCTGATGAACTATCCTGGCTCGCGTTATACCCAACAGATGATGGAGAACACCATCTATCCGGCGATGCAGGAAGTGGCGAAAGAGCTGGAGCTGCGCGGCGGCGGGGTGACGCTGGAAAGCGTGGCACCGGATGAGGCCAATCCCATCGGTTATCTGGATCTGCGCGTCCACCTCGGCGAAGAGCAGGACTTTGTCTATCAGGTCTGGCCACAGCAATACTCTGTTCCGGGCTTTACCTATCGCGCCCGCAGCGGTAAATCGACCTATTACCGGCTGGAAACCTTCCTGCTGGAAGGCAGTCAGGGCAACGATTTAATGGATTACAGCAAAGAGCAGGTGATTATCGATATACTCGATCAGTATGAGCGCCACCTGAACTTTATCCATCTCAATCGTGAAGCGCCGGGCAGCAACATTACCTTCCCGAGCGTGTAACAATCGGCCCGTAAACATGCAGATGTTTACGGGCTTTTTTATTCCCGCTGCGGCTGACGACGATAATCCGGCACCGTAGCGCGATTAATTCGACTATCTTTAGGGCGTTACTGGCCTGATGCCTGCCAGGTGTAGACAGGGAGTCGTATGCGTAAAATATTCAGTACTTTTCTGCCGCTGTATACCACCACACTGCTGATGCTGCTGGGGTCGGGCTTGTTAACCACCTATGTTTCGCTGCGGCTGGCCAGCGAGCAGGTCAATGGCGCGCTGATCGGCGCAATTATCGCCGCGAACTATATCGGGCTGGTGATTGGCGGCAAGGTCGGGCACAACCTGATTGCCCGGGTCGGCCATATCCGCGCCTACGTCGCCTGCGCCGGGATTATCACCGCTTCGGTGATTGGCCACGGCCTGACCGATTTTATTCCGCTGTGGGTTTTTCTGCGCCTGATTATCGGGCTGTGCATGATGTGTCAGTACATGGTGCTGGAGAGCTGGCTCAACGATCAGGCGGAGTCGTCGCAGCGCGGAGTGATTTTTGGCTTCTATATGGTCGCGACGTACCTGGGCCTGAGCGGCGGCCAGGTGGTGCTCAGCCTGCAAAGCGGCTTTGACGTCAGCACACTGCTAATCGTGGCGCTCTGCTTCGCCCTCTGTCTGGTGCCGATCGCGCTCACCACCCGCACCCACGTGCAGCCGATGTCGCCAGCACCGATGGAGCTGAGCTACTTCATTCGCACCATTCCGAAACTGCTCGGCACCACTCTGGTGACCGGAATGGTGATTGGTGCATTTTACGGTCTGGCGCCGGTCTACGGCAGCAGTAAAGGCTTTACCACCAGCCAGACCGGCTACTTTATGAGTCTGACCATCTTTGCCGGGCTGGTATCGCAGTTTCCGCTGAGCTGGCTGTCGGATCGTTACGACCGCCAGCGGTTGTTGTTTATCATGGCGCTGCTGTTTGCCGTGGCCTGCGTGCCGCTGGTGTTGCTGCCGCATCTGACGTTCAACTGGATGATTGGCATCGCCTTTGTTGCCAGCATGATGCAGTTCTCGCTCTATCCGTTGCAGGTGGCGCTGGCAAACGATCAGGTGGCTCCTGAACGGCGGGTGTCGTTAACCGCCTGTCTGCTGATGGCGTTTGGGATTGGGGCCAGTATCGGGCCGCTGGTGGTCGGGGCGCTGATACAGCCGCTGGGCAGCAATATGCTCTACCTGTTCTTTACCCTCTGCGCACTGATGATTGCCGGACTGAGTTACGTTAAAGCGCCGGGGCCGCTGCCGACCACCGAAGTGCCGTTGCCGCACGTGGTAATGCCGGACAGTCTCGCCACGTCACCGCTGGGTGCTGCGTTGATTCCCACGCTGGAAGAAGAGGTGATTCAGGCATCGATGGGCAGCGGCGAGCCGGAGCCTGAACCGGATCCTGACGATTTACAGCCAGACGACGATCGGCAGCAACCGGAACCGACGGACAACCGGTCGCCACACTAACGCGAGCGGTGGGCGCCAGTTCATGCCGCCGCTTAAGCTGCCGCACGAACTGGCGCATGCGCTGCCATAGCAACCTGGCCGGATCTGGCTCTCTCTTGTCTGATTGACGTCTCGACAATCCGGCCAGCTCAGGCGAAGCTGGGGCACACCTTCTCTTCAGGACGACCGCCATGCTGGAACTTCGCCCCAACTGTGAGTACTGCGATACCGATCTACCGCCCGCCTCAACCGAAGCACGCATCTGTTCATTCGAATGCACCTTTTGCGCTGACTGCGCAGAGCAGCATCTTCAGCATCTTTGCCCGAACTGTGGCGGTGAGCTGGTACGGCGACCGATTCGGCCGGCTGAAAAACTGATTAACTACCCGGCGAAACGCCGCGCCTGATCGGCGTAAGACAAAAGGGTTGCGCGGGTGAACGGTGCAAACCTCATCAACAGACGTGGCCGGAACAGGTGCATTGTCATGGCCAGCGCGATCAGCCTGCCGGTATGACACCCAGCGCCAGACGACATCGCGTTGATGACGGCCGATCCCTGCCATGGGCCTGCCCAGCCGGTCAGCCGGCTATTCGATCTATACTTCAGCTACCGCCTCAACACGCTGAAGGCCACACCATGCACTATCACTATCTCAACGGTGAAAACTGGGACCGGATCTGGATTGTCGGGGATCTGCACGGCTGTCGTCGCGAACTCGATGCGCTGTTACTGCAGCACCGGTTCAATCCGCAGCAGGATTTACTGATTTCAACCGGCGATTTAATCGATCGTGGGCCAGATAGTCCCGGCTGCCTGGCGCTGATGGATGAGCCCTGGTTTCGCTGTGTGCGTGGCAACCATGAAGAGATGGCGCTGGCGGCGTTACAGGGTCACGAAATGGATCTCTGGCAGATGAATGGGGGAGACTGGTTCTGGCAACTGCGCGGTGCCGCGCTGATCGGCGCCCGGCATGCGCTGCAACGCTGCCAGGAACTGCCGCTGATTCTGCATCTGCAGCTCGACCAGCGGATTGTAGTAGTGGCGCATGCTGATTATCCGGCGGCTGGCTATAGCTGGGAAAAGTCGCTTAACTGGCAGGATGTGGTGTGGAGCCGCCGCCGACTGCAGGCGATTCAGTCGGGGCAGCGCAGTGCGATCCAGGGCGCAGACGCCTTCTATTTTGGTCATACGCCACTCCAGCAGCCGCTGGAGGTGGAGAACCTGCATTACATTGATACCGGCGCCGTGTTTGGTAATCACCTGACGCTGCGACAACTGCAGTGACTCAGCGGAACAGGCGTCCGTCACGCACCAGTTCGCGCGGATAACTGTTTTTAATCCGGCTGCCGACCTTCTTCGCCAGCCCCAGCGGCTGATGTTGCCAGGTGACAATCATCTCATCACGCGTCGGAGCCGTTTCAGGATAGATATCCCGGCCGCGATACCACTCTTCCGCCTCAGCGGCGCTGAGTTCAAATATCTGTTCCGGCGTTGGCCGGGCCAGCGCGATCACCGCTTCATGCTGCCAGCGATAGCCTTTGGCAAAGGTCTCTGCCAGTTTCAGGCCAATTCGTGAGAAGCGCACTTTGCCTAACAGCGGCGTGACGGCGGCCGGGAACAGCCAGATCTCTTTATCGCGCTGCCACAGCTCCAGTGAATCATCCCACGTCAGTGAAGCTGCCGCCGCCGCCTGCCTGATTTCGCTCTCCAGCTTGCGGCTCAGGTGTGAGAACGGCAGCTTGCCCACCTTATACGTCGGGACTGGCAGCGGCTCAACCGACGCCGTTTTACGCAGCCGCGCAACAAAGAAGCCCTCGCTATCGAACAGCTGCGGGAAGACGTGCAGATAACCCTCTGGCGTTGCGGCCTGGGCAGCCCCGTCAAATAACCGATCGAGTGGCTCCACTTCAACCGCGCCGGGATAGCGCTGCAGCAGCCAGTCAATCACCTGCTGATTCTCGATCTGATTCAGGGTACAGGTCGAATAGACCAGCGTCCCGCCAGGCTTCAGCGCGTGGAAGGCACTGTCAATCAGGTCGCGCTGGGTGGCGGCGATCGCTGCGGTGGTTTCCAGCGTCCAGTTTTTCATGGCGTCGGCATCCTTACGGATCACCCCTTCGCCTGAACAGGGCGCATCCAGCAGTATCGCATCGAACTGCTCCGGCAGTGCCGGGCCAAAAACCCGGGCATCAAAGTGGGTCAGGGCGCTGTTGCTGACGCCACAGCGGCTGATATTGGCATGCAGCACCTTGACCCGGCTGGCGGAAAACTCGTTAGCCAGGATGATCCCCTGGTTATTCATCCGTGCCGCGATCTGGGTGGTTTTAGAGCCCGGCGCAGCGGCCATGTCCATCACCGCTGTCACCTCAGACTGCGCATCAAACAGCGCAGTCACCGGCAGCATCGAGCTGGCTTCCTGAATGTAAAACAGGCCACTCAGGTGCTCAGCTACGCTGCCGAGCGGCAGGCTCTCATCTTCCCGGCTGATCCAGAATCCTTCGTCACACCACGGCACCGGCGTCAGTTGCCAGCCATACTGCGCGGTCTGAGCGAGGAAATCGGCCACGCTGATTTTCAGCGTGTTGACGCGCAGGCTGCGGCGCAGCGGTTGCTGGCTGATGGCGATAAACGCTTCGAAGCTGGCATCATCCGGCAGGGCCTGGCGCATCAGGGCAAGAAAATCAGCGGGGAAAAACAGAGAGGAGTCTGACACAGGTACATTCCAGTTAAGGCAAAGGCGGCAGTGTAACATGCAGAAAGCAAACGGGCAGCCTGGCTGCCCGGATGAGAGAGTTTGTAGCCTGCAGGCTCAGGGAAAATGCGGCTTGCGCAAAGACGCAAAAAGCGTCATCCCTGACAGCTCAGCGCGGGCCATCCGTGGCCCGCGATGCTTTGCTACAGCCACATGTGCCCATCGCTTTATCCCTTTCCACCGTCTGAAGCGGGCAGTCTGGCTGCCCGTTGGCATTCGTTTAGCGCGGAGACGGGATCGCCGTGCCCCAGTTGCGCCACTCTTTCGGCGGTTCATCCTGCAGCAGGAAATGTTTATCCGGATTGGCCTGCGGCGCCAGCGGCACGGTTGGCGGGGTCGCAAACTGAATGCCACCGCGAATAAACTGCTGGAAGGTCCCGGTTTTCACCACGCCGCCAATCAGGCCAAAGTCGAGGTTGTAGCCTGATGCCAGCCAGAACACCGAATTGTTACGCACCAGATGCTGATACTTTTTACTGATGCGCAGCGCAATCTGCACCCGGTCGGCCATATTACCCAGCGAGGTGCCGGTTACGGTACCGACTTCAACCCCACGGAACAGCACCGGCGTACCCAGCGACAGCGAACCGGCTTCGGCGGCATCAACGTAGATATTCAGGCCGTTCAGGTAGCGCGAATCGGTGATGGTGCTCTCCTGCAGTTCAAAAATGCGCGCCGCGCGTCCCTTGCCGGGATCGACGTTGACGTAAGGCTGCAACAGGGTTTCGAGGTGATTCACCCCGGTGGCGGAGATTTCCGGTGACACCACCGAGAAACGGCTGCCGAGACGGGCGAAATCCTCTACGTATTCCGGATAAAGCACCGCTTTCGCCACTACCTGATTGTTATCGCTGCTTAACGACAGCGATTCTACCTGGCCGACGTTAATTCCCAGATAGCGGATCGGCATGCCGGCTGACAGTTTGCTGGCGTCGTAGGTATGCAGCGTGATCTGGCTACCCACGGCGCGGGCGGCGGTTTCCGACGGATAGAGAATGCGCTTATCACCTTTAGCCGACAGCGCGCCGCTCATATTGTCGAAGCTGATAGCGCCTTTCAGCGCGCGGTTGAGCGGGGATGCCTGCACCGTCAGGCCGCTGCCGTTAAGCTGAACCCGCGCGCCGCCTTCGGCCCAGAACACGCTTTCGCTGGTCAGCAATTTGCGGTATTCCGGCTGGATATGCACCGCAATATCAAACGCATCGGCGCGCGGCGTGACTTTGACGATCTCGCCAACCTGATATTTACGGTAGAGCACGATGGAGCCGGCCTGCACATCGGGCAGGCTCTTGGCGGTCAGGGTGAGGGTGGTTGACGGTGCATCGCCAACAATCCCTTCTTCCGCTTTTTCCGCATCGGCAAACAGCGGATAGCTGTTTTTCGGCTGGCCTTTTTTGCCCGGTTCAAGGCGAATGCCGCCATCCACCCACTCACGGGCGCTGGCCCCGAGCACCTGCATACCATCCAGACCGAATTTCACGTCCAGTCGGCTGTTAACGATAAACTTGCTGTCGCCGTGCACCAGTTCGCGGTGTTCCGGATTAACCGCCACCACAAAGTTGACGCCATTTTCATCCAGCGAACGCGACATCACCTGACCAATCTGCATGCCGTGCAGCATCAGCGGCTGGCCCTGATCGATACCATAGCTTTCAGGCGCGCTGAGTTTCACCGTCAGCACGTTGGGTTTCTGCAGCAGAGTTTCATTGGATGCCAGCACGGTGTAGTGCTGCTGCGGCGGACCTTCGCCAGGCACCAGTTCAAGGGTATTGCCGGTCAGCAACGCACTGAGGCTGGTATCGGTCAGGCTGATTTTCGGGCTGCGCATTTCAATGCGGGTACCGCTGCGCATCAGACCGACTACCGACGGATCGATCGTCAGTTCGCCGGTCACCTTGCCGCCATCCTGCAAATTAAGTTTGGTCAGGGTGCCGACTTCCAGTCCCTGATACAACAGCGGCGTGCTGCCCGCTTTGAGGTTTTTACCGTCTGGCAGATCAAGCGTAATCAGCACGCCACGCTGGCTGTGCGCCAGATCGGGATAGAGCCGGTAATTTTGTTCAGCTTTAGCCGGTTCGCCCTCGGCAGGCGAGTCAAACGCCACTGCGCCGTTGACCAGCGCGGCAAGGCTCTCAAGCTGGACTTTGGCTCCGCTCAGGCTGACATCGGCATTCACTCCCGACACGTTCCAGAAGCGGCTGCTGGTTTTCACCAGGTTGGTAAAGCGACGGTCGATCAGCACATCAATCGCCACGCCATCGTTTTTGTTATTGATGCTGTAGTCATAGACCCGACCGACCGGGATTTTGCGATAGTAGACCAGCGATCCGGTGCTCAGCGAACCTAAATCAGGCGCATACAGATGGATCAACAGTTCACCGGTATTGACCCGATATTTGGGTTGGGTATCGAGCGCGGTAAAGGCTTCACTCGGTTTACCTTTGCCTGGCATCATGCCGATGTAGTTACCGCCGACCAGCGCATCCAGTCCCGATACGCCCGCCAGTGAAGCTTTAGGCGTCACCAGCCAGAACTGGGTATCTTCCCGCAGCGCATCACGCATGTCGCTCTTGATGCTGGCCTTAATCTGAATGCTGCGATAGTCATCGCTCAGATTGATGCCCTGCACGGTGCCCACTTCCACGCCCTGATAGCGGATTGGCGTGCGGCCCGGCACGATACCATCCGCCGTCTGGAAATTGATGGTGATGGTGGTGCCGCGCTCCTGATAATTAGTCCACAACAGCCAACAGGCGATCAGCATCGCGATGATCGGCAGCAGCCAGAAGGGCGAAATTTTGCGCTTATTGCGCAGCGTGGCGTTAGTCGGTGTAGTCGGCGTTTCCTGTTGCATGTGCATCCCAGAGCAGGCGGCTGTCCAGCCACTCAACAGACATAATGGTCAGGATCACGGCGGCGCCAAAAAACAGCGCTGCCGGTCCCATGGTAAAAGCCAGCAGCTGATCACGGTTGACCAGCGACATGGTTAACGAAATGACGAACAGATCGAGCATTGACCAGCGACCAACCCAGGTCACCACCCGCAACAGGCGGATGCGGGTTTTCAGTCCCTGTTCGCAGCGGAAATGGATGCTTAACAGCAGCGTCAGCATCACCAGCACTTTGGTAAACGGCACCAGAATACTGGCGATAAACACGATGGCGGCGATGGGAATATTGCCGGAACCCAGCGAGACAATGCCGGAGAAAATAGTGTCTTCGCGCCGCGATCCGTTGAGATAGACGATGGAGATCGGCATCAGATTGGCCGGGATTAACAGCACGATTGAGGCGATCAGCGCTGACCAGGATTTTTGCAGGCTGTGGCGGCGACGGAAGTCGAGCGGGGTGTGGCAGCGCGGACAGCGGCCTCGCGCATCCGGTACGCCGGTGTTGTGGCAGTTCAGGCAGACCTGCAGGTCATCACGCGCCATATTGCCGGTGCTTTGCGGATAGAAATGGTCCCACAGCTGCTCAATATTCAGATGGATCAGCGTCAGCACGCTCAGCACCGTCAGCGCGATATAGGCCACCAGTCCATAGCCGAGTTCCAGCGAGGCGTAGTCCTGCACCTTGATTGAGGCGACGGCAATGCCGATCAGGTAGATATCCAGCATCACCCACTCTTTGAGCTTTTCCAGCATCAACAGCACCGGGCGTAAGTTCATTCCCAGCCGATGGCCGATGCCCAGATAGCAGATGCCGGCGACCAGCGTGACCGGCGCGCCAATGGTGCAAAACGCCACCATTGAGGCGGTCAGTACATCACCCTGTTGGGTCATCTGGACAACGCCTTCCAGCACGCTGGCATTAATGCGCATACCGAGCAGCCGGATATCGACCAGCGGCAGGGAAAAGGCAAACGGCATTAACACCATCATGGTGGCGGCCATCGCCATTAATCGGGTCATCGGCCAGTCACGACCGCTGAGAATTTGTGCGTTGCAGCGCGGGCAATGAGCCGACTGATGCGATTTCACATCCGGTAAGGAAAAAAGGGTATCGCATTGCGGGCAACGCTGATAACGTGCGTGAGGCAATGTCTGGCTGATAGCGTGAATTTTCATAGGGTGATGCAATATTCGCTCATCGTAAGTAACACATATCGGTCGTTAAGACAGCGCCTGTGTGCCTGTCTCGGGCATCACGCTTCGATCCACAGAATGCTAAGGGTATAGTAACTAACGCTATGATTCACCTTGTGGCTCTGGATATTTAGTGCTTATTTTTAACAAGCGGTGAAATAACCCCGCTCAGATGTCATTGGTAACGGTTAAATAATGAACAAAACTGCCTTTTACGCCGATTTGAATCGCGATGTGCGCGCCTTACTGGCGGGAGAAACGGCGTTCCTCGCCGCAATGGGTAACTTTAGCGCGCTGTTGTATGAACGTCTCGAAGGCGTGAACTGGGCAGGTTTTTACCTGCTGACGGAAGCGGATACGCTTGTGCTGGGCCCGTTCCAGGGCAAAATCGCCTGTGTGCGCATTCCGGTCGGTAAAGGGGTGTGCGGTACCGCGCTGGCAGAAGATAAAGTGCAACGCGTTGATGATGTGCATGCTTTCCCCGGTCACATCGCCTGTGACGCGGCCAGTAATGCTGAGATTGTGATTCCTCTGAAAGTGAATGGCACTGTGGTTGGGGTGCTGGACATCGACAGCGTAGAGTACAATCGCTTTGACAGCGACGACGAATCGGGGCTGGTCACACTTACTGATGGGCTTTGTGAAGTGCTTGCGAACAGCGACTTAGAAAAATATCTGCAGCTGGCGCGCAGCTAATCGACTGGATCACATGGCATTTAGCGATGTTGTCATTATAATGTCGCCTGTTCATGCCTGCGCTGGTCGGCAAACCCGTTGTAATCAGGAAATTTCATGGAAAATCAACCTAAGTTGAATAGCAGTAAAGAAGTCATCAGCTTTCTGGCGGAGCGCTTTCCGCACTGCTTTAGCGCTGAAGGTGAAGCGCGTCCGCTCAAGATCGGTATCTTTCAGGATCTGGTCGAGCGTGTTCAGGGCGAAATGAATCTGAGCAAAACGCAGTTGCGTTCTGCCTTACGCCTTTATACCTCAAGCTGGCGTTATCTGTACGGCATTAAAGCCGGTGCGACGCGTGTCGATCTCGACGGTAACGCCTGTGGCGTGCTGGACGAGCAGCACGTCGAGCACGCACGCAAGCAACTGGAAGACGCCAAAGCGCGTGTTCAGGCGCAGCGTGATCAGCAGCGTGCCGCCCGTCGTGAAGCAGGCGAAAGCGAAGAGGGCGCGGCACCGCGTCGTCCACGCAAGCCGGCTGCGCGTAAACCTGCCGAAGGCGATGCCGCGCGTAAACCGCGTCCGCAGACCGCAGCAGAACGCCCGACCGCCTCACAGCACCGCAAACCGGCCCCACGCCCGGAGCAGCAAGCCCGACCCATCACTGATACCTCAACTTTGCAGCCCGGCCAGAGTATTAAAGTTAAAGCAGGCAAAAGTGCGATGGACGCGACCGTTCTTGAAGTATCTAAAGACGGCGTTCGGGTCCAGCTCGCTTCCGGCATGGCAATGATTGTGCGCGCAGAACACTTGCAGTTCTGAAACGGAGGCTGACCCCGGCATGAACACCCTTTTTAAAATTGGACTTATTGCGGGCCTGCTGTTGTCAGGCCCTTCCTTTGGCGCGGAGAACATTACCCGCGCCGACCAGATTCCCCAGCTTCACGAAGACCCGCAGGACCCGACGGTCAGCGAACGTGTCACCTCACGCTTTACCCGTTCCCACTATCGCCAGTTCGACCTGAATCAGGACTTTTCAGCGAAAATTTTTGATCGCTACCTGAACATGCTCGATTACAGCCATAACGTGCTGCTGGCCTCGGATGTGGCGCAGTTTGCCAGCAAAAAAAACCTCGTCGGCGATGAGCTGCGCAGCGGTAAGCTGGACCTGTTTTACGATCTTTACAATCTGGCGCAGAAGCGCCGTTTTGAGCGCTATCAGTATGCGCTGACGGTGCTGGATCGCCCGATGAATTTTACCGGCAATGACACCATCGACATTGACCGGGCTAAAGCCCCGTGGCCGAAAGATCAGTCTGAACTGAACGCGCTGTGGGATGCCAAGGTCAAATATGACCAGCTGAGCCTGAAACTGGCCGGCAAAGATGAGAAAGAGATCCGCGAAGTGCTGACCAAGCGCTACAACTTCGCCATCCGTCGTCTGGCACAGAGCAACAGCGAAGATGTGTTCCAGCTGGCGATGAACGCTTTTGCGCACGAAATCGATCCGCATACCAACTACCTGTCGCCGCGCAACACCGAGCAGTTCAACACCGAAATGAGCCTGTCACTGGAAGGTATCGGCGCGGTGCTGCAGATGGATGACGATTACACCGTGATCAATTCGATGGTAGCAGGCGGTCCGGCAGCGAAAAGTAAAGCCATTACCGTTGGCGATCGCATCGTCGGCGTCGGTCAGCCAGGCAAGCCAATGGAAGATGTGATTGGCTGGCGTCTGGATGACGTTGTGGCAAAAATCAAAGGGCCGAAAGGCAGCAAAGTCCGACTCGAAGTGTTGCCAGCCGGTAAGGGAACCAAAACCCGCACCGTAACGCTGACGCGTGAGAAGATCCGTCTGGAAGATCGGGCGGTCAAAATGAGCGTCAGAAATGTCGGTAAACAGAAAGTCGGCGTACTTGATATTCCGGGCTTCTATGTTGGCCTGACCGATGACGTTAAAGTGCAGCTGCAGAAACTGCAAAAGCAGAACGTGGATAGCGTGGTGATCGATCTGCGTACCAATGGCGGCGGCGCGCTGACTGAAGCGGTGTCACTCTCCGGACTGTTTATTCCGAGCGGCCCGGTGGTGCAGGTACGCGACAACAATGGTCGGGTACGCCAGGACAGCGATAACGATGGCGTGGTCTATTACAAAGGTCCGCTGGTGGTGCTGGTCGATCGCTTCAGTGCGTCCGCCTCTGAGATTTTCGCCGCGGCGATGCAGGATTACGGTCGCGCTGTGATTGTCGGTGAGCCGACCTTTGGTAAAGGCACCGTGCAGCAATATCGTTCTCTGAACCGTATCTACGATCAGATGCTGCGCCCGGAATGGCCAGCGCTGGGGTCGGTACAGTACACCATTCAGAAGTTCTATCGCATCAACGGCGGCAGTACGCAGCGTAAAGGCGTCACGCCAGATCTGCTGATGCCAACCGGCGTAGAAGCGGCTGAAACCGGTGAGAAGTTCGAAGACAATGCGCTGCCGTGGGACAGCATCAATGCGGCGACCTACGTCAAATCCGGCGATGTAAAACCGCTGGTGCCGCAGCTGACCCGTCAGCATGCCGATCGCATCGCACAGGACCGTGAGTTCCAGTACATCATGAAGGACATTGCCCGTTTCAATGCCCTGAAGGATAAGCGCAACATCGTATCGCTCAACCTCGCCCAGCGTGAGAAAGAGAACCACGAAGATGATGCGTCGCGTCTGGAGCGGATCAATGCCCGCTATCAGGCCGAAGGCAAAAAACCGCTGAAGAACCTGGATGAGCTGCCGAAAGATTATAAAGAGCCTGACCCGTATCTTGATGAGACGGTGAAGATTGCTAACGATCTGGCGCAACTCGACAAGTCTCAGCCGGACACCCCTGCGGCTAAATAGATCGCCGACGCGATGAAAAAGCACCGTTCAGCGGTGCTTTTTTTTTGCCAGAAAAGCACCGGCGTTGAGCATTAATAAGCCGCGGTAAACCCGCAGACGGGCCGGGCAGGCCAGCGGGCGTGACAAAATGTAAAGTTATGTCTTTTTAGGCACTTAAACGTTAAGGTCGCTTGAAAAGCCGCACAATGCTCATAGGATATGTATCCGCGCATAAGCGCGTGAACCACTGAGGAAGATTAACAAATATGATGCGTATTGCTCTTTTCCTGATGACCAACCTGGCTGTGATGTTGGTATTCGGGCTGATTCTCAGCCTGACAGGGATCCAGTCAAGCAGTGTTCAGGGCCTGATGATCATGGCGGGTCTGTTTGGCTTTGGCGGTGCGTTTGTTTCACTGCTGATGTCGAAGTGGATGGCACTGCGCTCGGTTGGCGGTGAAGTGATTGAACAGCCACGCAATGAAACTGAGCGCTGGCTGGTGGATACCATTGGACGTCAGGCGCAGCAGGCCGGGATTGCCATGCCGCAGGTTGCGATCTATCACGCGCCCGACATCAACGCCTTTGCGACCGGTGCCCGGCGTGATGCCTCGCTGGTGGCCGTTTCAACCGGCTTACTGCAGAACATGAGCCGTGACGAAGCGGAAGCGGTACTGGCACACGAAGTGTCGCACATCGCAAACGGCGACATGATCACCATGACGCTGATTCAGGGTATCGTGAACACCTTCGTGATCTTTGTTTCACGTATTCTGGCGCAAATCGCGGCGGGCTTTATGTCCGGCAACCGTGATGGTGAAGAGAGCAGCAACGGCAACCCGCTGGTCTATTTTGCGGTGTCGATGGTGCTGGAGCTGGTGTTTGGTATTCTTGCCAGCATCATCACCATGTGGTTCTCGCGTCACCGCGAATTCCATGCCGACGCAGGCTCTGCGAAACTGGTAGGTCGTGAGAAGATGATTGCGGCGTTACAGCGGCTGAAAACCAGCTACGAACCGCAGGAACCGAGCAGCATGATGGCGTTCTGTATTAACGGTAAAGGCAAGTCGTTCAGCGAGCTGTTTATGTCGCACCCGCCGTTAGACAAACGTATTGAAGCGCTGCGCAGCGGTCAGTATCTGAAGTAAGCGAGATAACAGCAGAAAGGCGACCTCCGGGTCGCCTTTTTTATGTCTGCGATCAGGCCGCCGCGCGGCTCTGGGTCATACGTGACAGGCTGACAATCGCGGCCACCGTCGAGAAGCCGCCCGCCAGCAGCAGCGAGGCGTGGGTGCCGCTCTGGTCAAACAGATTGAACATCAGCGCCACCAGCGCCGCACCGACGCTCTGGCCCAGCAGACGGGCGGTGCCCAGCATGCCACTGGCTCCGCCGCTGCGGTGACGCGGTGCAGAGGTGATAATGGTGTGATTATTGGGCGACTGGAACAGACCAAAGCCAGCGCCGCACAGCATCATCCGCCAGATAATATCGCCATCGCCCGGCTGAGCCGGCAACAGCGCCAGCAAAAACAGCCCGGCAGCAAACATCGCCAGACCGATACCGCCCAGCAGCCCGGCATGGACCCGCTCAATTAACCGGCCGGCAATCGGGGCGAATACCATGGTCGCCAGCGGCCAGGGCGTCAGCAGCAGACCGGTGGTGACCTCATCGCGGCCCAGCACGTTCTGCAGGAAGAATGGCAGCGACACCATCGCCAGCATCTGCGCGCAGAACGAGCAGACCGAGGTGCCCATCGACAGGCTGAATATCGGAGTGCGCAGCAGATCCACCGGTAGCAGCGGCACCGCCATATTCAGCTGACGGCGAATAAAGAACAGGCCGACCACCAGCAACGCCAGCAACTCTGCCAGCACCAGCCAGCCATTCTGACCCTGCGCAAAGCCGCTGAGGGCGGAAATCAGCAGGCCGAAAAACAGCGCATTCATGATGGCGCTGGGAATATCGAACTTCTGGGCGGTCGCTTTTTGTGGGTTGTCCGGCAGGGTTCGCAGCGCCAGCCACAGTGCAATCGCCCCCAGCGGGACGTTGATCAGGAACAGCCATTTCCAGCTGGCCACCGACAGAATCGCCGCCGCCACCGTGGGTCCTGCCGCGGTTGATACCGCCACAATCAGCGAGTTGATCGCCATACCCCGGCCCAGATAACGCTGCGGGTAGATAATGCGTATCAGCGCCGTATTTACGCTCATCAGCGCCGCGCCGCCAAAGCCCTGTAATACCCGGGCGAAGGTCAGCATGTTAAGTGAGGTGGAGAGGGCACAAAACAGCGAGGTGGCGATAAACAGTGCCAGACCGGCCTGATAGACGCGGCGATAACCCAGCATATCGCCCAGAAACGACAGCGACAGCAGCGAGACGATAATAGCAATCTGGTAGGCGTTAACGATCCACACTGACTCTGCCGGGCTGGCATTCAGTTCACGCGCAATAGTCGGCAGCGCCACGTTGGCAATTGCGCCATCCAGCACCGCCATGGTGATGCCGAGAGCGATAGTCAGAATGGCCCAGTAGCGCTGGGCGACCGGCAGTCCGTCCTGCGGAGAAGAGAGTGACATGGTGTATTTGCTAAAGAGGGTGAATATCATCATGCTAATGAAATTGCCGCCAAAAAGCAGCGCGGGCGATGACAAAAAGTTGTCTTAAAATATGTCTTAGCCGCAATCGCCTGCGCTGGCTGTCCGCCTGAAACGGCGCATGGCTGCCGCTGCGTTGTCTGCTTAGCCGTCAGCGCGACGGCGCGCCAGCCACTCAGACCGGTCTGCAGGTGTACCGCTCCACGCTATTCCCGGTCACGATTCAGCGGGATAAACCGCACAGCGCGACGTAAAGCATTGCCGCCGCCGTCAGCCTCGCTCTATACTGACAGTCCGTTCCATTTTTTTTGAAACAGGTTTAACAAGGTGCGCGATGTCCTCTGCTGAAAATGACAAACAGCCCGATTCAGTCTCCTCGGTCCTTAAAGTGTTCGGTATTTTGCAGGCACTGGGCGAAGAGCGCGATCACGGTATTACTGAGCTCGCGCAGCGCGTGATGATGTCAAAAAGTACCGTTTACCGCTTTCTGCAAACCATGAAGTCGCTGGGTTACGTTACCCAGGAAGGGGAGAGTGAAAAGTATTCGCTGACCCTGAAACTGTTTGAGCTTGGCGCGAAAGCGTTGCAGAACGTCGATCTGATCCGCAGCGCGGATGTGCAGATGCGGGAGCTGTCGCGTCTGACCAAAGAGACAATCCATCTCGGCGCGCTGGAAGAGGACAGCATTGTCTACATCCATAAAATCGATTCGCTCTATAACCTGCGCATGTATTCCCGCATCGGGCGACGTAACCCGCTGCACACCACCGCCATTGGTAAAGTGCTGCTCGCCTGGCGCGATCGTCAGGAAGTGAAAGAGATCCTGCGGGACGTTGAATTTAAGCGCAGTACTGCCAATACGCTGGTCAGCGCAGAGGCGCTGCTGGAGGCGCTGGATCAGGTCAAAATTCAGGGTTACGGCGAAGATAACGAAGAGCAGGAAGAGGGATTACGCTGCATCGCGGTACCGGTATTTGACCGCTTTGGCGTGGTGATCGCCGGACTGAGCATCTCATTCCCGACCATTCGATTCTCGGAAGACGCCCGCCAGGATTATGTGGCGATGCTGCACCGCGCAGCGCGTACCCTGTCAGCGGAAATGGGCTTTCATCACTACGAATTCTGAAAACAGCGGGCCACTGCGCCCGCTGGATGAGAATTAATTATCGATCACTTCTCCGCTCTTCTTCAGTAACGGACAATCGGTCACCCCGACCACGCCACTGTCAGTATGCAGGTATTGTGCGCTGATAAGGCCACGTGCCGTAAGGTAACTGCACTGCAGACCCAGCCCCGCGGCATTTTTGGTGCTGCCGGTTAACACGCCGTAGCCGGTAAAAAGCATTGCCAGCCAGATCACCGCCAGTAACCCAATCGCCCGAATAAACAGTTTCATTTTGTCTCCTTGTGACAGATAACGCAGCGCTCCACGTATTGCTGCTGGCCATGATTGTACCAGCATGCCTCGCTTTTCCGGCGGGATCGATCAGAGATAACTGAAACGGTAAATTCTGCATTGATGCTAACCCCATTATCTTTTGCCAGGGCTAAGGGTAGAATGAGCGGTTACAGCGTTTGGGACATTCCACTAAGGTTTATGAGGCAGTTATGAATGAGTTAGCCGCAAATTCGGGACCACTGGTCAGCTATGGTCTGCTGGTGATTATTTTGATTGTGGCATTTATTGTCTGGTTCTTTGTAAACCGGGCCAGCGTGCGGGCCGGTGAACAGATTCAGTTACTCGAATCGCTACTGGAAGAGCAGAAAAAACAGACTATTCTGTTACGTCGTCTGGTAGATGCGCAGCCTGGCGCAGAGACCAAAAAGAACGATGAAGATCAGGACAAACGCGATTTTATTCGCCTGATACCGGAACGTTAATCCCCGCATGGAGGCTGGATGGCCTGGAAAAACCCGTGGTACGACAGCAGTAAAACGCATCACACGCCTGAAGGCTTCCGCAATCCTGAACCCGATCTCCGTCAGCCTGGCGATCTGCAACGCTGGCGCCGCGAGCGTAAAGCGCAGGGGCTGCCGTTGCCGCCCCGAGAGGGTTATGCAGCCTTTACCGCGCAGTGGTGGCAACCGGCCGATCTGAGCGGCAGCGATGACCGCGTCTGGTGGCTGGGACATGCTGCTCTGCTCTTGCGGGTTAACCAGCGCTATATTCTGATCGATCCCGCCTTATCGTCGCGCGCGTCGCCGTTACCCTTTGCCGGCCCGCAGCGTAAAACCCCGTCACCACTGAATATCCGCGATTTGCCGCGGCTCGATCTGGTGCTGGTATCGCACAATCATTACGACCATCTTGACAGGCCGACGGTCAGGCAGATTGTGCGGCACTTTCCCGAGGCGACGTTTATTGTCCCGCTTGGTCTGGCCAGCTGGTTCACCCGTCAGGGCGTCGCCCGGGTGGAGCAACTGGACTGGTGGCAGTCGCTCCGGTTCGACGATCTCTGTATCGATGCGGTGCCGGCCCGTCACTGGAGTATGCGAACCCCGCGCGATCGAAACCGTTCACTGTGGTGCGGCTGGGTGGTGCGATCGCCCACCCTGCGTTTCTGGTTTTCGGGCGATAGTGGCTTCAGCGAGAATTTACGCGAGGTGGTGACGCGTCTCGGCCCCTTTAATCTTGCTGCCTTACCGATTGGGGCCTGGGCACCCAAATGGTTCATGGCCAGTCAGCATATGGACCCGGATCAGGCGGTCGAATTATGGCGTGAGGCAGGCAGGCCGCTGACGGTACCGATCCACTGGGGCGTGTTTGAACTGGCGGATGAGTCACTGGACGCGCCGCCAGCCGAACTTGAGCATGCGCTCCAGCGGGCAGGGCAGGATAACCAACGGTTTTCTGCCTGGCGAATAGGGGAAAGTCGGGGACTGGATAATATCGACCAGGAATAATCCTAAAGCGAGCGAAATGATTTAAATCAGACTCTGTTTTATCTGACATCAATTTTTCAGTTCAAAAGCAAAATTTTTAATAAGCAAATTCCTAACCGCTGCTTTTATTTGGAGCAACCCTGACCGGGGGCTCCTGTTTTTGGTGCAAAGTGCTTTTATATTTGTACTTAATAAAGCTTTTTGTACAGGATTGGCGCTGCGTTAATCATCCTCAGCCGATTACCGCTTCGTTTATTCTTTTAGCTTTTGCCATATTTGTGAAATATTAATTTCTTATGGTATCCATTGGTTTAATGGCGGCGGGGTACAGTAACGCCGGTTGCTGCGACCGCGATCGCAGCGGGCGGAATAGCGAAATGCTTTATTTTATCGGGCAGAAAAGGGCAACTTCTGAACCAGACGGAACATTCATTGTGAGCACTCTGGCAATTGTGTGCAAAGCTTCTCCCCGCGTTTAAAAATGGCTTGCCATTATTTTAAGGATATGTGATAACAATTCGTGGGTTAAACGAGGTACAGTTCTGTTTATGCATGGCATCTTCAGTAAAGAAGTTACGAGTAAAGACGTTGACGTTGAATACCGCTTCCTTGCCGAACCTTAATTAGTGCCTCATTCAGTAACGTCTCTGGTTTCTCTGTAAGTCAGCCTTCGGGCTAAATAAACATTCAAAGGAATTTGCAAAATGGCAAAGATTAAAGGTCAGGTTAAGTGGTTCAACGAGTCTAAAGGTTTTGGCTTCATTACTCCTGCTGACGGTAGCAAAGATGTGTTCGTACACTTCTCCGCTATCCAGGGCAATGGTTTCAAAACCCTGGCCGAAGGCCAAAGCGTTGAGTTCGAAATTCAGGACGGCCAGAAAGGCCCGGCTGCAGTAAACGTTACTGCAATCTGATTCGACTCCGACTCGGTGCACTGCACCTCGACACGGAATCTTAAAGCCCTGGCTAATTTGCCGGGGCTTTCTTTATGCTTCCGATGCGCAAACGTTAAGGGTACACTGCGCCGCGTTACCTGCTGCCGGAGCCCCTCATGTCGTTGATCTGCCCCCTTTGCCATACTCCTCTCGTCCTGACTGCACGCAGCTGGTGCTGCGAAAATCGTCATCAGTTTGATCAGGCGAAAGAGGGCTACGTCAATTTGCTGCCCGTTCAGCATAAACGCTCACGGGAGCCGGGTGACAGCGCGGAGATGATGCAGGCACGGCGCGAATTCCTCGAGGCGGGCTATTATCAGCCGCTGCGCGATCGGGTGGTCAGCCTGCTGGACGCGACGCTCTCCCGGCCGGGCAGTCAGATTCTTGATATTGGCTGTGGTGAAGGCTACTACACGGCGGCGCTGGCCGCAGCCAACAGCGAGACGGGACAGGTTTATGGGCTGGACGTCGCCAGAATGGCGATCCGGCTGGCGGCGAAGCGCTACGCTGAGGTGCTGTTCTGCGTCGCCTCCAGCCAGCGTTTACCCTTTGCCAGCCAGTCGCTGGATGCGATAGTGCGGATTTACGCCCCCTGTAATGAAGCGGAGCTGGCGCGGGTACTCAAGCCCGGTGGCATCGTGCTCACCGTGACGCCCGGTCCGCACCATCTGCAGCAGTTTAAAGCGCTGATCTATCGTGAGGTGCAGTTACACGCAGCGGAACAAAAAACCTACCCCGAATTTCACCAGATTGCCCGGCATTCGCTGCGTTACCCGATGGCACTGACCGGGGCCGCGGCCGTCACGCTGTTACAGATGACCCCTTTTGCCTGGCGGGCGCGTGACGAAGTCTGGCAAACCCTGCAGCAGAGCGAACTGTTCAACTGCGACGCCGATTTTACCCTGACGCTGTGGCAGCGCGACTAACGCGCCTCCACCAGGGTGTTATAGATGCGTTCCAGATCGTCAAGCTGCTGCACCGCGATTAACAGCCGGCGCTGTTCAAGCTGAATCACCAGAATGCCATCCTCAGAAAGGTTCATCCCCTGAATCCGCCGGTAATCAATCCAGACGCCGGCATAAAACAGCCCATTGTTTTTCATCAGCAGCTTTGGCCGACGCAACCAGAAGAGCCAGAAGGCGAGAAAGCTCAGCACCATCAGCAGCGAGGTAGTGAGCTGCGGGCCATGATGTGTGACGTTATTCCACAGCAGAATCAGCAGCAGACCGATGAAAATCAGGCTGTCAATTTTATGCCGCCGCTGCAGCGCCACCCGCAGGCGGGTCGGCCCATGACGACGCGGCAGAATTGCCTCATCGTAAATCGCAAACAGCAGCAGGGCGGCAATACAGCCTGCAATTAACATGTCGGTCAATGACATGGTACCTCCTCAAACAGGGTGAGATCAGCCGCCAGGGCTCAGCTCACCTCGCTCAGCGTAAAAAAAGTCGGGAGCCTGCGCTCCCGACCCGGGGTATTACAGTCCGAGCAGACCAATCCAGTAACCGAAGATACCGATGGCGAAGAAGCCAACGATAATCCACAGCGCATTGACCTTACGGCGCAGCAGCCACATACAGGCGAAGGTCAGCAGCAGCGGGACCACACCCGGCATCAGCTGATCGAGAATCGACTGTACCGTGGTGACGGTGGTTTTGCCGGTTGAATCGGTAATGCGTGACACCACCAGCGGGATGTTGACGTGGGTCCACTTGTTGACCAGTGCCCCCATGACAAACAGGCCCAGTATTGAGGCGCCCTCCGTCAGTTTTTGCAGGAAGCCGCCACCCATATCGCTAACGATATCGATCCCTTTACGATAGCCATATGCCACACCGTAGTAACGGGTCAGCAGACGCGCCAGGTTAAACAGCACGAAGAACAGCAGCGGGCCCAGCAGGCTGCCGCTCATGGCGATGCCAGCACCCAGTGCGGCAAACACCGGACGGACCGTGCCCCAGAAAATCGGGTCACCGACACCGGCCAGCGGGCCCATTAAACCGACTTTGATACCGTTAATCGCACCATCATCAATGGCTGCACCGTTGGCACGCTGCTCTTCCATCGCCATGGTGACGCCCAGCACCGGCGCTGCCACGTAAGGGTGGGTGTTGAAGAACTCGAGGTGACGCTTGATCGCCTGTTTGCGTTCGTCATTGTTCTCCGGATAGAGACGGCGGATCACCGGCACCATCGAGAAACAGAAACCAAGCGCCTGCATACGTTCAAAGTTCCACGATCCCTGAAACAGGTTGGAGCGCATAAAGACAGCACGTACGTCGCCCGGCGTTAGTTTCTTTTCGACTTTGGTAATATCAACCATGTTCTCACCTGTTCCTTAATCGAGTTCGTTATCGAGATCGTTAGCGCTGGCAGGACCTGCAGGCGCACCCGCGACCCGGTTGTATTTCGGGCTGAGCTGGATGTAGAGCACCGCCATTACCACACCGATCACGCCAAGCGCGACCAGGTTGAAGTTGGTGAAGGCAGCGGTGACGAAGCCCAGATAGAAGAACGGCATCAGGTAGCCTGCGCGCATCATATTGATGACCATCGCGTAACCGACCACCACGATCATGCCGCCGGCGATGTTGAGGCCGTTGGTGACCACATCGGGAATCGAACTGAGTAAGGCGTGAACCGCACTGGTGCCGACCGAAATCGCCACAATCAGCGCCGGAATGGCGATACGCATCGCCTGCAGCAGCAGGGCAGAGACGTGAATCCAGGAGATCGCGGTAAGGTTGCCTTTCTCGGCCGCCTTATCAGCTGCGTGCTGGAACGCCACGGTAATGGTACGAACGATAATGGTCAGCACCTGACCGGCTGCCGCCAGCGGAATGGCCAGCGCAATACCTGCACCGACGCTTTGACCGCCAGCGATGACCAGAATGGTCGAGATGATTGAGGCGAGCGCCGCATCCGGGGCGACAGCCGCACCGATGTTCATCCAGCCCAGTGCGATCATCTCCAGCGTACCGCCGATGATAATCCCGGTTTTCATATCACCCAGCACCGCACCAATCAGGGTACAGGCGACCAGCGGGCGGTGAAACTGGAACTCATCCAGGATCGACCCCATACCGGCAATACAGGCGACAATAAAGATCAAAATGATTTGTAGCGAGGTTATTTCCATCATACTTCTTGTCCTCAGCAGGATAACGAAAATGAGCCTGGCAAAGCAGGCGCAGACGGCACGCCGTTACGAATTAACCTTCGCAATCAGGTCCATCATTTTCAGTTTCTGGTCGCTGGAAACTTTACGGACTTCCAGTTCAATATTGCGCTCATTTAATTTGCGAAACGCCGCAATATCTTTTTCATCGACCGAGACGGCATTGTTCACCTGAGTTTTGCCCTGGCGGAAAGCCATGCCGCCGATATTGACGGTTTTAATATCGACGCCCTGTTCCACTACCCGCAGCACATCGGTCGGGTTGGTAAACAGCAGCATCACCCGATCCTGACCATATTTCGGGTTATTCCACACCCGCACCATCTTATCGACATCCACCACGTGCGCGGTTACGCCCGGCGGCGCCACCTGCGTCAGCAGCGTTTTACGCACGTGATCGTTAGCCACCTCATCGCTGACCACGATAATGCGCTGAACGTTGGTCTCCTTGGTCCAGCGTGTCGCGACCTGACCATGAATCAGACGGTCATCGATACGGGCCAGACCGATTTTCATGTGGTCGCCGGGTGCCATCGGTTTCGCCGGTTGCGCCGGAGCAGCGACCGGTTTTGCCGCCGCAACCGGCGCGGCCTCTTTGGCTTTCAGCGCCTTCACGCCTTCACGGCCGGTTTCAACCGCCACCGCAATCAGTTCATCAAAACCCGGGTTGTCGTCGCGCGCCATCAGGGTTTCGACCAGCATCGGGATATTGACGCCCGCCACCACATCATAATCTGGCTTATCCACCACGATGCGGCTGGCCGCGTTAAACGGACTGCCTCCCCAGGTATCCACCAGGAACAACACGCCCTGCGCGGTATCGAGTTCCGCCAGCCGCGCCTGGTACTTTTCAATCAGCGTTTCTGCATTTTCGCCGGGCACAAAGTCGATCCATCCGACATTTTCCTGCTCGCCCAACAGCATTTCTGCTGTCTTTAGCAGTTGTTCCGCTGCCCAGCCATGTGTACCAATTACTATCGCAATGGTCACTTGCTACCTCCGTTCGCTTGAGAAGCTCATCTGAGTCAATGAACCGTATGAGTTATCGCTTCGGTTTTGTGAAAATTCTGTTTACCGAATCATCCGGATAGTCTCGGAAAATCATCGGGTAACTGCGATAAGGCCGTAAAGTCGCGATTTATTTTAGTGATCGAAAAAATAAATTATGTGATGGCTGTCAGCTATTCGCAGCCTGATTAACGGAACGTGCAATTTAATGCGCTCCGTCATTTGAATGGCAGATTGTAAAAATAAGAAAATTTTTTGACGCCAAAGCGCGACCTGATACATTAACGATCTGTTTATTACTCAGGAGTAACGGGCCTCAGCCCACCTTTATGGATCGTCACCGACGTCGCTTAACCTGTTCTTTGCGCCTGCTGGCGCGTCATCTTTCGCCTGACGGCGTATTCACTGCTTACCCGATCGTCACTCTGTCACGCTTTAACGCGCTGACACGCATCGGTTCACACTTTTCCTCGTTCAGGAGTCATTAATGGAATTTCTATTCGACCCCTCAATCTGGGCGGGTTTACTGACGCTTGTCGTGCTGGAAATCGTGCTGGGCATCGATAACCTGGTCTTCATCGCCATCCTGGCGGACAAACTGCCGCCGAAGCAGCGTGATAAAGCGCGTCTGATCGGCCTGTCGCTGGCGCTGGTGATGCGTCTGGGCCTGCTGTCGCTGATCTCGTGGATGGTGACGCTCACCACGCCCCTATTCAGCGTAGGTGATTTCAGCTTTGCCGGTCGGGATTTAATTCTGCTGGCGGGTGGTTTGTTCCTGCTGTTTAAGGCGACCATGGAGCTGCATGAAAGGCTGGAGAACCGCCAGCTGGACGGCTCAGGCAACCGCGGTTACGCCAGTTTCTGGGCGGTGGTAACGCAGATTGTGGTGCTGGATGCGGTGTTTTCGCTTGATGCGGTGATTACTGCAGTCGGCATGGTGAACCATCTGCCGGTGATGATGACCGCCGTGGTGATTGCAATGGGTGTGATGTTGCTGGCTTCTAAGCCATTAACCAACTTTGTTAATGCGCATCCAACGGTGGTGGTGCTCTGTCTGAGCTTCCTGTTGATGATTGGTCTGTCACTGGTGGCCGAAGGCTTTGGTTTCCATATTCCGAAAGGTTATCTCTACGCGGCGATCGGCTTCTCGATCCTGATTGAGCTGTTTAACCAGATTGCCCGTCGTAACTTTATCCGGCATCAGTCGCATCGACCGATGCGTGAACGTACCGCCGAAGCGATTCTGCGTCTGATGGGCGGCCGCAATCGCGCCCAGACGGCTAACAGCAGCAGTAATGAAGAGTCCGCGTTAACAGAAGCGATGCCGCAGGAAGCGTTTAAAGATGAAGAGCGCTATATGATCAACGGCGTGCTGACGCTGGCGTCCCGTTCGATTCGCAGCATTATGACGCCGCGCGGTGAAATCTCGTGGGTGGATGCCAACCGTCCGGTCGATGAGATTCGTATTCAGCTGCTGGATACGCCGCACAGCCTGTTCCCGGTCTGTCGCGGTGAGCTGGACGAAATTGTCGGCGTAGTACGGGCGAAAGAGCTGCTGGTGGCGCTGGAACACGGCGTCGATGTGGCGACCTTTGCCGCCAATACCCCGACCATTGTGGTGCCGGAAACGCTGGATCCGATCAATCTGCTCGGCGTGCTGCGTCGTGCCAAAGGCAGTTTTGTTATCGTCACCAATGAATTTGGTGTGGTGCAGGGTTTGATTACGCCACTTGACGTGCTGGAAGCGATCGCCGGTGAGTTCCCGGATGAGGATGAAACGCCGGATATCATCGCCGATGGCGACGGCTGGTTAGTCAAAGGCGGCACCGATTTGCACTCGCTGCAACAGTTGCTCGACTTCCATCAGCTGGTTGACCCGGATGAAGATCACGCCTCGCTGGCGGGCCTGCTGATTGCTCAGAAAGGGCAGTTGCCGCAGCCGGGTGAGGTGATTGATATCACGCCGCTGCACTTTCAGATTATCGAAGCGACCGATTACCGTATCGATCTGGTGCGGGTTACCAAAGATCAGCCGCAGGATGAAGAGGAAGAACGCTAAGATGGGTCAGGCGAATAACCGGCGACCGCAGGTTTGCTGAGTCGCCCACTGACTGTCTGAGGTTGTTGAACGCCGCTGCTCTGATGCAGCGGCTTTTTTTTAGCCTGACGTTACCGCCGAAGCATCATCTGCGATCAGGTGGGTACCGGGTCAACGTCTGGCTTGTGCTTTGCCAGCCAGCCGGGGAAATCACCGATGGGCATCGGGCGGGCATAATAATAGCCCTGCAGATGATCCACGCCGCGCGCCCGCAGATAGGCGGCCTGTTCTGCCGTTTCGACCCCTTCAGCGACCAGACTGATATTCAGGCGCTGCGCCAGTGAAATCACCATGTCGGTGACGGTGGCGTTAATCGCATCGGTACCGATGGCGGCGGTAAAGATTTTGTCGATCTTCAGTACGTCGGGCTTTAAATCCTTCAGGTAGGAGAGCGAGCTGTGGCCGGTACCAAAATCATCAATCGCCAGCCGCACGCCGATCTCATGCAGCTGGGCGATGACCGATTGATCAACTACCGGCAGCGCATCGCGTTCGGTTAACTCGACCACCAGCTTCGGTACCGGATTGGCGGGCCACCAGAGGTTTTGCAGATCCTGCAGGATAGCGCGGTCGCGGAAATGGCTGGCGGCAACGTTAATAGCGATGTGGAAACCCGGACACGCAGGCAGGTGAGGGAGCTGTTTTACCACCTCGTTCAGCACGAAGCGGGTCAGCGGCTTAATCAGATTCTGCCGTTCGGCCAGCGGAATAAACACATCGGGTGCCACCCAGCCCTGACGCGCATTATGCCAGCGCAGCAGCAACTCAATGCCATCGCACTGGCCGCTTCTGGCGTTAATCAGCGGCTGGCAGTAAACCATAAACTCATTGGCGGTGATGCCGTAGCTGATTTGCCAGCTCAGGCTCATGCGGTTGGCGGTCGCCAGCCAGACGATATACCCCATCAGCAGGCTGAGCAGTAGCGCCAGCGGCAGCTGCGACGGCAGCGTGTGCAGTGCCAGCCGGGTCGGTGAGGGACCGTACAGCGTCAGGGTGTAGGGATAACGCAGCGAGGCCTGATAGTAACTCACCTCATCTTCCGACGGCAGCGTGGGTTCAATCAGCGGATTGCCATACTCCAGACTCTCGCCGTTGACGTTGAAGACCGCCCGTTCCACCCACGGCAACTGCGGTTCCAGCAGATAATTACTCATCATTTCGATGTTAATTACCTGCAAAATACCGGAGCGATTATCCGGGCTTCTTGGCGTCCAGAGTAATAATACCGGCGATCCTTTTAACAGGTAATTGTCGGTGGCAAGCGTCATGCGCTGACCGGTAAAGGCCAGTTCGGGATAGGTCTCGCTAAACGGGATCGCACGCGGACCAAAGATACTGGAACAGTAGATCGCGTCATTATCGACCAGCAGAATGGCGCGCACCGTTTGCAGCGCGGAAATTTTCTCAATCAGCGGAAAACGCACGTCGCGGCAGGGCACGCCGACCAGCCCGAGGGTATTATTAGCGGAAACATCCAGCGGTGAAAACATCCGGTCAAACCGCATAATCGCTTTATCGGCGAAATCCATCGCCTGCTGTTCAATACGCGACTTCTCTTCAATATAACGAAATGCCAGCGTCAGAATCAGTACCACGGTGGCGATTGCCAGCGCAATCAGCAAACGCTTGCGTCTGAATTGTCCAACAAATTGCTGGGCCATGAGCATCAGTACCACCTTCCCAAAAAACCAGAAAAAAGCCAAAAATAACGGGGTTGTTATCGGCACGGCCCGATCAACATTGAGGCCGGAATGCAGAAAAGCGGTGCTGGAAAGTTGCGCGACCAGGACAGTCGCGCGGAAATCACTCTACCGGTTTACCCTGCGCTGAGATAGCGCAGGATGCGGATTTTATTACGATTGCACATTAATTAAACAATCAAACGTTTCGATTAATCGCACTGTACTTTAATCGCCAGACCGCCGCGTGAAGTTTCACGGTATTTGGCGTTCATGTCTTTGCCGGTTTCATACATGGTCTCGATCACCTTATCCAGTGAGACGCGCGGTTCACTGGTGCGACGCAGGGCCATACGCGCCGCATTGATCGCTTTGACCGAGGCGATAGCATTTCGCTCAATGCAGGGCACCTGAACCTGTCCGGCGACCGGGTCACAGGTCAGCCCGAGGTTATGCTCCATGCCGATCTCGGCAGCGACGCAAACCTGTTCCGGGCTGCCGCCCAGCAGTTCTGCCAGACCGGCTGCCGCCATCGAACAGGCGACACCCACTTCGCCCTGGCATCCCACTTCTGCGCCCGAAATCGACGCGTTCATTTTATACAGCACGCCGATAGCACCGGATGCGAGGAAGTAGCGCAGGAAAATATCTGGCGTTACCGGCTCAATAAAGTGATCGTAATAGGCCAGTACCGCCGGCACGATGCCACAGGCGCCGTTGGTTGGCGCGGTGACAACCCGTCCGCCGGCCGCGTTTTCCTCATTCACCGCCAGCGCGAACATATTGATCCAGTCGATGACGATCATCGGATCGTTAGAGTGTTTGGATGAGGAGATCAGCAAACGACGCAGCGAGGCGGCGCGGCGCGGCACCCGCAGCGGCCCCGGCAGTACGCCTTCGGTATTCAGGCCGCGATCGATGCAGGCCTGCATGGTCTGCCAGATGTTGGCGAAATAGGCGTGGATCTCATCGCGACTGTGCAGCGCCAGTTCGTTTTTCATCACCAGACCGGATAAGGAGAGTCCGGTTTCGCGGCAGTGCGCCAGCAGATCTTTGGCGGAGTGGAACGGCCACGGCACTGAAACTTCATCCAGCGCCGACTGACCGAAATGCTCTTCATCGACGATAAAGCCGCCACCGACGGAGTAGTAGGTTTTCGACAGAATCAGCAGGTCGCCAGCGAACGCCAGCAGACGCAGACCGTTTTCATGCAGCGAGAGGTTTTCACTGCGGAACACCATGCCGCCCTCACGCGGGAAGTCGACCTCATGCGCCCCTTTGGCCAGCAGTAAACGTTCACGTTGGGCGACATCTTTAATAAAGGCCGGGATGGCATCAATATCGACCGTGTCGGGAGATTCGCCCGCCAGCCCCATAATAATGGCGATGTCGGTATGGTGGCCTTTACCGGTCAGCGACAGTGAGCCGTAGACATCTACCGCAATGCGGGTCACCTCCTGTAGCTTTCCCTGTTCGGATAACAAATCCACAAACTGCTTACCCGCTTTCATCGGGCCGACAGTATGCGAACTTGATGGGCCTATGCCCACTTTGAACATGTCGAAAACACTAATCACAGGTGACACTCCTCACAAATTATTCTCAGTCTGCCGGGGCAGTTTATGGCGCTAATAGTAATAGTCATGCCGGAGAAAAGAGCAGCTTTTCGCATGAAATAAACTTATTAAAACCGATAGAAAAAATTATAGCGCGGCCCGCCGCTCAGCAGGCCGAAAAGCAACAGGTTAATGGCAAAAGTGGGCGTCAGAACGCAATTTGCTCGCTGAGTGAGCGGATAATGCCGGCGGTCATGCCCCAGACCAGGTAATCCTGATAGCGCGACAGCCAGACCGGATGACGCACGCCAGCGCGGTGCACCTCCAGCGCGCTATAGCGGCTGAGCCGTAACGCTTCGGCCAGCGGCATCTCAAAGGCGCTGCGCACTTCGTCCGGGTTAATTCGTAGCGGCAGATCCGGCGGAATGATCGCCAGCACCGGCGTCACCTGAAAGCCGGTGCTGCTGGTGACGGCAGGCAGCACGCCCAACACCTCAACCTGCTGTGGGTCGATGCCCACTTCCTCCTGTGCTTCCCGCAGAGCGGTCACGATCAGCGAGGCATCGGTATCATCCTGCATGCCGCCAGGGAAGGCGACCTGTCCGGCATGCTTACGCAGCGCATGGGAGCGCTGGGTCAGCAACAGACCCGGTTCCGGTCGCGCCACAATCGGTACCAGCACTGCGGCATGCCGTCCGGCGAGACGTTGCGTATTGTGTTGCGGTGGCTGCAGCAGGAACCGGCTGCGGAAGGCGTCAAGCGTGAGCGCCATTCAGACCCCCTGTTCCAGCGCCGGCAGAATGCGGCTGACTTTATCCAGCGTCTCCTGATATTCCGCCTGCACCTCACTGTCGGCGACAATGCCGCCACCCGCCGCGCAGTAAAGCTGCTGACCTTCAGCAATCAGGGTGCGGATGGTGATGCTGGTATCCATGCGGCCACACAGGCTGAGATAGCCAATGCTGCCGCACCAGGCATTCCGGCGCTGCGGTTCCAGCTGATCAATAATTTCCATCGCCCGGATTTTTGGCGCGCCGGTAATTGAGCCGCCAGGGAAACAGGCGCGCAGCAGATCGGTGGCCTGCAGATCCTCAGGAAGCTGCGCCCGCACCGTGCTGACCAGATGGTGAACGGCAGGGAAGGGCTCGACCACAAACAGCTCAGGCACACTGACTGAGCCAGGCACCGCCACGCGGCCAATATCGTTACGCAGCAAATCGACAATCATCAAATTTTCGGCGCGATCTTTTTCTGCATTTTGCAGATCATCTGCCTGTTGCCGATCGGCAATCGGATCGGCACAGCGTGGACGGGTACCTTTGATCGGGCGGGTTTCGATCTGTTTATCATTCAATGATAAAAAGCGCTCCGGCGACAGGCTAAGGATCGCGCTGTGCGGCAGGCGCAGAAAGGCGCTGAACGGCGCGCGGTTGGCCTGGTTGAGGGCACAAAAGGCCTGCCACTCATCACCCTGATAACCGGCCTGAAAACGCTGAGCCAGATTCACCTGATAGCAGTCACCCGCCTGAATATAAGCCTGAACGGCGGCAAAGCGTGCCGCGTAGTCAGCGTAATTGAGGTTGGATTGCCACTGGCTGGTAAGGCTGAACGGCATGGCTTCACGTTCAGGCCACTGCGTCAGCCAGGCGGCGCGGGCTTCAACATCCTGCAATGCCAGCAACGTCAGGGTCTGAAGATGATGATCGGCAATCAATGCCCAGTCGTAAATGCCGACCGCCATATCCGGCGTGGTGAGATCGGCCTGTGCCTGCTGTGGCAACTGCTCAAACCGGCGACCGAGATCGTACCCGAACAGGCCAAGCGCGCCGCCCTGAAACGGCAGATGGTCATGACTGAGCGGCGTCACGCCCAGCGCATCACACTGCTGCTGAACCAGTTGCAGCGGATCCGCGCCAGATTCGCTGCAGCCGCTGGCATCGGTGATGTGGGTAACGTCACCGCGGGTCACCAGCGTGGCGCGCGGATCGGCGGTCAGAATATCAAAACGATTGTCGCTATGGTTGGCATTGGCGGAAGAGAGCAGTATTGCCCACGGCAGGCTGGCAATCGGGGCGAAACGCTGAATCAGCGCATCCGGGGTATAATCAAGACTGAGGGTTTCAACAATCATCAGGCAGACAAATCAGAGAGCAAAGAGGTCGTCAGACTGACATATTTTTTCCTGACTGGCACCTGTTTGTTCGGCGTGTGATAATCGCTGCCCCCAACGCAGGAGTGAAACATGGCTATAGGATTACCGGCTCTCTCTCATGAGCAGCAACAGCAGGCCGTCGAGCGTATTCAGGAACTGATGGCGGGTGGACTGTCGAGTGGCGAAGCTATCGCCCAGGTGGCGCAGGAAATTCGCCAGAATCATAAAGGCGAGCAAATCCGGGCGCTGTTCGACGACGAGGATGAAGAAGAATAGCGCCCGGCAGGCTTAACGTGCTGCGATGATTTTGATTTCGATTTTGTATTGCGGGTTCATCAAACCTGCCTGAACCGTGCAGCGTACTGGCGCGTTATCCGGGGAAACCCAGGCGTCCCAGGCGCGGTTCATTGCGGGCAGGTCCGCTTTGTCCACCAGAAACAGGGTGGCATCAAGAATTTTGCTCTTATCACTGCCGAGTCGCGTCAGCAATCTGTCAATCACCGCCAGTGCATTGGCCGTCTGCGCTTCAGCATCCTCATCCAGATTCTCTGGCACGCTGGTGTAATAGATGGTGTCATTGTGAATCACGGCTTCGGACATACGATGTTCCGGATCGATGCGGGTAATACTCATCTTTTTCTCCCTGGTTTGATGGGCATTAGCCTGGCACATTCCTTATGTCGCTGTCATCTCTTCCCCCTCACAGGCAGCGTTTGACGATAGCCTGACGATCGGCCATCACCTGCGGCCACATATTAAAAGTGGTAAAGAATTTTACCCCGGCACCGCGTCGCTGTGGCGTCACGTCGGCGAATATCGAATCTTCCCACGTCAGGACGGTGATTTGCTCACCGCGCGGTTGCGTATGCGTAGTATTATCCCTGGCGATCACCTCGGTGGTAGACCAGCCACGATAAATACAGTCACTAAGCTGCGGTGCGGTGCGGGCGCTCTGGGCCTGAAATACCGGCTGACCGAGGCGTGCCTGATCAGGAGTAGGTGCCTGGCAGCCACAGACCAGCAGCACGCCGATAAGCGATCCGATGCGGGAATGATTCATAACGTTCCTCCGCCTGAGGCAGACAGTACGATAGAGGCGGTCTGCGCCAATGTGCCGACCGCGCGTCACCTTACGGATGCCACATCCCAACGATAAGGTGATGTAATGATTATAATCCGTGCGCTTATTTCCTCGCAGCTATCCACCGCATTTGATAGCTGCATCACACAGTATCAGGCGGAGCCGGGCGCTAAGCGGCGCGCCAGGCAACAGAAGTGACGCACCCCGCAGCAAAAAATGATATAAATCAGCCGATAAATGACGCCACAGGATGAGGATGAAAGCATGGCGAATACGCAGTATCTGTTTTGGGTAATGGCAGGCGCACTGACGCTGCTGTTTATTGTGGTGTCGGCGTTTGTCGGTCTGTCGCGTGGTGCGAAGCAGGGTTATATCACCTTTGCCGTTCTCTTTGTCATCATGCTGGCGGGGGCCTTTTACATTCATCACTAGCGGCCACGGCAGCGACAGCAGGATTATTACCGCTTAACTCACACTTTCAACCAAAAGCGGGCGGGCGGAAGTGGCGGTTAACTATGCTGAGATGAAATAGCAGCACTGCTATTTATCACCGGAGGTAATTATGTCTGAACGTCCTGATTACGATGAACCGCTGCCTGATGACGCTGAAATCTATCCGGAAGATGAAGAAGAGGATGAAGAGCCTGGACAGGATCCGTTAGAAAAGGATATTTAATCTTTCATGCCAGCCTCACCCTCGGTAGCTAACGGGATTTTTTAATCACCTGCTGTTATCACGCGACGCAGCCAACGCGTCATCCCAACAAAACCGTCATTCAGGCGGTTTTGTTGTTTCTGAGCCGCGTCCGGCTTCCGCCGGGCGGTGTAACCTGACCGGTTTGCCCGGCAAAATGCGCGCGTTGGCGACACAATTTTCCCACCTGTTACCCGTCGCTTCGGAGATCGTCAGGCCAGGCCTGACAGCCTTTTTATGGTTAACTTTTTGATTATCCTCTATTTTGCTTTGTGAATTTAATACTGACATAATTACAGTGTTTTTGCCGTTCTTTGAGAGGGTATGTGGCAGACGATTTTGCAGTTGATGGCGCGCTGGCGCAGGCAATAGCCGGCTTCAAGCCGCGTGAAGCGCAGCGTGAAATGGCGCAGGCGGTTTCCGAAGCCGTAAAAGAGCAGGGTGAGCTGGTGGTAGAAGCCGGTACCGGCACCGGGAAAACCTATGCTTATCTGGCCCCCGCGCTGCGGGCCGGCAAGAAAGTGATCGTCTCGACCGGATCGAAAGCGCTGCAGGATCAGCTTTATGGCCGCGATCTGCCCACCATGATCGGCGCACTAAAATACAAAGGAAAGACCGCCTTACTGAAAGGGCGATCCAACTATCTTTGCCTGGAGCGGCTGGAGCAGCAGTCAATGGCGGGCGGCGATCTGGCCGTACAGGCGCTGACTGACCTGGTGACGCTGCGGAGCTGGTCTTCGCAGACGGTAGATGGCGATATCAGCAGCTGTGCCGGCGTCACTGAAGATAGCCCGGTCTGGCCGCTGGTCACCAGCACCAACGATAACTGCCTCGGCACCGACTGCCCGCGTTATAAAGAGTGCTTCGTAGTGAAAGCGCGTAAGCGGGCCATGGACGCGGATGTGGTGGTGGTGAACCATCACCTGTTTCTGGCTGACCTGGTGGTCAAAGAAGGTGGGTTCGGCGAACTGATCCCGGAAGCGGACGTGATGATCTTCGATGAGGCCCATCAGCTTCCCGATATCGCCAGTCAGTATTTCGGACAACAGCTCTCCAGCCGGCAACTGCTCGACCTCGCCAAAGATATTATCACCGCCTACCGCACCGAAGTGCGCGACGTGCAGCAACTGCAAAAGTCCGCCGATCGCCTGGCGCAGTGTGCTCAGGATTTTCGCCTGTCGCTAGGCGACCCGGGCTACCGCGGTAATCTGCGTGAACTGCTGAGCGATAACAACATCCTGCGGATGTTTACGCTGCTGGATGATGCGCTTGAACTCTGTTACGACGTCATCAAACTCTCCCTGGGCCGTTCAGCGTTGCTGGATGCGGCGTTTGAGCGCGCGGCGCTCTACCGTGGCCGACTGAAGCGGTTACGGGCGATCAATGAGCCGGGCTACAGCTACTGGTATGAATGCACCTCACGCCACTTTATTCTGGCGCTGACGCCGCTGTCAGTGGCGGAACGCTTCCGCGAAGTGATGGATAATCGCAAAGCGGCCTGGATTTTCACCTCTGCCACGCTGGCAGTGGATGAGAAGATGGAGCACTTTGCCGAGCGGCTGGGCGTGAACGCAGCAAAAAGTTTAATTCTGAACAGTCCGTTCGATTATGCGCAGCAGGCACTGTTATGTGTGCCGCGCAACCTGCCTGAACCGAACCGTCCCGGCGGCGCACGTCAGCTTGCCGCCATGATGAAGCCGCTGATTGACGCCAACAAAGGACGCTGTTTCTTCCTCTGTACCTCGCACCTGATGATGCGTGAGCTGGCGGCGGAATTCCGTGCCTCAATGACGTTACCGGTGCTGGTTCAGGGCGAAACCAGCAAAGGTCAGTTGCTGAAACAGTTTATCGATAAAGGCAATGCCTTACTGGTCGCGACCAGTAGTTTCTGGGAAGGGGTCGACGTGCGCGGCGATGCGCTTTCGCTGGTCATCATCGATAAGCTGCCGTTTACTTCACCGGAAGATCCTTTACTCAAGGCGCGGATGGAAGATTGCCGTATCCGCGGTGGCGATCCGTTTACCGATGTGCAGCTGCCGGATGCGGTGATCACTCTGAAGCAGGGCGTCGGGCGTCTGATCCGGGATACCGACGACCGGGGTGTGCTGGTGATTTGCGATCAGCGGCTGGTTTCGCGTCCTTATGGCGCGCTGTTTCTTAACAGCCTGCCGCCAACGCCGCGTACCCGCGATATCGCCCGCGCCATCGCCTTTATACGGCAGCAACCTGACGCCTGATTTTATGCTAAGATGCGCGCCGTTTTCATTCTCCTGAGGTGGTCATGTCAGCCCGAATTTTAGCGCTGGATACGGCGACAGAAGCCTGTTCAGCCGCCTTGCTGAATCAGCAACAGATTGATGCCCGATTTGAGATTGCTCCGCGCGATCATACTCAGCGCATTTTGCCGCTGATCGAAGAGTTACTGCTGGCGCAGCAGCTCGACCTGACCGATCTTGACGCGCTGGCCTTTGGTCGCGGTCCCGGCAGTTTTACCGGCGTGCGTATCGGAATTGGTATTGCCCAGGGCCTGGCACTCGGTGCGGCGCTGCCGATGATCGGTATCTCGACGCTGGCCACGCTGGCAGAGGGCGCCTGGCGCTTGCAGCGCGCCACCCGCGTGTTAACCGCCATTGATGCGCGGATGGGCGAGGTCTACTGGGCCGAATACCAGCGCGACGAACGGGGCGTCTGGCAGGGTGAAGCCAGCGAAAGCGTGCTGTCACCCGCGGCCGCGCTGGCACGGATGCAGGCGCTGTCGGGCGAGTGGATGACTGCCGGCACCGGCTGGCAGGCTTATCCCGAACTGCAGCAGGGCCATTCCCTGATGCTGCACGCCAGTGACGTGAGTTTACCTGCCGCCGAAGATATGTTACCGCTGGCGGTCGTTGCTTTAGGCCAGGGTAATACCCTGCAACCGGAAAATGCCGAGCCAACCTATCTGCGTAATGAGGTGGCATGGAAAAAGTTGCCAGGCCGCTAGATCGCACGCAACTTATTGTTATGCGTCCAGTCTAAATCATTACGTAACGGGAGGACGCCTATGTCAATGTGCGCTAAAGGGCTAACAGGTCTGTTGCTGACCTGTACGCTGGTTTTAACAGGTTGTGTCTCAATTCCGGACAGCCTGCAGGGCAGTTCACCGCAGCCGCAACAGGATTTGTTGCGGGTCATGAACGATCCGGCCATCTATACCGGCCAGGAGTCACGTTTTGGCGGTAAGGTGGTGAATGTCACTAACCTTAACGGTAAAACCCGGCTGGAGATCGCCACGCAACCGCTGGATGAGAGTGCCCGTCCACGGCTGGGAGCGGCTTCGGTGGGTCGCATCTATGCCGATATCCACGGTTTCGTCGATCCGGTGGATGTGAGAGATCAGTTTGTAACGGTGCTGGGCAACATCAAAGGCACTGAGCCCGGTAAAATTGGCGAGGCGAACTACAAATTTGTGGTGATTGATGTGCGCGGCTATCAGCGCTGGCATCTGACCCGACAGGTGATGTCGCCGCCGCAGCCGATCGATCCGTGGATCTGGTATGGACCGACGCGTCATCGTCCCGGCTATTGGGGACCGAATCCCTACTGGGGAATGTACAGCAGCGGTCCGGCACAGGTCGAAACCATTCTGACTGAGTGATAGGGCAGTCACACTTTTCTGGCCCGGTAGCGCTGGTCGCCGCCGGGCTTTTTATTTGTCTGTTTTAACAGCACGAAATTTAGTGATGGACTTCGCAACCTCAACATGCCGAAACAGGCAAACTGGTACAATCAGTTAAAATATTGTTAACAAACCAGATTGGCTGAGGCAGCGATGGAAATACAACATGATTATCGGGGTGGATCCTTGAATAAGGTTTGGCTTAAACGCTACCCGGCTGATGTGCCAGCCGAAATAAGTGCAGATCGTTATACTTCGCTGGTGGATCTGTTTGAGCAGGCCGCCAAACGCTACGCCGATCAACCTGCATTCTGGAACATGGGTCAGAAGATGACCTATCGCCAACTGGAAGAGAAAAGCCGCGCGTTTGCGGCTTATCTGCAACAGCAGCTTGGTTTGAAAGCCGGCGATCGGGTCGCGCTGATGATGCCTAACCTGCTGCAGTATCCGGTGGCGCTGTTCGGCGTACTCCGCGCCGGCATGGTGGTTGTGAATGTGAATCCGCTCTATACGCCGCGCGAACTCAAGCACCAGCTGAATGACAGCGGTGCCAGCGCCATCGTTATTGTCTCCAACTTTGCCCATACGCTGGAAAAAGTAGTGGCGGAGACCGCTGTGCGCCACGTGATTCTGACCCGAATGGGCGATCAGCTGGCACCGGTCAAGGCGACGCTGGTTAATTTCGTGGTCAAATACGTCAAGCGACTGGTACCGAAATACCATTTGCCCGGCGCAATCTCGTTTCGTCAGGTAATGGAGCAGGGTGCCACGCTCACGTATCAGCGTCCGACGGTCAGCAATGACGATCTCGCTTTCCTGCAATATACCGGCGGCACTACCGGCATCGCCAAAGGCGCGATGCTGACTCATCGCAATATGCAGGCCAATCTGGAACAGACCAAAGCTACCTACGGTAAAGTTCTGCGCGACGGCAAAGAGTGTGTGGTCACGGCGCTGCCGCTCTATCACATCTTTGCCTTAACGGTGAATGGCCTGCTGTTCCTGGAGCTGGGCGGTCAGAATCTGTTGATTACCAATCCGCGCGACATCCCTGGCTTTGTTAAAGAGCTGTCGAAGTTTCCGTTTACCGCCATCACCGGCGTCAACACGCTGTTCAACGCGCTGCTGAATGATGAACAGTTCAATAAGCTCGACTTCAGTACGCTGCGGCTGTCAGCCGGGGGCGGGATGGCGGTGCAGAAAGCGGTGGCGGAACGCTGGGAAAAACTGACCGGTCACTATCTGCTGGAAGGCTACGGGCTGACGGAATGCTCGCCGCTGGTGTCGGTCAATCCTTACGATATCAGCTGCCACACCGGCAGCATTGGCTTACCGGTTCCCTCAACCGATGTGTTGATTCTGGATGATAACGGCAATGAGGTTTCACCAGGCGAACCGGGCGAACTGTGTATCAGCGGTCCACAGGTGATGCTCGGCTACTGGCAGCGCCCGGATGCCACGGAGGAAGTGCTGAAAAATGGCTGGCTCCATAGCGGCGATATTGTTACCGTTGATCAGGAAGGCTTTATTCGCATTGTCGATCGTAAGAAGGATATGATTCTGGTATCCGGCTTCAATGTTTATCCCAACGAGATCGAAGATGTGCTGATGCAACATCCGAAAGTACGTGAAGCGGCCGCGATCGGCGTGCCCAGCGATCTTTCCGGCGAGGCGGTGAAAGTCTGCGTGGTGAAAAAAGATGCCTCACTGACTAAAGAAGAGTTGCTCGACCACTGTCGCCGTCAGCTGACCGGATACAAAGTGCCGAAAATTATTGAGTTTCGTGATGAGCTGCCAAAAACCAACGTCGGCAAGATTCTGCGACGCGAATTGCGCGACGAAGTAAAAGCCAGCGCAAGCTAAGCCCTGGCAAGGATTCAGGTTAGACGCCGGCATGTCCGGCGTTTTTATTGTTTTTAACATGGAGCACCGCACGTTGTTGGCTGCGGTGAAAAACTAGACGTGAATTATTCTCTGATTGACCAGGATGAACAACTGGCTGAAGTCTGCCAGAAAGCGCGCCAGCATACGGCAGTGGCACTGGATACTGAATTCGTCCGCACCCGGACTTACTACCCGCAGCTCGGTTTGATCCAGCTGTTCGACGATCACCAGTTAGTGCTGATCGATCCCCTTGCGATCCGTGACTGGTCACCGTTTATCGCGTTGCTGACCGACACCGCAGTGACCAAATTCCTGCACGCCGGCGGCGAAGATCTGGAAGTCTTCCTGCACCGCTTTGGCGTCCTGCCACAGCCGATGATCGATACTCAGATTCTGGCGGCGTTCTCCGGCCAGCCGCTGTCGTGGGGCTTTGCCTCAATGGTGGCGCATTTTACCCAGGTCGAACTGGATAAGAGCGAGTCGCGTACCGACTGGTTAGCGCGTCCGCTGACCGAGCGTCAATGCCAGTATGCCGCGGCGGATGTGCACTATCTGCTGCCGATTGCCCATCAGCTGATGGTGCAGACCGAGGCGGCAGGCAACATGGCGGCTGCACTGAGTGAGTGTGACAATTTGTGCCAGCGTCGCCTCGACAGCTTAGCGCCTGAAGAAGCGTGGCGTGATATCACCAACGCCTGGCAACTGCGTCCGCGTCAGCTGGCAGCCCTGCAACGACTGGCCGCATGGCGTCTGAAGCTGGCGCGTGAAAAGGATATGGCGGTTAACTTTGTGGTGCGCGAAGAGCATCTGTGGAAAGTGGCGCGCTTCATGCCAGGTTCGCTGGGCGAACTGGACCATCTCGGCCTGTCCGGTCATGAGATCCGTTTCCACGGTAAAACGCTGGTGGCGCTGGTGGCAGAAGCCCAGGCGCTGGATGAGAGTGAACTGCCTGCGGCGCTCGGCAATCTGATCGACCATCCGCATTACAAGCAGGTGTTCAAGGCGATGAAAGCGCTGGTGCAGCAGGTGAGTGAGCAGAGCGGATTCAGTCAGGAATTACTGGCGTCACGGCGTCAGATCAACCAGGTTCTGAGCCAGCACTGGGGATTGAAGCCACAGGGACGTCAGCCGGAGTTACTGACCGGATGGCGCGGCGAATTGCTTAAACCCGGCATAGAGAAGATTCTGGCCGAGGTGTGACCGATAAAATTTCCCCTGCAACAGCGCAGGGGAAATTCAGGAAACGGTCAGCGTCATTTAGTCACTTCTTCCGTTTCCGGTAGCGTAACGTTCAGCTCCAGAATGGAGATATCGTCACCTTTCTGATCGAGCTGAACCGTGACCATTTCCGGATCGATTTTCACATATTTGCAAATCACTTCCAGAATGTCGCGCTTAAGTTGCGGAAGATAGTGGGGCTCACTATCGCCCCTTCTGCGTTCTGCCACGATAATCTGCAGCCTTTCCTTGGCTATATTGGCAGTGTTCTTCTTCCGGGATAAAAAGAAATCAAGTAATGCCATGGTTTATCCCCCGAACAGGCGTTTCAGGAAACCCTTCTTCTCTTCTTCAATAAAGCGGAAGGGGCGAACTTCACCGAGCAACCGTTCAACGGTATCGGCATAGGCTTTGCCAGCATCTGATTCACCATCAAGGATCACCGGCTCGCCCTGGTTAGAGGCACGTAACACCGATTGATCTTCCGGGATCACGCCGACCAGAGGAATGCGTAAAATTTCCAGCACATCTTCCATGCTCAGCATATCGCCACGATTAACACGGCCCGGGTTGTATCGGGTCAGCAGCAGATGCTCCTTAACCGGCTCCTGGCTGTTTTCAGCGCGACGGGATTTTGACGAGATGATGCCGAGAATACGGTCTGAGTCACGTACCGATGAGACTTCCGGGTTAGTGGTGATGATCGCTTCATCAGCGAAGTAAAGCGCCATCAGTGCACCGGTTTCAATCCCTGCTGGCGAGTCGCAGACGATGAAATCGAACTCCATCGCCGCTAAATCGTTCAGTACTTTTTCGACGCCTTCACGGGTCAGTGCATCTTTGTCGCGGGTCTGTGACGCTGGCAGAATATAGAGCTGCTCGGTACGTTTATCGCGAATCAACGCCTGATTCAGCGACGCATCGCCCTGAATCACGTTGACGAAGTCGTAGACCACGCGTCGTTCACAACCCATGATCAAATCGAGGTTACGCAGGCCGATATCGAAATCGATAACGACCGTTTTTTTGCCTTTCTGCGCTAAACCGGTGGCGATGGCCGCGCTTGACGTGGTCTTACCAACGCCCCCTTTACCGGATGTAACTACAATAATGCGTGCCATAAATGTTGATTTCCTTAACAAAAGAAAAGGGGCCTAATTAAGTGTCTGGATGGTGAGCGCGCCATCCTGCAGGCAAAGGCGCGCCGCTTTACCAAAATACGCTTCGGGGATCTGATCCATGATCCAGTATTCGCCCGCTATCGAGACCAGCTCTGCTGCCAGATTGGTACAGAAAATCTGACAGTTGCGGTCTCCGCTGGCACCGGCGAGCGCGCGACCGCGCATCATGCCGTAAATATGAATGTTGCCGTCGGCAACCAGTTCGGCGCCGGCACTGACGCTGCTGGTGATGATTAAATCAGCGTCACGGGCATAAATTTGCTGACCCGAACGCACCGGGGTATTCACGATGCGGGTTTTTGCTGCCATCACCGGCTCAGCGGCGACCGGCTGAGGTTCCGGCACGGCGGCCGGGACGTCACTGCGCGTTTTCGCCTCTTTACCTTCCGCCAGAACCGGCAAGCCAGCGCGGGCGATCATGCGTTTCAGCGCGTCATCTTTGCAGCCGCTGACGCCGACAATCCGCAAACCGGTGGCGATAATCGCCTGCTGTAGCTGCTTCCAGTTAATATCGGCACTTAAAGCCGCAACGTTCAGCACCACCGGGGCGTTTTTCAGAAAATCCGGAGCCTGGTCAATCTTGTCCTGAAGTGCCTTACGAATCACCGCGGGATCGTGGTGATGCAGATGGACGACAGATAGGGTGAAACTGCTACCTTTGAATTCGATTGGCGTTTGCGACATCTGTCCCGACTCAGTCCTGTTTTCACTACCGCTGGCTAAGCGATGATAAAATCATCATTAAAGCGCCAACGGTGAATATTCGAAGTTCTGCAAGCATGTTATAGTTACAGCTATATTCAGACAAGCCTCAACGCTGGTTAATTCGAGTAAAAAATATGTTTTGTGTGATCTACAGAAGCCCGTTGCGCGACCAGACTTATCTCTATGTTGAAAAAAAAGACGATTTCTCTCGCGTTCCGCCAGAGTTGCTGAAAGGGTTTGGCAAGCCGCAACTGGCGATGGTGCTAAAGCTGGCGGGCCGTGACAGGCTGGCTAATGCGGATATCAATAAAGTAAAGCAGGGATTGAGTGAGCAGGGCTATTATTTACAACTCCCGCCGCCGATAGAAAGTCTGCTTACCGTTCATCTGCAGACAGATAAAAAAGTTTAATTCAGATTCATCTGTAAATATTAATCCTGTCGCTCTGATGCCGTCAGGATTAATATTTTTCTGGCCCCGCTAAAATTAACTGTACTGCTTATCTATCCAGTCATTTTTAAATCGCCTGCCTGATATTTAACGTCATTTGTACGTTTATTCATCACTTCAGCGTGCTGATTCACGCTTTTTGACAAATTCTCCACCCCGGACCGGTAAAAGCGTCTTATTATCAGGCGATGAGGTTGGCATTTCGATCAACACAGCCGCAAACATCGACCCGCCAGCCACGCTGGCATCACACCTAACCTACGCAGGGGATAAGCATGTATCAGCATCGTAACTGGCAAGGCGCTCTGTTGGATTTTCCGGTCAGCAAAGTGGTTTGCGTTGGCAGCAACTATGCGAAACACATTAAGGAGATGGGCAGCGCCACACCCACCGAACCGGTCATTTTTATCAAGCCGGAAACTTCACTGTGTGATTTGCGTCAGCCGCTGTCGATTCCGGATGCGTTTGGCGAAGTTCATCACGAGGTTGAGCTGGCGGTCCTGATTGGCGCAACCCTTAAGCAGGCGACAGAAGCGCATGTGGCGCAGGCGATTGCCGGCTACGGCGTGGCGCTTGATTTAACGCTGCGTGACCTGCAGGCAGGGCTGAAGAAAGCGGGCCAGCCGTGGGAAAAATCGAAAGGTTTCGATAATTCCTGTCCGATTTCCGGTTTTATCCCGGCCGCTGAATTCAGTGATGACCCGCAGAATACCGAACTTAAGCTGCGGGTGAATGGTGAGGTGCGTCAGCACGGTTCCACCGCGGATATGATCCATAAAATCCTGCCGCTGATTGCCCACATGAGCCAGTATTTCACCCTGCGCGCCGGTGATGTGATCCTGACCGGAACCCCGGAAGGGGTCGGCCCGATGCGCTCTGGCGACACGCTGGAAGTGTCACTGGCCGGACACGGCATCAGCACGCGCGTACTGTAAAACTTGCATCGCCGCACCAGAGGCTTTATAAGGTGCGGTTTACGCTAAACCCGGACAATCATCATGACTGACACCCCTTTCTGGCAACACAAACGCCTGGCGCAAATGAGCGATGAGGAATGGGAATCCTTGTGTGATGGTTGTGGGCAGTGTTGTCTGAATAAGCTGCAGGATGCCGACACCGATGAGATCTACTTCACCAACGTCGCCTGTAATCAGCTGAATATCAAAACCTGCCAGTGCCGCAATTATGAACGTCGCTTCGAACTTGAAGAGGATTGCATCAAGCTGACGCGCGAGAACCTCACCACCTTCGACTGGCTGCCGCGCACCTGCGCCTATCGCCTGTTGGGTGAGGGCAAGCCGCTGCCAGCCTGGCATCCGCTGCGTGCTGGCTCAAAAAAAGAGATGCACGCCCAGCGGATTTCAGTACGTTACATTGCGGTGCGGGAGAGTGAAGTGCGCGACTGGGAAGATCACATTATCGATCGACCTGACCGCAACGGCTAACTGCCGGGATCATCATTAAAAAAGGCTGCCAGTGGCAGCCTTTTTGCTATCTGCGACTAACCAGTTTGTTATCAGCGACTAAACAGATCGCGGCGTTTCGCTTTAAACGGCTGGGCAATCAGTACCAGCAGCGCGACCAGCAGGTAAGCGGCGAACACCACGATCATCCACTGCGGCATGCTGAAGGTCAGGAAGGTCCAGTTGCGCTCTGCACAATCGCCGCTGGCGAGAAACACCGACGGCAGCCATTTATCCAGCGGTAAGCCACTGGGGAAACGTGCCGCAAAGTCACAGGTGGTAAAAGGATTGGGATGCAGCTGAATCATGGTGTGTTCATAGGAGAGGCGCAGACCTTGCCAGGCGCTATACAACCACAACGCCAGCGCCACCAGCCGTAACGGCGTTTTTGGCGCAATGGCACCGATCAGACCCGCACCCATTACGCCGAATAAGGCATTGCGTTCATAGATACACATTACGCAGGGCTTGAGACCCATGACATGCTGGAACCATAACGCCGTAAGTTCCAGCGCCAGCGCTGTCAGGGCCAGTAATAACCAGGCTCCGCGACCACGAGAACATTGATTCAGATATCGTAACATATTGCATTCCCTGTAAACGTTAATGCCTCGCAGTGTAAACCAAAAGCGCCGCCAAACCAGCCTGGCGCAGGGAAAAATCATGTTCAAATATGACCTGAACCTGATCCAGACCGGCTAAAAGGTTTACAGGTGCGGCGGTAAAAGCCATCCCAGACTGAGCAGGCTGTCGGTATACGGCACCAGCAGAAAGTGGATTGCCAGATAGCCGATCAGCGACAGTACCACGGTAAACGGCAGTGCCATCCAAACCATCCGTCCGTATGAGAGACGAATCAGTGGTGCCAGGGCCGAGGTCAGCAGGAACAGGAACGCCGCCTGGCCATTCGGTGTGGCGACTGACGGCAGATTGGTACCGGTGTTGATCGCCACCGCCAGCAACTCAAACTGCCGGGCGTCAATCGCGCCACGATCAAAGGCATGACGCGCCTCATTGATATAAACCGATCCGACGAAGACGTTATCTGAAATGGACGAGAGCAGGCCGTTGAAGACGTAGAACCACTTAAGCTGGGCGTCGGGCTCCGTGCTGAGCACAAAGGTGACCAGCGGTGCAAACAGTTGCTGCTCAATGATCACCGCCACGATAGCAAAAAACACCGTCAGCAATGCGGTAAACGGCAGCGCTTCGGTGAACGCCTGACCAATCGCATGCTCATCGGTGATGCCGCACAGCGCCGTCGCCATAATAATCACCGATAGCCCAATCAGACCGACCTCTGCCAGATGAAACGCCAGCGCGACAATTAACCAGATGCCAATCGCCGCCTGAATCCACAGTTTCAGCTTCTCCTGGCGGGTACGCTGTGCAGCGTTCTGCTGTTCACTCTCTTCCAGCAGTTGACGCACGCTGGCGGGCAGGGTGGCACCATAGCCAAACCAGCGGAATTTTTCGACCAGCACGCTGGTGACGATACCGCAGATCAGTACCGGGACCGTTACCGGCGCCATCCGCAGAAAGAACTGGACGAAGTCCCAGCTGGCGGCATGGGCAATAATCAGGTTTTGCGGTTCTCCCACCATGGTCATCACGCCACCCAGTGCGGTACCGACGCCCGCCTGCATCATCAGGCTGCGCAGAAAGGCCCGGAACTGTTCCAGCGTCTCACGCTGCGCCAGCGGATGATGCTGATATTGCGGATCCGAGGCGACACGGTGATAGATCTCATAAAAGCTGACGGCCACGCTGATCACCACGGCCAGTACCGTCAGTGCGTCAAGGAAGGCGGAAAGAAAGGCGGCGGCCAGACAGAACGTCACGCCGAGCAGCACTTTTGAGCGGATGGACAGCAGCAGGTGGGTAAAGACAAACAGCAGCAGCTGCTTCATAAAGAAGATGCCCGCCACCATAAAGATCAGCAGCAGCAGCACTTCCAGATTATTTGCCAGCTCGGTTTTGACCTGATCGGCGCTGGCCATGCCGATAATTATCGCCTCAACCGCCAGCAGGCCGCCTGGCAACAGCGGATGGCATTTAAGCGCCATGCCGAGGGTAAAAATAAATTCCGCTACCAGCAACCAGCCGGCGGCAAACGGGCTGACAAACGCATAAATCAACGGATTCACGATCAGGAAAACCAGCATTAATGCTTTATACCAGTCGGGCGACTGGCCCAGAAAATTCCGTTTTAACGCCTGCCCATATGTCATATCCATCGGAATAAGTATCCTGTTGTTGTGTATGGATTTCTGCCGCAAAGAATAATCCTTAGCGGGGCCTGGCGCAAATTAGCACGGTTCCACCGTGAGTCAGCCCTGAAAATTGGCTCTGCGTCCGGTTTAAATAGTTGCGCAGGCTATATCCGCTATAGGGCGTCTGGTATGATGAGTGCCCATCACAATTAAGAAAGCAACGAGAACACACTGCTATGGTAATTAAGGCTCAGAGCCCAGCGGGATTTGCTGAAGAGTATATTATTGAAAGCATCTGGAACAGCCGCTTTCCGCCAGGGTCGATTCTTCCTGCTGAACGTGAGCTTTCTGAATTGATTGGGGTAACACGTACCACCCTGCGTGAAGTGCTACAGCGCCTGGCGCGTGATGGCTGGCTGACCATTCAGCACGGTAAACCGACCCGGGTCAATGACTTCTGGGAAACCTCCGGACTGAATATTCTGGAAACCCTGGCGCGTCTCGATCACGACAGCGTGCCGGTGTTGATCGATAACCTGCTGTCGGTTCGCACCAATATATCGTCAATTTTTATCAGTCGTGCCCTGCGTCATCATCCGGAAAAAGCGCGTGAAGTGCTGGAAACCGTCGCCAGTGCCGACGACCAGGCGGATGCCTATACCGAACTCGACTACCGGATATTCCGCGGTCTGGCGTTTGCCTCCGGCAACCCCATCTACGGCTTGATCCTGAATGGGCTGAAAGGGCTCTATACCCGGGTAGGACGTCACTACTTCTCCAACCCGGAAGCGCGTCAGGTGGCGCGTGATTTCTACCTCTCGCTGCTGGCGCTGTGCGATAAAGAACCGAGCCAGGATGAGATCGTGGATGCGGTGCGCAACTACGGCCGTCGCAGCGGTGAAATCTGGCACAGCATGCAAAAAAGCATGCCGGATGACCTCGGCAGTAAACGCTAAAAAAAACCGGACATCACGTCCGGTTTTTTATTCTCAGGTTACAGTGGTGAACCGCGTGGGGGATTGCGATCCAGCAGCTCAACGCTGCCATCTTCATTCTGCTGCTCCAGAATCACATCAAATCCCCACAGACGATGGACATGCTTCAGCACTTCGCGCCGGCTTTTATCCAGCGGGGTGCGACTCTGCGGCACATAGCGCAACGTCAGCGATCGATCGCCACGTAAGTCCACGTTATAAACCTGAATGTTAGGCTCCAGATTGCTCAGGTTGTACTGGGCCGACAGCTGCTGGCGAATCGCCCGGTAGCCCGCTTCATCGTGGATAGCCGCAATCTCAAGGTAATTATTGCGGTCATCATCCAGCACGGTAAACAGCCGGAAGTCACGCATCACTTTCGGCGACAGGAACTGGCTGATGAAGCTCTCATCCTTGAATTCACGCATCGCGAAGTGCAGGGTTTCCAGCCAGTCCGAACCGGCGATATCCGGGAACCAGTAGCGATCCTCTTCGGTCGGTGACTGACAGATACGTTTGATGTCCTGGAACATCGCAAACCCTAAGGCGTAAGGGTTGATGCCGTTGTACCACTGGCTATTGTACGGCGGCTGAAACACCACGTTAGTGTGGCTGTGCAGGAACTCCATCATGAAGCGTTCCGACACTTTGCCTTCGTCATACAGATGGTTAAGGATGGTGTAGTGCCAGAAGGTGGCCCAGCCTTCGTTCATCACCTGCGTCTGCTTTTGCGGATAGAAATACTGGCTCACCTTACGCACGATGCGCAGGATTTCACGCTGCCACGGCTCCAGCAACGGCGCGTTCTTTTCCATAAAGTAGAGCAGGTTCTCCTGCGGTTCAGACGGATAACGCGCTGCTTCAACCTGCACCGTCTCTTTTTCACGCCGTGGCAGAGTACGCCACAGGGTATTTACCTGGCTTTGCAGATACTCTTCGCGGCTCTTCTGTCGCGCTTTCTCCTCCTGCAGCGAGATCTTCTGCGGCCGTTTATAACGGTCAACGCCGTAGTTCATCAGCGCGTGACAGGAGTCGAGCAGTCGTTCGACTTCCTCAACGCCGTAGCGCTCCTCGCAATCACTGATGTAATTTTTGGCAAATAGCAGGTAATCAACAATCGAACCAGCGTCGGTCCAGCTGCGGAACAGGTAGTTATTTTTGAAGAAAGAGTTATGACCGTAACAGGCGTGCGCCATCACCAGCGCCTGCATGGTCATGGTGTTCTCTTCCATCAGATAAGCGATGCAGGGATTGGAGTTGATCACAATCTCGTAGGCCAGACCCTGCTGACCATGCTTGTAGCGCTGTTCGGTTTCAATGAACTTCTTACCGAATGACCAGTGTGAATAATTGATCGGCATACCGACGCTGGAATAAGCGTCCATCATCTGCTCAGAGGTGATCACTTCGATTTGGTGCGGATAGGTATCGAGCCGGTAGAGTTTCGCCACGCGGTCGATCTCGGCTAAGTAGACATCGAGGAGTTCAAATGTCCAGTCTGGTCCGTCATTGAGTCGTTTGCTGTCCTTGATGGGATCGTCAAAGATTGTCGTCATAGCGCACCTCTTTTTTTGCAAACTGGCTGACCCGAAAGGCAACCCGTTCCGGTTATTTAAGGCTTCATCCTGAGAAAGGGAACCCGAAAAAAACTGAGCGAACACAACAATGATAGCCCACTGTCGCTTATCCGAAATGCGAACTCAAATGAATTCTTTGGCAGAAAATCATTCAGAGTGGATTGATGTGGAATTTAATAGCCTTTAACTCGACCATAAATTTAAAATCTGGAATATAATCCTGTTTATAAGCGGTTTGTATGGGGTTGAATGATTCTCCTGCCAAAAGCAGATTTAACTGGCTTCGTTGTCATTTATTTCTGAATTGGCCCGATAAGGCGGATAAATCTCTGTATTTTGCGCGGCGATATGATTTTAGTTACCTGTTAAGTAAAAAAGATGTGAAATAGTTGGTGAAATTTCGGGGTGATATCTGCTGAGTGAATCCGCTGAATGTCGCCTGATGAACAGTGAATTATGCTTTTACATGCCGGGTGGGGGACATATGCACGTTGTGATTCTGGGAAGTGGTGTGGTAGGTGTAGCCAGCGCGTGGTATCTGGCGCGGGCCGGACATCAGGTGACGGTGATTGATCGTCAGCCTGCCGCGGCGCTGGAGACCAGCGCGGGCAATGCCGGGCAGATTTCGCCAGGCTATGCGGCGCCCTGGGCGGCGCCGGGCGTGCCGCTGAAAGCGGTTAAATGGATGTTTCAGCGGCATGCACCGCTGGCGGTGCGGCTGGATGGCAGCAGCTTCCAGCTGGAATGGATGTGGCAGATGTTACGTAACTGCGATATCAACCACTATCAGCAGAATAAAAGCCGGATGGTACGGATTGCGGAATACAGCCGCGATTGCCTGAAAGCGCTGCGCGCCGAAACCGGTATCGCCTATGAAGGCCGGCAGGGCGGCACCCTGCAACTGTTCCGCACCCAACAGCAGTACGACAGCGCCAGCAAAGATATCGCGGTGCTACGCGAAGCGGGCGTGCCCTACGAATTGCTGGAAGCGCATCAGTTGGCGCGGGTTGAACCGGCGCTGGCGGCCACCCAGCATAAACTGACCGGCGGTTTACGCCTGCCGAATGATGAAACTGGCGACTGCCAGCTGTTTACCCAGCGGCTGGCAAAGATGGCAGAACAGGCCGGCGTGGTGTTCCGCTTCAATACCCCCATCGATCACCTGCTGCGCGACGGTAACCGCATCTACGGCGTGAAGTGCGGCGAGGAGATCATCAAAGCGGATCAGTATGTGGTAGCGCTGGGTTCCTACTCCACCGCGCTGCTGCGCAACGTGGTCGACATCCCGGTCTATCCGCTGAAAGGCTATTCGCTCACCATCCCGATTAAAAATCCGGATGCCGCCCCGGTCTCCACCATTCTCGACGAAACCTACAAAGTCGCGGTAACCCGCTTTGACGATCGTATCCGGGTTGGCGGCATGGCGGAAATCGTTGGTTTTAACACCAGACTGACCGAAGCACGGCGGGAAACGCTGGAGATGGTGGTCAGTGATCTCTATCCTGAAGGCGGTCATCTGGCGCAGGCCAGCTTCTGGACCGGATTGCGTCCCATGACGCCTGACGGTACGCCAATTGTCGGTGCGACCCCGGTGGCTAACCTCTGGCTCAACACCGGTCACGGGACACTGGGCTGGACGATGGCCTGCGGTTCAGGTCAGCTGCTGGCCGATCTGATTTCCGGCAAAAAACCGTCGATCGCCGCGGATGACTTATCGGTGTTTCGCTATTTACCCGGTTTCGTGGCGAGTGCTTCGCCACTGCGTAACGCCAACGCTACTCGTTAAGCTCTCAGGGAGAGGAAGGATGTCACGTCCGATTGTCGCTACCATCAATCAGCAGGCATTGCGGCATAACCTGGCGGTGGTTCGCCAGGCCGCGCCTGCGTCCCGCGTCTGGTCGGTGGTTAAGGCTAACGCTTACGGTCATGGTCTTGCCCGCGTCTGGGAAAGTCTGGCCACCACCGACGGTTTTGCCCTGCTTAATCTGGAAGAGGCGATTCTGCTGCGCGAGCAGGGCTGGAAAAAACCGATCCTGCTGCTGGAGGGATTTTTTCAGCCAGAGGATCTGCAGCTGATCGATCGCTATCGCCTGACCACCAGCGTGCACAGTAACTGGCAGATTAAAGCGCTGGCTAACGCGACGCTGTCGGCACCGGTTGATATCTATCTTAAGGTCAACAGCGGGATGAACCGGCTCGGTTTCCGGCCCGAACAGGTGAATGCAGCGTGGCAGAAACTGCGCGCACTTAACAACGTCGCTGAAATGACGCTGATGGCCCATTTCGCGGATGCGGAGAATCCCGACGGCATTATCGTTCCGCTGCAGCGGATTGAGCAAGCGGCCGAGGGGCTGAACTGCCCGCGATCGCTGTCCAACTCTGCCTGTACCCTGTGGCACCCTGAAGCGCATTATGACTGGGTGCGGCCCGGCATTATTCTGTATGGCGCGTCACCGAGCGGCGACTGGCAGGATATTGCCAGCAGCGGTCTGGAACCGGTGATGACGCTGAGCAGTGAGATTATCGGCATTCAGCAGCTGCAGGCGGGTGATGGTGTTGGCTATGGCTACCGTTATCATGCCACCCAGGCGCAGCGGATTGGCGTAGTGGCCTGTGGCTATGCGGATGGCTATCCGCGCCATGCGCCAACCGGAACGCCGGTCAGCGTTGATGGGATCATGACTCAGGTAGTGGGTGCGGTATCAATGGACATGATCACCGTCGATCTGACCCCCTGTCCACAGGCCGGAATCGGCTCGCGGGTGGAATTGTGGGGCGAACAGGTGAAAATCGATCAGGTGGCAAAAGCGGCCGGAACGGTAGGGTACGAACTGATGTGCGCACTGGCTCCCCGCGTTCCGGTTCAGCTAAGTTAAATTCAGGTCAGCGCGGTCACCCGGCCGCGCATCTTCCTGCTGCAGCGCCAGGCGACCAACGCCAGTATGGCACCCAGCAACATCATCAGGCTCAGTGACAGCTTCTCAGCCATCGGCAGCGCCACGATAATCAGGCTGCCTGCCGCACCGCCCGCCATCTGAATAAATCCCTGTAAGGCGGATGCCACCCCAGCCTGTTGCTGATACGGCTCCAGTGCATAGCTGGTGGCCGGACCGACGGTAAACGCCAGTCCCGCGACTGATACCGCCACCGGGAACATATACAGCGCCCAGTGAGTCTGCATCGATGCCGGGAACAGCATCATTCCTGCCAGCAACAGCAGCGCGCCCAGCAACATAGTGACAAACCCCATCGCCAGACAGAAAGGCCGTCCCGCTTTGCGGATGGTTTTATTGACGAACACACTGACGAACATGATCCAGAAGCCGTTAGCGCCAAAAGCAAAGGAGAACTGAATCGGCGATAAGCCACCCTCGGTCATCAAAACCTGCGGAGCCAGCGAGACATAGGTCAGCACCATGCCCAGAGCGCCTGCATTGGCAAAGGCAAAGGCGAGGAAGCGTGGCTGACGCAGAATGGCGGCATACTGCGCAATCGGCAGGCCTTTGACCCGCAGAGTATCGGCCGGACGCGTTTCCGGCAGCCAGATAATCACCAGCAGCATGATCAGCGCGCCGTAGCCGCACAGGAACCAGAAGGGCGCGCGCCAGTCAAAGGCGCTGGCCAGCAGGCCACCCAGCAGCGGTGCCAGGGCTGGGACGATGTTTAACGCGCCATTCAGAAAGCCGTAGGCGCGTGCCGCATCATCACCGCTCAGACGGTCACGTACGCCGCTGAAGGCAACCACCGCACTACAACAGACGCCACAGCCCTGCACCAGACGGGCAATCAGGAACAGCGGAAACGAGGTGGCCGTGGCGGCGATGACGCTGCCTGCGATGTAAAGCGCCAGCCCCAGCAGGGCGATCGGCTTGCGACCGTAGTTATCCACCAGCGGACCGGTCACCAGTTGTCCCAGTCCCATCACCAGCAGAAACAGGGGAATGGTGGTCTGCACCAGATTGACCGGGGTATTCAGCCCTTCCGCAATCTGCGGCAGTGTGGGCAAATAGAGATCGATGCCTAAAGGTGCCAGCAGCACCAGGCTCAATAACAGTAGAGTAAATTTTTGCATAACGACCAGAGGGTAAACGTTCTGTTAAAAAACGAGCCGCAGAGGGTAATGATTCAGGGCGAAAAAAGATAGAGGGGAACGTGCGGAAGTTGCGATGCCTGCTGTAAACAGGCATCGCATAACAGGTTTAGTAAGCACCGTCACGGCGCAGTACCACCCCGGCGGTTTTGAACAGAATGGCGATATCGGTCCACAGCGCCCAGTTTTTGACATACCAGGAGTCAAAGTAGACGCGGGTATCATAATCAATGTCATTACGTCCGCTGACCTGCCACAAGCCGGTCATTCCGGGCTTCGCCATCAGATAGTAATCGACATCGCCAGCATAACGTTCCAGCTCCGCTTCAATCACCGGACGCGGCCCGACCAGACTCATCTCACCACGGATCACGTTCCACAGCTGCGGCAGCTCATCCAGACTGGTTTTACGCAGGAAGCCACCGATCTTTGTAATGCGCGGATCGTTCTTCAGTTTAAAGTCCTTATCCCACTCAATGCGCGCCGCTTCGCTGGTGGCCAGCAGATTCTCCAGCACTTCCTTCGAGTTGGTGACCATTGAACGGAACTTAAGGCATTTAAACTTCTTACCATCCTGGCCGACGCGCTCATGGCCGTAAATCGCGTTGCCGCCGTCGCGTTTCACCATGTAGCAGAGCAGGGCGAAAATCGGACCGAGAAACAGCAGCAGCATCGAAGCGACAATCAGGTCAAAGGCGCGCTTCAGGAACCGCGACGAGTATTTGGCCAGGTTGTTGCTGACCCGCAGGATCATCACTTCATGGCTGAAGATAAACGACATGTCGGTACCGTAGAGTGGCACACCGCGCAGGGTCGGGATCACTGAGACAGAGCGACAGTTCATCTTCGACAGGAACTTCAGCCAGCGGTCGCGCATCGGTTGCTGCTCATATTCCATCGCCACAATAAACTGCACGTTGTCGCGGTCGATAGTTTGCCAGTTGATATCTTTCCAGGTGATCACCGGCACGCCATTAACCGTTTGCTGCGCCGGTACGTCATCTACCGAGATAAATGCCTGCACGTTATAGCCGAGGATCTCCTCGCTCTGCAGCGCGGCGTAGGCTTCGGTGGCGTTACGGCCGGAACCAATAATAATGGTCTCTTTCTGCCACTGACCGGCTTTATTAATGGCGCGCTTAACCAACGCGCGCATTAACGGCAGCAGCAGCAGTGCGTACGTCCAGCTGAACACCCACACCATGCGGGAAAAATCCCACTTAGAGAAAGCAATCAGGGCGAGATCGAGCAGGGAGAAAACGAAAAGCGTCTTAACGATTTCTTTCAGCTCGAACCAAAAGGGTTTGCGATAGGTGTAGTGACGCAGGCGTACCCAGAACCAGCCGGTACACATGACGGACATAATAAACTGCGCGACAAAACGGTATTCAATTTGTTGCGGGGGAATAAAAGTATCCAGCTCTCCCCAAATACCCTGAATAGTGGCGGCCGATAAAAACAACGCCAGATTAAGTGCAATCAAATCAGAAAAACTCAGGGCGAACTTTACGATGATATTTTTACGCGTTCCGCTCCACGAGCGGCTCGGGTTATTCATTATCAATGTACTTGCCATAAAACCTGCTCTCTTTCTTAAGTAAAAGATGGCCTGACCAGAATCAAGTACGCGTTCAGGAGTGGGCTACTGAAAAAATTAAAAAATAATTTTCAGTCTGTTGCAGTCAGTACAGCCAAACGAAGCTGCGAAAAGAGTGACTGACAAAGCGTGATGTCACTCACGAAATATTGCAGCGTTGAGAAAGAGTATGCAGGAGTTATTTGACAGAGTTAATACGGAAAAAATCTGAAAACATCAAAATTGATTAAAGTTTTAAAAGGGTAACTGATTGTTCTGGCAGGATAAAATAAGAGAAGGGGCGGTTATAACCAAACTGTTTAAGACTATTTTTAGGAATTACCGCCAGATTGTCCGACTGGCGGTAATGCAGGCAACTCAGGCTGGCTTCTTTAAAATCCAGCGGTCCTGCTGTTTATCGTAATGCCCGATTTGCAGATTAACCGGTTCGCCGTCGATCCAGGCCGGAACGCTGGTATCACGATCCCAGCCATCCAGTTGCGTAATTAAGCCGGGATTAGTGTCACAGGGGATACTGACGGTGTCGGGGTTCTCACTGTCAAGATCGGCATCCACAATCTCATAACGTCCAATTTTAACCACGTGTCCCATTCATTTCTCCCGTTTATGCTGGCTTGAACTATTAGCTTAGTGCATCAGCAGAAATTAACGTGGCTGAATGATTAGGATTATTCCTTCTCTTCAGCCGGACGCACACCAATCTTCACAATCCGGTTATCTTCTTTCTCGGCGACGGTCCAGGTCAGCTGATTCCATTCCACCTGGTCGCCCACCACCGGCGCGCCACCCAGCATGCTGAGCATCAGTTGTCCCAGCGATTGCTGGTCATTGGTCGCCTCGTCCAGTTCGAGGCCGTAGATTTGCGCCACATCCCGCAGACGGGCTTCTGCATCGAGGATGAAGTCACCAAAGAAGCGCTGATCGAGAGAGACCGGCGGCGACTGACTGAACATCTTGCCGAGCGCCGGCAGATCGCGTTCGCGGCCAATCACGCAGATTACATCGTTCTCTTTCAGGCGCGTCCCGCCGTTGGGGTGCATCAGCACATTGTCGCGGAACAGCGCCGCAATCCGGGTCTCACGCGGCATCTGCAAATCACGCAGCGCGGCACCGACACACCATTTATCGGCGCTGAGCTGATAAACAAACTGCTCCCACGGATTCTCCGGGTGAATATCCAGACCCACCCGGCTGATCGGCGAGGCGGTCGGCGGCACCACCACTTTGGCTTTTTTGGCGGCAAAGCCCAGCGAGGTGCCCTGCAGCATCAGCGACACCAGCACCACGAAGAAGGCAATATTGAAATAGAGCGAGGCGTTTTCTAATCCTGCCATCATCGGGAAGACCGCCAGGATAATCGGCACCGCACCGCGTAAGCCCACCCAGCTGATAAAGAAACGTTCGCGGGTAGTGAAACTGCGGAACGGCAGCAGGCCAATAAACACCGACAGCGGACGTGCCACCAGAATCAGCCACAGCGACAGGATCATCGCCGGCACGGCGATATGCCACAGGTCAGACGGGGTAACCAGCAGACCAAGCACGATGAACATCCCGATCTGACTCAGCCAGGCCATGCCGTCGAAGGTCTGCAAAATACCGTGACGGTTACGGATTGGGCTGTTGCCCAGCAGAAAGCCGCACAGGTAGACCGCGAGGATGCCGCTGCCTTCTAATACCGTGGTCAGGGCGAAAACCAGAATGCCGCCACTCAACGCCAGCAGCGGATAGAGCCCGCCAGCCAGGCTGATGCGGTTGATCAACTGTTGCAGCGCCCAGCCGCCGCCCAAACCTAGCACAATACCCAGCCCGAACTGCTGCACCAGATGCACCAGGAACATCCAGTCGAGCCCGGTCTGACCCTGCTCAATCATCTCAATCAGGGTAATGGTCAGAAACACCGCCATCGGGTCGTTACTGCCGGACTCAATCTCAAGAGTGGAGCTGACGCGCTCATTGAGCCCCTTATCGCCCAGCAGCGAGAACACCGCCGCCGCATCGGTTGAACCGATAATCGCGCCAATCAGAAAACCCTGCATCATATCCAGATTAAACAGCCAGGCCGCCACCACGCCGGTTAAGCCGGCGGTAATCATTACGCCGATGGTCGCCAGCGACAGGGCGGGCCCCAGCGCCACCTTAAACGAGCTGGCTTTGGTTCGCATGCCACCATCCAGCAGGATGATAGCCAGCGCCAGGTTGGAGATCAGGTAAGCGGCGGGATAGTTATCAAAGGCGATACCGCCGATGCCATCAATCCCGGTCAGCATGCCGAGTGCCAGGAAGATAACCAGGATAGGAATGCCGAGGCGCGAGGAGAAAGAGCTGAGCAAAATGCTCGAGGCGACCAGCACGGAACCGATGATAAACAGACTGTAAACTATGGTGTGGTTCAAACCCGGGCTCCTGAGATATGGCGTTGAGTTGCATCAAATCATGACAAATGTCCATGCTATGTCTAAAAGATAATGTTTTATCAAGGAGTTGTCATGGTCAAAATGAAAATTATACGAATTGCTTATTGGCTTATGGAATCAGATTAATGTGAAGAATGAGGGAGTTGGCAGGCAAGGGGGAGAAAAACGACTGTTTTATCAGGTTATTCAGCAGATAAAAAACAAGCCGGTGATAAGCCGGCTTGGATGATCAGGCTTCGGTCGCCTGTTTATGAAACAGAGAACGGAACACCGGATAGATATCTTCCGGTTCGCGAATATGCTCTATCGCGAAGTTGTCGAACATCGCCTGCAGATGCTCATACTCGCGCCACAAGGTCTGGTGGGCGCGACGGGTGATTTCGATATAACTGTAGTAACGCACCACGGGCAGGATATTCTTCGCCAGAATTTCGTGACAAAGCGGTGAATCATCGGCCCAGTTATCGCCATCGGACGCCTGCGCAGCGTAGATATTCCACTGCGCCGGGTCATAGCGATCCTTGACCACCTCATCCATCAGCTTCAGCGCGCTGGAAACGATGGTGCCACCGGTCTCCTGCGAGTAGAAGAACTCCTGTTCATCAACCTCTTTAGCCTGAGTGTGGTGACGGATATAGACCACATCGACATTCTTGTAGGTCCGGCTCAGGAACAGATAGAGCAAAATGTAGAAACGCTTGGCCATATCTTTAGTGGCCTGATCCATTGAACCTGAGACATCCATTAAGCAGAACATCACCGCCTGGCTGGAGGGCTCCGGACGCTTCTCAAAGTTTTTGTAGCGCAGGTCAAAGGTGTCGATAAACGGCACCCGCTCAATGCGTGCGCGCAGTTCAGCGATATCCTTGCGCAGGCGCTCCTCTTCCAGCAGCTGGGCCGGTTCCGATTTCTCAACGATGCTGAGCGTCTCTTCCAGCTCGTGCAGCATCCGCCGTTTCCCTGCGGTCATCGCCGTACGGCGCGCCAGTGAATTTTGCAACGAGCGCACCACACTGATGTTGGCGGGCACCCCGTTAGAGGTGTAGCCGGCGCGGTGCGTTTTGTATTCATTCAGCTGACGATGCTGGTTACGACGCAGGTTGGGCAGCGCCAGATCTTCAAACAGCAGATCGAGATATTCATCCTTGGAAATCTGAAAGACGAATTCATCCTGTCCTTCGCCATCCTGACTGGCGTTGCCCTGACCACTGCCGCCGCCACCGCCGCCCTGCGGTCGCTCAATGCGATCATTCTGCACAAAATGGTCGTTTCCGGGATGCACGCGATGGCGATTGCCGCCGCGTCCCTGGTGGAAAATCGGCTCATTGATGTCATCAATAGGTATCGAAACAGATTCACCGCTGCTGACGTCGGTAACCGAGCGTTTATTGATGGCCTCGGAGATCGACTGCTTGATTTGCGACTTGTAACGGCGCAAGAAGCGCTGGCGGTTAACCGCGCTCTTGTTTTTACCGTTCAGCCGGCGATCGATGAAATAGGCCATAGTGTTCCCCCAAACTACATTGCAAGCAGGTCGGGCTAGCCCGACCTTTAGACGACCGGTATCGAAATACCGGTTTGCTTACTTTAATCAGGACGATTTACGCACACGCAAATACCATTCACACAGCAGGCGCACCTGTTTGCGGGTATAGCCTTTTTCCATCATGCGATCGACGAAATCATCATGTTTCTTCTGCTCATCGGTAGAGGTCTTGGTATTGAAGGAGATCACCGGCAGCAACTCTTCCGTATTCGAGAACATTTTCTTCTCGATCACGGTGCGTAATTTCTCGTAACTGGTCCAGTTCGGATTGCGACCGTTATTGTGTGCCCGGGCGCGCAGCACAAAGTTGACAATCTCGTTACGGAAATCTTTCGGGTTACTGATACCAGCAGGTTTCTCAATCTTCTCCAGCTCCGCATTCAGCGATTCACGATCGAACAGCTGACCGGTATCGGGATCGCGATACTCCTGATCCTGAATCCAGAAGTCGGCGTAGGTCACGTAGCGATCGAAGATGTTCTGACCATACTCGGAATAGGATTCCAGGTAAGCGGTCTGAATCTCTTTGCCAATGAACTCGGCGTATTTCGGGATCAGATAACCTTTCAGGTGCTCCAGGTATTTTTCCGCCTGGTCCTGCGGGAACTGCTCACGTTCAATCTGCTGCTCCAGCACGTAAAACAGGTGCACCGGGTTGGCCGCCACTTCGGCATGGTCAAAGTTGAAGACGCGCGACAGGATCTTAAAGGCAAAACGGGTCGACAGACCGTTCATCCCTTCATCCACGCCAGCGTAGTCATGATACTCCTGCCACGATTTGGCTTTAGGATCGGTATCTTTCAGGCTTTCGCCGTCATAAACCCGCATTTTGGAGTAGATGCTTGAGTTTTCCGGATCTTTCAGCCGCGACAGAATCGAAAAGCGAGCCAGGGTTTCCAGCGTGCCGGGTGCACAAGGCGAGGTGGCCAGCTCACTGTGATTCAGCAGTTTTTCATATATTTTGATCTCTTCTGAGACCCGCAGGCAATAAGGCACTTTGACGATGTAAACACGGTCAAGGAACGCCTCATTGTTTTTGTTATTACGGAAGGTGACCCATTCTGATTCGTTAGAGTGCGCCAGAATGATGCCGTTAAACGGCAGGGCCGAAATACCCTCGGTACCGTTATAGTTACCTTCCTGGGTAGCGGTCAGTAAGGGATGCAGTACCTTAATCGGCGCCTTAAACATCTCGACGAATTCCATGATGCCCTGGTTAGCGCGGCACAATGCGCCGGAGTAGCCGTAGGCATCAGGATCGTTTTGCGCGTGATTTTCCAGTTTACGGATGTCCACTTTACCCACCAGCGCCGAGATATCCTGGTTGTTCTCATCGCCAGGTTCGGTTTTGGCAATCGCCAGTTGTTCAAGAATCGATGGCCAGACCTTAACCACTTTAAAGCGTGAGATATCGCCACCGAAATCGTGCAGACGTTTGGCCGCCCACGGCGACATAATGGTACCGAGGTAGCGACGCGGCACGCCGTACTCTTTTTCAAGGATATGGGCATCTTCCTGCGGGTTGAACAGGCAGAGCGGATGGTCATTGACCGGGCTGCGTTCGCCATCGGCGCTCAGCACGTAGATCGGTACGCGCTGCATCAGCGATTTAAGCCGCTCAGCCAGCGAGGATTTACCGCCGCCGACCGGACCCAGCAGATAGAGGATCTGTTTCTTCTCTTCAAGTCCCTGAGCGGCATGTTTCAGGTAGGAGACGATTTGTTCAATCGCTTCCTCCATGCCGTAAAACTCCTCGAACGCCGGATAGCGTCCCATCACACGGTTGGAGAATATTCTGGAAAGGCGTGGCTCCTGAGCAGTGTCAACCATTACTGGCTCACCAATAGCCATTAACAGTCGCTCTGCAGCGTTGGCGTATGCACTGCGATCCTGCTTACAGATAGCAAGAAATTCCTGCAGTGTGAACTCTTCGTCCTTGGCAGCTTCATAACGCTGACGATAGTGATCGAATATATTCATAGCGATGCCCGTCCTTTCGTTTTTAGCACAGGTAAGGAGCGTAATTAGAGGCTCATGCAGCTCCCGGAAGATATTCTCTATTGAGTACAGCAACCCTTATGCCAACCTGATCGTTTTTATCGGGATACACAACTTTTATGGTTACTCTGCTCGTACAATATGTCTGGTCTTACTTCTAACTGTAGATGGCTTCTAAGAAATTTCCTCCATGGCTGTGGATAGGTGAGGGTGAGATCAACAACATAATCGGTTTGATGTAAGGCCGGTATGCGCCTCTGTTGACTTAACTTAACGTGATTTTAACCTTTAATGCCACTTTCAGCGGCTGGTCGCTTAAAGGAATTCGATATAAGTTAATCCAGTCGCAAAAAAACGTTAGACTTCATGTTTGATTGTTATATTTATGGAATGAATAAATTGTGAACCAATTCAAATTTAAGGCGCTTGTCGCACTTTTACCTTGTTATTTGCTCTCTGGCGGCGTTAACGCCGCACCGCTTTCTGTCGGTGCTTCAGTGATTTATGCCGAGTCCCCTTATCGTGGTGGTCAGGACCGTTATCTGCCGGTTCCGGTGATCAATTACGAAGGTGAAGACTTCTGGTTCCGCAGCCTGCAGGGCGGTTACTACCTGTGGAAAGATCCGCAGAACCAGCTGTCACTGACGGTGCTCGGTTCCCCGCAGGAATACAAACCCAGCGACAACGATCTGGGCGATATGAAAGGGCTGGATAAACGTCGCATGACCCTGATGGCGGGTGCCACCTACCGTCATACTGCCGACTGGGGTATTGTTCGCACCGCCTTACTGGGTGACGTGCTGAACAACAGCAACGGTATGATCTGGGACTTAACCTACCTTTACCGTTTCGAAATGGGTGATTTCAGCCTGACGCCGGGTATTGGTGCGATGTGGAACAGTGCCAATCAAAACCGTTATTACTACGGTGTTTCCGGCCATGAAAGCGCCCGTACCGGCATCAGCCGCTACAATCCGGATGACAGCTGGTCACCTTATGTCGAGCTGAGCGCCAGCTATCAGATTTCGCCGGAGTGGAACGTTGGCGTCGTCGGACGCTATACCCGCTTCGACAGCGAAATCAAAGACAGCCCGATGATTGATAAAAGCGGCCAGGCGACACTCTGGACCGGCGTCAGTTACACCTTCTGATAACGCACTAAACGAGGGCATTTTATGCCCTCTGTTCTTTTATGGGGCCTCATAATGGGGCGGGAGAGCGGAATGCGTAACCTCATCAATTTTGCCGGCCATCACGCTCTGCCGGTGATCGGCCAGGGCAGCTGGTATATGGGCGAAAACCCGGCGCAGCGTGCAACCGAAGTCGCTGCGCTGCAGGCCGGACTGGCATGCGGTCTGCGCCTGATCGACACGGCGGAAATGTACGCTGACGGCGCTGCCGAACAGGTAGTGGGTGAAGCGCTGCAGGGGCGTCGTGACCAGGCGCTGGTGGTGTCTAAAGTCTATCCGTGGAATGCCGGTGAGCAGGATGCTATCGGGGCCTGCGAGCGCAGCCTGCGCCGCCTGAGAACCGATTACCTCGATCTTTACCTGCTGCACTGGCGCGGTAACGTTCCGCTGGAAGAGACGATACGGGCGATGGAACGTCTGCAGCAGCAGGGTAAAATCCGCTACTGGGGCGTCTCTAATTTCGATACCGATGATATGGCTGAGCTGTGGGATGAAGCGGGTGGGGCGCAGTGCGCGACCAATCAGGTACTGTACCATCTTGGCTCACGCGGCATTGAATATGATCTGTTGCCAGCCTGCCAGCAGCGAAACCTGCCGATCATGGCTTATTGTCCGCTGGCACAGGCCGGACGACTACGCGATAGCCTGTTCAGCGATCCACAACTGACCCGGCTTGCACAGCAAAAGGGCATCAGCGTGGCGCAGCTACTGCTGGCGTGGGTAATCCGTCAGCCTGGGGTTATCGCCATTCCCAAAGCCAGTTCTGTCGCCCATGTGCAGGAAAATGCTGCGGCGCTGGAGGTGGTTCTGACAGAGGACGATCTCAGCCTGATCAACCAGCGTTATCCGGCACCGCAGCACAAGTTGCCGCTCGACGTGGTTTAAGCCTTAACCGCCTCGCCGCTGACTTTTTTCTTCAGGCGGAAGGTGGTGGCCAGACGGGCCGGCTTTTCGCCTGCACTGCGCAGTGGCTTGTTGATACGGGCCGTCTCGACGCAAACCATGGTCTTGTAGCCCTCATTCGGCATATCGGCCATGCTGCAGGAGAGCTCAACCCCTGGATTCCACGTAACAACGTCACTGTGATGGTGATGATAGACTTCAATCTGCCGCTGAGCAGCCGGATCGTTGATCACTGAGCAGTCTTCGGCTGCGGTAAAGATGCGGTCAATCCGGCCCGGATAGCGCTGCTTACCGTCACTGCTGCCGATCTCACCCTGATTTACCTTGTCGATATAGCTGTTTCCCAGCCCTGACACTTCAACGCCGCTGATATCGCTGACGGTGAAATAACTGTGCAGCGCGGCGGTTGCTTCAAAGTCACCGTGCGCTTCCAGTTCGATCTCGCAATGCTGGCCGAGCCGGAAGCGGGCAATTAAGGTGAACTCATGCGGCCACAGCTTCAGCGTCTGAGCATTGCTTTCCAGCACCAGCGTCAGCATCACGCCATCTTCATTTTCATCATGCGCTGACAGCGTCCACGGCTGATTGCGGGCAAAGCCGTGCGCCGGTTCGCCTGCCGGGCCAAACCAGGGCCAGCAGATCGGCACGCCGCCGCGAATCGCTTTACCGGCCGCAAACTGGCTCTTGTCACTGAGCCACAGTACCGGTTGCTCACCGCTGGGCTGCCAGGCAATCAGATGGGCGCCCTGCAGTGTCAGAGCCGCACGTACTTTGGGATGACTGACGATAATCGCCGGCAGTTCTCCGACCTGACGCTGCGAGAGGTAAGGGGAGATCTGCGTCACCACCGGCAGAGAAAACAGTTTATCTTGCATGTTCGATTCCTTCCTGAGCGGATCAAAAAAAGGGCGACCGAAGTCGCCCTTATTCTCAATGATGTCTGGCTGCCTTATTTAGCAGAAACCAGCGCAATCAGGTCGAGAACTTTGTTTGAGTAGCCAGTTTCGTTGTCATACCAGGAAACCAGTTTCACAAAGTTGTCGTTCAGCGCGATACCGGCTTTAGCGTCAAACACTGAAGTCAGGATTTCGCCGTTGAAGTCAGTAGAAACCACGTCATCTTCAACATAGCCCAGCACGTCTTTCATCTCGCCTTCTGCAGCGGCTTTGATAGCAGCACAGATTTCTTTGTAAGAAGCCGCTTTTTCCAGACGTACAGTCAGGTCAACGACGGAGACGTTAGGGGTTGGTACGCGGAAAGCCATACCGGTCAGTTTGCCGTTCAGCTCTGGCAGAACTTTACCCACTGCTTTCGCTGCGCCAGTTGATGAAGGGATGATGTTCTGAGATGCGCCGCGGCCGCCGCGCCAGTCTTTGTGAGACGGGCCATCAACGGTTTTCTGGGTAGCGGTAGTTGCGTGAACAGTGGTCATCAGACCTTCAACGATACCAAACTTGTCGTTGATCACTTTTGCCAGTGGAGCCAGGCAGTTAGTGGTGCACGATGCGTTAGAAACGATATCCTGACCCTGGTATTTGTCGAAGTTTGCACCACGAACAAACATTGGGGTGTCATCTTTCGATGGACCAGTCAGAACAACTTTCTTCGCGCCTGCAGTGATGTGTTTACGTGCAGTTTCATCGGTCAGGAAAATACCGGTTGCTTCAGCAACAACGTCAACGCCGACTTCGTCCCACTTCAGGTTAGCCGGATCTCTCTCAGAGGTAACACGGATTTTCTTGCCGTTAACAACCAGCGCGCCGTCCTGAACTTCTACGGTGCCGTCGAAACGACCGTGAGTAGAGTCATACTTCAGCATGTACGCCATGTAATCGGCGTCCAGCAGGTCGTTGATTGCAACGATTTCGATGTCAGAACGCTGTTGAGCAGCACGGAAAACGATGCGACCGATACGGCCAAAACCGTTGATACCTACTTTGATAGTCATATATTCCACCAGCTATTTGTTAGTGAATAAAAGGTTGCCTGTAAAATTACAAAAACCTTACCAGGCGTCAAGCGGAATCGTGTCAATTGTTGCGACAGGTCAATTCGCCTGAAAGGAATTATTCGATGCGCAATCGCTTGCGGACCGCCAATGATATCGCGCTTCGTTTAATCAATCGCCGAATATATAGGGATGCTCCGGATAAAAGGTGATCGAAGTCACAAATCCGGGTTGCAGACGTCGGACTGAAAGGGTGAGCACGAAAAAAGACCCGCCTTATGTTGATCATTTGTTAGAATAGTAGTCGAAATTTTCAGAATGGCACCTTCCGGAATCTTAAAAATGGCTAAAGACACCGCACCCGAAGCAAAAATTGCGCAGCTGACAGAAATGCAGCGTTATGTGACCCAGCATCGCGGAACGGAGCCGCCTTACAGTGGCGCACTGCTGCACAACAAACAGGAAGGCATTTACCACTGTCTGGTCTGTAACGCGCCGCTGTTTCTGTCTGAGACCAAGTATGATTCAGGTTGTGGCTGGCCGAGCTTTTACCAGCCGGTGAGCGACGACGCGATTCGTTATATTGAAGATGATTCACACGGCATGCAGCGCATTGAGATTCGCTGTGGTCAATGTGACGCACATCTGGGACACGTCTTCCCTGATGGCCCGCAGCCGACCGGAGAACGCTATTGCGTCAATTCCGCCTCACTGAATTTTACTGACGAGCAGGGCGAACAGACCAAAGGATAATGGCGATGAAGCAGCAACTTGAAGCGATGCTCGCCGCAATGACGCCGGAAGTCTATCAGCGACTGGCGACGGCGGTAGAGATTGGGAAATGGCCGGATGGCGTAGCGCTAACGCAGGAACAGCGCGACAACTGCCTGCAGCTGGTGATGCTGTGGCAGGCGCGGCATAACGACAGCCCGCAGCACATGACGATTGGCAAAGACGGTGAGATGGTCACGAAGTCGAAAAAGCAGCTTAAAGAAGAGTTCGGCATCGACTCAGACGTGACCCGCCTCAACCTGCACTGAATGAGCCACCTTCACCGTCAACGGTTGACCCGCCTTTACCGGCAAAAAAAAGCTGGCTTAGCGCCAGCTTTTTTCATATCAGCACCGCGCCCTGGGCGGTCATTTGCGCGAAAGCGATCTCGCTGTCCTCGGGATTCAGGTTCACGCCGCGACAGCCTTCTTTGACCACCTCAACGTGATAGCCCAGCTCGAGCGCGTCCAGCACGCTGTATTTCACGCAGTAGTCGGTCGCCAGTCCCAGCACCACCAGATGCGTGATCTCGCGTTCGCGTAACCAGCTGTCGAGTTCGGTTTTGCGGCGATGGCCGTTATCGAAGAAGGCGCTGTAGCTGTCAACATCCTGGTCCTGACCCTTATGGAACACCGCATCAAACAGCGAACGCTCGAGGCCAGGATGGAAATCGGCCCCCTGGCTTCCCTGAATGCCGTGATCCGGCCACCAGATCTGCGCCAGACCGTTTAATTCGCCGAGGGTGTACACCGGTTCGCCGGAGACCGAGGCGAAACTGCCATGGTCAGCCGGATGCCAGTCCTGCAGCGCGACCACCGGTTCACCGTTCTGGATGAAGGTGCGCGCATAGCGGTTGGCGACCTCAACAGTCTGGTCGCCTTCATGGACGGCCATTGGGCCGCCCGGACAAAAATCATTCTGGATATCAATAATGATCAGTGCGCGTTTCATTACAAGTCGCTCCGTCTCAATCTTCTGTCAGTTCACCGCGCAAATTTTGCTGCATTTTGCTGCGTATTTCATCGGCGGAGAGGTTCTGGCTGAGTAAGAAGTGCAGCTTAGTCAGCGCTGCCTCAACGGTCAGATCAAAACCGCTGATGACGCCAGCATGTTCCAGCGCGTTGCCGGTGGCGTAGCCGCCCATATTGACCTTGCCCGAAATGCATTGGGTCAGATTGACCACCACGATACCGCGCTCGCTCGCCTGCTGGAGTTCTGCCAGGAACTCCGCATTCTGCGGCGCGTTGCCGACACCGTAAGAGCGCAGGATCAGCGCTTTTACCGGCTGACGCAGGAAGTTGCGTACCACATCGGCCGAGATGCCTGGATAGATGGTCACCACGCCAATCGGCTGGGGCGTAATAGTGTGCACAATCAGTGCACCCTGGTCTTGCGGTGCAGGCGGGGTATTCAGGCGGCGAATATGAATACCGGCTTCCAGCAGCGCGGAGAGGTTAGGCGAAGCGAAAGCATTAAAGCCATCGGCATGCGCTTTGGTGGTCCGGTTGCCGCGGTAGAGCGTATTGTTGAAGAACAGCGACACTTCGCTGATCGGATAATTGGCCGCGACATACAGCGAGTTCAATAAGTTTTGCTGCCCATCTGAACGTAGCTCCGCCAGCGGAATCTGCGACCCGGTGACGATAACCGGTTTAGCCAGATTCTCCAGCATGAAGGAGAGGGCCGACGCGGTAAACGCCATGGTATCGGTGCCATGCAGAATCACAAAACCATCATAGTGATCATAATTCTGCCGGATATCCTCTGCGATTGACTGCCAGTCCTGCGGCGTCATATCGGACGAGTCGATCAGCGGCTGATACTCATGAATGGTGAAATCGGGCATCTCGGGACGGTGGAATTCAGGCATGTTAGCCAGCTGCTGCTGCAGATGGCCGGAAACCGGAATGTATCCCTGTGCCGATCGCTGCATACCAATGGTACCGCCAGTGTAGGCTACGTAGATGTTTTTCTTTTGCATTAGAGAACTCAGACTTGCCGTAAAACGCGCAGTATAAGGGGAAAGGCGGGGAAAAGCAGCCCGACCATCGGCCGGGCTGCGAGGTTTATCGCACAGTTTAACGCACGTCGCCGCAGTTCAGGCAGAAGGCGTAACGGTTTTGCGGATCGTTAAGATGATCAAACAGACCGGGTTGGGCTTTCATCGCGCTCATCACATCCAGCATCGGCGCAGGCAGCCAGGCCTTGAGCGGATTCGGCAGCACCGCGCGTACCGAGGCGTTGACCTGGTTCAGCATCATATCGAGGAAGCTCGGGTCATCCTGATACCAGCTCAGCTGCGGTTTGCTGACTTTTGCCAGCTCACCGGCTTTCTTAACCGCATCGTCAAAGTCACCCAGTGCATCGACCAGCCCATTGGCTTTGGCATCGCTACCGGTCCAGACGTGGCCCTGCGCGATGGCGTCAATCTGCTCCGGCGTCTTGTTGCGTGACTTCGCCACCAGACCCACAAAGTTGTGATAACCATTTTCGATGGTCAGCTGCATCAGCTGCTGAACTTCGGTTGGCAGCGCTTTGGTGGTGGAGATATCAGCCAGCGGCGAGGTGGCTACACCGTCGGTGTGCACACCAATCGCATCCAGACTGTTTTCCAGCGTATTGATTACGCCAAAAATACCGATAGAGCCGGTCAGGGTGCTTGGGTTAGCCACGATGTAGTTGGCTGGGGTCGAAATCCAGTAGCCGCCGGATGCCGCCATGCCGCCCATCGATACCACAATCGGCTTACCGGCAGCATGCGCCGCCGCCAGCTCTTCGCGAATCGCTTCAGAGGCGGTCACGCTGCCGCCTGGGCTGTTAACCCGCAGGATAATGGCTTTGATTTTCGGATCGAGACGCGCATCGCGAATCTGTGCGGCGGTGGTATCGCCACCGACGTTGCCTGGCGTCTCTTCACCGTCCATGATCGCGCCGCTGGCGAGCACCACAGCAATGTTGCCATCCTGCGCCGAGGCCGGTTTAACCGCGTAGTCGTAGATGCTGACGCTGCGATAATCATTACTCTGCTTATCAAGGCCAAAGGTTTTCACCAGCTCCTGATCGGCGGCGGCACGGGAACCCAGCGCATCCACCAGCTTGTTATCCAGCGCGTACTGCGCAGTATCGCCTTTAACCGCATTCAGCCCGGCAATCACCGCCGCTGCACCCGGGAATAGCTGCTCTGGCGTAATCTGACGGTTCGCTGACACGGTATTCAGGTAGTTCTGCCACAGCTGACCCACCCAGCGGCTATCGGCGTCGCGGGCGGCAGGTGACATATCGTCACGCAGGAACGGCTCTACCGCAGATTTATAGGTCCCGACCCGGAACACATGGGAAGTGACTTTCAGTTTTTCCAGCAGGGTTTTGTAATACAGGCCGTTGGTGGCAAACCCGTGCAGATCGACCGTGCCCTGCGGCGACAGGTAGATTTTGCTGGCGTAGCTGGCGAGATAATATTGCGCCTGGCTGTAGCTGTCGCCCAGCGCATAGATCGGCTTGCCGCTGTCGCGGAATTCGCGCAGTGCTTTACCAACGTACTGCAGCGAAGGCTGATCGCCGCCGGCAAAGTCGCGTAAATCCAGCACCATGCCTTTAATGTTATTGTCCGTTTTGGCCTGACGAATCGCATCAACTACGTCAAACAACGAATTTTCCTGCAGCCGATCGCTGCTGGCACCCAGCAACTGCCGGCCAATTTTGCTCAGCCGATTACTGACCGAAGGCTTATCGACCAGCACACCGCTGAGATCGACCCGCAGCGCACCTTGCTGCATCGGCGCTGAACTGCCGCCCGATCCGCTCACCTGCAGCCAGATCCCGACACCTACCACAATCAACAAAATCAGGAAAATATTCAGAATGAATTCCCTGATAAAATTTAATACCCGCCAGGTCCAGCGAAACAGACCTGCAATAATTCGCCACAATGTGCGCATCAGACTCTCCATATTCATGTAGCCGGAAGTGGCCGCCGCGCGTACCAGGCTTCCCCGACGAGCTCATCCTAAAGAGCAGCGTGCTAAAAGTCAGCAGGAATTCACCGCCGACTGTTACAAAAAATCTGACTGTGCCAGGATTACAGCAACATCAATGCGATCGGGAGAAAAAACATGGATGCACTGGAGTTACTGGTTAACCGTCGTTCGGCATCACGTCTGACCGACCCGGCACCCGCCGGCGAGGCGCTGGAAAATATACTGCGTGCCGGTATGCGCGCACCGGATCACGGCACGCTGCAACCCTGGCGCTTTATTATTGTGGAAAATGAGGGCCGCGATCGGCTGAGTCAGCTGCTGGAGCAGGCAGCACGTGATAAGCAACTGGATGAGAAGGCGATCAACAAGGCCAGTCAGTCGCCGTTTCGCGCACCAATGATCATTACCGTGGTGGCATATTGTGAACCCCACCCGAAAGTGCCGCGCTGGGAGCAGATTGCTTCCGCCAGCTGCGCAGTGATGGCGATGCAGATGGCGGCAGCAGCGCAGGGCTATAATGGTATCTGGCGCAGCGGCCCGTGGACCGACGATCAGACGGTGCGCCAGGCATTCGGCTGCCGGGAACAGGATGCAATTGTCGGCTTCCTCTATTTAGGCACGCCGCAGCTGAAGTCCAGCACCACCGTGTTGCCGCCCGACACCGCGCCTTTCGTCAGTTACTTCTGACCCTTATTCTGAACCTGCCGGCAGGGCATCCTCTGGCCCTGCTTATTGAACGCTTCCTGTGCGAATGATCGCTATCCCGGTCCGTGACGCTTACGCCAGACGCCTTGCCAGGCTAACATAGCCGCCATATTTGCAGCCAACAGCGAACAACCGGTTATCACTGTTATTCCCTGATGTTAAGGATTACCTGATTTAATGCGTTTGTTTATTGCGGAAAAACCCAGTCTTGGGCGGGCCATTGCCGATGTGCTGCCAAAACCTCATCGACGCGGCGATGGATTTATCGCCTGCGGCAACGATCAGGTGGTGACCTGGTGTGTCGGGCATTTGCTGGAGCAGGCGCAACCCGACAGTTACGACAGCCGTTACGCGCGCTGGTCGTTAGCCGACCTGCCGATCGTTCCGCAAAAGTGGCAGCTTAAGCCGCGCCCGTCAGTCGCCAAACAGCTGAAAGTGGTAGAAGGATTGCTGGCCCAGGCCAGTGAGATCGTGCATGCCGGTGACCCCGATCGCGAAGGACAGTTGCTGGTCGATGAGGTGCTGGACTATCTCAACCTGCCAGCGGAAAAGCGCAGTCGGGTACAGCGCTGCCTGATCAACGATCTCAATCCACAGGCGGTGGATCGCGCGGTGAACCGCCTGCGGGAGAACCGGGAATTTATTCCGCTCTGTGTTTCAGCGCTGGCTCGCGCCCGTGCCGACTGGCTGTACGGCATCAATATGACCCGTGCCTGGACGCTGCTGGGGCGCAGTGCCGGCTACGATGGCGTGCTGTCAGTGGGTCGGGTGCAGACGCCGGTGCTCGGGCTGGTGGTGCGGCGCGATGAAGAGATAGAGAATTTCCTGCCGAAAGATTACTTCGAGGTAAAAGCCCACATCGTTACGCCGGATGAGGTGCGTTTCGTCGCCAGCTGGGTGCCGAGCGAAGCCTGTGAGCCGTGGCAGGATGAGGAGGGGCGTCTGCTGAAGCGGGCGCTGGCTGATCATGTGGTGGCGCGTATCACCGGCCAGCCAGCGGCGGTTACCGCCTACAGCGATAAACGGGAAAACGAAGGTGCACCGTTACCGTTCTCCTTATCCAGCCTGCAGATTGAGGCGGCGAAGCGTTACGGCCTGAGTGCACAAACGGTGCTGGATACCTGCCAGCGGCTGTATGAAACCCATAAGCTGATCACCTATCCACGTTCCGATAGCCGTTATCTGCCGGAAGAGCATTTCGCCGGCCGCCATGCGGTACTCAATGCCATTCAGGCCCATCAGCCGCAGCTGACGCCGCCGGCCGATTTTGACGCCGATCGCCGTAACCGCTGCTGGGATGACAAAAAGGTCGATGCGCACCATGCGATCATTCCGACTGCCCGCGCCGGTTCGGTGAAACTGAGTGAGAACGAGCAAAATATCTATGCGCTGGTGGCGCGCCAGTATCTGATGCAGTTCTGTCCGGATGCGGTGTTCCGCAAATGCGTGATAGAACTGGCGATCGCTGGCGGCAAATTCGTCGCCAAAGCGCGTTTCCTGGCAGAAGCGGGCTGGCGGGCACTGCTCGGTAACAAAGAGCGGGATGAAGAGAATGATGGTATGCCGCTGCCGGTGGTCGCCAAAGGCGATGAGCTGTTGTGTGAGCGCGGTGAGGTGCTGGCGAAGCAGACTCAGCCACCGCGTCCGTTTACGGACGCCACCATCCTTTCGGCGATGACCGGAATTGCCCGCTTCGTTCAGGATAAAGAATTAAAGAAAGTGCTGCGTGCGACCGATGGTTTAGGAACGGAAGCGACCCGCGCCGGCATTATCGAATTGCTGTTTCGTCGTGGCTTCCTGGTGAAAAAGGGCCGCTATATCCACTCAACTGAGGCCGGACGTGCCCTGATCCACTCGTTACCCGATCTGGCTGCACGCCCGGATATGACCGCGCAGTGGGAATCCACCCTGACCCGGATCAGTGAAAAGGCCTGCCGCTATGATGAGTTCATGCAGCCGCTGGTGCAGACCCTGACCGGACTGATTCATCAGGCGCGGCAACAGCCTGCGGTGCATGCCTTTCGGGGCTTACCGTCCACCGGACAAAAACGTCCGGTGCGCAAAACAAAGCGTAAAGTCAAGGAGACGGAATGAGACGTTTTTCATTATTAATGGTGCTGGCCCTGTCGCTGGCTGGCGGTGCCGCAGAGGCCAACAGCCGACATCAGCCGCCGCCGGACAGCGACAATGGCGTCAACACTGATGTGGTAGTCGACCTGCCGCCGGAAGTCTGGACCCAGGGACAACGGCGTCAGCCGGACTGTCTGCGCTGCTGTATTTTTGATAATCGTAACTACAGCGAAGGGGCGGTGGTGAAATCGGAAGGAGTGTTACTGCAGTGCGCGCGTGATGAACACTCGCTGGGCACCAATAATCTGATCTGGAAAATAGTCAAATAGTCGTCGCGTGGCAGTCGGCCACGCGACCTTCAGTTAAAGCGCGTCGATCAGAAGCGGAAGGTGGACCAGATTGGCGCGTGATCCGACGGCTTTTCCATGCTGCGGATAGCATAATCAATGCCGCTCTCTACGCAGTGGGCCGCCAGGTTTTTACTCGCCAGAACCAGATCAATGCGTAAACCGCGGTTATCATCGAAACCCTTTGAGCGGTAGTCGAACCACGAAAAGCGATCGGCGGTTTCAGGATTATGTTCACGCCAGGTATCCACCAGTCCCCAGCCCAGCAGCCGATCCATCCACTCACGCTCTTCCGGCAGGAATGAACATTTGCCGGTACGCAGCCAGCGCTTGCGGCTCTCTTCACCAATCCCAATATCCAGATCGGTGCTGCTGATATTCATGTCGCCCATGATCAGCACCGGTTTGTCGGCGGGCAGATCGTCGGTCAGAAAACGTTGCAGATCGCGATAAAATTTCTCTTTAGCCGGAAACTTGGTCGGATGGTCACGGCTTTCGCCCTGCGGAAAATAGCCGTTAATCACCGTGATGTCGCCAATCGGGCTGGGGATTTCGGCCATAATCAGGCGGCGTTGTGCATCGTCATCATCACCGGGAAAGCCACGGCGTACTGCTACCGGCTGTACCTTCGTCAGTAGCGCAACGCCGTAATGGCCTTTCTGACCATGATAAAAGACGTTGTAACCGAGCTTCGCCACGTCTTCCAGCGGGAACATGTCGTCATGGACTTTGGTTTCCTGCAGGCCGATGACGTCCGGACTATGTTGTTCGACCAGTGCCTGGAGCTGATGCGGACGGGCACGCAACCCATTGATGTTAAATGAAACAAATTTCATGGAATCGACCATTGTTCAGCGAGTAATAGGCTGGGATGGTAGCGATTTTTGCTGAAAAAGTCATGACCGAAGCGTGGAAGATGATACGAGAGGGCAGGGACAGACCAACAGAGCAGGGGGGAGATAAGCAGTAACAGCAGGTTAAAACAGGAGAGGGCGGTGGGAGAAGGATTATTCGGCGCGTTGCGCCTCGCCCGTCGGGCCGCGCTGAAGCGCGTTGTCTCGCAAAGCCCGACCCGAACCTTAATCGAAGGTTCTCATCCCTCTCCCCGCAGAACAGGAAGTTTAGGTATTAGTTTGGGAATCGTGTGCGATATGCAAGATGGTGGTGGGAGAAGGATTATTCGGCGCGTTGCGCCTCACCCTTCGGGCCGCGCTGAAGCGCGTTGTCTCGCAAGGCTCGACCCGAACCTTAATCGAAGGTTCTCATCCCTCTCCCCGCAGAACAGGAAGTTTAGGTATTAGTTTGGGAATCGTGTGCGATATGCAAGATGGTGGTGGGAGAAGGATTCGAACCTTCGAAGTCTGTGACGGCAGATTTACAGTCTGCTCCCTTTGGCCGCTCGGGAATCCCACCATGGCCTGAATCTTTATGTCTTAAAGCGGGGCGCATCATACCAAATGCGATAAGGGTGTAAAGCGCCCATCGGCAAAACAGCATCTGTTTGCCCACTTTTTGCCCGTAGCGCTGAATCCTCAGGCAATTCAGCCACTGGCGTGATTAAAGAATAATCGTTCGGTTACCGTAAACAAACACGCGCTGGCCCAGCACTTTGTACAGTGCGCGGCTTAACACGTTCTTTTCAACGTCACGACCGGCACGCATCATCTCTTCAGCGGTGTAGCTGTGATCGACATTGATGACGTCCTGCATAATGATTGGACCTTCGTCGAGGTTGTCATTTACGTAGTGCGCAGTTGCGCCGATAATTTTCACGCCGCGTTCATACGCCTGATGATAAGGACGGGCGCCAATAAAGGCGGGCAGGAACGAGTGGTGGATATTGATGATCTGGTTAGGGTAGCGCTGCACGAACGCCGGGGTCAGCACGCGCATATATTTCGCCAGCACCACATAGTCAGGCTGGTAACGATCGATCTCTTCAACCATCCGGCTATCGTGTTCTTCGCGCGTCAGGCCTTCATGGCTGACCAGCACGAAAGGAATATCGAAACGCTCAACCAGCGAACGCAGCGTGTCATGGTTGCCGATCACCGCGGCAATTTCCATATCCAGACCGCCAAAGGCGCTCTTCATCAGCAGATCGCCGAGGCAGTGTGCCTCTTTGGTCACCAGGATAACCACGCGGCGGCGGCCGGCGCTGTGCAGTTCACGGACTGAACCCTGAGGCAGGGCGCTATCGAGATCGGCAAGCAGGGTGTTGTCGTTAAAGATCCCTTCCAGCTCTGTGCGCATAAAAAAACGCCCGGTGCGATGATCAACAAACTCATTGTTTTGCACAATATTCAGCTCGTGCTTGTAGCAAATATTGGTGATTTTGGCGATCAGACCTTTTGCATCGGGACAAATGGTACGTAAAACTTTTCTTTGCATGGTTTGCGCTTGCATCTCAATCAGAGTCCTGTCAAAGCATTAGGGGTAGAACCGTTGCGGTTGCCTTTGGCTTAGCCACAACATTTTTTGTATTTTTTGTCGGAGCCGCAGGGGCACCGATCGTTACGGCCAATCTGGGGCGCCGTTCCGTCGACATAGTACCAGCGTTGATCCTCACGAAGAAAGCGTGAACACTCATGAATGGCCTGAATGGTCATTTTCTCGCGGTATCGCGCAAAAAAGGTGACGAAAGCTTCATTCTCATGGCTTCCATGATTACAACGAGTTACATTCAGGCTTAGCCATTCAGTGCCCTGAAAACTTTCAGATAAAAGCCCTGCCAGCGCGGGCTGACGTTTGGCAGGATGCCAGGTAGAAACCAGATAATCTGCGTTCTGCTGAACATAGGCACAATAACGTGAACGCATAAGTTGTTCAGCTGTAACAGGAATTTGGGTACCCTTAAGAAAGGGCTCGCAACATACGCTATACTGCTCTCCGCTACAACATGGGCAGATGTCTGACACGTGATCTCCTGAAGGTGATGAGTCGATATAAACCAGCGCGCTATGTTAGCTGACCCTACGTTGTGACGCTATGTATTGACGGCAGGACCAGACACAGATGAGAAAGGTAAAAATTGGATTGGCTCTGGGTTCTGGAGCGGCCAAAGGATGGGCGCATATCGGCGTAATTAAGGCGCTTGAGCACGCCGGAATTGAAGTCGATGTGGTGGCGGGATGTTCAGTCGGCGCGCTGGTCGGCTCGGCCTATGTTAATAACCGCTTGCCGCTGATGGAAAAGTGGGTCAGCGCGTTTCGTTACTGGGATGTGATTCGCCTGATGGATGTTTCGTGGCAGCGCGGGGGGTTATTGCGCGGCGAGCGGGTATTCAATCACGTCCGGCAGTTAATCCCCAATGACACCATTGAGACCTGCGGTAAACCCTTTGGCGTGGTCGCGACCAACCTCAGTACCGGCCGTGAACTGTGGCTGACCGAGGGCGATTTGCATCAGGCGGTGCGGGCATCCTGCAGTATGCCAGGTTTATTACCGCCCGTGGGCTACAATGGGTATTGGCTGGTGGATGGTGCCGTGGTCAATCCGGTGCCGATTTCATTAACGCGTGCCCTCGGCGCTGACATTGTTATCGCCGTAGACCTGCAGCACGACGCACATCTGATGCAGCAGGACCTGTTTTCCGTGACACCCCAGAACAGTGAAGAAGAAGCCGCCGCGGTGGCATTGAGCTGGAGCGGGAAGCTGCGACAGCGACTGGTGAATTTTAGCCAGCGTCGTGCGTCCCAGACACCGGGAGCGATGGAGATCATGACCACCTCTATCCAGGTGCTGGAAAATCGCCTGAAGCGAAATCGTATGGCAGGCGATCCGCCCGATGTCCTGATTCAGCCTGTTTGTCCGCAAATTTCGACGCTGGACTTTCACCGCGCTGAAGAGGCTATCGAGGCAGGCAAGGCCGCCGTTGAGAAGAAAATGGATGAACTGTTACCACTGGTCCGTGGCAGATAATCAGGTTGTTCATTCACAGATGTTACTTCGGGCAATTCTGAAAGGCGCAACTGCGTTTTATGAACCACTATTGAAATATCTGGTACGCAGGGGGAAAGAATGGAAAAACCACTAATCGGCAAAAAGATACTCATTGTCGAAGATGAGGCTGTTTTCCGTTCGTTGCTGGACCAATTTTTGTTATCGATGGGTGCTGTGACGTTACAAGCGGAAGATGGTCTGGAAGCAATTGCACAATTACAACAGCATACTGTCGACCTGATAATTTGCGATCTGGAGATGCCGCGCATGAGCGGTATCCAGTTCGTTGAACATATTCGTACCCGTGGCAATGCGGTGCCGATTTTGATCATCTCGGCAACCGAAAACATGTCTGATATCGCCCACGTGCTGCGCCTCGGGGTGCAGGATGTGCTGCTGAAACCGCTGAAGAACTTTGAGCGCTTCCGTGAAGCGGTCTATGAGTGTCTCTATCCCTCAATGTTCACCTCTAAAGTGGAGGAGGATGAACAGCTGTTCCAGGACTGGGATGCGCTGGTGCGCGATCCGAAAGCGGCCGCCAAGTTGCTTAAGCAGCTTCAGCCGCCGGTGCAACAAACCATCGCCAATTGTCGGGTCAACTACCGCCAGCTCACCATGGCCGAGCAGCCTGGCCTGGTTCTGGATATTGCAGCCCTCTCAGATAAAGACCTGGCTTTCTACTGTCTGGACGTCACCCGGGCGGGCGACAATGGAGTACTGGCCGCGTTGCTGCTGCGTGCGCTGTTCAACGGCTTGCTGCAGGAGCAGTTGTCGGGACAGAAACAGCGCTTGCCGGAACTCAATGGCCTGCTCAGACAGGTCAATTTGCTGTTACGGCAGGCCAACCTGAGCGGTCAGTTCCCGTTACTGGTTGGTTATTATCACCGCGGTTTAAAAAATCTCATCCTGGTTTCAGCCGGTTTAAACGCCACGCTTCACGTTCATGCCCATCAGATTCAACTCAGCAACGGCGTGCCTCTGGGCACCATGGGAAGCACCCATCTTAATCAGATCAGTCAGCGTGCCGAAAACTGGCAATGCCACGTCTGGGGCGCAGGCGGACGCATTCGTCTGATGCTATCGGCTGAAGAATAAACAGCAAAAATTAATTTGATCTGGCGCTGGAGACAGGGCCAGAAGTTAGCTTTACACTTGGGTAATAGTCTTAATTTCGACGGTTTCAGTTCTTCCAGGATAAATCCGTTCGATACTAACTGATATACTCATTTCCGAATTTAAACCGACATATCAAGTATTAACTTGAACGGCCTATAAGAGAGGTATCTTAATGTCTGCCTATAAGTCCAAAGTAAAAAAAGCGGTAATCCCGGTAGCGGGTCTGGGTACGCGCATGCTCCCAGCCACTAAAGCGATTCCGAAAGAGATGTTACCGCTGGTTGATAAGCCGTTAATCCAGTATGTCGTTAACGAGTGTATTGCTGCCGGCATCAACGAAATTGTGCTGGTGACTCACTCTTCTAAAAACGCCATCGAAAACCACTTCGATACCAGCTTCGAACTGGAATCTATGCTGGAAAAACGTGTTAAGCGTCAGCTGCTGGATGAAATCCAGTCAATCTGCCCGCCACACGTCACCATCATGCAGGTTCGTCAGGGCATCGCTAAAGGCCTGGGCCACGCGGTTATGTGTGCACATCCATTAGTGGGTGATGAGCCAGTTGCCGTGATCCTGCCAGACGTGATCATCGACGAATACGAATCTAACCCAACCAAAGATAACCTGGCAGAAATGCTGAGCCGTTACGAAGAGTCTGGCCGCAGCCAGATCATGGTTGAGCCGGTTGCTGATGTGACGGCGTACGGTGTTGTAGATTGCCAGGGCGCAGAACTGAACCCAGGCGACAGCGCACCAATGGTTGGTGTGGTTGAGAAGCCAAAAGCGGCAGAAGCGCCATCTAACCTGGCCGTTGTTGGTCGTTATGTTCTTTCTGCTGATATCTGGCCACTGCTGGCGAAAACGCCTCCAGGTGCAGGCGGCGAAGTTCAGTTAACTGACTCTATCGCTATGCTGATGGAAAAAGAGACCGTTGAAGCTTATCACCTGAAAGGTGTGAGCCATGACTGCGGTAACAAACTGGGCTACATGCAGGCTTTCGTTGAGTACGGTGTTCGTCATCCGGTATTGGGCAAAGATTTTTCTGAATGGCTCGATGGCGCAGTTGGCAACAAAAAGTAATTCATAAACACAGGATAACTCGATGAAAGTCACTGTATTTGGTATCGGCTATGTCGGTCTGGTTCAGGCTGCGGTGTTGGCCGAAGTCGGACATGACGTTCTCTGCATTGATGTCGACGAAAAGAAAGTCGAAAATCTGAAAAAAGGCATCATTCCTATTTTCGAACCAGGTTTAACGCCGCTGGTAATGTCTAATTACGAAGCGGGTCGTCTGAAGTTCAGCACCGATGCTGAGCTGGGCGTAAACCATGGTGTTATGCAGTTTATTGCAGTCGGTACCCCCCCGGATGAAGACGGCTCTGCCGATCTGAAATATGTGACCGCTGTAGCGCGCACCATTGCGCAATACATGAACGATCACAAAGTGGTTATCGACAAATCAACCGTTCCGGTTGGCACAGCAGACAAAGTGCGTGCAGTGATGACGGAAGCGCTTAAAGCGCGTGACGCTAACATCACTTTCGATGTGGTCTCTAACCCTGAATTCCTCAAGGAAGGCGCGGCGGTTAACGACTGCATGCGTCCAGAGCGCATCGTTGTCGGCACCGATAACGACGAAGTGGTTGAACTGTTACGCGAGCTCTATGAGCCGTTTAACCGTAACCACGATCGTATGATCATGATGGATATCCGCAGCGCAGAGCTGACCAAGTATGCCGCAAACTGCATGCTGGCGACCAAAATCAGCTTTATGAACGAGATCTCCAATCTGGCTGAGCGTTTAGGCGCGGATATTGAAAAAGTACGCCAGGGTATCGGCTCCGATCCCCGCATTGGCTACCACTTCATCTATCCAGGCTGTGGCTATGGTGGTTCCTGCTTCCCGAAAGACGTGCAGGCGCTGATCCGTACCGCGGAGTCTATTGGCTATAAGCCTCGCCTGTTACAGGCAGTGGAAGATGTCAATGACAGCCAGAAGACCAAGCTGCCGACCTTCATTAAGCGTCATTTCGGCGACGATCTGAGCGGTAAGACCTTTGCCCTTTGGGGTCTGTCATTCAAGCCGAATACCGACGATATGCGTGAAGCCTCCAGCCGCGTGCTGATGGAAACGTTGTGGGAAGCCGGTGCTACTGTCCAGGCGTTTGACCCTGAAGCGATGGATGAAGCGCAGCGCATCTATGGTCACCGCAGCGATCTCAAGCTGATGGGAACCAAAGAGGCGGCACTGCAGGGCGCTGATGGCCTGGTCATTTGTACGGAATGGCAAAACTTCCGTGCACCTGACTTTGACGTCATCAAAAATGCACTGAAAGAACCCGTGATTTTTGATGGTCGTAACCTGTATGATCCAGAGCGTACCAGCAAACGCGGATTCGTTTATTATGCAATCGGCCGCGGAGCGTCTATTCAAATTGCATAATTAACGAGGGATTTATGAACTTTCTGGTCACCGGCGCCGCAGGCTTTATTGGTTTTCATGTTAGCCAACGTCTGCTGGCCGCCGGTCACCAGGTTGTCGGTATCGACAACCTGAATGATTATTATGACGTAAATCTTAAGCATGCCCGTCTGAACCTGATTAAACCCGATCCGGCTTTTACCTTTATTGAGATGGATCTGGCTGACCGTGACGCAATCGCGTCACTGTTTAAGCAACAGCAGTTCCAGCGCGTGATTCATTTAGGCGCCCAGGCGGGTGTTCGCTATTCAATAGAGAATCCCCACGCCTACGCCGACGCTAATCTGATTGGTCACCTCAACATTCTTGAGGGCTGCCGTCATCATAAAATCGAACATCTGCTTTATGCATCTTCCAGTTCGGTTTATGGCCTGAATCGTAAAATGCCTTTCTCCACCGAAGATAGCGTTGACCATCCGGTTTCGTTATATGCGGCGACCAAGAAAGCTAACGAGTTAATGTCACATACTTACTCGCATCTTTACCAGCTGCCGACCACCGGACTGCGGTTCTTTACCGTTTATGGTCCGTGGGGCCGGCCGGATATGGCATTATTCAAATTCACCCGTGCGATGATTGCAGGTGAAGCGATTGATGTTTATAACCAGGGCCAGATGAAACGCGACTTCACCTATATTGATGACATTGCGGAAGCGATTGTTCGTTTGCAGGATGTTATTCCGCAGGCGGATGAAAACTGGACGGTAGAGGCGGGATCGCCAGCCACCAGTTCTGCGCCTTATCGGATTTATAATATTGGTAACAGTCAGCCGGTCACGCTGATCAACTATATCGAAGCCATCGAGAAAGCACTGGGTATTACGGCGGTTAAGAATCTGATGCCAATGCAACCGGGTGACGTGCTGGAAACCAGCGCTGACACCGAAGCCCTGTTTAAGGCGATCGGTTTTAAACCGCAAACCAGTGTGGAAGAGGGCGTTAAGCGCTTTGTTGACTGGTATCGGGACTTCTATCAGGTCTGATTAATAAAATAAAAAAGGAAGCGCAGGCTTCCTTTTTTTTGTTATCTCTAAGGGCAATCAGTATTCAGTAGCGAAACCCGACCCGTTATCAGAGTAGAAAGTCGTCTAACTGCTTACCTTGCTCTTCCAGTGCTTTTTTAATCACTGCCGGTGTGCGACCCTGACCAGTCCAGGTTCTGGTTTCGCCTTTTTCATCGACATACTTATATTTTGCCGGACGAACTGAACGGTTACCTTTCCCGGCGACTTTGGTGTCTGACAGGGAGCTCAGCAATTCATTCGGATCGATGCCGTCCGCCAGCAGCATTTCACGATACTGTTCCAGTTTACGTGCACGCTCGGCATTCTCTGCCTGGGTCAGTGACTCCTCTTCGCGGCGTTCTTTTACCACCACTTCAAGTTTTTCCAGCATCTCTTCCAGCGAGTCAATCGGATACTCTCTGGCCTGAGCACGCAGCGTACGGATATTATTAAGAACTTTTAGTGCTTCGCTCATTGTCCTGGTCTCTGAATAATAAAAAAGTTGTTTTGCCCGACAATAGTAGAGGTGGTAATAAATAACTTCAACACAAATTAATATTAAAGCGCGACGGCAAAATAAAAGAGAGTAAAAATCATTCTTCAGAAAGATTTACTTTTTCGCCGTTTAAGGGCTATTTTTATGTCAGCTTTAAAAGACGTAAATTTAATACATTAATTACAGCAGTGAAAAAGGCAGGATGTTGTTGGGGGTAATATCCCGGCTACCCGCTCAGGCAGGCAAAGGATCGGCCTGAATTTTAGCTCACCCAGAGCGGCCCATGGCGATCATTATTCCGCGGCTACCCGCTCAGTTTTAGCAGCGCTTTGTGCTAATATGCGCGCCATTCCGTTAAGTCCTGATGAAGAACCCGCTGCTATGGCCCAACTCTATTTTTACTACTCTGCGATGAATGCGGGTAAATCCACCGCCTTACTGCAGTCCTCCTATAACTACCAGGAACGGGGAATGCGAACCCTGGTCTACACCGCTGAAATTGACGATCGCTTTGGCGCAGGCACCGTCAGCTCGCGTATTGGCCTCTCTTCGCCCGCCTTACTGTATAACGCTGAGACTGCGCTTTACCGCGATATCGCCGCAGAGCACGCGGCTCAGCCGATTCACTGCGTGCTGGTCGATGAGAGTCAGTTCCTGACCCGTGAGCAGGTGAAGGCCCTGTCAGACGTGGTGGACAACCTTGATATCCCGGTGCTTTGCTATGGCCTGAGAACCGACTTCCGTGGTGAGCTGTTTACCGGCAGTCAGTATCTGCTGGCGTGGGCTGACAAGCTGGTAGAGCTGAAGACCATCTGCCACTGTGGCCGCAAAGCCAGTATGGTGCTGCGGCTCGACAGCGAGGGAAAACCGTTCAGTGAAGGTGAGCAGGTGGTGATCGGTGGCAATGAACGCTATATCTCCGTGTGCCGCAAGCATTACAAGCAGGCAATAGAGCAGGGATCGCTGCAGGCGATTTACGGCGCGCAAACGCCGCTGAACTGACAGTGCTGTAACAGAAATAAAAAAACCCGCCGAGGCGGGTTTTTTGTTTGTCAGCCGATTAGACGTTTTTCGCTTTCTTCTCGACCTTAACACCTTTTACCGGTTGTTCAGCCACGGCTTCAGCGACGCTGGAGAAGGGTTCAACAAATTCGCGGCCATAGTAGGTGTCCAGCATGATTTGTTTCAGTTCAGCAATCAGCGGATAACGTGGGTTAGCGCCGGTACACTGGTCATCAAATGCATCATCTGCCAGCTTATCGACTTTCGCCAGGAAGTCAGCTTCTGCCACACCCGCTTCGCGGATAGAGGTTGGGATACCCAGTTGAGTTTTAATCTCTTCCAGCCACGCCAGCAGTTTTTCAATTTTCTGCGCGGTGCGGTCGCCCGGCGCCGTCAGGCCTAAGTGGTCTGCGACTTCTGCGTAGCGACGACGTGCCTGTGGACGGTCATACTGGCTGAACGCGGTCTGTTTAGTCGGGTTGTCGTTCGCGTTATAACGAATGACGTTGGCGATTAACAGTGAGTTAGCCAGGCCGTGTGGGATATGGAATTCCGATCCCAGTTTGTGCGCCATTGAGTGACAAACCCCAAGGAAGGCGTTGGCAAAGGCGATACCGGCGATGGTTGCCGCATTGTGCACGCGTTCACGCGCCACCGGATTTTTCGCACCTTCCGCGTAGCTGGCTGGCAGGTTCTCTTTCAGCAGTTTAAGTGCCTGCAGCGCCTGACCGTCAGAGTATTCGTTAGCCAGCACTGACACATAAGCTTCCAGCGCATGGGTCACCGCATCCAGGCCGCCAAAGGCGCACAGGGAGCGCGGCATATCCATCACCAGGTTAGCATCGACAATCGCCATATCCGGGGTTAACGCATAGTCTGCCAGTGGGTATTTCTGGCCGGTGGCATCGTCAGTAACCACCGCAAACGGCGTCACTTCTGAACCGGTACCGGAAGTGGTGGTGATTGCCACCATGCGAGCTTTGACGCCCATTTTCGGGAATTTGTAGATACGTTTACGGATATCCATAAAGCGTAACGCCAGCTCTTCAAAATGGGTTTCAGGATGTTCGTACATCACCCACATGATTTTCGCAGCATCCATCGGTGAACCACCGCCGAGGGCGATAATCACGTCAGGTTTGAAGCTGTTCATCTGCTCAGCGCCTTTACGCACGATGCTCAGCGTAGGGTCAGCTTCAACTTCAAAGAACACCTCTGTTTCAACGCCGTGTGCTTTCAGCACGCGGGTCACCTGGTCAGCATAACCGTTGTTAAACAGGAAGCGGTCAGTGACGATGAACGCACGTTTGGCGCCATCCGAAGCCACTTCTTCCAGTGCAATTGGCAGAGAACCGCGACGGAAGTAGATGGATTTAGGAAGTTTATGCCACAACATATTTTCAGCTCGCTTGGCGACAGTTTTGGTATTGATCAGGTGTTTCGGGCCAACGTTTTCAGAGATGGAGTTACCCCCCCATGAACCACAACCCAGCGTCAGAGAAGGCGCCAGTTTAAAGTTGTAGAGGTCACCGATACCGCCCTGTGAAGCCGGAGTATTGATCAGAATACGCGCGGTTTTCATTTTGTCGCCGAAGTAGTGAACGCGCTCGGTCTGGTTATCCTGGTCGGTATACAGGCAGGAGGTGTGTCCGATACCGCCCATCGCCACCAGTTTTTCCGCTTTATCGACGGCATCCTGGAAATCTTTTGCCCGATACATCGCGAGAGTCGGGGAGAGTTTTTCGTGAGCGAACGGCTCAGACTCATCCACCAGCTGCACTTCACCAATCAGAATTTTGGTGCTCGGAGGAACGGTGATGCCCGCCATCTCAGCAATTTTAAACGCTGGCTGACCAACAATCGCCGCATTCAGGCCACCATTTTTCAGAATGATATTCTGTACCGCGTTCAGCTCAGCGCCCTGCAGCATATAACCGCCATGGCTGGCAAAGCGTTCGCGCACTGCGTCATAAGCAGAATCCACCACAATCACTGACTGCTCAGAGGCACAAATCACGCCGTTATCGAAGGTTTTTGACATCAGGATAGACGCTACGGCGCGTTTAACGTCAGCCGTTTCATCAATCACTACCGGCGTATTACCGGCACCCACACCGATAGCAGGTTTACCTGAGCTGTAAGCGGCTTTCACCATGCCTGGTCCGCCGGTTGCCAGAATCAGGTTGATGTCAGGGTGATGCATTAACTGGTTAGACAGCTCAACCGAAGGCGCGTCAATCCAGCCGATAATATCTTTCGGCGCACCGGCTGCAATCGCTGCCTGCAGCACGATATCTGCCGCTTTGTTGGTGGCGTCTTTAGCACGTGGGTGTGGAGAGAAGATAATTCCGTTACGGGTTTTAAGACTGATCAGAGCTTTGAAGATGGCGGTAGAGGTTGGGTTGGTGGTCGGCACGATGCCGCAAATCAGGCCAATCGGTTCAGCGATAGTGATAGTACCGAAGGTGTCGTCGGTTGCCAGCACACCGCAGGTTTTTTCATCTTTGTAAGCGTTGTAGATATATTCAGAAGCAAAATGATTTTTGATCACTTTATCTTCGACGATGCCCATGCCGGATTCAGCAACGGCCATCTTAGCGAGAGGAATTCGGGCATCTGCGGCGGCAAGCGCGGCAGCACGGAAAATAGCGTCAACCTGTTGTTGGGAAAAGTTGGCGTATTCACGCTGGGCTTTTTTTACACGTTCGACCAGTGCATTAAGTTCAGCGACATTAGTAACGGCCATGGTGTTCTCCTGAAGGAAGTTAAACTTTTTTAGTAAACAATCCTGCGTCCTGAGTATAGTCCCGCCTGGCTGGCGCGTTGGATTGGGCCAGAACGCCAGGATTTTCAAATGTTTACTAAACTAGTCTGTTCTGGCATCAGCGTTATGTACCCTGATGCTGCTAATACTTCCGTTGCGAAAAGATTACCTGGTTTGAGGTAGGGCAATTTTGATACAGATCAATTTGAACGCAAGCTGACTCCTTTCAGCCGCACTTTTCGGCACCCGCTTGTCGAAACCGCTTACGCCTCTTAAGGCCAGGCTCATAGCGGCTAAAACCAGCTGCATTTTAATGTCTGGCGAAATGCGCTAAATCGGGCGCTGATCGGCAGAATAAATAGCTGTCCGCGCATCTGGCGTCAGGGCGCTTTTTCCCTTACATTAGGCGCGTTTTCCTCCCCTGTGGTACGGAGTCTGTCGTGAACCCTGCGCTGTTAGATTTATCAGGTTATATAAAATTTTTTGTCGGGCTTTTTGCGCTGGTCAATCCGGTAGGCATTATTCCGGTGTTTATCAGCATGACCCGCTATCAGGGGGCTGCTGAGCGTAATAAAACCAACCTGACGGCCAACCTCGCGGTCGCCATCATTCTGTGGACCTCACTGTTTCTCGGTGATGCGATTCTGCATATTTTCGGTATCTCTATCGACTCCTTCCGCATTGCCGGGGGAATTCTGGTAGTGACCATCGCCATGTCGATGATCAGCGGTAAGCTGGGCGAAGATAAGCAGAACAAACAGGAAAAATCAGAGACCGCGATTCGTGAAAGTGTCGGGGTGGTACCGCTGGCACTGCCGCTGATGGCCGGACCCGGTGCCATCAGTTCGACCATTGTCTGGAGCACGCGCTATCACAGCTGGGTCAATCTGCTGGGATTCAGCCTGGCGATTGCGCTTTTTGCCTTCTGCTGCTGGCTGTTGTTTCGGGCTGCACCTTTAATGGTGCGGGTGTTAGGCCAGACCGGTATTAACGTGATCACCCGTATTATGGGGCTGTTGCTGATGGCGCTGGGCATTGAGTTCGTGGTGACCGGAATGAAATCTATTTTCCCCGGTTTACTCAATTAAATTCCCCACTTAATTCAGGGGTCGAAGCGAAGTCGTGAATCATTATGGTGCAAAGCCCGAAAAACCTGCACCATAAACATGCAATTATTCATCCCGCTTAATAGATTCAGCAGATTATCACTTTCATTACTGCTGGCCGGAATTTGCCGCTTGTTGGCCGCAGCAATGTCACAATTTTCACATGATAATCTGCTTTCTAATTCTCGCTTAGCCTGACAAATCGCGCCTCTGCTCCCAGCCGGCGCGCATTCATCGCGTCTGATGGCGTATCCCCGGTATAATTGCCAAAAAAGCGTTTTTATCCCTTCGGCAGAGCTGCAGAAAGTCTGTTTTTATCTAAAATCTCTATTTTTCATATCGATAAGATATTTTCAGGACAAAAATTAACACTTCCGCTGCCTGACTTCTCATGATAAAAGAGAATTAGTTAACATTTTAGCTATTTTGCTTTGGCACCCTTCCGCTGCTTCTGATAATTTTTGGCGCAACGTAAAATTTTTTCTCCGACAGCCCAAAGTGAGAACGCTTTTTGCTTAAGCCTATCGGGATACTTAATAAAAGGTTGGCGCTTTCGCATGACTGGGATGAAAAACTTGCAGCAACAACGGTGTAAAATTGCGTTATGTCTGTTAATCGCTTTTTCACCGGCCTATGGTGCCACGGTGCCAGCCGGGACGACGCTGGCGCCGCAGCAGCAAATTGTTATTAATAACGGCTCAGAGGTGGCGTCGCTCGACCCACATAAAGTCGAAGGCGTGCCAGAATCGAATATTATTCTTAATCTGCTTGATGGGCTGGTTAACACCGATAACAGCGGCAGGGTGGTGCCTGGCGTGGCGGAGAGCTGGCAAAACCAGCAAGGGACTCAGTGGACCTTTACCCTGCGGAATGACGCAAAATGGAGCAACGGCGAACCGGTAACCGCCGATGATTTCGTCTATAGCTGGCGTCGACTGGCCGATCCCACGACGGCTTCTCCTTATTCCAGCTATCTGCAGGCGGCGCATTTCGCCAACATTGATGCCATTCTGGCCGGTAAAATGTCACCCGATCAGCTCGGTGTGAAGGCGCTGGATGCCCATCATCTGCAAATTACCCTGAGTGAACCGGTGCCTTATCTGGTCGCCATGCTGGCGCATACCGCGATGAAGCCGGTCTATGCCCCGGCGATCAAGCAGTGGGGCGAGGCCTGGACCCGGCCGGGTCACTATGTGGGCAACGGCGCGTATACGCTGAGCGACTGGGTGGTCAATGAAAAAATCGTACTGCAGCGCAATCCACACTACTGGGATAACAGCCATACGGTGATTGAGCAGGGCACTTTCCTGCCGATCGCCTCGGAAAACAGCGATATTAATCGCTATCGCAGCGGCGGTACGGACATTACCAACAGCGCAATCCCGCCAGAAATGTTCGGCAAACTGCGTCAGGAGTTGGGCGAGCAGGTCAAAGTCAGTCCGCTGCTTTGCACTTTCTATTATGAAATTAATAATAAAAAGCCGCCATTTACCGATGCGCGCGTTCGTGCTGCGATCAAGATGACCCTCGACCGTGAAGTCATTGCTAACAAGATCATGGGGCAGGGTCAGATTCCGGCCTACAGCCTGACGCCACCGTTTACCGCCGGGATCAATTTAACCCCACCGGCGTGGTTCAGACAGACACAGGCGCAGCGCAATCAGGCGGCGAAAAAGTTACTGGCAGAGGCCGGGTTTGATGACAGCCATCCGCTGACCTTCACGCTGCTCTACAACACCTCCGATCAGAATAAACGCCAGGCGATCGCTGCTGCCTCAATGTGGCAGAAAAACCTTGGCGCGAAGGTGACGTTACAGAATCAGGAGTGGAAAACTCTGCTGGAGACCCGTCATCAGGCGCAGTATGACGTGGTTCGCGCCACCTGGTGCGCGGATTACAACGAGCCGTCGACCTTTCTCAACATGCTGATCGGTAACGCCTCAATCAATACCGCCTTTTACCGCAGCCCGACGTTTGATCGCCTGATGTCGGAGACCCTGACCGCCAGCAGTGAAGCACAACGCGCCAGCCTCTATCAGCAGGCTGAAACACAACTCGACAAAGACTCACCAATTGTGCCAGTTTACTACCGCGTGAGTGTGCGCCTGGTGAAGCCCTGGGTTGGCGGCTTTACGGGCAAAGACCCGCAGGACATGACAGACCTGAAATACTATTTCATCAAACAACACTGAGCCGCGCGCTTACCTGGCGAGACAGTCGGGGAGCGCGCGTCCGTGCAGACCACAGTATGTGGTCACTATCCTCAGGTTAACCAGCCGGGGATCCCGAGACGGGGGACGCCGGGGCAGTCAATCGCCCCGGCGACGATAATAAAACTGGAGTGTAATAATGAACAACATCACGAAGAAAAGCCTGATTGCAGCGGGCGTGTTTGCTGCAGTCAGTGCCCTGGCAGGGAATGCAGTTCTGGCGGCTACAGTGCCAGCTGGCGTTGAGCTGGCAGCAAAACAGGAACTGGTACGCGGTAATGGCGATGAAGTACAGTCGCTCGATCCGCACAAAATTGAAGGCGTGCCGGAAGATAACGTGGCGCGCGATCTCTACGAAGGTCTGCTGGTCAGTGACAGCAATGGCCACCCGGTGCCGGGCGTAGCGGAAAGTTACGAAAACAAAGATTTCAAAGTGTGGACTTTCCACTTACGTAAGAATGCCAAATGGTCGAACGGCGAGCCGGTCACCGCACAGGACTTCGTCTACAGCTGGCAGCGTCTGGTGGATCCGAAAACCGCTTCACCTTACGCCAGCTATCCGCAGTATGGCCATATCCTGAATGTTGATGAGATCATCGCGGGCAAAAGACCGACCAGCGATCTGGGCGTGAAGGCGATTGATGACCATACGCTGGAAGTGACGCTGAGCGAGCCGGTTCCTTATTTCGACAAGCTGATGATCAACTCCGTGATGTCGCCGGTATATAAGCCTGCGATTGAGAAGTTCGGCGATCAGTGGACTCAGCCACAGAACTGGGTCGGTAACGGCGCGTTTAAACTGGATGCGCACGTGATCAACGAACGTATCACGCTGGTGCGTAACCCGCAGTACTGGGATAACGCCAACACCATCCTGAACAAAGTGACCTTCCTGCCGATCAATTCAGAAGTCAGTGACGTTAACCGTTATTTCTCTGAGAACGGCAGCGACATGACCTACAACAACATGCCGATTGAGCTGTTCAAAAAGCTGCAGCGCGATAACGGCAAAGAACTGCACGTTGATCCCTATCTCTGCACCTATTACTACGAAATCAATAACCAGAAAGCGCCATTCACCGATCCCCGCGTGCGCGCCGCGCTGAAGCTCGGCCTGGATCGCGACATTATGGTAAACAAAGTGCTGGCCCAGGGTCAGATGCCAGCCTACAGCTTCACGCCGCCATCAACCGACGGTATGGAGATTCTGCCGCCAGACTGGTTCAAATGGACGCAGGAAAAACGTAATGAAGAGGCGAAGAAATTGCTGGCTGAAGCCGGTTATACCGCCGATAAACCGCTGACTTTTAACCTGCTGTATAACACTTCCGACCTGCACAAGAAGCTGGCTATTGCCGCCTCATCGATCTGGAAGAAAAATATCGGGGTGAACATCAAGCTGGAAAACCAGGAGTGGAAAACCTTCCTTGATACGCGTCATCAGGGCAACTTCGACGTTTCGCGTGCCGCCTGGTGTGCTGACTATAACGAACCGACGTCTTTCCTGAACATCATGCTGTCGAACAGCAGCAGTAACACCTCGCACTATAAGAGCGAGGCATTCGATCAGGTACTGCGTGATGCAATCAAAGCGCCGGATGACAAAGCCCGTGCCGCCGACTACCAGCGTGCCGAGCAGATTCTGGATAAAGACAGCACCATCGTTCCGGTCTACTACTACGTTAACGCGCGTCTGGTGAAACCGTACGTCGGCGGTTACACCGGCAAAGATCCGCTGGATAAATCGCAGGATAAGAACTTCTACATCATTAAACACTAATAGCACACAGGCTATCGACAGCGGCGGCGCGTCTGCGCCGCCTTTACGTTTTATTTATTTGTTGTGAAGCAACAGCCTGGTAGGTACGGCAATGTTAAAATTCATCCTGCGTCGCTTGCTTGAAGCGCTCCCGACGCTGTTCGTCCTGATTACCATCTCCTTCTTTATGATGCGACTGGCACCCGGCAGTCCCTTTACCGGTGAGCGCACCCTGGCGCCGGAAGTCATGGCCAACATTGAGGCGAAATATCACCTCAACGATCCGATTGGTAAGCAGTATGTCGATTACCTGGTGCAGCTGGCGCACGGCGATTTCGGCCCCTCATTTAAATATAAAGATTATTCGGTTAACTATCTGGTTGGCCATGCGTTCCCGGTTTCAGCCAAACTCGGTCTGGCTGCCTTCGTGCTGGCGGTGGTACTGGGCGTTGCTGCCGGGGTCATCGCCGCGCTTAAACAGAACAGTCTATGGGATTTCGCGGTGATGGGGGTGGCAATGACCGGCGTGGTGATACCGAGTTTCGTGGTGGCACCGTTGCTGGTTCTGGTGTTTGCCATCACGCTGAAATGGCTACCCGGCGGTGGCTGGAATGGCGGACAGTGGAACTACATGCTGCTGCCGATGGTGGCGCTCTCGCTGGCCTATATCGCCAGCATCGCACGTATCACCCGCGGATCGATGATTGAAGTAATGCACTCCAACTTTATCCGTACCGCCCGTGCCAAAGGGCTGCCGCTGCGCCGCATCGTGCTGCGCCACGCGCTGAAGCCGGCGCTGCTGCCGGTAATCTCCTATATGGGGCCAGCCTTTGTCGGCATCATCACCGGCTCAATGGTGATTGAGTCGATCTACGGCCTGCCGGGCATCGGTCAGCTGTTTGTTAACGGCGCACTGAACCGTGACTACTCGCTGGTAATGAGCCTGACCATTCTGGTGGGTTTGTTAACCATTCTGTTTAACGCGATTGTTGACGTGCTGTATGCCGTTATCGATCCGAAAATTCGTTACTGATTGCGGAGTTCGCCATGATGTTAAGTAAGAAAAACAGCGAAGCTCTGGATGCGTTCAGTGAGAAGCTGGAAGTGGAAGGGCGCAGTCTGTGGCAGGACGCCCGCCGTCGTTTTATTCATAACCGCGCGGCTTCAATCAGCCTGCTGGTACTGCTGCTGATTACGCTGTTTGTGATCGTTGCGCCGATGCTGTCGCAGTTCACCTATGACGATACCGACTGGGGCATGATGTCCTCTCCGCCGGACACGACCTCCGGCCACTGGTTTGGTACCGACTCGTCGGGACGCGATCTGCTGGTGAGGGTGGCAATTGGCGGCCGGATTTCACTGATGGTGGGTGTGGCATCCGCCTTGATCGCGGTAATCGTGGGGACCCTGTACGGTTCCGTTGCCGGTTACCTCGGCGGCAAAACCGACTCGGTGATGATGCGTATTCTGGAAATCCTCAACTCTTTTCCGTTTATGTTCTTCGTCATTCTGCTGGTGACCTTCTTTGGCCGTAATATCCTGCTGATCTTTGCCGCCATCGGCATGGTGTCGTGGCTGGATATGGCGCGTATCGTGCGTGGACAAACCCTGAGCCTGAAGCGCAAAGAGTTTATTGAAGCCGCCCACGTTGGCGGCGTCTCCACCTGGAAAATCGTGGTGCGCCACATCGTGCCGAACGTGCTGGGCGTGGTGGTGGTTTACGCCTCGTTGCTGGTACCCAGCATGATTCTGTTTGAATCCTTCCTGAGCTTCCTTGGGCTGGGAACGCAGGAACCGCTCAGCAGCTGGGGCGCGTTGCTCAGCGATGGGGCTAACTCAATGGAAGTGTCGCCGTGGTTGCTGCTCTATCCGGCGGGCTTTCTGGTGGTAACGCTGTTCTGTTTCAACTTTATCGGCGATGGCCTGCGTGATGCCCTCGACCCGAAAGATCGTTAAGGAGTTTCCCGATGACCATCCATGAATTCCAGCCAGCAATGGCGGCCCGCGCGGGAAGCGAACAGTTACTGCAGGTGAAGGATTTGCGCGTCACCTTCGGCACTCACGACGGCGATGTGACCGCCGTCAACGATCTTAACTTTTCGCTGCGCGCCGGTGAAACGCTGGGTATTGTCGGCGAATCCGGTTCCGGCAAATCACAGACCGCCTTCGCCCTGATGGGGCTGCTGGCTAAAAACGGCCGTATCGGCGGCTCGGCGCTGTTCAACGGCAAGGAGATCCTCAACCTGCCCGAGCACCAGCTTAACCGGCTGCGCGCCGAGCAGATTGCCATGATCTTCCAGGACCCGATGACCTCGCTCAACCCCTACATGCGGGTCGGTGAGCAATTAATGGAAGTGCTGAAGCTGCACAAGGGCATGAACAGCGCCCAGGCCTTCGAAGAGTCGGTCAGAATGCTGGACGCGGTGAAAATGCCAGAAGCACGCAAGCGGATGAGAATGTATCCGCATGAGTTCTCCGGCGGGATGCGTCAGCGTGTGATGATCGCCATGGCGCTGCTGTGCCGGCCAAAACTGCTGATTGCTGATGAGCCGACCACGGCGCTCGACGTGACGGTGCAGGCGCAGATTATGACGCTGCTCAACGATCTCAAACGCGAGTTCAACACCGCCATTATCATGATCACTCACGATCTAGGCGTCGTCGCCGGGATCTGCGACAAAGTGCTGGTGATGTACGCCGGACGTACCATGGAATATGGCCGCGCTCGTGACGTTTTCTATCAGCCGGCGCACCCGTATTCAATCGGCCTGCTGAATGCGGTGCCGCGTCTGGATGCTGAAGGCGAGAGTCTGACCACCATTCCCGGCAATCCGCCTAACCTGCTGCGTCTGCCGCCGGGCTGCCCGTTCCAGCCGCGTTGTCCACATGCGATGGATATCTGTGCCAAAGCGCCGCCGCTGGAACCGTTCGGGGATGGGCGTTTACGTGCCTGCTTTAAGCCGGTGGAGGAATTAATATGAGCGCCATAGCCGAAAAAAGAGTGTTACTGGAAATCGCCGACCTCAAGGTGCATTTCGATATCAAAGATGGCAAGCAGTGGTTCTGGCAGCCGTCAAAGACCCTGAAAGCGGTGGATGGCGTCAGCCTGCGCCTGTACGAAGGGGAGACGCTGGGCGTGGTCGGTGAATCGGGCTGCGGTAAATCGACGCTGGCGCGGGCGATTATCGGCCTGGTTAAAGCCACCGACGGTCGGGTGGCGTGGCTGGGCCGCGATCTGCTGGGGCAGAGCGAAGAGGAGTGGCGCAAGGCGCGCAGTGACATCCAGATGATCTTCCAGGACCCGCTGGCTTCGCTCAATCCGCGTATGACCATCGGCGATATCATTGCAGAGCCGTTGCGCACCTATCATCCGAAAATGGCGCGTCAGGAAGTCAAAGATCGCGTCAAAAATATGATGATGAAGGTCGGTCTGCTACCGAACCTGATCAACCGCTATCCGCATGAGTTTTCCGGCGGCCAGTGCCAGCGTATCGGTATCGCGCGTGCGCTGATCCTCGAGCCTAAGCTGATTATCTGTGATGAGCCGGTATCAGCTCTCGACGTATCGATCCAGGCGCAGGTGGTGAATCTGCTGCAGCAGTTGCAGCGCGAAATGGGGCTGTCGCTGATCTTTATCGCGCACGATCTGGCGGTAGTGAAACACATCTCCGATCGGGTGCTGGTGATGTATCTCGGTCATGCGGTCGAACTCGGCACCTACAGCGAGGTCTACAGCAATCCGCAGCATCCTTACACCAAAGCGCTGATGTCAGCGGTGCCGATTCCCGATCCGGATCTGGAAAAGAACAAGCAGATTCAGCTGCTGGAAGGGGAGTTGCCGTCTCCGATCAATCCGCCGTCAGGCTGCGTGTTTCGCACCCGCTGCCCGATTGCCGGACCGGAGTGCGCTAAAACCCGGCCGCTGCTGGAAGGCAGTTTCCGCCACGCGGTCTCCTGCCTCAAGGTCGACCCGTTATAATGCAAAACGCCGGGCAGTGGCCCGGCGTTTTTTATCGCTGCGACGGCTATTCACGCCACAGGATATGACACAGCTTGTGGTCTTTTTCACGGCACAGCAGTACGCGTGCAAAGACGTCGGTAATCGGTTCACCATCCGCTTCACCCAGTCCAATCACCACTTCCGCGAAAAAGTCAGGATTCAGATCGAAATCAACATGTTCCTGCCAGTCATCAGAAGGATCGAACAGCTCAGCGCCGCCACGTTCTTCGAACTGCAGATTAAAAAGGATGATGTCTGCCGGATCGAGATTATCGCCTGCCAGCTCAAGAAAAATATCGTAAGCCTGTTCCAGCGTTTCGTCTTCAGTAAGGCGATTATTTAAATCCATGGTCTGTCCTGTCTGCCCTGCGGGCGTTTACACAATTTGGCTCGTTTTACAGTAAAGGGCTAAAGAAGTAAAACAGTCGTTCGACGATGCGTTGCCACCAGGCACGTTTTGACCAGCGCTTACCGTCCAGCAGGCGTGAGCGGGCAATATAGTCATCCTGCACGCAGGACAGATCGCTGCCAAATCCGGCATCGTCTACCACCAGTGTAATCTCAAAATTGAGCCACAGGCTGCGCATATCAAGATTTACCGTGCCGACCAGGCTGAGCTGTCCATCAACCAGAACGCTTTTGGTATGCAGCAGACCATCTTCAAACTGATAAATTTTAACGCCCGCCTCCAGTAGTTCACTGAAGAACGCCCGGCTGGCCCAGCCCACCAGCAGGGAATCGTTATGCCGAGGGACAATAATGCTGACATTCACGCCGCGCTGCGCCGCGGTGCAGATGGCATGCAGCAGATCGTCGCTTGGCACGAAGTAGGGCGTGGTCATGATCAGCTGTTCGCGAGCGGAATAGACCGCCGTCAGCAGCGCCTGATGGATCATATCCTCCGGGAAGCCAGGACCTGAGGCGATAACCTGCACCGTGTGCCCGCTCTCCTGCTCAAACGGCATGATATTGCGGTCGGGCGGTGGCGGCAGGATCCGTTTACCGGTTTCAATCTCCCAGTCGCAGCTGAAGACAATCCCCATTGCGGTGGCCACCGGGCCTTCCATCCGCGCCATCAGATCGATCCACTGCCCGACGCCCGCGTTCTGCTTGAAGAAGCGCGGATCCACCAGATTCATGCTGCCGGTGTAGGCAATATAGTTATCGATTAACACAATTTTGCGGTGCTGACGCAGGTCCATCCGGCGCAGGAATACGCGCAGCAGGCTGACCTGTAACGCTTCCACCACATCGATGCCGGCATTGCGCATCATGCCCACCCACGGACTGCGGAAAAAGGTGACGCTGCCAGCCGAGTCGAGCAGCAAACGGCAATGTACGCCGCGACGTGACGCCGCCATCAGCGACTCCGCCACTTCATCTGCCAGACCGCCAGGGTGCCAGATATAGAACACCATCTCGATATTGTGACGCGCCAGCTGGATGTCACGGATCAGCGCCTGCATCACATCATCCGAGCTGGTGAGCAGTTGCAGCTGGTTGCCTTTGACGCCAGCAATGCCCTGACGGTGATGACAAAGCTCGAACAGCGAGCGCGCAACGTCGCTGTGTTCGGTGGCAAAGATTTCACGGCACTGCTTCAGATCGTTCAGCCAGCGGGCCGTCGAGGGCCACATGGTGCGAGCGCGTTCGGCACGCCGTTTACCCAGGTGCAGTTCGCCAAAGGAGAGGTAGGCGATAATACCCACCAGCGGCAGAATATAGATAATCAGTAGCCAGGCCATCGCCGAGGTGACGGCGCGGCGCTTCATCAGTATTCGCAGGGTGACACCGGCGATCAGCAGCCAGTAGCCAAACAGCAGCATCCAACTGATCAGGGTGTAAAAAGTGGTCATTAAGTGGACATCCCGTTCGCGCTTTCGTCTGGCAAGTTTACGTGCTGTTGCGGGTCAGCGAAACCCCCTGACCTGAGCCATCTGTTCAGATCCGATTTGGCATTGGCGATAAGATCTTTATAATACGTGCGCGTGAATTCGATGTCAGAGAGGAAGTGATGAGACGAAGCAGAAATGAAGTGGCGCGCTGGAGAATGTTACGTCAGGTGCACCGCCGCCGTTCACGCTGGCTGGAAGGGCAGTCACGCCGTTATAAGCGTATCCACAGTATTCGCCATCAGCTGGCGCAGCAGCAGCGTCGCTCCATTCTGTTTATTACGCAACAGTTGTAATCGCCGTCGCCGGTGCTGACGGTTCAGGCGGGCAACCGGGCAACCGGCTGGGGAGAATCCCCGGCACCTTCCCGCCAGTCCGATGCCGGCTCAGGCTTCGAAAAAGCCCATCTCCGCCAGAAAGTGGCGCGCCTGCAGATGCTCCTGTTGCGACGCGCCGCGATCCTTCACTTCACACATCAGGCAATCGGTTGGGCTGCCCACGCCCATCGGACGTCGGTAACCGGCGCGGTCATACCATTCAAAAGACCACTTATCTGTTTTGCGATGGTAATAAATGGTTAACCAGGCAGAGCAGTTTGCCGGGTAGCCGCTCAGCACTTCTGTTTTCGGATCGGCAATTCCCTGCACCCGGTATAACAGCTGATCGAAGAAAGTTGAGGCGCCCTGAATATTATAAGTTTTATGCATATTGAGCCTGCGACTGTGCTGTAGCGTCCATTCTGCGTGTCAGAGTGTAATAAAGAAGTCATAAATGTAGACAGCGATGCGCAATAATTCCTGTTCAGGCTAAAAAAAAAATCTTTCAGCACGCGCTTTTATCACTGTCGGCGACGTCTCACGCGAGTCCCGTCAGGCGCTAATGGCGGGCTGGCGAAGCCTCTCGCGGCGATTACGGTTAATTCTGTACAACTTTACAATCACGCAAGTGACTGTTTGATGGCCATTTATTTCTTTGATTGCTGTTTCAATGCAAATAACAGCGTAAATACCTGTACAACCATCCTTGGGTTGTATAGCTTTACTGCATCGGTTGTAAAAATTAAACGAACTCTATGAGGGTTAACCATGCAAACCAACGTACGAATTCCGGCCTCCATTGCTGATATTTCTGCCTATCTCAACAGTGCCGCTCTGCCGTCGCAGCAGGCGATTCTGGGTTCAGTGGTAACCGAGATTATGCGTTCCGGACGCAGTCTCAATCGTAAGGCGATCTGTACCCGATTGATTAGCCGCTTGCAGGATGTCACCAGTGCGGAAGAAGAACAGCATTACCATGCGCTGATTGGCTTACTGCTGGATCGTAATTAATTCGCTGGTGAGTGCATGTGCGCTATAGCTGGCGTTGCCCGCGCGCTACCGCATCGCCGCAAATTGCCAGGGAAAATGCAGCCCGCCACCTTCTGATGTCTGGCGAGCAAGCCAGGCTTCAGATACCGCGCAAGCGGGTGGACCATATTGACAAGGCGTCAGCGTTTTTGTAGAAATTAGCCATCTTTCGTGATCGTTTTTCGTTGTCCAATCATTCATCTCTCACGGAAGATCGAAGCCCTGCCAGACCGGCAGGGCTTTTGTTTTTCCCCACGTCAATCCGCTCATGATCAATCCAGTAAATAGATGCCCGCAACAATCGCGCTGACAGACATGATATGCAGCAATTCGGTCATGACGGCCTCTCCTGTTGTGTTTAACGGTCCTTTCAGTCAAGAACAGGCTGGCTGATTGGTCAAAAAAATTTACATTTTTACCGACCAGTATGCGGTGGTGATGCCAGCTTTCTTAATTAATCCGCTGAAAATTAACTCTTCCTGACACTTGTCGCTGCGGTTATTGTTTAGCGATGCTAAGTGTTGCTGGGTGGGACACACTACGCCAGCGGATTGTTCAGACGCCTGTCAGCAGGCGTGAAAATTTACGCTGCGCTAAACCGGTAAGAATCACTGCGGATCGGGGAGCGGTGCATGCAGTTTTTAACAGCACCTCGGATTGCTGTTTTTCAGATCCGGCGATAAATTGATAAGAAATACCTTTGGGAGTCAGTCGATGAAGAAGAAATCAAACCGTGGCGTTATCGCCTTAGCCTGCTGTCTGCTGTTCACCTCGCCCGCGTTACTGGCCAATCCGGGTAACGGCAATGGTAACGGCAATGGTCATGGACATTCCGCCGATCATGGTGGCAAAGGCGAAGGCAAAAACGGCAAAGATCATTCGTCTAAGAGCAAAAAGAACAAGGGCGGCGATCCTCACCGGGCCGAGTCAGAGATCAGCTATGCGTTCGCACGCGATCTGGCCAGACAGTATGGGCTGACCGGTTATTCATCGCTGCCACCGGGTATTGCGAAAAATCTTGCGCGGGGTAAACCTTTGCCGCCCGGGATCGCCAAACGATCGGTGCCGCCTTCAATGCTGGACAACCTGCCGGATTATCCTGGTTATCAATGGAAAATTGTCGGGGATAACCTGGTGCTGATTGCGCTCAGTACTGCGGTGGTGACGGCGATCATCAATAACGTCTTCGATTAAGCTAAGCGGGCGACACGAATCGAAAAAAACTGCCGGACTGAACTGCGCCCCAAAAGCTGGACACCCAACCGGGCAGGGTGCAGTTATTTATTTTGAATTCGCCCGGCAAAGGGTTTAACCGGCCAGTCGCGCCTGCGCAGTCAGCAGCAGGGTTACGTTCACCAACTGCAGCGCCGCTGCCAGCACAACGCACATCACAATCAGCGGTTTTTTCTTACGCCAGCCGTGGACCCGCCATAAATAGAGCGCGGTCCCAATCAGCGCCACGATCGGCACCAGCAGCGCCAGAATCATCATTTGCATTGTTGCTTCATCCGAAAAACAAAAATGGCTTCTGTGCGCCGCACCGAAGCCATTTTTTTACCTGGTCCGCGCGATCAGAAAACGCGTTTAAACGGTTTCACGGCGACCTGTTTATAGACGCCAGCGGCAATATAGGGGTCATCTTCTGCCCACGACTGCGCTGCTTCTAATGACGGGAACTCGGCAATCACGGTAGAACCGGTGAAGCCCGCCACGCCCGGATCGTTGCTGTCGACAGCAGGCATCGGACCCGCAATGATCAGGCGTCCTTCTTCATGCAGTAGTTTCAGGCGAGCCAGATGAGCAGGGCGCACCGCGTTACGTTTTTCCAGTGAATCTGCGTTGTCTTCTGCATAAATGACGTAAAGCACTTGGGAGCTCCCATTAACTCTTCAGAATTTCGCAACACGTTAAGGGATTGCCGATCAGAGTGCAAATGAAACCTCTGACCACTGCAATGCTCAGCATAAAGGGCTAAAAAGCGCTTTTCTTTCGGCCGGATGGCGGGAGTTATTGAAACTGATTGCTATTTGCATTTAAAATCGGCTCTTCATTCAATGACTGCGACTGTTATGACCACGCTGACTATGCCATTACCAAAACGCACGCCTGTCTCCATGTTATTGTCTGTTGCTTTACATGGTGCCGTAATTGCCGGCATTCTTTATGCCTCATTCCATCAGGTGCTCGAAGTCCCTAAAGCGTCGCAGCCTATCAGCGTAACCATGGTCGCCCCTGAAATTCAGCCTGAGCCGGCGCCGGCAGTGGTTGAGCCGCCTGCCCCACAGCCTGAACCGCAGCCGGAACCTGAACCAGTACCAGAACCTCAGCCGGCCCCGGAACCCCCAAAGGCCGAGCCGGTGCCGATTCCTAAGCCGGAACCGAAGCCCAAACCTAAACCGAAGCCGGAACATAAGCGTGAGCAGCCTAAACGCGAAGTCAAACCGCGTCAGGAGAGCAAGCCGCAGGCTAATCCGTTTAAGCAGGAGGCGCCCGCTACTCAGAACAAGCCGACCGCCGCGCCGAAGTCGACGCCAGCACCGAGTCAGACGGTCTCTAATGGGCCGAAAGCACTGAGCGTCAGCAAGCCAGGCTATCCACCGCGTGCACTGGCGCTACGTGTAGAAGGCCGGGTGAGAGTCAAATTTGATGTCGACAGCGAAGGGCGGGTGGATAACATCCAGATACTTTCCGCTGAGCCGCGTAATATGTTTGAACGCTCAGTTAAACAGGCGATGAAGCAGTGGCGTTACCAGAGTGGGCGTCCGGGGCAGGGCCTGACCATGAACATTGTGTTTAAGATCAGTGGCGGAGCCAGTATCGAATAGAAAGCTGGCGGTCAGGTAACGAGCTTGCCTGACCGCCAGGCGACCGGTTAATCGCTGGGTTGCTGATTGGCCCGTCCGGCAGGCAGCGGACGTGAATTACCGTCATTGTCGACCGCGACGTAGATAAATACCGCTTCGGTGGCACAGTACGTCTGCCCAATCGGCTCTGACGACACCTTCTTGATCCACACTTCGACATTGATGGTCATTGAACTGTTGCCGGTACGGATGCAGCGTGCATGACAACTGACCACATCGCCCACCGCCACCGGTTTCATAAATGACATGCCATCAACCCGCACCGTAACGACCCGGCCTTCGGCAATTTCCTTGGCCAGGATCGCACCGCCCATATCCATCTGAGACATCAGCCAGCCGCCAAAAATATCGCCGTTGGCGTTGGTGTCTGCTGGCATGGCTAACGTACGTAACACCATTTCGCCTTGCGGCAACTTATGTTTTTCGCCCATTGCTTTCATTCTTCTGCAGGTGATCGCTAAAAAAATGCCCGGCATAGCGGGCAGAGTGATTATTTTTGTTGTTGTTGCGGCATCTGTCGCCAGATATAGAGCCCGCTGATCAGGGTAAACAGTAAGGTGAGACCAGTCAGACCAAACACCTTAAAGTTAACCCAGAATGCCTGGGATAACCAAAAGGCAACATAGATATTTACCAGGCCGCAGATCAGGAAAAAGATCGCCCATGCGGTGTTCAGCCGACGCCAGACCGGGTCCGGCAGCTGTAACTCTTTGCCCAGCATGCTCTGGATCAGCGTTTGTTTCATAAACCACTGGCTGTAGAGCAGCGCCACGGCAAACAGGCTGTAAATCACCGTCACTTTCCACTTAATGAACTCATCGTTGTGGAATACCAGCGTCAGCGTGCCAAATACCGCCACCAGCACAAAGGTGAAAATCGTCATCTTTTCCAGTTTACGGTAGAGCACCCAGCTGACGACTAAGGCCAGACCGGTTGCGACAATCAACGCGCCAGAGGCAACAAAGATGTCGTACAGCTTGTAGAAGATGAAAAACACCACCAAAGGGAGAAAGTCGAGTAACTGCTTCATAGTCATTCCAGTCAGAGCTGAAGTGGGGACGGATGCGCCCGAAGGCGCATCAGCCATCAACGTAACAGCATATAAAGCCGGTACAGATAGATAATTAACATGGCCGAAACCAGATTACCTGCAGCGGTAAAAATCACCGAGGAGACATTCATCGGCAGGACGGTCAGCGAGGAGAAAAACAGCATTACCACTACTTTCGCCAGCAGCCAGAGAATAATGGCTGGCGCGATCAGTTTCACGTTCTTCCAGGCCATCCGCATGCTGGCGCGCATCGCAGCGAACACGCCGATCTTCTCGCTAGCCAGCATCACCGGCGCCAGTGACAGCAGAATAGTAAGCAGAATACCGGGCACCACCAGAATCATAAAGCCGAGCTGCGCTACCAGCGTAATCAGGAAGGTCAGCAGTAACAGCTTCGGCAGTAACGGTGCTGCCGTACCAATGGCACGCAGCGCACTGACCCGCTGGCCAGAAGAGACCATCGGTATCAGACACAACATCCCGCCGAGCAACAGCGTATTGCCCACCAGCGCCGCGAAGGTGCCCGCCGCAGAGGCGCGCAGCAACACCTGCTGCTGTTCAGGTGACATATTCTGCACCATCTCAAATAATGAACTGGCACTGTCGTCGCCCTGCTGCAGGATCGCCATCTGATCGGCGCTTGGGGTCAGCACATGTACCAGCATTACGGTGATGAAAGCGGTCAACAGCGACATCAACAGTAAAGTAACCAGCTGATGGCGGGCAAAATTTCCAGTGTCACGGTATAACGAGCTTGCCGTGATAGACATGTACACTCCTTGGAGGAACCGGGTTAATTAACCCGGCGATTGTACATGTTCTGGCAGCTCGCGTGCACCCGCCGCGGCATAACTTTCTGTCATTACAGGTAAAGATGGGTGAAAAAGGGCGGGAAGACCGTAACGGGCGCGGGCGCGATCGCAGGCTTCATTGGCGATGCCTTCTTCACCCGACATCGCAAACTCCCGACAGGGCGTCGGGCGTTGTTCATAAATTCCACACGAGACACAGCCGCCAATCTCGCCCTGCAGGGCAACACAGCGGGGTGCGCGATCGTTAGTGCCGCGCATATTGCGCATCAGCAGGCTTAGCGGCTCGGTTAATTCAGTCGGCACCGGACCGCCAGCATCATCGGCTTCAGCCCAGTAGAAAGAGACACGGAAATGGGCGCAGCAGGCGCCACAGCTGACACAAGGATTTGAAGTTTCGCTCATTTGATCACCCGCCACTCCTGAGGCATCGAACCAAAATCAACAATCTGGATCAGCAAAATAAGCCGGGCAAAATATTTCGGCAAGGGGTATTTCTTAGCGCCAGCACCGGCCAAAATTGATCTACATCAACCCATTGTTTTTTAATTAAATTATTTCAGCCGGCCGGAGTGCAATTTTATGTAAATCACGTTAAATCTTTGCTAACAAAAAATTGATGACCTGAGTGTTTTTCCCTTTAGCAAAGGAGTGACGATGAAACTGGCAAAATGCGCAATGTTACTGGCTCTGGCTTTACCCCAACTGGCGATGGCTCATGAGGCGGGCGATTTTTTTATGCGCGCAGGCAGCGCCACGGTACGGCCGACGGAAGGTTCCGACAACGTGCTCGGCATGGGCGAGTTCAGCGCCAGTAACGATACCCAGCTTGGCCTGACCTTTACCTATATGGCGACGGATAATATCGGGGTTGAACTGCTGGCCGCCACGCCGTTCCGGCACAAAGTGGGGCTGGGTCCAACCGGCACGCTGGCAACGGTACGTCAGCTGCCGCCAACGCTGATGGCGCAATACTATTTCTTTGACAGCAAAAGCAAAGCGCGCCCGTATATCGGGGTCGGTATCAACTACACCACCTTTTACGACGCTGACTTCAACCAGACCGGCCGTGATGCAGGTCTCAGCGATCTGAGCGTAAAAGATTCCTGGGGCGTAGCGGGACAGGTCGGTCTGGATTACCAGATTAACCGCGACTGGATGCTGAATGCGTCAGTGTGGTACATGGATATTGATACTGAAGTGAAGTTCAAGGCAGCAGGCGAGCAGCAGAACATCAATATGCGCATCGATCCCTGGGTTTTCTTCTTCGGCGCGGGTTACCGCTTCTGATGAGAAAAAGGCCGCTGTTTAAGCGGCCTTTTTGCTAAGCAGAGCAGCGATTACTTGATCTGCATATTGTTCACAACGGATTTCACGCCTGGCACGCTGCGCGTAACCTGCACCGCGCGATTAGCCATCTGTGGTGATGAGACAAAACCGCTCAGCTGAACTTTACCTTTAAAGGTTTCTACGTTGATTTCAGTCGATTTCAGCGAGTCATCTTTCAGCAGTTCACCTTTCACTTTGGTGGTCACCACTGTGTCGTCGATATAGCCACCGGTTCCTTCTTTAGTCGCGGTTGGCGCACAGGCGCTCAGTGTCAGCGCAACCACACCCGCCATCAACGCACCCGCCAGCAGTTTAAATAATTTCATTGCTTTCTCTCCCTGTCACAAATTAGATGCGACGTTACCGTAACGGCGCTCTGACATTGTGGTGCAGATTTTGCAAAAAGGGCAAATGGCGGGATGTAAAAAATGGAAAGAAATCATGCCTTATCACCTGATAAGGCATGCTGACAGAATTAACGGCTGGCGGCTTTGAGGCTGCTGACGAAGTTTTTCAGTTCGCGCAGCATCACGTCCGGTTCGGCGTGATTTTTTTCAATGATTCGCACAATGGCGGAGCCAGAGATAGCGCCGGCGGCACCGGCGGCGATTGCTTCCTTCACCTGCGACGCTTCAGAAATACCGAATCCCTGCAGCGGCGGGGCTGCGTTGTATTCACGTAGCTTTTCAATCAGATGCTGCAGCGGCAGGCTGGCACGGTTTTCAGCGCCGGTAACGCCGGCACGGGAGAGCAGGTAGGTATAACCGCGTCCGTGTGAGGCAATCTCCCGCAGCAGGGTATCACTGGCATTTGGCGGGCAGATGAAAATCGGCGCGATACCGTGACGCAGCGCCGCCTGACGGAACGGTGCTGACTCTTCCACCGGCACATCTGCCACCAGCACTGAATCGACACCGGCTTCGGCGCAACGCGCGTAAAACGCATCCACGCCGTTGGTGAACACCAGATTGGCATACATCAGTAAACCGATCGGCAAATCCGGGTATTTACGCCGGATGGTCGCCAGCATCTCAAAGCACTGGCTGATGTTGGTGCCCGCCGCAAAGGCGCGCAGCGTCGCGTTCTGAATGGTCGGGCCGTCGGCCAGCGGATCGGAGAAGGGGATACCTAACTCCAGCGCATCGGCGCCGCCTTCCACCAGAGCGTCAATCACCTGTAATGAAAGTTCCGGCGATGGATCACCCAGCGTCACAAAAGGGACAAAAGCGCCTTCGTTACGGGCAGAGAGACGTTTAAACAGTTGATCGTAACGTTCCATCAGATTTCTCCCTGCGCAGTCAGAATGTCGTGAACGGTGAAAATATCTTTATCGCCCCGGCCAGAAAGGTTAACCACCACCAGTTGCTCTTTGTCCGGCTCGGCCTGAATCATCTTCAGGGCGTACGCCAGTGCATGTGATGATTCCAGTGCCGGAATAATACCTTCAGCGCGGCACAGTTGTTTGAAGGCTGCCAGTGCTTCGTTATCAGTAATCGAAACATACTCGGCGCGGCCAATGCTGTTCAGATGCGCATGCTGCGGTCCGACTGACGGGAAATCGAGGCCAGCAGAGATCGAGTAAGACTCTTCAATCTGACCCTCTTCGGTCTGCATCATCGGGGCTTTCATACCGAAGTAGATACCAACGCGGCCATGCTTCAGCGGCGCGCCATGCTCACCGGTTTCAATGCCGTGTCCCGCTGGCTCAACGCCAATCAGCTTAACGCTGCTTTCATCAATAAAGTCCGCGAACATGCCGATGGCGTTAGATCCTCCGCCGACGCAGGCGATAATGGCGTCCGGCAGGCGACCCTCTTTTTCCAGAATCTGCTTTTTGGTCTCTTCACCGATCATCCGCTGGAACTCACGTACGATGGTCGGGAATGGATGCGGGCCAGCGGCGGTACCCAGCATATAGTGAGCGGTTTCATAGCTGCCTGACCAGTCGCGCAGCGCCTCATTACAGGCATCCTTCAGCGTGGCTGAACCACTGTGTACCGGGATCACTTCAGCACCCATCAGACGCATACGGAATACGTTAGGAGACTGACGCTCAACGTCTTTAGCCCCCATATAGATGCGGCACTTCATTCCCAGCAGCGCGCAGGCCAGCGCGGAGGCGACACCGTGCTGGCCGGCACCGGTTTCTGCGATGATTTCATTCTTGCCCATACGTTTGGCAAGCAGCGCCTGGCCCAGCACCTGGTTCGTTTTGTGCGCGCCGCCGTGCAGCAGATCTTCGCGCTTCAGGTAGAGCCGGGTTTTGCTGCCTTTCGTCAGGTTCTTACACAGCGTCAGGGCGGTAGGACGGCCGGCATAGTTCTTCAGCAGGTCCATGAATTCCGCCTGAAACTCAGGATCTTTCTGCGCGTCGACAAACGCCTCTTCCAGCTGGCGCAGCGCTGGCATCAGGATCTGCGGAACATACATTCCGCCAAATTCGCCAAAGTAGGGGTTGAGTAACGTCATTTTTAGCTTCCTTTTTCGGGCCCGCCGTAGAGCAGGCCAGGCAAATCAGTAGGCGCGCAGTGTCTGGAACACCGCCGCGATTTTACGGGCATCTTTGATACCGGGCGCGCTTTCCACCCCTGAGTTGAAATCGAGACCGGCACAGCCCAGCTGCGCCGCTTCAACACAGTTATCCGCGCTCAGGCCACCGGCCAGCAACACGTCGTTCAGCGTCTGGCCCTGTAACAGTGACCAGTCAAAGCGCTGACCGGTTCCGCCGTCGCCATTATCAAACACGTAACGATCAATGTGCGGCCAGTTGCGCGCCGGTAAGGCACCTTCAACGCGCAGCGCTTTCCAGATCTCAATGCTGGCGGGCAGGGCCGCGCGCAGTTCGCTGACGAAATCCGGGTCTTCATTGCCGTGCAGCTGGACGGCGGCCAGCGAAAGCGCGGTGGCTTTGGTGACAACGTCACTAATGGCGTTATTGCGGAACACGCCAACGTAGCGCAATGGCGCGGCGTTGATCACCGTACGGGCGGCCTCAGTTTCGATGTGACGCGGCGAACCTTCAGCAAAAATCAGGCCGCCGTAGAGGGCACCGGCTTCATAGGCGGCACGCGCGTCTTCCGCGCGGGTCAGGCCACAGACTTTATTGGCACCCAGCGTCACCCGGCGCACCGCCGCGGTCAGGTCGGGTTCTTCCATCAGGGCGGAACCGATCAGGAAGCCATTGGCAAAGTGGCTGAGCTCACGAATATCTGCGTAGCTGTTGATGCCCGATTCGCTGATTACCGTGACGCCGTGCGACAGGCGCGGGGCCAGCTGGCGGGTGCGGTTAAGATCGATCGACAGATCGCGCAGATCGCGGTTATTAATCCCGACCACTTTGGCCTGCAGCGCAATGGCGCGCTCCAGCTCCTGCTCATTACTGACTTCGGTCAGGATGCCCATTTTCAGGCTGTGGGCGACGGCGGCCAGCTGACGATACTGCTCATCATCCAGCACCGACAGCATCAGCAGAATGGCGTCTGCCTGATAGTAACGCGCCAGATAGATCTGATACGGGTCGATGATAAAGTCTTTGCACAGCACCGGCTGGGTGATAGCGGCGCTGACGATCGGCAGAAAAGCGAAGTCGCCCTGAAAGTATTTTTCATCGGTCAGCACCGACACTGCCGAAGCGTAGTGCCGGTAAACACCGGCAATCGCGGCCGGATCAAAATCGGCGCGGATAATCCCTTTAGAGGGCGACGCTTTTTTACACTCGAGGATAAACGCGGTTCGCGCACCCTGGAGCGCATCATAAAAATGACGGCTGGCAGGCTCAATGCTGTTCTGAAAGGTAGAAAGAGGCTGCTGCTGCTGACGCGCTTCAACCCAAATCGCTTTGTCCTGCACAATTTTTTCTAACACGGTACCTTGCATAGTTATCCTCTTGCTGCCAGAGCGACCACGCGCTCGTAAGCCTGTCCACTGCGGATAGCGTTGAGCGCACGCTGTGCATTTTCACGCAGATCTTCATGACCGAATACTTTAAGCAGCATCGCCACATTGACGGCGACCGCTTCCTCATGGGCCTGCTGGCCATTACCCTGGAGTAAAGCCGTGAGAATGTCACGATTTTCTTCCGGCGTGCCGCCAGCCAGCGCTTCCTTAGGATGGAAGCCAAAACCGAAGTCTTCCGGCGACAGCTGATAGCGGGTGATTTCCCCGTCACGCAGCTCCGCCACATGGGTCACGTCGTGCAGCGCCACTTCATCCATCCCGCCGCCATGCACCACCGCTGCACGCTGATAGCCCAGCACTTTCAGGGTCTGCGCAATCGGCATCACCAGCTCCGGGCTGTAAACGCCAATCACCGCCAGCGGTGGACGTGCCGGGTTAATCAGCGGGCCCAGGACGTTAAACAGCGTCCGCGTTTTGAGCTGCTGGCGCACCGGCATCGCGTGGCGAAATCCGGTGTGATACTGCGGTGCAAACAGGAAGCAGACGTTGAGATCGTCCAGCGCCTGACGTGCTTGCTGAGCCGGCATATCCAGATTGATGCCAAACGCCGCCAGCAGATCGGATGAACCGGACTTGCTGGAGACGCTGCGGTTGCCGTGCTTCGCCACTTTCAGGCCGCAGGTCGCCGCGACAAACGCACTGGCGGTTGAAATATTAATGCTGTTGCTGCCGTCACCGCCGGTTCCGACGATATCGGCAAAAGCGTAGTCGGGGCGCGGGAAGGGTTTGGCATCTTCCAGCAGCGCGGTTGCCGCACCGGCGATCTCTTCCGGCGTTTCGCCCCGGACTTTCATCGCAATCAGGGCTGCCGCCAGTTGGGTCGGCTCCAGCTGACCGGTAATAATCGCGCTGAACAGCTGATGACTCTCAGCCTGATTCAGCGTCTGCGCCTGGTAAAGTTTTTCCAGTGTCTGTTGCATAGTCATTCTCCCTGTTACTTCGCCAGCGCCCAGGCCAGCGTCTGCTCAAGCAGTCGCGCGCCCTGAGTAGTCAGGATGGATTCAGGATGGAACTGGAATCCGCATACCCGGTCAGTTTCGTGGCGAACCGCCATCACCATGCCGTTGTAGCTGGCATTGACGGTGAGTTCATCCGGCGTATTACTGCCGACCAGTGAGTGATAGCGTGCCACCGGCAGCGGGTTGCTCAGGCCGGCAAACATCGCCTCGCCATCGTGAACCACCGCGGAGGCTTTCCCGTGCAGGATCTCGCCAGCCTGACCGACATGACCGCCATATTCTTCAACAATTGCCTGATGGCCGAGGCAGATCCCGATAATCGGTAAACGGCCGCGCAGCGTCCGCAGCAGTTCAGGCATGCAGCCAGCCTCTTTCGGCGCGCCCGGACCTGGCGACAGCATCAGCACCGGATTTTCCATCTGCTGCAGGTGTTCAATTAACAGCGCCGCCGGCAGGTTGTTGCGGTAGATCACCACGTTGTGACCAAAGGTCCGCAGTTGGTCGACCAGGTTATAGGTAAATGAGTCGATGTTATCGAGCAGCAGAATATCGGCCATCAGAAGATCTCCTTGCAGTGATGTGCGGTTGCAATGGCGCGCAGCACGGCGCGGGCTTTATTGCGGCTCTCATCGGCTTCCGCCTGCGGATTCGAGTCCAGTACCACACCGGCACCCGCCTGAACGGTTGCTACCCCGTCTTCAACATAAGCAGAGCGGATGACGATGCAGGTATCCAGATCGCCATTGGCGGTGAAATAGCCGACCGCACCGCCGTAGCTGCCGCGGCGGGTACCTTCCGCTCCGGCGATTAGCTGCATGGCGCGTACTTTCGGTGCTCCGCTCAGGGTGCCCATGTTCATGCAGGCGCGATAGGCGTGCAGCACATCAAGATCGGCGCGCAGGGTGCCGACTACGCGAGACACCAGATGCATCACAAACGAGTAGCGATCAACCTTGGTCAGATCGGCGACGTAGCGGCTGCCCGGCACGCAGATACGTGCCAGATCGTTACGCGCCAGATCGACCAGCATCAGATGCTCCGCCAGCTCTTTATGATCAGTGCGCATCTCCAGTTCGATCCGGCTGTCCAGATCGCGGTCCAGCGAACCGTCCGCTTTACGACCGCGTGGACGGGTGCCAGCAATCGGGTAGATCTCAATCTGACGTGAGCTGGCGTCATACTTCAGCGAACTTTCTGGTGAGGCACCAAACAGCGCGAAATCCTGGTCCTGCATAAAAAACATATACGGGCTGGGATTGCTGTTTTTCAGCGTGTCGTAGGCGGCCAGCGGCGAAGGGCATGGCAGTGAAAAACGCCGTGAAGGCACCACCTGGAAGATTTCGCCGATGCGAATCGCCTGCTGCATGGTGCGCACCACCTCGCAATATTCTTCATCGCTCTGGCTGGTGGTCAGCGTCATCTGCTCAACCGTCTGAACCGGCAGCGCCGGAGCCGGCTGCAGCATCTGGCCATGCAGTTGCTCAATCCGGCGTTGCAGACGCTGGAATTCATTGGTCGACGGGCAGAACAGGCTGGCCTGCAGCCGCGCGCTGCGGGTCTGGTGATCGATCACCAGCAGCGTTTCCGCCAGATAAAAACAGTAGTCCGGGCAGCGCTGCTGATTCTCCAGCGGCGGCAGGGTTTCGAAGCCCGCCACCAGATCGTAAGCAAACAGGCCGCCTAACAGCACGGCTTCACGCTCATCGGCTGGCGAATTGACCAACTGGGGAATCAGACGCAGCGCGTCAAACACCGACAGCGCCTGCAGACGTGAATCTTCATCCTGCGGGCCGCTGCTCTGCGGGAAAGTCAGCTCGCGGCCATCGGGACGCACCTGATTATCGACGGAGCCGGGCAAAGCCGCGTCCAGCAGCGGCAGCAGCGCGCGGCCATTTTCTGACAGCGCCTGAATGGTCACCCGATTATCCAGCGCGCTGATACGCAGTGCGCTGTCGACAATCAGCAGGCTTTTGAGGTTCTTTTTGCTGTCGATATCGGCAGATTCAAGCAGCAGGGTTGCCGGGCGTGCGCCGCATAACTGATGAAACACTGCGGCCGGATCTTCGCGATAAGGTGCGTTGCCGGTAATCAACTTCACTGTAGGTTTCGCATTTGGCATGATGATTTCTCTGAATTTCGCTCAAAAAAAAGCCCGCTCGGTGGCGGGCTCAGGTATCTGCACAGCGTTTACGCAAGATGTGCACGACCACGTCGCCCGTGTTCGGGAACATCGCGCCACCAACCGTTAAAATGCGTGATTACAACAGCCATGATTGAATACCCGTTACGTGTGAACTTGTGTACTAGTTAACGGGTTCAGGGCGGAAATGTCAATACACTTTTTCACCGGCGGCTAAAATCGTTATCATGCTGGCCGGTTTAGTTTCCAGCAGGAGTTCTCTTGAGCGATATCGCCCGTTTCCCGGTTTATGATTTACACAGCCACACGCGGGCCTCGGATGGCTTTCTGACGCCGGCCGCGCTGGTACAGCGTGCGGTTGAGATGCGCGTAGGCGTACTGGCGATTACCGATCACGATAGCGTCGCTGGCGTGGATGAAGCCCGGCAAACGGCTATCGATCAGGCTTTGCCGATCAAAGTGCTGGCGGGCGTTGAGGTTTCCACCCTGTGGGAAAACCATGAAATTCATATCGTGGGATTAAATATCGATATCCGCCATCCGACCCTGGTCAGTTTTCTCGCCGGACAGCATGCCTGTCGGCAGGCGCGGGCGGAACAGATCGCCGAGCGGCTGGAGAAAGCCCGTATCCCGGGTGCGCTGGCGGGTGCGATGCGGCTGGCCGATGGCGGAGTGATCACCCGGGGCCACTTTGCCCGCTTCCTGATGGAGCAGGGCAAGGCGGATAATATGGCGCAGGTATTCAAAAATTATCTGGCGCGTGGCAAAACCGGCTACGTCCCGCCACAATGGTGTACAATTGAACAAGCTATTGATGCGATTCATCATTCTGGCGGTTGCGCGGTGCTGGCGCATCCCGGACGCTACGGCTTATCAGCGAAGTGGCTAAAGCGGCTGGTGGCCCATTTCCGCGAAGTCGGCGGTGATGCCATGGAGGTTGCACAGTGCCAGCAGGCGCCGAATGAGCGCACGCAGCTGGCGCAATACGCCAGAGACAATGCGCTGGCCGCATCACAAGGTTCTGATTTTCATCAACCCTGCCCGTGGATTGAACTGGGCCGCAAACTGTGGCTGCCCGCGGCGGTTGAGCCGGTATGGGAACGCTTCCCGGAACTGGCTCCCGGCGATTCAGGCACGGAAAGGTGACACGAGGTTTCTATGAGTCAATTGTTTCACATCCACCCGGATAACCCGCAACCCCGTCTGATTAACCAGGCGGTGGATTACCTTAATAAAGGCAGCGTGATCGTCTATCCGACCGATTCCGGCTATGCGCTGGGCTGCCGGCTGGAAGAGAAGGGCGCGATGGAGCGTATCTGCCGCATTCGTCAGCTGGATGGGCACCATAACTTCACCCTGATGTGTCGGGATCTCTCTGAGCTATCCGTCTATTCTCAGGTAGGAAATTCAGCCTTTCGTTTGCTGAAAAATAACACCCCGGGTAACTACACTTTTATTCTCAAGGCGACCAAAGAGGTTCCGCGTCGTCTGATGAATGACAAGCGGAAAACCATCGGGCTGCGCGTGCCGTCTAATCCGGTGGCGCTGGCACTGCTGGAGGCGCTGAATCAGCCGATGATGTCGACCTCGCTGATCCTGCCGGGTAACGACTTCACCGAGTCCGATCCGGAAGAGATCCAGCACAGCATTGGTAAGCTGGTTGATCTGATTATTGACGGCGGGACGCTGGGGCAACAGCCGACCACGGTGGTCGATTTGACCACCGATTCGCCGGAAATTGTGCGCGAAGGCGTGGGCGATACCCGCCCGTTCCTGTAACCAGAGCGGATCAGGCACCGCGTGTCGGTGTCTGCGCCAGATTTGCCTGCAACCAGTTCTTAAACTGGCCGTAGGGAATATAAAGTGAAACATCTTTCAGAATCACTTTTCCATTACGGCCATTTTTAATTGCGTCAGAATAGCCAACAATAACGCCACCCAGCGTTTCATCGCTGTTATACACTCCGCCGCCCGACATTCCCTGCACTACGCCAGCATTAGATGCCATTGCCATGCAGGGACTTTTATTCCAGCCATTACGAATAGTGGTGCGGGCTAAATTAACCCCAGAGGATTCAACCGGCAGCGCGGAAATAAAACTGTAGCCGTACATTTTAACCGGATCGCCAATATCGCTACTGCGGAAATGGGCTAATGTTTTGGCATCGTTCTTATGGTAGATAATCGCCAGATCGCAATAAGGATGATAAGACTTCACACGTTGCACGGCGGTTTTCGCGACGTGGGCGGCGGTCAGACTGTATTCAGGCGTCAGAGGGATACTGGTGCCGAGGGTACCGAGACCGAGGATCGTCGGAATGCCGGTCACGCTCATATCAACGTGCCGCATTGCGGTACGACTGTACTCGGTATGGCCCACGGAACACCCGGTCAACGCCAGCGCGGCAAGCGCTGGGCACAGAAAGCGGTTTCTCATGTTGGTATTCTTTTTCAGGCATGTCGTGAAAATCCCTGGTGAAGACTTCTGACATGCAATCAAGGTTCATCACTGAACCGTATTAACGCAACAACTCCGGATGCGCCGGTTTATTGGATTAATGTAAAAACACTATTTTTGTTAATGAATCTTTAAAGTTTTATTTTTCTACGCGCGCCCATTTTAACTGCGGGCACTGCGTTTATTGGTGCTTCAGCGTCAGAGTTTACACCCATCATTGTTATGCACAATTAATTAAAACTAATATTAAGAAAATATCCTGAAAAATAAGGTGATAAACAAATCTGCGATGGGGTTACGCTACAAATTTTTATTTAACACATGGCTTATGGTGGATAAAATCAACTCATCAGAACTTTATTCTGGGCTGGAGCTTAAAGGTAGATGAAATACGGCAGGATGAAAGCAGCGGAAGTGTAAGATACCGTGAATATTTTTCCGGCTGACAGATTGCTTCGGCGGAGGGCACAGTTCAGAAAATTTAAATTCCGCTGACTATAAAGTTTTTGGAAATTGCGTTTTATTCAGCATCTTTGTTAATTATATCGCCCACGATGCACTCGCCAGTTTGCCCGACTTAACGGCGGAAAAAGTCAGCCAGACCGGCTATCCTTAAATTGACTCTGTTAACCACAAAGCGCGTTACATCAGGGGTAAATGTCTGTATAATGGGCCAAACTTTTTAAGTTAACCTATTGATTTAAAAAGATTTCCCACCCTACCGTGACGCCTGGGAAGGCGACAAAGAGGAAGCTCAATGAGCGAGAAGTTACAGAAAGTCTTAGCGCGTGCCGGTCATGGCTCGCGTCGTGAAATCGAATCTATGATTGCCGCCGGCCGTGTCAGCGTCGATGGCAAAATTGCCACCCTCGGCGACCGCGTCGAAAGCAGCAAATCCCTGAAAATCCGTATTGATGGCCATCTGGTCTCCATCGCTGAGTCTGCGGCGGAAGTCTGCCGGGTGCTGGCCTATTACAAACCGGAAGGCGAGCTGTGTACGCGTAGCGACCCGGAAGGACGCCCGACGGTATTTGACCGACTGCCACGCCTGCGTGGATCGCGCTGGATTGCGGTGGGTCGTCTGGATGTAAATACCTGCGGCCTGATGCTGTTCACCACCGACGGTGAACTGGCGAACCGTTTAATGCATCCGAGCCGTGAAGTAGAACGTGAATATGCAGTGCGCGTATTTGGTCAGGTTGACGATGACAAAATTCGTCAACTGAGCAAGGGCGTGCAGCTGGAGGATGGCCCGGCCGCCTTTAAAACCCTGCGTTTCGGCGGCGGTGAAGGGATCAACCAGTGGTACAACGTGACCCTGACCGAAGGCCGTAACCGTGAAGTGCGTCGTTTATGGGAAGCTGTCGGTGTACAGGTGAGTCGTCTGATGCGCGTGCGCTACGGTGATATTACCCTGCCGAAAGGGCTGCCTCGCGGTGGCTGGACCGAACTGGATCTGCCGGCGGTTAACTACCTGCGCAACCTGGTCGGCATGGATGACGAGACGGTGACCAAACTGGTGGTGGAGAAAGATCGCCGCCGTACCAAAGCGAACCAGATCCGTCGTGCGGTGAAGCGCCACAGTAAAGTGAGCAGCACCCCACGTCGTAATCCGGGCAGCAAACGCAACTCCGGCTAATTACGCTACCCTCGCAAAAAACGCAGCCCCGGGCTGCGTTTTTTTTTGCCTACCAGTCAATTCCCTGCTGTGCCTGAATGCCGGCATCAAACGCATGCTTCACCGGCCGCATCTCGGTAACAGTATCAGCCATCTCCAGCAAGCTGCGGTGACAACCACGACCGGTGACGATCACGCTTTGCCGGGCCGGACGCTGACGCAGAGCGTCAACCAGCTCCTCCAGCGGCAGATAATCCATGCTGATCATGTAAGTGATCTCATCCAGCACCACCAAATCCAGCGTCTCATCAGCCAGCATCCGTCTGGCGTGCTGCCAGACCGCCAGACAGGCCGCGGTATCCGTTTCCCGGTTCTGCGTCTCCCAGGTGAAACCGGTGGCCATCACCTGAAACTCAACGCCGTGTTGTTCGAGCAGGTTACGCTCGCCGTTCGGCCAGTCGCCTTTAATAAACTGAATAGCGCCCGCACGTTTACCGTGACCACAGGCGCGCAGGGCGGTGCCAAAGGCGGCGGTTGTTTTGCCTTTGCCGTTGCCGGTAAACACCATCAGGATGCCGCGTACCTCGTTGGCCGCGGCGATGCGCGCATCGACCTGCTCTTTTAACCGTTGCTGGCGTTGTTGATGGCGATCGTCGGCCATTATTCTGCCGCTCCCGGTTTCCTGCCTGGCTGAGCATCGAAACTGATACCGGTTTTACGTCGGCTGTCGTCGCCCATTAAATAGAGGTAGAGCGGCATCAAATCAGCGGGGGTTTTCAGTTTATTCGCATCTTCCTGCGGAAACGCGCTGGCACGCATTTTAGTGCGGGTGCCGCCAGGGTTAATGCAGTTAACCCGCAGCGCATGATTTTTGTACTCGTCAGCCAGCACCTGCATCATGCCTTCAGTGGCAAACTTGGAGACCGCATAGGCTCCCCAGCCGGCACGGCCCGTGCGGCCGACGCTCGAGGTGGTAAACACCAGCGAACCCGATTCCGACTTCAGCAGCAGCGGTAACAGCGCCTGCGTCAGATAAAAAGTGGCATCGAGATTGATTTTCATCACCTGCTGCCAGATCTGCGGATCCAGTTCCGCCAGCGGCACAATCTCACCGAGAATGCCGGCGTTGTGCAGCACACCATCCAGGTGAGAAAACTGCTGCGCCAGTTGGTGTGCCAGCTGTTGACAGCGTTCAGGCGTGGCCTCGGCCAGGTCAAACACCAGCGGGTGGGCAGGGCGTTTGTTAAGTTGATTAATGGTCTGTCCGACCTGTTGCAGCTTGTCAGCATTCCGTCCCAGCAGGATCACTTCGGCGCCATAGCGGGCGTAGGTCAGCGCCGCTTCACGCCCAATCCCCTCTGACGCGCCGGTGACCAGGATGATGCGATGATTAAGCAGATCGCTTTTCGGTTGATAATGCACGGTGGGATCCTCCAGCGAAAACAGCATGATTCCGCTTTATGCCTGAAATTGCGAATCGGCGCAATCGTCAACCGGCGCATTCTGTGCCAGCTGCTGGCATTTCAGGCGACGCATGGGGGCAAAACGGCTAAACTAGCCCATTGTCTCTAATTCTCTGTTTACTAAGGCGACACAATGGATCTTCTTTCGAGTTATGGACTGTTTTTAGCAAAAGTGGTGACGCTGGTGGTGGCGATTGCTGCAATTGTGCTGATTGTGATGAATGCCGCGTTGCGCAAACGGGGTCAGAGCGGTCAGCTGCGACTGACGCATCTGGGTGATGACTATCAACAGATGAAAGAGGACCTGCAGCTGGCGAAGATGAAACCGCAGGCGCAAAAAGTGTGGCTGAAGAATCATAAAAAATCGGAGAAGCTCAAAGCGAAGGCGGAAAAGCGGGCCGCGAAGCAGGGCGAAAGCGAAGTGAATAAACCGACGCTTTACGTGCTGGACTTTAAAGGCAGCATGGATGCCAGTGAAGTCACCTCGCTGCGTGAAGAAGTGTCGGCGGTGCTGGCCGTAACCCAGCCGGGCGATGAAGTGCTGTTACGGCTTGAAAGTCCTGGCGGCGTGGTACATGGCTACGGCCTGGCCGCATCGCAGTTGCAGCGCCTGCGCGATCACGGTCTGCAGATCACCGCTGCGGTGGATAAAGTGGCGGCCAGCGGCGGCTATATGATGGCGTGCGTGGCCGATCGTATCGTGGCGGCACCGTTTTCGATTATCGGCTCGATTGGGGTGGTGGCGCAGATCCCCAACTTTAATCGCCTGCTGAAGCGCAACGATATCGACGTGGAATTACATACTGCCGGCCAGTACAAGCGTACCCTCACCCTGTTTGGCGAAAACACCGATGAGGGACGGGAAAAGTTTCAGGAAGATCTGAATGAAACCCATCTGCTGTTTAAGCAGTTCGTTCATCAGATGCGTCCTTCTCTCGACATTGATAAAGTGGCGACTGGCGAACACTGGTATGGTCGCCAGGCGCTGGATCTCGGACTGATTGATGAAGTCGGCACCAGCGACGATCTGATTATCCGTCAGATGGATCGGTTCAACGTGCTGGGCGTGCATTACGCCCGTCGTCGTAAGATGATTGACCGTATGACACACAGTGCCGGGTCGGTTGCCGAGCGCCTGCTGCTTAAGCTCTGGCAGCGCGGCGAAAAGCCGCTGCTTTAATCGCTGACACAACATGACCCGACCCGGCCCTGTGCCGGGTTTTTTTATTCCAGGTGGTAAAGCGGTGACAACACCACGGCAAGATGTTTGAACACGTTGAACACCGTGGTGGTTCTGGCGGTGGGCAACTCATCTGCATCAAGGAAAAACGGTCCGCGAAACACCAGCACGTCACCTTGCTGAATCACCTCATCCGCCTGCATACCGGCAAAATAATCGTCATGTTGTTTGATTAACGCATTGGCTTTTTCCAGCAATTCCTGGCGTGAAATAGGTTGGGTTAATGTCTTCATTGTTTGCTCCTTTTTTGACAGCACCATAATCCTTTCTATATTACTTGCGTGTCGCATTGTGTGACAAATCGGCGTAACGGCGGAAAAATTGGCGGAAATTTAACCTGAGTGCTAATTAAGTTGCGTAACAGATTTTATCAGGTAGAGTGTGGGCGATTCCGATTTCAGGGATTTTGCACCGGGATGTGTGATTATTTCAGATGGAAAAAGCGCTTTTTATCATGCAGTTGCATATCGCCACGTCGTCTGATCTGAGATTGACCCCTCCGCCTTGAAATGTTAAACAGGCGCAGCAATATTGAACCCGATGGGTTTTTGGGCATCCAATCCTCTCCCGTTAAGCAGGATGTTTTCATTAGGTAAAGGTAAATATGGGTAAAGCACTCGTTATTGTTGAGTCCCCGGCAAAGGCCAAAACAATCAATAAATACCTCGGCAGTGACTACGTGGTTAAATCCAGCGTCGGTCATATCCGGGATCTGCCGACCAGTGGTTCAACCGCCAAGAAAAGTGCTGACGCCTCGACAGATAAAAAAGTCAAAAAAGTCAAAAAAGATGAGAAAGCAGCACTTGTCAGCCGGATGGGCGTTGACCCTTATCACGGCTGGGAAGCGGACTATCAAATTCTGCCTGGCAAAGAAAAAGTGGTTGCCGAACTTAAGGCGTTAGCCGCCAGCGCTGACCACATCTATCTCGCAACCGACCTTGACCGCGAAGGGGAAGCCATTGCCTGGCACCTGCGGGAAGTGATCGGTGGCGACGATAAGCGTTTCAGCCGGGTGGTGTTTAACGAAATCACCAAAAATGCGATTCGTCAGGCGTTTGAAAAGCCGGGCGAACTGAATATCGATCGGGTTAATGCTCAGCAGGCGCGCCGCTTTATGGACCGCGTGGTGGGCTACATGGTGTCACCGCTGCTGTGGAAAAAAATCGCCCGTGGCCTTTCCGCCGGACGCGTGCAGTCGGTTGCCGTGCGGCTGGTGGTGGAGCGTGAGCGCGAGATTAAAGCGTTCGTGCCGGAAGAATACTGGGAAGTTAACGCCGCGCTGACCACGCCGAAAGGCGACGAACTGTCGATGGACGTCACCCACAAAGGGGATAAGGCGTTCCGGCCGGTCAATCGTGACGAGACCTATGCCGCCGTTGCACTGCTGGAAAAAGCGCGCTACGAGATTGTCGATCGCGAAGATAAGCCGACCAGCAGCAAGCCGGGCGCGCCTTATATCACCTCGACGTTGCAGCAGGCCGCCAGTACCCGTCTCGGCTTTGGCGTGAAGAAAACCATGATGATGGCGCAGCGCTTGTACGAAGCCGGCCACATTACCTATATGCGTACCGACTCGACCAACCTGAGTCAGGATGCGGTCGCCATGGCACGTGGCTATATCGAAAGTCAATTCGGTAAAAAATACCTGCCTGAATCGGCCAACACTTACGCCAGCAAAGAAAATTCGCAGGAAGCGCACGAAGCGATTCGTCCTTCTGATGTGGAAGTGGTGGCGGAACAGTTAAAAGATATGGAAGCGGATGCGCAGAAACTTTATCAGCTGATCTGGCGCCAGTTTGTCGCCTGTCAGATGATGCCAGCGCAGTACGACTCCAGCACCATTACCGCCACTGCAGGTGAATTTAAGCTCAAGGCGAAAGGCCGTACGCTGCGCTTCGACGGCTGGACTAAAGTGATGCCGGCGCTGCGTAAGAATGATGAAGATCGTACCTTACCTGCGGTCAGCGTAGGTGATGTGCTGGATCTGCAACAGCTGCTGCCCGGCCAGCACTTCACCAAGCCACCGGCGCGCTTCAGCGAAGCTTCACTGGTGCGTGAGCTGGAAAAACGCGGTATTGGCCGTCCATCGACCTACGCTGCTATTACCTCGACCATTCAGGATCGCGGTTATGTGCGGGTTGAGAACCGCCGTTTCTATGCGGAAAAAATGGGTGAAATTGTTACCGATCGGCTGGAAGAGAACTTCCGTGAGCTGATGAACTACGATTTTACCGCGCATATGGAAAACAGCCTCGATCAGGTGGCTAACAACCAGGCGCAGTGGAAAGCGGTGCTGGATAACTTCTTCAGTGACTTTACTCAGCAGCTTGAGCGGGCAGAGAAAGATCCTGAAGAGGGCGGCATGCAGCCTAACCAGATGGTGCTGACCTCGATTGACTGCCCGACCTGTGGCCGCAAAATGGGGATTCGTACCGCCAGTACCGGGGTTTTCCTCGGTTGTTCTGGCTATGCGTTACCGCCAAAAGAGCGTTGCAAACAGACCATCAACCTGATTCCGGAAAATGAAGTTCTGAATATTCTGGAAGGGGATGATGCTGAAACCAACGCTCTGCGCGCCCGTCGTCGTTGCCAGAAGTGTGGCACCGCGATGGACAGCTATCTGATCGATAACGAACGTAAGCTGCACGTCTGTGGTAACAACCCGGAATGCGACGGCTACGAAATCGAACAGGGTGAGTTCCGCATCAAAGGCTATGACGGCCCGGTGGTTGAGTGCGAGAAATGTGGTTCCGAGATGCACCTGAAAATGGGTCGCTTCGGCAAGTACATGGCCTGTACCAACGAAGAGTGTAAAAACACCCGTAAGATTCTGCGTAACGGTGAAGTGGCACCGCCGAAAGAAGATCCGGTCCCGCTGCCTGAACTGGCGTGCGAGAAGTCGGATGCCTATTTCGTGCTGCGCGACGGCGCTGCCGGGGTCTTCCTGGCGGCTAATACCTTCCCGAAATCGCGCGAAACCCGTGCGCCGCTGGTGGAAGAGTTACAGCGCTTCAGTGACCGTCTGCCAGAGAAGCTGAAGTACCTGGCCGAGGCACCGGCTACCGATCCGGAAGGCAATAAGACGCTGGTCCGTTTCAGCCGCAAAACCAAACAGCAGTACGTCTCCTCTGAAAAAGAGGGCAAAGCGACCGGCTGGTCCGCCTTCTACATTGATGGCAAATGGCAGGAAGCGAAGAAGTAATCCTATCAGGCCAGCACTCGCTGGCCTTTTTCTGAGCCTTATATCAATCCGTTCTACAATCACACTTAAAATGATATAGTGGTTATAGCATTTCCGACCTTTCCTGATGCATGGCTTTTCTTCACCCTGTTAAGGCGACAATACGTCAACCGGGGATGCGACTCTGTAACTTACCGGGATGGAATAGATATGAAATTACAGCAGTTGCGCTATATCGTCGAAGTGGTTAATCACAACCTTAATGTCTCTTCGACGGCGGAAGGACTTTACACCTCGCAGCCTGGCATCAGTAAACAGGTCCGGATGCTGGAAGATGAGCTGGGGGTACAGATTTTTGCCCGCAGCGGTAAACACCTGACTCAGGTGACGCCAGCCGGTGAAGAGATTATCCGCATTGCGCGTGAAGTGCTTTCCAAAGTAGATGCGATTAAATCCGTCGCCGGTGAACACACCTGGCCGGACAAAGGGTCACTGTATGTGGCAACCACCCATACTCAGGCGCGCTATGCACTGCCAGGCGTAATTAAAGGCTTCATTGAGCGCTATCCGCGGGTATCGCTGCATATGCATCAGGGCTCGCCGACGCAGATTGCCGAAGCGGTATCCAAAGGCAATGCGGACTTCGCGATTGCAACCGAAGCACTGCATCTGTACGACGATTTGATCATGTTGCCGTGCTACCACTGGAACCGGGCGATTGTGGTGACGGCTGACCATCCGCTGGCCGGAAAAGGGCAGGTGACGATAGAAGAGCTGGCTGAATACCCGCTGGTGACCTACACCTTTGGCTTTACCGGGCGGTCAGAGCTTGATACCGCGTTTAACCGTGCCGGCTTAACGCCACGCATTGTTTTCACCGCCACCGACGCTGACGTTATCAAAACTTACGTAAGATTAGGTCTTGGCGTCGGGGTGATTGCCAGCATGGCAGTCGATCCGGTCTCAGATCCTGACCTGATTCGTATCGAAGCGGCGGACATTTTCACCAACAGTACCACCAAGATCGGCTTCCGTCGCAGCACCTTCCTGCGCAGCTATATGTATGATTTTATCCAACGTTTTGCGCCGCACCTGACGCGCGATGTGGTTGATACCGCCGTGGCATTGCGTTCGAACGAGGATATTGAGGCAATGTTTAAGGACATCAAATTGCCGTTTAAATGAGTCTGATACTCATTAATGATTTTAAAGGCTGCCGCTGGCGGCCTTTTTTATTGCCAGACGTTAGCGCCAGATGAGACTCAAAAGTTTTTATTATTTTTTTGTAAATGAAACATCGATCACATGTTTTCGGTTTGGTCTTTCTTAAATGCGAATTACTACACATTTTTTACCTTGCCGCTTTGCGGGACGCCAGGAATATTCCCATACTCCAGTTAAGACCTGATGAAAAGCCCGCTGATATCAGGTTCTTTAATCCGCTCTTTAGTTTTGAATGGTCCTAAACGTAAATTAACTCAAATTTACAATGTGATCGTTTAATTAAAAGTTTGTTCCGCGGTTAATGATTTCTTACGTGATTAGGCCTTATTGATTAATAGCGTTAATCGTTTTACTCAATAAAAATAACTGGATTTTTGGCCTTAACGCGTTTAGGATTCGTCCTAAATCTTAATCGTTGTTATCAATCATTTTGTTGAGAGTGATTATCAAAAACTATGAATACACGACTGACTGTACAACCGGGCTTCCCGGCAAAAAGCACCAAGGTTGAGCGCACTGGCAACACCCGCCGCAAAGCCTGGCTGACCGTATTCGCTGCCTCAGCGCTGTTCTGGGTAGTTGTTGCATTAATGATCTGGCGTATCTGGGGCTAAAGCCATGTGGGCAAACACACTCAGCCATAAACGTTCTTTGACTGCGCGTCAGCACAAGCCCGCTTCCTGTAAAGGAAAAGAGCCGCTTGCAAAGGACGAAAAAGTGTCTATCCCCGATTCCTGGGATTTGAGTGATAACCAGCGACACTTTATCGAGTCGTTCCTGGACCCTAAAACTAAATAACGCTGTTTGCTGTACCGTTTATTATTCTTACTGCTCTTTGCTCTTCTTTCCGGTTTCTCCGGCGGGCACGTTAAAAGCCCAACTCCACACTCAGTAACACAAACGGGTTTCATCCTTAGTGGATGATCGCAGGCCTTTGTACGCCAAATTCAGGCGAAGGAGTGAACTAAAATGAATATCATAAAAATGTCCTGGCTTAGCGCATATGCCTTTTGCTTTGCGTTCTGGTCTGCGGCGGTGTGGATCACGCTCTGATTTGAATTAAATCACCTCTTTCTGATGCCTCGTCTCCGGACGGGGCATTTTCGTTTCGGCCGATTGTAGCAATTTGTGTTGTAATCAAAACGTTAACGAATTTGTGGTCTATCTTTAACATAAACCTTTAACTCTCTGAGGTTTAAAGACCACGATTATAAAGGAGGAGCTATGTCGTCTACCCTACGCGAGCAGAGTCAGGAGATACTGCAGGTCGACAATAAAAATTATCACATCTTCAGTCTTCCCCACGCTGCTCAACACCTCGGTAACATTGATCGCTTACCCAAATCCCTGAAAGTTTTGCTGGAAAATCTGCTGCGCTGGCAGGATGGCGATTCCGTGACCGCGGAAGATATCCAGGCGCTGGTTGACTGGCAAAAAGATGCGCATGCCGATCGGGAAATCGCCTACCGTCCTGCACGAGTATTAATGCAGGACTTTACCGGTGTGCCGGCGGTGGTCGATCTGGCGGCAATGCGTGAAGCCGTCAACCGGCTGGGCGGCGATGTCGCGAAGGTAAATCCCTTGTCGCCGGTTGATCTGGTGATTGACCACTCGGTCACCGTTGACCATTTCGGTGATGATGACGCGTTTGAAGAGAACGTCCGGCTGGAGATGGAACGTAACCACGAACGTTACGTCTTTTTGCGCTGGGGCCAGAAAGCCTTCGATAAATTCCGCGTGGTTCCGCCTGGCACCGGTATCTGCCACCAGGTCAACCTGGAGTATCTTGGCAAAGCGATCTGGCACGAAACCCTGAACGGGGAAGAGTATGCCTGGCCCGACACGCTGGTCGGCACCGATTCACATACCACCATGATTAATGCGCTCGGCGTGCTGGGGTGGGGCGTGGGCGGCATTGAAGCGGAAGCGGCGATGCTCGGCCAGCCGGTATCAATGCTGATTCCGGATGTCGTGGGCTTTAAACTCACCGGCAAATTACGCCCGGGCATCACCGCCACCGATCTGGTGCTGACGGTTACCCAGATGCTGCGTAAGCACGGCGTGGTAGGGAAATTCGTGGAGTTCTATGGCGACGGACTGGCCGATCTCCCGCTGGCTGACCGGGCAACCATTGCGAATATGGCGCCTGAATATGGCGCAACCTGTGGCTTCTTCCCGGTTGATGAAGTGACCCTGAGTTATATGACGCTCACCGGGCGTGAAGCTGAACAGGTGGCGCTGGTTGAGGCCTACGCCAAAGCGCAAGGCCTGTGGCGCAATCCGGGCGATGAGCCACGTTTTACCAGTACTCTGGCGCTGGATATGAACGATGTGGAGTCGAGCCTGGCCGGGCCTAAACGTCCGCAGGACCGGGTATCACTCGGTGACGTCCCCGCCGCCTTTGACGCCAGTAATGAACTGGAGGTCAACCACGCCCAGAAACCCCATAAAGCGGTCGACTATACCGACAGCAATACCGGACTGACCCACACGCTGACCGATGGCGCAGTGGTGATCAGTGCCATTACCTCTTGTACTAATACCTCCAACCCCAGCGTACTGATGGCCGCCGGGTTACTGGCGAAAAAAGCAGTTGAGCGGGGCCTGAAACGACAGCCCTGGGTGAAAGCTTCGCTGGCACCGGGATCAAAGGTGGTGTCTGATTATCTGGCCGTGGCGCAGCTGACCTCTTATCTCGACCAATTGGGCTTTAATCTGGTCGGCTACGGCTGCACCACCTGTATCGGCAACTCCGGGCCGCTGAAAGATGAGATTGAATCGGCGATTAAGCAGGGCGATCTGACGGTCGGCGCCGTGCTTTCAGGTAACCGAAATTTTGAAGGCCGTATCCATCCGCTGATCAAAACCAACTGGCTGGCATCGCCGCCGCTGGTGGTCGCTTATGCGCTGGCGGGTAATATGAAGATCAACCTGCAGACCGATCCACTTGGGCACGATCGTAGCGGCCAGCCGGTCTATCTGAAAGATATCTGGCCATCGCCAGAAGAGATCTCCACTGCGGTGCAGCAGGTCACCAGCGACATGTTCCACAAAGAGTACGCCGAAGTGTTTGACGGCACGCCAGAATGGCAGCAGATCAAGGTGAGTGAAGCCGCGACCTACGACTGGGATGAAGGCTCAACCTACATCCGGCTGTCGCCATTCTTTGATGATATGGAGAAAGAACCTAAGCCGGTGCAGGATATTCGTGGCGCGCGGGTGCTGGCGATGCTGGGCGACTCGGTCACCACCGACCACATCTCCCCGGCCGGCAGTATCAAGGCTGAAAGCCCGGCGGGGCGTTATCTGCTGGCGCACGGGGTAGAGCGCAACGACTTCAACTCTTACGGTTCCCGTCGCGGTAACCATGAAGTGATGATGCGCGGTACCTTTGCCAATATCCGTATTCGCAATGAGATGGTACCCGGCGTAGAAGGCGGGTATACCCGTCACTATCCGAGCGGCGAGCAACTGGCTATTTACGACGCGGCGATGAAGTATCAGGCGGAAGGCGTGCCGCTGGCGGTCATCGCCGGTAAAGAGTATGGATCGGGATCGAGTCGCGACTGGGCGGCGAAGGGACCACGCCTGCAGGGCGTGCGGGTAGTGATTGCCGAATCATTTGAACGTATTCACCGTTCGAATCTGATTGGCATGGGGATACTGCCACTGGAGTTCCCGCAGGGCGTAAGCCGTAAAACGCTGGGGCTGACCGGGGAAGAGCGCATTGACGTAGAGAACCTGAGCGCGCTGACGCCAGGCTGTACGGTGAAAGTGACGCTGACCCGCGCTGATGGCAGTAAAGAGGAGCTGGATACCCGCTGCCGCATCGATACCGGCAACGAGCTGACCTATTACCGTAACGACGGCATCCTGCACTACGTGATCCGTAACATGCTGGACTAACAAAAAAGCCGGGGAAACCCGGCTTTTTAATTTAAGACTTCGGCAGTATATGCCCCATCTTTTCCGCTTTAGTGTCCAGATAGTGCGCGTTCTTGGGATTGCGACCCACTACCAGCGGCACCCGCTCAACAATGTTAATCCCCGCCTCGCTGAGGATCTCCACTTTACGTGGATTATTGGTCAGCAGACGCACTTCATTTACGCCGAGCAATTTAAACATATCAGCGCACAGCGTGAAGTCGCGTTCATCGGCGGCAAAACCGAGTTGATGGTTGGCTTCAACCGTGTCGTAGCCCTTATCCTGCAACGCATAGGCGCGGATCTTATTCAGCAGGCCGATGTTGCGTCCTTCCTGGCGGTGATAGAGCAACGCGCCGCGACCCTCTTCAGCGATGGCATTCAACGCCGCTTCCAGCTGGAAGCCACAGTCGCAGCGCAGGCTGAATAGCGCATCACCGGTCAGGCATTCGGAATGAACGCGCGCCAGCACCGGCTCGTTGTCATTAATATCGCCAAAGACCAGAGCAACGTGGTCATGTCCGGTTGCCAATTCTTCGAAACCGACCATCAGGAAATCTCCCCATGGCGTGGGCAGTTTGGCTTCTGCCACCCGTTTAAGCTGCATGTGACTCTCCAGAACCTTCAGAGGATGCACTATCATCATGATAGCGCACAGGCCAGTGTGGCCTGACAAACGTGCAATATTGTGCCACAACCCAGCGGCGCGCTGGTAATCTGTCAGAACAATTGGTGTGATAAAGCACAATTATCTAATCAAAAGCGGTTATGTTATTCTTTTTTAAGCTAAAGTTATGCTGGTTTCGCTGTTTGTCGTCGATATAAGGGAAAAGGATGTATAAAATTTCGCGTCGTACCACCTTCGGGATGTTACTGCTGTTAATTATGCCGATCGGTGTCTGGTTATCAGGCTGGCAATGGCAACCGGGTGAAAGCAACGCGATGTTGAAAGGCCTGTTCTGGATGACCGAAACGGTGACCAATCCGTGGGGAATTGTGACCAGCGTGCTGTTGAGCGCATGGGTGTTATGGTGCCTGCGTTTTCGCCTCAAACCGGCCATCCTGTTGTTGTTGATCATGAACGCCACCATCCTGGCCGGACAGTACACCAAATCTTTCATTAAAGAACAGGTGCAGGAGCCGCGTCCGTATGTGATCTGGCTGGAACAGCACCACGGTCTTGACGACAAAGCGTTTTATCAACTGAAGCGCAAGCAGCGCGGCGAAATGGTCACCGCGTTAATTGCGGATGAGACCCGGATACCCGGCTGGCTGAAGCGCCACTGGGCCTTCGAAACCGGTTTCGCCTTTCCTTCGGGTCATACCATGTTTGCCGCCAGCTGGGCCTTGCTGGCGATCGGGTTGCTGTGGCCGCGTCGCCATTACAAAACGGTAGTGATTGTTTTTCTCTGGGCGATGGGCGTTATGGCCAGTCGTCTGCTGCTTGGCATGCACTGGCCGCGCGATCTGGCGATGGCTATCGTGCTGTCGTGGCTGCTGGTTACCGTCGCGACCTGGCTGGCCCAGCGCGTCTGTGGTCCACTCAGCCTGCCGCCGGCGGAGCAAAAAGAGGTGGCGCAGCGGGAACCCTGATTGTAATTCGCCATAAAGTCCCCATATTATTGATCGGGCTGGCGTAAAAGCGGGCCGTCCGATGCTGCTGGGAGCAGCATTTTTGCTGGAGTTTTGGCATAATTCTACCTGACAACCTCACAACAGGATGCACTGTGAAATATTTGCTGATTTTTTTAGTGGTATTGGTCATTTTCATCATCTCCGTCACGCTAGGCGCGCATAACGACCAGGTTATTACCTTCAACTACCTGCTGGCGCAGGGTGAGTTCAGCATTTCGACCTTACTGGCAACCCTGTTTGGTGCAGGTTTCGTGCTCGGCTGGGTGATCTGCGGTCTGTTCTGGTTACGCACCCGCGTTTCGCTGGCCAATGCCAATCGAAAAATTAAGCGTATGCAGACGCAGCTTGAGCAGAGCACCGTGGTAGCGACAACGCCATCTTCACCGGCTGGCCGGGAATAAACATCGATGCTTGAGCTGCTGTTTCTGTTACTGCCGGTTGCGGCTGCGTATGGCTGGTATATGGGCCGCCGCAGTGCGCAACAGGACAAGCAACAGGAAGCTAACCGTCTGTCACGCGAATATGTCGCTGGCGTAAACTTCCTGCTCTCCAATCAGCAGGATAAAGCGGTCGACCTGTTTCTCGATATGCTGAAAGAGGACAGCGGCACCGTCGAGGCGCACCTGACGCTGGGCAACCTGTTTCGCTCGCGTGGTGAAGTCGATCGCGCCATCCGCATCCATCAGGCGTTAATGGAAAGTGCCTCCCTCAGTTATGAACAGCGTCTGTTGGCGATCCAGCAGCTGGGACGCGACTACATGGCGGCCGGGCTTTATGACCGCGCAGAGGATATGTTTAAGCAGCTGACGGATGAAACCGATTTCCGCATCGGCGCGCTGCAGCAGCTGTTGCTGATCCATCAGGCGACCAGCGACTGGCAGCAGGCGATTGAAGTGGCAGAGCGGCTGGTCAAGCTGGGCAAAGATAAGCAGAAAGGCGAAATCGCTCATTTTTATTGCGAACTGGCGCTTCAGGCGATGAGCAGCGACGACCTGGATCGCGCCATGAGCCTGCTGAAGAAAGGGGAGGCGGCCGATCGTCAGAGCGCGCGCGTCTCGATTATGATGGGCCGTATTCTGATGGAGAAAGGCGACTACGCCAAAGCCGTCGGTCACCTGCAGCGGGTACTGGATCAGGACAAAGAGCTGGTGAGTGAGACGCTGTCGATGCTCGAAACCTGCTTCCAGCGGCTCAATCAACCTGAAGCCTGGGCAGAGTTCCTGCAACGCTGCGTCGAAGAGAATACCGGTGCCGCAGCCGAACTCTATCTGTCAGATATTCTTGAACAGCAGCAGGGGCCGGAAGCGGCGCAGAACTACATTAACCGCCAACTCCAGCGCCACCCGACCATGCGGGTATTCCATCGCCTGATGGATTTCCACCTGCACGAAGCGGAAGATGGCCGCGCCAAAGAGAGTCTGATGGTGCTGCGCGACATGGTCGGCGAACAGATTCGTACTAAACCGCGCTATCGCTGCCAGAAGTGTGGCTTTACTGCCCATGCACTCTACTGGCATTGCCCATCGTGCCGCACCTGGTCATCGGTTAAGCCGATTCGGGGCCTTGACGGCCAGTAATTACCGCGCCTTACAGTGCGCTGCCAACCTGTTTAATAGTTACAACATACTAAAGGATATTTACTGAACCCCAATGCGGCAACGGTGCACGCAACGTCAGGCAGGCGGAGAATGGCGATTGTGATGACCCGAGGCCGCAGGTAGAATGCTTGCCGTTTGTCTATCGCGCCCGCGGGTGCCAACTGCAGAGGAAATGACATGCCTTCACCCCACACCGTGACCGCTTCGCCGATTCTGGTGGCGCTTGATTATCACGACATCAACAGCGCGCTGCGCTTTGTCGATCAGATCGATCCGCGCAGCTGCCGGCTGAAAGTGGGCAAAGAGATGTTCACGCTGTTTGGCCCCTCGCTGGTCACCACGTTGCAGCAGCGCGGATTTGAGGTGTTTCTCGATCTTAAATTCCACGACATTCCCAACACCACCGCGCATGCTGTGGCCGCCGCTGCCGATTTGGGCGTATGGATGGTCAATGTCCACGCCAGCGGTGGGGCACGCATGATGAACGCCGCACGTGAAGCGCTGCTACCCTATGGTAAAGAGGCACCGCTGCTGATTGCCGTCACGGTATTGACCAGCATGGATGAAGAGGATTTGAGAGGGCTGGGCATCACGCTCTCGCCAGCCGAACAGGCTGAGCGACTGGCGAAACTGACGCGCGAATGCGGCCTTGATGGTGTGGTCTGTTCAGCGCAGGAGGCGGTCCGCTTCAAACAGGTGATCGGTCAGGATTTTGCCCTGGTCACGCCGGGTATTCGTCCGGCAGGCAGCGATGCCGGCGATCAGCGTCGTATTATGACGCCCCTGCAGGCTAAACAGGCCGGCGTGGATTATATGGTGATCGGCCGTCCGATTACCCAATCTGCCGATCCGGCAGCGGCACTGCAGGCCATTCTGCAAAGCCTGGAGGAGAAGTAATGGCAAATGATAATCCACTGGTTTATTCAACCGACAGCGGCCGCATCACGCAGCCGGAGCAAAAGGCTGAACGGCCAAAAGGTGATGGGATTGTCCGCATTCAGCGCCAGACCAGTGGCCGTAAAGGCAAAGGCGTCTGCCTGATCAGCGGTATCGATATGGATGATGCCGGATTAACGCAACTGGCGGCTGAGCTGAAAAAGAAGTGCGGCTGTGGCGGCTCGCTGAAAGAGGGCGTTATTGAGATTCAGGGCGACAAACGCGACCTGCTGAAAACGCTGCTGGAAGCCAAAGGAATGAAAGTTAAACTGGCGGGCGGCTGAATAAAAAAATCGGGCTACAGAAGTAGCCCGATTGACAGGTAGATGCTTAGCGTAGCCGATTATTATTTTAATACGGTCATTAATGGACCTGATGACCGATAATACCACCTACAGCAGCGCCGCCGACCGTGCCGAGCGCGCTTCCGTTGGTCAGTACTGAACCACCAATCGCACCCGCACCCGCGCCAATCGCGGTGTTACGGTCACGTTTAGACCAGTTAGAACAGCCGCTTAACGCGACAACTAATGTGGTAGCCAGTACAGCAGCGGTGATTCGTTTCATTGTAATTGTCATAACTTCTCCTTTAATGTGCTCACAGAGGCAACACCTTAAGTATAGCTCCGATATTTCCTCAACCCGCTTGTGCGCCCATTATTGCCGCTTCCCTGTCGGCATCGAAACAGGCTTCACCATCGACACACTGTCTGTAGCGGGTGAGTGACAACGCCAGCCCATCAGGACCACGCGTTGCCTGAGAGAATTCTATGCATTCTGCGCCAATTACGAAGATAGACAATTCTGAAATCACGACACATTTTTGCATTCACAGCCATTTCCCTCTGCGTTTATAGCCATTTGCTCCATAACCTTTTCGCGCCGTAATCCGCAGAATTTAAGGACAATTGTCCGCAGGAGAAAAGGCATGCTGGAACAGCTAAAACAACAGGTTCTGGACGCGAATCTGGATCTACCTAAATACAACCTGGTGACCTTCACCTGGGGAAATGTCAGCGCGGTAGACCGCGAACAGGGCTTACTGGTGATCAAACCGTCCGGCGTGCGTTATGAAGAGATGACACGCGACGATATGGTGGTGGTTGAACTGGCCAGCGGCAAGGTGGTGGAAGGCGATAAACGTCCCTCATCTGATACCGCCACTCACCGTGCTCTCTATCTGGCGTGGCCGGAGGTCGGCGGTATTGTCCATACCCATTCGCGGCATGCGACCATCTGGGCGCAGGCAGGTCGAGCGATTCCCGCCTGGGGTACCACCCATGCCGATGACTTCTACGGCGAGATCCCCTGTACCCGCGCGATGCGCGATGAAGAGATCCAGCAGCAGTATGAGTGGAATACCGGTGAAGTGATTATTGAAACCTTCGCCCAGCGGGGCCTGTCACCTTCAGCGATACCGGCGGTGCTGGTCAATTCGCACGGACCTTTTGCCTGGGGTAAAGATGCACATGCGGCGGTACACAGTGCGGTGGTGCTGGAAGAGGTGGCCTACATGGGGCTGTTCAGCCAGCAGCTGACGGCAAATCTGCCACCGATCCAGCAAACCCTGCTGGACCTGCACTACTTACGTAAGCATGGCGACAACGCCTGGTACGGTCAGAAATAATCGTCGGGACGCCAGCAGCGTCCCGTTTTTTTGTTCCCGCCACAACTGGTATGGCGATCGTGATCATACTTATCAAAACAATCGATCAATAAAAATAAAACGCTGTTTCATTTTATCGTGGCGATCACTGTTTTCGTTACGCCCAGTCACTATTTTGCTTGCATCGCCTTCGGGCACTTTTCGCAGCTCCCACTGGCATAGCAAAGGTGACATTAATATGCATATCAAACGTGCAATAGACAAAATCCCTGGCGGCATGATGTTAATTCCGCTGTTTATCGGCGCGCTCTGTCATACCTTCTCTCCCGGTGCCGGGAAATACTTTGGCTCTTTCACCAACGGCTTAATGACCGGTACCGTACCGATTCTGGCGGTGTGGTTTTTCTGTATGGGGGCCTCGATCAAGCTGAGCGCCACCGGCACGGTGTTACGCAAGTCCGGCACGCTGGTGCTGACCAAAATTGCTGTGGCGTGGGTAGTCGCGGCCATTGCGTCACGGGTAATGCCGGAAAACGGGGTTGAAGTCGGTATGTTTGCCGGTTTATCCACCCTGGCGCTGGTGGCGGCAATGGATATGACCAACGGCGGACTTTACGCGTCGATCATGCAGCAATACGGTTCGAAAGAGGAATCAGGCGCCTTTGTGCTGATGTCGCTTGAATCCGGTCCGCTGATGACCATGGTGATTCTCGGGACGGCAGGAATTGCTTCATTCGAGCCGCATGTGTTTGTCGGAGCAGTGCTGCCGTTTGTGGTGGGATTTGCATTAGGGAACCTTGATCCTGAACTGCGTGAATTCTTCGGTAAAGCGGTGCATACCCTGATCCCGTTCTTCGCGTTTGCGCTGGGTAATACCATCAATCTGGCGGTGATCGCCGAAACCGGCCTGCTGGGCATTATGCTGGGCGTGGCGGTGATCATCATTACCGGCATCCCGCTGATTCTCGCCGATCGACTGATCGGCGGCGGTGACGGCACGGCGGGCGTGGCCGCGTCCAGTACCGCCGGGGCAGCAGTAGCGACACCGGTGCTGATTGCTGAAATGCTGCCGCAGTTTAAAGCGGTTGCGCCGGCGGCAACGGCACTGGTGGCGACCTCGGTGATCGTCACTTCGGTACTGGTGCCAATCATTACCGCACTCTATTCAAAACGCGTTAAGCGTATGCATGTCGCCATCGATCAACGCGCTGCCATTAAGTAACCCGCCTAATCAATCCCCGACAGCTCTGTCGGGGATCACTCTGGATTTTGTGTTGTAAATCAATCTCTCATTTGGTCTGGACTCACTCTGCATTACGCTGATGTGGCGTATTAAGCGCATCAAATATAAACAGAGGATGAGACAATGACAGTTATTAACCAAGCAACGTGCAGATTATTTACCGAAGTCGGTAACACCACCCAGTTAGTCGCCTATTACGAGGAAGGACGACGCACCATGTGGATGATGCTGCGCGCTCAGCCGCGTCCCAGCTTCAACCACGAACTGATTGAGGAGATCATGAACCTGAGCTATGCCGCGCAGCGTTCCGGCCTGCCAATCGATTTCTGGGTGACGGGCTCGCTGGTTCCACAGATGTTTAACGCCGGAGGCGATCTGCGCTTCTTTGTTGAGTGCATCCGTAATAACCGGCGCGAAGCACTGCGGGCTTATGCCCGAGCCTGTGTTGACTGTATCCATTCAGCAGCACGCGGCTTTGACACCGGCGCGGTCACGCTGGCGATGATTGAGGGCAGTGCGCTGGGCGGTGGCTTTGAAGCTGCGCTGGCGCACCACTTTATTCTGGCGCAGAACAACGCGCGGATGGGCTTCCCGGAAATTGCCTTTAACCTGTTCCCGGGAATGGGCGGTTATTCGCTGGTGGCACGTCGTGCCGGCATGAAGCTGGCCGAAGAGCTGATCTGTGAAGGGGAGTCGCACAGCGCGGAATGGTACGAAACACGCGGTCTGGTGGATAAAGTATTTCAGCCTGGTGACAGCTATCGCGCCACCCGAACCTTTATCGATACCTTACGTCCGAAACTCAACGGCGTGCGGGCAATGCTGAAAGCGCGTCAGCGCGTGCTGCAATTGTCACGCGCTGAGCTGATGGACATTACCGAAGATTGGGTTGATTACGCCTTTACCATTGAACCCAAAGACATTGCTTATATGGAACGTCTGGTACAGTTACAAAACCGCCACAGCGCATCACTGCGTAAAGCGGGCTAGTAATTAACAGCGTTAAACGCGGGCAGGATGCTTAGCCAGCCAATGCCCAAATTGCTCCGCGGGCATTGGTTTTGCGTAGAGATAGCCCTGACGCCCGTCAACACCACTTTTAAGGATAAATTTCTCTTCATCCTGGGTTTCAATACCCTCGGCAATCACCTGCAGGTCAAGCGCCTTGGCGACGGCGACGATGGCACGCACCAGCGATTGTGAAACCGGCTGCTTATTGATATTACGGATAAAACTTTGATCGAGCTTAATGGCGTTAATCGGCACCCGCGCCAGTTGTGACAGCGAAGAGTAGCCGGTACCAAAGTCATCGAGATGCACCTGAGCCCCCAAATCCTGAAACTGCTTCATCAGCTTCAGCGCTTCGGTCTCATTTTCGATCAGGCAACTTTCGGTCAGTTCAATATCGATCGGGCAATCGGTCAGACCGGCCTCGGTCAGCGCCTGTTTCAAATCGCTGTAGATACTTTGATCGATCAGCTGGCGGGCAGAGACGTTGACTGCCACCCGCAGATACACGCCGTCCTGACGCCAGGCGATAATCTGCTTCAGCACGTTAAGCATCACCCAGCGACCCAGCGGCACAATCAGCCCAGACTCTTCGGCGTAGGGAATAAAATCGCCCGGCGAGACCATCCCGCGCTCCGGTGAAATCCAGCGCACCAGCGCTTCGGCGCTGCGCACGTTGCCGTCACTGTCGATTTTCGGCTGGTAGTGGACAATGAGGTGATCCAGCTCCAGCGCTTTACGCAGGTTAGTATCGAGCCACAGATACTCAAACACCCGCTGATTCATCTCAGCCGCAAACACACAAAATTTGCCGCGGCCGTTCTCTTTAGCATGGTACATCGCGGTGTCGGCGTTGCGGATCAGGCTCTCGCGATCCTCGCCATGCATCGGGGCGAGGGCGATACCGATCGAGCAGCCGCTGTAGACTTCAATCAGCCCAATGCGGAACGGCTGACGCAGTCGCTCGAGGATGCGGGAAGACATCGCCTCCAGCGCCGCCTGGCTGGTGTGTTCTGCCAGCACCACAAATTCATCACCGCCCAGGCGACCCAGCGTCTGATCTTTGCCGAGGCAGCTCAGGATCGCCAGCGACACAGCCTGCAACAGCTGATCGCCAAACATATGACCGTAGGCGTCATTCACTTTCTTGAAATTATCGAGATCGAGATAGACCACGCCGGTCTCATCGCCGCCAGCTTGCTCCAGCGCCTGGCTCATTTGCTGATGAATCGCGTTACGATTGGGTAATCCGGTCACCGTATCGGTGTTGGCCAGCACCCGCAGGCGTTCCTGGGCGCGACGCTCCTCGGTTATGTCCGTGCCTGAACAGATGAGGAAAATTTCATTTTTGCCACTGCCGCTGTGAACGAACTTATTACGAAACAAGAACAGTCGCTGGCCTTTTCTGGTTTTCACCCAGCGCTCGACCTCATAGGAGTTACCATCCCGGAAGAAGCCGGCAATGTTACGTCGCGAGGCCGCAGCTTCCTGTTTGGTCATAAATAGCTGAAAGACATTCTGGCCAATCACCTCATGTTCGTTCAGACCGGTATATTCTTCACTCAGGCGGTTAAAACGCTGGATGTTGCCACGCTGGTCGAGAATGACGATCACTGAATTGGCTTCCGAAACCACCTGTTCGGCGAATGAAAGCCCTAATGTCAAATCACGGGCAACCGCGGCGGTATCGCCCCAGGCAGAGGCGGTTCCGGCCCACGAAGATTGGTTAACTTTGCGGCCGACCAGATGCAACGGTACCGCAACACCCTGCAACGGCAGCGTCAGATTAATACTTGAGGTGATGACCGGCATGGCCCGTATCATCGCAGCCTGGCCGGGGGTTAGCGGCAGGGCTATATTGGTTAGTGACGACTCATCTTCGGCAAAATTCAGCGCATCGCTGTCCGCGGTCAGACGCCAATGAGGGCTGGTTGTACCAAACAAGGTGTACAACAACGTTTGCCCTTGTTCATCGGTCATGGAAACTTCCTCCGGGGAGTGCTCTGCAGGCGTTATCTCATTATTTTAGCAACAGTATTCATCATCCGACGTTAGCACAAGGTACAAACCAAATATATTTTGCTATCAAGATATGAATGGCACAAAAAAGCCCCACTTCCGTGGGGCTTATTACGTTCATCAGCAGGGACATTTTCCGAGCTTACCGGCCTGGCTGGGGAAGCGGGCATCCAGACAGTAGCGGTGGAAATCACGCTCATTCATCGGCGTCTGTTCAGGGTGATGCAGTCGCATATGCTGCAGGTATGTTTGATAATCCTGCACCCCGACCATTAAGCGAAAGCACTGTTGCAGCCCTCGCCACAGGCTCCGCCAGCGAAAGGGCGCCGCCTCGCGGGCCGTAACAAACTGGCAGCGATGGATCTGCCACTCGCCCTGCGGACGACGCACCGGATGAATCGCATCAGACATGACGCACCTCCTTATTACGCAGCGCAACCGTCGATTCATGCGTGGTCGGCAGGTTACTGCGCAATGCCTTGCGGATAACAAAGAAGGCGGCAATCAGCATCGTCACCGCCACCAGCATAAAGAAGCCGCACAGCGCCGCATTGATCTGATTGCTGAAGACGATGGTCTGCATATCGGCCACGGTTTTCGCCGGGGCAATCAATACGCCTTCATCCAGCCCTTTTCGGAACTTACTGGCCTGCGCCAGAAAGCCGATTGACGGTTTTTCATGGAAGATTTTCTGCCAGCCGGCGGTCATTGAGGTAATGAACAGCCAGATGGTTGGCAGGATGGTGACCCAGGCGTAGCGTTGTTTTTTCATTTTGAACAACACCACGGTACCGAGGATCAGCGCCATTGAGGCCAGCATCTGGTTTCCGATACCAAACAGCGGCCACAGGGTGTTAATGCCGCCCAGCGGATCGACCACGCCCTGATAGACAAAGAAGCCCCAGCCCGCCACCGCGACCGTGGTACCGGCCATGTTACCGAGCCAGGAGCGGTTATTCGCCAGTGAAGGCACCACGGTGCCGACCAGATCCTGCACCATAAAACGGCAGGCGCGGGTACCGGCATCGACGGCAGTCAGGATAAACAGCGCTTCAAACAGGATGGCGAAGTGGTACCAGAACGCCATCATCGCCCGGCTGTTGAAAATGTCGGAAATGATGTGTGCCATCCCGACGGCAAAGGTTGGTGCACCACCGGCACGTGAGAGGATAGAGCCTTCCCCCACGTCGCGGGCAATGCCGCTCAGCATCTCTGGCGTCACCACAAAGCCCCAGCCGTTGATCACCTGCGAGGCGCTCTCAACGGTGGTGCCAATCAGCGCAGCCGGTGAGTTCATGGCGAAATAGACGCCGGGGTCCAGCACCGAGGCGCAAATCAGCGCCATGATCGCCACTAATGACTCCATCAGCATCGCTCCGTAACCAATGAAGCGGATATGGCTTTCACGCTCCACCAGTTTCGGCGTGGTGCCGCTCGACACCAGCGCATGGAAGCCGGAGATGGCACCACAGGCAATCGTGATAAACAGGAACGGGAACATTGCGCCGGAGAAGACCGGGCCGCTGCCGTCGATAAATTTGGTCACCGCCGGCATTTTCATCTCTGGCATGGCAAACACGATGCCAATCGCCAGTCCGACAATGACGCCAATTTTAAGGAAGGTAGACAGGTAATCACGCGGGGCCAGCAGCAGCCAGACCGGCAGGACCGAGGCAATGAAGCCGTAAATCACCAGTACCCAGGTGAGCGAAGTGCCTTTCAGGGTGAAAAACGGTCCCCAGTAAGGATGCTGCGCCACGTCACCGCCATAGATGATCGCCGCCATCATCAGCACAAAACCGATCAGCGACACTTCAGCGATTTTTCCGGGGCGGATAAAGCGCATATAAACGCCCATAAACAGCGCCATAGGAATGGTGGCGGCGATGGTAAACAGGCCCCAGGGGCTGTTGGCTAACGCCTTGACCACCACCAGCGCCAGCGCCGAAAGAATGATGATCATCACGCCGAGCGCGCCAAGCATGGTGACCACACCGGCAAAGGCGCCCAGTTCCTGACGGGCCATTTCACCCAGCGAGCGGCCATCGCGGCGGGTAGAAATAAACAGGATCAGGAAGTCCTGTACCGCACCCGCCAGCATCACCCCGACCAGAATCCAGATGGTGCCGGGCAGGAACCCCATTTGTGCCGCCAGGATCGGCCCGACCAGCGGACCGGCACCGGCAATGGCCGCGAAGTGGTGACCAAACAGCACCCACTTGTTGGTCGGCACATAATCGAGACCGTCATTCAGCCGCTCGGCGGGCGTCAGACGGCGGTCATCCAGTTCAAAAATATTGCGGGCAATAAACAGGCTGTAAAAGCGATAGGCGATGCTGTAGCAGGCAACCGCCGCAATCACCAGCCAGACTGCGTTGACGTGTTCGCCGCGGCTGAGTGCCAGCATAGCGAAAGCGCCCGCGCCGATTAACGCCACCACTAACCAGATCGCGCCGGTTTTGACGTTTTTCATGACTAACTCCTTGTGAGGATCGAGAGAGATGCGATCGAAAACAACGAGTCAAACTTAATGTAATGGAATGTAAGTGAAAGTTAATCGAGGAAGAAGTGTGAAGCGGGGTACAAATTTAACATTTTTGCAAAGCAGAGGCGGTGGGAAGTGACGGGATAACCAGCGTTATCCCGTCAGATTTCAGACTTAAACGGCGGGGCGAGCTACCACGCTACGGGTTTCCATCCGGACTTCCGCGATGGTCACGTCGATAACGTCAGTGACGCGGTAAACCACTTCGCCTTTGATCTGCACGGTGCCATTTTCCTGGCTGCAGACCAGTTCATCACGTACCGCGTGGATGAACGGGGCCGGGATAAACGCGACCGCACCGAACTCCAGCAGGCGTACCCGCATACCGCCGCGCGACACGTCGATGATCTCGGCGCTGAAACGACGGTCGGTAGCCGCGAACGGTGCCAGATAGCGGGCATAGAGCCAGTCACCGACATCGCGCTCGGCCATGCGGTTAAGGCGACGACGTTCACTCATGGTGACGGTCAGCGCCTCATCCGGACGGGCGATCTGCTCGCCGCGAATGATCGCCTTCAGCAGACGATGGTTGATCATATCGCCAAACTTACGGATCGGTGAGGTCCAGGTGGCGTAGGCTTCAAGGCCGAGGCCAAAATGCGGGCCCGGTTCAGTGCTGATCTCAGCAAAGGTCTGGAAACGACGGATGCGGCTGTCGAGGAACTGCGTCGGCTGGGCATCCAGCTCGCGGCGCAGCACGCGGAAACCTTCAAGCGTGGTAATCGCCTGCGCATCCACGCTGATACCGTGGTTCGCCAGCACGGCGGCTGCCTGTTCGGCGTTAGTGCTATCGAAACCGGCATGCACGTTGTAGATACCAAACCCGAGCGTGTCACGCAGCACTTTAGCCGCGCAGACGTTAGCCAGAATCATCGACTCTTCAACGATACGGTTGGCGATACGGCGAGGTTCAGCCACGATCTCCAGCACTTCGCCTTTCTCACCCAGCAGGAAGCGGTAGTCAGGACGATCTTTGAATACCAGTGCATGGGTCTGACGCCATTCACTGCGTGCCAGACAGAGACGGTGCAGCAGGCGGATTTGCTCAGCAATCGCCTCGCTTTCCGGCTGCCATTCACCGCTGTTTTCCAGCCAGTCAGAAACGTCGTCGTAGGCCAGTTTAGCTTTGGACTCGATCCAGGCAGCAAAGAACTGCGGATCATCAGTCAGGCTGCCATCCGCAGCGACAGTGACGCGGCAGGCCAGCGCCGGACGGCGCGCATGCGGACGCAGCGAGCAGACGTCATCAGAAAGCTGACGCGGCAGCATCGGAATATTAAAGCCCGGCAGATAGTTGGTGAAGGCACGCTGCGCCGCCAGTTTATCCAGCTGGCTGCCTTCCGCCACGTAGGCGGTGGGATCGGCGATAGCCACGGTCAGGCGCAGCGCGCCATCTTCCAGCGCTTCAACGTAGAGCGCATCATCCATATCTTCGGTGCTGGCGCTGTCGATGGTGACGAAATCCAGCGCGGTCAGATCTTCACGCGTCAGGTTTTCATCCAGCATTTCGCCAAAGCTGACATCAGGCGCTTCACGCTCAAGGTTATGACGCGACAGCGTCACCCACCATGGCGCGAGGTGATCGTCAGCTTTGACAATGAAATCGGTCAGTTCGGCATAAAAACCGCGATCGCCTTTCAGCGGGTGGCGGCGCATCTCCGCCACTGCCCAGTCGCCATTTTCAAACTCATGCGTCAGTCCACGCACCGGACGGCACTGAATGGCGTCCTTCAGCAGTGGATGATCTGGCACGATGGAGAGGCGATCGTCTTTTTTCTGTACCCGGCCAACAAAGCGGCTCAGGAACGGCTCAACCAGCGTTTCTGGCTCAGCGCTTTCACGATCTTTATCGCTGTTGATCACGGCGACGATACGGTCACCGTGCATCACTTTTTTCATCTGCGGCGGCGGGATGAAGTAGCTTTTTTGTGCATCGACTTCCAGGAAGCCGAAGCCTTTTTCGGTGCCTTTAACAACGCCTTCAGCGCGAGGCGTTTGCGAGTGGAGCTTCTCTTTCAGCTGCGCGAGCAGCGGGTTATCCTGGAACATAATTTTTACGTTTCGTGGCCTGATTGCGGCTGACAGTTTTACGCGAATCGACGCCGCGCGGCAAGGCAAAAAGCCGGACAGGCCGGCTTTTTAGGGGTGGAGACCTGACCGCGATCAGGCGATGCGTTGGTCGGCCAGCGCCGACGACAGTTCAAGTTTAACCGGCACCGATTTCGAGGTCGGCGTACCGCTGCCATCGCCAAAGCTGTTCAGCGGCACCAGCGGGTTAGTTTCCGGATAGTAAGCCGCCAGATTACCGCGCGGAATATTGTACGGCACCAGTTTGAATCCGCTGACGCGGCGGGTGATGCCATCATTCCACAGGGTTTCAATATCGACATTCTGGCCTTCCGTGAAGCCTAAATCCGCCATGTCGTCCGGGTTGATAAACACCACTTCACGCTGACCAAACACGCCACGATAACGATCATCAAGGCCGTAAATGGTGGTGTTGTACTGATCGTGTGAACGCAGGGTCTGCAGGGTGAATGGCACTTCCTGATCCAGATTCGGGAACAGCGAGGCCGGCAGAGCCGCGGCGCTGAACTCGGCTTTGCCACTGGCGGTATTGAAGCGCAGTTCCGCTGCCGCATTACCGAGGTAGAAGCCGCCCGGGATATCGCATTTAGCGTTAAAGTCAGCAAAGCCTGGAATGGTGGCCGCGATGTGTTCGCGGATCAGGTTGTAATCGCCTGCCAGCTCCAGCCATTTCACTTTCTCATCACCCAGCACCGCATGGGCGATACCGGCCACAATCGCAGTTTCAGAACGCTGAGTCTCTGCCAGCGGAATACCAATCCCTTCAGAGGCGTGCACCATACTGAATGAATCTTCCACCGTGATGAACTGGTTGCCGGTGGCCTGACGGTCGCGCTCGGTACGGCCCAGCGTCGGCAGGATCAGCCCTTCGTGACCCGGCACCAGATGGCTGCGGTTCAGTTTGGTGCTGATGTGAACCGTCAGTCCACAGCGTGACAGCGCTTCTTCAGTACGCGGCGAGTCCGGCGCAGCGGCGGCCAGGTTGCCTCCCAGCGCGATCAGCACTTTTACTTCATCACGCAGCATCGCATTCAGCGCTTCAACGGTGTTGTGGCCGTGCGCGCGTGGCGGTTCAAAGTTGAAGTGGTTACCCAGCGCATCAAGAAACGCCTGAGACGGCTTCTCATCAATCCCCATGGTGCGGTTGCCCTGCACGTTACTGTGACCACGAACCGGACACAGGCCTGCGCCTTTTTTGCCCAGCTGGCCGAACAGCAGCTGCAGGTTAGTGATTTCACGCACCGTATCAACCGAATGCTTATGCTGGGTAATGCCCATCGCCCAGGTGCAAATCACCCGGTCGGCACTCTGATAAATCGCCGCCGCTTCGCGGATTTGTGCCTGGGTCAGTCCCGACTGCGCCACAATCTGCATCCAGTCGGTGTGATCAACCGCCTCAATATAGGCTTCGATGCCGTTGGTTTTGGCATTGATAAAGGTCTGATCGAACAGGCCGCTTTCACCGGCGGCCAGCCGGGCGCGATGGGTCTCCAGCAGGCATTTCACCATGCCGCGCACCGCGGCCATATCGCCACCGAGGTTAGGCTGGTAGTAAGAAGAGCTGATGGTACCTGCCATTGAGGTCACCACTTCCAGCGGTTTTTGCGGGTCGGCAAAACGTTCCAGACCGCGCTCACGCAGGGTATTAAAGGTGACAATTTTCGCGCCGTGATCGGCGGCATGACGCAGGCTGTGCAGCATGCGCGGATGGTTAGTGCCGGGGTTCTGACCGAAGACGAAAATGGCATCCGCATGGTCAAAATCATCCAGACGAATGGTGCCTTTGCCCACGCCGATACTGCGCTTCAGGCCGGTCCCGCTCGCTTCATGGCACATATTAGAGCAGTCAGGGAAGTTGTTGGTGCCCATCAGGCGGCCAAACAACTGATAGAGCCACGACGCTTCATTACTGGCGCGACCGGAAGTGTAGAGCTCCATCTGGTCCGGGTTGTCCATCGCCTTAATGTGACGGGCGATCAGCGCAAACGCATCATCCCAGCTAATCGGCTCATAGTGGTCGGTTTCGGCGTTGTAGCGCAGCGGATGGGTCAGACGACCCTGATATTCAAGAAAATAGTCGCTCTGGGTATAGAGCGTGGTGACGCTGTGACGGGCAAAGAATTCACTGTCGACCACCCGGCGGGTCGCTTCCCAGGTCACCGCTTTGGCGCCGTTTTCGCAGAAGCTGAAGGTGCTTTTATTGTCATCACCCCAGGCGCAGCCCGGACAGTCAAAACCGCGAGCTTTATTCATGCGCATCAGGTTGCGCATATTTTTCAGGGCCGCTTTGCTGTCAAGAACGAAACGCGTGGTGGCTTCCAGTGAACCCCAGCCGCCCGCAGCCGCGCGATAGGGTTTGATTTGGCGTTTAAATTTCATATTGAGTGCAGGCTTTTTTATAGTAGGAAGTATTGTAGATAGTTTGTTATCAGGTTATGGCCTGATGGTGAAGGGGAGTGTGCAATTATCATCAAACCTTGTCTAATTGATTGACTTAATGGTGCGATAGCTGCTGTTTATCATGCATCGGCCAGAATTGTGATGCTGGTCAAATTTTACCCGCTTGTAACCTGCCGATAACGGGAGTTCTTATCACAACGCGCTAATACTTGCTGTTCATAACAGAAGAGGGCGCGACTCGATGAAACAGCTGACCAGCCAGATTCATGCGTTCGGCAAAGCGTTAATGATGCCAATCTCGGTGATCGCCGCGGCGGGGATCTTTCTCGGGCTGGCGGCAGCAATGCAAAACCCGGCAGTCACCGGCGATGCCTTTGCACAGATGCAGGTGCCACAGTTAATTATCGGCTTTATTCGTAAGGTGGCGGGGGCGTTGTTCGCGAACCTGCCGGTGTTCTTTGCGGTTGCCAGCGCCATCGGACTGGCTAAAGCGGAAAAGCCGACCGCCGCCTTTGCCGCCGTTATCGGCTATATCGCCATGAACGTCGGCATTAACGCCACGCTGGCGGCCAAAGGCATCACGGCGGCCACCACCACGCCGCAGGCGTTACAGCAGGCCGGCCTGGACCAGACCACTGCCATGATGACCTCAGCGGAATATATCGAGATGCTGGGTGTCTTCACCTACAACATGAGCGTGCTGGGCGGGGTGATTGCCGGGCTGGCGACGGTAGCGCTGCATAATCGCTTCTATACCCAGCAGCTGCCGACCGCGATCAGTTTCTTCGGCGGGCGACGCTTTGTGCCAATCGTCACCGTGGTCTGTCTGCCGCTGATTGGAGTGCTGCTGGCAATGATCTGGCCGACCATCGGCAACGGCATTGCGTGGATTGGCCAGTTGATCGGCAAAAGCGGCCAGTACGGCGCTTTTCTGCTCGGGGCGTTTGAACGCATCCTGATCCCCACCGGCCTGCACCATATCCTCAATGAAACCGTGCGCTTTACGCCGATTGGCGGTATGGCGATTGTTGACGGACAGACCATCGTTGGCGCGCTGAATATCTTCAACAGTTCACTGACCCATCCGGGGCTGATCCCGGACGATACGCTGCGCACCGCCACCCAGTTTCTGGCGCAGGGCAAAATTCCGGTGATGATGTTTGGTCTGCCGGCGGCCGCGCTGGCGATCTATCACACTGCGCGGCCTGAGCATAAGCAGCGGGTGAAGGCGCTGGTGCTGGCCGGGGCGTTAACCTCGTTTACTACCGGGATAACCGAACCGCTGGAGTTCTGTTTTATCTTCGTTTCGCCGGTGCTTTATCTGCTGCACGCGTTTCTTACCGGGCTGTCGTTTATGCTGATGTCGATGCTGCATCTGATGATCGGCAACGTGCAGGGCGGCATCATCGATCTGGTGGTATTCGGTGTGCTGGGCGGTGCGAAAACCCACTGGTGGTGGACGCTGGCGCTGGGAGTGATTTATGCGCCTGTCTACTATTACGCCTTCCGCCTGGTGATCACCCGGATGAACGTTGAAACGCCGGGACGGGAAACGGATGATGAGAAACCGCAGCAGGTGTCGGGTGACGAACGCACCCAGGTGATCATCAGCGGGCTGGGCGGACAGGCCAATATCGAGGATGTCGATTGCTGCTTTACCCGGCTGCGGGTGCGGGTAAAAGATATGAAAGAGGTGGTCGATCAAACCCTGATGAGCACCGGTGCCAACGGCGTAAACCGCGTCAGCGACAACGACGTGCAGGTGATTTATGGCCCGCAGGTGGAGAAAATCGCCAATCAGGTGAAGATGGCGCTCGGCGTGGCGTAGCGAACCCACGCCGATCAACCGCTTATAGCCCGATCTGATCGGGCTGTAACGCGCTGTTTATGTTTGTAATTATCCGATTACCGTCTGGCTTATTGTAACTAAAAAAAGCCGCGCCCTAATGGGGGGCAATTTCTGGCCGATATAACTCTTCATTCGTTCATTATCCGGAAGTTGCTATGTCACTCAAAAAATCCTCCCTGATGATCTTTTCTTTTCTGCTGGCGCTGTTTCTCACCAGCGTAGCCATTAGTACCTGGCTACTGATTCAGAGCAATCAGTCGTTAAATGCGGTCAATAAAGAGATCCGCGTGGTGCTGTCGGTCATCGATCCGATTAACCACAGCCGGACGCTGCGCGTGCGTCTGATGGAATATATGAAAGCGATTGAGGGCAGCGAGGCGAATAATCCGGCCACCTTAGAGAGCGTACGGATCGTTGCCGGCAAAGCCGATGCTGCCTTTGAAGCCTACATGAATGCGCCGCGCCTGCCGGGTGAAGACGCAGAGGCCGATGCTTATCGCCAGGCGTATCTGGCTTACCGCCAGCAGGGACTTCAGCCATTGATTGACGCCGCCGAAGCGCACGATCAGCTGCGGTTTAAAAACCAGATCGCCAACGTGGTGCGGCTGGACCGCCAGTATGAAATCATCCTTGATCGGGTACTTGCCCAGCACGAAGCCTATGCGAAGAAGCTCAATACCGATGCGCAAAGCCATTTCACCTCCGGGATCACCCTGCTGGCGATTTTTGGCGTCCTGTACTTTGCCATCATCATGGCGATTTATCTGTTCATGAAGCGCTATGTGCTGTCGCCGCTCAACGATGCGCAGGCGCATTGTAAGCTGATAGCGGCCGGTGTTCTTGATAGCACGGTGCCGGTGAAAGCCGGCTCCCGCAGCGAGATCCAGCAGCTGATGGCCTCACTGGAGCAGATGCGTAGCGCCCTGACCGCGATTATCCTGCAGGTCCGTGACTCTACCCGCTCGGTCTCTGGCGCGTCACAGGAGATCGCCGCCGGTAATATCGATCTGGCCTCGCGCACCGAACAACAGGCAGCGGCGCTGACTGAGACTGCCGCCAGCATGGAGCAGCTGGGTGCCACGGTAAAACAGAACACCGAAAACGTGTTTGAAGCCTGCCGCTTGACCAGTGAAGCGGTCAAAAATGCCGAAAGCGGTGAGAAAGTGTCGCAGGAAGTGGTGGTATCGATGGAGCTGATTAATGCCAGCTCGAAGAAGATTGAAGAGATCACTACCGTGATCGACAGCATCGCTTTCCAGACCAACATTCTGGCGCTGAATGCGGCGGTTGAAGCGGCCAGAGCCGGTGAACAGGGGCGCGGTTTTGCGGTGGTGGCCGGCGAGGTGCGTAATCTGGCCCAGCGCAGCGCCGTGGCGGCGAAAGAAATAGAAACGCTGATCGCTGAATCGGTGGCGATTATTCATGCCGGTTCCGATCAGGTCAGCCGCACCGGTGATGCCATGAGCGCCATCATCTCCTCGGTCAGCCGGGTTAATCAGCTGATGGAGCACATCTCCACCGCATCAGACGAACAGAGTCGCGGCATCGGACAGATCGAACAGGCGGTGACTGAGATGGACAGCGTGACGCAGCAGAACGCCGCGCTGGTGCAGGAGTCTGCCGCTGCCTCGGCTTCGCTTGAAGAGCAGGTGCGCTATCTGACACAGTCGGTTTCCACCTTCCGTCTGTCAGCCAGCTAACCGGCAGAGCCGTGCTGGATGCAGGACGGCACTGGCGCGGCGATACTATCGCGGTGGTACTTTAGCAGCGGTTGTATGGCGGCGGTAATCGGACGGCGGCAAGCGAACGACAGATTCTGGCGGTTAGCTGACGCGGCGCAGGGCAAATCTGTTTTGTCTGAATCGGTAACTTGTTTGCGATGAAAAATCAGCGGATTATAACCGCAATATTGACCCGGATTTGTAGGTTCCATGCTGATTACCACCGAGGATGCACGCAGCCACAGCGCCGATAGCCGACTGGCCTGCACCCTGGCCGCGGCCGCAGGCGCGCTGAATACCGCCGCGTTTGAGATTGTCGGCTTTTTCTCCGCCAACATGACCGGCAACGTCTCATCACTGTCCGATCATCTGGCAAAAGCCAACCTCAGCGCGGGGCTGTTTTTTCTGTCGGTCGTTTGCCTGTTTATTACCGGTTCGCTGGTCTCAACGCTGGTAATTAATTCAGGCCGCCGCCGCAATATTCGCACTATCTACGCGTTTGTCATTCTGGCCGAAGGCTTAGCGCTGGTTTTTCTCGGCGTGGCCGAATGCTTTTTCACGCCACTCTCGCCGGGCGTAGTGCTGATCATGGGCCTGAGTTTTTTGATGGGTTTGCAAAATGCAGTGGTAACGCGGATCTCAAATGCCCGGGTGCGCACCACGCACGTTTCCGGAACGGCGACCGATATCGGTATCGAACTGGCGATGCTGTATGAGGTGTTACGGCGCAAAGTCTCACCGAAAGAGGCGCCGCTGTATCTGGATCGTCTGCGGCTGCATGGCCTGACGCTGCTCTCATTCCTCGCGGGCGGCGTGGCAGGCATATGGCTGTATAAGTGGCTGGGCTATGGTTTCTTACTGCCGGTCGGGTTCGGATTAATGGCTCTGGCGCTGAAGGCGATATTCAGGCCGGCAGCGGCCCGGAAAGGCGCGGTGTAACCGGCGGATTCCTCGCCAGTGCTGATGAGAAATGCCATGCTGAATGCACATTGCGGTTAACAATAAAACGCCGGATGGCGCTAAAATTAACCGTCATAAACGGGCTTAAGCCCGCAATCATAAAAAACATCGTTGATTCAACTTCAACCTGCTGACGGGTCATTAACATCGACATCAAACAATTAATTTACCTGTGGAATAATTGGTTAGATAACTTGCCATCCTGACATATCCCAATCCATCCCATAAATTCCCCGCATGCCAATACCAAACAACTAATCTAAGTCCTGCATGCTCACATGCAATCACCAAACATCCCGAAACGACCCTGTGATTTATGTACATGTGTTAGTACAGAAAATCGGTTAGTCTGCGATCCTCTCTTTTTTATGTACTAATGAGGATTGTATGGCGCTCACTGACAGCTACCTTCGTTCCGTTCTTGGGCGGGAGCATGAAAAGGTGTTTGAGAAGGCGGACAGGGATGGCCTTTCTGTCCGGGTGTCAAAAAAGGGCAAGGTGGTTTTCCAGATGCGCTACATGTTCGCCGGCAAGCAGCGGCGTGTGGACATTGGCAGTTACCCCTCGCTGGGGCTAAGAGAGGCGCGTGATGAGATCCTTAAAATCCGCCGCTCGCTTGATGAGGGCATCGACCCGCAGCTTTATCTTGCCTCAAGGTATGAAAAGAACCTGAGTGCTATTACCGTCGAGAGTGTTATCAGGGAGTGGGGACGGGTCTACGCAAGCGGCAATATAAAGAATGCTGCTGACATTATCCGGTCGTTTGAGTTACACATCTTTCCCAGGATAGGCCACCTTCCGCATGATTCAGTCAACACGCACACCTGGATAGAAATCATTGAGGGCGTACAAAACAAAAAGCCCGGCATCGCTCGGAGATTGCTCACAAGCGCAAAGCAGGCGCATTCCTGGGCATTGCGTCGGAAGATGGTTGAAACGGTACCGGTTGAAGGAATCAAGCCACATGACTTCGGCATGAAAATTAACGTGACCAAGCGCGTACTGTCCGACGATGAAATCAGAGTGCTCTATGAAACCTTTGAAAATACCGGGATGCGAAGGAAAAACGCACTTTTGATGCAGCTTATTTTACTTTTCGGGTGTCGTTCCGGCGAGATGATACAGAGTAAAAGAGAGCATTTTGATTTTGAGTCGGGTGTATGGACAGTCCCCCCTGAGCACCATAAGGGTGGGAAAAGCGGTAAGTCGTTGAGAAGGCCTATAATACCGGCAGCAAAGGCCATGATCGAGGAAGCTATGGGGCTGAGCACCCATAAAGAATTTATTTTCCAGAGCGCACTGAAAAAGGACAGGGAAAGGGCGCTCAACAGTGCATCTGCGCTTGGTCTGCCAAAAACAGTAATGTCATATTACCTTCGAACCAGAGGAGAGCTGATGCCTCACTGGTCGATCCATGACTTAAGGAGAACGGCGAGGACGCGGTGGGCTTCCATTGCTCCACCGCATATCTGTGAAGTGATGATGGGGCATGCATTACCGGGCATCTGGGCGGTATACGACCATAACGATTATCTGGATGAGCAGAGAAAGGCCTATACCGCCTGGTGGGCGCTGGTAATGAAGATAGTGAATGGTGAGTCGAAAGTTCGCTCAATCGTGGCAAACTAGCTTACCAAACTTCTCAATGTCGCTTTTCAGGAACAGCCCGTGATGTGCGGGGTCTGGAAATCCGCACATGCGCTTTTCACCTGTGCGCCGATCACGGCTGTTCCAGTTACGGATAGTTTTCACTGAACGGCGAAAAAAGGCCGCCGTTTCCTCAAATGTCATGTATGGCGATTCCATATCTACTCCTTTGGCGGCTTACCGCGGATAAATGCGATGATTAATAAAAGGGTCATACGTACCGATTTATTCTGCTTTACCAATGTGCCTCCACGTTTTCCGTCTTTTGATCGCGAGTATCGTTGAAGAGTTAACTCCGAATTTCTTTCCCAGGAACGTGTTGTTATCTGATGATTGCAGGATGTAAAGGACATCCTTATTGGTTAGCTTTGAGTTGGGGGTGGTTTCGCCAGCGTGTACGAAAGTGCGACCTCTCTCATCTCTGTCCCTAATATTCTCTTGCTGAGTTCCTATCTCAAGGTGGGCAGGGTTTATACAGGAAGGGTTATCACACTTGTGACGGACTACCATTCCTTCTGGGATAGGTCCGTTAGCCAATTCATAGGCCAATCGGTGAGTTCTTATATCCTTGTGGTTCACTTGAATTCGTCCATACCCTTGTGAATTCTTGTGTCCAACCCACTCTATACATCCGTTTTCCTTGTGCTCTATATGCTCTTCCAGCCGATGCTTTGGGTTGCTGTGATCAAACGGATAAAGGTGGCGTGGGTTGACGCACTCTTTATTGTGGCAGCGGCTTTTAATCTGATGTCCTTCAGGAATCATGCCGAAGAATAGCGTGTAAACGGTCCGGAACATGTTCTGATGTATACCGGTTGCTTCCATAAAGAGGCATTCTTTTTCATCAACGGCGAGCAGCAATTTTGCTCGCGTGCTTTCATCAGACATAACAACTCCTCACGCAGAGCGCGATAGTGAATAGGGTGGGGTTACTTGATATCGAACGTGAGTAGGGAGACTTTCTTTATTTGCGCATCCAGCGACTTCAGCTTGCGAATCCTCATCTCTTCTGCGCGCGCCAGCGCTTCCTCTTTGCTTAGATGCCACTCATTTCCATGAAAATACTGATTAAATTCACTAGGCTGCTGTGCCTTCTGGATGAACATGTCATCTCTTACTTCTCCCTTGGCGACATAGATTCCAAATGTGAGGGCGTATTTTGTTATATAGGCAGTTTTCAATATCGTATCTCCTTATCCACCTGGCGCACATAGAAAGCCAACCAGCGCTTGGCTGGAAAGGTATCTGGCGGCAGGGATGTGATTGTTCTGGCGTATTTGTCGAGAAGTGTCGTTATGATGCGGTCGTGTTCTTTCTTGGGCCTGCCGTCTATGGCTGTGATGATTTCGCTCCTGCATTTACGCGCTACGGCCCTAAGCACGTTTTCCGCTACCGGCGTCATGCCACCTTGCGATGCTGCTTAGCGCGCTCAATGCGCTCATAGTCTTCCCTGCATTCGCTACAACAGAAGAAGCCTTTATCGACTTTCTCGCCGCAATCACCATTCTGACAAGTTCCGGTAAACTGCATACTCGGCTTAGGCCGGTTAGCCAGGGCAATCTCAATCATCTGCTGCTCGCGTTCTGCTGCTTCATCAATAGGGTCTGGATGTGTCATTTCGGTTTCCTATAGGCAATAAAAAACCGCCTCGATGGGCGGCTTTACTGAGCTGGGCGCATATTAATCTGCACCTAAATTTCTTTCAGCGGCTATGACTTGTTCTTCGGCTACAGCGAGACCTTCCTCAACCGCATACCATATACGCTTTATGCCACCCCGCATGGGGGCTTGATATTCTACATAGTTAACAGAGAAATTCCGGCCCTCAAAAATCAATCCATGATGCATAGCTTCCTCTCCAGGTATATCCAACAGAGTCTTGTAGTGGAACTGATTTGGCCTGAAAACAATTAGTTCTATCATTTCGCCTCCTCTTTGAAATAAACCGGGTCAGTGCCGCGCGGGAACTGCAGCGCAACGTTCCTGTAATTCTGCAATCTCTCCCTGAAATATTCACGCTGGCTCTCTGGCTGCTGCATCTCAACCTCATGCGGAATAACAGGTTGGTTCATACGCTCCTTGTACGCTACTCCTGACGCGGCTAAATCAACGTTAATCCTGTCGCGTTCTTCTCTGCTGCGTGCTGCTAGATTATGTGACATGGCGATGTCCTCCTGTGGGGAGTATATCGCTTATTAATGATTCTTGACCCCTGCATTAACCATCTTCACGGCCAGACGGATATCATCCATCTCGATGTCACCGCTGATTTCTGCATGCCGGAAAGCAATAGAAAGGAACTCCAGACATTGCTCGTTAGTCCATTCCCCCGGAACAATGTCAGTGGCGGCCGCGGGGCGGGTGAATAGAATTCGACGCATGTCAGATGGCTCTTTACTGAAATAGTCAGCGTTACAATCCGCCCACTCAGCGTACCCATCATCTTCCGGCCGGTTGCATATAAACTGGTAAACAGGCTCCTGCTTCGCCAGTTCGGCCAGCTTCGCCTCTGCTGCTTCTACCTTTCGTCTCAATGCCTCGCTCACACCCTCAGCCTTTCTAACGGCTAATTCCAGATGGTTATTTAGCGCCTCTGCTGCTTCTGCGCGCTGCTCCAGCGCCCGGAATGCTGCGGCAATATCAGAGTGTCCCAGGAGCGTGTTGAATGCTGCCAGAATGCCTTCCTCTGGCACGCTATCTTCGTGGCGCTGATAATCATCAATCGCCGCACAGACCGCATTCAGCGTCAAGCCGTGTGGGTATTTTTTCATGATGGCTCTCCTGCGCGGAGTTTCGTAGCCATCAGCTGAAGGTGAGAAAGGGCGAAATCAAACTGCGCTAGGTCTCCTTCTTTCACCAAATGGCGCTCTGACTGCCAAAGCTCGCGCACCATATCCACACCCTCAGCCCGCACAGAGTTGAGGTAGGCGCCGGTGGCGGGGGTAGTGATACTCTCCATTTTCTCTATGGTGGATTGCGCGTCGCACAGTCGTACGCAGGCATCCATGAAATTCCCCTCACTGTCCTGACTATCCACGCCATCAGTGTCGTAGTGCTCTTGCAGGTCATCCTTCGCGCTTACGATTGCACTTTTAAGCGCCACATTCTCAGCGGCCAGCTCGTCACGCTCCTTATAAGCGCGCATCGCCGTCTCAGCATCTTCACGAAACATGCAGTCGATAATTCCTTCGCTGAATCCTTCTTCATTGCGGCGATAAAGCGTCCAGAACTGCGCGACACTGTCATCGCACATTGATACATCGTCACCATTGGCAACGCATCCTGATACGTAGTAATTACTCATTCTCTTACCCCTTATGCCGCTGTCAGGCTCAATGCCGCGGCGAAAATAGTTATTCTTGGTAAACGGCTCCGCCACGTCCACGGCGCTCAGTTGTGTAATCCATCCAGATAACATCCGGCTTCGTCACGACGATGCGCGGTAGTTGCGGATATCTGCTCGTCTCTTTAACCACCGCTTCCAGCCTGCGCAGCTCCTTCTGCTCGGCTTTCCTTGCTGGCGTTAACCGCTGCGGATGATCCTCTCCGCGATGGCTGGCTTCCATTGCCATAAATGCTCCACGCGCCACCGACTCCTTGCGTAATTCCATTGGCGACATCTGCTCAAGCCTGCGTATGAATGTATTGCGATCGGCATCATTCAGGCGTGAGCAATACGCCGATAAAGTCGGTGACAGTTCCATGTGGGTGCCTTATTGGGTTATTTAGCTGGGAGGATCCATTCACGTAGTTCGGCGTTCCAGACTGCGCCGAGGTCTTTTGGGTGTTCGCATGGAAGAACTATATGCTTGCCGGTTTCTCGCTCCACTCCATGAGAAACTATCAGTGATGTTCTGCCCGTCTTTTCATCTTTGTGATACATGGTCACAGCGATAATCATCGGAGGCTCCCTAAAACGGGGTGTCATCGTCCCAATCCATCGGAGGCTCATTATTCCCCGTTGGAGTAGATTGCCCAGACTGCTGTTGTGGTCGCTGCATCTGATTTCTGGCCTGCTGCATTCCATTTTGCTGTGGTTGTCTCTGCTGTGGTTGCTGACCACCTTCCTGCTTACCGCCCAGCATTTGCATGGTGCCGTTAACGCTCACCACAATTTCCGTTGTGTAGCGGTCAACTCCCTGCTGGTCCTGCCATTTGCGAGTTCGTAGCTGCCCTTCGATATAGACTTGCGAGCCTTTTCTCAGATATTCACCTGCAACCTCTGCAACTTTGCCGAACAAAATTACGCGATGCCACTCAGTAACCTCCTTGTTTTCACCAGAATTCTTATCCCGCCACGATTCCGATGTGGCAATGGTCAGGTTAGCAACTGCGCCACCAGATGGCTGATAGCGCACCTCCGGGTCTTTCCCAAGGTTGCCGATTAAAATCACACGATTAATGCCTTTGCTTGCCATTTATGCCGCCTTCTTTAGTTCTGATTTGCGAATTCTCATAACTTCAACGCACTTATCCTGCTGCTCTTTATGACCTTCCAGCGCGTTCCAAGCCGCTTTATATAAAGCAAGTAGGCTCTGCTCATCATGTTCACTACTCGCCATTTCAGTGAATTCACTGAGGATGTCATCTGGCGATCGTAAAGGTTCTTGATGCTGATTCGATACTTGTTGAGGCGAGTTTCCCGGCTTCGGTAGTGCCCAGCCTGGTAGGGTGGGTGGCTGCCACCACAGCTCTTTAAACTGCTGAGTCTTCTTGTCCTTGAATGAGGCACGATTCCATCCCTGACGCTTCTCTGCGGATGCCTCAGCAAAGTTCTCTTCCAGCCCATACAGATAGCGACCGATTCCCCACTGAACGGCAGATCGCTTCATTGAACCAGACATCCCGCCTTTAACGGCTTCAACCTGTGTTTTTTCAGCTCCGTCCCACTTCGTAATCCACTCATCTCCCACGCGAATCGAGATGCCGCACATCACGCCCCCATCAGGGCCGGGCTGGAACTCGTTTTTCCAGTTCTCTTTGCCGCAAACATCATCAAGGCGCTTCATGATCGCCCGGTTCGTTACGTAAGCCAGAACCATCGCCCACGCCTTGCCACTACCAGCTATGCCACACTGCTGAACGCGCCACTCAATGTCTTGCGGCGGAAACGGCTCATCTAAACGTGTAAGATCCACAATCAACCCTCCATCCTCGCTGCCTGCTGCTCCGTACGGTAATCAGCCGCCGCATCCATTGCGGCCTGCTGTGGCGTCATCTCATCAAGCACTGGCTCTAAGATGGCCTTCATCATTTCGATGAAGTAGATATCCGGGTCAATCATGCTGCGTGCTCCTGGTGAATTGTGTAACCCTGCTCTGTGAGCCACTCCATGACGTCTTTGATATCAAGCTGGTTAAGCACCTGTTTGCCACTGAAGTCGAGCAGAGAGACCTCATCTGCCTCGATAATCATCATGCCAGGGCGATATCCGGCGCGCGTCTTAAGCTCGCCACATTCGAGTTTCAGCTTCATGACTTGCTACTCCCAAAAATGTGCTTCAGTAGTCCGCTGATGAAGGGATGATTTTTGCTTTTCTCCAGCATCGCCAGTCGGTCAGCTTCATCCTGGTTACGCTGGTATTGTTTAGCCTGCTGCTGACTCATCATGGGTTGCCTGCCTGCGTTACGACCTGAACCAGGCGCTCCCAAAGCTGCTGTAAGCGGCTCTTAGGCTTCCACGACATAACGTCAGCGCCGGTGAGTTTGTATGCGAACTGGTTAATCTGAGACGCGTTTAAACTGGAGCCACCCATGAGGGCAGCCCCCTGCATTTGAAATTGCATGGGTAACTCCGTTGAATTGATGAATTAGGTTTGGTGTCAAAAAAATGGCCCGCATTGCGCAGGCCAGAAGGATGATACGATTCTCTCTCTAAAGCGTATGGTGCGTAGCACCTCAAAGCCGTCTGAGCAGACAGCTTTACGGTGTCACTCAACTAAATTAGCCATTTCCCGTTGCTGTCAATCCACTCAATCCATTTAGATAGCGGCCACTTTGATGTGTCTTCTTTTGGCGGTTTGCACTCATACATTCCGCGCTTGAACATTTGGCGCTTATACATCCTCTTCTCCTGTTAGTGGTTACTGGCCCAGCGGTGTGCGCCAGCCTTTCTTGAACACGATTAATCCCTTTTTGCGCAGCGCCTGAAGACGGCGGTCAAGTACTCGCGCTGGCTCTTTAACTCTCGCTGACGATGTTTCAGCGAGGCGCAGGCACTCATCGTAAACACCGTCAGTACCGAAATAGATTTCGCTAAATGTCTTTGGCTGCTCAGTAATGCCGGATACAACCCTTGAATCCAGCACGTCATATTTCCCTAAATCGTCGCTCATCCATTCCCTCCTGCTATAAACCCCAGCCCCATCAACACACCAATAGCTATCCAGCCGATAATCCAGTCAGCGTTGCTCATGGAGCCTCCAGATATGAAAAGGCCGCCTAAGCGACCTGTTATTTATGTGATGCTTGATGCATTGCTTGCCAGATAAAAACCACGGTGTCAGACAGCAAGTCATTACGCTCTTCGTCGTCCTCAACTTGCTGAGTAAGCTCGTCCATTGAGCCGGGAAGTTGGTCCCATAGGGCGTCTATGCCTGCCTGAATCATTGATTCATTTGGTTGAAGATTTGTAGATTTAGTCATTCTCACCTCGCCGTTACGATGTCTTTAGATTTGCGATAGCCAGCGTAATGGCGCTCGGACATCGCATCTATTTTCTGGCACAAATCGTCATGATCTTTTGCTGGTTCATTCGTGCATGCGAAAGGTCCGCACAGCGCCCAAACAATGTTGTATCTGTACCCTGCCAATTCCGCGTCGTCGCTATTAACGCGCCAAACAGTTCCCGCATAGTGATTCGCATGATCAAGAACGACGTATTCGACACCTGGCCTGACAGGTGAGTATTTTAAGTGGAGCTTCATAATCCCTCACTTAGTGATATGAACCGCGCCCTTACGGACTGTTCGGTAGCCTGCGTTATAAATCGCGATTTCCGGTAAGCACTGTGATGTGCTCTCATGCCTGTCACGCAGAGAAGGGGAGGAGACTGCCTTATCGACTCTCTGGTTGCAGTTGGATAAGGTGCTGACGATGCGGCGCTCGAAACGTGTCTGCTCGATAGCCTCAGATGCTTTCTTGGCGTTAAAAGCCGCCATACGACGCTGATTTCTGTTCATGCCTGAACCTCTCTGCTGCGGCGAATGTCGTCTAGCTTCAGCCAGACTCGAATTGAAACTGGGCGATCACTTGGTTGGCATCTTGCTGCCAGCGGGTAATCCTTTTGCAGGAGCATGAATCCGTGCTTATTAAGCTGGCGCGCCAACTCACGACAAATGGCACGGTATTCACTACGCATAGCCTTAAACTGCTGCTTGTTCATGGGTATTCCTCGATGAGTGCTTGGGTGTAAGCGTCAGGGTAACCAGCCCCAGCTTCTGACAGTCCTTTGCTAGTCCGCCATCCACATTCACGCTTACCCGAAGCACTCGCCTCGGCCTGTGTATTCACAGGGTCATATTGTTAAAGAGCTGATATCCGTTTCTTGCTGCCCCAGCGTCCTGCTGATGGACTTATAATGTACTTGTAGTTCATGAATGTAAAGTACCTAAAGTACATAAAATAGGAAAAAGAAGTTCACTGAGAGTTAACTCAATGAACTTTAAGGTAAAATAATTTTTTATCCGAAGCGACGAAGGTCTATAGATTGCCGGATGAGAACTTTAGCCATAACAAAGAGCTGATCTTCTTCGTTATTTTCAATGAACCAACGCTCATAGGCGGGGTTGTCAGAGATTACAGCTAGGCGGTTTTTAAGCATCTGCAGGCGCTTAACGTGTAGGGATCGGCCAAAAACGAACACATAGATGCCATCACCATCAAATTGATTAACAGTGATATCGACGAATATCTCATCGCCCGGGTTTATGGTTCCCTCCATGCTGTCACCGTTCACAGTGACTACTTTCACGCTTTCCTGTGGTCTGCCATTGAACATTGATCGTGCCTGTTCAGTTGTGTATTCAATGGCTCGTATTTTTTCGACAAATTCATTAGATAGCATCGTCCCTGGCCCCGCACTGGCTTGGACATCAAGAACATCAACGCGATACGAGTCCGATGTCCGCTTGTAATGATCTGAGTCTATACCATCGTTATCTGTATATCCATACAGGTATTGTGCGGTTGATCCAAGTAATTTAGCTAACTTCTCCATCATCGCCTGACGTGGCACAGATTCCCCGTTAAACCATTTGCTCACCGCCTTAGGTGTGACCTTCAACCGGGCAGCTATTTCAGCCTGCCTACCATAAGGACCGATTCCCGCCTTTTCGCAGGCCAGCGCAAGCCTATGCGAGAAACTTTCACGCTCTTTTCCATGAACCATAAGTTCAAGCATATAATTAGTTGACTGTACTTTCAGTTCCGACATAATATGAACTCCAAGTTCAACCGCAGGAGACTCACATGAACCTAATTACGTTGGGAGACGTTATTAAGGGTGTACGCGTTTCTGTTGTGGCTGATATTTGCGGCCTGACGCCTAAGGCCGTTTACAAGTGGATTGAGCGCGGTTCTTTACCTCGCACTGAGTTCACCGGCGAAACGGACTACGCAGGGAAGATCGCCAAGGCTTCTGGCGGCAAGTATTCAGCAGCAGAGATTCGACGCATTAGTAAGCAGCAAATTGCTGCATAGAAAATGTACTTTAAGTACTTTTTAGCAGCTTGAACCACCGCTCTTTATCAATCTGACCTCCCTCGGAATACCAGGGAAAACCCAAGTGACTTGCTCACCGCAATGTCACGCAATCATTTACCTACATGGAAATTATCAATTATGGAACACGCAAGAAATAGCAAGTTGATCAACGAAGTAGAAACAGAATTACGCAGTCGCCTGACCCACAAAGGGCAGCGCGTTCTGGCTGATGAGGCCGGATGGCATGAATCGAAGGTAAGCCGGTTAAACCTACGCGATATGGCGACGGTTTTCGTGCTGCTGGAGAAGGTGTGGGAAACGAGCCTGATTGCAGAGGTAGCCCGGCAAGCGGTAGCTGCTGCGATGGGAAAAGAAAAAGCGCCGAACTGCGGGAACAGTTTCGACGCCTGATGCACGAATCATACTGGATCAACGTACAGGAGTAATTATGAGTTCTTTGTTATCGCTTTACAAGGCAAAAGAGAAAAACGGCACGGAAACAACCGTTAAGAAAACGTTTCTGGTGCCACTGGCTGAGCTCTACGTTGAGCCCGGCTACAACGTCCGTGAAATCGACCAGGAGCACGTCGCTGAATTCAGTGATGCATTCATTGCCGGTGAGTTTGTGCCGCCGCTGGCAGTCCAGGTGACAGAGCAGGGTATCAAGATTATCGACGGCCACCACCGGTATTACGGCGCGAAAATGGCGTCAGAAGCCGGACACGAAATCCCCCGCCTTGAGTGCAAGGACTTCTCAGGCTCCGAAGCTGATCGCATTGCTTTCATGGTCACCAGTTCACAGGGTAAAGCTCTGTCTCCTCTGGAACGTGCGGCAGCATATCAGCGCCTGCTGAATCAGGGCTGGACGCCTGCTGAGATTGCCAAAAAGGTTAAGCGCTCACCAGCTGATGTGGATCAGCATCTTCAGCTGCTGGAGTGTGGCGAGAGCCTGATCGCAATGGTGAAGGCGGGCGAAGTGGCCCCAACCACTGCAGTTGCTTTATCACGTGAGCATGGCCCGAAAGCAGACGCTGTTGCACAGGCGCAAATGCAGAAGGCTAAAGCCGCTGGCAAAAAGAAGCTGACCCGCTCAGCAGCCATTCCTCAGTTCAGCGCAACCAAAGCACGCCGCCTGGCTGAATTACTGGTTGATGCAGAGTTCGATCGGGATGGCGGTTTCGACAGCCTGATCCTCTCACATGGCACCACTGAAGAGATAAAGCGTATTCTCGCAGATTATCGCTCAGGCATTCCTTCTGACGGGGGCGGCGATGAATCTTGCGCATGACAACGTATCACCAATCAGGCCCGCTCTCAGGGCCGTGGAGCAACGTGTGGCAGATACAGACGATGGATACACGCGTCTGGCAAACGAGCTGTACGAAGAGCTGATAGGGGCCAACCTGACCAGGAATCAGGCGAAGGTTGCGCATGCTGTTTGCCGGAAGACATACGGCTTCAACAAAAAGATGGATCGCATTGCTGACAGCCAGATTAGCCAGATTACCAGGCTGCCAAGGCAGAAGGTAAACAAGGCAAAAAACGAGTTAATTCAGATGGGTGTTCTGGTCCGGGAAGGCATGCTAATTGGTCCGAATAAGAACCTCACTGAGTGGAAAATTCCTGAGTGTCACCAGGATGGTGTCGCTGTCACCAAATCAGTGACAAAAAGTGTCACCAAAACAGTGACAGAGGTGTCACCAAAACAGGGACACACAAAAGACACTATTACAAAAGACAAGAAAGACATTAAACATACGTCAGAGAATTCTGGCGAATCCTCCGACACACCCCTGAGTAATCTCCCTGTCATCCGTCCTGAAGCAGCAACCCATTCACCGAAAGGTGACAAGTGGGGAACTGCTGACGACCTGAAGGCAGCCGAGTGGATGTTCAGCAGGGTGAAGATTATTACTCCAACTGCAAAAGCCCCAAGCTGGCCTGCCTGGGCTAACGAAGTCCGCCTTCTGAGAGGAGCGCTGGATGTCACGCATCACGACATCTGTGAAACCTTCAAGTGGGCCAACGCCGATCACTTCTGGCAGACCAATATCCTCAGCCCTGCAAAACTCCGCGCCAAGTGGGACACACTCCGGGCGCAGATGAGCCAGCCAGGGCGTAACCGGCAGGCAGTCGCTCAGCAACCCGCTCAGCACTGGAACAGCCGCGAAGCCTGGGAGAATGAATTCCTATGAGAAATCTCGTATCAGCAATTCAGAACCGTGATGCAGGCGCACTGGCTCGCATTGCAGGAGATGGGCCGCGCCCGGTTGAGCGCGGAGTGCATGAGGACGTTGAGCGCCTTGTCGATGCTCTGTTTTCGAATCTTAAGCAGGTATTCCCGGCATCGGTCAGCACCGCCTGGCGCAACCCGAACGACGAAGCAGCAGCGAAGCGCCAGTGGATCGCCGCTTTCGCCGAGAACGGCATTCACAACAAGCAGCAGCTGTCAGCAGGCATGAAACTGGCCCGCGCCAGCGGTTCGCCGTTCCTACCATCGCCCGGCCAGTTTATCGAGTGGTGCAAGCAGGGCGAGCATCGCGCTGCGGGATTGCCAAACGACGAAGAGCTTTATGACATGTTCCGCCTGTACTGCCGCGATCGGGGCATTTACGACAGCAGCGAGGAGTTCCCCTGGGAAAGCCCGGCCTGTTTCCACATGGTGACGGCGGTATATAACCAGATGCGATCATTTAACCTGACTGATTCAGAGTGTAGAAAGCGCCTGGGCGACGAGCTGCGAAAGATGTCCCGCCGCATTGAGGCTGGCGAAATCATCCCGCCACCGCGCAAGCAGATTCCTCAATTGCACATTCCGACCGGCAATGAGAAGGCACTGGACCACCTTGCCGACATTCGCCGCCGCTTTGGGCTGAAAGGTGGGCGCCATGACTGAGATGAACCGCATCCGATTTGAGCGTCTGTATCGCAGCGTTCACGGTGACAGGCACAACCTGACCCGATCGCACCTTGGATATCAGGATGCCACCGTTGACCGGGCATTTTTCTTCTGGCTTGAGGGAAGGGAGAGTGCAGCATGACACAAGTAACTCAACTGGTAATCACAACGCCGCTGATGCGTCAGGCGCGCAATCTGCAACTGGCAATCATCGACCTGGCTAAGAAGCGCGACCTGAAGCCGGAGCAGTTCCGGGCGCACCTGAACGCTATCGACATGCTGGCGCGTGAAGCACACGACCTGATTGTGGATGCTGAAGATGAGCAGCAGCCAGCCAATGGTCAGAAACGGGGAGGTTTTTGATGCCTCTTATCAAATGGTTACTTTGGCGCAGATGGCTATTCAAGCGGTGGATTAAAGGGAGCAAGCCTGAACCTTTGATCAATAACCTTCTGAAAACCAACTTCGGAAGTTGCCGGCATTTCCCAATAATTTATCGCGACATGGTTCGCCTTATTAGTAAAGAGCAGGGCAGAGGTCACCAATGAACAAGTTAACCGCTGAGAAGTGCAGAGAGCGCATCGCCTCCCTTAAACGCAATCGTCGTGTATTTGGCTTGGCGCTGGATTCGGAAATCTACCTCCAAGCCCTTGAGATTGCACTCCCCATACTGGAGCAGCAGGAGCGGGGTGATGGCTGGATTGAGTGGGGCGGCGGTGAGCGTCCTTGTGACTACCGGTCAGTCGTAGAGGTCAGGCTTCGTAGTGGCAATGAGCGCATGGCACGAGGAGCATTAAGCTGGGAGTGGAAGCACCACAACAGCATTTGCGACATCATCGCCTACCGCATCATCCCGGAGCATCCCACCAATCAGAACGGAGAGCAGTGATATGAAGATCGCGATTCCCGGAAGACATGGCGGATGGTGGCTGGGTATCAGCTGGAATAAGAAATCGAAGTGGGGATATTTCTCCATTTGGAATGACGGCCCGATGCGAGCTTTTTGGATTGGCAGATTATGTATTGAGTGGTGGTGGCGATGACAAACAACGATGAGCTGGAAAGGGAGCGGCTGTGTCGCTGTGACCGCTGCGGCATACCCAAACCTCCAGACCGGTTCCGGGCTAGCCTTCCGTACTGGAATAAGTGGTGCATTCGCTGCGAGGCATCACCAACTGGCGAATTCCCGATCCCCGAAACAGATGAACACCGGAGGCAGCCATGAACAACGTAATTCCCCTCAGACCTAAGCATCAGCCCCTTAAAGACTCACACTCAGCGCTACTGACAGCCCTCAAAATGCTTCGTGAAGGTGGACACAGTAAGCAGAGCATTGACCTGTTGTTGAGCGCCGCAGCTGACAACATCCATGACTACGTGGAGACAATCGAAGGGAGGTAACAGTGGAGACGCAACGTTTTCTACTGAGAGACAGCAACATCCGACAGAACTGCATCAGCGCCATCCAGCAACTCCCCGCCAGTCCCGACAAACCTTTGCAGGTAACCATCCAGGAAGACACCAGAAGCCTTGCGCAAAACCGCATGCTTTGGGCCTGCCTGCATGACGTATCAAGCCAGGTTGTCTGGTACAGGAAGAAACTCGACTCTGAGAGCTGGAAACACATATTCAGCGCCAGCCTGAAAGGTCAGGAAACGGTGCCGGGTATCAATGGCGGCTTTGTGGTGCTGGGCCAGTCAACAAGCAAAATGCGCGTCGGTGAGATGCGAGATTTAATCACCTTAATCCATGCCTTCGGTGCCGAGCAGAACGTCAGGTTTAGCGACGAGTCAGCGCGTGCTGCTGAGTGGGCTGGAAGATTCGGGAGTGCAGCATGAGCAAATTAACTACAGCAATTCATCAGGTGTTATCAGACGACGAATGGCACACATCTAAAGAGATTATCGATCGCGTCTGCGTGCTTGCATCGGCAAAGCGCATCAATGTGACGGTCGCCCTGCATGGCATGGCCGACAACAACAAAATCAAGCGTCAGCGGTTAGGCATTTCGGACCATGACTACCAGTATCGGATGGGCGCATTCAGCATTGGATTTGGCATCAGCTACAACATGGCAATGCTCGACAACCTGTTAGCGAAAGTGAGAGGTGGAAATGCGCCATTCCTGGTTCGTCCATGACCCTGTAGACACAGAAACCGCTAACGAACTCCTTTCCCGCTACGCCTCTCGCAATATCAAAACTCAAAAGACACTCTCCGCCGACCCTCGCCTCTGGCTGGTCAGCGCGCTGCTACCTGAGTTCCGGAACGAGCCAATACCGAGCAGGCAGTATAAAAACCCAATGTGGAGCTGAAGATGAAACTCACACCAAAACAGCGTGCTGTTTTGCGCATGAAATTTGGCGGACGCTGCGCCTATTGTGGCTGCGAGCTTGCTGATAAATGGCACGCTGACCACCAGAATCCGGTAATAAGATTTGACGGGAAAATGCTCAACCCCGCCATGGATGTGCTGGAAAATCTCGTACCTGCTTGTCACGCATGCAATCTGCACAAGCACTGCAACAGCTTGGAAGATTATCGACGCATTATTGATGACGGCCGTCGAGAATTTTTGCGTTCGGGGAAGGGTAAGGCACTGGTCAGAATGGGCCTTGTTGCAATGAAAGATGATCCGATTATTTTCTGGTTCGAGCGTTATCTGGAGGCTGAAAATGCCGCGTGAACGCTGCTGCCGCTGTCACATAACACTCACCTCAGAAGACAAGTATCACTACTCCATTAGCTGCGAGCAGTGCGAATGCGATATCGAATGGGAGAACCATGAACGAGATAACCCAATCAAGTCTGCCTACTGGCGATGGAGAGCAATCTGCTTCTGTTTGCGTTGGTTGCGAGGCGCGCCTGTCACCGCAGGAAACCTATGCATGCGATACCTGCGCTGCAGGCTGGATGAAAGACGCAAACTTCAACATGTGCGGAGGGGAAGATAATGGCTGAGTTAAAGCCTGGTGGCCTGGCAATACTAATCGGCGGTGACCCTGAGGCCATCGGAACTGTGGTAACAACTGTGAAATTTGTTCCAGCAGGGGTTATCGAGACGCTGCCGGGGAATAAAAAAATTAACAACGGTGGCTCGGGCAGGTGGCTAATCCATTCCGACAAAATCTGCGTCAGACTTGCTGATGGAAGCATCCAGAATGACTGGGCACTTTGCTTCTCCAGCCACCTTATGCCAATCGACGGCGATGAATTCCAGAACGAAGAAGAGCGACAAAAGGAGCTGACACATGGCTAAAGGCATCAAGCCGAAGCCGAAGAAATGCAAATGCTGTCCTGAAAAGTTTATACCCCGCAATAGCCTCCAGACCGTCTGTTCTCCCAAATGTGCCATCCAACTCGCTAACCAGATATCCGAGCGCAAGCAAAAGCGCCTGGAGAAAGAGCAGCGGGATGTTCTGCGCGCGCGAACAGAAAAGCTTAAGACTAAATCGGATTGGGCTAAAGAGGCTCAGGTAGCGGTTAATCGCTATATCTTCTGGCGAGATTTCGGGAGGCCATGCATAGCTTGCGGCAAGCCACTTAACTACGGCGTTCGTGGCGGGGCAGTAGACGCGAGTCACTATCGCTCACGTGGTTCGGCATCACATCTTCGTTACAACGTTTTAAATATCCATGCGGGCTGCGTTCGTTGCAATCGCGAGCTCTCAGGGAATCTCATCCCATTCAGGATAAACCTAATCGAGAAAATTGGCGCCCATCGCGTTGATAGCCTCGAACATGACAATACACCCCGCAGATTCGATATCGAGTACCTGAAACGCGTGAAAGCAATATTCACACGGCGGGCACGTCATTACGAGAAATTGCGTAAACGTCAGATGGAGTATGCAGCATGAGTACACAAAACACCCTTGCATTGCTGAACATGTATCGAGCAAAGAACGTAGCAGCAGTGCGCACTCAGTCTGGAATTGTCTTTATGGGAATGCGAAACATCACCCCGGCACAGCGTAAAACGCTGCTGGAAATCCCTCAGTCAGACCTTGACGCGGCGCTCAGGTGGCAAAAATGACCGAATACCTCAGAGAGAAGTGGCTCCGCCTTCGCATTCTAAAGATGCGCGGCATGTACGAGATCAACTACCGGATAATCCGGAACACGGCGAAGATGATGGGGGTTAAGCATGCGCATTGAGCGTGACTATCAGCAAATCGTCAGGCTGTCAGGCGTCAGAACAGCAGCGGATATGCGCCGGTTATTCGGCAATGGCTGGAAGACCATCAACAAATCGCAGCAGGCATGGGTCAGGCATCTGCTGGGCGTATGGGGCGATCACCTGGGCGGAGAAGATTACGACCGTGCAGAGGTTAATGTAATTGGCCGCCTGATGATGCGCTGTGAATGGAGTGAGCAGAAGGGCAGGCAGATAGAGAAAATCGTGTCACAGCTGCATTGTGAAGGGCTGCGTGGTGAAGAGTTATTCCGCAAGGCGCGTGACCTGCTTATCCCTCAGTCATCAACGGCAAACATCATCGCTCTCGCCAAAGAATCAGATGATGCCGCCTTTGTTGAATCAGTCATGGTAAAGACATTCGGAAGGGATAACCCGCTTCGGAACGTAGCCAGATTACGATACTGCAAGCGCAAGAGCGTGCAAAATATCGGCTCATCCCTGATTTATTACTGCAGCATCTCACCGAAAGAGGCCCGAAACAGAATGGAATGGGCGATGGATATACTGGAAGGAGAAATGTTTTACGCAATTAAGCGAGAAATGGAGAAGGAGATTCTTAAAATTGCAGCCTGACAATAACAAATAGCACGAAATGACAAAGACAAAGGGCATGTAACCTGGCACATTAACGGCATGATCGGGAAGGGAAGCGAACAGATCGCAGCTTTACCGGTCAGTTGCATAAATGTGGATGCCAAAGAGCCTCGCGACCTCACCAGTCGGCGGGGCTTTTTTATTTCTATACCCCACAGGGGATAAGATTCAGCGCATACCCTGTAGCGGATAAGTAACATCACTAAACTATTTCAAGGGGTCGCCATTAGGGCGGCCTTTTTTCATTTCAGCGCCCAATGGATTTACTCACACTTCATCCTGTGTCTTTTACGCGGGCGCTTTTTTCTACGGTGGATATCCGCAATCGCGGGATTCTCATTGTGATCAACTAAGGCTGCGTCGGGCATTAGACGGCGGGAAAGCTCGGGAAGGTTTCTCAGGTGACAGTGGGAAGTTTAACCGGGCTTGTTCTGTTCACAATGTCATCAATTCCTAAACAGGATAAGTCCCCGTATCAGGGGGTAGGAATGCGTCGCATGCCATATAAATCAGATCCGGGCTTATTCGCCGCCATGATCGCCCTGGGGATGACAGTCCTCGGGTCGATAGCAGCATACGCCTACAAGGTATTAAGCGGGGACGCCTTCAGTTGGCGCACCCTGTGTCTTCAGATGATCGTCTCCGTGTTTGCCGGATTCCTCATGATGCTGCTCGCCATTTACTGGCAGTGGCCGCAGGAAGTCACCGGCGCAATCTGTGGTATGGCTGGCTGGTCCGGATCATCTCTGATTAAAACCCTTGAAAAGCGTTTCCTGCAGAAAGCTTCAGGAGATTCGGGAGTTGCTGAATGATGACCAGAGACCAGTTTAAAAAGGCAGCATCTATTTCTGATGCGCTCGCCAGTCGTTGGTATCCGCACGTTCTGGCGGCAATGAAAGAGTTCGGCATTGACACACCAAAACGCCAGGCTTACTTCATTGCACAGGTTGGTACGGAGTCAGGCGGGTTCACTGTAATCAGCGAAAGCCTGAACTACTCAGTTGCCGGACTGGCAATCTTCGCATCCCGTCTTACTGCTGCACAGCGTGAGCAGCTCGGCCGCAAGTCAGGTGAGCCAGCCTTATCGCAGGAGCGGCAGGCTGCCATTGCCAATATCGTTTACGGTGGACGCTATGGTAACAACCTGAATGGAGATGGCTGGAAATATCGCGGGAGAGGGCTGAAACAGGTTACCTTCCGCGATAACTACGCAGCCTGCGGTAAAGCATTAAACCTGCCGCTTCTATCTAATCCCGATTTACTGCTGGAAGACGTCAATGCCGCGCGCTCGGCTGGCTGGTTCTGGCAGGCCAACGACTGCAACCGCTTCGCCGATGCATCTGACGTGACCGGGCTTACCCGCCGTATTAATGGCGGCACAAACGGCCTGGCAGATCGCATTGCGCGCACACGGATTGCAGAGCAGGTGCTCCTATGACAGGTAAAGCGAGAATGGCGAGATATCGCCGGTTCATCCCCGTCATCTTCTCGGTAATCATCATCGGTTTCGTTGGCAAGCTCTGGTATGACAACGCCAACCTCACAGAGCGCAACAACCGTCTGCGTGAGCAATTCATTCTGGCGAATGAGCGGAATATGAAGTTTGCTGAGGGCTTAGGGCCGATTACGAAGCGACTCGATAGCCTGGCAACAACGCTCGATGAAGAAAGCCGCAGGCGCTCTACCGCCGAGACCCGAGCTAACTCATTGCAGAAAGAAAACGAGTTCCTCCGCTCCAGCAAGCAGTGCTCAATAGCAATCGATCCTAGTGCTGTTGATAAAGCTAACAAGGAAGGCGGAACAGTGATAATTCAGGCTGCGCCGGCAGGTGAGTGATGATCAACTTCCCATTTAGCTGGCGAACCATGCTGTTCGGCGTCTTAATTGTGATTCTGGTTTTGGTCTGCAGGCTAGCCATTTACTACCACGGTAAATACGTTAGTGCTGACAGCCTTGCAACCGAGCGCCAACAGACGATTGATGACATGCAAGTGCGTCAGCGTGATGTTGCCGCGCTTGATGCCAAATACACGAAGGAGTTAGCTGATGCTAAAGCCACTATCGATCAGTTGCATGATGATGTTGCTACTGGCAAGCGCCGGTTGCAGCTCAACGCCACCTGCCAGAAACAATCCTCCTCCGGCACCTCCGGCATGGATGATGCAGCCAGCGCCCGACTTACTGACGCCGCTCAACGGGATTATTTCACCCTCAGAGAGCGAATCGAAGTCGCCGGAAAGCAAATAGCCGGGTTGCAGCAGTACATCCGGGAGCAGTGCCTGAGGTGACAAACCCCAAGAAGATCCACTTCAGCTAACAGAGCAATATCAGCCTCGCCATTGTGCGGGGCTTTTTTATGCAACAAACCTCCGCGCGTCGCAGCGCATATCACTCCCGAGTCTTTCAGAAAGCTGAGCCTGAGAAATGCCGTATAGGTGCGGACCTCTCGGGGCGGCTTTTCTGTGCGAACAGGCTCATCTTTCTAAAAGGTATCCGTAATGCAATTAGTAGAAATCAAGAAGCTCGACCTGGTCACCAACACCGTAGCAATAGCGGACGGGGTGGGGCGAGATCATGACACTATCATTAAGCTGGTTGACCGTAATAAAACAGACCTTGAAGAGTTTGGAACTGTCGGATTTGAAATCCGTAAGTCTGGCGGCAAGCCATTGCGCATTGCCTTACTGAATGAGCAGCAAACCACGCTGCTGATCACCTACATGCGTAATAACGATGTGGTGCGAGCATTTAAAAAGCGGTTGGTTGCTGAGTTCTTCAAAATGCGCAGCACTCTCGCCGCACAGAAGATGGACCGGAATTCTGCCCGCCTCGAATACAAGCCCATGACTGACGCTATTAAACACGAGCGCGAAGCCCAGGGTAAGCAGATAGCCCCGCATCACTTCAGCAATGAAGCCGATCTGATTAACCGCCTGGCGCTGGGAATGACGGCAGCTAAGTTTCGCGTGTATCACGAGATCGGGAAGAAAGAAGCCATCCGCGATTACCTGACGCCGGAGCAGATTCACTGCATAACAGAACTGCAACGCGCCAATACGGTATTCATCAGCATGGGTTGGGACTTCGAACAACGCAAAGAAGTGCTCAAAGGCATGTTCGAACGTAACCATCGCCAGCCACTGATTGAAGAGCAGCACACGCTGGCAGCATAGCCGGCTCAAAAATGAGCCCGCTGATTATCAAAGGAAAAGAGAGCCACTTTCACAACGGCTTTCATCACAAGGCGCATTTACGAGTGTGCCTGACGCATGGCAATGAAACAGCTTTGATAATCGGTTACCTTCTGAGAGTAGATAATCAACCACTCAGGAGAAATTGATAATGATGCATACAAACATAAAAACGTACTACATAGATAAGGGCATGAACTCGCGACTTGTAAGGTATGACGTTATAAGAGTGGCCGATGATAAATTTATAGTTAAGGTTCTTGATGATCAACAAAGCGCCACATCGGCTCCCAGCTCAATTGTTGAAATTGATACCTTAGAATTTACTCTCGCTCAGTATCTTCAGGATACAGGTCAGGGCGGCTTCCAAACTATGATACGCGATAGGATGCCTAATTCATTTGAAGGGCATGTGCATGAAAAATGCCAAGAACACAGAAATGGATTGATGGATTGACCATTGCCAAAGCCGCCTACGGGCGGTTTTTTTATTGTCTACATTACAGAAGCCACTCCCTGAGCGGCTTTGATAATGGTTCAGGCTATAAGCTCTTGGAATTTTTGTTCGGCCTCTTCAAGATTTGAGCAAACAATATCGCCTTCAATCTTTAATTGGCTGCCGTCAGCCGATTTCCATATGTTCCCAACGTGATGCTTTATCACGTCGCCCTTTTCCAGCTGAACATCATCAGGTGATCGTACGGCAGAGAAGAATCTGCCACCATCGCTTCTAAACAAGTAGGCAATCAGATGATCACCTACGATTTCATGCTTTTTGACAACTTCATAATGCATCACATCAACCATTCTTGCTCCTTGGAATAAAACATGGCGCTCACCGACAAACAAGAAATGTTCTGTCGCGAGTACCTCATCGATTTGAACGCCACGCAAGCGGCCATTCGGGCGGGGTACAGCGAAAAGACTGCAAACCGCACCGGATCTGAAAACCTGTCAAAACCTGATATTGCGCAACGCATCATAGAACTTAAATCAAGTCGAAACGAAAGGGTAGAAGTAAACTCGGATTACGTGCTCCGCCGCTTGGTTGAAATCGACGAGATGGACGTTCTCGACATCCTGAAAGATGACGGTGGACTGAAGATGGTTCACGAATGGCCGAAGGTATGGCGCACCACGTTAAGCGGGCTGGATATCCTCACCACCGTCACCAACTTCGATGAAACGACGATGGAGAACATTCTCAAGAAGATTAAGTGGCCCGATAAGGTGAAAAACCTTGAGCTGCTTGGCAAGCACATCAGCGTTATGGCTTTCAAAGAGCAGGCGTCGCATGAGCACACCGGCAAGAACGGCGGCCCGATTGAAGTGACTACGCTGACCAAAGACGAATATAAAGCTGCCCGGCGGGAGATGTTGGAGGATGACGACTGCTGAGCAGAAGAATTATGCGCGACGCTTAGAGTGTGAAGAGGATGGGCTGTATTACGCTCGTTATTTCTTCAAGCAGCGCACCGGCGGCAAGATGATTGTCGCGCCACACCACAAAGTTATTCAGCAAACGCTCGATCGCGTAATCAGCGGGGAGATAACCCGCCTGATAATCAACGTTCCGCCTGGCTACACCAAAACCGAGCTGGCAACCATCAATATGATGGGGCGAGGGCTGACGCTGAACAATCGCGCCCGATTCATGCATCTGTCATATTCGCATAATCTGGCACTGCTCAACTCATCAACCGCCCGCGGCATGATTCGCTCAAAAGCCTATCAGTCGATGTGGCCTATGGAATTACGCGATGATGCAGACAGTAAGGCGATGTGGTGGAACGAGTTTGGCGGCGGCGTTTATGCATCATCCGCTGCCGGTCAGGTAACTGGCTTTCGTGCCGGTCATATGGAGCCGGGATGGCAGGGCGCATTGATAATCGATGACCCAGTAAAGCCAGATGATGCATACAGCGAAACCATTCGTGATGGTGTGAACAATCGCTTCAACGAAACAATCAAATCTCGTCTGGCAATTGAAACAACGCCGATGATCGTGATTATGCAGCGCATCCACTATCACGACCTGAGCGGCTACCTGCTTCGTGGTGGCAGCGGGGAGATGTGGCATCACCTCAATTTGCCGGTCATCATCGACAACAGCCAGTCTTACACTGAGCAGTACCCGGACAACACCCACGCAATACCGATTGAACACGGCCTGCCTGATGGCTGGCTGTGGCCCTTTAAGCACAATGAATCGCACCGAGTATCGCTGTTTTCTCACCGGCGCACCGCTGAAGCTCAGTACATGCAAAAGCCACGGCGCTTCAATGCTGAAGGGGCGCTGTGGACGGAATCGATGATTACGGCTGCGCACGAGCTTCAGATCCGTTTCGACAAGGTTCGCACAGTCGTTGCTATTGACCCGCAGGCTACAAATAGCGAAGAGAGCGATGAGTCAGGAATCGTTGTTGCCAGCGCATATGGAGCAGGAGATAAGAAGCAATACTCAGTAGACGCTGATTATAGTGGCAAGTTCTCTCCCGCTGGCTGGGCTAAGAAAGCAATGTTTGCTTATGAGGAACATAGCGCTGATGCGATCGTTATCGAAACCAACCAAGGCGGCGACATGGCAGAGGAAACTCTGCGCAATGCTGGATTCAAAGGGCGAGTCATTCGCGTGCATGCCAGCAAAGGTAAGTATGCGCGTGCTGAGCCTATCTCAGCGCTGTATGAACGGGGGCGCGTTGTTAATCAGGGCAATCTCTATGTGCTGGAAAACCAGTTAATGGAATATGTGCCGGCAACCGCTAAGAAATCCCCCGATCGCTTAGATGCGATGGTTTACGCGCTAACCGAGTTAGGCGGTGCTCAACCGATGGGCATGATGCTCCCAAAACGCCTGCAAGGCAGATAACTCACCAACGGACAAACCATGACTGACAAATTAACACTAGCCGTCAATCACGCGCTGAATGACGTCAGGCTTGCCCGTGCGCGCGCAATGGCATTCAGCCCCGGCATGGGGCTGGATGCGAAACGTGAGAGCGCATGGTGCGAGTACGGTTTCAAAGAAGAACTGACATTCGATGATCTGTACAAGCTCTATCGCCGCGGCGGCATTGCGCACGGGGCGGTTAATAAGCTGGTTACAAACTGCTGGAAGACAAACCCACAGGTTGTTGAGGGTGAGCAGTCAGACGACTCGCGAGAGATCACTGCATGGGAGCGAACCAGCAATCAGGTATTCACTCACCGTTTCTGGCGCACCTTTGCCAAAGCCGACGCTCGCCGCCTTGTCGGTCGATGGGCCGGCATCCTGCTTCACATCAAAGACAGCAAGAAGTGGGATGAGCCAGCTGTTAAAGGCAAAGCACTACAAAAGATAACGCCGGTTTGGGCGAGCGCATTGAAGGTAGGCGGCCGGGATAAAAACGGTGCCATCACAATGTGGCAATACACCGAATCTCTTTCTGATGGCAGCACAGCTCAGCGCAACGTTCATCCTGATCGCGTGCTGATTATCGGCGATATGTCAGAAGACGAAATTGGCTTCCTTGAGCCTGGCTATAACGCATGCGTCAGTCTTGAAAAGGTCGAGGGTGGTTCAGGTGAGTCATTCCTGAAGAACGCTGCACGTCAGCAGAATATTAACTTCGACAAAGACATCGATTTTAACAATCTGGCCTCGGTGTATGGCGTCACAGTTGATGAGCTTCAGGAACGCTACAACGAAGCAGCCAGAGAGATTAACCGCGGCAACGACACGCTGCTGATTACGCAGGGCGCGCAGGTCACATCGATGGTTAACGCCGTCTCTGACCCTTCGCCGACCTATGAAGTCAACCTAAAGACCTTCAGTGCTTCGGTAGATATTCCATCACGCATCATCGTTGGCAACCAGTCAGGTGAGCGAGCCAGCACTGAAGACCAGATTTATTTCAACAGCCGCTGCCAGTCGCGACGTGGTGACCTGTCGTTTGATATTGAGGACATGGTCGACAAGCTCACATCTCTGCAGGTAATCAAGCCGGTCGCGAAATTCAGCATCGTATGGGATGAGCTAAACGAGCAGTCACCATCAGACAAGCTGGATAGCGCAACGAAGATGAGCAACATCAACCAAACATCTCTGGCCTCAGGTGAGCAGGTGTTTACGGTTGATGAGATTCGCGTTGCTGCAGGATATGAACCGGGCGGCGGTGAGCCATTACCAGAGGATGAGGAAGATGGCGAAACTGAAGAAGAAGGCAAAGCCAGCAATCCTGCCCGGCAACAAGCTTGACCCGACCGGCGTTGACCGCCTTGAGCGCGGCGCAATGCGAGAATACGGCAGGCGCCTTAAGCAAATCAGCACGCGATACATCGAACTCCTTAACCGCATCCCGGCAGAGCCAGCAGTAAACCAGCGTTACACCTTCCAGTTAGACCCAACCCTGCTTTCAATGCTGCTGCAAAACGGCGATTCACTCGTTGATGAAATCCTGCTGCAGGGCGGCGAGTTCAATCCGTGGCTGTTTCAGGATTATGTTTCTCCATCTTATCAGCGTGGCACGGCGCAGGAGTTTGCCAACCTGTCTCAGCAATCTCCCGCGTACGAAGCCGATCGCGGCAGTGTGCAGGACATCCTTCTCAGTGATGCCTATCAAAGCCGGTTAGTTCTGGTGAGAGCCCGCACCTTTGAAGAGATGAAAGGACTGGCTGCGGATGTTAAGCAAGACCTGTCGCGAATCCTGACCGATGGAATGGGGCGCGGACAGAATCCGAAAGAAATAGCCAGACGGCTGCGTGACCAGATAGGTATTGAGCAGGGGCGGGCTAACCGCATAGCCAGGACGGAAATCACCACCGCGCTACGACGTGCCAGATGGGATGAGCATGACTCAGCCAAAGATGATTTGGGCCTGAACGTCAGGCTGCTTCATCTGTCTGCCCTGAGCGCCACAACCCGCCGGACGCACGCACTACGCCACGGCAACCTCTATACCTCAGAAGATGTCCGCGACTGGTACAGCATCAACGGTAACGCGATCAACTGCTACCTGCCTGACACAGAAGTGCAAGGCAGGTTTGTGGCTGGTTCAAAAACTTACTACAAGGGGATGGTCGTCAAGCTTGTGACTCGTAGTGGTCGCAACCTTACCGTTACCCCTAATCACCCCGTAATGACCGACAGAGGATTGATTGCCGCGAACGAAGTCACGGAAAGAGACAATCTTTTTGCATACAGCAGCAATGTCGAAAATTCTGTTGGGGTAGGTGACCTGAACGACCAGCATAGAGTATCCGCAGTTCAGGATGTCTTTAGCTCTCTGGTGGAGTCTGGTCATTCGATCCTTAGAGGGGTGAGTGCTGTAGATTTCCACGGCGACGGTAGTTCCTGCAATGGAGAGGTCAACATTGTAAGGTCCGACCGGCAACTGACCATTGCATGCGACACCCATACGAGCAAGATGCTCGATTATTTCGCTCTCAAACATACCAACTCTGTCAGCGCGTTGGTTCAGGGAACGTCTTTCTCTGACCTCATCGCTATCGACCTGTCCTCTCCGGACTTTGATAGCGGAGGCAGTAAGCAAACGCCTTTCTTCCGGAGTGGCAACCGAGAACCGGTTAATGGCTGCGGTGCTTCTTCCTCTACGCTCAACTCCTGCAGATTCGAGTCGCCGCTTAACAGCACTTCGGGAAGCGCCAATCTTTCTGGAGATAGCCTGCTCAGAGAGGCCGGACTGATAGAGATTGATGATGTTGTCAGTGTCGAGAGGTATTTCTTTGAAGGTCATGTTTATGATCTCGAAGAGGTGTCAGGCCTTATGATAGCCAATGAAATAATCGCAAGCAACTGCAAATGCTCTCAGGTCACTGTGCTGGTTGATGAGAAGGGTGTGCCGCTCAATTCCTCAGTAATCGATATCGCCAAAAAAGAGTTTACCCAGACATGGGGAAAACGCATGGCAACCAATAAATCACATCACTGCTGCGACCATAAGCACGCGGCTTAATCGAGAGATAACCATGACTATGCAGGTCAACGTCACCACCAGGGTGAACAGTCAGGCTATTCGCCGTGAAACGTATAACGGTCGGCCGCATCTGGTGCTGCCAAGTTACACGCTGCCAGCCAACGTTGTGATGAACGGCGGCCTGTATCCGGCATCTGAAATCGACGCACATTATCAGGGGCTGGAAGGCACGCTGGCGCCGCTCGGTCATCCGACTGTAGACGGTCAATTTGTCTCGGCCTTTTCGCCTGAAGGCATCAACGCCGGTCATATTGGCGCATGGAATCGCAACGTTAAGAAGTCCGGCAACCGCGTTTATGCGGAGAAGTGGGTTGATACCACCGTAGCGAACCAGAGTGAAGGCGGACGGGAGCTGCTTGAGCGCGTTGCCGCTATTGAGCGTGGCGATGACGTCCCCCCGATCCACACCAGTGTTGCTGTCTTTCTCGATCAACTGGAGTCCAGCGCAGAACAGAAGGCGCAGGGCATTGAGTGGGTCGCGAAGATTAACATGATGGACCACGACGCCATTCTGCTGCATGAGGTTGGCGCAGCGCAGCCCGAGCAGGGTGTTGGCCTGATGGTTAACGCTGACCAGGCGAAAACACTGCAATCCAATTCTGGCGCACTGATTGGCGAGTCCTGCCGCGAACGTGAGCACCGCCTTGAACAGGCAGCACGCGATAAGTTTGCAACCGGGCCGGACGATTATGCCTGGATTGCTGACTTCACTGATTCGCAGGCGATCGTCATCCGTAACGGGGGCGATGCGCAGGTTTACGGTTACACCACCGAAGGCGGCAAGATCACCTTTGACGATACCGGCTCAAAAGTCGCCCGCCAGGAATCATGGGTCGCCATCGTAGCCAACAAAGTCAAATCCCTTTTCACACCGCAGGATGCTCCTGCAACAAACCACCAAACGGAGGGCGATATGCCTTTAACCAAAGAAGAACTGGAACAGATTGGCACTATCGTCAGCGGCGCTATCGCTGCTAATAACGAAGCGTCACTGAAGCCCATTACTGAAGCACTGGCAGGCATCCAGGCCAATCAGAAAACGCTGTCAGATTCACTGACCGCCAACTCACGCGCTGAAGAGAAAACCAAGCGTGATGCTGTCGCCGCAGTACATGGCGAAATCGTCGCTAATGCTCTTTCAGGTGAAGCGCTGGACGCAATGTTTAAGTCTTTGGGTGAAGCTACCCACATCGGCACCAACAGTGCCAAAAACCCACCAGTGACCGGCGCACCGGATCCGGCTGCTTACTTCGGAGGTGCTGCGTAATGGCACGTTATCGTCGCGTTAATATCGACGGTCAGTCTCTGTACAAGACCGAAACCCGCGTTACTGCTGCAGCTCTGCTGCCGGGTACTGCGGCTGTCATCAACGACGACAATGAGTTTGCGCAGGCTACCGCGCTGGCTGGTCGTCTCTACATCATTGACGTTGCATACCATCAGGGCCTGAAAATCACCGAAGCCGTACCGGCTGGCGACTCCGCTGTAGGTAACTACGTGGAAGAAGGTCGTGAGCTGGCGCTACTGTGCGTTGCAGGCACCTATGGCAAAGACGACCCGATCAAACTTGGCACGAACGGTCAGTTCACCAAAGCGACATCTGATACCGATTCGGTTATCGGCTACAGCCAGGATGAAGCGACTATCGCCGCAAGCTCTACCGACTTTATCCGCGTGCGTATGCGCGTCGGCACCGTTGCCGCAGCTGCTGGCGCTTAATCAGGAGAATAAGAATGTATTTTACCGCTGAAACACTGGCTGCTAACAGCCGACTGCGCGGACATTGGAACGAGCTGTGGGCGAACCGTGACATCTTCAATGCTCAGCACGACATGATGGTTAACGCGTTTCGTACGCGCATGACGCATGAAATGCTGGCAGCGAATGCCATCGGCGGCTTTACCCGCGAGTTCTGGGCTGAGATTGACCGCCAGATTATTCAGATGCGCGATCAGGAAGATGGCATGGAAATCATCAACGACCTGATGGGCGTTCAGACCGTTCTTCCTATCGGCAAGACTGCGAAAATGTATAACGTATCAGGCGATATCGCAGATGACGTATCCATCAGCATTGATGGTCAGGCACCATATTCATTCGACCATACTGATTACGATGGTGATGGCGACCCGATTCCTGTTTTTACTGCTGGTTACGGCGTCAACTGGCGTCATGCTGCTGGCCTGAGCACTGTCGGTATCGATCTGGCGCTTGATTCTCAGGCCGCCAAGCTGCGTAAGTTCCATAAAAAGCGCGTGGATTACTACCTCAATGGCAGTGACGCAATCTCCGTCGATGGTATGAAAGGCCAGGGCATTCGCAACCACCGCAACACTTCCAAGATCAACCTCGGAAGCGGCGCTGGCGGTGCAAATATCGATCTGACTACGGCTACCCCGGCTCAGATGCTGGCCTTCTTCGGTCCAACTGGTGCCTTTGGTCTCAATGCTCGCCGCAACAAAGTCGCTGCTTATGACAAGTTGTGGGTGAGCGCCGAAATCTGGGCGAACATGTCCAAGCCTTACACCATTGAAGTTGGCAGCGGCTCGAATGCCTTTGTAAACGGCACCGTGCTGGATGCGATCGCTAAATTCATTCCTGCCCGAGAAATCACCCCGACCTTCGCACTTACCGGCAATGAATTCTTCGGCTACCAGCGCCGTCAGGACGTCATTTCTCCGCTGGTTGGTATGGCTGTTGGTACTGTGCCGCTCCCGCGTCCAATGCCGCAGAGCAATTACAACTTCCAGATCATGTCTGCAGAAGGTTTGCAGATTAAGAAGGACGGCGAAGGCCTGTCCGGCGTTGTCTACGGCGCGAACCTGGCTTAAGGAGAAATCATGGCTGATAAATACGAAGTGATTAAGCCGTGGCACGGCGTGGCAAAGGGTGACGTGGTGAAGCTTGAAACAGTGCATCCATCACTGAAGCCTCACGTCCGCAAGCTTTCCGACAAAGCATCGGCTGAGCTGGTTCCGGCAACACCTAGCGCCACGTCAGACAAGCAGGCCCGCAAAGATGCCATCACCAAGCGGCTGGATGAACTGGGTATTGAGTACAAAGGCAATCTCGGTGCTGACAAGCTGGCAGAGCTGCTGCCGGACGGTGAGCTGGAAAAGCTTTTCCCAACCGCTGAATAACAACCGCCGCGCTGGCGGTTTTTTTATGCCCTAGCAAAGGGATACATTGCTGCTAACCGAGCGTGTAGGTGATAAAATAGGCGAGCCGATGCATGCGCTAACATGACATCGACTCTAACCAATCATTACCTGTTCGGAGGTAGCAATGGCTAATCTCATTTTATCTGAACTCCTTGAGTACGATCCAACTTCTTGTTCTGGTCTTCGATGGAAGGTCAATCGCCGGGCTGTAAAAGCAGGAGATGTAGCCGGCGGCTTGAATAAAAAGAACGGTTATTACCATGTGAGGATAGGTAAATCACTGTTAAGGGCACATCGCATCATCTGGTCTCTCCATCATGGTGAAATACCTGAAGGCTTAGAGGTTGACCATATCGATGGCAGTCGCATTAACAATCAACTGGAAAACCTGCGGTTGGCGTCCAAGGCTGAAAACCAATGGAACGCTAAAAAGCTATGCACCAATACCTCTGGCGTGAAAGGGCTTTCTTATGAAGGTTCGCGAGACAGATGGATTGGGCAGGTGATCGTTAACGGGAAGCTTTTCAGCAAAAAGTCAAAACACCGTGACAAGGTTGAGGCTTGGCTGATTGAGTTCCGTGAAAAGTCACACGGAGAGTTTGCCAGACATCAGTGATGTGAGACCCGCCTCGGCGGGTTTTTCTTTTTGGGGGCTTGAATGGTAACTAGCGAGCAAGCCAAAGAGTACCTTGATAGTGTCGGCATAAACCTGCCTTCATTCATCCTGAGTGCTTTGGTAGAGCAGGCCAATAGCATCGAGACGTGTCTGTCTGCGAATTATTCTCCTGCAACCGCTCTGTTAATCCAGAGCTATTTAATTGGGCTCATGGCGTTGGCGCAGGGCGATAAATATATCAGCTCTCAGTCAGCCCCATCTGGCGCGTCGAGGTCATTCCGGTACGGCTCATTTGCAGATCGCTGGAAGGGTTCGCTTGGACTTCTGCGCGGCCTCGACAAAAACGGGTGTGCCACTGCATTGATACCCGCCGACCCAACTCAGCAGTCCTTTGCAGGCATCTGGATAGCGAAGGGCGGATGCATGTGTGGTGGGCGACAATGAGCTGGCTGCCGGCATCACAATTACCCAAGCCATTCGAGCGCGTCTGGGTGACAACTTCAAATGGTCGACAGACAACCGGCTATGTGAACAGCAGCGGTGAGTGGGTGATTAACTGCCCTCGCATTGCCGCTCAGAAGGGCACCGTGACGAGCTGGAGGAAATGACATGTCATCTTTAGCCAGTTGGTCATACACGGCTCAGGCGACCATCTGGAAACCTTTGGGACTGAATGAGTACGGCGACTCTCTTGGCTGGTCTGAGCCGCTGGTGATTGCCTGCGACTATCAGGGTGGGTTGAGTAAGCGGCTAGGGGTAATCGGCGGCGAGAAGGTAGTGAAGAACACTATTTGGACTGAGTATGCGCTGGCTAACGCTGGTGACTACATCCTGATTGGTGCATCGACTGAGCCGGATCCCATCGCGGCCGGCGCTGATGAAATCATGCAGTCAATTCAATACGCCGACACGTTTGAGCGTACCGCTGACGACTGGGCGATCATAACGGGAGTGTGAGCATGGGCGTGAAAGTTAAAGGCATCAAGCAGGTTTCACGCAACGTGAATCGCGCTATCGACAACATTCAGGATCGGAAGGTGGTCAGGGCGCTTACCAGCGCAATGATTGTCGGCGCTTCTCAGGCTGCCATCTATACGCCGATTGATACGTCATATTTGCTGAATAGCCAGTTCCGGGAGCTAACAGTGAATGGCACCCGCTATACGGGGCGTGTTGGTTATACGGCGGAATACGCGGCCTACGTTCATGATCCGGCATACCCGCAGCAGTTCCGGCGCGCCACGGCTGAGAAAGAGTTCCTCACCAAAGGGTTCGAAGACAGCCGCGATGTAATTGACCGTGTTGTACAAAGGGAGATGTCACTTTGAACCCTCCAATGCATACGCGCGTGCGAAATCACTTCGTTGATGCCGGGTTAACGGCTGGCTTCATCACGCAATTGCTGATGTGGAACGACACAGCCAAGCTGACCGATTCTTTCATGGTGTTCAGGCCAAATGGTGGCGGAAACATCAGGAGTCAACTAGGGGGCGATTATCATGTTCTAGTTGATGTGATTGGCGCTAAGAGTGCGAATGGCATAGCGGATCAACGCGTACAGGACATCATCGATTACATTCAGCAAAACCCAATGGCTGACTCTTGCGTTGGCTATCTGGAAAACCTCGGAGGCATTCCAGCCCCCGTCCTAACAACCGAAGGCCGCCTGGTCTATCGGCTTCAGTTTGTTGCCACATTCGGCAGCTAGATAAACGTTAAAGAGGAATTAAACATGGCTGAATGCCAGAACAGCAACGAACGTTTGTTCGGTGGCGCCATTGTGCTTGAAGTTGCCGATGGCTGCAGCGATGTGCTGCCGCAGGAGTCGGAATGGAAATCACTGGCGGCGGGTACAAGCAAGGGGTGGGACTTCTCGCCCAATACGGTGACATCAGATGCTGATGATGGCGACGGCTTTGTTGAGAGCATCATCACCAACTCTGACTTCACTATCAGTTTTGAAGGTGAGGTGCGCAAGAAGAGCAAGTTGGATCAGTATGGCGTTGGTCGCTTTATCAAATATTTTGCTGCTGAACTTAAAGCGCGCCGCCAGCCAGGCATCTGGGTTCGCATGGAATATGGCGAAGTCACATTCCAGGGGTACATGGTTGTTACCGCGCTGAGTTCTGACGGCGGCACGAATGACATCGTGACATTTACTACAGAGTTCAAAGTGGGCGATGCGACGACCATTCAGGTGCTAGACACTGACGAAACAATCCCGGCAACTGGCGTTACGGTTACACCGGCTACGGCATCACTCGCTGTTGGCGCGACCCGTCAATTGACTGGCGCAGTACAGCCAACAGATGCAACCGATCGCTCCGGCACATGGACAACTTCAGATGCTACCAAAGCAACGGTGAACAGCACTGGCCTTGTTACCGCTGTGGCTGCTGGCTCCGCAACGATCACCTTCAAATCCAATGACGGTAATTTCACTGCAACATCCGCTGTAACAGTAACTGCTTCGTAAACATTCCAAAGGGCTGTTTATCAGCCCTTGATAATATTTATGGAGGCAATATGGTTCCCGCAAAAGAAATCGGCGAATGCCTTGTGTCAGTCAGCGACCGTGACTACTTTTTCAGGCCTTCATTCATCAACATGATGAAAATTGGTGATCCGGAAGAGGTTGTCCAGGCATTCCATTACCTGCATAACGATGAATTCTCGTCACTGATGCGCAAAGCCATTGATGCTTATGGCAGCGTGCCAAAATGGCTTAGTAAGTATTTGGCATCCCCTCAATTCAGTAAGCAATCGGTATACGCCGCAATTAGCGTGCTGACTGCCTGCACAGATCAAGACCCAAGCCCGCTGATTGGCGAATTGCGAGTTGGAAAGTCGGGTAAATGGTCTTTTGTATATCGAAAGGGGACTATGCCGGTTGGTGACATGATCCTAATCGCCCAATCACTTATTCAGCACGGAATCATCGGAAAAGCTAAAGTTCGCAAACTCCAGCGGCACGAAGGCGGGCAAGCATCCTCAGAGTTCAATGCTTTCGAATACATCAGTGCAGCACGCACTCATTTGGAAATGAGTCGCGATGAGGCTGAAAAACTCACGATGACCGAGTTTCAAATGCTGCTGGCCGCAAAGTTTCCGGATCAGAAAGGTTTCACGAAAGAAGAGTATGACGCAGTTGCCGATGATTACCTGGCTAAGAAAGCAAGGAAGCTCGCAAAGGCTAATGCCTGAACAGTTGCATGTCATTGCACTTTATTGATGCTAGGATTTATCCCACTGTTACTTTTGGAAATATGGGAATGAAAAAACTAATTCTGGGCGCAATGGCGGCGGCGTTGCTTTCTGGCTGCGTTTACACCGGCACAAACTTTGATGAGTCGAAGCTGGCAAGCGTTCACAAAGGAGAAACCACGAAGCAAGAAGTGATCTCCTATTTTGGCAATCCATCTACCACCACCGTTGATTCGGATGGTAACGAATTGATGATGTGGACTTACAGCATAGGCAGCGCTTTCGGCGCAGATGCAAAGGTGCTCACAGTCAAAACACATAACGGTACAGTCGAATCTTACTCGGTCAGCAAATCGAAAATATAAATTCGGTATCGAACACATAACCTCGCTCAGGCGGGGTTTTTTATTGCCTGGAGATCATGATGGCTGGTGCATACAACGCAGGCAGTATCATTTATGAAGTTGATATGGAGACGGCTAATCTCATCGCTGCGCGGAGAGAAGTCGATGCTGCGTTAAGCGGTATGAGCGGCAGCATGGGTCGGCTTGAAGCCAACGTTAACAAAACAGAAAAGTCGATTTCTTCCATGGAAGGTGCTGTTTCAAGCCTGACAGGAGTTGCTAAAGGTCTTCTTACTGCGCTATCAGTTCACCAAGTCGCGGAATGGGGGAATGAGTGGGTAACGGTCAATAACAAGCTTATAAACTCAGTACGCACCACAGAGCAACTTGCTGTCGTGACACAGCGCGTATTCGACATAGCGCAAAGCACACGTTCAGGACTTGAAGCAACCGCCACCCTTTACGGGCGCCTTGAGCGTTCAACTCGCAGCGCCGGAACAAGCACTAAAGACCTGATCACGCTGACATCTACCATCAATAAAGGTCTGGCCGTTTCAGGCGCCACAACTGAAGAAGCCAGTTCTACAATGACGCAACTATCCCAGGCGCTCGCTTCCGGGGTTCTGCGCGGTGAAGAATTTAACTCCATTTCAGAGAACGGTAGCCGCCTGGCTGTAGCACTAGCTGATTCACTCGGCGTCACCATTGGTCAGTTGCGTGCCATGGCTGCCGAAGGAAAGCTAACCACTGAAGTGGTCGTTAACGGCCTGCTCAAACAGAGCGACGCAATCGCTAAAGAGTTTTCTAATACGGCGACTACAATGAGCCAGGCGTTTACGATCGCCACCAACAACATCACTAAGTTCGTTGGTGAGAGCTCAACCGTATCCACAGGCATTAAGGCTTTTAACTCGGGGATCATTTCCCTCTCCCAAAACCTCGACACCATTAGCGCAGCTCTTGTGACGCTGACTGTTGCTATGGGTAGTCGATTTGCTGGCGCGCTGGCTATGGCCACTGCCGCAAAATTTAAAGATACAGCTGCTACTATCGCATCAGCTAAAGCATCCGAAGTTGCTGCCAAAGACGCTGAGTTAGAGGCGTCAGCTAAATTACGTCTCGCCAACGTTGAGAAGGCGGCAACCATTCAGACACTGCAGCTAGCAGAAGGTCGCTTGGCTACCATGCGCAGCACGCAGGCATCTGTTTCGGCGGAAGTGAAGTTAGCGGAGGCAGAATCAGCATCAATCCGTACCACCATTGCTCAGATTGAGTCCGAGAAAGCGTTAGAAACTCAGCGTTTACGCGCTCAGATTACTGATCAGGGGCGCATTGCCACTGCTACCCGCATGGCACAGTTACAGCAGGCATCGGCAGCATTAAATGCGCGCCTTGCAGCGGCTGAAACAGCCACAGCAGAAGCCAGAGCAGCCGCTATTGCTTCGGCAGAGGCATCAGTAAGTGCCGCGCGTCTTGCCGCTGCTGATGCAACTGGCGTTGCCACGGCTGCCAATGGCCGGTATATCGCATCTCAGGAAGCATCATTGATTGCCACTCGTGCCGCCTCAACTTCTCTTGGCTTACTGCGTGGAGCACTGGGTCTGGTCGGCGGACCCGCAGGCGTAGCCATGCTTGCAGGTGCGGCAATCTTCTATTTCTGGCAGCAGTCACAACAGGCGAAACAGGAAGCGATTTCTTTCGCCGATGGCGTAGACCGCCTGACCGACTCGCTCAAGGCAATGAGTAATACCTCGCTTCGTGGCACGATCGCCGATGCAAATACTGCATTGCGAGGCCAGCAAGATGTTGTGTCAGACCTCAAAGATGAAATCGCTGAACTGACCAGAAAGAGGGATGAGGCTGAGGCGTCAGGGAAAAAGTACGGGACCACGATAGAGCAAGGTAACGGACTGTTATTGCGTGCAGCCCAACTAACTGATCAGATTAACCAGAAACAACGTGATCTGGAAAACACCGAAAGCAAATTAGCTAACACCACAAAATTACGCGACGACGCGCAGGTCACGCTGAGCAACAACATGCTGACAGCCATGGGCATTCACGACAAGCTAATTGAGCGTGGCACCACACTCGAGAGAGTTCAGGGTGCAGTTGCGAAAGCATTTGGCACAACTGCTGACGAGATCAACCGTGCCAGCCAAGCTGGTCAGACTTACAACCCAAAATCACTACAGGTTTCCCCAGCGACCCCGAAAGGTGATGAGGCGATCTTGGGGCTTGAGCAGCAAAATGAGTTGCTTAAAATTCAGGATGAACGCCTTCGCGCTGTCACTAAGGCTGGCATGGAGCAAGCCAAGGTAACCAGCAACCCGAATCAGATTGCAGCTGCTAAACGCCTTGCAGGGGAGAACTTCGATCTCCAGCAGGCCGAAGACGCCAGAAAGAAATCGGCATCTGATGCAGAATCTCAAGCTAAACGGTCGGCATCATCGGCAGAGTCAGTAGCCGAAAAACTGGCAAAACTGAAAGAGCAGTCTGAACTGGCAGGTGAATCGACCCGTCAGTTAAGCAGAGACCAGGCCATACTGACGGCTCAACAATCCCTTGGGTCATCAGCCACCCCGGAGCAAGTTAAGCTTGCTGGAGAATATGCCGCAGCCAAATGGGACACTGGCAATGCAATTCGCGCTCAAGCTGCGGCAGAAAAAATTCTGCCTGAAGCGCGGGAAAACGCGAGTTACAAGCAGGATTTAGAGGATCTAAAGACTGCGCTGTCAGCTAAGAAAATCACTCAGCAGCAGGCCGATGCAACCGCTGAGCAACTGGAGAAGCAACACCAGATCAATATTGCCAAAATCCGAGCGCAGCAGGCAGTTTCGCCTGCGCAGGAAGCCGTTGGCACTGTAGATCCTGTCCAGCAACTTGCCAATCAAAACGCTCAAAAGCTCGCACTCATACAGCAGTTCGAGCAACAGAGATTAGTTACTGAGCAGCAGGGCTTGGCGTTGCGGAATGCTGCTAATACTGAGTATGAGCAGCAGAGAATTGCCGCGCAATGGGAAATCTACCGTAGCCAGAGTCAGTCTAATGAACTTCTTGCGACCGCTATAGACTCTCTTCAGGGCGGGGCGTCAAACGCTATCACAGGCCTGCTTAACGGCACGCAAAGCCTTGGAGAAGCATTTGCCAACATCGGTAGCACCATTCTGAACTCAGTGGTTAGTAGTTTGGTTCAGATGGGTCTTGAGTGGGTTAAATCGCAAATCATCGGTCAGACAGCCCAGCAGGCGGCGATACTCTCCAATCAGGCCACATCAGCCGCAGCGCTGGCATCATCAACCGCAATGGGCGCAGCCTCCGCCGCAACGCTGCTTGCTGCGTATTCTCCGGCTGCAATGGCCGCATCGATAGCCACTTCAGGAGGTGCCGCCGCAGCTGGATTAACTGGTTACACAACAGCAATGACAGCGGCTCAGACAATGTCATTGGCCGGTATGCGTGAGCACGGCGGGCCCGTCAATGCCAGCAGCATGTACCGGGTAGGTGAGGGAGGAAAGCCTGAAATCTTCAAAGCCAGCAATGGCAGCCAGTACATGATTCCCGGCGACAATGGATCGGTAATCAGCAACCGGGATATTGGCGGTGGGGGCGGTGCCGGCGGTGGACTGGTGATGAACTTCAACTTCGACATTCAAACCACTGGTGGCGTTGACGAAGCCACGCAGAAGCAGATGGCGCAAATGATGCAGACCGTTGCCATTCGCACTATCAAAGACCAGCAGCGGCCTTCAGGTTTACTCAGTAAAGGTAGATAACCCATGCCAGAAACTTTCACATGGAGTCCTCAAAAGGGCTTCACGGGCGATCGTACGCCTGATGTAGCCGTAGTAAAGCTGGGCGATGGTTATGAGCAGCGGCAGGTTAAGGGTATCAATCCGCTGATGGGGCGGTACCAGCTGACTTTCGTTGGCTTCGACGATGCCAAATGCTCACGATCTAACGCAGCTAAAGCGGCCGATGCGTTCCTGAAAGCGAGGATGGCTGTCGAAGCATTCTACTGGACGCCATCCGATACCGGCGTGCAGAGACTGTATGTATGCCGGTCATGGTCACTGAAGAAGACAGGCAATCAGCATGAACTGACGGCCACGTTTGAGCAGGTGCCTCGATGACATTAGAACAAAGAATTGAATATCTGGAACTCAGAGACAGGAATACAAGGGAGATGCTTGAGCGTCTTGGTAACGTAGTAGATTCTCTGTCGGATTGCCTTGAAGTTCTTGTCGCTGAGTTTGACAGAAATAAAGACACATTGATGGCACCTGAAAAAGAGATGTCGCGATGAGAGACATACCAGCAGAACTGATTATCGAGAGTACTGACTCTGGCGTAGGCGCAATGCTCGACCTGTTCGAGGTGGACCTGCAGTCATTCGGTGGGGATGTCATCCGCTTCCATGCAGGCACGAACGGCTATTACGGCGATGTCATCTGGCAGGGCCGACAGTACTCAGCGTATCCGATCGCTGTTGAAGGATTCGAAACCAAGTCAGAAGGCACCTACTCGCGCCCGACGATGAAGGTAGCGAACATCACCGGTCTCATCACCGGTATCAACCACGACTTCGATGATGCATTGGGTGCGGTGGTGACGCGCCGTCAGGTGCTGGTAAAGCATCTCGATGCGGTGAATTTCCCGAATGGTAATGCAGATGCAGATCCGACTATGGAAGCTGTATCTCGTTACGTCATCGAGGAGATGGCTGAAGAGACATTCGAGACCGTGACCTATAACCTGGCGACACCGGTTGACTGCGATAATGCCATCATACCGGCGCGAACCATTCTGGCTGATGTTTGCCAGTGGGTATACCGCGGCGACGGCTGTGGCTATTCAGGCGGGCCGGTGGCCGATGAGAAAGATAACCCAACCTCAGACATGTCACGCGATAAGTGCTCAAAGCACCTCACTGGCTGCCGCATGCGATTTCCTAAACCTGAACCGCTTCCCTATGGTGGCTATCCCGGCTCTTCAAAGGTGTCCTGATGATTGAAGATGAATGCCTGGTCTATGCGGCTTTATCCCGTGATGAAGTGTGTGGACTGATTATTGATGGCGATCGGTTCATGCGCTGTGATAACCAGCATCCGGACCCGGGGCAAAAATTTCGCATAAGCGATACAGACTGGATGAGAGCAGAGGCGGCGGGAGAAATCACCGCCGTTTTTCATTCCCATCCGGAGCCAAAACTCGTTCTTTCGGCTGCCGACAGGGTGGCGCAGATATCTACCGGCATTGAGTGGTGGCTGGCAAGCGCCGGCAGGCTTCGAAAGTTCCGACCGGTACCGCATTTGCTGGGCCGCCGGTTCGAGCATGGCGTGATGGATTGCTACACGCTTTTCCGGGACGCCTACCATCTGTGCGGTATCGACCTCCCAGACTTCAAGCGAACTAACGGATGGTGGGTGAGGGGTGAAAACCTCTACCTGAAGAATATGGCTGTCAACGGATTTTACGAAGTTACTCCGGCCGACATTCTGCCGGGGGATGTCATCATTCGACGCGCATTCCCTGAGTCAGACCCTTGCCACGCAATGCTCTGGCTCGGGGGCAACACCGTACTCCATCACGAACTGGCCGGGCGCCTCAGCCGCCGCGAACCATACCGGCAAGCCTATGTAAGCCTGACGCACTCTATATGGAGGCATGAACAATGCTCATCTTTAGATTTGCGGGGAATCTCCGACGACATTTCCGCCAAATCACTCTGAACGTCGATACACCCTCGCAAGGCCTGCGCCTTCTGCTTGCTCAATGCCCCGAATTCAAACGCGATTTCTATAAAACCCGTCTGCGCCTTCGCATCGATGGCGGTGACGTGTCACAGGATAACCTCGAGTTCCACATGAACCGGCACCTTAAAGACGGCGCGACAGTCCTCTTTGTGCCGATTGTTGAAGGGGCAATCAGCGCAGTAGCTGCAGTGTGGATCATGGTGGCCGTCACGGTCGCCTCGGTTGCTTACTCGCTCTATATGACCTCACACATGAAGACGCAGAGCGCCGCAGACCAGGACACAAACTCCATTACCAACAACTCGTTCACCAGCGCAGAGAACCGAATCGGCCAGGGCCGGGCGGTTCCAATTCTTTTGGGTGAGATGGTAGTAGGGTCGAACGTAGTCAGCCTCGGTATTGATACATCAAATACCGATAATTGGGACGAGATTATTAGTTAAATCATTATGTTGTAGATAGTCCAGGTGATAAAATAAACAAGCCGGAAATGATGGTGGAACATCAATCCGGCTCTAACCACACAACCTGAATCGGAGGTCATAATGGCTGAGTACAGTTTACATGATTTGTTTGTTTATGACGAAGCATCACCCAGCGGGCTAACATGGAAAATTACTGCAAATAACAGCACGGCAAGAGCTGGCAGCCATGCTGGAAAAATAAAGAAATATGGCAGCAATGAGTATTGGTCAGTTTCTTTTCGCCGAAAACAATACAAAGCCCATCGAATTGTGTGGCAGTTATTGAGTGCATCGCCATTATTGCCAGAGCAATTGATAGACCATAGAGATGGAGACGGGTTGAATAATCTGATAGCCAATCTCCGGGTTACTGATAAGGCAGTTAACAGCAGAAACAGCAGACCTAGAGGCATAAAGACAACAAGCGGACTGCCCTCTGGTATTTGCATGCATGCGGACGGCCTGAGCTATAGAGCTCGAGTCAGTGACCTGAAGGGGAGGAGAATTTCAAAGTCATTCTCCCTTTCCAGACATGGACCAGATAGCGCCCTCAGGCTTGCAATTGAATGGCGTGAGAGTCGGATAAAAGAGTTGAACGATTTAGGTGCTGGATATACAGAGCGGCACGCAAAATAAAAACCAGACCACCTTCGGGTGGTTTTTTTATGGAGTAAATTCATGAGCGGTGGCGGCGGCGGTGGGAGCACTCCTCGTTTAATAGACGACAACCTTAAAAGTAAGCAGTACCTGAAGGTCCTTGATTTGATAAGCGAGGGTCCGATAGCTGGCCCGGTAGACCAGAACCACCTTTCCTCGTTCATGGTGAATAAAACGCCCGTCACTGATGCAGCTGGCAACGTCACAATCAACGGAGTCAGCGTGGCGTGGCGGCCGGGTTCTGCAAATCAGGCGCCGATCACCGGCTTTGACGCGATTGAAGCGACCACGGTCGTCAATACAGACGTAACGCAGAGCACACCGCTGGTACGTACGGTAACTGACACTGACGTGACTCGCGTGCGAATGAACATCGGTGTAACCGGTCTGGTAGAGCAGGATACCAAAGGCAACCAGCACGAAACCTCGGTGACCATGGTGATCGAGACGCGCAACGGTTCGGCCGGCTCATGGAATATCCAGAAGACAGTGACTATCAGCGGGAAAATATCAGGCGAGTACCTTGAGGCGCATATCATTGATGCTCCGGTGCAGAAGCCATTTGATATCCGTCTGCGCCGCGTCACTGCTGACAGCTCCAGCGACCTGCTTACTAATGGAACGATCTGGAACAGCTTTACTGAAATCACCGACGATAGCCTGTCATACCCATATTCGGCCGTAGCCGGCGCAGTGATTGACCGGGACCAGTACACCGACACGCCTACCCGCACATATCATCTGCGAGGTTTGATTGTCGATGTGCCGGATAACTATGACCCGATCGCCAGAACATACACTGGCATCTGGACCGGCGGGTTTAAATCCGCATGGACCAATAATCCCGCATGGCTGTTTCGCGCTTTAGTAAAAAATACGCGTTATGGGCTGGCGCGCCGGGCAGGCTACATCGATGTTGATGATGGCAGCTTGTATATCCTGTCTCAATTCTGCGATCAGCTTGTCGATGATGGCTACGGCGGCAAAGAACCGCGCTTCACCTTGAACGCTTATATCACTGAGCAATCCAGCGCCCGCGATATTCTCGACAAGATTGCAGGCATGTTCCGCGGCATTGCTCTGTGGGACGGCATGCGCTTCTCAATCATGCTGGACAACCCGCAGGACCCGGTGGCAGCTGTAACCAACGCCAGCGTTGTGGATGGGCTGTTTACTTACAGCTCCATGAAACGCTCAGAGCGCTTTAACGCCGTGGTAGTGTCCTGGACTGACCCAAACAACGGATGGGAGCAGGTCAAAGAATACGTCTCTGATGACCAGATGATTGACCGTTACGGCTATAACGAAACGACGCTGGAAGCCTTCGGTTGCACCTCCCGCGGGCAAGCTTTCCGGGCCGGGAAATGGCTGCTGGAAACCTGCAAGAGAGAGACCAAAAAAGTCACTTTCAAGATGGCGCGAGATGCTATCGCCTTCATCCCGGGCGATGTCATTGAGGTCATGGATAATGACTATGCCGCCACAAGACTTGGCGGCCGCATCATTTCTCATAGCGGAGCCGTGATAACTGTGGATGCCGATGTTTCATCTCTGGCCAGCGGCGGCGACACAATGTCGCTGATGGGCTCGAATGGCAAATTCACACGCTATCCGATCGCATCAGTTTCTGGTCGAATCATCACCCTGCGCACTGCGCCGAACTGGGTTAAAGATGGAACGATATTCGTCATCTCTACCGGTGACGTGGCAACGCGCCTGTTTCGCGTTATGGGAGTCTCTGAAGACGAAAATAACTCTGTCTACAGCATCTCAGCAACGCTCTATGACCCGAACAAGCAGGCAGTGGTGGATGATGGCGCGGTATTCGAAACGCCTAACGATACCCTCAATGGATATCGTGTCCCGAACATCGAAAACCTGCGGATCATCAACGTCAACAGCGAGACTATTCAGGTCACAGCAACCTGGCAGACAGCGACGCTGACCAAGAAAATCGTGTTCGAACTCTATGTTTATAACGCGGACGGGAAGGTGGTTGCTCAGTACGAAACAGACCAGTTTCGCTATGACTTCTATGGACTGGATGCCGGTATCTATACGCTGGGCGTGCGTGGCCGTAATGAAAACGGCATGAAGGGTGCCGAAACTCAGGTCAGCCTGGTGATTGGCGCACCTTCTGCACCTTCGTTCATACAGTGGACACCAGGCATCTTCTCGGCCGATATCGTGCCGGTGATGAATGTCAGCGCAACAACAGATACTACATTCGAATTTTGGTACACAGGGGAGGTGCCGGCCAGCTCAATCGGTGCCGTGGAGACGGAGGCGCAGTTTCTCGGCAGGGCTTCACAGTGGACACTGCATGGCCTGAAGGCTGATAAAACCTACTACATGTACGTCAGGACCAAAAACGCGTTTGGCGTGTCGCCTTTCGTGCAGGTATCGGGTCAGGCATCTTCCGACATCCCTGGTATGATTGATTACATCGATAAGGCGATAAGAGAGTCGGAAGCATTCGACCGTCTTACTTCCAACATTGATACGAACATTGAGGGGATACTGCAGAACGCCCTGAACCTTGATGCATCTGTCGATCACCAATTCGAAGCTTACGGACGCAACCGCGCCGATATCATCTCTGTAAGCCAGACGGTTGCAGACAATAACAGCGCCTACGCTCAGAAGTTTGAGCAAATTCAGGCGCAGTCAGACCAGAACACAGCATCTGTGCAACAGGTTTCCAGCGCTTACTCTGACCTCAGCGGCAAACTTTCTGCCCAGTGGGGCGTGAAGGTGCAGGTAGACAATAACGGCAACAAATACGTTGCTGGCATGCAGTTGGGTGTTGAAGGGAATGGCGGCACAACTCAATCATTTGCTTTATTCAGTGCCGACAACTTTGGCATCTACAACACCACCAACGGCACCTATCAGCTCGCATTCACCGCCGTTAACGGACAGGTGTTTATGCGGGACGCCTTCATTAACTACGCATCAATAACACTTCAAAAAGTCGGATCTTGGTATTCAGCAAACTATGTAGCCGGGCAGACGGGAACGATAATGCGATCTGATGGGAGCTTCGAATTGAACGGAAGCGAGTCTGGGCAAGGCAGGATGGTGCAGAGTAATAACCAGATCAGCGTTTATGACGGTAATGGTGTTCTGCGCGTCAGGATGGGGAAATTAAGCTAATGGCATACGGATTTGGAACATGGGATGCCAATGGGGTCGATAACAATACCGGGCTCGTTAAAGTAAATGCGCTCGGTGTTATGTCCATTGACGCTACAAGTAATTACAGCCAGGTATTTTCATTGACTTCTGGATACTCCCTGGATTATCTATTTCAGCCCAACGGGAATAGGAGTGGCAATGGCAGAAAGAGGATATATGCAAGCGGAGCCAGTATGGTTGTCACTCAGGTATCAAGTTCGGATTTTTCTACAGGCACCGTTCCTAATGTCCCCGGAAATATTCTGGTATTCGTGAGGTAGTATGGCATACGGAGCTATTCTGACAGACGCTGCAGGAGTTCCTTTTTATATTGGGGACACAATGCCACTTACCCTTTTAGAAAAACGCGTGCTGAATGTTCCACAAGCGTCAGGGAGCGGCGAAGTAATAAACCTCTTCAGTAATGATGGAGCCATCAGGTTTGTTTTTGTAAACAGTAATGGAGCCCAGGGTAGCGCTCAAAACACCTGTGAAGCGCTGGAGTTATCTAGTGGAGTTTGGAGCTTACGCTGCGCTGGCGCGTCAAGAAAAGTCAGCGTTTATATTTTCGGCTATCAGTTTCAGCCAGTTCCTGCCTGGGGTATTCAGATTAATGACTCTCAGGGCAGGTGCATTCTAACAAATGAAACGAAAGTACTTCGAGACGTTCAGAAGCTGGGCGATGAAGGATCAGATACAGGCTCAGGCTTTAACGCCAACTTCATGCTAACTGGGGAGTGGGCTGTAGTTCCAGCCTATACTGGAAACTATACCGGGACGGTAAGCCAGGGCGGCCAGGTGTATCCGGTTGTTGCACAGTTTGCAAGTAGTGCAAGATTCAACGGTAGCACGACGCAAATTACCAGCGGCTATATTGGCAACCTTAATACAGGAGGCGGAGGCTCCGGCACCCTTACCAACTACCGAAACCGCTTGGTAGCTGTAAATGTTCAGAGATATTAGGATTTTCGATCTTAATGATTGATAAATAAAGTTGATGATATTTTATGGCGCAGGTATAAGGGAATGAAACAGACAAGGACGATGAAATGAAAAGTAAACTCTTAGTGGTAGTTGTAATGTTGCTCGCAGGATGCCAGACGCTACCTCCTGTAAAATGCTCTGCAACCGCCAGAATCGGCGGGCAGGATGTGGCGGTGCCTATCTATGGTGTTAAGACAGTAGCAGGCCAGACTAAATATTACGCGGGAAATCCTTTTGGATGGAAGTGGGTTTCTAAATCAAACTTCACCCATAGCACCTGCGAAAAATAGTAAATAACTCAAATCAATGAACCCGGCCACCGCGCCGGGTTTTTTATTGCCCGGAGAAATCTATGCCAGCAGGCACTATTGCACTAACTAACAACTCAACCGCTGTTACCGGCTCAGGCACTAATTTTTCCTCTGAGCTGAAGGCTAACGATTTCCTGGTAGCCATTGTGGGCGGCGTGACTTACACACTTGGCGTGCAGTCAGTTAACTCAGCGACCAGCGTGACACTGACTACGGCATATAACGGCCCGACAACGTCAGGGCTGGCATGGACGGCTGTTCCTAATGCGGCACTGGTTGGGATTACTGCTCAGGTAGCAGCTGATGTTGCCAAAGCCATTCGCGGACTTAATCTCGATAAGGCGAACTGGCAAAAGATTTATAGCAATGATCCGTCCGTTACCGTGACCCTGCCAGGCATGAGTAGTTTCACGGGTCCAAGTTGGGGTTATTTAGCTGGGCAGGTTAATGGTAAACTATCAACAGACTCAGCAACGCTACGTAAACTCTTTACTTCTGCCTTCGTAAATCCCGGAGATAATTGGGCTTACCCAGGCGTAGCCACATATAATAACAATTTGTGGGGAAGCCCTAGCCAGTGGGGAACAGTTCTTACGCTATCAAATCAGGATGTAAGCGGGAATGGGGCTGAAGGGCGTTGGTATAGCTATATTCAAATTGATACATTGGGTAATTTCACAATTGCTGCAAACATCAATAATACATTCTTTGGAGCTTACCGCGTCTGGACTACGAAAAACACTACGGTGGACGGATCTGGTTTTATTAAGCGCGCATCACCAATTGTGCGTCTGACGGCAAGCGTAGAAATTATGAGTGATGAATTTACTGACAATTTCAATATTGCTGGCAGCGGCGCGGTCAATGAAGAGGCTGAGGGAGTTATAGTCGAAAAACTTGGTGAAGGTAATTATCGCATTTCTGGCTCCGATGGCCTTGCAAAAGACGGGTGGCAGATAGAGGTTCCAAAAGACATCAATGGTAACCGGTTGTGCTTCGTTGAGGTCACCGAGGGGCTAACCGGCATTCTGATTAAAGTATTCAAGCCAAAACTTGACCTTGAGACGGGAGGCATTGTTGCCGGTGAGAAGTATGATATTCCAGATGGGCGCTGGGTTGATGTACGGTTAGAGATGCCCTCAACATCAATTTACAACGTCAGACATCAGAAAGCTGCCAGTCAAATACAAGCTTCTCAGTCAGGAGAGGTAAAGCCCTAAAAAAACCCGGCGACGGAGCAGAGCGGACCGCTCCTATCTCAGCAGGCTGCGCGGTGGGTAATTTGAGATTAGTCATCACAGAAACGGCGGGCAAAAAAATACCCGCCCCCCAATGAACAGGGCGGGTACAAAGTGAGGTGAAGCGCTAGAGCGCGCATGGGTGCTCTGTTGTTATCGGCCTCTCTACAGTGCACACAAGAAGGGAGTGGGGTGGATTTCCCTTCTTGCGTCAGATTGGCAGAACTATCCGTTTCCACCTATCTTCAGAAAGTCTATTGATAATGAATTCAACAACAAGCGTAAGCGGTAAGTTTTTTTGGTGTAGTGCTGCTGAACGTGTGACACAAAAAACCCGGCGCGGTGGCCGGGTAGGTGAATCAAATATCCGGCTTCATGCGGCCAAAAACTTTTTCAATCCCGGCCTCATACTCTTCTTTGTTGTCACTCATTGCCGCTACACCAAGAAGTTTGCCGATGTGCTGACGTAAAGCCTTAACGCCGATTTCAGAAAGAAACAGGTGTAGCTTATCTGATTGCTTTCCATTCTCATCTCGACTGGCGCGTATCTGTTCCAGTATCTTGCCTTTGCTCTTAGCTAAAGGGACGTAAATTTGCATATTAGTCAATTGACCGAAGCGGATAGGCCTGCCTTTTTCAGGTCGATTAAGTCCATATAAGCGGTACCACTCCTCATAAAGTTCGTCCGGAAATTCTTTTTCATACTGCCTGGCCTCCTCTCGGACAAACGCCTTAAATGCGTCAATTACTTCCTGAACTTCTGGGCGATACCCTGCAATGGCATATGCCAAGCCTTTAAGTCCCGACTTCATTGAAGCACTAGCTAAGGCCTGCGCCTGCTTGGCCGCTTCAATACGTGTTTTTGGCAACGCTCCAGCCATGTTTGCTTGGATAAGTGCGTTAGCTATATCACCAATTACAGTAATATCGTACCCTTGGGCGCCGGTGAAACCTAAAGTTGCCCCATCGGGCTTCCATTGAAATATAAAGGGTTTTGCCATTTTAGACATCAAAATTGGATCAACGTAAGGGGCCATATATTGGGCGCTTAAAAGACGATCAACCTCCTTACTGTGAACGCCAAGCCCAAGAAGTTTTCCAAGGCCAGCCTTAGATACTACGACTGTTTTATCGACATCATCGAGAACGTAACATTCTGTATCAATCCCAAATTCCTTAACAAAACTTCCCTTATGAGTTGCCTTATAACCCCATCTTGCAGCAGCACCTTTTTTCGCCTGTTCGCTGCGTTGTTTTGAAGTCAAGGATTTGGCGCGAGCGACGCCTCCCTTCGATTTTCCTTTTGGCTCTTTCTTATTATCTGACATATGCAAGCACCTTTGCTGTTGTGTATGCTTGCATATTAGACAATTTAGCGCGTGAAATGCAAGCACGATTTATTTGTTGTGCTTGCAATAAAAGTGACATTTACAAATCTGTGAGCCGCTCCGCCTTGATCAAAACCACCGATCGACATTACTGTTTATCCATACAGTATTTATCAATGGAGGATTCTCATCATGGCGCGTACCGACGACATTCTTTTTGCATTCACTCAGTCCATTAAGATGGAGGAGAGCGGCCGGCGAACCATAACTACGCGTGACTTCGTTGCCGCGCTTGAGCGCTTCAACTGGCACATGTCACTGCGTGAAGCTAATCAGTGGATCGAGAATTACACCCATAATTTTCGTGATATTTCCACTGAAGAGGGCGAGGCCCGCACCTTCCAGATGTTCAACCCGAACGGGGGGATTTGACCATGGGCTTTCCATCTCCCGCGCAGGACCACATTGAGCAGCGTCTTAACCTGAACAGCATCCTGATGCCGAACCCGGCCAATATGATGCGCATTGAGACGCCGGAAGGATTCGTGCTGGTAGACCGCTCTGCCCGGATGAGGCCAGGAGACACCGTGGCATATCAACTTGAGGATTATCCGCAGATTGGGAAATTGTTCCCCAGCGGCATAATCACTCAGGATGGCGAGACGATCGACGGTCAGGGGTTGGATGGGGTAGTGGTGCTGGGAAAGGTCACGGCCGAAGTTCTGGCTGTGTATGAGCCATACCGGCCGACTATCTGATGAGACATGTTTCCAGCTGTTTGAAGCGTGGCTATATTAGGCATAAGATGTTCCCAGTCCGGGCGATAAAAACATAGCGAAATTTTATTTAGTACAGCAACTAGTACATAAAAATAGATTCATGAAAAATGAAGCCACCTAAGTCATTGATGGTAAAAGAATATCGACATCAAACAATTAATTTACCTGTGTAATCTCGAACGCGAACGCCATTTTGGCCGGGCCGCCGAAGCCAGTTTTGTCACCCAGCCGACCCTTTCGATGCGCCTGAAAAATCTGGAGCGTGAACTGGGCCTGTCGCTGATTAATCGCAGCAATAACTTTGCCGGTTTTACGCCGGAAGGCGATCGGGTACTGGCCTGGGCGCGGGAAATCGTCTCGGTTTACCAGGGATTGAAGCTGGAAGTGGAGTCGCTGAAACATGGGGTCAATGGCACCCTGCGAGTCGGGGTGGTGCCACAGTGCAGCGTGGCGTTGCCGCTGTTGCTAAAGGCGGTGCAGGCGCGTTATCCGCAGCTTGATTACCGGATCGCGGTGCTGAGCGCCGACCAGCTGCTGGAAGCGCTTAACAGCCACACCGTGGATGTAGGCATTGGCTTTTTTGAGATGGCTACGCTGCGCGAACTCCATTTTCAGACGGCAATGCTGGCCGATCGTGGGGTTGAGGCGATCTTCCATCCCGATCATTTTCCCGATCTGATCTCTGGTGAGCCGCTCACGCTCAGTGAACTGGCGCAGCAGCCGCTCTGTCTGGCCGAACAGACGCGTTACTTTCGCCGCTATCTCGACATGGCGTTTCGCGAAGCGTCGCTGGTACCGCGGGTGATTGTCGAAAGTGCCTCGGTGATGCAGCTGATGCAGTGCGCGCAGGTTGGGCTGGGATTGCTGGTTTCACCGGTCGGCCATTTGCTGCCTGCTTCCCTGCAGGGATTACAGCAGCGGCCGATTACGCTGCCGCCGATGGCGCGCGAAGCGGCGCTGGTGATCGCCGAACCGGGACGCGCAACCCCTCTGGCGCAGCACTTTTTCGACGAAGCGCGCGGCCAGTTACCGGTTTAAGTCGCTTACTGCGCCTCGCCCAACGCATAACAGAGACGGCTGTTCCAGTTACCGATCGCCACCGACTGAATCAGATCAAACAGGGCATCGGCTGACCAGCCAGCCTCCGCCAGCGGTTGCAGATGCGCGGCGCTGAACCGCTCCGGCGCACGAGTCAGCTGGGCAGCCAGGGCGATAATTTGCCGCTGAATCTCAGGCGCTTCCGCCTCATCCACGCCCGCTATTAACGCGTCGACGCCTGACAGTTGCTGGAAAGCCCAGCGACTGCCGAGGATACGCGCAGCGGTCGCTTCGGCCAGCGGCTGACCAGCAGACAGCTGCTGACGCAGCATTACCCAGCCATACAATACCGGGGCATCATGCGCCAGCAACCACACCGCATCCTGCATGCCGGCCAGCGCCTGACTGCGGGTCACCGCTGCCAGCTGTTCGGCACTGGCGTAGCGCAACTCCAGCGGTTTCAGCGCCGGACGCCAGACGGTTGGTTTGCCAAAGCCCGCCGCATCCGCATCCGGCGGCGGCGTGGTGCCGGGCAGCCAGCGTACCGGCTGGGCCTGCAGCGCCTGCAGTCCGGCGACTACCCGCGCCTGATAGCTGACAAAGCCGATCAGCTGATTGAGCGTCACGATGTCCGGCTCGGTCAGCCCCACCGCATCAAGCGCGGTAATCGCACTGGCGGTAATCAGCTCAGGCTGCATCGCCAGCTGACGGGCATACTGGGTAATCTGAGTCAGACGGTTATTACTTTCCCGAGACGAATCTGGCCCCGGCAGGGGATTGAGGCGCGCCGAATAGTGATTACACAGGCGCTGAACGCCTGCCACTTGCGCGACGGTCAGGGCGGTACTCAGGCGATCGTAAAGGGTCAGCGTGTGGGTCAGCGACGTCACGACGCGGTCAGGGAACAGCAGCTGCGCCAGATCGCGCGCCGCCAGCAAGGCGGGCTGATTAGCACGTAACAGTGACGGCAGCGTCAGCTGATCGCTGACACATCCCAGCAGAAAACGGTCGTCGATATCGGCGGCTTCAGGGACCAGCGGAGCGGCCTGCGAAGTACGTGGACTGGTCTGGCTCTCGTAAAACCAGTGGTTATGGCCCGGATAGCGGCGTTGTTCCATGATCAATCCTTTTGCAAAATTCTGGTTCGGCATGCAGGCGGCAGAATCTGAAAAAATGCATAAACCGAAGGGCAGACGTATCGTCGCCGAAGGCCAGGCCTGGGCAAAAGAATGATCGGTGATAATTAATAGCGTTACGGTATAACGACAGGAAAATCAGGCAGGAAGGGGCGAGAGGCAGTAAAGAAGAGGGCGAGTCAGACTCGCCCTTGAGAACTTATTTCAGTTCCAGTTCATTCATTGCGGCGATGCTGAAGCCGCCATCAACGTGAACGATTTCACCGGTGATGCCGCCCGCCAGATCGGAGCAAAGGAAGGCGGCTGAGTTGCCGACATCTTCAATGGTCACGGTACGACGAATCGGGGTAACCGCTTCGCAGTGTGCCAGCATCTTACGGAAGTCTTTAATGCCTGATGCCGCCAGCGTACGGATTGGACCGGCAGAAACGGCGTTCACACGGACGCCTTCCGGACCCATCGCATTGGCCATATAACGCACGTTAGCTTCCAGCGATGCTTTCGCCAGACCCATCACGTTATAGTTCGGGATCGCGCGCTCAGCACCCAGGTAAGAGAGGGTCAGCAGCGCAGAGTGTGGATTCAGCATCGCACGGCACTCTTTGGCCATCGCAACGAAGCTGTAGGCACTGATGTCATGCGCGATTTTGAAGCCTTCGCGGGTTACGGCATTCACGTAATCACCATCCAGCTGGTCGCCAGGGGCGAAACCGATGGAGTGAACGAAACCGTCAAATTTCGGCCAGGTTTTTGCCAGTTCAGTGAACAGGGATTTGATGCTCTCATCTTCGGCCACGTCACATGGCAGAACGATCTCTGAACCCAAATCTTTAGCAAACTCTTCCACACGACCTTTTAATTTGTCGTTCTGGTAGGTGAAAGCCAGTTCTGCGCCCTGTTTGTGCATCGCCTGTGCAATACCGTAGGCGATGGAAAGTTTACTGGCAACGCCAGTAATCAGAATGCGCTTACCGGAAAGAAAACCCATAGCTGTAATCCTTATGGTCATTGTAGTTGGCGGCCGCATTGTTTAAAAAGTAGGCGGCCGACGTTAATCGACGTGCGGATTCTAGCACGTCTGTCAGAGATCAGGTAAATCAGCCCGCAATTTCCGGGATATGCAGCAATAATCAGTGCTCACGCCGCCAGGCTTCGGCGGTTAACGCCTCACCAAAGTGGCTGCTGATCAGCCGTCGGGTCAGATCATGCAGCGGGGAGGCCAGCACATCGGCGGTGCCGCCACGCTCCACCACTTCACCCTGATGCATCACCAGCACCTGATCGCTGATGTGCTTCATCATGCCAAGATGCTGGGTAACATAAATGTAGGCGATGCCGTGTTTCTCCTGCAGCTCGAGCATCAGATTAACCAGCTGGGAGCGCATGGTCATGTCGAGCGAGGCCAGCGCCTCATCTGCCACAATCACTTTCGGTTGCAGGATCAGCGCACGCGCCAGACCAAGGCGCTGTTTCTGACCGGGGGCCAGCATATGCGGATAATAGCCAGCGTGATCGCGTAACAGCCCGACCTGACGCAGCGTGGCGATAATGCGTTTTTCGCGCGCCTCTGCCGTCAGATCGGTATTGAGCCGCAGCGGAAAATCGAGGATCTGACTGACCCGCTGACGCGGATTAAGCGAGGTCGAAGGGTCCTGAAAAATCATCCGGATGCGCTGACTGCGATAGCCGTAATCGCCAAAGCTAAGCGGATGATCGTCAATCAGGATCTCACCTTCGGTCGGCGCGACCATGCCGCTGAGCATTTTTGCCAGCGTTGACTTGCCGGAGCCGTTTTCGCCAATAATCGCCAGCGTTTGCCGTTCGCGCAGGGTAAAGCTGACCGATTTTACCGCTTCAACGTGCTGACGACGAAACAGTCCGGTGCGATAGCGGAAGGTTTTACTCAGGTTGCGCACTTCCAGCAGGGTTTCCATCTTACTGGCTCTCCATGTTCAGCGGGAAATGGCAGGCATACAGGTGCGACTTGCCGCCCGCCAGCCGTGGCGTTTCGACGCATTTGCGCTGCGCATAGGGACAGCGTGGTCCCAGCCGGCAGCCGATCGGCAAACTCTCCAGCGACGGGATCGCGCCTGACAGCGTGTTCAGCCGGCTTTTATGCGGCAGAGCGCGGCCAAAATCGGGCATGGCGCGGATCAGCGCCTGAGTATAAGGGTGATGCGGCGTGCTCATCAGATCGTCACTCTGGGCGGTCTCTACCGTCTGTCCGCAGTACATCACGTTAATCCGATTGGCCCATTGGCTCATGGTACGCAGGTCGTGACTGATCAGCAGAATCGTGGTGTTGTTATTCTGGTTGAGACGACTCAGCAGACGGAAAATCTGCGCCTGAGTGGTAGGTTCCATGGCGTTGGTCGGCTCATCGGCAATCAGCAGGCGCGGCTGATTCGCCAGCGCGATGGCGATCATCACTTTCTGGCATTCACCTTCAGTCAGCTCATAAGGAAAGCTGCGCATGATATCTTTGTGATCTTTGATGCCGACGCGATGCAGCAGTTCAATGGCACGGGTTTTGCGCCAGAACCAGAAGCGCTTCAGCCACGGGCCTTTATAGGTCCAGCGCGGGATCGCCTGCATCAGCTGACGGCCAATACTTTCTGACGGATCGAGACAGGACTGCGGCTCCTGAAAAATCATCGAGACGTTATGGCCGATAATGCGGCGGCGCTCGCGTGGTGACAGGCGCAGCAGATCGACATCATCAAAAACCATCCGGTCGGCGGTCACGCGCCAGTTATCTTTGGTCACGCCGCAAATCGCTTTTGCCACCAGGCTTTTGCCTGAACCTGACTCACCCACCAGGCCGCGAACTTCACCTTCGCTCAGGGTCAGATTAACGCGATCGACCGCTTTGACCGGCCCGTCGGCAGTCATAAATTCAATGGTGAGATTACGAATATCAAGTAACGGCATCTATTCCACTCCCGCTTCGACGGCGCGACGGAGGCCGTCACCGAGCAGGTTAACAATTAATACGCTGACCATCAGCGCCACGCCAGGCAGCATTACCGTCCACGGCGCGACATAGATCAGTTCAAGCGAATCACCCAGCATTGCACCCCATTCCGGCGAGGGCAGCTGTGCGCCCAGGTCGAGAAAGCCCAGCGCGGCAATGTCCAGAATCGCCATTGACAGAGCGCGGGTAATCTCACTGATTAATAATGGCAGAACGTTGGGCAGGATGGCGTAGCGCAGGATATTGCGGCTGCTGGCACCGTCCAGCCGCGCCGCGACTACATACTCTTTTTCCAGCTCATCATGCACCGCGCTGTAAATTTCGCGCACCAGTCGCGGCATCAGTGCCAGCCAGACCGCCAGCAGCGCGTGTTCCAGCCGTGGCCCGAGAAACGCCACCACGATGATTGCCAGCAGCAGTGACGGAATCGAGAGCAGCGTATCCAGCACGTGGTTCATCACCGCCGATCGCACGCCGTGGGTCATGCCGGCCAGAATACCCAGTACCAGCGCCCAGAATGTGGCAAACAGCGTCACCAGGATCGCCGAACCGACCGTCGGGCCAGCACCGCTCAACAGGCGGCTCAGCACATCGCGGCCCAAATCGTCGGTGCCGAGGAAGAAAGAAACATCGCCATAGCGAGACCACGACGGCGGCAGTAGCTGATAGCCGAGGAACTGCTGATCAATGCCGTAAGGCGCCATCAGCCCGCCAAAAATGCACAGCAGCAGCAACGCGCCGAAGCCGTACAGACCGACCATCGCCGGGGTATCGCCATAAAAATGGTGCCAGCTCTGACGAAAGGCGCTCGGCAGGCGTTTCTCGGCGTAGATATTATCGGAGGGCATATGTATCCGCTTTAATGTGGTTTACTTTGTGCAACTTCGATTTAAAAAAACAATTCATATCAGGTGGTTATCTCGTATTTGTGCTTTATGATGCTTTACTATGATTTAATCTGGTTAGCTTTAATTTATGCACTTTGTGTACACTCTTGCGTATACGCCAAGGGGGATGTACACATTGCTTACAGATACCAAACTCAGGAAAGCGCTGGGAAAGCGCCGCGACAAAATAGAGATCATTTCTGACTCACACGGTCTCAATGTCAGACTGACCATCTCAGGGGGCGTGACATTTTTTTACCGGTATCGCTGGGAGGGTAAGCCCATCCAGCTAACTATAGGGGATTATCCGTCGATATCACTGTCGCAGGCAAGGGACCGGCGGCAGCAATTTAGGTTGTGGATTACTGAGGGGCTAGATCCTCGCCGGCAGGTAGCTCTGGACCGGTTAAAAAAAGTCGAGGCCATGACTGTAGAAGAGGCTTTTGATTACTGGGAGGAGCATTACTGCAAACCAGAGGGCCTGATTAAGATCCATAAAAACCGACAGAACTTCCAGAACCATGTTAAGCCGGTATTAGGTCAGATGATCGTGAATCACACGACGAAAAGCCACTGGCTCAGCCTGTTCGATGGCATGGGGAGGAGGGTCGTTACCGGCCAGATTCTCAGCCTGATGCAAAGGGCATTTCGCTTCTGTCACAACAGGGGCGTGATAGACGTCAACCCGCTGGTTGACCTGCGGCGATCGGATGTAGCAATAGCTGCAGCAATGAAAGACAGGGTCCTTTCTGATGATGAAATCCGGCTTGTCTGGAACACGCTGAATGAAATGCCGGTTCGCCAGCAAATCATCATGCGGTTCCTGATGATGACTGGTTGCCGTAGTAATGAGATCAGGGTGGCGAAATGGGATTGGTTCAACTTTAAGGAAAGCACATGGACCGTCCCATCAAGTGAATATAAAACCGGTAAAACTGTAAGAAGGGCGCTTCCAAAGCCGGCAGTACTAATGCTCCAGCAACACCAAAAGCAGTCCATAACGAAGCATGTAATTACTCGGTCCCGTTACAAATCACCCGAAGATGATAATCCACCGGCCCAGCCAAATATTGCTTTCTTCTCACAGCAAATAATCATGAAGACTGGGATGAAGGAATGGTCGCTACATGACCTGCGGAGAACTGTAGCAACGCGCCTTTCTGAACTCGGCGCGCCGCCACATGTGATTGAGAAACTGCTCGGGCATCAGATGGGAGGAGTCATGGCACGTTATAACCTTCATGACTACCTTGATGATCAACACATCTGGTTAGATGTCTGGGTCAGGCACCTGGAGAAGGTGATTGCGTGCCGGCTGGCATAATATTAACCTCCTCTTCCCATTTCAGCAGGTCCGCTCCTCGCCAGCGCTTAGGGCTTCCCCCGATCGTTGGCTTGGGGAAAGGGCGACTGAAGCATGCTGGCATTCTCTCTGGCGTACTCCAGAAGTAAAGTGTGCTGCGAGAAATCTTGTAACGCTTCAGAACGTCAGGTGTGAGCATGATTTCATCAGCTTGCATTGTTGCCCTCCTCAAAATCTCTAATCATCAGATACACGATCATTGCTGCTCTTAGCGGGTTTTTGTGACGGGCAGCCGCGCCGCTTTCGTGTCTCGCTTCCCACGTTGTTTTTGATGCCGGCGCAATAGCGATCCGGTTACGGACGGCTATCTGGAAGCCATCCTCAGCCTTGCTGACCGGAAAGAAGCCAAACTTGTGGCTGATGCTGCCGAAGCTCTGCGTGTACTGAGCACCCTTTGGATTGTGGGGGTGCACCTCCGCCTCGTACTTTGGATTTTCCAGCCTGCAGACCAGCACACTGATTTCACCATCTGTCATCTTGCTGTAGATCATTTTCCCACCTCCGGTGCTGCTGCCAACATGGCGAGGTAAACCAGGTAAGGTGCATCCGATGATATTTTGCTGTATTCGTGCGTTGAGCCATCTTCACAGCTATCGAAACCAGAATCGATACACTCCTCAAACTTGTCTTGCCCAGCCACTATCATCTCTTTTGTCGGCTCTGCCGGTACCATTTTCCAGTCTTCAGGCGCCAAGCCAGCGCCAGCAAGTGGGGTAACCTCGTACCCGTTTAACGCGGCTCTCCTTGCCACCGATCTATCTGGTGAGAAGCTGAACTCCCCGGTTTCAGGGCTGCTGATGCGCCACGCTGTTGCCACAGCATCATGCCGGTCCAGATGCGGCTCAGCTGCTTCTGCGCGCTGATTCCAGCCATTCTGTAGCTCGGACAGCGCAAATCTAAGCGCCATTCCAGCGCGGGAATATTCGGCCGAATCATCAATGCGGCTTTTGCAATAATCGATCAGCGTCACTCTTTGGGATTCGGTTAACTCTGGGACTTCATATTTCTCAGACATCACACCGCTCCTATCGCTTGCTGGACAATCTTGTAACCGCGCTTGCGTGGCTTCTTCTTCGGCTCAATCCTGACCGGAGCTACCTGTGTTGCCGGCGGCCGGGCGGGGCTAAGCCCGTTACGCATATAACGCTTCTGGTTCATCTGCCACACGATGCGCTGAGAGTGGTCGCACCCGTCATCGATTCTTACGCTGTCCTGAACCAGCGCGTCGTTAAGATCTGCCATTTCATGCTGCGTCATTGGTCACCACCTTCACGTATCCTGCCTCAAGAATCTCTATTGCAGCGCTGGCTGCCGTTGTTCCTTCTGGCATTACTGCTTCGCAAACAAATTCGTTCAATTCCTCTTTGAGAACATCTTCATAATCTTTTGGCCATACTTCCCATGGCATATCAGCTCCGTGGCAGCCACTGACTATCGCAAGTGTCAGCTCAACTTCCTCTTCAACTGAACGGGCAGGACGACGATAACCAGCAGCCCATACAGCATCGGTAACCTCGCTAGGGTCGACGCCTGCCGTTTTAATAACCTGTGCCAGTGCGAATACATTTTGCTGAGTCATTTCTCTGCCTCGCTGGTGGCCGCACGATACGCACGCAGCCCACGATTAACCGGCCCGCTGATTACTGTTTTACGGATGAAGATGCCTGACGTTCTGGCAACCACATCAGCGGAAAGAAGGGCAGCATCAACTGCCCGGGTGTGTTTGCGCAGCTCAAACAGGCTGCTGGTGATGGTCAGCGTTGCTACGGCACCGTGATCCTTAAATTCAAACTTCATCCAATCACCTCACGAAGCCAGACCAGCACGCCGATCCACGTATAGAACCCCGCTGTTAATCCCAGCCCCGCGAGGCTGGAAAAGAACAGGGTGAACATGACCAACTCAGCGACTTTCTTCATCGAATGCCTGCTCCAGCTTCTCAAAGGTGTCATCAGTCATCGGCATGATGATCAGCAGCAGATTGCCGTACATATAGCTGAGGGTTTTGTCGAAGATAATCTGGCACGGCTTTCCCTTTCCCCATGACCGGATCTGCACTGGTACGAAGCTGGCAAACCGCCCAAACATCAGGTGCGGCAGGGCGAGATATTTAGCCTGGAAAGTAGGGATCGTGTCGCATGGTTCCGGCTCGCCATCCAGCAGCTTTGACACGTCAGGGAAATCTACCTTGATGCATTCCACTTCGTTATGTCCTACCAGTGTTTCTTCTTCATCGACGTGTGAGGCGAACCACTGATTGTTGACCAGATGGAACAGAGTTCCTTCTGCTGAATCAGGGATTTCACCGCGGATGATGAACACGCCTTCAGTTCTGACGGTGCATCCATGCTCCATCGATACGTAGACATGACCGTTAGTGGCCTGAATGTGCGTGCTGGTGATGTTCACGCCCTGCAGGTAGCGGCGTTCTTCTTTCTGGTCAGCCACGCAGCACAGCGCGGCACGGAGCAGATCGGTATGAATGAACATTATTTAGCCTCCCAGCCGATGACCTGAAACAGCCCCATATTCGGATGAAACCATTTGGTGTTTCGCTGTTCCGCTTCGCTCATCATTCCGCGAAAAGTCGCCATGAAATCTGCCTCCAGAACGATTTTCATCGGGCGGGGTTGGCCTTCCGGTGTCATGATGGTGATCGTGTCGGTTGGAATGTCGTAGCTTTTAACCAGCGTCCGGCATTTGGCGTCAGTCATCCCGCATTTAACTCGCAGCACAGAGAATCCGGCCCAGCCAGCAGGAATTGAACCGCGCTTGATTTTCTCTACGGTCTCAGCAACCTCATCCACCTTACTTTCCACGTGGTTGATCCGGCGTTCCTGCTCGACATTGGCGAGCGCCATAGCAGCAATAATTTCATTCTGGGTTTTCGGCTGCATCTGAGCAGGGTGGAAATAGGCATTCTCCAGCTTGCCGAAAAAATCCCACGCTTCATCCGTGTCGACAATTTTTGACATGCGGGAAGCCCCACGCTCTGTATAAAACGCCATGCTCCTGACTTTGGATGAAATTTGTGCGTCAGGATTACTGACTCGCAAATCTGAGAGTTCCTCACCTGAAATGATGAAGTAGTGCTCACCTTCAACGAAGCGGTGTTTGTGTGCAGAAAGATTGGTGCGGATGTTTGTCGCTTCGGTACCGTAGCCCTCTGCAAGCGTTTCAGTTGAAACGACACGCTGACCGCGAAGGACTACTACCGGAAGCTGAGTATTATAAATGGTGACCGTTTTCATCGTTGCTTTCCTCAATAAGGTTTCTGGCTTAGCAGTTGAGCGATATTGCTGGTGGCGGCGTCATAGTTTTTCTGCCACTTTGCGATTTCACGGCGGCGGGCCATCAGTTTCTGAAGACGGCGATAGGTGCGGTGATGCGCATTCCAGTACTGCTCGGTCAGTTCACCCCGCTTGTGAACCATTGCGCCTAAACTCTCGTTCCATGCCTGGCGCGTTTCGCTATGCGTCGGAATTCCTGCTTTATCGAAGGTGCCGGTCACCATGAAATGCACCAAGTTATTGATCGCAGCACTTCGGCTCAGAAAGCGCCGGCGGCGTCCGTGACGTGTCACGATATAAACAGGGGCTTCAACCTGGCAGAAAGATTCTTCAGCACTGCTCAGAATTTTTGTCACTTGAATCATTTTCCATCCTTTGCGGCGTTGTACCGCTCATGCGTCATTAACTGCCAGTCTTTGCCGCCGTTCTGCGAAAGCAGACGCCAGCGCGGGTTAACCTTCAGGCTCAGATAGCCGGTGCCACGGATGCGGCAGGGATAGATTCGGCGCTTGCGGTACTGCGCCAGCTTTCGTGTTGCCTGGCCGATCACCCATTCAGGAGCGCGGAGCGCTGTCAGCGTCATTTCACACCCCGCCGATCAAATGCCTGTTCGACCAAGTTGGAAACCAGCTCCTCCATAAGCCCCTCACCGATGTGCGATAGCTTTCCGGATTTAATCTTCACGCAGTCGCCATAGGTCTCAGCTATTTCCCGGTCAGCAGCTGAGGCAGGTGTCACATTGCGCACTGCGGTTTCGAATAATTTAATAAGCGCCTTATTCAGGATTTCGGCATCCAGCTGCACGGTAGTGATTGAGCCGTCCGGTAATTTGGCGGTCGTCATCATCACGCCTGTTTTGGCGAATTTATTTGCAAGATAAATATTCACCAGGCGGGTGCGGTTAATTTCAACGAGGCTTGGCATGTTTTGTCTCCTCTTGATCTTGCCGGGCTTCTTCATTAATAAGAAAATTGCTGACCTTTGAAGCCATGTTATATGCAAGGCCAATTACTGGATCATTAACCTGTAATCCGTTCCCGGTACCACGCTCATATAAAACCTGCAGCAGAGATGCTAGTTGTTCAGTTAGTTCTGACGCTTCACAAATAATCAATTCATTCTTTCCCATCACTTCACCCCATATGCGGCTTTAAGGTAAAGAACAGCCAGGTGCCATTGGCCGCTGTCACGCATTAATATTGCTTGGCGAAATTTATTTTTATCGATTGATGGTGACATTATCGACCTGCCTTAATATTCGCTTCTGTGCGCTCAACCATGAATGTCAGCTCTTGGATGAGGGAAAAGAATCGTCCAGCAACCTTTAGGTCAGCCTTTGCCATTGGCTCATAGAGCAGCTCTGTGAACTCATTTTGTAGTTGCACGGCATACTCCCGCGCGGCTTTTGACGTGTCAGATGAACAGGAGATGCGCACGCCTGAGCCTTCTTTGCTGACGCTTGCTTTACGGTTTGATAAAACGATTACTTCACTCATAATTCACCTCTAAGTCAGTTCAGGCGTGGTTAACCCCAGCGTTATCGCTGCAATTAATCTATAAAATGGTTATGAATTTAATTTGGTAAGAATCTCTTCCAGTCTTTCTAAAGTTCTGCAAGCGTCACGGACGGATACGCCAATAATTGAGGTAAGATCTACCACTTCAGCGTTTCCGCAGTTTTTATATGCAAACTCTAAAGTTGATAGGGCGTCGCGTAACTCTGATACTCTATTATCAATACTGACTGACAATTCCGGGCTCATAAGACATCCCCTTAAAATTAACGCTATGTTTGTAATGAATGCGCTCAGGTGAAATTTTGTTACAGCATTCAGACTAAGTTGAAGCTCAAAGAAGCTGTTAGATGATGGCTCTAAATAATGATTTGATAATCTTCATTAGAATCTATCCTCTGCTTGCTATGTATTTTAAGCATACTCGGCACATAAATGTGTGTCAAATACATATTTGCTCGCTGAGCATATTTATAGCTTATTTTTATGTTTTACAAGCAAATTTAAGCCAAAAAAAAGAGCCCGAAGGCTCTTGTGAGGAGGGTATTATGTTAACCGTGGCGTCGGTATTGCTGGGACTGGCTTAGCATGACTCGCCCGGCCACATGAAGCATATCCATTTCTTCTTCAGATATAGTCCATTCGCGATAGCGCGGGTTGTCAGATATGACGATCAGCTCGCTTTTGACTTTCTGGAGGCGCTTAACGAACATGTCGCCGTTGTAGTCGAAGACGTAGATGCCATCACCATCAAAGCTGCTTACGGCGACATCAACGAAAATCAGGTCGCCTGCTTCAATGGTACCTTCCATGCTGTCACCACGAACGTTAATAAGCTTCACTGATGACTCCGGCCGGTTACCGAATATGACCCTCGCTTGATCGGGAACATATTCAATAGACCTTATGACTTCAACGACATCTCTCGATGGCGACCCATCTCCGGCGCTTGCTGAAACATCAAGAACATCAATCCTGTACACATCTTCCCTCCTAGTTTTCATCAATGAATTTATACTGTATGAATCAACAGTATCATCAATGTCTTTAGATGAGAAGAGTTCAGAAATATCAACCCTTAGCGCCTCTGCAATTTTCTTTAGGCTCGCATCGCTGTACCCCTGAAGGTTTCGCTCCAGGCGAGAAATATTTCCAGGGTCCATGCCTGTAAGGCGGGATAACTCAGGAATTGTCATTTTTTGAGATTTGCGCAGAGCGCGGATTTTGTCGCCGATTTTCATGATTTCTCTCCTCTGATTTGTATTTTATACAAATTTATGTGCGGAGTGCAATCATGCTTGCGGAATATGTTTATGCGTCATAATATGTGTGTCAAACATATGGAGGTATAAATGATGCTTACACCACTGCGTAAAGCTCGCATCAAAGCAAACCTGACCATTCTGCAAGTTTGCACAGCGGTTGAATGTGATCCCGGAAATCTGAGTCGCATGGAGAGGGGATTGCAAAAGCCCACCCCCCTAATGGCAGAGCGCTTGGCGAAGCTTTTCCCGGGCGAAGTAGATGAGTTGATGATTTTGTATCCAGAGCGTTACTTAAATTCAAAATCGAATGCAACCTAGCCCCAGCACAGTAAATACAGCAGGCACAGACCATGCAAATTAATAACCACATACGACAAATGGACCGCACATATCTCGATCCCCGCGGCGTCCGAGTACGAGTTACTGGCTTTAACCGCGAGAATCAGCAAGTAATCTTCACCCGGCCCGGTTATGAGCATGAATGCATGCGTCCGGTCTGGCAGTTCCAGCAGCTTTTCAGGAGGGTTTCAGAATGAGCCAATCCATCCCCGACTTTGTTAATCGTCATCCTCTGCCCAACCCTCTGCATCGGCTTATCCTGTGCAGGATTTGGATGTCAGGTAGCAGCGATGGTGAGGGTGTGCGCTATCTCGGATTGGCAACAATGTCTGATTTCTGCTGCTGCTCTGTTCAGGAGCTTCAGGCCGCAATCGATGATCTAGTTAATCACGGATGCATAGCAAGAGTTCAGCCGACTGAAGATGTCCGCAGAATCACAAAATCTAGCGATGCAATTGGGTTTATTTTGGCTCCGGCACTGCAGGTGGATAGCTATGAGACCTTCTGATCTTCTGCTCGACTTTGGTCGTCCGGTCGCCTATTACCCTGGGCTCGTAAAGCTCATGGGAAGCCCACATGCAGTGATTTTTTTCAGCCAGATCTTCTACTGGCAGGACAAGGCACACGCTGTAGAAGGCGCGCACAAAACAAGAGAAGCCATTCAGGAAGAAACAGGGCTGACGTTTGACCAGCAGGCAACAGCACGTAAGCAACTGGTTTCACGCGGAATACTTATTGAGACCCATAAGCGTCTTCAGCACAAAGTCTATTTTCGCATCGACTGCGAACGACTTGACGAAATTATCAGTGAAAACAATGAATTACTCCGAAAGGGGGAAAGCCGTTTTCGGGAAGAGGGTAAACCCAATTTCGGGAAGGCGGAAAAACCTTCTTCGCCAACACTGGAATCCCCTCGCCGCCAGTCGGGAGAATCCGGTTTCGATCATACAGAGATTACTTCAGAGACTACTTCAGAGATTACATCTGATGGCACATCGGCTAAAGCCGCTGAGCCGTCACGCAATGCTAAGCAGGATTATTCACCTGAATTTGAAGAAGCCTGGCAGGCGTATCCAAAGCGTTCTGGCGGCAATCCGAAGCCTTCAGCCTGGAAAGCATGGTCAGCCAGAATCCGTGAAGGCGTTAAGACCGCCGACATGCTGGCAGGCGTACAGCGCTATGCGTCATACGTCACCGCAACCGGCAAGGCCAACAGCGAATACGTGAAGCAGGCGTCAACGTTCTTCGGTCCGGATCACCACTTTGCGGAGAGCTGGACGGCACCGGCAAGCCAGCAGCGCAGCACGCCAGCACAGAGTCGCCACAGCGGTTTCTCAGAGCGCGACTACGGCACCACCACCAAACCATCCTGGGCAAAAGGAGCAGCAGAATGAGCCATGTACCTACACAGCGCGGCGCAAATATTCAGTCACTGAAAACCACTATCTCAGCGCTTCAGGAAGAACTGAGCTTTGCTGGTGGCAAGGTCTCTATGCTGGACCGCTGCTTTGACCGGCAGGAAACTGTTGCCGGTATCTGTGAGACGCACGGTAATTTTCAGCAGCAGCGCATCTGGACTGAATACAGTGGTCGCGTGGCTGAAAAGTTTTCCCGCTGCCCGAAATGCATTGCCGCTGAGCTGGAAGCTGCACAGAACAAATTGCGTGCTATCCAGACCGAAATGCTGACCGAGCGTGCGAACATCCCTGAGCGGTTCGCGGCCTGCAGCTTCGAAAACTATCAGGCCGTGAACAAATCCGCTCAAAACAATCTGTCGATCCTTCGCGACTATGCCAGCGCGTGGCCGCAGATGCTCGACGCCGGTACCAGCCTCATTCTGACAGGCAGGCCAGGCACCGGTAAAAACCATCTGGCGGTGGCGCTGGCGAAAAGCATTATCGAGCACCATCAGGCAACAGTGTTGCTGACCTCCGTGATGCGCATCATCCGCGCCGTTCGCCGCACCTGGGAGAAGGGCAGCGAACGCAGCGAAGAGGAAGTTATTGCCCATTACACCGGCGTGGACCTGCTGATTATCGATGAGATTGGCATCCAGTACGGTTCTGAGTCCGAGATGATCATCCTGTTCGACATCATGAACACCCGCTATGAACGCATGCTGCCAACAGTACTCATCAGCAACCTGTCGCTGCCTCAGATTTCTCAGGTCATCAGTGACCGCCTGACAGACCGAATGGTTGAGGGTGGCGGGGCAACGCTGGTGTTCGACTGGCCAAGCTATCGCAGCCAGAAGGGAGCGCCGGCTGTATGAGTGATGCACTGTGGCGGGACCAGGACATGGAGGCGGCCGTGCTGGGGGCGATGTTCCTGCGCGGCGCTGAGGCTGAGGTGATGGAGGTCATTTCCTCGCTGCCGGACACGGCGTTTAACTTCCAGCAGTACCGGGAAATCTACCGGGCTGTCGCTGCACAGGCGCGTGGCAAAGGTGTTATCGACCCGATTCTGGTGGGGGAGCAGCTTCCGCAGCACCAGGCGCTTATCGACGCGACAGGACGGATTGCGTGGGCGAGGTCTTCACTAAAGTCCTACTCACAGCAGCTGGTTCGCAACGCGGCTATTCGCGATGCTTTCCATGCCCTCTCTGGAGCCCTCAGCAGCCTCCAGGCAGCACCTAACAGCGATGCGGGGATTCGCATTCTGGAGGAGGTGAAAGCAGCTGTGGGGGCGATACAGACTGAATCTGATGCCATCCGTCCCGTTTCAATCGATGAGCTGCTTCCCACCATCATCAACAGGATTGACGAGCGCATGGAATCCGGCAGCGCCGGACGTTCGGTTATGACCGGGATCGAGGAGCTGGATGAGGTGACGGGCGGCTTTGACCAGACCGACCTGATCCTGCTGGCAGCGCGGCCATCGATGGGGAAAACGGAAATGATTCTGGATATCACCGAAAACCTGACCGCCACCGGTGCCGGGGTGCTGTTCTTCAGCATGGAAATGAGCGATATCCAGATCGCCGAGCGTCACGTTGCAGCGGCGGGCGGGATCTCAGCTTCACGCCTCAAGTCACCGGACAAACTGAAAGACGAAGACTGGGCGCGAATCAGTAACGGGATCGGCCAGATGACCGGGCGCAATATCTGGATCGTCGACGCCAACAACCTGACTGTTGACCAGATTCAGCACATCGCTACCCGCCACATTCAGCAGCACCCGGAGACCGCGCTGGTGGCTATCGACTACCTGCGACTGATTAAGCTGCAGAGCGCCAGCCGTCACGATCTGGCAGTGGGCGAGGTATCAAAGGGGCTGAAATCCCTGGCTAAGGCTAACCGGGTGCCTGTAGTGGCACTCAGCCAGCTTTCTCGCAGCGTGGAGAGTCGACCGAACAAACGCCCGGTAAACGCTGACCTTAAGGACTCAGGCGAAATCGAAGCCGACGCTGACATCATCATGATGTTGTACCGGGATGAGGTTTATAACCCGGAGTCGCCAGCCGCGGGCATTGCTGAAATCAACATTACCAAGAACCGTAACGGGCCACTGGGTACCGTTTATCGCCGGTTCTGGAACGGCCATTTCCACCATATCGACCAGGCAGAAGCCCGAGCCCGCAGCACGGAACGGGAAGAATCACACACTGGCAATAAGCGTTATTCGAAGGGGCGTGCAGCGTGAAAATTGAATCAGCATTGAAGTATTTCAAACCGAAAGGCCAGAGCTTCACCGACTCTTCGCGCGCAACAGGAAGCGAATCACTGACCGGAACCGATCTGATGGGTGCCATCGGATTCTGCCAGTCAAAATCGCCTTTCGGCATTTCTGCCGTGATGGCAAAGACGGGCAACAGTGAGCAGGATACCATCAGGACAGTTCAGCAGCTGATGCAGTACGCTAACCGCAACGCGCCAAAGCTGCTCCGTAAAGCGGCTGGCCCAAAGCTGGGAAGCTGCCTGGTAATTCTGTCGAAGCTGGCCTTTGATGAGTATGTACGTTCTGCCGCTACAACAGAGTCATGCGAGCACTGCAACGGCACCGGATTCATCGAATCAGAAACGGAAGTATTTAAGTACGCTGGGAAATTCAGCGCGTCAGGTGAGCAGGTGATTGCGCCACGCACGGAAATGCAGATAGTGCGGGCGAAATGCCAGCATTGCCATGGTAAGCGGCGCGTTTCATCACGTTGCCGCTGTAATGGAACTGGCCGGGTGCGGGATTTGGCAGAATCAGCCCGCAGGGGAGCGCCGGTCGATAAAGAGTGCGAGCGTTGCACAGGGAGAGGATACAGGCGCATGCCATCCAGCACAGCATTCAGGGCCATTAATGTGCTGGTTCCGGATCTCACTCAATCATCATGGTCGCGTAACTGGAAGCCATTCTTTGAAAAGTTGGTAGCTAAGTGTGAGATCGAGGAAAGTCATGCTGATGCAATGTTCAGAAAGGTAACAAAATAATTGACTTTGCATAAAACTGGCGTATTCTAGCCAAATAGTGGGAGATTTATACGCATACGCCACTAAATAAATTCTAGACCTCGCCCTGGCGGGGTTTTTTTATGTCTCATATTCAGGGTAAGAAGCACAGCGGTTGTGCGTTCGGCTGTTAACCGATTGGTCGCAGGTTCGAATCCTGCCTTAACCGATCCAATGAACAGTAAGGGCGGTGTATCACGCATGATTTTACAAGGTAAAAAAATTGTAATATCAGAGTATTGCCATTTACATAACATAATGATTCTTATTTATAATGGACCTAATGCGGTGAATCCCCCTGTGCGGAGGGGCTAGCCACAACAAGTAATTGCACTTGGCCATTAGCGAGCAGGGTTGTGGCTTACCTTGTTCACCGGGAGGCACCCGGCACCGCAGTTCCCCCCACAATTTTCAGCATCTCAAAGCTCGCTTCGGCGGGCTTTTTTTTATTCCGCGCCACGCTCGGCGCATTACACCACAGAGCCTTTCAGAAGGTGAGCCAGAGTGATGGTCGGTGTGACTATCTCTGTGGGCTGACCATTTCTGAGCGCTGGCTCACCCCCTAAAAGGAAAGTCACTATGTTCGGTATGTTCATAAAGAATGCCCGTCGTGCTGTCAGCGATATCAAAAAGTTTGAGAAGCGCGATCTGGCACAGGCTGTAGTAAACGCTGCTTATCTAGTGGCCTATGCCGATGGTGAATGTGAGCCGTCTGAGAAAGCAAAGATTGAGCAGGTATTGCGCTCAAACCCGACGCTTTCGGCATTCAGCGGTGAAATCAACGATATCTCCACTCGCATCATTGCTCAGCTGGACACTGATATTCGTATTGGTCGTCGTGCTGCCTTGCGTGAAATCGAAGATGTAAAAGGCGATCAGCGTGAATGTGAAGATGTACTAGATGTGGCAGTAACCATCGCAATGGCTGATGGCGAGCTGGAGCCGGAAGAACAGAAGGTTCTTGAGCAAATTGCCAATGTTCTCGGTCTGCGTCTGGAAAATCATCTCTGATGGCCCGACTGCGCTGGCTGGCGATAGCTGTACTGCTGTTTCTGGTTGTCGCCATCGATTTCACAAGTCGAATGATGTCTGTGCTGGCTGACGGCGCAATCATCTGTGTAGTGACTGCTCTTCTCTGGCCGCTGGTTAAAGCCACCAAATAGCTTTGTGCAAAAGGCATCCACGGATGCCTTTGACAGAAAGAATTCTAATTAGCCGGAATTCCCGGCTCTCTTTTGGCGTCCTCCCAAAAACTTTGTGATTTCCCCGTGGCTGTGTGGGGAGGTTCGCCACTTTTCTTTGACTACGAACGGCACCGACCCATTGGGAGGTGAGGATGAAACGCATGCCAGAAAAAGATCCGGGCTTCTGGGCAAGCCTACTTGGCTGGCTTTATGCCCACAAAAATGAATCCGGTTATGCCGGGCTGGCTGGCGTGATGGCGATCCTTCGCGCGACTTATATCGGCAAAGACACATGGCCCCGTCGCCTGCTCGATGCAGCGATGTGCAGCGTCTTTGCCTTTTTTCTCCAGCCGACACTGCAGGTAATTGGCTCGGTCTTTAACTGGAACTTCAGCGACGACACCACGCGTGTAGTTGCGGTGTTCCTTGGCTTTCTCGGTGTGGACTGGCTTTCATCGAAGCTGCGCAGGCTGATTGATAAGCGCTTGGGGGATAGCAATGCTGACACCCAGTGATTTTCAGCGTGCAACCGGTGTTTCGAATGCTGTTCGCGACGCATGGTTCCCGCATATAGCGTCGAGCATGGCAGCGTTCGGCATTACTACACCGCTCAGACAGGCTCACTTTCTGGCGCAGACAGGGCATGAATCCGCCGGGTTCCTGAAGGTTGAAGAGGGGCTGAATTACAGCGAAAACGCTCTAACAGCGATGTTCGGCAGACGCATCACCGCTGAGCAGGCCCGAGCATACGGGCGTAACGCAATGCACCCGGCCAATCAGAAGATGATCGCCAGCATTATTTACGCAAACCGTAACGGTAATGGGAATGTTGATTCAGGTGATGGTTATCGATATCGCGGTCGGGGTCTGATTCAGATAACGGGCAAAGCCAACTATGCGGCACTGGTAAAGCAGCTTGGCGCTGACGTAGTGGAGGAACCCGACTTATTGCTGGGGTATCGCTTTGCTGCATTGTCAGCGGCGGCATGGTGGAAGAATCACGGATTAAATGAGCTGGCTGATTCTGATGATGTTAGCCGCATCACCAGAATTATTAACGGTGGCACCAATGGTCTTGAAGATCGGAAATCCCGCTTAATCAAAGCTAAGGGGATTCTATGTTCAACGTAATCGGCTTTATCCGAAATTATTCGCACCTCATCATCATCGGCCTTATCTGCGTCTGCCTGTGGGGGCTTAACGCCCGCAATTCACAGCTGAGCGCCACTAATGACCGGCTGGAGCAGCTGGCAAACAGCAAAGACAGCCAGATAAACGATCTGCGCTCCAAAAATGATGACTTAGCCGCCAGCGTAAATGACCTGGTCAAAGCGGTTAATCAGCAAAACGCCGTGATGACACAGGTCACCGAGCAACGCGCAGTGACGGCACAGCAGAACCGGAAACTACAGAATGAAATTAAGCGTTACCTTGCGGCGGACAAGTGTGCTGTTGCTCCTGTACCCCCTGATGCTACTGACCGGTTGCGGGACGCAGCAAAAGCCGCCGGTGGAGTACCGGACAGTAAAGCAGCCCCGGTTAAACCTGCCGGCTGAACTGACCAGCCAGATTGAAGCGCCGCAGCCGCCGGCGCTCATGACGTTCGGTGACAGCGTGGCGTTAAATGCAGAGCTTTATGGCGTGCTGGGGCAGTGCAATATCGACCGGGCAGCCATTCGGCGCATCGAATCATCCAGACTTCAGCAGTAGCAGGAAGCCAAAATGATGAGGCTTATAGAGTTGGCGAAAGGCATTGCATTGTCATCGTTCATCGTCTTTGTTCTCATGATGATGGCTGAAGGGTTCAGGTAAGCATCACAAGGAGCATTTGCGAGTGCGCCTGATAATAAAAAAAGGCGGCCCATCCATGGACCGAGGTCGTGATCGGAGCTCTTTCTTGTTTTTTTTGCTTATGAGCATCTTAAGTTAGCCAATCAAATCTCCGATTCAAGCGTAAGTGGTAACATTTACGAAGTTGAGACATGAGTTGAGCATCTGCTTCTGAGATGATCTGGCGTAAGATTAATGACAATGCATGTGATTAAAAAAGAACCAGCAGTGTTATGATTAGTCTCATTCATGAAAAGGCCGAATACCATGTCCTACTTCAGTCAAGTAATGGACCGTGTCGCCAGAATCAACACTGACGCTAGGTGTCCAGTTTGCGGGAAAACCTCAAAGCAGTCCGTTACGAAGGTTTCAAGAGAGCAAGCTTTGTTATGCCCACACTGCAAATCGCTCTTTGTTATCCATGGATAAATAAATCCAAAACACTAAGCCGCCTGCGGGCGGTTTTTTTATTTTGTTCTGAAAACTGCATTCAATGAGTTCAATTTTCAGCATAAACACAATGAATCATCGGCTGGTGGTCTCACCATTGCCGAGGGTTAAACACATCCAGCCAGCAGGAAACTCTGAATGAATACTCTTAATAAGCGTCAGGCTGAGTTTGTTTCAGACACCATTGCACAGATAGCAAAGCAGGGCGAGCAAGTAAAAGAGAAGAAAGAGCGACTGAAAAAGGACATGCAGCAAGGCTCACGTCTGACCCATCATAGATTCAAACCCTAACGGGGAACCGACATGGTTGAGCCACGCATCTATAACAGCCGATGGGACAAAGCCAGGCTCACATTCCTCAGGTCTCACCCGCTCTGCAAAATGTGTCACCAGCAGGGAAGAGCTATGGCCGCTACCGTTGTGGATCACATCAAGCCTCACCGGCTTAAAGAAGCCCTGAATGGTGGCAAGCCGGAAGAGATAGCCAAAGCTCAGAAACTCTTTTGGGATAAAGACAACTGGCAGCCCCTCTGTAAGCAGCATCATGACTCCACCAAGCAGCGCGAAGAGAAGCGAGGGCACATCATTGGATGCGATGAGAACGGGCTGCCACTAGACCCACAGTCGCATTGGAGGAAGTGAATGGCAGGAGAAGTGAATCCAAAAGCGAAAGTCAAATGGGAATGAATATCATTAACACCTTCACCGATTGATGGTCTAAGGTGACAAGTGAGAATGATTATCAACATCAGGGGAGGGGAGGGAGAAATCTTCAGGGGTTACCGACTTCCTGACCGCCCGCCCCCCTTTTTATGCACAACCGCGAAATGAAATGTTTTTTCCGGGAGGTTAAATAATGGCCGGAAGACGACCAAAGCCTACCCCTCTGAAGTTAGTCACTGGTAATCCCGGCAAGCGTGCTATCAACAAGAAAGAGCCAAAGCCTGCACGGGAAATTCCAAGCCCACCATCGCATTTAACCGACGAAGGAAAGACCGCCTGGGGTCGCCTTAGCGTTCTGCTGGACGGCATGGGTGTGCTGACTGTTGCTGATGCGTTTGCTCTTGAAAGGCTCTGTGACATCTATGCAGAAATTCTCATTCTTCGTGAAGACATTAAGACCGAAGGGCGTACGTACAAAACAGAGACGCAGCAGGGCGACACGCTGACGAAAGCAAACCCATCTGTTGCAATGCTGGCAGATGCAGACCGTCGATTTAAAAGCTACCTGGTAGAGTTCGGCCTGACACCGGCTGCCCGGTCAAAGGTGAACGTGAATGACGGAAAAGAAAAAGAAGACCCGCTCAACCAGTTCTTCGGTTGACCCGGCGACGCAGTATGCAATGGACGTTACCAGCGGCGCGGTGATTGCCGGGCCAGACATCCGCGCGGCATGCGGCCGCCACCTTCGTGATCTGGAAGAGGGTCCGAAGCGCGGCCTGTTCTGGGATGTTGAGGCTGTAACGCGAGTTGTAAATTTCTTCGCTCAGGTTCTGAAGCTCAACGGCGGGGAGCATGAGGGAAAGCCTTTCATCCTGCTGCCGTGGCAGTGTTTCATTGTTGGATCCCTGTTCGGATGGAAGGCGGAAAACGGCACGCGCCGATTTCGCATGAGCTACATCGAGTCAGGTAAGGGGTCTGGGAAGTCACCACTGGCGGGTGGTGTTGGTCTTTACCTGCTGATGGCGGATAAAGAGCCGCGCGCTGAAGTGTACGCTGCGGCCACGAAAAAAGACCAGGCGATGATCCTTTTCCGTGATGCGGTAACGATGGTCGATCAGTCGCCCGCGCTGGCGCAGCGTATTACCAAATCCGGCACCGGGCTGAACGTGTGGAACCTCGCGTTCCTGCAGACGGGCTCTTTTTTCAAACCGATCAGCTCCGATGATGGCCAGTCAGGACCGCGCCCGCATGGCGCACTGATTGACGAAGTGCATGAGCACAAAACGAATGCCGTTGTTGAGATGATGCGTGCGGGAACTAAAGGCCGCCGTCAGGCGCTGATGTTCCTCATCACCAACAGCGGCCATGATAAAACCAGCGTCTGTTATGAGTACCATGAGTACGGGCGCAAGGTTGCCGCCGGTGATCTGGAAGATGACAGCTTTTTCAGCTTCATCTGTTCGCTGGATGAGGGCGACGACCCGTTTAAGGATGAGTCCTGCTGGGGTAAAGCTAACCCGTCTCTGGGGCAGACCTTCACCGATAAATACCTGCGGGAGCAGGTGACACAGGCGCGCGGCATGCCGTCAAAAGAGAGCATTGTCCGTCGCCTGAACTTCTGCCAGTGGGTGGAAGCGTCCGATCCGTGGATTGACAGCGATACCTGGATGAACTGCGAACAGGACTTTGACCCGGAGGATTTGGCGGGGGAAGAGTGCTATGGCGGACTGGACCTGTCCGGCTCCCGTGACCTGACGGCGCTTGCGCTTTACTTTCCGAAATCCAAAAAGCTTTTAGTTGAGTTCTGGACGCCCAAAGATTCTCTGCTGGAGCGTGCCAAAACTGACCATGTTCCTTATGACGCCTGGCTGCGTAACGGATTTATTCACGCGCCGCCGGGTAAAGCGGTCAACTACGGTTTTGTGGCGGTACGCATCGGTGAGCTGGCGGCCAGATACGATATCAAGTGCATCGCGTTCGACCAGTACCGCATTAAGTATCTGGAGCCCGAGCTGGAAAGCGAGTCTGTGAGCGTTGACCTTGTTCCGCATGGTCAGGGCTTTTACAAGGCTCAGGAGTCCGGGCTGTGGATGCCGCGCTCTATCGAGCTGTTTGAGGAGCATCTTAATAACCGGGTGCTAACTATCCGGCCCAATCCCTGCCTGCGCTGGAATGCCGCCTGTGCGGTACTTGAGGCTGACCAGAAGGACAACCGCATATTTGCCAAAAAGAAAAGTACCGGCCGCATCGATGGCGTGGTGGCTTCGGCTATGGCGATCGGCGCAGCAGAGGATGCGGTGCTGGTGGATAGCGGCGATCCTGATGACTTTTTTGATGACCCGATCATGGTAGGTATCTGATGAAGGAAAAAAAACAGCCGGGTCGCATCAAGAGCGCGATTGTTAACTGGCTCGGTGAGTCGATAGGACTCAATGATGCTGCGTTCTGGCAGGAGTGGTACGGCACAAGCAGCAGCGGAAAGGTCGTCACAGCAGAGAAAGCGCTGGCGCTGGCCTCTGTCTGGGCCTGTGTGCGCCTGCTGAGTGAGTCAGTTTCAACGCTGCCGATGAAGGTATACGAAAGGGCGGCTGACGGTTCCCGCAAACTGGCGCTTAATCACCCGGCCTATCAGTTACTGTGCCGCCGTCCGAACAGCGAAATGACGCCGTCGCGCTTCATGCTGATGGTGGTTGCCAGCATATGCCTGCGTGGTAATGCCTACGTTGAGAAAAAGATGATCGGCACCAAGCTGGTCTCACTGGTTCCGCTTCTTCCTCAGTGCATGAAGGTGAAGCGACTGGACAGCGGCGAACTACAGTACACCTACACAGAGAAGGGCGTGCCGCGCATCATCCCGGTTAAAAACATGATGCACATCCGGGGCTTTGGTCTGGATGGCGTATGCGGAATGATGCCGATGCGTACCGGGCGTGACGTGTTTGGCGCAGCGATGGCGGTCGAAGAGTCAGCCGCAAAAATATTTGAAAACGGTATTCAGACGTCAGGCTTCTTTCTTTCAAAGAATCTGCTGACAAAAGAGCAGCGCCAGAAAAACCGCGAAAACCTTAACCGGTTCGTTGGTTCGAAAAACGCCGGTAAGGTGATGGTGCTCGAGGGTGATATGTCCTATCAGGGCATTACCCTCAACCCCGAAGATGCTCAGATGCTGGAATCGCGCTCATTCAGCATTGAGGAGATCTGCCGCTGGTTCCGCGTACCGCCGTTTATGGTGGGTCACGTTGATAAGCAGAGCAGCTGGGCGTCAAGCGTTGAGGGCATGAACCTTCTGTTCCTGACCAATACGCTGCGCCCGATGCTGGTGAACATTGAGCAGGAGATTTCACGTTGTCTGCTGAACGGCGATGAAGACCTATTCGCTGAGTTCTCTGTCGAAGGTCTTCTGCGTGCCGATAGTGCCGGACGCTCAGCCTATTACACCACGGCGCTGCAGAACGGCTGGATGTCCCGTAATGATGTTCGCCGCCTGGAGAATCTGCCGCCAATTGAAGGTGGCGATATTTACACAGTGCAGCTGAATCTGACCCCGCTTGAAGACCTGCGTAAAAACAGCCAGGCGGTAAACGCTAAACTGCTGCGCGAAGTCCACGATGCTGTTTTCCCGGACATGCCTTTAGAACAATCACCGCTTAAACAGGCGGCTTAGGAGCAACCCCAATGACAGTTAAAAGTCTTCCGGCAGCGCCGGAGGGGCGGCCTTTTGCGCGCGAAAATCGCGATTTGCCGTCCTCCGCAATGGAGCGCTGGAACGGCGGTATAAAAGCCGCAAAGAGTGATGAAAACAGCATTTCTGTGTTCGACGTCATTGGCGCCGACTGGTACGGCGACGGCGTTACTGCCAGCCGCATCGCAGCCGCGCTCCGGTCAATCGGCGGCGCTGACGTGACGGTGAATATCAATTCGCCAGGCGGCGACATGTTTGAAGGCCTGGCGATTTATAACCTTCTGCGTGAATACGAAGGGAAAGTCACCGTTAAGGTACTGGGGCTTGCAGCCTCTGCAGCGTCGATTATCGCGATGGCAGGGGACGAGATTCAGATTGGCCGCGGTGCATTCCTGATGATTCATAACTGCTGGGTTTATGCGATGGGCAACCGTCACGACCTGCAGCAAATCGCAGCGGACATGGTGCCTTTTGATAAGGCGATGAACGATATCTATGGCGCGCGAACCGGTCTGGATGCGGCCACAATCGACGCGATGATGGATGCTGAAACCTATATCGGCGGCAGCGATGCGGTTGAAAAAGGTTTTGCGGATCGCCTGCTGGGGGCAGATGAAATCGCTGACGGTGACGACAGCCCTGCCGCCGCACTGCGCAAGCTGGATGCGACACTGGCAAAAACTGATATGCCACGCTCCGAGCGTCGAAAACTTCTTAAAGCATTAACCGGCAGCAAGCCAGGCGCTGCTGCCACCCCTGAAGGTATGCCGGGCGCTACCGATGAAATCAACCCCGAAAATATTGCTCAACTCAGAAACGCGCTGGCCGCGTTCGGCAAATAAGGATCAACAATGTCTGAAGTAAATGAAGTACTTAAGCAGGTTACTGCCAGCATCAACGAAGCCAGCAGCAAGTTCAACGCGAAGGCTGAAGAAGCTCTGACTGAGGCGAAAAAATCAGGTTCGCTGTCAACGGAGACCAAAGCGGCAGTGGATAAAATGGCGAGTGAGCTTAACGCCATGCGTGAAGCAGAGAAAACGCTGAAGGCGGCGCTGGGTGAACTGGAGCAGCACGTTGCGCAGATGCCGCTGGCGAATGCGAAAAACGTTATCGAAACCGTGGGCGGTCAGGTAGTTTCCTCCGAAGCGCTGAAGGCGTTTTCAGCCAGTATCGAAGGCAATAAGCGCCTGAGCATCCCTGTCAAGGCGGCACTGTTGTCCGTGAACGTGCCGGGCCAGATTGTTGCGCCTGACCGTCTGCCGGGCATCGATCAGCAGCCAAAGCAGCGTCTGTTTATCCGCGACCTGATTGCGCCGGGCCGTACTGAGTCCAATACCATCTACTGGGTTCAGCAGACTGGCTTTACCAATAAGGCAGCGACCGTCGCTGAGAACACCACCAAGCCGTACAGCGATATCACCTTTGCGGAAAAAATCACGCCGGTTCGCACCATCGCGCACCTGTTCAAAGCTGCGAAGCAGATTCTGGACGACATGCCGCAGCTGCAGTCGACGATTGACGCCGAGCTGCGTTACGGCCTGAAGTACGTTGAAGAGCAGGAGATTCTGTTCGGTGACGGCACCGGCACGCACCTGAACGGTATCGTGCCGCAGGCATCTGCATACGCCGCCGCCTTCACGGTGGCGAATCAGAGCGGTATCGATGATCTGCGACTGGCTATGCTGCAGGCGCAGCTGGCACGATTCCCAGCCTCCGGCCATGTTCTGCACTTCATCGACTGGGCGAAGATCGAGCTGACTAAGGATACGCTGGGCCGTTACATTCTGGCGAACCCGGCAGCGCTGACCGGTCCTACCCTGTGGGGGCTGCCGGTTGTCGCGACCGAAGCGGCTGCGTTCCAGGGTAAATTCCTGACCGGCGCATTCAATGCCGGTGCGCAGATTTTCGACCGTGAAGATGCCAACGTGGTTATCTCTACCGAAAACGCCGACGACTTCGAGAAAAACATGATCTCAATCCGTTGTGAAGAGCGTCTGGCGCTGGCCGTTAAGCGCCCTGAAGCGTTCGTTTACGGTTCCTTCACCGCGCCTGCTGCAGCTGCATAACAGCAACGGCGGCCTCCGGGCCGCCTTTCCGGGAGTTACATATGAAACTGCTTCTGATTAAACCGAATTACTTCGGCGGCACAGTCGTTCCCGAAGGCAACACCATCGAGACCGACGAGCAGCATGGTCGTGAGTTGATTAAAAAAGGCTATGCAGAGCTGGTTGAAGGCATTACTCCTGCTTTGCCAGAGCCAGAGCCAGAGCCAGAGCCAGAGCCAGAGCCAGAGCCAGAGCCAGAGCCAGAGCCAGCAAAAGGTAAAAACAAAAAAGGCTGAACACCATGCTGCTGACGCTCGAAGAAATTAAACAGCAGTGCCGCCTTGAGAGTGACTTTACGGAAGAAGATCGGCTGCTTGAGCTTTTCGCTCTGGCTGCCGAGGCAAAGGCGGTGACCTACCTCAATCGCAATCTGTATAAAACGGTGGCAGATATTGCCCCGCTGGATACTGATGGCATGGTGATTACCGAAGATATCCGGCTTGCGCTGCTGATGCTGGTCAGTCACTGGTATGAACACCGCAGCTCAGTTTCAGAGCTGGAGATGACGGAGACGCCGCAGGCGTTTGAGTTCCTGCTCTATTCGCGGCGTCTGCCGGTATCGGGGTATTAGCATGCAGCGACGCTCATCAAATACCAGTGCCGTATTCACGCTGCCCGATCCCGGCGAGCTGAATAAGCGCATTCACCTGCGCCAGCGCATTGATCAGGCGGCGGCTGATTACGGCACTGAGCCGGTCTATCAGAATGAAAAGGACGTCTGGGCGAAGGTCCGGCAGGTGGGTGCCACCACTTATCATGAGTCCGTTCAGGCTGACGACACCATCACCCATTACATGACCATCCGATATCGCCGGGGAATCACCTCAGATTTTGAGGTGGTTTACAGCGGCTTTGTGTATCGCGTTAAGCGCCTGCGAGACCTCAATTCAGCCGGTCGTTACCTGCTGATGGAATGTGAGGAGCTGAGGGCTGTAGACAGCGACGAGGTGATGTATGGCTAAGCCGCTTCTGCACGTTGATTTTCAGCAGCCCAAAGACCTCGTTTTTAACCGGGCAAAAATGCGCCGCGCCTTCATTCAGATTGGTCAGGTGCATATGCGTGATGCCCGGCGTCTGGTCATGCGTCGCGGTCGCTCTGCTCCGGGCGAGTATCCTGGATTCAGAACCGGAAGGCTGGCGCGGTCTATCGGCTATTACGTTCCCCGCGCATCAAAAAGCCGACCGGGTCTGATGGTGCGCATCGCGCCGAACCAGAAGCGGGGCGAGGGAAACCGCCTCATTGAGGGCGACTTTTACCCCGCGTTCCTGTTCTACGGCGTGAAGCGTGGTGCTAAGCGCAAAAAGAGCCACCATAAAGGCAAGTCCGGCGGCAATGGCTGGCGCGTTGCCCCGCGCAAAAACTACATGACCGAAGTGCTGGAGGCGCGCAAAACGTGGACGCGCTATGTGCTGTCCCGTGCGCTGCGCACCTCTCTTCGTCCTGAAAGGAAAAAGAAATGAAGCTATCACTGGTGATTGCCGCTCTCCGGGCGCGATGTCCGTTTTTCGCGGGTAACGTAGCCGGGGCGGCTGAGTTCAAGTCCATCCCCGAAACCGGAAAGATGAAGCTGCCGGCCGCCTATGTGGTGCCAACCGAAGATGTGACCGCTGAGCAGAAGTCCCTGACTGACTACTGGCAGAACGTGACCGAAGGATTTGCTGTTGTCGTCGTGCTCGACAACACGCGCGATGAGCGCGGTCAGGCTGCCGGTTATGACGCTGTGCATGATGTGCGTCAGCAAATCTGGAAGGCGCTGCTGGGCTGGGAACCTGATTCAGATGCAGGTCCGGTGGCGTATTCCGGCGGTCAGCTTCTGGATATGGACCGGGGTCGTCTCTACTACCAGTTTGAATTCATGCTGACGCGGGAAATCACCGAAGAAGACACGCGCCAGCAGGATGACCTCAACGCCCTGGATGAGCTGCGAACGGTGGAAATCGACGTTGATTATATCGATCCGGGCAACGGTCCTGACGGCATCATTGAGCACCACACCAAAATCAACCTCAGCGAGTAAATCATGCAAATCAGACCCAAGCGCGGGCGGTCAGTTCCTGACCCTGTCCGGGGCGATCTGCTGCCTTCAGAAGGCCGGAACGTCGAAGAAAGCAGCTACTGGCACCGCCGCATTGCGGATGGTGATGTCGAAGAAGTCAGAGCGGAAGAAGAAAAGCCCGCTGCTGACGCCAAGAAAAAGGGCGGTGAATAATGTCAGTTTCGTTCCCCACTATTCCGTCAGACCTCCGCGTGCCGCTGTTCTGGGCCGAAATGGACAACAGCGAAGCGAACACCACACAGTCCAGCGGACCATCGCTGTTGATTGGTTTCGCTTCAGCTGACAGCACCATCACCAAAAACAAACTCACCATCATGCCGTCAGCGCCACTGGCGGGTAAGGTTGCAGGTCGTGGCAGCCAGCTTGCACGCATGGTGGCACGGTATCGCGCTGTTGATCCGTTCGGTGAACTGTGGGTTATCGCGGTCACCGAACCAGACGGTGAAACTGCCAAAGGCACAGTGACGATTACTGGCAACGCTCAGGCGTCAGGCTCGCTTACCCTGTATATCGGCGCGGAGCGTGTGCAGGCCGCAGTGGTAACCGGTGATGCACCGACAGCCGTGGCAGCGACGCTTGCTGCTGCCGTTAACGCTAACCCTGACCTGCCGGTGACTGCCGCTGCAGCAGCTGGCGTTGTCACACTCACTGCCCGGCACAAAGGCCTGACAGGAAATGATATCCCGTTGTCGCTGAATTACTACGGCACCGTGGGAAGTGAAACCACCCCTGACGGCATTAACGTTGCGATTGCCTCAATGACTGGCGGTACGAGCTCACCGTCACTGGCTGCTACCGTGGCCGCAATGGGTGATGAGCCCTTTGACTTCATCGGCACGCCGTTCAGTGATTCCGCCTCACTGGCGACGCTGGCGCTGGAGATGAACGATTCTTCCGGGCGCTGGGGCTACGCACGTCAGCTTTACGGCCACGTTTACACGGCGAAAATCGGCACGCTCTCTGACCTGGTGGCCTTTGGCGACACCATGAACAACCAGCACATTACCGTAGCCGGTTATGAGCCCGCCGTTCAGACGGCGGCGGATGAGCTGGTCGCGCTGCGCACCGCACGTAACGCCGTATTCATCCGCGTTGATCCGGCCCGTCCGACGCAGACCGGTGAACTGACCGGCGCATTGCCGGCACCGGCAGGCAGCCGCTTTACCCTGACCGAGCAGCAGTCGTTGCTGAAGCATGGTATCGCCACAGCGTACGCTGATAGCGGTGTGCTGCGCATTCAGCGCGACATTACCACCTATCAGCGCAACGCCTACGGCGTGGCAGACAACAGCTATCTGGACAGTGAAATACTGCATACCAGCGCCTACGTTATCCGGCAGCTGAAAAGCATCATCACCAGTAAGTACCCGCGCCATAAGCTGGCAAATGACGGAACGCGCTTCGGGCCGGGTCAGGCTATCGTGACGCCTGCCGTGCTGAAAGGTGAAATGTGCGCCAGCTATCGCTCCATGGAGCGGGCGGGGATCGTGGAGAATTTCGAACTCTTCAAACAGCATCTGGTGGTGGAGCGCAACGCAAGCGACCCGACGCGCGTGGATGTTCTGTTCCCACCGGATTACGTCAACCAGTTGCGCGTCTTTGCGCTGCTTAATCAGTTCCGTCTGCAATACAGCGAGGAGGCCGCGTAATGGCAAAGATTGCGGGTACAGCATATGTCAAGGTGGACGGCCAGCAGCTGTCTCTGACCGGCGGCATTGAGGTGCCGATGAACACCAAAGTGCGTGATGACGTGATCGGCCTGGCCGGTGACGTCGATTACAAAGAGACGCACCGAGCGCCTTACGTCAAAGGCACCTTCAAGGTGCCGAAGGCATTTCCGGTCACAAAGCTGATGGATTCCGACCAGATGACCATCACCGCCGAACTGGCTAACGGCATGGTTTACGTGCTGTCTGAAGCGTTCCAGTTCGGTGAGGCAAACCACAATGCGGAAGAGGGTACGGTAGACCTCGAATTCCACGGCTCAGAAGGATTTTATCAGTGAGTGAACTTCAGCTTTCTAAACCTATTACGGCACACGGTGAGACTATTCATGTGCTGGAGTTGCGCGATCCAACTGGTAAGGATGTCCGAGAGCTGGGCTATCCCTATCAGATGAATCAGGATGAGTCGGTGAAGCTGCTGGCGCATGTCGTGGCTAAATACATCAGCCAGCTGGGCGGCATCCCGCCGAGCTCAGTCGATGACATGTCGCCATCAGACCTGAATGCAGCTGGCTGGGTAGTTGCCGGTTTTTTCCTTCAGGCCTGACAGCTAAAGAGCTGCTTAATCTGTACTTTGATTGCGCCAGTTACTGGCGCATTAATCCTCTGGAAGTCCTGAGTGAGGACTTAAAAAGCCTGCAATTACTTATCGACCAGGCGAACCGGATAGAACGGGAGCGAAAAGCCAATGGCTGAATTTGAACTGAAAGCGCTGATTACCGGCGTTGACAGGCTTTCTCCTGCGCTTGGCCGAATGCAAAAGAATCTTCGTCGTTTTCGTAAAGACGCAGAGGAGGCTGGCAGGGGCGGAGTGGCAATGGCTGGTGGTCTGGCTGCTGGACTGACCGGATCGCTGGTTGCTTTTGCCAGGCAGGAAGATGCAGCAACTGGCCTGAAAGTTGCCATGATGGATGCCAGCGGCGCGGTGGGTTCTGACTTCGAAAAGATCAATAAGCTGGCTATAGGTCTCGGCAATAAACTGCCGGGCACCACTGCTGACTTTCAGAACATGATGCAGATGCTTGTCAGGCAGGGTATTCCGGCCCAGAACATTCTAAGTGGTGTGGGTGAGGCTTCTGCCTATCTCGCCGTTCAGCTCAAGAAAACGCCAGAGGCGGCTGCAGAGTTTGCTGCAAAAATGCAGGATGCAACCGGCACTGCGTCCAAAGATATGATGGGGCTTTTCGACACTATCCAGAAGGCATTTTATCTTGGTGTCGATGATACCAATATGCTCTCGTTTTTTACGAATGTCAGCTCTGTGACAAAAATGGTCAGCAAAGATGGCCTTACTGCAGCGCGGGCTCTGGCACCGATCGCAGTCATGATGGATCAGATGGGGACTCAGGGAGAAACCGCCGGTAACGCCATAAGAAAGATATTCCAGGCTGGATTTGATACTAAGAAGATGAATGCCGCAAACAAACTTATAAGCCGCAAAGGTATCAAATTAGATTTTACCGATGGCAAGGGGGAATTCGGCGGTCTTGATAATCTTTTCAATCAACTCAATAAACTCCAGTCATTAACCACAAAACAAAAAACTACCATCATCAAACAGATATTCGGAGATGATGGTGACACTCTCGCAGTATTGAATGCTTTAATCGATAAGGGCAAAAGCGGTTACGATGAAATTCAGGGGAAAATGGGAAGGCAAGCCAACCTAAATAAGCGTGTTGATGCCCAGCTCAGCACGCTTACTAACCTTTGGGATTCAATGACTGGTACAGCCGTAAATGGCCTGGCAGCTATCGGTGGCGCATTTTCCGGCGATGCTAAAAAACTGGTGGCGTGGCTTGGAGATATATCCGAGAGGTTTACCGAGTTTGCTGACAAAAACCCAAAAGTGATTCGCGGTGCATTTGGCATCGCCGCGGGATTTGTAGGCGTCAAGCTCGCATTATTAGGCGTAAACTTTGCGCTTGGCATCCTTGGCAGAGGGCTGAAGTTATCCCCGATGGGTATATTCCTCCGCCTTGCCGCTTTAGGAATCGGGTTGCTTATTTCTAATTGGGATAAGTTTGGACCGGTAGTTGAGAAGGTCTGGACAAAAATAGATGGCCTGGCAGGTGAGCTGGGGGGTATGAATGGGGTCATTAAGGGAATTGGCGGATTGATGGTCGGGGCGTTTACCCTTCAGGTTATCGGATCACTAACGACCGCAACAACCAAGGCTGGTGGCCTGCTTGCCATTTTGAGCAAAATAAGCAAACTAAGCGCCCTCACAGTGTCGATAGCTGTAGCTCTTTATATGTTCCAAAAGTTGGAAGAAATCTCTGATGCGGCAACCCAGAAGGATGGCACTGAATCATTCTGGGAGTCATTTAAAAAGAGGTGGAAAGCTGGCGGCTGGTATAACAACCAGAAAAATTTAGATGCTGTCAGTATGAAGCTGCCCGCTAAAATCCCGTCCGCGCCATCAGAAGTAGTTACTAAAAATGGCGAATCGAGGCCGTTCTGGGAGTCAATCAAGGATGAATGGGGTGCTGGAGACTGGTTTAAAATCCAAAGGCAGAATTTAACAAACAATCCGCAAATGGCAAACCAGAACCTTGCCTTACCGCCACTTATTAAGGAGCCAACCAGACAGGGCGAGCTCAAAGTCAGCTTTGAGGATGCTCCTCCTGGAATGCGTGTAACTCCCGTGGGTGGTAATCTTCCATGGCTAGATCTTGATGTGGGGTATAATCGTTTTTCAAACCCGTAATTTAAGGAAGAATTAGATGCGACTGGTTGCAGTATTAGCGGTTATCTTTTTTAGTGGGCTGGCATCTGCCAGTGAATGCTATCCAGTTTTTAACGAAAAGGATTTCATTTCCGCTATTGGGAAAAAGCCTGAGAATATGCAGGTTTTTAATGATGGCGGGACGCTAAGGCACCAGTATTCATTTAGGAAGGAATCGATAGGTGAAGAGGCGTTTAACGATGAAAGTAAGGGTGATGATGAGCCTCAATTCTACATCACTGTTTATGATCCGCCTTGTCCTGAAAGGATAACTATTCATTTCTACGCTAACGAAGATAAGTCGATGAATAAGATTAACGTTGCGCTGGCCGCTAAAGCTTTTGAATACCTTGTCGGGACAAGCTCTACAATATTCTTCAATAAGATTGAGAAGTTGAAAGGCGTTCAAAGATTTGATTCCTATGACGAAAAGGCAGATTCTGTCTTCGCAAAAATAGGCGACTCATACTCTATACAGATACACATCAAATAAAACCTGACCCGCTGCGGCGGGTTTTTTATTGCCCGGAGTAAGCCATGAGCTGGATAGACAATCTGCAGGATGCCTCGCTGCGGGGTGTCCCGTTCAAGGTAGAAGAAGACGAGGCCACTTTTGGCCGCCGGGTGCAGGTTCATGAGTACCCAAACCGAGACAAACCGTGGGCGGAAGATTTGGGCCGCGCAACGCGCCGCTTCAGCGTCCAGGCATATCTGATAGGCGATGATTTCTTTGAGCAGCGCAACCGTCTTATTGAGGCGATAGAAAAGCCTGGCGCATGTACGCTGGTACATCCGTTCTACGGTGAAATGACGATAACCGTTGATGATGCCGTGCGGGTCAGTCACTCAGTGGGCGAAGGCAGGATGTGCCGCGTCAGCTTCAGCTTTATCGAAGCCGGCGAATTATCGTTTCCCACGGCCGGGCTGGCAACCGGACAGAAACTTACCTCGTCAGTCTCATTCCTTGACGACGCCATTTCATCGGCATTCGGTGCCTTTGGCATGGACGGTCTGCCTGACTTTCTGCAGGACGGCGTGCTTGATGAGGCAACAGGCATGTTCAATACCGTGACCAGCGCCTTCCAGTATGTTGACTCCGGCATCAGCGCTGCCTCCCGGCTGATGCAGGGTGACCTCTCTGTTTTACTCAGTCCGCCATCAAGCGGCATGAACTTCGTAAGCCGGCTTCAGACCATGTGGCGAGCAGGTTCACGCCTGTCCGGGAATGCATCAGACCTCATGGCGATGATTAAGGGCTTTACGGGCGTAACGGTCGATCGCGGACTGGCACCCCGTGGGGTTTGGAAGACAGACAGCAAAACGACGCAGTCTCAGACGACCCAGCGCAATTACGTTGCGCAGGCAGTGAGAACGACCGCCATCAGCGAAGCTGCCTACACGGTCACGGACCTTCCACAGCCGGTTGCACGGAACGTTACACGCCAGCAGGACCCTCAGCAGCCCGCCAGAGTCACGCACCCGGCAGTCAGTGACATTCAGCCCGACACCGGCACGGACAGCGCCAGCGCGTCTTCAGGCGTCACCAGCTCTATCGAAACCGGTAGAGTTGTTTCATGGGACGAACTGGCAGAAGTGCGCGATGTCCTGAATGAAGCCATCGATACGGAGATGGAGCGCGTTACCGACGACAATCTTTATCAGGCGCTGGTAAAGGTGCGCACTGATGTGAACCGGGATATTTCAGCACGGCTTGAACAGATTGAGAGACTCACTGAAAAGACGCCTGCACAGGTAACGCCAGCTCTCGTTCTGGCGGCTGACTGGTATGACTCTGCCTCTCGGGCATCTGAGATTACGGCCCGTAACGGCATCCGACATCCCGGCTTCGTTCCGGTCAAAATTCTGAAGGTGCCGGCGCGATGAACAACACAGTAATTCTCCGGGTCAACGGTCAGGAATGGGGCGGCTGGACATCGGTCCGCATCGCTGCTGGTATCGAACGTATTGCCCGCGACTTTACCGTTGAAATAACCCGAAGCTGGCCGGGCGATAATGACCAGGCCGCGCGGAGTAACCGCATTAAAAACGGCGATCTTGTAGAGGTGCTGATTGGCACCGATAAAGTGCTGACGGGATACATTGAAGCTACTCCGGTCCGTTACGACGCACGCAGCATCAGCGTTGGCATATCCGGCCGCAGCAAAACGGCCGACCTGATCGACTGCGCGGCCACGCCGTCCCAGTATGCCGGGCGGACACTTTCACAAGTTGCCGCAGAGTTGGCAAAGCCATTCAATATCAGGGTGGTTGATGCAGGTGGCGCTTCGGGCGCACTGCAGGGTATTCAGGCAGACCAGGGCGAAACGGTCATGGATGTGCTTAATAAGATGCTTGGGCTTCAGCAGGCACTTGCTTATGACAATGAGCAGGGCGATCTGGTTATCGGCGGCATCGGCAGCCAGCAGGCCCACACCGCGCTGGTGCTGGGTGAAAACATTCTTTCCTGTGATACCGAAAAAAGCATTCGCGATCGCTTCAGTGATTATCAGGTCTCCGGTCAGCGCAGGGGGAATGATGATGACTTTGGTGAAGCAACAACGACTGCCATCAGAGCGAAGACGATTGACGGCGGCCTGAAGCGCTATCGTCCGATGCTTATCCGGCAGACCGGGAATGCCACTACGGCAACCTGCAGCGAACGTGCTGAGTTTGAAATGCGCCAGCGTGCCGCCCGTACCGATGAAGCTACCTATACCGTTCAGGGGTGGCGACAGGGGGATGGCTCACTCTGGCGGCCTAATCAGCAGGTCATCGTGTTTGATCCCATTCTCGGGTTCAGTAATCGCCAACTGATAATTGCTGAAGTGACCTATCAGCAGGATGAAAACGGCACCGTCACAGAGATTCGCGTAGGGCCGGCAGACGCCTACCTTCCCGAGCCGGAAAAGCCTGGCAAGCGTACGAAAAAGAAAGAAGAGGTGGATTTCTGATGGCTAATCCTTTTTCCAGCATGAGTCGTGGGCTGTCAAACCTTCTGGCTCGCGCCGTGGTTCGCGGCCTGAATACAGCACAGAAATGCCAGATGCTTCAGATTGAAATGGCCGGCGGCGAGGGTAAGAGCGACATAGAGCACATGGAGCCGTATGGATTCACGGCTGCGCCGATTCTGGGGGCTGAGGCCGTTGCGGCTTATTTCGATGGCGATCGTTCGCATGGCGTGGTGCTGGTGGTTTCCGACCGGCGATACCGCATCAAAGGCCTGAAGTCTGGTGAGGTTGCAGTTTATGACGATCAGGGACAGTCGGTGACGCTGACCCGTTCCGGGATTGTCGTCGATGGGGCAGGTAAGCCGATCACCTTCATCAATGCGCCAAAGGCTCGATTTGAAATGGATATCGAGGCTACCGGCGAAATCAAAGATAAGTGCGACTCAGGCGGCCTGACGATGTCAGCAATGCGAGTGACATACAACGGGCATACCCATAAAGAGAACGGCGATGGCGGCGGCACGACTGACGCTACAACTCAAAAAATGGTGGCTTCATGATTATTGTTATCAACGGCATTCAGCGTGACGTAACGTGGCCGCCAGATCCTCTTACTCGCGCCGTGATTATCTCCCTGTTTTCCTGGCGAAAGGCCGAGCCCGACGATAACCCTGAGCAGGAACACGGGTGGTGGGGCGACTGCTTCCCGACCGTCCAGAACGACCGTATCGGCTCACGACTTTACCTCCTCAGCCGCCAGACCCTCACCAATAAAACGCCACTGAAAGCCCGCGAATATATCAGCCAGGCGCTTCAGTGGCTGGTGGATGACGGCGTGGCGGTGCGGGTGGATGTGAAAGCCGAGCGAACCGGCATTAATACGCTAAGCGCCTCAGTGGTTATCAACCAAAAAGACGGCAACCGAACGGCATTTTCCTTTGATGATTTATGGAGTGAACTTAATGGCTGACAGTGGATTTACCCGCCCGACACTCCCTCAGTTAATTACCGCAGTGCGCAGCGACATTCTTACCCGGCTGGCAGCTGATACGTCGCTGGCGGCGCTGAGACGCACTGATGCAGAGGTTTATGGCCGCGTACAGGCGGCAGCAGTTCATACCGTTTATGGCTATATCGACTATCTCGCACGCAACCTTCTGCCGGACCTTGCTGATGAGGACTGGCTGACGCGACATGCCAACATGAAGCGATGCCCGCGCAAATCAGCGACCGCCGCGACAGGTTTCGTGAGGTGGTCAGTAGCAAATGCAGGCATCACAATTCCGGCAGGGGTAACCATCCAGCGTGACGATTTGGTTTCATTCACGACTACAGCTGCGGCTACATCTGCGGGCGGCGTGCTTCGCATTCCTGTTGCCTGTGACACAGCCGGTAAAGCCGGCAACACCGATGACGGACTTGCTATGCGCCTGGTCAGTCCGGTAACCGGCCTGACCTCTGCGGGTGTGGCGGACAGCATTCAGGGGGGAGCTGACGTTGAGGATTTGGAAGTCTGGCGGGCGCGTGTCATAGAGCGGTGGTACTGGACCCCGCAGGGCGGCGCTGACGGTGACTACGAGGTGTGGGCTAAAGAAGTCGCGGGAATCACCCGCGCATGGACTTACCGTCACTGGAGCGGGCGCGGAACGGTAGGGGTGATGGTGGCAAACAGCGACCTGATTAATCCGATCCCCGATGCTGCCACTGTTGCTGCTGTGAAAACCCACATTGAACCACTGGCACCGGTAGCCGGGGCCGACATTTACGTATTCGCTGCCACTCCGCATGTCGTAAATTTCCAGATTCGCCTGAATCCGGACACCCCTGAAACCCGATATGCAGTTGAGGCGGAACTCCGTTCAATGATGCTGCGCGATGGTGGCCCTGAGAGCATTCTAAAACCATCGCGCATCAGTGAAGCGATCAGCATAGCAGCCGGCGAGTACAGCCACACCCTGGTCAGTCCTTCATCTGACCTCACCATCGGTAAAGGCGAGATCGGCGTTGTGGGGACAATCTCATGGATTTAACCGCGCAATATCGTCAGATGCTGGCCGCGCTGTTACCGCGTGGCCCCGCATGGAGTGCTGATGACCCTATGCTGGCCGGTCTGGCTCCGTCCCTTGCAGATTTGCACGGTCGCGGTGATGCTCTGATGCTGGAGACCGACCCGCGATCCGTGACCGAGTTGATTGATCGTTATGAGGGCATCAGCGGGCTGCCCGATAGCTGCGCGCCTCCCGGCGTCCAGACACTCCAGCAGCGCAGGCAGCGTCTGGATGCAAAGCTTAATCTCGCTGGCGGCATTAATGAGGCTTTCTATCTATCGCAGCTGAAAGCGCTGGGCTACACCGGTGTCACGATCACCCGTTACAACAAGTCTCAGTTTACCAGTGTCTCAGACTGTACGGATTCTCTCTACAGCGACGAATGGCGGTATTACTGGCAAGTCAACATGCCGTCATCAACGCAGATTACTCCGATGACGGCAATCAGCAGCTGCACTGACAGCATAAGATACTGGGGCGACACTATCGCAGAGTGTGTTCTCAACAAGCTTGCCCCATCACACACCTACGTCATTTTTAAATACCCGGAGTAACCATGCATCGTATTGATACTTCCACCGCCCAGAAAGATAAATTCGGCGCCGGAAAGAACGGCTTCACGGGCGGCAATCCGCAGACAGGTGAGTTACCCACCGCGCTTAATGCGGAATTCTTTGACTCTGTTCAGGAAGAGATCGCATCGATTATTGAGGCGGCTGGCATCACCCTGTCCAGTGCAAGCAATAACCAGCTCCTCGCCGCTGTTAAAGGTCTTGTAGGCCCTGGGCGACTTCTGAATGTTCAGGTGTTTAATGCTGCGGGGCAATACACTCCTACACCGGGGATGAAATTTATCCTGGCGCACATGATTGGCGGAGGCGGGGCTTCAGGTGGTACGCCTGCAACAGCATCAAATCAAAGCGGCGGTTCTGCTGCGGGTAACAGCGGAGCATATGCATTTATAAAGGCATATGCGAATGATATTGGAGCAGGAAAAGCAATAAACATCGGTGCCGGCGGAACAACTCAGGTAAATGGCTCTGGTTTTGCTGGAGGCACAACATCTATTGCAGATATTGCTGATGTCACAGGTGGTTATGGTTCCATTCCTGGCTCTGTAAGTGCCACTACAGCGGTGGCCCAACCTTCATATAGTAAGCCGGTTGTGAAAAAATATAATAATACTGAGATTATTATTTCCAGCCTTGGCTCTCAGGCATCAAACTTCCTTCAGTCAGCAATTGGCTCTGGCACTGGCTGGATCTCTCCGGTATCACCATTTATGGGTGGTGAAAAAGGCCGAGGAGGTTCAGGGATTTTTGTAAACGCCAGCATGGCCGCTCAACCAGGCCTTGCAGGCAACAGCGGCGCCGTTCTAATCATGGAGTATGCGTAATGAGTACAGACGTTTATGCAATAATTAATTCAGATGGATTAGTGGTTGACGTTCAGTTATGGGATGGCACGACAGAGTGGACCCCGCCTGAAGGCATGGAAGCGGTGTTGTGTGAGGAAACTGGCTGTGGGATTGGCAGTACATATAAAAATGGAACGTTCTCCCCACCGCCAGCTTTAGAAGCCACCAAAGAATATCTAATTGCGCAGGCAGAGCAGCAAAAGTCGAGCTTTCTTTCCGAGGCTAGCCAGAAAATATCAATTCTTCAGGATGCTGTAGATCTTGATATGGCTACTGAAGAAGAGAGGGTAGAGCTAACCACCTGGAAGAAATACAGGGTACTTCTTAGCAGAGTCGACACCAGTAATGCGCCTGAAATAGACTGGCCTGATAAGTAACACTATAAGAGGGCCGCCCACGCAACCCTCTTTCACGCTATTCTACTTGCACAAGTCTTTATCAAAGGAAATCAGAAGAGTATCCCCAAGCCCATAAAGCAAATATTCTTTTGTTTCCCATAACGGCGCTGAACTACAGATATCCTCTGCTTGCTTGAGTTCAGTAAAGCTTCTGGTTTCCATGTTTAAGCCATAATGCTTAAGAAGCATTGCCCCCCACGACCAATCACCATTCATATAAATTGGTATTAATGAGTTCATGATGGGGAATCTATAAGAAACGAGGGACCTCTTTTCTGCGGACGGCATAACGCCCTTTATCGAGACATATTTGAATTCCTGTTTTGATCTATATACATCACTCTGTATTCTACTGGCCAGTAACCCATCCAATTTGTCTTGCTCCTTTGATGCGTTTGCATATGAATAAGAGAAAATCATTGCCATCACAAAAAAAGGAAAAAGCAACACTAAAGAGGTGTTTCTGTTTTTGAATGCACTTACAATTAAGAATGATGAAAAAAGAACAAATCCAGTAAATGATATGAGAACCCTTGTTGCAAAAACCGGCTCTTTTAAGAGTGATATGTGTATGAAAGACGCAAAGAAACTCAGTAGAACCAAAATGGTTACACAGAAAAAACAAAGCAACTTTAGGTAATTGGATTTATATGCCCGAGCTGAAATTATCGCTATAGAGATAAGAATTATGATGGCGTAAAAAATAAATACTATTTCAGCCGATTTATACAAAGGGATAAAAAACCAGTCAAATATTTTATTAATATTTAACGTGAAGCTATCAATGAAGTTTTCATTGAATGAGATCAATCCTGAGTGTTGATGAGCGTAACCATTTTCTGAGAATTCTCTGAGAATAGCTATTTTATATATGACATAAGAAAGCGACAAAGCGAAAGTGTAGTGAACTGATTTCTTTAATAGAAGAATAGGTTTCTTTTCTTTAGGTTCACTAATCAAAGTAAAAGTCAGGTCTATAGCTGATAATATTAAAAATAGAGTTAAAGATGCCTGGTATAATGAAAGTGAGCAGACAATGCCTATCACGAAAGCCACAAACTGAATCTTGCTAAAACGCAACGAGAAAGGCAGGATAATAGCTGACAAGCTCAACGCCATAGGCAATGAGTCATATTTATAAGATATGTTTTCAATATAGAAAGGCGTGGCTATGAGTAAGAACAAAGCGAATGCGGAAACAATTACGCCTCTTTCTGGAAAATACTTACGGCCAAAGACAGCGAGAGAAAAAGATAATACCGCCATGCTCAGTATTTGATAGAGAGGAGATAGGTCTAATATAGGGGTGCCAAAGTTTAATGCTGACATTATGAAGTCAGAGAGAGGCCTCCCATCATAACCCCAAGCCGTGTAACCGTACAATGACCGACCAAGATCGTCAATGTAAAGCCGTCCTGTTAATAGTATTCCAGCAGAATAAATTATAGAAAGGGTGAAAACTAACAAAAAAACCTTTCCGATTTTTTCATTATCACATGCTCTGTGATCAGGCAATTCCATTTTAAACCTCATGATAAAAAATATGCAGCAAAATATGTTGAGCAATCATCAGAAAACCCGAAATTGCCTATAATTGCAGGACTGTAGGCCACAAGGAGTGGGGTGATTATAAATCCAAGTGGTATTGCAACTTTCTTTTGTAAGTGTGAAAACATTTATTTCATCCATTTAAACTTGATGCGTCTCATTCGTCATTCTTTGTGATAAAGCGCGGCCTTTTTTTAGTCTCAATATAAATACGGCCAATATACTCACCAAGAACTCCAATACCTATCAACTGTACGCCACCCAGAAAAAGCATTGAAACCATTATGGAGGCATAGCCTTTAACAGGGTTTCCAAACATCATTGTGTCTAAAATCATGTATGCACCATAGAAAAAAGAGCACCCTGCAACGAACAGGCCAATATATGTCCACATCCGAAGCGGAAATGTTGAAAAGCTCGTTATTCCTTCCAGTGCCAGATTCCATAACTTCCAGCCGTTGAATTTAGTTCTACCAGCAACGCGCTCTGCTCTTACGTACTCGATAACTTCCGTTTTCCCACCAACCCATGAAAGTATTCCCTTCATAAACAGATTTCTTTCAGGTAGTAATTTTATGTGCTCGACAACTTCTCGAGACATGAGGCGAAAATCACCTACGTTCTCCTCGATCTGTGGATTGCTAATCAAGTTGTGAAGATGATAAAACCATTCGGCGCTTTTTCTCTTGAGATGGCTATCGCAGGACCTATCCATGCGCTTGGCCAGAACAACATCAGCTCCTTCTCGCCATTTCTCAATCATGCGTGGAATGACATCTAGCGGGTCCTGAAGGTCTACGTCTATAGGTATTACAACCTCGCCACTGGCCTTCTCTAACCCAGCGAATAACGCAGCCTCTTTACCAAAGTTGCGAGTAAAGAATATGTTTTTTACCAGACTATCTTCCTGCGCCATCTCTTTCATCAGAACAGCAGTGAAGTCAGTGCTCCCGTCATCTACAAAGACAATTTCAACTTCTTCCGCTTGGAAGGGCTGAAAATGACGAATTTCTCTATAGAAAATGGTTATGGCGTCTTCTTCATTAAATACCGGAACGACAAGGGATATCTTCATCCTCTATCCTTGAAAACAATGTACTTTGAATAAATGAATCCACACACCAGGCTGATGGCAGAAAAAGCAATAAGCGTAATAACAGGGTTGGAGTGTGACCTGTCCGCATACGTTCCAACGGCGGAGGCCATGCCGCCCATAAAGAAAAGATAAATTATGTAGCGAAACGTAGTAGTTTCGGCGTTAAATGTCCACTTGGCATTTGCGAAAAATGAAAAGGTTACCGCGCAACAGAAGGCCGCGAAGTTTGACATCGACTGGTTGAAGCCCTGTGAGTAGAGAGCAGCAAAAATTATCCAGTGAATGAAAGTGTTAACCGCCCCAACCGAAGCGTAGCGAGCGAACAGCTTTAACATCAGTATATTCCTGTAATCGCAAGGTGCGGATCTTGTCACTACGTCTGGTTTTTGGCAAGAATTAGTAAAGCGGGGTTAATGAAAAAAAAGCCCGGCGACCGGGCAATGACTCAGCCGCTCCTGTCTGAGCAGGCTGCGGGGTGTGATTTGAGATTAGTCACTCCCCGTCGCAGCTGCCAAATGAAAATGTGTACACCAAAGAGTGCTTGAATTGGTGCTTACCTGGTATTTAGCTATTAACTTATTGAATTTAAATGATTTATTGAATTCAAGATAAGCGCTATCGGAGGGCATACCATTCCTTATGTTTCAACGGATTCATCGCTGCGCCAATCACGTCGGAGATGACGTTGACCAGAATCACCAGCCCGCCAATCACCATCACGCCGGCTGAGATCGCCGCATAATCCTGCTGGCGAATCGCATTGATCAACCAGCGGCCAAGGCCGGGCCAGTTGAAGACCATTTCAGTGATCATCGCCAGCGTCAGCATGGTTGAAAATTGCAGGCCAAGACGCGGGATCACCGGCGGTAAGGCGTTGTGCAGCACGTGACGTCGGATCACCGTCAGCTGTGACAGTCCGCGGGTCGCGGCGGCTTTAACATAATTTTTTTCCATCACCTCGCTGGTGCTGTTGCGCAGCAGGCGGATCACTTCGGTGGTGGGTGCCATCGCCAGTACCAGCACCGGCAAAATCAGGTGAGTCAGGGCGCTGATAATCATCTCGTGCCGCCACGGTGAGCGGCTGAGCCAGGCGTCAATCAGCGCAAAGCCTGATACGTTCTGTACCGGATAGAGCAGATCGTGCCGCCCCGACACCGGTAGCCAGCCGAGCGTCAGCGAGAAAAACAGCGTGAGCAGCAGGGCCAGCCAGAAAATCGGCGCTGAAAAGCCGAGCAGCGCCAGCGCACTGATGGTCTTATCCTGCCATTTGTTGCGCATCACCCCGGCGCAGATGCCGAGCGGAATACCCACCAGCAGGGCAAACACAAACGCCAGAATGCACAGCTCCATGGTGGCGGGAAAAACTTCGCGCAGCTGCAGGCCAATTTCCTGTCCGTTGGTGCTGGAGACGCCAAAATCAAACTGCAGCATCCCTTTAAACCAGAACCACCAGGCGTCAGACAGGGCAGCACCTTCCAGCGGCGCGTTTGGGGTGAAATAGCTGAGGCTGAAGCTGACCAGCGACAGCAAAAACAGCGTAATCAGCAGCAGCAGCAGGCGGCGCAAAATATAGATGATCACTTACTTTTCCTCACCCTCTTCACGATAAACCCCGGCAAACGAGGCGTTGCCAAACGGACTCAGCACCAGGCCTTTAATGTCATGGCGAAACGCCTGCAGACGCAGCGACGACGCCAGCGGCAATACCGGCAGCTCCTGAGCCAGAATCTGCTGCGCTTTGTCGTAACTGTCGATGCGCCCCGACAGCTGCTGTGTCAGCAGAGCATTCTGCAATGTTTCATCAAAGGCCGGCGAGCACCAGTGCGCATAGTTGGTCTGGGAACGGATCGCCGCGCAGCTGAGCAGCGGACGAAAGAAGCTGTCCGGATCGTTGCTGTCGGTCGCCCAGCCCGCCAGGGTCAGGTCGTGATTCATCGACATCAGCTGCGCCTCCTGAAAACGTCCTTCGACCGGCACAATGGTCAGGCGGACGCCCACCTGGGCCAGATCGGCCTGCAATAATTCCGCGGTTTTAAGCGGGCTGGGATTCCACGACTGCGAGGCCGACGGCACGACCAGCCGCAGATGCAGGTCGGTCAGGCCCAGCGCTTCCAGCGCAGCGCGAGACTTTTCAGGATCGTATTCGGTCACCCGCGCGTCACTGTCATAAGCCCACGAGGCGCGCGGTAATATCGAGGCCGCAGTTTCGGCCGTGCCGTAGTAGATCGACTCCATCAGCCGCTCATTATTGATCGCCAGCGCCAGTGCATGCCGGACTTCAGGACGATCAAGCGGCGGCTTGCGGGTATTAAACGCCAGATAGGCGATATTCATCCCGGGTCGCAGCGTCATTCGCAGGCGCGGATCATCGCGCAAGATACTGAGCTGACTGGCAGCCGGATAAGCCAGCACGTCGCACTCGCCGGTCAGCAGTTTCGACAAACGGCCGGTGCCGCCGGCGCCTAAATCGATCACCGCCTGCTGCAGACGCGGCACGCCTTTCCAGTAATGCGGATTACGCGCCAGGCGGATGTACTGGCCGGTGCGATATTCACTCAGCTGGTAAGGGCCGGTGCCCACCGGCTGGCGATCCATCTCTTCCTGGCGGCCCTGAGCCGTCAGCTGATCGGCATACTCTTTAGACAGCACCGGCGCATAGTGGGTCGCCATATGCCAGAGAAAGGAGGCATCCGGGCTGTTCAGCCGGAATTCAACCGTGTTGTTATCCAGCTTTTTAACGCTCTGCACTGAATCGGCAAACTGCAGGCTATCGAAGTAGGGATAGTTTCCGCCGTTGACGTTATGCCACGGATGATGGCGATCGAACATCCGGGCGAAGCTGAACACCACATCATCTGCGTTCAGAGCGCGTGTCGGTTTGAACTGATTAGTCTGCTGGAACTGCACGCCGCTGCGCAGGTGAAAACGATAGGTCGCGCCATTGTCACGCACTTCCCAACTGGCGGCCAGATCGGGCTTCAGACGGTAGGTGTAGGGATCGACATCCAGCAGGCGATCGTACAGTTGTGCCGCCAGGGTATCGACGGTTAACCCGCTGCTGACCATTTGAGGATTGAAGGTGGTCAGCGTGCCGCTGACGCAATAGACAAAGCCGGTCTGGCGAATATCACCGGCGGGGGCCGACCACGCAGGCGAACTCAACACGCTGAGGCTGAACAACAGCGAACATATTAGTTTTGACATAGAACTCAACGATTTTGAGGCATTAGACAGAGTGTATCGCAAAGCGGGCGTTGTCCCAAAATCTGCGACGCTGCCCGGCCTGATATTCATTCAGCCTGCGGCAGAAAAAACGTACAGAGAGTGTGGTAATGAGAAATATTCTCAATTAGAGCTTTACAGATGATAATAAGAATGATTATTATTCATCTGCACTTCGACGGTGGCTCTACCGAAGAAGAGCACGACATTGCTCACATTGCTTCCAGTATTGTTGCCCGCCTGATGGCGGGCTTTTTTTTGCCTGAAATGGTCAACGCGAAGCGGACGGCTGGCCTGATAAGCGCCTGAGACGGCAGGGGAAGGGCGAAGTCGATCCGCACGGTATCAGCTGATATCTTCACGCGCCTGAATACCGTGCTTTTTCATCATGGCGCGGAGCTGGTGGTAGGTAACGCCCAATAACCCCGCGGCGCGGCGCTGATTGTATCGTGCCTGTTGCAGGCTGGTTTCCACCAGCTCTCGTTCCTGCTGATTTTGCCACTGACGCAGATCGAGCGGCAGCGCCGGCAGGTCGCCCTCGGGCGCGGGACGGCTCACCGGCAGGGTATCGACCGGCTCAGGCCGGCGAGCGAACGGATTAATAATCACGTTATCCAGCGGCTGCTCGCTGCTGTTGTGACGATAAACCGACCGTTCCACCACATTCTTTAGCTCACGAACGTTGCCGGGCCAGTGGTAACTCAACAGCGTCTGCTGCGCCTGCGCGGTAAAGCCAGGGAACAACAGCAGGCCAAGTTCACGGCACATCTGGATAGCAAAATGCTCAGCCATCACCAGGATGTCGCTGCGACGTTCGCGCAGTGGCGGCAGCTGAACGACGTCAAACGCCAGACGATCAAGCAGGTCGGCGCGGAATTTTCCGGCGGCCGCCAGGGCAGGCAGGTCTTCGTTGGTGGCGCAGACCAGCCGCACATTAACCTGCAATGAGTGATTACCGCCGACGCGCTCCAGCTGCCCATATTCGATTACCCGCAGCAGTTTTTCCTGAACCAGCATCGGTGCCGTCGCCAGCTCATCAAGAAACAGCGTGCCGCCATCCGCCCGTTCAAAGCGGCCCAGATGTCGCTTCTGAGCGCCGGTAAAGGCCCCGGCTTCATGGCCGAACAGCTCAGAATCGAGCAGGTTTTCATTCAGCGCGGCGCAGTTCAGCGAGATAAACGGTCCCTGCCAGCGGTCAGAAAGATAGTGTAAGCGGCTGGCGATCAGCTCTTTACCGGTACCGCGCTCGCCAATCACTAATACCGGCTTTTCCAGCGGAGCCAGCTTCGACACCTGCTCCAGCACTTCAAGAAAATTATTGGACTCACCGAGAAGGTTGTCGTTGTTTCCAGCCATGATGAATTTCGCCACCCCTTAATCATTTTGACTATATTAGAACAAGCCAAAAGGGCTGTAAAATTTAAAAATTGAAAATAATCAAATAATTATAAAATTGGCACGCATCTTGTATTAGCCATACAGCGCAACACGCCATGACACATTTAAAGAGGAACATCATTATGGGTATTTTTTCTCGTTTCGCCGACATCGTAAATGCCAACATCAATTCGCTGCTGGAGCGTGCGGAAGATCCGCAGAAACTGGTCCGTTTGATGATTCAGGAAATGGAAGACACCTTAGTTGAAGTCCGCTCAACCTCTGCACGGGCGCTGGCTGAAAAGAAACAGCTGACACGCCGGATTGAGCAGGCAGAGATTCAGCAGGCCGAATGGCAGGAAAAAGCCGAGCTGGCACTGCGTAAAGATAAAGACGATTTAGCCCGCTCAGCGCTGATCGAAAAACAGAAACTGACTGACCTGATCGCCGCCCTGAAACAGGAAGTGAGCCAGGTAGAAGAGACGCTGGAACGCATGAAAGGCGAAATCAGCGAGTTGGAGAAAAAACTGAGCGAAACGCGGGCGCGTCAGCAGGCGTTAACGCTGCGTCATCAGGCGGCTTCCTCTTCACGTGACGTTCGTCGTCAGCTGGACAGCGGTAAAATTGATGAAGCGATGGCGCGTTTTGAATCGTTTGAACGTCGCATCGATCACATGGAAGCGGAAGCGGAAAGTCACGGTTTTGGCAAACCTAAAACGCTGGATCAGCAGTTCACCGATCTGAAAGCGGATGATGAAATCAGCCAGCAACTGAATGCGCTGAAAGCCAAAATGAACCGCAGTGAATAATTATCGACGTTGCGATGAGTGATTAAGGAGAGTCAATGAGCGCACTTTTTCTTGCCATACCGCTAACGATCTTCGTGTTATTTGTGGCACCGATCTGGCTATGGCTGCATTACAGCAACAAACGCAACGGCGGTTCGGAACTGTCGCAAAGCGAAATCCAGCGCCTGCAGCGTGTTGCTCAGGACGCGCAGCGGATGCGCGAACGCATTGATGCGCTGGAGGCGATTCTGGACGCAGAACACCCTAACTGGAGGCAACCATGATCAATGGCCGCAAGTTATGGCGTAAGCCTGACGAAGGAAAACTGATGGGCGTCTGTGCAGGTCTGGCGGAGTATCTCGATATTCCGGTGCGGCTACTGCGCGTCATCATGGTGCTGTCACTGTTTTTTGGCCTGTTTATGTTTACCGTGGTCGCCTATTTTGTGCTGGGATTTGTACTGGATGTTAAACCGGCCAATGCCGCTGACAACCCACGTCAGCCCAGCGCCAGCGAACTGCTGGACCAGTTAGAAAGCGCACTGCAGCGTGATGAACGCAGCGTGCGCGATGTGGAACGCTACGTCACGTCTGAAACCTTTAGCGTGCGCAGCCGCTTCCGCCAGCTTTAATCCTTATCATACCGGGCCTGTAACAGGCCCTTTCGCTGACCCTTCGGAGGTGTCGATGTCCTTCTCGCGATCCACTGCTTTTCGCCACCGCGCGGCACCCGCGTTGAAGTCGGCGGCTAAATTCATCATTATTAACGCTGTCACTTACGGCCCTGCTGGCGTCACCGGCTGGGCGGTAAAATCGGTAGCACGCCGTCCGTTGCGTCTTTTACTGGCGATGGCGCTGGAGCCGTTGCTGAAACGCGTTATGAATCGCGCGGCGTCGCGCTTCATCAGGGAGAAAGATGAAAAGACTGCAAACTGAATTTGTCGCGTTAATGAACCGCGGCGTTGACCGGCACCTGCGCTTAGCGGTTACCGGCCTAAGCCGCAGCGGAAAAACCGCGTTTATCACCTCGCTGGTTAATCAACTTCTGACGGTCCACAGCGGCGCACGTTTGCCGCTGTTTTCCGTGGTGCGGGATGAGCGCCTGCTCGGGGTAAAGCGGGTACCGCAGCGCGATATGGGAACGGCGCGCTTTACCTACGATGAAGGGCTGGCACAGCTCTACAGCACGCCACCTGCCTGGCCGACACCGACCCGCGGCGTCAGTGAGATGCGGCTGGCGCTGCGCTATCGCCCCAATGCATCGCTGTTGCGACATCTGAAAGAGACCGCCACGCTCTATCTGGAGATCGTGGATTATCCCGGCGAATGGCTGCTCGATCTGCCGATGCTGGCGCAGGATTACCTTGCCTGGTCGCGGCAGATGAACGGGCTGCTGCAGGGCGATCGCGCAGAGTGGGCGACGCCGTGGCGCACCCTCTGTCAGCAACTCGACCCGCTCGCGCCCGCCGATGAAAACCGGTTGGCGGAAATTGCCGCAGCCTGGACCGATTATCTGCACCGCTGTAAGGCTGAAGGATTGCATTTCATCCAGCCGGGCCGGTTTGTCCTGCCTGGCGACATGGCGGGCGCACCGGCGCTGCAGTTTTTCCCGTGGCCGGTTACCGACGATCTGCAGCTCAGCAAACTCGCTCAGGCCGACAAAGGCAGCAACTTCAGCATGCTGCAGCAGCGGTTTAACTACTACTGCCAGCACGTGGTGAAAGGCTTCTATAAAAATCATTTCCTGCGCTTCGATCGCCAGATTGTACTGGTCGATTGCCTGCAGCCGCTCAACAGCGGACCACAAGCCTTCAATGATATGCGGCTGGCGCTGACGCAGCTGATGCAAAGCTTTCATTATGGTCAGCGGACGCTGTTCCGCCGGCTGTTCTCACCGGTTATCGATAAATTACTGTTTGCCGCTACCAAAGCGGACCATATCACCAGCGATCAGCACGGCAATATGGTGTCACTGTTGCAGCAGCTGGTGCAGGATGCCTGGCAGAACGCCGCATTTGAGGGGATCAGCATGGACTGCATCGGCCTGGCCTCGGTGCAGGCGACGCAGAGCGGGCTGGTGGATCACCGGGGTGAGAAGATCCCGGCGCTGCGCGGCAATCGGCTGAGTGATGGCGAACCGCTGACCGTCTATCCCGGTGAAGTGCCGCCGCGGCTGCCGGGCAATGCTTTCTGGCAGCAGCAGGGTTTCCAGTTTGAACAATTCCGCCCACAGCAGCTGGACGTTGATCGGCCGTTGCCGCATATCCGCATGGATGCTGCGCTGGAATTTTTGTTAGGAGATAAATTGCGATGAGTGATCCGCTGAAGCCCCGAATCGATTTTGCCCGTCCGCTGGATGAGGCGACAGAGGTGCCGTTACGGCCCGCGCAGACTTTTGACGCCCAGGCGCAGGCGGCGTTTCTGGCGGTGCAGGATGATGAAGCCGTCGTCGAGGAGGAGGGCGCAGGTGAGCGCGCGGTGGAAGCGGCGCTGAAACCGAAGCGCAGCCTGTGGCGCAAACTGGTGATGGCTGGCGTGGCACTGTTCGGCATCAGCGTCGTCGCGCAGGGCGTGCAGTGGACCCATGATGCCTGGCTGGCCCGCGACTGGTTTTCGCTCGGCAGTGGCGTGGCGGGCGGCCTGATCGTGCTGGCTGGCGTCGGCGCGCTGGCCGGTGAATGGCGCCGCCTCTATCAGCTTCGTCAGCGTGCCGAAGAGCGCGACATCGGCCGCGAACTGCTGCACAGCCATGGCATAGGTAAAGGCCGGGCATTTTGCGAAAAGCTGGCCCAGCAGGCCGAGCTGGATCAGGCGCATCCGGCGTTACAGCGCTGGCATGCCGCGCTTCATGAAACTCATAACGACAGCGAAATAGTACGTTTATATGCCCAGCTGGTGCAGCCGGTGCTGGATCGCCAGGCGCGACGTGAAATCAGCCGTCACGCGGCAGAAGCCACGTTGATGATCGCCGTCAGTCCGCTGGCGCTGGTAGATATGGCTTTTATCGCCTGGCGTAACCTGCGGCTGGTCAATCGCATCGCCGCAATTTACGGTATCGAACTGGGTTACTTCAGTCGTATACGCCTGTTCCGGCTGGTGCTGCTCAACATGGCGTTTGCCGGTGCGTCGGAACTGGTGCGCGAAGTGGGGATGGACTGGATGTCGCAGGATATCGCCGCCCGACTCTCTACCCGCGCCGCGCAGGGTATTGGCGCCGGTTTGCTGACCGCGCGGCTGGGCATCAAAGCGATGGAACTGTGTCGCCCACTGCCGTGGCTGGAGCAGGATAAGCCACGACTGGGTGATTTCCGTCGCGAGCTGTTAGGACAGATGAAAGAGGCGTTGCAGAAGGGCGGCAATAAGTCTGCCTAGCCAGTGCTGTGACGCAATCAACAAGGGCGGCCTGGCTGGCCGCCTTTTCTTTGCGCTTAATGAGGCTGACGCAGCACCGCGCGCGAATCGATAACCAGACAGTCACCCGGACAACCGGCTTCGTCGGTAATAACCGGATTCGCCGGCAGCGTAAACGCCATGCTGTTTTGTTGCCGGATAAAGTGCGCCATGCCGGCAAAGGTCCATGACATGCTTAATCCCAGCCCGCCAAAATCATCATATTTACGCAATGTCGCCACTTTCGGCAGATATTCTCCGGTCAGACGATAATAGAGCGCGCCATGGAAATCTTTTGGCACCTGAGAGGTGATGGCCTGATTAAGCAGCGCAAACTCTTTGCGCGCCGGAACCGAATAGCCGTTGTTGAGATGACTGATTGCCAGTGAAGCCGCTGCCAGCACCAGCGCGGCATATAAGCACTTTTTCCATTTAAATTTTTGGCTGATCTCAAACAGACCGACAATAAAAATGCTGGTTGAAATCAGGGCGCCGGCAATCAGGGTTCGATAGGCTGCCATGCTTTCACTGACAATCAGATTGGGCAGCGCGGCGATCAGCAATAAAAAAAAGATCAGGCAGAACTTATCAGTGCCAGCGGCTTTAATTTTCTTTAGCCCAAAGCCAATGACGATTAAAGAGAGAATCACCGAAACGGTTTTTGCCCCGAGATCAAAATGACAGATGATGTTTTTAAGGTACTCTGAAAAGAACCATTTCACCTTATTCAGCAGATCGTAGCTAAATGCCGAACGCGGCAGCGCATGGCCATAAAGCTGGACTGGCAGTACCTTCGACGCAATCAAGGCGGCAAACATGCCCGCGCCCAATACCACCAGCGAAATCACGGCACGTTTTTTATCGATCCTGCGCGCTGAGAGGCACAAATCCAGCATGGCAAAAAAAGTAAAGCTCATCGCAGCTGGCTGATAAATACAGAAGGCGATGGTCAGCAGAAAGATCGCCAATAGTGGCCCAGCTACGCCTGGCTTCACGGACCATCGATAACTCGCGCCAGCCAGCAGAATCGCGGCGATATAGGGAAAGCAGGATGCCCAGGCGATATAAACCTGGAAAGAAGGCAGCAGGCAGAGCAACAGTGAAAAGGTTATGCGCTGTGCCTGGCTTTCCATCAGCGCGTATTTCTGAGTCAGGGTATAAAGATAATAGCCGGTAAAAATAAGCAGAATAATTGCCACTGCACGCAGCAGCGCCAGTTTTTCTACGCTATCGACAATAAAAGAGGCGGCATACTGGATGATTCCGTACACCGGCCGGCCTGATAACGTATCCCAGTTTAAAATACTGCGCTGATCGAAGTTGGCCCAGTAGAGGTTGGTCCAGTCATCGGTATAGGCATAATGGGTTAAATAAGCCGGATAGTATGCAAAAAGAAACACCACTATAAAGAGCACAAACACGTTGCCACGGCTCAGGCCCTGTTTACCGATCATCATCTTTCATCCTTTGTTATTGGCACGCTGCTGTTGCCACGCGGTGGCATAATTCATCATCTTTCAGTACTGGTTTTTTTTAACTTATCGCTGTTTCGTAAAATATAACGTGGCCGGTTTTTGGTCTCCATATAGATGCGACCGATATATTCGCCGAGCACGCCAATGCCGATAAGCTGAACGCCGCCCAGAAACAGCACTGAAACCAGGATCGAGGGATAGCCCGGCACCGGATTGCCAAACAGCAGTTTGTCGACAATCAGCCACAGGCCATAAAGAAAGGCTAATGAGGCGACCAGAAAACCAATGTACGACCAAATACGAAGCGGGAAGGTCGAGAAGGAAGTCAGTCCCTCCAGCGCCAGATTCCAGAGCTTCCAGCCGCTGAATTTACTGTTGCCCGCTATCCGTTCTGTACGGATATATTCGACAATCTCTGTCTGCCCGCCAACCCAGCTAAGAATACCTTTCATGAATAAATTTTTTTCAGGCAGCAGCTTAATATTTTCCACCACTTCCCGTGACATCAGCCGGAAATCACCCACGTTCTCTTCTATCTGAGGATGGCTGATGCAATTATGCAGCTTATAAAACCAGTGCGCGGTTTTACGTTTCAGATGGCCATCGGCGCTTCTGTCAATTCGCTTGGCTAAGACGATATCAGCACCCGCCTGCCACTTGCTGACCATTTGTGGGATCAGCGAAATCGGGTCCTGCAAATCAACGTCAATCGGAATGATGGCATCACCCGTAGCAGCTTCCAGGCCGGCGAACAGCGCCGCCTCTTTGCCAAAATTGCGGATAAAGGAGAGGGTACGCACCAGCGGATCGCGCTGGCTAAGCTGGGCAATCAGCGCCCGGGTGGCGTCCGTACTGCCATCGTCAATAAAAACGATCTCGACCTGCCACTCGGCAAATGCGGCATATTTCCTGACGGCATCGTAAAAAAGAGGAATCACCTCTTCCTCATTGAAAACCGGCACCACCAGAGAAATCTTCATTTATTTCCTTTAAACACGATGAAGTGAGAAAAGATAAAGCCACAGGCCAGGCTCAGGGCCGAAGACGTTATCAGCGTAACGATCGGGTAAAGGCCGATCCGGTCCGCCAGATAGCCAACACCAAAGGCCATCGCGCCCATAAATATCACGTACAAAATATAGCGAAAGGGTGTGGCTTGCTGATTAAAGGTCCAGCGTGCATTAACAAAGAATGAGAAGGTTACCGCCAGACCAAAGGCAATAACATTCGCAGTGGATTGCAGTAAACCCTGACTGATGCAGATAAAAAATGTGACCCAATGGATCAGAGTATTCACTACGCCAACGGTCAGATATTTAGCAAAAAAAGTAAGCATTTTATAATCATTATTAATGGGTTGAGTGAAATATACAGTAAGTCCGCACCGATCAACAGTTTCGTACTGACAAAGACTGACAATCAAGCCCGCCAGCCCCATCAGAAGCAGACAGTACAAAAGGCAGCCAAACGCCGCGTGGCTGTCAACTTTTCCTGACAGAGCCCTTTCTGCTGGCGCATCTCTTAGCGTATCATCGCCCCATCTGAACCTGATTAAGGCCATCGCAATGCGTCTGGAAGTGTTCTGTCAGGACCGAATCGGTCTGACGCGCGAACTGCTCGACCTGTTGGTTGCGCGCAATATCGATCTGCGCGGTATCGAAATCGCGGCATTAGGCCGCATCTATCTCAACTTCTCCGCGCTGGAATTTGATGCTTTCAGCAGTCTGATGGCAGAAATCCGGCGTACACCGGGCGTAACAGATGTGCGCACCGTGGCGTACATGCCTTCGGAACGTGAGCATCGTGCGTTGAGTGCGCTGCTGGTGGCGATGCCGGAACCGGTCTTCTCCATCGATCTGAAAAGTAAAGTGGAACTGGCGAACCCGGCGGCGCAGAACCTGTTCAATCTCGACGAACAGAAGATGCGAAATTTCAGTGCCGGTAACCTGATTAACGGTTTTAATTTCATGCGCTGGCTGGAAAGCGAGCGGGTGGAAGCGCAGGCCCAGCATGTGGTGATTGAAGGACGGGATTTCCTGATGGAAGCGCGACCGATCTATCTTTCCGGTGAAGAGGGCCAGAACGATCAGCCGGTTGGTGCCATGGTGATGCTGAAATCCACCGCGCGCATGGGCCAGCAGTTACAGAACCTGGTGGTAACCGACGAATCGGAGTTTGACCATATTGTCGCGGTGACGCCAAAAATGCGTCAGGTTGTGGACCAGGCGCGCAAGCTGGCGATGCACGATGCGCCGTTGCTGATCATTGGTGACACTGGCACCGGTAAAGATATGCTGGCGCGCGCCTGCCATCTGCGCAGCGCGCGCGGTAAAAAGCCGTTCCTGGCGCTTAACTGCGCCTCGCTGCCGGATGATGTTGCCGAGAGCGAACTGTTTGGTCATGCCGCCGGGGCTTACCCGAATGCGCTGGAGGGTAAGAAAGGCTTCTTTGAACAGGCTAATGGCGGCTCTGTCTTGCTGGATGAGATCGGCGAGATGTCGCCAAGAATGCAGACCAAGCTGCTGCGTTTCCTCAATGATGGGACTTTCCGCCGGGTCGGCGAAGAGCATGAAGTGCATGTCAATGTGCGCGTCATCTGCGCCACCCAGAAGAACCTGATTGAGTTGGTGCAGCGCGGCGAATTCCGTGAGGATCTGTTTTACCGGCTGAACGTCCTGACCCTGCATCTGCCACCGCTACGCGACCGTCCGCAGGATATCCTGCCGCTGACCGAGATGTTTGTCGCCCGCTTCGCCGACGAACAGGGGATGCCTCGTCCGCGCCTGTCGCCGCAGCTTAATGCCTTTTTAACCCGCTATGCCTGGCCAGGTAACGTGCGTCAGTTGAAAAATGCGCTTTACCGCGCGCTGACCCAACTCGAAGGCTATGAACTGCGTCCTCAGGATATCGTGTTACCGGAGCAGGCGCTGGATGTGTCGTTGGGGGATGAGGCACTGGAAGGCACGCTCGATCAGATTACCAGCCGTTTTGAGCGTTCGATTCTGACCCGGCTCTATCTCTCCTATCCCAGCACCCGCAAGCTGGCTAAACGGCTCGGCGTATCGCACACCGCGATTGCCAATAAGCTGCGTGAATATGGATTGGGGCAGAAGCGAACTGAAAGTGAGTAGGTGACCTGCGAGGGTGATAAAAAAGCGGATAACCGGGTTATCCGCTTTTTTTTTTACTTCAGCGCTGCCAGCGCCGCGTCATAGTCCGGCTCAGTGGTAATTTCATCCACCAGCTGGCTATAAATCACCTTGTCGTCTTCATCCAGCACAATGACCGCGCGTGCCGTCAGGCCTTCCAGCGCACCATCGGCAATTTCCACACCGTAGTCATACTTAAACTCTGAACCGCGCAGGGTCGACAGCGTTACTACGTTGCTGAGGTTCTCTGCGCCACAAAAGCGTGACTGGGCAAACGGCAAATCAGCAGAGATGCACAGCACAACCGTGTTATTCAGTTCACCCGCCGCCTGATTAAACTTGCGTACTGAAGAGGCACAGACGCCGGTATCAATGCTGGGGAAAATGTTCAGAATTTTACGTTTTCCTGCATACTCAGAGAGCGCAACGTTGACCAGGTTTTTTGCCACCAGCGTGAATGCTTTGGCTTTATCGCCAGCCTGAGGAAACTGACCCGCAACCGGTACTGCGTTACCCTGAAAATGAACAGTCTGAGACATACTGATTCCTTTTTGATGGTGAAGAGATCTGACTTATAAACGGCTAAAAACGCGCTATAGTCGTTGTTTATGACATAAAATTTAAGGGTTTACGAGTTCAATTATTGAGTTTAGCGCAGGCAGCCTGCCATTGCGTTGCAGATTCTGGAGAGTAAATGAGAACGGTAAAAAGTTATCCCGAAGCCTGGCCGCTACATACGCCGTTTGTCATTGCCCGTGGAACACGCACTGAAGTAAAAGTGGTGGTGGTTGAAATTGAAGAGGCGGGCATGAAAGGGGTCGGTGAAGCGACGCCTTATGCACGCTACGGTGAAACCGAAGCCTCGGTACTGGCACAAATCGCCTCGCTGCTGCCTGCCTTACAGCAGGGAATGACGCGCGAAGCGCTGCAACAGGCACTGCCCGCCGGCGCGGCGCGCAACGCTATCGATAGCGCGTTATGGGATCTGGCGGCCCGCCAGCAACAGAGCAGCCTGTGGCAGCTCAGCGGCGTGGCGGCACCCGCGGGTGTGGTCACTGCCCAGACTGTCAGCATTGATACGCCGGAAGCGATGGCCAGCAGCGCCCAGGCGCTGTGGCAGCACGGGGCGACACTGCTGAAAATTAAGCTGGATAACAATTTTATTACCGAACGACTGATGGCGATCCGCGCCGCAGTGCCACAGGCGACGTTAATCGTCGACGCTAACGAATCGTGGCATGCGGAGGGACTGGCGGCGCGCTGTCAGCTGCTGGCCGATATCGGGGTGGCGATGCTGGAGCAGCCGTTGCCAGCGGGAGAAGATGCGGCGCTGGAGAACTTTATTCATCCGTTGCCGATCTGCGCCGATGAAAGCTGCCACACCCGTGACAGCCTGGCCGCGCTGCGCGGTCGTTATGAGATGGTCAACATCAAGCTGGATAAAGCCGGTGGACTGACCGAGGCGCTGGCGCTGGCGGCGACGGCACAGCAGCAAGGCTTTGCGCTGATGCTTGGCTGCATGCTCTGTACCTCACGCGCCATTCGCGCCGCATTGCCGCTGGTGCCGCAAACCCGCTTTGCCGACTTAGACGGGCCGACCTGGCTGGCGGTCGACGCAGAACCAGCCATTAAAGTGCAGAACGGTCAGTTGATTATTGCTGCCAGCGCAGCAGATTAACCATCATCTCCAGATAGGTTTCTGTGGCTTCATCCACTGAAATCACCGGCATTTCTGCCGTGACGCACGTCAGACTGAGATCCTTACACCAGCTACCAAACGAGCCTGGCGTGTCATAACCCACGCTACTGACGCGCGGCAGGCCGGTCTGTTGCGCCAGCCAGCCGCCGATCTCCGCCTGATGCGGATCGTCTATGCAGCCGAGTGGCTCGTGCCAGGAGACAATCCAGCGCGGCTTGAGCTGATGAATCAGGGCACACAGCGCCTGAGTTTCCGGTTCAGATGCCGGATGGCTGCCGGTGGATAAGGCGACGTCACGCGCGTCCGCCACGCTGTTCCAGCGATAGACCGTGTCGCCTGATTGCCAGTTCGCCGCCGGGAAATTGCGGTTAAGATCGACGCCGTTAGCATTAGCGCGCAATCCCAGTTGACAGCCATCCGGGTTGACCGCCAGCACCACGTGGTGACGGCGCAGCGCGTCCGGCAGCGTGCGAAGCGCAGCAGAGAGCGTGGCGATCGCCGCATTTTCGTCGCCGTGGGTGCCCGCCAGGATCAGTCCGCTGTCGGCATCGCCCAGCGGAGCCGGGAACCACAGCAGCGGCGCGCCCAGCACTGAACGGCCATATTGCTGGTACGGAACGTCCAGTTTGCCGCGCAGCGGTCGTGGGTGTAATGACGACATGGTGATTTCCTCTGAAAGGGTTTTCCTAAAAGTAGCGGAAAAGCGGCGCGCGGAAAATAGCTATTTATCAATCAGCAATTTGCGATAAAGTGCCGCAAGACAAGCTGCGTCGGCATCGGACCGGGGCAGCGCTTCTTTGGGGTAAAGGAGTGATGATGGTTAAGACCTTTTGCATGACGCTGGCGGCGCTCAGCCTGAGCAGCGTACTCACACCCGCCATGGCGGCGACGCTACCCGCCGGCGCACAACTCGCTGACCAGCAACAGATTGTCCGTCATATCAAAGATGAGCCCGCCTCGCTCGATCCGCTCAAAGCGGTGGGGCTGCCGGAAATTCAGGTTATCCGCGATCTGTTTGAAGGGCTGACCAATCAGGATGCGCACGGCAAAATCGTTCCTGGCGTGGCACAAAGCTGGAGCAGCAGCGATAACAAAACCTGGATCTTTACCCTGCGCAATAACGCCCGCTGGTCCAACGGCGAGCCGGTCACCGCTCAGGATTTCGTCTACAGCTGGCAACGTCTGGTCGATCCTAAAAACAGTTCGGCCTTTGCCTGGTTTGCTGGCTTAAGCGGTATTGAGAATGCAGCAGCGATCACCAAAGGCGAAATGACGCCCGACAAGCTGGGCGTGGTGGCTCAGGACAACAACCGGCTGAAAGTCACGCTCGACCGTCCGGTGCCGTGGTTCCCGGCGCTGGTCGCCAACGTGGCGCTGTTTCCGGTTCCGCAGCAGGTGATTGCCCGGCAGGGCGACAGCTGGACTGCGCCAGGCAAGCTGGTGGGTAACGGCGCCTATCAGCTGAGCGAGCGGGTGGTGAATGAGAAAATTGTGCTGACGCGTAACCCGCACTACTGGGATGATGCCCATTCGGTGCTGACCAAAGTGACCTTCGTACCGATCAACGAAGAGTCGAGCGCCACCAAACGCTACCGCTCAGACGATATCGACATTACCGAATCCTTTCCTAAAAACATGTATGCACTGCTGAAGAAAACGCTGCCGGGGCAGGTGTATACGCCGGAGCAGCTCGGTACCTATTATTACGCGTTTAATACCCAAAAAGGCCCGACCGCGGATGTCCGGGTGCGTAAGGCGCTGTCATGGTCGATTGATCGCCAGGTTATTGCCGACAAGGTGCTGGGAACCGGCGAAAAGCCCGCGTGGCACTTTACGCCGGACGTCACCGCCGGCTTTAAGCCGTTGCCGTCATTCCAGCAGCAGCACGATCAAAACAGTCTCAATGCCCAGGCCAAAGCCCTGCTGGCCTCAGCCGGTTATGGACCGGACAAGCCGCTGCGCCTCAAGCTGCTGTACAACACCTCTGAAAGCCATCAGAAAATCGCGATTGCGGTGGCCTCGATGTGGAAAAAGAACCTTGGCGTTGATGTCACGCTGGAGAATCAGGAGTGGAAAACCTACATCGACAGCCGCAACAGCGGTAATTTCGACGTTATCCGCGCCTCATGGGTTGGCGATTACAATGAGCCCTCCACCTTCCTCAATCTGCTGACCTCGGGCAACAGCAGTAATATCGCGCGCTTCAGCAATGCGGAATACGACGCGGTACTCGCCAGGGCCAGCAAAGAGACCAGCGACCAGGCACGCAACAGTGATTACAACCGTGCCGAGCAGATTCTGGCTGCTCAGGCGCCGATCGCGCCGATCTACCAGTACACCAACGGCCGCCTGATTAAACCCTGGGTCAAAGGCTACCCGATCACCAACCCGGAAGATGTGGCCTACAGCCGCGAACTGTGGATTGAAAAGCACTAGCCGTTTGCGGCCTGTAGTCAGGCCGCAGACTGACATCTTTCTACACAGCCCGGTGATTGCAACTCAACGCCGCCACGCTAGACTGTATCGTATTGATTTTAGTAGTGAGGCAAGGTTGTGGATGTAATTGACGGAAAAGCATTGCAGGTTTCAGACGCCATTATTTCCTGCCAGCTGGATGGAAAGGGCGGGCTGATCCCGATTGCAGAAGATGAAGTGATCCACTGCGAGCGGCCTTGCTGGCTGCATCTGAATTATACCCATCGTCAGAGTGCGGAATGGCTGCAATCGACGCCGCAAATCCCCGATGCGGTGCGTGACGCGTTAGCCGGCGATAGCATGCGGCCGCGCGTCAGCCGGCTGGGCGACGGGTTTATGATTGTGCTGCGAAGCGTCAACCATAACAGCGATGCGCGTCCCGACCAGCTGGTGGCGATGCGGGTGTTTATCAACGATAAACTGATTGTTTCGACCCGGCGGCGCAAAGTGTTCGCGGTGGATGAGGTGCTGACCGATCTGCAAAACGGTAACGGGCCCATCGACTGTGGCAGCTGGCTGGTGGACGTTTGCGATGCGCTGACCGATCACACCAGCGAATTTATCGAAGAGCTGCACGACAAAATCATCGAAATGGAAGATGCGCTGCTGGACCAGCGGATGCCGGCGCGCGGCGAACTGGGCTTACTGCGCAAGCAGCTGATTGTGATGCGGCGTTATATGGCACCGCAGCGCGACGTGTATGCCCGGCTGGCCAGCGAGAAGCTGGCGTGGATGGACGACAGTGAACGGCGGCGGATGCAGGAGATTGCCGATCGCCTCGGACGCGGACTGGATGACCTCGACGCTGGCGTGGCGCGGACCGCTATTCTGGCCGATGAAGTCGCCTCGCAGATGGCGGAGTCGATGAATCGCCGCACCTACACTATGTCGCTGATGGCGATGATTTTCCTGCCCGCCACCTTTCTCACCGGTTTGTTCGGCGTCAATCTGGGTGGCATTCCGGGTGGGGAGTGGCGTTACGGCTTTTCGATCTTCTGCCTGCTGCTGGTGGTGCTGGCGCTCAGCGTGGCCGGCTACCTGCGCAAGCGGCGCTGGCTGTAGCGGTATCACCGGCGGATTGCGCTGACCGGCCTGAAAAACGCCACTCAACCAACGCTGGCAGCGCTAAGCGAAAAAAAGCTGATCGATATCAATAACCCTTAAGCGCGACTGACGCAAACTCTCTCCCGCAGGTGAATGCAACGTCAAGCGATGGGCGTTGCGCTCCATATTGTCTTACTTCCTGATTTAGAATTAATGCATAGCACATTTAATTCGAAACACGCCGGCCACTGTGCCGGCTTTTTTTTGCCGCCTGGCTGTGATGCGTTTCCTTTCCTATGCTTAAACTTCATTCGCAAGAAAAGGAGCACGGCATGAACGCGATTCTTAACAGCGAGCCGATCCCCACGGATCCGACCCCGATTCCTGACCCGATTCCCCAGCCACAACCGCAACCCGATCCGCCACCGGACCCGGAGTTTCCGCCGGTAATGGATCCGCCACCGCACCGAAACATATAAAAAAGGGCGTGCTGTTAACAGCACGCCCTTAATCGTGGCGGAGTGGCTTATTTAATCTGCACCACGTCCAGACGCGCGCTGACATCCGGCGCATCCTCTTCTTCCGCCCGCCAGCCTGCGGGTTGCAGTGGCAGGGTCTCACGGTCAAACGCCAGATCGCCGCCATCTACTACGGCATCGCCGTGCTTAATCCCTTTAAAATCGAACAGGTTGATGTCGGCCATGTGCGAAGGAACTACATTCTGCATCGCGCTGAACATGGTTTCGATACGGCCCGGATAACGCTTGTCCCAGTCACGTAGCATATCGGCCACCACCTGACGCTGCAGGTTCGGCTGAGAGCCACACAGGTTGCACGGGATAATCGGGAACTGACGAGCTTCAGAGAAGCGGATGATATCTTTCTCGCGGCAGTAGGCCAGCGGGCGAATCACAATGTGTTTGCCATCATCGCTCATCAGCTTGGGTGGCATGCCTTTCATCTTGCCGCCGTAGAACATGTTCAGGAACAGGGTTTGCAGGATGTCATCACGATGGTGGCCCAGCGCAATTTTGGTGCAACCCAGATCGCTGGCGGCACGATAAAGAATACCGCGGCGCAGACGAGAGCAGAGCGAGCAGGTGGTTTTGCCTTCCGGGATCTTATCTTTGACGATCGAGTAGGTATCTTCTTCGATTATCCGGTATTCGACACCCTGCGACGCCAGATATTCCGGCAGGATGTGCTCCGGGAAACCCGGCTGCTTCTGATCGAGGTTAACCGCAATCAGGCTGAAATTGACCGGCGCACTCTTTTGCAGGCTGCGCAGAATTTCCAGCATGGTGTAGCTGTCTTTACCGCCTGACAGGCAGACCATGATGCGGTCGCCTTCTTCGATCATATTAAAATCAGCAATTGCTTCGCCGACATGGCGACGCAGGCGTTTCTGTAATTTGTTGAAATTATACTGTTCTTTTGAACTGGTCACGTGATTCCTGGCCTGTAAACAGAGACGTCAGCGTCATGGCTGACGATAGAAATAACTTTTGCTGCGTATGGTACTTAATGTGCGCTGAAATACCAGTGCCAATTGGCGGCGGGCAGGGGCAAAAACCGGCGTGCCCGCAGTAAAGCTGATTACATCATCTCCAGCGACTGCACACCTTTGATTTCCATCACCTTATCGTACAGATGCGCATCGTTTGATTTGCGTGACAACGTCACCTGAACGCTGAGTTCGCACAGGCCACTCTCTTCATCGCGATTGATCACCGTCACGTTGCCGTAGCGTATGCCTTCCCGCTGCATCACCAGCAGCACCAGCGGGACGCTTTTGGGTTTAAGAAATACCAGCAGCGTATGGTGTTTGCCAATCAGAAAATGGCTGAGGCGGCGAAACACTTCCAGCACCACCAGCGCCAGTACCGTGCCGTAAATGCCAATCTCGTACATCCCGCTGCCGATCACCAGGCCAATCGCTGCGGTGACCCACAGACCCGCGGCGGTAGTTAACCCTTTCACCACCTGTTTCTGAATCATGATAGTGCCCGCGCCGAGGAAGCCCATGCCGCTGACCACCTGGGCCGCCACGCGGCTCGGGTCCAGCGCGACGTGCTCATTACTCAGCATATCGGCAAAGCCATATTTCGACACCAGCATAAACATCGCACTGCCAATCCCCACCAGAATGTGGGTGCGCAGTCCCGCCTCTTTGGCCCGCATCTGACGTTCCATTCCGATCAGACCGCCCAGCACCCCCGCCAGCGCGATGCGAATTAACATGTCAATTAACATGGCATTACTCCGATTTAATAAACGCCGGGAAAGTCTGACGATTCCCTGATAGCAGGTAAACAAGATAATTCTGCTTGCAAATGTCGCTGGAGAATTTTGTAAAAAGCTGTTTCACCCCTCGACCCCTTGCGCTGCCTGACATATGCTGGCTCAGCCTTTAACCCCAACCCCCGGAGTCTGACTGATGAAAGCAGCCACCTTTTTGCTGGCCGGTGCCGCGCTGATCCTCTCTGCCTGTAGCAGCAACAGTGATGACAACGAGCCACCGCAACAGGCGACAGCCGCCCATATCCAGCCCAGGGTGATGATGTCCTCGCTGGCTGAAAGTACCTGTTCGAATGCAGGCGGCACGCTGGCTTTTTCCCATCAGCTGGACGGTTCCCGGGTCGGCATGTGTCAGTTAGTGAATGGTCGTCGCTGTGATGAACAGGCATTGATTGGCGGACGCTGCGCCCGTTAAGTGACAGGCCGGAGAGTTCCGGCCCGCATGTTCAGGCAGAGATACGATTCGGGCAATTTTCGCCGCGATCGAGCTGGCTGAGATTATTCAGGGTAGTTTCAGAGATGGCGGTCAGCGCTTCGGCGGTTAAGAACGCCTGATGACCGGTAAACAGCACGTTGTGGCAGGCAGAAAGCCGGCGGAACACATCGTCCTGAATCACATCATTCGACTTATCTTCAAAGAACAGATCGCGTTCATTCTCATACACGTCCATGCCAAGTGACCCAATCTTCTGCTGTTTCAGCGCATCAATCGCTGCCTGTGAATCAATCAGACTACCGCGGCTGGTGTTGATGATCATCACGCCATCACGCATCTGGCTGAACGCGTCGGCGTTAAGCAGATGATAGTTTTCCGGCGTCAGCGGGCAGTGCAGCGTAATCACGTGCGATTCTGCGAACAGCGTTTTCAGATCGACATATTCGGCCCCCAACGCCAGCGCCTCATCGCTGGGATAGGGATCAAACGCCAGCAGGCGCATGCCTAATCCCTTGAGGATCCGCATTGTCGCGATGCCAATTTTACCGGTGCCAATGACGCCCGCGGTTTTACCGTGCATATTAAATCCGGTCAGGCCGTCGAGTGAGAAGTTGGCGTCACGGGTACGTTGATAGGCGCGATGAATGCGGCGGTTCAGGGTAAGCATCAGACCGACCGTATGTTCCGCCACCGCTTCCGGCGAATAGGCCGGTACCCTGACGACCGGCAGACCCAGTTCCGCCGCCGCGTCCAGATCGACATTGTTGAAACCGGCACAGCGCAGAGCGATGTACTTGACGCCCAGCGACGCCAGCTCCTCCAGTACCGGGCGGCTGCCATCATCATTGACAAAGATACAGACGGCATCACAACCGACGGCGTTTTTCGCCGTGCTCTCGGTCAGCAAAAAGTCAAAAAAAACCAGCTCAAATCCGAATTGCTGATTAACCTGTTCGAAGTACTTCTGATCGTAATGTTTGGTGCTGTAAACCGCGATCTTCATCGTTGTGCTCCTGCATACGGGTGTGGATCAAGGATAACGTTTTCTGACTGACTTTGCTCTAACCGCTGATTTGCGCGCTGGCCAGACCTTCACCTTCGGGGCGTTACATGCCATCATCGTTGTCAGGATACTGTAAGGAAAAGGATTATGGCTGTGATGCCACGGATTTTCCGGCGACGGCTGGCGGCCATTCTGGCGCTGATTCTGCTGCTGCTGGGCTTACTGCTGACGATCACTCAATGGCTGCCACGGTTAGTCGGCATCTGGCTGCCGGCAGAGACCCGCATTGCGCTCTCCGGATCGCCGCGCTGGCGGGATGGCGGCCTGTGGTTTCCCGGCATTCGCTATCTGGCCCAGGATTGCCTGCTGGCGGAGATCCAGTCGGCCTCGCTCGGCTGGCACGATTCACGCTGGAAGCTCAATGCCGCACAGCTGACGCTGAACAGCGAATGCCTGCAAAAATTACCCGCCAGTGACGGCCCGTCGCCAGCGCCCAAAACGCTGGCCGAGTGGCAGGCGATGCTGCCGGGGGCCGACATTCATCTGGCGAAGCTGGTCGTCACGCCGTGGCAGACCTACGCCGGCGCGCTGGATCTGACGCTGGAAAAACAGCGTCAGCAACTCCGTTATCAGGGTGAGAACCTGCAGCTGGCGGCGACGCTGACCGGCCAGCAGCTCGCCATCAGTCGCCTGACGCTTAATCATGCCGCTTTACCTGAGCCGATCACCCTGAGCGGCCACCTCGAACTTCCGACTTTCGCCAGCGGGCTGCCGGTCAACGGTGAAGTGGCCGGACAGCTGGCGCTGACCGCGCTGCCGCATCCGCTGCAACTGACCCTTAACTGGCAGCAGCAGCAGGGCGTACTGAGCGTGGCGATGCCGGATACCCTGCAGCCGCTGCTGCAACTGCCGTGGCAGGCGAGCCACGATCAGATTCGCATCCAGCAGGGTCAGTATTTCTGGCCGCTGGCGGGTCAGCCGCTGTCAGGTTTCATTAATCTGACGCTGGACAACTGGCAGGCGGGCCTCGACGCCAGCCAGATTAGCGGCCGGATTAACCTGTTGACGCAGGGACGCGGCGGCAAAGGCAACGTGGTGCTGGGTATCGGTCCGGGTCATCTGAGCCTGACCGACAGCCACCTGCCGTTTCAGCTGACGGGCGAAAGCAAGCTCTCTGACCTGCAGCTTTACGGCTCGATTCCGGGTCTGCTCAGCGGCTCACTGCTCGATCCACAACTTTTGCTGCAACCTAAGTCGCTGCTGCGACTGCGCGGTCGTCTGCTCTCGACGCTGGAGGTGGATGAGGCGCGCTGGCCGCTGGCGGGCGTCCGGCTCTCCACGCAGGGGATTGATGGCCGGCTGCAGGCGATCCTCAATGCGCACGACGCCAGTTTTGGCCGTTTCCGGCTGCACCTGGACGGTCGGGCCAATGTTTTCTGGCCGGATAAAGGCGAATGGAACTGGCGCTACTGGGGCGGGGGCGAGATGCGGCCGCTGCAGGCGCGCTGGGATGTTAAAGGCACCGGCGGCTGGCGGGATACGCTGATTCATCTCGATACGCTCTCCACCGGCTTCAATCACCTCGCTTATGGCAGCGTCCAGGTTGAAAAGCCCCGTCTGACGTTGACCGCGCCGGTCAACTGGCAGCGCGCTGAGGCGCATCCGGCGTTTAACGGCGGCTTCAGGCTGCAGGCGGGGCCAACCCGTTTCAGTTATGGCGGCAGGCTGGCGGACGCGACGCTCGACTTTGAGGCCACGGGCCGCGACCCGGGGAATTTCATCTGGCGTGGTGCGCTCAACGCCGGTGAGGTGGGGCCGCTGCGGGTCCACGGTCGCTGGGATGGTGAACGGCTGCGTGGCGAAGCCTGGTGGCCAAAGCAATCGTTAACCGTATTCCAGCCGTTACTCAGTCCGGATCTGAAAATGCAGATCCGCAGCGGCGAACTGCAGGCGCAGGTGGCATTTTCTGCGGCGCGCGATCAGGGATTTCAGGCCGGTGGGCACTGGACGGTCAAAGCGGGCAGTCTCTGGACTCCGGACAGCCAGATTAACGGCGTCGATTTCTCGCTGCCGTTCCGGCTGAAAGATCAGCAGTGGCAGTTTGGTCAGCACGGTCCGGTTTCGCTGCGCATCGCCGAGGTAAAAAATCAGTTTGCGATGCAGAACATTCGTGCCGATCTGCAGGGAGCCTGGCCGTGGAGCGAACAGGCACCGCTGACCCTGCAGGATGTCAGTCTCGATCTGCTGGGCGGGCAGATCAGCTTACCGGCGCTTCAGATGCCGCAGCATCAGCCGGCGCGGGTATCACTGCGCAATATCAGCCTGAGCGAGCTGGTGACGGCGATCAAACCAAAACAGTTTGCCATGTCCGGACGGGTAAACGGCGAGCTGCCGCTGTGGCTGAATAATCCGCGCTGGCTGATCGAGAAAGGGTGGATCGCCAACAGTGGTCCGCTGACCTTCCGGCTCGATAAAGATATGGCGGATGCGATCACCCGCAATAACGTGGCGACCGGCGCGGCGCTGGACTGGCTGCGCTACATGGAGATTTCCCGCTCGTGGGCCACCATCAACCTGAATAATCTCGGCGATCTCACCATGGAAGCGCAGGTGCAGGGCGTCAGCCGCTTCAGCAACCGTCGGCAGACCGTCAACCTCAACTATCATCATCAGGAAAATTTGTTTCAGCTGTGGCGCAGTCTGCGCTTTGGCGATAATTTGCAATCCTGGGTGGAGCAACATGCCACTCTGCCATCGAACAAGGACACCTCACCATGAGCCTCAGGGCATTACTGGTTCTGGCAGCCGGGCTGCCGCTGATCGGCTGTGTGCCACGCATTGAAGTGACGGCACCCAAAGATCCGATCACCATCAATATGAACGTGAAAATCGAGCATGAGATTCACATCAAAGTAGATAAAGACGTGGAAGCGTTATTGAAAAACCAGAGCGATCTGTTCTGAGGAGAGCGAGTATGAAACGCATCAGCGTAGCCCTGTTGCTCGCCCTGGTGATGGCCCAGCCTGCCTGGGCGCTGACGCTGGACGAGGCCCGCCAGTCGGGACGGGTGGGCGAAACCCTGTCGGGCTATCTGGCCGCCCGGGCGCAGGACAGCGAAACCCTGGCGCTGACAGAACGCATTAACGCGGGACGACAGCAGCAGTATCAGCGGGTGGCAGAGCAGAACAATTTAACCACCGCCGAGGTTGCCAGCATCGCCGGCCAGAAACTGGTCAGCCGCGCCGCGGCGGGCGAATATGTTCGCGGCATCAACGGTCAGTGGCTGAAGAAAGAGTAACGCCAGGCGAAAAAAAGCCGGGCACAGGGCCCGGCAAGTACAACGGCATCAAAAGATTATGCAGTGACGATCTGCTGGATAGTATCTTTAGCTTCAGCGGTCGCTTTGTTAGCCACTTCCGGACCGTAAGCGATACCTTCAGCGAATACGAACTCAACGTCGGTAATACCGATGAAGCCCAGGAACAGCTTCACGTATGGCGTCAGCAGATCGGACGCGGTGTCTTTGTGAATGCCGCCACGGCTGGAAATAACCACCGCACGCTTGCCTTTCACCAGACCTTCCGGGCCTGCTTCGGTGTAGCGGAAAGTCACACCAGCACGAGCGATCAGGTCGAAGTAGTTCTTCAGCTGAGTCGGGATGTTGAAGTTGTACATTGGTGCAGCGATCACGATTTCATCATGCGCCTGCAGTTCTGCAATCAGCTCATCAGACAGCGCCAGCGCCTCCTGCTGACGTGGTGACAGTGGCGCATCAGACGGACGCAGCGCACCAACCAGCTCACCATCCAGTACCGGAATCGGGTTTGCTGCCAGATCGCGTACGGTCACTTCTTTGCCTTGAGACTTTGCCTGTTCAACGTAGAAGTCAGCCAGTTGGCTGGATTGTGAGTAGCCTGCGAGGATGCTTGATTTCAGAACTAAAACTTTGCTCATGGTGATTTCCTGTCTGTAACGCGGAAGGCTTTCCGCTCAATGGTTTACACTCTACGGTTATCAATGGCGCGGTGAAAGCGCAATATTTCGAGGTCAATGTTCGAATTTATTGAATAAGCGTAACGTGCGCCGCCCTCCGGCACAGGTCGAAATGTGCTATGATGCGCGCAATTATTTTATTGAATCAGCCGGTTATCCCGGCTTGCAGCGCGCTGCTATCGGCAGCGACAGCGTCTGAGTAAGGTACGTCATTATTATGTCATCTCCCGATACCTCCCCACTGGCTTCACTCTGGTCACGGCTTGACGGGTTAATGCTGCGCGACCGCCAGCGCCTGCAGCGTCGCTTACAGGGTGCCAGGAAAGTTAAAAATCCGGCGGCTCAACAGGGCATCGCCAGCGAGCTGGAGCAGGATTTTAGCGCCGCCGAGCAGAAGGTGGCCCAGCGTCGCGCGGCCACCCCGGCCATCACCTTCCCGGAAAATCTGCCGGTCAGCCAGAAGCAGCAGGATATTGCCGCGGCGATACGCGATCATCAGGTGGTGATTGTGGCTGGCGAAACCGGCTCCGGTAAAACCACCCAGCTGCCGAAGATTTGTCTGGCGCTGGGGCGTGGCGTGACCGGGCTGATTGGCCATACCCAGCCGCGTCGCCTGGCGGCGCGCACCGTGGCGAACCGCATCGCCGACGAGCTGGATACCTCGCTCGGCGGCTGCGTCGGTTACAAAGTGCGATTCAACGATCAGGTCAGCGATCTGACCCAGATCAAATTGATGACCGACGGGATTTTGCTGGCGGAAATTCAGCAGGACCGTCTGCTGATGCAGTACGACACCATCATCATCGATGAAGCGCATGAGCGCAGCCTGAACATCGACTTCCTGCTGGGTTACCTGCGTGAACTGCTTCCGCGTCGGCCCGATCTGAAAGTGATCATCACCTCAGCGACCATCGATCCGCAGCGTTTTTCGCGGCATTTCAATAATGCGCCGGTGATTGAAGTCTCTGGCCGCACCTATCCGGTGGAAGTGCGCTACCGGCCGGTAGTGGAAGAGGCAGATGACGGCGATCGCGATCAGCTGCAGGCGATCTTTGATGCGGTAGATGAACTGAGCCATGAGAGCCGCGGCGATATCCTGATATTCATGAGTGGTGAACGTGAGATCCGTGATACCGCAGACGCGCTGATTAAACGTGATTTGCCGCATACCGAGATTCTGCCGCTCTACGCCCGGCTGTCGAATGCCGAGCAGAATCGGGTATTCCAGTCACACAGCGGCCGGCGGATTGTGCTGGCCACCAACGTGGCGGAAACCTCGCTAACGGTGCCCGGCATCAAATATGTTATCGATCCCGGAACCGCGCGCATCAGCCGCTACAGCTTCCGCACCAAAGTGCAGCGACTGCCGATTGAGCCGATTTCACAGGCGTCGGCCAATCAGCGTAAAGGGCGCTGTGGTCGTGTGTCAGAAGGGATCTGTATCCGGCTCTATTCCGAAGATGACTTTCTCAGCCGCCCGGCGTTTACCGATCCTGAAATCCTGCGCACCAACCTGGCGTCGGTTATTCTGCAGATGACCGCGCTGGGACTGGGCGATATCGCCGCCTTCCCGTTTGTTGAAGCGCCGGATAAGCGCAATATTCAGGATGGGGTACGCCTGCTGGAAGAGCTGGGCGCGCTGACCCTGAACGAAGAGGACGGCCATTACCAGTTGACCGGTTCCGGCCGTCAGCTGGCGCAGTTGCCGGTCGATCCAAGACTGGCGCGGATGGTGCTGGAAGCGCAGAAATTTGGCTGCGTACGTGAAGTGATGATCATCACCGCCGGCTTATCGATTCAGGACCCACGCGAGCGTCCCGCCGAGAAAAAGCAGGCGTCTGACGAAAAACATCGGCGATTTGCTGATAAAGATTCCGACTTCCTCGCCTTCGTTAACCTGTGGAATTACCTGGCTGAGCAGCAAAAGGCGCTGTCGGGTAACCTGTTCCGCCGCCAGTGCAAAAGCGATTTCCTCAACTATTTGCGGGTGCGTGAATGGCAGGATATCTACACCCAGCTGCGGCAGGTGGTGCGCGAACTGGGCATTCCGGTCAATAGCGAGCCGGCAGGCATGCGCGAAGTTCACTGCGCACTGTTAAGCGGCCTGCTGTCGCATATCGGCCAGAAAGATGCCGATAAGCAGGAGTTCACCGGCGCGCGTAATACCCGCTTCGCCATCTTCCCCGGCTCCGGGCTGTTTAAGAAGCCGCCGAAATGGACCATGGTGGCGGAACTGGTGGAGACCAGCCGGCTGTGGGGCCGCACCGCCGGGCGCATCGAACCGGAGTGGATTGAGCCGCTGGCCCAGCACCTGATCAAGCGCAGCTACAGCGAACCGCACTGGGAGAAATCGCAGGGTGCTGTGATGGCCACCGAGAAAGTGACGCTGTATGGCCTGCCGATAGTGGCGGCGCGCAAAGTCAATTATGGCCGCATTGATCCGACCCTGAGCCGTGAGCTGTTTATCCGTCATGCGCTGGTAGAGGGCGACTGGCAGACGCGTCACGCCTTCTTCCGCAACAATCAGAAGCTGCGCAGCGAAGTCGAAGATCTGGAGCATAAATCGCGTCGTCGCGACATTCTGGTCGATGACGAAACCCTGTTCGCCTTTTACGATCAGCGTATCGGTAAAGAGGTGGTGTCGGCGAAGCACTTTGATAGCTGGTGGAAACAGGCCAGCCGCGACAACCCGGAATTGCTTAACTTTGATAAGCAGATGCTGATCAAGGAGGGTGCGGACAAGGTCAGCCAGCTCGACTATCCCAACTTCTGGCATCAGGGCAACCTCAAGCTGAAGCTCAGCTACCAGTTTGAACCGGGTGCTGATGCCGACGGTGTGACGGTGCATATCCCGCTGCCACTGCTTAACCAGGTGGAAGAGAGTGGCTTTGAGTGGCAGATTCCGGGCGTGCGGCGCGAACTGATTATTGCGCTGATTAAGTCGCTGCCTAAGCCGCTGCGGCGCAATCTAGTGCCGGCACCGAACTACGCCGAAGCGTTTCTGGGTCGGGTCACGGCAATGGAGATGCCGCTGCTGGATGCGCTGTCACGGGAGTTTCGCCGCATGACCGGCGTCACGCTGGAGCGGGAAAACTGGCAGTGGGATCAGGTGCCCGATCATCTGAAAATGACCTTCCGGGTGGTGGATGAACACAACCGCAAACTGCTGGAAGGCAAAGATCTGACCGCCCTCAAGGCGCAGCTGAAAGGCAAAGTGCAGGAAACCCTGTCAAAAGTGGCGGACGACGGGCTGGAACAGAGTGGCTTGCATATCTGGAGCTTCGGCGACCTGCCGCGCAGCTACGAGCAGAAGCGCGGCAGCTATCAGGTGAAAGCCTGGCCGGCACTGGTTGATGAGAAAGAGAGCGTCGCTATCCGGCTGTTCGACAGCGAGCAGGAGCAGCAGAAGATGATGTGGCGCGGACAGCGCCGCCTGCTGCTGCTCAACGTGCCGTCGCCGGTGAAGTACCTGCACGAAAAACTGCCGAACAAAGCCAAACTCGGGCTCTACTTCAACCCGTATGGCAAAGTGCTGGAGTTGATCGATGACTGTATCGCCTGTGGTATTGATAAGCTGATTGCCGAAGCGGGCGGACCGGCCTGGGATCAGGCCGGATTTGAGGCGCTGCGGGACAAGGTGCGCGCTGAACTGAACGAGACCGTGGTGACCATTGCTAAGCAGGTCGAGCAGATCCTGACGGCAGTGTTCAACATCAATAAGCGCCTGAAAGGGCGGGTCGATATGACGATGGCGCTGGCGTTATCCGATATCAAAGCGCAGCTCAGTGGCCTGGTCTATCGCGGTTTTGTCACCGGCAACGGCTGGCAGCGGCTCGGCGACAGTCTGCGCTATCTGCATGGCATCGAACGGCGGCTGGAAAAACTGCCAGCCGATCCGCACAGCGATCGGGCGCGGATGCTGAAAGTGCAGGCGGTGGAGCAGGCGTATCAGGCGTGGCGCAATAAATTGCCGCCGCAGCGTCAGGATGATGAAGAAGTGCAGGCGATCCGCTGGATGATTGAAGAGCTGCGGATTAGCTACTTTGCCCAGCAGCTCGGCACGCCTTATCCCATCTCTGATAAGCGCATTATGCAGACCATGGAGCAGATTGCAGGCTGATAAAAAACCGGGGCGCGTCAGTGATGACGCGCCCCGGTTTCTCTTTGCGGCACATAGCCGATTACTGCGCTAACGCTTCCAGCTCGTCTCTGAACGAGGTTACGGCAATCGCACGGTTGTCGGCCAGATAACGATCTTTCGCGGCGGGCGCTGAGCTTTGCACCGCAATCAACTGCCAGCCTTTATCGCTGTTCAGCAGCAGCGGTGAACCACTGTCGCCGGGCAGCGTATCACACTGATGCGACAGCACGGCGCGTTGCGCCCAGCCGGTAATCAAACAGTCACTGTGAGAATAAAGCGTATCGAGATGATCGGCCGGATAACCCGCCTGGGTCACTTTGCGACCGGTCTGCTTCAGCGCCGCAGTTAACTCACTGCGTGAGCCATCAAACAGTGGAATCGGCGTAATGGCGGAAGGGGGATTGCGCAAAATCACGATGCCGTAGTCAAACGGCGCGGCGTTGCTCGGCACGATCCAGCCTTCACCGTCCGCTTTCAGCTTTGAGGCCAGCGACGGTTCGACGCGGGCATCAATGTCGTGGATTTCATATCGCCAGCCTTTATCGCTCGCCATAAAGCGCAGCGCAACCGGCTTATCGAAATTGCCCGGTGGCGCGAGTAAACAGTGTCCGGCCGTCAGGGCCAGATGCGGTGAGATCAGCGTGGCGGTGCAGAGGTTACCGCTTTCGGTTTCCAGCTGTCCAATAGCATCCCAGGGGGCCGCGGTAATATCGGTGATGGCTTTGCGATGATCTTTGCCGAAAAACAGCATTTTGATTTCGTCAGGCGTTGGCGTGTCGTCATCATCATCGGCATGAGCAAAGGAGGTAAAACTGAAAAGTCCAACCATTAACAAGATAGCCAGGCGCATAGAACTCTCAATGGCGAGAAAAAGTGACGTTATTGTTATCAAGCAACTGCGATAACTATAGTCTGTGAGCGCTAAAAAAGGGAGTTTTATTGGTTAATCAGTACGCTACAACTGTTAAATAAAAAAGCTGGCTGCCACAATGCCACACAGGATCATAATCAGCAGAATAATTTCGAAGCGATAGCGACGCACCATTTCATCCACTCCAGTAAAGAAACACCCGGCATAACCGGGTGTTTTTAATCATTAACGCGTGGTCGGGCGCGCTACGGCGACCTTAGTTCTTAGCCGCTGGTTTAACGACTTTTTTGTGGTGAACTTTTTTAGCGGCCTGCGCTTTCTGCGCGGGTTTTACTGCTTTTTTGTGATGAACTTTTTTAGCTGCCTGGGCTTTCTGTGCCGCTGGCTTGGTTGCTTTTTTGTGGTGAACTTTTTTAGCTGCCTGGGCTTTCTGTGCCGCTGGCTTGGTTGTTTTCTTGTGGTGCACTTTCTTAGCAGCCTGCGCTTTCTGCGCAGCCGGTTTTACTGCTTTCTTGTGGTGAACTTTCTTAGCCGCCTGCGCTTTCTGTGCTGCGTCTTTCTTCACTGCTTTTTTGTGTTTCTTGTGTTCAGTTTTGTGTGCAGTTTTCGCTGGTGCTGCTGCGGTAGTTGAAGTCGCAGCCGGCGCAGCGGCAGGAGCAGCTGTGGTATCAGCAGCGAAGGCAACAGAAGACATACCCATAGCAGCGGCGACAACCAGTGCAAATAATTTTTTCATTGCAAATTCCTCGGACATTTTTTTCATGTGTAGCCCACTGCGGGGCCGGTGAAGAGACTATAGGGAAATCGCTGCAGGGTGTCCGTGGGTGTTTGGTATCGGCGTGTAACCGATTGTACAACGCGGGAAAAGGGCGGTCAGATGACCGCCGCGCAGTTTAGTTATTCAGATAGCGTTGTTCAAGATGCTGACGGAAAAAGGCCGGATTCAGCGATTCGCCGGTGGCATTGATCAGCAACTGGTCGGTAGAGAAGCGGCTGCCATGCTGCCAGATATTCTGTTGCAGCCAGTCAAACACCGGTTGCAGTTCGCCATGCTGGATCAGATCGCTGAGCTGCGGAATCGCCTTCTTCACCGCCTGGAACAGCTGAGCCGCGTACATGGCACCGAGGGTGTAGGTCGGGAAGTAGCCGAAGGCACCGTCGGTCCAGTGAATATCCTGCATACAGCCGTCACGGTAGTTGCCACGCGTATCGAGACCCAGCGACTGCTGCATCTTCTCATCCCACAGCGCCGGAATATCGTCTACCTCAATCTCGCCTTCGATCAGCGCCTGTTCAATCTCATAACGCAGGATTACATGCGCCGGGTAGCTCAGTTCATCTGCATCGACCCGAATCAGTCCCGGTTTAACCTGCTGCGCCAGCCGGACAAAGTTATCCGCCTGCAGCGCGGGCTGGTCGCCAAAGCGGGCGATGATTTGCGGCAGAATACGCTGCAGGAATTCGCGGCTGCGTCCCAGCTGCATCTCCATAAACAGGCTCTGCGACTCGTGAATCGCCGTTGAACGGGCCAGCGCCACCGGCTGTCCCCGCCACTGTTGCGGCAGATTTTGCTCATAGCGCGCATGGCCGGTTTCGTGGATCACACCCATCATGGCGCTGAGAAACTCTTGCTCATTGTAGCGCGTGGTGATCCGCACATCTTCCGGCACGCCGCCGCAGAACGGATGCGCACTGACATCCAGCCGGCCGTGGTTAAAATCGAAACCCAGCGTTTCCATAATGCTGAGGCCAAGCTGGCGCTGTGCGGGCAGGGCAAAGGGTCCCTGCGGCAGCGCAACCGGCTGCTGCGCCTGCTTTTCGACCACCTGCTGCAACAGCTGTGGCAGCCAGCTTTTCAGATCGCCAAAGGTTTTATCCAGTCGGGCGCGGGTCATGCCTGGCTCATACAGGTCCAGCAACGCATCGTAGCGGGAGCTGCCGGTTGCCTCAGCGCGCAGTTGCGCTTCTTCACGACTCAGGCGCACTACCTCTTTCAGATTGGTGGCAAAGCCCCGCCAGTCATTGGCCGGACGCTGGCTGCGCCAGGCATGTTCACACACCGAACCGGCCAGCGATTTTGCCTCAACGAAGGCGTCAGGCAGCAGGCTGGCCTGTTGATAAGCGCGCTTCATTTCATTGAGGTTGGCGCGCTCGACATCGTTCAGGTCCTGCTGTTCTGCCTGTTGCAGCAGTTCGCCGATCTGCGGTGCGGTCAGAATCTGGTGCTGCAATACGCTCATCTCAGCCAGCGCCTCACCGCGTGCGCGGCTGCCGCCTGGCGGCATGGTGGTTTGCATATCGCAGCCGGCGATGGCGGTGACGTGATTAAAACGCGACAAGCGCTGGAAAGTCGCGCTAAGTTGTTGATACGCTGAGGTCACGCAAGACTCCTTGTAATAGTTAACGTAGCGGAATTTCCCGCAAGGGTAGATCAACCGGCCAGCAAAAGCGAACGCTGGCCCCGCCGAGCGGGCTGGACTCAATCGTCACCTGACCGCTGAGCGCCTGGGCAATAGAGTGGACAATGGCCAGCCCCAGTCCGCATCCGCCGGTTGCCCGATCGCGGCTGGGATCGAGCCGGACAAACGGTTCAAATACCCGCTGCCGCTCTTCCGCCGGAATACCCGGACCGTCATCTTCAACCTGCAGGCAGCCGATTGGGCCATCAAACCACAGGCTGATACGCAGCCGCTGATTCGCGTAGCGCAGCGCGTTATTCACCAGATTATCCAGCACCCGCTCCATCAGCCGGGTATCCGAAACGCCGGTGTTTTCCCGCTGCGGCAGGTCAAGATCGAGCTGAACCTGCGGGTTGATGGCGCGAAAGTCGTCGAGCCGCTCACGCAGCCAGTTCGCCAGGTCGAGCGAGCGCAGATTAAGGTCAACGCGCGGCCGATCGAGCCGGGCATAGGTCAGCAGCTCTTCAATCAGGCTCTCCAATTGGCCAATATCGCGGTTGAGCGCCACCCGTTCGCCATCGGTCAGGTTATCGCTCATCTCCAGCCGGTAACGCAGGCGAACCAGCGGCGTACGTAACTCATGGGCGATGCCATCAATTAACTGCTTCTTACTGGCAACCAGCGTGTTGATATTCTCTGCCATCTGGTTAAAGGCGATGCCGAGCCGGAACAGGCTGGAGGTGCTGTCAAAGTGGGTACGCACGTCGAGTTCGCCACGGCCAAAGCGCTGCGCCGCTTTTTCCAGCCGCTGCATCTCTTTCCAGTGCGGGCGCATCCAGATAAACACCGGCAGCGCCAGCGACATGCCAATAAATACCAGCAGCGCAATATCCAGCAGCCGCATCTGATGCAGGTAGAACAGGTAGGGGATCGGTCCGACCGACAGCACATAATGACTGCGCGGAATATGCTGCAAAAAGGTGTATTGATCGTCGAGCGCCACGATTTCACCGGCGCGTAACCGGCGCATATTGCCGTCATCGAGCTGATACTTGCTCATTGGCTCAATGTGCAGATCAAACGACAGCCCGAGATCGAGGCTCTTGATGGTTTTATTCCAGTCGCGCGGCGGGATCTCGCGCAGTTCACTGCGAATCAGATAGAGCGAACTGGCCATCAGGTCGTTCATCGACTGGCGACCGGCCCGTTCAGCGGTGAACTTGTAGACCAGCCCGACCAGCAGCGTCATCACCAGAAAGCAGACAAACAGCAGCAGGTAGAACTGTATAAAAAGCTTTCTCATAACACGCGGGTGTCCCAGGCCTGTGGCGCAAACAGATAGCCTTTGTTACGAATCGTTTTGATACGGAACGGCTCGGTGGCGCTGTCGTGCAGTTTTTTGCGCAGGCGGGAAATCGCCACGTCAATGCTGCGGTCGAGGCCGTCATAGCTGACGCCGCGCAGCGTTTTGAGCAGCGCATCGCGGTTAAGGATCTGTCCGGCGTGGCTGGCCAGCACCCACAGCAGATCGAAATCGGCGGTGGAGAGGGCGATCTGCTCGTCAAACAGCGTGACCTGACGGTTGAGCGCATCGATGGTCAGCGAGCCGAAACGCAGCATCCGGTTGGCCGCCGCTGCGGGCGCAGCATCTTCCGGCTGTCCCTGCTGCGACTGGCGCAGATGCAGGCGCAGACGCGCCAGCAGCACCGCCGGCGGCGTGGTTTTCAGGATGTAATCCTGCGCGCCCATCTCCAGCGCCAGAATATGGTTCATGTCGCTGTCGAGTGAGGTCAGCAACACAATCGGACCCTGCCAGTTGGCCCGCAGGTCACGGCAAATCGTCATGCCATCTTTGCCCGGCAACATGATATCCAGCATTACCAGGTCCGGCTGTTGTTCAGCAATTACCGCTTCGGCACGGTCACCGCGCGTCTCGACAATCACTTCAATATCGTGACGTCCCAGATAGGCGGCAATCAGCTCACCCACTTCCGGTTCGTCTTCCACATAAACGATTTTGTTCATAGTTCACTGCGCAGAATAAGGATGAACGAAAGCATATCTTTTCCTGGTCCTGAGCTCTACGCTATCGCACGAAATATCCTTATCTCACTGGTATATAACCGGCAAAATGTGCCATCATAACCGCGGCCTTTTTGCGCCAGGTTCGGAACCGTAATGATTACTATGAGGAGCGTGAGTGTGTCTGATAAAGAGCTGGCATCAGCCATATACAGTGACCGCATCTGCTTCAATTACAGTGCTTTTCTTTCCGCTTCCTGTAAAAAACGCTGGAGCTTCGTCGATGCAATTTATGGTGTGATGCCGATTTTTGGCATGGTGACACGCAAATCTGCGCACAGCTTACAGGCCAGTGGCGACCCGCTTAAAGAATTAGCATTACAAATCATTTCTACCCAGGTCAGCGACGAAATTAACATCGCCCGTCTGATTACGCTTGCTGAACAGCAGCAGATCAGTCGCTTTGATATCCAGCTGCCTTATCCGCTTTCGCCGGAGCAGCTGGACGCCATTCATCAGGAATACCGCAAGCCGCTGAATCTGACACAGCAGGATGACCTGCTGTGCGTCTCCATCCCGCTGCAGTCACATTAAGTCGTCAACTGCCATACCGCAGGCAGCGTCGCCGCAATCAGCATTCCCATCGCAATCCGCTCCAGTGAGGTCAGCGCTATATCCGCGCGGCCGCCGCGTCGGGCAAACATAAACAGCAGCAGCCCCGGCGCGTACAGCACCACTGAGGTCATCAGGTGTAACGGACCTGACGCGTAAAGCAGCCAGATACCGTACAGGCTGGCACCAATGCCTACCGCCATCGCCAGCGGTTTGCGCTGTCCGCGAACCACTTTGATCAGATAGAGGCCGACCAGCAGATAGGGCACCAGAATCATCTCTGAGGCGATAGTCAGCAGGTTGTTGTAGTTGGCTCCGGTAAGCGCAATCAGGATCAGACAGAGCTGAATGCTGCCGTTGGTCAGCCACAGTGAGGCGGCTGGCGCGTTGTGCACGTTCTGCCGGGCGATACTGCGCGGGAAGGCACCCAGCTGCGCGGCGATCAGCGGCACTTCAGCCGCCATAATGGTCCAGCTGAGATAGGCCCCACAGACCGAAATGATCAGGCCAACGGCGATCACCGCATCGCCCCAGTGACCCATCAGACGGGTCATTAAGCCGGCCATTGACGGATTGCGCATCTCTGCCAGTTCAGCACGCGGTACCACACCCAGCGACAGCAGCGTCACCAGCAGATAGACCAGCAGCGCCGCCAGCACCGCCAGCAGCGTGGCGCGACCGACATCCTTTTTCTGCCGGGCACGCGCTGACACCACCACTGCGCCTTCGACCCCGATAAACACCCACAGGGTGATCAGCATGGTCTGCTTAATCTGCTCCCACAGCGGCTGTCCCAGCGTGACGCCGGAGAAATCGAAGCGGAACCGATCGTAATTAAACGCCAGCACTGCCAGCACCACAAACAGCAAAAGCGGCACCAGTTTGCCCAGCGTCGCCATCAGGTTAATGCTGGCGGCGGTTTGCACGCCACGCAGCACCAGCCAGTGCACCAGCCACAGCAGTACCGATGCGCCAAGCATCGCCTGCCAGGTGTTGCCGTCGCCAAAAACGACGTGGCCCGGGCTGTCAGTGAAAAAACTGAGTGCGGAGAAGACGATCACCAGATAGGAGACATTAGCGATCACCGCGCACAGCCAGTAGCCCCACGCGGAACAGAAGCCCATCAGCTCGCCGAAGCCAGCGCGCGCGTAGGTAAAGATGCCGCCGTCCAGATCGGGTTTGAGACGGGTCAGCAGCAGCATTGCCAGCGACAGAAAGATAATCCCTACGCCGGTAATCAGCCAGCCAATCAGCAATGCGGCCGGTCCGGCCACGGCGGCCATATTTTGCGGCAAGCTGAAGACACCTGCGCCGAGCATTGAGCTCAACACCAGCGCTGTCAGGGCACCGAGACCTAATTTTTTCTCCAAAACAACCTTCCCGCTAGCATATATGGCTGGGTAAACCGGATTTCATCACAGGTATATGGTAGCCATCAGGCAAATAACGGTGAGAATGTCCGGTGAAACAGGCGCCAGATTTTACGGAGTGCGGCGGGGGATGGCAATGCGTGAATATGCAAAACAGCACAGGAATTATGCAAACAGCAGGGCGGCGGGCGCCGCCCTGAGAGGATTACTTAAAGATGTCTGCGGTTACGGTCAGGTTACCGCCGCTCTGGTTCTGCCACTGACGGGTCACGTGGTAGTACTTAGCCCCTTTATCCGCGGCACGCTTAGCCACTTCTTCAGAGATTTCGGTCGGAGTACCGAAGTGTCCGGTGAAGGTCACGGTGTCGAACGGCTGCATCTGTGCGGCAGTTATCGCGTTAACTTCCTGCACTGATTTGCCGTTTGGCAGATTGACCGTATAACGTTTGCCGGTTGAGCTTTGCGTTTCATAGAAACGGCCTACGCTTTTACTTGGGGTCTCAGAAGAGGCCACGCCCGGAATTTCAACGTTGGCTGCGGCTGCACCGCCTGCGGCGAGGGCCGCTTTACCCGCTTCTGAATCAGCCGGAATGGCGTTTGGCGTCTGCACCTTACGCTCTTTTGCGTCAGCCTTATAGACGTAAGCCGTCACGTACTGATTGCCGCCGTTGTTGGCATCAATCTGGCGAACAATAAAGAAGGAGGCTGCGCCTTTCTCTTTTGCCGCTTTAGAGATCGCATCGTTAACGTCTGGCTGGCTGGCGAAGAAGCCGCTCACTGATACCGTATCGAAAGGTTCGAGTTTATAGGCTTCAGCTTTAGGTAACTCGTTGATGCCGTTGAAGCGACGGTAGCTGGTAGAAGAGGTCGCTTCAGGCGCATCGGCTTTATAAAGGTCCGCGGTGACGCGCCAGTTGCCGCTGTTGCCGTTGGTGTCGTTAATGCCCTGGATGTAGTAAGAAGCGGCGCCCATTTCATCAGCACGCTTAGACACCGCATCGGCGGCATCGCCAATTGCGTTGAAACGGCCGGTGATATTAATACGTTCGAATGGCTTCAACGCGGCCGCTTTTTCTGGCGTCAACTCCTGCGCAGCGAATGCGTTAGCTGCCAGCAGGGATAACAAGGTGGACGCCAGAATAGTGTTCTTCAGCTTCATAAAAATAATCCTTCGCCTTACGCAAAAATGAGTACGAAAACGTGCTGGACTCTTGATGTATAACAGATTAGCCGCTGATTATTGCATGTTATAAACAGACTGTCGCAGCGATTTTTTGCGTCAACTCGCGTTATTCAACCGGACATTCTTCATCTGATTGTCATGAACCGCGTTTATAGCCCCTTTTTGGTGCGGGTTACCGTTAAAGCCGGTAAGCCTTAGTGCTATAACAGTTAATGCATTGTTAAATAAAGGTTTTTATTAACCGGATCTGCGCCCTGACACGATTAGGCATAGCAGATTATCTGCTGATGACTGGTTTTAGTAGTGGGATAACACGGGTTTTTATCTTTAACACTGAATAATTGGGTGAATGTCTCTACTCCGCCAGGCCGAACTGGATCGCCCGTCACATTTTCAGTAGGTTATAAACACTTTGAAATAAGTGCATTTCGTTCATAAGCAGCTGAAACAGTGTTTCAGTTGCGCTGTTGTCGTGCAGACTTCTTGCCATCATCCTTTAACCGATGAAAGGAAACACTATGTTAATTGGAATACCCAAAGAACGATTGCCGGGCGAGTCACGTGTGGCCGCCACGCCGCAGACCGTTGGGCAACTGATCAAGCTGGGGTTTAGCGTCACGCTGGAACATGACGCGGGCCTCAGCGCCAGTTTCGATGACGACAGCTACCTTGCGGCAGGCGCCACTCTCAGTGACACCCAGCAGGTCTGGCAGTCCGATATCGTGCTGAAAGTGAATGCACCGCTCGATGATGAGATTGCGCTGACCCGGGCGGGCAGCACCCTGGTGAGTTTCATCTGGCCGGCACAGAATCCTGCGCTGCTGGAGAAACTGGCGGCGCGTCAGGTGACGGTGATGGCGATGGATTCCGTGCCGCGTATCTCGCGGGCGCAGTCGCTGGATGCCCTGAGTTCGATGGCTAACATTGCCGGTTATCGCGCGATTGTGGAAGCGGCCCACCAGTTTGGCCGTTTCTTTACCGGTCAGATTACCGCAGCCGGTAAAGTGCCACCGGCCAAAGTGATGGTTATTGGTGCCGGCGTAGCCGGGCTGGCAGCGATCGGCGCGGCGGGCAGCCTCGGCGCGATTGTCCGGGCATTTGATACCCGGCCGGAAGTGAAAGAGCAGGTGCAGAGTATGGGCGCCGAATTCCTCGAACTCGATTTTGAAGAGGAAGCGGGCAGCGGCGATGGCTACGCCAAAGTGATGTCTGAAGCCTTCATCAAAGCCGAAATGGCGCTGTTCGCCAGCCAGGCGCAGGAAGTGGACATTATCGTCACCACCGCGCTGATCCCCGGCAAACCGGCTCCGACGCTGATTACCGAAGAGATGGTTGCCAGCATGAAGCCGGGCAGCGTCATCGTCGATCTGGCGGCGCAAAACGGCGGCAACTGCGCTCTGACGGTCGCCGATCAGGTTACCGTTACCCCGAATGGCGTGAAGATTATCGGTTATACCGATTTGCCCAGCCGCTTACCGACCCAGTCATCGCAGCTCTACGGTACCAACCTGGTCAACCTGATGAAGCTGTTATGCAAAGAGAAAAACGGCGAAATCACCCTTGATTTCGACGATGTGGTGGTGCGCGGCGTTACGGTGATCCGTGAAGGCGAAGTGACCTGGCCAGCACCGCCGATTCAGGTCTCCGCTGCTCCGCAGGCCGCACCGGCTGCGGCAAAAGCGGTATCGACGGTCGAGAAAAAACCGGTTGCTGCCTGGCGTAAATATCTGCTGATCGCGCTGGCGATAGTGCTGTTTGCCTGCCTGGCCAACGTCGCGCCGAGTGATTTCCTGTCACACTTTACCGTCTTCGCGCTCTCCTGCGTGGTGGGCTACTACGTGGTGTGGAACGTCAGCCATGCGCTGCATACGCCGCTGATGTCGGTCACCAATGCCATCTCCGGCATTATCGTCATCGGCGCGGTGTTGCAGATGGGGCACGGTGGCTGGGTGACGTTTATCTCCTTTATTGCCGTGCTGATTGCCAGCATCAATATCTTTGGTGGCTTTACCGTCACCCAGCGCATGCTGAAAATGTTTCGTAAGGGGTAATTCATGTCTGGCGGATTAGTAACTGCAGCCTATATCGTCGCTGCCATTCTGTTTATTTGTAGCCTCGCCGGTCTCTCGCGACATGAGACCTCTAAGCAGGGCAATATTTTTGGTATCAGCGGCATGGCGATCGCACTGGTGGCCACCATTTTTGGGCCCGACAGCGGCAACGTGGTGTGGATCCTGGTGGCGATGGTGATCGGCGGGGCAATTGGCGTGCGTCTGGCGAAGAAGGTCGAAATGACCGAAATGCCGGAGCTGGTGGCAATTCTGCACAGCTTTGTCGGCCTGGCGGCGGTGCTGGTGGGCATCAACAGCTATATCGATCATGCGCCTGGCCTGCCGGCGGTGATGGAGAATATCCATCTGAGCGAAGTGTTTATCGGTATCTTTATTGGCGCGGTGACCTTTACCGGTTCGCTGGTGGCGTTTGGCAAGCTGTGCGGCAAGATCTCCTCGCGGCCGCTGGCGTTGCCGCATCGTCATAAGCTCAATCTGCTGGCGCTGGTGGTCTCGTTCCTGCTGCTGCTGTGGTTCGTTAACACCAGCAGTAGCGCGGCGCAGGTATTTGCACTGCTGTTGATGACCTTGATTGCGCTGGCGTTTGGCTGGCATCTGGTGGCGTCCATCGGCGGGGCAGATATGCCGGTGGTGGTGTCAATGCTCAACTCTTACTCCGGCTGGGCAGCCGCTGCAGCCGGCTTTATGCTGAGCAATGACCTGCTGATTGTCACCGGTGCGCTGGTCGGCTCCTCCGGTGCGATCCTCTCTTACATTATGTGTAAGGCGATGAACCGTTCGTTTATCAGCGTGATTGCCGGCGGTTTTGGCAGTGAGACCAGCAGCGGTGATGACAGCGCCGCCGCGGGTGAACACCGTGAAATCAGCGCGGAAGAGACCGCAGAGATGCTGAAAGCCTCTACTTCGGTCATTATCACCCCTGGCTACGGTATGGCGGTGGCCCAGGCACAATACCCGGTGGCGGAAATCACCGCCAGGCTGCGTGCACTCGGTATCAAAGTACGTTTTGGCATTCATCCGGTGGCTGGTCGCTTGCCCGGCCACATGAACGTACTACTGGCCGAAGCTAAAGTGCCGTATGACGTGGTGCTGGAGATGGATGAAATCAACGATGACTTCAGCGAAACCGATACGGTGCTGGTGATTGGCGCTAACGATACCGTCAACCCGGCGGCGCAGGAAGATCCGCGCAGTCCGATTGCCGGAATGCCGGTACTGGAAGTGTGGAAAGCGCACAACGTCATCGTGTTTAAACGCTCAATGAATACCGGCTATGCCGGAGTGCAGAACCCGCTGTTCTTTAAGGAGAATACCCAGATGCTGTTTGGCGATGCCAAAGCCAGTGTGGAAGCGATTCTGAAAGCGCTGTAAAAAAAAGGGCGGCTGATTAGCCGCCCTTATTACTGAGCAGGATTACTCCTCCTCATCCTCTTCATCATCCAGATCGATCGGCGATTTAAAATCATCAGGTTTAATTGCCAGCAGATCGCAACGCAGATGATCAATCACCTGTTCTGCCGTATTGCCGAGAAACGCGGCCGACAAACCGGTACGTCCGATCGTTCCCAGCACTACCACACCCGCGCCGAGGTGCACCGCCAGGTCAGGAATCACCTCTTCAGGCAAACCCTTAGCAACATGGGTGAACTCTTCACCAATGGAAAATTTCTGTCGCAGTGCTTTCATCGCCACCAGATGCTGGCCGCGAATGGCGTCGTTGTAGACGCTCGGATCAAAATCGGGCAGCTCGATAGCAATATTGATTGGGGTGATAGGGTAGGCGCCAACCAGATGGACTTCAGTATGATTCACGGTTTCGGCCAGCTTGACCGTTTCACGGATCAGCTTCTGATTCAGGCCATCATGATGCGGCTCTTCACTGGCGAGGTTCACCGCCACAATCGCTTTACCGCCTTCCGGCCACGGCTGATCTTTCACCATCCACACCGGGCACGGGCATTTACGCAGCAGATGCCAGTCTGTCGGGGTAAAAATCACCGACTCCAGCCGATCGTGCTGGTGCGCCATTTTCAGCACTAAATCATGCTGGTGGGCTAACACTTCCTGAATGATGGCTTCATAGGGACGGTTGTGCCAGATGACCTTGATTTCGATCTCGACACCGGCATCCAGGTAAGCGTGTGCCTGTTCGCGAATCCACTCGGTGCGCTGGCTGATTACGCCCTGACGCATTGAGGCGCGTTCATCAGGCGACAGCAGGGTGGTCATCTCATAGGAGAAATCATAGATAGGCAGAAAAGCTTTGATTTTGCCGCCGATGAATTGATTGAGATAGACCGCACGCCGCAGCGCAGGCTGGTCGTCTTGCTGGGCATCGATCGCGACCAGAATATTTTGGTACTGGGACATGAGGAACTCTCCTTAAACCAAAGCGACTGGATTAAAGATAGCCTATGTTGCACAGCGGAAGAAGTGAAAAAGTTGCTGCCGGATCAATAAAATAACAATTATTAATCCGGCCGGCGATCAGGCAGCCTGATGGCTCTGACCCGCTAACTCTTCCAGTAAGGCGTGGTTCTCAATAGTAATATATTTACCCTTCACCGCCAGCATGCCCGATTTCTGGAACCGGCCCAGCAGACGGCTGATGGTTTCGACCGTTAAGCCGAGATAATTACCGATATCGCCACGAGTCATGGTGAGACGGAATTCGCGCTGAGAGAATCCACGCTGACCAAAGCGGCGTGACAGATTCCAGATAAAGGCGGCCAGACGCTCTTCGGCATTTTTCTTCGACAGCAGTAAAATCATGTCCTGATCGCCTTTGATCTCACCACTCATCAGACGCATCATCTGCTGACGCAGGGCCGGCATTTTGCCTGACAGATCGTCCAGCGTTTCGAACGGAATTTCACAGACCATTGCGGTTTCCAGCGCCTGAGCAAAGCTTGGATGGCTGGCACCCATGATCGCATCAAAGCCGACCAGGTCGCCGGCCAGATGGAAACCGGTAATCTGCTCATCGCCCTGTTCGGTGATGGTATAGCTTTTAATGGTACCGGAACGGATGGCATAAAGTGACTTAAGCTCGTCACCCGCTTTGAAAAGGGTTTGCCCTTTCTGAATAGGTTTTTTACGCTCAATGATATTGTCGAGCTGGTCCAGCTCATGTTCATTTAGCGTAAACGGGATGCAGAGCTGACTGATGCTGCAATCCTGGCAGTGAATGGCACAACCGCCCGACTGAATACGACGAATGCTGCGTTTTTCAGGGATCATAATGGTTTGCTCGACGATAATTGACTGGTGTCAATTTTAACATTTTTTGTGCTGAAGGGAACTCATCCGAGCAGTTTTAGGCGCACAAAAAGTATGGACGTCAGACCGGGCACCAAAGATAGCTGTGACGGGCTTCTCAGAATGCCAAAATGGCTACTGTCACGAAAACTTGCCGCTTTTTGATCTAAAACCTGAATTGTCTGATACAAAAAATCACCAAAAACAGGGTTAGCGCAGTGCCGTTAGCTTTTGCTACGCTTTCACCCTAAGCCTGTTTTGCCCTCCATCAATTTTAATCAGGTGTGAGAAAACCATGAACCTTGATGATAACGATCTTTTTCGAGACGCCATGGGAGATGTCACTCCGTTAAAAGACACTACCAGCACCTTATGGCTCAAATCGCCCTCAACCAAAGCGCCGCGCCATCCACCGCGCGATCCTGAACAGGAGAATTTCCTGACCCGTGGCTATCTGGATATCGTGCCGCTGAACACGCCGCTGGAATACAAGGCTGATGGCATACAGCAGGGCGTGCTGGATAAACTGCGCAAAGGGGAGTACCGGCTGGATGCCAGCCTGAATCTGCTGCGGCAGCCGGTGGAAACATGCCGCCAGGCGCTGTTCAATTTTATGGTGCAGGCGCACAAGCAGGGATTGCGCAATCTGCTGATCATTCACGGCAAAGGCCGCGACGATGAGTCGCATGCCAATATTGTGCGCAGCTATCTGGCGCGCTGGCTGACCCAGTTTGACGATGTACAGACCTTCTGCGCCGCCCAGGCGCAACATGGCGGCGCGGGGGCGCTGTATGTTGGCCTGCGTAAAACCGATAAAGCGCGGCTGGATAACCGTGAGCGGCATGCTAAACGCAGCCGCTAGCTGTGGAATTTGCGCATGGTTGACATCAGCACTTCGGCGCTCAGGCTGAGCTGACTGCCGGTGCGGGTAATAATCCCTACCGGCTCGCCCGGACCGGATGAGTTAATCGGCAGAGCGCAGACCGCATTGTGGCTAAGGTCTTCTTTAATTGCGCCGGAAGGCACAAACCAGATGTAGTCGTAACGCAACGCCAGTTGCCGCGCCAGCGAGGTCGAAGAGGTCTCAATACAGTGGGGCGGCAGCGAACAACCCTGTTCGTCGAGCATCTGCTGCGCTATACGGCGCGGTGCGGTGCCTTCAGGCGAAATCACCACCGGCCACTGCATGGCGCGCGACAGGGTGACGTTGTCACTTAAGAGCGGGTGTTCCGGACGCACCACCAGCTTGAGCGATTCAAGAAACAGCAGTTCATAGGTCAGCCCGGTCATCATTTCACTGTCGGCCATCCGGCCAACGCCAATATCGAACTCACCGGCCCGTAATCCCGCCAGCAGCACATTATTATGTAAGGTCGCCACCTGAATGGTGGTATTGGGTTGCAGTTGATGAAACCGGTCCAGGATCTGCGGCAACATGCCCATTGCGGCGGTGGTCAGCGCGCCCAGCCGGATAATGGCCGGCTGATCGGCAGGCTGCTCATTAAAGCTTTGTCCGGCGTGGTTGAGCGCGTCAAGTACCCGCACCGCATGCGTCAGGAACTGTTCACCCATTGTGGTGAGTTGCGCGCCGAGCCGGCCACGCTCAAACAGCCTGACGCCGGTCAGCTCTTCCAGTTCATTAAGGGTTTTTGACAGGGCAGGCTGGCTCAGGCTAAGCGTTTCGGCCGCCCGGCCCAGCGTGCCTTGCTGCGCGACCGCAACAAAGGTATGTAAATGGCGCAAGCGAATGCGCTGATTGAAAAGGATATTTTTTTCCATCCCTTAAACTTAATGAGGATCACCGGTAACAGGCAACCATTTAAAATGGATTTTGTTAACTTAGCTGCAAAATTATATTAACAAATATCGCGGTGCAACCATCTCGCCAGGTAAGCCGCTGAAAAGAAACGTGTCATATGGGAATGCGGCCAGCAGGCCAGCCAGCAGGGCAACCGCAGATCAACGGGTTAGCGATTAAAAGTTGAATAATTCTCAATATCATATAAAAATCTGACGTCTTAACGTTAACGATCGGCTATCATTGGCGCCGTTTTTTTTACTAAATCTGATGTCCGATGGCGGGTGCCCGAGAGGAGTTTTCATTGACCAGCGTAGAGGCGGTAGATGTACGCCAGCTCATTAACCAGCAGGCGCTGAGTCGCTGGCAAAAGCGGTTAATCGCGCTCTGCTTTATTGTGGTGGCGCTTGATGGCATGGACATCGCTATTATGGGCTTTATTGCGCCGACCCTCAAAACCGCGTGGGGCGTCAGCAACCATCAGCTGGGGATGGTGATCAGTGCCGCACTGATTGGCCTGGCGCTCGGCGCGATGGTAGCCGGCCCGCTAGCCGACCGCTACGGCCGGCGGATGATGATTATTCTTAGCGTCTTCTTTTTTGGCCTCTGGATGCTGGCAACCGCGCTGTCTCAAAACATCGAACAGATGATGCTGTTCCGCTTCCTCACCGGGCTGGGGCTGGGCGCAGCGATGCCAAACGTCGGCACGCTGGTGGCTGAATACGCGCCAGAACGACGTCGGGCGTTCATCATCACCGTGGTATTTTGCGGCTTTACCTTTGGCGCGGCCAGCGGGGGATTTGCTGCCTCGTGGCTGTTACCGCGTTACAACTGGCACTCAGTGCTGCTGCTCGGCGGGATCCTGCCGCTGCTGGTCCTGCCGTGTTTGATCCGCGGGCTGCCGGAATCGGTGCGCTTCCTGATTAGCCGCGGCGCGCCTGCGGCACGAATTCACGCTATCGTTGACCGGATGATGCCGGGCGTCACGCAGCCGGATAGCGCGTTTCATGCGCCTGAAGCCAGCGTTGCCACGCGCGGGGCGATCGCGACCGTGCTGTCGCGTAGCTACCTGTTTGGCAGCACTATGCTGTGGGGCGGCTACTTCATGGGGCTGTTTCTGGTCTACCTGATTGGCAGCTGGCTGCCGTCGCTGGTCAATACGCTGGGGATGTCGGTTACTGAAGCCGCGATTATCACCGCGATGTATCAGGCTGGCGGGACGCTGGGTTCGCTGTTTGCCGGCTGGCTGATGGATCGCTTTAATGCCAACCTGGCACTGGCGGCGATCTACTTTTGTGGCGGGCTGTTTATCGTCGCGCTGGGGTACTCTCCGGCGGAAGTGGGCATCATGAGCGGCATCGCCTTCTGTAGCGGCTTCTGTTTCAACGGTGCCAATACCGGGATGAATGCGCTGTCGGCCAGCTATTATCCGACGCATGCCCGCGCCACCGGCTCTAGCTGGATGCATGGCGTCGGCCGCGTCGGCGCAATTCTTAGCGCATTTGTCGGAGCAGAAATGCTGTCACTCGGCTGGTCGTTCAGCTTTATTTTTCTGCTGCTGGCCATTCCGGCGGTGATCACTACCCTGATGCTGCTGCTAAAAAACCGCTACGGCTTTAAGCCGATCACAAATTCGTGATTTTTTCCGCTGGCGCCAATCCGTTGCATTACATTAGCAGCAACGCTCACGGTGTCAGGTGGAACAGATGGACAACTTTCTCACTGCGGATGCAATCCGCACCCGCTTCTCTCAGGCGATGTCCGCCATGTATCAGCAGGAAGTGCCGCAATACGGCATGCTGATGCAGTTGGTGATGGCGGTTAACGACCGCACGCTGGAATCAGAACCCGCACTGAAAGATCGTCTGGCAGCGGCAGATGAACTCAGCCGGCTCAATATTGAACGTCACGGTGCCATCCGGGTCGGCAGCGCCAGCGAACTCGCCACGCTGCGGCAGATGTTTGCGGTGATGGGGATGTATCCGGTCGGCTATTACGATCTCTCCCAGGCCGGCGTGCCGGTGCATTCCACCGCGTTCCGGCCGGTCGACGAAGCTGCCCTGCGGCGTAATCCTTTCCGCGTCTTTACCTCACTGTTACGACTGGAGCTGATAGAAGAGCCTGAGCTGCGTGAAAGGGCGGCGGCGATTCTGGCGGCGCGCGATATCTTCACGCCGCGCTGTCGGCAACTGCTGCAGCTACATCAGCAGCAGGGTGGATTCACCGCCCCGCAGGCGGCGGAGTTTGTCACCGAAGCACTGGAAACTTTCCGCTGGCACGCCCACAGCAGCGTCGATAGCCAGACCTATCAGGCATTGAATCAGCAGCACCGGCTGATTGCTGACGTGGTCTGTTTCTCCGGCTGTCACATTAACCATCTCACTCCCCGCACGCTGGATATCGATCGGGTGCAGCAACTGATGCCGTCGCGCGGAATCGAACCGAAAACCCTGATTGAAGGACCACCGCGTCGTCAGGTGCCAATTCTGTTACGCCAGACCAGTTTCAAGGCGCTGGAGGAAGCGATCACCTTTCGGGATGGTCATAAGGGCACCCACACCGCGCGCTTTGGTGAAATCGAGCAGCGCGGTGCGGCGCTGACGCCGAAGGGCCGGGCGCTGTATGACCGTTTGCTGCATCAGGCGGGCAGCGGTCAGGATAACCAGCAGCATCAGCAGCATCTGAGCGATGTGTTCCGGGATTTTCCAGACGATGAGCAGACGCTGCGTCAGCAGGAGCTGGCGTGGTTCCATTACCGGCTCAGCGAAAAGGGGATGGCGAGCCCGCCAGCACGTGGTGAGACGCTCGACAGCCTGATTGCTGAGGGACGAATCATTGCAGAACCGATTATCTATGAGGATTTTTTGCCGGTCAGCGCCGCGGGCATCTTTCAGTCAAACCTTGGCGATCACGCACAGGTCTGGTCGGCAGGCCAGGCCAGCCGGGAAGCGTTTGAAACGGCGCTGGGCAGTGCGGTGGTGGACGAGATGGCACTGTATGCGGAGCGTCAGCAACGCTCGCTGGCACGCTGTGGCGTGGTGACTTTATAGCCCATGCCGTCGCAACAGGACAATTATCCCGCCAGGGTAGCAGCCTCCTTCAGCGGCGATTATATTATCGCCGCTGAAGGGTGTTAGTACGAAACGGGATAGAATTACGTGCGCGCCGGGCTTAATAAGCTGAGCCGGACTGGCGCGCAGTAATCGAAGAGGTGTTCCCTGATGCTGGTGCGAAACTAATAAAATAATATTAACGATACGGTCGATGAACAGCAGAAGAGGATCTGCGCTACGCCGTTATGATTTGTTGTAATTATCTGTGTGCAGTCTTCTTTTTTGCTGTCTTCCCACAGGGTAAACGAGCCGGCAGGTGCCGGTGCAGGCTGGAAAGCATAAGCAAATATAATCAAAAACCCTCCTGTTGCCTATTCAAACCTTTTGATGAAGTTGTTCAGTCCTTTGCTACAACCTTCGGCATAATCTGCAAATCCGTCTCAGACATAGACATTGTCTCAAGGCCTGCAAATAATGGAGTGTCGTTAGAACAGGGATACAGGAATGAAAAACGAAACAGGTCTGCGGATTATGACTGCAGAGGGTGAGTTACGTGGATGCATGGATGATGACCTTTTCGTATTCAAAGGCATACCTTATGCCGCCGCCCCGGAAGGGCCACTACGCTGGCGTCCGCCGCAGCCGGTCACGCCGTGGAACGATCTGCGTGATGCCACACAATTTTCAGCATCAGCCTGGCAAAACCGCGATTATTGCCGGGCAGTTGGCGGTGGCGATCCCGGCGAATTTAGTGAAGATTGCCTTTACCTTAATGTCTGGACCCCGGATGTCGAACCGACAAAACCGCTGCCGGTGATGGTCTGGTTACACGGCGGCGGCTACACCATCGGCGCGGGCGGTCTGGCGCCCTACAGCGGTAAACCGCTGGCCTCGCGTGGCGCGGTGGTGGTCACCATCAACTACCGACTCGGCCATCTCGGTTTCTTCTCCCATCCGGCTTTAGATGCGCAATATCCTGTTGCCAGCACCATAAATAATTTTGGTCTGCTCGATCAAATTGCGGCCCTGCAGTGGGTACAGCGCAACATCCCGGCCTTTGGCGGAGACCGCCGCAATGTCACGCTGTTTGGCGAATCATCCGGCGCGCGCAGCGTGCTGTCGCTCTGCTGTTCGCCGCTGGCCGAAGGGCTGTTTCACAAGGGGATTGTGCAGAGCGCCTACAGCTTACCGGATACGCCGCTGAAAAAAGCGCGTCAGCAGGGCATGGCGGTTGCACAGCATCTGGGGCTGCCGCCCGACGCCAGTGCCGATGCGTTGCGTGCTTTACCCGCCGACGCCTTCTGGTCGCTGGATGGCCCGCTGTCGATCCAACCGGTGCCGATTTCCGGCGATGCGGTGCTGCCGGAACCGATGCTGAAAACCTTCCTCGCGGCCCGACAGCACCGTCTGCCGCTAATGGCGGGCAGCAACAGTGATGAAGCCAGCGTGCTGGACTATTTTGGCGTTGATGCCACCGCGGTGCTGCATCAGTTGCGCGACAAAAATCGGGTGATCTATCGGATGCTAAAATGGATGTATGACATCCATGACGATCAGCGCCTCGGTCGTGCGGTGGCGCGCGACATGGCGTTCAGCGTGGTGCCGTGGCTGGTGATGCGCGCCCAGCATAATGTTGGCATGCCGGGCTGGCGCTACTGGTTTGATTATGTCTCTGAGAATGCGCGCGATCTCTATCCTGACGGGACCTGGCATGGCAATGAAGTGCCATATGTCCTTAACACCCTGAGCCAGATGCCGGATCCGAATGAAAACCGGCCTTTCAGCGACGCCGATCGGGCATTTGCCTCGCGCGTCAGCGACTACTGGTTCAGATTCGCCTGCGATGCCAGCGAATACAAGCAGCAGCTGGAAGGCGAAGTGGTATGGCCCGCGTGGCATCCAGGCGACGATGTGACAATGTCACTCGGTGATCATCGCCAGAGTGGTTTAGTCCTGAAACGGAACTTTATGCGCGCCCGAATGCGCCTGTTCCGCCTGCTGATGAGTAAAATGGTGCGTCTTTAATTAGTCCGCTAATCATCAAATTGCGCGAATGGAATTACTGGAGCCATTCGCGCATACTCCATTGAATATACAACTAATTCCCACCGGCTCCCACTAATGACGCTGTAAAACTATAGCTAACAAAAGTGTTACATCTTCACTATTCGCTGCCGATAGATCTCCTATGCCCGATACTTACGGGTCAACGTGTATAGGATTTTTGTATGGGAATGCTCAAAAATTTCACCATTCGCGCTGTGATGCTCACTATTCTGGGCCTGTTCTGCTTACTCTGGAGCGGAGTCGGGCTATTCAGCATTCATTCTCTTGGCGCGCTGAGCGAAGGGAATGATGTTGACCGCCATCTGGTAGAGCAAATGACGGTGCTGAGTAAAGGCAACGACCAATATTTCCGGGTTATTACCCGGCTGTCGCGTGTGATGGACAGCAAAGCCGGTGGCAAAACGCTAACCGACGACGCTTATGCGCCGGTTCAGCAGGCGCTGGATAACATGACCCAGCAGCTGGCGGCTTTTAAACAGCTGGCTCCGGGTCCGATGAATCCGGACATGGTCGACAGCGTGATTCAGAGCTGGCAGAAATTGCTGGATGAAGGTGTGACGCCGCAGCTGCGGCTGGCCCGACAGGATTCAGCGGACGCCTATCGTCAGCAGGCCAACAATGTGACGCCGCAGCTCAGTCGGGCATTTGGTGCCAGCGCCGAAAAATTCAATCAGGGGGCCGCGCTGATCCTCGATCATACCCGGGTTGAAGTTGACCGCTTAACCGCACTGACCAGGATGATTATCACCGTGACGGTAATTATCGGCCTGCTTATTCTGCTGTTTACCGATCGCTACCTGGTGGCGATGCTGGTGCGGCCGCTGGAAACCATCCGCAACCATTTCGCCACTATCGCTACCGGCGATCTGAGTCAGCCGGTGGCGGACTTTGGCCGCAACTGCGTCGGTAAACTGGTACCGTTGCTGAGCGCGATGCAGGAGAGTTTACGTGAAGCGGTGAGCGCGATCCGCAGCGGTACCGAGAATATCTCGCGCGGTGCCGCAGAGATTTCGGCCGGTAACAACGATCTCTCTTCGCGTACTGAAGAGCAGGCGGCCGCGCTGGAGCAGACCGCTGCCAGTATGGAGCAGCTGACCGCCACGGTGAAATTTAACGCCGACAATGCGCGTCAGGCCAGCCTGCTGGCTGAAACCGCCACCACCACCGCGCAACAGGGCGGCCAGCTGGTGAGTGAAGTGGTCAGCACCATGAACGGGATTTCCGGCAGTTCGAAGAAAATTGCTGAGATCACTAATGTGATTAATGGTATCGCCTTCCAGACCAACATCCTGGCGCTGAACGCGGCGGTTGAAGCCGCTCGCGCCGGTGAACAGGGACGCGGTTTTGCTGTGGTGGCCTCAGAAGTGCGTAATCTGGCCCAGCGCAGCGCCAACGCCGCCAAAGAGATTGCCACCCTGATTGAAGATTCCGTTCAGCGGGTCGGAAAAGGAGCGGAGCTGGTGGGCACCACCGGCGGCACCATGAATAATATTCTGAAATCGGTGCAGGATGTCGACGCGATCATGAAGCAGATTGCTGCCGCATCGGAAGAGCAGAGTAAAGGCATCTCCCAGGTCGGCGCAGCGGTGACCGAAATGGATAGCGTGACCCAGCAAAACGCCTCACTGGTCGAAGAAGTCTCCGCCGCCGCCAACGCGCTGGCGTTGCAGACCGAAGCGTTACAGGCCTCAGTGGCGAAGTTCCGCCTCTCCGGCAAGGGGACAGCAATCTCGCCGGCTGCACCTGTCAAGCCGAACGCGCCAAAAGCACCAGGCCGGGCGGGTGGTCAGGCTACGCCAGCTGACAACGGTGACTGGGTAACGTTCTGATCCTGACTCAGCCACGCCACCAGCGCCGCCAGCAACGGTGGCGCATCGGCGGGCGATCGCTGCAGTAAGCTGTAGGTCGCCCCGGTTTTTACCTCTCCAGCGAACGGTTTAATCAGCCTGCCGCTGGCAATATCACTCTCCACCAGATTGCTGTCAGCAATCGCCACGCCAAAACCCTGAATCGCTGCGCTAATCGCCAGGTCCATGGTGGCAAAGTGCTGGTTGCGTTGCATCGTAACCGCCACGCCTTGCCCTTTCAGCCAGCATTGCCAGTCGCGCATATCGTCGGTGGGATGCAGAAAAGTCATGCCCGCCAGGTTTTGCGGCGACGCGGGGATCGGCTGCCCGGTAGCCATTACCGGCGTCAGCGACTCTTCAAACAGCGTCAGTGCGTCAGTACGCGGTTTGCCATAGACGATGGCAGCATCAAAATTGTCGAGCTGTGTGGCGTGATCCAGCGTGGTAGTGAGCGCCACATGCAGTTCTGGCCGCAGCTGCTCCAGTGTCACCAGGCGCGGCACCAGCCAGCGCATCGCACAGGTCGGCGCTTTCAGGCGGATACTGGCCTGAGTGCGACGCGCTTTTTCGCTGGCCTGCGCCATCAGTTCATAGCCCTGACGCAGTTCTGGCAGCAGCGCCGCGCCCTGCGGTGTCAGACGCAAACCACGGGCGTGTCGATCAAACAGCGTCAGGCCGAGCCAGTGCTCCAGCGCAGCAATTTTGCGGCTGACTGCGCCCTGGGTAATGCACAGTTCCCGGGCCGCATGGGTCAGATTAAGGTGACGGGCCGTCACCAGAAAAGCGTGAATCGCATTGAGCGGCAGGGTTGTACGTGACACAGAGCACCTCAGCTATGCATTTTAATCATGGCTATTATGACGACATTTCGCTTGCCGACTCAAGTCACAGCCCGTTGAATAGCTCTTAATTGCATTCAGCTCGCTATGTCACTGACGGAGAGAACATGTCCCTGAAAACGCCTGTCGCAGTCACCTCGAAGTTGCCCGATGTCGGCACCACCATTTTCAGCGTTATCGGACAGCTTTCGGCGCAGCATCAGGCGATCAATCTGTCGCAGGGCGCACCGAATTTCCCCTGCGATCCGTTGCTGGTTGAAAGTGTCAGCCAGGCGATGCGCGACGGCCATAACCAGTACGCGTCGATGACCGGCTTGCCGGCACTACGGGAAATTTTAGCCAGTAAGGTCGAATCGCTCTACGGCCAGAAATACGATCCGGCCAGTGAAGTGCTGATCACCGGCAGCGCCAGTCAGGGCATTTACATGGCGATTTCCGCGCTGGTGCATCCGGGGGATGAGGTCATTTTCTTTGAACCGGCATTCGACAGCTACGCACCGGTGGTCCGGTTACAGGGCGGCAAGCCGATTGGCCTGAAGCTGCAGGTGCCGGCTTTCGCCATCGACTGGCAGCAGTTGCGCGCCGCCATTACGCCGCGTACCCGGATGATCATCATCAATACGCCGCATAACCCCAGTGCCCAGGTGCTGACGCCGGACGATCTCAATCAGCTGGCGGCCCTGACCCGCAACACTGACATCGTGGTGTTATCCGACGAGGTGTATGAACATATTCTGTTTGATGGCCGTCCGCACTGCGGCATGGCGACCCATCCGGAGCTGGCGGCGCGCAGCGTCATCGTCTCTTCGTTTGGCAAAACTTTCCACGTCACCGGCTGGCGGGTGGGTTACTGCCTGGCACCGGCGGAACTGATGACCGAGCTGGTGAAAGTGCATCAGTTTATGATGTACGCCGCAGATACGCCGATGCAGGTGGGATTCGCCCATTATCTGCAGACGCCGCAACACTATCTGTCACTGTCATCTTTCTACCAGCAAAAGCGCGATCGGCTGATTGCGCTGATGCAGGATTCACCGTTTAAGCTGCTGCCGTGCGCCGGCTCGTTCTTTATGCTGGCCAGCTACGGACATTTCAGTGACGAACCGGACAGCGAGATGGTAAAACGTCTTATCGTCGATCACGGGGTGGCGACCATCCCGCTGTCGGCGTTTTATATGGATGGCACCGACAACAAACTGATCCGTCTTTCCTTTGCCAAAGACGAGGCAACATTAGAGGCTGGCGCCGCTGCGCTGTCGGCGTTCCGGCAGTAAGCGACTGGCGGACGCAAGGTTGCCCGACTGACGCACGGTAAAGCAGGGCAGCGATCGGTTAAAAACAATAATTTCGGGGTAAATGATGAAAAAACGCAACGCACTGTTTCTGGCACTCGGCATGATGACGTCGGTATCGGCGCTGGCGCAGGATTTACGTTATGGCCTGGAGTCACAGTATCCGCCGTTTGAAAGCCGCAACGCTCAGGGGGAACTGGAAGGTTTTGATATCGAACTGGGTAACGCGATCTGCCAGGCCGGTAAGTTTAACTGCCACTGGGTGGAGAGCAGCTTCGACGCGCTGATCCCGGCGCTGCAGGCGAAGAAGTTTGATGCGATCAACTCGGCGATGAATATCACCGAAGCGCGGGCGAAAAGCATCGGCTTCACCCAGCCGATCTACCGTATTCCGACCATGCTGGTGGCGAAAACCGGCCAGAAGCTGGCACCCACGGCCGACGCGCTGAAGGGCAAAAATATCGGGGTATTGCAGGGATCGATTCAGGAAACCTACGCCAAAAAACACTGGGAGTCGCAGGGCGTTACCGTGACCTCGTATCAGGATCAGAACCAGGTCTATAACGACATGGTCGCCGGGCGTCTGGACGGTACATTGGTGATGTCAGCCGCCGGTCAGTCGGGCTTCCTCGACAAACCACAGGGTAAAGGCTTCGGCTTTATCGGTAAGCCGGTCGAGGATGATGCGATTCTCGGGTCGGGTATCGGCTTTGGCCTGCGTAAAGATGATACGCAGCTCAAACAGTCGCTGGATACGGCGATCGCCAAAGTGCAGACCGATGGCACCGTGAAGAAGCTGGCTGAGAAATATTTCCCGGGCATTGATGTCAGCGTGAAGCCATAACTGACAATCGGGCGCGTGCTGCGCCCGATTTAATCGTTATTCCGCTGCCAGGTAGCAGAGTTTTTCCGTCACCTGATAGGATTTCACAAACGACGGCAGCGGTAAGAACTCAAAGCGCGAATGGAAGTTATGCGCACCGGTGAAAAAGTTCGGCGTCAGTAAGCCCTTAGCCGACAGCGCTGCACCGTCAGTGCCGCCCCGCATCGGAATCACCTTTGGTTCGATATCCAGCGCGCGGAACGCTTTGAAAATCAGGTCGATCGCCCGACGATCCTCGCCCAGCGCATTGCTGATATTGCTGTAGATATCGGTAATGGTGATCTCAACCTTGCCGGTCGGGTAGCGGGCAGCAATTGCCTGCGCCTGCTGCTGTAGTTGCTGCTTACGCTCGGCAAAACTGGCCAGATCAAAATCACGGATAGAGGCTTTCAGGATCGCCTGGCTGGCGTTGGCCTGGATCTCATTGAACCAGATATAGCCTTCACGGCCCTCGGTCTGTTCCGGGGTCTGCTGACGATCAAACTGGCTGATGTAGTCATGCGCCATCAGCAGCGGGTTAACCAGCACCCCTTTACCCGACATCGGATGCGCCGGTACGCCGGTAAAGCGGATTTCGGCGGCGGCACCATTGAAGTTCTCATACACCACTTCGCCCAGTTCGCAGCAGTCGATGGTCCAGGCGAAGTCCACATTAAATCGCGTTTCCAGATCGAGCGCTTTGGCTCCGCGCAGGCCAATCTCTTCATCGGGCACAAACGCCACCACGATATCGCCGTGGTCGCCGTTAAGGTTCTCCATCAGCGTCATTACCACCGTCACTGCCGCTTTGTTATCAGCGCCCAGTACGCTGGTACCGTCGCTGAAAATCACCTGCTGACCGATATAGGGAGCGATCTCCGGATGCTGATCGCGGCGTAGCCAGATATCCTGGTCGGCATTCAGGCAGAGATCCTGATCCTCCCAGCGCAGAATCTGCGGTTTGATATCGGGTGACAGACCGACGTCAACGGTATCGATATGGGTGATAAAGCCGATACGCGGCGCAGCGGGACGATTACCCGGTTTCACCGCCGTTACCGTCGCATGCTGGTCAATCACCACCTGTTCCAGCCCCAGCGCACGCAGCTCGGCCGCCAGCAGTTCCGCCATCGCGTGCTGGCTCGGGGTACTGGGCAGAGTGGTCGATTTCGCATCACTCTGACTGCTGACGGCGAGGTAACGGAAAAAGCGCTCGGTAAGTTGCGTCTCAAGTTTGTCGGTCATCACTATTCCTTATTAGTCAGCCACGGGCAGGGTTCGCTATGGTGCCGAATCGTGCTATCAATGAAGCATCTGAATGATTCATTTAGGTATTCTGATCACCGGAAGTCAATACAAAGCGAGGATGATAATGAAAATGAAGATAGCCACCTTAGCGCTTGTTACGGCTGGGATGACGCTGGCGGCCAGCGTGAACGCCAAAACGCTGGTCTACTGCTCAGAAGGATCGCCAGAGAATTTCAACCCGCAACTCTATACCTCGGGCACCAGCGTAGACGCCAGCGCGGTGCCGGTATTTAACCGCCTGGTGGACTTTAAGGCCGGTACTACTGAACTGGTCCCCAGCCTGGCGGAAAGCTGGGAGATCAGCCCCGACGGCACGGTTTATACCTTCCATCTGCGTAAAAACGTCAAATTCCAGAGCAACAAACAGTTTAAACCGACGCGCGACTTCAACGCAGACGATGTCATCTTCTCTTTTATGCGCCAGATGGACCCGAAAAATCCCTACCACAACGTCTCGGGCGGCACCTATTCCAACTTCGAAAGCCTGGAGCTGTCGACACTGATTAAACAGATTGAACGGGTGGATGACCATACGGTGCGCTTCACGCTGTCGCACCCGGAAGCGCCGTTTCTGGCCGATCTTGGCTGGTACTTTGCCTCGATTCATTCGGCTGAATATGCCGATAGCATGCTGAAAGCCGGTACGCCGGAGAAGGTCGACATGAACCCTATCGGCACCGGGCCGTTTGAGCTGGTGCAGTACCAGAAGGACTCACGCATTCTCTACAAGGCCTTCCCACAATACTGGCAGGGCAAGGCAAAGCTGGATCGGCTGGTGTTCAGCATCACCCCGGATGCCTCGGTGCGTTATGCCAAGCTGGAGAAGAACGAATGCCAGGTGATGCCGTTCCCCAATCCGGCCGATCTGGAAAAAATGCGCGCCAACCCGGATATCACCCTGGAACAGAAAGCCGGGCTGAATACCGGTTTCCTGGCGTTTAATACCACCAAAGCGCCAACCGACAAGGTGGAAGTCCGTCAGGCACTGGCGATGGCGATCAACAAACCGGCGATCATCGAGGCGATTTTTAAAGGTACCGGCACGGTAGCAAAAAACATTCTGCCGCCGGGCGTCTGGAGCGCCGACAAAGATCTGAAAGATTACGACTACGATCCGGAAAAAGCCAAAGCGTTACTGCAACAGGCCGGGGTCAAACCGGGTACCGAGATTGCGCTGTGGGCGATGCCGGTGCAGCGGCCCTACAATCCCAATGCCCGCCGCATGGCCGAGATGATCCAGTCAGACTGGGCGAAAGTCGGTATTAAAGCCAATATTGTCAGCTATGAGTGGGGCGAATACCTGAAACGGGTCCGCAGCGGTGAGCATCAGGCGGCATTAATGGGCTGGACCACCGCCACCGGCGACCCGGACAACTTCTTTGGCCCGCTCTACAGCTGCACCTCGGCGCAGGGCGGATCGAACTCGTCAAAATGGTGCTATCAGCCGTTTGAGAAGTTAATCACCGCCGCCCGCGCCGAACCGGATCAGGGCAAGCGCACCGCGATGTATCTGCAGGCGCAGCAGATAATGCACGATCAAATGCCGGCAGTGATGATTGCCCACTCGACCATTTTTGAGCCGGTGCGCAAATCGGTCAGCGGCTATCAGGTTGATCCGTTTGGCAAACACATTTTCTACCAGGTCGATATCAAACAGTAAGAAGCTACGGCCCGGCTCTGCAACGTAACGCCCGCCAGTGGGGGCGTTACGGCCTCAGCCGCCGATCCCACGCAGTTGCTGATCGATTTCAGTTAACCGCTGCTGTAAAAACTCCACAAACAGCGTCAGCGCAGCGGTGCGCTGACGACCCGACACCGTCTGCAGTTGCAGCGTCCGCTGGCTGAGCTGATCGACGTCCATCGACCGCAGCACCAGGTTCTGTGCCTGGTGTTCAAACAGCAGGGTAAAGGCGCTACAAATCGTCACCGCCTGCGGCGTGCGCAGCAAAAAATGATACAGCGTGGCGAAGTAATCGCAGGTCAGCACCGGCTCGACCACGCAACCGCTCATCTGACAGGAGAGATCAAACAGTTGCCGCACCGTGGTGTGCTGGCCCGGCAGTGCCAGCGGCCAGCGTGGCAGATCGGCCAGCGTAACCTGGCGTGACGCCAGCGGGTGACTCTGATGCATCGCCAGCAGCACCGGCGCGGGCCATGAGCCGAGCACTTCAACACTTCGCTCCGGATGCAGGCTGAACTGCAACGCAACGTCGCATTCACCAGCCCGCACCGCTTCGGCCACGCCCTACGAGTGGGTCACATTCAGGGCAAACAGCACGCCAGGATTCGCCTGCCGAAAATCGGACAGCAGGCCCGGCAGCAGGCTGAACGCCATGCCATCGGTACAGGCGATATGGATCCGGGTGCGGCGCACCGCTTTCAGTCCCTTAATCTCCGCCAGTGCATATTCCATATCCAGCTGACTCTTGCGCACATGATGCGCAAAAATTTCACCAGCTTCATTCAGCACCATTCCGCGCGCATGCCGCTCAAACAGCGGCACGCCCACCTGCGCCTCCAGCCGCTGAATCTGACGGCTGATGGCCGATACCGCGACAAACAGCTGTTCACTGGCGGCGCTGAGCGATCCGCAATTCACCACCGCCAGAAAATAGCGGATTTCACTGCTCAACATGGAGACTCCTCCGCCACAGGGACGCATTAAAAAGGGGCATGCCTCAGGATCGGGCAGAACTTTGTTGCTTTAAAAGCAAAGCTAACTCGATAAATTGATAATTGTGGCAAAGGCCGAAGTTTGTCAAAGATAACTGACGATTAAAAAAAACAAACAGGGCAAACATGACAGAGCAAAAGGCGGTAGACCAGGCGATGAACTATTTCGACAGCGGGGCGTTTCAGCAGCTGCTGGCCCGACGCATCGCCTGTGTAACGGAGAGTCAGCATCCGCAGCGTCAGGGCGGGCTGCAACACTATCTGCAGGCTGAGATTGGACCGCAGCTTGAGGCGCTGGGTTTTACGCTGCATCCTTTCGATAATCCCCAGCCGGGCAGTCCGCCGTTTCTGATTGCGGTGCGTATCGAGGACCCGACGCAGCCGACGCTGCTCTGTTACGGGCATGGCGATGTGGTGTATGGCGATGAGGAGAACTGGCGTCCCGGACTGTCTCCGTGGCAGCTGACTGCGGAAGGCGATCGCTGGTATGGCCGTGGCAGCGCAGACAACAAAGGCCAGCACTGTATCAACCTGGCGGCGCTGGAACAGGTGATGGCGGCGCGGGGCGGCAGGCTGGGCTTTAACTGCAAAATTCTGTTTGAGATGGGTGAAGAGATCAGCTCGCCGGGGCTGGTGCAGATTTGTCAGCAGCAGCAGGCGCTGCTGGCGGCCGATCTGTTTATCGCTTCGGACGGCCCGCGGCTCAACGCCGTGCGGCCGACGCTGTTCCTCGGTTCACGCGGCGCGGCCAACTTTCGCCTGACCATTACCGCGCGCGACAACGCCTACCACTCAGGTAACTGGGGCGGGCTGTTAAGCAACCCCGGCACCCAGCTGGCGAATGCGCTGGCATGTCTGGTAAATGCGCAGGGCGTGTTGCAGGTGGCGGCGCTGAAACCTGACTCCCTGACCCCGGCAGTGCGCGACATCCTCAGCGATATCGACGTCGGCGGCATGCCTGGCGATCCGGCGCTGGCCGAAAACTGGGGTGAACCCGGTTTAACCGCGGCTGAACGGTTGTATGGCTGGAACACGCTGGAAGTCCTGGCGTTTGAAACCGGGAATCCGGCGCAGCCGATGAATGCGATTCCCGGCCGCGCCACGGCGGTCTGCCAGCTGCGCTTTGTGGTCGGCACCGACTGGCAGAACCTGGTGCAGCACGTTGAACAGCATCTGCGCCAGCACGGTTTCGACAATGTCAGCGTAGAGTTTCTGCGTGGTTCGCTGGCCACCCGGCTCAATCCGCAGGACCCGCTGGTGGAGTGGGCGCTCAACAGTCTGGCCCGCAGCAGCGGCAAAAAACCGGCGCTGCTGCCTAACCTTGGCGGATCGCTGCCCAATGAGGTGTTTGCCGATATCCTTGGTCTGCCAACTCTATGGGTGCCGCACTCCTATCCGGCCTGTGGCCAGCACGGCGTCAATGAACACATGCTGACCTCGATTGCCCGCGAAGGACTGGCGATCATGACCCGGCTGTTCTGGCAGCTGGGTGAAGAGGGCCAGCAACTGCTCGCCCGCCACCGCAACTGGCAGGAGAGTGGACAATGAGCAGCATCGCGCAAAGCCGTCCACAGCTCAGGCCGAGCCTGCATAAAACGCTGTTTGCCACCTGTATCGGTAACGCACTGGAGTGGTTTGATATCGCCGTCTATGGCTTTTTCGCCAGTTACATCGCCCACGCATTCTTTCCGGTCAGCGATCCGTCGGTTTCACTGCTGCTGACCTTTGGCAGCTTCGGCATCGCCTTTCTCATCCGTCCGCTGGGAGCGCTGGTGTTAGGAAACTACGCCGATCGTCATGGCCGTAAAAAGGCGCTGCTGCTGTCGATCAATCTGATGATGCTGGGTGGGGCGATCATTACCTTTATGCCGGGTTACGCCACGATCGGACTGGCCGCGCCGCTACTGATCATCCTGGCGCGGCTGATTCAGGGTTTCTCCGCCGGCGGCGAATTTGGCAGTTCCACCGCTTTTCTGGTGGAGCATTTCCCGGAGCGTAAGGCGTTTATTGCCAGCTGGCAGTTCGCCACGCAGGGAGCCAGCACGCTGATGGCGTCGGCATTTGGCCTCGGCCTGACGCAGTGGCTCAGCGAAAGTGAAATTCAGGCGTGGGGCTGGCGCATTCCGTTCGCCTTTGGCTTGTTGATTGGTCCGCTGGGGGTCTATATTCGCCGCCACGTGCACGAGCCCGCCAGTTTCGTCGCACAGGAGAAACATGCCGCGCCGCTGAAGACTCTGTTTGGCCGCCAGAAGGCGCTGATCACCCTGGCGATTGGGCTGATGGTCATTTCGACCGCCATCAACTACCTGCTGAACTACATCCCGACCTATGCCACCAAAACGCTGCATTTATCGGGCTCGGTGGCGTTTACCGCAACCCTGGTGGCCGGGATTATCCTGACGGTCGTCACCCCGATAATGGGATTGTGGGCCGAGCGTGTAGGGCGATTGCCCCTGATGTGGGGATCGCTGTTACTGCTGATGGTCACCATCTATCCGGCGTTTAAAGCGATGATCGATCACACCACACCGACCACGCTGATTTTGCTGGTGGCGTGGATGGCGCTGCTGAAGTCGGTTTACTTCTCGACGGTGCCGTCGGTGATGGCCGATCTGTTTCCTGCCACCACCCGGGCCAGCGGCATGGCGATCAGTTATAACGTGGCGGTGACGGTATTCGGCGGCTTTGCACCGTTGATTTGTAGCCTGCTGATCCAGGTCACTGGCAGCAGCCTGGCACCGGGCTATTACCTGATGGCCGTCGCGGTGCTGAGTGGAATTGCGCTGTTACGCAGCAGTAAGCGGCTGGGATAACAAAACGGGCCGTCACTGCGGCCCGTTTTACCGGCTTAGCTGAACTGCAGATAGGCAACGTGGGTCTGCAGGAACTCTTCCAGCCCATGTTTGCCGTCGGCCCCGCCAACGCCTGATTTACGCCAGCCAGCATGAAAGCCCTGCATCGCCTCGAAGTTTTCGCGGTTAACGTAGGTTTCGCCAAACTTCAGCTGACGCAGCGCCTTCATGGTGGTGTTGATATCCCGGGTATAGAGCGAAGAGGTCAGGCCATACTGGCAGTCGTTAGCCAGCGCGATCGCCTCGTCCAGCGTTTTGAAGCGCATCACCGGCAACACCGGACCAAAAATCTCCTCCTGCATGATCTCCATCTCCTGACGTACCCCGGTGATCAGCGTCGGCTCAAAAAAGAAGCCCTGATCGCCGACCCGTTTGCCGCCCAGTACCACCGTTGCGCCAGCCGCAACCGCATTGGCCACTTTCTGTTCGACACGCTGCAGGGCCGCGGCGTTAATCAGCGGTCCCATATCAATATCGCTGTGCTGAGCCGGATCGCCCAGTTTCACCTGCCGGAAGGCGGCGGTCAGCGCGGCGATAAAGCGATCGTAAATGCCGTCCTGCACATAGACGCGCTCCGCACAGTTACACACCTGGCCGCTGTTGATCATCCTTGAGCTGACGATTGCCCGCACCGCCAGGTCGATATCAGCATCATCCATCACAATCGCCGGGGCTTTCCCTCCCAGCTCCAGCGACACTTTGGTCACATTTTTGGCCGCAGCCTGCATGGTGGCAACGCCAGCACCGACGCTGCCGGTCAGGCTGACCAGGCCGACCTTAGGATTCGCCGCCAGCTCCTGTCCGACTTCCGGACCGTAGCCATAAACGAAATTGATCACCCCGGCTGGCAGGCCCAGGGTGTGTAAAATATCGGCGAATATCGCGGCGTTATTTGGCGTCAGTTCGCTGGGTTTGATCACAATAGTATTGCCGGTAATCAGTGCCGGTGCCGCTTTGCGTGCAATCAGGAAGAACGGGAAGTTCCACGGTAAAATGCCGGTGGTGACGCCGATGGCCTTTTTAAACAGGAAGATATTTTCGTTTGGCCGATCGCTGTTGATGATTTCACCCTCATAGCGTCGCGCCCACTCAGCCATATAGTCGAGGTAATCCGCGGTAAACAGCACTTCGGTCTGCGCCAGCCCCTGGGTTTTGCCACCTTCAGCCACAATGGTGGCCGTCAGTTGCGGTTCACGTGCGCGGATCGCCGTGGCGATTTTGTGCAGCCAGACGCCACGTTCAACCGCAGGCAACGCTTCCCACTGCGGCTGCGCCGCTTCGGCGGCGAGGATCGCGCGTTGTGCATCTGCGGCGCTGCCCTGCGGAATACGCGACAGCAGCGCTTCGGTGGCCGGATTAATCACCTCAATCCACTTATCGTTGTGATCGGCGACAAACTCGCCATTAATGTAATGTTGATGATGTGTTGTCATTCGCAGGTCTCTCCGCTATCGGTGCGTTGCAATAATGTAATTAAAGAGTGAGGCAGATCCGGCGGAGCGACCTTTAGCTGATTGCCAGCAGCGTAAGGCGGCTGGCAACCAATCACAGATATCGGCGCGTTTTACGGCAAAAACGGCAAATTGTTGTAGATTTAACAGAGCGAAGAGGTAAAAAGAGGGGGACATCATGGCAAACGGATGGGCGTCTGAAGGCGCCGTGCAGGAGCAGATCGACAGCACCGTTAACGACGGCATCGAACGTGTCCGGCAATCAATCGGCCACGGCGAAAGCGCCACCGAATGTGAACTCTGTGGCGAACCGATTCCCGAGGCGCGCCGTAAGGCGCTGAAAGGCGTGCGCTACTGCGTGTCCTGTCAGGAGAAAATCGACAAACAGCAGCAGAACAGCAGTTTATATAACCGTCGTGGCAGTAAAGATAGCCAGTTACGTTAGATGTCAGGACCCTGGCATCGCCAGACCGCTGCCAATAAACCACGCCAGAAAGCCGACGCCCGCCACGATGATGGCGATAGGAAAGAGGATTCCAATTCTCATGATTTTCCTGCTGCAAACAGAGGGGAGTGTAAGGCGGGCGATCTTATCACGACAGGTGCAAGACTGCGCGGTGGGTTTTCAGCAGGGTAAAGAGCTGGAACTGGGTCGCGTCATTCACCTCACGCAGCAGTTCACCCTTGTTGAACACGATGTGGTGAATGTGACCCAGCTGACGCCACACCACAATCGCTGAGGCGATCAACGCGCAGTGCTGTTCCGCCTGAATACATTCAAGGGTCGCGTACTGCGCATCCTCCAGCCCATTCACAAATACCTTTATCGCCTCGGCCGGCAGAATCGCCCGCAGGTCATCCAGCATCACCTGACTGACTGAACGTGAAAGAAACAGTGTTAACCACTTAGTCGTCATCCCAATCCCTGAATTCGATCAATTTTCCCCAGTTTATACGACCCTGGCCGCCGTAAGGAAAGGCTTCTTTGTTGTTTTGCCAAAATGATCGTGCGCATGGCAGCCAGATCGATAATGTGCTGCGCCACACAGCAAAAACACAAAAAACATAGAATAATAAACCACTTAAGCGGAAAGCCATCCGGCACTCTGACAAAGATGAATTTGTGATCCTTAACGGGAATAACGCGGAGATTTTGCCAACAGGCGGCGGCATCCGGCATTCATTCAAAGGCTGAGGAATTCCTGCAAACCGTAGACTGCCTGCTAAGCGGAAATCGTTGGGTTTCCGTCAGGCCTCAACCTAACCAGGAAAAAACAATGAACAGTGCCATTATTGCCGGCATCTTCTGGCATTTTGTCGGAGCTGCCAGTGCCGCGTGTTTCTACGCGCCGTTTAAACAGGTGAAAAGATGGTCATGGGAAACCATGTGGTCGGTCGGTGGCCTGATGTCGTGGCTGATCCTGCCGTGGGTGGTGAGTGCGATTTTGCTGCCCGACTTCCGCGCTTATTACAGCAGCTTTAGTCTGGCGCAGCTGCTGCCGGTGTTTCTGTTCGGCGCCATGTGGGGCGTGGGCAACATCAACTACGGCCTGACCATGCGCTATCTCGGCATGTCGATGGGGATTGGCATCGCCATTGGCATCACGCTGGTGGTCGGCACCCTGATGACGCCGCTGCTGCAGGGCCGCTTTGGTGAGCTGTTTGCCTCTGCCGGTGGACGCTTAACTCTGCTGGGCGTGCTGGTGGCGCTGGTTGGCGTGGCGATCGTCTCGCGTGCTGGCCTGCTGAAAGAGCGGGCGCTGGGGATTAACGCGCAGGAATTTAATCTGAAGAAAGGGCTGGTGCTGGCGGTGATGTGCGGTATTTTCTCTGCCGGGATGTCATTCGCTATGGATGCGGCGAAACCGATGCACCAGGCGGCGGCGCAGCTGGGTATCGATCCGCTGTATGTCGCGCTACCGAGCTACGTGGTGATTATGGGCGGCGGGGCGCTGGTCAACCTGGCCTTCTGTTTCTACCGGCTGGCAACCCGGCCAGAGCTGTCAGTGCGCAAGGATCTCTCGGTGGCGAAACCGCTGCTGCTGGCGAACGTCGCCTTTGCCGTGCTCGGCGGCACCATGTGGTATCTGCAATTCTTCTTCTACGCCTGGGGCCATGCGCGTATTCCGGCGCAGTATGATTACGTCAGCTGGATGCTGCACATGAGTCTTTACGTGCTGTGCGGCGGGCTGGTCGGCTTACTGATGAAAGAGTGGAAGTCAGTGGGGCGTCGGCCGGTCGGGGTGTTATCGATTGGTTGTGTGGTGATCATTATCGCAGCCAACATCGTTGGGCTCGGCATGGCCGCCTGATCGGATCAGCGGAAAACTGCGCAATGCGAGCCTGCATCCCAGGCTCGCATTATTGCGATTCGGTGTCGGTGTTTTTCAGCGTCTGCCCGGATGAGATAAAACGCTGACGCCAGGCGCTGGGGGTCAGGCCGGTATCGCGGGTAAACACCACCGAAAAATAGTTACTGTCATCAAAGCCGCAGCGGGCGGCCACTTCACCAATCAGACAATCCTGGGTGCGCAGCAAATACTTCGCCTGACAGAGCTGGAGCTGACGCAGATAATGTCCGATCGTCATGCCGGTCTGCTGACGAAATAGCTGCCTGAGCGCCCGCTCGTTCAGCTGATTATGCTGGCAAAATTCGGCCAGATCAAACGGACGGGCAATCGCGCCCTGTAATGCCGACATCAGCAAATCTAACTGTTCACCTTCCGGCAACGCCCACGGGCGATCGGCGGCATAGCCATGACGGCGCAGGATCAGCGCCAGCTGCAAAAACAGTGCTTCTGATAGCTGCACCGACAGCGGATCGCTTTTGCGGCTTTCACGCTCCAGCTGACCAATCACCCCGCGCGCCAGCGCCATGCCGCGCGTGGTCAGACGCCAGCAGCCGGGTGCATCAGCGCCTTGCGGCGGCAACAGCTGATTCCAGTCGAGCCCGAGGCTAAAGCGGTCACGGCAGTAGAGGATATTATCCAGCACCAGATCGTTGACGCTGTCATAGCTGTGGCAGTCACTGTCGCGGATATAAAAAACGTCGCCACAGGTAATCAGCCACGGGCGATCGTTGAGGACGTGCAGGCCGTTGCCGCGCCAGACAATCACGATTTCGCTGAATTCGTGTCGGTGCGGCGGGAAAGAAGGTTGGGGCATCCGTTCGGCTACCGCCACCGGTAAGCTGGTGGCAGGAAAATAATCATCCCGGCTGAGTATCAACGCCATACTGTGCTCCTTTACCCCATCTGCTGGCGCTCCGCTCGCGGCGCGCAACCAAATTCGCGCCTGAACAGGGTGGAGAAGTGGTTGCTGTCACCAAATCCACACTGAAAGGCGATATCCGTAATGCGTATATCACTGTGACGCAGTAAATGCCGCGCCTGCAACAACCGCAACCGGTTCAGATAACGCTGCGGTGTGCTGCCGGTTTGTTGCTTCATCTGCCGATGCAGCGTGCGCAGCGACAGGGAAAAACGGTCGGCCAGCTGATCCCAGACGATCTCATCACTGTAATGATCGTTCAGCCAGTCAAGCAAGCGATGCAGTCGCGCTTCCTGATCCTGGCTCTGCTCGTCACGACACGCTTCACGTAACAGCACCAGCAGTTGTAAAAACAGCTGCTCCTGGCGTGCCTGCTTCTCCAGCGACCAGGTATCATCCTGGCGCATCTGGCTTGCCACGCTCAGCGCCTGACTCATCACTTTATGATTGATGCGCCAGTGCGACGCATACTGTCCATCCTTGTCACAGGGCAGCAGCGCCTGTAGTCCGGAAAGAAAACGGAAAGCGCCGGGGCTGCGGTACAGCACGTTAGTCAGGCAGAGATTCTCGGTCTGCTCATACAGATGACGGTCGTGGTCGCGGACAAAACAGACGCAGCCGGCGCACAGTGTTTGCGGCTGACCGTTAAACACATGAATGCCCGACCCGTGCTCAACCAGCACAATTTCATGAAAATCATGATGATGCTCCGGGAAGGCCTGCTGCGGGACGCGCGGCTCAATGGCTATCGCGTAATCGCCTTCAGGGAAAAAATCCGCACTGTGCAAAATGGTCATCGTCGCCTCTCGCTACTGTTAACAAAGCTGTAACGGAGTCTAAACAGGACGTGGCTACCTTACCTTGAATTTTCCGCTCATCTCAGCAGGAATCCTGCTGATTATTCAAGAAATCCTCAGCAGTTAATAAATTTGCGGCAGGGGTCACATCGCCCCGGCTGCCGTCTCTGTGATCTCTCTCACGAAGTTCTTTGCAAGTCTGCCAGCGGAGGGGGGCTGCTGGCACTGTCGGGAAGGTGGCAGCCCGCCAGGATTTCTACTCTGTGACCATCAAATCACAGGAAAAAATGCTGCCATGACCACGCGAAATATTGTTGCTATCGATCTCGGCGCATCCAGCGGACGGGTAATGCTCGCACACTGGGATGCCGCACAGCGCCACCTCAGTCTGCGGCAGGTCCGGCGTTTCGCAAATACCCGTCAGCGCCGTGCCGGCTATGACTGCTGGGATGTGGCGCTGCTGGAGCAGGAAATCCGTGCCGGTCTGGCGCAGCTGGATGCAGAAAGCGTGGTGCCGGACAGCATCGGGATTGATACCTGGGGCGTGGATATGGTGCTGCTGGATGCCTGTGGCGAGCAGGTCGGCGAAGCCGTCAGCTACCGTGATGCCCGTACCCACGGCCTGATGGAGCAGGCGCAGCGCGATCTGAGCCACAGCGCGATCTATGCCCGCACCGGCATTCAGTTCCTGCCGTTTAATACGCTGTATCAGATGCGCGCACTGCATCAGCAGCAGCCCGACTGGCAGGCCCGCGTCGCACACGCACTGATGATCCCGGACTATCTGCACTATCGCCTGACCGGTAATCTCAACTGGGAATATACCAACGCCACTACCACGCAGATGCTGAATATCGACAGCGGCGAATGGGATCGCGAGCTGCTGGGCTGGGCCGGTGTTGATGCGGCCTGGTTCGGCCAGCCACGGGCACCCGGCAACACGGTCGGCCACTGGCATAACGCCCACGGCGCGGCGATTCCGGTGATTGCCGTCGCCACCCACGACACCGCCAGCGCGGTGGTGGCGACGCCGCTGATGCAGGAAGATGCCGCCTATCTCAGTTCCGGCACCTGGTCGTTAATGGGCTTTGAAAGCCTGCAACCTTACGCGTCGGAGGCGGCGTTACGGGCCAACATTACCAATGAAGGCGGCGCTGAAGGCTACCGCGTGCTGAAGAACATCATGGGATTATGGTTGCTGCAGCGCGTCTGTGATGAGCTACATATCGACGATCTCAGCCAGCTGATCGACCAAACCGAACGGCAACCGGCCTGCGTGTCGCTGATCAGCCCGAACGATGCGCGCTTCATCAATCCGGACAGCATGGTCAATGAAATCCAGAACGCCTGTGCAGAGCAGGGCATGCCGGTGCCGCAATCCGCCGCCGCGCTGGCACGCTGCATTTTTGACAGCCTGGCGCTGCTCTACCGTGAAGTGATCGCCGAACTGGCGCAGCTGCGCGGTAAACCTTTCCGGCAACTGCATGTGGTCGGCGGCGGCAGCCAGAACCACTTTCTCAATCAACTGTGCGCCGATGCCTGTCAGATTCCGGTGCTGGCCGGACCGATTGAAGCCTCAACCCTCGGCAACGTGGGATGTCAGCTGATCGCGCTCGGCGAACTGACCGATGTGGCCGATTTCCGCTGCTGCGTGGTCAACAATTTTCCGCTCAAAACCTTTGAACCGCAAACAAATAGCGCCTTTGGTGCCAGTCAGGCACGTTTCACGGCGCTGAGCCAACCCGCTAAGGAACTCGCTTATGACTAAGCAGATTGAACAGGCTTTTGAACTGGCTAAACAACGCTACGCCGACATTGGGGTGGATGTTGAACAGGCCATCCGTCAGCTGGATGCGATTCCGGTCTCAATGCACTGCTGGCAGGGGGATGATGTGCGGGGCTTCGAAAACCCGCAGGGCGCATTAACCGGCGGTATTCAGGCGACCGGCAACTATCCGGGACGCGCCCGTAATGCCGGTGAACTGCGTAACGATATCGACAAAGCGATGTCGCTGATCCCCGGCGCGAAACGTCTCAATCTGCACGCCATCTATCTGGAAAGTGACAAACCGGTGGCGCGTGATGAGATTGAGCCGGAACACTTTGCCAACTGGGTCAGCTGGGCCAAAGAGCATAAGCTGGGACTCGACTTCAATCCCAGCTGCTTTTCACATCCGCTGAGTGCCGACGGTTTTACCCTGTCACATGCTGATAAAACCGTTCGTCAGTTCTGGATCGATCACTGTAAAGCCAGCCGCCGGGTTTCCGCCTCGTTTGGTGAGCAGCTGGGCACCCCGTCGGTGATGAATATCTGGGTGCCCGACGGCATGAAAGATATCACCATCGATCGGCTGGCACCGCGCCAGCGACTGATGAGCGCGCTGGATGAAATCATCGCCGAAAAACTGAATCCGCAACATCACATCGATGCGGTGGAGAGCAAGCTGTTTGGTATCGGCGCTGAAAGCTACACCGTGGGCTCCAACGAGTTTTTCCTCGGTTACGCGGCCAGCCGTCAGACCGCGCTGACGCTGGATGCCGGCCACTTCCATCCGACTGAAGTGATCTCCGATAAAATCTCCGCCGCCATGCTCTACGTGCCGCGTCTGTTGTTGCACGTCAGCCGGCCGGTGCGCTGGGACAGCGATCACGTGGTGCTGCTCGATGATGAGACCCAGGCGATCGCCAGTGAGATTGTTCGCCATCAGCTGTTTGACAAAGTGCACATCGGGCTCGACTTCTTTGATGCCTCCATCAACCGCATTGCAGCCTGGGTCATCGGCACCCGCAACGCCAAAAAAGCGCTGCTGCGCGCCCTGCTGGAACCGACCGATCGCCTGCGCCAGGTCGAAGCGGCAGGCGATTACACCGCCCGACTGGCGCTGCTGGAAGAGCAGAAATCACTGCCGTGGCAGGCGATCTGGGAAGTGTGGTGCCTGCGCCACGACGTGCCAGCCGATGCCAGCTGGCTGAGCGATGTCCGTCACTACGAACAACACATCTTGAGCCAACGTTAAGGAATTCACTATGCAAAGCATTCTTTCTTCCTGGTTTGTTAAGGGAATGGTCAAAGCCACCAGTGATATGTGGCTGAAGGGCTGGGATGAGCGTAACGGTGGGAACGTCAGTCTGCGTCTGCTGGAGGAGGAGGTGAAACCTTTTGCGGCCGATTTCTATCCGGAGCCGCGCTGCATTGAACTGACACAGCCGGCGCCTGCGCTGGCAAACTGCTGGTTCCTGGTGACCGGATCGGGCAAGTTCTTCCGCAACGTGCAACTCGATCCCGCCGATTGCCTGGCGCTGCTGCAGGTCGATGACAAAGGACTCTCATTCAAAATTCACTGGGGGCTGTCGAATGGCGGCCTGCCAACCTCTGAACTCGCCTCACACTTCCAGTCGCACGGCGTGCGTAAAGCGGTCAGCAACGGCGCTGATCGGGTGATCATGCATTGCCACGCCACCCATTTTATGGCGTTAAGTTATGTGGTTGAACTGGATTCGGCGCGTTTTACCCGCTTGCTGTGGGAAGGCAGCACGGAATGTCTGGTGGTATTCCCGGATGGCGTCGGCATTCTGCCGTGGATGGTGCCCGGCACTGACGGTATCGGGGCCGCCACGGCGGAGCAGATGCAGTCGCATAGCCTGGTAATGTGGCCGTTCCACGGCATCTTTGGCAGCGGGCCGACCCTGGATGAAACCTTTGGCCTGATCGATACCGCCGAAAAATCCTCTGAAGTGATCGTCAAGGTGCTGTCGATGGGTGGCATCCGCCAGAGTATCACTACCGAACAACTGGTGGCGCTGGGTGAACGCTTCGGGGTCAATCCGTGGCAGGCTGCGCTGGATGTGGGGCCTGCCAATGCTTCGTAGAGCCTTTGTGATGCAGGTGATTGCGGATTGCCACGCCGAATATCAGCGACGCCACTCGCCGATCTGGCCGGAGCTGGCAGAAACGCTGAAGGCGCACGGGGCGCACAACTATGCTATCTGGCTGGATGCGGAGCGTAATCTGCTGTTTGCCAGCGTTGAGATTGAGTCGGAAGCGCGCTGGGAGGCGGTTGCCCGCACCGAAGTATGTCAGCGCTGGTGGGCATCAATGAAAGACCTGATGCCGTCAAATCAGGACAACAGTCCGGTCAGTCAGCCGTTAAAGCCGGTTTTCTTCCTCAAATGAGGACGGCCTGAAAAGCAACAAGGGCGGCAATCGCCGCCCTGATTTTATTTACGCTTTATGCTGACAGAGTCCGGTCAGCGTCGGCCACATCGCCATCAGTGTATCAATGATGCTGTCGAGATCGTCCCGCTGCACCCCTTCACGCGCCCGCACCGACATGCCTTGCAGCATACAGCCCAGATAGCGCGCGAGCGCCGCGATATTCACTGATTCGCTCAGTTCACCACGCTGCTGGCGGGTCAGCAGAAAGTCGCTAAGCGTACTCTCCTGCGACTGATGCTGCTGCTGCAACATGCTGGCGATCTCGGCAGAAGCCGCTGACAGGGTGGTGGAGGTGCAGATAAAGAAACAGCCGCCGGGCGAATCGCGATCGGTAAAGCAGGCGGCGGTTGCACGGAAATAACCCTCGATCGCCTGATCGACCGGCAACGCATCATTGCCGAGCGCCGCGTCACGCCAGGCACTGAATTTCTCCACGTAGCGCTCCATCGCGGCCCGGAACAACCCCTCTTTATTGACAAACTCGGCGTAGAGCGTGGGCGCTTTCGCCCCGGTTGCCGCTACCAGATCGGCCAGCGAGGTCCCCTCATAACCGTGGGTCCAGAACAGGGTAAGCGCTTTATCGAGCGCAGCTTCACGGTCGAAAACTTTTGGCCGACCGCGGCACTTCTTCACATCGCAATCCTGAACCTGGCTCATATATCCTCACGGGTTGTGAAACACCCTATTAAATTACCGATCATTAATAAATTGTGCAAGGGCTGGCGCATTCTGCGCTGAAGGCGGTTGCCATTTTGTGCGACGGCGCGCGGATATCGCCCCTAAGGTTAAGTGAAAAAGGGGGCTGAAGCCCATAATCACGCCACTTCGCGAATAAAATAACGCTCATTAAATAAATATTGACGGCTGACCATAATCGGGCCTATCATTTAGTTAATGATCGTTAATTAAATAACGACACACATTTTTCCACTACCGAATATTGAGAGAGCAACCTATGAAAAGCATCAAACTGAGTCTGGCCGCACTGGCACTTTCTACCCTGACATTTGGCGCATTCGCCGCTGATCAGGTCAGCAGCGACCCAATCAACCAGCAGCCGGTTGGCACCATTTCTGTCCAGGGCGGCAGCAACCTCAATTCCCTTGAAGCGCAGCTAAATGCCAAAGCGGATGAAGCGGGTGCCAAATCATTCCGTATCACCTCAACCAGTGGTCAGAACAAATTGCACGGCACCGCCGTGATTTATCAGTAATTAACTGTTGAGAAGGGGTTCGTTATGAAAAGTATCAGTATGATGGTGGTGGCTGCGCTACTCGGCAGCCTCTCCTTTGCCAGCGTGGCGGCTCAGCAGGTCACTCAATCGCCGCTCGATCAGCAAAAAATTGGCGTGATCAGCGCGACAGGTAGCACCAACCTGACCTCGCTGGAACAGCAACTGTCAGACCGGGCCAGCGATGTCGGTGCAAAGTCTTTCCGCATCACTTCGACCTCTGGCAACAACAACCTGCATGGCACCGCAGTCATTTATAAGTAAACCGCAGTCATTTATAAATAAGATGAAACAGGCTTCAGATAACCACTTATCTGAAGCCTTTTTTCTAGCCGTTACTGCGTAATTGCGGGTAGCGGCGGAAGATATAGACACACCACAACAGCGCGACCAGACCGATCATCCCACCGACATTGCCCACATCCGCCATCTGCAGATGCAGACTGACCTGATTACCCAACAGCGCACCTGCGCCAATGCCGATATTATAAATACCCGACATCAGCGACATCGCAACGTCTGTGGCATCAGGCGCCAGTGATAGCACCCGTACCTGCATGCCCAGGCCAATCATCATCATCGCCATTCCCCAGATCACACACAGGGTGGAGATTGCAGCAGGACGGACCGCAGCAAAAATCAGCAGTCCCATGCAAAGTGTAATCAGCGCGATGGCGGCGATCAGCAGACCAGAGGGGAATTTATTACCCAGCGAACTGAACAGTACGCTGCCGATAATGCCGGCCGATCCGAACAGCAGCAGCAATAGGGTGGTGAAGTTCTCACCCGAGTGGGCCACCGCCTGCATAAAGGGTTCGATATAGCTATAAGCGGTGTAGTGCGCGGTCACCACCAGCGTCACCAGCAGATACATACTGACTAACGCCGGACGACGGAACAGCATCGGCACGCTGCTCAGTGAACCGGTATGTTCACTCGGCAGACGCGGCAGGATCCGCACCAGCATAATCATCAGCACCAGCGCCGAGAGGCCAATGGCACCAAAGGTGGTACGCCAGCCGAGATACTGACCCACCACGCGGCCAATTGGCACGCCCAGCACCATCGCAAGCGCCGTACCGGTTGCCAGCATGCTCAGCGCCTGGGTTTTCTTGCCCGCCGGGGCGACGCGGATCGCCAGCGATGCGGTGATCGACCAGAACACCGCGTGCGACAGCGCGATACCGATACGCGAGACGATCAGCGAACGGAAGTCCCACGCCACGGTTGACAGCACATGGCTGATGATAAAAATCAGGAACAGCACGCCGAGCAGCATTCGTCGCTCAATATTGCGGGTCAGCAGCATCAGCGGCAGCGAGAGCAGCGCCACCACCCAGGCATAGATGGTGAGCATAATGCCGACATCAGCGGTCTGCATCGAGAAATCAGCTGCGATATCCGATAGCAGGCCAACCGGCACAAATTCGGTGGTGTTGAAAACAAAAGCGGCAATAGCCAGCAACACCACGCGAAGCCAGGCAGTTTTACGTGAAACAGTCGTTGATTGCATGAGGAGTCAAATCAGTCAGAACAGCGAATTCGGATGTGGCAGAAACATCCAGCGAAAGTGACCTGCGTCACAAATTACTGACTATTGTAGTGAATAAACCGGGAAGAGGAACCTTATAAACCGTTTTTAATCCTGAATATTTTTTATCGCCCTGTGGCAGGGCGATAGCCTGAGGTTATTGACCGCGTCGCCGTGCCGGCATCATGCGCATCAGGGTGTTGTCTTTCAGCAGATAATGATGAAACAGCGCCGCCGCCGCGTGCAGTCCGATTAACCAGTATCCAAGCGGAGCCAGCGTCTCATGCCAGCCAATCAGCATATCCGCCAGATCAAAATTGGGTTCCGCCGCCACCGGCATGCTGATGCCAAACAGCCACCATTCACGGCCTTTCAGATAGCGTGATGTCAGACCGAGTATCGGCAGAGTAATAAACAGCGCATAGATAAGGGTGTGAGTCAGATGTGCCAGCCCGGTCTGCCAGCGTCGGGCGGCAGGAACAATCGGCGGAGAACGATGCCGGGTACGCAGCACCAGACGAGCAATCATCAACACCAGCACCGACGCGCCCGCGCTGAAATGGGTGATGATCATCGCATAACCCTGCCATGAACCGCGCTGAGCAAAACCGCGCAGTTCAATGGTGGCGTAGGCCGTCGCCACCAGTAAAAAGGTCAGCCAGTGAAGGGCGATCTGAGAGCCCGCAAACTTTTCCCGCATGGTAAAACCCGTTAAAGAGAATCAGGAGTTCTAACATAACGGAAAATGGCGGAAAATCTTAACAAATTAGCGCAGCGCGAGCCTTGCTCAATCGCGGTCAGGCTAACGTGAGGTCAGGGTATGTTTCAGGGCCACACCAGGCTGTGGATCAGCATCGGAATGGCGAGGGGATGGACAGCAGGTTTCACAGCCCATCGCGCCAGAATAATACTTTTTGGCCTGCAGGATAGCCGCATTGACGTGGTAAAAACTGCCGAGAAACAGCCGGTCAGCCGGCGCGGGCAGGAAGGGGCAGCCCGCAGCATGCACCACATGGTTATGGTTGTAACCTGATTGTTTGTTCACGTAATAGTAGAGAGCCACAGGCGGTCCTTTTTTGCTGTGTTAAGCGACAGAAGTAAGCAAATGTCACAATCAGACCGATTATAGCGGGAAAAGCACATTATGTTCCGGCTGGCCCTGAAAGTTGTCTCAACAGCGCAGATAAAATCGCCCGGCGCAGTGGCCGGGCCAGCAATTCAGAGGGAACAGGGGATCAAAGCTTTTTACACTGCAACCGCCAGGCCACCAGCAGAGCCAGCAGTAGCAGGGCGCTGATAAACAGCGTGATACCCATCCAGCCATAGTTATGCCAGAACACCCCGCCCAGCGTCCCGGCCACGCTGGACCCGACGTAATAGCTGAACAGATAGAGTGAAGAAGCCTGACCGCGCGCACGGCGGGCTCGTGGACCAATCCAGCTGCTGGCAACCGCATGGGCGGCAAAAAAACCGGCGGTGAACAGCATCATGCCGGGCAAAATCAGCCACAGCGAATTAAAGGCAGTGAACAACAGGCCAGCCAGCATAATCGCGGTAGCGCCGAGCATCACCGGCCCCCGTCCCAGCCGGCTGGTTAACGCACCCGCTTTCGGCGAACTCCATGAGCCGGTGAGGTAGACCACCGACAGCAGACCCACCACTGCCTGGCTGAGATGCCAGGGCGCATCCAGTAAACGGTAGCCGATGTAGTTAAACAACGTGACAAAGGCTCCCATCAGCAGAAAGCCTTCTGCAAACAGCCACGGCAGCCCTTCATCGCGCCAGTGCAGACGAAAATTAATCAGCAGGTTACGGGGGCGCAGAGAGGTGGCGCGGAAATGGCGCGACGCCGGCAGGATTTTCCAGAACATCACCGCTGAAGCCAGGGAAAAGCAGCCGATAACCGCAATCGCCACCCGCCATGAGAAAAAGTCGGTCAGCACCCCGCTCAGCAGGCGGCCACTCATGCCGCCGATGGAATTACCGCTGATGTACAGCCCCATTGAGAACGCCACCACCCGCGGGTCCATCTCTTCACTCAGATAGGTCATGCCGACTGCGGCGACCCCGCTCAGCGCCAGGCCCATCAATGCGCGCATGATCAGAATGCCGTGCCAGCTGGTCATGGTGGCGGAGATCAGGGTACAGAGGGCGGCCAGCATCAGCGCGGTGACCATTACAGACTTGCGTCCGACCGCATCAGACAGCGGGCCGGTCACCAGCAGGCCCAGCGCCATCAGTCCGGTGGAGATGGAGAGTGACAGGCTGCTGGTCGCGGGCGACACGCCAAACTGCTGCGACAGCACCGGCAATATTGGCTGGACACAGTAGAGCAGGGCAAAGGTGGCGAGACCGGCTGAAAACAGGGCCAGCGTGACGCGCATAAACTGCGGCGTTCCGCGGGTAATCCAGCCCGATGCAGCCAGCGATTCTGGCGATCTGCATCCTGCGTCATCCGCAACGGTTCCTGCATGAGTAGTGCGACCCACAATCTTTCCTTAGTGATAAAAAACCTGTCGTCAGCTTAGAAAAGGCTGATTATGATGTCTAATATATTAATAATCTCAAATAAGACGTTAAAGATATGAATATCGAGCTGCGCCATCTGCGCTATTTCATTGCGGTCGCCGAAGAATTGCATTTTGGCCGGGCGGCGCTGCGGCTGAATATTTCTCAGCCGCCGCTCAGTCAACAGATTATTCAGCTTGAGACTGAAACCGGTGCCCGGCTGTTTAATCGTACCAACCGCAGCGTGCAGCTCACGGCCGCCGGTCAGCAGTTACTGCAGGATGCGCGCACCATTCTGTTGCAGGTGGAACAGGCGGCTGACCGGGCGGCGCGGCTGCATCGTGGCGAAGAGGGAGAGCTGCGTATCGGCTTTACCTCCTCAGCGCCGTTTACCGCGGTGGTGTCCGATGCGCTGTACCAGTTTCGCCAGCGCTGGCCGCAGGTGCATATTCAGATGCAGGAGATCAACACCCGCCAGCAGCTGGCCCCGCTGCATGACGGGCGGCTCGATCTCGGCGTGATGCGCAACACGCCGCTGCCGGCAGATTTGCGCCACCAGCTGCTGTTGAGTGAACCGCTGTATGCGGTGGTGCACTGGGCGCATCCGCTGGCCACGGCAGACAGGATTTCGGTCAGTGCGCTGGCGGCTGAGCCGTTTGTGTTTTTCGATCCGCAGGTCGGGACCGCACTCTACAGCGACATCCTGGCGCTGCTTCACCGCTACCAGATTAAGCCCTACATCACCCAGGAAGTGGGTGAGGCGATGACCATTCTCGGTCTGGTGGCGACCGGGCTGGGCGTGTCAATTTTGCCCGCCTCATTTCGCCGGGCGCAGCTGGCTGATGTCATCTGGCTGCCGCTGGCAGAAAGTGATGCTATTTCTGAACTGTGGTTAGTCTGGTCCGCAGAGCGCGAAATAAATGAGCAGATGCGCCATATGATGACGTTACTGCAGCAAAAAAAGGCGTAACTCTGGCCGGTCCCGACGACAATGTGTGCGATAAATCACATTTCTAATCAAATATTTGACGCTGCCGCCTGATCTGCCTCACCATGACGCATGTTTATTTAGAAGCGCGAAAATAACCGGGAGCAGGGTTGTGAATCTGGACAGTCAACCTGGCCATATTGACCAAATTAAGCAAACCAATGCAGGCGTCGTTTATCGATTAATTGATCAATTCGGTCCTATTTCGCGTATCGAACTTTCCCGACGCGCCCAGCTCGCGCCAGCCAGCATCACTAAAATCGTGCGTGAAATGCTGGATGCCCATCTGGTGCAGGAGACGGAGTTTCAGGAGCCAGGCAGCCGCGGCCGTCCGGCGATTGGGCTGATCCTCGACACTGACGCCTGGCACTATCTGGCGATTCGCCTGCACCGTGGCGCCATGACCTTTACCCTGCGCGACCTTAGCAGCCGGGAACTGGTGGAGGATAGCCTGCCGCTGCCGGATGAATCGGCTCAGCCGCTGCTGACCGCACTAATCGACCAGGTTGACGCCTTCTTTATTCGTCACCAGCAGCAGCTGGAACGCCTGACCGCCATCGCCGTGACCCTGCCAGGATTGATTAATGCCGCTTCTGGCGTGGTGCACCGTTTGCCCGGATATCAGGTACGCGACATGCCGCTCGGCGATGCGCTGGCGGCCCGCACCGGGGTACCGGTATTTGTTCAGCATGATATTTCCGCCTGGACGCTGGCAGAATCGCTGTTTGGTGCCTCACGCGGCGCAGAAGATGTGATTCAGATTGTGATTGATGAAACGGTCGGGGCTGGCGTGATCAGCGGCGGGCAACTGCTGCATAAACGCGGCCGGGCGCTGGTGGAAATCGGCCATACCCAGATCGATCCCTACGGCCAGCAGTGCTATTGCGGCAACCACGGCTGCCTCGAGACGGTGGCCAGCATCGGCAGTCTGCTGGCGCTGGCCGCTCAGCGTCTGCCGACCCAGCCTGACAGCCTGCTGCACAATCAGCCGCTGACGCTGGCATCACTCTGTGCGGCGGCGCAGTCCGGCGATCGACTGGCGCGCGACACCATTGCCAGCGTTGGTCATCATGTGGGCCGCATCCTGGCGATGATGGTGAATATCTTTAATCCGCAACATATTCTTATCGGTTCACCGCTCAATGCCGCGGCAGACGTGCTGTTTCCGGCGGTCAGCAACACCATTCTGCAACAGTCGCTGCCCGCTTACAGTGCCAGTATTCAGCTGGCACCCACTGCGTTTAGCGAGCCGGGAACGCTGGGCGGCGCGGCGCTGATCAAAGATGCACTCTATAGCGGTTACCTGTTAGTGAAGCTATTGCAAGGTTAAGCCTGACTAATCTTGCGCTAACGCAATCTGTTCTCATCTTCCATTCCTTAAAATGCGGATTATTAGTAGGGTTAATCGCCGATTAGCCGTAACCGGTTTGAGAGGAGAAGTAGAGTGAAGAGACTATTTGTTACCGGCACCGACACCGCAGTCGGTAAAACCGTGGTATCGCGTGCGCTGCTACAAAGTTTTATCAAAGCAAACCTCAGCGCAGTCGGATACAAACCCGTGGCGCGCTGCGCAGTAAAAACCGCTGACGGCCTGCGCAATAAAGATGCGCAGGTGCTGCAAAGTGCCTCTTCTGTTGCGCTGCCGTATCAGGCCATCAATCCACTGCTGTTTGAGGAACAGGAGATCGCTACCCATAGCGGTCAGGTGATCCACTACGAATTACTGACGCAGGGGCTGAATAGCCTGACGGAGCAGGCAGATCGGGTGGTAGTGGAGGGCACCGGCGGCTGGCGCAGCCTGATGAATGATGCGCGTCCACTCTCTGGCTGGGTGATTGAGCAGCAGTTACCGGTAGTGCTGGTGGTGGGGATTCAGTCTGGCTGTATCAGCCATGCGTTGCTCACGGCTGAAGCTATCCGGCAGGATGGATTGCCGCTGGTTGGATGGGTTGCCAACCGCATCAATCCGGGCCTGGCGCAATACAGCGATATCATCGAAGTGCTGCGTGAAAAAATCCCGGCACCGCTGCTGGGTGAACTGCCGTACCTGCCGCGTGCCGAACAACGCGATCTGACCGCCTACATCGATATCTCACTGCTGGATCGGCCCAGCCTGCATCATGTGAGTGCAAAGATCGCCTGATCATGAAACAAAACAAGTCATCTTCCCCGGTGGTGAACGTAAAGTTGCAGGTTCGCCACCGGCCACATCAGGAAATTTTATCCCGATTTTTCAGTTACCTGGCCTGAGAGGCGAGATGACGCTGAGGTAATGGCGCAAAAAATGCATTAATCCGGCTAATCACTGTTGCCGGAGCACCGTCATGTCGCAATCACACGAGCAAAGTTTGTTATATGGGCTGGATGCCCGTATTGGTCCCGTCCCGGCGTTTTTCGCCGCCCTGCAGCATCTGCTGGCCAGCGTGGTTGGCATCATCACTCCGCCGCTGATTATCGGTTCGGTATTGGGGCTACAGGCCTATATTCCCTACCTGATCAGCATGTCACTGTTGGTCTCGGGCCTTGGCACGTTTTTACAGGCCCGGCGCTTTTTCGGCGTCGGAGCCGGGATGATCTGCCTGCAGGGAACCAGCTTCGCCTTTCTGGGGGTGCTGCTGTCAGGCGGCCTGATGGTGAAGGCGCGCGGCGGATCGCCAGAAGAGATCATGGCGATGCTGTTCGGCTGCAATCTGGTGGCAGCGCTGATCCCAATTCTGATTAGCCGCTGCGTCGGTCCGTTACGCAAAGTGCTGACCCCGGTGGTGACCGGCACGGTCATTACCCTGATTGGTATCAGCCTGATCAAAGTCAGTATCACCGACTGGGCTGGCGGTCACAACGCCCGTGATTTTGGTGCTCCCGGCAATCTGGCGCTGGGCGCGCTGACGCTGCTGGTGATCGTGGCGCTCAATCGTGCGCGTAACCGCTGGACCAGACTGGTGGCGGTCGTGGCCGGAATTGTAGTGGGCTGCATCGCGGCAGCGTTAACCGGCCATCTGCAACTGAAAGCGCCGGACCACAGCGCGGCGCTGGTGCTGCCTGCGCTGTTTAAGTTCGGCTTTGCCTTTGACTGGACCATTTTCTTGCCGATTGCGCTGGTGTCGGTGATCGCGGTGATTGAAGCGGTGGGCGATCTCACCGCCAATTGCCTGATATCACAACAGCCGATCGGCGGCACCGCGTTCCAGCAGCGTCTGCAGGGCGGCATTATGGCTGACGGCGTCAGCTGTCTGCTGGCAGCCATTTTCTCGGCATTCCCGAACACCACCTTTGCGCAAAACAATGGGGTGATCCAGATGACCGGCGTGGCCAGCCGCTATGTCGGAATGGTGCTGGGGTTGATGCTGGTGCTGCTTGGTCTGTTCCCGGCGGTCGGCTCTCTGTTACAGCAAATTCCGCCGCCGGTGCTGGGCGGGGCCACCATCGTGATGTTCGGCAGCGTAGTTGCCGCCGGCATCCGGGTGATGACGCAAACGCCTTTAGGACGCCGTGAGATGCTGATCGTCGCGGTTTCTTTCGGCGTCGGCCTGGGCGTTGAAGCGGTGCCGGAAGTGCTGAAACAGTTACCACCGCTGATCAACACCCTGTTTGGTCATGCGGTCACTACCGGCGGTTTGCTGGCCATTCTGCTGAATATGGTATTACCTGAGGAAGCGCGCGCCGTCTCTGTCGTACCGGCCAAAGCGCTGAGCGGCAGCGAAGAGCAGGCATAAAAAAAGGGCCATTACGGCCCTTTTTCACTTAGCGGTGAGAGCGATTACGGGTTCAGGCGGCGGCGGGTGCGGCCTGAGCTGAGGTAATCGGCGATGTAATCCTGTGAGATCTCACCGCTGTAGCGACCCTCTTCATCGACAATCGGCATCCAGACGGTGTTGTGCTCATACAGTTTTGACAGCACGACGCGCAGGTTCTCTTCCGCTTTGCCGGTCACCTTAAAGGTGTGCAGGCGCTCTTCACAGCGGCCGCTGGCGTTACGCGCCTCACGCCGTTTCACAAAGCCGAGCGGCTTGCCATCTTCATCCACCACGGTAATTGAGCGCATATCATTGTCATCCATGGTGCCGAAGGCTTCTTCCAGTGAGGTTGATCGCTGTACGGTGATGGTGGGCTGCTGATCGGTGACGTCACCCGCCTGCACCAGCAGCAGGCGTTTCAGCGTCCGGTCCTGACCGACAAACGATCCGACAAAGTCGTTGGCTGGTGTTGCCAGCAGCTCGTCCGGGCTGGCGCACTGCACAATTTTACCCTGACCAAACACCGCGATTCGGTCACCGAGCTTCAGTGCTTCATCGATGTCATGACTCACCAGCATCACGGTTTTCTTCAGCTGACGCTGCATATCAAGAAATTCGTTCTGGATGACTTCACGGTTGATCGGGTCGACCGCACCAAAAGGCTCATCCATCAGCAGCACCGGAGGATCAGCCGCCAGCGCGCGGATCACCCCAATACGCTGCTGCTGGCCACCCGACATTTCACGCGGGTAGCGATGCAGGAACTTGCTCGGATCCAGCGCCACCATGCTCATCAACTCGGTGGCGCGCTCCCGGCAGCGTTTCTTATCCCAGCCCAGCATGCGCGGCACCACGGTAATGTTCTCTTCGATGGTCATGTTGGGAAACAGGCCAATCTGCTGGATCACATAGCCGATGTTACGGCGCAGCGTGGTGGTGTCCTGAGTGCTGGTATCTTCGCCATTGATCAGGATGCGGCCGCTGGTGGCGGGGATCAGGCGGTTAATCATCTTCAGAGTCGTGGTTTTGCCGCAGCCCGATGGCCCCAGGAGCACGCACATCTCACCGGCTGGCACTTCCAGGCTAACGTTATCCACCGCTTTCATGGTGGTGCCGTTTTTCTGGGTAAAGGTTTTCGTCAGGTTTTCCAGTGTAATCATTATCGAATTCCCTTAGGAGTCAGCGCCTGCTGCAAACGGTGCAGCAGCCAGTCAAGAACAATCGCCAGCAGGCAAATCATTAACGCCCCGGCTATCAACATACGAATATCACTGCCGCTGATGCCGTCGAGCAACAGCTGACCCAGGCCACCGGCACCAATCACCGCGGCAATCGCCATGACGCCGACGTTCATCACTACCGCGGTGCGGATACCGCCGAAAATCACCGGCAGGGCCATCGGAATTTCCACCCAGCGTAATCGCTGCCAGAAGGTCATGCCGATGCCGCGACCGGCTTCGCGCAGGCCGTCGGGCAGGTTCTCCAGCGCGGTATGGGTATTACGCACAATCGGCAGCAGCGAGTAGAGAAACACCGCGGTAATCGCCGGCAGGGCGCCAATGCCCTGACCGATGATTGAAAACAGCGGGATCATCAGGCCAAATAGCGCGATGGTCGGAATGGTCAGCACCACGGTGGCGATACCGAGGATCGGCGTCGCCAGCCAGCGGACCCGGACAATCAGAATGCCAAGCGGCACGCCAATCACAATCGCCAGCCCAACCGCGACCAGCACCAGCCAGGTGTGCTGCCAGCTAAGCGTCAGCAGGCTGTTCCAGTTATCCATGATGTAGTGAAGGGTATCCACAGTGCCTCCTTACAGCATGTTTTTGGATTTAAGGAAATCACGCGCCACCTGTTCCGGTGACTGGTGATCGATATCGACCCGCTTATTCATTTCGGTGATCGACTCATCGGTAATCAGCTGTGAAAGCTCATTCAGCGCCGCTTCCAGTCCCGGATGGCTCTCCAGCACATCTTTGCGCACCACCGGCGTGACGTTATAGCTCGGGAAGAAGTGCTTATCATCCTCCAGCACTTTCAGGTCGAACCCTTTCACCCGGCCGTCGGTGGTATAGATCAGACCGGCATCGACGAAGCCATCACGAATAGCGTTATAGACCAGTCCGGGGTCCATCTGACGGATCTGCGGTCGATCCAGCGCCATGTTGTAGGTCTTCTGCAACGGCTTCATGCCGTCTGAGCGGCCGGAGAATTCCAGATCCAGCCCCAGTCGCCAGTTGTGTTCCGGGTCCTGTTTACGCACCTGCTCCAGCTTCGTCACCAGCTGCGACAGGGTGGTGATCCCCTCTTTTTCCGCCCGCTGCCGGGTCATGGCAAAGGCGTAGGTATTGTTCATCGGAGCCGGGTTCAGCCATACCAGCCCCAGCTTCGCATCAAGTTTCTTCACCGTTTCATACGCCTGCTCAGAAGACATCGGCTGGCTGATATGGTTAAAGATGATCAACGACGTACCGGTATATTCCCAGGTCATGTCGATCTGCTTGTTCAGCAGCGCATTACGGCCGATGGTGGTGGCGATATTGCGCTTCGGGATCACCTCAAAGCCCTTTTTCTCTAACCACATCACCGTCATTGCCGACAGGATATGCTGCTCGGTAAAGCTCTTGGTCGCCATCACCAGCGGGGCGGCGGCCTGTACAGTCTGGCTCAGGGCCAGCGTCGCCATCACGGCAAGTGCACTCTGTTTAATCCAGCGCGTTAGCATCGCAAAGTTCCTTATCGTTATGCCGCAGCGTGCGGACTGAGAAAGCGGCCCAGTGCGGCCAGCAGCATATCCAGCACCAGTGCCACCAGTGCCGTTGCCACCGCGCCGAGAATCAGCGTCGGGAAGTCATTGAGGTAGATACCGGGAAAGATCAGCTCGCCGAAGCTGCTGGCACCAATCAGAAACGCCAGCGGCGCGGTGCCGACATTGATGGCAGTGGCGATGCGCACGCCGGTCAGGATAACCGGCAGTGCATTCGGGATTTCGACCTGGCGCAGACGCTGCATTTTGGTCATGCCGATGCCGTTGGCGGCTTCGATCAGCGAGGCGGGCACTGCGCTCAGACCGGAGAAGGTGTTACGCACGATAGGCAGCAGAGAAGCGAGAAACAGCGCGATCAGCGCCGGACGGTCGCCGATGCCGATAATCACCATCGCTAATGCCAGCACCGCCAGCGGTGGCAGGGTATTGCCGACGTTAAAAATCTGCATCACATATTCAGCCCAGCGACGGGCAAAAGGGCGGCTGAGGATGATGCCGCTGGGAATACCGACCAGCAGGGCGAACAGCATCGACCAGAAGACTAAAAACAGATGTTGTTGTCCGAGATAGAGCAGATCGACCTTTCTGGCGACCAGCTGGTCCCAGCCGAGGCCCCAGATTAGCGCGCCGATCACCGCAGCCACCGCCAGCAGTGCCAGACCGGCACGGCGGACCAGTGAAGCATTTTGCATAAGGGAGTCTCCCTGATAACGATCTCAATTGTTATAACAACCAATAACAGCCCGACAGAAGCAGCAAAAACGGCCACGGCTCCCAATACCGAAACTGCGATAAAATGTAGATAAAATGACTGTTTATCTACGCTTTTTCAGTGAATACTGAGAAAGAAGCCTTATTGCTATAGCAGCCTGAAGCGAAGCGCGCTAGCTTTTTAGCCTTAAATCAGGGGATTAAAAACTGGTTAAAATAGTGTTAAAGCCGCGTGGTGATTGGGCTGATGCATCAATGAAAAATTTTCATCGACTTTGGGTGACAACGTCACAGAAGCGACCAATGATGCGCACTGACGGGAAACTGCACTGGCGGATTTTCAGCTACGCTTGCAGCTAAAAAAGGAACCCTATGACTGAAAGCGCACAACTCCAGACCGGACACCGACACTGGATTTTAATTGCCTGTATGCTGGCGATGTTTATGGCGGCAATTGAAGTCACCATCGTTGCCACCGCTATGCCCACCATCATTGCCGAACTGGGCGGTTTTTCGCAGTTTGGCTGGGTATTTTCCATCTATCTGCTGACCCAGGCGGTCAGCGTGCCGCTCTATGGACGTCTGGCGGATCTGTACGGCCGTAAGATGATGTTTTTTATCGGCACCGCGATTTTTCTTATTGGCTCAGTGCTGTGCGGTTTCGCCCACAGCATGACCTGGCTGATCCTGTTCCGCGCCTTTCAGGGATTGGGGGCCGGTGCCATCATGCCGCTCAGCTCGACTATCGTGGCGGACATCTACTCACCGCGCGAGCGCGCCAGCGTACAGGGCTGGCTCTCCAGCGTCTGGGGCGTTGCGGCCATCGTCGGTCCGCTGACCGGTGCCTGGCTGGTGCAGCACTTTAGCTGGTCGGTAATTTTCTGGGTCAATCTGCCAATAGGGCTGATCAGCATGCTGATGCTGGCGCGCTGGTTGCCGGCTCATCAGCAGGAACAGCAGCGACAGTCGCTGAACCTGGCCGGCAGTGGCTGGCTGATGCTGTGCGTCAGCGCATTGCTGGTTGCGCTGCTGCAGGCAGAACAGCTCGGCTTATGGCTAATCCCGTTCCTGCTGTTTTCGCTGTTTGCCGGCTGGATGCTGAAACGTCATGAGCAGCGGGCCGACGCGCCGTTGTTTCCGCTGATTATCTGGCGCAGCCGACTGATTATTGCCGGTAACGCCGGCAACCTGATTATCGGGGCCGCCATGATGGGGATCAGCGCTTTCCTGCCGACCTGGATTCAGGGCATTGGTGGCGGCTCGCCGCTGCAGGCGGGCAGCGCCCTGGCAATGATGTCGATTGGCTGGCCGCTGGCCAGTACCCTGAGCGGAAGGCTGATGCTGCGCACCTCTTATCGCTTTACCGCCCAGTCAGGGGCGCTGTTGCTGATTAGCGGCAGTGCCTTATTGCTGCTGTTGCGGCCCGACAGTTCGCTGTATCAGGCTGGTTTTACCGCCTTTGTCATCGGGACCGGAATGGGAATGACCAGCACCACGTTTCTGGTTTCGGTGCAGAATCAGGCGGATTACGAAATTCGCGGCATCTGTACCGCCTCGATCATGTTCAGCCGGATGATCGGCTCAGCGATTGGCACCGCCATCATGGGCGCCGTACTGAACCTTAATTTACACTGGCGGTTGCCGCAGGCGCAGGACCCGGTGCAGCAGATTATGGCCGATGAGAGTCGCCGTCAGCTGACGCCGGAGACGCTACAGCAGATGGTGCAGGCGATTGCTGCTTCACTGCATTGGGTATTTGTGGTGGCACTGGTGATTGCGCTGTTTGCGCTGGGAGTGGCATGGATGATGCCGCGTCAACGGCCGGAGCATGCGGAGTAGCGAGCAGGGCGACAGGACGTCGCCCTGCTGTTATTTACTGTGCGGGCGCGTCTTGTGAACTGCCGGCACTGTCTGGCACGCTGGTGTCATCGTCACGCCCCGTGCGCTTGTAAACAATCTTTTGTGTGTCGTTCTCACAATGTCCCACCACCTGACCGCCGGCCTGATCAACCTGATCGTTAGCGACGATGTCGAGACTAAAACCCGATTCGGGCACACCGTTCTGAATAATTTTCTGGCTGATCTCGGTTTTGACCGATTCACAGGATGCCTGTGCCAGCACGGGCAGCGCGAACAACGTCGCCGTTAACAAAACCCTCTGTAGCTTCATCACGTATTCCTTATGTTAGTCGTCCGTCATTACTATAGCTGAAAATCAGGGCGTAACAGGCCGGCCGGAGCGGCGATCCAGACAACGCAGGGTATTCGGCTCCCAGTAAGCATTAAGGTTCAGGCTCTGCTCACACTTGTCGCGGGTATCAAACGCGCGGTCGGTCTTATCAAACTCTTTCTCAACGCGGCTGTTCACCTTATTACGCAGCATCCGCGTGTCATTCCACTGCTCTTTATCCTGACGCGCTGCTTCGTTACTGGCGGCGCTGCTGCCATCTTCAATAATCAGGCGATTAGTGGTAGCACTGGCATTAAAGGCTGCCGCTGACAGCAGGCTGACCAGCAGGACCGGGATCAATTTTTTCATTGCGCTTTCCTTCAGTTAACGCAGACATCGCCAATGGTAACGGCTGTTGCCGCGGGTAGGCTTAGTATATCATCGCCGTTTCTTTGCTCACCAGTGGTGAGTCGTTTGTTTACGTTTGTGAGAGAAAAGGATGCTGATTAAAACCGCCTTGCTGTTTTTTATCACCGCGCTGGCGGAAATTATCGGCTGCTTTTTGCCGTGGCTGTGGCTGAAAAAAGGCGGCTCCGTCTGGCTACTGTTGCCGGCAGCTGCCAGCCTGGCGCTGTTTGTCTGGCTGCTGACGCTGCATCCTGCCGCCAGCGGACGGGTGTATGCCGCTTATGGCGGAGTCTATGTGCTGACCGCACTGCTGTGGTTGCGGGTGGTCGACGGCGTGAAGCTCAGCGCCTGGGACTGGAGCGGGGCGATTGTCGCCTTTAGCGGCATGTTAATCATCGTGCTGGGCTGGGGACGGGGCTAGAGCCAGCCGAAAAGGCTGGCTCTGAGGCTTACGGCTTGTGCACCTTCAGACCGGCCACTGTCTGGCTGACAGGCATCATCTCAAGCGTGTTGATGTTGACATGCTTAGGCAGCGTGGCGACCCAGTAGACCGCTTCAGTCACATCGTCCGGGGTTAGTGCGGTGGCGCCTTCATACACCTGACCCGCTTTATCATCGTCGCCTTTGAAACGGACGTTGGAGAACTCGGTACCGCCCACCAGGCCTGGTTCGATGTCGGTAACGCGCAGCGCGGTGCCGTGCAGATCGGTTCGCAGATTAAGGCTGAACTGACGGACAAAGGCTTTGGTCGCGCCATAGACGTTGCCGCCCGCATAGGGCCAGCTGCCGGCGATCGACCCGATATTTATCACGTGCCCGACGTTACGCTCCACCATCTGCGGCAGCAGGGCGCGCGTCATATAGACCAGACCCTTGGTGTTGGTGTCGATCATATTCTCCCAGTCTTCAACGTTGGCGCGGTGGGCTGGCTCAATCCCCAGCGCCAGACCGGCGTTATTGACCAGCACATCGATTTCGCGCCACTCCGCCGGCAACTGATTTACCGCCTCTTCAATGGCTGCCCGGTTACGCACATCAAGCTGCACGGTATACAGGTTATCGCCCAGCTCATCTTTCAGCGCTTTCAGGCGCTCGGCCCGGCGTCCGCTGGCGATCACTTTATGGCCGGTTGCGATAAAGCGACGGGTGATGCTTTCACCAAAACCGGCGGTCGCGCCGGTGACAAAAATAATCATCTCACTGTTCCTTATGCCATTTTCACAATCGATGGCTTCACCATAGCATTTCATTTCCGCTTGCGCCCGCCGAAAAAGCGATTGGGCTGTAAGGGGATTTTACCGCCCCGGCGGCTGCGCTGTTTTGGGGCGTGATGCACGCTAACGGGGCAGCGTAGCTGCGGATTCAGCCGGTAAAAATTATCCAATTTCAAAGCAGCGCCACAAGCAACCGATTGCTAACGGCAGGCAAACGGTTGCGGAGCAACGCTGCCTGCAGAAAGTTGCGCAACAGCCGGAATTTAATTTAATTAGCTGATAATTATAGAAAAATAGTCATTACCGATCTGGCACGGCAGTTGCAACGTGGCATTAAGGCAATCATCTGCATAATTAAAAGAAGGCCGCAGTGCTTTCAGAAAGGAAAAGCCATGTCATCAGCGGCAGATACGGCGATACGCGCCAGTTTTTTTGACTTCAAATCGGTGGCAGACCAGCCCGACGCGCTGCTCTCTGCGGCGCGCTATCTGGAAGATGGGGTGCTACGGCTTCGCGACGGACGGGTGATCGGCTTAGCGCCGTGGGAGGAGTGCAGCGCCGAACTGGCTGGTCAGCCGGTGGTTGATCTGCGCGGAAAACTGATCGTACCGGGCTTCATCGATACCCACATTCACTATCCACAGACCGAAATGATCGGCGCGTTCGGCGAGCAACTGCTGGAATGGCTGAATCACTATACCTTCCCGGTCGAGGCGCAATATCACTGCCCGGACCACGCTGCGCGTATGTCAGCTTTCTTCCTGCATCAGCTGCTGTCGAACGGCACCACCAGCGCGCTGGTGTTTGGCACCGTGCATCCGCAGTCGGTCGAGGCGCTGTTCAGCGCGGCGGAAGCGCTGAATATGCGACTGATTGCCGGCAAAGTGATGATGGATCGTAATGCGCCAGACAACCTGATCGAAACGCCGGAACAGAGCTATCAGCAGACCCGCGCACTGATTGAACGCTGGCACCAGCGCGGACGGCTGAGCTACGCGCTGACGCCGCGTTTCGCGCCAACCTCGTCACCGCAGCTGCTGGCAAAGGTGCAGCAGCTGCGTCAGGAGTTTCCCGATACCTGGCTGCATACTCACCTGAGCGAAAATCCGCAGGAGGTCGCCTGGGTGAAACAGCTGTTTCCTGAGCGCGCCGGCTATCTTGACGTTTACCACCACTATCAGCTGACCGGGCGTCGCAGCGTGTTTGCGCACTGCGTGCATCTCGACGACAGCGAATGGCAATGCCTGCACGACACCGATTCGACTATCGCTTTCTGTCCGACCTCAAACCTGTTTCTCGGCAGCGGACTGTTTAACCTGAAACGCAGCTGGCAGCAGGGCGTCAAAGTCGGCATTGGCACCGATGTCGGGGCCGGTACCACCTTCAGCATGCTGCAAACGCTGGGCGAAGCCTACAAAGTGGGTCAGCTGCAGCAGTATAAGCTGAGCGCCGCCGAAGCCTTTTACCACGCCACGCTGGGCGGCGCGCGGGCGCTGGATCTCGATCACGCCATCGGCAATTTTAATCCGGGCAAAGAGGCGGATTTTGTGGTGCTTGATCCGGCCGTCTCGGCCTTACAGACCTTACGCATCGGCAACAGCAAAGATATCTGGGAAAAATTGTTTGTCTTAATGACGCTGGGCGATGACCGCAATATTGCCCAGACCTGGGTAAACGGCCGTCCGGTATGGCAGCGCGACGCGGGAGATCAAGCCGCATGATCCAGTTCCTGTTAAATAACCAACTGATTACCGAAGAGGCGTTAGATCCTAATCTGACGGTGCTCAACTATCTGCGTGGCCATCAGCACCGCACCGGCACCAAAGAGGGCTGCGCCTCGGGAGACTGCGGCGCCTGTAGCGTCACGCTGGGTAAAGCGGTCGATGGGGAAATGCAGTATGAAACGGTCAACAGCTGTCTGACGCTGGTATCGACGCTGCAGGGTAAGCAGCTGATTACCGTTGAGGATCTGCGTCATGGCCGTGCTCTGCATCCGGCGCAGCAGGCGATGGTTGACTGCCACGGTTCACAATGTGGTTTTTGTACGCCGGGCTTTGTGATGTCGCTGTTCAGCCTGCAAAAATCGGCCAGCGGCTGGGATCGCCATCAGGCGGAGAGTGCGCTGGCGGGCAATCTGTGTCGCTGCACCGGCTACCGGCCGATCATGGCGGCCGCGCAGCAGCTCTGTTCACAGCCGGTCAGCGACCAGTTCGATCACCATGCTGCCAGCGTGGTGCAGCGGCTGGAAGCGCTGGCGAATAATCAGATGCAGCAGTTGAGCGGAGATGGGCGGCGCTGTTATCTGCCCAAAACTCCGGCCCAGCTGGCGCAAATCTATCTGGCCCATCCAGAGGCCACGCTGATTGCCGGTGGCACCGATCTGAGCCTGACGATCACCCAGCAGCATAAGCGAATACCGCTGCTGATCGCGCTGGAGCAGGTTACTGCGCTCAGGGTATGCAGTGAATTTGACGATCACTATCTGCTGGGTGCCGCCGCCTCGCTGCAGCAGATTACCGATTTCCTCGCCGACCGTATTCCGGGCGTCAGTGAGATGCTGCACCGTTTTGCCTCGCTACAAATCCGCCTGCAGGGCACGCTGGGCGGCAATATCGCCAATGCCTCGCCGATTGGTGATGCGTCACCGATGCTGCTGGCGCTGAATGCCAGCCTGCTGTTGCAGCACGGCGAGCAGCAGCGCAGCCTGCCGCTCGATCGGTTTTTCACCGGCTATCGACAGACCTGTTTACAGCCGGGCGAGTTTATCCGCGCTATCCGCATCGATAAAGTGACGGTGTCACCAGATTTTGTCGCGTGGAAAGTCTCTAAGCGGCTTGATGATGACATTTCTGCGGTATTCGCCGCCTTTAATCTTGAGATTGAGCAGGGCCATGTCCGCGCAGTACGCATCGCGTTTGGCGGGATGGCCGCAACGCCGAAAAGGGCCACACACTGCGAACAGGCCCTGCTGGATCAACCGTTTAACTCCGTGACGGTGTCACGTGCTGCCGCCGCGCTGGCGGAAGATTTCCAGCCGCTGTCCGACTTCCGCGCCAGCGCCAGCTACCGTTTGCAGGTCGCGCGTAACCTGCTGCGGCGTTATTACCATCGCTACAACGGCGAATTACCCTGTGTTGAGGTGGCCCGCTATGTCTCATAACCGTCCTGAATTAAATGAACAGGTAATCAAGGCGCAGCATGCTGCCGCGATACAGAGCGGCGTTGGCCGCAGCAACAAACACGAAAGCGCGGAAAAGCACGTTTCCGGTGAGGCGCGCTTTATCGACGATAAGCCTGAACTGCCCGGTTTACTGCACCTCTGCCCGCGGCTGAGTGAGCACGCCCATGCACGCATCACCCGGATTGATGTCGGGCCGTGTTACGCCATTCCCGGCGTGGTCAGCGTGCTGACCTGGCAGGATGTGCCCGGTATCAATGATGTCGGTCCGCTGGCCCCAGGCGATCCGCTGCTGGCGCACGACAAGGTGGAGTATCTCGGTCAGATTGTGATTGTGGTGGCGGCCGGGTCACCGGATGCTGCGCGAGCCGGCGCTGCTGCTGCCGTAATTGAATATGAGGTGCTGGAGCCGTTACTCGACGTCGAACAGGCACTGGCGCAGAACAGTTTTGTTCAGGAGCCGCATGTTCATCAGCGCGGCGACGTCGAGGCTGCGCTGGCACGGGCACCACACCGCATCACCGGTTCCTTTCACATTGGCGGACAGGAGCACTTTTATCTGGAAACCCAGACCGCGCTGGTGATCCCCGGCGAAGATCAGCAGCTACAGGTCTTTTCCTCGACCCAGAATCCCACCGAAGTACAGAAACTGGTGGCCGAGGTGATGGGTATCAGCATGAATCAGGTCACCATTGATATGCGGCGTATGGGCGGCGGATTTGGCGGCAAAGAGACCCAGGCTGCGGGCGTCGCCTGCCTGTGCGCCATCGTCGCCCGCCAGACCGGCCGGGCAGCGAAGATGCGGCTTTCACGCCGTGACGACATGCGCATTACCGGCAAACGGCATCCGTTCTTTGTCCGCTACGAGGTTGGCGTTGAGGATGATGGGCTGCTGTGCGGGGTAAAGATCGATCTGGCAGGCAACTGCGGTTATTCACTGGATCTCAGCGGGTCTATCGTCGATCGGGCGATGTTCCATGCGGATAACGCCTATTACCTTGGCGATGCGCGCATTACCGGTTACCGCTGTCGCACCAATACGGCCTCAAATACCGCTTATCGCGGCTTTGGCGGCCCGCAGGGCATGGTGGCGATTGAGCAGATCATGGACCACATCGCGCGTGAACGCGGCCTTGATCCGCTGGCGCTGCGTAAACGCAACTATTACGGCAAGCAGAATCGCAACATTACCCATTATCATCAGCAGGTTGAAGACAATCTGCTGGACGAGATCACCGAACAGCTGGAGCAGAGCAGCGATTATCAGGCCCGCCGGGCGGAGATCAGCGCGTTTAATGCCCGCAGCCCGCTGCTGAAGCGCGGTCTGGCGCTGACGCCGGTTAAATTCGGCATCTCGTTTACCTCCAACTTTCTCAACCAGGCGGGCGCACTGATTCTGATTTACACCGACGGCACGGTGCAACTCAACCACGGCGGCACCGAGATGGGCCAGGGACTCAATACCAAAATCATCCAGATCGTTGCCGAAGTGCTGCAGATTGAAGTTGATAAGATTCAGATCACCGCCACTGATACCGGCAAAGTGCCGAACACCTCGCCGACGGCGGCTTCCAGCGGGGCCGATCTGAACGGTAAGGCGGCGCAGAACGCAGCGGAGATCCTGCGCGATCGCATGACGCAGATGCTGTGTCAGCTCCATCAGTGCGATGCCTCCGAGGTCAGTTTTCGCAACGGCATCGTGCGCGCCGGTGAAAAACATTACACCTTCGCGGACGTGGCCCAGCTGGCGTGGCTTAACCAGGTGCCGCTGTCTGCCAACGGTTACTACCGCGTGCCGGGCATTCATTACGACCGGCTGGCGGGGCGCGGCCAGCCTTTTTACTACTTCGCCTACGGCGCGGCCTGCTGTGAAGTGGTGATCGATACCTTAACCGGTGAGTATCGCCTGCTGCGCGCAGACATTCTGCACGACGTGGGCGCCTCGCTGAATCCGGCAATCGACATCGGCCAGGTTGAGGGCGGATTTGTCCAGGGCGTTGGCTGGCTGACCTGTGAAGAACTGGTGTGGAGCGAAAAAGGGCAATTGCTGACCGACGGCCCGGCCAGCTACAAAATCCCGGCCATCAGTGACGTTCCAGCCGATCTGCGGGTGACGCTGGTGGAGAACCGTAAAAATCCGCAGGATACGGTCTTTCACTCGAAAGCCGTCGGGGAGCCGCCGTTTATGCTGGGTATCGCCGCCTGGTGCGCGCTGCAGGATGCGGTGGCCAGCGTTGGCGGTTATGCCCGGCATCCGCAGCTGGATGCGCCCGCCACGCCAGAGCGGGTATTGAATGGTGTGCTGCAACTGGCAGGAGCCTGTGATGATCTACCATGACTGGATAACCGTGCTGCACCAGCTGCGTGAAAAGCGCCAGAGCTGCGTATTAATTACCGTGCTCAGTGAACACGGTTCGGTGCCACGCGACAGCGGCAGTAAAATGGTGGTAACACCGCAGCAGAGCTATCTGACCATCGGCGGTGGCCAGCTGGAATTTCAGTGCATTGCTCAGGCACGCGCCATGTTGCAGAGCGGGGCCAGCGCGCCGCACACCGAGGATTACAGTCTCGGCGCGCGGCTGGGACAGTGCTGCGGCGGTAAAACCACGCTGCTATTTGAGCCGCTGTTGCAGAACCAGCCGGAAATTCTGCTATTCGGTGCCGGTCACGTTGGGCAGGCGCTGGTTAACCTGCTGTCAACGTTACCCTGTCACATTCGCTGGATCGACAGTCGCCCGGATCAGTTTACGCAGGTCCCGCCCGGCGTGGTCACTCTGCAACCGGAGGACCCGCTGGACTGTGTGGCGCAGGCTGCACCGGACAGCTATTTCATCATAATGACCCATCATCATCCGCTCGATTTCGACCTGTGCGAGGCGGTGCTGAAGCGCGGAGATTTTCGCTATGCAGGCGTGATTGGCTCGCAGACCAAAAGCCAGCGTTTCCGCTACCGGCTGGCGGGCAAGGGGGCGCAGGCCGATCGGCTGGCGCGGCTGCGTTGTCCGATCGGCCTGCCGGATGTAAAAGGCAAGCTGCCGGCAGAGATTGCGGTGGCGATTGCCGGTGAAATAATCAGCGTTTATCAGCAGCATCTGACCTGAGTTGTTCAACCGCCGGCAACCTGCCAGGATAAGACTTTGCGATGCCCATCAGGAGCGAATCATGAACGCCCGTCAGAATCCTTTCTTTAGCGTCAGCACCTTGCCTTATCAGGCACCGCCGTTCGATCAGATCGAGGAGCAGGATTTCCTGCCCGCGTTACAGGCGGGCATTGAAGAGAAACGCCGCGAAGTCGAGGCGATTGCCACCAGCAGCGATGCGCCAACCTTTCTGAATACCTATGAGGCGCTGGAGAAGAGTGGGCAGTTGCTGAACCGGGTGAATCTGGTGTTCAGCGCTATGACGTCGGCGCACACCAGCCCGTATCTGCAGCAGGTCGATGAAGAGATCTCCCCGCAGCTTACCGCACTCAACGACGATATTATGCTCAACCGGCCGCTGTTCTCGCGGCTGGATGCGGTGTATCTGCAGCGCGCCCAGCTCGACGCTGAATCAAAACGGCTGGTCGAGGTGATCTGGCAGCGCTTTCAGCTGGCGGGTGCCAATCTGCCGGAAACGCAGAAACACCAGCTCAAAGCTCTGAATCAGGAGGCGGCGCGCCTCAGCACCCGCTTCACCAATAAGCTGCTGGCGGCCACCAAGGCGGGCGGTCTGGTGGTGGATGAGGCTCAGAAACTGGCGGGCCTCGCGGCGGCCGATTTAGCGGTCGCTCAGGCAGAAGCCCGCGCGCGCGGACTGGAAAATGCCTGGCTGCTGGTGCTGCAAAACACCACTCAGCAACCGGCGCTGCAGAGTCTGAGCGATCGCCAGACCCGCGAAGCGCTGTTCGATGCTGGCATGACCCGCACCGAAAAAGGCGATGAGAATGACACCCGCGAGCTGGTGCTGCGTCTGGCGCAGGTGCGGGCGGAGCAGGCCCGGCTGCTGGGCTTTACGAGTTATGCCGACTGGAAGCTGCAGGATCAGATGGCAAAAACCCCGGATGCTGCTTTTGCTTTTATGCGCAATATCGTGCCTGCTGCACGGGCGCGGGCTGAACGGGAAGCGGCAGCCATCCAGCAGACCATCGATCGCCAGCAGGGCAATTTCACCCTGCGCGCCTGGGACTGGAACTTCTATGCCGAACAGGTGCGCCATGCGCAGTACGATCTGGATGAGAGTCAGATCAAACCTTACTTTGAACTGAACAGCGTGCTGCAGAATGGGGTGTTCTGGGCGGCGACTCAGCTCTACGGCATTCAGTTTACGCCACGCCAGGATCTACCGGTTTACCATCCCGACGTGCAGGTATATGAGATTTTTGATGCCGACCAGACGCCGCTGGCGCTGTTCTACACCGACTTCTTCAAGCGTGACAGCAAAGGCGGTGGGGCGTGGATGAGCAACTTCGTCAACCAGTCGACGCTGCTTGAGAGTAAGCCGGTGATCTATAACGTCTGCAACTTCACCAAACCGCCGGCCGGTGAGCCTGCCTTGCTGAGCTGGGATGAGGTCATCACCGTGTTTCACGAGTTTGGTCACGCACTGCACGGCCTGTTTGCCAGCCAGCGCTATCCGAGCCTGTCAGGCACCGAAACTCCGCGTGATTTTGTGGAGTTTCCGTCGCAGATCAACGAGCACTGGGCCAGTGAGCCGCAGGTGTTCCGCCAGTTCGCCCGCCATTATCAGAGCGGAGAGCCGATGCCCGCCACGCTGCATGAAAAGATTGTCCGCGCCGGTAAATTCAACAAAGGCTATGAGATGAGTGAGCTGCTGGCTGCGGCGTTACTGGATCTGCACTGGCACAGCCTGACCGGCGATCAGGCTCCGCAAAGCGTCGACGGCTTTGAACAGCAGGCCCTGCAGAGCGACAACCTGGCGTTAGCGGCGGTGCCGCCGCGCTATCGCTCCAGCTATTTCCAGCACATCTGGGGCGGAGGCTATGCCGCCGGTTACTACGCCTATATCTGGACCCAGATGCTGGCCGATGATGGCTACCAGTGGTTTGTCGAACAGGGCGGCCTGACGCGGGAGAATGGCGATATTTTCCGTCAGAAAATTCTGTCGCGCGGTAACAGCAGCGATCTGAAAACCCTGTATGAAAGCTGGCGCGGCGGTCCGCCGCAGCTGGAGCCGATGCTGAAGAATCGCGGTCTGGCGGAGTAATGCACTCAGCGGGCGGCCATGTCGCCCGCTGGATGAAGAGGGGCGGCCGGACTAACCCAGCGGGCCGCCTTCAATGGTTTCACACATTCCGGCCAGCACCCGCTCGCCGGTTTCGCTTTTCAGTGAACGATACCATTCCTCGGTCACCGCCGGATCTTTGGCGTGGGTGACGTCACAACGCTTACGCGCTTTCAGCACCAGATCCCTGACCCGCTCAACCCGGCGCGCCTGATAGCGCAGCAGGGCATCCTCAATACCCAGCGAATGCGATGCCAGCGTCGAAGCCAGCACAATAGCGTCTTCCATTGCCGCGCAGCCGCCCTGGCCGATATCCGGTGTGGTGCTGTGGGCCGCATCACCGAGCAGCGCAACGCGCCCTTTAACAAAGCGGCTGAACGGTTCAATATCGTGTATCTCAACCCGATTGGTGGTCTCGGGATTGATCGCCGCAATCAGCTGCTGCACCGGTGCGGCCCAGCCAGCAAAATAGCCGCTCAGATCGGCTTTGACCGTGGAGCGATCCTGCGGCAATCCTTTCGGCAGCGGCACGTCGAAGAAGAAGTAGAAGCGGTTGTCGCTTACCGGCATCAGCGATACGCGCTTGCCGTCACCAACGAACGTGGTCCACTGATCGGCGGGCGCGATGCTCTCATCAATCTCCACCAGACCGTTCCAGTTGACGTAACCGGCATAACGCCGCTCCAGCGCCTGTTCCAGCACATATTCACGGATCACCGAATGGGTGCCGTCAGCCGCAATCAGAAAGTCACCGCTCGCCTGGCTGTTATCGGCAAAGGTGGCAATTACGCCGTTATCACTCTGTTCAACCTGAATGACCCGCTTACCGAAATTGACCCGCTGGCGGCCAAAAGTATCAATCAGCATCGCCTGCAGTTCGGCGCGCGCCACCGGATAGGGAAACTCACCGACCTGCTGCACCAGCGGCGCCATACTGAAACGGGTTAGCGCGGCACCGGTCACTGCATCGTGATAAGCCATATAGGCCATGTTGCCACCCAGTGCACGCAGCGCTGCCTTCATGCCGAGGGCATTCAGGCATTTAACGCCGTTCGGCCAGATTGAAATCGCCGCTCCGACCGGCTTCATCTCCTTCACCGCTTCGAACACCTCAACCTCAATACCCGCTTTTTCCAGCGCAATGGCGCTGCTCATCCCGCCAATGCCGCCACCAATAACGATCGCTTTCATGTTTATCTCCTGTCTGTCTGATGCTGTTGTTGCAACTTTTGTACCAGTGCGCAGTTCAGCGGGTGATGCGTTGCTGTTTTCATTAGAATCAGTTAGTTATGAAGCTAACAGGCGCGGCGGGGCGAACGGGAGACGGCGTAGACGCACGGTTATGTTGCAGACTGGCGCGCTAAAACAGTGCATTACCGGCGCTAAAAATCCGCCGCTGTATCATTAGTTTCACCAGCAGGCCTGGCTGTTGACCGCCCGGATTAAGATTATCTATACGCTTCTCAGTACGTCAGCCTTCAGGTCAGTGTAATAAAACTGATTAGTTGAATTGTTATCAACTAATTGCTGACAGGCTGGCATGGTTTATTTTTAACAAATATTTAAACTTACACATAATTATTGGCGCGCCGGTTGTTGTCAGATCATTCTTCATGGGGAATCAGTGGGTTATCGCCGGAAGAAAAGACACGGATGTAAATAATCTGCATTAATTTTTTAGCTGGTCGGGCAAACCAGGAATAAACCGCCCTGGGCAATGATAAATATTTCTGCCAGTGGGCGGTGAAAACGGTTTTTAGGATATTACGCAGGCGCAGCTTGTCAGATCGCATGATATAGATTATCCGGGACTCAAGGACTCTGGAATACGATCATGAAAATCGGAATCACTAATAACCACTATCCGGAGCAGCGCAATATTTTGGTTAATCCGGAAAACGAATATATTAATCTCAAAAAGTACAATCTGTTTTACTTTATTAACCCATTACGGACGCGCTTACTCAAAAAAAATAAAGCTTTTGTTTTTCTGCCCGTGCCATTTTCACCCGCATCGCGGCCCGACATCCTGCATCTGTTTAATGAAGTCGCCATAACCCGTCAGAAATGGGTTGCCTCGTTTGAAACTGAATTACCCCGGGTGTTGCCGGTGCCGGGCGTGGCGAAGCAGGATAATCCCGAACTGCAGCGGCTGATCCCCCATCTGCTGAAAGATAACTGCCTGGGGCTGATTGCCATTTCAGACGCGACGCTGAATATTCAGATGAAACTGTTCCCCTCCGGGGGCGGCGTTGCGCAGCAAATCAGACGTAAAACGGTGGTATTGCATCCGCCACAAACCCTGTTCACAGCGCATAAAGCGCCACGTCAGCCGGGCGTGTTCCGCCTGGTGTTCGCCGGCAATGAGTTCTACCGTAAAGGCGGCGCCGAAGTGGTGCTGGCAGTGAGCGAGCTGATTGAAGAACGAAAGCTGGATGAGTCGCAGCTGGAGGTGCAGTTAATTGGCGATCTCACCAAACGTCACAACGTGGCACACCGGCAACATCAGGATGACGAGGCGTTCTATCGGTCAATTGAGAGCCGCATTGGCCGCTATCGCTGCTTCACGCATTTGGCGCGGCTGGAAAACGCGGCGCTGCTGCAGCTGTTCCGCCGCAGCGATGTCGGCTTACTGCCGACCTGGCAGGAGACGTACGGCTTTTCAGTACTGGAAATGCAGGCCAGCGGCTGCCCGGTGATTACCAGCAACGTGCGCGCCTTACCGGAAATTAATCCGGCCAGCGCTGGCTGGGTGATTGGCGGTACGTTGAATGGCGATCGTGAATACAGCATCACTACGCCACAGCAGAAAGCGCAGCTGCGCCAGGCGCTGGTGGACGGGCTGAAGCAGACGCTGCTTGCCATCGTTGAACGGCCAGAAATGCTGCATGAGAAAGGGGAGGCGGCGATCCTGCGCATTAAAGATCAGCACGATCCGCAGCGCTATATTGTCCGGCTGCATGATATTTATCGCCGCGGCGTGATCAACGTCACTCAACACCCACCTGTCCTGCCAATTTGATAAGATTTCTCAGACGACGCGTGCCAGAGTAGTCATACTTAGGGCAGCGTTCATCTGGAGATCAATCATGAAAATACTCATCAGCCTGCTGCTGTCCGGACTGTTGGGCAGCAGCGCCTTCGCTCAACCGGCACCCCAGTTTCCGGCGCGTGCGCCGCTGCCTCAGCTGACGCCTGCCGCCGCGCGATGCGACGTCTCCGCCTGTCAGACCAACTGTTATGTCGAACGATCCCATTGTAATACCCGTGATACCGGGGCGTGCAGCTCACAAGCGCAGATCTGTGTGCAAGCCTGCGCCGATCAGTGCAAATAAATCGATTCAGTGAAGAAACCGTTAATTGCCAATGAAAAAGTCTTTGTCTTACCTTGTTTTGTGGTCCCTTTCTGCCAGCTGTGTTGCCGCCGATCTTAGCTCACAGCAGGTCACTTCTCTGGTTAAAGCCGCTATCGAACCGCTGATGGAGCAGCAGGAAATTCCCGGTATGTCGGTGGCGATACTCTATAAAGGCCGGGCCCAGTTCATTAACGCCGGTGTGGCTGATCTGGCGTCCGGCCGCCGCGTCACCGAAAACACCCTGTTTGAACTCGGCTCGGTCAGTAAAACCTTCACCGGCGTGCTGGCCGGGGTGATGATCCGTAACGGTGACATCGCCCTCAACGATCCGGTGCAGAAGTACTGGCCGCAGCTGACCGGCACGCAGTGGCATCACATCCGGATGCTGCATCTGGCGACCTACACCGCAGGTGGCCTGCCGCTGCAGTTGCCGGATGAGGTGACCGATCAGGCTTCGCTGCTCAACTATTATCAGCAGTGGCAACCGCAGGCTGCGCCGGGCACGCTGCGTCAGTACTCCAATGCCAGTATCGGTCTGTTTGGCGCGCTGATGGTGAAGGGCGATTACCAGCAGGCGATGGAGAAAAACGTGTTTCAGCCGCTGCGTCTGACGCGCACTTACATCACCGTGCCGCCCTCAATGATGCTGGACTACGCCTGGGGTTATAAAAACGGGCAGCCGGTGCGGGTGTCGCCCGGCATGCTGGATGCGGAAGCGTATGGGGTGAAATCTACCGCCCGCGATATGCTGACCTTTATGCAGGCCAATGCCGATCCTAACCGCTTATCGTCAGGCAATACCGTGCTGCGCAATGCGATTCGTACCGCCCAGTCACGCTATTTCAAAGTGCGTGATTTCTATCAGGGGCTGGGCTGGGAGATTTACGACTGGCCGGCCAGTGCCGCCGCGATAATCGCTGACAGCGAAAGCAGCGTCGCGCTTAAACCTCAGCCGGCGACGCTACTGAATCCCGCCGTGCCATCGCAACGCGCCAGCTGGGTGCATAAAACCGGCGCCACCAACGGCTTTGGTGCCTACGTTGCGTTTATTCCCGAGCAGAACACCGGCATTGTGATGCTTGCGAACAAGAACTACCCCAATCCGCTACGGATAAAAACCGCCTGGAAAATCCTGGAAGCGTTGCAGTAATCCGGGACGCCACCGCCCGCTGGCCTTGCCATCTCAGGGTCAGCGGAAAGGGCGGATCACCTCGCAGCCGTTGAGCGGCGCAAAGTCGGGCTGTTGCTCTTTGATCGCCTCACCGGGCTGACGCCAGCGCGCAATCGCCAGGGGTAAAGCTGGCGCACCATGTTCATTTGCGCTAAAATAAAAATCAAATGAACAGAGGGCCGTGCTATGTCAATTGCCATTTATACGCCCGCCAGCAGTCGCCGCAACAGCTCGCTGTTGCATGCGCTGAACCTGCCGGAAACCCTGCCGGATGCGCATCAGCGGATTGCCGTCGGCTTCAGCAGCGGGGTGCTGAAACGCACCGCGTCGTTATCCGCCTTCGATGAAATCTGGCTCTGCCGCCTGGCAGGCATCGATCGCAGTACCTACAACCGCAAAGTCAAAGATCCTCAGCAGACCTTTTCGCCCGATCAGAGCGGACGGATTTACATGCTGATCCGCGTCCTGTCCGCTGCCAGCACGCTGCTGCGTGACGATCCGGCGCGACTGGTGCAGTGGCTGGAGACCCCAGCCAAGGCGCTGGGTGGCAGGAAACCGGCAGAGATGACCACCACCGTTGCCGGGGCGGAAGCGGTGCTCAACCTGATTGGTCAGCTTGAACATGGCGTGATCACCTGATGGCGGCGGTGCGCTTTTTCCGGCTGGTGAAAAGCGAATATGCGATGACCGCCTTTGACGGTTTTGGCGCCCGCACCTACGGCGGCCGCTGGAATTCAGTCGGTATCGGCTGTGTCTATCTTGGATCAAGCCGGGCGCTGTGCGTGCTGGAGGCGCTGGTGCATCTCAGCATTCAGGATCTGGCGCACGACTATTCGATGCTGTCGATCAGCGTTCCTGAAACGCTGATCACCGAGCTGTCGCTGGCGGCGCTCCCCGCCGACTGGCAGACCGATCCCGCACCGCCATCGACCCGGGAGATTGGGGATGGCTGGCTCGCCAGCGCCGATCACGGGCTGATCCTCAAGGTTCCGAGTACCCTGACCGGAGAGTGGAACGCGCTATTTAATCCCGCGCATCCGGCCGCCGCTGCGATTATCAGCAACGTGGTGGTCGAGCCTTTTTTCTTTGATCCACGCTTCAGGCTGCAATAGCTGCTGGCCCGACAGCGCCGCAGGTCAGCCGGCAGCCTTCGATTCTGAAATAGCCTGTGCCGCACAAATCAGTGCCAGATGACTGAGGCCCTGCGGCATATTCCCGCGCCAGCTCTGACTGCGGACATCAAACATTTCGTTAAAAATATCCACGTTGCCGTGCTGATCGAGCGTCGCGAGGATCTGCTGCATCGTCTGTTCCGCCTGGTCGACGTCGCCCATTTCCGCCCAGGCTTCCGCCAGCCAGAACGCGCAGGCGAGGAAGGTACTCTCTTCAACCTCGACGCCACTGTAGCGATAGAGCATGGCGCTGCCGTTGCCCAGCGCCTGATGAATAGCGCGATAGGTTGACAGCATCCGCTGTGGATTGACCGCGTTGCCGTAGCTGTGGACCAGCGCCAGCGAGGCGTCGAGACGGTCCTCACTGCCGACATAAAACAGATAAGCCTGTTTCTGTTCGGACCAGCAGTGCGTCTCAATCCAGTCACGAATGCGGTCACGTTCCCGTTGCCAGCGGCCGAGCCAGGTAGGTTCGATGTGCTGGTTTTCGGCCAGCGCGACCGCCCGGTCCAGCGCCACCCAGCAGGCCATTTTAGAATGGGTATAGTGCTGCAGGTCCGGCAACTCCCAGATACCGCAATCCTTTTGCCGCCAGTGATCGGCACAGCAGTTAGCCAGCTCACCCAGCATGCGCGAGGTGGTGATATCCAGCACGTGGCCGGCCTCGATAAACAGCTGCGCGGTGGCCAGCATATCGCCATACATGCTGAGCTGTATCTGATCACGGGCATTATTGCCGACCCGCACCGGCTGGGAATCCTGATAGCCGCTTAACGGCGGAAAACGTTCTTCCGGCACTTCATCGCCATTCAGCGCATAGCAGGCGCGCAGCCTGACGCCGTGCCGCAGGATGGTCTGCGACAACCACGAAAAGGCCGCTTTACAATCTTCCAGTGCCCCGAGATAGACGAAGGCTTTAATGATCAGGCAGGCGTCCCGCACCCAGGCGTAGCGATAATCATAATTCTTCTCGCCGCCGATCCCTTCCGGCAGCGAGGTGGTGGCTGCGGCCGCCAGCGCACCGGTCGGTGAGTACCAGAGAAACTTCAGTGACAGGGCAGAGCGCTTTACCAGCGCCGGATAGCTGCCGTCATAGCTCAGGCTCTCCACCCAGCTGGTCCAGCCGGTGTGGCTGGTTTCGATTCGCTGATCGATGGCGGACAGCTCAGGGACAGCCAGCGGCTCGTTCTCGGTGATCAGCAGTGCGCAGAGTGAGCGCGAACCGGCCGAAGTCCGCAGCGTGGCGCAGACCTGCTCATCATCCAGCAGCGTGATGTGGATATCGTCGCTGGTACGGAACATCGCCATCACGTCGGCGATGTGGAACACCTTGCCTTTTTCGGTGTCGGCAATCCACGGCGAACGGGTTTCAGCGGCGGTGCCGAATCGCAGGATAATCTGCAACTCCACTTCGCCGCTGACTCCTTCAATCCGGCGCGCCAGTTCGCCCCACGGCAATCTTCCCGCCAGCGTACTGTTGATCGATTCGGTCAGCAGCACGCTGCCGCTGTCGGTGTCAAAACGGGTTTCCAGCACGTTGCTGTTATCGCGATAGCGCCGCGTCACCCGATAGGGATCGCGCGGCACGATTTGAAAGAAGCCGCCGATACCGGCATCCAGCAGGCGGTCAAACAGCGGTTTAGCATCCAGGTTCGGGGCGCACCACCAGTCGATCGCGCCATCCGGCGCAATCAGCGCCACTGAACGCCCCTCGCCAATGGCGGCATAATCACCCAGACCCGCAAAGCCATTGTCTCGGGCAGGCTGATGGAAGATCTGGTTTTCCATGGTTTTCTTCCTTGTTTCACTGTGACGACTGACAAATCGGGCGCAGGCAGGACAAAAAAGTGGCCGCATTATGCGGCCACCGGGGAAGGTGATTACAGGGTGCCGGTGCCGCCATCGGAGCACCAGACCTGACCGGAGGAGTAACTGCTCTCCGTCGAGGCCAGCGTGACGTAGAGCGGAGCGATTTCGACCGGCTGGCCAGGGCGGCCCATCGGTGAATCGGCACCAAACTGCTTCACTTTTTCCTGTGGCTGGCCGCCGCTGGATTGCAGCACGGTCCAGTATGGGCCAGGCGCGACCGCGTTAACCCGGATGCCTTCGCCGCCCAGCTGTTTCGCCAGTGACTTGGTAAAGGCAACAATCGCCGCTTTGGTCTGGGCATAATCCAGCAGAATATCGCTGGGTTTAAAGGCCTGCACCGACGAGGTATTAATAATCGACGCGCCGCGTGGCAGATATTCCAGCGCCGCTTTGGTGATCCAGAACATGGCATAAACGTTGGTTTTAAACGTCGCGTCAAAATCTTCGGTACTCAGGGTACGGATGGACTCATTAAACTGCTGGCGTCCGGCGTTATTAACCAGAATATCCAGGCCGCCTAATTTATCCACCGCCTGTTTCACCAGCTGCTGACAAAATTCTTCAGAACGAATATCACCCGGAATAGCGAAGACTTTACGGCCTTCCGCTTCGATTAATTTAATCACTTCATCGGCGTCGGGCTGTTCTTCTGGCAGATAGTTGATCACTACATCCGCACCTTCGCGGGCATAAGCGATGGCCACCGCACGGCCAATACCGGAATCGCCGCCGGTAATCAGCGCTTTACGTCCGGTCAGCCGGCCGGTACCGCGGTAGCTGGTTTCGCCGTGATCGGGAACCGGGATCATTTTGCTGGCTAAGCCAGGTGCCTGTTGCGGTTGTTCCTCAAAAGGAGGCTTAGGAAATTGATCGAGATCGAGCGTCTTGTTCGTTGGTATCGTCATTGTAAGCTCCTTGAACGTCATTATCTGAGTGATTAAGCCTGGCACAAATGTGATATTTGTCACATCTGACTGCTTATTCATTGAGCAGTGAAGCGCCGGACAAATTAATAATGCTGATCAAGGATAGACAGAAAATCGGGATGCTGCGCCGCCGCAGGGTGATAATTTGCGGCAATCAGTCGGCTTATTTAAAGCGAAGCGTAAAGCAGGGAAAGGACTATTTTAGTGGCACAAACGCAGCGGCGATAAAATTAAATCGGGCGGTTTACCCGCCGCGTACTGAACCCCGCCAGACCACATCAGCCTGATATATCCGCCGATCGCTTTGCTGTTCGGCGGCGGGCTGTAATTCATCCTGCTGCGCCTCGGTTTCGGTCAGCCAGCGTATCGCGTCACGGGCAAACTGTTCCACCGGCTGGGCAAAAGTGGTGAGGTTGTAGGAGGACCAGCCCGATTGCGGAATATTGTCGTGGCCGACGATGCACAGATCCTCCGGAATGCGCAGCGCAAAGCGGTGGCGTGCCTCATCCATAAAGCCACACGCCAGTAAATCGGTGGCGCAGAACACCGCGTCAGGCCGGATTTTGCGGGTCAGCAGCCGCTGCGCCAGGATCTGACCGCTTTCATAGGAGGTCGAGCCAAAGTGCTCAACCTGAACGCTGACTCCGGCTCTCTCCGCCGCCGCCAGAAAATCCCGCTCGCGTTTCAGCAGGCTCGGGGTGCCGGCCAGTGAATTAACAAACGCGATGCGCTGACAGCCGGCACGGACAAAGGCATTGACCGCCATCTCGGCTGCCGGACGCGAGTCGAGATTAATGCTGAGGGAGCCGGGCAGGGACTCATCACGGTTAATCAGCACCAGATGCTGGCCGTGTTTGTAACAGAGCCGGGTTATCGCGCTGTCAGGCATACCGGAGAGGATGATTGACGCATCGGCGCGGAAGTTAATCGCCTGCTGTAAGGCGGCAGAGACCCGTTCATCTGAGCGGTCGGTATTAATCAGCATCGCTACTTTTCCCGCTTCCTGCAGATACTGTGTCATCCAGCGAACCAGGCTGGCGCGGTAAGGCGTATCCACTTCAGAAGCGATCAGGCAGACAATGCCGCTGCGGTTGCGTACCAGCCCGCGCGCCAGATGATTAACGTGATAGCCCAGCTCTTCGGCGGCTTTCATCACCCGCGCCCGCGTGGCATCCGACACGCTGGCACCCGGCGTAAAGGTGCGCGACACCGCAGAGCGGGAGACGCCCGCCCGGTCAGCGACATCCTGCGCACTGACGACTGCCTTAAGTTGATGCATGGTTTTCTCCGCTGCTGCCGTTATCCGCTTTGAGTCTGCCTGAAGTTGCAAGGCTGTGCAAAAGGTATTGGCGATAAAATGTACCAAATTTGTGACAGCACCTTACAATTGCTTAACATGCTGATTGACACGTCCTGAGGGTCGCCTTACTACTTTGCACAGCAGTGCAAAAAAGCGCGATCAGGCGCAATCCCCGCCTTCAAGGAGAACACCATGCGTTACTCATCTCTGCTCGCTGCGGTTATCGTCAGTTGTCCGGCCTTACCGTTTGCGGCGGCTGCGGCCGGTAATCTCAACATGATCTGCTCTGCGGATGTGGTGGTCTGTGAACAGATGACCCGCCAGTTCAGCACGTCTCATCCCGACATCAATCTCAGCATGGTGCGGCTGTCAGCCGGGGAGGCCTATGCACGTATCCGCAGCGAGGCGCGCAATCCGCGGACCGATATCTGGTGGGCCGGCACCGGTGATCCGCATATGCAGGCCGCCGAAGAGGGCTTAACTCAGGTATATAAATCGCCGCTGCTCGACCAGCAGCAGCCGTGGTCGCAAAAAGTGGCGGAGATCTCCGGTTACCGTACCGTGGGCGTTTATGCCGGTGCGCTGGGCTGGGGTTACAACACCCGACTGCTGGCGGAGAAAAAGCTGAAGGTACCGGCCTGCTGGGCCGATCTGCTCGATCCGGGCTTTAAAGGTGAAATCCAGATTGCCAATCCGAACTCCTCCGGCACCGCCTATAACACCCTGGCGACGCTGGTGCAGATCATGGGTGAAGACCAGGCTTTTGATTACCTGAAAAAACTCAACGCCAACGTTTCGCAATACACCAAGTCGGGTTCAGCGCCGGTGAAAGCCGCTGCCCGCGGCGAAACCACCCTCGGCATCGTCTTTATGCACGATGCGGTTGCGATGGAGGTCGATGGCTTCCCGATCAAACCGGTCGCCCCCTGTGAAGGCACCGGCTATGAGATTGGTTCCATGTCGATCATTAAAGGGGCGCGTAACCTGGCGAATGCCAAAAGCTGGTACGACTGGGCGCTGAGTGCCGACGCGCAGTCGCACATGAAAGAGGCGAAATCGTTCCAGCTGCCGTCGAACCGCAAGGCGGAGATCTCCGAATACGCGCCACGCTTTGAGAATATCAAGCTGATCGATTACGACTTCAAAACCTACGGTGACGCGGCGAAACGCAAAGCGCTGCTCGGACGCTGGGATAAAGAGATCGGTGCCAGCGCACAATAAAACTGATTTCCGTCCGGCGCAGTGATGCCGGGTCCATGCTGAAACGCGGTGGCGCAAGCCTGGTGTCCGCAGCAGATCGAGGTGATTCATGAATGCGCACAATCGCCGCTTAACCGGCGCGTTAGTTGCCGGCGCGCTGGCCCTGATGGTGTTGCCCTGGTACAGCCTGGAGCAGGGGTTCTTCTCTGGCCACTGGCTGATCAGCTTATGGCAGGATGAGAATAGCGCGCCAGCACTGTGGCAACTGATGCAGCACGGCTGGCTGACTGTCGCCGTAGCGCTGTGGCTCGCTTCTGCCGCCTGCCTCTTGCTGCCACCGGGGCGTATCCGTAGCGGCCTGCTGCTGCTGCTCAGCGTCTGCGGCATTCTGTTCCTGGTGCTGGAAGGGCATGCCATCGGGTTTAGCGGCTGGAACTGGCGGTGGCTGGAGAACCTGGCCGGCCCGCTCGCGCTGGGCCAGCCGGCGATGGGCGCGGGCGCGTTACTGCTGCTGACGGTTTTCCTGCTGATTTTTTCCTTTGCGCTGGCCGAACGCGGCGTGCTGAAAGGCGATGCGTTTGTGGTGTCGGCGATCGTACTGCTGGTAGCACTGGTGACCACCTTTGTGCTCTATCCGGTACTGAGCCTGTTTGTCGCCTCGGTGCAGGACATCGATGGCAGCTTTAAGCCGGATGGTCTGATCGCCAATCTGCAGGACCCGGCTATCTGGAGCGTCGCCTGTGTGACCGGCGGCACCTGCGGGACGGCGTGGCGCACGCTGGGACTGGCGCTGATGACCGCCAGCGGCTCGACGCTGCTGGGACTGGCGTTTGCGCTGGCGGCGACCCGCACCTCGCTGCCGTGCAAAAAAGCGCTGCGGATGCTGACTATCCTGCCAATCATTACGCCGCCGTTTGTTATCGGGCTGGCGCTGATTCTGCTGTTTGGCCGTTCTGGCGTGATCACCACCTCGCTGGCGACGCTGTTTGGCGTCGAGCCGGGCCGCTGGCTGTATGGCCTGACCGGCATCTGGATCGCCCAGGTGCTCTCTTTTACGCCGATTGCGTTTCTGGTGCTGATTGGGGTGGTTGAGGGCGTCAGCCCGTCGCTGGAAGAGGCGTCTCAGACCCTGCGCGCCAGCCGCTGGCGTACTTTCTCGCGTATCTCCCTGCCGCTGATGGCACCCGGACTGGCTAACGCCTTTCTGATCAGCTTTATCGAAAGCATGGCGGACTTCGGCAACCCGATGGTGCTGGGCGGCAGTCACGGCGTGCTGTCGACCGAAATCTTCTTCTCGGTGGTCGGCGCGCAGAACGATCCAAGCCGTGCGGCGGTGCTGGCGATGATCCTGCTGGGCTTCACGCTGGCGGCGTTTCTGCTGCAGCGGGTCTGGCTGTCGGGCAAAAGCTTCGCCACGGTAACCGGCAAAGGCGACGGCGGTCGTCACGTGCAGCTGCCGCGTCCGGTGCGCTACAGCGTTTATGGCCTGGTGATCCCGTGGGGACTGTTTACCCTGGTGATCTACGGCATGATCATGATTGGCGGCTTTGTGCAGTCGTGGGGGCTGAATAACGCGCTGACGCTCGACCACTATATCCGCGCCTTTAGCGTCAGCCTGAATCAGGGACAGCTGGTGTGGAGCGGCGTCGCCTGGAACTCTTTCTGGACCACGCTGGAGATCGCCCTGATTGCCGCGCCGCTGACTGCGGTGGTTGGCCTGCTGACCGCCTGGCTGATTGTGCGGCAGAAATTTGCCGGACGGCAGACCTTTGAGTTCATGCTGATGCTGAGTTTCGCCATTCCGGGCACCGTGATCGGCGTGAGCTACGTGATGGCGTATAACCTGCCGCCGCTGGAGATCACCGGCACCGCGATGATCCTGATCGCCTGCTTTGTGTTCCGCAATATGCCGGTCGGAGTGCGTGGCGGTATTGCGGCGATGAGCCAGCTTGATAAGAGTCTGGATGAAGCCTCACTGACCCTCGGTGCCAACAGTTTCCGCACCTTACGTAAAGTGGTGCTGCCGCTGCTCAAACCGGCGATCAGCGCCGCGCTGGTCTACGCCTTTGTGCGCGCTATTACCTCAATCAGTGCGGTGATTTTTCTGGTCAGCGCGCAATACAACATGGCGACGTCTTACATCGTCGGGCTGGTGGAGAACGGTGAGTATGGCGTCGCGATTGCCTACTCGTCGGTACTGATCGTGGTGATGTTAGCCATTATCGGTCTGTTCCAGCTGCTGGTGGGTGAACGCCGCCTGCGCCGTGTTACTCAACCAGCGGCCGCGGCCGCTGCTGTCGCCACTCTGACTCAGGAGAGAGCCGTATGACCCCCATCAACGCGGGATCGGTTGTGTTTGAACATGTTGCTAAACACTTTGCCGGTTTTACGGCGCTGCCGGATCTGTCGTTAACCGTCGAGCCTGGCACGCTGGTGACGCTGCTCGGTCCCTCCGGCTGCGGCAAAACCACCACGCTGCGCCTGCTGGCCGGGCTGGAGCATCCTACTGCTGGCCGCATTCTGATCGGCGGTAAAGATGTCACTCATCTGCCGGCCAATGAGCGCGACGTGGCGATGGTGTTTCAGTCATACGCGCTGTTTCCCCATATGAATGCTCTCGACAATATCCTGTATGGGCTGCTGTCGTCGGGGATGAACAAACGGGAGGCGCTGGATCGGGCGCGGGAAGGGCTGAGGCTGGTCGGGCTGGAAAGCCAGGGCGAGCGGCTGCCGTCTGAACTTTCCGGTGGACAGCAGCAGCGTATTGCGGTCGCCCGCGCGCTGGTGCTGGAACCGCAGGTGTTGCTGCTGGATGAGCCGTTGTCGAATCTGGACGAACGTTTACGGCGACGGGTGCGGACGGATATTCGCGATCTGCAACAGCGGCTGGGTTTTACCGCAGTCTATGTGACGCACGACCAGGAAGAGGCGCTGGCGGTCTCCGATAAAATTATTGTCATGAAAGAGGGGGATATTGCGCAGCAGGGCGCGCCGGAAACGCTTTACCATGCGCCCAATTCGGTGTTTATCGCCGACTTTATGGGCGAAGCCAATATTCTGCCGTGCGACGTTGAGCAGGCCGAAGGCGGTGAGGCGCTGATCCGCGTCGGTAACCAGCGCTTCCGGGTGCGTGGCGATGGAGCGAAAACCGGCAGCGGACAGCTGGCGGTGCGGCCGCAGTTTATCACCCTGTCTGGCGACGGTCAGGGTGCCCTGCAGGGTGAGATTATTCACAGCACCTGGCTGGGTGACCATATCGAATATGAAGTGACTACCGAACTGGGATCGCTGTTCATCATCGATCCCCACATGGAACAGCGTCTGCCGCTGGCCGCCCGGGTCGGCGTTAACTTCAAGCCGCAGGGTCTGGCCCTGATTGCCCGCTAAACTGCTTAACCGCAAGGAGTCTCAATGGAACTGCACGATGAAATGATGTCGCGTCTGGCGCTGGCTGAAGCTGTCGCCCGCGCTGGCGGTGCCACGGCCTTATCTTACTTTTCCCGCCGCGACACGCTGGTGGTGGAAACCAAATATGATCTGCAGGATGTGGTGTCGATTGCCGATCGCGAAGTAGAACAGACGATCGCCGACCGCATCCGTGAAGCGTTCCCTGATGATGGCTTTCTCGGTGAGGAGAGCGGCCTGCAGCCGGGCCGGAGCGCCTACACCTGGGTGGTCGATCCGATTGATGGCACCAGTCCGTTTCTCAACGGCATGCCAAACTGGTGCGTATCGGTTGCCGTACTGCGCGACGACGTGCCGGTCATCGGGGTGATTTTTGCGCCAACCTTTGAGGAGTGCTATGTGGCAGCGCTGGGTGAGGGCGCTACCCTTAATGGCCGACGCTTGCAGGTCGATCCGGCGCGCACCCTGCAGAATCACGTGACCGGCTTTGGTGCCAACAGCTACGTCAGTCCGCAGCAGGTTGGCGAGATTGTGGCGGCCTTGCTGGCAGCCGGCGGTAACTTTATCCGCATCGGCTCAGGCGCACTGATGCTGGCGTGGGTGGCGGCCGGCCGGGTCGTCGGTTACTACGAACCTTATATGCACGCCTGGGATTGTCTGGCCGGTTACTGTCTGGTGAAGGAGGCGGGCGGTTGGGTACATCCGTTTAACACCGACGGCGATCGCATCACCAAAGGGGCGCAGGTGCTGGCGGTGGCTCCTGGTGCCGAAGCAGATTTGCGTCGCATCGCCGGTCTGTGACCCTGTCACGACGCGCAGGTCAGTACAGCCACCTCAGCGTCGTGACCTTTAGCCCTTCAGCGTTTTGGTCAGGTAGTAACGCTGCATACCGGTTTGCGGAAAGTCGGGCAGGGACATCTGCTGTTGATAACCCTGTTTCAGATAAAACGGCAGCGCCTGAAAACTGAAGGTATCTACCAGCGCCTGCTGACAGCCGTAAGCTATCGCCTGCTGTTCTGCTGCCCGCAGTAAGGCACTGCCCAGACCGGTGCCGCGCAGCGTATCGTCCACCCACAGATAATCGATACAGAGCCAGTTCCCCTTACGTGAGGCCATTACGCCACCCCGCAACTTACCGTCTGCGTCATGATCAAATACCGCCAGCGGTCCCCGGTTTTCACTGCCGATAAACTGCCGGTTGTAACTGCCGAGCCCGGCAAATAACGCCTCCCGGTCTTTGTCCTCTGGCTGCTCCGTCACGGTAAAACCCGCGCTTAATCTCATGATTTTTCTCCTGTTATGCGACGCCACGAGGTTGAATATCCGCGTAAAGGGATAATAGATCATTTATCCCTTGAAAGGTATAAATAGTTATTTATCCCCGATCGGGTATAATGCATCGATTATCCTCTTTCGGGGATAATCGGAATGCGCTATGCTGATCGTCTGCCGACCCCGGAGGAACAGAGACCATGATATACAGTCCGCTGCAGCTGGCTAACCGGCTGAAACTTATCCGTCAGCGTAATGGCTGGACCCAGAGCGAGCTGGCCAAAAAGGTTGGCCTGAAACAGGCGACCATTTCGCATTTTGAAAATGCGCCGGACAACACCTCGCTGGCGACGCTGTTTAAGCTGTTACAGTCGCTGGAGCTGAGTCTTGAGGTGCAGGAGAAAACGGCCGCCGCACCGCCACCGATCAATGACGAGGATGACTGGTAATGCAGAAGCTGATTGCGTGGATGAACGGCGAGCGGGTCGGCGTGCTGACCCGTCAGCGCAACGGTGCGCACGAATTTCAGTACGACAAAGCGTGGCTGAACAATCCGCTCGCCAGGCCGCTGTCACTCTCGATGCCGTTGCAGGTTCCGGCCATCACCTCCCACGCGGTAATTAACTTTTTCGATAATCTGTTGCCGGATAGCCCGTTGATTCGTGACCGGATTGTGGCGCGCTACCAGATAAAATCCCGTCAGCCGTTTGATCTGTTGCAGGAAGTGGGACGTGACAGCGTCGGTGCGACCATGCTGTTGCCGCCTGAGATGCCGCTGCCGCCGTTACAGGTGCGCTATGAGCTGCTGGACGAGGCGCGTCTGGAAAGCGTGCTGTCAGCCTATCAGTCCGACATTCCGCTCGGGATGCTGCGTGAAGAGACCGACTTTCGTATTTCGGTGGCGGGCGCGCAGGAGAAAACGGCGCTGCTGCACACTGAGCAGGGCTGGAGCATTCCTGCGGGAGCCACGCCAACGTCACACATTATCAAACTGCCGATCGGGGAAATTAAGCAGCCGACGGCGACGCTGGACATGCGGGAAAGCGTTGAAAATGAGTATCTCTGTCTGGCGCTGGCCAGAGCGCTGGGAATGAAGGTGCCTGAAGCAACCCTTATCCGCGCCGGCGCGATGCGTGCGCTGGCCGTCGAGCGCTTCGACCGGCGCTGGTCACGCGACAGAAGCCGGCTTATTCGTCTGCCACAGGAGGATTTCTGTCAGGCGCTGGGGCTGCCGTCATCGACGAAATATGAGTCTGACGGCGGGCCGGGCATTGCGGAGATTATGCAGTTGCTGATGGGATCGAGTAACGCAATAGAGGATCGTTATCACTTCATGATGTTCCAGGTGTTTCAGTGGCTGATTGGGGCGACTGACGGCCACGCCAAGAACTTCTCGCTGTTTATTGAGCGCGGCGGCAGCTTCCGGCTGACCCCCTTCTACGATGTGATTTCCGCCTATCCGGTACTGGGCGGCACCGGCCTGAATAAGCGGGCGCTGAAGCTGGCGATGGGGCTGCGGGCCAGTAAAGGCAAAAAAACCGAAATCGATAAGATATTCCCGCGTCATTTCTTCGCCACTGCAAAAAGCGTCAATTTTGATAGCGGTAGCCTGCAACAGATCTTCGACTTCTTTATCCGCGCTTTTCCACCAGCGGTTATCGCGGTGCGTGATGCGTTGCCCGCTGGATTTCCGCAGCACATTGCCGATGCCATTTTCAGTCATTCACTGATTATGCTGGAGCGGTTACGGCAGAAAGATTGAGGCAGGCAGCAACAGACTGGCCCGGCAACGGCCAGACTGCTGTTTTCCTGTTTAACCGGAGTCTGTTATGAATCGCGCTCGCTACGCACTGGAATCGATCCCGTCGCCACCCACTTTTCCCGGCGTGGCCAGTCACGTGATGGCGGATGAAACCCTGCATCACCGGCTGGCGGCGATTGTTCAGCGCATGAAACAGCATCAGATTGCGCAGCTGATCATCTATGCGGATAAAGAGCACGGCAGTAACTTTGAGTATCTGGCGGGCTTTATTCCGCGCTTCGAAGAGGCGCTGCTGGTGGTTAATCAGCAGGGCGAACTGGCCTACATCATGGGCAACGAAAACCTCAAGCTGGTGCCCTTTGCCCGTAATCCCGGCAGATGTCTGCACGCGGCACTCTTTTCGCTGCCTAATCAGCCGATGAGTGGTGAGACATCGCTGTCCCGGCTGCTGAGCCAGGCGGGGATCGTCGCGGGGACGCGCACCGGGCTGGTGGGCTGGAAGTTGTTCAGCCGCGCACAGCAGACCCTGTTTGATCTGCCGCAGTTTATCTGCGCGGCGGCGGCCGACGCGGCAGGTGGCGTCTCGCAGCTGGTAAATGCCACCGGGCTGTTTATCTCACCCGATGAGGGAGTTCGCTGCATTAACAGCGCCGATGAGGTGGCATTTTACGAGGCGGGAGCGAATCGTGCCTCAACCGCCATGCTGGCGGCGCTGAACAGCGTGACGGCAGGCGTAAGCGAGAAGCACATTGGCGCGCGTCTTAATGCCGACGGCCAGCCAAATAGCGTGATGACCATTGCCGCCACCGGCGATCGCTTTGCTAAGGCACAGCTTTATCCCAGCGACAAAACGATTAAGGTCGGCGATAAGCTGTCATTAACCGTTGGCTATAAAGGCGGGTTAAGCAGCCGCGCTGCTTATGTAGTCAGTCAGGCGTCTAAGTTACCCTGTCACGTTTCAGACTGGCTGCCCCGGCTGGCGATCCCGTATTATCACGCGGTGGTCAGCTGGCTGGAGCAGTTACGCATCGGCATCACCGGTGGCGAACTGTATGCGTTAATCGAAGCGGCATTACCCAAAGCGCAGTATGGCTGGCACCTTAATCCGGGGCATCTGGTGGCTGACGAAGAGTGGCTAAGTTCGCCGATCTGGCCCGATTCAGCCATCCCCCTGAAAAGCGGCATGCTGTTGCAGATCGACATTATTCCTTCGGTAGCCGGCTACGGCGGATGCAGTATTGAGGACACCGTCGGTCTGGCGGATGCGGCGTTGCGTGCCCAGCTGGCGGCTGAATTCCCGGCGGTCTGGCAGCGGATGACCGAGCGCAAAGCCTGGCTGAGCGACGTCCTGCGGCTGAAACTGGCCGATGAGGTGATCCTGCTGTCGAACACCGTAGGCTATCTGCGTCCGTTTTTACTGGATCAACAGCGGGCACTGGTGCGGCAACCGCTGAGCGACGGGGTTTAAAAAAACGCGGTCGGCTGTTAGGTTAATCACTCATTAACCCCGAATAAAGGTCAGGAGCCGTGATGTCCGATATCGTGCATTTCCCGCTGTTTGTTGCTTCCGTTGTGCTGCTTTGTATTACGCCGGGTCCCGATCTGGCCTATGTGGTGGGACAAAGCGTTGCCAGGGGACGACGTGCCGGTATCCTGTCAGCCGCCGGGGTTGCGCTGGGCAGTTGTACCCATGCCGTTGTCAGTGCGCTCGGGCTAACTGCGCTGATTGCCGCCTCGCCGCTGCTGTTCACGCTGATTAAGTATCTCGGGGCGGCATACCTGATCTACCTTGGAGCCAGAATGATCGGGTCAACCTTTATCGCATCCGCAGCAGCGGAGACCGCGCCGCCGCCGCGCGCACTGACCGGCACCCGCTTACTGCTGCTGCGCGGTTTCATCACCTCAATCACCAATCCCAAAGTGCTGCTGTTTTTTATCGCCTTCTTCCCGCAGTTTGTGGTGATCGGCAGTCAGTATCACGCCAGCGCCTTCCTGCTGCTGGGGATGACCTATGCGCTGATCGGCCTGATGACCGACGTGATGTTTGCGCTGCTGGCGGGTGGGGCCGCAGGCGCGGTGGCGAACAATAAGAGGTTACAGAAAGTGCTGGATCGGCTGGTCGGTGCCACCTTTATCGGCCTGGGGATCCGTCTGGCGCTGACCCGTCGCTGAGCCAAATCTGACGCTGCCGGCCCGGTCAGCCGCAGCCTGAACCGGTCAGGGATGGCCGGTAATAATTTGTATAATTTAACTGAGAGTAAAACGCTGACGCTTCTGTCAGGATACGCGCCACAGAAGTATTTCGGTCCTCTCATTCGATGAAATGGTTTACCAAAAACGCGGTTTTGTTTGCCTGCAAAACCTCCCTGGCCGCGTTTATCGCGTTATCAGTTGCTCTGATCCTTAACTTTGAAAAACCTGCCTGGGCGCTGACCACCGTTTTTGTCACATCCCAGCTTTATGCCGCTTCAACCGTCTCGAAATCGCTGTTCCGTCTGATCGGAACCGTGCTGGGAGGGGTGTTTATCCTGCTGATCTATCCGGAAACGGTGCAGTCGCCACTGCTGTTCAGCCTGTGCGTCTCGCTGTGGGTGACGTTTTGCCTCTATCTGTCGCTGCATGACCGCACGCCCAAAAGCTACGTCTTCATGCTGGCAGGCTATAGCGCGGCGATCATGGGTTTTCCGGAGGTGAACACGCCGTCGGCGATTACCAATACGGTGATTTCGCGTATCGAGGAGATCACCCTTGGCATTTTGTGCAGCACGCTGGTACACCGGCTGGTTTTTCCGGTATCGATGCACCATCTGCTCGGGCAGAGCGTCGACCGCTGGTTTCAGAATGCGCGTAAATTGTGTAATGAGCTGGTCAGCGGCATGGCGAACAACAAGTCCCTCGAGCGGGAAGATATTCTGATCCAGATGGCGGGCTATCCGCTGAATGTCGAAACGCTGCTGACGCACTGTGTTTATGAAGGGGAAGCGGCGCGCAATGTGATCCGTCTGGTCAGCGTGCAGTATCAGCATCTGACCTACCTGCTGCCGACGCTGACGGCGATTGAATCGCGGCTTGGGGTGCTGGCAGAACTGAATATACGCTTTCCGCTGTGTGTCACCTCGGTGTTCCAGCAATTTCTGCTGTGGCTCAATCATGATCGGGTTAACGATATCGAAGGATTGCGTAACGCCATCGCTGCGGGTCAGGCGACGCTGGAAGCGGACTGGCAGGCGGGAAAGCTGGCTACTGAAGAGAGCCTGCTGCTGATTGGCTTACTGGAGCGGCTGGCTAACTTTGTCCGTATCGCCGATGCGTATCAGAACGTCAGCGCCCGAGCCGGCGATCTCTACAGTCATGGCGACGGGGCGGCGATCAGGAACATCCGCGAGCATCGCCACATTGATAACGGACTGCTGAGCCTGTCGGTGCTGACAGCCTTTCTGGCGACCTTTCTTTCCAGTCTGTTCTGGATTGGCAGCGGCTGGGCCGATGGGGCCAATGCACCGCTGATGGCGGCGATTATCAGTTCGTTTTTTGCCGGGGTGGATTCGCCGGTTACGCCGATGAAGCTGTTCGTTAAAGGGGTGATGATTGCGCTGGTGGTCAGCCTGTTTTATATCGCGTTTCTGATCCCGCAGGCCAACACCCTGCAGGCGTTAATGATCTGCCTGCTGCCGGGGCTGATGCTGCTGAGCCTGGTGATTGCCAATCCGACCACCAATCTGATAGGTCTGAGCGTGGCGATCCAGATTCCAGGCTTTATCGGGCTGAGTCACCACTATGTGCCCGATCTGATCGTCACCCTGAACGCCGCAATCTCGTCGCTGGTGGGGATCATGTTTGCGGTGGTGCTGACGGCGCTGATCCGCAATAAGCGTCCCTCGTGGATTGCCCGCAGGGCGGTGCTGCGGGGGCTGCGCGACCTGCTGAGCTTTATTAAAAAGGTCGAACGCAATTCCGCCACGCTGTTATCACGCCAGCAGTTTATTGCGCGCATGCTGGACCGGGTGAACATTATTCTGCCGCGTAAACGGCTCGATCCGGTGCCGGATATCGTGGTCGGTGGCTATCTGATCAGTGAAACCTGGCTCGGCGCTAACTGCTATGACTTTTATGCCCGCTATCGGGAGGTGCTGGAGGCGCACCGCATCGACAGCGGCCAGATGTTCCACGAACTGGGTCTCTATCTGAAGCGTAAAATGAAGTCGCTTCAGCTGCTGCCGCATCAGGATCTGCTGGAGGAGCTGGATCAGCTGCTGCTCCGGCTGGAGAAGATTGCGCTGCAGGAGAGTGCGGCGGTAGCTCCGCTGGTTCACCTGTTTAACATTCGCGTCTCGCTGTTCCCGCAACAGCGCTGGCCGGGCTGAGTGTGCTATAAAGGTTGCCGCGCTATTTCAGGGGGAGAAAAACCGATCTCAGCCTGCTTACGCCGCTATCGGTTGTTCAGATTTTGCGATAAGGCAGGAATATCGCCGAGTTCCGCTCCTTTAACCTTCAGGGTAAGTTCGACATTGCGGTGTAAAATAATACTGACCGCCGCCAGTAGCGCCGGCAGGGCAAGAATGTAGAAAATAGCCGACTGTGCCGGGAACACGCCCATCAGCACGCCACCTAAAGACGAACTCAGAATGGCGCCCATCCGGCCGATGCCATGCATCCAGCTGACGCCGGTTGCGCGGATCTCGGTCGGATAGTAGGCCGGCGAATAGACCTGAAGTCCGTTCTGCGCACCGTTGATGCACATGCCGGTGATAAAAATAATCACACCCAACCACACGCCGCTCAGCCCAAGCAAACCCTGGGTGATCAAACAGGCACAGCCGATTAAATAGACCACGCCAATCACCCATCTGGCGTGCAGCTTATCCATTAAGCCGCCAACGATGATGCCGCCGACCGGTCCGCCCAGCTGGAACAGTCCGGCGACAATCGCCGCCTGCTCAAGAGAAATGCCGCCTGAACGCATAATGGTAGGCAGCCAGCCGTTCAGCAGATAAATAACGAACAGCCCCATGAAATAGGTCAGCCAGAGGATTACGGTACCGCGGGCGAAGCCGTGGCGAAACAGCTCTGCAATGGTGCTGTTGCGCTTTACGCCAGGTGAACTCAGGATAAATGCCGTATCCGGGCTAAAATCACCGCCCATTTTATTCAGCAGCGAGGCGATGATTGCGCGTGGCGCTTTACGCACCACCAGGTTAAGCACCGATTCCGGTAACAGCCAGGCAATCACCGGCAGCAGCAGCAGGGGAAGCGCGCCACCAAACACCAGGACCGCAGACCAGTTAAAGCGTGCCAGCAGCCCGGCGGCAATGAATCCACCCAGTCCCGAGCCGATATTAAATCCGCTGAACATCAGGGTAATCATGATGCCTTTGCGGCGCTCGGGCATGTATTCAGACAGCAGCGTCACGCAGTTTGGCATTACCGCGCCCAGCCCCAGACCGGCGATAAAGCGTAATAATGCCATTTGTGTCGGCGAAGCGGCGAAAGCACAGGCGAGGCTGAAGGCTGAGAAGATCAGTACTGACACCAGAATGACCCGCTTGCGGCCAATCCGATCGGACATCGGACCGGCGATCAGCGCGCCGAGCGCCACGCCCGCCATGGCCGCGCCGAGGATCGGGCCCATCGCTGAGCGGCTGATGCCCCAGTGTTCGATCAGCGCCGGCGCGATAAAGCCCATTACGGCTGCATCGTAACCATCAAACATAATGATGATCAGACACAGCACCAGTACGCGCCATTGGAAAGAAGAGACCGGGCGTGCATCAATCCACTGTTTTACATTAATCAGGTTATTCGCTGTCATCGGGTACGCTCTCTGCTTTGCTACCAGCGGCAGCCGTCGTTGTGGTGAGAGAAAGGTAACAATCCGATAACACGGTAAGCGGGGCACCTGACGGTGTCTGTCAAAAAAGGCTTTTAGCGATATGAGTTAGCTTTATAGTGTGATGCGTCTGGCATTGTCATTGCGGGACCAAACGGCTGTGGTAAGGCAGGCCGGGCCTGCACGGGTAACGGGTGACATCCTTATCGCTATGAGTTTCATTTAGGCTGTCCGGGTCAGCGTCTCATCAATGCAGCGCAGTAGCGCCTGAGTAGCAGGCGAATGCAGCGCCCCCAGACGAAAGGTCAGTCCTATCTCACGGCGGGTATCGGGCAGGTTCAGCGCCAGCGGCGTCAGGATTCCGGCCTGCAACTCATATTCAAGCTGATGCGAAGAGACCACCGCCACCATATCCGAATTCAGCAGCAGTCCGCGCACTATCGCCAGATCGCCACTTTCTACCACCGGCTGAGGCGCAGTCAGCGCTGCGGCCTGAAACGCGCGGTCCAGCAGATGACGGGCAGGAGAGTTCTCACGCGGCAGGATCCATTGCACCTGCTGCAGATCTTCCGGTTTGACGGCACGCCCGCTCAGTGGGTGCTGCGGACGCGTCAGCAGAATCAGTTCTTCATCGAACAGCAGCTGGTTCTGGATATCGGACGCGCTGTGATGCTGACGCAGCGCACCGAGAATAAAATCAATATCTCCGGCGCGCAGTTCTTTAATCAGCGCATCAAAGGCGCTCTCGTTGGTCACCACTTTTATTCCGGGATAGCGCGCCACCAGACGGGTGATCGCCAGCGGTAACAGGCTACTGCGGCACAGCGGGAGCGCACCGACATGCACCGTCCCGGTCAGAATGCCGCGCTGTGCGGCGAGGTCTTCCGGGATATGCCGTATCTCATTGAGGGCACGGCTGATAAACGGGGCGATCTCCTGTCCCGCTGACGTTGGCATCATGCCTTTTGGCGTGCGCTGAAACAGCGGCAGCCCGGCCCCTTTTTCCAGCACCTTCAACGCCGCGCTCACCGCTGGCTGACTGATACCCAGCAACGTCGCCACGCTTTGAGTGTGATGAAGCCGGTCCAGCGCTAAAAAAATTTGCAGCCGTCGCAGGTTAAATAACCAGATCGGTTCCGCCTCTTCACGGCCGTTATCCCGCCGCCGCATTTTGCTGAGGATCGGCGGGATCGCGTGCAGTTCGGTAATGGCTCGCCGGGCGCGCGGCAGGGCACATTTGCCCATCTCGGTCAGCAGCATCCCGCTGGCATGCCGTTCAAACAGCGGCGTCTGTAAACTGTGTTCCAGATCACGCAGCGAACGGGTGATCGCCGACTGGGTACGAAATAAATTTATCGACGCTTCGGAAATCGTGCCGCAGTCCGCAATCATACAAAAAGCGCGTATTTGCATGATTTTAATGTCAAATTCCTGTCTGCCGTTTTCCATTTTTCTTACGCCAGCGATGAGCCCTGAATCACAACATAAATAAAAGTCATAACGCATGCAATGAAAGACATTATCCAGCCGCAGTGCTGCATGCCAGGATGAAAAAAACGGCAAAGGCAGGATGAGATAATGGAAAAGATGAGTAAAAAGAGTGCGTTAGTTGTCAGCGCCCATTCAGCTGATTTTGTCTGGCGTGCGGGGGGGGCCATTGCGCTGCATGCATCGCGGGGTTATGAGGTGCATGTGGTATGCCTCTCTTATGGCGAGCGGGGCGAATCGGCGAAGCTGTGGCGCAGCGGCAACATGACCGAGGCGAAGGTAAAGCAGAGTCGTCAGGAAGAGGCCGAGGCGGCTGCCCGCATTCTCGGGGCGACTATTAGCTTTATGGATCTGGGTGATTATCCGCTGCGCGCTGATAAAGAGACGCTATTCCGGCTGGCGGACATATTCCGTCAGGTGCAGCCGCACTTCGTCCTGACGCATTCGGTTAACGATCCCTATAACTACGATCATCCGCTGGCTGCGCATCTGACGCAGGAAGCGCGGATCATTGCGCAGGCCGAAGGCTATCGTCCTGGTGAAACCATTATCGGCGCGCCGCCGGTCTATAGCTTTGAGCCGCATCAGCCTGAGCAGTGCAACTGGAAACCTGACGTGCTGCTTGATATCAGCGCGGTCTGGGACAAGAAATATGCGGCCATCCAGTGCATGGCGGGTCAGGAACACCTGTGGGAATACTATACGCGGGTAGCTTTGCAGCGGGGCGTTCAGGCCAAACGTAACGTCGGGATCGGCACATCGAAAGTGATCAGCCACGCTGAAGGTTATCAGAGCCTGTTGCCACGGGTGACGGAGGATCTGTCATGAGTCTGGTGAATAAAAAAGGTATCGTTGTGCGCAACATTGCGCGTGCTGATGCCGCGCTGGTGGCCGGTTTTGCCCGTTACGGCGTGGCGACCACCCATGAAGCTCAGGGACGCAGTGGTCTGCTCGACGCTGGTATTCGTCCCATCCAGCAGAACTGCGCGGTAGCCGGCAGCGCGGTGACCGTGCTGGTTTCGCCCGGCGATAACTGGATGTTTCATGTGGCGGTTGAGCAGTGCCAGCCCGGTGACATCCTGCTGGTGGCCCCGACTTCAGCCTGTCACGATGGTTATTTTGGCGATTTGCTGGCGACCTCTTTACAGGCGCACGGCGTGGTGGCGCTGGTGGGGGATATCGGGATTCGTGACAGCCAGACGCTGAGAGATATGCAGTTTCCGGTCTGGTCACGGGCGGTTTACGCGCAGGGCACGGTGAAAGAGACGCTGGGTTCAGTTAACGTGCCGGTCATCTGTGCCGGGCAGCTGATCCATCCGGGAGACATCGTGGTCGCGGATGATGATGGCGTGGTGATTGTGCCGCGTCTGCAGGCCGAATCGGTCGCGGTCGCTGCACAGAAACGTGAAGCACTGGAACAGAGCAAACGTCAGCGGCTGGCTGCCGGTGAGTATGGCCTCGATATTTATCAGATGCGTTCGCAACTGGCTGAAAAGGGGCTGCGCTACGTTGACTCACTTGATCAACTGCAGCAGAGCGGCGTATGAAACAGACCCTGATCCCCTGCATGCTGATGCGCGGCGGAACGTCAAAAGCCGCCTGCTTTCTGGCGACGGATCTGCCGGCAGACAGCGCCACGCGCGATCGCGTCCTGCTGGCGGCGATGGGTTCGCCTGATGCCCGACAGATTGACGGTATCGGTGGTGCCGATTCACTGACCAGTAAAGTGGCGATTATCTCTCCTTCATCGCGTCCGGATGCCGACGTAGACTACCTGTTCGCTCAGGTTAGCGTGGAACAAGCCGTGGTTGATTACGGACAGAACTGCGGAAATATTCTTGCCGCAGTCGGGCCGTTTGCGATTGAAAAAGGGCTGGTAACGGTAACCGGTGCGCTGACAACAGTGCGCATTTATATGGTCAATACCGGCCAGCTTGCTGAAGCGGCCATCGCTACGCCGGAGGGCTGCGTTGAGTATCAGGGCGATACCCGCATTGACGGCGTGCCGGGTTACGCCGCGCAACAAATCCTGAATTTCCAGGACATCGCCGGATCAAGCTGCGGCGCATTGCTGCCGACCGGTAATGCGCGCGACAGCATTGACGGCATTGAGGTGACCTGCATCGATAATGGTATGCCGGTTGTGGTAATCCGTGCCGCCGATTTGCAGCGCAGCGGACGCGAAACGCCGGATCAGTTGAATAAAGATGAGGCGCTGAAAGCACGGCTGGAGTCGATTCGCTTACAGGCGGGACGGTTGATGCATCTGGGCGATGTAGCGCAGCGCAGCGTGCCGAAAATGACGCTGATCTCCGCACCGGTCGACAACGGTTCGATCACCACCCGGACCTTTATTCCTCACCGCTGTCACGCCGCGATTGGCGTGTTAGGCGCGGTCAGTGTCGCTACGGCCTGTCTGGTTGCCGGTTCGGTGGCTCAAGGGCTGGCAAAAATCAGCGCGGCTGCTGAACAACGTCTGATTGTCGAACATCCCAGCGGCGAGTTTAGCGTGATGCTGACGCGTGATGCGGCGGGACATGTGATTAACAGTGGATTGATCCGCACTGCGCGCCTGCTGTTTGACGGGCGCGTGGCCATTCCGGGTTCAGTCTGGTCACGGCAGGAGGGATAAGACAGTTATGCAGATAGCCATTATCGGATTTGGCGAGGCGGGACAAATTTATGCTCACGATCTGGCAAGTGTGGCGCAGGTGCGGGTCTGGGATAAAAAATTCTGCGGGCAGCAGGCTTCTGGCCTGCGGGATGTGGCTCAGCAGTCTGGCGTGCAGCCGGCGGATTCCGTTGCTGAAGCACTGGATGGCGCAGACTGGGTGATATCGCTGGTTACCGCATCAAACGCACTCTGCGTTGCGCGCGAGGTTGCTCCGCTGCTGGCGAACGGCCAGCAACTGCTGGACTTTAATTCGGTTTCACCCGAGACAAAACGTGCCGCCTCGCAAGCAATCGCTGGCGGCGCGGGGACGTATCTGGATGTGGCGGTCATGGCACCGGTGCCGCCCAAACGGCTGGGCACACCGCTGTTAATCGGCGGACCGGCAGCAGACAACGTCGCGGCCCGGTTGAATCATCTGGGCATTAACGCCACGGCGGCCAGCGATCGTATTGGCGATGTCTCAGCCATTAAAATGTGTCGCAGCGTAATGATTAAAGGACTGGAAGCGCTGACCACTGAATGCCTCAGCGCGGCGCAGCAATACGGGGTGGAAGAGGCGGTACTCGCCTCGCTGCACGCCAGTTTTCCTGCGCTGGGTTGGAACCACCACTTGCCGCATTATCTGATCAGTCGGGTGGCCGAGCATGGCGTCCGGCGGGCAGAGGAGATGGCTGAAGTGGTCAAAACCTTGCATGATGTGGCTGTGGCGGGCGTCATGAGCCAGGCGACTCAGCAGGTACAGGCCGATTTACCGGCCCGGATGGCGGCGCTGGGGATTGCTTACCGCGATCTCAGTCCCTTTATCTGGCAGGAGGCTCTGCAACGATTGAGATAACGTTTTCCGGCTCACCGGCTGAGATTTGCTGGCCGCAACCGGCTGGTAACGTCATCACAGAAACAAGGAAACTCATCGCTTAGCGGCTAAAACTCCCTGATTTTCAGCCAGAAAGATCGGTAACGTCTGACCCTTAAATAAAAAAATTAGTACGCCTACACCAATAAGGAGGTCTTCATGACCACAGCGCATTCTGAGCCCTGTCATGATATTGCACATCTTGCACATGTTGAGATTTATACCGACAAATTCGAGGAGAGTCTTGCCTTTTTCGTCGACGTTTATGGTCTTACGGTCTCGGCCAGGGACCATGATCACGCGTGGTTACGTGCCTGGGACGATTATGAATTTCACACCTTAAAACTGACGCGTCATACCACCACCGGAGTCGGACATATCGCTTACCGGGCCAGTTCGCAGGCGGCATTGATGCGGCGCGTCGCGGCCATTGAGGCAAGTGGATATGAAGTGATTGGCTGGAGAGAGGACGATCAGGGTCACGGGCGCGCATTCCGTTTTGCCGATCCCTTTGGACATGTGTTTGAGATTTACTACGATACCGTTCGCTATCAGGCTGAAGCCAATGAGCGGCCTTCGTTAAAAAATATGGCTCAACGCTATCACGGACGTGGCGCGTCTCCCCGTCGTCTCGATCACCTTAATCTGCTGGCGGAGGATGTCAGAGAGTTCAAACGCTTCATGGAAGTCTGCCTCGGTTCACGGCTCACCGAGATGATCGCGCTGGATAATGGCCGGATTGGCGGCTGCTGGTTCACCATCAATAACAAAACTTACGATCTGGCCTGCACTGAAGAGCAGGGAGGCGGCAGGGGCCGTTTGCATCACATCACCTATGCCACCGACACCCGGGAAGATATCCTGCGCGCCGCCGATATTTTTCTGGAAAACGGGGTACACATCGAAACCGGCCCGCATAAACACGCCATTCAGGGCACTTTTTTCCTCTATGTCTGGGAGCCGGCCGGCAATCGAGTTGAGCTGGCTAACTCAGGCGCGCGGCTGATTCTGGCACCAGACTGGCAGCCAATTATCTGGACCGAAGCGGAGCGCAAAAAAGGCCAGGCGTGGGGCCTGAAGACGATTGAAACCTTCCACACGCACGGTACGCCACCCGTCGCGAAGTGAACATCGGCAGTCAGATGACGAAATCGTCAAACCGGTCATCTGGCTGTTGTTAAAACAGAGAAAAGTCGGATCGATAACGGGTATTAGTTACATCATACATTGGTTGTTCCGTTAATAAGTCATCAAACATTGTGCCTGTTGGTTTTTGCGAATCAGCATGAGAGGTCGATATAAAGGGGGCTTCGGGGTAACCGATTAATCAAAGCGGCTGGCATTACCGCGCTGCACGCTGGCCCGATACACAATCGGCATCATCCACAGGATCGGCATCAATACCGGCGATAAAAACGCTAAAAGAGCAGGGCGTGCGCAGGGCAAACCGGCCGGGGATGGCTGCGCCGTCAGGCTGATAATGGCGGCTGCAGCTGGTAAATCCAGGCGGTTAACTGCTGATTGTTGCCGGTGTTAACCGTCACTTCAACCCGATCGTAGCCATCTTCAAATTCATCCAGCATCGGCCAGTGCTCGTCGAGCCGATCGGAGATAAACAGATAACCCGGCACGGGTGACGCCTGGTCATCCAGAATGATGCCGGGGAAATCAGCCGCCGCACCCCAGCCACGCGGGTAGAAAATGCCGGTCACCGAACCGGGCAGCCATTCACCGCCAATCTGTTCCAGGATATGGGCATTCTCACGGCCAGGGCAAAGCGTGCCATAAACAAATAAGCGTTTCATTTTTCCTCATCAGGATCACAGCCGAAGCCGGCAACTTTAACCTGCCTGAAAGCCGTTGTCATGTCAGCCGGGTTTTATCATCGGACGCTAATTCAGCCAGCGATAAAATGACGCGCTGTGATAAATTCTGCGGCCCAGTAGTCACGCGGCAGGCGCAGAATTCACGTAGCGTTGTCAAAATCGCGGGGTGTTTCAGCCGTTTTATCCTGATTGGCCGGTAAAGGAAGCAGACAATCTTCATCGGGCAATGCCAGTGACTTAGCGTGTTTGCAGTAGCAAAGGCCGGTTTAGTAGGCATTAGCTGGCAGGAAGACAGCAACGACAAAGCCCGGTACAGTGCGGTTTATCTGGCAGCGCGACAATCAGTAACGATGTCGAGCCGTTTAATAACAATGGTGCAGGAGATTGTTTGCCGCTGCGTCTGGTGTGGCCAACCGAACGTGCCGTTGCAGAAGTACGGTTGCCGCAAAGCATACGGAAGCAAGACGTGATGAATCAAAGGATGAGGCCGCAAAGCATGTTGAGCGAGAACGATGTCGCACGGGAAAGTTGTCGCAAAGAGGATTGCAGAATGATCGCTGGAGTTACGGCGTTCCTGACACAGAGGAAAGCGGTTTATGCCAGCGAACGCAGAAAGAGAATCCGGGGAATGATCTATAGGTTGGTCTGAGAGTAAAGAAGGTATTGAGCCAGTCAGGATCATGGGTCGAACGAGAGTAAACGGCAGAATCAAGCGATGTCCGGCCATCATAATCAGGCGGTTATCTAAAGGCGCATAATGTATATTATGTTAAATAAGGTATTAACACGGCAATATCTGACTCAGCCACAGCGATCATATTATCCCCTTTCCTCTGCCTTCCCGATTTTATCCCTCGCCTATGAGGTCCGCATCTGTGCCGTCGACAGTAAGCCATTTCAACGCTCCTCGTTACGCGTTTCACTTCTTATTGCCACGCATCTCTTTTTGCCGTTGTTGTTCAGCACGGCGCTGCTTATCCCGACCAATTCTGGCTACATTATTTTTCAGCGCCGCGGCTTTGATCGGCAACTCTTTAGTCCAGAAAGCTTGCGGCACGTAGTAACTTTCTGGCTCAGCTTCAAATACCGCAGCAAGCTGCTCCAGAATTAGATGCAGGCTTATGTTGTGCTCGACCTGAACACGTATATTTGTTTCCTGCATGGATATCCGGAAGAACTCGTCGAGGTAGGCTTTCATCTCACGAAACCTGACTGGACACCTTTCCGCTTCATCAGCGGGATCGGTGACTGCATCAAATTTCTCCAGTAAAAAGTAGACAACAGGAAGCATCATCGCTTTGATACGAGCGACTTCTATTGCCGGATTACGTTTCAAATCGCTAAGATTGCTTAACCTTGCACGGATACAAGCGATCGGATTGATGATCCTGATAAGTTCGTGTGATTCTGCAGATGTGGCGCTATCTTGCTCAATCATAAACCTCTCAGTGTTTAACTGCAGTCTATCGCCGGAAAAGTCTTTGTAGCTGAATCCTGATGGAAAATCGATAACATCCACCGTGTTTGGACGTTCAGGACTATCCGGGTCTGCAAAGAATCGGCCATCAACGTTTTTAATCTGTTGTGTTTTAAGGTCAACCAGGGCAAATCGTGCCAGTGATGGTGGCTGTCCTTGTTCATTCATATTCGGATCCACACCGAGAGCTGCAGCTATTGCAGCGACATCATGGCGTCGGGCGGCGTAATCGACATCTACGGAGGTAACAAGACGGGCATCTGGCAGAGCATCTCTGTAAAGCTCCCGGTAATAAGCAACCCAGTACTGAATGGCTTGTCCGCCCACGGTTATTACGGGATCAGATAAAGTATTAGCCTTATCAATCAATTTCTTATTGAGAATATAGGCTTGTTCAAAAGGCGGGATGACAGGATCAGGTGACATAAAAAAACCATCTGCTGGAAGATGGTTCATTTTGCTTTGCCTTATCAGACAGCATCAGGAAAAGCTGACGATATGCTTAGATGAAAGTTTACAGGATTTACTGTAGCGCGATTTCTCGGCAGGTTTATATCCGTCTTCACCCCGGACAATGGCTGCCGCTTTTTCATCATAACGCTTGTGTTGTGCTTCTTTGATTTCAGACGGAGTCATTTTAAGAAACCACATTACCTTTCAGTAAACAATACTACAAATTTATACCCTTTCGTCTGACCATTCCAGTGTTTCGAACGACAAAACTCGTCTGCCGGCTGATTTAGCCTCGGCCAGCCCATGATGCTTAAACAGAGAAGATGACTACACTGACAAACTGCCGATGTAATTTCAAAAATGAAAATCAATTAATCTGATTGAGATTTTATTATTGTAAATCAATAAGTAACCACCCTTTCCTCTCGGCTTCATTTGCTCGCAGAAACCTCCGGGAAACATTATCTCAACAGCTTGCGCTGGCCTGAAGTCCACCGGTATAAGGTTAGTGTTGCGATGTTAACGGTTGCTGAAGCACTCATGCGGTGAAAATGCCGTATTGGTGAAACGTAATTCGGGCGGCATCATGATACCGCCCGGCCTGCTTATTTCAGATGTGACCGCAGCTCTTCACCGGCCTGGCTGATAGCCGTTCTGACCGTTGGTTCCTGGCTTAATGCGTTCAGCAAACCGTAATCATGAATCATGCCGTTATAACGCGTCACGGTAACCGGTACGCCCGCTGCATCCAGCTTACGACCAAACGCTTCACCTTCATCACGTAACACGTCCAGTTCTGCGGTCTGAATCAGCGTCGGTGGCAACCCTTTCAGCTGTGCGGTCGTTGCCCGCAACGGCGACGCCAGGATGTTATTACGATCTTTTTCTGATGTGGTGTAGTTATCCCAGAACCACTTCATCATGTTCTTCGTCAGGAAATGTCCGTCAGCAAACCGATCATAGGACGCGGTATCAAACCGCGCATCGGTAACCGGCCACAGCATCACGTCATAACGAATGGCTGGGGTTTTAAACTGTTTCGCCTGCAAAGCAACCGCAGCCACCATGTTACCGCCAACGCTGTTGCCAACCAGCGCCAGACGTTTACCGTCAACGCCAATTTCAGCGCCGTGTTCGGCAACCCATTTAGTGGCTTCATAAGCCTGAGTAATCGCCACCGGGAAATGCGCTTCTGGCGACGGCTGATAATTGACAAATACCGCAGCTGCGCCGGAAGCATTCACTATGTCACGTACCAGCCGCTCATGGGTCGGAAAATCACCCAGCACCCAGCCGCCGCCGTGAAAGAACATGAACACCGGCAATGTACCGCTGGCGTGCTCAGGCTTAACGATGGTCAGCGTCAGTGGCTGGCCCAGTACAGTAATGGTCTTTTGTGAAACCTGTGCCGGCGGCAGTTCTGCGCCCTTCTGCGCGCCAGTCAACACCGCTCGGGCGTCTTTAACCGACAGCTGCTCAATCGGTTTGCCACCGCCGCTGTTCAGCGCTGTCAGAAAAGCGGCAACGCCGGCGGTCGGTTGTGGGCTGTTTTCAGTCGGTGCAGCAAACGCGGTACTCATCTGGCTGGCTAACAATAATGCACTGGCGGTCAGTTTCATTTTCATCACAGGATCTCCATTAATTTGCTATTAAGTAGTGCGCTATCTGGTTGGCAAGACAATGACACGCCAGAGCTGAATTGTAAACTATCAAATAGTGCGCTATTTAAATGATGCGTTCACGCTGTCATGCATTCTTCGCCTTTAACCGCCAACCTTGCGGCTATCTGCATCAATTATCTGCCACTAAGCACCCTTTCTGAGAAGTTTAAAAAAATCAAAACTTAGGTAAAGACCCTGCTTTTCTGACTGTTCAGCCATTACAATCCGCACACTGCCTGATGACTGTAAGTTGAAAGAGTAAATGTATGATGTAACTAAGTAGAGTTCTGGCTCATGGCTTCTGACGGATGCGCCTCGGAAATTTCACATTTTCCGCCGCAAATTGTCGCTCTGTCGCCAACCGCTCTACTATTGCTGCAAATAAACCCCGTCAATATCAGCGCCCTGTTCCCGCAGGATAAAACCGCCAGCGCGGGCAGCTACCGCGTAGTGTTCAAAACCGGTGACTTCTATAAAAAGAACAACCAGAAAACCTTCTTCCCGGAAATCCCGGTTGAGTTCAACATGGAGGCCAGTGGCGAGCATTACCACATTCCGCTGTTGCTGAGCCCGTTCGGTTACTCAACCTATCGCGGTAACTAAGCCTGTTGAACGCATCCGGCACGCTGACCGTGCCGGATTAACCCTCTCCCGCCACCCGCGCCGGAAAACACTCCGCCAGCCAGTCGATAAACACCCGCAACCGATGCGTAACGTGACGATTCTGCGGATAGACCAGATGAAACGGATAGCCCGCTGGCCGCCAGTCGCGCAGTATTTCCACCAGTTCCCCCTGTTGCAGAAGTGCCCCAAGGCTGTAGCTGAAGGTCTGGATAATCCCCAGCCCGGCCAGTCCCGCCGCCAGATGCGCATTACTTTCATTTACGCCAATCCGATGCGCACTCTTGATCTCGATTTTCTCGCCGTTGCGTTCAAAACGCAGTGGAAACGGCCTGCCGCTCTGCGGTGACAGATAGCTGACCAGCCGGTGACCATTGCGCAATTCATCCGGATACGCCGGCACGCCAAAGGCTTTCAGATAGGCAGGCGTGGCGCAGGTAATCAGCGTGGCGTACCCCATATTACGGGCAATAAGTGAAGAATCGACCAGCGGTCCGCCGCGTATCACACAGTCAACGTTATCGCTGACCAGGTCGATCGGTCGATCGGCCACCCCGAGATCCAGCGTGATGTCGGGATAACGAGCAAAGAAATCAGGCAGCAGCGGGATCAGTACCTCCCGGGCGGTGGAACCGCCGATATCGATGCGTAAATGCCCGCGCGGTTTACTGCGCAGCACGTTAAACGAAGCATCGATATCGTCGAGATCGTGCAGGATACGCAGCGATTTTTCATAATATTCCCGCCCTTCTGAGGTTACCGTCACCCGCCGGGTGGTGCGCTGGAGCAGCCTGACCGACAGATGGGTTTCCAGCTGCTGGACCAGCTTGCTGAGGGTCGCTTTCGGCATATTCAGCAAGTCAGCCGCACGGGTAAAACTGCCGCTCTCCACCACCCGAGCGAAGGCTTTGATAGCCAGTAACTGATCCATTTTCTCCCCCTTATTATCCATCACCGTGGATAGTTATTTTCATTTTACCCGATTTATCTGCCAATCCTGCCGCTCTACAGTAGCCATCAGTCGGGCAACGTAACGGCCCGGGACACATCGGCTTTATAACCTACCTTATCCGGAGAGCAACAGATGAACCCATCACTGGCAGGAAAGATTGCACTGATCACCGGCGGCACCAGCGGAATTGGTCTGGCGACGGCTATCGAACTGGCATCACAGGGCGCGCAGGTCTTTATCACCGGCCGACGCCAGGCTGAACTGGATGCCGCCGTCGCGGAAATCGGCAGCGCCGCCACCGGCATCCGCGCCGATGCTTCGCAATTGCATGACCTTGATACGGTTTACGCCCGCATCGCCAGTCAGGCTGGACGGCTTGATATTCTGTTCGCCAACGCCGGCGGCGGTGACATGATGCCATTGGGGGCAATCACCGAAGAGCATGTTGATCGCATCTTCGGCACCAACGTGCGTGGCGTGCTGTTTACCGTGCAGAAAGCTTTGCCACTGCTGGTCGATGGCGCATCTATTATTCTGACCGGCTCCACCACCTCGATTCAGGGCACCGCGGCCTTTAGCGTTTACAGCGCCAGCAAAGCCGCCGTGCGTAACTTCGCCCGTTCGTGGGCACTGGATCTGAAAGAGCGTGGCATTCGCGTCAACGTCGTCAGCCCCGGCCCGGTCCGCACGCCTGGCCTTGGCGGGTTGGTGAGTGAAGATCAGCAACAGGGACTGTTTGATGCGCTGGCGGCTCAGATCCCGCTCGGTCGGCTGGGCAAACCCGAAGAGGTTGCCAAAACGGTGGCGTTTCTCGCCTCGGATGCAGCCAGCTTTATCAACGGCACCGAACTGTTTGTTGATGGCGGCATGGCGCAGGTCTGACTTTCATCCCGCGACGGATCAGCAAGAACGGTGCAGTCAGGCCGTTCTCTTTGCGGATAACCGGTGCGGAAAATCATCGCCACACCGGATAGATACACTCAGCGTCTGACTCCCTGGCAAGCCCCTTAAGCGCGGCGGCAATCCGCAGCAACCCTGCCCGCTGTCATAAAATGTCACGTTGCGCCGCCCCCAATCCGCCTAATCCCCCGCTATAGTTATTCCCTGTCACGTTAGTCATAAAACCATGGAGATAACATGAGCCAACTTTTTTCACCTGTCTCACTGGGCGAACTTGCGCTGGAAAACCGCATTGTGATTGCGCCGATGTGCCAGTATTCAGCCGAAGCCGGCAATGCCTCCGCCTGGCACCGAATCCACCTTGGCCAGCTGGCTTTTTCCGGCGCCGGTTTGCTGATTATTGAAGCCACCGCCGTCGAAGATATCGGCCGTATCTCTCCCGGTGATTTAGGGCTGTGGAATGATGACAATGAAGCAGCGCTGAAGTCAGTGCTGGAGGATGTCCGTCGCTACTCGTCGATTCCGATTGGCATTCAGCTGGGACACGCCGGACGCAAAGCGTCATGCGCAGTGCCGTGGGAAGGCGGCAAACAGATTGCGCCTGATGCAGCAGAGGGCTGGCAAACCGTGGCACCTTCGGCGCTGAGCTACAGCGAAGATGAAGCCAAACCGCTGGCGATGGACGCCGACGCGCTGGCGCGGGTAAAACAGGCGTTTGTCGACAGCGCCCGCCGGTCAGTAAAGCTTGGCATTGAGCTGATTGAGGTGCACGCCGCACACGGCTATCTGCTGCACCAGTTCCTCTCGCCGCTGTCGAACCAGCGCAGCGATGAGTACGGTGGCTCGCTGGAAAACCGGATGCGCTTCCCGCTGGAGGTGTTCCAGGCGGTGCGTGATGCGGTGCCAGCGTCAGTACCGGTTGGCGTGCGCATTTCGGCGACGGATTGGGTTGAGGGTGGCTGGGAAGTAAATCAGTCGATCGCCTTCTCCCGCGAGCTGGAAGCGCGCAACTGCGCCTATATTCACGTCTCCAGCGGTGGTTTGTCTGACAAGCAAAAAATCAGCGTCGGCCCGAATTACCAGGTACCGTTTGCCCGCGATATTCGTGAGCAGGTATCCATTCCGGTGATTGCGGTTGGTCTGATCACCGAGCCACAGCAGGCAGAAGATCTGTTGCAGCAGGGTGAAGCCGATCTGGTGGCACTGGCACGCGGTATTCTCTACGATCCGCGCTGGCCGTGGCACGCAGCGGCCGCGCTGGACGGTAAAGTCCGGGTTCCGCCGCAGTATCTGCGATCAGAACCGCACGACGTCAAAGGCATCCTGACCCGCGACGAATAAGCACACTGGCAGGCCGTCGTGAGGCGGCCTGCCAGCCAGATTGCTAAAGAATGCCCTTCAGACGCAGATGTTGCAGCAGCATGATGGTTTTCGCATCCATGATGTCACCGTCCGTAATCGCCTGCAGCGCCTGGTCAAAATCCATCTCCAGTACCTCAATATCTTCCCCCTCCTCAGCGATACCGCCGCCCTCACCGTTGCGCTGCTGATCGGCATATTCAGCGATAAAGAAGTAGAGCTTTTCGGTAACCGATCCGGGACTCATAAAGGCTTCAAACACCTTCTCGACCCGCGTGACGCGAAAACCGGTCTCCTCTTCGGCTTCGGCAACAATGCGCGTCTCCGGCGAGGCGTTATCCAGTAGTCCCGCCGCCGCTTCAATCAGGAAGCCGTCGTGCCCGTTAAGGTAGATTGGAAAACGGAACTGGCGCGTCAGCACCACGCTTTTTTTGTCACGGTTATACAGCAGGACCACCGCACCGTTGCCGCGGTCATAGGCTTCCCGGCTCTGCTCCTGCCATTGCCCATCACGCCGTAACAGCGAAAAGGTGTATTTCTTCAGGGTGTACCAGTTATCCGACAGCAACTGCTCGCTGATGATGCGCACACGGTCACGGTTCTGCTGCATAGTGATCTCCTCAATGAGTGGACAGCGGTCACGCTATCATGCACAATCGTGCAATATCAAGAAAAAACAGGCAGAAAAACTGATGTTATCAGGACAACGTAAACAGGCGATCCTCGCCCTGCTCGCCAGCGAAAAGCAGGTGCAGTCGCGCGACCTCAGCCAGCGATTTGGTGTCTCAGAGGACTCTGTACGACGGGATTTGCGTGAAATGGCGGCCGAAGGACTGTTGCAGCGGGTCCATGGCGGTGCCCTGCCGGTTTCCGCTGCGCTGGCGGGATTTGAAACACGCAAAAACGTGCAAACCGACTCAAAACGGGCGATTGCGCAGAAAGCCGTTGCGCTGATTCAGCCCGGACAGATCGTTCTGATCGATGGCGGGACCACCAGCGCTGAACTGGTGCGACTGTTGCCCGCGACGCTGGATTTTACCGCAGTGACTCACAGTCCGAGCGTGGCGCTGGCGTTGGCCGATCATCCGCGCGTCGAGGTGATCCTGATTGGCGGCCAGCTTTATAAACACTCAGTAGTGGCGGTCGGCGCGGCGATGCTGGAATCGATCAACCGCATCAATGCCGATCTGTTTTTCATGGGGGTTACCGGTGTGCATCCGGCCGCAGGCTTTACCACCGGTAATTTTGAAGAGGCTACGGTAAAACGCGCGCTGGCCGGTCGGGCGGCGGAAACCGTGGTTATGGCCTCAGCCGAGAAACTCAATTCCGCTTCAGCCTTTGCGATTGGCGATCTCTCGCTGGCCAGTACGCTGGTGATCGATACGCCGCCGGGCGAGCCGCTGCGTCAGGCACTGACCGCCCACGGCGTCACCCTTATCTGAGGGCGTAACAGGCCTGTAAAGCCAGATGCGGCGCGGTCAGCGGCCGCTGGCTGACAGCAAACTGCTGCGCCACTGGTGTCATCGAGCTTTGCGCCAGTGCCACCTGACCTGCGCCCTGCTGATAAGCCTGCTGCGCCGCTTCTGCAATCAGGGCAAAATAACCCGCACTATCACCGGCTTTAAAGGCTGCCCAGGCGCCCTCCACCAGCCGGACCTCAACCTCGCTCCCTGCCCGGCAAAACAATGATCGGGTCGCTTCCAGCGTCGATTCCGCAGCACAAAGCGCAACCGAGGGTCCCTGATGACGCTGCAGCGCTTCGGCCAGCATTTTATCGCTACGCAGCACCCAGCCATGCTGACCGGCAGCGACAAAATCATCGGCGACCGGTGCCAGGGTTGAGCAGGTAATCACAATCGCATCCATCTGCGGCAGCAAGGCATCAATCAGCCGGGCGATCCGGGCGCGTAATTCCGCCGTCATGCCGCCACTGCGCTCCGCCTCTGCCAGCCAGTCGGGCATCACCAGGTGGTTAAGCGGCGGTGTAGTGGTAGACAGCGAGGCGGCAGCGTCGTCAAAAATGGCGATATTACTGGCCGCAGTATGAAGGCAGAGCAGGTTCATGGTTCTCTCCGGGCTGGGTGATGTGAGATGAGTGAGCAGCTAACAGACTTTACCCGTTTAGCTGCCCTGTCCAGCGCTTAAGGCGATCCGCTGACGTAAAAAGTCGATAAAGCCGCGCACCTTTTCCGCAACGTGTCGGGTATCCGGATAGACGGCATAAATGCCCTGCATCGGAAAAGCGTAATCCGGCAGCAGATGACACAGACTGCCGCGTTCAATCGCCTCACTCACCAGCCACGCCGGCAGCAGCGCGACCCCATTACCCTGCAGCGCAAATGCCATCAGTGCCGCCGCGCTGTCCGCTGAAAACCTGACCGGCCGGGTTATCTCAAACGGTACCCGCTGACCGTCCGGACCGCTAAGCTGCCAGCGCAGCGGGTCGGTAAGCCGGTTATGCACAATCCAGTCGGCCTGCGCCAGCGCGCTCAGCGAGTCAACCGGATGGTGGTTCAGCCATTCAGGTGAGGCCACCGGCAGTATCGCAAATCGATCCAGCAGCGCCGCCCGATGAGTGGAATCCGCTAACCGGCCCAACCGGATAGCCACATCAAAACGGCCGGAAATCAGATCGTCGGTCGCGGTCGAAGCGACGTGCCGGATACGCAAATCGGGATGTCGCCGCTGAAAGGCAGTAAGCGCCGGAATAATCATCTGCACCCCATATTCCGGCGTACTGGTGATATGCAGCTCGCCGGTTAATCCACGGTGATCGCGCTGCACGTCGTCAAGCATTCCCTGCGCATCCTGCAACAGCGTTACGCTGCGCCGGTAAAAGGTGTCGCCTGCCGCGGTCAACGCCAGCCGCCGGGTGGTACGCAGCAGCAGGCTCACGCCCAGTTCCGCTTCAAGCTGCCGCAGGCTGAAACTTACTGCCGCTTTAGTCTGGCCAAGCGAGGCCGCGGCGGCGGTAAAACTGCCGCTCTCCACCACCGCCACAAACATCGCCACCCGCTGTAGATTGAGCATCGGCATCATCCTTATTGTCAAAAAAGCGTTGACAGTATATCGCTGAATCCGGGGTTTATCTGACATTCTGCCGCGCCTAAAGTGTGCTCATCGTTCCGGAGAGCCCACTTATGACCTATCGCAGTAAAGTCGCCACGGTATTCCTGCTCGGCTTTTTTATCGACCTGATCACCCTGTTTATCGGCAGCGTCGCCTATCCGACTATCGGTCACAGCCTGCATGCCTCGGTGGCAGAGCTGGCCTGGGTGAGCAACGGCTATATTCTTGGCCTGACCTTAGTCATCCCTGTTAGCGCCTGGTTAAGCCAGCGTATCGGCGCGCGACGGGTATTTCTGATCTCCTTACTGTTGTTCAGCGTAGCAACCGCTGGCGCAGGACTGGCACCCAGCCTGGCGGCATTGATCGGCTGGCGGGTCGTTCAGGGCATCGGCGGCGGCCTGATTATCCCGGTCGGCCAGGCGCTGACCTGGCGTCTCTATCCGCCACAGCAACGCGCCAGACTGTCAGCGGCGGTGATGCTGGTCGGCCTGTTAGCGCCGGCGTTATCACCCTCGCTGGGCGGCCTGCTGGTGACAACGCTTAGCTGGCGCGGCATCTTCATGGTCAGCCTGCCCGTCTCACTGCTGACGCTGTTACTGGCCGCCTGCTGGATCAAACGCGAGCCACTGCCCGCCATCCGGCCGCCGCTGCATGTGACTGGCCTGCTCAGCGGCTGTGGCGCGCTGGCCGCACTGTTACTGGGATTAACCTGGATCAGCGAGCCGGCCCGACGGCCGCAGGCAGTGGCGCTGCTGCTGACCGGCGGGCTGCTGGCTGCCCTGTTTATCCGCAGTAGCCGTCGCCATGCCCATCCGCTGCTGCCGATGCATCCCGGTCAGCTGATGCGCTTCGCCATGACGGTCTATCAGTGCGTTCCGGGCATGTTTATCGGTATCAGCCTGATCGCCATGTTCTATCTGCAGGCGCAGCTCGGGTTGACGCCGGTGGCGTGCGGCATGCTGATGCTACCGTGGTCACTGGCGTCGGGACTGGCGATCGTGCTGACCGGTAAACGATTCAATCACATCGGCCCGCGCCCGCTGATCGTCACCGGCTGTCTGCTTCAGGCACTGGGAATAGGCGTACTGGCGCAGGTCACCGCCCCGGTTCCGCTGCCCGGACTGATGCTGGCCTTTGCCCTGATGGGGGCTGGCGGCAGCCTGTGCAGCAGCACCGCTCAGAGCAGCGCATTTCTTGAGACCGACGACGACGCGCTGCCGCACGCCAGCGCCCTGTGGACGGTTAACCGCCAGCTGAGCTTTTGCTTTGGCGTGGCGCTGCTGAGCCTGTTGCTTAATTTGCTCTCCGCCCATCTGGCGTTATCTCTGGCTTACCAGCTGACCTTTTACAGCGCCGCGCTGATCAGCCTGTTGCCAATTCTGGCCAGCTTTGGCCTTGATAACCGTGCCATCGTCCGGCGTTTATCCCCCCACAAGGAGTCTGTATGAACCGTTATTTTCGTGAAGTCATCGACGCGCATCAGGCGATTGAAGCCTGGCTGAGTGAAGGCAGCGGCGACGCGTTGCTGAGCCGTTTTGATGCTGAATTCTCTATGATTACCCTCGGCGGCACCGCCATTGATTACGCCGCGCTGAGCGCGATGTTCAGCAGCCAGCGCGGCGCCCGGCCAGGCTTGCAGATTACGCTCGATCGGCTGACCTTACTGGCGGAATGGCCGCAGGGCGCGGTGGTGTTATACCGTGAGCATCACCACCAGCCGGGCCAGACGCCCATTGTCCGCTGGTCCAGCGTGCTGTTTACGCTCCAGGGTGAGCGGCTGCTGTGGCGGCACCTGCACGAGACGCGCCAGCCAGAGTAGTCAGGGTTGCCAGGCGGCGTGCTGCAACACCACCCGATAGCCATCGGCATCCAGGAAGGTTACTCCCTGCCGATCCCAGTACGGATTAAAGGCCGGCCGCCGCTGGAATCCCGCCTGATCCATCCGCTGACAGTGGGTCAGCCACTGTTCTCGGGCCGGAATATAGAGCACCAGCAGGTCGTCGTCGGAAACCTGCGGCGTCAGCGGATGCGCATCACAGCGGGTAAATTCCAGATGCCAGTTTAAATCGACCCGACCCAGCATCACGCCGCTGAATCCCTGATGCTGATCAAACGCGCCAATCGGGCTGAGCGCCAGGCCGTGACAATACATCCTGCTGCTTCGGTTCAGATCGGCCACCGGCCGCGCGATACGCAGTTGTTGAATATTCATCGCTTTCTCTCCTTCGGGTTTACTGTTATTTATCACAGCATCCTGATCTCCCCGTTACGCCGGGTGCGCAACCGCATCCCGCCGAGGCTGATAACATGCTGCACACTGAACGTTTACTGCTACGGCCGGTCCGGCCAGAAGATGAAGCCGACCTGTGGCGAATCTATGGCGATCCGGCCACCAACACCTTTAATCCGGCCGGTCCGTTGCGCGATCGCCAGCAGGCCCATGACGTACTACAGGCATGGCTACAGGGCTGGCAGGATGACGGCTTCGGCCGCTGGGCGATTGCCCGTCAGGCGCATCCCGATAAGCCGATTGGTTTTGGCGGCCTGAGCGTGCACCTGCAGGATGAACGGCGGATGAATAATCTCGGATACCGCTTTGAAACCGCCGCCTGGGGCCAGGGATACGCCACGGAATTCGCCTGCTTCACCGTCGGTTATGGCTTTACGGCGCTGGCGTTAAGTACCATTGAAGCGCGGGTCAGAAAACACCATCAGGCGTCGATTAAAGTGCTGGAGAAAGTCGGACTGCGCTATATCAGTGAGATTCAGGACGTCGCCGATGCTGCACCGAGCCAGCTTTATGCGCTGTCGCGCGCAGCGTGGCTGGCCCGGCCGGAGTGAATCCGCAATTTTTTCCAATATGCCTCTCGCCCGCCGGTGATGAAATCGGGTTTCCTTTTTACTGCTAACAGGAAGCCTGATGCCAGCCTTACTCCTCACCCTATTCACCCTGCCGGGCGGTGCCGCATGATGCCGTTTTCTAATGGCTTTCTGCTGAGCCTGTCGCTGTGCCTCGATATCGGTATCGCGAACATCGCGATGATTACCCTGGCGATGCAGCGCGGCTATTTCCAGGGTTTCTGGCTGGGCATCGGGACCTGCGTCGGCGATCTGGTGTACGCGCTGCTGGCGCTCTCCGGCATGGCGGTGCTGTTGCAGTTCAGTGCGGTACGCTGGGTGTTGTGGATTGGCGGCAGCGTTATGCTGCTGTGGTTCGCGGTCAAAATGGCGATTGCCGCCGCACGTCCCGCTGCGCCGGTCGGTCTGGAGACAGCCGCGCCGCCGCGTCCGCTGAAGCGTGAATTTTCCCGTGGCGTGCTGCTGGCGCTCTCCTCGCCGAGTGCAATTCTGTGGTTCGCCACCGTTGGCGGTGCGCTGATTTCCCGCATCGGTCAGCAGAGCGCGGCCACCTCATCCGCTTTTCTCGGCGGCTTCTTCATCGCTGGCCTACTCTGGACCTGCGCGTTGTGCCTGGTCGGGCATCTGGGCGGCCGGGCACTGGGTCAGCGCTTACTGAAATATTGCGCCATCGCCTCGGCCATCATCTTCAGCTATTTCGCTGTCTACGTGATCGTCTCTGGCTATCGGGAATTTATGCTGCCGTAAGCGGTGTGCCGGGCGTAGTCGTGCGGCGTCACGCCCATCACTTTCCGGAAGGCATTGATGAAATGGCTCTGATCGTAAAAGCCCAGCGCCAGCGCCGCCTCCAGCGGATGGACCCGGTTACGCAGCAGCTGACGGGCCCGGTGCAGACGTAGCTGCATATGATATTGCAACGGCGGCAGACCGGTATGGCGGCTAAAGCAGCGTACCAGGTGATACTTGCTCACACCCGCCTGGCGGGCCAGATGGTCGAGCGAAGGTTTGCTATCAAGCACCGCATTCAGTTGCGCTTTGACCGCGGCCACCAGCCGATGCTCCGCCGGATCAGCGGGCTGTTCGGGTTGCAGCAGTTCACCACACAGCGACAGCAGCCGCTGTTGCTGATCCGCCAGGTCATCTTCCCGGCTCGCCCCGGCGAAGGCACATAAGGCGTTAAACAGACGCGGTTCATCCAGCACCCCTTCACGTAACGCCGGAGCCTGCTGGTGACTGTTGAGGTTGTGCGCGCGGGCAAGGCTCTGAAGCAGCGACTGTGGCAGATGCACACTGATGAAGCTCACTCCGTGGCGATCAAAGCGCGAGGCCTGCAGCGTGGCCGGATTGTATACGGTGACCTGCCCGGCCTTCACCTCGGCGGTTTTGCCTGCCAGCCAGATCTGTTCAACGCCGGTCAGGTTGGCGCTGATCACATACTCATCATGCAGATGACGTGGAAAAACCGCGTCGCGGGCGCTGACCTGCGAGCATTCAATGCCGTTAAAACTGAACCACGCTGAGGAATGTAGCGCCATTCTGCCGTCCCTTTTTTGCCAGCGGCTGTCTCTGTCACGATGATTCATCACACCATTTTGCCGTCGCTAATGCAATCGGTCCGCCGCCGTTCGCGCCGCGCCGGGCAAGCATCAGCGGGCATTCTGCTGCCGAAGCCAGCGCCCTTACCGCCCACAGCGCTAAACGCAGCCCGTCAGATATCATCTACACTTGGTCGACGTTCACCCGGCAATGCAACGCGCATTGCCCAGCCATAAAAGGATGACAGCATGACTGAACACGCGAATCAGAATCACGCCTGGTTACTGGCTTCTCGCCCCCACGGCGAGCCGACCAAAGAGAATTTCCGCTATGTGACGCAGCCAATCCCGCAGCTGAAAGACGGTGAAGTGCTGCTGCGCACCGTTTACCTGTCGCTCGACCCTTACATGCGTGGCCGCATGGATGACGGTAAATCCTACGCCGCGCCGGCCGAGCTGGATCAGCCGATGGTTGGCGGGACCGTTTGTCAGGTTGCCGAATCAAAAAACAGTGATTTCCAGACCGGTGACTGGGTACTGGCACAAAGCGGCTGGCAGGAATATGCGGTCTCGAATGGCAAAGAGATTGCGAAGCTGGGCAACGATCTGCCGCACCCGTCATGGGCGCTGGGCATTCTCGGGATGCCAGGCTTCACCGCCTACATGGGCCTGATGGATATCGGTCAGCCGAAAGCCGGTGAAACCCTGGTCGTCGCAGCGGCGACCGGACCGGTCGGGGCGACGGTTGGCCAGTTAGGCAAACAGCATGGCTGCCGGGTAGTTGGGGTTGCCGGTGGCGAAGAGAAGTGCCGTTACGCCGTGGAAACGCTGGGCTTTGACGCCTGTCTCGATCACCACAGCGCCGATTTTGAACAGCAGCTGAAAAATGCCTGTCCGGACGGCATTGATATCTACTTTGAGAACGTGGGTGGCAAAGTGTTCGATGCGGTGTTCCCGCTGCTGAATACGGCGGCGCGCGTGCCGGTCTGTGGTCTGGTCTCTGCCTACAGCCAGCGTGAGCTGCCGCCCGGCCCGGACCGCACTTCGCTGATCATGGCGGGCATTCTTAAACGCCGGATCCGCATGCAGGGCTTTATCATCTTCCAGGATTACGGCGATCGTTATCCGGAATTCCTTGAGGCGATGCGTCCGCTGGTGGAAAGCAAAAAAATCCACTATCGCGAGCATCTGATTGAGGGACTGGAGAAGGCGCCACAGGCGTTTATCGATATGCTGAACGGCAAAAACTTCGGTAAAACGGTGGTAAAAGTCGCGTCGTAAGGTAAAGCGTGCAGCGTCACTGACGTTGCACGCTGGCTAATCAGTGCGGCAGTCGCGAAACGTGCTCTGCCGCCGCCTGGTTCGCCTCATGAACCGCCGCCGACAGCGTTGCCCCGTCGCTTAAGCGCTGACACAACACCCCGACAAAGCAATCGCCCGCGCCATGCGTGCTGACCAGCGTCACTTTCTGCGCCGCCAGACTCGCGCTGTGGCCCGCCTCGCTATACGCCACGCCATGTTCACCAGCGGTGACCACCACCCGCGCAAAACGTCTGCCCAGCGCCTCGGCTGCGGCCCGCGCAGAAGCCAGATCCTGCACGCCGATCTGACACATATCGCGCGCTTCAATCGCATTCACCACCAGCAGATCGATACAGCGTTCAAACTCCGCCGACAGCGTTCTGGCCGGCGCAGCATTGACGCACACCGCAATGCCACGCGATCGGGCCGCCTGCGCCGCCCGCAGATTGACCGATTCCGGCACTTCATTTTGCAGCACCAGCATCGTCACATCCTGCCAGAAGCCCGGCTGGTCAAACGCCGACAGCGCAATGTGCTGATTGGCGTTAGAGACCACCACCGCGCCATAGTCACCTTCGGCATCGGTAATCGCCACGCTCATGCCCGACGGCAGATGATCGAGGGTGGTAACCGCGGCGCAATCCACGCCCGCCTGAAGCAGCTGCTCAAGCAGAAAGCGGCCCTGCGGATCGCTGCCTACCGCTCCGGCAAAGCGCACCGCTGCGCCAGCGCGGGCTGCCGCTACCGCCTGATTCCCGCCCTTGCCGCCAAACTTATAGTGACAGGCGCTGCCCATCACCGTTTCGCCTTTCTCCGGACGATGTGGCGCGTCCAGCATAATGTCGTAATGAAGACTGCCGGTGACTGCAATTTTGCTCATAGCTAGAATTCCCGCAGATCCTGAACCGCATGCTGGGTTTTCATCAGGTTTTTCTCCGCCCGCTTTAAATCTTTTTTCGCGATAGCGACAAACAGCGCATCCAGAATATTCAGCTGGGCGATGCGTGACGCGGCGTTTTCACCTAACAGATGCGATCCCTGAGACGTTGAATTGAGGACCACGTGCGCGCTGCGGGCAATCGGTGATTCGGCATAATTGGTAATGGCGATCACCTTCGCGCCATTCCGTCCCGCCAGTTTCACCGGATCGTTCACGGCACGCGTGGCACCCGAATGACTGATGGCGATAACCACATCGTCATCAGATAACACCGCGGCGGACATCAGCATAATGTGGGCGTCATCATAGGCGGTCGACTTAATGCCTATCTTAAGCATCTTGTGTGAGAGATCGCGCGCAACCGCCGCCGATCCTCCCACCGCATACAGATCGATATGACGCGCTTTAAAGATAATGTCTGCCGCGCGATTAAATTCAGAGACATCCAGAATCGACAGCGTTTCTTCGATTGCCTGAATAGAGGTTCTGAATACTTTTGCCAGCAATTGTTCCGACGAGTCATCCGGCTCAATTTCCGCATGCAGTCCCGCCACCTCAGACTGATTGTAATAAATCAGGCTGCTTCTGAAATGCCGGAAGCCGGTGAAGTTAAGCTTTTTAGTGATCTTAACGATCATCGCCTCAGAGACATTATTCTCACCGGCAATCTCTTTTAATGACGACTGCTCGGTAATATCAGTTCTGGCGATAATCGCTTCAGCAACACGGCGTTCTAGCGGCGTCAGCTGGGGCAAACGCATACGAATCTGAGCACCAATGGCTCGCGGATCTTGCTTCATTACTTGCCTCGGGTCGCCCGGTCAATCAACATCGCTATGATAATAATAAGGCCGGTAGCGAGCAATTGATAAAAGGCCTGAATGTTCAGTAAGGTCAAGCCATTACGTAACACGCCGAGGATAATCACGCCAATCAGGGTACCAAACACGCTGCCTTTACCGCCCATTAGCGAGGCACCGCCAATCGCCGCCGCCGCGATAGCATCCAGCTCCCACAGGTTACCGATGGTGGGCTCCGCCGCGCCCAGTCGGCCAATCAGGATCAGCGAAGCCAGTGAGGCCAGCAGACCAGAGAAGATATAGACCGTGACTTTGGTGCGCTTCACCGGTACCCCGGCGACCCGCGCCGCCTCTTCGTTGCCACCGATGGCCAGAATGTATTCGCCCAGCGGAGTTTTGTTCATCACCGTCCACAGCAGCAGCGCAATCACCGCCACCACCACAATCGGCATCGGAACCCCGAACAGGGTGCTGTTAACCACGCTGCGAAACGACAGTGGAATCCCGAAGATCGGATTGCCGCCGGTGTAAATCAGCGCGATGGCCCGGAACAGCGACAGTCCGCCAAGCGTGACGATAAAGGGTTGCAGACCGGCATAGGCAATCAGCGTGCCGCTGAACAGGCCACACAGCGCCCCGACGCCCAGCGTAGCGAGGATCGCCAGCGGCACCGGCACTCCCGCCACCATCAGGGTCGCGCCCAGCACCGCCGACAGCGCCGCGGTCGGACCGACCGAGAGGTCGATACCGCCGGAGATAATCACCAGCGTCATCCCCAGCGCGATTAAGGCGTTAATCGAGGACTGCTGCAAAATATTCAGCAGGTTAGGCAGGGTAAAAAATACCGGCGACAGAAATGAAAATGTCACCACGATAATTAATAATCCAATTAAGGTACCGGCGTCACGCAGATTAAATTTCAGCAGTGCGGGCATGCGCACACCCGCCTGGGGAGTCGTCTGAGTCATCATAGTTATAACCTTCAATAGGGTCCGATAAGAGGTCAGGCAGTCGGTTAAATCTGTTTAATGGCAAAGCGGGCAATATTCTCTTCGGTGATCGCGCTGCCGGTTAATTCCTGGGTAATCCGCCCTTCACGCATCACCAGCACCCGGTCGGCGATCCGCATGATTTCGGTCATTTCAGACGAGACCACCACAATGGCTTTGCCCGCCTGAGCCAGTTTTTCAATTAAATGGTAAATTTCGGACTTGGCACCGATATCAATACCGCGGGTCGGTTCATCAAATAAAAACACGCTGGCATCCGCCGCCACCCAGCGACCAATAATCACTTTTTGCTGATTACCGCCGCTCAGCGTGCCGATGCTTTTCCCGATATCCAGCGGTCGCAGTTTCAGATCGCCCATCACCGTCTGCGCTTTGCGGTTCAGCCGCGCCTGGCTGAGCAAGCCGCCGACGGTGAAATGGTGCATCGAGGGCAGCGCCATATTCATCTTCACCGCCCGCTCTTTAATGATGCCCTCTTTTTTGCGGTCTTCCGGCACCAGACCGATGCCGGCTTTGATGGCGGCACGCACGTTATGGTTCTTTACCGGATTGCCGTTCACGCTCACCGTACCACTGGTGCGTTTGTCGATGCCGGCAATCAGCTTCAGCAGCTCAGTACGGCCAGCGCCGACCAGCCCGGCAATGCCCAGTACTTCACCGGCCCGCACGCTGAAGTTCGCCGCCACGACCTGATTGCCGCGTCCGAGGTTCTCCACCCGCAGCACTTCGCGGTCGCTGACGAACGCCTGGTGATCGAGCTTGTCGATCTTACGCCCGACCATTTTGGCAACGATGCTCTCTTCATCCTCATCACAGATATTGACCACCCCAACCTGCCTGCCATCACGCATGATGGTGGCCCGATCGCAGACCCGGAAAATCTCATTCATCTTGTGTGACACGTAGATCAGGGAGACGCCGGTCGACTTGAGGTCGGCAATCAGCTCGGCCAGCCGGTCAAACTCGGTCGGCGTCAGGCTGGAGGTCGGCTCATCCATGGCGATGATTTTGGCGTCATCGAGCAGCGCGCGGGCAATTTCAACGATCTGCTGCTGCGACACCTTGAGATTCTTAATCGGCGTGCTGGGATCGATGCTCGGGTCCAGCGTTTTCAGGATCAGCGTCGCTCGTGCCAGCTGGGCGCTTTTATCCACCCAGCAGCCGCCGGCTCGGGTCAGCGGACGACCGAGAAACATATTCTGCGCCACCGAAAGTTCCGGAACGTGCTGCAGCTCCTGATGAATCATCGCGATACCGGCGTGGCGGGCGCTGAGCGGATTCTTCATCTGCACCGCCTGCCCGTTGACGCTGATTTCGCCACTGTCCGCCGCCCGCACGCCGGAGAGAATGTTGAGCAGCGTTGATTTGCCGGCCCCGTTCTCACCAATCAGGGCATGCACTTCGCCGGGCCGCACTGAAAAATCAACGTTCTGCAGTGCGGCGGCGTTGCCGTAGGTTTTACTGATGCCACGCATCATTAAACGATTCTGTTCCATGGGCGCTCCGCCTGGCTTACTGCTGAGTCAGCAGCTGACGTAACCGGGTGTTGTCTTTGGTCGAAAAGGCCTCGACGTTCTCTTTAGTGATCAGCGCCTGCGGAGTTGAAATCACCCGTGAAAGTTTCTGGCCGTTGATCAGGCGAATCATCACATCCATCGCCACTTCGCCGGTCAGCACCGGGAAACTGTCCACCGTGCCGGTCAGTTCGCCGCGCTTGATCGAGGCGTAGGCGTCAGAGATACCGTCGGTACCAAAAATCGCTACCTGCGCCGCTTTGTTCTGCGCCCGTACCGCTTCCACCACGCCAAGCGCCATGGTGTCGTTGTTGGCGTAGAACCCGATCAGATCCGGGTGCTGTTGCAGAATGGTCGAGGCGGCGTTAAACGCCTGCTCGCGACTCCAGTTGGCCGGTACGCTGGCGGCAAGGGTGAATTTGCCGTTGGCCTGCAACGTCTCTTTGAAACCACGGGTACGCTGTCCGGCGGCGTAGACGCCCGGCTGCCCTTCAATCACCGCCACTTTGCCGCCCTGCGGATGATGCTCAATAAACCATTTGGCTACCCGCACGCCGTTGTCTTTCTGCACGTTACCCACGTAATACTGCGCATTGGGCATCACCGCATCGTTAACGTTAACCACCGGGATATGTTTGCTGTTGGCGGTCTCCAGTGCCGGTTCGAGGTTGATGTCGGTCTGCGGCGAGACCAGCAGGCCGTTAAAACCCTGCGAGATCAGGGTCTCGGCGATCGACAGCTGGCCGAGCTGATCGTCTTCATTGGCTGCCGCCTGATAGGCAACGGTGAAGCCATATTTTTTCGCCACGTTCTGATAACCCTGGCCGAGCGAGCGCCAGTATTCATTGGTCAGGGTTTTCGATACCCCACCAATTTTCAGCGATTTGTCCGCTTTGGGCAGAGCGCCATATTTGGTATCAAGCTGGGTCCAGTCAGTGCGATCCGGTTCAGTGTCGGACTGCAGCGGAGCCAGTTCCGCCGCATAGACGGTGCTGCACAGCAGTGAGGAAGCGATGACGGCGAGCAGGAGTTTCTTCATACAATGGCCTTTTCTTCTCGGGTGTTGGGTAGAGGTTTTTTGTTTTATCGGCGCTGAAGCCGTTAGCGCGCCAGCATGATGTCATTGACGATCTGCTGTGACGCGACTGCATCCTGGCGATCGATTGCCGCCTGTAATGCCGCGTTATCATCCAGCTGCTGACACAATCTCAGTAAGCGGGTGACGGTGGCGATATTGCTTTCCGCTTCACGAATCGGGTCAAGGCCGCTGGCATCCGGGAAGGTATCGAAGTAGTAGGCTCCGCTGTATCCGTCACGCTGCATCTGCCAGAGAAATTCCAGCGTGGCGCGTGGATTGACCGAACCCACCATCAGTCCGTCATCGCGTTTGCCCCAGCCGTCGTTCAGGTCGAGCCCCAGCAGGCGGGAACGGCGTGCCACCATTGCCGCAGCGTAAGCCGGGATCTCATTGGCAAACAGCACGTGGGCGAAATCGAGCGTAATGCCAAGGTTCGGGCAGCCCGCCTCTTCCACCGCCAGCAGGCAGGTGGTGGCGTTAGGGAAAATGCTGTACGCCCGAGGCTCGTTGGGTTTGTATTCAATGCTGACGTCAACGTCCGGCGCATATTCCGCCACTTCACGTACCGCGCTGACCGCGTCTTCCCAGATCTTCTTGTAATCCGCCTGGAAGCAGTAATCGAAACCATCCTGCCCCATCCACAGCGTCATCAGCCGTGAGCCAAACTCCCGGCCGGTATCAATGCCGCGCTTGGTCAGCTCAATCGCTTCACGGCGTATCTTCGCATCCGGATGGGTAAAGGCGCCGATTTTGAACTGCGGCGCATCCCAGCGCATCTGCATGCCGTTAACGGCCAGACCGGCGTCGGCAATCGCCTGACGCAGCGTCGGGATGTCACTGGTGAGGTGCTGTGGGTAATTGAGATCGAGATGGGTTAAGCCCTTCACCTTACCCGCACGGGCAATCATCTGCAGCACCGACGGCTTGCCCGGTAAATCGGGCCAGTAGAGATGAGCGCCCGAGGCGAAGGAGTTAAGACGGGTGGCGAATTTCAGTTCGGACATGGGGATCAATCCTTCAGATAGCGACTTGTGATGTACTTTCCATATTCACGGTTATTTGTGAAGTTATGCATTAATCTACTCTCTGTGCCCGGCTGCGCAAGCGTCACAGCGGTGCTGAATCTCTGAACTGAGAGAGCCATCACGAAATAGTTTCACAGGGTGATTAGATAACGCGCCGGAACAGGTAGCGGAAAAAACAGCCACAACAAGGGCTTACATCTGGAAAGGGGCTGACGGGATGAAGATGAAAAAAACGGTGCGGGATCAGGAAGGAAAAAAGCTGAGCGCCAGCCAGCGGCGCTCAGCCTGTCAGGTTACTTCAGGCGGAAAGCGACGACGCTGTCGCCCGCCGTGGTGCCGAGCGAACCGTGTCCGCCGGCTGCAATGACCACGTACTGCTTACCATCTTTACCCATAAAGGTGGATGGCGTGGCCTGCGCGCCAGCGCTCAGTTCGGTCTGCCACAGCAGCTCGCCGGTGGTGCTGTCATAGGCACGGAAGAAGTTATCCGCCGTCGCACCGTGGAACACCAGATCGCCAGCGGTCAGTAACGGACCACCGTGTGCCACCATCCCCATCGGGAAGCCGATTGGGAAACGGCCCGGCAGGAAGCTGGTTTTCAGGTTTTTGGTGTTACCAACCCGACGCAGCCATTCGGTTTTGCCGGTTTTCAGATCGACACCGACCATACGTCCCCACGGTGGCGCGATGCACGGAATGCCGAGGCCAGAGGCCAGCTGCTGGATGTGAATCGCATAGTCGCCGTGGAAGTTTTCATTCCAGTACGGCGCACCATCTTTGGTGAAGGTACGCTGGGTTTCGGTTTCCGGCGTGCGCTTGATCAGATTGTATTTGTAGGCCAGACGGACTGGCGCAGCAATCAGCATTTGACGCTGCGGGTCAACGGCCACCGAGCCCCAGTTGAACACCCCGATGTTGCCCGGGAAGATCAGCGAGCCTTTCTCAGTTGGCGGCGTCCACGGATTACCGTCGTAACGCAGCTCACGGAAATCGGCCCGGCAGCTCATCTGGTCAAACGGCGTGATGCCCCACATCGACTTTTCAGTCAGCGGCTGTGGAATGAAGTTAAGGCTGGAAACCGGCTGAGTGGCGGCATACTGCTCGCCTTTGATGCCGTCAGTTGAGACCTTAACCTGCTCCACCGGATACACCGGTTCGCCGGTCAGACGGTTCAGCACAAACAGGTTGCCGGTTTTGGTCGGCAGGATTACCGCCGGTTGTGACTTGCCCTGATAGTCGATATCAATCAGCGAAGGCTGTGACGGATTGTCACGGTCCCACAGATCGTGGTTTGAACTCTGATAACGCCATTTGAAGGCACCGGTTTTCAGATCCAGTGCCACCAGCGCATCGCGGAACTTCTCGGTATTGCTGTTTGGGTCACGCTCAATGCCAACTTCATCCGGCGAGGCGTTGCCAAACGGCACGTACACCAGGCCATTTTTCAGGTCAGCGCTCAGGGTCGCCCAGGCAACCGGGGTATCCTGCGGATAGGTGGCGGCGGCTTCTACCGGCGCGGTCTTCTCCGGATTGGCCGGATCGAAGTTCCACACCAGACGACCGGTGATCGCATCGTAAGCACGGATCACGCCAGACGGGTTACCGGTGTTGAAACCGTTATCCATCACGGAGCCACCGACAATCACCAGATTGCCAGCAACCAGTGGCGCAGCGGTCTGCATCAGCGCATGAGGACGTACATCGCCCATGTTAGCGCGCAGGTTCACCACACCGTTATCACCGAAGTCGGCGCAGGCTTTACCGGTATCGGCATCCAGCGCAATCAGGCGGGCATCGGTGGTGGCGTTGAAGATACGCTTGCGGCACAGGGCCGGCTGTGCGCTGCTCTGCGGCTGCGCTGACTGGCCCGCGTCGAAGTAGCTGACGCCGCGACAGGTCTGGTGCTGCTGCAGATAAGAGCGGTTTTTATCCGGCGCAGTCTTCCACTTCACCGCACCGGTTTCCGGGTCGAGCGCGTGGACTTCGTTATGCGGAGTACAGAAGTAAAGCATGCCGTTGGCTTTCAGCGGCGTCGCTTCAAAAGTGTACTCGGTGGCATCATCACCCTGACGCAGATCGCCGGTATGATAGGTCCACGCGACTTCCAGATCTTTCACGTTGTCTTTAGTGATCTGATTCAGCGCCGAGAAGCGCTGGCCGTCAGTGGTCCCGCCGTAGGCGCTCCACTCATCGGCAGCACCGTCAGTGGCTGATGGCGTGCGTGCGTTGCTGATAGTGCGGTGCTGCGGAACCGGATCGTAGAAGCACAGACCGATCACCAGCAGCACCATCAGGATAACCGTACCACCCAAAAACGGATGGAAACGACGCTGTCCCTGATAGAGCGAACGGACCACCCACGGCAGTGCCAGCCAGACGCCCAGCACGCCAAACAGGTCGCCGCGCGGGATCCACTGCCACTTATCGAAGCCCACTTCCCAGATAATCCAGAACAGGGTGATCCACATCAGCAGCGCATAGAGCGTCAGCGCGCTGCGCTTGTTCATAAACAGCAGGATAGCGCTGAGCAGAACGCCCACGCCGATTAGCGCATAGAATGCACTGCCTCCCACCAGCAGGAGTTGTCCTCCCATGTAAATCAGGGCGATAGCAAATATCGCCATGATTACACTGGTAATTTTGTTAATCATGATCCATCCTCGGGTCATTAGCGGCGGTAGAAAATCAAATTAGAAAACATAAAATCAACGGGATTTTAACTAACGTAAGAAATATGTAAAAACATGTCGAAAGGTAAGACATTAGTCGGACTTATTAATATCCCTCCCCTCAATAGCCTAATCGCCGGTTTTTTTACTTTCCGAAGCGGTAAAACCGCGACATTCATCACAAAAAATTAACCAATCGGCTGAATGAATCGCACCTTTTGTTCAAAGCTGTGGATTTAATAGACAAGTTACGCTTCAGCAATGCGGCGCGGCAAAGTCGCTTAAGCCTTTTTCAACTGACAAAATATCGTAATCAGAAATCACGGGGCTGACTGCAATAAGTCTTAACCCAGCCACAGAATAAGCAGCGCTTATTTTCATATTTAGCTAACACGGCCTGAAATATAGCCTCTGAACAACAGGTTAACTCTGCCCGACCCGCGCTCCTTTAATTGAACGCCATTTTTCTGTTTAAAACGTTTGTTTATCCCGCACCCGATAAACCTGATTAAATATTAACAATGCTGTTAACTCATCGCGCTAAATAGCTTTAAGATATTCCTCATCCTGGCAACTTTTAGGCGATGTGATATAGATCAGGCACAGCTTTAATTCCGTTAATGCGGGCGCAGCTCATTTATCGCCGGCAAAATAAAACAGGCAGGCTAATCATGTCGGCAGTAAATGCGATTTATCGTAAGATTCGTTTTCCCTTTAAATTTATCAATGCAGCGCTTCGCTATCCGGCCGCCCAGGCCAGAGTTAAATCTTATTCAGTCATGTCGATAGAAGAGACTATTGATCGGCTATTAAGCGATCCGCAGTTATCGCTGGCCCGCTACGGCGATGGTGAGCTGGAGATGACCTATTATAAGAACATCGGTTTTCAGCCCTTTGATCCGCGCCTCTCGGCCAGGCTTAAGGCGCTATTACAGCAGGGCCCGCAGGCCAATCCGCACTGCCTGCTCTGCCTCCCGGACGCCTTTCGCACTACGCGAAATATGCGCAATGGATCGGCCCTGTTCTGGTTCTTTCACAAGTCGTTTTATTTTAAATATTATCACTCTCTGCTGAATAAGCAGTACCAGTACGGTAATACCTCGGTAACCCGACCTTATCACGATTATAAAACCAAGCAGTTATCCCGTACCATTTTTGATAAATTTAAACTGCTGTATAAAGACCGGCGGGTATTAATTGTCGAGGGCAGCGGAACGCGGCTGGGATTAGGCAATGATTTACTGGCGGGCGCGCGTGAGGTTAAACGGATCACCACGTTAAACCGTAACGCCTTTTCAATTTATGACCGCCTGTATGCCGCCGTTTTATCCCACGCGGCTGATTTTGATCTGGTCTTAATTTCACTCGGTCCAACCGCAACGGTACTGGCTTACGATCTCAGCCAGCAGGGCATTCGCTGTATTGATAGTGGTCACGTTGATATTGAATATGAATGGATGCTGGCCAGTGCCACCGATAAAATTAAAGTGGCGGGCAAAAACGTTAATGAAGCTGGCGTGCTGTTGAGCGAACAGAGTGCGGTGGCCGATGCCGGTTATCAGCTACAGGTACTGCAACATGTCGGCGAACTGGCCGAGCCGCCGCAAATGCCGCTGCCTCACGCCAGTCGGGCGCAGCACAACGCGGCCTGAGCCAGAGCGCTCCCTGTTATCAGGCATTCGCTGCACCGGATTGATGCGCAGGCGAATAATTAGCCGGGTAATTCTTCATCACGGCTCGCCAGTCAGGCGGGCCGCAGCGCCTGCTCCCGCGGCTCCCTCCGCCTTTTCAGCCCTGTCCGCGTTTCCGGCACTCATTTTGCTTCATCGATCCTGTTAACCCCATTCAGGAGAAGTGAGATGAAGGCCAGCCGTTACCGTTACACCATATTTTCACTGTTGTTCCTGATCGCCCTGATCAACTACATCGACCGCGGCGCGCTGTCGTTTGCCGCCAACGCGATTGCCACCGAGTACCACTTCAGTAAAGTTCAGCTGGGTGCTGTGCTGGGCTACTTTGGCTTCGGCTATCTGTTTGGTTCACTGTGCGGCGGCTTTCTTGCCGATCGTATCGGCACCAAAAAGGTCTGGTTACTGGCGGGCGTACTCTGGTCGCTGCTGGAAATCGCTACCGCCTGGGCCGGTGAGCTGGGTATGGCGCTGTTTGGCGGTTCCGCCATTATGGGCTTTGCCGCCCTGCGCATCCTGTTTGGCTTCTCGGAAGGTCCCGCTTACGCGCTGATGAACAAGGCGATTGCGCACTGGGCACCGGATAACGAACGCGGCTTTGCGCTCGGCATTGGCCTGCTCTCGACCCAGGTTGGCGCGTTGCTGACCGCGCCAATTGCGGTCGGGCTGCTGCTGCTGACCGGTGACTGGCGGATGATGTTTATTCTGCTGGGCGTGTTTTCGCTGCTGGCGATGGCGCTGTTTGCCCGCACCTTCAGTGACGGTCCGGAGAGCAGTCCCGCCACCAGCGCCGCAGAACGCAAGCTGATCCTTGACGGCCAGCGTCAGCGTGCGGCCGATGGCGTGGCGCTGCCGTGGTGGCGCTTCTTCACCAGCCGCACTCTGGTATGCAACGCGCTGGGCTACTTCTCCTTCCTCTACATCACCTTTACCCTGGTGACGTGGATGCCAAAATACCTGCAGGATAATTTCCATTACGACCTGCATTCGCTGTGGTACGTGGCGATGATCCCGTGGAGTGGTGCCTGCCTGACCGTGCTGCTGGGCGGGCGCATCGCCGATACCCTGCTGGCCCGTTTCAATAACCTGCGGCTGGCGCGCAACCTGTTCGCCGCGGTCACGCTGTGCGGCACCGCCTGTTGCTTTATGGCGATCCCTTACGTGTCATCAGCCGCCGGGATTATTGCCCTGATGACGCTGGGTAATGCGCTCAACGCGCTGGTGAATAACGTCTACTGGTCAGTGGTGATTGACGTCACCCCGAAAGCTTCGGTCGGCACCTACAGCGGCATGACGCTGGCGATTGCCAATCTGGCCGCGATTATCTCGCCGATGTTATGCGGCTGGCTGGCGGAATATTACGGCTACAACGCGATGTTTACCGTCACCGCGCTGATTGCGTTTGGCAGTATGCTGGCGATGACTCTGCTGCAACCGGAAAAACCGCTGGTCGCTGATACCGCGTCGTCTGAGGTGGCGGAGACGTCGGTGGCGTGATCGTCGTCGCCCCGGTTCGCGCCGGGGCGATCGTTATGCGCTCCGCAAATCGTGACGATCGCAGAACAGTTCAATATCGCCCTGCTGAAAATCCGCCAGGTTAGCCAGCAGTTTCTCCAGTGGCCAGTTCCACCAGGCAATACGCTGCAGCCGGGCGGCAATCGCCGGGGTAAACCGCAGCCGCAGCGGCCTGGCCGGTACGCCGCCGACCACGCTGTAAGCCGCCACATCCTTGGTCACCACCGCACCTGCCGCCAGTACCGCCCCATCGCCAATGGTGACACCGGGCAGCACGATAACCCCGTGGCCAATCCAGACATCGTGACCGATGGTCACCCGATCGGCACGCCGCGCGGCAAAGAAACCGCCATCGCGCTGGGCGTCAGGGTGGTAATACTCCGGGCAGTAGGTGAAGCGATGCTGAGAAGCGCGATCCATCGGATGATTGGGCGCGCCGATGCGCACCTGATTAGCGATGGCGCAGAAGCGGCCAATCTGGCTATCGGCGATGCTGCAATGTTCTCCGACGTATGAGAAGTCCCCCAGCTCGCAATATTCCAGCGTGCTGTGGGCCAGAATTTCACACTGCTGGCCGATGCGGGTTTCACGCAGGCGCACACTCTCATCAATCCGGGTGTGCTGGAGTCTGGCGGGTATAAGGGTGGCAACTGACATAACACTCCCAATCGCGAAAGGTAACGCCAGGCTGGCGTCACGCTGTCGCGCCACTCTACCCGGCCAGCATGACAGGCAATTGACAGCGAAAAAAGGCGGAGTGGTTAGCTCCGCCTTGATTCAAGTTCCGGTTAACCTGCGTGACCGGTCAGTTGCATAAGGGCAACGATGATCTGCAAGATGACCCGGATGAGATCCAGAATCAGCTTAGTCAGTTCCATCACTTTCCTTCTCCTTTAACAGGAGCGCGCTGTTCGGCAACCGAGGCTTTGACTCTACCCGCCGGGCGCCTAAGCACATCTTTGTGGAGAGGGCTGAGCGGCACTCATGGTTAAAGCCACAGGCCAGCACCACCTGATGCCTGCCGGGATTTTGGAAACCGTGCCCCTGGGAGCGGCCAGTCGACAATGAGGCTTCGCTCAACACCCAACACATGTATAAACATACAGTATTTTGGCGAAACTTGAAATCCTTAGCCGCACATTTTACAATCTGCTGTGTGGAGAGTGCTGAGCACCTCGTTCGCAGCGCGGTTACCAGCCGGGTAGCGAACAAAAAAATAAAGGATTTGGCATTGCGCCAAATCCTTTTTTTATGCCCGTCATAAACCGGTTAGTTGGCGGCGCTGATCCGCCAGACGGTATTGCCGGCATCATCGGCGATTAATACGCCGCCCTGCTGATCGCTGGCCAGGCCAACCGGCAGACCCCGCACCTGCTTCTCATCCTCCGTCAGAAAACCTGATACCACTGTCTGCGGCTGCCCGACCGGCTTGCCGTTTTCAAACTTCACCCACACCACTTTGTAGCCGTTGAGCGGCGTGCGGTTCCAGCTGCCGTGCTCACTGATAAAGGCACCCCCGCGGTACTGCGGCATGTTATCGGCGCTGTAAAACAGCAGTCCGAGCGGCGCGACGTGCGAGCTGAGCGCGTAATCCGGTTTTATCGCCTGCTCAACCAGGTCAGGACGCTGCGGTTCGGCACGGGTATCGACATGCTGACCATAGTAGCTGTAGGGCCAGCCGTAGAAGCCTTTATCCTGCACCGAGGTCAGATAGTCTGGCACCAGATCGGAACCGATTTCGTCACGTTCGTTGACAATGGCCCACAGTTTGCCGCTTTGCGGCTCCCACTGTAAGCCGGTCGGATTGCGCAGCCCGCTGGCGTAGATACGACTGGCACCGCTGGCAGCGTCCACTTCCAGCACCGCTGCCCGCCGGTATTCGGCCCCGATGCCGTTTTCGGTAACGTTACTGTTGGAGCCAACGCCGACGTACAGTTTGCTGCCGTCCGGGCTGGCTAACAGCGATTTAGTCCAGTGGTGGTTAATCGGCCCGCCCGGCAGTTCGGTCACCTCTTCCGGCGCGGTGCGGATCTCGGTTTCCCCTTCGCGATACGGGAATTTCACCAGGCTATCAGCATTGGCGACGTAGAGCGTGTTACCAATCAGCTGCATACCAAACGGCGAATGCAGGTTTTCGATAAAGCGATGCTGCTCCCATTTACCGTTGACGTTACGCAGCAGCGTGATGCGGTTGCCACCGGCACCGCCTTTGCCTGAGGCTTTCTGCACGATGCCCATAATCAGCTGTTTAGGTCGGGTGGTTGGCTTTGCCGGCCCGTTTGATTCCGCTACCAGCACATCGTTATTCGGTAACACATAGACCTGGCGCGGATGCTGCAGATTCTCGGCGATTTTCTCGATTTTCAGCCCCTGCGCCACTTTTGGCATTTCGCCCGCTTTCCACGGCGTGCCTTCCGGCACCTGCATTGGCGGCATAAAGAAGTTCTGCGCCTGCGGCAGTTCCGGGTTGGGTCCAATCTGCTTCTGCGGATCGACCAGCGCGCCATCATCACAGCCCACCAGCAGGGCTGTCAGGGTGAGCGCCAGGATAGATTTATGCTGCATTTTCATGGTGGCTCCTCCTTAAGCGCTACGCTGACGTAACGCAAGTTGCACATTCGCCAGCAGCAGCAGCGCCACCACCAGCGTGGAAAGCGTTACGCCAAGCGGGATCACAGCGGCAGCGTCGCGACTGTGGATAAACGCATTGACGATAGCGATGACAATCGCCACCAGCCACAGCCAGAAATGGCTCTTTTCTGCACTGTCGCTGCCGCGGAACAGATAAACCAGCGCGATGAGTCGCGGCACAATAGCCAGCACCAGCCCCAGCGCGATCAGCCAGCCGGCGGCGTCGGTCCAGAACTGGACAAAGGTCTGGCTATAGAGGATATCGAACAGCCAGGCCGCGACAAAAAAGCCCAGCGGCACCGGCTCCAGCAGAGCGTACAGCGTCACGGCGAATGCCGATCTTCCCGAGGTATTGCGCATGTTTCTCTCCATTTCAATGATGAATGTGGATCAGGCCAGACGTCAGGCTGCCAGTAGCAACCGATCTCGCGCCTGTAAAAGATTAGTAAACATGAAGAAAAGCGAAGGGTTAATTCGGCATGAAGTGAAAATCAGGGCGGTGACCGCCGGGTCACCGCCTGGGGATCAGGACTTATCGGCGGGCAGCGTCACCCAGTAGCCGGGCTGATACGGCAGCGGCAGGAACTGCTGATGAAACTCACGGAAGGTCGCGTCCGGATCGAGATCGGCAAACAGATCGGGATGCAGCCATTTGGCCAGCGCCTGAATCGCAACAAACTGATACGGGCTGTCATAGAACTGATGCCAGATGGCGTGCGCGTTGCCGTTGTGCGCCACCGGCAGGGTTTTGAACGCGTCCCGCATCATCAGGGCTTTCAGCCGTGCGCTGGCGTCTGTCAGGTTGGCACCCGGACCGACGCCGACCCACTTACCGACGGTGTTGTAGTTCTTCCAGTTGGCACCGGTCACCACCACCACATCCGGCTGGCTGGCAATGATCTGCTCCGGGTTAACCGTGCCAAACGTACCGGGGATCAGATCCTTCGCGATGTTGCGTCCGCCGGCCATCTCCACCATCTGACCAAAGTTTTCATTACCAAAGGACATGCAGCACTCATCGCTGTAGCCGCCGGCCCGATCAATCATCACTTTTGGCCGATAGCCGCTAAAGTTCGCCAGCTTCGAGGTCACCCGGTCAATCTGCTGCTGACGAAAACGGATAATCGCCTGCCCCCGCTCCGGCTTGTTCAGCAGTTCGCCCATGATGTGGATGCTTTTCTCTGCGTTAACAAACGGCGATTCACGGAAATCGATAAACACCACCGGGACGCCAACAGCCTGAAGCTTCTCGATCAGCTTGCCTTCGTCAGTTGCCGCTTTCGATTCGAGGTTCATCAGCACCAGATCGGGCTTCAGGGTGAGCGCCTGCTCAACGTTGAAAGTGCCATCTTTTGCGCCGCCAAAGGTCGGCAACTGTTTAATCTGCGGATAGCGCTGCTCATAAGCCTGGTAACCGTCCCAGTCCGCTTTAGGAAAATCATCGCGCCAGCCGATCACCCGCTTAAACGGCGCATCGGTATCAAACGCTGCCAGCAGGTAAATCTGCCGTCCCTCACCCAGAATGATGCGTTTTGCCTCCTGCGGCACCTCGACCTGGCGTCCGGCCACATCGGTAATGGTTTTGGCCGAAGCCATCCCTGTCAGCGTGATTAGCCCCAGCGCTAAAAGCCATTTTTTCATAGTCAGAGTCCACAGTAATGATAATGAGAATTATTAATATAAAGCGGCGTTACTATCACCTAAAAACAGAATCGGGGGAAGTGATGGCGCGAAATGTTTTTCCGCTGGGTCGCAGCGCAGCAGAGCCTGCGCAATCGCCGGGTTTGAGGTTTGAGGTTTGAGGTTTGAGGTTTGAGGTTTGAGGTTTGAGGTTTGAGGTTTGAGGTTTGGGTTTGGGTTTGAGGTTTGGGATTTGAGCTTCGCACAGAGCTATCGACAAGCACGCTACGACCTGCGGCAAGCGGCTGTGTTACTGCTCACAAAATGGTCAACATTCGTGAATATGCTCACAACGCCCTGGGCGATTGCACACATATTAGCCAGCAAGATGCGCCCTTTGGCTAATGCGTTAATAAAATGTTACGGCTAGATTGAAAAATGAAACGACGTTTTAATATTTTGTCAGGATAGTCAGCCACAGGAGCTTAGCCGTGAAGATTAGCGCGATTGATGTCACTCTCTTTACCTATCCGACCCAACGCTGTAGCGACAGCGCCGGGCATTCCCATCCCGGTCCGGAAAATGAGGCGCAGATGGCGCTGCTCACCCTGACCAGCGAGGACGGTGACTGCGGTTACGCCTTTGCCCCGCCCGAAGTCATCCGTTCGCACGTGGTTAATGCCTTCTTCCGTAAAGTGCTGATCGGCCAGAACGCCTTTGATCGTGAGCGTTTATGGCAGGATCTGGTGCACTGGCAGCGCGGCAGCGCCCATCAGCTTACCGAACGGGCGCTCTCAGCGGTGGAACAGGCGCTGTGGGACCTGATTGGCCGCAAACTTAACCAGCCGGTACATAAGCTGCTGGGCGGCTATCGCGAAAAGATCCCGGCCTACGGCAGCACCATGTGCGGCGATGAGCTGCATGGCGGACTCTCAACCCCGGATGAATATGCGCAGTTCGCTGAAAAACTGGTGGCGCGCGGTTATCAGGCGATAAAGCTGCACACCTGGATGCCGCCCGTGTCGTTTGCGCCCAGCCCGGCGATGGATATCAAAGCCTGCGCCGCAGTGCGCGAAGCGGTGGGTCCGGATATCGCGCTGATGCTGGATGGCTATCACTGGTACAGCCGCAGCGATGCGCTGACCATTGGCAAGGCGCTGGAGAAGCTCAACTTCGCCTGGTTTGAAGAGCCGATGGAGGAGGAAAGCATGGCCTCTTACGCCTGGCTGGCGGACAACCTGTCGATTGACGTGCTCGGCCCGGAGAGTCTCGGCGGCAAGCATCACAGCCGCGCTGACTGGGTGCGAGCCGGAGCCTGCGACATTCTGCGTGCCGGGGCCAACGGCGTCGGCGGCATCTCAGCCACCCTCAAAGTGGCTAACCTCGCCGAGGCGTTCGGCATGGACTGTGAAGTTCACGGCAACGGCGCTGCCAGCCTGGCGGTGGTCGGGGCGATCCGTAACTGCCGCTGGTATGAGCGCGGTCTGCTGCATCCTTTCCTCGATTACGACACGCCGCCAGCCTATCTCAACAGCCTGGTCGACCCAATGGACCCACAGGGTTTTGTCACCCTGCCGACCCGCGCCGGACTTGGCGAGGACATTAACTTTAGCTGGATCGAGACCCATACGCTGAATCGCTGGTAAGTCGCGATCGTCCCCTACAGCAAACGATAATAATTCCGAATCGCCACCGGCTTAACGCCACCCTGACCGCCCTGCGGTCAGCGGGCAGACAGGCTGAAAGACGATCGGGCAACCTCTGACCTGCCGGACCCGACTTATGAAACTGTTTCAATCGTGTGGCAGCTGGCTGATCGCGCTGCTGCTGCTGACGGGCAGCCCCGCGCTGCAGGCACAAACCCCTGACGATCAGCTGATCGTCGGTATGAACATGAATAATCTGCTCACCCTTGATCCGGCCGCCATGACCGGCAATGAGGTAGTGGGCATCGTGGTCAACCTGTATGACGGACTGGTTGAACTCAACCCGAAAAAGCTGACCGAGGTACGTCCGGCGCTGGCTGAACGCTGGGCAGTCAGTGCGGATAACAGCACCCTGACCTTTCATCTGCGTGACAATGTCACCTTCCATTCCGGCAATCCGCTGACCAGCGAGGATGTGATCTGGTCAATGCGGCGGGTGCTGCACCTCAACCTGGCGCAGGCCTCGGTGTGGAAATCCTACGGTTTCAGCCGCGACAACGTTGACCGGATGATCACCGCTCCCGACGCCCGCACTGTCGTGATCACTCTGCCAAAACCCAACGATCCACAGCTGGTGATCTACTCGCTGGCGGCGCTTGGCAGCATGGTGGTGCTGGATCGCAAAACGGTGCAGCAGCATGAGGTCAACGGTGACTGGGGCAACCGCTGGCTCAGCACCCACGAAGCCGGTTCAGGCCCGTTCCGGCTGGATATCTGGCAGGCCAAAGATGTGCTGCGCATGAGCCGCTCGGCCGGCTACTGGCGCGGTGAAGCGAAAATGTCGCGGGTGGTGTTCCGCCATCTGCAGGAGTCGCAGACCCTGCGCCTGATGATGGAGAAAGGCGACCTCGATATCGCCAGCAACATGTCGATTCCCGACGTGCGCGCGCTGCGCCACGATCCCGACCTCACCATTGATGCAGTGCGGCGAGGCACGATCTACTACCTGGCGATGAGCATGAAGGACCCGCATTTTAACGACAGCCGGGTACGTGAAGCGGTGCGCTATCTGGTCGATTATCAGGGGATCAATAAGAGCCTGATGACCGGCTATGGCGAACTGCATCAGCGGCCAATTCAGGCGGGGATGCCCGCCACGCTGCCTGATCCCGGTTACCGGCTGGACGTGCCACGCGCCCGGGCGCTGCTGGCCGAGGCGGGCTATCCGGACGGCTTCGACACCTCGCTGCGGGTGCTGGCCGATCAGCCGTTCCTGAATATCGCCATCGCCATTCAGTCGACGCTGCTGCAGGCCGGCATTCGCGCCCGCATCATCACCGGCACCGGTAACCAGATCTACGGTGCGATGCGTGACCGTCAGTTCAGCCTGCTGGTCGGACGCGGCGGTAGCGGCGTGGAGCCCCATCCTCATTCCAGCCTGCGCTCGCTGGTCTATAACCCGAACAATGCCGACAGCGCCCGTCTGACTAATTTCCAGGGCTGGCGCACCGGTTTTTACGATGCGCAGCTCAACAGCATGATCGATCGCGCGCTGGTGGAACGCGACAGCGCCAGACAACAGCAGGCTTACTTCGCTATTCAGCAACGCTACGACCAGCTGGTACCGGCGTTGATGCCGATCTCCCAGATGCTTGATTCGGTGGTGGTTAACAACCGGGTGCAGGATTATCAGCCACACCCTTCGGCAACCACCTTTCTGCGCGACGTCTGGAAAACGCCGGATAGCCTGGCAGGAGGACCCCAATGACCCTGACGCTTACCCGCAGCCACTGTCGCCGCATCAGCAAACGCGGCTTGCAGGTGCTGATCACCCTCGCAGGTCTGCTGATGCTGACCTTCTTTATCGGGCGGGTTATGCCGCTCGATCCGGTGCTGGCGATTGTCGGGCCAGATGCCGATCAGGCCACCTATCAGCAGGTTTACCACCAGCTCGGTTTTGATAAGCCGCTGTGGGTGCAGTTTGGCCTCTACCTTAATGCGCTGCTGCACGGCGATCTCGGCCATGCGCTGCTGACCGGCCAGCCGGTGGTCAACGATATCCTGCGCGTCTTCCCGGCGACGGTGGAACTGGCAACGCTGGCAATTGTGATCGGAGCCGGTCTCGGCGTGCCGCTCGGGGTGCTGGCTGCTGCCCGCCGCAACAGCGTGATCGATTATCTGGTGCGGATGATCAGCCTGGCCGGTTATTCAACGCCGATTTTCTGGGTCGGGATGATGGGTCTGCTGCTGTTTTATGCCCATCTCGGCTGGGTGGGCGGCGCGGGCCGGGTGGATTTCAGCCTTGATGGCATCGTGCCACGCCGCAGCGGCTTTATGCTGATCGACGCGCTGCTGGCCGGTAACAGTCAGGTGTTCTGGAATGCGCTGAATCACCTGGTGTTGCCCGCTTCCCTGCTGGGCTTTCATTCGCTGGCCTACATCAGCCGCATGACGCGCAGCTTTATGCTGGCGCAGCTGTCACAGGAGTTCATCCTCACCGCCCGGGTAAAAGGTTTAACCGAGTGGCAGGTGATCTGGCAGCACGCCTTCCGCAATATTCTGGTGCAGCTGCTGACCGTGGTGGCGCTGGCCTACGGTTCGCTGCTGGAGGGCGCGGTGCTGATTGAAACCGTCTTCTCATGGCCGGGCTTTGGTTCCTATCTGACCGGCAGCCTGATGCTGGGCGATATGAACGCGGTGATGGGCTGCGTACTGGTGGTTGGCCTGATTTTCGTGCTGCTTAACCTGCTCTCCGACCTGCTCTATCAGGTGTTCGATCCGAGGACCAAAGTATGACCCTTTCCTTTGATGCACCGGCTGCCAGCCCCACCCGTGAGCGACTGGCGCGCTGTCGCCGTTTCGCTGCCCGCAGCGGTCACTTTATCTGGCGCATGGCCCGTAATCCGCTGACCGCCATCGGCGGCGGCATTGTGTTGCTGCTCTGCATTGTGGCGCTGTTTGCCCCGTGGATCGCACCGTATCATCCACTGATTCAGGATCTGAATAATGCGCTCTCGCCGCCGGGTGCCGCCCACTGGTTCGGTACCGATGAGTTTGGCCGCGACATCTTCAGCCGTCTGGTGTGGGGCGCTCGCATCACTCTGTATATCGTGCTGCTGGTGTCGGTGACCGTCGGACCGCTCGGCCTGCTGCTCGGCGTCACCGCCGGCTATTTTGGCGGCTGGGTGGACAGCGTGCTGATGCGGGTCACCGACATTTTTATCTCGTTTCCCAGCCTGGTACTGGCGCTGGCGTTTGTCGCCGCGCTGGGGCCGGGACTGGAACATGTGGTGATCGCCATTACCCTCACCGCCTGGCCGCCGATTGCCCGTCTGGCGCGGGCAGAAACCCTGTCGCTGCGTCAGGCTGACTTTATCTCTGCGGTGCGTTTACAGGGTGCCTCGCCGTTGCGGGTGCTGTGGAAGCACATCATCCCGCTCTGCCTGCCGTCGGTGATTATCCGCATCACCATGAACATGGCGGGCATTATCCTCACCGCCGCCGGACTCGGCTTTCTCGGGCTGGGCGCGCAGCCGCCCGATCCGGAATGGGGCGCGATGATCGCCAGCGGCCGCACCTACATGCTGGAGTGCTGGTGGGTGGTTACCGTACCTGGTCTGGCGATTCTGATTAACAGTCTGGCATTCAACTTTTTAGGAGATGGCCTACGTGACCTGCTCGATCCCCGCAGTGAGTAACGCCACGCCGTTGCTCGACGTGCGCGATTTGCACGTAAATTTTGTTAACGGACGCCAGAGCACCCCGGCAGTACGCGGCGTCTCGTTTCAGCTTGGTCAGGAGAAGCTGGCGATAGTCGGTGAATCCGGCTCCGGTAAATCTACCGTCGGTCGGGCGCTGCTGCAGTTACTGCCGTCGAAGGCGCGGGTTGAAGCCAGCCGGATGCAGTTTGGCACTGTCGATTTGTTACACGCCAGCCCGGCCCGGATGCGTGAAATCCGCGGCAAACGGATCTCGATGATCATGCAGGACCCGAAATATTCGCTTAATCCGGTGGTGCGGGTCGGTGAACAGATCGCCGAGGCGTGGCGCAGCCACCATCGCGGCCAGCATGCCGCCGCCCGTCAGCGGGCGCTGGCGATGCTGGAGGAGGTGCAGATCCGCGATCCTGAGCGGGTTTATCAGCTCTATCCGCATGAAATTTCCGGTGGTCAGGGGCAGCGCGTGATGATTGCCATGATGCTGATTACCGAGCCGGAACTGGTGATAGCCGATGAACCGACCTCGGCACTGGATGTTTCGGTGCGGCTGCAGGTGCTGACGCTGCTGGATGAGCTGGTGAAGGCGCGCGGGCTGGGGCTGATTTTTATCAGCCACGATATCAACCTGGTGCGCAGTTTTTGCGACCGGGTGCTGGTGATGTATGCCGGTCGGGTGGTGGAGTCGCTGGCCGCCAGTGAACTGGATCGTGCGCAGCATCCCTACACCCAGGGCCTGATGGCCGCGCTGCCCGACATCGATCACCGTCGCAGTCGCCTGCCGGTGTTACAACGTCACGCAAGCTGGTTAACCGAATAAGGAGTGACGATGATTGAAGTGAACAACCTTAACCTCAGTTTTGGCGACGAGAACGCCCGTAATCAGGTGCTGTTCGACGTTAATCTCCGGGTCAACCCGGGCGAAATTTTTGGCCTGGTCGGCGAGTCAGGTTCGGGCAAAACCACGGTGCTGAAGTGCCTGGCCGGCCTGTTTAATCACTGGCAAGGTTCGCTGTCGATTGATGGCGAGCCGCTGGCGCATCGCATTAATCGGGCGCGCTGCCGACGGGTGCAGATGGTCTTTCAGGACCCTTACGGGTCGCTGCATCCGCGTCACACCATCGGCGACATTCTGGAAGAACCGCTACAGATTCAGGGCATCGGTCAGCGCCAGCAGCGGGTGATTGCCATGCTGGAAAAGGTTGGCCTGAACCGTGCCTGGCTGACCCGCTATCCCCATCAGTTGTCGGGCGGACAGCGTCAGCGGGTGGCGATCGCCAGGGCGCTGATACTGCAGCCGACGGTGCTGCTGCTGGATGAACCGACCTCGGCGCTCGACGTTTCGGTGCAGGCGGAGATCCTCAACCTGCTGAGCGATCTGCAGCAGCAGGACAACCTGACCTATCTGATGGTGACGCATGATCTGGGCGTGGTGGCACATCTATGCCATCGCGTTGCGGTGATGCAACAGGGAAAAGTGCTGGAGACGCTGGATGTGCCAACGCTGGTGGGCAATCAGGCGAGCGTGGCCTATACCCGGATGCTGGTGGAGGCCAGCCGACACGCAGCGCCAGCGCGGGTGCAGGCGCACTAAATGGGTGTTAACGCCGGATACGCCGCAGCGTTTCCAGACCGCACAACCGATCACGACCTAAACGCTAGCGCGGCAAAATTAACACGCCGCGTTGCGTTGCGTTAAGTAGACGATGTTGCGGGCAGTCCCTGCACCTGAGGCGCGTTGCCGGGACGATCGCGGGCAGTAATTATGCCTGCACCACTTAACGCGCCTGGCCCGGACAGAGGCCGGGACATTTATCCGGGCCAGACGCTATTCCGCCGCTTATTCAACGATAAACTTGTCCACCAGACTGCTCATCGCTTCGGATTGGTCATGCAGCCGATGACTGCTGGTCGCTGCCTCGGCAACCATACTCACATTCTGAACGGTCACCTGGCCCATCTGGTTTAGCGCCAGATGAATTTGCGCAATGCCAGACGACTGTTCAGCCGAGGCATTCGCAATATCATCAATAAATTGCTTCATCTGCTCCGCATTTCCCACCACGCTACGCAGAATCTGCTCAGAGGAAAGTACCCTTTCCGCGCCCTCTTCAATCTTATTGATATTCTGAGCGATCAGTTTCTGAATCATATCGGCTTCATTTGCGCACAGCCGCGATAAGTTGCGGACTTCGGCGGCAACCACGGTAAACCCCTTCCCTAAGTCACCCGCCCGGGCTGCTTCGACGGCGGCGTTTAACGCCAGCAGGTTGGTCTGGGAAGAGATGTTGTTGATGGACGATACAATCCCGGCAATCTGCTCACTGAAGGTCCGAATCTCCTGCATAGAAAGGTTAGCCTCGCCTACACTCTTACTGGCCGACTCAACATGGTCGACCATATTCCTGGCTAACGTTTCTACACGTCGGGCGTTATCCGAGTTTTGCTCTATGGCGGTAGAAATCTGCTCGATACTGGCCGCCGTCTCTGTCAGAGAAGCCGCCTGCTCTTCGGTTCGCTTGGCCAGCTCATCATTTCCTGAGGCTATTTCTGAACTGACCTGGCGCACAACCGCTGCATTATTTTTAATTTCCAGCACCATCGACTGAATATTTTCAATCGAATGATTATAAAACTTATTTAATAGCGATATTTCATCGGTTCCCCGGACTGCCAGACGCTGGGTCAAATCGCCGTCCATATTCTCAATAATATTAATGGCAGAGCGCAGCTGTGAATTGATGGTCCGAATAACCAGCCATGCCACCAGCGCCGACGTGAGAAAAGCCGTCAGGCAGATAAATAAAAATACCATCTCCTCACGACTGGCCTGTTTATAGTTGTCGCGCGCCGCGTATTTAATATCCCTGTTAATGCTTTTTTCAATATCGTGCAGTGCTTCAATACGCTGTGATTGCGCCTCGTACCACTCTCTTGGGCTAATCTGCCAATCGCCACTCTCCGCCTGATTCAGCGCGGTGTTGCGCAGCGATAACGCCTGAGTGAAATTCGGGGAAAGCGAGGTCTGGGTAAACAGTGCTGCCTGTTCCGGGGTGGCTTTCATCAGAAAATAGTGCTGCCAGACCGCCTGGCCCGCTACCAGCGCGTTCAGCGCCGCTAACTGCCCGGGCTGAAAGCGGTTCAGCACAAAGACGCCGGACATAAACGCCCGCTCGCTGCCCATCATCTCTTTTAAATTCAACAGAGCGTAATAAGCGCCAAGCTGGCGGGCAATTCCGCCGTTCTGAACCAGCCTGTCGCTTTTACCAATAACGTCAAGCAGCGTGCTGATAGACTCATTGTAAAATTTTATGCCGGCGGCAGCGGAGACGCGGAAATTAAGCACATCCTCACGCACCGTTTTCAGCTGCTGCGATCGTTGCTCATTATAATCAAGTAACGCAAGTTTTTGCCGGGCCAGGTCCGTGCGCTTTTTTTGCTCCTCCAGGTCGGCGGAAAACTCTTTTCCTTTACTCACCAGAAATCCCGAGGTTAATCCCCGCTCTTTTTGCAATTCATTAATTAATCCGCCGACCGCCTGTGCTAGCTGTACCTGTTGTTCAACCGCCCACATCTGCTTTTTTAGTTGATATTTCCCATAAACACTGCTGTAACTCAGCCATATTGTCGTGACGACCAGCGGTAATAATAACAGCAGCAACTTCTGTTTAAGCGAGGTCCGATATAACAAGCACATATGGGTTATCCCTTTGTTTAGTATATTAAATAATATAATCGGTCGGAACCGCGATCGCTTAATACCTCTAAAGAGGTATGCCACATGAGGGCTTTTCCCATTTATCAATCAGTTACTGCTCACTAAAAACTCACAGCCCGGTGCTGGCGGGCATCACAGCCATAACGCCGCAATCACCGTTAGCCGAAACCGGTTAACACTCTTTTGAGATTTTTTTATATCGGTTGCGGTAAAAAGCCGCGATCAGCGGGGAAACAGGCAGTGAAGCATTGGTGGGATAACGGGCGCAGTCAGGGCCAGACAGAGGCAACAGAGGCAACATAGGCAACATAGGCAAGGCTAACGCTAAGCCGGGGATAATTTGCGCGGGGTTATTAATTCTCCTCACCTACGCGATGTAAAGAGGGTCGTGAGTCTGGCATCGCCCGCGCAGCGGGCTGTTATTTCGGGGCTGTTATTTCGGGGAAATAATTCTGCGCAGCATGGGCAATAAAAAGGCCAGGTTTCCCTGGCCTCGCGTCACGCTTGCGTGATTACTGCGTCAGCTGGCGTACAAAGGAGACGATCTCCTGGTTCTGCCCGTGCTCAAACAAACATTGCTGGAAGCGCGGGCCGCTGACCGCGGTTTGCACCAGCTCAGGATCGATGGCGCGCAGCGTGTCGAGATAGTTCTCTTTAATCACGGCGGCTTTAACCTGATTCAGCAGGCCGGCATTACGCACCTGCGGCTCTTTACGCTCTGGCGGATAGCCCATGCCTTTTTCGCCGGTAAAGGCTTTTTCAAAGATAAAGCGCAGGTTGAGTTCAGCACCCCAGCCGAAGCCTTTAGCAAACGGCAGCGCCAGGGCATTACCGTTGTTGATCTGGGCGAACAGGTAAGCATCGGCGGGATCGATACAGTAACCGCAGTTGACGCCAGGATGAATGTTGAGCGACATCAGCGCGCCCTGCCCGGTGCCACAACCGGCCACCACGAAATCAACCGCCTTGCTGTTCAGCAGCAGGCTGGCCTGAATACCGAGGTGAATATAGGTCAGATGGTGATCCTGTTCGTCGCTCATTCCGACGTTGAAGACCTGATGGCCCAGCGGCTGCGCCACGCCTTCCAGTTCTTTCAATACGATAGCGTTTTTAGCCGCCTGGCTGTTTTCCATCATTAACGCGATTTTCATGATCTGCCCTTAGAATTTAATTGAAACACCGTTTCATTTTAATGAAAAACCACTAAAGTGCATGGACTAATTCACCTTTGCGCTGTGAGTAGCGTCACAAAACGACTACCCTGGCGTCCAACCACACACCGGAGATGAGATGTTTATCTATAAAAAAGAGCGTCCACTGGAGGATTTAGGTCAGGGTGTCACCCGTCGGGTTCTGGCTTACGGCGGCACGATGATGGCGGTCGAAGTCAGCTTCGAAAAAGGCGCCATCGGCCCGTTACATCACCATCCACATGAACAGTTAACCTACGTGCTAAGCGGCCGTTTCGCCTTCACCATCGGGGACGAGACGCGTGAGGTCGGCGCTGGCGATACCCTCTATAAAGCGCCCGATGTGGTACACGGCTGCGTCTGCCTTGAAGCCGGTATGCTGCTGGATACCTTCACCCCGCAGCGCGAAGATTTCCTGCCTGCCCGCTAACCCCCGATCCTGACGCCGCCGTGTTGCCGATCAGCACGGCGGCCGTTCGATCGCCGCGCACGTCAGCCAGAAATAGCCGACCTCAGCACCACTCTGGCTATCGCTGGCTGGCAGGCCGGCTATTTTTTCAAAAAATTTTCACCTGCCGGTAGTTCGCTAACCAAATGATTAGCAGGCTTTTAGTCAATAGCGGCTACCTGTTAACTGGCTGGCACCGCGCTGCAACCCGCGCCAACCGGGCCTGGCTCAACTATTCTTAATTTGTTCACTCATCCCCTTACGCCCGACTCAGCGAAAAAAGAAGCCCGCCAAAACTGTACAAAATCCACTTTCGTGTATAAGTTTAAATCATCTACCAGGTCATTTTTTAACCCAACACAGGATAATTCTATGAATCACTCAGAGAGCGCCACCCTGGCCGTGAAGGAAAATGTCCACCTGATCAATCCGGCGTTTCACGCCACCGAGCGGGAAAAAATGAATTTTCTGGTTGAGGAGCTGATGGAAGCGGGCAAAGAGCACAGTTGCATGGCGCTGCTGCGTCATCTGGCGGCCGCAGACAGTGCTGAAGAAGAGGCGTGCTGCCGGGAACTGCTGACGTTACTGATGGCGAAACAGGCATAATGGCGACACCCTGCGGCGAGGTGGTGGTCCGGTGAGCTGGCAGCTTACTGACAACTGACACCACCGCGCCCGCACATCCCGCATTGTGCTGCACCCGGGCTTATTTCGCCGCCAGCCCAGCCACAGATTTGCGGATAGCACGACAATATTCTGCTGGATAATCCCGCCCACTTTGCTAGTCTCACCGGATGAACCGATACGCAGCTTGCCAGCCAGAGATGATTATTAACACCGTCTGTTTCGCGGTGGGATAAGCTGTCTCTTTTCCCGCCGGTAAGGCGGGCCTTACCGGTGTTAAATCGTTAAGGACGCCTATGCATCATCACACCGTTACCCCTGCTACCCTGCATCTGCTGTGCGGTAAAATCGCCTCCGGCAAATCCACCCTTGCTGCCCGGCTGGGCGCCGAACCGGGCTGCATCATCCTGAGTGAAGATCAGTGGCTGGCGGCACTCTATCCGGATCAGCTGCACTCGGTCGCCGACTATGTGCGCTGTGCCGCGCTGCTGAAAAATGCCGTCACTCCGCACCTGCTGGCGCTGCTCACGGCGGGCGTTTCGGTGGTGCTCGATTTTCCTGCCAATACCCAGGCGAATCGCGGCTGGATGATGTCGTTGATCACACGCTCGGCGGCACAGCATCAGCTGCATTATCTCGACCTGCCGGATGATTGCTGTAAAGCCCGCCTGCATGCCCGCAATCAGTCGGGTGAACACCTCTTCGCCGCCACCGAACAACAGTTCGATTTAATTACCCGCTACTTTGAGCCACCGCAGGCAAGCGAAGGCTTTAACCTGGTCTACCACCGCTGAGGCTGTTGACGGCAGAGAAACGCCGGCACGGCACGGGGTCAATGCCGGGCGGAGTCGATGGCCACCGCAGCAGGCCACCGGCGTTGCAGCAGGCAGGTTATGACCCGCCTGCCCGCGCCGGCTACGCCAGCTCCAGCGCGGTCACAACCTCAGCGATCTGCTGATAATCGGCCCCGGAGAGCGATAACAGCGGGCGCGGCAGATTGTCTGCTGCTGTCAGGCCCAGGATGGCGGCCGCCGCCGCCATCACCCGCAGGCTGCCGCCATGCTGACGGAACAGCGCCCACAAGGGTTGCAGTTGCGCATCCAGCATCGTGACGCGCCGATCATCGCCCGCCTGCGCCGCCTCAGCGATCGCCTTCGCTACCCGCGGAAACAGCCCGCCACAGACCGAGTACCAGCCATCACAGCCCGCCAGCAGGCCGGTTGCGGCAAACGCATCGCCGCTGACGCCGATTGAGACAGTTTCAGGCAGCAAGGCCCGCAGTTGGGCGATGCGCTGAACAGCCGCCGGCAATTCTGCCGGTACACCGGGAATTTTTATTGAGGCGATGCCAGGCAGCGCGGCGATGCGGCCGATCAGCGCATCTGAAAAGGTAAAATGGGTGGTGCCCGGATTGTCGTAGACGCAGATCGGCACCGAAGCGTGACGCGCAACCGTCTGGTAGAGGGTGAACACCTCTTCATCCCGCAGCGCCTGATAGCCAAGCGGCGGCATTAGCAGCGCCGATGCGCCCGCCTGCTGGGCATCTTCCGCCAGATGCAGCACCTCAGCACTGCTGACCGCACCGATACCGATCATCACCGGGACAGCGCCAGCATGGGCGACCGCCAGTTCGGCGATACGCCTGCGCTGCGTGCGGGTCAGGTAAGCGTAACTGCCGGTAGAGCCCAGCACGCCAAGCGAGTCCACTCCGGCCTCAGTCAGCCGCTGCAACAGCCGTAAAAATGCCGCTTCATCCGGCTTGTCAGCCGTAAACGGGGTAAGGGGAAACGCACTCAGTCCGGTGAACATATTACCTGCTCCATGATAGTGAAATGATGGTCTGGTTGATTAGCCGTACAGGCATATTTCGTAGCAGGCCGAAGCATCACGCCGCCCCGCCCGCTACTGTGCTGCTGACACCCTAAGGAGACAACCGATGATCGCTGTACTGTTTGAAGCCCAGGCCCGACCCGAACACCAGGCTCGCTACCTGCATCTGGCCGCAGAACTCAAACCGCTGCTGGCGCAGGTCGACGGTTTTATCGCGATTGAGCGCTTTCAAAGCCTGACCGATGAGAAAAAGATCCTCTCGCTGTCCTGGTGGCGCGATGAAGCGGCAGTGCTGGCCTGGAAAAACAATCCACAGCATCAGGCTGCCCAACGCGAAGGCCGTGAGACCCTTTTCGCCGGTTACTCGCTGCGCATTGCGACGCTGGTCAGAGAGTATGCATCGAAACCGGAGACAAATTAAGATGTTCGATATTCATGTGATCCTGCAAAATAGTGCTGGCACCCTTTCCCGTCTCACCGGTCTGCTGGGCCAGCACGGTATTGGACTGGAAGGCGGCGGCCTGTTCTCGGCTGGCGCGCAGAGCCACGCGCATTTTCTGGTGGTGGAGGGCGAGCGGGCGCGGGCCGTGCTGGAGGCGGAAGGAATCGCAGTACAGGCGGTGACCGCTCCGCTGATCCGCAAATTACCCCAGCAGCGCCCCGGTGAACTGGCTGAGATAACGGCGCGGCTGGCCAGCGCCGGCATTAATATTCTGGTGCAATACAGCGACCACGCTAACCAGCTGATCCTGATCACCGACGACAATCACTCAGCCGCGAGGCTGACAACCGCATGGGCAGTCCCGGCAGATGGCAAAATCACAACCGCATGAATGCCCCGACGACAGCGTCGCCCTTGAGGCGGCGATTGTCGCGGTCGCCGCCGCCATGGCCGACACCTCGCGCGTGAGGATGCTGTCAGCGCTGATGGATGGCCGCGCCTGGACCGCCACGGAACTCAGCGCCGTCACCGACGTTGCGCCTTCGACTGCCAGAGCGCACCTCAATCGTTTAATTAACAGCGGGCTTATCGTCTGCCTGGCGCAGGGCCGCCACCGTTATTACCGGCTGACCGGCAGTGACATCGCCGATCTGATTGAAAGCATGATGGGCGTGTCGTGGCGGCGGGTTGCTGCCCCGGACAGTCGCACGCCGGCAGCGCTGCGTACCGCCCGCACCTGTTACGATCATCTGGCGGGCGAAATTGCAGTGCAGATCTATGCTGCAATGCAGCAGCAGGGATGGATAACGGCGGACGGCAGCGCCATCACGCGTTCTGGCCAGCAGCAGTTTGCGGCGTTACAGATCGATCTCTCTCAGCCGGGACGGCGCAAAGCCTGCTGCGGCTGTCTGGACTGGAGCGAGCGCCGCTTTCACCTCGGCGGGTATGCCGGTGCGGCGCTGCTGAGCGCCTTCGAACAGCAGGGCTGGCTTACGCGCAACCCCGGCTACCGTGAAGTGCAGTTCAGCGCGGCCGGTTTACAGCGGCTGCAACAGACGTTTGGCGTGACGCGCTCCTGACCTGCCGGCCAGCGCCGCAGCGGCGCTGTTACACAGTTATGAATTCTGTCACATTTCCGCAAACTCGTGGCGCGGGTCAGCCGCAACGCCGCCGCCCGCACCTTTACGCTAACGCGCTGATATTAATCGACTTAACCCACAAGCTTCGCCGAGTCATGCAGGCCACGCATCAATCCATGCCCTTTTTGCACTTATTAACCGCCGGTCGCTGATCCACTCTTCAGTCACAGGCGCGGCAAAAAGCGTCAATCACCGACTGGAGCTCACTGATGCAGACCCCCTCACCTACTACGCTTTCCACCCGCGCCCGGATCGGCGCGATATTCCGTGTGACCTCAGGCAATTTTCTCGAGCAGTTTGATTTTTTCCTGTTTGGATTTTATGCCACCTACATCGCTCACACCTTCTTTCCGGCCAGCAGCGAGTTCGCCTCGCTGATGATGACCTTTGCGGTATTCGGTGCCGGTTTCCTGATGCGCCCGATCGGCGCGGTGGTGCTCGGCGCTTACATTGACAAAGTGGGCCGCCGCAAAGGCTTAATTGTGACGCTGTCGATCATGGCGGCAGGCACCTTCATGATTGTGCTGATCCCTTCTTATCAGAGCATTGGCCTGTGGGCACCGCTGCTGGTGCTGACCGGACGCTTGCTGCAGGGCTTTTCGGCGGGAGCCGAACTGGGCGGCGTGTCGGTTTATCTGGCCGAAATCGCCACCCCAGGCCGCAAAGGTTTTTATACCAGCTGGCAGTCAGGTAGCCAGCAGGTGGCGATCATGGTGGCCGCAGCGATGGGCTTTATCCTGAATGCGCTGCTGGCCGAGAGCGCTATCCGCGAATGGGGCTGGCGGATTCCGTTCCTGTTCGGCTGCATGATCGTGCCGTTTATCTTCGTGCTGCGCCGCAAACTGGAAGAGACGGCGGAATTCAGCGCCCGACGCAACCCGCCCGCGCTGAAACAGGTATTTAAAATTTTGCTGGCTAACTGGCAGGTGGTGATCGCCGGAATGCTGATGGTGGCGATGACCACGACCGCCTTCTACCTGATCACCGTTTATGCCCCGACCTTTGGCAAAAAAGTGCTGATGCTCAGCGCCTCTGACAGCCTGCTGGTGACCCTGCTGGTGGCGGTGTCGAATTTCATCTGGCTGCCGATTGGCGGCGCACTGTCGGATCGCTTCGGCCGCAAGCCGCTGCTGATCGCCATGACGCTGCTGGCGCTGACCACCAGCTACCCGGCGCTGAGCCTGCTGGCGGCGGCCCCCAGCTTTTCGATGATGCTCGGGGTCCTGCTGTGGCTGTCACTGATTTACGGCCTGTATAACGGCGCGATGATCCCGGCGCTGACCGAAATTATGCCGGGTGAAGTGCGGGTTGCCGGCTTCTCGCTGGCCTACAGCCTGGCCACCGCGCTGTTCGGCGGTTTCACGCCGGTGATGTCGACCGGACTGATTGAACTGACCGGCGATAAAGCGTCGCCCGGTTACTGGATGAGTTTTGCTGCCGTCTGCGCCCTGCTGGCGACGCTCTACCTCTACCGCCGGACCGGCAATCCGTTGCCTGTCGCCAATAATGCCGTGAGCTAAGGAGATTGATATGAAACGCTATTCTCTGTTGGTCGCTCTGCTTATCAGCGTGGCGGGCAGTGCCAGCGCCCAGACCCGGGAGCTGACCGTGATGATCTCGGGCGGCTTTAAAGCGGCGTGGGACCAGTTATCTCCTCGCTATGCGGCGCGGGAAGGGATCCGCATCAATACGGTGGCCGGTCCGTCGATGGGCAAAACGCCGCAGGCGATCCCGGCCCGGCTGGCGCGGGGCGAACGCGCCGATCTGCTGATTATGGTGGGCGATGCGCTGGGCAATCTGGAACAACAGGGCCGCACGCTGCCGGGTTCGCGGGTTGAACTGGCCGATTCACGCATCGGGGCGGTGATCAAACAAGGCGCAACGCCGGTCGCCATCGACAGCGAAAGTGCCCTGCGCGCCACCCTGCTCAGCGCCCGCTCGATAGCCTACTCCGACAGTGCCAGCGGTCAGTACATCAGCAGCCAGTTGTTCACCCGGCTGGGCATCGCGGATCGGGTCAACGCAAAGGCGTTTAAAGTAGAGCGGATTCCGGTCGCCTCACAAGTCGCGGCCGGCAAATATGCGATCGGGTTCCAGCAGGTCAGTGAACTGTTGCCGGTGCCCGGCGTTACCTTTGTTGGCGAGTTACCTGACAGCCTGCAATACACCACCCGCTTTGCCGGCGCGGTGGTACGGCAGTCAGCGCAGCCCGATGAAGCGCGCCGGCTACTGCGCTGGCTCGCCTCGTCCGAGGTCCAACAGGTGGTACGTCAAACCGGGCTGCACCCGATCGGCCAGCCTCAACCGGCTGGCGCGTCACAGCCAATCAGACAGACTGATACCGTTCAATAATCAGCGCTTCCAGCTCACCGGCGACGTGTGACAGCGTGCGGCCGTTTTTTCGCAGCAGACCCACCGTGCGTTTCACCGCCGGGTCGGTCAGCGGCACTGCCGTCAGCGCGGAGTGACCGGCGGTCGGCATCGACATAGCGGGCACGGCAGCAATGCCGAGGCCCGCTTCAACCATGCCGAGCATCGTGGTGACATGCCGGGTTTCACAGATGCAGGCTTTCTCCGGCACGATATGCTCCAGCGCCTGATCGAGCAGATTGCGGTTGCCGGAGGTCTTGTCCAGCCCCACCCACTCCTGCTGATAAAACTCCCGCCAGCTCAGGCTCTGTTTTGCCGCGATCGGATGTTCATGCCGACAGGCCGCCACGTAGGGATCGTCGATCAGCGGCAGAAAATGGACATCGGGCTGCGCCCGGCCGGAAAAGCTAAGGCCGAAATCGGCCTGACCGCCAATCACCGCGTCATAGACATTGGCGCTGCTGTCGATTAACTTGACCCGCACCCGTGGATAGCGCGCCTGAAACAGCCGGATGATGTTGGGCATAAAATAATAGGCGGCGGAGGGCACACAGGCGACGGTGATCAGCCCGGTCCGCGCCAGACTGACCTCACTCAGATCGGCCATCACCTCTTCAAAATCCACCAGCAGCTTGTCTGACCGTTCGGCAAAGGCGTGGCCTTTTAGCGTCAGGGTGACCCGGCGGGTGGTGCGCTCAAACAAACGGATCCCCAGCGCCGTCTCCAGCTTGTCTATTCTGCGGCTCAGCGCCGACTGTGACAGGCAGATTGAGTCCGCCGCGAGACGAAAATTGCCATACTCCACCAGCGCGCGAAACGCATAGAGATCGTTGAGATCGATATTAACCGGCATGGTTGCGTCCTCCTGTCACCTGCATCACGCGTCGTCCCTCTCATCGCCCTGCAAAGCGCTAAAGTCGCTCACAAATTGCTGCAACAACTGTTCCAGTGTGGCACGATCGCTCTGCGGCCAGTGGTCGAACACCCGCTGGTAGATCTGCGCCCGTTGCGCATCGATTTTATCGGTCATCGCTTTACCGGCCTGGGTAATTGCCGCCTCGTTGATCCGCTTATCCGCGGCATTTTTTTGTCGCTGCACCAGGCCAGTCTCTTCCAGCTTCGCCACCTGTCGGCTGACGGTGGTGTAATCACGCCCGACCCGATCGGCGAGCTCCCCGACCCCGATCGGTCCGAACCGGCCAACCTGCACCAGCAGCGGGAACAGGGCGCGATCAAGCTCAATACCCGCGCCTCTGATCATCGCCAGATCGCGCTGTGGCCGGTTAAAGGCAGCCACAATAGTGAGTAAGCTGTTATGCAGCGCATCGAACGATGAATTATGTGTATTTTGCACTTTTTTCATTGACGCCATCCAGAGGCAGGAATAATGTGTGTACTCTACACCTATTTAACCGCAGACAGAAGGCCGCAATCCATGAAAGCAGCAATAATCGATCGGGCAGGCGCAACACCCTACTACGGTGATTTTCCCGAACCGCAGGCAGCAGCAGGCCAGCAGCGGGTGACGGTGAAAGCCGCCGCCATCAGCCAGCTGGCAAAATCACGCGCGGCTGGCACCCATTACAGTGGCGCGGCAGGCTATCCGTTGATTCCCGGTATTGATGGCACCGGCTACCTCGATAACGGCGATGCGGTCTATTTTCTGGCGTTCGACCCAGGCTGGGGCAGCATGGCGCAGCGCACCCTGGTGCGAAGCGAGTGCCTGATTGCGCTGCCGCCAACGCTTGATCCGGTGGTCGCTGCGGCTATCGCCAATCCGGGGATGTCATCCTGGACCGCACTGACCCGTCGGGCGGCGCTGCGGCCCGGTGAAACGGTGCTGATTAACGGCGCGACCGGCACCTCTGGCCGGCTGGCGATCCGCATTGCCCTCAGTCTGGGCGCGGGAAAAATCATTGCCACCGGCCGCAACAGTGAAACGCTGCAACAGCTGCAGCAGGAAGGAGCCGATATCACCCTGACGCTGGCGGCGCTGGCGACCGACCTGCCCGCCCTGATGGCAGAAGGCATTGATGTGGTGCTGGATTACCTGTGGGGAGAGAGCGCGCTGGCGATCATGACGGCCGCAGTCAGCGGCGGCGACAAGGTGGTGCGTTTTGTGCAGATTGGGTCGCTGAGCGGTCAGGAGATTCCGCTGCACAGCAAATTGCTGCGCGCCTCCGGGCTGACGCTGATGGGCAGCGGCCTTGGCAGCGTCGCCGACAGCGAGCTGATCGCCTCAATCGGCGAAATGCTGCAGGCCGCCGGGCCTCACCACTTTTCGGTGCCCTTCCGGGCGCGTCCGTTAAGCGAGGTTGCGCAGGCGTGGGATGAAGACGACAGCCGCTGCCGGACGGTGTTTACCCTGTAATGTGCCTGGCCGCTTCAGCGCGACGGGTCCAGCGGATGCAAAAAGCGCTCTGGATAATCGGGGGTAATTGCCTGCTGACTGTCGTAACGGCCAAACAGCTTGTAGCGATTCAGGGCGATACGATCGTAGGCAAAATTACTGATGGCATCCGGAAAATGGCGCAACACGCTGAGGCCGCGCCACGGTGCCGGCATATGCTGCATCACGCGGAATACCGCCTGCGCCCGCAGCCAGTGCTGATTATTGGCGATATAGACAATGGTGCTGACGTTCTCCTGCGGTAATCCGGCCCAGCGCAGCAGCGCCTTGCCCTGCTCGCTCTGTACCGCCGCAAAACGAACCTGCCGCGCCAGTCGATGGCGCAGCAGGAACCGGACCCAGCCATTGCACAGCTTACAGACGCCGTCATACAGCACGGCGCTCTCACCGGTTTGCAGATAAGGGGGTGATGACATGCTGCAACTCCTCACTCGTCGGACATTGAGGTGAAGTGTAGCTGTTTCTCTCCAGCTGTTGCTGTAACCAGCGGGCCACCGCCAGCTCATCCTGCGCACTGGCGTTGACCCGCAGCACCGGCCCCAGCGCCATTGGCTCTGCCTGTTGCGCCAGCTGGCGCAGTTCGGGCAGATATTCCGCGCCGGGATGGCCGGGCAGCCGCTGCGATAGCCGTGCCTGATAACGCGCCACTGCCGCCTCCGGGGCGATCTGCATCCACAGCTCCAGCACCGCGCCGACGCCAGCCTGCTGCAGGCCCTGTTCCAGCACCGCGCGTGACTGAAAGCCAAACCAGGCGTCAATCAGCCAGATCTGACTGGCCGGTGCCTGACCGACAATGTTCCAGATCGCCTGATAGGCAGCGCAGCCGAGCTGCCGGTTACGCTGCCGGTCGACCGGCGCAAAGCAGGCCATAAAGGGTTCCTTCAGGCTGTCGAGCGTCAGCACCGGCCAGCCGAAGCGGTGCGACAGCGCACGTGTCAGGGTACTTTTTCCCGAGGCCGGGATTCCGTTCACCAGCACCACGCGTTTTAACGGGGTTGTTGTCGTCATAAGATATCAATGACCTCCGCGGCGCTGCGGGCCTGACGTAATCTGACCAGCGTCTCTTCATCTTCCAGCAGCGAGACAATGGCGCGGATGCCCTCTTCGATATGCGCATTACTGTCGCGCGCGCCGAACATAATCACGATGTCCGCTTTTTCACTGCCGGCAAACGAGATCGGCTGCGCCAGTACAATCAGGCTGAAGCAGTCGCGGATCACACCGGCTTCCGGCCGGGCATGCGGCATGGCGATGCCTTCGTCAAACACGTAATACGCGCCGTGGGTTAGCGTATTGGCGATCACCTCTGCCGGATAGCGCGCCTCAAGGTAGCCGCCGCTGACCAGCGGTTCGGCGGCCAGCGCGATCACCTGACGCCAGTCCGTGGCATCAATTCCGACCTGAATCGCGTTAGCTTGTTGCAATAGCTGCTTAATGCTCATCCACTCTCCTTAAATCGACTGGCGAACCACATTGCGTAATTCATCGATTTTGACAAACAGCGCATCAATTTCATTTCGGTAGCGACGGCTTTTGGCAAATAAGCTTAATGCCCGGTTATATTCCAGCATTAATTGCTTCTGCGTCTCGCCATCACGCGGATTGGCAGCCAGTTTATTTTCCAGTTCGGTAATTTTCTCGCGGCTGGCTTGCGCCTGCTGGTCCTGCTGTTCCGCATCCGGCTGTTCAGCTGGCGGCGACTTTTTTAAGAATCCAAACATAGCGTCTCCTGCCCCGACCGGCGCCGGGGCACCTCAGGTTAATACTTAATAAAGAACCAGATTCAACAGATCGACTGACCGCTGATTCAGGTCGGCCGCGCCCTCAGACCGGGCGATTAACGGAACAACTGCATCTTCTCAACCAGCACGCTGGTCACCGCATCATTGGCCGGTACCAGGAAATTACGCACGCTGTCGTTGACCTTGCCTTTTTCAAAGCTGGTTTTGCATTGTGCGACCCACTGCACATTCATTTCCGTGCCGACGTTGACCTTTTCAATGCCGCTGCGCACCGCTAAACGCATATCTTCGTCACTGACGCCGGTCCCGCCGTGCAGTACCAGCGGCGTGTGGGTGGCGGCGGTAATGTCCGCCAGCCGCTGATGCTGAATATGCGCTTTACCGGTATACAGGCCATGCACCGTGCCGATCGAAATCGCCAGCATATCGACGCCGGTCTCCTCCACGAAGCGTCTGGCATCCTCTACCGGGGTGAAGGCAATTGCCTCCATTTCGACGCATTTGCCATCTTCTGAACCGCCAATCGCCCCAAGCTCCGCCTCTACCGAGACGTTGTGCGGCCGCGCCATGTCGATGACCCGACGGGTGTTGGCGATATTCTCCTCAATCGGCAGATGGGATCCGTCATACATCACCGAGCTAAAACCGGCGTCGATGGCGGTCTGAATCGCCGCCAGGTCGGAACAGTGATCAAGGTGCAGACAGGTCGGGACGCCGGTGCTTTCTGACAATGATTTAATCGCATCGACCAGCAGTTTATGACCCAGGTATTTCGCCGTACCGGTGGAGATCTGAATCATTAACGGGCTGTTGGTTTTTTCCGCCGCTTTAAAATAGGCCGGCAGCATCTCCAGGCAGTGCAGGTTAAACGAGCCGACCGCTTTAAAATCGCGTTGCTTAGCCAGCTGTAACAGATCGGCGAAATTATAAAGTTTCATGGATTTTTTCCTCTTGTGGCTTAGTGGATTTCCCGTTAACAAACCAGGCGAGTGCAGTAACGAAAGCGATAAACAGGGCGACAAACAGCCAGTTGTTCTGGAAGGCGTGGCCGAGTACCAGACCGGTGCTGATCACGTCGGAATCGCTGAAGGTCACGCCGGTGAAGCCGTAGCTCTCCAGCATCGGAACCAGAATTGCCGGCAGCAGCGTGATGAACAGGCCGTGGACAAAGCCGCCAATCATCGCCCCGCGCCGTCCGCCGATGGCGTTACCAAACACCCCGGCGGTGCCGCCCGCGAAGAAGTTGGTCAGCAGCCCGGGCAGGATCATCGCCAGGCCAAACATCGGGAAGACCAGCATGCCGACGATGGAGCCGAGCGTGGTGGCAAGGAAGCCGACAATCACCGCGTTTGGCGCGTAGGGAAACATCACCGGGCAGTCGAGCGCCGGTTTAGCGTCCGGTACCACCCGCATCGCAATCCCACGGAAAGCCGGCACCAGCTCGTTAAGCAGCAGACGCACCCCGCTGTAGAGCACGAACACCCCGGCGACGAACTGAATCGCCTGCATAAAGGCGTACATCAGGTAGTTCATGCCGTTGCTGTACTGGGCAATAAACGCCGGGCCGGCCGCCAGCGCCGGGATCAGGTACATCGGTACCATCACCAGCGCCATCGACAGATAGGTGTCCTGCAGGAACTTAAAGTTATCCGGCAGCTTCAGGTCTTCGGTTGAGCGCGACCCTTTACCGACCACCTTCGCCACCGCTGCCGTCACCAGATACCCGATGGTGCAGAAGTGGCCCAGCGCGACGTCATCAGAGTCGGTAATCCGCCGCACCACCGGCTGCGCCAGTGCAGGCATCACCACCGCCATAATCCCGCCGAAAATGCCGCCGGTCAGGATCAGCGGCAGACCGCTCAGCCCCGCCTTGTAGCCAATCACCGCACCAATCGTTGCCATCCACAGCAGCGCCTGGCCGGTGAGGAAGATGTACTTAAACGGCGTCAGGCGAGCGATGATGATGTTGACGATAAAAATCACCAGCAGGGTCAACGCCACCTCCGATCCCAGTTCACGGTTGGCCAGCCCGGCAATCGCCGCCACATCGGTGATATAGCCCTGCATCCCGAAGCCGTGGGTAAATATGGTGTTAAGGAAGGTCAGCGTGCCGACAATAATATTGATACCGGCCATCATAATTAAAAAGCCCAGCAGGGTTTTAAAGGTGCCTTCCACCACCTTGCCGGCCGATTTTTTCTGCAGCAGCAGACCAATCAGGGCAATAAAGGCGATCAGAATCGACGCCTGCCCTAATAAGTCTTTTACCAGGAAGTCGATCACACTATTCATGGGCAGCGACCTTCATGTTGCGTTCTTTTAAAAAGGCCACGATCTTTTGCTCAATTTCCGCTTTATCGGTAAGCTTGTTGAGAATAATGACCCGTTTAATCTGTTCCGGACTGGCATCGGCATTTAATACATCGGCAAACGCTTTTTGCGTCAGGATCATGTCTGATTTAAACGCGTTGGCTTCAGAAATGGTGGTGTGGTCAATATCCGCGTCAATTTCCAGTTTCTTTAATACCGCTTTTGCGCTCATCTCAATCGCAAAACTGGATCCTAATCCGCAGCCACAGACACATAAAATTTTCAGCATGGTTTTCTCCTCACAGAATTTGCAGTTGTTTAGCGAGCTTGTAATGATGCCCGTCGGTATCGACCAGGCGTTTTTGCATGCTTATTAAATCAATCGGAATCGGTTTATTACTGCCATTAATAATCACCGCTTTATTGCGCATTCCTGACTGAATACAACGCACCACTTCACTGGCCATAATGGTGCCCTGATAAATTTCCTCGCAGGTGGGTTCACCATTACGCAGCCCGTAACCGAGAATGGTTTTGCGGATGCGGACGCCAATTAACGGTTCAAGCTGTTTAATTAAGGTATCGATCGCCCCCTGAAAACCGGGTGAATATTCACGGGTGTAGCCCTCTGAGCAGAGGATCACCACGCTGTTCTGCTGCGCCAGCCGCTGAGTGATGCGTTGTGCCAGCTGCGGCAGTGGGATCTGACACTCCGGGATCAGCGCAAAATCGGCATTGGATTTTAACGCCGACTGCAGGGTTAACTCGCCGCAATAGCCACCGAGCAACTCCAGCATAAAGACCCGTCCGGGTAATGCCCGGCCGGTATTACGCAGCTTCGCCACCTCTTTTAATACCTGCTCGCAGGCGGTGGAAAAACCGAGCGTATAATCACTGCCAAATACATCGTTATCAATCGTCATTCCGACGCCAAAACAATTGACGCCAGATTCCGACAGGGTATGCAGAAATTGCAGCGACCCGTCACCGCCCGCCATGATTAATACTTCAATCCGTGCGCTCTTTAGCTGGCGGGCAATCATTTCATATTCACTGCGCAGCAATTTTTTTTGCGTCCGTCCCGATTGCATCACCGGGATCGGGGCGATAGAAAAGTCGAGCAGATCACGCTGACTAATATCCCGATGGCAATGGTTTAATAAACCGGGTATGCCGCCGTCAAATATCACGATCTCTGCCTGGGTCAGTCGGCCGACCTGAAAAACAAAATTATTAATGCCGCTGACATCGCCACCGCTGATCACTATTCCGATTCGCATTAATTCCCCCCGCTGGCTTAATTGGTGCCGGGTTTCATTGTTCCGGGATAAGGCGTTGTTATTTGCAACGGAGATCACAGTTACGAGCGGTATTTTCCAGGTGTGATGATTGACAGCGCTTTATTACTGAGCTTATTTGTGATCGTTATCACAATTAACATCGCTGGCAGGCTCGACGTGAATCCTGATATATCAGCGGGTTAGCTAACGGAGCCGGGGAATATGGTGGCCGGCAATCGATCTGCCGATCGACTGGCGATCTGTCATAACAAATCTGTGATTTTCACCTCATTTTTTACGGTTCGGCGGCTATTTCCGTCGGGTCTCCGGGGTGAATAGCCGATTAAAAACGCCGCAACCGCCGCTATTTTTGTTATTTCGATGGCGATCAATGATTGACAGTGGAATGTCGCTGGCTGTCCAATGAGACCCCTTGTTAACCAAAATAATGAGATGAAATGACCTCCTCGCAGCTCATGCTCCGCCAGCTTGGCGAACGGGTCGGTGTGAAAAATCTGCTCACCGAACGGGATGATAAAGCCTGGTACACCAAAGGATTTCGGGTCGGTCGGGGTGAAGCGCTGGCCGTGGTGCTGCCGCAGACGCTGCTGCAGCTGTGGCAGGTCCTGCAAATCTGCTGCGCCAGCAACGCCATTGTGCTGATGCAGGCAGCCAATACCGGAGTGACCGGTGGCTCGACGCCGGATGGCAATGATTACGATCGCGAGGTGGTGATTGTCAGTACCCGTCGGTTGAAAGGCGTACAGGTGATCGACCAGGCGCGTCAGGTGATCGCCTTTCCGGGTGCCACCCTGACCGAGCTGGAGAACATTCTCGCCCCGCTGGGCCGGGAACCCCATTCGGTGATCGGCTCCTCCTGTATCGGCGCATCGGTGATTGGCGGTATCTGTAATAACTCCGGCGGATCGCTGATCCGGCGCGGTCCGGCCTTTACCGAAAAGTCGCTGTTTGCCCGTTTGCATGACGATGGGCGGCTGGAGATGGTGAATCATCTGGGTATCGATCTGGGAGAGAGCCCGGAAGAGATGTTACAGCGGCTGGAACAGCAGAACTACACCACCGGCGACCGGCCTGACTGGGCGGGGAAGATCTGGGCTGACGACTACGCCAGCCAGCTGCGGGACACGGCGGCGGACAGCCCGTCGCGCTTTAATGGCGATCGGCGTTATCTGCATGAAAGCGCTGGCAGCGCCGGTAAGGTGGTGGTGTTTGCGGTGCGTCTGCCGACTTTTGAAGCCAGTCCGCAGACCCGGACCTTCTATATTGGCAGCGACGATGAGCAGCAGCTGGTGGCGCTGCGGCGGGTGCTGCTGGCAGAGATGCAGGCGCTGCCGATTCAGGCTGAATATATCCATCGCAACGCCTTTGATCTCACGGTGCGCTACAGCAAGCATATGATGCTGGCGATTGGCAAACTCGGTCCGCAGGCGCTGCCTGGACTGATGGCGAAGAAAGCTCGCTGGGATGTGCGGGTCAGCCATCTGCCGTTTTTACCGCGTAACAGTGTCGATCGACTGCTGCAGTTCTTTAATCAGATCACCCCGCGCGGTGTGGCGCCGCGCATTATGGCCTACCGCGACCGGTTTGAGCATCATCTGATGATCAAAGTGGAAGCACAGCAGACCGCAGAGCTGGAGGGCCTGCTGACCCGCTTCTTCAGTCAGGGTCAGGGCGATTTTTTCCTGTGTAACCAGCGGGAAGCGCGCGATGCGTTTTTGGTGCGCTTCGGCGTTGGCGGCTGCACCATCTCTTACTGTGATTATCTCGGCTACGACCCCGATCAGCGGCTGGTGGCATTTGACGTGGCGTTACGGCGTAACGATCGGGCGTGGCGCATTGAACTGCCGCCCGAGCTGGCGGAACAGGTGCAGGTCGACTCCTGCTGTGGCCATTTTTTCTGTTACGTCAATCATCAGGATTATGTGCTGAAACCGGGCGTGGATGCGAAGGCGTTTAAGCAGGCGGTGATTGCGGTGCTGGAGCAGCGCGGTGCGAAGTATCCGGCGGAACACAATGTCGGCCATCTCTATCGCGCGTCAGACGAACACGCAGCGCACTGGCGGATGCTGGACCCGAGCAACAGTTTTAATCCGGGGATCGGTAAAACCAGTAAGAAGAAATTCTGGGCGCAGTAAGCGATACGCAATAAGGGCGGCGGCCCTTATTGCGTGGCCCGCAGTTATTTAGCGTAGGCTTCAGTCGACAGGGTCAGCGCAACCTCATCACCTACCGCCGGAACATATTTATCCAGCTTAAAGTCGGAGCGCTTGATGGTGCCGGTGGCATCAAAACCAATCGCCTGCTTCTTCACCATCGGATGCTCACCCTGCTTGTTCAGCGTGGCGTGCAGCGTCACCGGTTTGGTGATGCCTTTCAGCGTCAGATTACCTTCAACGTCAAAACGGTTATCGCCCTTCGCCACCACTTTGGTGCTGTGGAAGGTCGCGGTCGGGTATTTTGCGGTGTCGAAATAGTCTGCACCGTTAAATTCTTTGGTCAGCGCCGCAACGTGGCTGTCGATTTTGCTGACCGGCAGCGTTACATCAACACGTGACTGCTCAGGATGATCTTTATCGAACACCAGCGTGCCGCTGGCATCCGGGATATCGGCGGTCGGGTGTGAGAAACCGAAATGATTCCAGCTGACCACCACCGAGGTGTGCTCAGGATTGAGCTGGTAGTGCATCGCTTCTGCCTGAGAGACAGGAACATACAGGCTGGCAACGGCTAACAGGGGCAGCGCAATACGCTTGAGGTTCTTCACGATAAATTCCTTGTACAACTCAAAAATGTAAACTGAGTGTGGTGCAATTCGACCGGAATAAACAGTGAAGAGATTTGTCGGTAATTTTCAAATAAATTCAGCAACCTTGCTGCTGCAACTCAGGTCGCACCACCGGTGGTAAATAATACCCGCCAGCGGCGCCGCGCCTGAATCAGGTCGTGGTGCAGTTGCTGCAAGCTGACAACGTCCAGCGCCTCTATCGCCGCCGCATCCGGGTCGGTCAGGCCATTTAACTGGCGTAACCGGGCCAGCGGTGTATCAAGCCGTTCGCGATGCAGACTGGCCTTCAGTGCCACCAGATCGCAGCCTGCCAGCGCCTCATTCAGTGAACGCAGAAAATTACGGCAGTAGCGCAGCAGCGACAGCGCGCTGTAATCGGGCGACTGCAGCGCGAACAGCACGCCATCCTGATCGGCGCAGCGCAGATAGCGGCTGCTGACCACATACCCTATCTGCTGTTCTACCCGGTAACGCTGGAAGAAACGCGGCTCATACAGCAGCGCCAGCGCCCGCAGCGCAGCCAGCTGTTGCGCCTGCTGGGGCGAAGCGCGTGACGCCTGGTGCAGCGGAATAAACAGCAGCAAGGCGTTATCGCGGCTGGCGTGCGGTAGCGCGATCATGCCGCTCGGTGCGGTCATCCGCATCGGCGGTGCTGCCGGATTGACCGGCAGCGGCAGCGCGCTCAGTCGGTGGGCAATCAGCGTCTGCAGCGCCGGGCTGCCGCCGGTGAGCAGCGCCCGCCAGCAGGCTGGTGAAAAGGTTGATGTCAGCTGATAAGGCAACTGCTGCAACAGTGCGCGGATGGCAATAGTGTCGGGCGGCGGTAGCGGTTCGTCGTCGACCGGTGGCGTCAGCGCCTGCACCAGCTGATGCAGCGCCCAGTCCGCCACCGCCAGGTCGTGGGGCAGTTGCAGCGTCAGTTGCCACACGCCCTCCACTTCCTGCCATTCGCCCTGGCCACCTGAGTGACGCAAGGCGGCGAACAACGGACGCAGCCGGCGACCATAAGCGTGACCCACGGCCGCGCTGAAGGTTGAAAAAAACTCCGGCCGCAGCAGGAGCGTGGCGGTTTTATTGCTGGCCGGGTCGGCGTCGGGGCCCGCCTCAGCGGTCGGACTGTCAGCCTCGCCGTGGCCGGTCGGTTCCGCAGCAGAATAATGCGGCAACGGCACCGCCTGCGACGGCAGCGGCTGATGGGTCAGCGGTGCCGCCAGCGGATAGAAAGCGAATTCTGCCGCACTGCTGGCGGCAGGCAGCACCGGCTGCCACGGGTGAAATGCCAGACTGAAGCCCTGGGTGTGGCAATTTTCCTCAGCCGCCTGCGGGCTACACACCAGCGTGGTGCCGGGCGCATCCGCCAGCGTGGCCAGCCATGACGCAAACGCGCCGACCCCGGCTTGCGGGGCAAAGCCAAAGGCGCGCTCACGCAGCTGATCGAGCGGCGTCAGCGCCGCAAAACGCTGTTGCGCCAGCTGAAGATAATGCTGTTGCTGCGGCTGACGGGTCTGCTTCAGTGCGGCTAACCAGCGCCCGAACAGTGCGTTAACCGCTTCAGGCTGATCGGTGTCGATGCTCAGCGCCAGCCACACCGCGTTATCCGCCTGGTAGAGCCACTTCAGGCTCAGCCGATCGGCCAGTCGCTGCTGGCGCAGTGTGGCCAGCAGCGAGCCCGGCGCTTCATCCAGCAGAAATTCGCGCCATAACGTGACACCGTCACTGCTGTCCAGCAGCCAGCTGCGCCACAGCGCAGCCGGTGTGCTGTTGGCAAGCCGCAATCCGGCACTGACCGACAGCGTGGGCCGCGGCGTCTCCTGCTGCCACTGCCCGTCCGGCAGCGCGGCGGCAAAGGTGCGCGCCAGCTGCTCAAGCTGGTCCAGCGACTGCGGTCCCTGTAGCCAGAGCTGCATATTAGCGGCATAAAAATGGCGCTGATGGAACTGACGCAGCGCCTGTTGCAGCGCGGTCATCTCTTCGCCAAAGCTGGCGCGACTGCCAATCTGAAAGCGCCGAAACGCCGGTGGTGAGGTGGCGGCATGCAGCAGCGCGGCTTCGGTACGGGAGGGTTGATGCTGCTGGATCAGCTGATATTCAGCCTCAATCACCGCGATTTCCTGACGGATTGCCTGATGGTCGAGCAGCGGATGGCACAGCATATCCTGCAGGCGCGCCAGTCCGTCAGCCAGCTGCGGCGGCGCAACCTCAAAAAACCAGGCGCTGCGCCGGGCCAGCGTGGTGGCGTTGACCCGACCACCCTGCGCGGCAATCCAGCTCATCAGTCGCCCGTCGTCCGGCCAGCCAGCGCTGCCGGTGAACAGCAGATGCTCCAGCAGGTGCGCCAGCCCCGGCCAGCGGTCCGGCTCATCATGGCTGCCGGCGCCGACCTGAATTAACGCTGCGGCCTGGCGCGCATCAGGCTGATGCACCAGTTCCACCCGCAGGCCGTTAATCTCCAGGCGGCGCACGGTTACAGGTTCCGGGTCTTGTAGATCAGCTGAGAATTGCTGCGATTGCGGAACTGCAGCTGTCCAATTTTGATGTCGCTGCAATCGGCTTCGCGGCGTGCGGCGAGGATCGTGTCGTGATGCGGCGATTTGCTGCAGACCGGATCGGCGTTGTCGGCATTGCCGGTCAGCATGTAAGCCTGACAGCGACAGCCGCCAAAGTCCTTCTCTTTCTCGTCGCAGGAGCGGCACGGCTCCGGCATCCAGTCGTAACCGCGATAACGGTTAAAACCAAACGAGTGATACCAGATGTCATCCAGCCGCTGATCCAGCACCGACGGAAACTCCACCGGCAGCTGGCGCGCACTGTGGCACGGCAGCGCGGTGCCTTCCGGCGTGACGCTGAGGAAAATCGCGCCCCAGCCGCCCATGCAGCCTTTCGGACGCTCTTCATAATAGTCAGGCGTGACGAACAGCAGGTTGGTCAGGTTACCGCTGGCGCTCATCCGCTCACGGTAACGGCTGACCACCGCTTCGGCGCGGGCAATCTGTTCGCGGGTCGGCAGCAGCCCTTCACGGTTGAGCTGCGCCCAGCCATAAAACTGGCAGGTCGCCAGCTCCACATCATCCGCTTCCAGCTCGATGCAGAGATCGATGATTTTATCGATCTGGTCGATGTTATGGCGGTGCAGCACGAAGTTCAGCACCATCGGATAGCCGTGCGCCTTAACCGCCTTCGCCATTTCCAGCTTCTGCTGGAAGGCTTTTTTCGATCCGGCCAGCGCGGCGTTCAGGGTTTCATCACTGGCCTGAAAGCTGATCTGAATATGATCCAGCCCGGCTTCGCTGAACGCATCCAGCTTTTTCTCGGTCAGGCCAATGCCGGAGGTGATCAGATTGGTGTAGAAGCCGAGGTCACGCGCCGCTTTGATCAGCTCCGGCAGATCCTTACGCACCAGCGGCTCACCGCCGGAAAAACCGAGCTGTACGCTGCCCATGGCGCGCGCCTGGCGAAACACCTCGATCCACTGCTCAGTGGTCAGCTCTTTTTCCTGCTGGGCAAAATCGAGCGGATTTGAGCAGTACGGGCACTGCAGCGGGCAGCGATAGGTCAGCTCCGCCAGCAGCCAGAGCGGCGGATTTACGCCAGGTTTACTCGGGGTCACGGAACTGTATCCACTTCTGTTCATAGGCTGATTGCAGGAACTCTTTCACATCGTCGCCGACGCCGCCGGCTTCCGGGAAGCGGCTGTCGAGCGTGGCAATAATGGCGGCGATATCCTGTTTGCCGTCCACCAGCGCAAGGATGGCCGCGGCGGTTTCGTTGAGCTTCGCCATCCCTTCCGGATAGAGCACCACGTGGCTATCCTGCGCGGCTTCCCACTGCATGCGGTAGCCGCGACGGAACGCGGCAATCAAGTTTTCATTCATCTGTTATACCAGTCGGGTGGTGTGCCACGCCGCCTTGTCGGTGACGGTGTGGTAAGGCGGACGCTTAAGCTCATAGGCCATGGTCATCGCGTCGAGCATGCTCCACAAAATATCGAGCTTAAACTGCAAAATTTCCAGCATCCGGTTCTGCTTTTCAGCGGTGGTGCAGAATTCCAGCGCCAGCGCCAGGCCATGTTCCACATCGCGGTTCGCCTGGCTCAGGCGGCTGCGGAAGTAGAAATAGCCCTCTTCTTTGATCCACGGATAGTGCTGTGGCCAGCTGTCGAGGCGCGACTGATGGATCTGCGGCGCAAACAGCTCGGTCAGCGAGCTGCAGGCTGCTTCCTGCCAGTTGGCGCGACGGGCAAAGTTGACGTAGGCGTCAACCGCAAAACGCACGCCTGGCAGCACGTGCCGCTCGGAGATCAGTTCTTCACGCGTTAGCCCGACCGCTTCGCCGAGCTGCAGCCAGGCTTCAATTCCGCCTTCTGCGCCATTGCTGCCGTCGTGATCGAGGATTCGCTGCACCCATTTACGCCGGGTCGCCGGATCGGGACAGTTAGCCATAATGGCAGCATCTTTCAGCGGAATGGTGGTCTGGTAGTAAAAGCGATTCGCCACCCATCCCTGAATCTGCTCGCGCGTCGCCTGACCGTTATGCATCGCGATGTGATACGGATGATGAATATGGTAGTAAGCGCCTTTGTCGCGCAGGGCCTGTTCAAAAGCCTGCGGCGACAGCGTGTCAGTGATCTGCATGATTTAGTCCTGAAGGTGGATCGCCATTCCGTCCCAGCTCACCTCAATCCCTTGCTGCGTCAGGAACTGACGCTGAGGGGACTGCTCGTTGAGAATCGGATTGGTGTTGTTAATGTGAATCAGAATTTTGCGTTTTGCCGGCAGCGAGGCCAGCAGCGCCATCAGCCCCTGCTCTTCGGCCAGCGCCAGGTGACCCATCGCTTTGCCGGTATTTTTACCGACGCCGGTGGTCAGCAGTTCATCATCCTGCCAGACCGTGCCGTCGATCAGCAGGCAGTCGGCTTTTTGCAGCCACGGCAGGATCACCGCATCCGGTTCGCCGAGGCCCGGCGCATACAGCAGCGTCTTGCCGCTGGTGCGATTTTCGATAAACAGCGCCACGTTGTGGCCCGGCAGTGGCCGATCGCGGTAAGGCGAATAGGGCGGCGCGTTGCTGAGAATCGGAATCGCGGTGAATTGCAGATCGCGGCAGACATCGACGCTGAACGGCGTCAGCGGAGCGATCGGCCGGTGCTGCAAACCGCCGTTCCAGTGGGTCAGCATCGGAAAGATCGGGAAGCCGCTGCTGAGGTCGTGATGCACTTCCGGCGTACACCACACCTGATGTGGGCAGCCTTCACGCAGGCTGAGCAGCCCGGTGGTGTGGTCGATCTGGCTGTCGGTCAGAATAATCGCGCCGATCGCCGTGCCGCGCAGCACCCCGTGACGGGTTAATTCAGGCGTATGCAGAATCTGCTGACTGATGTCGGGCGAGGCGTTACATAACACCCAGTCTTCGCCATTATCGCTGAGGATAATCGACGATTGGGTACGTGCACTGGCCTGAATGGTGCCGGTACGCACGCCATGACAGTTAGCGCAGTTACAGTTCCACTGCGGAAATCCGCCACCAGCGGCTGAGCCGAGGACTTTAATAAACATGAAGGAAAACCAGAAGTTGAAACAAAATGCCCGCGCAGATGGCGGGCAGAATTATTAACGGTTGGAGATGTACAGAGTCACTTCCAGGCCGAGACGCAGATCAACGAAAGTTGGCTTTTTCCACATGATTTATTTCCTCTTGAGTAACAGTAAATTAGCGGCCAGAAAATCTGGCGACCGGGTGTGAAACGCGATCCCAGTCACAAATTTGCCGACAGATGTTGCGCCAATGGCGCGTCGAGATCAACCCGAAAGAAGTAAGGAAATTGTTATCACAGACCGGTTTGCGCTAAAACCCGCTGCCAGTTTCCCCACGCCAGCTTCTCTGTCAGTGTTTGATCATAGCCCGCTTCCCGCAAAGCGGCGAGCAGACGCGGTAATCCGCTGACATCGCCCAGCGCCTCCGGCGGGGTTATACCGTCGAAATCGGAGCCAAACGCCACATGGTCGCTGCCCATTATCCTCAACAGATGATCACAATGCTTAACAATTTCTGTCAACGGAGTGTTACTGTCGCGCTGACCATCGGCGCGCAAAAAGGCGTTGCCGAAATTAATCCCGATCAGTCCGCCGCTGTCGCGGATCGCCACCAGTTGGGCATCGGTCAGGTTACGCGGCTGGGGACAGAGCGCATGCGCATTGGAATGGCTGGCGACCAGCGGCGCATCAGAGAGTCGCGCGGTATCCCGGAACGCTTTTTCATTCATGTGCGATACGTCGATCATCATTCGCAGCGCATTAGCCTGCTTAATCAGCGCCTCGCCCGCCGCCGTCAGCCCCGGACCGGTATCGGGCGAGCCGGGAAAGCTGCCGCTAACCCCCTGACCAAACCGGTTAGGCAGATTCCAGAAGGGCCCGATGCTGCGCACCCCGGCCTGCCAGAACGCCTGTAATGCCTCGCCGTCGCCGTCCAGCGCATCGGCGCCCTCGATATGTGCCACCATCGCCAGCACGCCTGCGGCGCGGCAGGCCGCAATCTCGTCATGGCTGCGGCAGATGCGCGCCCGTCCACCTGACGCATCGGCCAGCTGCTGCAGAATTTCGAGCTGTTGCCACATAATCTGCAGTGGTTCATATGGCTCCTCGGCGCGTGCCGGAACGGTGCGGGCAATGTACTCCTGCGGGGGCACAAAGATCGCAAACAACCCGCCGCCGAGTCCGCCCTGCTGAATGCGAGGAAAATCGAGGTGGCCTCGTTCAATACCCTGATAAAACGCCTGCGCGGGCGCATCGCGATGATGCAGCCACAGATTAAGCAGCAGATCGTTGTGACCATCAAAAATCAACATAAGCGTCCACCCGAATAAACAGGCGACCATGCTACCCCTGCCCGGCGGATTCATCAAACCGCAGCGCACCCAGGGTTCAGTGCGCGGCGCGGCTCAACGCCCGTCAGCCCGCCGGTTGTCACTTTTGCACATCAGGTTGTCAGCATTGCGCGCGCGCCGCTGGCCCGCTGCCGCCAGACTGGAAAAAAACCACCTGGAGAGAATGATGATGCTGACCGATCCCGCTGAGAAATACCGCCCATCCCCGCTGATTACCCTGCCCGATCGCCAGTGGCCTGCGCGCCAGCTCAGCCACGCACCGCGCTGGCTGTCAACCGATCTGCGTGACGGTAATCAGGCGCTGGCCGAACCGATGGATCGCGATCGCAAAATGGAATTCTGGGCGCTGTTGCTGCGCTGCGGCTTTAAAGAAATTGAGGTCGCCTTTCCCTCCGCCTCGCAGACCGACTTCGACTTTGTGCGCGATCTGATAGAGCAGCACCGCATTCCTGATGACGTGACGCTGCAGGTGCTGACCCAGGCGCGCCACGATCTGATTGAGCGCACCTTCATCGCCTTGCAGGGCGCACCGCGGGCGATTGTGCATCTGTATAACGCCACCGCCCCGCTGTTCCGCGAGCGGGTTTTCAAACAGAGCAAAGCGGAGATCGTGGCGCTGGCAACGGCCGCTGCGCAGCAGATCCGCACCGCCTGTGAGGCGCAGCCCGAAACGGCGTGGACCTTTGAGTACTCGCCGGAAACCTTCTGTTTTACCGAAATGGCGTTTGTGCTGGAGATTTGTGAAGCGGTCGCCGACGTCTGGCAGCCTGACGCCAGCCGTCCGATGATCATCAACCTGCCCGCCACGGTGGAGGTCAACACGCCCAACGTCTATGCCGATCAGATTGAGCTGTTCTGCCGCCAGTTCAGCCGCCGGCAGGCAGTCTGCATCAGCGTCCATCCACATAACGATCGCGGCACCGGTGTCGCCTGCGCTGAACTGGCGCTGCTGGCGGGGGCGGATCGGGTCGAAGGCTGTCTGTTTGGCAACGGCGAGCGCACCGGCAATGTCGACCTGGTCACCCTGGCGCTGAATCTCTACACCCAGGGTGTCGCCCCGCAGCTGGATTTCAGCCAGATGAGCGAAGTGCTTGAGGTGGTGACCCGTTGTAATCAACTGCCGGTCCACCCGCGCCATCCTTATGCCGGTGAGCTGGTGTTTACCGCCTTCTCCGGCTCGCATCAGGATGCGATTCGCAAGGGTTTTGCCTGGCGCGCCAGCCAGCAGGAAACGCACTGGCAGATGCCCTATCTGCCGCTCGATCCGGCCGATATTGGCTGCAGCTATGAAGCGGTAATTCGGGTGAACAGCCAGTCAGGCAAAAGCGGTGCCGCATGGCTGCTGGAGCAAAACCACGGCTTGCAGCTGCCGCGCGCGCTGCAGCAGGATTTCAGCCGCTGCGTACAGCAGCACACTGACCATCATGGCGGCGAAATGACCCATTACGCGCTGTGGCAGCTGTTTTGTCGTCAGTATGGCGTGGACCAGCCAACGCTGCAGTTGCTGAAGGCCAGCAGCCAGAGCGATAACCACGGCCAGACCACGCTTAACGCCAGCGTCAGCTATCAGTCGCGCACCCTCAGCTTACAGGGCAGCGGCAACGGCTGGTTGTCGGCCGGGGTGAATGCCCTGCGCCACGCGTTCGACCTGGCGCTGACCATTGAGGATTACCATGAACACACGCTGGGTAAACGCAGTGAGAGTCGCTCGGTCGCCTATATCAGCTGTCTGGATGCCAGTGGCAACCGCTACTGGGGCGTGAGCATCGATAATGATACGGCGCGCGCCGCGCTGCAGGCGCTGTTTAACGCGGCGAGTCGCTTTCCTGCGCGGGAAAATAATCCGTCGGCGCCACGCCCAGCAAGCGACGAAACATCGCGCTGAAGGCGCTGGGACTTTCATAGCCGAGATCCAGCGCTACCCGCAGCACCGAATCGCCCTGCGCCAGTCGCGTCAGGGCGATGGCGAGGCGGGCGCGACGGACCCAGTCGCTGAATTGTAAGCCGGTTTCACGGCTGAAGTGACGCGCCAGCGTGCGCCCCGAGACGTTGAGGCTGGCGCTGGCACGCAGCAGGGTCCAGCTTTCGCCCGGCGTCTGCTGAATACGCTGGCAAAGCGCCTGTAACCGGGCGCTGTGCGGTGCGGGCAGCGCAAACGGCAACACGTCCATGCCGCGGATTTCATCCAGAATCAGTTCCACGATCCGTTCGGCACGACTGTCAGCCAGATAGGCGGCCGGCAACGTCAGCGCGCTGACAATCAGCTCACGCAGCAGCGGCGTAATCTGCACCACCTGACAACTGGCTGGCAGATCGGCGCGCGCCAGCGGATGGATAAACAGCGTTCGTGCCGCCACCGTGCCGGTGATCTGTAGCGCATGCCGGGTAAACGCCGGTAACCAGACACCGCGACTCGGCGGCACCGTCCAGCTGCCAAATTCGGTCTCCACCCGCACCACGCCACTCAGCGTGTGGATCAGCTGCGCGCAGTCATGCTGATGCCACGGCTCGCTGGCACCGTGGGCGTAATCATGCGCCAGCGGCACCAGCGGCCGGTGGCTGAAGTCAAAGCCGGCCGGACAACTCATTGCGCGTTCAGATAGCGGTAGACCACTGCCAGATCCTGTTCACCCAGGCCGTCATCAACCGCCTGCTGCCAGAAATCAGCAATATTTGCCAGCGCCGGCAGCGGAATATCAGACGCCTCAAGGGCCAGTCGGGCATCTTTCAGCGCCCAGACCAGATTCATCTGCGGGGTGTAGTCGTCGCTGGCGATCATCCCCAGCTTCATTTTTGCGTACGGGGCCGCCAGTGGGCCGCCCTCCAGCACCTGCCAGAGATCGTCGGTCGAAAAACCAAACTGCGCCGCCAGCTGGGTGCTCTCCGCCAGGCTCTGCATCATGCCAATCAGCCAGCTGTTGATCACCAGCTTCATGCGTGAACTTTTGCCCGCCTCGCCCAGCCACTGCGTGCCCTTGCCAATCGCGGCAAATACCGTTTCGGCCGCGGCGGCGCGGCTGCGATCGCCGCTGGCTAATACCAGAATCTGGCCATTTTCTGCTGGCGCTTTGGTGCCGGAGACCGGCGCGTCAATAAACAGCACGTCGCTGCGCGCGCCGGCGAACAGGGCGATCAGCGTGTCGGTTTTTTCCACGCCGATGGTGCCCATCTGACATAAAATGGCGCCCGGTTTAAATGCCTCCTGACTCTGCTGCAGCACCTGCTCAGTGGTCTCGCCGTCCGACAGCATCGCAATCACCACATCTGCCTGACGCACCGCCTCGGCGGGCGAATCGGCCAGTTGCAAACCGGCATCCAGCAGATCCTCGCCGCGTGCGCGGGTCCGGTTCCAGCCGTGGACCTTAAAGCCTTTCTTCAGCAGGTTAGCGGCGAACGCGTGGCCCATTGCACCCAATCCCAGAACCGCCACTTCAGGTTGTTGACTCATGCTGACTCCCTTTGATCAATGTGGAAATGATGCGCCGCGACCCGACTGGCCCCGACGCATAAGGCTTAAAAAAGGCTCTCTTCAGCCTGACGGCAAACGGCCAAAAAATCCAGCCCAACGCGATGAGGCAGCCGGCAATGTCCTGTCCCGGCACGCTCGCTGTCGGCGCGCTAATATTCCGGCCGCCCGCGCCAGTTAGCGATCCTGCGGCGCTAATCCCCTCTCTGCCTGATTCAACAATAAACAGTACGCCTGCCGCTGCCGCATTTTGCGTCTCTTCCTGCCAGGTCTATGCTTTATTCACTTTCATTCCGCAGAGGCTGTGTAATGCATCAATTTGATCCGCAAATGCTGCTGTTACTTTATTTCGTTTTACCGGTCTGGCTTATTGCTGGTTTCGCTGACTGGATCTGTCATCGGGCGACCGATATTGAAAACACCACCGGCCTGAAAGAAACCTGGATTCATATTCTGATGTTTTTAGAGATGGGACTGCCGTTATTGTCGGCCCTGTTTTTAGAGGTGAATGCGCTGGTGATCGCCTTTATGATTGTGCTTTTTTTCTGTCACGAAGCCACCGCACTGTGGGATGTCAGCTACGCGGTGACGGCGCGTGAGGTCAAGCCGATCGAGCAGCATGTTCACAGTTTTCTTGAGATGGTGCCGCTGATGGCGCTGCTGCTGGTTATTTCACGGCACTGGCCGCAGTTCCAGGCGTTATTTGGTTTCGGCGATGAGCCGCCCCGTTTTGAGCTGATGTGGCGCGCCGATCCCCTGCCGACCGGTTATATCATTTTTGTTCTGTCGGCTATTTTCCTGCTGGAGATGCTGCCCTATCTGGAAGAGTACTGGCGCGGCAAAAAAGCGCGTAAGCGTGCCGCGAATAAAGCCGCAGCCGGCGATTAATTCTGCAGCCTGCTGACGGTGGTTATTTGCGCACGGCAGTCGAGCAGAAAATAAAATAACCGCTGTCGGCCGCAGAACCGATAAAACAGAGGCTGCGACTGCGCGGCGTCGGGTGAACGGAATAAGCCTGACGACACGTAAAGATCTATACCAGAACCCGGCAAAGCATTACCATACGCGCCAATTGTTCCAGCTGGTTCATTATTCATCTTTTTCAGGCCGCTAAAAATGAAAATAACGTTACTGCGTCAGGCGACGCTGCCGCTGTTGATCCTGCCCACCCTGTTTCCGCTATCGCTGCTGGCAGAAGAGAATGACAACACCCTGGTGGTCAGCGCGACCCCGTCCGAGAGCGGCCTGAATGTGCTCGACACGCCCGCCGCGGTCAGTGTGGTCAGCGGTGATGAGATGCGTCAGGCCGCACCACGCGTCAATCTGTCGGAAAATCTCAGCAGCGTGCCGGGCTTACAAATCCAGAACAGGCAAAACTACGGGATTTAAACCATGAAAAACACGGCTGATCTCAGGCCACTCCTGGGTTTGCCGAGAGTTGCGTGAAATGAGCCATGAATAATTGTGTACTCATTTATGTACTCAATTTACCTTCTGTTTTTGAGGTATAATTGAGAGGTGTTTAACTCATCAGGAGGGAATTGCTATGTGGAAGAAGCCAGAATTTGTTGATCTGCGCCTCGGTCTGGAAGTGACTCTGTACATTTCTAACCGCTAAACACTCTGCCCGCCATCGTGCGGGCTTTTACATTGTAGAGGTATGCCAAGTGCCACATGTCTAATAAGTTCAGTGTTGACGCTTACAACTCATCTAACGATACTGTATAAAAGAACAGTATCAAGTGTGAGGGTTAATATGAAGCATGAAGAAAATGTCGGAAGGATGCCTGAGCTCACGGGGTTCGACACGATTTATAGCGCGGTAGGCCGGCTTCTCGTCGTTGACCTCACAATGAAGGATTCAATGACCGGTCACATTGTAGATCCCCACCATTTCCCCGACCTGCATCTTAGCATCAGAGCCGACATGGCGAGAGAGCTAGCCATGGAACTTCTAAGGTGCGTTGACGCTATTGAGGCGGGTATGCAGCATCCGTCACTCAAATACTTAGATTGAACGAAAAGGAACTGCCCCGTCGCCGGGCTTTTTTAGGGCTTTACCTCTCCTGACTGAGAAGCTTGTATTTGACTGGCAGCTTTCTGATGTCTGACGTTGTAAATTGATGTTGAAGGCATCTCTAACCGTACATCAACCCAGCGCCCATCTGGAATATCATACTTCTCACCGGCAACTATGCCTCCCGTCTCAAGGTCAAGTTTTGGCTTGAATACTTTAATCAGAATGCCGGTTAGCCCCTCGGTGACCTCAACGAAGCACAACCGGTTACCATTGATGTCTTTTGGAACCTCTATCTGCCACCCGTCTTTTGCAAGGCCATCGGAACCAGAAATGCGATAATTACCTTCACCAAGTTTTTCGACTATAACTCCCTCGGCCTCTTCATTGACCGCGCCGCTGCCAGCAATATTGAAATTGTCAGTAAATTCATCACTCATAATTTCTACGCTTGCCGTCAGACGCACAATTGGTGATGCGCGCTTAATAAAACCAGATCCGTCCACCGTAGTGTTTTTCGTAGTCCAGACGCGGTAAGCTCCAAAGAATGTATTATTGATGTTTGCAGCAATTGTGAAATTACCCAATGTATCAATTTGAATATAGCTATACCAACGCCCTTCAGCCCCATTCCCGCTTACATCCTGATTTGATAGCGTAAGAACTGTTCCCCACTGGCTAGGGCTTCCCCACAAATTGTTATTATATGTGGCTACGCCTGGGTAAGCCCAATTATCTCCGGGATTTACGAAGGCAGAAGTAAAGAGTTTACGTAGCGTTGCTGAGTCTGTTGATAGTTTACCATTAACCTGCCCAGCTAAATAACCCCAACTTGGACCCGTGAAACTACTCATGCCTGGCAGGGTCACGGTAACGGACGGATCATTGCTATAAATCTTTTGCCAGTTCGCCTTATCGAGATTAAGTCCGCGAATGGCTTTGGCAACATCAGCTGCTACCTGAGCAGTAATCCCAACCAGTGCCGCATTAGGAACAGCCGTCCATGCCAGCCCTGACGTTGTCGGGCCGTTATATGCCGTAGTCAGTGTCACGCTTGTGGCTGAGTTAACTGACTGCACGCCAAGTGTGTAAGTCACGCCGCCCACAATGGCTACCAGGAAATCGTTAGCCTTCAGCTCAGAGGAAAAATTAGTGCCTGAGCCGGTAACTGCGGTTGAGTTGTTAGTTAGTGCAATAGTGCCTGCTGGCATAGATTTCTCCGGGCAATAAAAAACCCGGCTCGGTGGCCGGGTTCTCATGATTTAGATTTCGTCAATTCGCTTTAAAAACGACTCTCAAAGCAACGTCTTTCTGTGGTTCATTTTGAGGGTAACGCCATGTCGATATCTGTTTTTTCACTTCACGGTCAAATATATACTTAGGATTAACGCTTATGACCCTAATATTTTCCGTTTTGCCTTCAGTGGATATGTCATAGACCACATTAACCTCTCCACCGATCCGAAGCATTTCGGCCCTTTCAGGATAAGCAATTTTATTACCTGCATGTACGACAATTGAAAAAACAAAGAGTAAAGCAGTCAGAAATTTGCGCATAAGTGCCTCCATAATTGAAAGCATATCAACTCTATATTGAAGTAATATCAAGTCGAAAAAATGATCGTTTAGATCAATACTTTTAACTAAGATTCGAAAGTATTCCGTATGGTATGCGCATTCCGTATGGCTTCAGCGTACTAGCCCAAGTCTGCTGAAGCTGGTTTACCCACTGGCACTGCAAAGTCCCGTTAGAAAATTTGAAGAAAGGTCCAGAGTATCCCGTTGCGGCACCATCATCGGAGATATTCCCTCCAGGCACTGAGCTAATAAGAAACCATGTGTTGGTTCCTATGTACTGAGAATAAACGGCATTATCTAAGTCAAAGTTAGCCGGCACATCGAAGAAACCCAGTATACGTGGTATTTTTGCCGCCATCACAGCAGACCAGACAAGTTGCCCCGCTGAATTGAAGACATCTCTGTAACCGCTTTCCACGGGCATGTCGCTACGTGTCCGCGCCATTGAACCAGCATTGGCAGTCATCCAATCTGGGCCGGTGAAAAACATTTTCGCGTTATTATTTGGTTTGAACCAGCGCAGGTTGTCATCCAGCGGAACACTGGCGCTCACGTGCCCCATGTCAGTTGAGTTACCTAACTGGCAGGAGATGTTGTAGTAACCGATATCTGTGATGCCTGCGTAATTAACCGTATCCCGGTAATAGGTGCCCTTAAAATCCGAATCAATTACAAGGGCCCCCGCCGAGTTCCATACCTGATATCCACTCATATAAATGCATACATATCCAAAGTGAGAGTGACAGCAGCCGTGTAGCTCGATAACTTGAAAACACGAAAGCCTCCATCGTATGAACGAGCTGCAAAATTAGATGGTGTGAAAAACGAACTACTCGAAGCAGAGACAACGACGACAAACGATCCTGATGCAGTTAGCCCGGGAAATGACCCCGTTACGAGATTAGTGTTTGCCGCCATCGTCACTGTCGTTCTTCCGAGGTACCGAGTGTTATAGTCGCCAATATCGACGATCAGCTTCCCGTTTGCGTCCCAGCATTGAAGCCCCCCAGCCATTTAAACTCCTTACCAAAGACCGTCTCTGATTCGTAATGTGCCATTAGAGTCATATACCTGCCGCAACGTGCCAGTATCTATAACTCTTCCCGAGCCGTTTGCTGCATTGCGCTCAAACGTCCCATCTTTACCAAGTCGCCAGCCGGCAGTATTTGGCACGTAGTTAGTAGACTGGATGTATGCAGCGATCATTGCGCTCGTAATCGTCGCATCACCAATAAAGGCTGAATTGATAATGGTCTGGCCGTTCTGAATCGCAAAGAAAGTTTGAGGAGTAGCTCCCACCTGAGACATAACCGCAAAACGGTCAGCCAGAAACAGCACCTGCGTCTGCATGCCGGACGGACTGTTCTCAACACCAATACCCATGCCTGCAGCGTACTGACGCCCGTTACTGTCTACGGCAACTTTCACTGAATACTGCGCTGAAAGCTTTCCATTGGTGTCAGCTAAAGCGGTTGATGTTTGCTGGATTGCTGCCACGTTGTCACCCACCGCGGCCTGCACCTGCTCAAACTTCTGCGCATAGGCCTGGTCATTAGTCGCGATCGTCTGTTTGACCGACAGAATATCGGCGCGGTTTTTACCGGCCTCCGCCATCTGGTGATCAACGGTTGCGTCAAGGTTGAGCGCGTTCTGCAGCATGGCATCGATGTTGGTATCAACTTTGGCTATGAGCTGCTTACCGGCATCGGTTTTAAGAACCTGTTCGGTAATGTCGCCCAGTAACGCGGTTGCATCTACGCTGCTTGCGCCCTCAACATACGTCGTCCAGTCGCCTGTGTTGCCGATACGGTCCACCAGCCGCGCGCGGTACCAGCGGCGAACGCCCGCTGGCATCGGGCCGTGCTGATAGCTGACGCCCGGATAAGGTACGTATGCGAGGAACTGTGGGTTTTGCCCGTCTGACGTGGTGGCTACCTGAATTTCCGTATAAGCAGTATCTCCAGAGCCATCAGGGAAAGCCCAGGTTACATCGATTGCCCACACTACGTTATCCGTCGCTTTCAGGTTGACCGGCGTGCCGGGCTTGCCTGCTTTGCCACTAAGAGAAGTAGAATCGGCGTAACCATACGGTGAGGAAACCTCAGCCGCGTTAACCGCGCGTACCCGTACGTCATAAACGCCGGTATAGATACCCTGAATGCTGAAACCCTGTGCGCTGGTCTGGCTGACGTTAATCCAGTCCCCTTTGTCTTTGCGCCACTGAGCCACGTAGCTGATGGCGCCCTCAACACGATCCCATGTGACCTGCATCGAGGAGACAGAAAGTCCCTGCTCAACAAAGCTGACTTCAGTGATTTTGATGTTGGCCGGCGCTTTCAGAACGCTGATTGGCGTAACCGTAATTGGCGCGGGCTCAATGCGCACACCATCGTCAATGTAGCGGTACTTATTTGGGTCATGTTCCACGCCAGCGATGGTAAAAGTGCCGTCATCGTTGGATGAAATCGAGGTCACCCGATAGTACTGAATTGCCAGGCTGTCGCTATCGATAGCCCATACAGCGCCCGCCACCGGGGTGATACGGAATGAGGTGCTTACACTTACCGTTTTCTTATCGGCGCTGATGCTGGCAATGGTCCGCGTCTGTGCAGTACCATCCGGCAGGTTAACAACAAGGCGATCCCCTGCAGCATAATCAATAGCGCGATCAAGCGTGACGCGCAGGCCGTTTACCGAACTTATACGCCCGCCGTTCTGCTTGCCGCTGCGGAACGGGTCTGCAACCCCAATAATTTCTGCCGGGATCGGGATGTAACCATCCAGCCCCACCCCGAATGAAATTGTTCCATCTTTGGCATTTGACAGCAGCGCCCAGCGGCCGCGACGGTGTGCTTCGCTCTGCGACGTGCAGCCAATTGCCGTCAGGCTCATCTCCCGCACATCATAGCGTTGCACCAGATCAGAATCGTATACGCCCTCAACGGTATCCGAATAATGATTTATTGGGTCGGACCAGCTCACCTGACAGGATGAATAGCGGTTTTTATAACTGCCTCCCGCATAGGTAGGGAACCCGTCAATGATGTTTGAGGCGTGATAGACATAATCCACGTCAATGTTGCCGTCAGAATCGACCTGCGGCACATCGGCATTCACAAATATCTGGCTGTTACCCCAGAACGTGATGCCACGAAATATGGCCGCTATGTCCTTCATTACGGTGTAAGCGTCCTGCTGGCTCTGGATGAAGACGTTACAGGTAAAGCGCGGCTCTGTGCCGCCAGCGCCGTCCGGCACCATCTGATCGCAATACTGTGCGATGCTATAAAGTTCCCACTTATCGATCATGGTGGCATCGACACGCGTACCCATACCAAATATTTTATCCAGCACCAGGTCATAGAAAATCCATGCCGGGTTATTGGTGTAGGCGTATTTGAAATCACCCTGCCATGTTCCGGCATATGTGCGGGAAACTGGATCATAGGTTGTCGGTACGCGGACCAGCTTGCCCTTGGGCTTACAGGTGACCTTTGGCGCTTGGCCGTTAAACTGGGAGGCATCCACTTCGATGTAAAGCAGCGCGGTGTTTGGATAGCGAAGTTTGCTGTCGATGATTTCAGCGAAGGAGAACACCTTAAACGCATTGAGCAGTTTAGAAGATGTAGAGTCTGCGGTGATGCGGCGCACCCGGATAGACCAGCCTGTGGTTGCTCTGGGCAGGTCTATCCTATGGTCACGCTGATACTCTGAAGTGGTTTTACCGTTGAAGCTGCCATCCACCACCGTGACCCATGCCCCACCGTCCGTCGACAGGTCAACCGCGTACTGCGTGATAGTGCCGACCATATCGCCATTATCTTTGTACTGATACTGCACCGGCAGGCTCAATTTGATTCGTATCGCGTCCAGTGATAGGTCGGTGTACTGCCGGGTCCAGGGTACGGACTGCGTGACGGTAACGCCCACTGACTTCTCGTTATCGACTTCCGGCATACCCTGAATATAGGTCTGGTCCTGCGTGCCTTTGCGCCAGTCCCAGATTACGCCGGTGAAGTTGTAGGTGCCGTCATCATTAGCCAACTGCGTGTCGTTCAGGTAAATCTGCTGAGCAGTTAAATCGCCCTGAATCTCACCCTCTGAGATAGCCAGCAGCATTTTTAATTTTGCGATTGAAAGCAGATCATCAGCCTGCTCTACCGGGGTGTGAGCGCTGCCGCCTCCGCCTTTATTGCCCTGAATTGTGGCACCTTCAAGAAGTCGCATATTTCACCCATAAAAAAAGCCACCCGAAGGTGGCCTGAAAAATTAATCCGGTTTGCTTACTGCTGGTCGCTGGTAAAGCTGCCCGCGCTGATGATCGCCCCGCCGATTTCCCGCTGCCCATACAGGACAGGAACGGGATAACCCATTGCCACGGTATTCACCGGTGATCCAAACGCGTAGTTAGGCTTGTTATCAGTGCTGGATGATGCGCCGACGTTGTACTTTGGTTGGGGTGTAAGCATCTGGATGACGCCGCCTAGCATCATGCTGATGCCAAGCCCGGTCAGCGCGGTAGTTGTTGCGGCGGCTGTGGCCGCACTTATCCCTGCAAACGCCGCGAATGATGCCCCCGCAGTGAAGAACGCGGCAACGAGTGCCACTGCGCCGATAATGATCTGCAGCGTGCCACCGCGCTTTGACCCTTCCAGAATCGGCTCCATTTCAAACTCTGTGGCGCCGGATGACATATCAAACTCCAGCAGGCCGATGTTTTCTTTCCCGCTGAAGAAGGCAAAGCGAATACCGTTCAGGTGAGCATTAGAAACGTATTTTTTAAAGCCAGGCACCTGTGAGCACATTGCCCTGATGAGTTCACGCAGATCGGCAACGTGGTACTGATGTACGCTCCCGAATTTTTTCGCCATCTGCCCCTTCAGCCGCATAGTTTTAATCACTGATAAGCTCCTTTCTCCGGACCACACGAACGGTGCGGTTGCGCCAGTAATCGCCATATGGAACTCGAGTAGAAAGATTTCCCTGGTTGTGATGTAACATCAGGTTATTACCAAGGTAAATGGCGGCATGGTTGGTCACCGGCGACTGGATGCGCATCATGATCATGTCGCCTTCCCGCATCGCTGCCGGCGGAACTTCGATGAACCCCTCAGCCACCCAGTTATCGTCATAGCGATTTTCTTTGCCATCCAGCCACCACTCGTAATCCACAGACCAGTTGTTGAGGATGATGCCGTGCTCCTGCCGGTAATAGTCCATGATGAGCGTCCAGCAATCAGCAAAGCCCAGCACCCACTGCCGCCCCACAAGCTCGCGATCGCCTCGCGGGCTGATAGTACAGAAATCGCCGTCCGGCCATGACATGATCCCCCATTCAACGCCGGAATAATCGCACTGTATCCGGTCACGTTCTGACGGGATAAGTTGCGGCACGTCAGGATGCGAATGAATGACCATCAGAATGTCACCCTCTTTCTCCGCTGCCCGCTTATCCTCCGGAGACAGAATGAAATGCTCTTTTGGTTCATCTGAAATGTTGCGGCAGGGAAAATACTTCTGTGCCCTACCGGACTGGATAACCAGCCCGCACGCCTCCTGCGGATATTCGGCAGCAACGTGCTCACGGATCGCCTCAAGAATTTTTTTTCGCATGGTTATTTGCCCTGAAGGTTAGCCGCCGGAAAGCCCCCAAACGACAATGGCTGATCCTCCCCGAACCGGGCCTTGCAGTCTGCCATTCGCCCGCCACAAATATCTTTTGACGGGTCATCTGTGGGAGTGCCATCTTTCGCAAAGTACCGGCTACCGGCGTAATCACAACCGGTGCCAGTGCGATACCAGCCACGCATGCACCAGGTGCATACCGGCGTAATCTGGCGTGACGGCAACTGAAGGCTCTGGATGTCGAACGGTGAGCACAACTCAAAGTCAACCTGTACACGTGTCTCCGCGGTTTTGGCGTTGACGTAAAAAAGCTGCACCCTTTCTTCCTGCGGATTAGCCGTCGGATTACCCTGCATCCAGTTTGCTGCGTCGAGGTATTTCGCCATTGTGGTGTGAATACGGACTTTGGCTTTCACCAGGTCGTCAAACTGCAGGCACAGCGCGGTGACATGATTTCCCACGTTCCCCACAGAAAGCTTTGGTGTTGGCTGCGAACCGGAGCTGCTCATTTCAAGGCCAGTCAACTCATAAGGATGCGGGTCGTATTCATTGCCCTGCCAGATGATTGATGGCAGGTTTTCAGCTGCAAATGACGCCCAATTTTCTTTTTCTGTAGGTATGTTATAGGCATGAAACCTCAGCACGGTATCCATCCCAAAATCGCTCCCATCGACCTCAATCAGTTGCACCAGACTTCCCGGCTCGAGCTGCTGAATATCCTGCGTAAAACTCATATTTCACCCAATAAAAAAGGGCGCTGGGCGCCCTGATGATTATCGTGACATGTCACGGTGCGAAAGCCTGTTCGAATGTGAAAGCAATTTCAGCAAATTCACCGTTTACGAATCGCGGGTTGATAGAATCTGACTTGACGCGATAAAGCTTTTTCTCTCCCCATGGGTTAATCCACCAGAATGAGGCGGTAACGTGCGCCCGAAGAAAAGCCCTGACCTCAGCCATGACGTTTATTTTCCCGTTACACGCAAGTGACCAGGTTTCTGCCTGATCGTTTATTCCACGCCCCGCAATCTGTTTGTAACCGTCCCCGAACTGAGCCTGCAGTACTGACACGGTTACCTGTTCACTGGCCTCAACACGCACACACCAGCCGAATGTATCTGTAGCCATTTTTTACCTTCAGGTTGTTCTGTAGAGCAGCCCGCCGGGCGATATCTCTTTTCTAAGTCGCTCAGTAAGGGTTGTTTCGACAATGGATTTCAGCTGCTTAGCTGCGCTGTTGGTACCCGCGGCTGATGCATCTCCGGCGCCGTCACCCTGAACAATACTGACGGGCGCATCAACCTGAATAATCGTATTGCCACTCCCCGTGGCGCGATTAACACCGGAGGCGTAAGCACGCTGACCTGGCATTTCACCAACATAGCCCCCATCTGCATACCCGCGCATCAAATCATAAAGGTTTGAAACGCCAATTCGCTCAGTTGCTTCTTTCGTGAAAACGAACTCGCCTTTATGAACCACCCCGGCAGGATCGTGCTTCCCGCCACTTCCCGTAAAGCCACCATCAGAGTAGGCCTGGAAACTGGTACTCATTCCCATAGCACCTGTACTGCCTGCAGCCGCGGCGCCGGAACCGGCCGCCCCTGCAAAGGCGCCCCCTAGACTGCCAGCAACAGACCCGAAAATGCCGCTGACCGTGTTGATAACAGCCATTTGTAATGCGACCTTAGCAATCGTCTGCAATACAGACAGCCCCCAGCTTTTCCAGTCCGCCTTACTGCTGACAAGCATCTGCGACATATTGTCCATTGCGCTATCAAGCGTGGAAGTTACGCCGGTTGATACGGCACCGGAGATGTTACTGGCACCCTCGAGCCAGTTTTCATACCCTTTCGATAACCCATTGAGCCAGTTGGCTTCAGCTGCATCAATAGCCTGATATTTCTTATCCAATTCATCGAGGGCCTGTTTGCGGGCGGCAATGGCGGCAGAGCCTTTATCGGTCTTATCAAATACCCGGTCAATCTGTTGCTGCTCATCGTAACGGCCGCGCTGCCGGTCACTCATCCCCGCGGTCTCGGTTGTCTGTACGGCTTCGTCCCGGTATTTACGCGCCGCGTCCGTCAGGTCTTTCAGCGCATCAGCCTGCTCGCGCTGCTTCTTCACATTTGCGTCAGCAAGATGCGTCCATTTCTCGAGTTCAGTTGAATTATCGCGGATTGCTTTGCGCTGCTCTTCGGTCCACTTTGTGCCAGCCTGGTGAGAGGCGGCGTAAAGCTCTGCTGCTTTCTCACCATCCGTTGCCCTGACCTTCTGGACCTCTATCGCAACGCTTAGATCTGCAATTTTCCGCGCATAGTTTTCAGCCTGAGTTGCCGCTTCACGTTCCGCTTTGTTCTGCGCATTGGTCGCTGCCGTACCGGATTTTTTGGCTTCAGCCGCGGCGGCATCTTTTTTGGCGGCCTGATCTTTGTTGTAAACGTACTGGGTGTAGAGTGCGCCAGTCAGTTTAAGATCATCAGCTTCATACTTATGCTGAGCGTGCAGCTTCTGCAATCCGCTCAGGCTGGAAAGCTCGTTATCGCGGCGGGCCTTTTCAAGTGCCGCTTGCTGCTGCGGAGTGGCGCTGGCAACGTTAACAACCGGCCCTGCATACTGAGGCGGCTTTGCGCCGGCAGTGGCAGACATTGAACGGTTCAGAAGGTCATAGGCACCCTTCAGTATCGAAACCGCGCCCGCCTGCTCAACAGCCTTCTGCGTTGCCAGATCGCTCGCATCGTTGACCAGCTTTTGCGTGCTGGCGACTTTTGCCGCGGCCTGCTCACGCTGATACTCCAGCCTGTTCAGCTTATCGGTGAGTTCCACGTTCTTAGCCGTGATATCGGCCTGGTCCATGAACGTGTTGATGTAGGTCAGCGTCGGATGCTTGTTGTAATCCTGCTGAATCTGGTCAAGACCACTTAAACTGCTTTTAACCTTCTGAATCTGCGTATCGAGATCGCTTAGATCCTGCTTCTGCGCCTGCAGGGATGTGCGGGCATCAGCTGCAGTGGATTTCAGGCCCAGCACGGACATCTGCTGGAGCTTGCCGTTAATCTCATCGAGGTTATTGGCAAAGCTAACCGCTTCTTTATGGACCTGCTGTGTATGCTGATAGAGACCGTACATTGCAGTTCCGGCGCCAATAATCACGCCCGGCCAGCCGCCAAGGATTCCAAGCACACCACTACCTAAGCGTGACATAACAGAGGCAGTATTGGTGAGGTTGTTGATGGCCGAAGTTCTGCCGGCGATAGCGTTATTGAGTCCAGACTGAGCAGCGGTCAGGTTGCGCTCTGCCAAAATCTGCGCCTCAATCGACGCGGCAGCGGCTTTGGCCTGTTGAGCGCGATAGAGCGTCTGACGCGCTGCAGCAACACTGACCTGAGCACCCCGCACCTGAGCCTGTGCAAGCGCCACCTCTGCTGCAGTACTTGAAACGACTGCGGCAGTTGATTGTGCAACGTTGCCAACCATATTACCGAAGTAACGGGCAAGCCCGATCCCGACCAGAACGCCAGCGGCGTTTGCAACGTTATCAATATTTTTTGCCAGGCTATCCAGAACACCCGCCAGAGATGACGAAGCGCCAACCGCGCTATCTGCACCACCTACCCATGCAAGGAAGGCATTTTGCACCTTCTGCGCCGATCCGCTTACAGAGGCAGGCAGGCTCTCAAACTCTTTGCGGAGCACTTCGACATTCGTCAGAAGCGGCACAATCTTGTCTGTTGTCAGCTGGCCGTTATTAGCCATATTTCGCAGACCGCCGACCGTAACACCTAAGCCATCAGCCAGAAGCTTAGCCAGCCGGCCGCCGTTTTCCATAATGGCGTTAAACTCTTCGCCACGTAAGACACCTGAGCCCAAAGCCTGACTGAGCTGAGTGATAACCGAACTGGCTTCCTCTGTGCTCGCACCGGAAAGCTTCAGTGAGGTGGCGACCGTCTCAGTTACCCTGGCAACATCAGAAGATGCATAGCCAGCAGCTCGCAGTGACTGTGCAATACGGCTGTAGAGCGTGGAGTTTGCCTCAAGGGAAGTGCCGGTACGCTGGCTGATTTCCATCAAAGTGCGCTGTGCTGTAGCAAAATCATCCGTGGATGTGGACGCCAGTTTCAGGCGCCCGTTCATCTGATTCCACGTATCCGCAAATTCAATCAGCTGATGAGTAGCAAACGCACCAGCCCATGCGCCGGCGAGACCAGCTGCCGATGATTTTACTGTTGCCAGCTCTGAATTCAGCTCTGAAAGCGATCGCCGGGTTTCACGCGTGGCCGCCGCCGCCTTTTTGCCTCCCTGCTCCATTGTTTTGTAATAATCGGCACCCATTCGTGAGGCGCGGGAAATTTCAGACTGAAAAGAACTGGAATTGGCGGAGATTTTGATAATCAGTTCGCGCAGCGTTGCCATATGTCACCTGTTGAAACCCCGCCGGCGCGGGTTATTAAAGACCACCCATCCATTCTTCAAGGCCGCTGATTTCTGCCTCTTCGTCTTTCTCACCCCATTTCAGGAGCATTTCACTGATGGTCGCTTTACCACCCTGAGCGTTCAGGATGGCGGTTGATACCTGAGCTGCCTGAATATCACCGCGCCAGTCACCGATCGGACTCAGGCGGTCATAGGCGATCCACATTTTCAGTTCAGACGCGGAAAGGGTTTCGCGAATTTCGTGAAAGGTGCGCCCCAGCCGAAGGGCCAGCGTCATAAGGAAGAAGGTCAGCGGCTCTTTTACTTTGCTTCAGCGGCTTCCTGTGACATGCCAAGGTTCAGGGCCTGAGAAAGCAGCCGGGAATGAACCGGTCCGTAAATTTCAGACACTGTAGCTTCGTCCTGATCGCTAAAGACGCGATTGCCGTCTTCATCCAGAAGTACATCCATAAACATCACTACGTCCGCTTTTTTATTACGAAGGTAGGTTTCCTGCTGGGTCAGCTTTGGCGCTTCTTCGCCTTCAGCCAGATCTGGGGTCATGATTTCCCGGAAACGCAGCCATGCTTCACCAGAAGGCTCGCGAAGCATGACTTTTGCCCCGTCCCACTCAGGCACCTCAATTACTTTTGAGCGAAATCCGGACGATGGAGCAAGCGCCAGATCGCGAAGTGCAGACGGTGATGTTTTGGTTTTTTTAGTTGGCGACATTTCATGATCTCTGTGGTCTGTAATAACAGAGTGACCATAGGCCACTCAGTGAAAGAAAAGCGGCCGTAGCCGCTTATGAACCTGACGCAACGATGCGCTTAGGTTTGCCACGCACGCGCAGCGAGTAAGTGGCGCTGACAACAGATGAAGTGGCCGCACCCCACGAGCTCTGGCGTACTTCCACCAATACGTAGAAGCCATTGCCAGACGGGAATTTGATTCTCAGGGCTCGCAGCTCATCATTGTTATAAGCCGTCTCCAGCGCATCCTGTGCTTCTTCATCGCCCACCCAGTTACGGCTGATGCTCATCTCAGCTGGCGCAGCAAGACCGTTGGTTTGCTCTTGCTCAGTAGAGCAAAGCGTGGTGACATCGATGTCACCTTTCTGACCGCCGGTAAAGGTGATCTCTTTAGTTGCACAGGCCGCCTCAAGCCAGTTAACACTGGCGGTTGGAAAGCCCGCTGCCGCAAAATCATCAGCCGTCACCGGCGCGTCAGAGACGGCAAACGTCATCCCCTTTGTTACTTCGTATTTACTGGTCATGTTTTCTCCAGACGAAAAAAAACCGCCTTGTGGCGGTGGTGATATTGATGAGGGAGGCGATTACTGCTGGCTCTGAACTTCCAGCGTTGCACGAAATAAACCTGTGTCGGATTCGTAGCCGTTGGTTTTGTTCAATTGCGTAAAACTAAGCGGTGAGAGTGCAGCAGCAGCCTGTTCCCTGATGGATCGCGCCTCATCAGGTGTCGATGCATACACATCTACTTGCAGCGTACCGCTCTCCTCTGCCGGACCACAGAGCGTATCCCCATACACCTCGCTGACTACGGTGAACACCAGCCATGGAGGTGAAACAGACGGTGTCCCCTGCGGGTTTAACGGCACCACGTAGGGGTAAACCTGCCCGCCAGACAGCTCACTGAGCAGAGGATAAATCTGTGATTCCGTCATTTTGTTAGCGCCTCATCAATGGCCTGATTGGCACGGGCAAACGCGGCATTTGCGGCCTCTTCTTGCCTGGCATCATAAGCTGGCCGAACAAAAGGGATAGCCGGCATATTCGACGTGCCTAACTCAACAAACCGCCAGTAAAAAGCGTTCCGTGAGTCTTTGGTTTTCAGTTTGCTGTCGCTGTTGCCTGTGCGCGGATTCGTGCCTCGAATGTGAACGCCAGAGGAAATGTCGCCGTTACGCGTCCGCTGGGTCATTACAACGATATTCTTTTTCAGCTTGCCCGTTCTGACCGGGGCCCGCTTGATAACTTCGTCCTGAAAAACCGTGGCAGCGGCGCGGGTTGCATCACGCATGACCTTACGGTTTTCGGCTTTACTGAGCGCCTTGAGGTCATCGCTCAAATCTAATAAGCCTGCAAAATCCAGTTTGGTATCGATCACGTCTTCACCCCCTGTTTACAGAGAATTTCGAGCTGAGTCGTTCTGGCGTCCGGTATGGGATCTCCGGTCACATCAAGAACCATTCCCTTAAACGGACCCGTAATGCATTTCAGCCGGGAAGCAGCTGTAACGTCAGTCCTGAAGCGAATCCAGACGCGTATCGTTGCCTCTGGTTTTTCTGCGCCTGAGGTCATGATCTCCCGACTGCTGATGCCTTTAACTTCAGCCCACACCGTCATGCCATCAACCCAGACGTTTTGCGGCTGACCTGATGGCAGGCGTGTTGATGTGAAATTCTGAATCGTCACTTTGTGACGCAGTCTTCCTGCCTGCATGAACCCACCTCACAGACCGTAAATTCGGTATGGCTGTAACAGAGCCTCAACCGCCAGTGGTACCTCGCTGGTAATATTACCGTTGTTCACTGCCTCTCGGTTTGAGTACCAGTGCCCGACAAGCAACAACACTGCCGTCCGCACGTCATCATCCAGCAAAAGGCGGTCTTCAGCGGTATCGAAACCGGGATCGGCATTGGTCTCGTACAGCTTTCTGCGGGTCCAAGTTTCAACATAACGCTTTGCGGCACCGGTATAGATGCTCAGCAAAGAATCTTCACTGGTGTCATCTTCATCAATACGGCAGTGCTCCCTGACCGTGGAAAGCTCAATCATCGTGGTTACCATAATCAGTTAAAAAAAAGCGGCCCGGAGGCCGCTGGCATTTTTTAGCTGCCTGAACCGCTCAGGCTTCCCCATACGAACGCTTCCGGACGATAGACCGCAAGCGCAACGCGTTCTTCGCAGCGGATTGAGATCATGTTCTTCTCAAAGTCATCGGCGTTTTCGCTTGAGATAACCACGTTGGCATCCTCGCGATCAAACAACTGAGCACCGGAGTTAAACGCGCCAGTCAGGAATTTACCCAGGAACTGCGCGGCTTCAGTTGCCACCACCGGCAGGCCCCAGAGTGTTGGGGTAGTAAGCTGAGCAGGATTCGCCAGGATGTAGCGGCCCAGTTCATCTTTCGACAATTCAATACGTGCCCAGTCGGTAAAGTGCAGGACGTGGCCTGATGCCGGGAAACGAGCCAGTTGCGCCTGCAGCATTGCCAGTCGCAGCACATCAATACCGGTTTCTTTCTCCACGGCAAAAGCCGCATTGAATGCCGTAGCCTGCGGGATGATGCCTTTCAGATGAGCACCGGTACCGTCACCAAACAGGATTTCCTGCTCTTCAACGTACTTCAGGCCATAGCGCATTTCAGCATCAACCGTTGACTGAAGCTGTGCGAAGTCATCCAGAATCTGCTTTGAGGCTTTGAACATGTGGGCAATCGTGCGCACAGGGGTGGTTTCTTCAGCAAATTCAATATCGCTGTAAGGCTTAGCGGTATTTTCCGGTACGACCGCTGCTTTATTGGTAAAGCCCGTCTGCTTCACGTAATAAATAGTGTTGGACTGAGTGCGGCCCGGCGCGATCAGATCACGAATGAACAGGCGCTGTTTCGGTGTCTGGTCGATACCCGGCAGTCGCTGTGGCGCTACGATCTGGCCCGGAACATCGACGGTAGTAAGTGCGGCATTCACCGGTACGCTGATACGCTTGCCACCTTCAAGGCTGGCGCGAATATCCTTCATCGCTTCAGCTGAAACGAACTGCTGACCCACGCTCTGAATAACATCTTTCGCTGCATTCAGCGGCATCTGAGCAACATGCTGCTCAAGGTTGCCAACAGATGCCTGAATGGTTTTCAGAGCTTCATTCAGGGCGTTGTGCTCAGTCGCAATTTTATCAACGGCGTTTTTGGTTTCAGTGGACAGCTTTCCTGAAGCCTGCGCCTCTTTAATAGCCTCCTCCGCCTTTTTACTGAAATCGGCAGAGACTTTTTCTACTTTGGCGGAAACATCTTTAAGCAGTTGGTTTACATCAGACATTGGGATTCCTTATTCGCCGAGCGAAGCCAGCGCATTTTTAAGATTCAGAAGTGATTCAGGGTTAATTTCATCGGTAGCGCCCGGCTTACCGTTTTCTTCAGGAGCAGCGCCCGGCATGCCACCCAAAGCTTTGAGGTGCTTACGGCGCTCAGAGCGGGGCATTCCGCCTTTAGCCAGGAAAGCATCAATTTTTCTCAGCGCCGCTGATGGGCTTTCATCGTCGCTGGTAATTTCATCTGCAGACAGGAGGGCGTCCGCAAGTCCCTTCTCAACGGATTCGCTGCCACCGATAAATGACTCTTTATCCATCAGTGACTGCACTTCAGCGATATCAATACCGGAACGAGCTGCGTAGATATCCGCCATTGCCCTGTCAAAGGGCTCGAGATAGTCGGCGTATTCGCGGAAATCGTTCCGGTTACCTGCGGCCATAATCCAGGCGTTATGAATCATCAGGAAGGCACCACGCCCGATCTGAATTTCATCACCGGCCATTGCAATTACTGACGCCGCGGACGCAGCCAGGCCGAGAATTTTCACTGTCACCTTGCCGCTGTACTCGCGAAGAAGGTTGTAGATCGCAACACCCTCAAACATGTCGCCGCCAGGGGAGTTGATATAAACAGTGACATCGTCCCCGTTCAGTGAACGAAGCACGCCAGCGATGCGGCTGGCGCTTACACCGTCACCCCACCAGTCCTCACCGATAACATCAAAAATGGTGATGCTGTTTTCACCAGCTGATGAGGAGGCGCGAATGCTGCCATCCCAGCGATCAATTGCGGCGGCGGGCAAATCACGTTTTCCAGACGCAAAAGGCCGCCCCTCCGGCGCTGCCGGAAGGTTTTTTAACTTCGTCATTGGTTCTCCTAAGCCGCGCGTTTTAGCGGTGACTGTTCCTGTGGAACGTCTGGGAAGAGGAAAGCGTGAAGCTTCATGATATTGCTGGCCTGAGCACCAATGTTATTGTTTTTCAGGTCTTCCAGCGGGGTCAGGTTAAGCTGGACCGTATATATCACCACCTTCGATAGGTGGCATATTCTCCAGTCGGCGCACATCGTTTCGTGACATCCAGCCATTCTGAAGGGCTGTTGTGTAATATGCCGAGCGGCCTACGCTGTCGGCGCGAAGCAGGCCCTCTACCGAGAACTCAGCAAAATAATCTTCATCGCCATCGAGCAGGCAGCGTGCAATTTCCTGCTCGATATTGACCAGCAACGGTCGCAGCGTATTAGTCAGGAACTGAAGGTTCATACCCTCGACACTCGATGCCCAGCTGCTCTGTTTATCTGCATGACCGACCATGAACGGAGGAATACGGAACCATCGGCAAATCTCTTCAATACTGAATGACCTGCTTTCAAGCATTTGCGCTGCTTCAGGGTTCATTGTTACGCCCTGATATGACATGTCGCCTTCCAGAACCATGACCTTACCGGCATTTTTGGAGCCGACGAAGTCTGACAGATTCTTTTTCAGCCTGGCCCGCTGCTCCGGATTGATATCAGATTTCGAACTGATGAAACCGGAATTCTGAATGCCGTTTTCAAAAATCTTTGCCGCGGACTCTTCCACCGCCATCGCCGACCCAATCACGTCACGACCGATCATCATGGGCATCATGCCGCAGACGCCATCAAGCCCGAAGCCACGGATGTGCATGATTTTATCGACGGGAATAATGCGTTCACCGCGACTATCGGTATAAGTGTACTCAAGCATCCCGTTGTCTAAACGCTTCACCACCATGTTCTGCGGCAACAGAGGGTTCAAACCGACGAGCTTTTTGCCGATCATCATCTTTTCTATGAAAGCATTTCCGCGCAGACAGATACTCGCCACCAGCATCAGCATAAACCGGGATGGCGTCATTTCTGCATTTGGCTGCTTACACAGAACGCGATAAGCCGGATGCTGCTGCGCCAGCGTTCGTGACCCGTCTTTTTCTCGCTTATAGACCTTGAGGGGAAGCGTCGAAACAGACTCACTGAGAAGGCGCGCACACGCCCAGACTGCAGAAAGCATGATCGCTTTATCAACCGAGACTGTCTTTCCGCTGCTGCTTTTGCCGAACCATTCCTCCCAGAATGTGCCTGTAGTCAGGCTGATGGGCACACCAAGCCAGTTCAGGAGGGCGCTTTTGATTGCCCCCGGCTTCTTTTTAGATTTCATCAGACACCTATCATTATCGGATCATCGAAGAACGCGGTCAGGTCCTGCTTATCACCGCCGCCATTCACTATCAGCCGGCTCTTGGCGGTGAACAGCGCGACAGGTCCGTCAATTTTGTTTTCTGGTGTGGATTTATTGGGGAACACGTTGTCATTTTTGTCAGGTTTGACGGTGACGTTTGACATCATCCAGGTCATTACGGGGTTACCGTCATGATGAAACTTGCCCCCATAGATATCTGCCTGCACAGTCTTCATAGACTCAGATAGATTTTTTACCGTCTGCGCCACCTCAACCATTGGCAGCCCTTCTTCCGCCAGCGCTAAGCTGAACTGCGTTGCACTCCAGGGATCGAATGCAATTTCACGGAGATCCTCTCCTTTTACCCAGGCTTCAACTTCTGCCTTTATGTAGGCATGATCGATAACGTCGCCATCGGTTAACTCAAGATGTCCGGCATCAGACCATTTACGATAAAGCTCGGAAATATGGTTGGGTGCGGTTTCAAGTCGCCCTTCAGGTATCCAGAATTTATAGGCTGAGTAGGTATGACCCTCCGGGGAAAGCCATGTTTTTGCTGCTGCGCAGATATCAATCTTGTTGGCAAGGTCAATGCCAACCCATACAGGCCAGCTCTTCAGCTTGTCGCTTTCAGGAAGGCCCTCGCATTTTGCCCAGCGATCCATGTCCATCCAGGCGCTTTCTGCTGTAACCCAGATATTCAGGTGCTTTGTGAAAAAGTTTGGGCGTGCTGCGACCTGCTCTTTTGCCTTTTTTGCAAGGCGGCGCATATCGTCCCATCGCTTGCAGACACCGAGACCAGGGTTTGCTTTAGGCCAGTTCGCCTCATCAAAAGGATCGTCACCCTCATCTAACGTATAGATAAGAGCAAAATAGGTATCGTCCTCCACTACGCCACGCAAAACCTTTATGGCGTAGTCTCGCTGTTCATAACAAATGCCGTCCTTATTGGTGCCGGCGGTAGTTATCGCAAACAGAAGTGACTGGAGGCGCGCTCCTGTCGCAGTTTCAAGCACATCCCACACATCACGGGTCCGGTGTGCATGCAGCTCATCAACAATCCCGCAATGAATATTCAGGCCGTCAAGGTTATTAGCATCGCTGGAAAGCGGCTCAAACTTAGACGCTGAACGCTCCTGGTGAATATTGAGCTTCACATGTCCAAAGAGACGACCCAGAGTGCGGGGCGCTTTCTTGATCATGTTTTTCGCATCATCAAACACAATACGTGCCTGATCGCGGGTAGTGGCCGCTGAGTAAACTTCGGCCCCTCCCTCGCCATCAGCACCCGTCATATAGAGACCGATGCCGGATGAAAGCGTGGATTTCGCGTTTTTTCGCGCGACCTCGTCATAAGCGGTACGGAAGCGGCGCACCATTACGATGTCGCCATCTTCATCAAGCACCGCTCTGCCCGTCATCTCATCAATGAGAGGCACGACGAAGCCAAAAATATTGATGAGTATGAATACATGCCAGGGCATCAACTCGATCGGCTTTCCGGCCAGTGCGCCTTTGACATGCGGAACAAAATTATAGAAATCGAGAATGTGCTGGGCGCGGTCCTCATTGAAGTAGATACCGCGTTCCGGCCCATGCTCTAAATCATTGAGGAAGCGCTGGCACGCCAAACGCACCAGTTCGCCAGCAACGATCTCGCCAGACAGCACGCGCTCTGCGTACTGAATACCAGCCTGAACAGTTGCCATTCATCATTTGCGCTTTTTAAGAAATTCATCCAGAGGGTCGACTTCAGCAGCACCTTTGGCACCAACCTTCGTGCGGCTGGCAGGCGTCATGCCAAATTCACCGAGCATTGCCCGAATACGCTTCCACGCATCAGCTTTCATCACTGCTGCGGGGTGAGGCTTGATCATCCTGATCTCTCTTTCCTTGCCTTCATCCGGCTCTTCTTCGCTGAAAACAGCGTAGGTGTACCCTTCCCGGTCCAGCGTGTCACAGTGATGACGGTACTCAGTGTAAGCCTCAACGAGCAACTCAAGCGCTCGCGCATCAAGTTGCGTGATAACCCCAATCGCGTCCAGCTCATCGGCGATGCGTTTAAACCAGTACTTCCCCTGTTTATCGAAATGCTTGGGAATTGGGGGTACCCCTGAAGGGGGTTTTGGCTCATTTTTATTTAATGCGCGTTTAGATGGGTTCCCCTTCACCAAAGCCAGATGTGTCGGGGTTTTCGGTGGTCCTGGCATAATCGAAAACTCCTATTATTGCTTGGTGGGGTAACCCCAAAAAAAAGTTTTCTAACCTGCGGCGGTGTGAAAAAGGCTTAGGCGGCGGTCCTACAGGCGCAAGGCCCTGAACTTTCGACCCGCCCTCCCCTTATGATGATAATCGTTCTCATTTGGGGCGATAAAGTTGCATTTGCAACTAATTTGTTGATATTGATTATCATTTGAGGCGTTCACGTGCGGTTTTGCTCTTGTGGCATGGCCAGCAGAGGGCCTCAAGGTTTGAATCCTCATCGGTACCCCCATGTGCCTTTGGCTTGATATGGTCGACAGTCTTTGCTGCCGCTGCTCTGCCATTGCGCTTACAGTTCTGGCAGAGATGCTTGTCACGCTTCAGTATACGTGCCCGCCTCACATCCCATTCGCTGCCATAGCCGCGCTGATGCCTGCTGAGCCCGTTCTGGTGCTGCTGCCATCCTTCATTGAGATGATCGGCGCAGTAGCCAGAGCGGTCTGTGGTTGTCTTAGCGCAGCCGTGTTTACGACACGCTCTCGGTATTCTGGCAGGCATCGTTAAACCTGAATCCGTATAGCATTCTCTACCTGTTCATCTTTCAGATAGAAGGTAGGAACGATTGTTGGTAACTCGGTGCCAGTGGATTCAATGGTCGTGCAAACCTGCTGATCCAGTAGCTCACCGTCTACAGCAATACCAAAACCTTTGAACAAATCGCCATGATAAATCTTCGCGAGTTGAATCTTCTTCATGAGGCCAGCCTCCAGGCTTTGCGTCGTTCTGTGCGTGGTGAGTTATCAGGGTGCCGCTCGACAGCACCGCTATCCAGGTGATCCACCAGCGAGTAACACGGATAGATGACCGAGCCACCACATGCATCACCAACTGCATAGTCCGCAGGTGACCGATGATTCCAGCGACTGATCACCTGCTTTAGCTTGTGCAGCGGCACGCTGTAACAGACACCATGAACTAACCGGTTGATGGTGATGTAATCAGCCTGACGCCTGTCTGCATCAATAAGCTTTGTCGCTATCTCCAGCTGATACTGGGGCGGACGGCCGGTGCCGAGATAGAAGCTGATAAGCTCTTCGGGGAACCGGCTGAGCCAGGCTGTGACCTTCTCAGTGAAGCCGTTAACCAGAACCGCATCATCCTCAAGTATCACTACCCGACAATCCTGCTGGCTGGCCCACTCAATAGCTCGTCGATGATTCCAGTTCGCGCCGTGCCAGCCTTCATCAATAAGCAGGCATGCGTTAAGCGACTCTGCTAGCTGTTCGGCTTGGTGCCTGCGTGAGTAGTGACCGACAACGACGAACTTGATATCAATCATAATTGACCTTTTCGCAGGCAATAAAAAAGGCCGCCTACTGGCAGCCTGTAATAAAACAATAGAGTTTAAAGTTCAGACTTAGCGACTCGTTTTATGCTATTCACCAAAGCAGCCCATCATCACAGCAGCCTCATGAAACTTTTGGGCCTCTGCCTGTGCTACATCAGGTAAAACAGGGAATCGAGAGTTCTTTATTTTTTCAAGTGGCACGAATAAATCACGGGACAATGTCTCTTCACCGCTCTCATTAATAATGGTGAATGATATTCTAACGGTATTCTTTGGTTTTGGTATGTTCATACCAACCTCGTCTAGTTGCTCGTCATGTTATCAGTGGCAGGCGGTGACGATGCCGCTTTTCGGGAGCTACCCTAGCCACTTACATTATGCCATGCTCTCGCTATTTATGGCGAAACCAGGCAAACTCCTTACCGATGCCATCTGACTTGAACACTGTGTGGATGCGCGGACCGGTAACAACACGATCACCGAAAGACTTCGCAGCCATACCGAAAGCGCCCATGTCCACCAAAGTGGCGGGGGCCGTCTCCATCTTCCAGAAGCGGTGGCTTTCGATGAGATAATGTTGCCTGATAATCCGGTGAGCAAATTCCATTACATCTTCACGACTGCCACCCAGCAGCCCAGCATTGAGCAGAGGATCATCACGGTGCTGTGCGAGAAACTCGCTATACACTTTCCCGTGGTGATTTGCCTTCATCCATTGCTCGGCGTATGTCTTGTGCTCAGAGCCTACATAGATTTTGCCTGACTCCATCTCTTCCCACGGTGCATGCAGCATCTCAACGTCTGTGCCATCGGTACACCAGACCCGTCGATACTCTGGGTGAGCACGGAGGTACTGGTAGATATGGAGCCAGCGGGCGAAATAGGGACTCATCTGAAGCGCAGGTACATGAATCAGACATGCATCGCCCGGAGCAGTGGTTAGCTCATCGGCCAGAACAACAGTATCAGCACCGCGGACTGACGCAGCCCACGCCTGCAACAAATCGGCAGCGGGAGCAAGTTTAGTCCCGCGCTGTGGATCAGGCTGGCTGGTCAGCAGTGTGGTGATAACAACATCTCGCTGCTGCCGGAATGGTACATAAGCCGTGTAACCGCTGTCGCGCCGGGCGCTGTAGATAACAGCATTAGCCTTTGCCAGTGCTTCACGCTCAGGACGTGGAATAGAGCGCGTACCTTCTTCGTGCTCATCCATAGAGTGGATCAGCTTTTCCGAGCCAACCACATCAGCAAAGGCCCAGGTGGTTAATCCTGCATTGTGAATGCGTAACGCTAAATCTGGATGCTCGTACATGCCGCGACCATATACCGGATCGAAGCCACCCAACTGCTCAATTGCGCTGCGGTGGTAATAGAGCATCACGCCGCGCTGACCGGTATACGCGATGTGATTATCATCACGGTACAGTACCGTCATATCGTTCAGCTTATTTCGGCCAGCCAGGTCGAGGAACTGATACGCCAGATGTGGCTCAGGCGATTCGATGTATGGCTGTTCCCAGCCACCAGCAATCGGCCAGGCATCATCGTCCCACAGGAAGAGATGCTCACACCCGGCATTAATCAGCGCCTCAAGGCTCGAATTTTTAGCGGCCACGATACCGCGTGAAACGTCGTGACGAATAACCCTGACGCCTTCCGGCACAGTCACTGGTTTGGCTGAACCGTCATCAATAACAACCACCAGCGCGCCGGCCGGCAGAAACTTCAGATGGTGATCCAGTGCGCGGGAAAGCACGTCATGGCGGTTATGGGTGCTGATGGCGATACCAATATTCGATGCCCGCTCAGTTACCGGTGCGTACCGCACACCATCAATCATAACGTCCATATTCACCCCAATAAAAAACCGCCCGAAGGAGGTTATCGTTTGTGAAGCAGGCCGCCTGGCTGACTCTCTGCCTTAATGCGCTGGCGAACCTGCTCGCTGATGAGTGTTGCCAGCCGGTTATAGTCATTTTCTTTCTCAATAAATGACTTCAGTTCTGCCACCAGCTCATCTTCATATTCGGACGCTTGGCCATACAGGTACTTCGAAACAATGGCGCGGATTTTATCGGCTGTGCTGGCTACTTTTTTGGTATCCACATGGATACGAACGCTCGCGGCGTAAGTGGTGGTGCCAGGCTTAACCAAGGCATCGTTGATATATACCTTACCTTCTCCGCTAATTTTGAATGGCTCATTGCCGGATTCAATCGCTTCAATATGAACAGGCAAGCTTTCCCATGAAATAGCACAGCCTTCACTATCTACGGGTAAAGCAATCAATTGATAGCCATCAGGTAGTAGCACTTTTACAGCCCGAGAGTATGCCGAGGTGGAAAAACCAGTAAAGAAGGTAGTGCCTACCAGCAGAGTCTCCGGAACGACACTCCCTTTATCCCAACCAGGCTGAACGGCCAGAAGATGAACTCGCAATGATTCACCTTTACGAATGATGTTGCCTGCGTGATCACTTACTGTTTTGCCCAAAGAGGAGATCGTAACGATGGCGTTTACAATATTGGCATCGATGGTCATCAGAGTTTCCTGCTGGCTGGATGTTATAAATGGTCGGCAATGGTGAGACCACCAGCCGATGATTCATTGTGTTTATGCTGAAAAGTGAACTCATTGAATGCAGTTTTCAGCACAAAATAAAGACCGCCCGCAGGCGGCTTTAATTCACTGGGGAATTGAAGTAATTTCGGCTTCTGATAAGTCTCTTCGTAGGGAAAATGAATGCTCCGCAGTCGTGAAAAGTTCAAATTGACCTAGAGAAACGCGTGATTCAGAAACTTCTATACCCGCTGATTTCCCTAAATTTTTGAAAACTCGCGCGCTTATATCTTCACCATTGAAATACAGGTAAAGCTCCTTACTCCCCTCATCGTAAAACTTACGCGCCTCTATAGGCCCTGAAAACAGCCCGGCTATTTGGACAAAACACGCTTGCATAACCTTGCTCCTCATGAGTAAACCAGAACTCAGGTTAGACAAATAAAATAAACATGTAAAGCACTGTTTTTATTGACGAATCCGTCAATCCAGCTTCGCGACACTTCACAGCGTGGCTGACCGTTATCCCTTGTCGGAGGATTCGATGCGGCGAATTGCAGCCCGGTCGATATTGCACTGCCCGAGCGCGCCATAAAGTTCTGCATTAAGCCCAACGCTGTCTCCGAAGCTCATCGGATCAGGAACGGCCGGCACATCAATTGGCGTGGTCAGTTCCGCTGGCAGGCTTAGCCGCGGCTCTTTGATTGTCCGGTACTCCACCAGCGGTTTTTGCTGCATCCCGCAACCGGTCAACAGCATCAGCAGGGACAGGAGCAACAGCGCATTTGTCTGCCGCGAGGTAACGCTTAATTTCATTCTGGAGCTTCCGGTTCTGCTGCGCTGTCACGGCGCGCTGTTCGGCTACCTGGCTCATCACGGAGTTTTGCTGATTTACCGCTTTCACCAGGTCGTTCACGCTGCCGGCCAGATCGTCATTCTTCGAGCGCAGATCGTTTATCTGTTCGTCTTTGCTGTTCGAAAGCTTTTCAAGCCGGTCGTTAGTGGCGCTCAGCTGCGAATTGCGGGCGTTAAGCCCCCAGAGGCAGACGCAGATAAGGCCGATGATGATGAGATGAGAGTAATTTCGGATAAAGCCGATTACGTTGAACATAGAATCCCCTTAGCTTTGATTAAGCGGGATTTCCTGTCGTCCAGACCGTTAATGCCACCGTTGATGATTCTGGTGATGCGGGTAACATCATCAGAATCAGCCAGCTCGTTTAATCCGTGATTCTTCCACCATGCCGCCGCTGACAATGCAGCAAAGCGATACCCCAGCAATAAGTCGGGTTCCTCCACTACGTCAGCGCCAAGCTGCTTTACCAGTGCCGCATAGTTGGCTTTGCCCGTTATCTGAATCAGACCCCGACCGCGATATCGATAACCATCACCTGAATCAACATTCCCATTACCGTTACGGTTTGCGTAAATAATGCTGGCGATCATCTTCTGATTGGCCGGGTGCTCAGCGTTACGCCCATATGCTCGGGCCTGCTCAGCGGTGATGCGCCTGCCGAACATCGCTGTTAGAGCGTTTTCGCTGTAATTCAGCCCCTCTTCAACCTTCAGGAACCCAGCGGATTCATGCCCTGTCTGCGCCAGAAAATGAGCCTGACGCAATGGCGTGCTGATCTGGAATGCAGAGAGGCTGGCGACAATGTGTGGATACCAGGCATCACGCAGTGCGCTAGTGACGCCGGTTGCGCGCTGAAAATCACTGGGTGTCAGCATTACCATCTCCCAATCTTTTATCAATCAGCCTGCGCAATTTGGACGAAAGCCAGTCCACACCGAGAAATCCGAGAAATACCGCAACAACCCGCGTAGTGTCGTCGCTGAAATTCCAGTTAAATACAGAGCCGATCACCTGCAGCGTCGGCTGAAGGAAAAATGCAAATACACTGCACATCGCTGCATCGAGCAGGCGCCGGGGCCATGTGTCTTTCCCGATATAAGTCGCGCGAAGGATTGCCATCACGCCAGCCAGCCCGGCATAACCGGATTCATTTTTGTGGGCATAAAGCCAGGCAAGTAGGCTTGCCCAGAAGCCCGGATCTTTTTCTGGCATGCGTTTCATCCTCACCTCCCAATGGGTCGGTGCCGTTCGTAGTCAAAGAAAAGTGGCGAACCTCCCCACACAGCCACGGGGAAATCTCAAAGTTTTCGGGAGGACGCCAAAAGAGGACCGGGAATTCCGGCTAATTAGAATTCTTTCTGTCAAAGGCACCCGTAGATGCCTTTTGCACAAAGCTATTTGGTGGCTTTAACCAGCGGCTAGAGAAGAGCAGTCACTACACAGATGATTGCGCCGTCAGCCAGCACAGACATCATTCGACTTGTGAAGTCGATGGCGACAACCAGAAACAGCAGTACAGCTATCGCCAGCCAGCGCAGTCGGGCCATCAGAGATGATTTTCCAGACGCAGACCGAGAACATTGGCAATTTGCTCAAGAACCTTCTGCTCTTCCGGCTCCAGCTCGCCATCAGCCATTGCGATGGTTACTGCCACATCGAGTACATCTTCACATTCACGCTGATCGCCTTTTACATCTTCGATTTCACGCAAGGCAGCACGACGACCAATACGAATATCAGTGTCCAGCTGAGCAATGATGCGAGTGGAGATATCGTTGATTTCACCGCTGAATGCCGAAAGCGTCGGGTTTGAGCGCAATACCTGCTCAATCTTTGCTTTCTCAGACGGCTCACATTCACCATCGGCATAGGCCACCAGATAAGCAGCGTTTACTACAGCCTGTGCGAGATCGCGCTTCTCAAACTTTTTGATATCGCTGACAGCACGGCGGGCATTCTTTTTGAACATACCGAACATAGTGACTTTCCTTTTAGGGGGTGAGCCAGCGCTCAGAAATGGTCAGCCCACAGAGATAGTCACACCGACCATCACTCTGGCTCACCTTCTGAAAGGCTCTGTGGTGTAATGCGCCGAGCGTGGCGCGGAAATAAAAAAAGGCCGCCGATAGGCGACCTATTGTGATTCTGTTATGTGTGGAGATAAGGCGTAATAGTTGCGCCGACTGGAGAAGCTAAGATGACTTTTAACTAGTCACTGGCCGGCTTATCGCCATGCCCATCTTTGAAATAGGCAGTCTGAATAACAGCTTTGCATGCCAGAAGACAACTAACGCCAATAAATGCGAGAAGTAAGATAACCGCAATCATTTTTAACCCTCAGAACATTAGAGTTCGCCGAAACAAGCCTATTGAATAAGCGCCCCGACGCATGCAGCGGTAAATGCCTGGCTCGTCAGCCACGGAGCTAATTTGGCGGGCAAGGCAGGATTCGAACCTGCGACCAATCGGTTAACAGCCGAACGCACAACCTCTGTGCTTCTCACCCTGAATATGAGACATAAAAAAACCCCGCCGAAGCGAGGTTTAGAATTCATTTAGTGGCGTATGCGTATAAATCTCCCACTATTTGGCTAGAATACGCCAGTTTTATGCAAAGTCAATTATTTTGTTACCTTTCTGAACATTGCATCAGCATGACTTTCCTCGATCTCACACTTAGCTACCAGCTTTTCAAAGAATGGCTTCCAGTTACGCGACCATGAGGACTGAGTCAGATCCGGCACCAGTACGTTGATAGCCCTGAATGCAGTGCTCGATGGCATCCGGCGATAACCACGCCCGGTGCAGCGCTCACACTCTTTATCGACCGGCGCTCCCCGGCGGGCTGATTCCGCCAAATCCCGCACCCGGCCTGTTCCATTACAGCGGCAACGTGATGAAACCCTCCCCTTACCATGGCAGTGCTGGCATGTCGCCCGCACTATCTGCATTTCAGTGCGTGGCGCAATCACCTGCTCACCTGACGCGCTGAATTTCCCGGCGTACTTAACCATTTCCGCTTCTGATTCGATGAATCCGGTGCCGTTGCAGTGCTCGCATGACTCTGTTGTAGCGGCAGAACGTACATACTCATCAAAGGCCAGCTTCGACAGAATTACCAGACAGCTTCCCAGCTTTGGACCAGCCGCTTTACGGAGCAGCTTTGGCGCGTTGCGGTTAGCGTACTGCATCAGCTGCTGAACTGTCCTGATGGTGTCCTGCTCACTGTTGCCCGTCTTTGCCATCACTGCAGAAATGCCGAAAGGCGATTTTGACTGGCAGAATCCGATGGCACCCATCAGATCAGTTCCGGTCAGTGATTCGCTTCCTGTTGCGCGCGAAGAGTCGGTGAAGCTCTGGCTTTTCGGATTGAAATACTTCAATGCTGATTCAATTTTCACGCTGCACGCCCCTTCGAATAACGCTTATTGCCAGTGTGTGATTCTTCCCGTTCCGTGCTGCGGGCTCGGGCTTCTTCCTGGTCGATATGGTGGAAATGGCCGTTCCAGAACCGGCGATAAACGGTACCCAGTGGTCCGTTACGGTTCTTGGTGATGTTAATTTCAGCTATGCCCGCCGCTGGCGACTCCGGGTTATAAACCTCATCGCGGTACAACATCATGATGATATCGGCGTCGGCTTCGATTTCGCCTGAGTCCTTAAGGTCAGCGTTTACCGGGCGTTTGTTCGGGCGACTCTCCACGCTGCGAGAAAGCTGGCTGAGTGCCACTACAGGCACCCGGTTAGCCTTAGCCAGAGATTTCAGCCCCTTTGATACCTCGCCCACTGCCAGATCGTGACGGCTGGCGCTCTGCAGCTTAATCAGGCGCAGATAGTCGATAGCCACCAGCGCGGTCTCAGGATGCTGCTGAATGTGTCGGGTCGCGATATGCTGAATCTGGTCAACGGTCAGGTTATTGGCGTCCACAATCCAGATATGGCGCCCGGTCATCTGGCCGATCCCGTTACTGATTCGCGCCCAGTCCTCATCCTTCAGTTTGTCTGGTGACTTAAGGCGTGAGGCTGAGATACCGCCCGCTGCGGCAACGTGACGCTCGGCGATCTGGATATCGCTCATTTCCATGCTGAAGAACAGCACCCCGGCACCGGTGGCAGTCAGGTTTTCGGTGATATCCAGAATCATTTCCGTTTTCCCCATCGATGGCCGCGCTGCCAGCAGGATCAGGTCGGTCTGGTCAAAGCCGCCCGTCACCTCATCCAGCTCCTCGATCCCGGTCATAACCGAACGTCCAGCGCTGCCGGATTCCATGCGCTCGTCAATCCTGTTGATGATGGTGGGAAGCAGCTCATCGATTGAAACGGGACGGATGGCATCAGATTCAGTCTGTATCGCCCCCACAGCTGCTTTCACCTCCTCCAGAATGCGAATCCCCGCATCGCTGTTAGGTGCTGCTTGGAGGCTGCTGAGGGCGCCAGAGAGGGCATGGAAAGCATCACGAATAGCCGCGTTGCGAACCAGCTGCTGTGAGTAGGACTTTAGTGAAGACCTCGCCCACGCAATCCGTCCTGTCGCGTCGATAAGCGCCTGGTGCTGCGGAAGCTGCTCCCCCACCAGAATCGGGTCGATAACACCTTTGCCACGCGCCTGTGCAGCGACAGCCCGGTAGATTTCCCGGTACTGCTGGAAGTTAAACGCCGTGTCCGGCAGCGAGGAAATGACCTCCATCACCTCAGCCTCAGCGCCGCGCAGGAACATCGCCCCCAGCACGGCCGCCTCCATGTCCTGGTCCCGCCACAGTGCATCACTCATACAGCCGTTACTCCCTTCTGGCTGCGATAGCTGGGCCAGTCGAACACCAGCGTTGCCCCGCCACCCTCAACCATTCGATCTGTCAGGCGGTCACTGATGACCTGAGAAATCTGAGGCAGCGACAGGTTGCTGATGAGTACCGTTGGCAGCATGCGTTCATAGCGGGTGTTCATGATGTCGAACAGGATGATCATCTCGGACTCAGAACCGTATTGGATGCCAATCTCATCGATAATCAGCAGGTCCACGCCGGTGTAATGGGCAATAACTTCCTCTTCGCTGCGTTCGCTGCCCTTCTCCCAGGTGCGGCGAACGGCGCGGATGATGCGCATCACGGAGGTCAGCAACACTGTTGCCTGATGGTGCTCAATGATGCTTTTCGCCAGCGCCACCGCCAGATGGTTTTTACCGGTGCCCGGCCTGCCTGTCAGAATGAGGCTCGTTCCGGCGTCGAGCATCTGCGGCCACGCGCTGGCGTAGTCGCGAAGGATCGACAGATTGTTTTGAGCGGATTTGTTCACGGCCTGATAGTTTTCGAAGCTGCAGCCCGCGAACCGCTCAGGGATGTTCGCACGCTCGGTCAGCATTTCGGTCTGGATAGCACGCAATTTGTTCTGTGCGGCTTCCAGCTCAGCGGCAATGCATTTCGGGCAGCGGGAAAACTTTTCAGCCACGCGACCACTGTATTCAGTCCAGATGCGCTGCTGCTGAAAATTACCGTGCGTCTCACAGATGCCGGCAACAGTTTCCTGTCGGTCAAAGCAGCGGTCCAGCATAGAGACCTTGCCACCAGCAAAGCTCAGTTCTTCCTGAAGCGCTGAGATAGTGGTTTTCAGTGACTGAATATTTGCGCCGCGCTGTGTAGGTACATAGCTCATTCTGCTGCTCCTTTTGCCCAGGATGGTTTGGTGGTGGTGCCGTAGTCGCGCTCTGAGAATCCGCTATGGCGGCTCTGTGCTGGCGAATTGCGCTGCGAGCTGGCGGGTGCAACCCAGCTTTCAGCAAAGTGGTGATCAGGACCAAAGAACGTCGCTGCCTGCTTCACGTACTCGCTGTTTGCTTTGCCTGTTGCAGTGATGTAGGCCGCATATCGCTGTACGCCTGCCAGCATGTCAGCGGGTTTAACGCCTTCACGGATGCGGGCAGACCAACTCTTCCATGCTGAAGGCTTAGGATTGCCACCAGCACGCTTCGGATATGCCTGCCAGGCTTCTTCAAATTCAGATGAGTAATCCTGCTTAGCATTACGTGACGGCTCAGCGGCTTTAGCCGATGTGCCAATAGATTTAGATTCATTGACTGGTTCAATGACTGGTTCTAAAGAGTGACTGATTCTGGGGTCAGCTCCTGCCCCACCCCCTAGGTCAGCTCCTGCCCCACCCTCGGTCAGCTCCTGCCCCACCTCAGTCACCTGCTGACCTAGGTCAGCTCCTGCCCCACCCTTTGAAGGCTGCTTGTATTCTTTTTCATCAAGGCGCAAATGAAATAAATTGGACTGATTCAGCTCGCCCTTGCGACGATATTCCCGGCGTAGCATCCCCATTTCTTCCAGTGCACGAACATGACCTTTAACAGTCGATCTTCCGATTTCACACTGGTCAGCGATGTGCTGATATGACGGCCAGCATTCACCCTGGTCGTTAGCGTTATCGGCCAGTTTCAGAAGAACCAGTTTGCGTAGCGGATTGCCGACTTTCAGCCTCATGGCTTTTACCATCAATTCCATACTCATTCTGAAACCCTCCGAAGAAGCTGATGCAATGATTTACTGGGCTGCACGGTCGGACACCTCAAGCTCAGGCCAAATCTTGCTCCAGTTGGACGGGCGTAGTGACTTTCGGGTTACTTGTCCGCCGCTGTGAACCTCAATCTGCGCACACAGCTCAGGCCCGATCGGCTTTCCGGTGCTCATGACCTTGCGGAGATAATTGATGGTTGTTCCACACTTGATTGCGAATTGCTTTTTTTCTTCTGGCGAAAGCTCAGACATAAAGGCGTTTAAGGTTTTCATGATGCCCCCTGTATAAATATCAGCATTGATATTACCCATAGGTAACAGGATAATCAATACCCACAGGGCATTTACCGACAGGTAACAAAGATTAAAATGGCAGGCATGGACAAATACGAAAAACGTCGTTTACGACTCATCCAGTTGCGGGATGACTTTTGCAATGGCAACGCATCAGAACTCGCTCGTAAAATCGATCGAGAACCTTCTTATGTATCAAGAATGTTATGGCCGGAGGGTAAGTCAGGCAGAAAAAGAATTGCTGACGATATGATGGAAGTTATTGAAAAGTCTTTCAAACTTCCTAGAGGCTGGATGGATGGGATTGCATCAGAGAATTCTAATGTTGAACTAATGCAGCAACCAATTTTAAGGAAGAAATATCCCGTGATTAGTTGGGTTAGCGCAGGAGCATGGGCTGAGGCATTAGAACCATATAGCCTTGATGACGTTGAAGAATGGTGTGAATCAGATGCACATGTAGAGGGTGAAGGCTTTTGGCTCAGGATTAAAGGCGACTCGATGACGTCACCGTCAGGGTTGAGCATTCCCGAAGGTATGATGGTGCTTTTTGATACAGGAAAAGAGTGGTGCCATGGTGCGCTGGTGCTAGCAAAGCTGGTAGATGCCAATGAGGCCACCTTCAAAAAGCTCATAGTTGATGGTGGCGATCATTACCTGAAACCCCTCAATCCATCCTATCCGCTACTCCCGATAGATGGGAACTGTAAGATTATCGGTGTAGCAGTTGAAGCTCGCATGAAACTCTGATTTCCCCCCCCCAAATTATTTAACCCGCCTCGGCGGGTTTTTTTATACCTGCAATCAAAGACATAAAATAAAAACCAAAATATTTGTACCCATAGGTATTGACGAGACTTATTACCCACGGGTATCCTCAGCTCATCGGCAAACATGGAGCCATAGAGATGAGTATCTTTTGCATTCACACCAAACTTAAAGAGCAGCAAAGCTCGATTACTTATTTATTCATCGCAAGTGACCGCGAGAGTGACGTTAAAAACAAGCTCATAACTTCATATGATCAAAATGACAATATGGAGCACGCGCTTTATAAGCGAGATGGCCAGTACTTTATCTTGGTTGACTTTTTTAAGGAAATTTCCGAAGCATGCCCAGAAGCCGTGAATATTATTAAGAACTCCCGATTCAGAAATCAATTCTTTTAATTTAATCCCAAATATACACAGCGCCCGCGCTGGGTCTAAACACATCCAGATAATCTTTGAGGTGAATTATGAGTCAGGTAATAGCTTTATCAGATAGCAAGATTTCCACTACCAAAGAAGTTGCCGGAATTAGCATTTCTAACTCTTCTGACACCTCAAAGGCGGCGCTGAGGTATGCCGAACAGCTACAGCGGGAATACCTTGAGTTGCTGCATAGCCCGCTGGCCCGCGTGGATGCCAGCGTTGCTGGTCGATTCCACTCTCTGATTAATGAGTTGGCATTCATGGTCGAACGAACAGAAAAAAACGTAGAGGCGGGCCGCTAATGTCTCCTTCAATTAATAAACAAAAGTTTCGTCAGGCTTTGCTAATGCGAGACAGTGGCCAGTGGCATCTGGCTGTTTTATTCCTCAAGGCTGCTTATGGGGTGGTGTGATGAAGTCTGAAATGATTATTTGCGAAGCGTCTGAATTGTCGGGCCAGCTAACATCGTTGCTTGAGCTTTTATATGAAAAAGGAACCGGAACTGGTCTTCCAGTTAATGACAACGTAATTGGGCTTGCTTACAGCATGGCTACAAGAGTCAGAATCTTCTTAATGGAAGAAGAGAAGAAGCAGGATGAAGAGGAATTAAAAAATGCCAAGCCTCGTTGAAATTAACCGCACCCGCCTGGTGAATATTTATCTTGCAAATAAAGTCGCCAAAACAGGCGTGATGATGACGACCGCCAAATTACCGGACGGCTCAATCACTACCGTGCAGCTGGATGCCGAAATACTGAATAAGGCGCTTATTAAATTATTCGAAACCGCAGTGCGTAAAGTAACTCCTGCCGCAGCTGCTGACCGGGAAATAGCCGAGACGTATGGCGACTGCGTGAAGATTAAATCCGGGAAGCTATCGCACATCGGTGAGGGGTTTATGGAGGAGCTGGTTTCCAACTTGGTCGAACAGGCATTTGATCGGAGGGGTGTGAAATGACGCTGACAGCGCTCCGCGCTCCTGAATGGGTGATCGGCCAGGCAACACGAAAGCTGGCGCAGTACCGCAAGCGCCGAATCTATCCCTGCCGCATCCGTGGCACCGGCTATCTGAGCCTGAAGGTTAACCCGCGCTGGCGTCTGCTTTCGCAGAACGGCGGCAAAGACTGGCAGTTAATGACGCATGAGCGGTACAACGCCGCAAAGGATGGAAAATGAAACTCAGTGTAATTCGTGAAGACGCTCTGGATGAATCGTTCCACGTCGTGCAGTCCCCGGTATTTGTCGTGACACGCCACGGACGTAACCGCCGATTCCTTAGCCGAAGTGCTGCGATCAATAACTTGGTGCATTTCATGGTGACCGGCACCTTCGATAAAGCAGGAATTCCGACGCATAGCGAAACGCGCCAGGCATGGAACGAGAGTTTAGGCGCAATGGTTCACAAGCGGGGTGAACTGACCGAGCAGTACTGGAATGCGCATCACCGCACCTATCGCCGTCTTCAGAAACTGATGGCCCGCCGCCGTGAAATTGCAAAGTGGCAGAAAGGCTATGACGCAGCCGCCAACAGAATCGCAGGCCTGCTCAGCCAGAAACCCTACTGAAGGAATGACCATGCAAAAGATCACGTCAGCAGTTGCCACGCCATCAGGTGTGAGTTTCGGCATCAGAACCATAGGGTTTTCAGGAGTTATCCGGCAACTGGACGCGGGAAAATACGACAAGCCTATCTCAGATGGTCTTCACGTTTTGTCCTGCATCCAGGATGCCATGGCAGCGGGTTGGCTGAGCCTGGCAGTAGAAAAAGAGATCGTCATCTGGCGCTGGCTGGTTGTCGCCACCTTCATCATTGAGGAGAAAGCGAAGAATGGCACCGTCGACGTTCAAAACGAGGATGGAGGTGTTGATCAGGCGGTCATTTACCGGGGTGTGAAAGGCAGCATGAGCATCTATCCAGGTCCAGAGCGCGTTGCTCTTATCACCAACATGGAGATGCCAGCCATAACGAAATACGGCGTAAAAAATGGCCTGCCTCTCTTACTTCAGATGTACAAGCAAATGTTAACGATGTGCCCTCAGCGCGGATTCAGAATCTCTGAGATGGGTAGAACAGGTTTAAACATGCTGCACGATGACTTTATTGAAGAATTGAACACGAATGGCATGCCTGCCATGCCGGTTATGCACTGAGGAAAAATGATGACTATGCATAAAGGAATCACCCTGGCTGAACCGCTATCTGCATCGCCTGCTTCTGCTCTGACTATCGACAGTCAGTACCTGCTGCAAATGGTGAATGATGCCCGTGAGTCAAATGGAGAGAAGCCGATCCGTAACAATGACTTTGTGGCTCGCATCAAAGATGAGTTGGAAGGTGAGTATTACGAAACTTTCGTAAAACCCTCAGGAACTAACGGTGGGCGCCCGACCGAAGTTATCGACATGCAAATTAAGCAGGCGCTTCGCGTGGCCGCGCGTGAGTCAAAAGCTGTGCGTCGCTCCCTCGTCGATAAACTGGAGGGCATGCAAAGCCCTGCACCTGCAGATGCTATGCGGATGCTGAGCGACCCGGCAACACTACGCGGACTCCTGATGAATTACTCAGAGGATAATCAGCGCCTGACCGGTGAAAACCAGTTGCTTACTGCCACTGTCGGCAGCCTTGAGAAACACTTCACCAAAGGCATGACGATCCCAGCGTTCTGCAAAGGCCTGAACGGCGTCAACGTCAGCAAAATGATGTGGTGGGCTTTCGAGCGTGACTGGGTTTACAACGAGCAACGTGATCCAGAAAAAGACCCGCGCTGGCGAGTTGCCAGCTATGCCCGGGATAAGTATCTCACAGAGGATCAGACGCAAGTCACGCCACACGGCATGGAAACCTTCACCCGTTACTCTCCTGTTCTGCTGGAGAAGGGTTGCCACCGGCTTTATCAGCTTTACATGAAAGGCGAACTGCCAATGAAAAAATCATGGAACGGCGAGTATAGCCACGACAAAGCCACTTACACGCCGGAGGCAAGCCGTGGATAACCGCATGACTTACTCATTCAGCCAGTGTATTGAGCAGTCCCACCAGCAGGCACTGCGATGGCTGGCCGACGCTTACCTGTTTCATCTGGTGAGCGTGCATCGTCGTCCGGTGTACCGTCATCAGTACGGTGACATATCGCTGAGCCAGCACGCGGTGCAGGGTTTTATTGATACGCACCTGGCAGAAAAGCGCATGACTATCCGTGAACGCCGCAATCGCTATATCACCCTTCTGGATATGGATGCTTTTGCAGTACGCGGCAACTCAGATTTTGTTGACTGGGGAACAGTGCCGCAACTTAAGCCACGAGGCATCCGCTGGATGAATGCCTGCTTCAATCGTTACGGTGAAATGGTCCAGGGCATGGGCGGGCAGGATGCAGTTGAGGCGATGATTAAAAAGGAGCTGGCTGATGAAATTTGAATTTAAGGATCACGGTGCCGTGGCAACGCTGACCATCACCAGCAGCCTGTTTGAGCTGCGCAAACACACCCGGGCAGTTGATGCTGCCCTTCTTTCCGCTGATGTGGTTGCCAGAACGTCAGGCATCTTCATCCGTAAAACAGTAATCAGCGGACCAATTAAACGTGGGCTGCGTGCATATCGCGCGGCCACCAGCGAGGCAGCGAAATGAGCAATATTCAACTGGAAAACGGGCGCATCAACCATGAAGGTCTGAACGGCATTGCTGACCACCTCAGGGCGCTGGCAATTGCTAATAAAACTATCGATAGCATCAAGACGCGCTTAGCTGGGATTGATGAGTCGGATATTGGCCCGTACCGCAGAACGCATGATGCTCTCAGGTCGTGGAGGAAATCCCAGCGCCGGATCACCGAAAGCCTCTCAGTCTTGCGCCGTGAAGAAAAGGAGCTCAACAGAATGCGCTTCAAGTTTGAGAATGAAGAGCTGTTGAAACTCCTGAGCGCTGAAGTGAGTAAATCAGACCTGCAGGTGCTCCGAGTTATGGCCCAGGCAAAAGCAGAGCAACGTTTGCAGGGAATTTTGGAAGAGGCGGTGAGCAATGGCTAATCACGCAATGGCAGACCTCAACGACGCGCTGGTACAGGCCAGCGTCAAAATCGATGACGGGTGCGACCACACACAGCGAATCGTGTGGCAGATGAACCAGAAGCGCTATATGCGTAATGGTCAAAGCCCTGCCCGGCCACCAGCACTGCAGGTAGCGCCGGTGAAGATTGAGCCGAAGAAGAAGCCACGCAAGCGCGGTTACAAAATTGTCCAGCAAGCGATAGGAGCGGTGTGATGGAAAAGCTTAATAACGCGGTGGCGATTCAAAAGACATTCGATCTGCCAGAGGTTGAGAAGTGGCGTTCCCCCGAAGCTGTACGGGCGCAAATGGCGTACAGGAATCTGGTTGAGAAAGCGATTGCCACCGAGGCAGCCGTGCCGGTAGCAGCTCCTGATGGCTGGAGGTTGGTACCGATGGAGCCGACAAAAGAGATGATAGTGGCTGGGCAAGACAAGTTTGAGGAGTGTATCGATTCTGGTTTCGATAGCGGTGAAGATGGCTCAACGCACGAATACAGCAAAATATCATCGGATGCACCTTACCTGGTTTACCTCGCCATGTTGGCAGCAGCACCGGAGGTGGGGAAATGAACTACAGCAAGATGACAGATGGTGAAATCAGTGTGCTGGTCTGCAGGCTGGAAAATCCAAAGTACGAGGCGGAGGTGCACCCCCATAATCCAAAGGGTGCTCAGTACACGCGGAGCTTCGGCAGCATCAGCCATAAGTACACCTTCTGCCCGTGCTCACGAAGTGAAGATGGATTTCAGATTGCAGTGCGGAACCGGATCGCTATTGCGCCGGCATCAAAAACAACGTGGGAAGCGAGACACGAAAGCGGCGCGACAGCCCGTCACAAAAACCCGCTAAGAGCAGCGATGATCGTGTATCTGATGGTGAATAATGAGCAGGAGGTGATTAATGGCTGATACAGAGATGATTTCTGAAAAAGATGTAATGGAAAAGCTGAAGGTGTCATCGCGCATGACGATTTGGACATACACCCACAAAATGGGTTTCCCTAAGCCAGTTAGAAGCCGTCCTAAGCTTTACTTACTGGCTGAGGTGGATAGATGGATACTGAACGGAGGGGTTAACCAGAAATCAGCTTAATTTGCTCGAAAATCTTTTCAGCATAAAGCTCATATGCCGCCTTCTGTTCTGCTAACCAGTCGTGCTTGTTATAAACGGCAAGCACGCCCCCTAAATCATGACCAAGCATCTTCTCGATCACATGAGGTGCAACGCCTTCCTCTGAAAGCCTGGTCGCCAGCGTTCGCCTGAAGTCATGGGCCGTAAAGTCCCCGATGCTCAACTGATCACGCAATAGCCGGATATAACGTGTCGCTGAGCCAATCGACAAGGGGGTATCGCGATCGTAAGCGCCGGGGAAAAGAATTTCCTTTCCTGATGCTTTAGCCTCCTTTAGCAGTGGCAGGGCATGTTTGAATATTGGACGCCTGATTATTTTATCTGTTTTGCTCTTTGCCGCCGGCAACGTCCAAATGTTTTCGTCAAAGTCAAAATCTTGTTTGAGAGCCTCACGCATCTCACTGTTTCGGGCACCATAAAGGATGAGCAATTTAACCAAGCGCTTAGAGGATGCGGTTGCCGTAGTTTTTTCATTTTCCAGCCAAATCTGGGCTAACTGACGATAGGTTAAGACTGTTTCCCCTACCCTTGGTTTTTTACCGAAGTCTTTGGGATCAAGGCGCAGCAGTGTTGGTCCCTCAATGTATTGCCTCCTGGCGCACCAGTCTAAAGCCCCCCGGAGATGCACGAGCAGCTTTCTGGCTTTGATCGGGTTAGCCTGTTCTTGCTTGGTGAAGTAATCTACCCAAGTGCTGACATTTATATCCTCTATTGGAATACCCTCAAACACACCCTCCATCTCATTAAGAACAATGCGCTTATAAACCTCTTGGGTACTTTTCCTTAACGACTGCAGGACATAGTTATTCCACCAGTAGTTGATGCAATCCTGAAGTGTGGGGCGAAATTTAACCTGTGGCTTATGGTGCTTAGGGTCTTTACCTTCTCCTAGCGACTCTTTGAATTCCCCTACTTTTATTCTGGCATCCCTCAGCGATATTTCCGGGTATCGACCAATGCCGAGGCGATGCTGCTTGCCATTAAACCGGTATCTGTACTGAAAGCTGATAATGCCCTTAGGCGTAATACGAATTCCCAGGCCATCTGCGTCAGTTAACTCAGGCGGTCCGCCATAGGGCTTGCCGTGCAAGCCTCTCAGCTTTGTGTCACTGATAGCCATATATGTACTCATCTAATTTTATTGGTACTCACATTGTACTTGATCATCACTGGACAAAGGAATACCCGAAGATACGCACAAAGACGGAGGAGTACATAGGGACCATGATAATCACATATTTTTCAATTAGTTAATTACATACTTAGCCGTATAAATACGTAAAGATACCTATAAATACACTCAAGATAGAACCGGCAAAACTCTAAACATAACAGGCAAAACTACGCTCAGGACCTGCAGCTGTCGATCCGTGGCTTTGGCTCACGCTCGACCTATGGCGTGCGCGGTTTACGCATCTACGTCGACGGCATTCCGGCCACCATGCCGGACGGCCAGGCGCAAACCTCAAATATCGATATCGGTTCAATCGATCACGTTGAAGTCCTGCGCGGGCCGTTTTCCGCGCTGTACGGCAATTCCTCTGGCGGGGTGGTGAATGTCACTACTCAGGCCGGGCAACAGCCGCCCACGCTGGAGGCCAGCAGCTGGTACGGCAGCTATGGTAGCTGGCGCAACAGCGTCAAAGCCAGCGGCGCGACCGGTGATGGCAGCCACGCCGGGGATGTGAACTACACCGTTTCCGCCTCACGCTTTACCACTCACGGCTATCGTGATCACAGTTCGGCGCAGAAAAACCTCGGCAATGCGCGGCTCGGGGTGCGCATTGATGATGTCAGTACCTTAACCCTGCTGTTTAACAGCGTGCATATTGATGCGCAGGACCCGGGCGGGCTGACGCCGTCCCAGTGGCGCGACAATCCGCGTCAGGTAGTAAGCAACGTTTCGCTCTACAATACCCGTAAAACTGTCGATCAGACCCAGGGCGGCCTGCACTACCAGCGCCAGATGAGCGACAACGACGATCTCAGCGTGATGGTCTACGCCGGGGTACGGGAAACCACCCAGTTTCAGTCGATTCCCGCCAGCGTACAGACCAATCCCAGCCATCCCGGCGGGGTGATCGACCTGACCCGCCATTATCAGGGGATCGATACCCGCTGGACGCACCGCGACACGCTGCTGTCGATTCCGGTGACCCTGACCGGCGGTCTCGACTACGAGACCATGACCGAACGGCGTAAAGGCTATGAGAACTTCACCGTCAGCAACGGCGTGACGCATTACGGCGATCAGGGCAACCTGCGCCGCAATGAGCGTAATCTGATGTGGAACCTCGACCCCTATCTGCAGACGGCCTGGCAGCTGACCGATAAGCTGTCGCTGGATGCGGGCGTGCGCTTCAGCACCGTCAACTTCGACTCCAATGACTTCTACGTTGTCAACGGCAACGGTGACGACAGCGGCAATGCCCGTTATCACAAATGGCTGCCAGCGGCGTCGCTGAAATATGCGTTTGATCCGAGCTGGAACGCCTATCTTTCGGCCGGTCGCGGCTTTGAAACCCCGACCATCAATGAGCTTTCTTACCGTTCTGATGGTCAGTCGGGCCTGAATCTCGGCCTGAAACCGGCCACCAGCGACACGCTGGAGATCGGCAGCAAAAAACGGATTGGCAATGGGCTGGTCAGTGCGGCGCTGTTCCAGACCGATACCCAGGATGAAATTGTCGCTGACGCCAGCAGTGGCGGACGCACCACCTATAAAAATGCCGGGGAGACCCGCCGCCGCGGACTGGAGCTGGCGTTAGATCAGCAGTTTGGCTGGGACTGGCAGCTTAAAATGGCCTACACCCTGCTGGATGCGCGCTATCGCAGCAACGCCTGTGGCAGCGACAGCTGTGACGGCAACCGCATTCCGGGCATCGCCCGCAATATGCTGTACGCCGGACTGGGCTATGTGCCGGAACAGGGATTCTATGCCGGGGCTGAAATGCGTTATCTGAGTCAGATCGCCGCTGACGATCAGAATGATGTCAAAACGCCGTCCTACACCGTGGTTGGCCTGAACAGTGGTTATAAGTGGCAGGTCAGCGACTGGACGCTGGATCTGTTTGGACGGGTCGACAACCTGTTTGACCGCGAGTACGTCGGATCGGTGATCGTCAATGAGAGCAATGGTCGCTACTTTGAATCAGCACCCGGCCGCAATTACAGCGTCGGGTTAACCCTCGGCTACGCCTTCCGCTAAAACAAGTCGGGCCACCATCGCGGTGGCCCGACTGTTAAGATCACACGCTAATCAGGCGCGCGAACTCAGCTGCGCCAGAATATCCTCACAGCTGCCGGTTTCGCCTAACCGTGGGAAGATCAGGTTGACGCTGTTGTTGTGAGTATTGATGTCTAAATCGGTCATTGCGTCAGTGGCCAGCGTGACATTGTAACCTAATTCATACGCCTGGCGTGCGGTCGATTCGACCCCAATGCTGGTGGCGATGCCGCAAATCACCACCTGAGTAATGCCGCGCTGCTGCAGCTGCTGGTGCAGTGGCGTAGCGTGAAAAGCACCCCAGGTCTTTTTAGTGATGGTCAGGTCGTCCTGCTGCGGCGTCATTTCCGGCACCAGGGTGGCCCAGTCGGCCGGCAGTTCGCCGCCATGCCGTGCCTGTTCAGTACGTCCCGGCGCACCGCCCGCCACGTTAACCAGTACCACTGGCAGATCGCTGGCACGAAACGCCTGTGCCAGGCGCGCGCACTGCTCAATCACCGGCTGCGGCTGATGGACCAGCGGCAGCGCAACGATGCCGTGCTGCAGGTCGATGACAATCAGCGCCGTTTTCGCATCAAGTGTGGTTACAGCCATCTTTAGTCCTCTCAGGGTTCATGTTCAGTCAGTCGTTGAAGTAAAGGGATGGCGTCAATCAGCTGCTGTCGCTCGGCCGGGGTAAGTCGCGCCTCAAATGCCTCAATCAGCCAGTCGTCACGCCGGGCACGGCTGGCGGCGATCACCGCCAGGCATGCGTCCGTGGGACGGTAACGGGTTTTGCGTCCGTCATGCGGATCGGGTTCACCGGTCACCATGCCAGCCTCCAGCAGCGTCGCCACGGTGGCCCCCATCGACTGGCTGCGCACACCTTCCGCCGCCGCCAGTTCGGTTACCGTCATCGCTCCGTCGCGCACCAGGTAGCCCAGCACCGCCACCTGCGACCAGGTAAGTTCACCTGGTGGCGCAGACTCACGCAGTTTGCGGCCCAGCTTGCCCACCAGCATACGCAGCTTGGCAGCAGGTTCGCTTAAATCGCACATCGCCCTCTCCTCAGGTTTGACGGTCAGTATAGAGATACGAAGGTAAACTGTGTAGTTTGTCCTGGTATCAATTTGTAATTTCCGGCCGTTGCAGATAGTGGATCAGGCTGTGAAAGCGCAGCGGCGTGCTGAGCGGGTTGCGGTAGCTGTGCGTGACATCGGCGCGAAACTGAAATGCCGCGCCGCGCGGCAGACGCCGCCACAGATCGCCGACCCCGAGCAGCAACTCCCCCTCAATCACCACCACCTGCTCGATGCAGCCCGCCTCATGCGGCGAAGAGATGCTCTGCGCACCGGCGGCCAGCTCAACTGCCAGCAGGTCGAAGCGCAGCTGCGGATCGTAGGGTAACAGCGGCTGGACCGACATCTCGGCGTTGGGCTGGCTGAAGGCGGCGGGACTGCCTGGTGCGGGCCCGCCCTCAATGAAAAACGAAAACGGCACGTTAAAGCCGGTGGCGATTTTCCACAGTGTCGCCACCGTCGGGCTGGATTCGCCGCGCTCGATCTGGCCGAGCATCGCTTTACTGACGCCGGTGCGTTCGGCGGTCAGCGTCAGGCTCCAGCCGTTGGCCTGACGTAACTGTCTGAGTGCGCTGCTCAGATGGTGTTGAAGATTCCCCATTGCTACTCCCGATGCTGTCGTCAGCCTGTTCGCTGACCTGATGGCGGCAGTGTAGCACTTGTGCGTTATAGCGCATCATGCGACCATGTGCGTTATAACGCACAATTGTGGATAATCAGATGTCTGAAGTCGCCGTACAACCCCGGTTTACCCTGCCGATGCTGGTGTCGGGCTTTGTCGCCGTGCTGGTGGGATACAGCAGCACCGGTGCAATTGTTTACCAGGCTTTTCAGGCAGCTGGCGCGTCGCCCGGTCAAATTGGCGGCTGGCTGGCAGTACTGGGAATTGCGCTGGGCATTGCCTCGCTGGGGCTGTCGCTGCGCTATCGCATGCCGGTGCTGGCCGCATGGTCAACGCCGGGCGCGGCGCTGCTGGCGACCAGCTTTCATGGCATCTCCATCAATGAAGCGGTCGGGGTATTCGTTTTCGCTAACCTGCTGATTGTGCTCTCTGGCGTGACCGGCCTGTTTGCCCGCCTGATGAATTACATTCCCGCCTCGCTGGCGGCGGCAATGCTGGCCGGTATTTTGCTGCGCTTTGGCCTGCAGACCTTTGCCGATTTACAGACCAACTTTGTTCTGTGCGGCAGCATGTGTCTGACCTGGCTGCTGGCCCGTCGCTGGCTGGCGCGTTACGCCATCCTGCTGACCCTGCTGATCGGCGTGGCGGTGGCGCTGGCACAGCGGGCGATCCACTTTCCGCCGCAGCCGATTATGCTGGTGCTGCCGCAGCCGGTGATGCCGCACTTTACCCTGACCACGCTGATCGGCATCGGGCTGCCCTATTTTCTGGTCACCATGGCGTCGCAGAATGCGCCCGGCATCGCCACGCTGCAGGCGCACGGTTATCGTCCGCCGGTTTCAGCGCTGATTGGCTGGACCGGTTTTATCGCGCTGTTACTGGCGCCTTTTGGCGGTTTTTCGGTCTGTGTCGCCGCGATAACCGCAGCGATCTGCATGAGTGACGAGGTGGATGCCGATCCGCAGCGACGCTGGCGGGCGGCGGCGCTGGCCGGCCTGTTTTATCTGCTGGCGGGCGCGTCCGGCGCGCTGATCGCGGTGTTGTTCAGTGCGCTGCCTGCGGTACTGATCCAGGCGCTGGCCGGGCTGGCGTTGCTGGCTACGCTGGGCGGCAGTCTGCAGCGTGCGCTGGAGCAGCCGGCCGAGCGCGACAGTGCGTTAATCACCTTTCTGATGACCGCCTCCGGCGTCTCGCTGCTCGGCATCGGACCGGCCTTCTGGGGACTGGTCGGCGGCGTTATCGCCCACCTGCTGCTGGTGCGTAAGCGCGCCAGTTAGCACTCAGTGCGGTTGTTTTTGCAGCAGCCGGTGAAAAAACCGCTGCATTTGCCCCCTTTTCCGCCGTTTGATTTGTCATTGTCCCGCGTAAAATCAACCCAATCGTCGATAACACGCGATTTTCTGCCTCAGACAACGACCGATAAGGGCCCAACAGGTGGCAAAAACTTTTCTGCGCAGCGGTAATTTAGATGCGGTTCTGGCGTTAGGTGAAAATGGCCAGCCGGTCTATGCCTCAGCGTTACAAATTCGCGAGACCCTGCGTCTGCGCCGTCAGGGCGCACTGGCAGATTGTCTGGCCATTCCGCAGGCCAATGACCGGGGCGATCGCCTCGACTGGTATGCGCCCTTCAGCGGCCGGATGAAATCCTGGCTGGCGGCCAGCGATCATGAGCGTCGTGCCGCCCTGCAACATCTCACCGCCTGCCAGCAGGATATGCAGGCGCTCAGTACGCGCGCGCGCGCGGCAGAGAATCCGGCCATGCGCCTGTTCGGCGCGCTGCTCAGCAAAAGCCTGCAGTTTCCCGATCAGCAGTATGTTTACCTGGTCGATGGCAAACCGGTGATCACCTTCTGGGGCTTTGTCGATGCGCAGGCACGCAGCCGCGATGACGCCCTGGCCTGCCTGCGCGATACGCTGGAAGAGAGCCTGCCGCCCCTGCTGGTCGAGCCACCGCCTGCGCCGGTCGCCGAGCCGGTCAGCATCGAACCGGTGCCGGCCGAGCCGCTGCCGGTCGAGCCGGAACCGGAAGCCGAACCGGTTATCGTGCCTGCTGCACCGGCTGCCGTTACGCCCGCCGCGCCCGCTGCGGCTGGTCGTTTTCGCGTCTGGATGATTGTGCCGCCGCTGGCGATTGCCGCCGCCGTGGTAGTGGCGGTACTGCTGCACCGTCCGCAACCCGTCAGCATTCCGGCCGCTCCGTCGGCGACGCTGGCTGCCGTGCCGGCCGTCAGACCGCCAGCCGTGGTCAACGCCGCTGAGAAACTGGCGGCCACACTGCCGCAAAAACCGGCCACGGTTAGCGCCGCCGCCGCTGCACCTGCCGCCGCGTCTGCTACCCTTGCCAGTGTGGTGACCCCGGCAGTGCCGGCCCGGCCAGACGATCTGATTGTTACCCCGGATGCGGTGCGCGACGGCCAGGTTGAGGTGATTGATGGCCGCTGGCGCGTCACGCTCGGTTCAATGCCGACCGCAACCGGCAAGCCGGCAGTGATGCATTTTCAGTTTAAAAATGGCAAAGGCAGCGTACAGATCGCCCAGGACCATACCCGCTGTAAGGCGGACGTCAGCGCGGCGATGACCAGCGCCGGCAATCTGGTGATCGAAAGCCGCTACACCGCTAAATGCGAGAATAAATCCCGCTATCGCATGCCGCTGCTGATTTGCCATGCCAGCATCGGTGCGGCGGTGTGCGAAGCACAATATGCTGATGACCGGGTCTTCCCGATGACGATTAAGCGTGAGAGTAAATAAACATGCTGGCTCCCCTGATCGATGACAAACAAAAAATCTCGCTGATTGAAAACAGCGGTGTGCAATTTCTGGATTTTGGTCTGCAACTCTCTGCGACCCAGGCGCGCCGTCAGTTCGTGCGCCAGACTGCCAACGGCCCGCTGCTGCGGCTGAATGTTGATGGCAACAGCGGTAAGTTTCTGCTCTACCCGGAAGATGGTGGCGCACCGGAAGTGGTGCGTCCGGAGTCGGACATCGCGCTGGCTGATTCGCTGACCCTGCTCTCCGCCTGCTGGCTGCCGCTGCCGATGCTGCGTTGCGCCAGCGGACGGCGGTTTATTGGCGGACCGGAAAACTGGGCGCGGATGCGTCTGGTGGCGCTGGAGACGCCTGACGCGGCGGGCAATACCCATCGCGTCAGCCTGGCCTTTGATACCCGCTGCGTGGCGGAACAGGATGGCGGAGAGAAGCTGGGCCTGTCGGCAGCCGATGCGCAGAATGGCGTGACCTTTACGCTGGCCTGGCACAACTACGAGCTGGGTGAGTTTCTCGACCACACCTGGGTCGATGGCTGGCTGCGTGAAACCTTTACCGATCGGGTCTCTGACCGCCGCGAGCAGGCGATAAACCAGGCGCTGCGTGAGTTTGAATATCAGGCACACTACCTCAATCTGCTGGAGCTGCTGGGCGAACAGCTGAACCTCAGCGAGATCCACATTCAGGCCGCCACGCTGCAAACCCCCGCGGTTAACGTCGATATCATTCTGGACGTCGGCAATTCGCATACCTGCGGCATTCTGGTGGAAGATCATCCGGAAGAGAGCAACGGACTGAAGCAGACCTATGAGCTGCAGCTGCGTGATTTATCTCAGCCGCATCAGGTCTATAACGAACTGTTTGACAGCCGGCTGGAGTTTGCCGAAACCCGTTTCGGCAAAGAGAACTTCTCGCTGGAAAGCGGCCGCGAACAGGCCTTTATGTGGCCGTCGCTGACCCGCGTTGGTCGCGAAGCGAGCCGTCTGGCCCTGCAGCGCGTCGGCCTGGAAGGCAGTACCGGCCTCTCCAGCCCACGCCGCTATTTATGGGACGAAGCGCGCTACCAGCCAGGCTGGCGCTTTAATAATCCTGGTGCGCAGTCTGAACCGCTGGCCTGTGCCGCGCCCTTTACCACCCTGCTGAACGATGAAGGCCAGCCGCTCTATACGCTGCCGCTGGACGATCGTCTGCCGGTGTTTTCACCGCACTACAGCCGCAGTTCACTGATGACCTTTATGCTGTGCGAGCTGCTGGCCCAGGCCCTGATGCAGATGAACAGCGCCGCCCAGCGTCAGCGGATGCCGCAAAGCCACGCGCCGCGTCAGCTGCGGCATGTGATCCTGACGCTGCCTTCAGCGATGCCAAAACCGGAACGTGAAATTTTCCGCCGCCGGATGCAGGAGGCGATTGCGCTGGTGTGGAAAGCCGAAGGCTGGCTGAGCGACGACGAAGATGTCGCCCCGGCAGGCCCGCGCCACAGCCCGAAACCGTTGCCGGATGTGCAGATGGAGTGGGATGAGGCAACCTGTGGTCAGATGGTCTGGCTGTTTAATGAAACCCAGGTGAACTTTGCCGGTCGCGCCGAAGACTTTTTCAGCAGCATGGCCCGACCGGATCGCCCGCGTGAAGTGGATGAGCTGCCGGGTAAAAGTCTGCGTATCGCCTCAATTGATATCGGTGGCGGCACCACCGATCTGGCTATCACCCAGTACCGGCTGGATGATGGGCTCGGCAATAACGTGAAAATCACCCCGCGTCTGCTGTTCCGTGAAGGCTTCAAAGTGGCCGGTGACGATATCCTGCTGGATGTGATCCAGCTGTGGATCCTGCCGGCGCTGCAACAGCATCTGCACAAAGCCGGACTGACGCTGGCTGAGCCGCTGATGAACAAGCTGTTCGGTCACGACAGCCGGATGGACGGTCAGGCCACCTTACGCCAGCAGGTTACGCTGCAGCTGTTTATTCCCCTGGCGCAGGCGGTGCTTGAGCGCTACGAAAACTGGGATCCGCTGGAGAGTCACGCCGAGATCAACGCGCTGTTTGGCGAACTGGTAGAGCAGTCCCCTGGCGAGGCGGTGCTGGCGTTCGTTAACGGTGAAATTCAGCGTGAACTGGGCGTCAACAGCCGCTTCGACCTGTTGCAGGTGCCGCTGGTGGTCAGCCTGACGCAGCTGCACGGCGAGTTCATGCAGCACCGGATGGCGATTATTCCGGCGCTGCGCTCAATGTGCGAAGTGGTGTCGCTCTATCAGTGCGATGTGCTGCTGCTGACCGGCCGGCCGTCGCGCTTCCCCGGCATTCAGGCGCTGGTCCGCCATCTGCAACCGCTGCCGGGCAGCCGTATTCTGTCGCTGGAAGGCTATCACACCAGCGACTGGTATCCGTTTAACAAGCATGGCCGCATTGATAACCCGAAATCGACCGCCGCCGTCGGCGCGATGCTCTGCCTGCTGGCACTGGACCTGCGCCTCAGCAGTTTCTGGTTCCGCGCCGGTGATTTTGAACCTTATTCCACCATCCGCTACCTCGGTATGCTGGATGAAAACCAGGCCCTGACCGACGAAAATCTCTGCTACAGCGAGATCGACCTCGACGACGCCGGCTTTGCGCTGGATAAGAAAAGCAGCTTCCGCATTCGCGGCAACGTCTGTCTCGGCTTCCGCCAGCTGGATAACGATCGCTGGCCTGCCTCACCGCTCTACAGCCTGACGCTGAACGATGCGACTCTGGCGCGTAAAGTGGCCGGTGAAAGCGTGTTGCGCATCAAGCTGGCGGTGAAAGATGGCCCGGATGCGCCCGGTCCGGAAACGCTGGTGCTGAGCGATGCGCGGCTGGATGATGGCACCCGCGTGCCGCTGGAGCAACTGAGTCTGAAACTGAATACCCTGTCAGCCACCGGCAACGCTAATGCGCAGTACTGGATTGACAGCGGGAGCGTATGTAAACGATGAAAGTCCTGAAACCCCGCCAGCCGCAGACGCTGGCTAAACGCCTTAACCTGCTGCAGGACGCCCTGAGCAACAGCCTGGCCTGGATTGAAACCACCCGCGAACAGTCGCCACGACTGGCGCTGGAAGCGGAAACCCTGTCCCTGCAACTGCGTCAGGCGCGGGTGCAGACCCAGGCGCTGGCACAGCAGGTGGTGCGGCCGGTGACGCTGGCGCTGTTTGGTCAGTCGCAGGCCGGTAAAGCCTGGCTGCTGAACGAGATGGTGGCCGATGCGCAGGGCCAGCTGGTAACCCGGCTGGGCGACAAATCGCTCAACTATTTTCAGCACATTAACCCCGGCAACCTCGATTTTGCGACCGCGACCCGCTTCTGTCATCAGCGTGAGCCGCTGTCGGGCGAATGGCCGGTCGAACTGACGCTGCTGACGGAAGCGGAAATCATCCGGCTGGTGATCGCCAGCGCACCCGATAGCGTGCCGCCGGATGTGGCGCTGATAGACAGTGGCTTACAGCGTTTGCAACGCCATTGCCTGACCAGCCCGCTGCCCGGTCTGGAGAGCGATGCGCTGGTGACGCTGTGGTCATGGTGCCGCCGCCGTCAGCATTATGACGCGCGCCTCGATCGTCACTTCTGGCCGCAGGCGGTTGAACTGGCACCGTGGCTGAGCGTCGACGATCGGGTACAGCTGTTTTCGCTGCTGTGGCCGAATCAACCGGCGCTCAACGATACCCTGCGCAGCCTGCTGCATTTACGCCACCAGCTGCGCAACAGCAGCCGGGTGCTGGCTCCGCTCAGCCTGCTGACTGACGCCGCTCTGCTGCCGGCCGAGCAGCTGATTGTGCCAGCCAGCGAGCAGGATCTGCAGCAGCCAATCGACGTCTGCCCGACCAACGGCAACCGCATCGGCAAGCCGCAAAGCGTGGCGCTGGGGTTACTGGCGTTGCTGACGCTGGAGGTGGTGATCCCGCTGAGCTCGACGCCGCGCACCGCGCTGTATGATGAGGCCGATATGCTCGAGCTGCCCGCACCGGGCCAGCCGAATGATGAGGCCGCCGCGGAAGATCGCCTGCGCCTGCAACAGCGCGATCCGCTGCGCGCAGCGCTGCTGGAACAGAAACGCGCCCTGCTGCCCGGCCTGTATGCCGCGCGTCAGGCCATCGACCTGCTGCTGGTCTGTACCGCCGCCAGCCAGCGTCAGGATGCCGATCGCGTCAGCCAGTCGCTGCGTGAATGGCAGCGTCTGCAACCGACGCTGGAAGCGGTGGAAAAACCCCGGCTGATCTGGGCTATCACGCCGCATGACGCCCGTCATCAACAGATTAACGTCGATGAAGCGGTGCAACGTCAGATGGGACAACCGGGACGACACTGGGGATCGATGCTGGCGCTGGATCGGGCGGGCGTCGATCGCATGGCGAGCTGGTTACAGGATGAGATGCAGCCGGAAGCCCGTCGCGATCTGCTGCTGAGCCAGCTGGTACAGATTCAGCACACCGTGGTTGAGCGGCGTTTACTGCCGTGGACCGAGGCGGGTGCCAGCCCGGAGCAGGCAGCGCGCAAACAGAATATCGCCGATACCCTGCTGAAATGTTTACAGCACCGTACCGGCCTGCATGGCGAACTGCTGGAACGTCTGCAGCCGCCGCGTGAAGCGCTGCGCCAGCTGTGGCTCAATCAGTCGAGCCTGAGCAGCAGCACGCCGCATCCGCAGGCACCGGAAAATCAGTTCGGCATTGGTTTTGAATTTGATCTGTTCAGCCAGTCAGAGCCGGAGGTGCCGGTTCAGCCGCGTCAGAGCGGGCACGGCGCACAACATTTTCCGCGCCAGGTGCTGCTGTTGTGGCTCGACCACCTGCGTCAGCTGCCGGAAAATCGCAGCCTGCTGGCGTTGCTGAATATTGATAAGGCGACCATGGAGTGGCTGGTGGAAGAGCTGATTACCGCCAGTTTCCGCATCGACATGACGCAAAAACTGCAGCAGGCGCTGCATGAGCCTGACAGCCACAGCATCACACATGAGTCGCGTGCCGATCGTCAGGTAACCCGGGCCATGACGGTGCTGGGTGACTTTGTTGCCTGGCTCGGGTTTTTGCAGCGTCCGGAGGCGGAGCGTCCGGCCAGCCGCGTTAATCGCGGTCAGGCAATCTTTACCCGTCCGCCGGCCCCGAGCGTCAACTTCAGCGCCGGTCAGCGGCTGACTAAACTGTCAGCGGCCCCGGCCAACCACACCGCCTATTACATCTACGACTGGCTGGTGGGCCTGAATCAGGTGATTATCGAAAACAACGGCTATACCGGCGGCGGCGATTTACCGCTGGCGGCGCGCGAGGCGCTGATCGCCCTGCTTAAACCGCTGCGCGTTTAATCCTTCACCAGGCGCAGTTCGCCGTTCAGCGACTGCGCCGCCTCTTCCAGTAACGCCAGCACCGGAGCCAGATCGGCATGATGTTCGGCGTAATGCTGCAGCCGCACTTCCGCCGGCAAGGCAATACCGCCGGTCAGCCAGTCCCACAGCGCATCCAGGTTGTTGCCAAAATAAGCAGGCGTACCGCCGCTCTGTGCGGCAAACTGCTGGTAGAATGCCGCGCGGCTGGTCAGCTGGCGCAGATCAAATTGCAGGATCAGCATTATCAGGGTACCTGTCGGAAGCTGCGATAGTGATCGGTGGAGAGCAGCACCAGCCCGTCGGAAGAGTAGACCAGCCGGTCGGCGTCGCGGCGTCCGCAGCGATAGTTGACGTCCGCTTCATACCACTGGCGGCCCGCCCGTTGCGGCAGGCGTTTCTCACGGTTGGCGAAGCGATCGCCGCCGATGGCTTTACCGGGCAGCACCTCGCACAGATTGCCTTTGGCCGGATTCCAGCCGCGCTTGCGGGCTTCGCTTTTGGTCAGGTAGTAGTCCGGCAGCTGCTGATGTTGCAGCACCCAGCGCGCCACCGTATGGGCGTCGGTCAGCGTGGCGATGTCTGCCTGAGCAGGTGCCACAGAGGAGTTCAGATAAGGTTTAAGGCCGTAGAAAGCGGCCGCGAGGACCAGGAAAAGTCCAATCCAGAGTTTTTTTGACATGATGGCATCCGTGACGACAGGATGCAGATGATACCAGTTTTGCGCGCCGAAAAAAGCGCGGGCCAGACAGGCTGGCCCTGGCGAGGTTATGCAGCGTGCGAGTCACCGCTGTGTCGACGCCATGCACCCGGTGCGACACCGTACTGACGTTTGAAGCTGCGATTAAACGACTGCTGCGAATCGAAACCTAATGAAATCGCCACGTTAAGGATCGGTTCATCGGTACTGGTCAGGCGATCGGCTGATTTTTTCAGCTTCTTCACCCGGATATATTCACCCAATGGATAGCCGGTGTGCTCTTTGAACATCCGTTGCAGGTGCCATTTAGAATAGCCCGCGCGCTCTGAGACGGTGTCCAGATCCAGCCGTGCTTCGATGTTGTTATCAATCCAGTCGATTAAATCGTGAATAAAGGCGTCACTCATCATTCCAGTCTCTCCCGTCGCCGTGGCGAACAGTATTAGTATCAGTTGCAGTTACACTTAAAGGGTGACTGACTATGTCATTTAATGCAAGTTTTATTAGTACATTAAATGCCGCACATTTCTTAGGGTCTTTTGCCAGCCGCTTAGCTTTTAACCTAGCGACAACAAACCGCACATAAAGTGTATCTGTTATTCTTGCAGTTGCCAGCGACGCAAGCCTACACTCCTCGCGATTAATTGCAATCTTAAAAGTTGCAAATATTGGCCTGCGGGTCGGTTTCACTTATCGCGGAATAACAACAATGATTACCAACTGGGTTCGTCAGGGTTTTACCCTTTTAGGGATGGTACTGCTCATCAGCCAGCTAAGCGGTTGCGATGACGGTGTGGCACAAAACGCCCCGCCGCCGCCGCCCGAGGTCAGTGCCGCACCGGTGCTGATCAAGCCGGTCAGCCAGTGGGACAGTTTCAATGGCCGGGTTGAGGCGGTGCAGAGCGTGCAACTGCGTCCGCGCGTCTCAGGCTACATTGAGTCGGTTAATTATCGCGAAGGCGATGAGGTGAAGAAAGGTCAGGTGCTGTTTACCATCGACGACCGCAGCTATCGCGCGGCGCTGGAGCAGGCCAAAGCGGAATTAGCCCGCGCCCGCAGCCAGGCAAGCCTGGCCCGCAGCGAGTCGGGACGCAGCGAAAAGCTGATTGGCAGCCAGGCGATTTCGCGTGAAGCGTGGGAGCAGCGCCGTTCGGCCGCCAGCCAGGCGCAGGCGGATGTACTGGCCGCTGAAGCCGCCGTCGATATGGCGCAGCTGAATCTCGATTTTACCCGCGTTACCGCGCCGATTGATGGCCGCGCCAGCCGGGCGATGATCACCGCCGGCAATCTGGTGACCGCCGGCGATAGCGCCAGCGTACTGACCACGCTGGTCTCGCAGCAGAGCATGTATGTCTATTTCGACATCGATGAAAACACCTTCCTGCACTATCAGGCGATGGCGCGTCAGGGCCAGCAGCGCCATGCGTTGCCGGTTGAAATCGCGCTGGTCGGCGAACAGGGCTATCCGCATCAGGGCAAAGTGGACTTCCTGGATAACCAGCTGACCGCCAGCACCGGCACCATTCGTATGCGCGCCCTGCTCGACAATCAGCAGCGTCAGTTTACGCCAGGCCTGTTTGCCCGGGTCCGTCTGCCCGGCAGCGCGCAGTTTGAGGCGGTGCTGATTGATGACAAAGCGGTGTTAACCGACCAGGACCGTAAGTATGTCTACGTGGTAGACAGCGCAGGCAAAGCTCAGCGCCGTGATATCGATCCTGGCGCGATGGTGGACGGTCTGCGCATCGTCAAATCGGGCCTGAAATCGGGCGATCGGGTGATCATCGCCGGTCTGCAAAAAGTGTTTATGCCCGGCATGCCGGTCACTGCTCAGCAGGTCGCCATGCGTGCGGCAACCGCTCAATAATCTGAGGCCGTTATGGACTTTTCCCGCTTTTTTATCGACCGGCCGATCTTTGCGGCGGTGTTATCGATTCTGATCTTTGTCACCGGGCTAATCTCTATTCCGCTGCTGCCGATCAGTGAATATCCCGATGTGGTGCCGCCCAGCGTGCAGGTGCGTGCCGAATATCCGGGCGCGAACCCGAAAGTGATTGCTGATTCGGTGGCGACGCCACTGGAAGAGGCGATCAACGGGGTCGAAAACATGATGTACATGAAATCGGTGGCCGGTTCTGACGGCGTGCTGGTGACCACCGTCACCTTCCGTCCTGGCACCGATCCCGACCAGGCTCAGGTTCAGGTGCAGAACCGCGTGGCGCAGGCGGAAGCGCGGCTGCCGGAAGATGTGCGTCGGCTGGGTATCACTACCCAGAAGATGTCACCGACCCTGACGCTGGTGGTGCACATGTTCTCGCCCAACAACACTTACGATTCGCTCTATCTGCGTAACTACGCCACGTTGAAGGTGAAAGATGAGCTGGCGCGTCTGCCGGGTGTCGGCCAGATTCAGATTTTCGGTGCCGGTGAGTATGCGATGCGCGTCTGGCTCGATCCGAATAAAGTGGCGGCGCGTGGCCTGACCGCCTCTGATGTCGTCACCGCGATGCAGGAGCAGAACGTGCAGGTTTCTGCCGGTCAGCTGGGTGCCGAGCCGCTGAAAAAGCAGAGCGATTTTCTGCTGTCGATCAATACGCAGGGGCGGCTGGAGAGCGAACAGCAGTTTGGCGACATCATCTTAAAGACTTCTGAAGATGGTTCACTGGTGCGGCTGCGCGACGTGGCACGTATCGAAATGGGCTCCGGCAGCTATGCCCTGCGCTCGCAGCTGAATAACAAAGATGCGGTCGGTATCGGCATCTTCCAGGCGCCCGGCGCTAACGCCATTGACCTCTCCAATGCGGTGCGCGCCAAAATGGATGAGCTGGCGACCCGCTTCCCCAATGACGTGAAATGGGCCGCACCTTACGATCCGACCGTCTTCGTGCGTGATTCGATTAAAGCGGTGGTGCAGACCCTGCTGGAAGCGGTGGTGCTGGTCGTACTGGTGGTGATCCTGTTCCTGCAAACCTGGCGCGCCTCGATTATCCCGTTGCTGGCAGTGCCGGTTTCGGTGGTTGGTACCTTTAGCGTGCTCTATCTGCTCGGCTTCTCGCTGAATACCCTGAGCCTGTTTGGTCTGGTGCTGGCCATCGGGATTGTGGTGGATGACGCCATCGTGGTGGTGGAAAACGTCGAGCGTAACATTGAGATGGGGCTGACGCCGCGGGCGGCGGCGCATCAGGCGATGCGAGAGGTCTCCGGACCGATCATCGCCATCGCACTGGTGCTGTGTGCGGTGTTTGTGCCGATGGCGTTTTTGTCAGGCGTGACCGGTCAGTTCTACAAGCAGTTCGCCACGACCATCGCCATTTCAACGGTGATCTCAGCGATTAACTCGCTGACGCTCTCTCCGGCGCTGGCGGCGATGCTGCTGAAAGATCATCATGCGGCCAAAGATATGCCGACCCGGATTATCGACCGGCTGTTTGGCTGGCTGTTCCGGCCGTTTAACCGCTTCTTCCAGCGCAGCGCCCACGGCTATGAAACCATGGTCGGTAAAACCCTGCGTCGGCGTGGTGCGGTATTTGGCGTCTATGTGCTGCTGCTGGCGGGTGCCGGTTTCATGTTCCACAGCGTGCCGGGCGGCTTTATTCCGACCCAGGATAAGCTCTACCTGATCGGCGGCGTTAAGATGCCGGAAGGCTCGTCACTGGCGCGCACCGATGAAGTGATTCGTAAGATGAGCGAAATCGGCATGCAGACCGAAGGCGTGGCGTATGCGGTGGCGTTTCCTGGCCTGAATGCGTTGCAGTTTACCAATACCCCGAATAGCGGCACGGTGTTCTTCGGCCTGAAACCGTTCAATCAACGCACCCACACCGCGGCGGAGATCAACGCCGAGATTAACGCCAAAATCGCCCGGATTCAGCAGGGCTTCGGCTTCTCGATCATGCCGCCGCCGATTCTGGGACTGGGCCAGGGTTCGGGCTATTCGCTCTATGTGCAGGACCGCGCGGGCCTCGGTTATGGTGCGCTGCAGACCGCCATCAACACCATGTCGGGTGCCATTATGCAGACGCCGGGTATGCACTTCCCTATCTCCTCGTATCAGGCGAACGTTCCGCAGCTGGATGTGCAGGTTGACCGGGATAAAGCCAAAGCCCAGGGCGTGTCGCTGACCGATCTGTTCAGCACTTTGCAGACCTATCTCGGTTCGTCTTACGTCAATGACTTCAACCGTTTTGGTCGCACCTGGCGCGTGATGGCCCAGGCTGACGGTGATTTCCGCGACAGCGTGGAAGATATCGCCAACCTGCGGACCCGTAACGATCGCGGCGAGATGGTGCCGATTGGCAGCATGGTGACCATTTCGACCACCTACGGTCCCGACCCGGTGATTCGCTACAATGGCTATCCGGCCGCCGACCTGATTGGCGATGCCGATCCCCGGGTGCTCTCATCAGCCCAGGCGATGGCTCAGCTGGAAACGATGTCCGGTCAGCTGTTACCCAACGGCATGAACATCGAATGGACCGATCTGAGTTATCAGCAATCGACCCAGGGCAATACGGCGCTGATTGTGTTCCCGATGGCGGTGTTGCTGGCTTTCCTGGTGCTGGCCGCGCTGTATGAGAGCTGGACCCTGCCGCTGGCGGTGATCCTGATTGTGCCAATGACCATGCTCTCTGCGCTGGTAGGCGTCTGGCTGACCGGCGGCGATAACAATGTGTTTGTGCAGGTCGGACTGGTGGTGCTGATGGGGCTGGCCTGTAAGAACGCGATTCTGATCGTTGAGTTCGCCCGCGAGCTGGAAATGCAGGGCAAAGGGATTGTCGAGGCGGCGCTGGAAGCCTGTCGCCTGCGTCTGCGTCCGATCGTGATGACCTCCATTGCCTTTATCGCCGGAACAATTCCGCTGATTCTTGGCGAAGGTGCAGGTGCGGAAGTCCGCGGCGTGACCGGTATTACGGTGTTCTCCGGCATGCTCGGCGTTACGCTGTTCGGGCTGTTCCTGACGCCGGTGTTCTACGTCACCTTACGTAAGCTGGTGACGCGGAAAGCGAGCAAAACCGCGTTACAGACGGTATAAACTGCAAAAGGGCGACCGCAGGGTCGCCCTTTTTTTGGCTGTCGTTGCGAGCCACTGAATCTGCTCTCGCGGCTGCTGAAGATGGCAGGCAAGATAATTCGCCGTTATTCATCGCCGTGTTGAGCCGGAGATTGACACTAAAAAGCCCGCCAGGGCGGGCTTCAGACACCGGTTCACTGCCATGCGCTTTGCGGGCAACAACGGCGTTAAGTATGGATTTGGATTTGCGCTTTGCGTCCCAGTTGGGCCAGCGCCAGTTCCACTTTTTCGACTTTTGACGAGTGTTCAACATCCAGCAGGCGATCAACCTGAGGGCCATTCACGCCCAGTCGACGTGCCAGATCGGCTTTTCGGGTTCCTGTTTCGATCATGGCGTTATATAAGGCGGCTTTCATCGCCACCAACACCGGCAGATAAACCACATATTCGCCCGGCTGCGGTTCGCTGGCTGACGGGATGGGACGGCGCATATCCATTTCAAGCGAGATTGCGGTGACAATTCCATCTTCCGCTTCTAACAGCGCGCCATCAATCGTGTCGCCTACCGAATGCATTAACGGTAAATCCCGGCATGACACTTCATAACAGCCACTTTGTGCATCATGGTTTAATCTGACTGCGTAATTAAACATACCCTTACCTCATCAATCTCAGGATTACAGCCCCAGATCCTTTAAAATTTTTTTGCGGGTTCCCTCGGGCATTTCCTTTGCACCGTGATCGGGAAAAACAGACTGCCTCGCGCCCAAAAACACTTTGAAATGGCTGCTTCCGCTACGGTGCTTTATTAAAATGGCGCCCTGTTGTAACAGCCAGCGCCGAAATTCACTGTATTTCATCGCGATCCCTCGCTTCAGTTCAACCGTCACTAATCATAACAACAGTGATGCCTTATACAACACTTATGTTTATTTTGTCTGTTTTTCAATCATAACTGACCGGAATAAATGATTTTGCAGGCATAAAAAAAGCCGCATCAGCGGCCTTTTTTACACAGATCATCAATCTCATCGGGCTCCGGTTCCGGAACCGCCGTGCAGTTGCTGGTGTCGCGTTTCTTCAGCTCATTAAGCGCATCTGCGACGGTGCGTTTCGCCAGCACGTCCAGCGACGCCTGCTCGGCTTCATCGGCAATCGATTTGAAGTACCAGCAGAGATTGGCGCTGACCAGGCAACGTGGCGCGACATCGGGACGCGCCGCCCAGATTTTTTTGTCTTCAATGACCGAGACGTAGATGTCACGCAGGGTAATCTCTGCTGCGGGGCGACCCAGATGGATCGAACCGGTACGACCCAGCGTCGAGACGATAATGCCGTCACGGGTCAGCGGGACCATTAATTTTCGAATGAAACTGGGATTCGCTTCCAACCCGTAGGCCAGAATCGCGCTGGTAGAGCGTTTTCCCATTTGCTCCGCCATCGCTACGCTCAGAACCATTTGCAAAGCTGTCGGGAAGCGGTAATCAAGCATTTCTTTATCCTGAGTTGCGGTGCATCTTATTGTTTTATTGCCGCATAAGTGAACAATCAATGAGCAATAAATATAACAAACACTGTTGCTTTTTAGAAGCAAGCCAGCGGTGACAAGGCACGTATTCACCAAAGCCGGCAGCCTGATAGCACAAGGTGCTTAGCCTGCTAACAGCCCGCGTCATCGGCGTTCCGCGCAGTCAGCATGCTACGCGATGTCGGCTGGCGCGGCGGGTAACCGGTGTTTCAGTATCATCACCAACACCACGTTAAAGATTGCTAACGCGCAAAGCAACCACAGTGTTGCTGAACCCCCCATCCTTTCAAATACATAGCCGCCGATCAACGGCGTCAGCGCCTGTCCCATCAACGCCGGGCGGGCCATCCGGCCCACCACAATCGCATAAGACTCTGGTTTGACCATCGCCAGCGGTAAAGTTCCGCGCACAATGGCACGTAAACCATTTCCTGCGCCGTAAAGCACCATGCTCAGCAGCGCCATCTGCGGTGCCAGTGCCAGCAACAGCAAGCCAAGCGCCACCAGGCCGACCGAGAAAAAAGTGGTGCGAATCGGATGGCTGCGCTTAAAGGCGACATCGACAATCCGCGCCCCCACCTGACACGGTCCCAGCACCGCGCTGATTGCCAGTGCCGAGGTCAGCGTGTGGCCACTGGCCTGCAACAGGGTAATCAGCTGCACGGAAATGGCGGTCATGATTACCGATGCCAGGGTGAAGATGGCGCACAGCAGCCAGAACAGGCCTGGGGCAATTTCAGCGGAGGACGATTGCGGGCTACGGGTGTTAACCGGCCTTACCGCCCGCGTTGCCGGTAAAGCATACAGATACGCTGGCAGCACGCAGAGCGTTAACAGCCCGGCAATCGCCAGACAGGCGCCCCGCCAGCCGAGGGCGTGAATCAACAGCGCCGTGCCCGGCCATACCAGGGTGGTACAGAAGCCGGAAATCAGGGTAATGCCGGTAATCGCTGCGCGCGCCTGAGCGCCATAACAGGTGCCGAGGGTAGCAAACAGCGCATCATACAGCCCCATCGCCATCCCGACGCCGATAATCACCCAGGCGAACAGCAACAGCGGCAGATGATAGCTGAAAGCCATGATCACCAGCCCCAGCGCCATCACCGCCCCACTCATTGCCAGCAGCAGGCGGCCACCGGTGCGGGCAATAATCCGGCCGCTGAGCGGCGCCAGCAGTCCTGACACCAGAATGCCGGTCGACAGCGCGCCATAAATCCACTGCTGCGACCAGCCGGTTTCCATGGCGATCGGGTTCGCCATCACCGCCATCAGATAGAACGATCCGCCCCACGACAGTATCTGTATCGCGCCGAGCGTAATAATGGCGGCGACGCCGGGTTTGTTGGTCTGGTTCACATCAGCTATCCGTTAGCGGGCAAACCATTTTTATAACATGTTCTGAGATAAGGAAAAATGCATGCCGCCTTTTGCGCCTGCTTACGCCCGGATGGCGGCACGGTTGTTAACGGTATTACTAATAGTATGTTGTAACTAGTGTCGCTATTGCGTCCAGTCACCGCTTCTGCCACATTATGTACGTTGTAACTATGGAGGCTCAACATGGCGCGCTACGACTTAGTGTCAGATATGCATCAATGCGTAAACGATTTAGAACAGGCGCTGGGCGAGCTGCGCCAGCAGATTGAGGCCCAGCCGTTGCTGATTGCCCGGGTATTCAGCCTGCCGCCGATAGTGAAAGGCCGTGAGCATGAGGCGATTACTCAAATCGCGGTGGAGCAGCATCTGGGGCAGCATGCCTTAACGCTGGCGCTGAACCACTACTGCCGTCTGTTCATGCAGCATCAGTCAGAGCAGCTCAGCACCAAGGCGGCGGTCCGACTGCCGGGTGCGCTGTGCATTGAATGCGATGAGCAGCGTGAGGCGGAAATCAGCGCGCTGGTCGACAGCATCAATCAGCTTAAAGCGCGACTGGAGCAGCTGATTACGGTTGAGTCCGGCTTGCCAAGCGAGGCACGCTTCGAATTTGTCCACCAGCATCTGCGCGGGCTGATTACCCTGAATGCCTATCGCACTATCACCCTGCTCAGCGCACCGGACAGCCTGCGTTTTGGCTGGGCGAATAAGCACATCATCAAAAATATGCAGCGTGAAGAGGTGATCGCTCAGCTGGAAAAAAGCCTGAAGGCCGGGCGGGCGCAGGCGCCGTGGTCACGCGAACAGTGGGCAGAAAAAGTGCAGGAGGAGTTAGCCAGCGTGCGCGCCCTGCCCGCCTCGGCCCGGCTGAAAATTAAGCGACCGGTGAAAGTCCAGCCGGTGGCACGGGTCTGGCGTGCCGAACAGAAAAAGCAGACGCAGCTGGCCTGTCCATCGCCGATTCTGGTGATCTGCCGCGACCGCAGCCAGGTGCCGGTGCTGGGTGAACTGCTGAATTACGATGCCGATAACATTACCTATCGCCATAAGCCAGCCGCCGAGCCGCTTAACCTGCTGATCCCGCGGCTGCATCTGTGGGTCGACTGCCCGATTTAAGCCATAAAAAAGGCCAGCACGCGCTGGCCTTTTTACAGCAGATGTACAGCAGAAGGCTTACGACTTCATGCTGCCAACCATCTCTTCCGGACGCACCCAGGCATCAAACTGCTCTTCGGTCAGATAGCCCAGCTTCAGCGCCGCGCCTTTCAGCGTCAGCCCCTCTTTATGGGCTTTCTTGGCGATTTCGGCCGCTTTGTCATAACCGATATGGGTATTCAGCGCCGTCACCAGCATCAGTGACTCATTCAGCAGCTGTTCGATACGCTCGCGAACCGGTTCAATGCCAATCGCGCAGTGATGATTGAAGCTATCCATACCGTCCGCCAGCAGACGAATCGACTGCAGGAAGTTATGGATCACCATCGGACGGAACACGTTCAGCTCAAAGTTGCCGGACGCGCCGCCCATATTGATTGCCACGTCATTGCCCATCACCTGACAGCAGAGCATGGTCATCGCTTCGCACTGGGTCGGGTTGACTTTACCTGGCATGATCGAGCTGCCTGGTTCGTTTTCCGGAATGGCGATTTCACCAATGCCGCAGCGCGGACCGGAGGAGAGCCAGCGCACGTCGTTGGCGATTTTCATCAGCGAGGCCGCCAGCCCTTTCAGTGCACCGTGAGCATGAACCAGCGCATCACAGGTTGCCAGCGCTTCAAACTTATTCGGCGCGGTGACAAACGGTTGCTGAGTCAGATCGGCCAGCGCTTGCGCCACCCGGACCGCATACTCCGGATGGGTGTTCAGGCCGGTGCCGACGGCGGTGCCGCCCAGCGCCAGTTCCGCCACGTGTGGAATGCTCTGCTCGATGTGCTTCAGGTTATGTTCGAGCATCGCCACCCAGCCGGAAATCTCCTGGCCGAGCGTCAGCGGCGTGGCGTCCTGCAGATGAGTACGGCCAATTTTGACGATATCTTTGAACGCCTCTGACTTCTCGCTCAGGGTCTTTTTTAATACCTGAATCTGCGGGATCAGCTGCTCACGCAGGGCGATGACCGCGGCCACGTGCATCGCGGTCGGGAAGACGTCATTCGAACTCTGACTCTTGTTAACATCATCATTCGGATGGACCAGGCGCGACATGCCACGCTCTCCGCCCAGAATTTCGCTGGCGCGGTTGGCCAGCACTTCATTCATGTTCATGTTGGTCTGGGTGCCGGACCCGGTCTGCCAGATGGCTAACGGGAACTCGTCGCTGTGCTTATCGGCCAGCACCTCGTCCGCCGCGTTAATGATCGCTTCGGCGCGCTCGGCCGGCAGCAGCCCCAGGTCGCGGTTAACGGCGGCAGCGGCGCGTTTGGTCAGCGCCAGCGCGTGAACCAGCGCGGTCGGCATTTTTTCTGTTGAGATGCGGAAGTGTTCCAGCGAGCGCTGCGTTTGCGCGCCCCACAGTTTATCAGCCGGTACATCAATGGGGCCCATTGAATCTTTCTCAATGCGGTTGGCTGCCATGAATACGTCTCCTTCGCTCTGTTTGAAGTGAATGCCCGCCCAACGCATCGTCCTGTGGGCGACATTCGGGCGGGCAAGATAATGACATACAATAATTTAACATTATGAGAGCTTAGCGTCCTTTTGCACTTGATATGTATTTTCCCTGGCACTTTCTGCTTTAATAGCGCCAATAACATCCCGTGATGAAGGGTTATATAATGCAAAAAATGAACAATTCGCTGCAGAATTACGCGTGGGGTAGCAAAACAGCCTTAACCGAACTGTATGGCATTGCGAATCCGCAAGGGTTACCGATGGCCGAGCTGTGGATGGGGGCGCACCCGAAGAGTCCGTCTACCGTTGACGACCAGGGGAGTTCGCGCTCGCTGCGCGAGGTGATTGACGCCAACCCGACCGCCACCCTGGGCGATGCGGTGGCACAACGCTTCGGTGAACTGCCTTTCCTGTTCAAAGTGCTGTGCGCCGATCAGCCGCTGTCGATTCAGGTTCATCCCAGCAAAAGCGCCGCTGAAGCCGGTTTTGCGCGTGAGAATGCCGCCGGCATTCCGCTGGGCGCCGCCGAACGCAACTATAAAGATGCCAACCATAAACCCGAGCTGGTCTATGCCCTGACGCCCTTCCAGGCGATGAACGGTTTCCGCCCGCTGACCGAAATGGTTTCGCTGCTTGAGCCGGTTGCCGGTGCGCATCCGCAGATTGCCCATTTCCTGCAGCATCCCGATCGGGATAATCTGGCGACCCTGTTTTCTACCCTGCTGTCGCTCGACGGCGAGGCCAAATCGCTGGCGCTTGGGGTACTGAAATCGGTGCTCGGTCACCAGCAGGGCGAACCCTGGCAGACCATTAGCGTAATCGCTGCCGACTACCCGGACGACAGCGGCCTGTTTTCACCGCTGCTGCTCAACGTGATTACCCTGCAGCCGGGCGAAGCGATGTTCCTCTATGCTGAAACGCCGCACGCCTACCTGAAAGGCGTGGCGCTGGAAGTGATGGCGAACTCCGATAACGTGCTGCGGGCCGGCTTAACGCCGAAATATATCGATATCCCGGAACTGATGGCCAACCTCAAATTTGACGAGAAGCCCGCCAGCGCGCTGCTGACGCAGCCGGAGCAGCATGGCAGCACCCTGCTTTTTCCGATTCCGGTCGACGATTTCGCCTTTGCTATCCATACCCTGAGTGCGCAACCGCAGGCGCTGGATCAGCAGAGCGCGGCGCTGTTGTTCTGCATCGAAGGACAGGCGGTGGTGGCAAAAGACCAGCAGCAGCTGACGCTGCAACCGGGCGAATCCTGTTTTGTTGCCGCCAGCGAAGCCCCGGTGACGGTGGCCGGAACCGGCCGGCTGGCGCGGGTATTTAACGAGTTAGGGTGATGCGGCTGACGGACCTGCGGTTAACTGCTATTATTTCAACCTATTAGCTTTTAAAACGCCTGCGGGCGTTTTTTCTTCAGTCGTCGGGTCAAACCTGCGGCGTAAGCGGACTCAAGGATAAGGACGAATCAGCAATGAAAAAGACCAACGTTGCCGTGGGCGTGATCATCGCGCTGGGCGTAATCTGGACCGGCGCGGCATGGTTCACCGGCAAGCAGCTCGAAAAACACATGGACCAGCTGGTGCAGAACGCCAATACCCAGCTGAATGCTTACGCCCCGAACAGCCGACTGAAGATCAGCTACCAGGACTATCAGCGCGGCGTCTTCAGCAGCAAAGCCAACCTGGTGATTCAGGCCAGCTCGCAGACGGAAGATAACGCCCTGCTGAAGCCGGGTCAGAGCGTGATCCTGAACGAAACCATCGATCACGGCCCGTTCCCGTTTGCGCAGCTGAAGCACTTCAATCTGATCCCGAGCATGGCCTCGGTGCACAGCGAACTGGCCAACACCGATGCGGTGAAGAAGCTGTTTGAACTGACGCAAAATAAATCGCTGATCAATGCCGATACCCGCATTGGCTACAGCGGCGCGACCGATACCGCGCTGCGTATTCTGCCGATCGACTATCAGAATGCACAAACCGGCGAGCGTCTGGCGACCAATGGCGGCACGCTTAACGTCAGCGCCGACAATAAAGGCGATAAAGTCTCGCTGGAAAGTGACGTTGATAGCCTGGCGCTGACCAGCAAAAATGAGATGGGTCAGCCGGTGCTGTTCACCGTCAATGGCCTGAAGCTCAACGGCAATACCCATCTGAGTCCGGAAGGCGTGCGGGTCGGCGATCAGTCGATCGATGTTGAGAAGGTCAACGCCAGCATTAACGGTCAGGATGCCCTGACGCTGCACAAGATGAAGGGCTCCTCTTCGTTCGATAACAGTGCCGGTAAGATCGGCGGCAACATTGATTACAAAGTCGACAGCGTTCAGCTGCAGAAACAGGACTTTGGTCAGGCGGCACTGAAGATGAAGCTGTCGCAGTTCGATGCGCAGGCGGTAAAAGCCTTCTCCGATCGCTACAACGCCCAGATGCAGGATCTCACCAGCCAGAAAGGCCTGGCGGACGATCCGATTCGCTACCAGGCGGGCGTCAACGCTATCCTGATGAGCAACCTGCCGGTTCTGCTGAAAGGATCGCCGTCGATCAGCATCGCCCCGCTGAGCTGGAAGAATGATAAAGGTGAAAGCACCTTTAATCTGACGGCGAATTTTAACGATCCCGCTACCGTGACCGGCGAACCGCAAACGCTGAACGCCATGGTTGACCGGGTGCTGAAAACGCTGGATGCGAAACTGATCATCAACATGCCGATGGCGACCGAAACCATGCACAAAGTGGGTCTGGCGGAAGGTTATCAGGCAGATGATGCACAGAAACTGGCCGATCAGCAGGTTAAAGGTCTGGCGGCGATGGGACAGATGTTCCGTCTGACCCAGCAGCAGGATAACAACATCGTCACCAGCCTGCAGTACGCTAACGGCCAGGTGAATATGAACGGCGACAAGATGACGCTGGAGCAGTTTATGTCACGCTACATGCTGGGTATGCCGACCAGCGAAGGCATGCCGCAGTAACGGCTGAGCGGTGATAACAAGGCGACGCCAGGGTTAATGCTGGCGTCGCCTTTTTTTATGCTGAGCCGCGAATAATCAGCTGCGGCGGCATAATCACATTCTGCTGTGCGGCATCCGGTTGCGCCAGACGTTGCAGGATGCGTTCTGCCGCCACGCGGCCAATCTCGCGCGCCGAACTGGTGACAACCGTCAGCGGCGGATCGGTCAGCTCAGCCTGCGGTTCATCGCCAAACCCCATCAGCGCCAGCTGTTGCCCATAGTAGCTGTCGACCGCGCCGCGGGCGAACGTCCGGCCGGTGCGCAGCAGACCAAAATAGCAGCCCAGCGCCGTGCTGGCATTGTAGGCCAGTATCGCCGTCAGCCGGGGATGCTGTTGCAGCAGCTGGACCGCCGCCTCGGCTGATTCTTTTTGCGTATTGCCGCACTCAATAATCCACTCGGGCCGGAACGGCAAACCATATTGCAGCAGCGTGGCGCAATAGCCGCCAAGACGTTCTGCCCGGGTTAACGATGCGCTATGGCCGCCCAGCCAGGCGATGCGCTGATGACCCTGGCGGATCAGATATTCGGTGGCAAGACGCGCGGCCTGGGCGTTATCCGGTCGGATCGCATCCACCTCTTCCAGGCTGCTGGCACGTGCGGCGCAGACCAGCGCAATGTTCAGCTCACGGGCGCGGGCCACTATTTTGTCGGCCTTATCCGCCCCGCCGCCCAGCACCACGCCATCAACCCCCTGCGCCACCAGCGACTCGAAGCAGCGCTCCAGCTGCTGGCCCTGGCGGCCGCTCTGGGTCAGAAACAACAATTTGCCCTGCTTTTCCAGCGCGTCACTGAGTCCGGCGGTCATTTCCGCGTAAAACGGCTGGCTGAGATCGCGGACGATCAGTCCTATCACTCCGCTTTCACCGCCGCGCAGCATGGTCGCCGAGCGGTTGCGCACAAAGCCCAGTTGCTCAATGGTCTGGTTAACCCGCGCCATGGTTTCAGCAGAAATCCGCCCTTTGCCGGAGAGCACCAGAGAGACGGTGGTGACCGAAACGCCTGCAGCGGCGGCCACATCATGGATGGTAATTCTGCTCATGCCGTTACTTGCCCGAATAAAAACGCCGGAAGAGAGGATAAAACGTTACACCTTAAAGCCGAAAAATAATATCAGCCCTGGCCGGAAGAGTGTGATTCAGCGCGCACATCACTCTGATAAAACGTTTTATCATCGGCTTACTTTATCACTGTGACTAACTGCCGCCGGAGTCATCATGCCCGCACCTCAACAAAAAATGTCTGTCTGGGAGTTTTTCCAGAGCCTGGGGAAAACCTTTATGCTGCCGGTTGCCCTGCTCTCATTCTGCGGCATCATGCTGGGTATCGGCAGTTCGCTGAGCAGCCATGATGTCCTGACGCTGTTACCGATGCTGGATCAGCCGTGGCTGCAGTATCTGTTTTTGTGGATGGCGAAACTCGGCTCCTTCGCCTTTAGTTATTTACCGGTGATGTTTGCCGTGGCGATCCCGCTCGGCATGGCGCGTGAAAACAAAGGCGTGGCGGCATTTGCCGGCTTTGTTGGCTATGCAGTGCTCAACCTCAGCATCAACTTCTGGCTCAATATCAATGGCATTCTGCCTACCACCGATGCCGCAGTGCTGAAAGCCAACAACGTCCAGTCGATACTCGGTATCCCGTCGATTGATACCGGCATTCTGGGTGCGGTGATTGTCGGCATTGTGGTGTTCTGGCTGCATGAGCGCTTTCATAACATCCGGCTGCCCGATGCGCTGGCTTTCTTTGGTGGTACCCGCTTTGTGCCGATCATTACCACGCTGGTGATCGGCGTGCTGGGACTGGTGGTCCCGTTGATCTGGCCTTTCTTTGCTCGCGGCATTACCGGGCTCGGCTGGATGATCAACAGCGCGGGCGATTTCGGTCCGATGATCTTTGGCACCGGTGAGCGTTTACTGCTGCCGTTTGGCCTGCAGCATATTCTGGTGGCGATCATGCGCTTTACTGATGCCGGCGGCACGCTTGAGGTGTGCGGCAAAAGCGTCAGCGGCGCCCTGACCATCTTCCAGGCACAACTGGCCTGTCCGGAGACTCATGGTTTTGCCGAAAGCGCCACCCGCTTCCTGTCGCAGGGCAAAATGCCGGCCTTCCTGGGTGGCCTGCCTGGCGCTGCGCTGGCTATCTATCACTGCGCCCGCCCGGAAAACCGCCATAAAATTAAAGGATTACTGATTTCCGGTGTGGTGGCCTGTGTGGTTGGCGGCACCACCGAACCGATTGAGTTCCTGTTTTTATTCGTCGCGCCGTTCCTCTATCTGATCCATGCGCTGTTAACCGGCGTCGGCTTTAGCCTGATGGCGATACTGGGCGTCACCATCGGCAACACCGACGGTAACGTTATCGACTTCGTGGTGTTTGGCGTGCTGCACGGCCTGTCGACCAAATGGTATTGGGTACCGGTGGTGGCTGCGATCTGGTTTGCCGGTTACTACCTGATCTTTCGTTTTGCCATCCTGCACTTCAATATCAAAACGCCGGGCCGTGAAGTCGAAAGTGCCAGCGCGCTGGCACAGCAGGTCAGCAATGCCGGTAAAGGCAAGTCGGGCTACAACTCACCGGCCATTCTGGCGGCGCTGGGCGGGGTGGAAAATATCACCTCACTGGATAACTGCCTGACGCGTCTGCGTCTGACCATCGCCGATATGAGCAAGGTCAACGATGCGGCGCTGAAAGCCAACGGCGCGATTGGCGTGGTGCACCTTAATAAGAGCAGCCTGCAGGTGGTGATCGGGCCACAGGTGCAGTCGGTGAAAGACGAACTGTCGACGCTGATGAACGTCACCGCTTAACGTACCGGGAGCCGCAATGTTCAATTTTGATGAGGTTATCGATCGCCGTGGCAGCTGGTCTACCCAGTGGGATTTTGTGGCCGATCGCTTTGGCGTGCCCGATCTGCTGCCGTTCACTATCTCCGATATGGATTTCAAAACCGCGCCGGTAGTGCTTGAAGCGCTGCGTCAGCGCCTCGATCACGGCGTATTCGGCTACAGCCGCTGGCAGCATGATGCGTTTCTGTCGGCCTGCTGCCACTGGATGAACAGCCGGTTCGGCTATCAGCCGTCGCCCGATACGCTGGTATATGGGCCGTCGGTGATCTACATGGTGGCGCAGATGATCCGGCACTGGAGCGAGGTGGGCGATGAAGTGCTGATCCACACGCCGGCCTACGATGCGTTTTACAAAACCGTGTACGGCAACCAGCGGCAGGTGCTGGAAATGCCGTTGCAGCGGGTGGGCCCGGAGTGGCACTGTGATATGACGGCGCTGGCGGCGAAGCTGGCGCGTCCGCGCTGCAAAATCCTGCTGCTGTGCAGCCCGCACAATCCCACTGGTAAAGTCTGGACGGCAGCCGAACTGCAGCAGATGGCTGAACTCTGCGAGCGTCACCACGTTCGGGTGATCAGTGATGAGATCCATATGGATATGATGGTCGGCGATCGGCCACATACGCCGTGGGCCCGCGTGGCGCGTGGCGACTGGGCGCTGTTTACCTCAGCATCGAAAAGCTTCAACCTGCCGGGGCTGACCGGCGCCTGGGGCATTATTCCGCAGCCAGACGATCGGGCGGCCTGGTTTCAGGCGCTTAAAAACGCCGACGGACTCTCCTCACCGGCGGTGCTCGCGGTTGCCGCACACATTGCCGCTTACCGGCACGGTGCGCCGTGGCTTGACGCGCTGCGTGACTATCTGAGAGGTAACCTGACCCTGGTGGCCGACCGCCTTAACGCCGCCTTTCCGTCGCTTAACTGGCAGCCGCCTCAGGCGACCTATCTCGCCTGGATCGATCTTAATCCGCTCGGCATCGCCGAACAGACGCTGCAGCAGGCGCTGATCCAGCAACGCGTGGCGATCATGCCCGGCTCAACCTACGGCAGTGCTGGCCAAGGTTTCCTGCGCCTCAACGTAGGCTGTCCGCGCAGTAAGGTCGAAGATGGCGTCAGCCGGCTGATTGCCGCGATTCACGCCTCGTCCGCCTGAAGCCAAGCCATTTGTCGGCGATCACCGGCCGGTTATGGGTAATTAAACAGCATCCGGGCCGGTTGTTGCGCAAATAGCTGGCGCTGTTGCGCAAGATATTTTTATAATGTTATGCACTTTAGTCACCACTGAGCGAGTGCACCATGATCGATACCACCATTCCTCTTACCGATATTCATCGCCATCTCGACGGCAACATCCGTGCACAAACCATTCTTGATTTAGGTCGCCAGTTTAATCTTGCCCTGCCCGCCACCACGCTGGAGACCCTGCGTCCGCATGTGCAGGTCGGCGACAATGAGCCTGACCTGGTGAGCTTCCTGCAAAAACTCGACTGGGGCGTGAAGGTGCTGGGCGACCTCGATGCCTGCCGCCGTATTGCGCTGGAAAACGTTGAAGATGCGGCCCGCGCTGGCATTCACTATGCGGAACTGCGCTTCTCACCTGGCTATATGGCGATGACCCATCATCTGCCGATTGCCGGGGTGGTCGAAGCGGTGATTGATGGCGTCAGAGCCGGTTGCCAGCAGCACAATATCGACGTGCGCCTGATTGGCATCATGAGCCGGACCTTCGGTGAAGAGGCCTGCCTGGCCGAGCTGGATGGCCTGCTGGCGCATCGCGATCACATCACCGCCGTCGATCTGGCCGGCGATGAGCTGGGCTTCCCCGGCAGCGAGTTCCTCAGCCACTTTACCCAGGCACGCGATGCCGGTTTCCGGGTGACGGTGCATGCCGGTGAAGCCGCCGGGCCGGAGAGCATCTGGCAGGCGATTCGTGAGCTGGGTGCCGAGCGTATCGGCCACGGCGTCAAGGCGATTGAAGATCGGGCGCTGATGGATTTCCTCGCAGAGCACCACATCGGGATTGAATCCTGCCTGACCTCCAACATTCAGACCAGCACCGTGGCGTCACTGGCGCAGCATCCGCTGAAGGCCTTCCTTGAGCACGGCATTCTGGCAACACTGAATACTGATGACCCGGCGGTTCAGGGCATTGAACTGGCGCATGAGTATCACCATGCCGCACCGGCAGCCGGCCTGAGCCCGGCGCAAATTCGTCAGGCGCAGCAAAATGGTCTGACCATCGCGTTTCTCAGCGACGCCGAGAAAGCCGCGGTCCGCGCCCGCGTGCAGTAAGACGGTAGCTTTAAAGCAAAAAAACGGGCCGGTTATCCGGCCCGTTTTTATGGTGACGCGCGAAAGGACAAGTGGCTTTAAGACCGAGCCTGCGCAGGGAACAGGGTCAGATCGGAAAGACGCAAAAGCCGCCATCCCTGGCACGCTCGGCTCACGCAATTGCGCACCTCAACCCTGAGGTGCGCCCGTAGCGGGCCAACGCTTTGCGTTGTTCAAAAACGCTCCCGGTGTTGTTGTCCATGGCTGGGACGCTTTCCTCTTCTGACCCCTGTTCCCTGAGCGTTGAGCAAATTTATTGCTGCCGGACTTACCCGTTTTTGAACTTGTCAGCTCTCTTACAGCAATATTAAGCAGCCAATATTGCTCTCACCGATCAGACGCGCTTCAGCGACAGCGTCTGGCGTTTCTCAGCCGATTGCAGTCCGAGCTCAATCAGCTCCATCACCTGAATCGCCTCTTCTGCCGTCACCGGGTTACTGCCGCGACCGGCAATCGCATCACGAATGCCCGCATAGTAAGCCGGATAGTTACCTGGCTGCGTCAGCTGGCTGGTTTCGGTCAGTGAATCGCCGTCGACCAGCGTCAGGGTGCCGTCACGCATGTCGTAACCCCAGTCTTCCTGCGGCGGGAAATCACCGGACTTCAGGCGATCTTCCTGCGGATCGAGACCATATTTAACGTAGCTGCCGCGGGTGCCGTGCACGGTGTAACGCGGCGACTCGGCGGCCACCAGCATGCTGGCGTGCAGCACCACGCGGCGCTGTGGATAGGTCAGGGTCGCGTGGAAGTAGTCGGTGGTTTGCGCGCCAGGCCGCATCTCGGCCAGATCGACGTTAATCGCCACCGGCGGGCCAAACAGCTGCAGGGCCTGATCCAGCAGATGCGGTCCCAGGTCATACCAGATACCGCTGCCGGCGCCTTTCATTTCACGCCAGCGCTGACGCACTTCCAGCCGGAAGCGGTCGAAATGCGACTCGAAGTAGCGGACTTCTCCCAGCGTACCGGCGTCGATCAGCGATTTCAGCGTCAGGAAATCACTGTCCCAGCGACGGTTATGGAACACCGATAACAGCAGCCCTTTCGCTTTGGCTAAGGCATCCAGCTCGCGCGCCTGTGACAACGTCACGGTAAACGGCTTATCGACCACCACATGTTTACCGGCGTTCAGCGCCGCTTTCGCCAGCGGAAAGTGGGTATCGTTGGGGGTAGGAATAACAATCAATTGCAGAGACGGGTCGTCCAGCAGTGCCTGAGGATCAGCCACTACCTGAACCGCAGGCCAGTCGGCGTGGACTTTGCTGGCATCGCTACTGGAAATAGCGGCCAGTTCAACGTCCGGGGTGCCCGCAATCAGCGGGGCATGAAACGTTTTGCTGGCAAAACCGTAACCGATCAGGCCAACACGCAGTTTATCGCTCATTTTAATCCCTCTTAGAGCCTATCCCGCTAGGCGTAATTATTGCAGACAGTCTGGACCCGGACAGCGCGGAGTAACCGGAGCGTACAGCGGGTTCGTCAGGATTGTGAGCCCTGTTCAGGTACAGACTGACAAATAAAATAGCCTACCGGGATAGGCTCTTAGTTGCTAACCTGATTGATTTAAGACTATTAACCAGGCCAGGACAAGGAGGAATTTCCCGAAAAAACTAAGAGATAGCACTCTGTGTCATCGGCCAGGCGGTTTGTGCCGCCAGGTTGTCGTGCGCGTCCTGATTGCGGCGACGGAAGTCACTCGGGCTGACGCCGACCCGCTTACGGAACACCCGGGAAAAGTAGAGCTGGTCGTCGTAGCCGACTTCGCGCCCGACGGTAGCAATCGGTTCCTGAGTGGTTTGCAGCAGCAGTTTAGCGCGAATCACCCGCTGATCTTCGCGCCAGCGCAGCAGGTTAACGCCCATCTGTTCGCGGAACAGGTGTGCCAGCCGCGACGGTGACAGGCAGACATGACGCGCCACCTCTTCAATTTTCACTTCGCTGGCCAGATGATTGGTGACGTACTGACAGGCTTCAATCACCCGCGGATCGCGGATCAGCTGATGACTGCGCGGATCCTCTTCCACCGCCCGCAGCAGCAAGCGCTCCAGCAGGTTCATCGCCAGCTCTTCCGCAAAGCGGCGGCCGGAGTTATGGGTCTGTTCGATACTGGCAAACAGCCGGTCAAATTCGCCGCGCAGCGATTCCGGCAACAGCAGACGGCCGACGCCCTCCTGCTCATCCTGCCAGCGCAGCCAGTCGTGCCAGTAGGCGCGCGGCCGGAAATAGACCCAGCGATGAAACCACTGTGGGCTGTCAGGCGCGCGGCCATAGTAGTGGGCGGTTTTAGGCTGAAACAGCAGCATTTCGCCCGGCTCGCAGTCAAAGGCCCGCTCGCCATCGAATACCCGCCCTTTGCCTTTAATGGTGAGATTGAGAATGTAACCCTTCATGCCGTGCGGACGATCGATAAAAAAGTCCAGCGGACCGTCGGCGGTAATCGGCGTCAGCCCCGCCACCAGCCAGGCATTGAACGAATAGCCCGGCAGTAAAGGATTTTGCTGCTCGGCCGGTAATTCACGGTGATACATAGCGTCCTCACTCAGTCTGTCATTGATCGGATCACCCGCGGACGCCTGATGCGTCCGCGGGTTAACTGCTCGCCAAATCAGGCTTTATGCTTTTGTTTGTAGCGGTCAAATATCACCGCTGCTAACAGTATCAGACCGCGCACCACATACTGTGAGAATGGCGAGATATTCAATAAATTCATCGCATTCTCAACAGTTCCCAGAATCAGCACCCCGGCAACCACATAGGAGATTTTACCGATACCGCCCTTCAGTGAGACGCCGCCCAGCACGCAGGCGGAGATCACCACCAGCTCATAACCCAGCGAGGTCATCGGCTGACCACTGGTCATGCGTGAAGCCAGAATGATGCCCGCCGCGGCCGAGACCAGGCCGGACAGAATAAAGATAATGATCCGGGTCCGCACCACCGGCACCCCGGCCAGTCGTGCCGCTTCTTCATTACCGCCAATCGCCAGCGTATTACGGCCAAAGGTGGTTTTGTTCAGCAGAAAGCCGAAGATCAGCATGGTGGCGATGGTCAGCCAGATAGGCGCAGGGACGCCCAGCCAGTTGGCAAACCCGAGCGCGAAGAAGCGTTCATCTTCGATACCAACGGCTTTACCGTCGGAGAAGATGTAGGCCAGACCGCGCACGATTTGCATGGTCGCCAGGGTGGTGATCAACGCATTGATCTTCAGCCGGGCGATGACAAAGCCATTGATAAAGCCGGTGAGCATACCGAGCACCAGACCGGCTGCCACGCCAATCCACAGGCTTTCGGTCATGTTGATCACTACCGCCGTGACCACGCCGGCACAGGCGATGACCGAGGCGACCGACAGGTCAAAATCACCGGAGGCCAGGCAGAACAGCATGCCGCAGGCGACCATGCCGGACATCGACATCGCCAGCCCGAGGCCTTTCATATTGATAAATGAGCCGAAGTTCGGCACAAATACCGCACAGGCAATAAACAGCAGCGCAAACACCACCAGCATGCCGAAATTGTCCCAGATGCGACCAAACTGCAGGCCGCTGCGTGACGCTGGCGGCGGCGTATTTGAGGTCGTGGATGAAGCCATGTTGCTCTCCTGTCAGGCCACGGCGGCCGCTTGTGTGGTTTTTGGCATTGCCAGGCTCAGCGTTTGCTGCTCCGTGGCGTCGTCGTGCAGCACTTCACCGGCAATCGCCCCTTCACGCATCACCACGATGCGATCGGCAAGGCCCATCACTTCCGGCAGGTCGCTGGAGGCGAACAGTACCGCGATGCCGTCATTGGCCAGCTGGTAAATCAGGTTATAGATTTCGTGTTTCGCCCCGACATCAATGCCGCGCGTCGGCTCATCCAGCAGGATCACCTTCATCTCTTCGGATAACCAGCGGCCGAGAATCGCCTTCTGCTGGTTACCGCCGGAGAGGTTCATGATCAGCTGTTCTGCCCCAGGCGTTTTGATGTTAAGCGAGCGGATATGGCTGTCGGCGTTGCGGCTTTCCCAGTCGTTTTTGATCAGGCAACCCGCGGTAAGGTTGTGACGCCGGGCGCTGATGTTGATGTTATCGCGCACCGAGTGCACCGGAATGATGCCTTCAGCTTTACGATCTTCCGGACACAGCATAATGCCGGCGCGGATAGCGTCGATCGGTTCGCGCAGCGTCAGCGGTTCGCCATCCAGCAACACCCGGCCGCCGCGCAGGCGCGTGCCGCCGAACAGCCCTTTCAGCAGTTCGCTGCGTCCGGCGCCGACCAGGCCAAACAACCCAACGATCTCGCCAGCGTGGACCTTGAGCGAAATCGGCGTTCGCACCCCCTTCGCTTCCACCTGGTCCAGCTCAAGGCGCACCGCGCCTTTTTCACGCGGCGAATAACCGTAGATATCACCGAGGTTGCGGCCCACCATCGCCTGCACCAGATCGTCATGATGGGTGTTAGCCATGTCGGTAAAGGTGCGGACATAGCGGCCATCTTTGAACACCGTGATGGCGTCGCTGAGGGCAAAAATCTCTTCCATCCGGTGTGACACGTACAGCACCACCCGGCCCTCCTCACGGAGCTGACGGATGACGCGGAACAGGTTGTCGATTTCACGCGCCGACAGCGAACTGGTCGGTTCATCAAAGGCGATAATGCGCGCGTTACGCGCCAGCGCTTTGGCAATCTCCACCATCTGCCACTGACCGAGCGACAGGTACTTCAGCGGCATATCCGGGTCGATATCCATGCCGAGATTTTTCAGTTGCAGACCGGCCTCGTAGCGCATCAGCTTACGATTGACCAGGCCATGCTTGTGCGGAATCTGGCCGAGATAGATGTTCTCCGCCACGCTCATTTCCGGCACCAGGTGCAGTTCCTGGTAAATAATCGCCACCCCGGCATCCAGCGCATCGGTGGTGTGCTGGAAGTTTACCGGCTGGCCTTTGATCCGAATCTCGCCGCCGCTCGGCTGGTAGCTGCCGCTGAGAATTTTCAGCAGCGTCGATTTGCCTGCGCCGTTCTCGCCCATTAAGGCGTGGACTTCACCGCTGCGGCAGTCGAAAGAGATATCCTGCAGCGCTTTCACGCCAGGAAAGGTTTTACTGATGCCATGAAACGACAGAAATGCTGAATCAGTGTTCATGTTTATCCTCACTATTTCGCGCCGCTTACCCGCACCGGGTGTTAATGCCCGGCGGCAGTGTGGCGGCGCGAAATACACGGGCTGACTATATCGTGACGCCGTTGTGTTCAGACACCGGCAGGAGCAGGCTTTACATCAGCCCTTTCTTCGCCAGTTCGGTTTTGAAGTTGTCGCGGGTGATTAACACCACGTCGGTGACTTCGGTGAATTTTGGTGGCTCTTCGCCTTTGCTGACCCAGTTGTAGAGCATCTGGCTGCTTTTATAGCCGTGAACATCCGGGCTCGGCAGCAGAGAACCGTAGAAGCCGGTGGCTTTATCTTTCGACAATTCGCTGATCGCATCGACGCCGTTGATGCCGATACCGATGACGTCAGCCGCTTTAAAGCCCTGTCCTTCTGTGGCACGCACGCCGCCCAGCACGGTGTTGTCGTTCATGCCGACAATCAGCCAGTGTTTAATTTCAGGGTGCTGGACCAGCAGTGAGTTACCGGCATCAAACGCGCCCGGAATATCATTTGATTTGGTCGGCACCTGATAAATCTGTGCGGCCGGGAAGCCGGCTGCTTTGATCGCGTCCATCGAGCCGCCGGTGCGACGACGCGCGGTGTCCAGCTCATTCGCTGTGATGGCCATTACGCCGGTGGTTTTCGCATCCCAGCCGCGTTTCTGCATCTCTTTGTAGAGTTCCTGACCCTGACGCTCACCAATTTTGGTGGCCGCCATCATCACCAGCGGAACGGTATCCATCGGCTTGCCTTTGGCGGTCACGAACTGATCGTCCACCGCAATCACCTTCAGACCATAGCCACGTGCTTTGGCCATGATCGCTGAGCCAAGCTTTGGATCGGGCGTACAGATGACGAAGCCTTTGGCGCCGTTAGCGGCCAGGCTGTCGATGGCGTTGAGGGTTTTCTCACCATCGGGAACGGCAATCTTAATCACGTCAAAGCCCAAATCCTTGCCGGCTTTATCGGCGAACTTCCACTCGGTCTGGAACCAGGGTTCCTCCGGTTGCTTGACTAAGAAACCGAGCTTCATGGTCTCGGCGATAGCGGATTGTGACATAACCGCTGCCAGGCCGATGGCCGCGAACGCTTTAGTGAATTTATGCATGATGCTCTCCGGTGCCAGGTTGTTTTTCACTGCTAATAACGAATCGGTGTAAACGCTACCAGTCTTTTTTCATTTGTAGGTACAGCCATAAATCAGTGCGTTAGAGTGCTATGTGCTGAAAGCCTGTTCAGACGCTGGGCTAGTTTTAGCGGGATTAGCGAAGAAAAATGTAGAGCGGTATCACATCTTAAAATCACGGTAGAATGGTCCATATATTCAGCAAATTTAACCGGAGGTTAACTTTTGCAATGGATCACAAAATCACTGTCGATGACAGAAAAGTGCATATTGTCAGCCAGCCATGACTAACCGTTCTGGCGCGCCGGTCACAGGATGTAGGAGTTCATTAACTACAGGAGATTCCGATGCGTGCTGGAGCCATCACCCTTGGGCTGGACTTTGGTAGTGATTCGGTGCGTGCGCTGGCCGTTGATTGTCACAGCGGCAAAGAGCTGCAGAGTGCGGTGGTCAGCTACCCGCGCTGGCAACAGGGCTTATACAGCGATCCACACACCAACCGTTTTCGTCACCATCCACAGGATTACATCGATGCGATGGAACAGGCGATGCTCGGCGTTCTGAATGCGCTCAGCGAAACGCAGCGCGCCGCCGTAGTCGGCATTGGCGTCGACACAACCGGCTCGACCCCGGCCCCCATCGATCGCGACGGTAACGTGCTGGCGCTGCGCCCCGAATTTGCCGACAACCCCAACGCCATGTTTGTGTTATGGAAAGATCACACTGCAATTGAAGAAGCGGAAGAGATCAATCAGCTGTGCCACAGCGGCCGCTTTCAGGATTACAGCCGCTATATCGGCGGCATTTACTCCTCAGAATGGTTCTGGGCCAAGATTCTGCACGTATCACGCGAAGACGCGGCGGTGCGTGACGCGGCAGTCTCGTGGGTCGAACTGTGCGACTGGGTACCGGCGTTACTGAGCGGCACCACGGCACCCGACCGGCTGCGGCGTGGCCGTTGCGCCGCCGGACATAAAGCGCTGTGGCACGGCGACTGGAACGGCCTGCCCGAAGCGGACTTCCTCAATGCGCTGGACCCGCTGCTCACTCAGCAGCTCGATTCGCCGCTGTTCAGCGACACCTGGACCGCTGACCTGCCGGTCGGCACCCTCAGCCCGGAATGGGCGCAGCGGCTCGGTCTGCCGCAGACGGTCACCCTGTCCGGCGGTGCGTTTGACTGCCACATGGGCGCAGTCGGCGGCGGCGCGAAGCCGTATACCCTGGTCAAAGTAATTGGCACCTCCACCTGCGACATCCTGATTGCCGATGCTGACCAGGTTGGCGATCGCGCAATTAAAGGTATCTGCGGTCAGGTTGATGGCAGCGTGATGCCCGGTGCTGTCGGGCTGGAAGCGGGACAGTCTGCTTTTGGCGATATCTATGCCTGGTTCAGCCGCCTGCTGGGCTGGCCATTGCAACTGGCCGCTGAGCGTCATCCGGCGCTGAAACCGCAACTGGCAGAAATGCAGAAAACGCTGATTAAAGATCTGACCGAGGCGTGGGCTGCCAATCCGCAGCTCGACCACCTGCCGGTGGTACTCGACTGGTTCAACGGCCGCCGCACCCCGAATGCCAACCAGCGCCTGAAAGGGGTCATAACCGATCTCAACCTCGGCACTGACGCACCGGCGCTGTTTGGCGGGCTGGTTGCCGCCACCGCGTTTGGTGCGCGCGCCATTATGGAGTGCTTCGAGCAGCAGCAGATCCCGGTAGAAAACATCCTGACCCTCGGCGGCATCGCGCGTAAATCGCCAGCGATTATGCAGGCCTGCTGCGACGTGATGAACCGGCCACTGGATATCGTCGCCTCTGATGAATGCTGTGCGCTGGGCGCGGCGATTTTCGCCGCCGTCGCGGCCGGCGTCTACTCCAGCGTGCCCGAGGCACAGCAGGTGATGGCCAGTCCGATTGCCGTCACCCTGCAGCCCGATCCGGCGCGCGTGGCACGCTATCAACAACTCTATCAACGCTATCAACAATGGTGCGTGACGGCTGAACCGCAATACGCCGCTCGCCCCGCTTCCGCTAAGAGCCTATCCCAGTAGGCGTAATTGTTGCAGGCAGTCTGGACACGGACAGCGCGGAACAACCGGAGCGTACACGGAGTACGTGAGGATTGTGAGCACTGCCCAGGTTCAGACTGACAAATAAAATAGCCTATTGGGGTAGGCTCAAAGTAAAGGAGTGATTTTATGGAACAGTTAAACAGCTACAGCGTGTGGTTTGTGATTGGCACGCAGCACCTCTACGGTGCGGAGACGTTACGCCAGGTAGAACAGCATGCGCGTCAGGTAGTCGAGGGATTAAATCAGGCTGGCCTGCCGCTGCAGCTGGAGCTGAAACCGCTGGTGAAATCACCGGATGAAGCGCTGACGCTGTGCCGCGACGCGAATCATGACACCCGCTGCGTTGGCATCATTACCTGGCTGCACACCTTTTCGCCGGCTAAAATGTGGATCGGCGGCCTGAGCGTGCTGAATAAACCACTGCTGCAGTTCCATACCCAGTTCAATGCTGAAATTCCGTGGGACAGCATGGACATGGACTTTATGAACCTGAACCAGACCGCACACGGCGGCCGTGAGTTTGGTTTTATCGGCGCACGGATGGGTCTGCAGCACAGCGTGGTCACCGGTCACTGGCAGGACGGTGCCAGCCAGCAGCGTCTGGGTAACTGGATGCGTGCGGCGCTGACGAAACAGGCCAGCCAGCAGCTAAAAGTGGCGCGCTTTGGCGATAACATGCGCGAAGTGGCGGTTACCGAAGGCGATAAAGTCGCGGCGCAGATTCAGTTCGGTTATGCCGTCAACGGCTGGGGCGTCGGCGATCTGGTTGAGGTAATCAATCAGGTCAGTGATGGCGACGTCAATGCGTTGATCGATGAGTACGAAAGCCTCTATCGCTTTACCGATGTGGCGGCCTCGGGCGGCGAAAAACGGCAGAACGTGCTGGATGCAGCGCGTATCGAGCTGGGCCTGAAGCGTTTCCTGGAAGCAGAAGGCTGCCAGGCATTTACCACCAACTTCCAGACGCTGCACGGTATGACGCAGTTGCCGGGACTGGCGGTGCAACGTCTGATGGGCCAGGGTTATGGCTTTGCCGGTGAAGGTGACTGGAAAACCGCGGCGCTGTTACGCATTTTCAAAGTGCTGGCGGGCGATCGCAAAGGTGGTACCTCATTTATGGAGGATTACACCTATCACTTCTCACCGGGTAACGATCTGGTGCTCGGCTCCCACATGCTGGAAGTCTGCCCGTCGATTGCCATTGAAGAGAAGCCATTAATCGATGTGCAGTTCCTCGGCATTGGTGATAAAGCCGATCCGGCCCGCATGATTTTCTCAACGCCAGCCGGGCGTGCGATTAACGCCAGCGTAATTGACATGGGCGATCGTTTCCGTCTGCTGGTTAACGTGGTAGATGCGATTGAACAGCCGAAACCGCTGCCGAAGTTGCCGGTTGCGCGCGCACTGTGGAAAGCCCAGCCGTCATTGGCGACCGCGTCCGAAGCGTGGATTCTGGGCGGCGGCGCGCACCATACGGTGTTCAGCCAGGCGCTGACTTTGGATGATATGTATCTGTACGGTGAGATGAACGACATCGAAGTGCTGGTGATTGACGAGCATACACGTTTACCTGCTTTCAAAGATGCGCTGCGCTGGAACGAAGCGTACTACCGGTTGAAACGTTAATTACGCACTGCGGCAGCGCTGTTCATTTTAATGATTAGCAGCGCGCCAGAATCAATCAAACCACCGATGCAGGCTTATGCGGCATCGGTTTTTTTTATTAAAACGGTGCTATTTAGTTGGGGATGGCGGGCGTTCCGTAACATCGCCATCAACAGATCCCTGTAGCCCCGGCTGCCGGGATACTCGCCTCACACTGTCCACTCTCCTGCTTCTTAAAGCGATGCATCAGCCCAGCCGGGACGGAAAGGCATGCCTGAAGAGCAAAGCGTCCGCGCCCGGGATGGCGCGGCCGATCCGCAGGGATGCGGGAATCCTTTGCGATCGGGCATGCCTTTCCTGACCCTGCACCTTCATCTAACAGCGACTGTTTTAGCCGGATATACAAACATCCTTTACTGCAATGTAACCTCTTCATGATCTTGCTCTTTAACCCACCAGCCTGTATTGCTTGATGCCTGACAAAATAAAGGTGCCCCGCACATGCTTATTGCCGAGCTGAATCAACATCCCCGCTACGCCGAACAAACCGCACAGCTGCTGCACACTGAATGGTCACATTTTCCTGCATGGTCTCACCCGCCTGCCATTGTTGCGCGTTTAAAACAGCGCAATCAGAAACCTTCGGCAGAATTTACCCTTATTGCCACGCCGGATGGCGAAACGGTGATCGCGACCTGTAGCGTCATTCGCTATGAACTGGATGACATTGCCGCGCGGGAATACTGGATTGGTGAGGTGGTCACAGATAAGAGATTCCGGGGTCAGGGCGTGGCAAAAGCGTTGATCCAACAGGCGATTGCGACAGCAATCAAACAACAAATCAGTGAACTGTGGCTCTATACGCCCGATCAGCAAGGGTACTATCAGCGCTCAGGATGGCAGGCGGTGGAACAGCGGCACATAGCGGGTGAAGAGGTCACGGTGATGAAGTTGCGTCTGGCGCAGTAAAGGACGGCTCGGGCGAGCCGCCCTCTAGCGGGATACTCAGGTAGTCAGGAACTCAATCGTTTTACCGGTGCATTCTGCTGGCGATCCCAGATCACCGTCAGCAAACGTTGTAACGCGATAAAGGCAAACAGCAGGATACCAATGGCGATTTTGGTCCACCACGAGCTGAGGGTGCCGTCGAAGTTAATCCAGGTCTGGATCAGCCCCTGAATCAGCACGCCGAACAGCGTACCCAGCACCGTTCCGACCCCGCCCGACAGCAGCGTGCCGCCGATGACTACCGAAGCAATCGCATCCAGCTCCACGCCCAGTCCCGCCAGCGCATAACCGGCCGAGGTGTAGATAGAGAAGACGATACCGGCTAGCGTGGCTAAGGTGGTAGAGAGCATATAGATTTTGATGGTGGTGGCACGAGTCGAGACCCCCATCAGCTGCGCCGAGGTCAGGTTACCGCCAATCGCGTAGACCTGATTACCAAAGCGGGTACGGTGCGCCAGAATAATCCCACCCAGCACCACCACCAGCATAATCACCGCCAGCAGGCTGAGACGTCCGCCGCCTGGCACTTTCCACGCCAGGCTGGAGAGCATGGTATAGAACGGATGATCGATCGGAATCGAGTTCTCCGACACCAGATAGCTGCAGCCGCGCAGAAAGAACATGCCGGCCAGGGTGATAATAAATGCCGGGATCTTCAGCGCATCGATCAACCAGCCCATCATCGCGCCGAACAAGGCACCCAGCGCCAGAATTACCGCAAAAGCCAGCAGCGGATCGAGGTGGAAATCGCCAATCGCCCGCGCCAGGAACACCCCGGTAAAGGCGATCACCGCGCCGACCGACAGATCGATACCGCCGGATAAAATCACAAAAGTCATACCGACCGCGATAATGCCCAGAAAGGCGTTATCAGTCAGGATATTGCAGATGACCCGGGTTGAGGCGAAGCCCGGAAACTGGCTCAGGCAGAACAGGTAACCCGCGACGAACACCAGCAAGGTGATCATCAACGGCAGATGGCGTTTGATCATGTCGGGCGTCTCCGTTTTAACATCGCAATAAACCGGGGTGATTGCAGTAACAGCACGCACATCACTACCACCGCTTTGACCACCTGATTCAGCTCTGGCGGGAAGCCGGAGAGCAAAATACCGGTGTTCATCGACTGAATAATCAACGCACCGATCAAAGACAGCACCAGATTGAAGCGTCCGCCCATCAGCGAAGCACCGCCGATCACCACCGCCAGAATCGCATCCAGCTCCAGCCATAATCCGGCGTTATTGGCATCCGCACCGCGAATGTCGGCAGCAACAATCAGCCCGGCTACCGCAGCGCAAACGCCGCTGATGGCGTAGGTCGACATCACCACCAGCCAGCCGGTGACGCCCGCATTGCGCGCGGCACGCAGGTTGATCCCTACCGCTTCAATAAACAGGCCGAGCGCGGTTTTGCGAGTCAGCAGCCAGACCGCCAGCGCCACCAGCAGAGTGATCCACACCGGTACCGGCAACATCAGCAGCGAACCGTTGCCAAACCAGCCAAGACTGTCACTGTCGAAGGTAACGATCTGACCCTGGGTAATCAGCTGGGCAATACCGCGCCCCGCCACCATCAGAATCAGCGTGGCGACGAACGGCTGTATACGCAGCAGCGCCACCAGCACCCCATTCCAGATACCGCAGGCCAGACCGGTAGCCAGCGTCACGGCAATGATAAACGGCACGCTGTGTCCGGCCACGGTCAGGGTCGCTGCCGTCGCGCCGGCAATCGCCATCACCGCCCCAACCGACAGATCGATACCGCCGGTGGCGATCACCAGCGTCATGCCAATTGCCAGCAGCGCCACCGGCGCAGCGCGGTTGAGGATATCAATCGGACTGCCGAACAGTCGGCCATCCTGCAGATGGACAGCAAAAAAGTTATTTGCCACCAGGCTATCGATCAGCAGCACCAGCAGCAGCGCCGCGATTTGCGGCATGCCCGGTGGCAGTTTCAGCTTACGGCGTTGCGGTTTTTCAGGTGTCATAGGGGTCTCAAGCATGTTGTGCCCCTCCGTCAGCGATAGCATTGACGATCGACGCTACCGAAAGTTGCTCCAGCGGAATTTCTGCCACCTGCTTCAGATCGCGCATGATCAACACCCGATCGGCATAACCCACCAGTTCTTCAAGCTCAGAGGAGATGACCAGCAGCGCCAGTCCATCAGCACATAAGGATTCAATTAAACGAATAATCTCGGCGTGCGCGCCCACGTCAATGCCGCGCGTCGGCTCGTCGAGGATCAGAAACTGCGGTTTAGTCACCAGCCAGCGCGACAGCAGCACCTTTTGCTGGTTGCCACCCGACAGCAGCTCCACCGGTTGATCGGCGTGTGGAGTTCGAATGCCCAGGCTCTTGATAAAGCGTTCGGCGATCGCCTGCTGCTCACGCTTTTTAATCGGTCGTAACCAGCCGCGCTGCGCCTGCAATGCCAGAATGATATTTTCGCGCACCGATGCCGCGCCAATAATCCCGTCGGTTTTGCGATCTTCCGGACAGAACCCCATACCCAGCTGCGAGGCGCGAGCCGGGTTAGTGATTCGCTGCACCTTGCCTTTGATTTTTGCCGTGCCGCGATCGGCGCGGCGAATACCAAACAGCACTTCTGCGGTTTCGGTACGGCCCGAGCCCAGCAGTCCTGCCAGACCGACCACTTCACCCGGCCGGACCTCCAGATTAAACGGCTCGATGGTGCCTTTTTTGCCGTAATCTTCAAACGATACCACCGGCTGATTACTGCGCAGGGTGCTGCCCTGCCGCTGCAGCGCCGTCTCCAGCAGTTCGCGCCCCAGCATCAGTTTGATCAGTTCAATTTGCGGCAGCGAGGCGGTGTCGCGGGTAGCGATAAATTGCCCGTTGCGTAATACCGTGATGCGATCGGTGATGCGGTAAACCTGGTCGAGAAAGTGGGTAACGAAAATCAGGCTCATCCCTTTGGCTTTTAACTGCGCCATCAGGGTAAACAGCATCTCCACTTCACTGGCGTCGAGGCTGGCGGTTGGTTCATCCAGAATCAGCACCTGGGCGGAGAGATCGACTGCGCGGCAGATAGCGATAATCTGCTGCATCGCCACCGAGTAGTGTCCCAGCGGGCGCGTCACGTCGAGTGAAAAACCGTAGTTACGCATCAGCGCATCGGCATCCCGCACCATGCGCCGCCGATCGAGCATGCCGAAGCGTCGTGGCTCGCGGCCTATATAGAGGTTATCGGCTACCGACATATTCGGCAGCATGTTCACTTCCTGATAAACGGTACCAATGCCCATCTCCTGCGCCTGGGCAGTGTTGTGCGGCGTAATCGGCTTACCGTTCAGGGTGATGGTGCCGGCATCGCGGCTGTAGACGCCGGTCAACACTTTGATCAGGGTTGACTTCCCCGCGCCGTTCTCGCCCAGCAGCGCCATGATCTCGCCCTTGCGAATATCAAACGAGACGTTGTTCAGCGCTTTAACGCCGGGAAATCCTTTGCTGACGCCGCTGATGGTTAACAGCGATGTTTCATTGTGTGTGGTCATTCTGCTAACTCCGCCTCACGTCATGAAAAACCGCCCCGCAGGGCGGTCTGCGGCTTAGTAACCCATGCCTTTTTTGCGTTCCAGTTCCCGCTGAGCGTCAGCAGGAAGGAACAGTTTCGATTCGGTTTTGATCACTTTTGGCGGCAGCGTGCCCTCTTTCTTAAATTTCTCCAGCGCATCAAAGGCCGGGCCGGCCATGTTTGGCGTCAGCTCCACGTTGGCATTGGCTTCGCCTGCCAGCATCGCTTTATAGATATCCGGTACGCCGTCAATCGAGCCGGTCAGAATATCTTTGCCGGGCTTCAGACCGGCTTCTTTAATCGCCTGGATGGCACCGATCGCCATGTCATCGTTGTGTGCGTAAACCATGCAGATGTTCTTGCTGTTGTTTTCCGCCTTGATGAAGCTTTCCATTACCTCTTTACCTTTGCTGCGGGTAAAGTCGCCGGACTGAGAGCGGATCACTTTGATGTTCGGATGACCGCTGATCGCTTCAGCAAAGCCTTTCTTACGATCGATCGCCACGCTGGCCCCGACCGTGCCCTGCAGTTCCACCACGTTACACTGCTTGTCGCCGACGGTTTTCACCAGCCAGTCGCCAATCAGCTTGCCTTCCAGCACGTTATCCGCAGTGACAACCGCCTGATACAGCGATTTGTCTTTGACTACGATGGCGCGGTCCAGCAGATAGACCGGGATTTTGGCGTCTTTGGCTTCTTCCAGCACCGGTTCCCAACCGGTCTGCACCACCGGCGCGATAAAGATGGCGTCAACGCCCTGAGCGATAAACGAGCGAACCGCTTTAATCTGGTTCTCTTGTTTTTGCTGACCATCAGCGATTTTCAGGGTGATACCGCGTTTTTTAGCTTCGCTTTTCGCCACGTTGGTTTCGGCGGAGCGCCAGCCAGATTCCGAACCCACCTGCGAGAAGCCGACCGTCATGTCCGCAGCCAGCACTGGTCCGGTCAACGCGGCGCTGACCAGCGTGGTCAGAAGTAAACGTTTCCACATAGTTTTTATTCCTCTGAAGGGCATTTGCTGTTTAGGGTAGAGAGCCCGCTTAGCCTGGACTAAAAAAGGGTGCATAATGGCGACATGCTTCACAAAATTGAGCAATTTAAAGGAGTTACGTCAACATCAACCGTTTTATAGCGCAGGCTGTTATGGATAAAACAACTGAAAGTGAAATCAGGACGGGTTAAATAATTGTAATAAACAGAATCGCTTATGCGCAGCCCCACTGAAAGCGATTACAGCCAGGCGTACAAAATGGGTTATCCGCCTGCGGGATGAACAAAAAATGGGATTTGTGATTGCCCGCACATTGCTTGCATAGTGCTAGCGTAGCGCTCGCATAGTGCCCACATAGTGCATTTTTCAGGTGACTGGCGGGCGAAACGTTTCTCTGGCGACTTCTGCGGGCGATCGGTTGACAGCGCGACGCCGGCTGACCACGACGGGCGGCCTGAGACGACGGCAGGCAATGCGCACTGCCGGGTTAAGGGCGACCCTGACCAAGCGTTTTTTTACTCCGCTGCGGCGTATTTACTGCACCATCTGTGTTAGCGTGTTGTTCATTAGTCACCACTCGTTCAGAAGTCACCACTGAAGGCAACATCATGTTTATCTCAGGTTCGATCACCACCACTACCACTACCACTACCACTACTACCACCCGCACCGCTTTGAGCGGCGGCGTGAGCGTATCTGTGACCGGCACCTGACAAACAGATCTTCGCTCCCCGCCCAACCGGACGGGGACCTGTTCTCCGTTCTTTACCCTCTGAATGGAGAAACAACATGAGTTCATCTGAAAGCGCATTATTAGTCATCGATATGCAACAGGGCCTGTTCAGGGGAGCTGTCACGCCTCATCACGCCGATAGGGTGTTAGCGAATATTTGCCTGCTGATTGAAAAAGCGCGTCAGGCTAAGGTCCCGATCTTTTTTGCACGCCATACCGGACCCGATGATTCCCCATTCAGCGCCCGGAGCCCGTTAACCCGTCTGTTGCCGGAACTGGGCGTTGATGATGCGCAGGAGGGTGTTTTTATCAAAAAATTCCCCAGCTGTTTCAGAGATACGCCGCTGCTGAGCCAGTTACGAGAAAAAGGGATTAAACAGCTGGTGGTGACCGGGATGAAAACCGAGTTTTGCGTCGATACCAGCTGTCGGGCAGCCGCAGATTGCGGTTTTTCAGTGGTGCTGGTTTCTGATGCCCACACCACGGTGGATAATCCCCATCTGACCGCAGAAAAAATCATTGCTCACCATAATCTGACCCTGGCCGGTCCGTTTGTTACCCTGAGCGCGGCTGCGGAGTGGCATTTTTAGTCAACATTGCGTTATTAAAATCTGCGCAGTCACTCTATCTGCCGCGCCGGTCAGCCACCTGCAACGCTGCTGCCAGCAGGCCTGATGCTGGCCTTCACCACGCAGGCCAGGCAAAAACCGTCCGGACGCGGTGTGACACGCCTGGCACCTCAGCGCGGAGGGATTATTTTCTGACACGGGCGATGTTGCAGAATTCCCGGTTCAGCACCGCGGGCAGGTGGCCCTATCCGCGAATAAACCTGCAAAAATGGACTTTTAGCGGCGTATTCCGGTCGTTTATCTGATTTTCACCTTTTTTTGATCACAGGATCTGGACAGGTTTAGCTTGCCCCCTATACTGAGCACTCCTTAGTTCCTTCTACTGTTATGGCAATGATGACTGCGTACGACTACCTGCTTAAATTTCGTAAAGTGAATAACTCAGACAGTCTGGAAAAGCTCTTCGATCACCTCAATTACTCGCTCACCGATGAGATGGATATCATCAATATGTACCGTGCTGCCGATCATCGGCGCGCCGAACTGGCGTCGGGCGGACGGTTATATGATCTTGGCTGTGTGCCTAAGACGGTGTGGCGCTACGTGGTATAACTTCCTGCTGCCTGATTTTTTTGGTTACGTTGTCCAGGCGGGCGCGCCCCATCTGGACATGCTATTCTGCTGCGCTTCGACTTCCCAAGACAGGAATTACCGCTATGAATGAACAGGTTGCTGCGCCGCGCATCGGTGGCTGGCTTTTGCTGCCGCTGGCCTGGCTGATTATGACCCTGTTAACCACTGCGCTGGTAATGGCGATGTACCTTACACCGCTGTTTAATCCGGAATGGCGCGCGACACTCTTCTCCCATGGCAGCACCCTTTTCTCTTACTGGGCCATCTCCCTGCTGACCGCCGTGGCGGTCTGGGCTTACAGCCTATGGATTAGCTGGCTGTTCTTTAAGCGCTCACGCCGTTTACCGCGCCATTATCTGCTGTGGTTGCTGATTACCGTGCTGTTGGCGCTGAAAACCTTTGCCTTTACCCCGGTAACCGACAGCCGCGCCTTACAGACGCTGTTGCTTTCACTGGCGGCCGCAGCGGTGTTTGCCCCTTACTTCAAACGCTCAAAGCGGGTAAAAAGCACCTTTATTGAACCCTAACGCTGTGAGTTGTGTCAGGAATTTAATTCTGAGTGCGGTCTGCCCGGCCGGTTGCGGCGTAGCGGTTGAGATACGCCGCACTATCAATGATAATAAGCCGCTTTCTGGATTTCAGGCGAAAAAATGACCGATTATCTGCTTCTCTTTGTTGGTACTGTGCTGGTAAATAACTTCGTGCTGGTGAAGTTCCTTGGCCTGTGCCCGTTTATGGGCGTTTCCAAAAAACTGGAGACGGCAATCGGCATGGGCCTGGCCACCACTTTCGTGATTACGCTGGCCTCAATCTGTGCCTGGCTGGTGAATCACCTGATTTTGCTGCCGCTCGATCTGGTCTACCTGCGCACCATGGCCTATATCCTGGTGATCGCGGTGGTGGTGCAGTTCACCGAGATGGTGGTACGTAAAACCAGCCCGTCGCTCTATCGCCTGCTGGGCATTTTCCTGCCGCTGATCACCACCAACTGCGCGGTGCTGGGCGTGCCATTGCTGAGCGTCAATCTGAATCACACCTTTCTGCAGGCAGCCCTGTACGGCTTTAGCGCCTCACTCGGCTTCTCGCTGGTGATGGTGCTGTTCGCCGGCATGCGTGAACGTCTGGTGCTGGCCAACGTCCCGGCCCCGTTCAAAGGTAACTCCATTGCCCTGATCACCGCTGGCCTGATGGCGCTGGCGTTTATGGGCTTTACCGGTCTGGTGAAATTCTGATGACCGCGATCTGGATAGCAGTTGCTGTATTAAGTGCGCTGAGCCTGGTGTTCGGTGCGCTGCTGGGCTACGCTTCACGCCGCTTTGAGGTCGAAGAAGACCCAATCGTTGAGCAAATTGATGCCATTCTGCCGCAGAGTCAGTGCGGGCAGTGTGGCTATCCCGGTTGCCGCCCCTATGCCGATGCGGTGGGCAACAACGGTGAAGCCATCAACAAGTGCGCGCCAGGCGGCGAGCAGACCATGCTCAAGCTGGCAGAGCTGCTGAACGTTGAGCCGCAGCCGATTGATGGCGATGAAACCGCCAAAGCGCCGGTCCGCACCGTGGCCTTTATCGATGAAGCGAACTGCATTGGCTGCACCAAGTGTATTCAGGCCTGCCCGGTAGATGCGATTGTCGGGGCGACCCGCGCCATGCACACCGTGCTGAGCGATGTCTGCACCGGCTGCGATCTCTGTGTTGCGCCCTGCCCGACTGACTGCATCGAGATGCGGCCGGTTGAGACCACGCCTGCCAACTGGAAGTGGGATCTGAACAGCATTCCGGTGCGGGTGATTCCGGTAGAAACTCATGCTTAATTTGTTGAATTTTTTCAAAAAAGATAAGATCTGGGATTTTCAGGGCGGCATTCATCCGCCGGAAATGAAAACCCAGTCCAACGGTACCCCGCTGAGCGAACTGCCGTTGCCGCACCGTTTTATCATCCCGCTGAAACAGCACATCGGTCACGAAGGTGAAATCTGCGTGGCACCGGGCGATAAGGTGCTGCGCGGTCAGCCCCTGACCTTTGGCACCGGCCGGATGTTACCGGTGCATGCCCCGACCTCCGGCACCATCGAGGATATCGGTCAGCACATGACCGCCCATCCGTCTGGCCTGTCAGAGCTGTGCATTTTCCTGACGCCCGATGGCGAAGACCGCTGGATGCCGCTTGATCCCCTGCCCGATTACCGCCAGCATCCGCGCGCCGACATCGTGCAGCGTATTCACGATGCCGGGATTGCCGGTCTGGGCGGCGCGGGCTTCCCGACCGCCACCAAGCTTAAAGGCGGTCTGCGCGGTGTCAAAACCCTGATCATCAATGCGGCAGAGTGCGAGCCTTACATCACTGCGGATGACCGTCTGATGCAGGACTACGCGGCTGAAGTGCTGGAAGGCAGCCGGATTCTCGCCTGGGTATTACAGGCAGAACGGGTGCTGATTGGCATCGAAGATAATAAACCTGAAGCCATTGCGGCACTGAAGCAGGCGTTAGGCGGCGAGCGCGATCTGCAAATCCGGGTGATCCCGACCAAATACCCCTCTGGCGGTGCTAAACAGCTGACCCGCATCCTGACCGGGATGGAGGTTCCGCACGGCGGACGCTCGACCGATATTGGTGTGCTGATGCAGAACGTCGGTACCGCCTGGGCAGTTAAGCGCGCGATTATCAATGGTGAACCGATTACAGAACGCGTCGTGACGCTGACCGGCGAGGCGATCGCCCAGCCGCGCAACGTCTGGAGCCGTCTCGGCACGCCTATCAGCCATCTGCTGCATCAGGTCGGGTTCCGTCCTGGCCCGCGCCAGATGGTGATCATGGGCGGTCCCCTGATGGGCTTTACCCTGCCGTCGCTGGACGTGCCGGTGGTGAAGATCACCAACTGTATTCTGGCCCCGTCCAGCAGCGAAATGGGTAACAACGACGAAGAGCAGTCCTGCATTCGCTGTTCTGCCTGCGCTGATGCCTGCCCGGCTAAACTGCTGCCACAGCAGCTTTACTGGTACAGCCAGGGCGGCGACCACGATAAGGCGCGCGCGCATCACATTGATGATTGCATTGAGTGCGGTGCCTGCGCCTATGTCTGCCCGAGCAATATTCCGCTGGTGCAGTATTACCGGCAGGAAAAAGCTGAGCTGCGCGCCATCGATCTGGAAGCGAAACGTACCCTCGAAGCCAAAGCGCGCTTTGAAGCGCGCCAGACCCGGCTGGAACGTGAGAAGCAGGCGCGTGAAGCGCGACATGAAGAGGCGAAACAGCGCGTTGCCCGCAGCGACAACGGCGAGCTGGCGGCAGCGAAAGCGCGGGCCACCGCCCGTCGTGCCGAACCTGATGAAGCCGCTGCTGAAGCGCAGCGTGAAGCCCGTCATGCGCAGGCGCGTCTGCGTCAGGCCGAGGCTCAGGCAGAAACTCAGGCGCTGAGTCGTCAGACTACCGATCCGCGTAAAGCGGCGGTTGAGGCGGCGATTGCCCGCGCCAAAGCGAAGAAAATGACGCCAGCCGGGGCCGGGAGCGAGGCCAATGAAGAGGCGGCAGTCGATCCGCGTAAAGCGGCGGTTGAAGCGGCTGTTGCCCGCGCGAAGGCGAAGAAAGCCGCCCAGGCAGACAGCGCGCAGCCGGTAACGGACGCTGAGTCACAGCCTGCCGCTGAAACTGACGATCCGCGCAAAGCCGCGGTGCAGGCCGCGATTGCCCGCGCGAAGGCGAAGAAAGCCGCCCAGGCGGAAAGCGCGCAGCCGGTAACGGACGCTGAGTCACAGCCTGCCGCTGAAACTGACGATCCGCGTAAAGCCGCGGTGCAGGCCGCGATTGCCCGTGCGAAGGCGAAGAAAGCCGCCCAGGCGGACAGCGCGCAGCCGGTAACGGACGCTGACGCCCAGCCTGCTGCTGAAACTGACGATCCGCGCAAAGCCGCAGTGCAGGCCGCGATTGCCCGCGCGAAAGCGAAGAAAGCCGCCCAGGCAGACAGCGCACAGCCGGTAACGGACGCTGACGCACAGCCTGCCGCTGAAACTGACGATCCGCGCAAAGCCGCGGTGCAGGCCGCTATCGCCCGCGCGAAGGCGAAGAAAGCCGCCCAGGCAGACAGCGCACAGCCGGTAACGGACGCTGAGTCACAGCCTGCTGCTGAAACTGACGATCCGCGTAAAGCCGCAGTGCAGGCCGCCATTGCCCGCGCGAAGGCGAAGAAAGCCGCCCAGGCGGAAAGCGCACAGCCGGTAACGGGCGCTGACGCACAGCCTGCTGAAGAAACTGACGATCCGCGCAAAGCCGCGGTGCAGGCCGCTATCGCCCGCGCGAAGGCGAAGAAAGCCGCCCAGGCGGAAAGCGCACAGCCGGTAACGGGCGCTGACGCACAGCCTGCTGAAGAAACTGACGATCCGCGCAAAGCCGCAGTGCAGGCCGCTATCGCCCGCGCGAAGGCGAAGAAAGCCGCCCAGGCAGACAGCGCGGCGGAGCCACAGCCGGTAACGGGCGCTGAGTCACAGCCTGCTGAAGAAACTGACGATCCGCGCAAAGCCGCAGTGCAGGCCGCGATTGCCCGCGCGAAGGCGAAGAAAGCGCAGGCTCAGGCAGCGGCGGCCGATGCAGCCTCACGTGATGCTGCGGTAGTGGCCACGCAGGCCCATTACGCCGTCGAAAAAGCTGAACAGGCGCAGGAGCAAGCGAACAACGCCAATGCTGAACCGGAACAGGCACCTGAATTGAATCAACCCGATGATGCGCGTAAAGCCGCCATAGCGGCCGCCATCGCACGTGCCAAAGCGCGTAAAGCGCAGTCGTCTACGACGCTTGAGGATTAAATGGCTTTTCGTATCGCAAGTTCCCCTTATACCCATAACCGCCGCAGTACCGGCAATATCATGTTGCTGGTGGTGCTGGCGGCGGTGCCGGGTTTTGCCGCACAGTGTTATTTCTTTGGCTACGGCACGCTTTTACAGGTTTTACTGGCTACGCTGACCGCCTGGCTGACTGAAGCTGCTATTTTACGGCTGCGTAAAGCGCCGGTTGGCAGCAACCTGGCAGACAACTCAGCGCTGCTGACGGCGGTGCTGATCGGTATCAGTCTGCCCCCGCTGGCACCGTGGTGGCTGGTGGTGATCGGCACGGTGTTCGCCATCGTCATTGCCAAACAGCTGTATGGCGGGCTGGGCCAGAACCCCTTCAATCCGGCGATGGTCGGTTATGTGGTGCTGCTGATCTCCTTCCCGGTCCAGATGACCAGCTGGTTGCCGCCCGACACGCTACAGGCGATTAAACCGACGCTGATGGACAGTCTGAGCATGATATTCCGCGGCCATACGCTGGCGGGCGAGACCATGCAGCAGTTGCAGATTGGCGTTGACGGCATCAGCCAGGCGACGCCGCTGGATACCTTTAAAACCGGGCTGCGCGCCGGTCACAGCGCCGATCAGTTACTGGCGCAGCCAATCTACAGCGGCGTGCTGGCGGGTCTCGGCTGGCAATGGGTCAATCTGGGTTACCTGGCTGGCGGTCTGTTTCTGCTGTGGAAAAATGCGATCCGCTGGCATATTCCTGCCGCTATGCTGCTGTCGCTGGCGTTCTGCGCTACGCTTGGCTGGGTATTTTCACCAGACTCGCTCAACAGTCCGCTGATTCACCTGTTCTCCGGCGCGACTATGTTGGGTGCATTTTTCATCGCCACCGATCCGGTTACCGCCTCCACCACTAACCGCGGTCGTCTGATTTACGGCGCGCTGATCGGCCTGCTGGTCTGGCTGATCAGAAGTTTCGGCGGTTACCCGGATGGCGTGGCCTTCGCGGTGTTGCTGGCCAACATCTGCGTGCCGCTGATTGACTACTACACCCAGCCGCGCGTTTACGGCCATTTAAAGGATTAAGCGATGCTGGAGACGATTCGTAAAAATGGCGTGACGCTGGCGATCTTTGCCGCGATCACTACTGCGGCGACCGCAGTGGTTAATACCGTGACCAAACCCACGGTGGAACATCAGACTCAGCTACAGCAGAAAAACCTGCTTGACCAGGTGGTGCCGACCTCGCTCTACGACAACAACATCCAGCAGGATTGTTACGTTGTCACGGACCCGGCGTTAGGCAATGCCGCGCCCCACCATCTTTATCTGGCGCGTAACAACGGTCAGCCAGTGGCGGCCGCGCTGGAAACGACCGCGCCGGATGGCTATTCCGGTGCCATTCAGATGCTGGTCGGGGCCGATTTTCACGGTAAAGTGCTGGGTGTGCGGGTGGTGGAACATCATGAAACGCCGGGTCTGGGCGATAAAATCGAGTTGCGTATTTCGGACTGGATCAACAGCTTTAACGGCAAAGTGGTTCAGGGTCCGACAGATAAAGCCTTTGCGGTGAAAAAGGATGGCGGTGAGTTCGACCAGTTTACCGGTGCCACCATTACCCCACGCGCGGTGGTCAACGCCACCAAACGCACCGCACTGTTAATAGCAACCCTTCCGGAGAAACTCTCTTCGTTACCGGCATGTGGAGACGCAAATGAGTGAAGCTAAAAGCCTGCTGGTCGGCGGGTTGTGGAAAAATAACTCCGCCCTGGTGCAGCTGCTGGGTCTCTGCCCGCTGCTGGCCGTGACCGCCACCGCCACCAACGCTCTGGGATTAGGTCTGGCGACCACCTTGGTGCTGACTCTGACCAACAGTTTTATCTCCGCCTCACGCCGCTGGGTGCCGTCGGAGATCCGCATCCCGATTTACGTGATGATCATCGCTTCGGTGGTGAGCTGTGTGCAGATGCTGATTAACGCCTACGCCTATGGTCTGTATCAGTCGCTGGGCATCTTCATCCCGCTGATTGTGACTAACTGCATCGTGGTTGGCCGGGCCGAGGCGGTCGCCTCGAAAAGCAGCATCCCGCTGGCGGCGCTGGATGGTTTCGCCATCGGTATGGGTGCTACCTGCGCCATGGTGGTGCTGGGATCAATGCGTGAAATCATCGGCAGCGGCACGCTGTTTAACGGTGCCGATCAGCTGCTGGGGCCGTGGGCTAAATCGTTGCGGATTGAGGTGGTGCATTTTGACTCGCCGATGCTGCTGGCGATGCTGCCGCCCGGAGCCTTTATCGGTCTCGGCATGATGCTGGCGGGTAAATATCTGATCGACCAGAAAATGAAACAACGGGCTGCACAGCGCGCAGAAGCCGCTGCCTCTGCCGCTCCACAGGGCGCGACCGGGAAAGCGGTGTGAACCAGACCAAACGTAATGAGATCCTCCGTCGGCTGCAGCAGAATAATCCGCATCCGACCACCGAGCTAAACTTCAGCTCGCCGTTTGAGCTGCTGATTGCGGTTCTGCTGTCGGCGCAGGCCACTGACGTCAGCGTTAACAAAGCCACCGCCCGGCTCTATCCGGTGGCGAATACCCCGGCCGCGATGCTGGCGCTGGGCGTTGAGGGCGTTAAGGAGTACATCAAAACTATCGGGCTGTTTAACAGCAAAGCGGAAAATGTGATTAAGACCTGCCGCATCCTGCTGGAACAGCATAACGGCGAGGTGCCGGAAGATCGTGCGGCGCTGGAAGCACTGCCCGGCGTGGGCCGTAAAACCGCCAATGTGGTGCTGAACACCGCGTTTGGCTGGCCGACTATCGCGGTCGATACCCATATCTTCCGCGTCTGCAATCGCACCCACTTTGCGCCGGGTAAAAATGTCGAGCAGGTGGAGCAGAAACTGCTGAAGGTGGTGCCGGCGGCCTATAAAGTTGATTGCCACCACTGGCTGATCCTGCATGGCCGCTATACCTGCGTGGCGCGAAAACCGCGCTGTGGTGCCTGTCTGATTGAAGACCTGTGTGAGTATCCCGATAAGGTTGATTAATTTTCATTCTGACCCGCTACGGCGGGTCTTTTTATTTAGCGCCCCACCTGCCAGCGCCAATGACGACAGTTAAACATCGTTGCTGCCCCATGATTTCCCCTTTTTTCCGGGGTAAATATCGCCCCGAAGATACCTGCACAATTTGTCGGGTTGTTACATTGATGTTGATGATGGAAAATCGCCGACCCCGACGATAAGAAAAAGTTATGACACGGTGCGTAAAGTAATGAGCAAAAGCCCTTCCAGCGGGAGGCAGGCGATGCGCCTGTTTCTGGCCCGATTCTGGCCCCATCCGCTGGCGGTGAGTAAAAAGCATGTGATGATCGCCAGCCTCGGTGCCGGTATCGGATTGATCCTGACCAGTCTGCTGAGTCACTGGGTGCTGGGCGAGCTGAACCTGTGGTTTGTCGCGCCGGTGGGTGCATCGGCGGTATTGCTGTTTGGCGTACCGGCCAGTCCGCTGGCGCAGCCGTGGGCAATCGTCGGCGGCAATACGCTGTCGGCGCTGGCTGGCGTGACGATCGGTCAGCTGATCCCCAATCCGGCGATTGCCTGTGGCGTCGCCGCCTGCATGGCGATCCTGCTGATGTTTCAGCTACGCTGCCTGCATCCGCCGGGCGGCGCTGTCGCCCTGACCGCCATTCTGGGCGGACCCACAGTGAATCAACTCGGCTATCATTTTGTCCTGACGCCGGTGCTGCTCAACTCCCTGACCCTGGCGCTGCTGGCTATCCTGTTCAACAACCTTGCCGGGCGGCGCTATCCCCATCCGCTGGCACCGGAAGAGGTGAAACCGTCTCCGGTTGAGATACCGGTGCCGCTGACGCGCGCGGATCTGCATCAGGCGCTGGAAGGCGGCGAACTGCTGGATATCGACGAGGACGATCTGCAGGCGCTGTTGCAGCGTGCCGAACAGATTGCCCAGCGTCGTCAGACCGCCAAAGCGTGAGGCGCCGCGGCCGGTAATGCTGACGGCCAGACCCTGAATATGATCCGACCCACAGTTTTGCTCAGCCAAAGCGAAGCGCCGGTCCAATAACATATTGATAACAATGATGCCCAGGCCGGACGCCCAGTGTCCCCTGGGCGATTGCCCATAGAGCCCGCCTTTTCAGCGCCCTACACTTTGCTCTTCTCTACGCAGCCGCGAGGAAGACCGATGGATAGCGCCCTGTCACCGCATCACGATGAGCTGATCGCCTCCGCCATCAAAAAGTTTTTTACCCGCATCATTCCGATGCTGGCCGTTATGCTGATCATTAACCAGATTGACCGTGCCAACATTGGCTTTATCAAGGCAGAGCTTCACACCGACGCCGGGATCAGCGCGGCCGCCTTCGGCCTAGGTGCCGGGCTATTTTTTATCGGTTACGCGCTGTTTGAGGTGCCGAGTAACCTGATGATGAAGCGTTATGGTGCCCGGGTCTGGCTGACCCGCATCATGATCACCTGGGGTATGGTGGTGGTGCTGACCGGCTTTATCACTTCTCCGCTGCATTTCTACCTGTTGCGCTTTTTACTGGGCGTTGCCGAAGCGGGCTTTTTCCCTGGCGTGCTGTTCTATTTTCGCCAGTGGGTGCCCAATGCCTGGCGCGGCCGGGCCACTGCGATGGTATTGAGCGCAACCGCCGGGGCATTTCTGTTTTCCGGCCCGATCACCGGCGCGATCCTGATGCTGCATGATTTTCTCGGTATCGCCGGCTGGAAATGGGTGATGTTCCTCGAAGGTGGTGCCTCGGTGCTGGTGGGGATCGTGGCCGCCTGGGTGCTGGTTTCGCGGCCCGCCGATGCCCGCTGGCTGAGCGAGCCGGAAAAGCAGGCGCTGGCACAGCAGCTGCACAATGAAGAAGCCCATCGCGATCGGCTTAACCAGCAGCCGGGCCGGATGTCACTGCTGCGTAACCGTAGCCTGCTGTTCTTCTGCGCCATTTTCTTCACCATGACCATGACCGGCTACACGCTGGTGTTCTGGCTACCGCAAATTATTCAGCGTATTCAGGGCTTCAGCAGCTTTGGCATCGGCATTCTGACCGCCGTTCCCTGGCTGTGCGCGATTGTCGCCATCAATCTGCTGAGCCGTTTTTCAGACCGCCATCGCGATAAGCTGGATAAAGCGCTGGGTGTCGCGATGCTGGTGGCCGCCTGCGGTACCTTTATGGCGACGCTGGGATCGCCGTGGTTTGGTTTTCTGGCGATGATCGTCGCCTGCATCGGCTCGAAAGTCAGCGCCACCTTCTTCTGGCCCATGCCACAGGGTGAACTGCCCGCATCGATTGTCGCCCCGGGAATTGCGCTGGTGAACTCCATCGGCAATCTTGGCGGTTTTTTCGCGCCGACGGTGTTCGGCTATCTGGAAATGAAGACCGGCTCGACCACCGGCGGCCTGTATGCACTGACCAGCGTGTCGCTGCTGACCGGTCTGTGGCTGCTGCTGCGCCGTAAACCCACCCCGTCTTCCCTTGTACCTATGGAGAATCAACATGTCAGCCAGTCCAGTCATTAAAACTATGCGGGTGGTGCCGGTCGCCGGCTATGACAGCATGCTGCTGAATATTGGCGGCGCGCATAACTGCTATTTCACCCGCATTCTGGTGATTATGACCGACTCCGCCGGCCGCACCGGCGTCGGCGAAAGCCCCTGCCACGCCTCGACGCTGGCGCTGCTGGAGCGCTTCCGGCCACAGATTGAGGGCAGCGATCTGCTGCGGCTCAACGCAACGATTTCGACGCTGTTTGCCAGCGATGCGCGACACCAGCAGAGCGCACATACCAATGACATTCACATTCCGCAGATGAACCCGGAGAAATTCTACAATGCCGCTGCGGCGATTGAAGCGGCGCTGCTTGACCTGCTGGGACAGCATCTCGATTTGCCGATCGCCGAGCTGCTGGCCAGCGGCAAACAGCGCGATCGGGTGCCGGTGCTGGGCTACCTGTTTTATATTGCCGACCGTAAACTGACCACCATGAATTATCAGGCGGGTCCGGCTGGTAGCGATGGCTGGCTGCAACTGCGCCATGAAAAAGCGATGGATGCTGCTGCCGTGGTGCGACTGGCAGAGGCTGCGACGGATCGTTACGGTTTCCGTGATTTCAAGCTTAAGGGCGGCGTGCACCACGCAGAGGTGGAAGTTGAAACCGTTAATGCCCTGCTGGCACGCTTTCCCGATGCGCGAGTCACGGTGGACCCCAACGCCAGCTGGTCACTGGATGACGCGATTTATTATGGACGCCAGCTGGCGGGTCGCATTCCTTATCTGGAAGATCCCTGCGGCGCGGAGAACGGCTATTCCGGCCGCGAGACGCTGGCAGAATTTAAGCGCGCCACCGGCATTCCGGTCGCCACCAACATGATTGCCAATGACTGGCGTCAGTTGCAGCATGCCTTACAGCTTAATGCCATCGATATTCCGCTGGCCGATCCGCACTTCTGGACGATGCGGAATGCGCATACCGTGGCGCAGCTGTGCCACGAATGGGGCCTGACCACCGGCTGTCACTCGAATAACCATTTTGATGTGTCGCTGGCGATGGTGGCGCACCTGGGAGCGGCTGCGCCTGGCGATCGGCTGACCGCCTTCGATACGCATTGGATCTGGCAGGATGGACAGCAGCTGACGCAGCAGGCACCCCAGATTCGCGACGGCTATCTGGAACTGCCTGAGGGGCCAGGACTGGGTATTACGTTAGATATGTCGAAGGTTGAAGCGGCACATGCTCTCTACAATGCACTGCCGGATAAGAACCGTAACGATGCAATCGGCATGCAGTTCCTGATTAATAACTGGCGCTTTGATGCCAGACGCCCGGCGCTGTTACGCGATTAATCGCGCAGCCGGTGACACTGTCACCGGCTGCTGGCGGTCAGCGCTGCGCCAGCGCGGCCTGCATCCAGGCGACCACCAGCGGTGAGGTCTTCTGTTGCAGCGCGGCCCGCTCTGACTGAAACAGCGTGGCGACAAAAAACGGGTGATCGTCCAGCTCAACACCGCGTACATCACCGTCTGAGTCCCAGGCGGTGATAGTCAGCGTCCTGTCGGCCAGCGCTGCGCTGAAGTCCGGGTTAACGCCAAAGTTACAATGGTAACCCTCATCGCTGTTCAGCGTGCCGTAGGCCCTGGCAATACGCGAACCGGCGGCAAAGCTGACCGCGCCGCGCTGCTCCACCAGCGAACAGCTCAGTGGCGCTATCACCATCCGTCCGCTCTGGTCGGTCTCCGCATGTGCCGCATCCTGCCAGTCGAGCACGTTGCGGGCATACTCAATCACCGCATACTGAAACCCGCCGCAGGAGCCGAGAAAAGGTTTGCCCTGTTCCCGCGCCATACGGATGGTGGCAAACACGCCGGCATCATGGTGATAAGGGCTGCCTGGCACCACCCAGATCGCCTCACGCTGTTGCAGCCGGCTGAGATCGCCCAGTTGTTCAGTGGCAATCCACTCTGCGTCAACGGTGATATTCAGCTCAGCGGCGGCACGTTCTATTGCCAGCGGAATCGCCTGATGGGCGACGGCGTCAGCACGGTAATCGCCGACCAGAGATAAACGTAAAGGGGAAGACATAAACCATCCTCATGAGGGAAAGAATGAGGTTACAGGAATGTTAATTTGCTGTCGAGCGAGGCCGGACGCGCCGTGAATTTGTGCCCTCTGCACCCTACCGAACCGGGCATCTGATTCCGGACTGTCAGACCGCGCAGGCAATTTTTATGCTTCGATTGTCGTCTGCTGCCGTTTTTTGCTGCGCAGATTTTCAGCACGCAAACGGTTTCTTCTTTTTCTTCCTGAATTAAATCATCTATTTGTGCGCAGGATCGTCATTTGTTCACTTTTAGTGCAAAGCGGCCAGATAAATGATGGATATTTCGCCGCTTCGCCTGGAATATAGTCGCTGACTGACGAATAGTGCTGGATAGTTATTATTCAACAAACTATTAATCTGCATAATCCTCTATTAGCAGTTAATATCAATATTATCCAGCCACTGGCTCGCATCCACAGCATTTATACTGCTATAATCGACACTTGCCATATTTAAATCCGATTAACAGTTTGTTATAAGTTTTTTAACCCGACAATATCAGGCTAAACCAGTGGTCAGAAAATTCTTGCCCTGTCGCGCTTAATCAGCCAAATTAGTCGCCGCTTTTCCCTTCTAATAACAATCTTGCGCATGGACAACTCACATGACGCGGACTTAATTCCTGTCCCGAAACAGGGTGTGATAAAACTGAGGTACATGTGTCAACTGCAAACAAACACACTGATGAGACAGTCAGTCTCAATGCGTTTAAACAGCCAAAGGCGTTCTACTTAATCTTCTCGATTGAGCTGTGGGAACGTTTTGGTTTCTATGGCCTGCAGGCCATCATGGCGGTTTACCTGGTGAAACAGCTGGGGATGTCCGAATCAGACTCCATCACGCTGTTCTCCTCGTTCAGCGCACTGGTCTACGGACTGGTGGCGATTGGTGGCTGGCTCGGCGATAAGGTGCTGGGTACCAAACGCGTGATTGTGCTGGGCGTGCTGGTGCTGGCGCTGGGTTATGCGCTGGTGGCCTTCTCCGGTCACAACGTCAGCATTGTCTATATCGGTATGGCGACCATCGCCGTCGGTAGCGGCCTGTTTAAAGCGAACCCGTCTTCGCTGCTGTCAACCTGCTACGACAAAGATGACCCGCGTATCGACGGTGCTTTCACCATGTTCTATATGTCGATCAACATCGGCTCGCTGTTCTCGATGATGCTGACCCCGTGGTTAGCCGAGAAATATGGCTACAACGTGGCGTTCTCGCTGTCGGTCATTGGTCTGGTGATCACCCTGTTCAACTTCCTGTTCTGCAAGCGCATGGTCAAAGATTACGGTTCTAAACCGGACTTCGCCCCGCTGCAAATCGGTAAGCTGCTGATGACGCTGGTAGGCGTTGTGGTGCTGGTGGCACTGGCTAACTGGATGCTGCATCACCAGTCTATCGCCCGTCTGGTGCTGGCGGTGATTGCGCTGGGTATCGTGCTGGTGTTTGCCAAAGAGGCCTTTGCCCTGCAGGGTGCCGCGCGTCGTAAGATGATTGTCGCCTTCCTGCTGATGGTCGAAGCGATTCTGTTCTTTGTGCTCTACATGCAGATGCCGACTTCGCTGAACTTCTTTGCCATCCGCAACGTTGAGCACAGCATTCTTGGCATCACCTTTGCGCCGGAACAGTTCCAGGCGCTGAACCCGTTCTGGATTATGCTGGCCAGTCCGCTGCTGGCGGCGCTCTACAACAAGCTGGGCGATAAACTGCCGATGCCGCATAAGTTTGCTTTCGGCATGGTGCTCTGCTCAGGTGCGTTTCTGGTGCTGCCGGTGGGCGCGAAGTTTGCCAGCGATGCGGGTATCGTCTCGGTTAACTGGCTGATTCTGAGCTATGCGCTGCAGAGTATCGGTGAGCTGATGATCTCCGGTCTCGGCCTGGCGATGGTCGCACAGCTGGTGCCACAGCGTCTGATGGGCTTTATCATGGGCTCATGGTTCCTGACCACCGCAGGCGCGGCAGTGATTGCCGGTAAAGTGGCTAACCTGATGGCAGTGCCGGAAAACGTGACCGATCCGCTGATTTCGCTGGCCACCTATAGCCGCGTGTTCCAGCAGATTGGTATCGTGACCGCGGTCATTGCCCTGCTGATGCTGATTACAGCGCCGTTGCTTAACCGGATGACCCAGGATAACGACGCAAAAACCAAAGAGGTCGAGGCGTAAACCGTCTGACCCTTTACCCGCCGGGCACTGCCCGGCTTTTTTTTATTCCTCTCCCAGTCGCCCTCTCTCCGTTCCCTGATCGTCGTCACTGGCAATTCCGGGCCAGGCCCTTATGATGCAATGATCCCATCGCATCAAGGAGGCTGGTCATGAAACTGTTTTGCAAAGCGGGTGCCTGTTCTCTCTCACCCCACATTGTCATGCGCGAATGCGGGCTCGACTTCACGCAGGTGAATGTTGATCTGGCAAAAAAAATCACGGAACGTGGCGACGATTATTGGCAAATCAATCCCAAAGGACAGGTACCGGCGCTGCAGCTCAGCGACGGCACGGTACTGACCGAAGGCGTGGCGATTGTGCAGTATCTGGCGGACCTCAAGCCTGACCGCCATCTGCTGGCTCCGGTCGGCAGCCTGACGCGCTATCACACCGTGGAATGGCTGAGCTACATCAGCAGCGAACTGCACAAAAGTTTTACCCCGCTGTTTCGTCCGGATAGCACGGAAGAGGAAAAAAGCCGGGCGCGGACCCTGCTGACGGCTAAGTTCCGCTTTGTGGATGAGGCGCTGCGTGACAAGCAGTGGCTGATGGGGCTGCGCTTTAGCGTGGCCGATGCCTATCTGTATGTGGTGACGCGCTGGGCCAGAGCGCTCAGGCTCGATTTATCGGCCTGTACGGCGCTGGAGAGCTGGTTCAGTCGGGTGACGGCGCGGCCAGCGGTGCAGGCGGCGTTAACGGCGGAAGGCTTACACTGAGTCTGGTGCTACCTCAGCAAAAAATGAGCCGCTACGTGAACAGGGCCGATGATCCGGCCCTGCTCTGTTTTACAGCTTTTCAGCCGCGAAGTGCTGGGTCGGCGCGGCAATCGCATCCTGCGCGGCCACCAGTTGCAGTTCATACTCGCCCATCTGATGGGTTTTCAGCATCACTTCATACACTGCCGCCGTCACGTGCTCCAGCGCATCCTGTAAGCTTTTGCCGTGCAGCAGATTCACCAGCAGCAGGCCGCTGGTCAGATCGCCCACGCCAACCGGTTGCCGTACGCCGAAATCAACCAGCGGACGACTGATGTGCCAGGCATCTTCGGCGGTGACCAGCAGCATCTCAAAGCGATCGCTGCGACGGCCCGCCCGCGCCAGATGTTTTACCAGCACCACTTTTGGTCCCTGGGCGATCAGCGCCCGCGCGGCGTCTACCGCGGCATCAACGTCGGTAATGCTGCGCTCGCTCAGCATTTCCAGTTCCAGCAGATTCGGGGCGATGATATCGCTGGCCGGCATCGCCATTTTACAGTGAAACTCCGCCACGCCCGGCGCTACGATACAGCCCTTTTCAGGATGGCCCATCACCGGATCGCAGAAATACCAGGCGTCGGGATTAGCCGCTTTGACCTGGCGGACAATCTCTAAAATCTGTTCGCCCTGTTCCGCCGATCCCAGATAGCCGCTCAGCACCGCATCACAGGTCTTCAGGCGGTCGATGTCGGCGATACCTTTCACGATATCGGTCAGATGGGTGGCTGGCATCACCGTGCCGGTCCAGTGACCATATTGCGTATGGTTGGAAAACTGTACGGTGTTCAGCGGCCAGACGTTCGCGCCCATGCGGCGCATCGGAAACTCGGCCGCCGCGTTACCGGCATGACCAAAAACAACGTGCGACTGAATCGCTAAAATATTTTTCACTTGTTTGCCCTGTCCTGCCTTGCCATAAAAAAGGGCCGGAAACCGGCCCTGAAATCTTACTGCCAGTTAATCAGGCAGTAATGTTTCTTGCCGCGACGCAGCAGCGTGTAGCGATTAAACAGCTTATCGCTGTCGCTGAAGCGGTACTCCGCGTCCGACTGCTTCTCACCGTTGAGTGAGACGGCGTTTGAGCCGATCATGGTGCGAGCCTGACCGCGTGACGGCACCAGCTCCGCTTTTACCAGCGCCTGCTGCAGATCGTCCTCCGCGCTCAGGGTGATGGTCGGCATGCCATCCTGCGCCAGCTGTTCGAAATCGGCTTCGGTCATTTCGCTGATCGAACCGGAGAACAGGCTGGCGGTAATCCGTTTCGCGGCGGCCAGACCTTCCTCACCGTGCACCAGGCGGGTGACCTGCTCGGCCAGTACATACTGCGCACGTGGCGCGGTACCGCTGTTTTTGTCTTCTTCTTCCAGCGCATTGATCTCTTCAATGCTCATGAAGGTAAAGAACTTCAGGAACCGGTAAACATCGGCATCCGCGGTGTTGATCCAGAACTGGTAGAACTTATAAGGACTGGTTTTCTTCGCATCCAGCCAGACCGCGCCGCCTTCGGTTTTACCGAATTTAGTGCCGTCAGACTTGGTGATCAGCGGAACCGTCAGGCCAAACACCTGATTCTGATGCAGACGACGGGTCAGATCGATACCGGAGGTAATGTTGCCCCACTGATCGGAGCCGCCAATCTGCAGCGAGACGCCGTGACGCTCATTGAGGCAGGCGAAGTCGTAGCCCTGCAGCAGATTATAGGAAAACTCAGTGAAGGAGATGCCCTGATCGTCACGGTTCAGACGCTGCTTCACCGCTTCTTTATTGATCATCTGGTTCACTGAGAAGTGCTTACCAATATCACGCAGGAAGGTCAGCACATTCATGCTGCCAAACCAGTCATAGTTATTGGCGGCGATAGCGCTGTTGCTACCGCAATCGAAATCAAGGAATGGCGCCACCTGCTGGCGGATCTTTTCAACCCATTCGTTGACGGTTTCGCTGGTATTGAGTTTACGCTCTGCTGCTTTAAAGCTGGGGTCGCCAATCAGGCCGGTAGCACCGCCAACCAGCGCGACCGGCTTGTGTCCGGCATCCTGAAAACGCTTCAGGCAGAGCAGCGGTACCAGATGGCCCAAATGCAAGCTGTCAGCAGTGGGATCAAAGCCGCAATAGAGCGAAATTGGCCCCTGCGCCAGTTTCTCTGTTAACGCGTCTTCATCCGTCACCTGGGCGATCAGGCCCCTCTCTTGCAATTGTTGTATCAGGTTACTGCTGGTCATCACTGACTCCAAATTGATCAGACTGCACCTATGCTGGTACACAGCTTTCCGCTGAGTTGCGGAATCGAAAAAAATGAGGGCTATAGCATAAAGCGCTGACGCCTTCTGTGCCAGCGCTGAAAGGCGGGAATCTTACCGATTCAGGGTGCCAGTCGGTCGATTTTCCAGCCGTCGTGATCGCGCTGATAGAGGAAACGATCGTGCAGGCGATGTTCGCCCCCCTGCCAGAACTCCACCGTATGAAATTTCACCCGGTAGCCGCCCCAGAAACTGGGCAGCGGGATCTCGCCCTGCTGGAACTTCTGCTTAAGCTCAAGGAACTTGCCTTCCAGTATGCCGCGCGCGGAGATGCGACTCGACTGCTTCGACACCCAGGCACCAATCTGGCTGTCACGCGGACGGCTGTGGAAGTACTTCAGCACCTCCAGCGGCGACAGCTTCTCGACCTCACCCAGCACCAGCACCTGACGCTCCAGAAAGTGCCACGGGAAATGCAGCGAAATACGCGGGTTGTGCGCCAGCTGCAAGGCCTTACGGCTGCCCAGATTGGTATAGAACACCATGCCCTGCGCATCAAAATGCTTCAGCAGAACGATGCGTTGCCACGGCTGCCCCTCTTCATCCACCGTCGCCACGGTCATCGCCGTCGGATCGGGCAGCTTCGCTTCGCAGGCCTGGCTCAGCCACTGTTCAAACAGCACGATAGGATCGTCCGGCAGATCCTTACGGCGCAGCCCGCCGCGGGTATATTCACGCCGCAGGTGGGCAATGGTGTGTAGCGTATCGCTGTCGCTCATAATGTTCGCTCATTCAGATAAACAGTCAGCTGGCGGGTTGCAGCTCACAATCATTAACGACAATTTTATCGTTACGTTCGATAAACGCGCCGTTTCCTTTGGACCAGAAGACATAGTTGCCGTCGCTGTAGCGGGCACCCGAGGCGGATACCGTCTGTTTTAGCGTCAGCGGCTGACCATCCATAATAAAGCTGACCTGCTGCTGTGCTTCATCAAGGGTGACGGTCAGCGGCAAGGTACCGCAGCGGTAGTGCAGGGTCTGGGGCGCCGGTGGCTGTTTATGCATCAGGCTACAGCCCGACAGCAGCAGCGCAGCGGCAACGGTTAATCCTTTCAACATAAGCGGGTCTCCTTCACGAGTGAAGCTGGCATTATAAGAAGGATTTGACGTGAAGTAAGTGGGAATCAACGCCAATCTGGCCGACAGCTGAGATTGAGGTGCTTTATTGCGGTTTATCAGCCGGTTGTCTGAATGCACGCGCGGCTTAATCAGGCTACGCTCTATAGATCTGAAGCGAGGGAGACAAAAATGAAATTTGATAACGAAGATGCGTTCAAACTGGCAGTCGCGTTTATGAACCACAAAGAGAACGCCACCATAGCCAGTAGCTACTTTAAAACCTTTATCGACACCTACCAGAAATTCGATCGCTGGCTGAGCGCCTCCGATCCGATCAATGCGATGAAAGCCGAGAAAGCGGCCGCCAAAGCCGGGGAAGACTCGCTCCTCTGATCGCCCCTGCCGATCGGCGCACCCAGTTGATCGGCACGGTTATCAGCCCTGTCCGACCCGGTAGCGGCTCACTCTGCCGGGTCATCAATCTCCGCGATCAGGCTGGCATCCTGATGATGAATATTCCCCACCGCCTGGCTCACCGGGTGCCAGGCAAACGCCTGCTCCGGTAACGCCGCCTGCTGCGCAATCTCAACCGTCCGTTCTGGCGTCGTCTCCGCACTTAGCCACTCAGTTACTGCGCTGGCTTCCAGCACCAGCGGCCGCCGATCGTGAATATCAACCATCCCCTTATCGCTGGCGGCAGTCACAATCACAAATCCCTCTTTGCCGTGCTCGCGGTCATAAGGCGCTTTGCCGATAGCGGCGAAGAACAGCGGTTGCTGGTGACGATGGTAGATAAACCACGGCTGCTTCTGCTTGCCCTGTTTTTTCCATTCGTACCAGCCATCGGCTGGCACGATAGCGCGACCCTGTGCCCACAACGGTTTAAACATCCGTCCCTGCGCCGCGGTTTCGCTGCGCGCATTGATCAACGGGGCCTTGTGCCACCAGTCGGGACCGTACCCCCACAGCACCGGATCAAGATGCAGCTGGTTATCGTGCTGGTTAAGCAACAGCACCCGGCTACCGGGCGCCACGTTGTAGCGGCCGATCGGTTGCGGATCGTAAATAATTTCATCTTCCGGAATCCCCAGCGCATCGAAATAGTCATTCCGGCTGCTGTACTGCGCAAATCGTCCACACATAAGCACCTCCATGGTTAAGCATAGCTGACGCCGACGGCACCACCTGGACGGCGGCAGTGAGATTAATTTTACTGGTCTGACCTTTTTACTGCGGATTATTTGCGTATCCTTTAACCAGGCGGACAAATAACCTGCCCGACTGCTTTCATTGGCAATAAATGCTATATCCGGCGCACAGGTGGACGATTATTCCCCTGCACGCGCCTTTCTGGCCAAAAATTAGCCAACGAAGCGCTACAGAGCCAGCAAAATTTATAAAGGCGTCTATGCTGTATACGTCTGGATTTACTTCAAGGAGATGAAAAAATGAAAATGAAATCCCTCTCGGCTGTCGCTTTGGTGGCCCTTTGTTTAGGCACCCTGGCGGGTTGCGCATCTAATCAATCGATTAAGACTACCGATGGCCGCACTATTGTTACCGATGGCAAGCCACAAATTGATGATGATACCGGACTGGTCTCATACCGCGATGCTCAGACCGGTAAAACCGAGCAAATCAATCGCAATGAAATTAGTAACATGAGTGAACTCGACAACTAATATAAGGTGAATACGATGAAAAAAGCGCTGATTTTACCTCTTGCTGCATTGATTGGTATGACCGTATTAACCGGTTGCACCCGTACCAGCTATGCTATTCATACCAATGATGGACGCACCATTATTAGTGATGGCAAACCTTCTGAGTCAGATGCCGGTCTGCTGGCTTATAAAGATGCCAACGGCGTTAAGCAGCAAATTAATAAAGCTGACGTTAAAGCTGTTTCTGAAGTGCCAAATAAATAATTACGGATATTCCGTTATAAAGCCGCCGCCTGGCGGCTTTATTTTTGCCTTTTTTTAGCTGAAACGTTAATCGCGGCCTGTGCTGCAGTGCGCCCTTAACACCGCTGCCCTTCAGCTGTGTCGGGCTGTCCGGTGCTACTGCCGCGCTTTATTCCGCCCCTTCGCTTATCTGAATTTCAGGCTCATCCAGCTTTTGTTACCGGTATTATGCGTACCCCGAGTGGCGTCAAAAATAGTAAGGCGTAACGTTTTAGCCAGATATCAGTAAGTTAACCGGATAGGAAAAAGTTCATTTTATTTGCTGATGACTTTAATAGCGTCTGCCTTAGGGGATTCCACTTTCGTTTAAGCTGCCTTTAACTAGAATAATTATTGTGTTATTTACATTTTCACTCAGGAGGTTACCCATGGTATTTCACGATAAATCAACCGGTCATATGATTCTTGGTGAAGCCGCCATTAACCTGGCGTTTGAACAACAGGATATTACGCTGGTATCACTGATTCGACAGTTGGGTGAGATGGCTGAAAATGAGAGTAACGACGATCGCGTGGCGCAAATTGCTGATGCGCGCAACTGGCTGAAAAGTTTTATCAATGCTTCAACCCGCGATCGGGCCGAGCTGAACTGGCTGGTGGTGACCGGACAGGAACCGGTTGAACTTAAAAACTATCGTTAATCCTTCCTCTCCGGCTGACATTTCTGCCGAGGGCACCTTCTCCGGTGCCCGTATCGCCCCGCTGCCCGCCTTTTATTACCGCGTCATGCTATTACCGCGTCATGCTGCTTCAGACGAGCCAGCTGAGAAGCGAATCCTGTGCTCTGCCGCGTGCAGGGCAACGGCAGGCTGACCTGTCCGGGCCAACTGTGGCGCTAGCCAGTTCGCCTATTCAGTCAGTGGCTCGCCGTTTTCGGTTACGCTCTGATGCGACGGATGTTGTGTCGCATGGGTTTCGAACCCGCCACGGGCGGCAAAAACGGAACAGCCGATAGCGGCCACCAGGGTCAGTAAGATTGAGGTTTTCACGAAACAGGCCTTAATTTTCTACGCAGGATAATGGAGCAGAAAAGCCTGGCACACAATAAGCGGTTCGGAAAGCGCACCGCAGAATTTCTCTGACTGAAAAGCGCGGGGCTAATGGAGTTTACGCGCCAGAATGCGAATCGCTTTCCGACAGGATAAGCGCGTATTACGGTCAGGTGAACGGACGCGCAAACTGTGCAGCGCAGTGATGATCTCATGAACACTCAGCACTTCATCGGGCCTGATCAGGCGTGAGACCACTTTTCCTATCAGGGCGCGAATTTCATCATTAATCGTCAGGTCGTCGTCTGTCACTGCTCGCTCCCGGGCATCTGGCGGGCGGCGATTGTCCCGCCGCGGGTTATGATCGTTGCCATCGCGTTTCTCTTGTTCGCTGTGGGTTCCCTCTGTCCGTTTACCGATAAATTTAGGAAGCGCTCGCCTCCTAATTAGCTAAATTTTAACCCAGCACTTTTAATGCCAGGGCAAGGGTCTGTTGTTCGTCTGCCACATCGCTGACCTTGCCCGCCACCCGCATCCCATAGGCAATGCAGAGGATCAGTCCGGCAGCCGACTCAACATCCAGCGTGGCGGAGACAGAGCCATCCTGCTGTCCCTGCTCCAGCAGCGAAACCAGAAAGCACTGATTACGCACCACCACCTGATTGATGCGGAGCGCCAGCGCCTCATCCAGCGTCTGCAATTCAATCGCGCTGGCGACCACCAGACAGCCGCGTCGCCCTTCAACGGCACGCGCGGAATCGAGATAAAACTGCAGCAGTTCCGCTATTTTTGCCCGTCCGCTGGTACAGGGCAGCAGCCGGCGGCGCAGCTCGGCATTACGCAGCAGCAGATAACGTTCAAACACCTGCAGAAACAGGGAGCGTTTATCTTTAAACGCCTTGTAGATGCTGCCAGCAGAGAGGTTCATCGCCTCGCCCAGCTCGCTCAGTGATGCCGCGTGATACCCTTTTTGCCGAAAAACAATCATGGCGTGGTCCAGAGCCTGTTCAATATCAAACTCTCTGGGGCGGCCCCGCTCTTTGTTTTTATGCGCTGTGGCTATCGTGATCATCATTACCGGCCAGGGGGAAAGGTGCTCCCGTAAAAATCAACAGGGGATTGTATCCCAGCCGCTGATAATAAGTATACCGCGCTGATACTTTATCTTCAGGCATGGGGTCGGCTGCGTGACAATTTAATCGCCTTAATGGTTAACGATGTTACTCAATTTATGCTTTTTTGTGCGAACCTATTTTCCCGGTATCAGAACAATCCCGTCGCTTATTTATCCAGCAATAATGCTGCCTCAGCGTGACGTTCGGCCTTTTGCTGGCGGCGTTTCTCGCTATTTATTTTGATCAGCCACAGCGCAAACTGTTTAATAAGCAAGCTGGCATGGCTTTCATTATCCGCAAAGCAGATAAATAGCTGAGATTTTATATTATTGCTCTCATCGACTGCATAAATTTCATATTCCTCTTCGCGACGGTTTTTTACTATCGCGGTGAAATGTATGGCTGGCCACTGATTAATTCTGTTTTCAAATTGTCTAAAATTCATCACATTTACCTAAATATTTTATCAATACACCCGACCAGCTAACAACTGGTCGGGCCAGGTAAAGGATAACGGCCCGATAATTTCACTGCGTGATAAAAAAAGCTTTTATCCGGAAATCATTATGCTACGGCGGCAGTAAAAACAGCGGGCGCTTATTTCACTCTCGCGACCGGTAAATCGGTCAGACGGGTAGTGTAAGCGGGCGACAGCATCTCGCGTTTCATCGCCCACTCTTTATGGATGCCCTGCCCGGCAAACCACAGCTTTCCCCGGCCTTTCTGGTTGATGCGGTCAACCAGCTGCATCAGCACCTCGCTGTCAGCGCGCGGTGGCATCTCATCGAACAGATTAAGCTGGGCTACGCCCTGACTGAAAAAATCGCCCAGCAGGACACCGGCTTTCATATAGCGGTGGCCCTCTATCCAGATATTATCCAGGCACGCCATGGCGACGCGGATAATGTCACGCGTGTCATGGGTTGGGGTCAGCAGCTGACCGGTAGACTGATTGCCATAGAAAGTTTCGTTGACCGCATGTGGACTGGTACGCACAAATACCCCGACCTGACGGCAATATTGTTTCTCCCGCCGCAGTTTTTCTGCCGCCCGTTCGGCGTAGGCGCAGATGGCCTGCCGCATCTGATTGTAATCGGAGATACGGCTGCCAAACGATCGCGAACAGATGATCTGCTGCTTCACCGGAGTGAACTCTTCCATTTCCAGACAAGGCTCGCCGCGCAGCTCCCTGACCGTACGCTCCAGCACCACATTAAAATGCTTGCGAATGGTCGGAGTACTCTGGGCAGCCAGATCCTGCGCGGTCTCGATCCCCATCGCATTCAGCCGTTTCGCGATGCGGCGACCTACGCCCCACACCTCGGCGACATCAATCAACGCCAGCAGCTTTTTCTGCCGCTCAGGATCGGACAGATCGACGATGCCGCCGGTTTTGCTCCACTTCTTGGCGGCAAAATTAGCCAGCTTCGCCAGGGTTTTGGTCTGGGCAATGCCGACGCCGACGGTCAGATGCGTCTCTTTCAGCACCCGTTGGCGGACCTGGCGGGCAAAGGTTTCCAGCGCCGTACAGTTCTGCACGCCGGTCAGATTCAGAAACGCTTCGTCGATCGAGTAGATCTCAACCGAAGGTGCCATCTCTTCCAGGATGGTCATTACGCGTTGGCTCATATCGGCGTAGAGCGCATAGTTCGAGCTGAAGACCTGCACCCCATGACGCGTCAGTTCTTCACGCATTTTAAAATAGGGTGCGCCCATTTTGATGCCCACCCTTTTCGCCTCAGCGCTGCGCGCAATGACACAGCCGTCGTTATTCGACAGCACCACCACCGGCTTGCCGCGCAGATCGGGCCGGAACACCGTTTCACATGAGGCATAAAAACTGTTCACGTCGACCAGCGCGAACATGATTAATGGGTCGATTTAATAACGAAGGTCACCACACCGAACACTTCAAGCGCATCTTCCGTTTTAATGGCGATCGGCTTGAACTGGGTATTCATCGGCATCAGTTGCAGGCAGGGATGGAGCTGGAGGCGTTTAACCGTGAATTCACCGTCAACGGCGGCGACCACAATATCGCCATGGGCAGCGGTCAGCGAACTGTCGACCACCAGCATGTCACCGTCGTTAATACCCGCGTCTGTCATCGATTCACCGCTCACCCGGACAAAATAGGTGGCGCTGGGTCGCTGAACCATCAGCGCGTTTAAATCAATTCTTTGTTCGACATAATCCTGCGCCGGTGAGGGAAATCCGCAGGGTACCCGCTCGATGTACAACGGCAACGGCATAACGGCGCGCAGGTCCGCAGGTTTGATGAACTCCATAATAACACTCCTTTTCCAGATAACTGTATATAAACACAGTAATATCGAATTACCCTTTTAATCAAGCGCAACGGAAAAGGTTTAAGCGAAGGGGTTGATGACAATGCACTTTTTTTTGTGGCGTTTTTTTGCGCTGGCGTAATATTCAGCAGAAAGCGATCGCTATCACCGCACAAGCTGAGCGGCGCGACTTGTTGATCGGGAATGGCGGTATAATCGCCCGGCTAATGCATTATTCTGACTTAAGGAAAATCTGACAAAGTTTGTCTGCTGCCTGCGTTGTTTGAATATCCGGCGTGGCATGGTTATTCTGCGGTGTTTAATCATGGAGGTGTTATGTCAGACGATGCGCGAATCAAACATCTTGAAGATGAAGTCCGTCAGCTAAAAGTAGAGACCACGGTATTAAAAGAGATCCTCGGCCAGCAAATTGCGCTGAATAATCTCAACTACAAAGGTAAGTTTGATGATGTGCTGGCGGCGCTGGCGAAAGAATATGCCGGACGCGGTCTGGATGAGGGCGATAACCGGGCGATCCATGACACATTACGGCAGTACATTAAATATGAGCCGCCGTCAGTAGAATAAGCGTTACCCGGCAGCCAGAGCGTTGCCGGGCTTCAGCGGCGACCCGGTGCTGAGGCCCGGTCTGCTATCCACACCTCGCCGCCTCAGGCCGCAGGTTTACACTTCGCTATCGCTTTCCAGCGCATCCTGAATCGCATCCGCCAGATTAGCAATTTCATTGGCCACCGCCTGCAGATCCCACGCCGTTTTTGAACCGGTCGCCGAGGTTGACGCGCTGACTGACTCTTTAGCTACCGCCAGCGCCGCTGCCACCGCCACCGTGCGCTTGTGCTGTTCCTGCGTGATGCCGGCAGGCGGAAGCGCGAAATAGTCGTTAATCATGATCATCTCCTTCTGATAAGTAAGCGCTAAACCTTAGCCTTCTGAGGCGCAGGTGTGAAGTGAATTGTGCTGGCTTCACGGCCAGGTGAATAAGATTGCCACCGTTGTACCGCCCGCCCCTGTCCCGTCAGCGCGGTTTTACTGTCTGAACCTGTACAGGTTTTTGCGGAAAATCACCCAGACGTACAGCCTTGAGCGGAAATATTTTTTTCAGCCAATTTGATAAAGAAAAAGCGAAAAGCGCAGCGAAAAGAAAATAACCACTTGTATTTAAATATATTTAATAAAAATTAACCTTTAATTATTTTAAACATGCATGCAAAATACACCACCGACCAGTAAAATTTTATCGAATTTCGTTGTACAAGTTTGTCGTTATTGTATAACTTTGCGCCGTGATGTTAAGTCACTTGTAACGAAAGGTGCATTGCACCGCATCTGAAGGTGTCGTGGATTTCCACCTTCAGATGCTCTTTTTTTGCGTCGTCCGCTGACCGGACCTGAAATGGCGCATTTACCCCCCTTTTTGATGAGGCCTGATATGCAAACGACAATCAATACAGAGTCTCAGATTTCTGAATACTTCATGAACTCTGGCACTCCGGTTACCAGCGAGAAAGAAGTTATTGCAGCCGTCCATGCTGAACTCGCGCATTACAAAACCCACGTTTCCGATAAAGACATTGTGCTGGGCCTGATTCATCGTCTGGAGAGTGAGCGTGACGTGGCTAAACAGGATATTTATCGTCAGGCACTGGAACACGTTCTGCAGAATGCGTCGTCGACCAGTAACAGCTGACATCCTGTGTCTGTTGTGAGGGATCACTGATTAGCACGGATGCTTTTGCTTCCCAGAATTTGCCCCGCCTGCGGGGCTTTTTTACGCCTTTTTTTCCGGTGGTCAGCGTCATCATTCTACTGTAATCAGCCCTCATCGGCGGACCAACCGTTTATCCATTTTTCGCGGTTTTTTGCCGCTTATCCCCTCTTACTCATCCACTAATTGCTCTCGTTACGCTTTCTTTTTTCGCTATCCCTGTCCAGGCTTTTTCCTGCATCGAGTGCAAACACTGACGAGGAAAAAAATCATGTTTCATCATTCATCAAAACTCCAGTTCCCGGTTCGCGTCGAGAAACCAGATCCAGAATTCGCCATGCTGTTACAGCAAGCCATCGGTGGCGTAGAGGGTGAAATTCGTGTGGCGATGCAATACTTTTTCCAGGCGATGGGCGCGCGTGGCGATGCCCGGATTCGGGATCTGCTGATCTCCACCGCAACCGAAGAACTCGGCCATATCGAAATGCTGGGCTATGCAGTGGCACTCAACCTTGAGGGCGCACCGCTCTCCTACCAGGAAGCCTCAGCCAAAGATCCGGTGGTTAACGCCATTCTGGGCGGCATGAACCCGCGTCATATCCTTTCATCGGGTCTGTCAGCGATGCCGGTGAACGCCAACGGTATGCCGTTCGACATGAGCCATATCTATGCTTCCGGCAACGTGGCGGCCGATATGCTGGCTAACGTCACGGCTGAAGCCACCGGCCGCGTGCTGGCGACCCGCCTGTACAATATGACGGAAGATAAAGGGATGAAGGACTTCCTGTCGTTCCTGATCGCTCGTGACACCATGCACCAGCAGCAGTGGCTGGCGGTGATTGAAGAGATGGGCGGCCTGAATGCTTCGCTGCCTATTCCAAACAGCTTCCCGCAGGAAAATGAAGCGCAGGAACACTCTTACTACTGCCTGAACACCTCGCTGGATAAACCGCTGCCGGAAGGCCGCTGGAGCAATGGCCCGGCCTACGACGGTCACGGCCAGTTCAGTGCAAAACAGCAGCCGGAGATCCTCGGTGATGAGCCGCTGCTCGGTAACGCCCGTCCAGGCTCAGGCGCACAGCAGGAGCAGATTGACGGTGTCGCGTCACCGAAACCTTAATTGACGCCAGCGTGTCAGTCAGGACCACAGCCGTTCCGGCGGTCCTGACTGACTGTTTTACGCTAACGGATTTTTATGGAGGAATATTCATGTCATCGACTCAACGCCCCCAACCCCCTTTTGCCGAACAGCAACAGAACTGGCCCGGTACGACCTCGGCCATGCAGCCGCAGCCCGATCATGGTGAACAAAGTTATCAGGGCTCAGGCCGGCTGGCAGGCAAAAAAGCCATTATTACCGGCGGCGATTCCGGCATCGGTCGGGCGGTCGCTATCGCGTTTGCCCGCGAAGGGGCTGATGTCCTGATCTCTTATCTTGATGAACATGAAGATGCGCAGGATACCGCCCGGCTGGTCGAAGCCGCAGGCCAGAAAGCGATTCTGGTGCCAGGCGACATTACCGAGGCAGCACACTGTTCCGCCATCGTTGAGAAAGCGGTAGAAGCGTTTGGTGAGATCAACATTCTGGTGAACAACGCGGCTTATCAGATGACGCGTGAATCGCTGGATGAGATCAGCGATGACGAGTTTGACCGGACGATGAAAACCAATCTTTACGCCCTGTTCCGCATCACCAAAGCGGCAGTGCCGCATATGCCAGCGGGTGGATCGATCATTAATACCGCGTCGATCAACGCCGACCAGCCAAAGCCGAAGCTGCTGCCCTACTCGGCGACTAAAGCGGCTATCGTCAACTTTTCCGGCAGCCTCGCCGCCATGCTGGCGGAAAAAGGCATCCGCGCCAATGCAGTAGCACCGGGCCCAATCTGGACACCGCTGATCCCGTCGACCATGCCGGTTGAGCAGGTGAAAAACTTTGGCAGCGAAGTGCCGTTGCAGCGCGCCGGTCAGCCAGCTGAACTGGCCCCGACCTATGTGATGCTGGCCAGCGATGAGGCCAGCTATATTTCGGGCGCTACGGTCGCCGTCACCGGCGGCGTGGCGATTATTTGAGGTCGCTTCCCCTTGCTGCCCGACCAGCAAGGGGAAAGCTGTTGGCCGTTATGCTATCCGCTGTTGCTGTTTCGCCCACTGGTAGAGCTGTTCCCGCGCCAGATTCTTCATTTTCACTTCGCACATGATGTCGAAATCCTGAAACGACAATGCCCAGTCATTGAGCGTGTCGTTGAAGTAGTAATCGGAGTGCGCCCGCAGTTTGCTTTTCGACACGCCCAGCTGTTGCTGATCCGGCCAGCCCTGCGGCGGAATAATCCCCTCCTGTGAAATCGAATAATGCAGTACCGGCCGGACGCCGCGCCACGACGCGATTATCGCGGCAATCCGCGCATCGTCAGGCTGGATAAACTGATTCTCTTTTACCCAATGATGGTGAATATCCAGCACCACCGGACAGAGCGCGGCGGCCTGCAGTACGTCATCCAGCGAACAGGATATTTCGTCATTCTCTACCGTCAGCATCCGACGCGCTTCCTCGCTCAGCTGACCAAACGAACGTTTAAAACCGTCGAATCCCGCCTTACCGTTCATATGAATATTGATCTTAAAATCCTGGAAGCGTTTGCCGTAGCCCATCAGGCAGGCGCAGAGCGTGTGATACTCGACATCCTCCAGCGCGCGGCTCACCACATCCGGATTATCTGACGCCAGCACCGTATATTGCCCCGGATGAAAGGAGAGTCGGATCTGGTGCGCGCGTGCCAGTTCACCGCAGCGGGCGAACAGTGGATGAAGCTCGGGTAAAAACGCGGCAAACAGCGACGTGGCCTCCGGAACGGTATAAAGCGGCAGCAGATCGCTGCCAATACGCATCATTCTTAACGGCTCCGGTAAGGTCGCCAGCTGCTCCAGCGTCAGGTAGAGCTGGTTAAGGTTGGTAACGGATATCTCATAAATCAGTTGATTACGTTGATCGTGCGGTAAACTCAGAAACCGTTTACGCGTGGTGGCGCGGAACGGGAAAAACTGTTTGCCATCGTGGTTGAGATACTTACATGCAAAGCCTAATTTCATGTCTGCTCCTGATTTATGCTTATCAGAAGTGTAACAGGCCTCAGTCACTCAGCCAGTGGGCAGAGATTGACCAACCCGGTAACAAGGAGATTCGCTATGCAGGGTGCTGATATCCAGCGCATCGCTATTGAGGCGGCCGAGCGGCTGCCTGCCGCCGAGTCCAGCTATCCGTTTGGACCGGCACATCAGGTCTATAAAGTGTGCGGTAAGGTGTTTCTACTGCTGACCGTGCTGCGGGGGGTGCCGATCATCACCCTGAAATGCCAGCCGCAGCAGGCGGAACTGCATCGCGCCATCTATCCCTCTATTACCGCCGGTTACCATATGAATAAGCAGCACTGGATCACCGTCTACCCGGGCGACGCACTGTCAGAAGGGTTGATCCAGCAGCTGGTCGACGATTCGTATCAACAGGTGGTGAAGGGAATACCGGCCTCGCGCCGGCCGGTATGGGTTGGCTGAAATCCCGCCAATTTATGCAGATAATCAACAGATTAGCGAGGCGACAGCCGCCTCGATTTTGCCGTTTTGCTGGCATAATCCAGCCGGCAAACTAAACTTAATGCTGTGACTAGCTAGTCCTACTTATCTAAGGAACCTGATACGAGGCCTATCTATGACACAACAGAAATACCGGGGTGGCGCAGGCAACTTTGCCAATGACCCGGACCGTGCCAGTGAAGCTGGAAGTGCCGGTGGCAAAGCCAGCGGAGGCAATTTCAAGAACGATCCTGAAAGAGCCAGGGAAGCTGGCCGCAAGGGCGGTAAAGTCAGTCGGCGCACCTCTAAGTAGATCTGAGTGAAGCGCTTTAGGATTTTGTACGCCACGGATTGGCGATTTACCTGCATAAGCTGGCCGCGTTTGTCGCCTGAAAACCCGCCGTTACGGGCGGGTGTGTCAAAAGCCGAAGCAAATCCTTAATGATGCAGCATCTCATCCACCACCTGCGCATTCATCATCTGCCAGGGATAGTAGGTCGGCCAGTTATCCATCTCCGCCAGTAAAGCTTGCTGCGAACGATTACCCATAAAAATATGGAAGTGGGCTGATTTGCGCGGTGCGATGGTGTGATCGCTGAACTGCACATATTTCGGCGCATCGCTGTTCGCCTCCTGGCATTCGAACAGGTAGCGCACCCCTTTCTTGCCCGAGGTATAGGTCAGGATCCGGTGGCCGGCATAATGGTAGCGGCAGGCGCTGACCCGATCGCCAATATGAAATTCCATCACGCCGTTTTCGATGCCGATAGTGTCGACGTTGGTCGCGTAGCCTTTACGGTAATAAGCTTTAACCTGCTGCGCCGTTTTGCTGCCATCCTGCTGCGCTTTTTTCTGCCATACCGGGTCCAGCTCGCCACTTTCTAATAGCGGATAGACCGACTGCCACAGGCCATCCCAGTCCGACAGCGGGCGATCTTTAACATCCGCATCGGCAAAGTCCCCTTCCGCCGCTTTCTGTTCCATGGCTGACAACGGTTTGCCGTGCGCATGATCGCCATGCGCCGCCACCTGATTGCTGATCAACAGCGCGCCCAGCGCCATCGCCCACTTACCTGTATGATTTGCCAACGTCGCGATCCTCAATAGAAGTTACAAAATGAAATGTTATGATATAACATTTCTAACTTCAATCAGGAAATGCACGCCGGCTGCAATTAAACCGACGCGTAGGCCGGATCGTCGTTACAGAACAGCGCCAGCTTATTGCCTGCCGGATCGCGCAGGTAAGCCACGTAAAAATTCGGGTTATAGCGTTCACGAATGCCTGGCGCGCCCTCATCTGTGCCCCCTGCCCGCAGGCCCGCCGCGTAAAGCTCGTCAACCCTTTGCCGCGTCGGCGCGCGGAATCCGGCCATGTTGCCGTTACCCGGCTGCGCGTCTGCGCCATCCCACGGCTTCGCAATGTAGACGGCACCGGGTCCGTTTTGCCGATCGGGCACCTCCGGCAGCGAAAAAATCAGCTGTTCGCCATCGGGCTCAATCAGATACCCGAGCGGCAGCAGAACTGCCCGATAAAAGTGACCGGACAGCGCCACATCATTCGCACCAATAAACAGATAGCTGAGCATACAGACCTCCGAATAGTTGCAGTTGGCCGGCAATAAGCGAAACGACAGGCTGCCGCACCGGGTGAAGGTTCTATTTTAGCCCGCCAAAAAGAAACCCGGCGAGGTCAGTTAAAGTCGCGGTTTAACCCCAGCTTTGGTCAGGTTGTTCTATATTTAGTGTCGTCGAAAGTAAAATAACCGCTGGAGCATGGATTAATGTCGAAAGAAACAGAGAAGAAAGAACTGAGCCACCGCGCCCCCACCACCGGGCCGGAGTCGTCAGAACCCGGACTCGGTTCGCTGGCACCTCAGGATGGATCACATCAGCCGCCAGCCGAACCGACGCCTCCCGGCAAACAACCGACCGCGCCAGGTAGCCTGAAAGCCCCGCAGACCCATAACGCTAAACTCGACCAGCTCAATGCCAGCCGTAAAAACGGCACCAACAGCCCGCTTACCACCAACCAGGGAACCCGTATTGCGAACGATCAGAATTCGCTGCGTGCCGGTTCGCGTGGGCCAACCCTGCTGGAAGACTTTATTATGCGTGAGAAGATCACGCATTTTGACCATGAACGTATCCCGGAGCGCATCGTGCATGCGCGCGGCTCAGCGGCGCACGGCTATTTTCAGCCCTACCGCTCGTTAAAAGATCTGACTAAAGCGCAGTTCCTCAGCGATCCGAATCAGGTGACGCCGGTTTTCGTGCGTTTCTCCACGGTACAGGGCGGCGCCGGTTCCGCTGATACGGTGCGTGATATTCGCGGTTTCGCCACCAAGTTTTATACCGAAGAGGGCGTCTTCGACCTGGTCGGCAACAACACCCCGGTGTTCTTTATTCAGGATGCGCATAAATTCCCTGACTTCGTGCACGCGGTGAAGCCTGAACCCCACAACGAAATCCCGCAGGGCCAGAGCGCCCACGATACCTTCTGGGATTACGTCTCTCTCCAGCCGGAAACCATGCACAACGTCATCTGGGCGATGTCCGATCGCGGCATTCCGCGCAGCTATCGCACCATGGAAGGGTTTGGTATTCACACCTTCCGCCTGATTAATGCTGCAGGCAAAGCGACCTTTGTCCGCTTCCACTGGAAGCCGGTGGCAGGCAAAGCCTCGCTGCTGTGGGATGAGTCGCAGAAACTGACCGGCCGCGATCCCGATTTCCATCGTCGCGACCTGTGGGAAGCGATTGAAGCGGGTGACTTCCCGGAATATGAACTGGGCCTGCAGCTGATCCCGGAAGAGGATGAATTCAAATTCGATTTCGATATTCTGGATGCCACCAAACTGATCCCGGAAGAGCTGGTACCGGTTGAAATCGTGGGTAAGATGGTGCTTAACCGCAACCCGGATAACTTCTTCGCAGAAACCGAGCAAGTAGCATTCCACCCAGGCCACATCGTGCCGGGCCTCGATTTTTCCAACGATCCGCTGCTGCAGGGCCGTCTGTTCTCCTATACCGATACCCAGATCAGCCGCCTCGGTGGTCCGAACTTCCATGAGATCCCGATCAACCGTCCAACCTGTCCGTACCATAACTTCCAGCGTCAGGGGATGCACCGTCAGGATATCGACACTAACCCGGCCAACTACGAGCCGAACTCGATCAACGATAACTGGCCACGTGAAACCCCGCCAGCCGCTGAAGGTGGCGGTTTTGAAAGCTACCAGGAGCGCGTTGAGGGCCACAAAGTGCGCGAGCGCAGCCCATCATTCGGTGAGTATTATGCTCAGCCGCGCCTGTTCTGGATGAGCCAGACGCCGGTCGAACAGCAGCATATTATCGGCGCTTACTCGTTCGAGCTGAGTAAAGTGGCGCGGGCCTATATTCGTGAGCGGGTGGTCGATCATCTGGCGCGGATTGACCTCGGTCTGGCGAAAGGCGTGGCGGATAATCTCGGTATCGCCCTGACCGCCGATCAGCTGAATATCCAGCCGCCAAAAGCGGTTAACGGCCTGACCAAAGATGACAGCCTGAGTCTCTACGCCATCCCGGATGGCGAGATCAAGGGCCGTCAGGTAGCGTTACTGGTCAGCGATGGCGTGAAGGCGGCAGATGTGCTGTCAATTCTGCAGGAACTGAAAGCGGTCGGTGTTCACACCAAACTGCTGGCCGCACACATGGGCCAGGTACGCGCCGATGATGGTTCGGTGCTGCCGATTGATGCCACCTTCGCCGGTCTGCCGTCACTGACCTTTGACGCCGTTATCGTGCCGGATGGCAACATCGACGCCCTGCTGCTGAGCGGTGATGCGCGTTACTTCCTGCTGGAAGCCTACAAGCATCTGAAAGTTATTGGTCTGTCAGGCGATGCACGTCGCTTCAAGGCGCAGTTCAGTCTGGGCGAAACCGAACAGGAAGAAGGCATTGTTGAGGGTGACAAAGCAGAAAACGCCCTGATGGCGGACTTCATCCAGGCGATGAAAGCACACCGCGTCTGGTCACGCAGCCAGAAAGCGCTGTCAGTACCGGCCTGACGATCGCGACGTGCTATTGCGCGTCAGATCTGCAATAAAAAACCGCCTCCCGGGGCGGTTTTTTACTGCTCGATCCGGTCGGCAAGCGGCGCTGCTGCCAGATATGCGCCGATCATTTTGTCTTTTTGACCCGGTTTTCACGGAACAGTAAGGTGACGACACCGAATATCCCGCCGGTCAGAAAACCGTATTCGAGATCGGCGGCATCCTTACGGATATCCTGCAGCCTGATCAGCGCCCTTTCCGCATCTGGCGCAATAATTTCCTCAAACTGTTTCTGATAGCCGTCAGCCTTAAGCCGTTCGACTGCCGCGCTGTCCTTCCGGTCGGCAGCCACCAGCTGACGGCCTTTCCTGAAAAAGAAAAATTCGGGCATGCTGAGTTCCTTTGCAGTCACGATTTGAAGCTTCAACATAACCGCAATCGGACGCTGCGCCCAGCGGAAACTCAGGCCAGGGCAGCCAGGCAAAGCGACATTGATCAGACGCCGGCTTATCCGCGCTGGCCGTCGCCTGCTTGTATTCTGTTATCGGTGGCAACGGGTCGTCCTGGTAAATGCACTAAAGCGCAATAGCGAGAAAAACAGGCGGTTGCGCCAGCGAGATGGATTCAGGCTCACGGACAACGAATGTGCCTCGCGGACGGCTGCCTCGCACGGGAGCCGGGTCGAATGCGGGTCGGGTTTGTGGAGTGGCTCTTTACCTCTTCCGTGTCATGAGTCAGCAACGGCAGATGAGGCTGGATGACAAACGTTAAAGGATGGACCAACCGTACCGATACTGTTTCAATAACTGATTAGAACGCGTGAAAACAGCCAGGAAGGGTCGATGGCACGAAGAAGAGAGCTCAAAGGAATTAGCCATTCTCTGAATAGTAGTTTTGTCAGTCGAAACAACGATTACAATGGTTTCTGGGCTATAGGCCGGTTAAAACGCTTTGCTATTAACCAGGGACTTAAATCCGTGACGTTTACCTTTCCCATGCCTGCAAGCGGTGCAAATTTTGATCTGATAAATGATATCGGGCAGCGTTATACGGTAATGCTGGCAGATCTTATACTGAAACAGCAACTGCCTGACTCATGGGTTAAAAATGCCGCTATTGTCATCGATTTTTATACAAATGATAACGCTGCTCAGTCAGCTGAGTGTCATACATCAGGTGATCCTTTTAAGTGCGTTTGTCAGATAACTGATGATAGGGGGGGTGATTATTCTTCCATCATTTATGGCCGGTGTCTGCCTCACTCCCCGGCGCGAGAATTACGATCAAGCCGTTATCTCGGCTGATAATTTCTAAAAAGCTTAAACTACAATCTGAGCTGGCCCCCAAAGTGAAAATCCAGCCGAAACAGGAAGCTGCGTCAGACGCTAAAGTTGAGCGAGAATGTCAGAAAAGCGGCAGCATTACTCACTGATAAATAAGGGAATATAAGTGTGAGCAACAGTACTTATTTCAAAGATAATTTCAGGAAATGGTTTACTGCCGCAGTGGTATACATTCTGTTAGGTGGTTGGTGCTGGTATATGTTGTGGGCATCAAGCATTTCCCACAATACAGTGTTAAAAAAATCGGTTCCTGAATGGAAAACCTATATTTTATCTGGCCTGTTTATGGGCGTCATTATTCTGGCGCTGGCTTGCTGCCGGGGCACTTTTAATAAAAACGTAAAATCTCTGTTTAATGCATTCAGTGGCGGTTTTATTCTGGGCTTTGTGTTGTCCTTAAATTGTTATGATGTCTATGTTTATCTCTTCCCGGACAAAGTTATTGGCTATGAATCGGAATATGAAGTTGTCTTTCCAGGCCCGTCAAGAGGCAAGCACGGGCATTGTGAAGCGGGTATCTGGCTAAAGGACCCGAACACCAGCAGATGGAAGCAGCTTTGTATCAATAAAGAGTATCTGCACAGCCACCGTAAGCAAGGAATGACAGGCGTATGGGTAACCGCTCGTGTGAATAATATTGGCTCTTACATCGTGAAATATGAATTTATCTACCGGTAAATTAAGCTGGCTGTAGTGATTCGCTGTAGTGATTCACCAATGTTATTCGCCAACGTATCGGCCGCTATCTTCTGTTCTGCCGACTGTAAAAATGAGTGATAGTCATTAACGTCCGCCCTTCACTGTTAGAAACATTCACCACCGCTGCACCGCAATCAAACACCTTCCCGGTTGAGCTCAAATGCAGCGAGCTCAACCGGGTTATCACGCGATGGCGGTCAGCTTTTGCCTGGCTGACGGCCAGCCACTCAGAAGGCCTGCCAGTTCTGGTTATCCGCCTGCGGGCTGACCGCAGCAGGACGCAGCTGACTCACGACCGGCTGGGCCGGAGCTGCGGAAAACGCCGCCTGCAGGCTGCCGGTTTTAAATACCGCCACCGTTTTACGCAGATAGCTGGCCTGCTCTTCCAGCGAAGCCGCCGCGCTGGCCGACTCTTCAACCAGGGCGGCGTTCTGCTGCGTCACGCCATCCATTTCAGAAACCGCGATGCAAACCTGCTCAATGCCACGCGTCTGCTCAACTGATGATGAGGCGATCTCTTCGATCAACTGGGTTACCCGACTGACCGACGTTACGATACTTTCCATCGCCTTACCGGCTTCAGAGGCATGGCCGGCCCCGGTTCTGATCCGTTCGGCGGAGCGATCGATCAGGCCGCGGATTTCCTGAGCGGCACTGGCGCTGCGGCCTGCCAGCGAACGTACCTCGCCCGCGACCACCGCAAATCCACGTCCCTGCTCACCGGCACGCGCGGCTTCTACCGCAGCGTTGAGCGCCAGAATATTGGTCTGGAAGGCAATGCTGTCGATAATCGCAATAATGCCGGCGATTTGCCCGGAGCTTTCACTGATCTGCTCCATGTTGGCGATGACCCGGGCCACCGTCTCGCCGCCCTGGGTGGCGGTGGTTGACGCCTGTTTCGATACGGCCGTTGCCTGCTGCGCATTGTCGGCATTGAGCTTAACGGTTGAGGTCAGCTGCTCCATGCTGGCCGCCGTTTGTTCCAGCGCCGCTGCCTGCTGTTCGGTGCGTGATGAAAGATCGGTGCTGCCGGCTGAAATTTCGGCAGCGCCGGTAAAGATAGAGCGGGTGGCGTCATCAACCGAAGTAATGGTGACCACCAGCGCATCGCGCATCTGCTGCAGTTCGGTAATCAGCAGCCCCATCTCATTACGGCCTTCATGCTGAATGTCTGAGGTCAGATCGCCGGCAGAAATCGCGCGGATATAGCCGGTCAGTCGGCTAAGCGGGCCGATAAGCCGTTTTTGTAACCCGACCCAGACTGCGAAAATGATCACCACGGTCACCAGGCCAAGCACCAGCAAGGTCCAGAGCGCATCGGTCAGGCTGCGCTGGTTCTGCTCAGAGGTGTTTTTCATTAGCTGAATGTTGACCGCGCGCCAGGCCTCATAAGCGCTGTCGAGCCGATCCTGCGCCGCCTGCGCTTCCAGATTGCCGTAGCCCTGATAGTTGCGCTGTTTCAGGAAAGTCACCGAGGCCAGCATGGTGTCGTGCATTTGCTGATAGGCAGCCTGCACCTCACCGGCCTGAGCTTCATCCTGCCCCGCTTTACGCGGCAACGCCTGCCAGGCGCGGAATTCAACATCGGCGGCGGCGGCTGACTGCTCAGCCTTATCCAGCAGCGACGCCATCGCAGCCAGTGAGGCCGGATCCTGCTGATTTTTAAGGAAGCGGATCGCCACCCGATTGATAGTGACGCGGGTTTTAATCAGGGTTTTCACCGCATCGCTCAGGTGCTGTTGCTGCAGGGTTAACTGCTCCGCCGCAACGAAGTTCTGGTCTGCTTTGGAGACGGCGTTATACAACAGAAAGCCGGTCAGACTCAGCAGTGCGGTAAAGATAAAAAGTACGGCGAGAATACTGTGGGTTATTTTGAGGTTTTTAAGCATGTCAGCAAACTCATGTCAGAGGAGATAGTGCTGTTATCGGCCAGCCTGGACTTTATCTGAGTGCCGGCAGGCGATGGGCTCGCGATAAGATAAATAACCGGGCAAATGGGCCTGGTTTTAGTCGCCTCTGCCGTCGGTCGGGGTTGACGCAGCCGAAGCGGCGGCAAAACCGGGCCTCAGCCGCGCTAAACGCATTCGTCGCTCAACAACCCGCGCCGCAGTGTGGTTGAATTCGCCCCTTATCTAGCTCAGCACGTGGTTAACATGCATTACATTCATAGTTTAATGGATTTTATTGAGGGAAATGCGGTGCTGTCGGCCAGCTTCAGCGTGATCCTGTTGATCATGGCCGGGATGGTGGCTCACTTAATCTGTAAGTTTTTCGTGGTCAAAGTGATCAGAAAGGTCTTTTTCAGCAGCCATAAACAGGGCGTTCCGCTGGATAAAGATGTCCGCCTGTCTCAGAAGCTGTCGAATTTTGTGCCGGTGATTGTGGTCTACAATTTCCTGCAGTTTATGCCGGGCCTGCCTGATAATCTGAAAGTGGCGATTCAGACCATCTGCGGCATTCTGTTTTTTGTCTATCTATCGATCTTCTTCAATGAAGTGCTGGAGATTGTTAACAACTCCTATTCGCGCAAATCGAAGCGTAAGAATCACTCGATCAAGGGCTATATCCAGATTGGCAAAATTCTGGTGCATATTATCGCCGCGATCATGATTCTGGCGATTATGTCCAATAAGTCACCGGCGATTATTATCTCCTCGCTGGGTGCGGTTGCCGCGGTACTGATGCTGATCTTTCAGCACACGCTGCTGTCGCTGGTGGCGAATATTCAGCTCTCTTCCAACGATGTGCTGCAACTGGGCGACTGGATTGAGATGCCGGATAGAAATATCAGCGGCGAGGTGATCGATATTGCGCTGCATACCATCACCATCCGCAACTGGGATAACACCATCTCGCGCATTCCGACCAAGAATTTCCTCACCGAGACCTACACCAACTGGCAGGCGATGTTCTCTTCAGGCGCACGGCGGATCATGCGCAGCTTTTATCTTGATCAGAAGTCGATCACCTTTGTGAATCAGGAGATGCTGCAGGCGATGAGTCAGATCCGCATCGCCAGCGAATCGATTACGGAACTGCTGGATGGACGTGATATCAGCGCGGTCGGCGACCGCTGGTTTATGGAGAACGGTATCACCAACCTGATGGTGTTCCGTAAATTCCTGACCGCCTGGCTGACGCAGCGCGAGGACATTAAGAAAGAGATGTATATCGTGGTGCGTCCGCTGAAGCCGTCGCCGGATGGCTTGCCGGTGGAGATCTACTGCTTCACCTCCTCTATTTTCTGGGCCGATTATGAGAATACCCAGTCAGCCATTTTTGAATACATTTACGCGATGGCCCGCTATTTTGATCTGCAGATTTATCAGCATCCGGCGGGTTCGGATTTCGCCCGACTGGCCCAGCCACGTGCTGCGAGCGCTGATGCGCAGCAGAACGGCCCGCAGTAAGCCGATCGCCGCCGCACGCCCCCTGCTATGGCGCGGCGGCGTCAGCTTTTGCTCAGGGCAAAGTTCAGCACCCTGTCATTCTTCATCTGCACCGTCAGCGTCTGCCCTTCGGTGGTGTTAAGGGTGCGCGCCTCACTGTAGGTCCACTTCAGCAGACGCTGTCCATCCGGATACGGCGTCTCGCTGTGGGGCTGACCAAACAGCGAAATCAGCTGTGCCTGCGTAGTCTGGCCGGGATGGATATGCTGCAACCGCGCGGTATCCAGATTATGTCCAACGCGATTAGAGCAGCCGGATAACAGCATCATCAGCGCCACAAGCAGGGCTTTCTTACTCACGTAACATCCTTTTGAAAAAAATAATTTCGCGCTGCTGGATTGCCCGGCACGCCTGCGTTGGCAGGTCATCCAGCTTATACGCAATCGACCGTCGTCGGCAGGATTTTCTGCCGCCGTTCCGCCCGGACTGACCGCGGCGAGGATGCGAATCCGCGCCACTAAGTCAAATTCCCGCCTCTCTATGGTCCGCTGCCCCGCGATTGCGACATCTTAGTCTATGATTATTCTTCGTATGCCGCGTGGAAACGGTCTCATCACCGGCTTTTCGCCGCATCACACTGTTTACCAGTCCAGGATCCTGGCTGAAGAGACGCGCCAACCCATTTGGCATCCTGGTCTCGCTGACATGTTTATGTTTTTGAAGCTCGCATCATCGGCATCATTTCCGCGCGATGGCGATCATTGCGCATTTCCAGCTTAAACGAGGCAACTGAATGGAATCCAAATCATTTTTTAAAAGCTGGGGCGCCGAACGGGTGTCCAGCGATGAGGTCCGTTTCCGTCTCTGGGCAACGGGCCAGCAACGCGTCACCCTGCGGTTATCCGGCAAAGATATCGAGATGACCCGCCAGCCTGACGGCTGGTTCGAAACCCAGCTGAGCGGCGTCGCCCCCGGCGCCGAATACGATTTTGTGCTGGCGGACGGCACCGCAGTGCCCGATCCCGCCTCCCGCGGCCAGAAAGGTGAAGTCAACGGTCCATCACTGGTGATCGATCCTGAGGCTTACGTCTGGCAAAACACCGACTGGCAAGGCCGCCCGTGGCAGGAATCGGTGGTGTATGAACTGCACATCGGCACCTTTACCCCACAGGGCACCTTTCAGGCCGCGATTGAAAAGCTGCCGTGGCTGGCGGAAAACGGTATCACCATGATTGAAGTGTTACCGGTTTCGCAGTTTGGTGGCAATCGCGGCTGGGGCTACGACGGCGTACTGTTGTATGCACCGCATTCCGCCTACGGCACGCCCGATGATTTCAAAGCGTTTGTCGACGCGGCGCACGGTCATGGCCTGTCGGTAGTGCTGGATATCGTGCTGAACCACTTTGGCCCGGAAGGTAACTATTTGCCGCTGCTGTCGCCGGACTTCTTCCATAAAGAACGGCAGACGCCGTGGGGCGCGGGTATCGCTTATGACGTTGACGCGGTGCGCCGTTACATCACCGAAGCGCCGCTCTACTGGCTGCAGGAGTTTAATCTCGATGGCCTGCGCTTTGATGCCATTGATCAGATTGAAGACCCGGCCGATAAACATGTGCTGATTGAGATTGCGGAGCGCATCCGGGCTGAAATTACCGATCGACCTATTCATCTGACCACCGAAGATTGCCGTAACGTCACCTTCCTGCATCCGCGCGATGAAAAAGGTCAGGCAACGCTGTTTACCGGCGAATGGAATGATGACTTCCACAACGCGGTCCACGTGCTGGCGACCGGCGAAAACCATGCCTATTACCAGGACTTCGCCGATCGGCCGGAACAACGGGTTGCCCGGGCGCTGGCGGAAGGCTTCGTTTATCAGGGTGAGGTGTCGCAGCAGTCTGGCGAGCCGCGCGGTGTTGACAGCCGCGGTCAGCCGCCGGTGGCCTTTGTCGATTTCATCCAGAACCATGACCAGGTGGGTAACCGGGCCCAGGGCGAAAGGCTGGTGAGCCTGGCGGGCGTGGAACGTACTCAGCTGTTGCTGGCTACCTTACTGCTGTCGCCGCACATCCCGCTGCTGTTTATGGGCGAAGAGTATGGCGAAACCCAGCCGTTCCTGTTCTTCACCGATTTCCATGGCGACCTGGCCAAAGCGGTGCGTGAAGGCCGCGCCCGAGAGTTTGAAGGCCATGCCGGTCACGAAGGTGAAAGCGTGCCGGACCCGAACGATCCGCAGACCTTTGAACGTTCGAAGCTGAACTGGGATAAGCCGCAAACGCCGGAAGGCCAGCAGTGGCTGGCGCTGACGCGCAGACTGCTACAGCTGCGCCAGCAACACATTGTGCCGCTGCTGCACACCGCCGGCGGCCACTGTGGTCGGGTGGTGAATACCGCGCCCGGTTTCCTGGCAGTGCGCTGGGACTTCCCGCAGGGCACGCTGTCACTGGCGCTGAACGTCGGCGACCAGCCGCAACCGATCGCCGATCTGCCGGGCGAGACCCTGTTTGCCTGGCCGCAGCAGACCCCCGAACTGGCACCGGAGGCGATCGTGGTTCGTCTGGATAAAGGAGCCGCACAATGAACATCCCAACCGCCACCTACCGTATTCAGTTCCGCAACGGCATGACCTTTGATCGTGCTGCGGCGCTGGTGCCTTACCTGAAGCAACTCGGTATCAGCCACCTTTACGCTTCGCCGATCTTCAGTGCTACTGCGGAATCGACCCACGGTTATGACGTCACCGACGTTAACCAGATCGAACCGTCGATTGGTGGTCGTGCAGGTTTTGACCGCATGGCTGCGGCGCTGAAAGCGGCCGGACTCGGGCTGATCCTCGATATCGTCCCCAACCATATGGCGGCCTCGCTGGAGAATCCGTGGTGGCGCGACGTCATCGAGAACGGTGAGCAGAGCCGTTATGCCCACTACTTTGACATTGACTGGTCACGTCGCCTGACGCTGCCGTTCCTTGGCGACAGCTTTGAGACAGTGCTGGCCAACGGCGAGATCAGCGTGCAGCGCGATCCGCAAAGCGGCAAACCGGCGCTGGCCTACTTCGATAACTATTACCCGCTGGCGCCGCACACCTGGCAGGGCCGTGAGGAAGAGGTGCTCGGCCTGCGCGAGCCGGACCAGATTGCCGCGCTGCATGATCAGCAGCCGTGGCGCCTGATGTCGTGGCGTGATGCACCCAACGACCTCTCTTACCGCCGCTTCTTTGAAGTGACCGGGCTGGTGGGCGTGCGGGTCGAAGATAAAGCGGTGTTCGATGCTGCACACCAGCTGATCCTCGAACTGGTGCACAGCGGTGCAGTGCAGGGATTGCGCGTCGACCACGTCGATGGTCTGGCCGATCCGCGTGGCTATCTTGAGCAGTTACGCCAGGCCGCAGGCCCTGATTGCTACCTCACGGTCGAGAAGATCCTCGGTGAGAACGAGCAGTTACCGGATGCGTGGCCGGTCTCCGGCACCACCGGTTACGAATTTATGGCCGCGCTGTCGAACGTGCTGGTGGACGGTAATCACCTTGGTGCGCTGCGTAAGGCTTATCAGGCGGTGATTGGCAAAACGGTCGACATGAAGGCCGAACTGCGCGCCGCCAAACTCCTGATGGCCAATCGCAACTTCGCGGGCGAGTTTAACCGCCTGCTGCAACTGGCTCTCGGTATCGCCAGCCACGATGGCGCGCCACAGCCGGAAACCAAACTGAAAAATGCGCTGCGCGAGCTGCTGGTGGCGTTTCCGGTCTACCGCACCTACGGCACGCCGCAGGGCCTGACGCCGGCCGATACCGCCCTGCTGCAACAGGTGGTGAGCCAGGTAAAAGCCAGCACCAGTGCACCGGATGAGCAGGCACTTGACCTGCTGGTCCGGATTCTGCGCGGCGATGTCGCAGCCGCTGCCGCTGAAGATGCCAGCCAGTTCCGCACCCGCTTTCAGCAGCTGACCGGGCCACTGATGGCGAAATCCGTTGAAGACACGCTGTTTTTCCGTCAGCACATGGCGCTGGCGTTAAACGAAGTCGGTGCCGAGCCGCTGGCGCGCCACTTTTCGCCGGATCAGTTCCACGCCGAAATGCAGGCACGACGTGAGCATCAGCCAGATGCGCTGTCGGGTACCTCAACCCACGATACCAAGCGCGGCGAAGACGCCCGCGCCCGCTTGTATACCCTGACCGAAGCGCCAGACCGCTGGGCAGAATGTGTCGCCCGCTGGCGGGAGATGAACCACGGGCAGGTGATCGCGCTGAAAGATGGTCCGGCACCGGAACCGGCGGTGGAGTGGATGCTGTATGAAGCGCTGGCCGGTGTCTGGCCGCCGTCCCTGCAGCCAGAGGACGCCGACGGTCTGGCGGCACTGGAAGCGCGCTTTGTGGTTTACGTCGAGAAAGCGCTGCGCGAAGCCAAATTACGCACCGACTGGGCAGACAATAACGATGCCTACGAACAGGCGGTACTCGACTATGCCCGTCATCTGCTGGCACCGGCCAATATCACCTTCCTGCGCGATTTCTGCTCCGCCCTGCACCCGTTTGTGCGTGCCGGACTGGTTAACAGCCTGACCCAGACGGTGGTGAAACTCACCGCGCCAGGCGTGCCGGACATTTACCAGGGCAGTGAAGCGCTGGACTTCAGCCTGGTCGATCCGGATAACCGGCGCGAGCCTGACTTTGCTGTACTGGCCGCAATGCTGGACCAGCCGCAGCATGACGAGGGCGACGGCCACTGGCTGCGCGGTCAGGTGAATCAGCAGGCCATTGCCCGCCTGCTGGCGGTGCGTCAGCAACATCCGTCGCTGTTCCGCCACGGTGACTATCTGCCGCTGCCGGTGCACGGTGAGCATCAGGATCTGCTGCTGGCATTTGCCCGTTGCGAACCGGATCAGGCATTGATTGTGGTGGTTCCGCGGCTGGTGTTGAGCAACCTGCCGGCGACGCTCGATCAGCCACCGGCAGACCGCTGGGCCGCTACCGCGATCGCCCTGCCGCCTTCACTCAGCCAGCGCCGCTACCGTGATGTACTGAGCGGGAAAGAGATTGCGCCTGGCGAACAGCTGCAACTGGATAGCATCGCATCAGGCTGGTGTGCAGTGCTGCTGGCACAGTGATCGTCCGCTTTCAGGACGTTTTTTTTAACGCGTCAATCTGGTCATTGAATAACGAGGCATAAATGTCAAACAGTAAGCGTTTTGAAATCACGGCGGGCTACAGCCATCTGCTTGGGGCTAATTTTGATGGTCAGGGCGTTAACTTCGCTCTGTTCAGTGCGCATGCCGAGCGGGTGGAGCTGTGCCTTTATGATCCGAGTGGCAAGACTGAAATCGCCCGGCTGGAACTGCCGGAGTTTACCCATGAAGTGTGGCACGGCTACGTGCCAGGACTACAACCGGGCGCGCTGTATGGCTATCGCGTCTACGGTCCTTACGACCCGGAAAATGGCCATCGTTTTAACCCGAATAAATTACTGCTCGATCCCTACGCCCGTGAACTGGCTGGCGATATTGAGTGGAATGAGGCGCACTTTGCCTATGACCTTTATCACGAAGACAAAGACCTGACCTTTGACAGCCGTGACAGCGCGCCGTTTACCCCAAAATGCCGGGTCATCGATCCGGATGAGTTCGACTGGCAGGACAAGAACCGTCCCAACGTGCCGTGGCCGAAGACGGTGATTTATGAAACCCACGTTAAGGGTTTCACCCAGCTCAATACGGCGCTGCCACCAGAACTGCGCGGCACCTTTGACGGCATGAGCCACAAATCTACCGTCGACTACATCAAAAGTCTGGGGATTACCTCGGTTGAGCTGTTGCCGGTGCACTGGTTCCCGGATGACCAGCATCTGCTGGACAAAGGGTTGAAAAACTTCTGGGGTTACAACACGCTGGGCTTCTTTGCGCCCGCCACGCGCTACTTTGGTCCGCGCGGTATTCAGGGCTTCCGTGACATGGTGCGGGCGTTTCACGATGCTGGTATCGAGGTGATCCTTGACGTGGTGTATAACCACACCGCCGAGGGCAACGAGCTGGGCCCAACGCTGTCGTTTAAAGGCATCGATAACTTCTCTTATTACCGTACCCTGCCCGATCAGCATCGTTACTACATCAACGATACCGGTACCGGCAACACGGTTAATACCTCGCATCCGCGGGTGCTGCAGATGGTAATGGATTCGCTGCGTTACTGGTCTGAATCGATGCATATCGACGGTTTCCGCTTCGATCTCGGCACCATTCTCGGCCGTGAGCCTGAAGGGTTCGATCCGCGCGGCGGCTTCTTTGACGCAGTGATGCAGGACCCGGTCCTGTCGCAGAAAAAACTGATTGGTGAGCCGTGGGACATCGGTCCGGGCGGCTATCAGGTTGGCGGCTTCCCGCCGGGCTGGGCGGAGTGGAACGACCAGTACCGCGACACGGTGCGCGATTACTGGAAAGGCAACAACGTCTCAACCGACTTTGCGGCTCGCCTGCTGGGTTCGGGCGATCTTTACGATCAGCGCGGCCGTCGTCCGTGGGCCAGCGTCAACTTCATCACTGCCCACGATGGCTTCACCCTCAACGATCTGGTGTCGTATAACGACAAGCACAACGATGACAATGGCGAGGATAACAACGACGGGCACAACGATAACCGTTCTTACAACTACGGAGCAGAAGGCCCGACCGATGATGAGAACATTAACGCGGTGCGCGAGCGTCAGAAACGCAACTTCCTCGCGACGATGATCTTCTCACATGGCACCCCGATGCTGCTGGCGGGTGACGAGTTTGGCCGGAGCCAGTTGGGCAACAACAACGGCTACTGTCAGGACAGTGAGATCTCCTGGGTGCACTGGGATAACCTGCCGGAATCCGCCGAGGCGCTGCGCGAATTTACCCGTCAGATCCTCAAGCTGCGTGCTGACCAGCCGCTGCTGCGGCGCGAAAACTGGCGCGACGGCATGGATATCAAATGGTTCAACGCCGGTGGCGGTTTCCAGCAGGCGGAACAGTGGGATGAAGGTTCGACGCTGGGCGTCTATATCGGGCGACCGGATCTGCAGACTGAGGAAGGCATCTGGCACGACGTGCTGATGCTGTTCAATCCATTTGAAGGCAACGTGCCGTTCCGTATTCCGCAGTTTGGTGAAGGTGGCTGGGTGCTGGAGCTGACCACCAGCGACACGGCGAAGCGCGGTCTGGTGATCACCAAAGAGAAAGATTTCGAGCTGGAGGGACGCAGCTTCGCCCTGTTCAGACGTCCCTAGCCGTTAAGCAAGGCAGCCAGGCGCAGCGCATTTCGCGCTGCGCTTGAGTTTCTGACCATGGCTGCCAGGCTTGACCGGTTATTGACACGCAATATTGATGCTGACAAGGAGGCATAATGTCGAGATTTACGCAGAAGGTTGTGGTTGTGACAGGTGCCGGTTCTGGTATTGGTGAAGCGGCGGCTAAACGCTTTGCTGAAGAAGGCGCATCGGTGGTGCTGGTGGGAAGAACCCGCGAAAAACTGGAAAAAACCCTGGCCGGGCTGGCTGCGGGCGATCATCTGGTCGCCGCCTGTGACGTCTCTGACGCTGACCAGGTGAAGCAACTGTCAGAAACGGTACAGGATAAATATGGCCGGGTTGACGTGCTGGTCAACAACGCCGGGGTGATCGTGCAGGGCCGGATCCATGAGGTCGAGCTTGATGACTGGAAAACGCTGATGAAAACCGACCTGGATGGGGTTTTCCACGGCGTACACTACTTCATGCCCGCCCTGCTGCGCAGCAAAGGCAACGTGGTGAACATCTCTTCCGTTTCCGGCTTAGGCGGCGACTGGGGCATGAGCATCTATAACGCCGCCAAAGGCGCCATCACTAACTTCACCCGCGCGCTGGCGATGGATTACGGTGCTGACGGCGTGCGGGTGAACGCCATCTGTCCGGGCTTCACCTTTACCGATTTGACTGAAGATATGAAAGATAACCCCGAACTGCTGGAGCGCTTTTACGACCGTATTCCGTTACGGCGCGCCGGGGAAGCGGACGATATTGCCCGCGCGATTGTCTTTATTGCCAGCGAGGATGCGGCTTATATTACCGGGGTCAACCTGCCGGTAGATGGCGGTATTACCGCGTCAAACGGTCAGCCAAAACAGGCTTAATGAGCTGACAGATATCCTGACGGTGATAATCAAAAGGGCAGCGTAAATACGCTGCCCTTTTTCTTTTATCACTGCCGCGCTTCACCGCGCTTTTTATTATCTGCAGGGTCCAGGCCGTCAATAATCAGCGACAGCGGGATTAATGTCTGGGTGTATGACGGGTTGGCGTAGCGGCACGCGCCGGCTTAATTGCCGTACTGCTGGTGGTCGGGCAGATAAAATTATTCAGGCAAACACTACACATGGTGGCATTAGCGTGATGTATTTTCGCAACGGTTAATGCCTGCTGACGGGTATAAAGCGAGCCTATAAACACGCGCTTATCGCTTTTTAACAGATTAACGCAACCTTCTTTGTGTAAAATCCATCCACCCATGGGACGTGGGCACAGATAATAATAACTGGCTTTGAGCATGGTATTCATCCTAATAGTTGCTGTATGTATCTTAAAAAAACCGACAAAATTCGTAAGGGCTTATGTTTTTATCTGAAGCTTTATTAAACTAACTGAGAGTTATGCTTAAAACCACTTTATTGTACCGGTTAAACTGACTTTGGGATTTAGCCGTTTTCAGACGCCTGAGTCGCTTTAGTCCTCCAGTAAGAGTTAATTCCCTCTATGCCCCACCGTCGCCAGTTTCATTCAGCATGCTAATGATTCTAATCGATAGCCACTGATAAAATAATCTTTTAAAATCAAAATACTAAAAACAACGACTTGTTCAGCAATGCAGTGAAAGAGATCAATTTGATTAAATCAGCTGTGGTAAAAAGCGTGCCTCTGGCTGGTAATTATGAGCATTGATGAACTGAAGCAAAATCATCCAGTCATTCAACTGCTGGCCTTAATCAGACTCAGCGGCAGTGCCGTCTGGCTTAGCGGTTAATCAGTTAAGGCGGACGCGATAAATCCGTTCTCGCCTTGAAAAAGTAAAACGATCGGTTTACTTTTAAACTATGAAAAAAAGAAACGATATTATTCAGGCGGCCGAGCGCTTGTTCTATGCCAGCGGCTTTCACGCCACCAGTACCGACCAGATATGCCGCGCGGCAGGTGTCTCGACGCGCACGCTTTATCATCACTTTAGTTCGCGGGAAGCGCTGACCGCTGCGGTGATGGATGCCCGTGAGCAGCGTTTTATGGCGGACCTGTGGATGCCACAACAGCCTGAAGCGATTGCCCGTCTGTTTCAGGTTCTGGGCGAGTGGACACAGGCGAACGGGGCAAAAGGCTGCTTCTTTCTTAAAGCCTGGGGCGAGTATGCCGAGCGGGATGCGGCGCTGGCTGCCCAGGCGCTGGCCTTTCGCGCCACGCTGCGTCGTTACATTAGCGACTGCGTCACCGCCGCGCGGGGAGAAGAACAGCCGCTGTTGAGCGACGCCATCTGGATGCTGTTTGAAGGTGCAATTACCTCGGCGCTGGTGATCGGTCCCGCCGCGGCTCAGCAGGCCGGTACGGTCGCCAGTCAGCTGCTGCAACAGCACGGTGCAGCGCAATGAGATCGCCGGGTGCGCTGGCGCTGACCGGATTTAGCCTGATTGCGGTGACCTATGGCATGGCGAGATTTTCATGGGGGCTGATGCTGCCGGCTATTTCGGCTGATATTCCGTTCAGCCCGCAGCTGGCGGGCCTGCTCTCCGCCTGCAGCTTTGTCGCTTACTGCCTGACTATTCTGGCCGCCGCCTCGCTGGCGCAGCGGTTTGGCGCGCGTCGCGTCGCGCTGCTGGCGTCACTCTGCGCGGCGAGCGGTCTGGTACTGCTCGCCTGTGCCACTTCGCCGCTGTGGCTGGCGGCGGGCCTGTTTATCGCCGGCCTGAGTTCCGGCCTGGCGTCTCCGGCGCTGGCCGCCGCCGTCAGTCAGCGGCTGAGCGCCGCCCGGCAGTCGCCGGTTAATACCCTGATTAATGCGGGCACCAGCGCCGGAATTATCCTGACGGTGCCCATACTGAACCTTTTACCGGGTGGCTGGCGGGCCGCCTGTCTGCTGTTCGCACTGCTGGCGCTGAGCTGTATCGTGCCGGTGATGCGGGTTTTACCCGGTGACACTGAAGTCGATCACCGTTGCCGCCAGCCGTGGCATCAGCAACTGTTTCGCCGTTCAATGGCGCGCCTGATCGCCATCGCCTTCGTTTCAGGCCTGACGAGCGCCGCCTGGTGGAGCTTTGGCTCCGCCCTGCTGCGGCAGCATGTCGGCCTCGATCCCGCTGCCACCAGCCTGCTGTGGCTGGTGGCAGGCGGTGCGGGGATTGTCGGCGCGGCGACCGGACCGGTCGCGGCCCGCATCGGCATGAACGCCGTTTACCGGCTGTCACTGTTGGGCATGGCGCTGCCGCTGCTGGTGGTCGCCTTCAGCCACGGTTATTCAGCAGGCTTGCTGATTGCGGTGGCCTGCTGCGGTGCAGGTTATGTCACGCTGTCAGGCGTGCTGCTGGTATGGGGCGCGCAGGCGACCGAAGAAACGCCGGCTACCGGCGTCGGTATCCTGTTTTTCATGCTGGCTGTCGGTCAGGTGATTGGATCGCTGCTGTTTGGTCAGCTCTACGCCGCGGCGGGTGCCGTTATTGCCCTGCTGCTGTTTGCCGCCAGCGCGTTACTGCTGCTATTTTTTGCCCCGCAAGAAGCCGCACGAGGTGAGAGCAAAAAAAAACCCGCACGCTGCGGGTAAAAGTTCGTTACAGAGAAACTCTGTTCTGTTTCGGCAGCACGTCTGGGGCGAAGTTCATTTTTTCTCAGCCGACTGTTTTAAACCAGCCGGCTATTTATGCCGCTGGCAGTATCAGCGGCGAATAAACTCGCTCTGCGTCGGAAGGACTATTACGGCTGGGCAGGCTGACAGGTCAGATAACACGAATATTTTTAATTCTCGGATTTATCGTCTGGTTTAACAGCTCCTGTTCCGGCCCAAGATAATAAGGCACGGCGCACTGCTTGCCATCTTTGGTGAAAATAACCTGATTGTCATGCAGAAACAGCGCAGTGAAATGGCCTAATACCACACCATTTAATTCAAAGCAGTGTTTTCTTGCTTCACGAAGCCCCTGCTTACTATTAAGAAAATCAACAAATCGCATCACGCTGCGTCTCCTCTGGCGAATTTCATCCGCTCTGCTTTTTTATTAAACAGAGACCCGGCGAAGGATAATAGCCGTAAGCGCAGCGCGGATCATTAAGGTCGCGCGGTTTTCAGAATAGGCTTAATGGCGAATAATCAGCCGGACTGAACAGAGCAAATAATCTCAGTCCTGCCCGCTTAACAGTGCTGGCGGGGCCATCAGAGGAAATACTTATGCTTCGGTCTGCGCATATTGCGCCGGGAAAGCGCGCGCCTTATGGTGGTTTTCACTGAGCGCACCTGGGAAAGAATAGCGAAGAGGCAGGAGATGGAAATTTTTGAGGCGGATGAGCGTCATATTGCGGCGATTCAGCAGATTTATGCCTGGCATGTGCTTAACGGTACCGGTTCCTTTGAAACCGTGCCGCCGGATCAGGCGGAGATCGGTGAGCGTCTGAACAAGATTAAACAGGCGGGCCTGCCGTGGTTTATTGCCGTCGGCGACGGCGCAGTTCTCGGCTTTTGCTATCTGGCGCCCTATCGTCCGCGCCACGCCTACCGTTATACCCTCGAAGACTCAATTTATATCGATCCGCAGTTTCGTCAGCGCGGCGTCGGCTCGCGTTTGCTGCGCCATGCCATTAGCTGGGCAGAACAGGCGGGATACCGACAGCTGATTGCCAACGTCGGTGATAGCGAGAACCGCGCGTCGGTCGCACTGCACTGTGCGGCAGGCTTTGAAATGGTCGGCACACTCAGGTCGGTCGGCTTCAAACATGGCCGCTGGCTTGATACCGTTTTCCTGCAGCGCGCACTCGGCGTGGCTGATTCGGTGCTGCCCGCCGACGGCTAAATCACGGCGGGAATAATAAAGGCAGCCAGGCCTCGTTCACCGCTGATAAAGCTTCTGGTAATGTGTGCGGACAAAAGCAAAAAATCCGGAAGCCTTTATGTTGTCGACAATCATTTACCGCAGCCATATCGCCGGGCATGTTCCGGTTAAATCACTGTTTGATTTGGCGGTAAAAGCTAACAAGATCAATGAATCATCCAGCATTACCGGCATCCTGCTGTTTAATGGCACCCACTTTTTTCAGGTGCTGGAAGGCCCGGAACAGGCGGTAAAGGCAGTATACAGCCGGATTTGTCAGGACCCGCGTCATCATAATCTGGTGGAACTAATGCGCGATTATGCGCCATTACGCCGGTTCGGCAATGTCGGCATGGAGCTGTTCGACCTGCGACAACATGACAAAGAGACGGTGCTGGAGGCAGTGCTGGCAAAATGCACCACCAAATTCCAGCTCACCTATGCCGATCGCGGCCTGCAGTTCCTGCGGACCTTTGTCGAAGCCCGCGAAAAAGAGAACTATTTCGAGATCCCTGACGCCAGCAGCTGGACCTTTATCCACGATGAATCCGCTGGGCGCGACGGTGAAGCGGCGCTGCTGGTCTCTGATGAGGTCAGTTTTGCCTTTCAGCCGATTGTCGATCCCTTCGCCTGTGAGATTGTGTCGCTGGAAGCGTTGCTGCGCGGCCCGCAGGGTGAACTGCCGCTCGACTATTTCTCCCGACTGTCACGCGACGAGATTTATCTCACCGATATCCGATCTAAAAAGATCGCCTTTGCTCAGGCAAAGCAGCTGGGCATTGAAGGCCTGACGCTGTCGATTAATCTGTTGCCGATGTCGCTGGTCGAGGTGCCTGACGCGGTGCCGTTCCTGCTGAATGAGATTGCAGCGCAGGGGCTGGTACCTGAGCAGATCATGGTAGAATTTACGGAAAACGAAGTAATCTCACGGCTTGATGAGTTCGAAGCCGCGATCAAGCAATTAAAAGCAGCCGGTATCAGCCTGGCGCTTGATGATTTCGGTGCCGGTTTTGCCGGCCTGTCGCTACTGACCCGGATCCAGCCCGATAAGATTAAGATCGACCGCAACATCATCAGTGGCGTACATAAGAGCGGCCCGAAACAGGCGATCATTCACGCCATTCTGAAATGCTGCTCCTCACTGGAAATCTCGGTTATTGCGGAAGGCATTGAACAGCCAGAAGAGTGGATGTGGCTGGAAGCGGCGGGTGTTTCGCAGTTCCAGGGCTTTCTGTTCGCGAAACCTAAACTCAATGGCATCGCGCCGGTTGCCTGGCCCGAACTGAGCCAGAGCTGAAACCACAACCAAAGCCAGCGCTAAACAGAGTCTCGCGCCCTGCGATTTAGACGAATCTGATCTCCCCCGCCTTGCCGGATCGCCCTGGTGCTGCTAAAAAATAAGCAGCACCGGGTGATGATCTTCATCTCACTGTCATCTCACCGCTGCACAGTCAGCTATTATTATTTCGTTATTATCATCGATGTTTAGCAGTCAGATGTTCAGTGTTTAGGCCGACGCAGCGCGCCATGCTTGCGACGTGACTCCCAGGGACAGCATTTGAGGAACTGAATGAAGCAAATCATCCGCGGTGATAAAGAACCCGCCCATATCCTGGCCGCGACTCGCGCGCTTGAAGCGCACTACTCGCGCTACGGTGAAGGCAACAAATACCATCCCATCATCTATTCCATCGCCTATCGCAGCCGGTTTTACCAGGTTGAAGTCATTACCCGCCGTGAAACCATGGTCGCTACGGTGATTACCGGGGTGCGCAATCTGACCCATCTTTCTGGCGCAGCCTGATACCGACCGATCCCGTCAAAAATCACAGGGGCCCCCGGCCCCTGTTTCATTCGTTCCCGCCTCAGCGGCGGTAAAGCGCATTAGCCGGATAAATCGCACCAAGCACGCTCTTTTCGCGCGCGCCTGTCACGGCTGGCAGGTTGCCCGGCAAGCCGGAAAGCGTGCGAAAGGCCAGCCAGGCGAACGCCAGCGCTTCCATATCATCGCCACTGATGCCCGCAGCATCGGTGGTGGTCACTTCCGTGCCCGGCAGATGCGTCGCCAGACGCGCCATCAGCAACGGATTGCGGCTGCCCCCGCCACACACCAGCAGGCGATCGCAGCCATCGTTGAGCTGCACCTGCTGAGTGATGGTGATGGCGGTGAGTTCCACCAGAGTCGCCTGCACGTCCTGCGGTGCCAGTCCCGGGAAATGGCGCAGATGCTGCTCCAGCCAGCCGAGATTAAAATGTTCACGGCCGGTGCTTTTCGGCGGCGGCAGCGCAAACCATGGCTCACGCAGCAGTGCCTCCAGCAGCGCCGGGATCAGCGTGCCGCTGCGTGCCCACTGGGCATCTTTGTCGTAGGCTTTGCCCTGATTGCGCCAGATCCACGCATCCAGCAGCATGTTGCCCGGTCCGGTGTCAAAACCGCGCACCGGCTGACCCGGAAACAGCAGCGAGAGGTTGGCAATGCCGCCGATGTTCAGCACCATGCGACGCTCCGTGGCATCCATTAAGAGCGCCTGGTGGAAGGCCGGTACCAGCGGTGCACCCTGCCCGCCGAGCGCCATATCGCGGCGGCGGAAATCCCCGACCACGGTAATGCCGGTCGCCGCGACAATCTGGTTATTATCGCCAATCTGCAGGGTGTTCGGGGCGTCGCTTTGCGGCTCATGCCAGACGGTTTGCCCGTGACAGCCGATCGCTACCACGTCGCTCGCCTCCAGCGATTCGCGTTTCATGAGCGTCAGCACCGCCTCAGCAAACAGCTGGCCCAGACGGGTATCCAGCTGGCCCAGCTGTGAGAGCGTCAGGCTCTGGCCCTGGCAAACCGCCAGAATAGCCTGACGTAACTCGGGTGGCATCGGATGGCAATAGCTGGCCTGCTGCGCCACCAGATTCTCATCAATCGCCGCCAGTACCACATCCACCCCATCCAGGCTGGTACCTGACATCACACCAATATAACGTCCTGATTTCATAGCCATTGATTTTTCCCCGCTGGGTGTGCGATTCATCTGCGATTAGCCTGACAAATTACGTGGGCTAATTCTATGATTAATTTGTTTTTTTCTCAGAGATAGCGCACAGATAACGCAATGGGACACTTTTTTTTCTGCCGATTGAATTATTGTTAACCTTGCGCAGTCTATGCTTCGTCCCACCGTGTTTTATTCGGACAAGGATTAATTTGCCAGGTTTGTGTCTTATACTGTGTGCAGGATATCGCGATAAACGTGGCGCCTTCTCGACTAAAGGAGTTTCAAATGATTAAGCGTGTAGTTGTGGTCGCTTTGACCGGTATGATGCTGGCAGGTTGTAGCAACACGAGTACGCTGTCGGGTGATACCTACAGCGCCAGTGAAGCTAAACAGGTGCAGAGCGTCTCTTACGGCACACTAGTCTCGGTTCGTCCGGTGAAAATTCAGGGCGGTGATGAGAGTAATGTGATTGGCGCTATCGGCGGTGCCGTGCTCGGTGGCTTCCTGGGTAATACCATTGGCGGTGGCAGCGGCCGGAGCCTGGCAACAGCCGGCGGTGCAGTACTGGGCGGCGTTGCCGGTCAGGGCGTACAGGGCGCAGTGAACAAAACTGATGGTGTCGAGCTGGAAATCCGTAAGGATGATGGCAACACTATCATGGTAGTGCAGAAGCAAGCCGCAACGCGCTACTCTGTGGGTCAGCGTGTCGTGATGGCGTCGAATGGCAGCCAGGTGACAGTTTCACCTCGCTAATCTGCATGATGCAGAAAAAACCGACGCCTGGGCGTCGGTTTTTTTATTTCTCGCGATGCTGTAATTCGAGAATGTTTTTTTCAAGCCGGGCAATCAGCGTCACCATCTGATTGATCTCTTCACGGCTGATGCCAGATAAGATGTCATCCCGCGTAGCATCAATCACGCTCTCAACCTGTGCGATAATCGGCTCCGCCTGTTGCGTCAGCTTGATGCGCTTGGCGCGACGATCGTTGGCGCAGGTCGAACGGGTAATCAGTCCCTTCTCCTCCAGCTGGTCCAGCGTACGCACCAGTGAAGGTTGTTCGATACCGATGGCTTTGGCTAACTGAATCTGTGACTGCTCTGGCGGCAGTTGATGAATATTGTGCAGCGTTACCCAGTGAGTCTGAGTCAGCTCAAGCGGTTTTAATCGCTGATCAATCAACGCGCGCCAGATGCGCACCAGTCGAGATAAATCCGTTCCGAGGGGCGTATCCATTTCATCTCCTTATAATTAGCTTGCTAGCTATCAAGCCAGATTTTACACTATTCTGCGAGTTTACAGGACAAATTACAAATCCCGGGCCAGCGCGCCGTTGCGCGGCATCCGCTTCAGACTGCCGCTCGGGTTACTTAAGGATATTGAAACGTGCTCACCAACGTCTTCTCCAGTGCCAAACCGCTGACTGATCTGGTGGTAGGCGCCTCGCTGTTTTTCCCGCCGATCTTCAAAGCGGTGATACTCGGCTTCCTGGTCTGGCTGCTGATTCACCCGCTGGTGCGCGGCTGGATCTATTCTGGTGATATCTGGCATCCCACCTTGTTTGATCTCTCCCTGTTTGTGCTGTGCGTTACCGCTGCACTCTGGCTCATCGGTCACGGATAATCGTATGAAATTCAACGCGGTAAAATACTTTTCAACCCTGATTGTGTTTGCGCTGGCGCTGCTGGCCGCCGGCTGGATGTGGAACTACTATATGCAGTCGCCCTGGACCCGCGACGGCAAAGTGCGCGCCGAACTGGTCGATATTACGCCTCAGGTCTCCGGCCGCATTACGCAACTGCAGGTGAAAGACAATCAGTTCGTTCACCGCGGTCAGCTATTGCTGACGCTCGATCCGGTGCCGTGGCAGATTGCGCTCGACAACGCCGATGCCCAGCTCAGCAAAGCGCAGGCCGATCTGGCCCGGGCGCAACACGAATTTAACCGGCGTAGCCGCCTGCCGCGCAATGTGATCTCAGCCGAAGATCTCGATGCCGCACGGCTGGCAGCCAATGCCGCCGCGGCCAGCGCCAAAGCCGCCCAGTCAGAGCTGGATCGGGCGCGCTGGAATCTGCAACAGACCACTATCACCGCGCCGACTGACGGCTGGATCACCAATCTCACCCTGCGGCCCGGCAACTATGCCACCGCGGGCAGCCCGCTGTTTGCGCTGGTGGATAGCCACTCTTATTACGTGGTGGGCTATTTCGAAGAAACCAAACTGCGCCACATTCGTCCGGGTGCGGCGGCCCAGGTGGTGCTGTATAGCAATGGCGCACGGCTCCAGGGTCAGGTCGACAGTATCGGTCGCGCCATCTACGACCAGAGTATTGAGACGGACAGCGGCCTGGTGCCGGACGTCAAACCCAACGTGCCCTGGGTACGGCTGGCGCAACGGGTGCCGGTGCGGATTCATCTCGATCCGCTGTCAGCGGATGTGCCACTGGTGGCGGGAACCACCTGCACTATCACTATTCAGCCATGAATTTTCAGTGGCTGGCATGGGATCAGTTGCCGTGGATTAAGGCTAACGCTAATCAGTGGCGCTATGCGTTGCGCAACGCCATTGCTATGTGTCTGGCGCTCAGCATCGCCTATGGACTGGATCTGGATGAGCCTTACTGGGCGATGACCTCAGCAGCGGTGATCAGCTTTCCTACCGTCGGCGGCGCCATCAGTAAGAGTCTGGGCCGGATTGCTGGCAGCCTGCTTGGGGCCAGCGCCGCCCTGCTGATCGCCGGGCATACCCTGAATGAACCCTGGCTGTTTACCTTTGCGATTGCTGGCTGGCTGGGGTTGTGTACCGGCGTCGCCAATCATTATCAGAACAACGTCGCCTACGCCTTTTCGCTCGCCGGTTATACCGCCGCCATTATCGCCTTCAGCAGCGTTAACATTACCGATATCACCGATTTGTGGACCATTGCCCAGGCGCGGGTTTGTGAAGTGATATCCGGTATTTTATGTGCCGGCTTTATGATGATGGTGCTGCCGAGCACCTCGGATGGCGAGACCTTAATCACCTCGCTGAAGCAGATGCATGCGCGGCTGCTGGAACATGCGGTTTTGCTGCTGCAGCCGTCGGTCAGCGACAACATTCGTACCGCGCACGAGAACGTTATCAGCCAGATTCTGACCATGAACCTGCTGCGGATTCAGGCGTTCTGGAGTCACTACCGCTTTCGCCGGCAAAACAACGTGCTCAACTATGTGCTGCACCAGCAGTTGCGGCTTACCAGCGTGCTTTCCAGTCTGCGCCGCATGTTGCTGAACTGGCCCGACGCGCCCGACGCGCTGTTTGCTGCGCTGCAACAGCTGCTGGCGGAGCTGGGTAAACCGGAATGTGATAAATACCGGCTGGCACGCATCCTGCGTAGCGTCACGCCGGCTGCTGATGGCGACTACCGCCAACGCGCCTTCTGTCAGCGGCTGCGCTACTTCTGCTGGATGTATCTCAACGTGCTGCGCTGGATCAGGCTGCTGGATCGGGCCGACGCCGATACCCGCTTCCAGCCGCCACCGGTTCCCGCACTGGCGCGCGATAGCGACAGCGCCGAAGCGGGCTGGAGCGCGCTGCGCACCTTTAGCGTCATCGTGCTCGGCTGCGCGTTCTGGATCAATACCCAATGGTCCTCCGGCGCAGCGGCGCTGACCTTAACCGCCATCGCCTGCGTGCTGTATGCCTCTTCGCCTTCACCGGGCGGCAGCGTTACCCTGCTGCTGAAAACCCTGCTCTGGCTGTTTGCATTCAGCTTTGTCATGAAGTTCGGTCTGATGGTGCAGATCAGTCAGCTATGGCAGTTTTTGCTGCTGCTGTTCCCGCTGCTGGTGACGCTACAGCTGTTCAAGCTACAGCAAAAGCAGCGGGCGGGAATGTGGGGGCAATTTATCGTGTTTATGGGCTCGTTCATCGCCGTCACTAACCCGCCGACCTGGGATTATCAGGACTTCTTTAACGATAATATCGCCAAAGTATGCGGGGTGTTGCTGGCCTGGCTGGCGTTTCAGGTGCTGCGCCCCAGTTCAGATGCCCGTCGCAGCCGGCGTCATATCCGGGCGCTGCGCCTGGCGTTTCTCGACCAGCTCAGACGGCGTCCACGGCTGAGTGAAAGCCGGTTTGAATCGCAGATTTATCATCGCATCAGCCAGCTCAGTCACAGCCGGGATGAGCAGGCGCGCGTCTGGTTATTGCGCTGGGGAGTGGTGTTACTTAACTGCTCGCATATCGTCTGGCAGTTACGGCAGTGGCAGGCGGACTCCGCCACGCTGATGGAGGTGCGCGACAGCAGTCTGCAGAATTTACAGCGGATTATCAGCAGTCGCGGCGTGCAGCACAGTTCGCTGGACCAGATCCTGGCGGAGCTGGAGAGGATGATCGCCACATTGCTGGCGCTGGGCAGTAATGAGGCCAGTGAACTGGCCGGTATTATCTGGCGGCTGCGCTGTTCGCTGGCCCAGTTGCAACAGGCGGTACCCGGCTGATCACTGGCAGTATTGCTGCTGTTGCCGGTTAAAGTCATCCTGTAACTGTTGCAGCGTCTTATGGCCCTCAAAGCGGGTTTTATCCACCTCGGTCATCGGTTCGATCACCAGCGCTTTTTCATCTGGCGAGAAGATAAAACGGCGGGTCAGTTCAGTGCCGGTAAAACTTTTACCCTGAATGCTGCCACAGACCATCGTCATGGTGCGCCGGGATATGGTGGTTTCAATGAAATTGGTCTCGGTGGCGCTGCGGAACACCTGCTCACAGCCCTTCGCTTCCAGCTTCCGCACCGTATTGCGGCTCAGCCGTTCACGCCCTTTAGCGATATTTTCACAGGTGCTGCGCATCGGGCTGGTATCAATCGTGCGCTGTAGCTCACGCCCGGTTTCCGTCACCAACTGTGTATCGTTGGGTTTATCGCACCCCACCAGCAGTAAGCACAGCAGTAATGCGCCCTTGAATTTCATACTCCTGCTCCTTGACCCTTCGCGCTTTCTTACCTGAATCAATATCATAGGGGGGAAATCTGCGGGATGGTACAACAATTCATAAACAGGCGGGAAGAAAAGCGGGCGGCAGGCTTTCACCGCCCCAAAACTCAGATAACACCGCAGGCAAAGCGCGCGCCGCCGCCGCCCAGCGGTTGAGGATGATCGGCATGGTTATCGCCGCCGACATGCACCATCAGCGCTTTCCCCTTAATCTCGCTCAGTGATTTGAGACGCGGTGCCAGTACCGGGTAGCTGGCGTTGCCTTTGTCATCGATATACAGCGCCGGCAGATCGCCAGCATGTCCGTCGGCATAGGGACCGAGATGTTTGCCGCTGTTGGCCGGATCAAAATGTCCTCCTGCCGCACCGGCCGCCACCACTTTCCCCTGTGATTCACCCGGCTCACAGCTGCCCTTCGCATGCACATGGAAACCGTGAATGCCCGGCTGCAGCCCTTTCAGGTCCGGGGTAAACTGTAAGCCATACTGCGTCTCTTCAATCGTCACGCTACCGAGCGATTTGCCAATCCCCTCCGCCGTAACCTGATGGAGGGTAACCTGCTCGCTGGCCGCCGAGGCCGCACCGCAGGCAAGAAGGGCTGATAGCGCAACTGCTTTGAGTTTCATTGTGACTCCTTTGAGGTACCAGGGTAAGGCATAAGCCTGGTACCGGTTGCGCTATTCTGCCGAAGATTGACGCAGTTTTACGCTTCAGGGCACATCAAAGCCTAACGCCGCCTTGCGGATGCGGAACCATTGCTGACGCGTCAGCGATAAGTTTACCGCCGCCGCCGCTTCGCTGACGCGCGCCGTTTTACCTGAACCAATAATCGGCAGCGGTTTACTCGGCAGCATCATTATCCACGCATACACCACCTGCTCGAGGCTGCTGGCACCGGTTTCCTGACGAATGACCTCCAGCTCGTCACGCAGCGGCTGATAATGAGGATCGTTAAACAGCCGGCCACCGCCAAGACAGGACCAGGCCATCGGCCGGAAACGTAACTGCTGGCACTGATCCAGCGTGCCATCCAGCAGCAGATTTTGTTGTACCGGCGAGATCTCCAGCTGATTAGTGACCAGCGAAAACGGCAGGCGTGACTGCAGCAGCGCAAACTGTGCCGGGGTGAAATTGGATACGCCAACGTGCAGCACTTTTCCGCTCTGGTGCAGAGACATAAAGGCTTCGGCGACTTCATCGGCATCCATCAGCGGATCGGGACGGTGGATCAGCAGCAGGTCGAGGCGATCGGTACCAAAGTGGCGCAGTGAATTTTCAGCACTTTGCAGGATATGGGCTTTACCGGTGTTGTAATGACCGATCTGATGCTCAGGGCGGGCGCGGGTAGCAATGCCGCATTTGGTGACGATCTGGAGCCGCTCACGCAGGCCCGGTGCCAGCTTCAGCGCCTCGCCAAATGCGGCTTCGCACTGATAATCGCCGTAGATATCCGCGTGGTCCACGGTGGTAATGCCGAGGCTCAGATGGTGTTCAATAAACGCCACCCGCTGTTGCGGCGACATGCCCCACTCCATCAGCCGCCAGTAACCCATAATCAACGGTGAAAAATCCGGACCCTGCGACGCGATGGCTTGCGGTTGTAACATAACGATCTCCCTGTGGCACGATGGCTGCAATAAATGTGTCAGAGAGTATAACGGAAAGCGAGAGACCGTCAGAACAAGCTCGGCTGATGTGGATCAAGCGGCTCCTCTTTATTCTGTTGCCGCTGCAGGCGCAGACGACGCTGATAACAGAGACGCAACACCTCACGCTTTTGCGAATCGCTAAAGCGCATCCAGTTGAACCGCTCATCACGGCTGCGTAAACATCCCAGACAATAGCCGCGGGCATCGCTCTGGCAGATGCCACGACAGGGACTGGGAACCGGGAAAAATTCAAGCTGCTCGGCCACCACGACTCCGGATTGAGAGAGTGAAACAGTCTATTGAAAAGATCTTAGCCGGTTTGTGCAACAAATAAGCATAAACTCACCCAATTTCTCTTTAATAACCCCAATACACTGAACACTCTGTGCCAAATGGGAGCGACTGGCATTGCATTAGACCGACTGGTCTACTAACCTGATGGCCATGAACAAGACGCAACAACGCAATGAAACCCGCGAACACCTGCTCCGCATCGGTGAGCAGATCTGTCTGCAACGCGGTTTTACCGGAATGGGCCTCAGCGAACTGCTGACCCAGGCGGAAGTGCCGAAAGGCTCTTTCTACTATTACTTCCGTTCCAAAGAGACCTTTGGCGTGGCGTTGCTGGAGCGCTATTTTGCGCGATTCCTGCAGGATGTTGAGTTACAGCTGAATCAGCCCGACGGTACGCCGCGCGAGCGTCTGCTTAACCATTTCCGGGCGGCAGAACAGCTGTTCACTCAGCAGGGGCACATCGTGGGTTGTCTCGGCGTGAAGGTTTCCGCTGAGGTCTGCGATCTCTCTGAACCGATGCGCGATGCGCTGCAACAGGGTGCGGCAAAAATTACTGCCCTCTATGCGCGCACGCTGAGCGCCGCTGCGCAGCAGGAGTCGCTGTCGTTACCGCACCCTCCGGAACAGATGGCTGAGTTGCTGTCACTGCTGTGGCTGGGTGCCAGTTTACAGAGCAAGATTTCCCGCGAGCCGCAGCCGCTGCGTCTGGCATTACGTACCATCGAACAGTGGCTGAAAATCCACTGATTTTTAAAAAGAGTGTTTGTAGACGACTGGTCTACTAATCAGGAGCTAACATGGCGAGTACCCAGCTGTTTCGTCCGCTGAAAGTCGGCGCGATTACCGTGCCAAACCGCGTTTTTATGGCGCCGTTGACCCGTCTGCGCAGTATTGAGCCAGGCGATATTCCTACCCCGATGATGGGCGAATATTACCGCCAGCGCGCCAGTGCCGGTTTGATCATTACCGAAGCCACCCAGGTCTCTTTCCAGGCGAAAGGCTATGCCGGTGCACCTGGCTTGCATACTCAACCGCAGATTGCGGCGTGGAAAGCGATTAACGAAGGCGTTCATCAGGCTGGCGGACACACTGCCGTGCAGCTGTGGCACACCGGCCGCATCTCACATAACAGCGTGCAGCCAGACGGTAAAGCACCGGTTGCGCCCTCCGCTATCGCCGCTGGCACCCGCACCTCGCTGCGTGCCGCTGACGGCAGCGTTTATCGCGAAGACACCTCGTTGCCACGTGAACTGACAGTGGCCGAAATTCAGCAGATCGTGGCCGATTTCGGTCAGGCGGCAGCCAATGCCCGTGAAGCTGATTTCGACCTGCTGGAACTGCACTCGGCGCACGGTTATCTGATCCATCAGTTCCTCGCACCGGGCTCTAACCAGCGTACCGACGAATATGGCGGCAGCATTGAAAAACGTGGCCGTTTCGCGTTGGAAGTGGTTGATGCCGTAATCGCTAACTGGTCAGCCGACCGGATTGGTATCCGCGTATCGCCGATCGGCAGCTTCCAGAATCTGGATAACGGTCCGGATGAAGAAGAAGCGGCGCTGTGGTATATCGGTGAACTGGCGAAGCGCAATATCGCCTATCTGCACCTCTCCGAGCCTGACTGGGCCGGCGGTAAGCCATACAGCGACGCGTTCCGTGAGAAAGTTCGTAACCTGTTCCCTGGCGCAATCATCGGCGCGGGTGCCTACACCGTTGAGAAAGCGGACGACCTGATTGCGCGTGGTCTGATCGACGCGGTCGCGTTTGGTCGCGATTACATCGCCAACCCGGATCTGGTGGAGCGCCTGCAGCAGGATGCGCCACTCAACCCGCAGCGTCCGGAGAGCTTCTACGGCGGCGGTGCTGAAGGCTATATCGATTACCCAACGCTGTAAGAGAGCGGGCTGCCATCCGGGATGATGGCAGCCATTATTCATTGGCGATTTTGATCGCTATACTTAGCGCTTGTGTCATCCGGCGATGGCGTTTTGATTATTAAAGAGGATGTTATGCGTTTACTTCATACCATGCTGCGCGTTGGCGATCTGCAACGCTCAATCGACTTCTACACTCGCGTGCTGGGCATGCGCGTGCTGCGTCAGAGTGAAAATACCGAATATAAGTATACGCTGGCGTTTGTTGGCTATACCGAAGAGAGCGAAGGCGCAGTGATCGAACTGACCTACAACTGGGGCGTTGATAAGTATGACCTCGGTAACGCTTACGGTCACATCGCGCTGGGCGTCGACGACGTTGCTGCAGCCTGCGAACGAATCCGTAACGATGGCGGCAACGTCACACGTGAAGCGGGTCCGGTGAAAGGTGGCTCAACCATCATCGCCTTTGTTGAAGATCCCGATGGTTATAAAATCGAACTGATCGAGAACAAACACGCCGGTCACGGCCTGGGCAACTAAGCCTGCTCTTCAGCCTGCCCTGTCGGGTGGGCTGACCTCTTCTGCTCCTCTTCATCTGCTGCACCCGGGCCAGATTTTTGCCATAATGCGCGCTGCCCTTTTTCTGCAATGAGATCCTGATGTCTGAATCGAATTCCCCCAATGCACTCAATCAACGTTTCCGTGGCTTCTATCCGGTGGTCATCGACGTCGAAACCGCCGGCTTCAACGCGCAGACCGACGCGCTGCTGGAGATTGCCGCTACCACGCTGAAAATGGATGATGAGGGCTGGATCCATCTCGACCAGACGCTGCATTTTCACGTTGAACCGTTTGTTGGATCGCTACTGCATCCTGAAGCGCTGGCGTTCACCGGTATCGATCCCAGCAATCCGCTGCGCGGCGCAGTGAGTGAATATGAGGCGCTGCACGCCATCTTTAAGATGGTGCGTAAAGGCATTAAGGATACCGGCTGCAATCGCGCCATTATGGTCGCGCATAATGCGACGTTTGATCTGAACTTCATGAACGCGGCCGCCGAGCGTGCCAGTCTGAAGCGCAATCCTTTCCACCCGTTTGCCACCTTTGATACCGCGGCGCTGAGCGGACTGGTGCTCGGACAGACCGTGCTGGCGAAGGCGTGTAAAGCCGCGGGTATGGCGTTTGACAGCACCCAGGCACACTCGGCGCTGTATGATACTCAGCAGACCGCTATTTTGTTCTGTGAACTGGTGAATCGCTGGAAACGGCTGGGTGGCTGGCCCCTGCCCTTCGCCGAAGGCGAAGCAGCCGCGAGCGCTGACTGAAGAATCTGCAATGAAAAAGGCCGACGCGATGTCGGCCTTTTTGTTTTATTCCGCTTCTTTAAACTTCTCTGCGGTCTCTTTAATCAGCGACTGCAGTTCACCGCGCTGGAACATTTCGACGATGATGTCACATCCGCCGACCAGTTCGCCATCAATCCACAGCTGCGGGAAGGTTGGCCAGTTGGCATATTTCGGCAGCTCTGCACGAATGTCTGGGTTCTGCAGAATATCCACGTAAGCAAAACGCTCACCGCAGGCTGACAGCGCCTGTACCGCCTGCGCAGAGAAACCGCAGCTTGGCAGTTTCGGGGAACCTTTCATGTACAGCAGGATCGGGTTTTCTGCGATCTGGCGCTGAATTTTTTCTACAGTACTCATAATTGCCTTCCTTAATTCGTCACTTCGTGTTTGTTTATTGTAGCGACTTCGCACCAGGACTGAAAACGAGATTTTGGGGGTTACCCGATTAAATCGCCATGTTTGTTAAGTCCTCTTTTCGGCCCTGTTAACTCCCGATTATTAACTACAAGTAACATATTAATAATTTGCAATAGTTTTGTAGATATAAGACGCTGAAAATGCTCATTTTCAGCGCAAACGGGCGAGGCCGAAAGATTAATAAAAAAAGGCGTTACGGTTTTCAGGTGAACTGGACTAGAATGGCTTCGGCGCTGATCCTGGATCAGATTTTTCCCAACTTTGTCGCGGTGCGTAGTGGCCCTGACAACTTAACTAAAACCGGACTATGCGTTTAATCATTACGCTTTTCATCCTTGCCTTTGCGCAACTGTTCTTCAACATCGCTTCTGCTTCCCCGCAGGCGCCGGTGAATGTCAGTTCGCATAAAGCAGAGAAAAAGAGTGCGCGCGAAGATGAGCGCCGCAAGCGTCGCCCGTTGAAAACGTCGGCGAAGAAAACACGCGTCAGCCCGGTCCAGAAGCTCAAACTCAAAAAACAGAAAAAAAGCGAACTCACCGCCAGTCATCTTCCCGCAAAGAAAAGCAAAACCCTGCTCAAAACCGCCAGTAAGAAACGCTACGGCCATCAGCGTCTGCTTAAAACGGCTGACGCCAGCAGCAATGACAGCGGTGACACCGGCACCATTAAAATGAGCAAGTCACATCGCCAGCGCTACCAGAAGGCGCGCGAGACGGCGATGACCAAGTTGATGGGCCAGCTGGGTAAACCCTATCAGTGGGGCGGCACCTCACCGCACACCGGTTTCGACTGCAGCGGTCTGGTGTGGTACGCCTATAAAGATCTGGTTAAATTTAAGATCCCGCGTACCGCCAATGAGATGTACCACCTGCGCGACGCCGCGCCGGTAAAACGTGAGTCGCTGGAGAAAGGCGATTTAGTCTTCTTCCGGATTAATGGTCGCGGCACCGCCGATCACGTTGGGGTTTATCTCGGCAACGGCAAATTTATTCAGTCGCCACGCACCGGCAAAGATATTCAGATCAGTGCGCTGGGTGAAGATTACTGGCAGCGTCACTACATCGGCGCGCGTCGGGTGATGACGCCGAAAACCATTCGTTAAGCGGATTCGCTACGCGAATAACCAGACAGAGAAAAGCCGGGCGATGCCCGGCTTTTTCATTAGTGCAGCACAGCTGTAAAGCTAAAGGCGACAATCATCAGCAGACAGCCGACGGTGGTCATCAGGGCCAGTTTCAAATCTGTACTCATTTACCGCTCCTTAGTCACACATTTTGTAGGGATAAGCCATTTTCCCATACGGGCCGGTAAAAATCTCGTTTTATCCGTCCAGCCTTGTTAGAATCCTGCCTTTGTTGCGCAACGCGCGCAGCCCCGGTTCCGTTTGCTCTCCTTTTCAGGCGCTCATTACCCGCCAGACGCCTGTTTACCGGCCAGAAAAGCTGCATAATTGCGGAGAAAACCCTGAGCAGACGCAAACGTTTAACATTATGCTTATCATTGCGTTAGATAAGCCCTGGAGTCCGATTTTAATGGCAACAATTAAAGATGTGGCAAAACGCGCCGGCGTCTCAACGACCACCGTTTCGCACGTCATCAACAAAACGCGTTTTGTCGCTGAAGAGACGCGCAACGCCGTCTGGCAGGCGATTCAGGAACTGCACTATTCGCCGAGCGCCGTAGCGCGCAGCCTGAAAGTGAATCACACCAAAACGCTGGGCCTGCTGGCAACCTCGAGCGAAGCGCCCTACTTTGCTGAAATTATTGAGGCGGTGGAGAATCACTGCTTCGACAAAGGTTACACCCTGATTCTGGGCAATGCGCATAACGACCTGCAAAAGCAGCGAGCCTATCTCAGCATGATGGCGCAGAAGCGCGTCGATGGTTTGCTGGTAATGTGTTCTGAGTATCCGGACGATCTGCTGAAGATGCTGGAAGAAAATCGTAATATCCCGATGGTGGTGATGGACTGGGGCGAGTCACGCGCCGACTTCACCGACACGGTGCTGGATAATGCGTTTCAGGGCGGCTATCTGGCCGGACGTTATCTGATTGAGCGCGGTCACCGTGAGATTGGCGCGATTCCCGGTCAGATGGAGCGCAACACCGGCGGCGGACGTCATGCTGGTTTCCTCAAGGCGCTGGAAGAAGCCGGCATTCAGCCGCGTGCCGAATGGATCGTGCAGGGCGACTTCGAACCGGAATCAGGCTATCAGGCGATGCAGCAGATCCTGTCGCAGAAACAGCGCCCGACCGCGGTGTTCTGCGGTGGTGATATCATGGCGATGGGCGCGATTTGCGCCGCCGATGAGATGGGTTTGCGGGTGCCGCAGGACATTTCGGTGATCGGATATGACAATGTGCGCAACGCGCGCTACTTCGCGCCTGCGCTGACTACCGTGCATCAGCCAAAAGCACAACTGGGTGAGAAAGCGCTGGAGATGCTGCTTGACCGCATCACCAGTAAACGAGAGGTTTCTCAGACCATCGAAGTGCATCCGACGCTGATTGAACGTCGTTCCGTGGCTGACGGTCCGTTCCGCGACTATCGCCGTTAATCTTCGCTTAACCACTCCTGATTAAGCGTTTGCGCATCACCCAGATAGCTGAGTAACCAGCCCGTCGCCGGTGATGCGCGATCTTCCGCCCAGCTTACGCAACAGGGGCTGTCCGGAAATGCAACCGGCAACGTCAGCTCCACCAGCGCTCCGCTGTCCAGTAATGGCCGCGCCAGATGCCCCGGCACCATCGCCACACACAATCCCGCCAGCACGCAATCCAGGCCGGTCTGCCATTCCGGCACCACCAGACGACGCTGATTGTCGAGCGTCCACGTCATCCGGCGTGGCAGCGCGCGTGAGGTATCTTCCAGCACCAGCGACGGCCAGCTGCGCAGGGTGTCGTCATCAATCTGACTCACGCCAGTCAGCGGATGGTGGTTCGCCACCACGCAGCGCCAGTTGAGCGTCCCCATGTCGCGAAAGGCAAAGCGTCCGCCGACCGGTATCGCCTGAGTGGCGCCGATGGCCACTTCAACCCGATCATCCGCCAGCGCATCCCAGACGCCGTTAAACACTTCATAACTGATGTGCAACTCCATGTCGGGGAAATGGCGGTAAAAATCTTTGACTAACTGCCGGGTGCGCTGCGGCTTGACGATGCAGTCGACCGCAATACTCAGCTGTCCACGCCAGCCGTTAGCCAGCTGCTGACACTGGCGGCGGGTGGCGAGCATTTTTTTGATAACGCTGCGCCCTTCACGGACAAAATGCTCGCCAGCGGGGGTTAATACCACCTCGCGATGCTGGCGCTCAAACAGCGGTACCGCCAGCCACGTTTCCAGCTGACGCACGGTATAGCTGATAGCAGATGGCACCCGATGCAGCTCCTGCGCCGCGGCGCTGAAGCTGCCACCGCGCGCCACCGCATCCACCACCTCTAATGCATATTCTGACCACATAATCTGCCTTCAATTTTTTTAACAGCAACCGGCAAATATTAGCGTTTCACAGCGGCAAACGCACCTTTTACACTCTGCCGCGTTCAACCTGCAAAATGAGAATCAGATGTCACCGTCAAAAGGATTTATGCCTTATCTCGCTCTGCTGAGCATGCTGGGCTTTTTAGCCACCGATATGTACCTGCCCGCCTTCGGCGCGATGCAGCAAACTTTTAACACCTCACCCGGCCTGATCAGCGCCAGTATGAGCCTGTTCCTGGCGGGCTTTGCCTGCGGTCAGCTGTTCTGGGGACCGCTGTCAGATCGCATCGGCCGCAAGCCGGTATTGCTGGCCGGACTGGCGCTGTTTGCCGTCGGCTGCGCCGGTATGCTGTGGGTCAATAATATCTATCTGATGCTGGCGCTGCGCTTTATTCAGGCGATCGGCGTCTGTGCCGCAGCCGTTAGCTGGCAGGCGCTGGTTGTGGATCGTTATCCGGCGGCGCGCGCCAACAAGGTGTTCGCCACCATTATGCCACTGGTGGCACTCTCGCCAGCGCTGGCGCCGTTGCTGGGCGCCTGGCTGATCAGCCATTTTCACTGGCGGTCTATTTTTCTGGTGCTGACGCTGATTGCCGTGGCCTTGATCCTCACTACCCTGCGTCTGCCGGCCAGCCGTAAAGCCAAAGGTGAGCAAGGCGCACAGCCTGGCTTTTTCACTCTGCTGAAGTCGCGGGTCTACAGTGGCAACGTGCTGATCTACTCCGCCTGTTCCGCCAGCTTTTTTGCCTGGCTGACCGGCTCGCCGTTTATTCTGGCCGATCTGGGCCTGACGCCAGCCGACATCGGTCTGAGCTATCTGCCACAAACCTTTGCATTCCTGATTGGCGGTTTCGGCTGCCGCGCCCTGCTCAACCGTTTTGCTGGTGCACAGTTGCTGCCGTGGCTGCTGGCGATCTACAGCCTGAGCATTCTGGCGCTGTTTGCGGTTGCGCTTTCCGGCCACAGTACGCTGGTCAGCCTGCTGCTGCCGTTCTGCGGCATGGCGCTGGCCAATGGTGCCATCTACCCGATCGTGGTTTCCGCTGCGCTGATGCCTTTCCCTGACGCCACCGGTAAAGCGGCAGCATTGCAGAATACTCTGCAACTGGGATTATGCTTCGCCGCCAGCCTGGCCGTCTCGGCCGGACTGACGCAGCCGCTGCTGACCACTACCCTGATGATGGCGCTGACTATCCTGCTTGCCCTGCTCGGCTTCGTGATGCAGCGTATTGCAAACGCACAATCTGATGTTGCCACCCCCTCTACCGCCTGCCAGGATAATCACTGAAGCAATGATTTTTTAGTTAGCAAGCTAACAATAAGTCATTGAATATTGACCCGCGTGAGAATATACTCATTCGGGTCAATAATTCTGCAACAAATCAACAACATAATAACGTTACACATTGATTGGCAACCGGGTTGCCGGGATGGCGTCTGCGCGCAGGTTAGGGTTATCGCGCCGGATCGTTTTGCACCGTTTTAATCCTCTGTATCACGCCAGATATCTGGTTTACGGAGTCATCCGTGACTTTTCTCAATTCCTGAAGAAATTGACTATTCTTTTTCAGGTTAAGATTGGACAGGTGGTGGAGAAGCTATGAGTTCATCGTATGTAGAAGAAGTGAGCCTCGAAGAAAACCATTGGTATCGCATCGTTCATGAACTGCTGGATAAAGCAGATATCGAAATTAATGGCTCACGTAGCTGGGATATTCAGGTTAAAAACCCTGACTTCTTTAAACGTGTTTTGCAGGAGGGATCGCTGGGTCTGGGCGAAAGTTATATGGACGGCTGGTGGGAATGCGATCGGCTGGATATATTCTTCCACCACGTGCTCAAACATAAACTGGACCAGCAACTTCCACATCATTTTAAAGATACGCTGCGTATTGCCGCGGCGCGCTTAACCAACCTCCAGTCGAAAAAACGCGCCTGGATTGTCGGTAAAGAGCATTATGATTTAGGAAACGATTTGTTTTCTCTGATGCTCGATCCTTATATGCAGTACTCCTGTGGCTACTGGAAGGAAGCCACCACGCTCGCCGCCGCGCAGGAAGCAAAGCTGGATATGATTTGCCGCAAATTAGCGCTGGAGCCGGGCATGTCGCTGCTGGATATTGGTTGCGGCTGGGGCGGACTGGCAGAATTTGCCGCACGTCATTATGGCGTTAAAGTGCATGGTGTCACCATTTCGGCTGAACAGCAGAAACTGGCGCAGCAGCGCTGTGAAGGATTAGACGTCACCATTCTATTACAGGACTATCGCGATCTGAATGAACAGTTTGACCGTATTGTATCGGTCGGAATGTTTGAACATGTCGGTCCTAAAAATTACGCCACCTATTTTGATGTCGTCGATCGTAATTTAAAGCCAGACGGTATTTTCCTGCTGCACACAATCGGTGCGATTAAGACCGATATGAATGTGGATCCGTGGATCGATAAATATATTTTCCCGAATGGCTGTCTGCCTTCGGTACGACATATTGCTGACGCCAGTGAGCCGCATTTCATTCTGGAAGACTGGCATAACTTTGGCGCAGATTACGACACGACCCTGATGGCATGGTATGAACGCTTTATTCAGGCCTGGCCGCAGCTGGCGGATAGCTACGGTGAACGCTTTAAGCGTATGTTCTCTTACTACCTTAATGCCTGTGCTGGCGCATTCCGCGCACGTGACATTCAGTTATGGCAGGTGGTCTTCAGTCGGGGCGTGGAAGGCGGATTACGCGTGGCGCGTTGAGGCAGTCGTGGACCGGATTAACCATTAAAAAAGGCGCTGATGCGCCTTCTTTTTTTAGCTTTCTGCCGTCGGTTGCCCGGTCAGCATATTCATCGCCGCCGCCGCATCACGCTGCGCTAATACCCGCTCAACGGTGTCGACAATCGCCTGAGTATGCGGATCAATCTCGATATTAACCCGGTCGCCAAAGGTTTTGGCCCCCAGGGTAGTGCGCTCCAGCGTTTCCGGGATCAGATAGACGCAGAATTTGGTACGGGTTACATCCCCTACCGTCAGGCTTATCCCGTCGATGCCGACGAAGCCTTTGTGCAGGATATATTTCATCTGGGTCGGATCCTGGATCTTAAACCACACTTCACGGTTATGTTCCGACTGGATAATTTTGCAGATTTCAGCGGTGGTCATAATATGACCGGACATCAGGTGTCCACCTATTTCATCGCTGAATTTCGCGGCGCGTTCAATATTGACCACATCCCCCTGGCGTAAATCGCCCAGGTTGGTGACGCGCAGCGTCTCTTTTATTAAATCAAAGCTGACCCGATCACCCTCAATAGCCGTCACGGTTAAGCAGCAGCCGTTGTGTGCCACCGATGCGCCCAGTGCCAGGCCCGGCAATAATTCTTCCGGCAACCTGACGGTGTGAGTACGAAAAAGCTCTTTCTCTTCAATGGACACTATTTCTGCGGTGCCCTGCACAATACCGGTAAACATAGTCTTTGCCTCTGCGAAGTTTGCGCTAGTTTATCACAGCTCACGTCCGCTGTTAGCTTTCAGCCAGCGGCGTAGCCTTACAGCGTAGCAAAACGCATGCAGTGACAAAGATTGGCGAATCCGGTATCGCCAGTTACACTAGCTGACGCAATTCCTGGGGCTTCCCTGCCCCGCCATTATTTCATTTAACTATTCAGGTGTTAACGTGCAGAAGTATTTAACAGAAGCGCGTCAATTGCTTGCCCTTGCGATTCCGGTCATCCTTGCTCAGGTGGCTCAAACCGCAATGGGATTTGTGGATACCATTATGGCCGGCGCCGTCAGCGCCACGGATATGGCCGCCGTCGCTGTCGGCACCTCTATCTGGCTTCCGGCCATCCTGTTTGGTCATGGTCTTCTGCTTGCATTGACGCCTACGGTTGCGCAACTCAACGGCTCTGGCCGCCGCGAACGCATCGCCGAGCAAATTCGCCAGGGTTACTGGCTGGCCCTGTTCGTCTCGCTGCTGATTATGGTGCTGTTATGGCATGCCGGCTACTTAATCCGGGCGATGCATGACATCGATCCGCTGCTGGCGCTGAAAGCAGAAGGCTATCTGCATGCCCTGCTGTTTGGCGCACCGGGTTATCTGTTTTTCCAGGTACTGCGTAATCAGTGTGAAGGCCTGTCGAAAACCAAGCCGGGTATGGTGCTGGGCTTTCTCGGCCTGATGGTCAATATTCCGCTGAACTACATCTTTATTTATGGCCATTTCGGCATGCCGGCGCTGGGCGGCGTGGGTTGTGGCGTGGCAACGGCCTCGGTCTACTGGGTGATGTTCATCTGTATGCGCTTCTGGGTACGCCGGATGAGAACCATGCGCGATATCCATCTGACCAGCAGCTGGTCACCGCCTTCGCGTCCGATTCTGACCCGTCTGATGACGCTGGGCTTACCGGTAGCGCTGGCGCTGTTCTTTGAAGTCACGCTGTTTGCTGTGGTTGCACTGCTGGTGTCGCCGCTGGGTATTGTTAACGTAGCCGGCCATCAGATCGCGCTGAACTTCAGTTCACTGATGTTCGTTCTGCCGCTGTCGCTGGGCGTGGCAACCACTATCCGGGTCGGCTATCGGCTGGGTCAGGGGTCAACCGAGCAGGCCAAAGTCGCCGCCTGGACTGCCCAGGGCGTCGGCATCAGCATGGCCGCGCTGACCGCGCTGTTTACCGTGACCTTCCGGCATCAGATCGCCCTGCTGTATAACGACAACCCGGAAGTGGTGACGCTGGCGGCGCAGTTGATGTTGCTGGCGGCCATCTATCAGTTCTCTGACTCGATACAGGTGATTGGCAGCGGTATTTTGCGCGGCTATAAAGATACCCGCTCGATCTTCTTTATCACCTTTATCGCCTACTGGCTGCTGGGCCTGCCGGCCGGTTATTTACTGGCGCTGACCGACTGGCTGGTGCCGCGGATGGGGCCGGCAGGCTTCTGGTGCGGCTTCATTGTCGGCCTGACGTCTGCGGCGGTAATGATGATTTGGCGGATCAGGCGCCTGCAACAGTCACCTGCCGAGGTGATCCTGACGCGCGCTGCGCGCTAACCGGTTGAGCGGGCGGTAAAAGGCCCGCGACGCCTAAAAAAACGACGCATAGCACAGTTGCTGTTCAGTCACGGTGAAAAAACCATTTTTCCCCTTGCCAGCCTCATCGGCTGCCGTTAATATTCGTCCCCGCTGTCGCCCAGACAGCGTGTTGCGCTCTTAGCTCAGTTGGTTAGAGCACCACCTTGACATGGTGGGGGTCGATGGTTCGAGTCCATTAGAGCGCACCAAGTGCGTCCGTAGCTCAGTTGGTTAGAGCACCACCTTGACATGGTGGGGGTCGGTGGTTCGAGTCCACTCGGACGCACCATTTCCTGTAAGCGTTCTTAGCTCAGTTGGTTAGAGCACCACCTTGACATGGTGGGGGTCGATGGTTCGAGTCCATTAGAACGCACCACTTTCAGAATTTCTCCCGCTTGCGCAAATCCCCCTTTTATTGATCTACATCTTTTCCGGAACTGCTTTTCGATTGGTTTTCGCATACTTAGCGACTATACTGTGCCGCGTTGTCCACTTGAAAGGTTTCAGCGATCACGTGCCTATTGCGATAACTCAGATAATTTGCGCAACACTCAGAAGGTGGTTACCAACCGTAACCGCACAACTTCCCTGCACGCCTGGCCTTCGTCACCTATTCTTACTCTGTATAGCCCGTTTCGATTTCAAACAGAATTCTCACTTCGATGCATTGCCATCGGATTTCGCCCTTTATCATCCATCACAACTTACAGATAACCCGTCATGAAAAAGACTAAGATCGTTTGTACTATCGGCCCGAAAACCGAATCAGAAGAGATGCTGACTCAGCTGCTTGAAGCCGGCATGAATGTTATGCGTCTTAACTTCTCCCACGGCGACTACGCCGAGCACGGCCAGCGCATCACCAACATGCGTGCCGTGATGGAAAAAACCGGTCGTCAGGCGGCTATCCTGCTGGACACCAAAGGCCCTGAAATCCGCACCATGAAACTGGAAGGTGGAAATGATGCGCCGCTGAAAGCGGGTCAGACTTTTACCTTCACCACCGACCAGAGCGTGATCGGCAACAGCGAGCGCGTTGCGGTGACCTATCCTGGCTTTACTGCTGACCTGAAAATCGGTAACACCGTGCTGGTCGACGATGGCCTGATCGGTATGGAAGTGACTGAAGTCACCGAAAACACCGTGGTGTGTAAAGTGCTGAACAATGGCGACCTCGGTGAAAACAAAGGCGTTAACCTGCCAGGCGTTTCTATCCAGTTGCCAGCGCTGGCAGAAAAAGACAAGCGCGACCTGATCTTCGGTTGTGAGCAAGGCGTCGATTTCGTTGCTGCGTCGTTCATCCGTAAGCGTTCAGACGTGCTGGAAATTCGTGAGCACCTGAAGCAGCACGGCGGTGAGCACATCCAGATCATCTCTAAAATTGAGAACCAGGAAGGCCTGAATAACTTCGACGAAATTCTCGAAGCATCAGACGGCATCATGGTTGCGCGTGGCGACCTGGGCGTTGAAATCCCGGTTGAAGAAGTAATCTTCGCGCAGAAGATGATGATCAAGAAGTGTAACAAAGCGCGCAAAGTGGTGATTACCGCTACTCAGATGCTTGACTCGATGATCAAAAACCCACGCCCTACCCGTGCTGAAGCGGGCGACGTGGCAAACGCCATCCTCGACGGTACTGATGCGGTTATGCTGTCAGGTGAAAGCGCCAAAGGGAAATACCCGCTTGAGTCAGTGACCATCATGGCCACTATCTGTGAGCGTACCGACCGCGTGATGAAGTCCCGCATCGATAGCCAGAACGACACCCGCAAGCTGCGTATCACCGAAGCGGTCTGCCGTGGTGCAGTTGAAACCGCTGAGAAACTGGAAGCCCCACTGATTGTGGTCGCGACTGAAGGCGGTAAGTCAGCTAAGGCAGTACGTAAGTACTTCCCGAACGCCACTATCCTGGCGCTGACCACCAATGCCACTACCGCGCGTCAGCTGATCCTGAGTAAAGGGATTGAGACCCGTCTGGTAACCGAGATCGCTTCTACCGACGATTTCTATCGTCTGGGTAAAGAAGCGGCACTGGAAAGTGGCTATGGTCAGAAAGGTGACGTGGTGGTGCTGGTGTCAGGTGCATTAGTACCAAGCGGAACTACCAACACCGCCTCAGTACACGTCCTGTAAAACTATTTTCACCATTTATTTAGAAGCGCCTTTCACGGGCGCTTTTTTTATTTGTACTTAATACAAATGTCGGAAAATTCCAATCGAAAATAACTATTCAATTTCACTTTATATTAAGGTTAATCCGATTAAATCTCTCTGTTTTCGCTAAATTTTTTTATCATCTTCTGCGATCCGCTGCTTCTTTGAGCGAACGATCAAATTTAAGCATCTTCTCATCAAAAATTTATTCTCAACTTAAAAAGCTTTGTGTAATACTTGTAACGCTACATGGAGATTAACTCAATCTAGAGGGTATAAATAATGAATCGTACTAAACTGGTACTGGGCGCGGTAATCCTGGGTTCAACTCTGCTGGCTGGTTGCTCAAGCAACGCTAAAATCGACCAGCTGTCTTCTGACGTTCAGACTCTGAACGCTAAAGTTGACCAACTGAGCAACGACGTGAACGCAGTGCGTTCAGACGTTCAGGCTGCTAAAGATGACGCAGCTCGCGCTAACCAGCGTCTGGACAACCAGGCTCACTCTTACCGTAAGTAAGAGTTCTGGTTTAAAAATGGCGCCTTTAAGGCGCCATTTTTTTTGCTTTGCGTTTACGCGGTTTCCCGCGTAACTGGCTTTACGGCGTGGCCGTTTCGGCTTCAGCCCGATCAACCGGCGCAGCAGAGGCCGATGAAGGCGTCTCCAGCCCCGCAGGCGGCGTTGTTTCACTCTGGACCGGCTCACCGCTGCTTACCAGCACCGGCATGCCTGAGCGGCGCGTCAGGCTCGCTTTAATCAATGCGCTATCACTCTTATCGCTTTTGATAAATTGCTTCAGCCCGCCACTCAGTGCTAACGGCATGGTTTGTGGATCGTCCTTATCGTTGTGCGATAACGGCTGATGCACCTCGACGTAGCGTTTGCCATCCGGTTCCACCGCATACTTCACCGGCTGATTGATGATCTGCACCCGCGTACCTTTCGGCACCGAATTGAACAGCGCTTCGATATCCTCTGAACGCAAACGAATACAGCCTGAGCTGACGCGCATACCAATACCGAACTTCGCATTGGTGCCATGAATCAGATACTGGCCGCTACCGCGCGCCAGGCGCATTGCAAACAGCCCCATCGGGTTATCCGGCCCGGCAGGCACCACCGCGGGCAGCGTGATGCCCTCTTTGGCATAGCGCTTGCGAATATTCTGAGTTGGCGTCCAGGTCGGGTTAGGAGTTTTCTGGCTGATTTGGGTCACCATCACCGGGGTTGCCGCCCCCAGCTGACCAATACCGATCGGATAGACGATGACCTTGTCTTCGCCTTTGGGATAGTAGTAGAGCCGCAGCTCGGCCAGATTCACTACAATGCCTTCTCGCGGGGTATCAGGCAGCAGCATCTGCAGCGGGACAGTGAGTTGTGTGCCGGCTTTCGGCAGCCAGGGATCGGTGCCGGGATTAGCTTCCAGCAGGCTAAGCAGGCCAACCTGATAGCGAGCCGCAATCTCTTCCAGTGGGCGTTTGTCGTCAGGAACCTGGGTCAGGACGTTTTCGCCAATCAGGCGACTGTCAGGTGGTGGCAGCGGGTATTCCGTGGCAAATGCGGGTGCAGAGAGCCCAAAACAGGTCAGCAGCAATGCACCGGCTAAACGTAAAGCAGGTTTCATGCAATTTTCTCGTCAGATAAAAAAACAGACGCCGGATGGCGTCTGTCGAGTGTAGCTTAGCTGAGGTTCTGAGCGGTATGGCGAATAGACCGAATCATCGCTTCCAGCCCCTGCGACCGGGTCGGCGTCAGGTGCTGCATCAGTGCCAGTTCACCGAACCAGTGGCGCACATCCAGCGCCACGATTTCGGCCGGCGGCAGATTCTGATAAAGGCTAAAAACGATGGCAATCAAGCCCTTAACAATAGCAGCATCGCTGTCGCCTTCAAACGCGATGGTGCCATCTTCCTGCGGCGTCATCCTGATCCACACCTGGCTCTGACAACCTGAAATAGCATTCTCTGGCTGGTGCAAGCTTTCGGATGATTCCGGAAGTTTTGCACCCAGCTCAATGATGTAGAGATACTTCTCTTCCCAGTTGGCGCAACGGTTGAAGTTACGAACCAGTTTCTCTTTTTCTGGCAAGTTCGCCATCTGTCACTCCGTTAAAACTGTTCAGCCGCCCAGCAGACGATGAATACGTGTCAGTCCGGCCGCCAGACGATCCACTTCCTCTTCACTGTTGTAGAAGGTGAAGGAGGCGCGACACATGGCAGGCACATTGTAATGGTGCATCAGCGGCATCGCACAGTGGTGACCGGTGCGGATCGCAATGCCGTACTGATCGAGGAAACTGCCAACGTCAAATGCGTGGTGCTTGCCCAGGTTGAAGGCGATCACCCCGGCGCGTGACTGCGGGCCGTAAATCCGGATGTCCGGTACCGGGGCCAGCTTATCGAGCGCATAATTCATCAGTGCCGTTTCGCGCTGATGAATGGTATCCAGTCCCAGCGCCTCGACGTAGGCCAGCGCTGCGCCAAAGCCGATAATCCCGCCGGTGTTCGGCGTACCGGCTTCAAAACGCCAGGGTGCGCTGTTCCAGGTGGTGCCGGTTGGCAGCAGTACGCGGTCGATCATCGATCCGCCCCCTTCCCACGGCGGCATCTCATCAAGCAGCGCTTTACGCCCATAGAGAATGCCGACGCCGTTCGGGCCGTACAGCTTGTGGCTGGAGAAGACGTAGAAGTCGCAGCCGATATCCTGCACGTTCACTTTGTCGTGCATCACCGCCTGCGCGCCATCAATCAGCGTCACCACGCCCGCGGCTTTCGCCTGTGCGACGATCGCTTTCACCGGGTTGACCGTGCCGAGAACGTTAGAAACGTGCGTCACCGCCAGCAACCGGGTACGGCTGTCGATCAGTCCCGCCAGTTGCTCCAGTGCCAGCTCGCCATTATCGTTCAGCGGCAGAACCCGAATTTCAGCACCGGTACGCTGTGCCACCATCTGCCACGGCACGATGTTAGCGTGATGCTCCATCTCAGTGATGATCAGGTTATCGCCCGGCTGGAGGTTAGCACCGCCCCAGCTGTTGGCCACCAGATTGATGCCTTCAGTGGTGCCTTTGACGAACACGATCTCTTCCTGCGTGGCCGCATTCAGAAAACGGGCCGCCTGATCGCGCACGTTCTCCATGTCGCTGGTCGCCTGCTGGCTGAGCGTATGGATACCACGATGCACGGCCGCATAGCCGTGCTGGTAAAAATGGCTTTCGGCGTTGATTACCGACAGCGGACGTTGTGCGCTGGCCGCACTATCAAGATAGGCCAGCGGATGACCGTTGACCTCACGCTTCAGGATCGGAAAATCTTCCCTGATGCGTTCGAGATCGAAGTTCATCATGAGTCGCCTCCAGGAAAGCGCTCAGCGATACGCTGCAGCACTGCCTGACGCAATACCTCATTCTCCAGTGCTTCGGTCAGTTCCGCAGCAAAGGCATGAATGATCATGGTCTGGGCAGCATCCTGCTCAATACCGCGCGAGCGCAGATAGAACATCTGCTCATCATCGATGCGACCGATGGTGGCGCCGTGGCTGCACTTAACGTCATCCGCATAGATTTCCAGCTGCGGTTTGGTATCCACTTCGGCCAGACGTCCCAGCAACAGGTTGTTGTTGGTCATCTGTCCATCGGTTTTCAGCGCATGCTTCGCCACTTTGATGTGACCATTAAACACCGCACGGCCTTTATCGCGCACGATGGTTTTATGCATCTGGCGGCTCAGGCAGTAGCCTTTATTGTGCTCAAGGTAAGTACGGGTATCCGCCACTTCCTGACGCACCGGCAGCACCAGGCTGTTCACCGCCAGCTGGGTGTTTTCACCGTTCAGCTGAGTACTGGTGTTATGACGGCTCAGGCCCGCACCCAGCAGGAAGCTGGTGCTGCTGACCTGCGCATCGCTTCCGATCACCAGGTCGTTATGTGCGAAGTGATAACTTTCGCTGCTTTCAAACGCCAGTTTGGTGTGGGTCAGTTTTGCATTGTCGCCGACGGCAAAGGTAAAGCGGGCACCGGTGAAGTGCGCACTGCCATCCAGCGAAACGTAATGCTCAATCACTTCTGCTTCAGCGCTCTCATCCAGCTGCAGATGATGACGATGATGAACCGTGTTCATCCCGTTCTGCTGGCCGCTGGTGATGTGCAGCAGATAAAGCGGACGGGCCGCCGACTTGCCGCGTGCCAGACGCAGGAAGGTCACCTCTTCCGCCAGACTCTCGGTCAGGTGCAGGAAGACTTCCGGCTGCACGGCGGCCGGCAGTGGGCGACGTTCAGCCGCTACGCTGTGCTGAATCTCAAACAGATCGCTGTCGCGGCTGCAGAGTGCAGGCTGGAACTGGCCATCAACATAAACCAGACGCACCGCATCCAGTGGCAGAGCCAGCGCATCGACCTGCTCAGCGCTCAGCGTTTGCGGTGCCTGCGGCAGCACAAACTGTTGCGCCAGCAAGGTATCCAGCGAGGTGTATTTCCAGTTCTCATGCTTGCGGGTAGGCAAGCCGATCCGCATCAGTTGCTGCCAGTGCTGCTGTGCCTGCAGCGAACGCAGGTCGCCGCGCGATTCAAACAGGTGATGCCACTGTTGCAGCGCAGAATCACTCTTCGTCGGTAAGCCAGCCATAACCTTGCTCCTCCAGCTGTTTCACCAGCGAGAAGTCGCCAGATTTCACGATTTTGCCCTGATAAAGAACGTGTACGAAGTCTGGCTTGATGTAATCCAGAATACGCTGGTAGTGGGTAACGATGATGAAGGCACGCTTCTCATCGCGCAGGCTGTTAACGCCATTGGCCACAATTTTCAGCGCATCGATGTCCAGTCCGGAATCGGTTTCATCGAGGATACAGAGTTCCGGCTCCAGCGCCGCCATCTGCAGAATGTCGTTACGCTTCTTCTCACCACCGGAGAAGCCCACGTTTACTGAACGGGTCAGCAGATCTTCCGGCATCTTCAGCAGGTGAATTTTATCTTCGATAAAGTCCTGGAAATCGAAGCGGTCCAGCTCTTCCTGCTGACGATATTTACGCACCGCGTTAACGGAGGTTTGCAGGAAGAACTGGTTGCTCACGCCAGGGATCTCAACCGGATACTGGAAGGCCATAAAGATACCTTCACCGGCACGCTCTTCCGGCGCCAGCTCCAGCAGATCTTTACCTTTGAAGGTCACCGAACCGCCGGTTACTTCATAGTCTTCACGTCCGGCCAGCGTGGCAGAAAGCGTACTTTTACCTGAGCCGTTCGGGCCCATAATGGCATGGACTTCACCCGGTTTAATTTCGAGGTTCAGACCACGCAGAATGGCTTTATCTTCAACACTTACCTGTAAATCTTTAATGCTTAACATACTTATTCCTTCACATTGCTTCCGGCAACGCGTGTGACGGCATCAGCCCACACTGTGCTCAAGGCTGATGGCTAACAATTTTTGGGCTTCCACGGCAAATTCCAGCGGCAGCTCCGAAAATACGTCTTTACAGAAGCCGTTCACGATCATCGAGATGGCATCTTCTTCACTGATACCGCGTTGCAGACAGTAGAACATCTGGTCTTCGCCGATACGTGAGGTGGTGGCTTCGTGCTCAAGCTGGGCGGTGTTATTGCGGGTTTCAACATACGGGAAGGTATGTGCGCCGCAGTCCGGGCCAATCAGCATTGAGTCACACTGGGTAAAGTTACGCGCGTTGGTGGCGGTCGGCATGATCTTCACCAGGCCGCGATAGGTGTTCTCACTTTTACCGGCCGAAATCCCTTTCGAGATGATGGTCGATTTGGTGTTTTTACCAATGTGAATCATCTTGGTGCCGGTGTCCGCCTGCTGGCGGCCGCTGGTCAGCGCCACAGAATAGAATTCGCCGACCGAGTAATCACCGCGCAGAATGCAGCTCGGGTATTTCCAGGTAATGGCTGAGCCGGTCTCAGACTGCGTCCAGGACATTTTACTGTGGTCACCTTCACACAGCGCACGCTTGGTAACGAAGTTAAGGATACCGCCCTCGCCTTCACCGCCCGGGAACCAGTTCTGCACCGTCGAATATTTCACTTCGGCATTTTTATGGATGATCACTTCCACCACGGCCGCGTGCAGCTGATAGCTGTCACGCACCGGCGCTGAACAACCTTCGATGTAGCTGACGTAACTGTCTTCATCGGCAATCAGGATGGTGCGTTCGAACTGACCGGTTTTGGCTGCGTTGATGCGGAAGTAAGTCGACAGCTCCATCGGGCAACGGACGCCTTTCGGGATGTAGACAAACGTTCCGTCTGAAGCCACCGCCGAGTTCAGCGCGGCAAAGAAGTTATCGTTGGCCGGGACGACCGTGCCGAGATACTGCTTCACCAGCTCCGGGTGTTCCTGAATCGCTTCGCCGAAGGAACAGAAGATAATGCCCTGCTCCGCCAGCTTGCCGCGATAGGTCGTAGCCACCGAGACGGAGTCAAAAATAGCGTCAACGGCCACTTCACGACCTTCACGCACCGGGACACCCAGCTGGTTAAAGGCGTTTTCCACTTCCTGCGTCAGGTAATCGCTGGCCGGCGCGCTGCCTGATGCCTGGGTCGCACCCGGCTCAGAAGCGCAGCTGTCATCGCAGTTACCGCACGACGGTGCGGAATAGTAGCTGTAATCCTGGTAATCGAGTTTCTCGTAATGCGCTTTCAGCCAGTGAGGCTCTTCCATTTCAAGCCAGGCACGGAAAGCTTTAAGACGAAACTCCAGCATCCACTCTGGCTCGTTACGCTTGGCCGAGATCGCGCGCACCACATCTTCATTGATGCCGTTCGCAAATTCTTCGGTCTGCAGTTGGGTAAAGAAGCCCTCTTTATAGTTGAGCTTGCCGTCCCAGATTTGTACATCGTCAGATGTTTCGCTGTGTCGTGACATATTTCACTTACTCGACGCCAAAGCTTTCGCCACACCCGCAGGCGTGCTGAGCTTTAGGGTTATTGAATTTAAAAATCTGATTCAGGCCTTCGCGAACGTAATCCACTTCGGTGCCATCAACAAATGGCATCGCCTGAAGCGGCACAAACAGAGTTGCGCCGTGGAACGAGAACTGCAGATCGTCATCGACTGGCTCTTTCACCAGATCCATGACGTAACCAAACCCGGCACAGCCGGATTGTTTCACGCCTAACCGTAGCCCCTTGACATCAGGGTCCTGAGCAGCCAGATTGAGAATTTGTTGCGCTGCGGTTTCAGTCAGCGTCAGCCCTTTCCAGACGAAATCGTCGGGTGAGAAAGAGTCTGCATTAACGGATGCCATGTTGATACCTCTTGAGTCCGGACCTTTTCAGGCTATCCCCCTATGGTAGTGATCTGACCGATCACTTCAACCTCTTGTTTTGCAGGGATAATCATCTTGTGCTGTTTTTTTCGCCTGTTTATTAAGCATAGACCCTTCAACTCACTTTGCGGTGAGACAGACCACGCGAAGAGTCCTGTTGTAACCTGTTAATAACGCACTCTTTTTTAAATTATGACTTTTCATAAAAGTGCTTATTAATAGGTTACGCCTTTCTACGATGTAAACAGATTGTTATTTCCGATTATACCGACAGGTCAGATAAATCGTTAAATTTTTCTGCCGCAGCAATTGCATTCCTCGCCCGGATGAATATGATAATTATTATCATTCACGTTCAGGGTGGCATTATGACGCTTTCAGTCTCTGCCTGGCTGCAGCATAAGATCGATGAATACAAATTTTCGGTACGCGATATCACCGTCGACTTCTACCTGGCGCAGGCCAGACTCGACCGGGCCGACTGTACCATTCAGCAATTACGTCAGTTTAATGATACCTGTCTGGATATGGCAGAAGTCTGCCAGCTGAACGGAGATGACCAGAGCTATCTGCATGCCATGGGCAAACTGCATCATCGCCTGGTGCAGGAGATGGGAAATAGCGATCGCGATCGCCTGTTCCGCATTCAGGCCTACCAACTGGCGCGACTCTCCCTGACCCGTCTGTGCCATCAGCTGGCGATGATCGGTGAATGGGATAAAGCCACCGCGCTGCAAAGCGACTTTGTGCGTCACGCGGGCTGGATATTCTAATCCAGCCGCGTCGTGACGTCGCGCACAATTTTTTTACATTAGCGTTAAGAGCGCCTGCAGCGGATGGCGCATGCCGTTACCTTCCACCCGCTTGACCTGACTGCGGCAGGAGTAACCGGTGGCAAGACAGCGCTGACGCGGTAAGCGCTGTAGCTGCGGATGCCAGGAGAGCGCGTAGATCCCCAGCGAGTTTTCGAGGTTTTTCGTTTCGTGGCCGTAGGTGCCCGCCATGCCACAGCAGCCCACGTTGATATTCTCCAGCTTTGCGCCAAAACGGGAAAAAATCTCCTGCCACTGATTCGGCGCGGAAGGCAACGCTGTCACTTCGGTACAGTGTGCGAACAGATACCACGACTCGCCCGTGGTACTCTGCACTTCCCGTTCCGCCAGCGCACTCTGCAACCACTCATGCACCAGCAGCACGCTGAAATCACCGCGCGCCTCGCCCAGCGTCTGACGATACTCATCGCGGTAGCAGAGCACGGTCGCAGGATCGACCCCAACCATCGGCATTCCCAGCCGTGCTACCCGGTTAAGGAAATCAGCGGTGCGGCTGGCGGTCCGGGCGAAGCGCTGCAGGAAGCCTTTCACATGCTGCGCTTTGCCATTCGGTGAGAACGGCAGCAGAACCGGTCGATAGCCGAGCTTCTCAATCAGCCGGATAAAATCATTCACCAGCTGCGCCTCATAGAAGCTGGTAAACGGATCCTGCACTACCAGCACGCATTTCGCCTGTTCAGCCGCCGGTAACCGTTCCAGCTGTTCCAGCGTCATGTTCATGGCGGGATGGCCGCTCAACTGCTGTTTCAGCGTCGGTGAAGAGAGCAGTGGCAGATCGACCATGCCGATCTGGCTTTTGCTCAGCTCTTTCAGCCACGGCTGGCGCAGAAAGAAGTTAAAGGTTTTGGGGGCCTTCGCCATTAATGGCGCGTAGCTTTCAACCGCCGCCACCAGATGATCGCTGACCGGACGCAGATAACGGGTGTGATAAAGCTGTAAGAAGCGCGAGCGGAAGCTGGGCACGTCAATTTTGATCGGGCACTGCGTTGAGCAGGCTTTGCAGGCCAGACAGCCCGACATCGCCTCTTTGACCTCATGCGAGAAATCGTATTCCCCTTTACTGGCGTGCCAGCTGTTGCGGGTACGGGCGATCAGCCCACGCAGCGAAAGCCGGCTCTCTGGTAACTGCTTCTCCAGCATCAGTGGATCCACGCCCTGATTAGCCAGCAGTCGCAGCCATTCCCGCGTCAGGGTCGCCCGGCCTTTGGGAGAATGGATACGGTTACGGGTGATCTTCATCGACGGACACATCGGGCTGCGAACATCAAAGTTAAAGCACAGGCCGTTACCGTTACACTCCATCGCGCCGCGCCATTCGTCACGCACCGTGAGCGGAATCTGACGATCGAAGGTGCCACGCTTCTCCGCATCGACCTGCATCATCTCGTCATGGCTGTCAAAAGGGGTGCAGATTTTGCCGGGATTGAGGCGGTTATGCGGATCGAATGCCGATTTAATGCGGCGCAACTCATTGAACAGGGTTTCGCCAAAGAACGCCGGACTGTACTGCGCGCGGAAGCCTTTGCCGTGCTCGCCCCACAGCAATCCGCCGTAGCGCGCCGTCAGGGCCACCACTTCGTCGGAGATCTGCTTCATCATCATCTCCTGCTGCGGATCGCACATATCCAGCGCCGGACGGACATGCAGCACGCCAGCATCAACGTGACCGAACATGCCGTAACTCAGTCCGTGGCTATCGAGCAAGGCGCGGAATTCGACAATGTAATCCGCCAGGCTTTCCGGCGGGACGGCGGTATCTTCGACGAACGGGATCGGCTTGGCGCGGCCTTTGGCATTACCCAGCAGCCCCACCGCCTTTTTGCGCATGTTATAGATACGCTCAATGCCCTGCAGATCGTCGCAGAGCTGATAACCGATGACGCCGCCCTGCTGTTGCGCCATCAGCGCATCCAGCCGCGCACAGAGCTGGCTGATTTGACTGTCGATCAACGCAGCGTTATCACCGGCAAACTCGACAATGTTCAGCCCCAGCATCTCTTTATCCGGCACGTCGGTAATCAGTTCCCGCACTGAATGCCAGACGATATCTTCACGCGCCAGGTTAAGCACTTTTGAGTCGACGGTTTCGACCGACAGCGCCTGTGCTTCCACCATGAATGGCGCATTACGCAGCGCAGAATCGAACGAATCATATTTGATGTTGACCAGCCGCCGCACTTTAGGCAACGGCGTAATATCCAGCCGCGCTTCGGTGATAAAGGCCAGCGTCCCTTCGGCTCCGCACAGCAGGCGCGTCAGGTCGAAGGTTTGCATATCGTCGCTGAACACATGTCGCAGGTCGTAACCGGTCAGGAAGCGGTTGAGCCGCGGGAATTTTTCGAGGATCAGCTCACGCTGCTCACGACAGCGGCTTAGCACCTGCTGATAGATGCGCCCTTCCGGGGTTGCCGTGCGGGCAATCGTTTCAGCCAGCGCTGTCGCCATCGGCCGGGTATCGAGGATATCGCCCCCCAGCAGAACCGCTCGCAGACCAATGACGTGATCGGAAGTTTTGCCATACACCAGCGATCCCTGGCCGGAGGCGTCGGTATTGATCATCCCGCCCAGCGTCGCGCGATTACTGGTCGACAGTTCTGGCGAGAAGAAAAAGCCATACGGCTTAAGCCAGGCGTTCAACTGATCTTTGATGACGCCCGCTTCTACCCGCACCCAGCCCTCATCCGTATTGATCTCGAGGATGCGGTTCATGTAGCGCGACATATCAACAATAATGCCCTGGTTCAGCGACTGTCCGTTGGTGCCGGTGCCACCGCCGCGTGGCGTGAAGACCAGGCTTTCAAAGCGTGGCTCGCCTGCCACCCGGGCGATCAGCGCAACGTCAGCGGTTGAGCGCGGAAACAGCGCCGCGTCGGGCAGCAGCTGATAGATGCTGTTATCGGTAGAGAGTGAAAGGCGGTCAGCATAGCTGGTGGCGGTGTCGCCGGTAAAACCCTGCTCTTTCAGCGACTCAAGGAATGTCAGCACCAGTTGAACGAGGCCCGGCGCCTGCGAAATCTGTGGGATCATTATTGTCTAACCGAAGATGTTGTAAACGTTTGCGTTTGCGCGTTTGCGGTCCCTCGTTTTATCACATTTTTTGGCTGACCGCCGTTTTTTCAGGAAAGGGAAAAACCTTTCCCTGCTGCTCTGTTTAATCCGCACTAAATAGATCATGATAAAAACGGGCACCGAGAGCCCGGCAATGAAGGATTTAGACGAGGTTATGAGTCGATGATGAAAAGCCTGTATCGGGACATGGATTTACCACAGATACTTTTTACCCTGATGTTCATTTTGTTACTGATCATCGCCTGTTTGTGGGTGGTGCAGCCCTTTATTCTGGGTTTTGCCTGGGCCAGCATGGTGGTGATCGCCACCTGGCCGTTGATGCTCCGGCTGCAGCGGCTGTTATGGGGACGCCGTTCACTGGCGGTGATTGCCATGACCTTGCTGTTGCTGCTGCTGTTTATTATTCCTATCGCTCTGCTGGTCAGCAGCCTGATCGATAACAGCGCACCAGTGGTCGCCTGGGTGACGCAAGGCCATCTGATGCCACAACTGCTGTGGCTCAACGATATGCCGATGGTGGGCGAAAAGCTTTACGCCAGTTATCACACGCTGGTGGAAGGCGGTGGCTCCGGCATCATGGCCAAAGTGCAACCCTATATTGGCCGCACCACCGGCTTCTTTGTGGCGCAGGCCGGCCATTTTGGCCGCTTTATGATCCATCTGGCGGTCATGCTGTTGTTCAGCGTGCTGCTCTACTGGCGTGGTGAACAGGCGGCGCAGGGTATTCGCCATTTTGCTTTCCGTATGGCGGGTCGCCGGGGCGATGCAGCAGTGTTGCTGGCGGCGCAGTCAATCCGTGCCGTGGCGCTGGGCGTGGTCGTGACGGCGCTGGTGCAGGGCGTGCTGGGCGGGATTGGCCTTGCGGTCTCCGGCATTCCTTACGCCACGCTGCTCACGGTGCTGATGATCCTCTGCTGCCTGGTGCAGATTGGTCCGCTGCTGGTGCTGGTGCCGGCCATTATCTATCTCTACTGGAGTGGGGATACCACCTGGGGCACCGTACTGCTGGTCTGGAGTTGCGTGGTCGGTACGCTGGATAACGTGCTGCGCCCGGTGCTGATTCGGATGGGTGCTGACCTGCCGATGATATTGATCCTTTCCGGGGTGATCGGCGGCCTGTTCGCCTTCGGCATGATTGGCTTATTTATCGGTCCGGTGGTGCTGGCAGTCTCTTATCGCCTGGTGTCGGTCTGGGTGCATGAAGCGCCCGCGCCAGACGATGACCCGCTGGCCGTGGCCGAAGCCCTCACCGATCACGACGAAACCCCGCATTAAATCTGCTTCAGCAATGGTTAGGGCGGTTAATGATGATTGACCGCCCCAATTATTTTGCGTCACGTAAAGTTTATTTTTCATTAGCGGTTTTTAAGAAAAAAGCCATCTTTAGCCCTGAATCGACCATTCAGGGCTAAAAAAGATTACTTTCTGCACTGTTTCTTAAGGGAAATGCAGCATAAAAGGTGACAAAAGATTATCGGCTTTAAACTAATAAGAGGATTCTTAAAGACGTCAGCCGGTCTGGTGAATAACATGTTTCCTATGTTCGAAATCAACTCACTGATTTCTAAACAACCTTTTTCCCCTGAGTAAAGTAAAGAATTGCTGTGTGTAGTCTTTGCCCATCCCCTGTGATGGGCTTTTTTTTTGCCTGTCACTGGCCAGCCATAAATAGAAAAGGCCAGCAGAGCTGGCCTTTTCGGGTGAATCAGGGTTGCCGTCAGGCAGATTTGTTTAACTGCGCCAGGCTTACCCAGGTCTCGACGACGGTGTCCGGGTTGAGCGATAAACTGTCAATCCCCTCCTCCATCAGCCAGGCAGCAAAGTCCTGATGATCCGACGGTCCCTGACCGCAAATCCCGACATATTTGCCCTGCTTCTTCGCTGCCTTGATCGCCATTGACAGCAGGGCTTTGACGGCCTCATTGCGCTCATCAAACAGTGCTGAAACCACCCCTGAGTCGCGGTCCAGTCCCAGCGTCAGCTGAGTCATGTCATTGGACCCGATCGAGAAGCCATCGAAGTGCTGCAGGAACTGCTCCGCCAGTAAGGCATTGGACGGGATTTCGCACATCATGATCACCTTCAGCCCGTTCTCTCCGCGCTTCAGTCCCTGACGGGCTAGCTCTTCAACCACCGCCTGCGCCTGATCGACGGTGCGTACGAACGGGATCATGATCTCCACGTTAGTCAGCCCCATCTCATTGCGTACCCGCTTCACAGCTTCACACTCCAGCGCAAAGCAGTCACGGAAACTGTCGGCGACATAGCGACCGGCACCCCGGAAGCCGAGCATTGGATTTTCCTCTTCCGGCTCGTAACGCTCACCGCCGACCAGGTTGGCATACTCATTGGTTTTGAAGTCCGAAAGTCGCACAATTACCCGTTTCGGTGCAAAAGCGGCCCCAAGTGTGGCAATCCCTTCAGTCAGGCGTCCGATGTAAAACTCAACCGGATCGTCAAATCCCTTCATCATTTTACGAATCTGCTGCTGCAGTTCCGGGGTCTGCTGATCAAATTCCAGCAGCGCTTTCGGGTGGACGCCAATCATGCGATTGATGATAAATTCCAGACGCGCCAGGCCAACGCCTTCATTCGGCAAACAGGCAAAGTCAAATGCGCGGTCAGGGTTGCCAACGTTCATCATGATTTTCAGCGGCAGCGTCGGCAGTGAATCAACCTGCGAACTGGTGACGTCAAAATCGAGCAACTGATCGTAGACATAACCGGTATCGCCTTCGGCACAGGAGACCGTGACCTGGTGGCCCTCTTTCAGACGATCGGTGGCATCACCACAGCCGACTACTGCCGGGATCCCCAGCTCACGCGCAATGATCGCCGCGTGACAGGTACGGCCGCCACGGTTGGTGACAATCGCCGAGGCCTTCTTCATGATCGGCTCCCAGTCCGGGTCGGTCATGTCAGTCACCAGCACATCGCCTTTTTCGATACGGTTCATTTCGCTGATGTCGTGAATCACCTTCACTTCACCGGCGCCGATACGATGACCAATTGCGCGGCCTTCTACTACCACACTGCCCTGGCCCTGCAGGGTGTAACGCTCCATCACCTGACCGTTTGAACGGACGGTTTCAGGACGCGCCTGCACGATAAACAGCTTGCCGGTGTGACCATCTTTGGCCCATTCGATATCCATCGGACGCTTATAGTGCTGTTCAATCAGCACCGCCTGCTGCGCCAGCGCCTGCACTTCGTCATCAGAGAGACAGAAGCGATCGCGCTCCGCTTCCGGCACATCTTCAATCCGCACCTGTTCGCCATGCTCCAGTGAATCGGCATAGACCATGCGAACTTTTTTCGAGCCCATATTGCGGCGCACAATCGACGGCCGGCCAGCCGCCAGCGTCGGTTTATGCACATAGAACTCATCGGGATTAACCGCGCCCTGCACCACCATCTCACCCAGGCCCAGCGCTGCGGTGATGAATACCACCTGATCAAAGCCGGATTCAGTATCGATAGTAAACATCACGCCGGAAGCGGCAAGGTCGGAACGGACCATTCGCTGGACGCCCGCTGATAAAGCCACGCCACGGTGGTCATAGCCCTGATGCACGCGGTAAGAGATGGCACGGTCGTTAAACAGCGAAGCATAGACATGCTTCACCGCCACCATCACTGCCTCGATGCCCTGCACGTTGAGGAAGGTTTCCTGCTGACCGGCAAAAGAGGCATCGGGCATATCTTCAGCCGTCGCCGATGAGCGAACCGCAAAGGAGGCTTCGGCATCGTCGGCCGAGAGCTGCTGGTAGGCTTCAAGGATTGCCGCTTCGAGTTCCGGCAGAAACGGCGTTTCAACAATCCACTGACGAATTTGCTTACCGGCTTTCGCCAGCGCATCAACATCATCAATATCGGTGCTATCCAGTAATGCATAAATGCGCTGGTTCAGTCCGCTTTGATCGAGAAACAGGTTGAAGGCATACGAGGTGGTCGCAAAACCGTTGGGAACCGAGACCCCAAGCGACGACAAATTAGTAATCATTTCACCCAGAGAGGCATTTTTGCCCCCCACCCGATCAACATCATGCATGCCAAGCTGGTTATACCAGAGCACTAGCGGCTGTTCGCCTTTATTGGACATTGAGCTTATCCTTTATCAATGAATGGGCACATGGAATATTCTGCAATCAACCCGTTCAGCCTGGCATAAGCCCCTGGCAATGACGATCTGTTGAATCGTTAAAGCAGAATATTGGCAACAGATTCGGAATTGTGCACGCCAGAATAACCCGTTGCGCAAGCGGTTTATTTTTCGCTAACTGTCTGATGCAACAGTAAATGACAGCTTTTCAGTCACTTAATAATTGTTTTTTGTTGCGCAACAAGCAGGGTGACTATTTACGGTCCCCGAAAGAGTGACCGCCAAATTATGCGGAATGAAACACGCTTTCATTTTTACTGATGTGCTAAAACAGGGCGTTAATAATGCAACTAAAAGATTCATAACAGGGAAATATGGATTATTTATTTTATCTCGCGGCGCTTTCTGACCGCTCATTCTTTGCAGAAGCTGACCCGTCATGACGACTGACAGAAGCGTTTTCTATATTTCCGATGGTACTGCCATCACCGCCGAAGTGCTGGGCCATGCGGTGCTGTCACAGTTTCCGGTCAATATCACCAGCCTGACGCTGCCGTTTGTTGAAAATGTTCAGCGGGCGCAGGCGGTCAAAGCGCAGATCAATGCCCTTTATCAGCAGAGCGGTGTGCGGCCGCTGGTGTTCTTTTCTATTGTTACGCCGGAAGTGCGCGACATCATTGTTCAGAGCGAAGGCTTTTGTCAGGACATCGTTCAGGCGCTGGTGGCCCCGTTGCAGCAGGAGCTGGGATTATCGCCAGCACCGGTAGCTCACCGCACCCACGGGCTGGATGCCAGCAACCTCGGCAAATATGATGCGCGTATCGCCGCGATTGATTACACCCTGGCGCATGATGACGGCATTTCGCTGCGCGGTCTGGAAGACGCTCAGGTCATTCTGCTGGGCGTGTCGCGCTGTGGCAAAACCCCCACCAGCCTCTATCTGGCGATGCAGTTTGGTATCCGTGCCGCCAACTACCCTTTTATCGCGGATGATATGGATAACCTCAAACTGCCGCCGGCGCTGCGCGCGCATCAGCATAAACTGTTCGGGCTGACTATCGATCCGGAACGGCTGGCCGCCATTCGCCAGGAGCGGGCGGAAAATACCCGTTACGCCTCAATGCGCCAGTGCCGGCTGGAAGTGGGAGAAGTGGAAGCGCTGTTCCGCACCCATCAGATCCGCTATCTCAACAGCACCAACTACTCGGTGGAGGAGATCGCCACCAAAATTCTCGACATCATGGGCCTGACCCGCCGCATGTACTAAGCGTCTCCCCGCGGCCGCGATGTAAAGCGTCGCTGCCGTCGGTTTTGATTTCATTATTAATTCCCGGGTTGAATTCGCAGGCTAATGGTTTATTGTGACCACCATCACTTCCCGGTATTTCACCGTTGCGAAGAATAGTTTCCGAGAAAATCATGAACAAAACCGACGAATTGCGTACCGCGCGCATTGGCAGCCTGATTACGCCTGCCAGCCTTGCGGCCGGACATCCTGTCTCAGACGCCATTGCTGATAACGTCACGGCGGCCCGCCAGCGTATTGCCCGCATCCTGACCGGTGAAGATCCACGTCTGCTGGTGATTATCGGCCCCTGCTCACTGCACGACCCAAAAGCGGCGCTGGAGTATGCCGAACGCCTGAATGCCCTGCGCGTCCGTTATCAGGATCGACTGGAGATCGTGATGCGCGCCTACTTCGAGAAGCCGCGTACCGTTGTGGGCTGGAAAGGGCTGATCTCCGATCCCGATCTGGATGGCAGCTATGACGTGAACCGCGGGATTGGCATTGCTCGCCAGTTGCTGATTGATATCAACGCCCTTGGCTTACCGACCGCGACAGAGTTTCTTGATATGGTGATCGGACAGTTTATTGCCGATCTGATCAGCTGGGGCGCAATTGGTGCTCGTACCACCGAAAGCCAGATCCACCGTGAAATGGCTTCTGCACTCTCCTGTCCGGTCGGCTTTAAAAATGGTACCGACGGCAATGTCCGCATTGCGGTAGATGCGATTCGTGCCGCCCGCGCCAGCCATATGTTCCTGTCACCGGATAAGCTCGGTCAGATGACCATCTATCAGACCAGCGGCAACCCGCATGGCCATGTGATCCTGCGCGGTGGCAAGCAGCCTAACTATCACGCCAGCGATGTGGCAGACGCGGCGGCCAGCCTGACAGAATTTAACTTACCGCAACAGCTGGTGATCGACTTCAGTCACGGCAACTGCCTGAAGCAGCATCGCCGTCAGCTTGATGTGGCGGCCGATGTGGCGCAGCAGATCGTAGCCGGATCGCGTGCGGTCGCCGGCGTGATGATTGAGAGCTTCCTTGCAGAGGGTAATCAGAAGGTGGTCGGCGGTGAACCGCTGGTTTATGGCCAGTCGATTACCGATCCCTGCCTCGGCTGGCAGGACAGTGAAGCCGTGCTTGCCCTGCTCGCCGAGGCAGTCTCCTGCCGTTTCTGAGTTAGCTGGAACAGCTCACCTCTAAGGTTTTACCCCAGTCTGGCGGCCGTTGACGATATTCAGCGGCCGTCTGATCGCTGAAAGGTTGCTGCAGCGCCTGGTGCAATCGCGCCAGCGCGCCCTGCTCTCCCCGCTCTGCCTCATCAATCGCCTGCTGTGCCAGATAGTTACGTAACACCACTGCCGGATTCGCTGATTTCATCACTGCCTGTCGGCTGGCATCGGGCACCTCTTCCTGCAATAACCGCGCACGATAGCGCTGATACCAACCATCAAAGGCTTCACGATCGATAAACTCATCGCGCAGCGGTGAACGGGATTCAGCCTGCTGCGTCTCACTTAACAAGCGGAAGGTCAGCGTGTAGTCGCTGTGCTCTTTGGTCATCAGCGCCAGCAGTTCGGTCAGAATTTCGTTGTCGCCGCTCTCCGCCGTCAGCAAGCCGAGCTTAGCCCGCATCCGTTCGCCCCAGACCCGCATCAGTTCCGGCTCGTAAACGCTCAGCGCCTGCTTCAGCTGCTCTGTAGTCATTAGCCCGGACAGCGCATGTGCCAGCCGGTTGAGGTTCCATAAGCCGATCATCGGCTGATTTTCGAAGCTGTAGCGCCCCTGATAATCGCTGTGGTTACAGATGTAATCGGGCTGGTAGTCATCAAGGAAGCCGAACGGGCCATAATCGATGGTCAGGCCCAGAATCGACATGTTGTCGGTATTCATCACGCCATGGGCGAAACCGACGCTTTGCCACAGCGCGATCAGGCGTGCCGTGCGCAGGACCACATCGGTAAACCACAGTTGATAGCGTTCAGCATCCTCTGTCAGGTGAGGCCAGTGGTGGCGGATCGCATAATCGGCCAGTTGCTGCACCTTATCCTGCTGCTGGCTGTAGAAGAAATGTTCGAAGTGGCCAAAGCGCAGATGGCTCGGCGAGATCCGCATCAGCATGGCGCCGCGTTCCGGCGTTTCACGATAGACCGGTTCATCGCCAATCGATAACGTCAGCGCCCGGGTGGTCGGGATACCCAGATGATGCAGCGCCTCTGAGGCCAGAAATTCGCGCACGCTGGAACGGATCACTGCACGGCCGTCCCCCATCCGTGAATAGGGCGTCAGACCCGCGCCTTTCAGATGCCAGTCAAGCTTGCTGCCATCTTCCAGCCGCTGTTCGCCCAGCAGAATACCGCGCCCGTCGCCCAGTTGCCCGGCCCAGACGCCAAACTGGTGGCCGCTGTAAACCTGCGCCAGCGGCTGCATGCCGGGCAGTAAGGCCGCGCCGTGCCAGACATCATGACCGTCACCGGTAAACAGCGCCTCATCCAGCCCCATTGAGGCGGCCAGCGGTGCGTTATGATAGAGCAGGCGTCCGCCTGTCAGCGGCGTGGGGGTAAGCGCGGTGTAACACCCTGTCAGTTCGCGAAACCAGGTGTTGTCAAAGGTAAGCTTGCCAGTGGACATTGTTTCTCCCATGCGACGCTCAGCGATACGTCGTTCAGCTAAAACCTTCAGTGTAACGCTGATATCGGGGATTAAACAGGTCGCATCAGCACGGATGCAGGGAGGATGGCACGCGGTTGTCGGCACTGATTAGTGAGCATAGCGCATCTGATTTCACCACCGGGAACAGCGCGCCCTGCAAATGCGCACCGCTCAGCTGAAGGGCTTTGTCCAGCAGCGCCTCATCGTCAATGCCACAAATAATGATCTGATCGCAATGGGATCGGAAGTTATCGATAATGCTTTGTATAAACGGCACGAAAGAGGCGCGTTTGGCCAGCGAGTGAATAAATCCTTTATCGAGACTGATACAGTTAAATAAATTATCGTAGACTGCATTGGCCGGTGATTTTCCGACACCAAAATGCGAAAGCGATAAATTAAATTCAGCCCGCAGGCTCTGTAGCAACGGATTATTTCTGCCCTGCCTGAGGTGCGGAAACGTTTCAGTGATATCCAGCCGCACATAAGGAAGCTGCTTTATTTTCCGCATCAGCAATTCACTTTCCAGCAGGGTGCGCGCCATTCCCTCATCAATTCGAATTAATGCCGAAACCGTGTGGGTTTCAAACAGCGCGCGATACTGCTCCAGTAATCCAATCTGACTCTGTAACAGGCGCAGCTGCTGCGATTCGTCCAGCTGCGGCAGCAGCAGGTCCTGCGGCAGGGTGATAGGTGCACTTTCATGCACAAACTGGGTTACCAGCTCGACAGCGGTCAGCCGCCCGTCAACATCACAGGCAGGGTAGAACCAAATTTCCGACTGATAGTCGGCCGATAAGTGAATTTTCATTTCTACTGCCAGAATATGCGGCGATGGTTATATCCTATATGAATGGATACAGGCAGGCAATAGGACCAAATCATTGAAGAGATGGACTTAATTAGCCTTCCATCGCCGTTTGCCGTCTGACAATCTCGCTTAAGCCAAATAGGACTAATAAAACCCCGGTTATTAGTGGAATTAAACCGGCAGACATTGTGATTAATAAAATCCCGCCGGGATAAATGTCATTTAAAATAAAACTTTCACTGGCGGGTTAAGGTCTGATTTAAATTGGACTTAAGTCGGCGGGATGGGCGCACGGTTAAATGCGCCGCGCCTGCCAGAACACTTTACGCCAGTAGACATTATCCAGCGATGACCGGATCACGCCCTGGCTGGTCGAGGCATGGATAAAGGCGTTATCGGTGTCATAAATCCCGACGTGTAAGCCATTTTCTCCGCGGCCGGTTTTAAAAAATACCAAATCACCCGGCAGCAGATCGTCCTTACTGATCCGCGTTCCGATATCGCTCTGCGCCGCAGTGGTGCGCGGTAATTGCAGGGCGAATTTGTCGCGGAAGGTGAGATAAACAAAGCCGGAGCAATCGACGCCGTTGCGGCTCATGCCACCATAGCGATAAGGCGTACCACGCCAGTTGCCAAGCTGATCGTTCAACTGGGCAATCACGGTGATCGAATCGGAAAGACGGCCGTTAATGGGCGGCGCGTGATGACTGCAGCCCGTCAGTAGCAGAACCCAAAGCAGCAAAGCCAGGCGCATCGCCAAATGTCCTTATCAGAAGTTACGACCGGCTTAATGTAGCGGGAAAGCGCGCCGGGTGGCAAGTGTCAGGGCAGCACTGTCAGCAGCGTGCGCCCTTCTATTTCCAGCTGGCGAAACGCAATCTGATACAGCGGCGTCAGTTGCGACGGCGTCAGTACTATCGCAGGCGTTCCCTGCGCCACAACCTGGCCCTGATGCATCAGCCAGACGCAATCAGCCTGTTGCAGGCTGTGATTGAGGTCATGGCTGCTGGCGATGACGCTGATACCCGCCGCGCACAGCTCAGCAATTAAATCATCCACCGCTTTCTGCTGGGCCAGATCCAGCGCGGTTAGCGGCTCGTCGAGGATCAGTAACCGGCCACGCGGATTAATCTGCGGATCGATCTGGGCACAGACCGCAGCCAGCCGGACGCGTTGCCACTCACCGCCAGAGAGCTGGGTCAACAAACGGGTTAACTTGTCATCCAGCTGCAGCCGTTGCAGCAGCGTAGTCAGGCGCCGATCCGCGCCGGTATCAGCCGGTTGCAGATGCAGGCGCAAATAGTGCCAGACCGGCATCTGGCTCAGTGGTAACTGCTGCTGAGGCAACCAGCTCCGCACCTGCGCCAGCGCGCTGCCGTGCCAGTTACCCAGCGGACGCTGATCCAGCTCGACGCTGCCGTCAGCGGATTGCAGACCGGCGATGACGCTCAGTAAGGTGCTTTTGCCGGCACCGTTCGGCCCGACCAGATGCAGCAGCTGACCGGCATCCAGCGCACTGCTAAACGGCAGCAGCCGTCCGGAGACGGCTACCTGTTTCAACCGCAACAGCATTTATTTTGCCAGCGCCTGCTTGATGGTCTCCAGAATGATCGGATCTTCCGGCGTCATATCAGGTGCAAAACGCTGAATAACCGTGCCGTCACGGCCAATCAGGAATTTTTCGAAGTTCCACAGGATATCTCCTGGCGCTTTCGGGCCCCGGCCTTTGCTCACCTGGCGCTCATAAAAACCACTGCCTTCCGGACGCACGGCGTCAGGTCGTGCCGCCACCAGCTGGGCATAGAGCGGATGGCGTTGTTCGCCATTAACCTCGGTTTTTTCAAACATCGGAAACGTCACGCCATAAGTGGTGCTGCAGAAGGTTTTGATCTCCTCACTGCTGCCCGGCTCTTGCTCAAGAAACTGGTTGCAGGGAAAGCCCAGCACGCTGAAACCCTGATCCTGCCAGGCTTTTTGCAGATTCTCCAGCTCTTCATATTGCGGCGTCAGACCGCATTTAGAGGCGACGTTGACCACCAGCAGTACCTTGCCCTGCCACTGTGACAGCGTGGTTTTTTCCCCATCAAGCGTAACCAGTTCAGTTTGATAAATGCTCATTCTGGATTCCTATCGTGGATGTTAAATAACCAGCCGAGGCTAGCGTGAAGATTTCACCAGTAATGCAATAAACAACGGTGCACCGAGCGTTGCGGTCACCACGCCAATCGGTAATTCAGCTGCGGTCAGTGCCAGACGAGCGACGATGTCGGCGCCCAGCAGCACACTGGCTCCGGCCAGCGCGGACGCCGGCAGCAGATAACGGTGATCGCTGATGCCGCTCAGGCGCAGCAGATGTGGGATCACCAGCCCGACAAAGCCGATGGCCCCGGCCATGGCGACGCTAACGCCCACCAGCCAGCCCATCGCCAGCACCAGCAGATTGCGCCAGCAGAACAGCGACAGGCCAAGCTGGCGTGCCGAAGTCTCGCCCAGTGCCAGTAAATTCAGTATCCGGCCGCTGCCGTTCAGCGCCAGCATCACCGGCAATAAGGCCAGCATCATCCAGCCGTAGCGCCAGTCAATACCGCTGAAGCCGCCCATCATCCAGTACATCAGCTGACGTAAATCAAGACTGGTGCTGAAGTAAACCGCCCAGGTCATGATAGCGCTGCAGATGATGCCCAACGCAACGCCGGTCAGCAGCAGCCGGGTCACGGAGAGCTGGCGATGGGCGAAATGCAACAGTATTAAGGTGATGATCAGCGCACCGGCCATCGCCGCCAGGCTCAGGCTCCACAGTGAGCCGCTGCCGAGCAGTACCCCGAGCACCAGCCCTATCCCGGCACCATTCGAGACGCCAAGCAGTCCCGGCTCGGCCAGCGGATTGGTAAACAGTGCCTGCATCACCACGCCGCATAGCGCCAGTGAGGCGCCCACCAGCATCACAGCCACGCTGCGCGGCAGACGCAGCTGCCAGACAAACAGCCTGCTGCTGTCATTGAGCCAGTGTGACGGCGCAATCCAGCTGTCGCCAGCGCACAGGCTGACAATAAGTAGCGCAAGCAGCGCAATAGCCAGCCCCGCCAGCCATTTCTGACTACGGCGATCGGCCTGGTGAGCAAGCTGGTCTAGCAGAGACATAAGCAGGATTAGCTGAGAAAACAGAGATTTGATTGTAGAGGGATTGCAGAAAAAAGAAAGGCTGCTGGTGATGCGCACCGGCGCGGTTGCCGGGAAGCGTGAGGCCGGGAATGCCTGAAATGAAAAAAGGCCGCTTGCGCGGCCTTTTTGAAACGCTGAAATCAGTCAGTCTCTTTGGGTGTAGCGTTCTCTACGCGGCTTTTCAGCTTCTGCCCTGGGCGGAAGGTCACTACGCGACGCGCAGTAATCGGAATATCTTCCCCCGTTTTCGGGTTTCTGCCAGGACGCTGGTTTTTGTCGCGCAGGTCGAAATTGCCAAACCCAGACAGTTTTACCTGTTCTCCATTTTCCAAAGCGCGGCGTACCTCTTCGAAAAACAGCTCCACTAACTCTTTTGCATCGCGTTTGCTCAGCCCGAGTTTCTCAAACAGGTACTCTGACATTTCAGCTTTTGTAAGCGCCATAGGTTCAATCCCTCAAGGTTGCCTGGAATCGCTCTTTTAATGCCGCAACGCATTTGCCAACGGTCGCGGCAATCTCCTCTTCTTCGAGTGTCCGGCTGGTATCCTGCAAAATCAGGCTGATTGCGAGGCTCTTGTAACCCTCAGAAACGCCCTTACCGCGGTACACGTCAAACAAGTTTACGCCAACTACCTGATTTACGCCAACTTTCTTACACTCCGCGATGATATCTGCTGCAGGGACGTTTTCAGCCACCACAACGGCAATATCACGACGGTTCGCCGGGAAGCGTGAAATCTCGCGCGCGTCAGGCAGGACGCGGTCTGCGACCTTATTCCAAAGCAGTTCAAAGACTAAGGTGCGACCATTGAGATCAAGCTTACGTTCCAGCTCAGGATGAACCACTCCGATAAATCCGATTCGTTCATCATGCAAATAAATCGCAGCGCTCTGTCCTGGATGCAACGCCGGATTCGCTTCAGCCCGGAAGCTGATGTCGTCCAGTTTGCCAGTTAAATCGAGCAGCGATTCTAAATCGCCTTTTAAATCATAGAAGTCAACCGTCTGGCGCGCCAGATCCCAGTGCTCTTCAGCGCGGTTGCCGCTCAGTACGCCAGCCAGCATAAGATCCTGACGGATGCCAAGATCGGCCTGACTATCCGGCACAAAGCGCAGGCCGCTCTCAAACAGGCGCACCCGGCTCTGCTGACGGTTCTGGTTGTAGACCACCGCACTCAGTAAGCCGGTCCACAGAGAGAGACGCATGGTCGACATATCGCTGGAGATCGGGCTGGGCAGCAACAGTGCCTCTTCACCCGGATGCAGCAGCTGCTGAATTTTCGGGTCCACAAAGCTGTAGGTAATCGCTTCCTGATAGCCTTTATCGACCAACAGAGTTTTGGCACGCTTCAGCGACAGATTTGCTTCGCGGTGGCGGGTCATCACCAGGCCGGCCTGTACCGGCACGTCCGGAATGTTGTTGTAGCCATAGATACGGGCGACTTCTTCAACCAGATCTTCTTCAATCGCCATATCAAAACGCCAGCTCGGCGCAACCGCCTGCCACTGGCCCTCAGCGGCGCTCACCTGGCAACCGAGGCGGGTCAGAATATCCGTCACCTGCTGATCCGGGATAACGTGACCAATCAGACGGTCCAGCTTCTCACGACGCAGGGTAATGGTGGCCTGCGGCGGTAACGCGGCCTGATGGGTCTGATCGATGATCGGACCCGCTTCACCACCACAGATGTCTAACAGCAGCGCGGTCGCACGCTCCAGCGCCATCTGCTGCAGAGCCGGATCGACGCCACGCTCATAACGATGTGACGCATCAGTGTGTAAACCGTGACGACGTGCGCGGCCGGTAATCGAGAGCGGGTCGAAATAGGCGCACTCAAACAGGATATTCTGCGTTTCGCTGTTCACACCGGAATGCTCGCCGCCAAAAATACCGGCCATCGCCAGCGCTTTCTGGTGATCGGCGATCACCAGGGTGTCGCTCTGTAAAGTGGCTTCGGTGCCGTCCAGCAGCGTCAGGGTTTCCCCCTCTTTCGCCATCCGCACCACAATCCCGCCATCAATACGGTCGAGGTCAAAGGCGTGCATCGGCTGACCCAGCTCCAGCAGCACATAGTTGGTGATATCAACGATAGGGTCGATAGAACGAATGCCACAGCGACGCAGCTTCTCTTTCATCCACAGCGGAGTCGCCGCCGTGACGTTCACGCCTTTCACGACGCGGCCCAGATAGCGCGGACAGGCTTCGGTTGCATCCACCCGAATCGGGAAGGTCTCGTTCAGCGTCGCCGCTACCGGCTGGATCTCCGGCATGTTGAGCGGCAGGCCATTCAGGACGGCCACATCACGCGCAATACCGATAATGCCCAGACAGTCGGCGCGGTTCGGCGTGACGCTGATTTCGATGGTGTTGTCATCCAGCTGCAGATAGTCGCGGATGTCAGTCCCAATCGGCGCATCCGCAGGCAGTTCGATAATGCCGTTGTGATCGTCGGAAATACCCAGTTCGGAGAACGAGCAGAGCATGCCCTCGGACGGTTCGCCACGCAGTTTTGCGGCTTTGATTTTGAAATCACCCGGCAGTACGGCACCCACGGTCGCCACGGCGACTTTCAGGCCCTGACGGCAGTTTGGCGCGCCACAGACGATATCCAGCAGGCGATCGCCGCCGGTGTTGATTTTGGTGACGCGCAGTTTGTCGGCGTTCGGGTGCTGACCGCACTCCACAACTTCACCGACTACCACGCCGTGGAACGCGCCCGCGACCGGGTCCACGCCATCCACTTCCAGGCCGGCCATGGTAATTTGCTCAGACAGCGCCGCGCTGTCCAGGGCTGGATTTACCCATTCGCGTAACCAGAGTTCACTGAATTTCATTGGATAACCTGCCCTTACTTAAATTGTTTGAGGAAACGTAAATCGTTTTCGAAGAATGCACGCAGATCGGTCACGCCATAGCGCAGCATGGTCAGACGCTCCATTCCCATACCAAAGGCGAAGCCGGAGTAAACTTCCGGATCGATGCCGACATTACGCAGCACGTTTGGATGCACCATGCCGCAGCCCAGCACTTCCAGCCATTTACCGTTTTTGCCCATCACATCCACTTCCGCCGAAGGCTCAGTGAACGGGAAATAGGAGGGACGGAAACGAATCTGCAAATCTTCTTCAAAGAAGTTGTTCAGGAAATCGTGCAGCGTGCCTTTGAGATTGGTAAAGCTGATGTTTTTATCGACAATCAGCCCTTCCATCTGATGGAACATCGGCGTGTGAGTCTGATCGTAATCGTTACGGTAGACGCGGCCTGGAGCGATGATGCGAATCGGCGGCTGCTGGTTTTTCATGGTACGAATCTGCACGCCAGACGTCTGGGTACGCAGCAGACGCGTCGCGTCGAACCAGAAGGTGTCATGATCGGCGCGTGCCGGGTGATGGCCAGGAATATTCAGCGCATCAAAGTTATGGTAATCGTCTTCGATCTCCGGGCCCGTCACCACCGCGAAACCCAATTCGCCGAAAAAGGTTTCGATACGGTCGATGGTGCGGGTTACCGGATGCAGACCGCCATTCTCAATGCGGCGGCCAGGCAGTGAAACGTCAATCGTTTCGGCGGCCAGACGCGCATTCAGTACCGCCGACTCCAGCGCGTCTTTGCGTGCGTTCAGACGCTCGGTGACCTGCTGTTTAGCTTCGTTGATCACCGCGCCCGCTGCCGGACGCTCTTCGGCTGGCAGCTCGCGTAAGGTGGTCATCTGCAGGGTCAGATGGCCTTTCTTACCCAGATATTCGACGCGCACCGCGTCAAGGGCGGCGATATCTGTCGCCCCGTCGATGGCCGCCGTGGCGTTGGCCACCAGTTCTGCGAGTTGGGACATAGTTTCCTCTTTTTCCAGTCAGGCTGGTCAGTTCTCGTTGGGACCTGCCGGTCCAATATGCTAGCGCCAGAAACAAAAAAGCCTCCACGAGGGAGGCTTTCAGCGCGATTTTTCGTTTCTCTTCTTATGCGCAAAAGCCCCCGAATGTCAGGCGCTAAAGTAAAAAAAGAAACGGAAAATAGCAGCAGTCATGCTTGCGGTTACCTTGTCATGAATCATGAGGGTACTATTGAAATGCGTGGCGAAGAAAATGTCAATCTTTTGCGCGAGTTACAGGCAATAAAAAAGGGAGCAAGCTCCCTTTTTCATCCGGCTTACGCCAGTGCTGATTTCGCTTTTTCGACCAGTGCAGAGAATGCCACTTTATCGAATACTGCGATGTCAGCCAGGATCTTACGGTCAATCTCAATGGCTGCTTTTTTCAGACCATTGATGAAACGGCTGTAAGACATGCCGTTCTGACGTGCCGCTGCGTTGATACGCGCGATCCACAGCTGACGGAACTGACGCTTACGTTGACGACGGTCACGGTAAGCATACTGACCAGCTTTGATAACAGCCTGGAAGGCAACGCGGTAAACACGTGAACGTGCACCGTAATAGCCTTTAGCTTGTTTTAAGATTTTTTTGTGACGTGCGCGAGCAACTACACCACGTTTAACGCGAGCCATGTGAGCTCTCCTGTTCTATATTCTGTTTAAAAAAATGGACTTATGCGTACGGCAGGCAGGCAATAACCAGACCCAGATCGCCTTTGGACACCATGCCTTTAGGGCGCAGGTGACGTTTACGCTTAGTAGATTTTTTGGTCAGAATATGACGCAGGTTTGCGTGTTTACGCTTGAAGCCGCCAGAAGCGGTCTTCTTGAAGCGCTTAGCCGCGCCACGTACAGTTTTAATCTTTGGCATTTTAAAAAATATCCACTTCGCATTGTTGATAACATGACCCAGACAGGCGAACAGTTAACCGCACAGCGCGAACGCTGCGCGGCCAATGTTACTTGAAAGCCTACTGTTTCTTCTTAGGAGCGAGCACCATGATCATCTGGCGGCCTTCGATCTTCGAAGGGAAGGATTCGACAATGGCCAAATCCAGATCTTCACACAGGTCTTTACGGACGCGGTTAAGCACTTCCATACCGATCTGCTGGTGCGCCATCTCACGACCGCGAAAACGCAGCGTGATTTTGGCTTTATCGCCTTCTTCCAGAAAGCGAATCAGGTTGCGTAGTTTGACCTGATAGTCGCCATCATCGGTTCCAGGACGGAATTTGATTTCCTTAACCTGAATAACTTTTTGCTTCTTCTTCTGTTCCTTAGAAGATTTGCTTTTTTCATAGAGGAACTTGCCGTAATCCATGATGCGGCAGACCGGCGGTTCGGCGTTCGGGCTGATTTCTACTAAATCAACACCCGCTTCCTCGGCTTTTTCCAAAGCTTCGCGTAATGTGACAATGCCAATCGGCTCGCCATCCATGCCTGTTAAGCGCACTTCAGTTGCACGGATTTCACTGTTGATTTTGTTCGGACGCGTCGGTAGTACTCGTTTTCCGCCTTTAATACTTTATTCCTCCAATTGGTGAAGATTTCGGCTGCGAATCTCTTGTTGAAGTTTCTCAACAAACACATCGACATCCATCGACCCAAGGTCTTTACCACGGCGGGTGCGAACGGCCACTTTGCCAGCTTCCACCTCTTTATCACCGCAGACCAACATATAAGGGACGCGACGTAATGTATGCTCGCGGATTTTAAAGCCTATCTTCTCATTTCTCAAGTCTGCCTTCACACGAATGCCAGCATTCTGCAGCTTACGCGTCAAAGACTCAACATATTCTGCTTGTCCATCGGTAATATTCATTACCACGACTTGCAGCGGTGCCAGCCAGCTTGGGAAGAAACCAGCGAATTCTTCGGTCAGTATACCGATGAAACGCTCCATCGACCCCAGAATCGCACGGTGAATCATCACTGGCGTCTGACGATCGTTGTTTTCGCCCACGTAGGTTGCTTCAAGGCGTTTTGGCAGGGAAAAGTCTAGCTGAACTGTTCCGCACTGCCAGGCGCGATCAAGACAATCGTACAAAGTAAACTCAATTTTAGGACCGTAGAACGCACCTTCGCCTGGCTGGAACTCAAACTCAATGTTGTTCTCGTTCAGCGCGGCGGCCAGATCTTCCTCAGCACGGTCCCACATTTCATCAGTGCCGATACGCTTTTCAGGACGGGTGGACAATTTCACCACAATCTTTTCAAAGCCGAAGGTGCTGTACATGTCATAAACCATGCGGATACAGCTATTCACTTCGTCACGCACCTGCTCTTCAGTACAGAAGACGTGTGCATCGTCCTGGGTAAAGCCACGAACGCGCATCAGACCGTGCAGGGCTCCTGATGGCTCATTACGGTGACAGCTACCAAACTCCGCCATGCGCAGCGGCAGGTCACGGTAGGATTTCAGACCCTGATTAAAGATCTGAACATGCCCAGGACAGTTCATCGGCTTGATGCAATATTCACGGTTCTCAGACGAGGTGGTGAACATCGCTTCTTTGTAGTTTTCCCAGTGCCCGGTTTTTTCCCACAACACGCGATCCATCATGAATGGACCTTTGACTTCCTGGTACTGGTACTCTTTTAGCTTGCTGCGGACAAACACTTCCAGCTCGCGGAAGATAGTCCAGCCGTCATTATGCCAGAATACCATGCCCGGCGCTTCTTCCTGCATGTGGTAGAGGTCAAGCTGCTTACCAATCTTACGATGGTCACGCTTCGCCGCCTCTTCCAGACGCTGCAGATAGGCGGCCAGTTGCTTCTTGTCTGCCCACGCGGTGCCATAAATACGCTGCAGCATTTTGTTGTTGCTGTCGCCGCGCCAGTAGGCACCGGAGATTTTCTGCAGCTTGAAATGATGACAGAAACGCATGTTCGGCACGTGCGGACCGCGGCACATGTCGACATATTCTTCGTGATGATAAAGGCCAGGATGGTCATCGTGGCTGATGTTTTCATCAAGAATGGTGGTCTTGTAGACTTCACCCCGCGCCGCGAACACGTCGCGCGCTTCCTGCCAGCTGACTTTTTTCTTCACCACGTCATAGTTGGTTTCAGCCAACTGATGCATGCGTTTTTCCAGCAGGTCGATATCTTCCTGGGTCAGAGTACGATCAATATCGACATCATAATAGAAGCCGTTATCAATCACCGGACCGATAGCCATTTTGGTATCCGGCCACAGCTGCTTAATCGCATGCCCTAACAGGTGCGCGCAGGAGTGACGGATGATTTCCAGACCCGCTTCGTCTTTTGCGGTAATGATCGCAACGGAAGCATCTTCAGTGATGGGATCGACAGCATCAACCAGTTCACCATTAACGCGACCCGCGATGCAGGCTTTTGCTAATCCCGGGCCGATGTCCAGCGCGATATCCATCACGCTGACAGGGCGATCAAATACACGCTGGCTGCCATCAGGAAGCGTAATTACAGGCATTTCATATCCTTAATTGCAGTGGTAAGCCACACGAAAGCTTACATGCAACATCATGTAAATTTAATGACCTGGCGTTATGTCAGACCCACAGTGTCGGAATGTCGCCAGGATTTCAGTGCGAAAGCGATGATAGCAGTTTTCCTGGGCGAGAAAAACCCATGCCGTTTTCGCTAAGCCTCGGAGAGATCAAAAAAAAGCGGCCTGACTCATCGTCAGACCGCCTGGCATGCTGCTGCGGGAAACCGCCTTACATGGCGTAAGAGAGCATGATAGAGGTTTTGGTATCAGTGCGATCCGGCGCAGACTCTGGTGGATTGTTGTTCCAGGTCACGTTGTAAGCCAGCTTCAGCGCGAAGTGGCTATTGATGGCAACCTGCAGGCCGGTTTCAGAGTTGAGGGTGGTGTCTTCACCGAAGCTGCTCAGCACGGAGACACCCTGCACGAATTTGGTGGTATCAGTCAGCTGCCACTGGTAGCTGATGGCGCCGTAGCCCAGCGCTTTAGTTTCATGACCGCCATCGTGGAAGTCATCATAACGTACACCCGGACCAAATTCCGCACGCAGCGAATGCACCGGGCCGTTCAGAATCTGGCGACCGTAACCGGCAGTCAGCACATCACGTGAATCGTAGCCGTTGAAGCGATCGCTTAACCAGCTTGCCTGACCAAACAGGTAGTCATAGGAGTTGAGGTTATAACGTGAACGGCCACCGATGTTATAGGTCTCAGACGAGCGCTCATCATTTGATGAAGTATTCGCTGCGTTGCCCCATAAGCTGTATGCCATCGATGACTGATACCAGGTCATGTTGGTCTGAGCGGTCATGGATGAACTGGTGGTGTTACCGGTTTGCGCCAGGTAACCTGCAGATGCAGAACCTTCGAACGGTTTTTTCGCCGTGGAAGGGTCATCCATTGAAGTAAATACGGCATTATCGGCCAGTGCCTGGTGGCAAAACGCTCCGGCGGAGAGCAAAAGAACAGCAGACAGCTTATTAAAGGCTTTCATTAAATGTGATCCGTGCGACAGTTTAAAAAACGGAGAGTCTGAAGCGTTTTGCCGGGCAATCAATGCAATTTACGGTAAGTTTTGTAAAAAAATATTAACTCGCTCGAAATGCGTGGTATTGCTCTGAAACCGCATGTTAATTGGGACTCTTCTGATTAACGCGGCGCATTATAGTGGTCCCCACAGCAAAATACAGCCGCTGCGCAACAAGATTTTTCAGAACGTTAACCGTTGCCGTTGACAGGTTTTTACGTTCCGTCGTCAGCGTATGCTTTCACCATCCCCTTAATAACTCGCTCATTTTTTCACCATGGTCTACGCTCAGTTCAGTTTCTCTACCCAGAGGTGCATGATGAGCAGCAATTCCTTAACCCGTTATATCGTCACGTTGCAGTATCAGGAATCTGGCTTAAGTGACATTCTTGAGCTAACCGGCGCAATGACTGCTGCCGGGTTTACCACCACCCTGACGGATGATGAGGGGCACCCGCATGAGCTGGGGACCAATAGCTTTGGTATTGTTACCACGCTGGAGGAAGACGATCTGCGACAGCAGGTCGCTGCCGCTGGCGAAAGCGCACTGGGACAAAAGCCAGAAGTGACCGTCACCACCTTTGAGCAGTTCCTGCGCGACGCCGCCGATCATCGCCCTGCCGCCTCTCCGGCTGAGTAAAGGGTGCTTCCGCGCTGGTTTTGGTGAATATTTACGCGCTACAATCGAACTTACGCAGCGAATAACGAGGATAGCCCGATGTGGTCAGCCATTAGTCGTCTGTTAAGCGAGCAGTTAGGCAACGCCGAAATTACCCAACGTCACGCCCTGCCCGGTGGCGAAGTCCATCCCACCTGGCGTATCCGCTACGGTGACCACGACGTGTTCGTAAAATGCAACAGCCGCGAGATGCTGTCGCTATTTACCTGGGAAGCCGATCAGCTGGCACTGCTGGCCCGCACCCAGACCGTCAGGGTGCCGAAGGTCTATGGTGTCGGTCATCATCGCGAAGAGAGCTTTCTGCTGCTGGAATATATTCAGCCGCAGCCGCTCGATCCCCAGAGCGCCTTTCAGCTGGGCCAGCAGCTGGCGCATCTGCATCAGTGGAGCGAGCAGACTCAGTTCGGACTCGACTTTGATAACAACATCACCACCACTCCCCAACCCAACAGCTGGCTGCGACGCTGGTCGGTTTTCTTTGCTGAGCAGCGCATCGGCTGGCAGCTACAGCTGGCAGCGGAAAAAGGCATTCAGTATGGCGATACTGAACTGATTATTGCCTGCGTGCAGCGGGTGCTGGCATCGCATCATCCTCAGCCCTCTTTACTGCATGGCGATCTTTGGCCCGCTAACTGCGCCGGCAGCGCAACCGGGCCGTGGATCTTCGATCCCGCCTGTTACTGGGGCGATCGTGAATGTGATTTAGCGATGCTGAGCTGGTTTCCTGACCTGCCGCGGCAAATCTTCGAGGGCTACCACGCTGTCTGGCCGCTGCCGGATGGCTTTTCGCAGCGTCAGCCGGTTTATCAGCTTTATTATCTGTTAAACCGGGCGAACGTGTTCGGCGGTCACTGGCTCGGCGACGCACAGTTCGCCATTGGTCAGTTGCTGGATGAGGATGCACTGTCAGCCAGTCAGGCCAAACCGGCCTGACTGCATCAGATAAAGCCCAGCAGCGACAGCGCGAAATAGCCAGCGATGGCAATCACGATCGGCAGGACGTAAAGCGGAAAAATCTGCAGAAAGATGGTGTGGCGCGGGACGCGCACCTTCTCTTCCAGCTGCTGGCGGGTGCGCCCTTCACTGCCCTTCACCTGCTCCAGAATTAACTGATCCTCAATGCCTTCTTTGACATGACGCACCTGACGTCCCATCCGCGCGCCTGATGATTCCAGCGCCAGCCCGACAAAGATCAGAATATAGATCAGCCAGAACCCGAGGTTCATCTGACCGTTAAATTCCGGTACCGGCGAGTTATGCCAGAACACGTTAAGGAACGGGGTATTAAAGCGGATCATGTCGACGATCACATGGACAAAATCGAGCATAACTGCGTCAATGCCTAGCTGCTTTTCGCTGTGCTTAAACATAAAGCTCAGCACAGAAATAATCGTCGAGAGTAGCGCCAGTAAAAAAATCACCCAGCCAGCCACACGCTTAAGGATGGCGATGCGGCCAGCCTGTTGATAGGTCATGATATCTCCTGAACCCAAAATCCAATTTGCTGTAAGTCTACCTGCCAATGACGAAATTTCCCAAATAAAGCGTGGCTGGCTGCTCTGCGACCCGCAGCCGGCCGATCAATGCTAAGGTAAGTCAGACTTTATAAGGAGACCTCAGATGCCCTATCACCGCCCCGTTCTCGCCGCATTGTTTGACATGGATGGCTTATTAATCGATTCCGAGCCGCTGTGGGATCAGGCTGAACTGGATATTTTTTCGACGCTGGATGTCGACCTGTCGCGCCGCAACGAGTTGCCTGACACGCTCGGCTTACGCATCGATCAGACAGTACGTATGTGGTACGAAACGCTGCCGTGGAACGGTCCCAGTCAGCAGGAGGTCACGCAGCGCATCATTGCCCGGGCGATGACGCTGATTGAAGAGACCCGTCCGCTGTTGCCAGGGGTTGAGGCCGCACTGCAGCTGTGCCGGCAGCACAACCTGAAAATTGGCCTCGCCTCCGCCTCACCGCTGGCGATGCTGGAACGAGTACTGGAGATCTTCAACCTGCGGCACTATTTCGACGTGCTCGCCTCGGCGGAAGCGCTGCCTTACAGCAAACCCCATCCGCAGGTCTATCTCAACGCGGCCGCCAGCCTGGCGATCGACCCGCTTAACTGCGTCACGCTGGAAGATTCCTTCAACGGTATGATCGCCACCAAAGCGGCGCGGATGCGTTCGATTGTGGTTCCGGCGGCGGTGCACCGGGACGATCCGCGCTGGGCGCTGGCAGATGTCCGGCTGGATGACCTGACCCAACTGACGCTGGCCGATTTACACGGTTAAGTGCAAGCCCGCCAGCAGGCGGGCTGTTTAACCCGCTTCGGCGTACTGTTGATCTACTCCGCAAATAATTAAAACAACGTTTCATTTTTATTGAATTCATATCCCGCTCTGCCTAAGATGCCCAGACAGTCCCTGTTCCGGGGCATGCTTAACCTGATCTGCAGAGAGGCCTGAGATGGACGTTCGTCAAAGCATTCACAGTGATCACGCCAGACAGCTGGACACTAACGCGCTGCGCCGCGAGTTTCTGATTGAAACGATTTTTACTGCCGATAACTACACCCTGACCTACAGCCATATCGATCGCATTATCATCGGCGGCGTAATGCCGGTGAATAACCCGGTAACGATTGGCGACGAAATGGGTAAGCAGTTAGGCGTCAGCTACTTTCTTGAACGCCGCGAACTGGGCATGATCAATATCGGTGGCCCCGGACTGGTGGAAGTGGATGGCAAAAGCTGGGAAATCGGCCATGAAGAGGCACTCTATATCGGTAAGGGTGCGCGAAATCTGCTGTTCCGCAGTCTGAATCCGGCCCAGCCGGCGAAGTTCTACTACAACAGCGCCCCTGCGCATGCGACCTTCCCGGATAAAAAAATCACCTTACAGGAGGCCGCCACCGCCACACTCGGCGATCCTGCCACCTCCAATCGCCGCACCATCAATAAGTTCATCGTGCCGGACGTGCTACCGACCTGTCAGCTCACCATGGGCTTAACCAAACTGGAGGAAGGCAGCCTGTGGAACACCATGCCGTGCCACACCCATGAACGCCGCATGGAGGTCTATTTCTATTTCGACATGAGCGAGGAGAGTGCGGTTTTCCACATGATGGGCGAGCCGCAGCAAACCCGTCACCTGCTGGTGCATAACGAGCAGGCGGTGATTTCACCTAGCTGGTCGATTCACGCCGGCGTCGGCACGCAGCGCTACACCTTCATCTGGGGCATGGTGGGCGAAAATCAGGTCTTTGATGACATGGACCACGTCAAAATCAGCGAACTACGCTGAGCAGAGGAGAAATATCATGGTACTGAATGCGTTTAGCCTGGAAGGGAAAGTGGCGCTGGTGACCGGCTGTAATACCGGTTTAGGACAGGGTATGGCGCTGGGTCTGGCGCAGGCGGGATGCGACATCGTCGGCGTCAACCGCGAAGGACCGGACGAGACCCAAAGCAAAGTGGAAGCGCTGGGCCGCCGTTTCTGGTCGATAAAGGCTGACCTGATGAAAACGGAGGTGGTCGGCTCGGTGGTTGAGCAGGCGCTGGCCGCTGCGGGTAAAATCGACATTCTGGTGAATAATGCCGGGATTATCCGCCGCGAAGATGCGCTGAACTTCAGCGAGCAGGACTGGGATGATGTAATGAATCTCAACAGCAAGAGTCTGTTTTTTCTGTCACAGCAGGTAGCCCGGCAGTTTATCGCCCAGGGTAACGGCGGCAAAATTATCAATATTGCTTCGATGCTTTCGTTCCAGGGTGGGATTCGCGTGCCCTCTTATACTGCGTCAAAAAGTGCGGTAATGGGGCTGACCCGCCTGATGGCGAACGAATGGGCGAAGCACAATATTAATGTCAATGCGATTGCCCCCGGTTACATGGCCACCAATAACACCCAACAGTTACGCAGTGATGAAGCGCGCAGTGAAGAGATCCTCGGGCGTATTCCGGCCGGACGCTGGGGCGTACCCGACGATATGATGGGGCCGGTGGTGTTCCTGGCCTCAGCCGCCTCTGACTACGTTAACGGCTTTACGCTGGCGGTGGATGGCGGCTGGCTGGCGCGCTGATTTATCGGGCGGACACGCCACCGGGATTGTCCGCTTTTTTTAGTTAAATTCACGCTTCGTTACAGCGTCACATGTTCTCATTCACTGGATAAATCCCTATACTGGATGCATCGACAGTTTTCTTTGCAGCCAGGTTCCATCATGACGGCCGAGGGCCATATCATTTTTGCCATTGCGAGTGCCATTTTCGCTAAACGTGCTGAACTTACACCGGTGCTGGCGCAGGCAGACTGGTGGCATCTTGTTCCGTCGGCACTGCTGACCTGCCTGTTGCCCGACATCGATCACCCCAAATCGCTGCTCGGACAACGACTACGCTGGCTCTCTCATCCGATTGCACGGGCATTTGGCCATCGCGGTTTTACCCACAGTTTACTGGCGGTGGCTGCCGGGCTGTGGCTGTTTCAGCTTAACCTGCCAGCTGAGTCGCCGATTCCGCCTGATGTATTGCAGGGACTGACGCTGGGTTATCTCAGCCATATTGTTGCTGACATGCTGACACCGGCGGGCGTACCTCTGTTATGGCCCTGCCGCTGGCGCTTTCGTCTACCTATTCTGAAAAGTCAGAAAGGTAACCAACTTGAGCGGGCTTTGTGCCTTGGACTGGTTGGCTATGCGCTGTGGTTCCCGGTGGGTATGCCTTCGTTTGGTGCAAACGGCTGGCCCGCTCAGCTATTTGATACGCTACAAAATGGTGTCGGTCGGTTGATTTCCAGTCAGACTGCGCATTAAATCAACAAATTAAGCGATTAAGTTATAAAGCATGCCATTTGGATATAAGGCCTGCACCCTCTCCTGCTGATACCATTCCTGCAGTCTTAATTCGTGATTAACATTATGCGGTTTTCCCGACGCGGAAAACCGCATTACTCTGGAGTTTCAGTATGGACCTTCCTCTTACGCTTAACCTCGTCGCCTTTGTGGTGCTGCTGGTGTTGCTCTCCCGTTTCAGCCGCAACAACTGGAGCCTGTCGAAGAAAGTGCTGACCGGTCTGGTGATCGGCGTACTGTTCGGCCTGGTGCTGCAGCTGATTTACGGTGAAAACAGCGCGGTGGTTAAAACCTCTATCAGCTGGTTTAACATCGTTGGCAATGGCTACGTGCAGCTGCTGCAGATGGTGGTAATGCCGCTGGTGTTTGTTTCGATTCTGAGTGCGGTTGCCCGCCTGCATAACGCCTCTTCACTGGGTAAAATCAGCGTACTGACCATCGGCGTGCTGCTGTTTACCACCGCTATCTCGGCGCTGGTTGGGGTGTTCGTCACCGGCCTGTTTGGTCTGAGCGCTGAAGGTCTGGTGCAGGGTGTGCAGGAAACCGCGCGTCTGAGTGCCATTCAGGGCAACTACGTCGGCAAAGTCTCTGACCTGAGTGTGCCGCAGCTGGTGTTGTCCTTTATTCCGAAAAACCCGTTTGCCGATCTGACCGGTGCGAATCCGACCTCGATCATCAGCGTGGTCATCTTTGCTGCCTTCCTTGGTGTGGCCGCGCTGCAGCTGCTGAAAGATGATGAAGTAAAAGGTCAGCGCGTGCTGGTGGCGATCGACACGCTGCAGTCGTGGGTGATGAAGCTGGTTCGTTTAGTGATGAAGCTGACGCCGTACGGTGTGCTGGCCCTGATGACCAAAGTGGTAGCCGGTTCGAATCTGCAGGACATCATCAAACTGGGAAGCTTCGTGGTTGCCTCTTACCTCGGTCTGGCAATTATGTTTGGCGTCCATGCGCTGCTGCTGTCGGTCAACGGGATTAACCCGATGCGTTTCTTCCGCAAAGTGTGGCCGGTGATTACCTTTGCCTTTACCAGCCGCTCCAGCGCCGCCAGTATTCCGCTGAGCGTTGAGACGCAAACCCGTCGCCTCGGCGTGCCAGAGTCGATTGCCAGCTTCTCAGCCTCGTTCGGTGCCACAATCGGCCAGAACGGCTGTGCCGGTCTCTATCCGACCATGCTGGCAGTGATGGTTGCGCCAACCGTTGGCATCAATCCGTTTGACCCACTGTGGATCGCCACGCTGGTCGGAATTGTCACGCTGAGCTCGGCTGGCGTAGCCGGTGTTGGTGGCGGTGCGACTTTCGCCGCGCTGATTGTGCTGCCCGCCATGGGCCTGCCGGTCACTCTGGTGGCGCTGCTGATCTCCATCGAACCGCTGATCGACATGGGCCGTACCGCACTGAACGTCAATGGCTCCATGACGGCTGGTTCCCTCACCAGCCGCTGGTTAGGTCTGACCGATAAGCGCGTGCTGGACAGCGACGAACACGCCGAACTGGCACACCGTTAATCCGGTATCAAACCTGGCGCGCCCGCGCCAGGTTTTCTGCTCTTCTCCCGCTTTCTCTCCATAATTTCCCCGCTTGATGGCGACGCCGTTAAGAAAACGTTAAGCATGGTAAACAGGCGAAAATTCGCCGCTTTAGCGCTTGTCTTTAGTCGCTAAAAGGCCAATTCTGCAGGCAGTCTTATAAGGAGAATGCCCGATGAAAAAAGTTATCGCCTCCCTGCTGGCGTTAACCCTGTTAACCCCGGCTATCGCTTTCGCTCATCCTGGCGGATGGGGTCCACATGGTGGTCCTGGCCCACACTGGGGCGGGCCCGGTCCGGTGCGTTTTTTACCTGAAGCCGCAACAGCGGTGTTGATCGGCGGACTGACCTATTACCTGCTTAACGGCAACTATTATCAGCGCCATGGCGAAGAGTATGTGGTGGTCGAACCGCCTGAAGAGCGCCGGGTCAGCGATGACATGCGGGTGCTGGACTTCAACGGTAAACGCTTTTATGTGCAGCAGGGGCATTACTACCAGCGGCAGATAGATGGCGATTACGTCGAGGTTCCGCGTCCGGCAGGCTTATAACGGCCGAAACGAAAAACGGCCCGTCAGATGACGGGCCGTTTATTATTCAATCGGGGCTTTGCAGCGAATGACTTACTGCTGAACCTGCGGATCGGTATCGTATTCCGCACAGCTCTGGAAGCCGTAGTTCATTACGCGACCGGTATCGTTATAGCTCACGAAATAGGTCTGCGCTTTGCCGTCACGCTGGCCCAGTACATACGTCTGGCAGGTGCCACGCGCGTGAACCATGGTGATTTCAGTAGACGGTGTGCCAGCGATCTGACGAACCTGGTCACGGGTCATGCCTTTTTTAACATCCTTTACCACCGGCTTAGTCACATAGCTTTCAGCGCGATCGTAAGTCGTACAACCAGACAGGGCAGCCAGCGTCAGCGCCGCAGCGATACATCCCATCACTTTATTCATCTTGTTGTTCCTCATTTATTGTCCATGTGCAGACAAGCCTGGAACATAAATTCAGGTTTATCAAGTTTATGGCGAACTTTTAATGCGCTGACAACCGTCAGGATTTCGTAAAGAAGGCTGTTTTGCTGTCAACGGGCACGTATAATCTGCGGCAAAAAACAGGTCCCCTTAGCCAGCATAAAAGCGTCGCCGGGGCGCGGGTTGCCCTCACCGGCGGCTCACGGGATGACGCCGGCATCAGTAACCGCCCGCTAATGCGTTGTCCGCCTTTCATTCACCCATCGCTTCAGATACTGAGGATAAATGACACCTGCACACTCCAACCGGCTGGTTTATGCCATCACGCTGGGCCTGCTGGCCGCACTCGGCCCGCTCTGTATCGACCTTTACCTGCCCGCGCTGCCTCAGCTGGCCCGGGACCTGCACACCGAAACCGCCACGGCGCAGCTTAGCCTGACCGCCGGACTACTCGGCCTGGGTGCCGGCCAGTTAGTCTTCGGTCCGATGAGCGACAAATTTGGTCGTCTGCGACCGCTGGCTTTGTCACTGGTACTGCTGTTTATCGCTTCGATCGGCTGTGCGCTGGCGCAGGATATTCATCAGCTGCTGCTGGCTCGCCTGTTTGAAGGTTTGGCCGGCGCGGGCGGCGCGGTGTTATCACGCGCCATCGCTCGTGACATGTATAGCGGTCACGAGCTGACCCGCTTCTTCGCCCTGCTGATGCTGGTAAACGGTCTGGCACCGATTGCCGCTCCGGTACTCGGCGGCGTGCTGATGACGGTGCTTAACTGGCGTGGCATTTTTGTGGTGCTCGCCTGCATTGCGGTACTGCTGATTTTACTGGCGCGCTGGAAGCTGCATGAAACCCTGCCCGATGCGCGCCGCAGTAAAGGCTCGATTTTCTCCGCCTACGCCGCGCTGGGCCAGGTAATTACCCATCGTCCTTTTATGGGCTTCTGCCTGACCCAGGGCTTTATGATGTCCGGCATGTTCGCCTATATCGGCGCATCGCCGTTCGTGTTGCAACAGCTGTACGGTCTGTCACCGCAGGCATTTAGCTTCTGCTTTGCGGCTAACGGTGTCGGACTGGTGATCGCGTCCCAGACCAGCGCCCGTCTCTGCCCGCTGTGGGGAGAATATCGGGTACTGAAAGGCGGGCTGACGCTGGCCTTTGTTGCCTCCAGCCTGCTGCTACTGGCCGCACTGACGCAGGCACCTTTACCACTGCTGCTGGTGGCGCTGTTCTTTACCATTGCCAGTAACGGGGTCATTGCGACCACCGCTTCATCACTGGCGATGCAGAGCCAGGGCCATCGCGCCGGCAGCGCCTCAGCAGTGATTGGCGTCACCATGTTCACCCTGGGCGCCCTCACCGTGCCGATTACCGGTATTGGCGGCACCTCAGTGCTGAGCATGACCGCCACCATTTTTGGCTGCTTTATGCTGGCGATCCTGATGTTCCTGCTGCTGGCAAAAAAACCGCTGCCGCAGGTGAAAACTGTCTGATTTCGCAACGGTTAACTGCAATCGGCTGCCGCTTTGGCTTGTTGTTTTCGCTGAGGCACGTTAGCTTTAATAAAACGTTCGCATCGAGCCGACGGGCCACTGACCTGAGGAGAAGTTCATGTCACTGCAGCAGGAAATCATTGAAGCACTGGGCGTTAAGCCCACTATCGACGCCGATCACGAAGTGCGCGTTAGCGTCGATTTTCTTAAGTCCTACCTGAAGCGGCACAGCGGTCTTAAGACGCTGGTGCTGGGGATCAGCGGCGGCCAGGACTCTACCCTGGCGGGTAAACTGGCGCAGCTGGCAATCAGCGAACTGCGCCAGGAGAGCGGCGATAACGACTACACCTTTATCGCGGTGCGCCTGCCTTATGGCGTGCAAGCCGATGAGCAGGATTGTCAGGACGCGCTGGCGTTCATTCAGCCCGATCGGTCGCTGGTGGTGAACATCAAAGAGTCGGTGCTCGCCAGTGAGCGGGCGCTGCAGGCGGCCGGCATTACGCTGTCTGACTTCGTGCGCGGCAATGAAAAAGCGCGTGAGCGAATGAAAGCGCAGTACAGTATCGCAGGCATGACCAAAGGCGTGGTGGTCGGTACCGACCATGCGGCTGAAGCGGTCACCGGCTTCTTCACCAAGTATGGCGATGGCGGCACCGACATTAATCCGCTGTTCCGCCTCAACAAACGCCAGGGCAAACAGCTGCTGAAACAGCTTGGCTGTCCGGAACATCTCTACCTGAAGAAACCGACGGCCGACCTCGAAGACGATCGTCCCGGCCTGCAGGATGAAGTGGCGCTGGGCGTGACCTACGAGATGATTGATGACTATCTGGAAGGCAAAACCATCGATCCTGATAACGCAAAAATCATTGAAGGCTGGTATCTGAAAACCGAGCACAAACGTCGCCCACCGATTACCGTTTTCGACGATTTCTGGAAGTAATCCCGCTCCTCCCTTGCTGCGGCAAGGGAGGCTTTAGCGCCTTACCCGGTTGAGAGTGACATGCCTGCTCCTGTCCCACGCGCCACCCTGATCGGTCTGACTGCCATTCTGCTCTGGAGTACCACCGTTGGCCTGCTGCGCAGCGTCAGCGAAGCCTTTGGCCCCACCGGCGGCGCTGCACTGATCTATACCACCACCGCCCTGCTGCTGTGTGTTACCCGCGGTCTGCCAAAACCGGGTGCGATCCCTGCCGCCTATTTAGCTATCGGGGGCACGCTGTTTGTCGGCTATGAAATCTGTCTGGCGCTGGCAATTGGGCTGGCCAGCGATCGCAGCCAGTCGCTGGAGCTGGGGATGATTAACTATCTCTGGCCCTGTCTCACCGTGGTGCTGGCGATCCCATTTAACCAGCAGCGTTTTCGCCTGTGGCTGTGGCCGGGACTGGCGCTCTCTCTGCTGGGCATTTTCTGGGTGATGAAAGCCAACGGCGGCGGTTCACCCGGCCTGATGTGGCAGAACCTGTTGCGTAACCCCACCGCCTATTCGCTGGCTTTTATCGCCGCCGTCACCTGGGCACTCTACAATAATGTCACCCGTCGCTACGCCAGAGGGGCGAATGGGGTCACGCTGTTTTTTATCCTGACCGCGATGGCACTGTGGCTTAAATACTTACTGAGCGCGCCAGCGGCACCGATGACGTTTAGCCTGGCGCCGCTGCTGCAAGTGTTATTTATCGGGGCGTCGACCGCCATTGCCTATTCAGCGTGGAACCACGGCATTCAGCACGGCAATCTGACGCTGCTGGCGACCGCCTCCTACTTCACGCCGGTTTTGTCCGCACTGCTGGCTTCGTTATGGCTGGGCCTGACGCCGCCGCTGGCATTCTGGCAAGGAGTCGCGATGATCACCCTCGGTTCCCTTATCTGCTGGCTGGCGACGCGGCGTCTCTGAGCAGACGGCTGGCGATCATTTCACCTGCCTGTTATGCTGTATGGACAACCAGTAAATGGAGTCCATCTTGGTCAGACGTGCTGCAACGCACCGCCTCGAGTTCGACGCGGCTGCAATTTATCAATATCCCGAACACCTGCGTGAGTGGCTGGAAGGCCTGCCCAATCAGCCCGGCGTTTACACCTTCCACGGCGAAAGTGATTCGCTGCCGCTCTACATTGGCAAAAGCGTCAATCTGCGCTCGCGAGTGATGTCCCATTTCCGCACGGCGGATGAGGCAAAAATGCTGCGCCAGTCGCGGCGCGTCAGCTGGATCCCGACCGCAGGCGATCTCGGCGCGCTGCTGCTGGAAGCGCAGATGATCAAAACGCAACAGCCGCTGTTTAACAAGCGCCTGCGTAAGAATCGTCAGCTCTGCTCGTTGCAGATCACCGACGGTAAACCGCAGGTGGTTTACGCCAAAGATCTTGACTTCAGCCAGTCACCCAACCTGTTTGGCCTCTATCGCAGCCGCTTTGCCGCGCTGGAACGGCTGAAACAGCTGGCCGATGAGTATCAGCTCTGCCACGGCCTGCTGGGGCTGGAAGCGCTTAGCGCTCAGCGCGGCTGCTTCCGTTCCGCGCTGCGCCGCTGTGCCGGTGCCTGCTGCGGCAAGGAGCCGGTCAGCGATCATCAGGATCGGTTACTGGAAGCGCTGGAAAATGTGCGGGTGTTTTGCTGGCCGTGGCAGGGTGCGGTCGGGCTGGTTGAAGAAGGTAAACATATGACCCAAATCCACGTCATCGATCACTGGTTTTATCTGGGATCGGTCAGCAGTATGGAGGAGGCGAAGAAGTTGCAGCGTACTAAAGGCGGCTTCGATCATGATGGCTACAAGATCCTCTGCCGCCCTATTCTGTCGGGCGATTACCCTATTCAGCCGCTCTGATCAAAAAAAACCGCCGACGCTGTCCACTCACTGTCAGTGGACAAGGCCGGCGGTCTCAGACCGTTCGCTTAACGAAAATTATTCAGCGGGTGCGGCTGGTGGTGCCATTTTGTCATCGTGCGGACGTTTCTCCGTCAGACGCTTTTCGAAGTTGGCGTTATATTGCTTCTTCTGCTCTGGCGTCAGCACGTTGTACAGTTTGTTCTGGGTTTCCAGCATCTTCAGCGCATGCTCTTTCGCATTGGCGGTCATTTTTTCCGCCTGAGCCTCGGCTTTGCTCTGGTCGAAGCTGTCAGCGGCAACGATGCTGTGCATCGCACGGCGCTCTTCCAGCGACGGACGCTTCATATCTTTGTGGCTCTCTTTCATGATGTCGCGCATCTGGGTTTTTTGCGCGTCGGTCAGGTTCAGCCCTTTAAACATCATCTCCATGCCGTGACGCATTGGCGGCTTATGCATTGCTTTTTCACTGCCGGCTGGCGGTGGAGTCAGGTTATCAGCGGCGGCGTGAACAGCGCTGGCCGCGCCAAATGCCAGTGAAGAAGCCAGTAACAGGGAAGTCAGTTTGCGCATAATAGTGTCCTTATTGATTCGGGATTATGACGACAGCACTCTGTCGCGTCTTCGGAAACAAGCATACGACGCTGAACGTCAACTACTCAGAGGCTGAGTAAAGCCGTGAAAGCATAAAAAACAAAAATTCGGCAATCATGAAGAGAATGCGAAGAAAGGCGTGAGGAATTGCAAAAGTTTATGAATTTAAAGCGAATCTGGCAGAAATCATGGAGAGGTGTGCGGAGAGTGTAAGGGTTAAGTCAAAAAAGCGGAAGCAAAACTCCCGCTTATTGCTGGATGGTGAGGAACCACGTCAGATCGGCAGCGCCTGGGTCTGTTCGCCCTCTTCAATCAGCATCAATCCGGCACGCAGCCCGGCAGCCACATTGGGGTTAGGGAACAGCACATACTCACGCGCCTGCTGGACGTAATAACGGGTCTCGCCGTCCTCCGCCAGCAGCGTGCCCTGTGGAAACGCGGTGAAGTTCAGCGTTTCCGGTGACATGTGTAGCTGAAAGTTTTCACTCAGCCGGGTAATCTGCTGCGCCACCCGATAGTGACGCGGGGGTGCCAGCGGCTGCGGCAGCGTATCGCCGTACAGCAGCGCCGCCAGCGCCTGTTGCGTAGCGCTAAACTGGCTGAGATCGTTAGCGCCGAACGGCAACGCTTTCCCTAACTCCAGCGTGCAACTGGCCGCGCCAAAATGTTCACAGCTGAAATGGGTAAAGGTGCCGCCGGGCGAACGGTGGAACACCAGTGCCTCCAGTCCGGCCGCCGCCAGCCAGTGAAGAAACTCTGGCGGCCACGGACGTTCATTGTGCGGCATCACGCCGAATCGAGGGTGATAAGAGCCGCGAATCGCGGTGTGCATATCGAGGTGCCAGCGCGTCTCATCACACTCACCGACCTGCCAGAAGGTTTCCAGCGTCTGTTCGAGCCGCAGCACGCGACGGGCTTCATCGCCGTCATCAATCTGCTGCCAGCGTCCGCCAAACAGCCGGTTAATGTCATAGTGGATGTAACGCTTGCCGCTACGCAGCGCAGAGGGATTCCCGAGGATCACCAGCATCCGCTGCTGTAGCGGCTTCTCACCGCGTAACAGCGGCGTGATCACCTGATTGAGTATTTCGACCGGCGCGGTTTCATTGCCATGAACGCCCGCGGACAGCACCAGCGCCTGTTTGACCGGCACTGTCGGTTCCATTAACAGAATGCCGTGATATAACCATTGCCAGCGAAGATGCGCCGTTTCACCACTACGCTTACGCGGCGCCTCGCCGGACAGCGTTTGCTGTAAAAAGTCCTGCATCGTTCCTCCTTTTGGCCTGAAGCGAGCGGCAGCCTCTGCTGCCGCGCCCTTCACTGCTGAAATGCGTACACATTTCCTAAGTCTAGCAGCTTCGTCAATTCATCCAGCGCGTCACGTCCTTCGCGCAGCAGCTGAGGATCGACCAGATCGGCCTGAGTCAGGCGATCGCGATAGTGACGATCAACCCACTGGTTAAGGGTGGCGAACAGCCGATCGTTCATCATCACCGCCGGATTGACCGCCTGCTGCTCCTGTGGCGTCAGCACCACCCGCAAGCGCAGGCAGGCCGGACCGCCTCCGTTATACATGCTTTCACGCAGATCAAACACCTTCAATGCCTTCAGCGGACCGCCGCTTTCCACCTGTTCGCACAGATAATCCCAGACGCCCGCGTGCTGACGTGACTCTTCTGGCAGCACCAGCAGCATGCTACCGTCGGGCTGGCTCAGCAGCTGGCTGTTGAACAGATAGGTGTTAACCGCATCCTTCACTGATACCCGATTTTCCGGTACTTCCAGCGCCACAAATCCCGCTACCCGCGCCTGTAGCTCGGCCAGTAACGCAGGCTGATCGACAAAGGCGTGCTGATGACAGAACAGCATCTGCTGATTGCTGACGGCAATCACATCATTATGAAACACGCCCTGATCGATAACCGCCGGGTTTTGCTGGGCAAACAGCAGATGATCGGGTGAGAGCTGATGCAATCGCGCCACCGCTTCACTGGCTTCGCGTGTCTGACGGGCCGGATAACGCTGCGGCGCCATCCCTTCGTGGCTGCTGTCGCGACCATAAACAAAAAGCTGCACGCCGCGCTCACCATAATCTCCGCCAAACCGGTTATGGTTGGCCGCGCCTTCATCGCCAAACATCGCGACCTGCGGCAAAGCATCATGCACCGTAAAATGGTGGCTATCGCGGAAAATGGCGCGCAGCAGTAACGCGGTCTCCGGCGCTTCCATCGCCCGATGAAACTTGTTGTTGAGGTTAGCGACGGTCAGATGGACCCGGCCATCACCACTGTCAGCCGACGGCGAAACCGTGGCAGCATTTGCTACCCACATCGCCGAAGCGGAACTGGCGGCCGAGAGTAAACCCGGTGCGGTTTTCCCGGCGCGGGCCAGCACCTGTTCATCGCTGCCGCTGAAGCCTAACTGACGCAGTGCCGCAATATTTGGCCGCTCATGGGGAGGAATGACACCCTGCAGATAGCCCATATCCGCCAGCGCCTTCATCTTCAGCAGGCCCTGCTTCGCCGCCAGACGGGGATTCGACGGCTGCAGCTGATTACGCGTCGAGGCCTCATTACCAAACGACAGACCGGCATAATGGTGAGTTAAACCCACCAGCCCATCAAAGTTCGCTTCTGTTGCCTTCATTTGGCCGTCTCCCCGCAGGCGAAATCAAGCCCCGGCGATAGCGTGGCAGGCAGCGTCAGATCCGGCGTCTCCAGCGAGGCCATCGGCCAGGCACAGTAGTCGGCGGCGTACCAGGCGCTGGCCCGGTGGTTGCCCGATGCTCCAATACCGCCAAACGGCGCGGTACTGGCCGCCCCGGTCAACGGTTTATTCCAGTTTACGATGCCGGCGCGTGCCTCAAGCAACAGCTGATCAAACTGCTGACGCGACGGTGAAATCAAGCCGCACGACAGGCCGTAGCGCGTCTGGTTGGCCAGCGCAATCGCATCATCGTAATGGTCATAGCGAATCACCCCGAGCAATGGGCCAAACACCTCTTCATCCGCTACGCCTTCGACGCCGGTCAGTTCAATAATGCCCGGCGTCAGCAGTGCGCTGTGGCGATCCGGCCAGCGCATCGCCAGCAGCACTTTGCCGCCCGCCGCGATCCGCTGCTGCCATTCGCCATAAATTTTTTCTGCCGCTGCGGTCGAAATCACGCTGCCCATAAACGGCTGCGGCTCTGCGTTCCAGCGGCCCGGCTGCAAACGGCCGGCCACTTCCACCAGCCGCTGTAAAAAAGCATCGCCTGCCGCGCCGCGTTTCACCAGCAGCCGACGCGCACAGGTGCAGCGCTGACCGGCAGTGATAAACGCCGACTGCAGCGCAATGTGAACCGCGGCGTCAATATCAGCCGGATCTTCAACTATCAGCGCATTGTTACCGCCCATCTCCAGCGCCAGCATTTTCTCTGGCTGGCCGGCAAACTGACGGTGCAGCTGATAACCGGTATGCGCGCTGCCGGTAAACAGCAGGCCATCGATCTGGCTATCCGCAGCCAGCGCCTGACCGGTTTCCCGACCGCCTTGCAGCAGCGCCAGCACACCGGTGGGCAGGCCAGCCGCCAGCCAGAGCTGCACGGTTTTCTCAGCCGTCAGCGGCGTCAGCTCGCTGGGTTTGAACACCACGCAGTTACCGGCCAGCAGCGCCGGAACGATATGACCGTTCGGCAGATGTCCGGGGAAATTGTAGGGACCAAACACCGCCAGCACGCCGTGAGGACGGTGACGCAGGCTGCTCTCACCTTCCGACTGTTCACCCGTCCGGCTGTGATAGGCCTTAATCGAGATAGCGATTTTATTAATCATCGCGCCGACTTCAGTCAGCGCTTCCCAGCGCGGTTTTCCGGTTTCACGGGCAATGGTTTCCGCCAGCTCAGCTTTGTGGGCCTCCAGCTGCGCGGCAAATTTTTCTACCGTCGCCTGACGCTCGGCAAACGGCCGCTTTGCCCAGCAGGGAAACGCGGCGCGCGCCGCTTCACCGGCGGCACTGACCTGTGCCGGCGAGGCGGCTTGGCCCTGCCACAGGGTTTCACCGCTTACCGGGTCAGATTTGACCAGAGATTCAGCCTCGCCGCTCAGCCAGTTTCCATTAATCAGGTGGGTCATGCTTTTTTCTCCTCGCTGCAGAGCGGCACCACGCGCAGGCTATCGCCCGGCTGGCAATGTAACGCCCGCATCTGTTCATCTGTCAGGTGCACACAGTCGCTGTCAGCCTCGGCCGGGATCAGCGCCACGCGGAACTGGCGATAATTGTTGTTGGCAACCAGGCACAGCGGCGCATCGTGGCGGTTTTCGCCCGATTCAGCGCAGCGCAGCCGGCTTTTGCGTACCGCACGGATCCGATCAATGTCGCACTCCAGCGTCGGACCGCCATCAAAGATGTCGACATAGTTGAGGTAGCGAAAACCTTCCGCCTCCAGCACGGCACGGGCCGGCGCGGTTTTAGGATGCACCTGGCCAATGACTGCCTGCGCTTCTGGCGACAGATAGTGGATATAGAGCGGGTGTTTTGGCATCAACTCGGCGATAAACGATTTCTGACCGGTACCGCTCAGGAAGTCCGCTTTGCTGAATTCCATCGAGAAAAAACGGCTGCCAACGCTGTCCCAGAACGGCGAATGGCCATGCTCATCGCTGACGCCGCGCATCTCTGCCACCACGCGATCCATAAAGCGCTCGCGGAAGTTAGCCATAAACAGAAAGCGCGACTTAGACAGCAGATAGCCGTTTTTACCGTCGCGGTAGTCCGGATCAAGGAACAGCGTACACAGCTCACTGCTGCCGGTATGGTCATTACTCAACGACAGCGTGGGCAGCGCGGCATAAACATTCAGCTCTTTTGACGCGTGCACCTGAGTACCGACCCGGAAGTTATACCAGGGGTCCTGCAGGCCCACCGCCACTTCAATAGCGCAAATCCCGACTGCGCGGTTGTCTTCACTGTCGGCCAGCACAAACACATAGCCCTGCTCGGCGCGCGGCAGCGTATCCTGCCAGGTTTGCAGCGATCGATCGATACGCGCCTGCAACGTGGCGCTATCAACCGGCAGCGAGGTCAGCCCGCCGCCGGTTTTGCCTGCCAGCGCCAGCAGCTGGCTCAGATCATCGCGTTCAACCGGACGGATTACCATCATGATGCGGACCCTCGTACCAGACGCTCACATACCTCAGCGAAGCGTGCCATGCCCAGCTTCACTTCCTGCTCACTGATATTGAGCGCCGGGGCGAAACGCACCACGTTGGCACCGGCGATCAGCACCATCACTCCCATTTCTGCCGCGGCGAGATTGATCTGCTTCGCTTTGCCGGCAAAATCGTCGTTCAGCACGGCACCAATCAGCAGGCCCAGACCGCGAACCTGTTTAAACAGGTGCAGCCGCTGGTTAATCTCGTCTAGCGCGGCGACGATCCACTGGTGGCGCTCGGTCACGCCAGCCATCAGGGCCGGTTGATTGATCAGCTCCATCACTTTACCGGCGACGGCTCCGGCCAGCGGGTTACCGCCGTAGGTGGTGCCGTGTGTCCCGACACCCATCACTAAGGCCAGATCTTCACGCGTCAGCATTGCCCCGATCGGGAAGCCGCCGCCGAGCGCTTTGGCGCTGGTCAGCACGTCAGGCGTCACGCCATAGTGCATATAGGCATAAAGCGAACCGGTGCGGCCGACCCCGCTTTGTACTTCGTCAAAAATCAGTACCGCATGATGCTTATCGCACAGCTCACGCAGTCCGCGCAGGAACGCCGGTTCAGCAGGCACCACGCCCCCTTCACCCTGAATCGGTTCAACGATCACTGCACAGGTATTGTCGTTAATCAGCGCTGCTGCTGCGGCCAGATCGTTGAAAGGCGCATGCTGAATGTCAGGCGGCAAAGGGGCAAAATCTTTGGAATAGGCCGGTTGTCCTCCGGCGGAAACGGTAAACAGGGTGCGGCCGTGGAAGGCGTTATTAAAGGCGACAATGCCGCTTTTGGCCGGACCAAAGCGATCGTGCGCGACTTTACGCGCCAGTTTCAGTGCGGCTTCATTCGCCTCGGCACCGGAGTTACAGAAGAACACCCGGTCAGCGAAGGTGGCATCGATCAGCTGCTTAGCCAGACGCAGAATAGGCTCGTTGGTATAACCGTTGCCGGTATGCCATAAACGCGCAGCCTGATCCTGTAACGCCTGCTGTAAGGCCGGATGAGCATGCCCTAATGCATTGACGGCAATGCCACCGGCGAAATCAATGTAATCCTTGCCGTTTTGATCCCAGACGGTTGATCCTTCAGCGCGAACCGGCATAAATGCGGCGGGCGCATAAACCGGCATCATCCATTGATCAAAATCGTGACGCGAAACCTGCAGTGACATAACCCGCTCTCCTGCTTCCCCGACTGGGTAAAGCTTTTGTTTTAAAATTGTTAAAGGATGTTGTGAAGCAGCCCTACTGTAGAGTGCAGATAGCGTGCCAGCCAAGGAGATTAATGCATAAAATCGGCCATCAAACGGATTATCAATAACTTAGGTAGAGAGGATATTCACTTATTTTGCATATATAGTGAATAATTGTCTGATCGAAGCGCCAGCGCCGGGTTTTAATCAGCAGAATTATGCATTTATGGCAGGAAATATCGCTTTTGTGATCGCTGATAAATTATCTGTCCAAAAAAGTTCAGACGTTGCCCTGTTTTAGCGCATTACGCCTTTTCACGGTGCACAAAAAGCGGCTGCTGCACACCGGGTGGATTGCCGCCAGCGGTGTCTGTTTTAACAATTAATCTTCATTTATCACCACTAAGCTGACCGTAACGGCGATAGTTAAGGATTATTTTTTAAGCACCATGTACATTATTTAATCAGATTGACATCTTTATTAATTACGATATTAACCAGACAATAATATAACTCCGCAGCATGTAAGCAACTATTACTAAGCAGGCTAATGGTCAGACAAAAACCTTTATCAGCTTATTCCTTTTATAAGACTCCTTATTTTAATAATGGAAAACGCCCACTGATAAGCCGTATAAAAAACAGCCTGCAGAAAACAATAAAAAACATTCAATCTATTGTTTTCAATGAAATTAATGTTGAAAATACATTTTAATCCGTCAGAAGAAAAAAGTATTAGCGCTGCTGAAATTATTCTATCGCCATCATTTTTTCGAATACCAATGTAGTCATTAATATTTTGTTACTTTTATTACACTTTGTGATTTTATCGTTTTATGTCATTTTCATTTCACCCCAAAAAGGGGAATAATAATGAATGAATACAGGGTAATAATTAAATGATAAAGCGCACGCTTCTGGCGGCTACTGTGCCGTTACTGATCGGCTTGTCTTCTGCTCAGGCCGCAGAGATTTATAACAAGGACGGAAATAAGCTCGACCTGGTCGGCAAAATTAACGTGTCTCACCTGTTTTCGGACGACAACAACAACAATGGCGACACCTCGTCCTATGCCCGTTTCGGCTTTAAAGGCGAGACCAAAATTACTGACCAACTGACCGGCTACGGTTTCTGGCAGTATCAGTACAGCCTGCGCAACTCTGAAGGCAGCGATGCTCAGACCGGCAACCGTACCCGTCTGGGCTATGCTGGGCTGAAATTTGGCAAGGCAGGTTCTCTGGATTATGGCCGTAACTATGGCCTGGTGTATGACGTACTCGGTTACACCGATATGCTGCCGTTCTTCGGCGGCGATTCCGGTTACACCGATGCTTTTCTTTCCGGTCGCTCGACGGGCGTGCTGACCTGGCGCAACAGTGATTTCTTTGGTCTGGTGGAGGGATTAAACCTTGCCGCGCAGTATCAGGGTAAGAATGAGCGCAGCAGCGACATCGATGGCGTACGGCGCTCTAACGGCGACGGCTTTGCCCTCTCCGCCTCCTATGATTTCGATTTTGGTCTGAGCTTCGCCGCTGCCTTCGCCAGCCTCGATCGCACCAACAGACAGAATGCCGCCGCACGCGGTGAAGGCGAGAAAGCTCAGCACTGGGCGACCTCGGTCAAATATGACGCCAGTCAGGTCTATCTGGCAGCGATGTACGGTGAGACCCTGAATGCCACCCCGATCAGCGGTGGTTTTGCCAACAAAGCGCAAAACTTCGAAGCCGTGGCACAGTATCAGTTCCTGAATGGGTTCCGTCCGTCGCTGGGCTATGTTTCATCGAAAGGCAAAGAGATTGAGAACATCGGTGACGCCGACATCATTAAGTACACCGCGGTAGGCGCGACCTGGTACTTCAACAAGAACATGTCGGTTTACGGTGAGTACCGTATTAACCTGCTGAAAGATAACAATCCACTCGGCCTGGCCACCGACGACATTACCGCGCTGGGCCTGATCTACCAGTTCTGATTATCCCGCTGTGTTACGCAACGGCCCGACAGTGATTGTCGGGCCGTTTTTATTGGGCTGCGCGCTACAGCGTGACGCCGGAAGCGCCGATCGGTGCCATAAGATCGTAGCGATTATCCGCGGAAGGATCGTCCATCGCCATCGGCGGCTGAATTTTCAGGGTGATCCAGTTTGATGTTACCCGTTGTTGCTTGTTGTCTTCCAGCGTGACCGACAGCCGGTATTCATTGCTGGCACCCGGTGAGTCATCCCACTGCGGTAAAATCACGCTCCAGCCCTGCGGATCGGCGTTATTAGCCGGCGGCGTCAGGCTCAGCGCCTGGGTATCGCCCTGCCAGCTCACCGCTTTGATCGGATTGCTGGCGCGGACCTGAAGCTTCAGCGGCAGACTCTCACCGGCATTTAATTGCCACGGCGGCGTCGCCAGGAAGACTGACAGGGTTTTGCGCTGGCGGAACGACAGCACCGGCGTATCGCTGCGGGTGACAATATCGTAACGGCTGCCGCGTAGCGAGCGCGCTTCATCGACATTACTGGCATCCAACTGGCGACGCAGGGCAACGCCGAAGCGATAATTGAGCTTCAGCCCGAGCTGATCCTGCGTCTCTCCGGCGCTGCTGGTTTTATGGGTCGCCGACAGCGTCACCAGCGGCACCGGGGTATACGACAGGCCAAACGACATCGCCGAAGGATTATGGTAGCGGTTGCCGCTGTTAAACAGATCGACGTTTTCGCCCAGATATTGCTGGTAGCTCACCGAGACGCCGAGCTGACGATAGAAAGGCAGGTAGGTTTGACTGGTGATGTCATAGCCGCGCGCCATGCGCTGTTGCTGGGAATCACCAAGATTTTTCCAGCCTGACAGCGGCATGTAGTAGTTGGCTGAGAGCCGCAGATTATCACTCCAGGCTTCGGTACCGAGCGAAGCGCGCTGCAGGCCGCTGCTGAATACCCGATCGACAAAACCGTTGTAGCCGAGCAGCCAGTTACCGGCATCCCAGCGCTGGCCCAGGCCGGCATTGCCGACCACGCCGTCACCGGTATCGTGCAACCCGAGCTGGCTGAAGGTGAGCATACTGTTCTCATCAGCCAGCGCACTGAACAGATCGCCGCCGGTGCCGGTAAAGTTACCGTTCATGTCCACCATCAGATCGAGCTGTGCCGTACCGTAAGGCGAAAGCAGCGACTGCCCTTCGCTCTCAACCCGATTGGCGACCTCGTCACGCAGATGATTAAAGGCCCAGACCCCGGCCTGCTGACCAAAGGAAGCGTTGCTGTCATTGTTGCTGGCTTCACCGATGCTTTTGGCAACCGATGCCAGCTTCCGGCTCCACTCTTCATCCTGTTCCGCGCTGCTGCCCAGCGTCGGAAGCGCCTCCAGCGACTGACGGTAGCGCGCCGGGTCGTCGAATGGCGTCTCTGACACCCGTGTTTCGGTCTGTAACGCGCGGACGGGCTGCGTAACCAGCAGTACGGGCGCGATCAAAGAGAGAATCACTGTTTTTCGTATCATGTCACCAGGCATTCGGATTAAGGTTAAGCGTGAGCGAATGAAAAATATCTCGCCTTTACCTTAACATATTGTGACAGCGATTCAGGACAGACGTGACAAATTGTGCATATGCCAGAAAATTCTGACACAAAAAGGCCTGCCGCAGCAGGCCCGGGAATCACACCCCTGTATCAGGAGAAAATTAAGCCGCCATCGACATTGATAGTCTGGCCGGTGATGTAGCGCGCATCCTCAGATGCCAGAAAGGCCACCAGCCCGGCGACGTCTTCAGGCTGGCCGGCACGTTTCAACGGAATGTTATTCACCCACTCCGCCATCAACTCCCCTTTGCCGTAGGTTTTCTGATCGTTACTGAGGATTTCGCCCCAGACTCGGTCGTTGTAATCCCACATTTCGCTCTCAATGATGCCGGGACAAAAAGCGTTGACCGTGATGTGCCACGGCGCCAGCTCCAGCGCCAGACTCTGGGTAATCCCAATCACGCCCATTTTGCTGGCGGCGTAGTGCGGTGTATAGATGAAACCCTGCCGTCCCTGACCCGATGAGGTGTTAATCAGACTGCCGCTGCGCTGCTTTACCATATACTTCGCCGCTTCGCGGCAGCAGAGCCAGACGCCGGTGGTATTCACCGCCAGCACCTTGTCGAAATCGCTTTTTGGCATGCTGTCGAAGCGATCGATGGTGATCACCCCGGCATTCTGGATCGACACATCGATCTGACCAAAGCGATCGGCGGCCTGCTGGTAGAGCTGCTGCACTGCGGCCTCATCGGTGACGTCCACCTGCAGCGCCAGAATTTCACTGCCGAACTGCTGCTGGAGCTGTTCGGCGGTGGCAAAGACGCGATCGGCATTCGACACCATCACCAGCCTCGCCCCGTCGCGGGCAAAGCGGGCCGCAATACCGGCACCAATGCCTCGGCAGGCTCCGGTGATCACCACTGTTTTTCCACTAAAATCGCGGGTCATAAACACTCCTGTTAACTGTGACGGATGTCAGAGAGCGGTGCCGCCTGCAGCTTCTTTTCATGACGACGTAACAGCACCACTTTGCTTTGCAGACGTTGCTGGAACTGGTCAATCACCACTGCGGTGACAATTACCAACCCTTTAATCACCATCTGCCAGAAATCGCTGACGCCCATCATCACCATGCCGTCCGCCAGGAAGACAATCACGAAGGCGCCAATAATCGAACCGGAAACCCGTCCGCGCCCGCCTGCCAGCGCCGTACCACCCAGCACCGTGGCACCAATCGCGTCCATCTCAAACATATTGCCGGTCATCGGGTGCGCCGTTTGCAGCTGAGAAGCGACCACCAGCCCGACCAGGCCAGCACACAGGCCGGAGAAGGCGTAGACAAACACTTTCACTTTGATGATCGGCACGCCCGCCAGCCGTGCGGCTGACTCATTACCGCCAATCGCGTAGATGTAACGACCGAGCGGGGTTTTACGCGTCAGATAGAGCCCGAGCAGCAGAAAGCCGACCATCAGCCAGATCGGAATATAGACGCCCAGCACCGAGCCGGAACCGAGCAGCGCAAAGCCGGTGTTACCGAGTGCCGGCAGGCCGACCAGGTTGGCGTAGGTGCTGCCATCGTTGAACAGCAACGCCGCACCGCGCGCCACATACATCATGCCGAGGGTACAGATAAACGGTGCCACGCCCAGCCGGGTAATTACCGTGCCGTTAATTAATCCCACCAGCACGCCAAAGATGGCCACCACCAGAATCACTTCGGGCACGTTGAGGAACAGGGTATTGCCACCCCACAGCGGCACGCCATTAGTCAGCAGCGCGCCCGCCACCATGCCGCAGATGCCGGCGACCGCACCCACCGACAGATCAATGCCGCCGGTGAGGATCACCAGCGTCATGCCGATCGCCAGCAGTCCGGTAATCGCCACGTGCTGGGTCATGATCAGCAGATTGGATGGGGTCAGGAAGTTGGGAACCATCACGCTGAAAAAACTGACCACGATCAGCAGCGCAATAAAGGTGCGCGCCTTCAGCAGGTACATATAAAGCAGATATTTTTGGTTCATGGAGTTCTCCGGCCAGCTTAATCTTGCGGGGTGGATGCCGCGATCAGTTGCTCTCGCGTTGCCACAGCACGCGGTAAATCGGCGGTAATCCGGCCATCGGCCATCACTAAAATACGGTCCGCCAGTGCCATCACCTCATCCAGTTCCGATGAGGAGAACATCACCGCCAGCCCCTGTTGCGCCAGATTACCAATCAGGTGGTAAACGTCAGTTTTGGCGCCGACGTCGATACCGCGCGTCGGTTCATCCAGTAACACCACCTGCGGACCGGTCATCAGCGCTTTACCCAGCACCACTTTTTGCTGATTGCCACCGCTCAACGAGGTGATAGGCAGTTCGGCGTCGCTGACCTTGATCGACAGATGCCCAATCATCTCATTGACCCGCTGATTCTCCTGGGCCGGACGGAGCAACCGCAGCGCGCGGCGAAAACCGCGCAGGCTGAGATCGGAGAGGGTCATGTTGGCGGTAATCGACATCAGCTCTACCACGCCTTCCCCCTTGCGGTCTTCGGGCACCAGCGCAATGCCGCTTTTTAACCGCTGCTGGAAACTGCGTTTCGCCAGATCTTTCCCGGCCAGTTGTACCCGGCCCGACTGGCACGGCATCAGGCCAATCAACCCCTTAAACAGCTCGGTGCGCCCGGCGCCCAGCAGGCCATAAATGCCGATGACTTCCCCTTTACGCAGCGTAAAGCTGACGTCGTTCAGGGTGTAACCGCCGTTCTGGTGCAGGGCGGTGAGTCCCTCAACCTGTAATACCGTTTCGCCCTGCGGGGCGGCCTGATAATCAAACTGCTTCTTCTTATCTCCCACCATCTGAGCGATGATCCACGGCACGCTCGCCTCACGCACTTCGCGTTCGCTGATGAGCCGTCCATCGCGGAAAATGGTGATGTGATCGCCAATCTCCATCAGCTCTTCCAGCCGGTGCGAGATATAGATGATGGTGACGCCCCGCCGCTTAAGCTGAGCGATAACGTTAAACAGCACTTTCACTTCAGACTGACTCAGCGCGCTGGTCGGCTCATCCATGATCAATACCCGGGTATCTTTAGAAAGCGCGCGGGCAATCTCCACCAGTTGCTGATGGCCGATACCCAGCTCGCCGAGCGGAGCATAGGGATCAACATCCAGCTCCAGCCGCTCAAGCAGCGTCTTCGCCAGCGCATACTGATATTTCTCGTTGATCACTCCGCGCTGGAAAAACTCGTTGGCGATAAAGATGTTGTCCATCACGTTCATGTTGGGAAACAGGTTCAGCTCCTGAAAGATAATGCTGATGCCCTGCTTTTCTGCCTGATGCGTGGAACTCAGTGACACCACTTTTCCATCCAGCAGAATCTCGCCCGACTAAGGGGTTTCCACCCCCGCCAGCATCTTCATCATGGTCGATTTACCGGCACCGTTTTCGCCAATCAGCACGTTGACCTTATTGCGATAGACCCGGTAATTAACCTGATCGAGCGCCGTTACGCCGGGATAGAGACGCGACACATTGCGGGTTTCGATGATCACATCGTTACTCTGCTGCGGTTGAAGATCTTGCATCTGCCGCTCCTTATTGCCGGCTTATCGCCGCCGGGGTGATATCCGGCAGCGACTGCGGGATATCCCAACTGCTGAACACGCCGATGACCGTCACCTTATCGCCCACGGCAGGCTTGAATTTCTGCATCAGGCTGGACGCCTGCTGATTAATCGCCTTGCCGTAATCGCCAAACAGCACCTGATCGTTAAAGTCCTGATAGCTTGCGCCCTTGTAAGCATCGCGCAGTGCGGTACCGCGAATGATCGGCCCGGTCTGAATAGTGACAGTGTCACCTGACTCATCGCGGATTTTCATCTTACCGCTGCGTGAGGTGCTATTCAGCGCAGTGATTTCGCCGCGCACCGCCACGCTAAACACACACGGATTCTCCGCCTGGCTGCGATAGCCGTAAGATTGACAGGCGCTGTCAAAGTCCTTAGCCGACTGCAGCGACTTAATTAAGGTCGCCAGTGGTTTCGCCTCCGCCGTCAGCTGCGGCACCAGTTTCTGCTGCCAGACCTGATCGACGTTTGCCATCTGCGGATTGGGGGGATTTTTCAGCTCGGCCAGCTGTTGCTGTGACACTATTCGGCAGCCGCTTAGCAGCAGGACCACCAGCGTCAGCCAGACTCTTCCGGACATCTCATTCTCCCTGGCGCCCGCTCTGGCAGGCGCGGCGGCGGTTAATTACGACTTAAAGTTGAAATCCTGCACGCCTTTGGCATTGTCCGGCGTAATCAGGATGCCGCGGAACATCACGCGCTGTTTCTCTGGCTTCGCGCCTTTCTGAATGTAATTGTCGAGATCGGTCACGCCCTGCGCCGCAATCGCCTGCGCCTGCAGCATCACCGTGGCTTTCAGGGTGCCGGCCTTCACCGCATCCCGCTCGTCATTGCTGCCATCAATACCCACCACAATCACATCGTTGCGTCCGGCCGCTTTCAGCGCCGCAATCGCTCCCAGCGCGACCGGGCCATTACCGCAAATCACCCCTTTCACATCCGGGTGCGCCTGCAGAATACTGTCCATGATCCGCTTGCCGTCGATCAGCGTCCCTTTAGCATCCTGACGTGCGACGCTCTGCATATCGCTGTACTGATCCAGCACCTGATGGAATGATTTGGACCGCGTAACACAGTTATTGTCGGCCAGGTTACAGGTCAGCTCGGCATACTTGCCCTTCTCGCCCATCTTCTCGACAAACACGTTGGCCACGTCAGACCCCGCCTGGAAGTTGTTGTGGGTAATCTGCGCCAGCGCCACATCGTCTACCGGAATTTCGCGGTTAATCAGCACCACCGGAATGCCAGCATCTTTGGCCTTTTTGATCGCCGCCACGCTGGCCGTTGAGTCAGCGTTATCCAGCACGATACCCTGCACTTTTTTGCCGATAGCTGCGTCGATCAGTTCGCTTTGCTTCTTCACATCTTCGCCGTGCGACAGCACCGAGGTTTTGTAGCCCAGCGCCTGCGCTTTGAGGTTGGCGCCTTTGGCTTCAGAGGCGTAATAAGGATTATCAAGTGAGTTAACCAGAATCATAATGGTGCCTTTCTCGACGGCGAATGCCGCCTGCGAAACCAGACAGGCAGCCACAGCAGTGCACAGCAGGGTACGGTTTTTCATGATGTTCTCTCTTATCGTTATCACTGGTTGGTGATTTCCCGGGTGTCAGAGCAGCCTTACCAGATGGTAAATCCGCCATCGATCATTAAATCCGCGCCGGTAATCATGTCGCTGCCGTTGCTGGCAAAAAACAGCACCGCCGCGGCAATCTCATCGGTATAAGCAAAGCGGCCTAACGGAATCAGTTTTTTCATCTGCTCACCCTTCTCACCGCGCCAGGCTTTTTCGCCCATCGGCGTCAGCACCACGGTGGGCGAAAGGGTATTTACGTTGATGCGGTGTGGTGCAAACTCTTTGGCCATCACTTTGGTCATGCCGAGCAGTCCGGCTTTGGCCGAGGTGTAAGCGACGTGGTTATCGATCGCAATCGAGGCTGCCTGCGAAGCGATATTGATAATTTTTCCGCCGTTACCGGCAGCGATCATCAGGCGTGCTGCCGCCTGCGAGCAGAGGAAAGGACCGGTAAGATTGACGGCAATTTGCTTCTGCCACTCGGCAAAATCGGTATCAATCACCGGCTGTAACATCACATATCCGGCGCAGTTCACCAGAATATCGATGTGGCCGTAGTGGGAAATTACCTGATCAAACGCCTGGGTAACGGCGGCGGGATCGGTGACATCACAACAGACAAACTGCACCCGATCGGCGGCAAACTCTGCCTGCAGGCTGGCAACCCTGTCCGCTTCGAACGGCGGATAAAGCAGCGCCAGACGCGCACCCTTTTCCAGCAACATGCTATTCGTCGCCATCGCAATGCCGCCCAGGCCGCCGGTCACCACCGCGACTTTGTCAGCCAGATTCAGCGCGGTATCCACGCCGTATCGCAGGTTCACGTCATATTCACCACTCATCCCACTTATCCCCTCAGTTTTTTGCTGTCGCCGTTGACTCAATCATTTTCGAACAAAAATATAAGCTATCGAAAAGAAATGATATGTGGGGCAGATCAAATTTCGACCATCTGCTGCTCTTCGGGGATTATCTTATTGAAAAGACGTGATCTGGCTTGCAATGCGCAAATAAAAGTGAAACCAGCAAATCGTGAAAGCGGGTGTGATTCAATAACCTGCAACTCTTTAACTTTCGTTCGAAAATGAACATCCCTTGCGGCCATCTCGCATTCATAAAAATGGCGCGTTAAACTCTGCGACAGATCCTTCTTCGCCTGAAAACCCTGCGATTGGAAAAGGGAGCATTTCGATTGAAAAGCAAAAGTGAGCAGTTAGCTGATATGCAGCAACGCCGCGAAAAGATTCTGGAGATGATCCGCGAGGATGGCACGGTCACGGTCAAAGCGCTGACGGAGACCTTTGGCCTGACTGAAGCAACGTTGCGCAGCGATCTGCGAATGCTGCAAAAACAGGGTTTTGTCCAGCGCTACCACGGGGGCGCGACCCTGATGACCGGCAAACAGAATACCGGCGCGATGCTGCTTGAGCGGCAAACCCATCTGGAAGAGAAAGAGGCCATTGGCCGACTGGCGGCACAGCACATCGAAAATGGTGACACGGTGATTTTCGATTCCGGCACCACCACCACCGCCATCACTGATGCCATTACCCATATTCGCCGCTTATCGGTGGTCACCACGGCGGTGAATATCGCACTGAAACTGGGTGGCGAACCCGGCATCAATATTCTGCTGACCGGCGGCACCTTCAAATTCCCGACGCTATCGACCTCCGGTGAAAAGGCAGCCAGCTTTTTCGAAAACGTACTCGCCGAGAAACTGTTTCTGGCGACCGCCTGCATCTCACCTCGCCTCGGCCTGAGCTTCCCGAGCGAAACCGACATCAAGGTCAAGCTGGCAATGATTCGCTCAGCCAACACGGTGTACGTGGTGGCCGACTCCAGCAAGATTGATAAGGTGTCGATGTTTGCGCTGCCGTGCGACTGGAGCAATATCCACTATCTGATTACCGACAGCGGCATCACCCCAGCACAGGTTAAGGCGTTCGAGGCGCTCGGCGTTAAAGTGCTGGTCGCCCCGCTGCCGCTGAAGCGGGCAATGTAATCGGCATTACCGGCGCGGTTCTGCCCGGCGGCAGGGATCATCAGAAAGAGATCTGGTGGGGTTATGCTGTGCTAACCATGCTGAAACGGGCAGCAAGTGCCTGCCTGAACGCCTTTCACCCAAAACACGCACACCAGCCGGACAGCAAGCGCCTGCCCGAAGAGCAAGGTGTGCGAGCCAGGGATGGCGAGCTCGGGATGGCGAGCCCGGTCCGCAGGGAAGCGGGTCCCCCTTGCGGTCGGGCAGGCCCTTGCTGAACGACGCACCTGACCATCCGCCACACCACTAACTCCTCTCCGCCTTTCACCCAAAAAGCACACCCCAGCCAGCCGGGCAGTAAGTGCCTGCCCGAAGAGCAAGGTGTGCGAGCCACGGATGGCGAGCCCAGTCCGCAGGGAAGCGGGTTTCCCTTGCGGTCGGGCAGGCCCTTGCTGAACGACGCACCTGACCATCCGCCGCACCACTAACTCCTCTCCGCCTTTCCCCAAAACACGCACCCCAGCCAGCCGGGCAGCAAGCGCCTGCCCGAAGAGCAAGGTGTGCGAGCCAGGGATGGCGAGCCCGGTCCGCAGGGACGCGGGGCCCCCTTGCGGTCGCGCAGGTCCTTGCTAACCGCCTCACCCGCGCCCCCCAATCAACCCGGCAGGCCCTTGCTGACCTTCGCACCGGGCGCACCACCGCACTCGCCATCTCAACACACCGCAACGCGCGCCCTCGCACCGGCCTGTAAATCCGCCCGGTAATAACGCACCACCTCACCGACCAGCAACAACGACGGCGAAACCGGCTTCTCCTGATCCACCGTCTGCGCCAGTCCGCCCAGCGAGGTAATCAACACCCGCTGATCCGACCGGGTACCGTTCTCAATGATCGCTACCGGCGTCGACGCATCACGCCCGTGATCCTGCAACTGCCTGCTGATCGAGGCACTCCAGCTCAACCCCATATAAAACACCAGCGTCTGATTGTCCGCCGCCAGCGCAGCCGCATCCAGCTGCGGCTCCCCGCTGCGCCCGTGCCCGGTGATCAGCCGTAACGACTGCGCGCAATCACGGTGGGTCAACGGAATGCCACTGGCCGCCGCGCAGCCCACCGCGGCGGTAATCCCCGGCACCACCTCACATCGAATCCCGGCCAGCTGCAGACTCACCATCTCCTCGCCGCCGCGACCAAAAATAAACGGGTCGCCGCCTTTCAAACGGATCACCTGGCGGCCACTGCGCGCCAGATCCACCAGCAACTGATTGATCTGCGCCTGCTTAAGACCGTGCTGCCCAGGTCGCTTACCCACATCAATGCACAACGCGCTCTCCGGCACTTCCGCCATCACCGCTTCACTCACCAGCCGGTCATACACCACTACCTCGGCACGCTGCAGTAACCGCAACGCTTTCACCGTCAGCAGATCAACGTCGCCCGGCCCGGCACCCACTAACCACACCGCGCCCTGCTGCGGAACACTGCCCTGCGGCGACAGCAATTTATCCAGCGATTCAATTAACAGCGTCATGACGCCTCCGTAATCGATTGGGAACGCAACAGCTGCTTCAGTTCCGGAATACAGGAACCACACTGCGTGCCGCATTTAAGCTTCTCGCCCAGCGCCTGAGTCGTATCACACCCCTGCGCCACCGCCTGCAAAATGGCCGACTCACCGACCGCCATGCAACTGCAGATAATCCGCCCCGCCGCCTGACCCTGGGCGGCCTGGCCCGCCAGCAGCCGATGCCGCCGAAACGCATCCGACGGCGCAGCCTGAAACGCGGCAGCGACGAAATCGTGGTCGACTGCTGGCAAGCCAGCCCCGGCATACAATGCCAGCTGCAGCACGCCGTCTCGCCATGCCAGCACCCGGTAATCACTGCCGCTGCCGTCAGCGACCTGCAACTGGCACCCGCTAAGATCGTAATGCGCCGCCAGCCACGCTTGTGGCGCACCCTCGCCAGCAACCACATAACGCTGCACCCCGGCATACGGTGACCGCGCCCAGTAACGCAACCCCACAGGTGATGCCAGCGTCGGCTGCCATAACCAGCCCTGCCAGCTCACCGGCAACGGCATAATCCGCACCGGCGTCTGCTTCAGCGCCGGCTGGCGCGAAAACGGACAGCCTCGCGCGGCGATCAACATATCGACATGGCTCTGCTGACTGAACTGCCGGTTCCAGTGCATCGGCACAAACAGCTCTCCGCGTCGCAGCCCGCTATCCAGCGTCACCCGCGCGCTGATCCAGCCAGACAGCGACTGCACACGGGCCAGCGCCCCCGCCGTCAGCCCATAGTGGGCCGCATCGGCCGGATGAAGCGCCACAAACGGCTCGTCACAGTGCTGCATCAGCCGTGGCACCAGCCCGGTGCGGGTCATGGTATGCCACTGATCGCGCACCCGACCGGTATTCATCAGCAACGGATAAGCCACCTCGCGTGGCGTCACCACGGGCGTCGCCGGTACCCATAGCCGGGCTTTGCCATCTGGATGATAAAACCGGCGATCGCTAAACAATCGGGCACAGCCAGCAGGATGTTCAGCGTTGACCGGCCACTGAACCGGACGCAGCGCATCCCAGTCGGCATCACTTAACTGCGCCAGCGCGCTGATATCAAACGCCCGCTGACCGCCGTTCTCAAAGCCCGATAGCGCCGCATGTTCACGGAAAATCGCTGCCGGATGCTGCCAGTTAAATCCTTCAAAGCCTAAACGTCGGGCCACCTGGGCCAGCAGCCACCAGTCGGGACGGGCATCGCCGGGCGCGGCGGCAAAGGCGCGCTGACGCGAAATCCGCCGCTCTGAATTGGTCACCGTGCCATTTTTCTCGCCCCAGCCCTGGGCCGGCAGCAGAATGTCAGCAAACGCGCTGGTATCGGTTTGCGCCATCACGTCCGACACAATCACCAGCGGACAGGCCGCCAGCGCCTGCGCCACCCGATTGCCCTCCGGCATAGAGACAGCCGGATTAGTGCCCATAATCCAGACCGCTTTAACTTCGCCGGTGGCGATAGCCTGAAACAGATCCACCGCCGTCAGGCCGGGCTGACGGGCGATAGTCGGGCTGCGCCAGAAACGCTGCACCCGATCGCAGTCAGCCGGATCAAACCCCATATGCGCCGCCAGCTGATTAGCCAGCCCGCCCACTTCACGTCCTCCCATCGCATTTGGCTGTCCGGTCAGCGAAAACGGACCGCAGCCCGGCCGCCCGATCCTGCCGCTTAACAGATGCACATTGAGGATCGCCTGATTGTTATCACTGCCGGTGAGCGACTGATTAATCCCCATGCACCACAGCGTCACTACCCGCCCGGTCTGGCTGAACAACCGGTAAAAGTCGGTCACCTGCTGCGGCGTCAGATCGCACTGTGCGGCGACGTGCGCAACCTGCCACGGCTCTGCCGCCGCCAGCGTTTCCGCCACGCCGCTCAGGTGCGGCAGCATCGTCTGATCGATGCCGCCCTGCTTTGCCAGCCAGCGCAGCAGGCCGGAAAACAGCAGCGTATCGCTGCCAGGACGCAGCGGCAGATGCAGATCGGCCAGGTCGCAACTGGCGGTACGCCGCGGATCGATGACCACCATCCGCATTTCAGGACGCTGCTGCTTCGCCTGCGCCAGCCGCTGCCAGATCACCGGATGTGCCCAGGCCGCGTTGGAACCGACCAGCACCACCAGATCGGTCTGATCCAGATCCTCATAACAACAGGGCACCGCATCCGCACCGAACGCACGCTTATAGCCGATCACCGCTGAGGCCATACAGAGCCGCGAGTTGGTATCGATATTGGCGGTGCCGATATAACCCTTCATCAGCTTATTGGCGACGTAGTAATCCTCGGTCAGTAACTGGCCGGAACCGTAAAACGCCACTGCCTGCGGGCCGTCACGCTCAATCACCGCGCGTAATCCTGCCGCCGCCGCATCCAGCGCCGCGTCAAGCGTCACCGGCTGGCCATTAACCTGCGCCTTCAGCAACCGTCCCTCTGGCGTCAGCGTCTCGCCTAACGCCGTTCCCTTAACGCACAACCGCCCGGCGTTGGCCGGATGCAGCGGATCGCCTGCCACCTGCGCCCGATGATTGTCCTGTGGCGTCACGCAGACGCCACAGCCGACGCCGCAATAGGGACAGGTGGTATTCATGATGCCTGCGCCAGTTGATTCGCCGGACGGTTCGCCAGCCAGATCTGCCCCGCTTCCAGCTTCACCGGCCAGCAGCGTAACTGGTGCTGCGGGTTATCCAGACTCTGACCGTCCCGCAGCCGCACCCGCTGCTTGTAAAGCGGCGAAATCACCACCGGCTCGCCGCCGACATCACCGAGAATACCGCGCGACAACACGCTGGCTTCGCTGCCTGGCTCGCGATCCTCCAGCGCATAAAGCGTCTCACCAAAGCGGAACAGCGCGATACGCTCACTGCCGAGCCGCGCCCCGATGCCGGCCTGCTGTGGCACCGCGTCGAGTGCGCAGACTGCGCTCCATCGCTCGGCCGGCAGGTGCAGCAACGGGCGGGACGTGGCCGTGTCCGGCTGGCGCTGGCCGCGCACCCGGCTGTAGTGCAGGCTCTCATCCGGCTGATCGCTGTTGACCGTCGGAGTGAACAGCGCCAGGCGTGACGCATCCGCCAGCGTGGTCTGCCATTCGCACTGGTACGCCTCGACCACCTGCTGCATCTCCTGCTCCAGCGTTGCCGCCAGCCCGAGGCTATCGTCAATCACCACCTGACGCAGATAGTCGAGGCCGCCCTCCAGGTTATCCAGCCAGACGCTGGTGCGCTGCAGCCGGTCGGCGGTACGGATATAAAACATCAACAGACGATCGACATACCGCAGCAGCGTAGCGTCGTCGAGGTCGCTGGCGAACAGATCGGCGTGACGCGGCTTCATACCGCCATTGCCGCAGACATAGAGATTCCAGCCCTTGTCAGTGGCGATCACCCCGATATCTTTGCTCTGCGCTTCAGCACATTCACGGGTACAGCCGGAAACCGCCATCTTGATCTTGTGCGGGGCGCGCAGGCCCTTGTAGCGATGCTCCAGCGCGATAGCGAACGCGGTAGAGTCCTGCACGCCATAGCGGCACCAGGTTGATCCGACACAGGACTTCACGGTGCGCAGCGATTTGCCGTAGGCGTGGCCGGTTTCGAAGCCAGCGTCCAGTAATGTCTGCCAGATAGCTGGCAGTTGATCGAGCCGCGCACCGAACAGATCGATGCGCTGTCCGCCGGTAATTTTGGTATAGAGATCGTAGCGCGCCGCCACTTCGCCAATGGCAATCAGACCTTGCGGAGTGATCTCACCCGCCGGAACGCGCGGCACCACTGAATAGGTGCCATCTTTCTGGATATTGGCAAAGTAGCGATCGTTGGTGTCCTGCAACGGCAGATGTGCCGGTTGCAGCAGATAGTCGTTCCAGCAGGAAGCCAGCAGCGAGGCCACCAGCGGTTTACACACTTCACAGCCGTGGCCTTTGCCGTGCGCCGCCAGCAGATCGTCAAAGGTTTTGATCGCCTCCACCCGGATCAGGTGATAAAGCTCCTGCCGCGACCAGGCGAAGTGCTCGCAGATATCCTTCTTCACCACCACGCCGAGGTTCGACAACTGGTATTCCATCACCTGTTTCACCAGTGCCGCACATCCGCCGCAGCCGGTGGCCGCTTTGGTACAGCTTTTAATGCTGCTCATCTCACTGCAACCGCTTTTCACCGCTGCACAGAGTTCGCCTTTGCTGACGTTATGACAGGAGCAGAGCTGGGCACTGTCAGGTAGCGCGGCCACGCCCGCTGCCCTGGCCGGTGCGCCCGCCAGCAGCGGCAGAATCAGACTCTCGGGCGCGGCCGGCAGCGGCAGCGCATTCAGCATCATCTGCAGCAGTGTGGCGTAATCGCTGCTGTCCCCCACCAGCACGCCGCCCAGCAATCGGCTGCCGTCGCCGGAGACCACGATTTTCTTGTAAATGCCTTTTGGACCGTCCGTCCAGTGATAACTCTGGCTGCCGATGGTGCGACCCTGCGCATCACCAAACGACGCGACCTCGACCCCCAGCAGTTTGAGCTTTGTGCTCATATCCGCACCGCTGAACGCAGTGGGTTCCGCCGCCAGATGGCCCGCCAGTACCCGCGCCATCTGATAGCCGGGCGCCACCAGCCCAAAAATCTGACCGTTCCACAGCGCGCATTCGCCGACGGCGTAGATCGCTTCATCGCTGGTCTGACAGCGATCGTTAATCTCGATACCGCCGCGCGGACCGAGCGTCAGCCCGGCCTCACGCGCCAGCTCATCACGTGGCCGGATGCCGGCGGAGAACAGCACCAGATCGCTGTGCAGGCTGCTGCCATCGGCAAAGTGCAGCAGCACGCTGCCGTCGGCCTGAGTCTCAATCTGCTGAGTCTGTTTTGAGGTGTGTACCGTCACACCAAGCGACTCGATCTTCTGACGCAGCATTGACGCGCCGCCCTCATCGAGCTGCACCGCCATCAGGCGCGGCGCAAACTCCACCACATGGGTTTCCAGCCCGAGTTGCCGCAGCGCATTGGCCGCCTCCAGACCCAGCAACCCACCGCCAATCACCACGCCGCGCTGACTGTGACGGGCGCAGGCGGCAATCGCATCGAGATCGTCGAGCGTGCGGTAGACGAAACAGCGTGCCGCATCGTGGCCGGGAATCGGCGGCACAAAGGCGCGTGATCCGGTCGCCAGCACCAGCCGATCCCACGCCAGCTGGTTACCCGCACTGTCAGTCAGGCTACGCTGCGCCCGATCAATCGACACCACCTGGCAGCCCGTGCGCAGCTCAATGCCGTGCTGCGCAAAGAAATCCGCGCCCACCAGCGAGAGATCGGCCGCCTGTTTGCCGTTGAAATAGTCCGACAGATGCACCCGGTCATAGGCTGGCTGAGACTCTTCGCCATACACCACAATGTGATAGTGCTGATGCAGTTCACGGGCGACCAGTTGCTCAAGAAAATAGTGGCTGACCATGCCGTGACCGATCACGGCTAATAGCGGTTTGCTCATCAGAAGACTCTCTGCAGCCTGCGGCTGCGTTTCAGGTTGATCGGGATCGAACAGGGTGGCGAGCGTGACGGGTTCAGCACGCTGCAGGCGGCCGAGCAGTGCGGCCCCCTGCTGGCTGTCACCAAACAGCAGCACGCCGTTGAGGCGTCCCTGTCGCAGAAAGAGACGACGATAGTCGCCGGAGAGCGGATCAAAACTGCTGACCGATGGCGATTCACTGATATCCCCGGCGCTGAACAGTGAAATGCCGCTGACTTTCAGCCGCGTGCCGCCAGGCTGGGTACGGTAATCGGCCTGTGGCGAACCGGCCAGCTGCGCTGCCAGCACCTGCGCCTGCGCCAGACAGGGCGCCACCAGGCCAAAGGTCTCCCCCTCGATTTCACAGCACTCGCCGACGGCATAGACATCGGGCACCGCGCTGCGTAGCTGGCGATCGACCAGAATACCGCGCTGACACGGCAGCCCCGCCGCCCGCGCCACGGCCACGGCTGGCTCCACGCCGATGGCGATCACCACCTGCGCGGCGGCGTAATCAGCGCCATCCGCCAGTGTGACGCCGGTTGCGGTGATCGCCTGCAGGCCACTGTTCAGCAAACAGTGGATGCCACGCCCGCGCAGCGCCGTCAGCAGCAGTTCACCCGCTCTGGCATCCAGCTGGCGATCGAGTAACCAGCCTTTGTGGTGAATCAGCGTCACCTCACGGCCCTGCGCCCGCAGTGCCGCCGCCGCCTCAATGCCGAGGAAACCGCCCCCCAGCACCGCCACCGGGCCGTGGCCCGCCAGCAGCCGTTCAACATCATTGATGCTGCGAAAACCGCTGACGTGCGGCCGATCGATGCCCGCAATGGCCGGCAGACGCGGCTGCGATCCGGTGGCGAAAACCAGCCGGTCCCAGCCCAGCTGACGCTGGTCGGTCAGCACCGTGCGGGCCGCCAGATCGACCTGCTGCACCGTTTCACCGGCCAGCAGCGTCACGCCGTGCTGCTGATACCATGAGGTGGCATGAAGCAGGGTCTCGCTGAAGCGCATCTCGCCAGCCAGCACCGGTGATAACAGCACGCGGTTATAGTTGCCGTACGGTTCGCGACCGATCACCGTGATGGCGTAGCGCTGCGGCGCGCGTTGCAGCAGGCTTTCGACCAGCTGCATCGCCGCCATTCCATTCCCTATCACCAGCAGCCGTTGCGTCATGATGTGATCCTCACGCCGCCGTAGTCTGTTTTTCATACAGAAAGTGCAGCACCTGCTGACGTAGCTGGTGATAGCGTGGATCGTCGGCCAGCGCGACGCGTGAGCGCGGACGCGGCAGATCGACCGGCAGAATCTCACCGACCCGCGCCGCCGGGCCGTTGGTCATCATCAGTACCCGATCTGACAACAACACCGCCTCATCGACGTCATGGGTGATCAGCACGATGGTGGTGTTCAGCTCCTGCTGAATGCGCATCACACTGTCCTGCAGTTGCGCGCGGGTCAGAGCGTCCAGCGCGCCAAACGGCTCATCCAGCAGCAGCACCCGCGGCTTCATCGCCAGCGCCCGTGCGATGCCGACGCGCTGCTTCATGCCGCCGGAAATCTCACCCGGCCGCTTGTGCATCGCATGGCTCATCTGCACGCGATTCAGGTTGTGCTCAATCCAGTCACGCATTTCCGCTTTACTGAGCCGGCCTTTAAACACCTGCTGCACCGCCAGTTCAACGTTCTGAAACGCCGTCAGCCAGGGCAGCAGCGAATGGTTCTGGAACACCACTGCCCGCTCTGGCCCCGGCCCGGCGATCTCGCGGTTATCGCACAACAATACGCCGCTGCTGGGCCGGCTTAATCCGGCAATCAGGTTAAGCAGGGTTGATTTGCCGCAGCCGGAATGGCCGATCAGACTCAGGGTTTCGCCCTGGTGAATATCAAAGCTGACGTTATCCAGCGCCAGAAATTCACCGCTGGCGGTATTGAAGCGCTGGCTGACCTGCTGAACGCGAATAATGTGTGACATGGTGAACTCCTTATTTATCCCAGCTAAAACGACGGACCAGCAGCATCAAGCCCTGCTCCAGCAACAGGCCGACAACGCCGATAATCAGGATGGCGATCAGAATGTTTTCCACATTGAGGTTGTTCCACTCGTTCCAGATCCAGAAGCCGATACCCAGTCCGCCGGTCAGCATTTCGGCAGCGACAATCACCAGCCACGCAATGCCAATCGACAGGCGAACCCCGGTCAGCACGGCGGGCAGCACTGCCGGCAGCAGGATGCGGCGCATTACCGTCCACTCGGAGAGCTGCAGCACCCGCGCCACATTGAGGTAATCCTGTGGAATGCGTTGTACCCCTTCAGCGGTGTTGATGATCATTGGCCAGATTGAGCAGATGAAAATGGTCCAGCTGGCAGCAGGCTCGGCACGCTGAAACAGCAGCAGACCAATCGGCAGCCAGGCCAGCGGACTAACCGGGCGCAGCAAGGCGATAATTGGATTGAACATCCGTGCCATAAACAGAAAGCGGCCGAGCAGAAAACCGGCCGGAATGCCGACCAGGGCCGCCAGGCCGAAGCCGACAGCGACCCGTTGCAGCGACGCCAGCACGTTCCAGCCGATGCCCTGATCGTTGGGACCGTTGCTATAGAACGGATCGGCAAACAGCACCTGCGCCGCCTGCCAGGTGGCGTACGGCGTCGGGAAAGACGGCTCCGACAGCGCGGCAATTTGCCACACCAGCAACAGCAACAGCATCCCGCCGGCTGCCGGGATAGCCCGCTGGATCAGCGGACGCAGGCGAGCCGGTCTGGCGGCGGCTTTCGGGGTAATCTGCAACGGGATAACGGTAGCACTGCTGTCGGTCTGTACCGGCTGCGCCAGGGCGCGCGCGTCAGTTTTCATGGCATCCTCTCTTAATGTTTGATGGCGAAACTGGCGGCATAGGCGGCAGGATCGCTGCCGTCCCAGACTTTGCCGTCGATGAGGGTACTGCTGCGCATCTCCGTGGCGGGCAGCGCGATCTGGCCGACCGCACTGGCGGCCTGTTTATAGATGTCGATGCGGTTAATCTGGCGTGCTACCGCCAGATAATCAGGATCGTCGGTCAGCAGACCCCAGCGTTTCATCTGGGTCAGGAACCACATGCCGTCAGAGAGCCACGGGAAACTGACCTTGCCGTCACCGAAGAAGCGCATCGGATGCGCGTCCTGCCACGACTGACCCAGCCCGTTCTGGTACTGACCCAGCATCCGCCCTTGCAGCGTCTCAACTTTGGTATTGATCCAGGCGCGCCCGGCTAACACCTGGGCCGTTTCTCGACGGTTATCGTCAGAGGCATCAATCCAGCGGGCGGCTTCCAGTACCGCAGCCGTGAGTGCGCGTGCGGTATTAGGATTCTCGTTGACCCACTGCGCGCGGGTGCCGAGGATTTTTTCCGGATGCTCAGGCCAGATCTGCTGGCTGGTGGCGGCGGTAAAGCCGATGTTGTCGCTGATGGCGCGCTGGTTCCACGGCTCACCGACGCAGAAGCCGCTCATGTTGCCTATCTTCATGTTCATCACCATCTGCGGCGGTGGCACAACCACAGTGCGTACCTCCTCAAACGGGTTGATGCCGGCATTGGCCAGCCAGTAATAGAGCCACATGGCGTGGGTGCTGGTGGGAAAAGTGTGGGCGAAGGTGAAGTGGCCTTTGGCCTGGCTGTCGACCGCCTTTTTCAGGCTGGCCGCATCTGTCACGCCGCTGGCTTTTAGCTGGTTCGACAGAGTGATCGCCTGGCCGTTATGGTTGAGCGTCATCAGATTAGCCATGTCGTGCTGCGGACCGGCCACCCCGAGTTGCAGGGCGTAGATCATGCCGTACAACACGTGCGCGGCATCCAGCTCGCCAGAGGTCAGTTTGTCGCGTACCGCCGCCCAGCTCGCCTCTTTACTGACCTGTAGCGTCAGGCCATATTTTTTATCAAATCCTTTAACTGACGCCATCACCACGGGTGCACAGTCGGTGAGCGGAATAAAGCCGACCCGCACGGTGTTTTTCTCAGGCGCATCCGATCCCGCCGCCCATACGGCATTGCGTAATCCCGGAACAACCCAGGCCCCGCCCAGCGCGGCACCGGACAGCAGTAACTGACGTCGTGAAAGGGAAAATGGCGTTTTGCTCATCATATTGCCCCTGAACAGGAATAAAAAAAGGCGTCCTCCGACATGCCGAAGCATGCGGATGGACGCCTTTATCCAAAGCACTGGCCCCACCGCCGTTGGCGGGAACAATGCGCACTGTCTGTACTATCAAGCAAGCAGCGTGCCAGAATTACTGACCGCTTTAACGCCGGGTTTTCGCCCTGCTCCGGGTGAAAAAGCAACCGTTTTTGCACTTCTCTGACGCAGGCTGCGCACAAGCGTTGTGCAGCTAACGCTTTCGGGTTAAGTGTTGAGGGTCGCGGCGACGGCCAGCACCGCCTGCGCGATCTCCAGTACCCGTTTGTTCTGGTTCATGGCGCTTTTACGCAGTGCCTGCCAGGCCGCCTGCTCGCTGAAACCGTGCTGCTGCATCAGCCAGTGCTTGGCCTGTTCAATGATCCGGCGCTCATCCAGTGAAGCGCGCATGGCGGCCAGTTCATCGGCTTGTTGCTGCAAGCGCTGCGACTGTTCACCAATCAGCGACAGTACTGAGCGCCCAAGCTGCGGCGCCAGGCCGTCGCTGTCCAGCGTGGCCGCGCCGGGCAGCCAGTCGGCACCCGAAACATAGAGCGCAAAACTGCTCTCTCCCTGCACCGGGGTCAATGGCAGCGCCGCCTGCTGTTCGGCCAGTTCAATCGCGGTCCGGCAACGCAGCATCAGCGTGGCGGAGAGACCGTCTTCGACCTGTTTCATCTGATCGAGCCGTGCGGAAAGCAGTGAAAACCAGTGCAGCGCGCCGGACGCTTCGCCGCTGCCGCCGGTGCAGGCGATGCGCCGCAACCGCTCGATATCCCGGCTGGCCTGCGCCAGCGGCTGCCATCGGGCACGCGCCTGGTCATCGGCAAACTGGTGAAAGGTGGTGAAACTCTGCTCCTGGGCCGCAATCAGCGCGACCATCTGGCTGCGCTGATCGGTGCTGAACTGCCCGGCCGCAAAGCCAGCGGAACCAATGGCGCGCTCCTGTCCGGCCAGCTCTTTGCCCTGCATAAAGCTGAACAGCGCAATCAGGGCGCGGGAGATATCGGGATGGCTGGCGGTGTCAGCGGCTTCAAATACCAGGTTGAGTAAGGTGCGTATCACCTGGTTAAACGCCGCCATCGCCGCTGGCTGATTAAGCGTCCCCTCCGCGATCTGCTGTCGCAGTGCGGGCAGTTCACTCAGCGCCTGTAATGCGGCGGCGATCAGGTGACAGAAGCGGCTGTAGCCCGGTTGCGCTACCGCTGGCGGTAGCGCCTGATAAACCTGCTGCAGGCAGGCGCTGACCTCCTGCTGACGGGCGACCCGCTCAGCGCTGAACAGCCGGCCGTGGGAACAGATCCAGATATTGCTGGCACCGCGCTCCCGCTGCAGTTGGTGGACCAGCTCACTGACCGCCGTTAGCAGTTGTCCGGTCTGCAGTAGCCGTTGCAGGCTGGCAATATCGCTTTCCCGTGATGCCTGCAACCAGCTCAGGGCGTCCCTCATGGTTCACCTCTCATCGGCGTAAAACCATTATTAAGCAAAAGCCGTGCCGTTTTGACAGTAAAAAGCGTGGCCGGCGCGCCCGGAAATTCCGATTTTGATGAGTTTCTTAAGGCAAATGGATAAAAATTTCTGACAATGAGTGATTAGAAAAACTTAATAGTTTCCCATTGAATCCTTTGCGTGGCAGAATGCGCGACAACGTTCTCAACCAGTTTGCCGTCGCGATAATTCAGTTAGCTTTAACTATCGTAAAGCATGGCGCTTTTCCCGCGCCCTGGCTTGCCAGAAAAGCGCCTGCTATCACGCATCGGCAGCCGGTGCAATGGTTTGAATTCTCAAAAGTCTTAGGTAGACTGAACGCATTACTATCCTGATGTAATCTGACCTTTTTTTGAATGTCAGAACTTTGGCCTGCTGCGGCGCCCTTGTCGGCGCCCTCCTGCGTTGGGCCAGGTAATATGCAGATACTTTGATGAGATCACGAGGAACATGGTGAAAAAGAGTCTTGCGTTAACACTGCTGGCGGTCCTTACCCTGGCAGGCTGTAAGGCCCCGCCGCCGCCCGTCACTGATGACACGCTGGTGACCAGCGAAATCAACGGCGTCAAGCTGGTTCATCGGCATGCCGTTGCGGCGCCGACCGAATTCGAACCGGTCAATCAGACCTGGCGAGCGTTGTATGGCGCGTCAGTGATGACGACGCCCGATTACGGCGGCAAAGTGGTTCGCTATCTCGAAACGGGTAAACCGTTTGAAGTATTAGGCAATGTGGAAAATCACTGGCTGGCGATTGCCGATCAGGCTGACGGCCCGATGATTGGTTACGTTCCGCTAAAAGCGGGTGTGGAAAGCAGCCGCTATGACGCCACTGTCCAGAGCGATCGCCCCCGTCCTCGCAAGACGAAACAGGTCTGTGTCGCCGTTGGCGGTGCCAGTAAAGCGTGCCGCACTAACGATACCGCGACCTGGATCTTAGACTAAACATGAAATCCGGCGCATATTGCCCGCAGCACCGTCCTGGGCTGCGGGTTCAGGGATTTGCCATTGGCTGGAAGATCACGAATTAATGACTGTGGAATCCCCTGCGCGTGAGGTCACCCCCTCAGGCAATGAGAATCTATTACTTCAGGCTGCAGCGCCACTGCTGAACGCGGTGGTGCAAATTCGTCAGTCAGCCACCCATGACGACCCCGCGGGCTTACGCCAGTCGCTTATTGATGAGATCCGCCAGTTCGAACAGCGTTGTAAACAGGCCGGCCTGCCGTTTGAGATGATTATCGGCGCGCGTTACTGCGTCTGTAGCGCGCTGGATGAAGCGGCGGCGCAAACGCCCTGGGGCACGCGCGGCGTCTGGTCTGGCAACGGTATGCTGGTGACCTTTCACAATGAAAGCTGGGGCGGTGAAAAATTCTTTCAGTTGCTGTCACGTATTTCACAGAGCCCGCAACAGCACCTCTGGTTACTGGAGGTGGTGCATTACTGTCTGCTGCTCGGCTATGAAGGCCGTTATCGCGGCAGTGAACAGGGCCACGCCCAGTGCGACGGTATCCGTAAACGACTGAAAAAGCTGATTGAAGAGACGCGTGCTCAGCGTCAGACGCCACAACCGCCGCTGGTGGAAGTGCATCCGCTGGTCAGCACCCTGGCGCGGCCGATGGTCCCGCTGTGGGCCTGCGCGATGCTGGTGGCGCTGATCGGCTGCCTGATTTACAGCGGCCTGAACTGGCGGCTGGGCAATGCGGCCGAACCGCTGCTGCGCGCTATCTATCAGACGCCGCTGCCGCAGATAACCGCCGGTCGTCGTCCCTCTTCTCCTCAGGCGCTGCTCGACCTGCGACAGCGGCTGAATGATGTGATTGCCGCAGGCCAGCTTGAAGTCAGTGACGGTGCCTTCGGCAGCAAAGTTATTATCCCGGCGGATAAGCTGTTCGCCGAACAGGGCACGGTCATCAACCCGGTGGGGCGCGCCCTGCTGGCTCGCGTCTCGACCGCCATGAAAAATGTCAAAGGCACGATTCTGGTGTCGGTGTTTACCGACGATCACCCGGTTGATAACAGCCGGTTCGCCTCCAGCTACGAATTCTCGTTCGCCCGCGCCCGCGCGGTGACGCAGTTGTTGCAGGTCCAGCTGGCCGACGGCCATACCGTACGTTCTGAAGGCCGCGGTGACAGCGACCCGCTGCTGCCGAACGACAGTAGCGAAAACCGTACCCGCAACCGCCGCGTTGAAATCACCCTGTTTGCCGCGCCCGAAACGCTCAGTAATCATCAAGGAGCACAATAATAATGCGCGCTTCCCTTCGACTGCTTCTGACACATCGATTGTTATGGAGTTTTATCGGCGTTACGGCGCTGAGCTGTCTGGTGTGGATGCTCGGTCCGCTCTGGACGTGGGGCGAATCGCGACCGCTGGAGCCGATCCTGCCGCGCCAGCTCACCGTCAGCGCCTTCTATTTTTTATGGGTCCTGTTCCAGCTGATGCCGTCGCTCTATCGTGCCTGGTTTAATAGCCGGTTACTGAATCAGCTACAGGCCGCAGGCAGCGACGATCCCGCCGAACGTCAGGTGACCGAAGAACTGCTCAACCAGCGCTTCAGCGATGCGGCGATGCAGCTCAGGCGCACCCAGTTTGGTCGCCGCCATTCCGGTGGTCTGCTGTCGCGCTTTAATTCCAATTACCTTTATCAGCTGCCGTGGTATCTGGTGATGGGCGCGCCGGGAGCCGGTAAAACCACGGCGCTGTTGAATGCCGGACTGAATTTTCCCCTGACCGATACGCTGGGCAAAAATGCGATTCGCGGCGTGGGCGGCACCCGCAACTGCGACTGGTGGTTCACCGACAGCGCGGTGCTGATTGATACCGCCGGCCGCTACGCGCTGCAGGAGAGCCAGCGCGCGCGCGACGCCGCTGAATGGCACAGCTTCATCAACCTGCTTAAACGCTACCGCACCCGCCAGCCGATTAACGGCGTGATCATGACCATTAGCATCGCCGATCTGCTGAGTGACTCCGCCGAGGCGCGGTTTGCGCAGGCCAGCGCGCTGCGTGAGCGTATGGCGGAACTGCACCAGCAGACCGGCATCCATTTTCCGGTCTATGTCATGGTGACCAAAACCGACTTGCTGAAAGGTTTTATGAGCTATTTCGGCTCGGTCGACAAAGCGAAGCGTGATGCTATCTGGGGCTTTACCTTTAACTGGGACCTCGGTAAGCCACATAAAGGCGACTGGCATCGCCATTTCGGCCAGCAGTTTCAGCGGCTGGAGCTGGAGTTACAGCAGAAGCTGGCTGACCAGATGACTCAGGAGCGCGATCTTAATGAGCGCGCCGAATGTTTCCTGTTCCCGCAGGAGTTTGCCTCGCTGCGTCCGCTGCTGAATGAATACCTCGATATCGTCTTCTCTGACCATCAGGATGCGGTTGCCTGGAGTCCGCGCGGCCTATTCTTCACCAGCGGCACCCAGGAAGGTCTGCCTTTTGACCGGGTGATGGGCGAGCTGAGCCGTAAACTGCAGCTGCGCCAGGCCGGTGATCATTCGATCGCCGCGTGGGACAGCGTTAACCGCAACAGCCCGATTCCGGGTAACAAAGGTCAGAGCTTTTTTATTCGCGACCTGCTCAACGATCTGATCTTTAAAGAGAGCGGCCTGGCCGGCAGCAACCGGCGCTGGGAATACCGCAATCAGCTGTTTCACTGGATCGGTTACGGCGTGCTGGCTGGCGGCCTGCTGATTATGTCAAGCCTGTGGGGCCTCAGTTATTACCAGAATCAGCACTATCTGCATCAGGTTGAAGCGCGGGTACCGGCTATTCGTGAGCAGAGTCAGCAGGTGATTCATCAGCCTGCTGATAATATTTTTGATCTGCTACCCTTTCTCAATAGCCTGGTGAAATTGCCGCTGTCCGATCGTTTTTCTCTCGATAATCCGCCGCTTACTATGCGGGTGGGCTTATATCGCGGGACGCAGGTCAGCGATGCGGCCTGGGCGCTTTATCAAAATGCGCTTAAGTCTTTACTGCTGCCGCGCGTCGCCCAGCAGATCACCAATATTCTGCGCAATGACCCGGGCGATGATAACGCGTACAGCCGCAATGCCCTGCGCGCCTATCAGATGCTGTATCAACCGCGTAATTACGATGGCGAATTTCTGCGTGCCTGGCTGCTGCAAAACCTGCAGCGCTCGCTGCCCGACTCGGTCAGCACCCGCGATCTTCAGCAGCTCGACTGGCACCTGAGCCAGCTGCTGGATCAGCAAATTCAGTCATCGCCCTATGCACGTGATAATGCGCTGATGATGCGTAAGCTTGCGGAAAATCTGAAAATTGCAGGGCAGTCCGGCCCTATGCTGGCGGTGACGCCCTCCCGCTCTGCACAACGATTGACCCTGCATAGCGAGTAATGGTGAGGTGTACATGGCTGCTTATACTGCCCCCGGCTGGTATGGCAAGCTGCCGTCAACCGGCGACTTTCTGCATCACCGGCTGAGCGAGCAACAGATCACCCCCTGGAATCACTGGTTCCAGCAGGGTTTGATGCACTGGCATCAGCAGGATGATGCGGTAACCGCGAACTTTTTACGCGCACCGGTATGGAATTTTGTCCTGCCGATTACCCCAACCCGACAGCAGGTGCAGATGGGCTGTTTACTGCCCTCCTGTGACCGCGTCGGCCGTGCCTGGCCGCTGCTGGCGCTGCACAGTTTTCCGCTCAGCCAGTGGCATCCGGCTCAGTTGACCATTTCAGGCGACTGGTTTCAGGATCTCGGTGCGACGCTGCTGCGGGCGGTACAGACGCCGCTTAACGGCGCGCAACTGGAGCAGCAGATTCAGACGCTGCCGCCGCTGCTGGTGCCGGCCCGACAGCCTTCCGAAATCATGGAGGTGATCGGTTATCAGGATTTGCCCTGCACGCTGAGCTGGCGTGAAGTGGCTGAACGCTTCGATCCCCAGCAGCATATGAGCTACTGGTGGAGTAACCGCAGTGATGGTTTTGCCCATGCCACCCACAAGCACAGCGGCAACCTCACGGCACAACTGTTTTCGTTACTGTTTAACCCGGCGGCAGGTGCACAGCCGGGACGTAATGGCCTTTACCCACCGATGTTTGAGTAAGGCCGGTTGCGTTTGCCGTTCAATCTGGGATAACTCATGCAATTTACCATTGTGCAATGCACTACGGATGTTCCGGTTAAAACCGTTGCGTTTCAACCGCCTGGCGGCACCATTGGCCGTAGTCAGGATAACGATCTGGTGCTGCCAGATGAGTCGCGCGCGATTTCGCGCCTGCAGGCGCTGGTTCATCTGTCGCATGACGGCGAATGCCGCCTGACCAATCAGGGCAGCGTGACGCCGGTTGAGCATAACGGCATCGCGCTCGGTCGCGGCATGCAGGTGTTGCTAAAGCATGGTGACGCGTTGCGTATCGGCGATTATGCGCTGGAAGTGCGCGATCCCGCCTGTCAGAGCGACCAGAACGATCCCCTCGCGCTGTTTGCCGGCAACAGCGATCAGCCTGCCAATCCGTTAGGCATTCATGAACACCACGAGCACGAGGTTGAAGACCGCCTGCTGGTAAACGATGCGTCTCCGGTGCGCCACGAACGCCATAATGATGCGCGGCTGGCGATTGAGCCTCAGGCGGACGAGCCGCGCCGCGCCCTGTCGTCCCAGCCGCAGGATCAGGACAAGCTGATCGCCGCGCTGCTGGACGGGATGGGGCTGAGCAACGGCCACGCAACGCCGATTGATGAAGAGCAGATGCGCATCACCGGTCGGATGCTTAGCCTGTTTTCGCAGGGTACGGTGGCGCTATTGTCGTCGCGCTCCATCCTCAAGCGCGGCGTGAAAGCGGACATGACGATGATCCTGAATGAGGCCAACAACCCTTTTAAGATCCTGCCGTCCGGTAAAACCGTGCTGATGCAGATGTATCAGAGCCAGATGCCCGGCTTTATGCCACCTGAGCAGGCGGTACGCGATGCGCTGGTTGATCTGCAGGCGCATCAGCTGGGGATGATTGCCGGTATCCGCGCCATCATTGCAGCGATGCTGCAGTCGTTTAATCCGGCGCGACTGGAAGAGCAGGCACGCGCCGACGGCGTGCTGCCGAAGCTGCCGTTCTCCAGCACCAAAAAGGCGGCGCTGTGGGATTACTTTACCCGCAACTATCAGCGCACCGCCGGCGAAATTGAAGATGATTTCCATACCCTGTTTGGCGAAGCGTTCCTGCATGCCTATGACATGGAGGTTAATCAGTACAAAGATTCCCAGACGCGGGTAGATGAAGCATGAAAATCGTTTTTGCCAGCCGCTGCCAGCAAGGCCTGCGCGATGATAATCAGGACCGCACCGGTGCCGCGCTGGACGATCGCCGGGCCTGTTTCGTGGTCTGTGACGGCGTCGCCGGTCTGCCAGGTGGCGAGATGGCGGCGCAGCTGGTGCGTGACAGTCTGCTGAGCCAGCTGGAGAACTGTGAACACTTTACGCCCGACTTTACCCGTCAGGCGATCGAACAGTGCCGTTTTGCGCTGCATGAGGCACAGGGAAAGAATCCGAAATTTGCACGGATGAGTACCACCCTTGCGGCGCTGTTTATTGACCGTCAAAAACAGCGTGCATGGTGGGCCCACGCAGGTGATAGCCGGGTTTATCACTTCCGGCGCGGGGTGCTGCATGAGGTCACCCGCGACCACAGCCTGGCCCAGCAGTTGAAAGAAGCGGGCTATGAAAATACCGGCATTAACAGTAATTTACTCTATAATGCGCTCGGCGCTGAACCGCCGCGTGCAGTCAGTTTTTCGCACCAGATTGCGCTGGAAGATGGCGACGCGTTTCTGGTCTGTACCGATGGATTCTGGCTCAACCTGACCACCGGTGAAATGGAACAGGCGCTGCGCATGGTGAACGCCTGCGAAGAGTGGCTGGCACTGATGGAACAGGCAGTGAGCCGCAACGTGAAAAAAGATAATCTCAGCGCACTGGCGGTCTGGATTGGTGAGCCGGAAGAAGCGACATTGCTCTATTCACTGGCTGATTCGGCGCGCTTTCTGCCGCCTCGTTTTTGATTCCAAGGATCCTTATGAAACTGTGGTTGCCCGGCATCGCCACCTTACTGATAGCCTTTTACGCCCAGGCCGAAAATTATCGTGTGGTCTATTCCCCCAGCCTGGCGCTGGAGGTCTACATCGATAACGTGGTGAGCAAAGCGCCCGACGACTGGTGCAAAGAGACGTTGCCGCTGCGCATTGTCTCCGGAAAAAGTAAGGATTCGGCGGTGCTGACCACCTTTTTACCGCGCGTCGGTACCCTGCTCGCCAACCAGTGTGGTTTGCTGGATGTCATGCCGTGGCAGATGACCGACAAAGACGGCGGCGTACTAGCCAGCGGCAGCGCCAGCAAGCTACAGAACTGGCGGCCGATTGTGATGGCGGACGCCACGGCCAGCGCCAGCGAAAGTAACGCCGCGCCGCTGGATCTGTCGCGCCCGGCCAACAGCACACCGCTGCAGCACTTTGATCTGCCGAGCGGCTGCCATTTTCGTACCGCCTGGGATGAGAATGCCCGGACGATGTTTATCCCGGACGTCAGCAAGCAGCAGTGCTCACCCGACGGCTGGGCCGAAGGCAAAAGTGAACTGACGCTGGCGACACCGGATCATCCGACGCCGGTGGCGGTGACCTTTTATCAGGGTTATCCGATCGCTAACCTGACCATCCCGGACAGCAAACTGGAAGTCATTGCGGCGAACAATCAGCGCATGATTGTGACCCGCGCCGATACCGCCGATAGCTGGCTGGTTCTGCCGTTCGATAGCCAGCAACACGTCTGGCGTTTTAATGGAACCCTGTTGATTAAGATGGATAAGAATGCTGCGCAGCAGGATGCTGACGCTGTGAAATCGCGAGTTGATACTTTGCGCGGCCAATGGGCGCCGCATTTCATGCCACAGCAAAAAGTGAATGTGTTACTCATCGACACCCTGCACGCGGATCTGGTTGATCCTGCCATTGGTGCCTGGCGTAACATCAATTAATTACCGCGCAGCCTGGCGAGCAGGCCGTGTTCAGAGAGTTCACTATGTCGGCAAATGATAATCAGAAAACGGTTCCGAATGCCCTGCCGGACGGATACCGCTTCAACGAGTTTGAGATCAAGGAAGTGATTGGCGGTGGCGGTTTCGGCATTGTCTATCGCGCATGGGATCACCAGCTGGAACGCACTATCGCCATCAAAGAGTACATGCCGGTTTCGCTGGCGGTACGCGCGGCGGACTTGACGCTGGAACTGCGTGGCGAACGCTTCCAGAAACTGTTTAACGCCGGCCTGAATAGTTTTATTCAGGAAGCGCGGCTGCTGGCCCGCTTTAACCATCCGGGCCTGCTGCACGTGCTGCGCTTCTGGGAGCAGAACGGCACCGCCTATATGGGTACGCTCTACTACAGCGGCATGACGCTAAAAGAGTGGCAGATCACCAGCCCGGAGTCGATTTCCGAAGCCTGGATCCGTCGTCTGCTGCCGCCGCTGCTGGGAGCCATCAGTACCATTCATCAGGCCGGTTATCTGCATCGCGATATCTCGCTGGATAATATTCAGATTCAGGAAAACCAGCTGCCGGTGCTGCTGGATTTCGGCTCTGCGCGTAAGGAGATCGGCAATCTCTCCGATGAAACCGAAATCATGCTCAAGCCGGGCTTTGCGCCGATTGAGCAGTACAGCGAAGAGGGTGAGGTCGAACAGGGTCCGTGGACCGATATCTACGCCCTGGGTGCCGTGCTGCATAGCCTGATCACCGGCAACCCGCCGCCGGTCAGCGTGGTGCGCTGCATTGAAGATAATTACCAGCCGCTGGCCGAGCGTCAGCCGGCAGGCTATTCCCTGCCGCTGCTGCATGCGATTGACCGCGCGCTGGCGATGAAACCCGGCGATCGTCCGCAATCGATTGATGCGTTTGCTGCGTTAATCGACCTGCCGGTGAGCGATGTTGAAGCGGTGGTGAATAGTTTTCCGGTGCCGGGCGAGAGTGTCGCCGCAGTGGAAGAGGAGCCGGTCGACGCAGCGGCTCCAATCATGATGGCGGTGAATCACGGTGCTGCCGCCGCCGAGCCGGTTACACCGCGTACCGTGCGTCGGCTGTCGCCGGGACTGATCGGTGCCTCTGCCGTGGCTCTGCTGGCGGTGGTTGCTGCGGTATGGCTGGCGAATCGTCACAGCGCCGCGCCGGAGCAGGTGACGCAATCACCGGTAGCGGCCAGCGCGCCCGCTCCGACAACCCCAGTGGCGGCTGCGCCAGCCATGCTGGCAACGGTCTATCTCAAGCTGGAAAGCGGTGAGAATGTGGTGCTCAATGGACAGCCGCTGGAGGTCAAACCGGGCAGCAGCGGTTTCGCTGCACTGAATCTGGCGGCCGGACAGTATCGTATTGAAGTCCACAATGGCAGCGTGACGCACGCGCAATCGTTGACGATTGACAAACCTGGCACCTGGCTGATTAATCCGGATAACTGACTGGCGAGGTAACGGGCTGGAGCAGTCTCCGACTGTGCTGCCCGACTGGCTGACCTCACCGCCGGGCGGTGGTGAGGGTTGTTGTTCCTGAGAGAGATCAGGCCTGCTTCAGGCAGTGACTCTGCTGTAAAGTCCGCACCTGATGCGCCAGCCGGCTCAGGCTCTCCTCTTCCATGCCGCGTTTAGTCAGTTCCTCTTCGAGTGAAAAAAGATACTGGGCATTCGAGCCAAGCGGGCCGCTGGCGGCGGCAATCAGTGGGGCGATCGCTTCCGGGCAGGAATCTGACTCATACAGCGGATGACGCGGGTCCATGATAAAAGTCAGCGCCGTTACGCTGCGACCATCATCCAGTTGCAGTTCACACCAGGTCGGCAGATAGCAGCCGGTAATCATCTCGCGTTTCCACAGCAGTGCCAGCTCTTCATGCAGCCGCGCCTCGGGCAGACGAAAAGCCAGACCGCTGGTCCGGCCGCCCTGTTTCAGCGCCAGCATCCGGCCAGGATGGGTGGCGGTACCCCGTCCGGCAATCAGCCGCAGACAGAAAGCGCGATGCCAGCCTTCCAGCGAGCCGGACGCTACCTCATCCGCTTCAAAGATCGGGTTCCACATCAGAGAGCCGTAACCAAAGATCCATACCGGGCTGTGATCGGGACGGCAGGCCAGCGTAGCAGCCAGCGACGCCGCGCGCTGCTCGCAACTCCAGAGCAGCGTCTCTTCGATATCACCAAACGACGTTTTACAATCCGCTTTTAAAAGAAATTCCCGGGTAAGCAATGCGACCTCCTCGACTTTCACGGCGTCCTGTCCAGATGGCTCCTCTGTAGCGATCACCAAAACGGCTTCGCGTTTCGTTCACAAAATTGACATTAATCCATTTACTGGTGGGGTTTCAAGCGTGAGGCGGGTCGCAGGATAAAAAAAACCAGATAAACCTGATAGCAGAGGCAGAAAAAAGGGCCGGATATTTCTGGCCCTTTGATGAAAGCAGGCTACGCAAATAGATTAGCGCTTAGGATGCCACTTATCGTCATCGCCTTTTTCATACTCTTTTTTCACCGCCGCCCAGGCCACTTTATGTGCCACCTCTTCGCGGGAATCATCGCCGCGGCGATCTTCGGCCTCTTTATACTGCGACCAGGCACTGTTAAACGCCTGCTGGTAAATATCCTGCGCGTGCGCCGGGAGTACGTGTTTAACGTTGTCAGGTAAATCGGCTCGGCTATCGTAAGGCATACTTCCTCCTCGGTTTACAGGGTCATAATAAGTCTGGCTCAGGACAGCAAAAATACAAATAACGATTTATGCTCAGTTTAGACAAAAATCCTTATAATCACCCTGTAAATTCATTTAATCCAACCATTTTATCGTTATAAACAGCGAAGTCATCGGGGATTAACGATTCTTTATTACCTGATTATTAATGCAATATTCTGGATAACACCCGGTTAACCGGCTTCCGATATTTTATAGTACTTAAGTAAAAAGCAGTAAATTTTTCCCGCTCAGGCGGTTGAAAAGATAAACTGCGCGCTGCCCTAAAACTGATTATATTTTAACAGCAGCGCCGCTGCCCTTATGATCATTAACCAGAGAGGATGGTGAATGCCTTCACATGAAAAAACACGTCACAAGGAATTCTCGCTGATATTTCCCATCGTTACGCTGGGTGTACTCTATTTTTTTGGCGCACAAACCTCGTTTCCGATCGTCGTCGGTATCAACATACTGGCGCTGATTGCCATTCTTAGCAGCGCGTTCAGCGTGGTGCGCCATGCCGATGTGCTGGCACACCGGCTGGGCGAGCCCTACGGATCGCTGATACTGAGTTTATCGGTAGTGATCCTTGAAGTGAGCCTGATCTCGGCGCTGATGGCCACCGGCGATGCCGCGCCCGGCCTGATGCGTGACACGCTCTACTCGATTGTGATGATTGTCACTGGCGGGCTGGTCGGTTTCGCCCTGCTGCTCGGCGGCAATAAGTTCGCCACGCAGTACGTTAATCTGGCGGGCGTGAAGCAATATCTGATCGCTATCTTTCCGCTGGCGATTCTGGTGCTGGTGTTTCCTAACGCCCTGCCCGGCGGCAACTTTTCTACCGAGCAGGCGCTGTTGATTGCCGCGATTTCAGCCGCCATGTATGGCGTTTTCCTGCTGATCCAGACCAAAACCCACCAGAGCCTGTTTGTCTATGAGCATGAGGATGAGAGCGATGATGGCGATCCCCATCACGGTAAGCCCTCGGCACACAGCAGCGTCTGGCACACCGTCTGGTTGATTGTGCATCTGGTGGCGGTGATTGCGGTGACCAAAATGAATGCCAACACGCTGGAAAGCTTGTTGACCGAATTGAATGCACCGGTACAGTTCACCGGCTTCCTGGTGGCGCTGCTGATCCTGTCGCCGGAAGGATTGGGGGCAATTAAAGCGGTGCTGATGAACCAGGTGCAGCGCGCGATGAACCTGTTCTTCGGTTCGGTGCTGGCGACGATTTCGTTAACCGTACCGGCCGTGACCCTGATCGCTACCCTGACTGGTCAGGAGCTGATCTTTGGCCTTGAGCCGCCGCAGATGGTGATTATGATGGCGTCGCTGATCCTGTGTCAGCTCTCCTTCTCTACCGGCCGCACCAATGTGCTGAACGGTGCGGCACATCTGGCGTTGTTTGCCGGTTATCTGGTCACCATTATGCTGTAAGGCCCGCCGCCTGCAGACGAAAAAAAAGAGCGATTTCTCGCTCTTTTTTTTTGCCTTGCTGCAGCAGAATTACTTGCTGGTATCCAGCTCAGGGAAGCTTTTAACCAGATCGTCAATCGCCTTCATCTGCACCAGGAACGGCTCCAGCTTGTCGAGCGGCAGCGCCGAAGGACCATCACACAGCGCGTGATCCGGGTCCGGATGCGCTTCAATGAACAGGCCCGCAATGCCCACTGCCATACCGGCACGTGCCAGTTCGCCCACCTGCGCACGACGACCGCCAGAAGCCGCGCCAAACGGATCGCGGGTTTGCAGCGCATGGGTGACGTCGAAAATCACCGGGCTGTTGTGGGTGACCTTCTTCATCACGTTAAAGCCGAGCATGTCGACCACCAGGTTGTCATAACCGAAGTTGCTGCCACGGTCGCACAGGATCACCTGCTCGTTGCCGCCTTCAGCGAACTTATCAACGATGTTGCCCATCTGGCCAGGACTGACGAACTGTGGCTTCTTGACGTTGATCACCGCGCCGGTTTTCGCCATCGCTTCCACCAGGTCGGTCTGACGCGCCAGGAAGGCTGGCAGCTGGATGACGTCAACCACATCCGCCACCGGCTGCGCCTGTGACGCTTCGTGCACGTCAGTGATAATTTTCACGCCGAAAGCCTGCTTCAGCTCCTGGAAAATCTTCATGCCCTCTTCCAGGCCCGGACCGCGATAGGAGTGAATAGATGAACGGTTAGCTTTATCAAACGACGCTTTAAACACGTAAGGGATACCGAGCTTGTCGGTCACTCTGACGTAATGTTCGCAGATGCGCATCGCCAGGTCGCGCGACTCCAGCACGTTCATCCCGCCGAACAGTACAAACGGCAGATCGTTTGCTACCTTGATGTCACCAATACTCACGACTTTCTGTGTCATGCCCTTTCCTTTTCAGTGGGTACGCTTAGTGCAGCGTGACCTGTTTTTGTTCGATTGCGTGAATCTGAACTTTGATCATCTCGCTGACCGGGTCCTCAGGACACTGCTCAACGAAATAAGTGAGATCATTCAGCGCGATATGTTCGCACTCCAGCTGCGCATAGATCAAACCGCGATCGCGGATTTCGTACGGATCGTCAGGATCGATTCGCAACAGCACCTGGCTGACGTTCAGCGCCAGTTCCATCTTCTTCTCTTCCATCAACGCCGCTTTTAACGTGTCGAGCATTTTACGCATCACGGTGACGGTTTTGGCTTCATCAAGATCGTCATCGTACAGACGCGCGGTCGGGCTGATGTTGCCCTTGAGCCACACTTCCAGCGTATGCATGTCGAGCGTTTCGCCATTGAACGGATTAATCAGCCATTTCTCGCCGTCAATCCAGTCGGCGCGCAGGATCAGCTGAGTCGGGAAGATGACCGGCATCAGCGGCAACTCCAGCTCGGCAGCAATGTGCAGCAGGATCACGCCCAGTGAGACGGCCGTGCCCTGGCGGGTTCTCAAAACGTTGTCGAGCCAGAGCGCGTCAGAAAGATTATATACCCCGCTGGCGCCGCCAAATCCCCATTGGCGATAGAACAGCTCCAGCAGTTTTTCGAGTTTCAGATCGGCATCGCCGGCCTGGCTGACATAATCACGCGCTTCGGCCACCAGGGCCGCAAGTTGTGCTTCCACCGACACGGCCGGAAAATCGGCGCGGATGGCAAGCGTAGCGCCAATCACCGCTTCACATAACGGTGTCTGGCTAAAATCTAATTGTTCGGTAGAGGTCATACTATCCCCATAACGGCATTTTGCTCAGCGCCAGCTTAATGACCATCACCAGCGCGATTAACGCCACCAGAAACGCGATCCAGCGGGTACGGTCAGTGCGTGGTCGGCGGCTCAATGCCACAAATCCTAAGGCGATGTAGATAATAACCCCTAATAGCTTCTCAGTCAGCCAGCTTCCTTGCGGAGTGAAGGGATAGAAGTGAGTAATCATCACCAATGAGATACCGGTCAACAGTAACAGCGTGTCGTTGGCGTGCGGCAGAATGCGCACCCAGCGCCGCGATAGCATCGCCGATCCGGTGCGCAGCCAGAAAAAGCGCAGCACAAACATCGAAATGGTGACGATGACCGTTAACAGGTGGAGATTTTTGATCAGTGGATACCAGGCGTACATAGTGAGTCCTTTTTCGTCCGCTTTCAGGTTGAAGATTGCCCGAGGGTAACGCGGGGATTGCCACCGTAGTCATTGACGGTTTCTACCGCGCGGTAGCCGTGCTGGCGCATCATGTCACGCACCGCCTGATCCTGCTGCCAGCCGTGCTCCAGCAGCAACCAGCCGCCGGGCTGCAGCCAGTCAGCCGCCTGTTCAATCAGCGTGCGCAAATCTGCCAGGCCCGCGTCTGCTGCCACCAGCGCGCTGCGCGGCTCAAACCGCACGTCGCCCTGCTCCAGGTGGTGATCGCTGGCGTCAATATAAGGCGGGTTGCTGACGATAATGTCAAAACGCTGCGGAGTGAGTTGCTGAAACCAGTGGCTGAGCGCAAAACGGGCATTCGGCAGATTGAGCTGCTGCGCATTGCTGCGTGCCAGTTCCACCGCCTCAGCGATACGATCCACGCCGATGACCTGACAGTCGGGCCGTTCGCTGGCCAGCGCCAGCGCAATCGCGCCGGTGCCGGTACCGAGATCAAGAATGGTGGCTGCGGACACCGGCAGATGCGCCAGCGCCTGCTCAACCAGCAGTTCGGTGTCCGGTCGCGGGATCAGCGTGGCATCCGTGACGCGCAGCGGCAGCGACCAGAATTCACGTTCGCCGACCAGATGCGCCACCGGCTCACCGCGGGCGCGACGGCTCAGTAAAGCATCAAGCTGGCTAAGCTGCTGATCGCTGAGCAGGGTTTCATCAAAAGCGATTAACCAGCTGCGCGACTTGCCGGTCACGAAGCTCAACAGGATTTCGGCGTCGCGCTTCGGGCTGTCGCCGCCATTCAGGATCGCAATGGCCTGTTTCAGCCAGTGACGAATATCCATTAATCCTGGCCAGCCAGCGCCGCCAGCTGATCCGCCTGATATTCCTGCACAATCGGCTCAATCAGGCTGTCGATTTTCCCTTCCATCGTTTCATCCAGACGGTAAAGCGTCAGGTTGATGCGATGGTCGGTGACGCGGCCCTGCGGGAAGTTATAGGTACGGATACGGTCAGAACGATCGCCGCTGCCTAGCAGGTTACGACGGGTGCTGGCTTCGGCGGCGTGACGACGGGCCATTTCGGCGGCGTGAATACGCGCGCCCAGCACCGCCAGCGCTTTGGCTTTGTTTTTATGCTGCGAACGCTCGTCCTGACACTCCACCACAATGCCGGTTGGCAGGTGGGTAATACGGATCGCGGAGTCGGTGGTGTTAACGTGCTGACCGCCGGCACCTGATGAACGGAAAGTATCGATTTTCAAATCACCGGCGTTGATTTCCGGCAATTCTGCCTCCGGTATTTCCGGCATTACCGCCACGGTGCAGGCGGAAGTGTGGATTCGTCCCTGAGATTCGGTCTCGGGCACGCGCTGAACCCGGTGTCCGCCCGATTCAAACTTCAGGCGGCCATAGGCACCCTCACCGGTCACCCTTGCGATCACCTCTTTATAACCGCCATGCTCGCCTTCGTTGGCGCTGACGATCTCAACCCGCCAGCGGCGCGCTTCGGCATAACGGCTGTACATGCGGAACAGATCACCGGCAAAAATTGCGGCCTCATCACCGCCGGTACCGGCGCGCACTTCAATGAAGCAGGCACGCTCATCATCGGGATCTTTTGGTAACAGCAGCACCTGTAACTGTTGCTCCAGCGCTTCGCTCTGCTCGCGTGCCGCCTGCAGCTCTTCCTGCGCCATGTCGCGCATCTCAGGGTCGTCGAGCATCTGCTGCGCCGTCTCAATATCTTCCTGAACCTGCTGCCAGTCGCGGAAGCAACGGGTGACATCGGTCAGCTGGGCATATTCGCGCGACAGCGCACGGAAGCGTTCCTGGTCGGCGATCACGCCGGCATCGCCCAGCATCGCTTCCACTTCTTCGTGGCGCTCCTGCAGGGCTTCCAGTTTGGCAACAATAGAGGTTTTCATTTAAATGTGGGATTCCCGTAACAGGTAGCAGCAGCCTGGTGCCTACTCGAGACCCAGGCTGTCGCGTAGAATCTGCAGGCGTTCATTATCGCCGTCGCGGGCGGCCTGCTGAAGCGATTTGGTTGGAGCGTGAATTAAACGGTTGGTCAGCTTGTGCGCCAGTTCCTGCATCACTTTCTGCGGATCGGCACCCTGTTGCAGCGCCTGTAGCGCGCGGCCTTCCAGCTCAGCACGGATTTCATCCGCCTGAGAACGGTATTCACGGATGGTGTTAACTGCGCCCTGAGAACGCAACCATGCCATGAACTCACCGCTTTCCTGCACCACGATGCTCTCGGCCTGCACTGCCGCCGCTTTGCGCTGCGCCAGGTTCTGCTCGATAATCGCCTGCAGGTCATCGACGCTGTAGAGATAAGCATTGGGCAGTTTGCCGACTTCCGGCTCGACATCGCGTGGAACCGCAATATCCACCAGCAGCATCGGCTTATTACGACGCGCTTTCAGTGCGCGCTCCATCATGCCTTTGCCAATAATCGGCAGCGGACTGGCGGTAGAAGAGATGATAATGTCGGCTTCCGCCAGCCGGGCATCGATCTCCGCCAGGCTGATCACCTCAGCACCAACTTCGGTGGCCAGCGCTTCAGCACGCTCACGGGTGCGGTTGGCAATAATGAGTTTTTTAACCTGATGCTCGCGCAGATGGCGCGCCACCAGCTCAATGGTTTCACCGGCACCGACCAGCAGCACGTTGACGGAAGAGAGCGATTCAAAAATCTGACGCGCCAGGGTACAGGCAGCAAACGCCACCGAAACGGCATTGGCACCGATATCAGTTTCGGTACGGACCCGTTTGGCGACGGAGAAGGTTTTCTGGAACATGCGTTCCAGTTCGCTGCTCAGCGCCTGGCTACGCGAGGAGTCGGCGAAGGCTTTCTTCACCTGTCCAAGAATCTGTGGTTCACCCAGCACCAGCGAATCCAGACCGCTGGCAACCCGCATCAGGTGGCTGACCGCCTCATTATCCTGATGCCAGTAAAGGCTGTTGCGCACATCCTCTTCATCGAGCTGATGATAGTCGCACAACCAGCGTACCAGACGCGCCTGCAAATCGGCCTGCTGCTCTACACTGAGGTAGAGTTCGGTCCGGTTACAGGTCGACAGCACCACGCCGCTCTGCACCATTGGCTGTGATAACAGGCTGTTCAGCGCCTGCTCAAGCGTCTCCGGCCCGAACGATACACGTTCGCGCAGAGCAATGGGGGCAGTTTTGTGATTGATTCCGAGAGCGAGCAGCGTCATGGTGGTTTCGGTTGGGATGTCCCAATAATGTCAGGGTTTTGTGAGGCGCATTCTACAAGATGCGGCAGATCAAGAAAAGCCATACAAAGCCTATGACTGTAATAAGATTAACCTGATCGTGCTCAATTTGCTGCATAACAGCATTGACGGCTTAAATACGGATGGTTAGCGTTATCCGTTACGAATTATAAACGTGTCTGAGGAGATGACCACTTGATGCTTTATTCACCACGCACTCTGTTGCGCATTTTGCCCCTGGCCAGCGTATTGCTGGCCGCCTGTAGCGTTAACAAACCGCAAGGCCCGGGCCCCAGCGTGACCGCGCCACAGTGGCAACAGCATCAGCAGGCGGTCTCACACGTCACCCACTATCAGACGCGCGGCGCTTTTGCTTACCTGTCTGATAAACAGAAGGTCTACGCGCGCTTTAACTGGCAGCAAACTGCCCCTGACCGCTATCGCCTGTTACTGACCAATCCGCTTGGCAGCACCGAACTGCAGCTGGATGCGCAGGGTTCAGTGGTGCAGATCGTTGACAACAAGGGCAAACGCTACGTCAGCAATGATGCGCAGAAAATGATTTCGCAACTGACCGGTATGAACATTCCGCTGGCGAATCTGCGTCAGTGGATGATGGGCCTGCCCGGCGATGCCACCGATTTTCAGCTTAATGAGAACTATCAGCTGCGCAGCCTGAATTACAGCCGTGACGGCCAGAACTGGCAGGTGTCGATTGCCGGTTACGACAGCAACGTCACGCCGCCGCTGCCTGCCAGCCTGGAGCTGAAAGAAGGCGATCAGCGGATTAAACTGCGCATGGACAGCTGGACCGTTCAATGATAAGTCACTGGCCGTCACCGGCAAAACTGAACCTCTTTCTCTACATCACCGGCCGTCGTCCTGACGGCTATCACAACCTGCAGACGCTGTTTCAGTTTCTGGATTATGGCGATACGTTGCAGATCAGCACCGATCACAGCGATCGCATCCAGCTGCTGACGCCGGTGGCGGGCGTCGCGGAGGCGGATAACCTGATTGTGCGCGCCGCCGAACGGTTAAAACAGGCGGCACTGGCGAAGCAGACCCTGCCGCCAAAGGCAGGCGCGCAGATTGCCATCGACAAGCGGCTGCCGATGGGTGGCGGTCTCGGAGGCGGCTCATCCAACGCGGCGACCGTGCTGGTGGCGCTGAATCACCTGTGGCAAACCGGCCTGACGCCGGACGAGCTGGCGGCGATCGGCGTGCAGCTCGGTGCTGACGTTCCGGTGTTCGTAAAAGGCTTCGCCGCCTTTGCTCAGGGTGTAGGTGAACAACTTCAGCCCGCAGAGCCGGAAGAAAAGTGGTATCTTGTCGCCCATCCCGGCGTGAGTATCAGCACCCCGGCAGTCTTCAACGACCCCGCGCTAACGCGAGATACGCCGGTGCGCACTTTAGCGACGCTTTTATCCTCACCCTTCGCTAATGATTGTGAAGCAGTGGTAAGAAAACGTTTTCGCGAGGTTGATGAGCTTGTTTCCTGGCTGCTAGAATACGCGCCGTCGCGCCTGACTGGCACTGGCGCTTGTGTGTTTGCTGAATTTGACACCGAGTCTGCTGCTCGTCAGGTGCTGGAACTTGCCCCGAATGGGGTGCGCGGATTTGTAGCCCGAGGCGTAAATGTTTCGCCGTTACAGCGTGCCCTGCGAGGCGATTAGCGATTGCGTGACAGTGTCACCCCGTTCCAGACACTGCACGTTTCGCATCAACACACCCGTGTGAACGCCCATGACCGTATTCGCCGGTTACTGTCGTGCCGTTCATTCTCTGGACGCAAAGCCTGAGGTTCTTCTCGTGCCTGATATGAAGCTATTTGCTGGTAACGCCACCCCGGAACTAGCACAACGTATTGCCAACCGCCTTTACACCAGTCTGGGAGACGCCGCCGTTGGGCGTTTCAGTGATGGTGAAGTGAGCGTACAGATTAACGAAAATGTACGCGGTGGTGATATTTTCATCATCCAGTCCACCTGTGCTCCCACCAACGATAATCTGATGGAACTGGTTGTGATGGTCGACGCGCTGCGTCGTGCTTCTGCTGGTCGTATTACCGCAGTCATCCCCTACTTTGGTTATGCCCGTCAGGATCGCCGCGTGCGCTCCGCGCGTGTACCGATTACCGCTAAAGTAGTGGCAGACTTCCTTTCCAGCGTCGGTGTTGACCGTGTTCTGACGGTTGACCTGCACGCCGAGCAGATCCAGGGCTTCTTCGACGTCCCGGTTGATAACGTATTTGGCAGCCCGATTCTGCTGGAAGACATGCTGCAGATCGGTCTGGAAAACCCGATTGTTGTTTCTCCCGATATTGGTGGCGTAGTACGTGCCCGTGCTATCGCTAAACTGCTGAACGACACCGATATGGCCATCATTGATAAACGCCGCCCGCGCGCGAACGTTTCTCAGGTGATGCACATTATTGGTGACGTTGCTGGCCGCGACTGCGTGCTGGTCGACGACATGATCGACACCGGCGGCACGCTGTGCAAAGCGGCTGAAGCGTTGAAAGAACGGGGCGCCAAGCGCGTATTTGCTTACGCAACCCATCCGATCTTCTCTGGTAACGCCGTTGAAAATCTGCGTAAGTCAGTGATCGATCAGGTGATTGTCTGCGATACCATTCCGCTGTCTGAAGAGATGAAGTCACTGCCGAACGTGCGCACCCTGACCTTGTCTGGCATGCTGGCTGAAGCGATTCGCCGCATCAGTAACGAAGAGTCAATCTCGGCCATGTTCGAGCATTAATCTTCGCCAAACCGGGCCACGCGCCCGGTTTTTTTCATGCCGCTGATGATCCGATTAACTCGCTTCCTTTTCTGATATTCCCGCGATAAATTTCCCCAAAATCGACTATTTTCAACGCCACCCACTCTTTTAGTAAAACGCCGCGTTCCGCACTTCTGCCCCAGACGCTTAAGTGATAATTTGCTGCGCACTTTTCATAACAATCCCAACCACCATGACTCTGGATATCTATACCTTATTTATTTGTGAGCTTTACGTGTTGGGATTTTTAAGCATCATCATGGTATTTGCCTGGATGGGATCGCAATACGATCGCGTGCTGGGTTTTACCTGTCTGTCGCTGATTTTCACCCTGGTGGCGGTATTTTTCAGCAGCCTGCGCAGCAGCGGCCTGCAGTTTTTGCCGGTTGCTGCCGGCAATGTACTGGTGATGCTGGCCTACGGCGGATTACTGAATGCTTTTCGATTATTTTGCGGCAAAAAGATCGGCACCGGCTGGCTACTCGGCGCTTTACTGTGGGCGATCCTCTGCTGTTTCCCGAGCTTCTATCACAGCTTGCCCAGGCGGGTACTGGTGCTGTGCATCGCCTGTATTGCCTACACTGCGGCGCTGATCCAGCTGTTATGGCTGGCGCGCGACGCGCTGAAAGTCACCTTCTGGCCCGCGCAGCTGCTGCTGTGGATCCATCTGCTGTTTCATCTGGTGCGCATCTGGCTGGACAATGCGATACCGACCCGGCTGCACGGTGCGATTGGCGGTTCAGGCTTTTCGGTGTTCGTAATTCTGGAGTCGATTCTGTTTGTCATCGGCCTGACCTTCACTATTCTGGCGATGGTCAATGAACGTACCCAGATTGCCTATAAATACGCATCGCTGCACGATCCGCTGACCAGCGTCTGGAACCGGCGGGCACTGTTTAGTGAGGCGGAAAAAATGGTGGTGCATTGCCGTCGTCATAACCGCCCTTTCAGCGCCGTGCTGTTCGATCTGGACCACTTCAAAACGATTAATGACCGGTTTGGCCATCATCAGGGCGACCTGGTTCTGATCGACTTTTGCCGCCTGGTCAGTGGATTGATGCCGCCTGAGGGACGTTTTGCCCGGCTGGGCGGAGAGGAGTTTGCCGCGATTGTTGCGCTCGGTGAGCAGGATGCGCAAGCGTGGTGTGAAGCGATCCGCATGGCGGTCTGTCAGTCACAGCCCAGTGCTGTTGGCTACACGGTCAGCATTGGATTTGCTACTGCCAGCCACCGCCATCAGAACTTCGAGGATTTACTGGCGCTGGCAGATGAGGCGCTTTATCGCGCCAAAGCCAGCGGCAGAAACCGCACGGAACAGCAGCCGGTACCGGCGCTGATCATTTAGTGGTGGGTGTGATGCGACCGGCGGCAGCGTTTGTCGTAATGACGCAGCCAGTAATAACGGTCTTCCACTTTTTCTCGCCCGCTAACGCGTGCACCCACTAACCACAGCAGCGCGCCAATAAAAATGCTGAACATCGCGCCGTGCGCCAGAAACTGTGGCAGATGAAGCGAAGGCAGCTGATTAATAATGGAATAGCCGACGCCCAGCACCATGGTGAGTAATCCCAGTACCATCAAACTATTACCCGCTACGCGACAATGTTGATGTTTCATCCTGCACCTCCATCCTTATGAGCCAATGTAAAACCGCACACAATGTTAAGTTGCCATAAGTTTAGGCAATGGCTGACGGCGACGTTGCGGGACGGATCACACAACCGGTATAAACTTCAGGCTGGATCTGTGGGCAGCTTGTTGATTTAGATGAAAAATGATTAATCACCGGCCTGAATCAATTTAGTCCTATGCGCTTTGTCATCTCGCCTGAGCCGAAGTAAACTAACGCCCTTTGGCAATAACAGCAGGATATTCATTGTGAGCAGCATTAAACTGATTGTGGGCCTTGCCAATCCAGGCGCTGAATATGCCGCCACGCGCCACAATGCCGGTGCCTGGTATCTGGATTTACTGGCCGAGCGCCACAATCAGTCACTGAAAGAAGAAGGCAAATTCTTCGGCTATACCGCCCGACTGGCGATCGCCGGAGAAGATGTGCGCTTGCTGGTGCCGACCACCTTTATGAACCTGAGCGGTAAAGCAGTGGCCGCAATGGCGACCTTCTATCGCATTGCGCCGGAAGAGATTCTGGTGGCGCACGATGAACTCGATTTGCCGCCGGGCGTGGCGAAGTTTAAGCAAGGCGGCGGACACGGTGGCCACAACGGGCTGAAGGACATCATCAGTAAACTGGGCAACAACAACAATTTTCACCGTCTGCGCATCGGAATCGGCCATCCTGGCGATCGCAATAAGGTGACCCGTTTTGTGCTGGGTAAACCGCCCGCCAGCGAGCAGAAGCTGATTGATGATGCCATTGATGAAGCGGCGCGCTGCACTGAACTGTGGCTGAAAGAGGATCGCATCAAGGCGATGAACCGGCTGCACGCTTTCAAGCCTGCTTAATCGCCCGAATCGTCGCGATTCTGTGTATAATGCGCGAAATTTTTCATTTCGTCTCCGACAGTCCGCCGCCGGGCGAGCTGTCCATCCAGTTATAAAGGGTATCAAACCATGGGATTCAAATGCGGTATCGTGGGCCTGCCGAACGTCGGTAAATCCACTCTGTTCAACGCGCTGACTAAAGCGGGTATCGAAGCGGCTAACTTCCCCTTCTGCACCATTGAGCCCAACACTGGCGTGGTGCCGATGCCTGACCTGCGTCTCGACCAGCTGTCTGAGATTGTTAAACCGCAGCGCGTGGTGCCGACTACCATGGAATTTGTCGACATCGCCGGTCTGGTAAAGGGCGCGTCAAAAGGTGAAGGTCTGGGTAACCAGTTCCTGACCAACATCCGTGAAACCGAAGCGATCGGCCATGTGGTCCGCTGCTTTGAGAACGACAACATCATTCACGTTGCGGGCAAAGTTAACCCGGCTGAAGATATTGACGTGATCAACACCGAACTGGCGCTGTCCGATCTCGATACCTGTGAACGTGCGATTCAGCGCGTGCAGAAGAAAGCCAAAGGCGGCGATAAAGACGCTAAAGCCGAGCTGGCCGCGCTGGAGAAGTGCCTGCCGCATCTGTCTGAAGCCGGTATGCTGCGTTCGCTGGATCTGGATGCTGATGAGAAAGCGGCGATTCGCTATCTGAGCTTCCTGACGCTGAAGCCGACCATGTACATCGCCAACGTCAATGAAGACGGTTTTGAGAACAACCCATATCTGGATCAGGTGCGTGCCATTGCCGAAGCAGAAGGTTCTGTGGTGGTACCCGTGTGCGCCGCCGTTGAATCAGATATCGCTGAGCTGGAAGATGAAGATCGTGACGAGTTCATGGCGGAACTGGGACTGGAAGAGCCGGGCCTGAACCGCGTGATCCGTGCCGGTTACTCCCTGCTGAACCTGCAGACCTACTTCACCGCAGGCGTAAAAGAAGTGCGTGCCTGGACCATCCCGGTTGGCGCGACTGCTCCACAGGCAGCCGGTAAGATTCATACCGACTTCGAGAAAGGCTTTATCCGCGCCCAGACTATCGCCTTTGAAGACTTTATCGCCTACAAAGGTGAGCAAGGTGCGAAAGAAGCCGGCAAGATGCGTTCAGAAGGGAAAGAGTACATCGTGAAAGATGGCGATGTGATGAACTTCCTGTTTAACGTCTGATTTGCTTGCCTCATGAGATTTTACTTAATCTCATGACACCTGAATAACATATAAAACCCACGCAATTGCGTGGGTTTTTTCATTTCATGGCTTATCAAACAATATCGTGAGAATGCAGCTAAAAGTGCAGCTGAAATTGAGTACACAGATGATAACGTCTCTTTTCCGTCTTCAAGTAAACTTATTATGATTAAGGTATAAGAAAGGGAGGATGGAAAAGTTTATCTCCCTGCTATTCCCTGATGTAATAATACCCGCTTCTTAAATCCTCCCGCCTATAAATCGCTGTCCCCTAAGCCACGTCCCGCATCCTTTTCAAAAAATCCTCAATCGCCGCCTCAATAACAGGCACACTCAGCGCCTCTGCATTAACAACCATCCGTAACCCATGCCCATAAGCGAAGCCCGGCAGCAACTGATAACCACAACACACTTCCGGCGGTTCATCTTGCGCTATTTCCCGCTCACGCTTCTCAATAAACTGCCAAAACGTTAGCCCGCTAAAAATCGCATAGGCCTGTTTTTCCTGGTGCACCAAGGTATGGCTAACGATTTTGCCTTTGCTATTCACATTGGGGGTTGTTTCATATCGCACCTCTTCTTCCTGTTGCTGCTGACTGAGCATCGCCCAGGCTTCATTGAATGCGCGATGATGCACCGCATCCTGAAACATCAACTTAGCCGTGATGATTTCAGCATTCCAGAGATCGGCAGGATCGCGGCCGACAAAATAGATATCACTCCATGCCCAAATAGAGTCGGGGTTATTCTGGTAGTGTTGGATATCGCAATCATCATAGAACATTCCGCCACAGCGATGACGTTCTCGATAGATACGGTTTTTAAGCTCGATGACTTTTTTACGGCGCTGACGACGAGAAAGAGAAATGAAGGGACGATGTTTGTTGAAAGGCGACATGGAAACTCCTTAACCGGCAATGCTAATGCGGCTGGAAGCAGTCCAGCCGCATAGACTAGCAAAAGCCGGGCTTGAGGAACAAGTGGTGAGGAACAGAAAATATTAACTGCGCGCCACCACATTACCTGATTAGCATGCGGTGAGACAAAGTCACGGCTGCATCGGTCGCTGCAGACTCGTAAGATCGTCTACGGCAGTTTACTGCCAAAAGCGGAAGTTGCTCATTCAGTCATCGTGATAATGCAGCTAAAAGTGCAGCTAAAATTGAGTACAAAGATGATTACGACTCTTTTCTGTCTTCATTTAAATTTATTACGATTAGGGTATAACAAATATACCAAGGCACTTATGTTCAACGCCGCGCGGCAACACCTGAATAAAAGCTTTAATGGCTCAATAATTTCAATAACCTTTATCCCGAAGTAAAACCCAATAGCAGAAAGACGTGGCGTGATCGATTTTAGCTCAACGGTAAAACAGATCTGTTGCGTTGGGTGAGTATACAGCGGTAAAGCTCGCCGAGAGACGATGGAAAAGTTCACGTTCAGTCAGAGATGCGAAATTTGACCAGCCCGGGCAGGCAAACCTGAACGAGATGTTATCTTTCAGCTGTCCTCCAGCAGCCTGAACAGCGCCTTTCTTATAGAGATATTTTCAAGTTAGCAGTTTGTATCATCCCTGTAGGCGTATGCTATTCTGGCTGTCCCATTCCGATGTCACGGACCGATACGGTGCAGCTAACATAATGAACGACACCTCTAAAAACATCCTTTCTGCATGGCAAGACTATTTACGACTTGGCGGTGCAGAAAAAAGCAAGATTCCCGCTAGCCAGGTGCACGAATATCAACAAATCATGTTGAGCGAAACGAACTGCTCAGAAAGTCAAAATGGTGTAATGCTGACGATCCCCACAGAGATGAGGCAAAACTGGCTCAAACGCTTCGTTAAGCATGACGAGGGGGGCAAGATAACCCATATTGAACGCGTCAATTTGCTTTTCCCGGTGATCCGTTGTGTAGAAAAAGAACGCGGCAAAACTAACGCAAAATACCTCCCGCTGTTCTCGTTTCCGCTTCCCAAATCATTTTTTGAAAGTGAGAGTTCGTCTTTATCGATTCCGGTTAAAGATGGGCAACTGGTTAGCGCCTTTCCTTTTGCGTTTCGTGAATTGTTTGGTATTCAGCTGGATGAACTAGGCGAAAACCGACACATGATGAGCATTGTCAGCGCGCTGACAGGTTGCAAGTATGAAACGTTCATTGACGCTTTTATGGCTCTTCAGGTCTGGATCAGCGAGCGACCAAACCGCCAGCAACGCGTGCTGGAAACTGCCTTCAACGCCCTTGTCGCTCCACTTCATAATGAAGATTACAACCTCAAGCGAGACGAGGAAGATTTTGCCTGGCTTAGCGATCATGCTGGCGACGATTTTCCTTTACTGGAGCGCTACCTTAATCATGTTCACGATGAGGAGAATGCACCAGATGTCTATGATGTCGTCACCAGCGGTTTATTCGAATCACAATACCCACTTGGCCATGGGCAGATGATGGCAATCCAGGCCATCAATCAGGATGAACGTCTTATTGCCGTTCAGGGCGCGCCAGGGACCGGGAAAACAACCTTATTTAAATCACTGATTGCTCAACAACTGGTTTCCCGGGCGCTGGCGATTGCCGATGGAAACGATCAGAATCTCGGTATGCTGGTCACCTCTACCGCCATCAAGGCTGTAGAAAACATCATTGATGATCTACGCGGCGATCCCGTAACCCAGGATCTGGACTGGCTCTGGTTCCATAGCGGTTCGAACGAGCAGGTACAGCGGGAGCTTACGCGTGCAGAACGCCTTATAAGCCAATGGCGGCAGCAAAGCTACGATGAGCAGGTTCAGAAAAATTACTTAGCCATTCTGCTTAACCATCGCAGCACGCTGGATTCATGCTATCGAGCCTATCTGCGCAGCAACGCTGCTGCGCTACAGGCCATCACCGACTGCGCGCTGGGTACCACAAACGCTGACGCGCTTACCCCGCTTTTGCTGGACAAACTTCCTCCTCTCGCCGCTGATGCGCAGAGGCTGGGCATTGAAATTTCATTGCATAGCCCTGACGCACTGAACAAGCTGGCTCACCTTATTACGCTACGTCTGCAGGAAATTCGCGAGATAAAAGCGCAGCGTCAGCAGGCAACACGTCTTCATCAGACCTTAAAAGCCACGTGGCCCCACCAGCAAGAGCTGGAGCAGATACTGAGCTGGATAGATTCTCCCCTGCGTCCGGCACTGGAAAAGCATTACCGCGACTATCCGCGCAAAGGTTTAATGCGGCACTTCGCCCGCTTCTTTGAGGGCAGATATACAGCACGATTAGCGCAAATGAATCAGGCAGTCCCGGAAGACTTTCACTCTTTTGGACTTTCTTCTCTCACTCATCCACAACGGGCAGCACTCGCAGATGCCGGTGAGTTACTGGCACAACAAACGGATAATCTGGCCCTTCTGCAACAACTACTGCATGACGAACCTGACGCTGAACAGGAAACCGGACTTGAAACTCTCGCGGCTGAGATCTCAGGGTGTCAGGCACAATGGCAACAGGTCCTTCACGCGCAACAGGTTATGGCGCAGCACCAGCGACAGTATCCGGAGGGGAACTGGTGTGACATTTTGCGTCAGCGTTTTATCCGTGAACATCGGCAAATGTTTGAAGCCGCTATCGGTTATCTGTGGCAGGAGCAACTCAAGCGGAAAAGTGAACTTGAAGAGGTGTTGACCCACTGGCGCGCACTGCTTAGCGGTCAACAAAGCGCGGGCTATTATCGCTGGCTCGATAAACTGGATGACTTCTATCGAGCCCTCTCTCTGGTATATCCGGTCATGGCCACCACGCTGGTTTCTGCCTGGAAAGTTGCCGGCTATCGCAAACTCAGTGAACTTAAAGGCCACAAACCCTGGCATCTGGCCCTGTGTGATGAAGCAGGAATGATATCGCTGGAGTCGCTGGTGCCTTTGCTCAGCCGTAGCGAAAAAGCGATGATCGTTGGCGATCCGCTACAAATAGAGCCAATCCGCAACTTATCAGAGAACATTCAATTGCAGCTTCGGCAACAGCACTTTGCCGGTGATAATTCACTCTACGAACGAGTCTCCCCTGCGACCGTGACTGGCTGGCACCGTGCGGCAGGTACGCTGTCAGGCAGAGGTGAGGACACCGGCAACGGCATCATTCTTGATGAACATCGTCGCTGCCAGAAACCTATCGCTGACCTCTTTATCAGGCTGGCGGGCTATCACGGCGTCAGCGTGGAAACCGCCCCTCCTTCTGAACGCATCGCCAGCGCCTTTGAGAAATCTGGCGGCCACCCTCTCATGTTCTATAGCGTCGAAGGGCAAAAAGGGGACATGGTTAACACCAACCTCAATGAAGTTGATGCTATTGAGCAACTGCTGAATAAGCTGGAAGAAGCGGGATACAATCTCTCTGCCGATATAGGTATTGTGACTCCCTACGCTAACCAAAAGTCATTACTGATTAAACGTCTTGCCGAACGCATGGGCCACTGGGAAAAAAACTGTATCGGTACCGTACATCAATTTCAGGGTGTGGGTTTTGAAGTGATTATTTATAGCCCGGTTATTTTCCATCCTCTTGATAACCCAGGTTTTCAGAACAACAAACCAAATATGCTGAATGTCGTCGTTTCCCGCGCGAAGCAACAATTTATCGTGGTCGGCAACTTTCATCGATTACGGCAGGCCGGTGGCTATCTGAAAGTGCTTGCCGACAGTGTTGCTGAAGATTTTCTGCTTGAACAGGGTAGCCAGCATCCGGATTTTGCCAACCTGAGTCAGACACCCCGATTGAATCGTTATTATCGTGATTGTGAACATATTGCCGCGTTTAGTGCCCTGGCAGCACAGAGTGAACAAGAGATGATTATCATAACCCCGTGGATCCGTCGTGGGGGCAAGCGTTATCAGCGACCAGAGCTGGCACAGCTGGTGGCAACGCAGCAACGGGGGGTCAAGGTGAAAGTCTACTACGGCTATTATCATCAGCGCCTCGAACGTCCTGATGATAATGACGAAACGCTGGTTGCTGAATACCGGGAACAGCTTGGCCGGGACAATGTCATACGCTTGCCTGAAGGAACACACGAAAAAGTGCTGATGATCGACGGCCGCTATATTGTGCTGGGTAGCTGGAACTGGCTCTCACACGGTTATCATGATGGCTGTGAGCGTAGCGAGCAGTTCAGTAACGCTATTCGCCATGAAATCAGCGCGGAGCTGGATGATTCGGCGCTGGTGTGTGAGCTCAGGGAGCGGTTAAAAATCGGGTGATATCTATTAGGGAATCAGAAACTTACATGCCCTCGCCTGTAACAGAAAAGCCTGCCCCCGAGCAGGCTTTTTACTTCAGCGTCCTGATACCACGATACGACTACCCTAACGTCAGGGCTCAATATCGCATTTAGCCTGGCCAGAACCTGATTGACCATTATTTCAGAGATACACTCCGGCCTTTAATACAATGACTCTGGGTGAGTGCCCGTGAATAACACCCTGTTGTTTTGATGCATATACTTTCCGGCGAAACGGTACAACCCGCGATATCATCAATCTTTCCGCTGTGGGTAACGGGAGTAACAACCGGTAGCCGGGTGAACGGGTTCAGTTGCAGAAGTGGCAGCATATCAACACCTCTTCGCTGCAGTTAACCAGCGGATTCAACCTTTATGCTCGTTGTTTAGATACTTCAATTTCATAACGGCGACTGGCCAGCAAGTAACCCCTTCCGTTTGCCTCCTTTCACCCGGCCCGCCCCCCCTCTCCGGCTCAGGTTTTCTCCGCCGTTGCCGATAATGCTGTCAGGCTCTGTCGATGAGCCGTGACCCGTTCCCTCATGTTTTCACAACAGGAGTGCAAGATGGATGTATCGCAAATTACCTCGCTGGCTAGCGGTCTCGCCAGCATGGATCTGCACAGTCAGGTGAACACCGTATTACTGAAGAAGACGCTGGATAATCAACAGGCAGCCGCCGCCAGCATTCTCCAGGCCATCCCCGCGTTACCGGCGAATCCGGCAATTGGCCGCAACATTAATACCACGGCCTGATAGCTCAGAGGCAGGCGTGGCGTCTCTGTTTTGGCACTGCGCTTGTCCTCTTTTATTCTATCCCGGCCCGCCGCTTGTGGCACCGGTTCCGCCGCGACGGGTTTTTCACGTTTCCCGACACCGGCCTTCAGGCGCAAAATTTTTGATAAAAGTGAAAGCCGCAAATAACAAAAAGGCCCGCGCAGAATGGCGGGCCTTTAGGCGATTAAAGTACAACAGGGATTATTTTTCATGGTAGCGATGCAGCGCCGGATAATATTCCATGCCGTAAAGCTGGCTGAGGGGAAACAGCAATTCAATGTTGATATCGCGTTCCGCCGCAACCGGCGCCGATCCGCTCAGCAGTTGTTCAAACCAGGCTTTCAGTTTCTGTTTCATGGTATGCGCTCCGTCAGGGTTGATGAGACGAGTAAACCCGCTCTGGCGCGTAAACTGAACCAAAAATTTCTGCGCTGCTATGCCAGAAATTAACTATACCTTCCGCCCGGCCGTCGCTTTAGCCGGCAATTAAGGTGACCCAGTTAGCCCCTTTGCCGACGGGCGCTTCCGCCACCCGCCTGAGTTCGCCAGTGGCCGCATCGATGGCATAACTGCCGATCACCGCACTCTTCTCGCCGCTGGCAATCAGCCATTTTCCGCTGGCATCAATCGCAATACTGCGTGGCTGCTTTTCAACCCGCCAGCTGCCGATCAGCGTCAGTGCCCCGGACGCCGGATCGACCTGATAGCCGCTCACCGTGCTGGAAGTCCGCTCGGTGACATACAGAAACCGGCCGTCGGGCGTGATTTTAATGTCCGCTGCCCAGATGCGCGGCGTCGGATCGCTGTAGCCCGCCGGACGCTGTTCGCCATGCTGCAGGCCATATTTCCCGGCAACCGCATTCGGCCAGCGCTTCAGCTCACTCAGTGATCCATCGGCCGCGCGCCTGTACTGGGTAATGGTGCCGCTCATCTCAGCCAGGTTATACAGGAAGCGGTTATCCGGGGAGATCACCGAATGGCGCGCGCCGCTGTTTTTCTCGCCCTGAACATAGCCGGTACCGATTGGGGTGATAGCGCCATTGTCTGCGAAGCGATATTGCAGCACCCGATCGGCGCCGAGGTTACCGACGTAAAGCGAATGGTTGCTGACATCAGTGATCACCGAATGGGCATGCGGTCCGGTCTTAACCCGGCCGGTCACCTGCGGTGTCACCACGCCCTGTGCATCGATTCGGTTGCTGGTAACGATATCACTGTCATACGAGGCGGCGAGCAGGTAGTGCCCGCTTTTTTCGGTGGTGATCCACGGAAAACTGGCTTCAACCGGCGTTACCGCCAGCCGCTGCAGGTCGCCCTGCCGTGACATCACCCGCCAGCTGATGATCGAATAAGGCGGGCTGCGCAGCGCGCCATACAGCCGCTTGCCATCCGGGCTGGCAGCCAGCGGCATAATCTTTTTACCGGCTGGCGTATCGCCGCGCCACTGCAGGCTGCCGGTGGTGTCGTTGAGGTGATAGCGGGAAACGGTGCCGGAGTCGGCGTTCGAAACATAAACATAGCTTGTCGCCCACAGCGGACTACTGCACAGCAGCGGCAGCAAGGCCAGCGCCGGTTTGAGACAGATCATAGGGTCACCTTTAGCATCGTTATTATTATCTGCTTCAGTCGGCAGGAGAGTAACGCTAACGGCGGAAATGCCGGCTGGCTTTGTGCAATTGACTGAAGATTGACTCAGAAGCCTGGAGATGTGACGGGGATGGGGTTTTTGACGATGGGGCAGCTCGCCGTAACGCCTTCCCCGGCTCAAGGGAAGGCGTTATCGGCTGCACTATCCTGATTTGGCGATCATCCGGCGGTAGTTATTCAGCCATTTGCCGCTGTTGAGTCGCCACCAGAAAAAGACGCCGCGTACCGTCCAGTCGAGAAACATCCCCAGCCAGACGCCGATGACGCCCATTCCCAGCTCAATGCCGAGCAGATAACCGGCCACCACGCGCGCGCCCCACATGCTGAACATCGAAACGTACATGGTGTAGCGTGCATCGCGCGCGCCCTTCAGACCGGCAGGCAGCACCCACGAGGCGGCCCACAGCGGCATAAACAGCGCGTTAAGCCAGATCAGCTGTTTCGTGACGTTAATCACTTCCGGATCGCTGGTGTAAAAGCGCGCCAGCAAACCGGCCAGCGGCACCGTCAGCAACGCCATCGCGGTCAGACAAATCGTCGCCAGCCAGAACACGTGCCGCACCTGCCGCTCCGCCTGAAACACCTGATTCTTACCCAGTCGGGTGCCGGTAATGATGGTCGACGACGAACCGAGCGCATTGCCCGGCAGGTTAATCAGTGAGGCGATGGAAAAGGCGATGAAGTTACCGGCGATCTCACTGGTACCCATTCCGGCGACGAACACCTGGGTCAGCAATTTCCCGCCGTTGAACAGCACCGACTCGATACTGGCAGGCACGCCGATGCCCAGTACCTCCATCAGAATGCTGCTGTTCCAGCGCCGGAAATAGCTCGACAGGGTAATCTTCAGCGAGGCATTGAAGCCAATCATCAGCACGTAGATCACCGCAATCGCCCCGATATAGCGGGTGATGGTCAGCCCCAGTCCGGCCCCGATAAAGCCTAAGCCATCCCAGGAGAAGCAGCCGTAAATCAACACGCTACTGATGATGATGTTGAGGATGTTCATCCCGCCGTTAATCAGCATCGGAATTTTGGTATTGCCTGCACCCCGCAGCGCGCCGCTGCCGATCAGGGTGATGGCCGCCGCCGGATAGCTCCAGGCCGAGGTCTGCAGATAGCTCAGCGCCAGCTCTTTCACTTTGGGATCGGCGGCACCGGCTATCGCATCGATGATCAGATGCCCCCAGAACTCGATAGCGATGACCAGCACAAACGACAGCACCGTCATCATCCCCAGCGACTGTCGCGTGGCGGCACGGGCGCGTTTGCCGTTGCGTTTTGCCAGGCTGAACGCCACCACCACCGTGGTGCCGAGGTCGATGGCGGCAAAAAAGGAGATGATCACCATATTGAAGCTGTCTGCCAGGCCTACGCCCGCCATCGCCTCTTTCCCCAGCCAACTGACCAGGAAGGTGCTCAACACGCCCATCAGTAACACACAGGCGTTCTCGAAAAAGATAGGCACTGCTAATGGCGATATCTCACGCCAGTAGAGCGTGCGGTAAGCGCGACGTTTCGGATACCACGCCGTGCGCTTGATCGCCTGCATCACTGCTACGCCGGGATTTTGCAAAGGATTACCAAATCAGAAGAGTCGGGACAGGAGATCTAATGATGATAGTGGGCAGAGAAATATGCAAAGTCTTTCCTGCCCAAATTAATCATCGTTACAAACTTTTTATTCCGCCGACGGCAGGCGCTGCTGCGCCGCCCAGATAAGCACTACGAACCTCTTCATTGTTCAGCAGTTCTGCCCCGCTGCCGCTTAAGCGAATTTCGCCATTCACCATCACATAACCGCGATTGGCCAGCTTCAGCGCATGGCGCGCATTCTGCTCCACCAGAAACAGCGTCATCCCCTGCGCCGTCAGCTCGCGCAGAATAGTGAAGATTTGCTTAACCACAATCGGCGCCAGGCCGAGGCTGGGTTCGTCCAGCAGCAGCAGCGCTGGCCGGCTCATCAGCGCGCGGGCAATCGCCAGCATCTGCTGCTCACCGCCGGAGAGCGTCATCGCACGCTGCCGACGCCGCTCCAGCAGGCGCGGAAACAGGCTGTACATCCGCGCCAGATCCTCTTTCTGATAACGATTGCCGATGGCAATGGTGCCCATCTGCAAATTCTCCTCCACGGTCATGTCGGCGAAGATACGGCGTCCCTCCGGTGCCTGAGCGATGCCACTGGCTGCAATAAAATGGGTCGACTTCTGGCTGATCGGCTGACCGCGAAAATAGATTTCCCCGCTGGCGATGCGCGGCTGACCAAAAATCGACATCAGCAGGCTCGATTTACCCGCGCCGTTGGCCCCAATCAGCGCCACTGTCTCACCCGCATTGACCGTCAGCGAGACGCTTTTCAGCGCCTGTAACGGGCCATAAAACAGATCGACTGCCTCGAACTGCAACAGCGGCTCAGCCATGGTTTTGCTCCTCCTCGTCATCGCTGCCGAGATACGCAGCAATCACCCGTGGATCGTGGCGAATTTGCTGCGGCGTGCCCTCGGCAATAACTTCGCCGTGGTCCAGCACCACAATGTGATCGGAGATACTCATCACCATCGGCATATCGTGCTCAATCAGCAGTACGCTGATGCGGTGATCGGCGCGCAGACGATGCAGAATGGCACTGAGCGCCTCGGTTTCCACCGGATTCAGCCCGGCTGCGGGCTCATCCAGACAGATCAATTCCGGCTGGGTACACATGGCTCGCGCAATTTCCAGTCGCCGCTGCTGGCCGTAAGAGAGCGTCCCGGCCAGCCGGTTGGCGCTGGTCGCCAGGTCCACCGTTTCCAGCCAGTAGAAAGCGCGATCGAGCGCGCGGTTTTCCGCTGCCCGGTAGCTGCGGGTATTGAACACCCCCGCCAGCAGGTTACGGTTCACCAGCATGTGCTGCGCCACCAGCAGGTTCTCAATCACCGACATCTCACGAAACAGCCGGATATTCTGGAAGGTGCGCGCCAGTCCGGCACGGTTAACCAGGTGCGCACCGCCAAACATTTTGTACCAGAGGCGGGACCCGAGCTGAGCCGGATTAAGCCAGTCAGCGGCGTGAATTTTTTCGCCCAGCACCTGAATCACATCGGTCGACCGCTGGTTGGCGTTGAGCTGTATTCGCCCCCCGCTGGCGCGATAAAAGCCGGTCAGACAGTTAAACACGGTAGTTTTACCGGCACCGTTCGGCCCGATTAAGGCGGTGACCGATCCGCGTTCAACCTTAAGGCTGACCTCGTTTAGCGCCCGGATACCGCCGAAGCGCATCATCAGCTTTTCGACCTGCAAAATGGCATCACTCATGGCGGGCTCCCTGACGCAGCGGGACACCGACCCGGCTGGTGCGCACCAGTCCACGCGGTCGCCAGATCATCATCAGCACCATCAGCATGCCATACAGCAGCACGCGATATTCGGCAAAACTGCGCAGCAGTTCCGGTGCCACGGTCAGCACAAAGGCCGCCAGTACCACCCCCAGCGTCGATCCCATGCCACCCAGCACCACAATCGCCAGGATCAGCGCGGACTCAAAGAAGGTGAACGAAGTAGGATTGACGAATCCCTGATAGCTGGCGAAGAAGACGCCGGCGATACCGGCCGTCGATGCCCCCAGCATAAAGGCCGACAGCTTGACCAGCACGTGATTCAGCCCCATCGCCCGACAGGCGATCTCATCTTCACGTAACGCTTCCCAGGCCCGGCCGATCGGCATACGCGTCAGGCGATGCTTGATATACAGCACCAGCAGCACCACCAATACCAGCACCGTGTAGATGAAGATAAACTTCATGTTGGGGTTATAGCTAAGGTGGAAAAACTCGTGGAACGGCACGCCGCCTTCGCGCGCACGGCGGCCAAACTCCAGCCCGAGAAAGGTCGGTGCCGGCACCGATACGCCATTCGGTCCACCGGTAAACGACAGCCAGTTATTCAGCACCAGCCGGATAATCTCACCAAAGCCAAGCGTCACAATGGCCAGGTAGTCGCCGTGCATTCGCAGTACCGGAAATCCCAGCAGCGCCCCGGCACAGGCCGCCATCAGCGCCGCAATCGGCAGCATGCTCCAGAATCCCAGTCCAAGATATTGATAGCCTAACGCCAGGCCATAAGCACCGATGGCATAAAACGCCACGTAACCCAGGTCCAGCAATCCGGCCAGTCCGACCACGATGTTCAGCCCGAGGCCGAGCAGCACATAAATCAGCCCGAGTATGGCCACCGTCAGCAGATATTTGGTTGAAAACAGCGGGAACAGACAGGCGGCGATCAGCAGCAGCGGGAGGATCCAGCGCAGCCGGGAGCGATAACCGGGTTCACGAACGTACACCCCGCCACCTTCGCCGTCAAACTTGCGCAGCAGTGCTTTACCACTGCGGGTTTGCAGAAACAGGCTGAACAGCAGGCGACCCGCCATCACAATGCCCACCAGCACCGCCACCCGCAGCGGTTGTAAGCGGAACTGGTAGCCCTCCAGCACAATGCCAACGATCGGGCCAAATACCACCAGTGCGATTAACCCGGCCAGCACCGTTTCCCGCAGCGCCTCGGCCACATTCACTCCCTGATTGGTTTGATTCATCTCAGCGTCCTCACACTTTTGCCACCAGCGGGCGACCCAGTAATCCCTGCGGGCGGAAGATTAAGATCACCACCAGTAACGCGAAGGAGAACACATCTTTGTAATCGGAATTCACCAGCCCGGCGAACTGCGCCTCCGCCACGCCGAGCAGCAGGCCGCCCAGCATCGCGCCCGGCAGCGAACCGATACCACCCAGCACCGCCGCGGTGAACGCTTTGATGCCAATAATGAATCCGGCGTAAAAATCGAAGGTGCCGTAGTTCATCGTCACCAGCACGCCGGCCAGACCAGCCATCGACGCGCCAATCATAAACACCAGGGAAATAACCCGATCGGTATTAATCCCGAGGATCGCCGCCATCCGCCGATCCTGCTGCACCGCCCGACAAATGCGTCCCAGCCGGGTGTACTGGATAATCCAGGTCAGCAGCGCCATGCCGCAGGCCGCCGCCAGCAGGATGAATACTTTGGTCCAGGTAATCTGCACCACGCCGCTTGCCAGCTCCAGCCGCAATACGCCGCTCAGCAGCGTGGGCACGCCCTGCTGGTTGGGCCCCTGGCTGAGCTGCACATAGTTTTGCAGGATCAGTGACATGCCGATGGCGGAGATCAGCGGTGCCAGCCGGGTGGAGTTGCGCAGCGGACGATAGGCGATGCGCTCAATGGTCCAGCCATAAACGGCGGTAATAACGATGGTGAACAGCAGCGTTCCGAAGATCAGCAGTGGAAAAGAGTGAATACCGAACGCGGAGAGCAGCGCCAGACCGATGGCGCACAGATAGGCGGACAGCATATAAACCTCGCCGTGGGCGAAGTTGATCATGCCGATAATGCCGTAAACCATGGTATAGCCAATGGCGATCAGGCCGTAAACTGCACCCAGCGTCAGGCCATTCACCATTTGCTGTAAAAAGAAGGCATCCATAGCAAAAGTCTCACTGCGGGAGCCCGTCGCACCGGCTCCGGAAAAGGTATGCCTGAGTGACGCGTTGCCGCGTCCCCCGGCTGTCGCCCGACTGTTTCAGGCTGTAATCGCGGGGGATTACAGCCTGGCGGTTTACTCAGAGCTGATGATATTTTCCTTTGTCATCCCACTGATACACCACGTAGTCAGAGACTTTTAAATCCCCTTTGCTATCCCAGGACTTTTTGCTCATCACGGTATCAACGCTATTGGCTTTGAGCCATTCGCTGGCTTTTTCGTTATCCTTGCCGGCGCCTTTGTAGGCAGCGGCAATCGCCTGAATCGAGGCATAGGCGTAAAGGGTATAGCCTTCAGGTTCGAAGCCGCCGGCACGGAATTTTTCAATCACCGCTTTGCCATCGGCAATCTGGCGTGGATCGTTGCCAAAGGTCATATAAACCCCTTTGGTGTATTGCGGCCCGCCGGCGGCGGTCACCATCTCTTCGGTCACGATGCAGTCACCGGAGAAGAAGTCCGCTTTCACTCCCTGCTCACGCATCTGACGCACCAGCGGCCCTGCTTCCGGGTGGCAGCCGCCGAAGTAGACCACGTCGGGTTTTAACTGGCCGATTTTGGTCACCAGCGCGTTAAAATCTTTCTCGCCGCGCGATAAACCTTCATACATCGCCTCCTTGACGCCGCGTTTCTCCAGTGCGGCTTTGGTGGCATCTGCCAGCCCCTGGCCGTAGGTATCTTTGTCGTGGATCACCACGACTTTCTTCGCCTTCAGTTTGTCGAGGATGAAATCCGCGGCAATCGCACCCTGCTGGTCATCACGTCCACACATGCGGAACAGAGTTTTCATGCCCCGCTCGGTAATTTTAGGATTGGTGGAGCCTGGCGTAATCGCCAGTACGCCTGCTTCGTCATACACCTCTGAGGCAGGCATAGTGGAGGAAGAACAGAAGTGACCGACCACCGCATTCACTTTGTCCTGATCCACCAGTCGGTTCGCGACTGACACCGCCTGCTTCGGTTCACAGGCATCATCGCCCTGAACCAGCACAATTTTCTCGCCGTTAATGCCGCCCGCCGCGTTGATATCCGCCGCAGCCTGCGAGGCACCTTTCCAGTACTGCGCACCATAGGTGGCATTCGGACCGGAGAAAGGTCCGGCGACGCCAATTTTAATATCGGCGTGTGCCGATAACGCGGTCATTAAACATCCGGCCATGACGAGCTTGATAGGGAACTTGATCACTTTCACAGACATGCGGTCATCCTCAACAGGGTTAAGAGCCAATGCCAATCAGGAGAAATCAGTTTCTGAACAGAGAGTGGAGAGTGGTATTACCGGGTGCGGCCAGCCGCGCCACGGAAGATTTAAGCAATAATCTCGCCATAAAACCTGCGGCTGTGAAAATAATCCGCACGGCGGGTGAAGGCGACCTGCCACGTTAGTGAGGGTCACCGATCACTAACAATAGAGCGACGCGGCCAACACACCAGCACCAGGTTGGTGCAAAATGCGGTCGATCACAGATTCTTCACCAATCTCTGCAACAAACCCGCTAAGCTTGGGCAAAACGCGGTAACAAATGGAAGGAGAAACCATGCCGACACAACGGAAAAACCTGACCAGCCAGCAAGCGCTGGATGAACTTGAGCGCCTGTATGAGGGCGCGGTCGATGCGCTGCGCACGGCAATCAAAGCCTTCACCGAGGATGGCTCGCTGCCGGATGCGGCCGAACGCGCACAGGGATTGTTTGTTTACCCTGAGTTGCGTATTAGCTGGCACGGCGAAGGGCCTCAGCAGAACCGCACCCGTGCATGGGGACGTTTTACCCACACCGGCAGCTACAGCACTACCATTACCCGCCCTGCGCTGCTGCGGCACTATATTGCTGAACAACTGGCGATGCTGGAGAAAGAGTATCGGCTGGAGATCGAAGTCGGGCCTTCCAGCCAGGAGATCCCCTATCCTTACGTGATTGACGGTTCCGATCTGTCGCTGGATCGCACCATGAGCGCCGGTATCGCCCGTCACTTCCCGACCACCGAACTGTCGCAGATTGGCGATGAGACCGCTGATGGCCTGTTCCATGCCGACGCGCGCTTTCCGCTGTCGCACTTCGACGCGCTGAGAACCGACTTCTCACTGGCCCGTCTGCGTCACTACACCGGCACTGCCGTCGATCATTTCCAGCCGTTTGTGCTGTTCACCAACTACACCCGGTATGTTGACGAGTTCGTGCGCTGGGCGATTGAGCAGGTACGCGATCCCAACACGCCGTATGACAGCCTGGCCTGCGCCGGTGACGTGGTGCTGACGGCCGATACCGCCAACAGCGAGTCGATGCTTTCCGACCTCGCCTGGAAGAAGCATCAGATGCCCGCCTGGCATCTCACCTCGCCTGACCGCCGCGGCATTACGCTGATCAATATCGGCGTCGGCCCGTCGAATGCCAAAACCATCTGCGATCATCTGGCGGTGATGCGCCCGCACGCCTGGCTGATGATTGGTCACTGTGGTGGCTTGCGCGAGAGCCAGCGGATTGGTGACTATGTGCTGGCGCACGCTTATCTGCGCGACGATCACGTTCTCGACAGCGTGCTGCCGCCGGATATCCCGGTGCCGAGCATTGCGGAAGTGCAGCGCGCCTTGTATGACGCCACCAAGACGGTGAGCGGCATGCCGGGTGAAGAGGTAAAACAGCGCCTGCGTACCGGCACCGTCGTCACCACCGACGACCGCAACTGGGAGTTGCGCTATTCAGCCTCGGCACTGCGCTTCAACCTGAGTCGCGCGGTGGCGGTCGATATGGAGAGCGCCACCATCGCGGCGCAGGGTTATCGCTTCCGCGTCCCTTACGGCACCCTGCTCTGCGTCTCGGATAAGCCACTGCACGGTGAGATTAAGCTGCCGGGCCAGGCCAACCGTTTCTATGAAGGTGCTATTTCGGAGCATCTGCAGATCGGTATTCACGCGGTTGAGTTGCTGCGTGCCGAAGGCGATAAGCTGCATTCGCGTAAATTGCGGACGTTTAATGAGCCGCCTTTCCGGTAGGGGTTTGAGGTTCGCTGCGCGAACGGGGCTGGGAGAAGGTTTCGTTCGCTGGCCGATGAGGTTTGGGGGTTCGCTGCGCGAACGGGGGCTGAGAAGGTTTCGTTCGCTGGCCGGTGAGGTTTTGGGGTTCGCTGCGCGAACGGGGGCTGAGAAGGTTTCGTTCGCCGGCTGGTGAGGTTTTGAGGTTCGCTGCGCGAACGGGGCTGAGAGGGTTTCGTTCGCTGGCCGGTGAGGTTTTGAGATTCGCTGTGCGAACGGGGCTGAGAAGGTTTCGTTCGCCAGCCGGTGAGGTTTTGAGGTTCGCTGCGCGAACGGGGCTGAGAGGGTTTCGTTCGCTGGCCGGTGAGGTTTGGGGGTTCGCTGCGCGAACGGGGCTGAGAGGGTTTCGTTCGCTGGCTGGCTGTGGCAGTTTCAGTTTCGCCGCTGCCGGCGACCGACAAGGGGCCGCCAGTCGCCGCGCCCCCTTGACCCCGGGCTCCGGCCTGCTTCACCGCCGCTTCGCGGTCCCTTCGCCTCTTCCGGATTTCTCACGGACCGGCGGGACGCGCCATCCCTGGCACGATCCCGCCTCTTCGCGACCTCCCTGTCGCTCGTCCTGAAATCCCTCATCGGCTCAGCGCTTCAGATGGCCTCCCAACCCCTCGCTGTTATTTCTTTTTTTCCTTTGTTTGGTACTTCGTCGCTGTAATGCCCGAGTAACATTACTTTCAGCGTTTTTCTGCGTTCAGGACCGTTAGCCGTCAGAAAAGGAAAGTATCCATACAGCCACCAGATGTAATCCCTGCCATCAGACAACACTTATCCTGCCAGAATTTAAGAAACCACAGACGGGTTTGCCAAAGGTGTTCGCTGCGCGAGCGGGCTGTGAGCAGATGTCGTTCGCCAGCCGGCTGTGGCAGTTTCAGCTTCGCCGCTGCCGGCGACCGACAAGAGGGCGCCAGTCGCCGCGCCCCCTTGACCCCGGGCTCCGGCCTGCTTCACCGCCGTTTCGCGGTCCCTTCGCCTCTTCCGGATTTCTAACGGACCGGCGGGACGCGCCATCCCTGGCACGATCCCGCCTCTTCGCGACCTCCCTGTCGCTCGTCCTGAAATCCCTCATCGGCTCAGCGCTTCAGATGGCCTCCCAACCCCTCGCTGTTATTTCTTTTTTTATGACGGGTACTTTATCGCTGTCGGTTTTTGGGATTGCCTCTGGCTTTCGGCTCAGCAGACAAAATGTTATTCAACCCACCCGCTGTTATCTCTTTTTTTATGTTAGGTATTTTATCGCTGTGGGTTTTTGGAATTATCTTTTCTATCGGGTCGGCAGACAGCGCGGCTTTGTAAATTGCAGCGGTTGTTTCGTCTTTTTCAAGTTGGGTTCGTCATCCCGGTAAATATTGAGGTTTGTCTTTGCAACGGGCCATCAGACAGCACGGCAACAGCGAAATGAAAAAATAATTACAGGTGGAGGTTTGTGAGAGGCGTCCGCAGCGCTGAGGAACAACCGGAGGCCAGGAGAGCCGACAGGAGGTCGGCGAAAGGACGGATCGTGCCAGGGATGGCGCGTCCGGCCGGTCCGTCGGCCGCAGGGAGTGACGAAGGGACCGCGCGGAGCGTGGCGCGCAGGCCGCCGGACGCCGGGATTGTTAAGGGGCGGGCGTCCGCCCCTTGACGCGACCGCCTGCTCAGGCAACCTGAAACTCCCCATCGCCCGGCGGGCGTAACCTGCTCAGTGTCAGCCCACAGCCATGTGAAACCCTGCTTTATGCCAGACCAGCCTGATGTCACTCTGCACAGCGCGCCCCCTGCTACAAAGCGCACCGCCGCCAGGCGTAATCCACCAGCCACCAGACGACACTAAGCCCTGTAACAAGAAAGAGAGACTACAGACAAGGGTTTTACCAGAGGCGTCCGCAGCGCTGAGGAATGAACGGAGGCCAGGAGAGCCGACAGGAAGTCGGCGAAAGGACGGATCGCGCCACGGAAGGCGCGTCCGGCCGGTCCGTCGGCCGCAGGGAGTGACGAAGGGACCCCGCTATGCGGGGCGCGCAGGCCGCCGGACGCCGGGATTGTTAAGGGGCGGGCGTCCGCCCCTTAACGCGTCCGCCTGCTCAGGCAACCTGAAACTCCCTACCGCCCGGCGGGCGTAACCTTACTCAATGTCAGTCCGCAGCAAGCGCAACATTACTCTATGTCAGCCCGCAGCAAACGTAACCCGCCCATACCGAGGGCGACTACCCTGCCCCGGCAGCCCCCTGCTAAGCGCACTCACGAAACCTCACTGGCTCGCTCCCGCTTCATCAGCGTCGGGAATATAAACAGCGACTGTCCCAATCCGCGGTTGGTCAGCGACCAGAGCGCCACCGAGCAGAGCGAACAGATCCCGACAATCGCCACCGGATAGAAACAGGCCCAGAGGAACGAAAACCACGCCTGATTAAACAGATGGTGACGCTGGGCAAACAGAATCGCTGACATGCCGAAAAACTCAATGAAAATGCGGTGTATCACATAAATCTGCAACGTATTGCGGCCGATCCAGTTCATATAGCGCATACTGAAATGCTGATTCAGCCAGCGACAGGCCGCGATACTGAACAGCACCGCCAGAATGCACATGAACAGGCTATTATCCAGCCCGAAAATAACGTGAATGCCCGCCAGCGCCGCCAGTACGGCCCACGGCATCAGGTTTTCACGCCGCCATTCGCTGAGGCGCAGCATAGTCTGACTCCAGAAAGCGCCCAGCAGGAAGAACAGGAAATATTGCGCCAGGCTTTGTGGTCCCCAGTAGGGAATAATTTTCTCCACCGCCAGATAGTTCAGCACAATCGCCGCCACCATCAGCACCAGTTTATATTGGCGAAAAACTTTGGCGCAGAGGAAATAGAGACCAAGCCCGTACAGATACCATGAGGTGCTCATGGCCATAAACGTTAGCTTAAGAAATTCTAATAGCGAACCCGCATAGGCTGCATTCAGATTCTGGGAAATACGCTGACCGGTAATTTCGGTGGAGATGCCGAGAATCGACCACCACTGAATAAAGCCCCACAAAATATAGAGATAAAAGAGATTGGTGATCCGGCTGGTAAATACCTGCTTCCATGGTCGATTAATAATACCGTTGGTCGCCAGCAGGCCTGAAACAAAGAAAAACGCCGGCATACGTAACGGTGACAGGACCGTATTAAACTGCACCCATATTTCAGCGGGTAGCCATCCGGCAGAAAGATATTTCAGCGTCCCTTCAAAACCCGGCAGCACCGTGTGGTACAGGACCACCAGTAATATACAGCCCCCTTTCAGGGTATTCACCCACATTATTTGCTCTGGCTTGGTGTTGTTCATTCAATGACTCCTGCTGTGTAGGTCAGAATGCTGAAAAGTAAAAGCGAGGAAATCAGTATTGCTTTTATGGTTATCCAGCGATTATTCGTCATTGAACCGGTGGTGAATGTAGCGAAAGTCTTAAAAAATGCGGCGTGGTCCTGATGCTACAGTTATTTACCGAGTTGAACGTTTCCTTACACTTATCAATAAATAGCCAGGCAGCGGCTTTATTTACCCTTATTGCGGTGAAAAAGATAATATTACTGGAGAGTCACCACGGTTTAAATAAGAGAAAGTGGCAACTCTAAAAGCCATGTAATAAACGATGAACAGAAAAGTTTTGTCAGATGTGCCAAAAGGTTTAACGGAGATTTTAAAATATATGATAGCGATGACTTTCAGCGCGAATATCCCCTTAGCAGCAGGGTTATTTTACGGAAAAACAGCGTTATTTAAACAGGTTAACGCAGCCTTCCCGAAGGAAGGCTGCGGCGTTACTGACTCAGAAATTTGTCGAGGAACTGACGGGTTCGCGGCTGTTGCGGGTTACTGAACAACGCTTTCGCCTCGCCCTGCTCCACAATGCGGCCCTGGTCCATAAAAATAGCGCGGTCAGCCACGTCGCGGGCAAAGCTCATCTCATGCGTGACGATAACCATGGTGCGTTTCTCTTCGGCCAGGGCGCGGATGGTGTTAAGCACCTCGCCAACCAGTTCCGGATCCAGCGCCGAGGTCGGTTCATCAAACAGAATCACCTCCGGCCGCATTGCCAGCGCCCGGGCGATGGCCACCCGCTGCTGCTGACCGCCTGACAAACGGCGCGGGTAACTCTGCTCTTTGCCATGCAGTCCGACTTTCTCCATCAACTCACGGGCACGTGCCACCGCGTCCGCTTTGGCTTCGCGCTTGACGATTACCGGCCCTTCAATAATGTTCTCCATCACCGAACGGTGGGGAAACAGATTGAAGTTCTGGAAGACAAAGCCAACCTGCTGGCGCAGACGACGCACCTGCTCTTTCTGTTTACTCTGCGCCAGCGCCGCATCAACGGTAATATCCCCCACCCGGATGGTGCCGCTGTCCGGCACTTCCAGCAGGTTGATACTGCGCAGCAGCGTGGTTTTACCCGAACCGCTGGGACCGATAATCGCCACCACTTCGCCTGCCGCTACGTCGAGATCGATGCCATGCAGCACCGTCTGGCCATTGAAGGATTTCACCAGCTTTCTGACTTCGATGGCACTCATTTCGACTCCTGATCCTGACGATTAACATGCTGCTCCAGCCGGTTCTGCAGGGCGGACAGCACCGTCGCCATCACCCAGTAAATCAGCGAGGCAGCAAGATACATGGTGAACACTTCCAGCGTACGCGAGGTGATCAGCTGCGCCTGACGGAACAGCTCCGGCACCTGGATGGTCGCCGCCAGCGAGGTATCTTTTACCAGACTGATAAAGCTGTTACCCAGCGGCGGCAGCGCGGTCCGTGCCGCCTGCGGCAGTATCACCCGGCGCAGCGTTTGCCAGCGCGTCATGCCAATACTGGCCGCCGCTTCCCATTGGCCGCGCTCAATCGCCGAGATCGCGCCACGCAGTGATTCCGACGCATAAGCCGCGGTATTCAGCGACAGGCCAATCATGGCGGAGGGAATCGGATCCAGCTCGATACCAAACTGCGGTAAGCCGTAGTAGATCATAAACAGCTGGGCGATCAGCGGCGTACCGCGGAAGATCGAAACGTAGATCCGCGACAGCCAGCTAACCGGCCAGAAGCGTGACAGCCGCATCAGTGCCAGAATGAACCCCAGCACCAGGCCGAAGAACATTCCGCCGATGCTGAGTTGCAGCGTAAACAGCGCGCCTTTTAATAAAAATGGTGCTGAATCCAGCACCAGTTGAAGACTTTCCTGCATTATTTAGTCACGTCCGCGCCAAACCATTTTTCAGACAGCTTGCTCAGTGAGCCATCTTTCTGCATCTCTGCAATAGCCTGGTCAATCGCTTTCAGCAGATCGTCATTGCCTTTACGCACCGCCACGCCAGACTCCTGACGGGAGAAAGCGTTGCCTGCTACGGCCATGGTATCGCCGGTTTTCTTCACCAGATCCAGTGCTGCCAGGCGGTCCACCAGAATGGCGTTCAGACGGCCAGAACGCAGATCCTGATATTTGGTCGGGTCATCATCATAGGTACGGACATCAACGCCCTTCACGTTCTCACGCAGCCACTGTTCGTAGTTGGTACCCAGACCGACGCCGACCTTTTTACCTGCCAGATCCTCCGGTTTGGTGATGCTACCGGCGTTGGCTTTCATGGTCAGCGCCTGAATGCCCGAGATGGTATACGGCGTAGAGAAGTCATACTTCTTCTTGCGCTCGTCAGAGATGGTGACCTGGTTAATCACCACATCAATCCGTTTCGCATCCAGCGAGGCCAGCATGCCGTCCCACTTGGTTGGTTTCAGGCTGGCCTTAACGCCCATGTGCTGCGCCAGTTGTTGCGCGAACTCCGCTTCAAAGCCGGTCAGCTTGCCGTTCTCATCCTGGAAGCTGAACGGCGGATAGGTACCTTCCAGTCCCACCAGCAGCGTGCCGCGCTCTTTAATTTTATTCAGCAGATTTTCAGCTGCGAAGGTTTTAACGTTGACGCCCGCGACCAGCGCCACGGCCATCACGCCCATCACCAACTGGCGACGTACAAGAGAAAAGGTCATATTCACCCCATTATTGATTGTGTTGTGTGTATTTTATAACGGCAACGCCGCTACATTGCTGCCGGTCCATCGTGATAACGGCAAGATTATAAACTGTTTTTTTTGCTTGTCTCAGACCGAAGGATGATAAGCAAATAACGCCGGCGCGCCGCCAGTATGAATAAACAGCAGCGGGCCTTCCCGGCGGAAACGGTTCTGGCTGATGCCATCCAGCAACCCCGCCATCGCCTTACCGGTATAGACCGGATCCAGCAGAATGCCTTCCAGCTGCGCCAGCAGTTTCACCGCCGCCATGCCCTCGTCGTTCGGTTCACCGTAGCGTGGTGCATAATACTCATCCCACAGCGTAATCGGCGCGGTAGCGGGCACTTCAAGCTGGGCTGCCAGTGGCTGGCGCAGACGCTCAACCAGCGGCAACTGAGCCTCAGCCTGACGGGAAACGGTCACCCCCACCAGCTCGGTATCCGGTAACAACTGTTCAAGGCCAACCGCCAGCCCGGCATGGGTGCCGGCGCTGCCAGAGGCGACGATAACGGCGGCGAAATCCACCACCTCTTCGCTCTGATGGGCAATCTCCTGCGCGCAGCCGACATAGCCTAACGCACCAAGTGTATTCGAGCCGCCGACCGGCACGATATAAGGCCGGAAACCCTGCGCCTCAAGCCGTGTTGCCTGTTCCGCCAGCTGCTCCGCCGGACGATCCAACGCATCAACCATAATCACCTCGGCGTCCATCAGATCCAGCAGCAGCCGGTTACCGTTGCTCAGGTAGTTTTCTGCATGGGTGCCGATTGGGTTTTCCAGCAGGGCAACGCATTTCAGACCCAGACGGGCCGCGACGGCTGCGGTCTGGCGCACATGGTTGGACTGAATCGCTCCGGCAGTCAGCAGCACATCGGCCCCTTCGCGCAGCGCGTCGGCCGCCAGATACTCCAGCTTACGCAGCTTGTTGCCGCCCATCGCCACCGGCGTGACATCATCGCGCTTGATGAAAATATCGCGGCCGAGATAGTCGGAGAGTCGTGGCAGATGCTCTAACGGGGTTGGCGCGCCCAGCAGTTCAAGGCGGGGAAACTGGTGTAAAAGATGTAAAGACAATGCTGCCTCCATTCGGGCATTGGAAATTATCCTTACAGTGTTGCAGAAGATGCGAAAAGGATCACCCTGATTCAGGTGGCGGGAGATGCGGTGATGGGCAAAACAGGCGTGCTCCCCCGTCCCGCCCTTTTCAGCTGCGTGAAAATGGCGGGGACGTACCGGCGGTACGCGGGGGAGCAATGGGTGCACAGCGGAGCGTTAGCCCTGTTGCCACCCTAAGAACTGATCGTATTTGCGCAGGGCAATACGGTAATTATTATTGCCCGCATCCGGCAGGTCGCTTTCCAGACATTGATGCCAGCTATTGCCCTGCAGCCGATCGGCCGGGAAATTTTTCGCTTTCAGCATGTCGTCCAGCCGACGCAGCCGCACCACGTATTCCCGTATGGTGCTGGGGCTCATCTCTGTCTGTTCGAACAAATACTGTTTGAACGCCATAATGTCGAAGTAATTAGGATGGGTATTACAAAAAATATCGCTACAAAAGCGACAGAGCGCAGTCAGTTCTGGCTGAAGTTTCAGCCACAGTTGCTCATCAATCATCTGGTCCATCCGAGCGATGGCCTCTTTATTGATGATCTGGCCACGAAAAACGAGCGCCATTCGATCTAATACCTTGCCACAGTGTGAACAGTTGCTCTGGCTGTGTTTATAGTCTTTAAGATAACGACTTAACGGTCTGGCCTTGGTCTTGGCTCCCATTGCTGAGTCCCCGGTTTCTTATATTTTTGAATCGCCAGGAACTGATACTGCTAGCGCGCTCCCGTAAGTCGGGCCCGCAGACGTTTAATCGCCTGACTGTGCAGCTGGCTGACACGGGATTCCCCCACATCAAGCACCGCGCCAATCTCTTTCAGGTTCAGTTCTTCCTGGTAGTACAGTGTCAGCACCATCTTTTCACGATCGGGTAACGCTTCGATCGCTTCGATGACGCGCTCACGCAGACTCCCTTCCATCAACTGATGAAGCGGGTTGGCCTCTTCATGCCCTTCCGTCACCAGTTCCGCACTGTCGCCATGTTCTTCCCGATACTCGTCGTAGGAAAAGAGCTGACTATTGTTGGTGTCCAGCAGGATCTGCCGGTACTCCTCCATCGAAACATTCAACTGCTGCGCGACTTCCTGCTCGGAGGCAGCACGACCCAGCGTCTGTTCCACCTTATGCATTGCCCCGGCCACCTCGCGCGCGTTACGACGAACGCTGCGTGGTGCCCAGTCCCGGCTGCGAAGCTCATCCAGCATTGCGCCGCGAATACGCTGCACGGCATAGGTGGTAAAGGCTGTTCCCTGTAGCGCGTCATAGCGCTCCACGGCATTTAACAGACCGATACCTCCGGCTTGCAGCAAATCGTCCAGCTCAACGCTGGCTGGCAGACGAACCTGCAGGCGCAGCGCTTCATGGCGCACCAGCGGCACGTAGCGCTGCCAGAGCGAATGCTTTTCCATCACGCCTTCGGCGGTATAGAGATCGTTCACGTTGACTACCCTGCGTTAATGAAGTTATCGGCATGATTATCCAATTCTGTAGGGTTATTGATTGGGGGAATAGGCGGGGTAAAACGAGGTTATTTCATTTTTGTTATGTCAGGGGAGCCGATCCTTCGTTCCCCCTTCACATTGGCTAGCGTCGCGCCCGCAGCCGTTGGCGCGTCGCGGGTGGTACCGCCGACCACAGGCTACAGATACGGCCATTTAGCTCCTGATAATAAGGGCTTATGTTGGTCTGCGCTTCGTCGCTGGGGTGTACCTGGATCTGTCCCGACTCACCATCAATGCTTATCAGTCGGTTGAGGAAAAGCCGTTGCAGATCGCTACGCAGGAATAAGCCGTTGTCGACGCTGTTATCCGCCAGCCCCCCTTCATCATTCTCCTGCGTATCGATATGACAGGCTTCTACCCACGGCCAGTTGTGCCGATCGGTCAGCCGGGTGCCGGTCATCACGCAGGCGCCGTAGCGCGCTTTGACGCCGGCGCTGAACTCGGCCTGGCTGGCGCGCTGCAGTACTCTTGCCTTCACCCGCCGTCCCACTTCGGTGCCCGGCATCACTGCGGCAGGCACCTTGTGCTGCGGCGTACTCAGCACCACGATGAACTGAATGCGGCGTGACTGAGGAAAACAGGGATTAGCCTGCGGGTTGAACAGCTGCCAGTAAGCTTCTTCCTCATCCTGGTGCATCAGCACCAGTTTGTAGCCGCGGCTGTTGAGCAGGTTCTGGGCGGTAGCACAATGGGGATCGATCATCGCGAACACCTGACTGCTGCCCATCACCTTCCACAGATTATCGCGTTTCTCTTTCTCGCTACGGCGGAAATAGAGGAAAGAGAGGTTTTGCTTCAGGTAGTGCTCAAAGCGGCGCAGGTAATTTTTACGTTCATTATCATTGGCGATGAACAGCAGATCCTCCAGCGGACTGTTGCTCTCTTCCTGCGCAAACACCGCACGGATTTTCAGGATGCGAAAGCTGGTTGATGGGCTGAGCAGCGCGCGCGCCGTCAGCTCCTTCTCCTCAGGATATTGCTGGGCATAGCGCAGCGCGATCTCCTCAAAGGTCAGCCGCTCACCCGGTAACAAGTCATAATTGAAGCGCATAGACACTCCACAAAATAAGGAAAATGGATCAAAAGTGATGTTGTTCTGCAAGGAGTTATCGGCAGGCTGGAGGGGAACTGTAACCGGGGGGTGAATAAGCGCAGCGCAGTGTCTTTTTTCCTGACATTGCGCCGGCTCTGCTGTCAGGGATCTCAGCAACTGTGCCGGCATGGCTACCCCGTGGCGCGGGGGGTTAATTCTGCTGGAAAGCTATGCCTGCACCTCTGAATACCGGGTGTGTTACTGGCCCGACTCTTTTAGCCCGGCTTTGACATCAACAATCGGGTTCAGAAGCGGTACCACCGCCCGGCGATAACGCTGACGGATTTTTGCGCTGAGTGGCCGTTTCGCCATTATGCTGGTCCAGATCGCCCGTTTTTGTCTGTTGTGATTGTCAACATCATCAAACTGCTGAATGGTGGTATGTTGCGCCACGTCATGCAGTAACACCGGCGCAGGATAGACAGCCAATAACCGGAATGCGCCATGCTCCTCGAACAGACACCATTTATCAGCGGCCATCCAGACCGGGTAAAGCAGCTTCAGCAGTCGTCTGGCGGCTTCGAGATTAATCACATAGGCATGAGAGGTAGTGGCACTGTATACCGGATAAAGACCGGTGGTTGGCGTTATTGGCGCGACAACCTTATTAACAAATTTATTAACCTGCGATAACAGCACCACCACAGGCTTATCTACAGGAAGTTGCATTGCAGGGCTGGATAAGACTTCAGGTAACTGTTCGGTTAATAAGGCGTCGTCTTCCAGAATCAATGCCTGCGCAATATTCTCATTAACTATTTTTTGGTAAATTTTCAGATGACTCAACGCACAGCCTATTTCACCCGGTTTAAACGCATAGTTGACCGAGCGGGTATGCTGAGAAATTTCCTTTTGGCTCAACTGCTTACCATTTACGGCAGGAATAAACTGATAGGGAATTCCTGCAGTTTCACATTGTTTAGCAATCGTTGCGCGCCGTTCAGTTGAAGAATCGAGATTGATAATGAAAGTGTGCATGTAGATTCATTTCATCCAGGTAACAAAATATTTCCATGAATGAAATGATACCTTTTTCTTCATCATAAACTCAAATCAAAAGCGCAACACGGGCTGCACACCCAGGTGATAACCATGGGTTAAAGTTTGTCTTGTTTACTTTTAAACACTGCCTGGCAGAAACGGCTCATCGCGCTGTGGCTGAAAAAGTAACGAATGCTTAGCGCTGACTTAGCTATTCTTTGGCTGGATTCTTTGTAGATTGATTCAGACAAACTAACGGCAAAAAGGATATATGGCAGGCATAAAAAAACCCCGCCGAAGCGGGGTTTATGTTCAGAGGTAAGGCGATTAGCCCTGCAGCAGAGACAGAACCTGCTGTGGAACCTGGTTAGCTTTAGCCAACACTGAGTTACCCGCCTGCTGAATGATCTGCGCTTTAGACATGTTTGAAACTTCAGTTGCGTAGTCAGCATCCTGAATACGAGACTGTGCTTCAGACAGGTTAGTAGTGGTGTTGTTCAGGTTAGTGACCGCTGAATCCAGACGGTTCTGAATCGCACCCAGGCTTGAACGGAATTCATCAACGCCAGCGATTGCATCGTCAAGTTTAGATAATGGGTCAACGTTAACACCAGCAGGCAGAGTTGTAGCCGTGCCTTTTGCTACTGCTCCTGTGCCAGCATCAATAGTTGCCGCAGAATATGATTTAGCCCCTGTTGATGCGTTAGTAGTTTGAACCAAGAAAACGTTGTTACCACTGTTATCTTTGTAAGAAATTAATGAATCACCATCAGCTAAAGCAGATGTATCCAACTTAACATCTTTATTTACTGTTGTCAGTGCTGTTCCACCAGCGATAGCAGCATCAGCAGCAGGTACTACTGTGCTGCTAGCATCATATGAAATAGTACCTTTGGTATTATCAATCTGAGCAGCATGATAGTCTGTGCCATCAGTTGAGACGTAATAACTATCGCCATTTTTTACCAAATTAGTAATTGCCGTGGTATCTCCGCCCGCTTCATCAACTGTAGCATCTGCGAGAGCAACAGAAACCTGAGTTTTTGTTCCATTAGCAACTGAACTAGCCATTTTTGAGACATCAAAATCTTTCAGACCAAGTGTACTTGAAGTAATTTGTTTCAAATTAATAGAAATTGTCTGTCCGTCGTTCGCGCCGACCTGAATCTGCATAGTTCCATCTTTAGCCAAGACATTTACACCATTGAACTGGGTTTGGCTTGAAACACGATCAATTTCATCAAGACGTGAAGTAATTTCATCCTGAATTGAAGAAATGTCAGACTCAGAGTTAGTGCCGTTGGAGGCCTGAACAGTCAATTCACGAACACGTTGTAAGTTGTTGTTGATTTCTGACAGCGCGCCCTCTGTGGTCTGTGCCAAAGAGATACCGTCGTTGGCGTTACGCGCAGCCTGAGTTAGGCCGTTAATGTTAGAGGTGAAACGGTTGGCAATCGCCTGACCAGCAGCGTCATCTTTTGCGCTGTTGATACGTAAACCAGAAGACAGACGCTCGATAGAAGTAGACAGAGCTGACTGGTTCTTGTTGATGTTGTTCTGAGTGATCAGCGAGAGGCTGTTGGTATTAATGACTTGGGCCATGATAAATTTTCCTGTTAATCAAGTCTTTCGGTTAAGGTGTGGGCTTCAACCCGCCGGCTTCAGCGCCGTCAAAGTTGTTATCGTCTGCCGTTAAACAACCTTTAGAATTTTTTTAGTACCAGGCGAATTTTTTGCTTCAACCTGTCACGCTTTTGGTTATCGCCACCCTGCCGCAGTTCTTTAGACTTAATTGGTTAATTTTCTAGTCGTCGAAATACCCTTCTCTATAGTGCTTATTTACCTCATTACCCTAAGGCAAATAATCTTAAACTTTCTTTCATCAAGGCCGATAACTCAGGTATTCAAACTCCGTGTCGACCATTTAAAGGAAACAACATGGCTAGCGTCTCTAACCTGGGTGTCGGTTCAGGTCTGCAATTAAGTGATATTCTCGACAGTCTGCAAACGGCAGAAAAAGCCACCTTAAAACCGATCTCTGCGCAGCAGAGCGCCTATACCGCTAAGCTCAGCGCTTACGGTACGCTTTCCAGCGCATTGACGACCTTTCAGACTGCGAATACCGCACTGAACAGCGCCGATCTCTTTAGCTCCACCACCGCCACCAGTACTGGCAGCGCATTTAGCGCCACCACCACTGCCGGTGCCGTTGCTGGCAGCTACACTATTAGCGTGTCGAAACTGGCTCAGGCACAGACTCTGACCTCCGGCGTGCAAAGCAGCAATACTGCCATGCTCGGCGACAGCTCAGCGGCCAGCCGTACGCTCTCTATCAAGCTGGCAGATGGCACCAGTAAAGACATTACGCTGACCAGCGATCAGACCTCATTGACCGGTATGCGTGACGCAATTAACAAAGCGGGTGCCGGAGTAAACGCCAGCATCATTAAGTCGGGTGATGGTGAATATCGTCTCTCATTAACAGCGGCGAAGACCGGTGAGAAATATGCGGTCTCTTCAGTCACCGTAACCGGCGACGATACGCTGCAAAGCATTGTCGGCTTCGATGCCAGCAAAAGCGATGCAGACAATCCAATGGATCTGAGCGTGGCGGCACAGGATGCTCAACTGACGGTGAATAATGTTGCCATCACCAGCAGCAGCAACACCATCAGTGATGCATTAGAAGGCATTACCCTTAATCTCAAGGATGTCACCAGCAGCAGCCAGAACCTGACCGTCGCCAAAGACACCACCAAGGTCACAACGGCGCTGTCTGACTTTGTTGATGCGTACAATACTCTGCTCGACCAGTTCAACAGCCTGACCAAATATACCGCCGTTGATGCTGGTGCGGATGCGCAGGATTCCAGCAACGGCGCGCTGGTCGGCGACAGTACGCTGCGCACCATTCAGACACAGTTAAAAGGTCTGCTGACTAACGCAGCGAGTTCATCCAACTATAAAACGCTGTCGCAGATTGGTATCTCTTCTGATCCGACCACCGGTGCACTGAAACTTGACTCTGCGGTACTGAAAACCGCCCTGGATAAGGATCCGGAAGGCATTAAAGAGATGATGGTCGGTGACGGCAAGACCACCGGCATCACCACCAAAATCGCCACCAACCTGACCGGCTGGCTCTCATCAACCGGCATCATTCAGGCGGCGAAGGATGGCGTGAGCAAGACGCTCAACAACCTGACCGATCAGTACAACAAAATGAGCACCCGCATTGATAATCTGATTGCGCGCTACAAGGCACAGTTCACCCAGCTTGACGTGACGATGAGTTCACTCAACAGCACCAGCAGCTATCTGACCCAACAGTTTGACAATATGACGTCAAGCAGTTCGAAATAGTAAGGAGTGACCATGTACAGTGCTACCGGCACCAAAGCCTATGCAAAAATCGGCGTGGAAAGCGCCGTGATGAGCGCCAGCCAGCAGCAGCTGGTGGTGATGTTGTTCGACGGCGCGCTCAGCGCGCTGATTCGCGCTCGTCTGTTTATGCAGGATGGCAATATTGAAGGCAAAGGTAATTCCATCTCTAAAGCCATCAATATCATTGAAGGAGGTCTGAAACAGGGCCTCAGTGAAAACAGTGGTGATGAGCTGGCAGATAACCTGCTGGGTCTTTACAACTACATGACGCGCCGCCTGCTGCAGGCCAACCTGCACAATGATGTTGAAGCTGTCGAAGAAGTCGAAGGCTTACTGCGCAACATCGCGGACGCGTGGAAAGAAGTGGTTCAACCTAACCTGATTCAGGACGCCGTTTAATGATTATTGCACCGCATCTGATTGCCGTTTACCAACAGTTACTCGATCTCAGCCAGGGAATGCTGCGTCACGCGGCGCAGGGCGAATGGGATGAATTGATCAGCCGGGAGATGGAGTATGTCAGCGCGGTGCAATCATTAGCGCAATCGACAGAGGCTGCCGCCCCATCGGTTCAGGTTCAGGAGCAACTGCGCCCGGTATTGCGCCATATTCTGGATAACGAAAGTGAAGTGAAACGCCTGTTGCAGGCGCGCATGGATGAACTGGCTTCGCTGGTCGGCCAGAACAGCCGCCAGAAATCGGTGCTTTCCGCCTACGGTAATCAGGGCGGTGTGGTGATGGTGCCACGCGAAACTCTCTCCTGATAATCTGCCCTCTCTCGCCGCGTTGAGATTTATTTTTCAGCGCGGCGCCTCTTTTTTGCCGCTTACTCCATACTTGATTCTTATCATCCCCCTGGAGTGCAGTAGATGCAAAACCCGACGTTATTACAGTTTTTCCATTGGTATTACCCGGATGGCGGCAAACTGTGGCCGGAAATCGCCGATCGTGCCGCCTGGCTCAGTGAAATTGGCATCACCATGGCCTGGCTGCCGCCCAGCTATAAAGGGGAATCAGGTGGCTATTCTGTCGGTTACGACAGCTATGACCTGTTTGACCTCGGTGAATTCGATCAGAAAGGCAGCGTTGCCACCAAATATGGCGACAAGCAGCAGTTACTGGCAGCCGTCGAGGCACTGCGCAGCCACAACGTCGGGGTAGTGCTGGACGTGGTGCTTAACCATAAAATGGGTGCCGATGAAAAAGAACAGATCAGCATCAACCGCGTCAATCCGGACAATCGCGACGAAATTTATGACGACGTGGTCGAATGCGAAGCCTGGACTAAATTCACCTTTCCGGTGCGCAACGGAAAATATTCAAAATTCGTCTGGGACCACAAATGCTTTAGCGGCGTAGACCATATTGAAAACCCGGATGAAAACGGCGTCTTCAAAATCATTAACGATTACACCGCCGAAGGCTGGAACGATCAGGTCGATAATGAGCTGGGCAACTTCGACTATCTGATGGGTGCGAACATCGATTTCCGCAACAAGGCGGTGAGCGAAGAGCTGAAGTACTGGGCGCGTTGGGTGATGGAACAGGTGCCATGCACCGGCTTCCGGCTTGATGCGGTGAAACACATTCCGGCCTGGTTCTATAAAGACTGGATCGATCACATTCAGGAAGTGGCTGAAGAGCCGATGTTTATCGTCGCTGAATACTGGTCGTTCGAAACCGATAAGCTGCAGGAGTATGTGCATCAGGTGGAAGGCAAAACCATGCTGTTTGATGCCCCACTGCACATGAACTTCCATCAGGCCTCCACCGCCGGCAGCGCTTACGATCTGAGCCAGATCTTTGCTAATTCGCTGGTGGTCGCCGATCCGTGGCATGCGGTAACGATCGTCGCCAACCACGACACGCAACCGCTGCAGTCGCTGGAAGCGCCGGTAGAAGCCTGGTTTAAACCGCTGGCCTACGCGCTGATTCTGCTGCGTGAACAAGGCGTGCCAACCATTTTCTATCCCGATCTGTTCGGTGCCAGTTATGAAGATACCGGCGGCGACGGCGAGAAACATAAGATTGAGATGCCGGTGATCCCGGAGCTGGAAGGGTTGATCCGCGCGCGCCAGCAGTATGGCTGGGGCGCACAGACCGACTATTTCGACCATCCCAACTGTGTCGCCTTTAGCCGCAGCGGCACCGAAACCCAGCCGGGCTGTGTGGTTATCATGTCGAATGGCGATGCAGGCGAGAAAAGCGTGGCGATGGGCGAAGGCTATGCCGGTAAGGTGTGGCGTGATTATCTGGCGAACCGCGAAGAAACCATTACCGCCGATGATCAGGGTAATGCGGTGTTTGTCTGTAACGCGGGCAGCGTCAGCGTCTGGGTGGTCGCAGAGTAAGAGTAACAGAAGCTCTGGCAGGGCCAATGCCCTGCCAGCATCATTTATTGCGCTACTGCCGCCGCATTGTTTTCTGTGATGCGGGTGTGCAACAGCTGGGGCTCAATATTCTGTATCACACTGGCCTTCGGTTGCTTCGCCACTTCGTCCAGCGCCTGCTGGCACTCTACGGTTGGACGTGCCACTTTACGCAGCGTCAGCCCGTCATAGTTCAGTTCACCGTTATCAACCACCAGCGGCATTACCCGAACCTGACGCGTGACGTTGACATAATCGCCGCTCAGCAAGGTCAGTTTGCCCGGTTTGGCGATAACCCGCTGCCATTGACGGCAATCCAGTGTGCTGCCATCCGCATTGATAATCAGGCTGCCTATCGCCTGACCGCTAATCAGGCCACGCTGCGGACCGACCGTTTGCCAGTTGCCCTGCAGATTAGCCGGTGCCGGCGTTTGTACCGCACTGTCATAGTCGTTGATTTGTGCACATCCGCTCAGCGCCAGCGCGGCAATCAGCATCCACTTTTTCATGTTTAATCCCTAAGATCGCATCAATGGCGGCTACGTTATAATTTTTCCCCTGAGGTGCGCAAGGTATCTGGCTGATCCAACCGCGCCCGGCGCGGTTTTTTTAGCGCTGCCGCGCAACTCAGGCAAACTCAGCCGATGCTAAGCGACATTTATCCGCTAACGCGCCAGTCTGCTTGCGCGCGTCCTGACAAGTCAGGCACAACCCGCTACACTGACGCGCTGCAACTGACTTTCAGGAACCTGGCTATGAAAACTCCAGAAGCGTATTACGCGCAGGCGCGCGAAATGTTCTTTACCGCCCATCCCGATTTCCAGGCGGCGCTTGATGAGCTGACCGAAAGCGATGCCCGCGCTGCCAATCTTTCCCTGCGCCAGCTGCGTGAATGGCACGCTGAACGCATCTATGCGGCCTTTTTACGTCAGAAGAATCTGGATGGAATGATTTTTTCGATTCAACTGGCTGAACCAGACAAAGCCGTGGCGGCTGAGGCAATCGAGACCTATCTCAAATCACATGCTGAATCGCTGGGGATGAGCTGGGAAGAGTTTTGCATCAAAAACGAACTCTGATCGGGCGGGACGGGAAGGTGTATTTTTTATACACCTCCAACCAGTGGTTTAACCACCGATAAAGTTGTACAAGTACGAGGAAAGTGTATAACTTCATCGTACGACTTCGGTCGTGATTGTCCTTGAACGAATAGTGCTTTTGCACTGCCTCTGGAGGTGTTGCTGGATTTCCACCTCCAGAGGCGAATTTTTTTCCCGTCGCTACTCTTCTTCTGCCATCTTTCCTTTAACTTCCACATACTGTGCCACCGCCAGCAGACGATTAATGTGCGTCAGCAGCAGGTCAACGTCGGACTGCAAAAACTCGGTCGATGAACGTGAAGCCGTGACAATCGCATCATGTACCGTCTCGGTGATGGTCAGCGTATTGTCCTGTTTTGCCTGCACCAGCAACGCAGCAACCAGCAGCGATTGCGCTTCGAGCTGAGCGGTCAGCTCTTTCGCGTCGACGTCCATTTTTGCCAGTTTTAGCAGAATATCAATGACCAGTTGTCGCATCGCACTTCTCCTGATGTATGGAGTGCCATTATGTCGCGATGATGCCGCAATAAGCCAGACCAGGATGCAGTCCGGCATAACATAAAAAAAATTAGCCGTAATCGGGCGCATCGCCTTGCCACTGTTTTTATTTACAGTATTATATCTCTGCGATTTTGCCCTGAATGGATTGCCATCATGTTTGTTGAGTTGATTTATGACAAGCGAAACGTAGCCGGTTTGCCGGGTGCTCGCGAGATGATTCTCGAAGAGCTGGAAAAACGGGTGCATCGGGTGTTTCCTGACATTGAAGTTAAGGTCAAGCCGATGGAACGTAACGCGATTGATACTGATTTGAGTAAGAACGATAAAGCGACGATTGCGCGGATAGTTGAAGAGATGTTCGACGAAGCGGAAATGTGGCTGGTGGCCGATTAATCCTTTAACGGCCACCGCATCAGTTAGCGGGAGGTCAATTAACTCTCCTGCTCACTGTGATTAATTTCGATCTCGATGTCCTGAATGGCGGCATCCAGATCTTCCAGCATCTTACCCTGCTTGTTGAGTAGTGCATCGATACGATCGGCGTTCACCTTATCTTTGTATTCACCCGCATCGAAGGCTAACCAATGAGTTGAAAGGGTCTCGGTGTTGGTTTGCGCGTAGTGTCGCATCTCTTTTAGCTGAGAGGTCACGTCACGCAGATAATCGTTTTTGGTCTTGGTTTCTGTTGAATCGCTCATGCTAAATGTCCTTCTGGTCAGTTATCCAAAGTGATTTGGCGTAGCGGTTCATCAACCGGCCAACCTGCGGGCGCCTTTCCTGCGAAAATCTCGAAAGAAAATGTCGCCCGGAGATTTAAATCTAGTCGATAATAGCGAAGCCGCTCTAAGAATAATCGGAAGTTACGGTTTACGGCCGGAATGTGTTGCAGGCCCCTCACTTTCAATCACCACTTCCTTCACCTTATCGACCGTTTTGATCGCGGTGCGGTCCGGTATCGCATCGAGCTTATGCTGTAGCGCACTCACCTGATTGGTTAGCAAATCCACCCGCGCATCTCGTTTTGCGGCGACATTGCGGTAATCCTTGCGAATCTCCTCCACCCGCTTGTTGGCGGCATTATTGACGTAAAGAAACAGAATGGTCATCAGCACGCAGATCATCGAACAGCCGAGCATCACGCCGCCGAGAATAACCTTGCGTTTGAGGAGCATGGGTGTAACCGGACTATTTATCGTAACCATCGCTGCGATCCTCCAGAGTTGAGATAAGGCGATCGACTTCGTTGCGGAACTTATCGCTATGATCGGTCTCGGTCATGGCCAGCAAAATACCTAATGCATTTTTGATCAGCCGAAGATCGGTCTCGAGCATGGAGATACGCCGCAAATTTTTGTCGTGTCGTTCGCGTAGTTCATCGTTCTCTTCACGTATCAGTACGTTGCTCTCCTTCAGCAACACCACCTGCTCTTTGTAACTGGTTATAATTTCACCGCCGGCCCGATTACTGGTTACGATTGACGCAATGCCCGCCAATAACGGTTTCCAGAACAGTGCCGCCGCGCCCCCACCCAAAACCAACGCACCCATACTGGTAATTAAACTACTTTCCATGCCGCACCCCTCTACCCGGTAAGGTCACTGGAACACCACGGCGTGCTACAACAGGCACGTCCCCTGCCTGAAATTTAAGATTGCTTAAATACCAGGGTTAAGTATACTTAAGTCATTCTTAACCTGAATGTCAAGCAGATGAAAAACGAAACGCTGGGCGACCGTATTCGCCACCGAAGAAAAAACCTGGGGTTAACGCAAAAGCAGTTGGCGGAGCAGGTAAAAGTGTCCCATGTGGCGATCTCACAGTGGGAAAAAGAAGAGACGTTACCGCGCGGTGAGAATCTGTTGCGGCTGGCGGAATCGCTGGGCTGCGCACCGGCCTATCTGATAGATGGCGATGGTCCTGTTTTCAGCGAAAGTGGATTTGCCGGGCTGCATCAGATTCCCTTACTGAATCAGCGCGACGTGGTACCGTGGCTGAAGGATGCCGGTACGGTGAAATGCGATTTTCTGATGCATAACGATATGGCACTTTCTCAGCGCAGTTTTGCCGTGCGGGTTGGGGAGCTGGCGATGGCGCCTGCCATTTTGCGTGATGATGTGGTGATCATTGATCCGGCGGTATCACCGCTGCCAGGTGACAGCGTACTGGCGCTGCAGCAGAACGTTGCGCTGCTGCGCACTTACCGGCTGCGCGAGCCGGAAAACGGCATTACGCAGTTTGAACTGGCACCGGTTAACGTCGATTTTCCTTTGATGCACTCTGGTCGCGATGGCCTCAGGCTGGCCGGCACGCTGGTCGAACTGCGTCGTTACCGTCAGCACTGAATAAAAAAACCCGCTGCGATGCGGGTTAATTACTTCAAATTACACACTTTACTACGGCAAATGACGACAAAGGTCAGGCAACTTACAATGCGTCAGTCAGCTTATCCACCACCACATTACCGTGCAGATCGGTCTGCGTGATGCGATAGCCGACACACCATGAGCGGCGGGTGCTCAGTTTGTCGAACAGGGTCACGCCGCCTTTTTTGACACCGTGCGGGTTAACGATGGTCCATTCGGTCACGTCTTCCTGTCCGCGATTTTTCAGGCTCACGGTGCCGTTTTTAATCAGCTGATCATCAGCTTCAATCTTTAAATAGTCTCGTAACATAATTTCAATCTCCTAGTAACGCTGGTCACTATATGCTTTTTACTAATCCGTTCAATCGAATTTATTAATCGATTAATTTGTGACCTGCCGCACGTGAGATAACAGATTTGTCCATTCACGCGTCTGCCTGGCACGGTTAGCATGGTCCCGCTGCACACAGACACGCAACGAATAATGCCGTGCACCACACGAGAGAAAACTCCGATTCAGCCCGCCTCGCGCGGGCTTTTTTTATTTCAGACCGCTCCGTCCCGTCAGGTTGACGACGGCTGGTCTAGACTTAAGACACTGAACAAAAGGAGTTAGCCATGTTTAAACATAAAACCAATGAAGAACGTAAACACGAAGGTGAAGTGAGCAAGAGCCTGCCGGAAGCGGCACCGCACGTAGGCAATGCGTATGAAGAAGACGATCATCCTGCTACTGACGCGCCGAAAGATCACGGCGAAGTACCACGCAAGAATGATGACAGTCAGGATGATAAAAAAGATCCGTATAAAGCAAGTTGATACGCCGCAACGCGCCCCGTTCAGGGGCGCACCGCTATTGTGACCACGTTAGAGCTTATCGAGATAATTTTCCGGGAATGGCACGCCAGAATGTTCCAGTCGCGACAGCTTCTGCGTGATGTCGTTTCTTATCGTCTCATCGCCGTCCTGCCAGTACGACTTTACTACCGCTAACACCCGTTCAGCGGTTTGCTCAGTGAATCCGGACGGTTCGTCAGCCTGCAGCACCTGATGAATTTTCTCATTCATCTCTCGAAGATTGATCATTTCGCCCTCCTGTCAGAAAAAAGATAAGTATAGTTCAGACCACCCTGAGCGGGATTCGCACAGTGGCGGGCAAAACAATTTTCACGCCGCACGCTGCTTGCGGATCGTCCTGTAAAGGGCAGCGAGATGAAGGCAAAAGTGACGGGATTTGAACCGATGAAGAAAATAATATTGCTGCTCATGTTGAGCATTACTGCTGGCTGCGTCGATACCGGCCGGGTCGGCTTACATCCGCATCTGCAAACCGCCTATTTTAATGCGCATCCTTATCAGGTGCAGTCCTGCCTGTTTTCAGCCGCGATTAATCAGCATCTTTCGCTTGAACGGGATGATCCCCTGCCCGGCGGCGCGCAACGCTATAACCTTGAACAAGGTGATGGAACCGTTATTGCCTGGATCGAAACAGACAAATTTAATCACAGCGAAACCAGCGTGAATTTTTTTTATGACGCCCAGGCGGCAGATATCCGCGCTGCGGTAGCGACGATGATTGCTGAGTGTAAAAGCGCCGATTAAATTCTGTCTGCCCTCATTTCCCTGGCGTGAGGTTCAGGTGGCTGTTTGCAACCTATCATGAAATACCGCTATCCTGGCCGCTTTGACGAGAAAACAATCATCGCTCGCGCCTTACGCACACTGGCCGTTACCGCAGGCGGCAAGACTGAATCTTTGCCGCCCTGTCGCCCCGTTATTTCTTTTCGCAGTCGTAGCTACCGCGGATCCTTATCTGACTCTGACTGGTGCGGACAATCTCTGCATCCAGTAATGATTTCCCCTCACGGGTTACCAGATCCATATCGATCATGCCCGGAGCTTTGGCGTTTTTGACCCGCCAGTGCAACTTCACGTTATCGTAATCGTCTTTAGCCTTGAGAAAAGTGGTGCTGTTAATCTCCGCACTGTTGCCGTTAACTGTAACCGCCCCCTTCTGGTCGGCTTTCAGGTCGAACGGTCCGCATTGCAGTGCAGTAAATGCCGAAGCAGAAAGAGAGGTCAGTGGAAGTAACCAGATGAGCTTTTTTATCATTGTCGCGGCGACCTGCTGATGGCTGATGAAATCTGAACGGTAGGAAGCAGCGGGCAGTGGGTTTGTGCACACTGTCGACGCGATCCTCGTCAGCCAGCAGTATAACTGATGAATGTTATTATGGATGGCGCGGTTACAGATATTACCGCCCTACTATAGGTTCAGATGCCGCTAAGTCCGCCAGCGGTTTGAACGCGGCAATAGCTGTGAGCAGGTCAGCGCGCTTAGCGCCCTGACAGTGGATTTTTTCCGCCAGTCTTCAACAGTGCGTTACGTCGGATTCAATCAGTCCTGCTAATCCTGCATATGTATTGTGCGTTGGTGGGGACTCAAGAGTTGATTAAGGGATAGCTCAGATCGCGTACCACCTGAACATTGCTGCATTTGCTTACTGGTCAGTTGCCGCTGATTAAGGAAGGTTGCGGCACTTGTTTTTCCATAGATGCACCAATGACCGCTTTCAGATTGTCTGAATGTATGGCTAATAAACAGCCAGCACTTCCGTCTTCACCTTCCCGGGCACCACTGTCCCATTAAGCCCCTGACCGTCGATCGTCGCGCCGCCCTGAGTGATGCCGCCGCTCGGGAAAAGTTTCCCAAACTGCGGATAATCCTCAAGCTGATAAGCAACTGTGTCGCCAGGGCTGGGCGTTATAGAACGATCAACAGCACAAATCCTTCCGGCGTTTCGATGCGTATCGTGTTGGCCGGGTTCGGCATCAGAATATCGTTCAGGTTAAGCCGCTGCTCAACATGGTCCTGCGCAGGAGATAGAAAGCCCATAGTTACCTCACATATCCCATGTTAATCAGTGCGTAAGCGCGGTTTTCATCGCCATCAGTTACCAGCTCTTTGAACATGTTCTGTTCGCGCCGTATCCACTAATTGCACTATTACAGCGTCCATATGTGGTTGAACGCCTCAAGTTTTCGCTGGAATGTTCCGGTGGTGGCCACTCGCCGGCCCATGCCGACTCTGATTATGGCCTGAAAAAAGGCACCTTTGATTGCGTAGTCGTGTGGCATGATGCCCCCTGATGAATACTGTATGGATAAACAGTAATATCGATCGGTGCTTTTGATTAAAACGGACCAGCTCAAAGATTTGTAAAGGCCCTGAGTCGAAAGGGGTTTTTATCGGACAGGCGCTGCGATAAGAGACTAACCTCAAATGACCTACACCGCGACCTGCTTAGAAAGGAGCGGTCAGTTCTGCCCCGTCGCCGGTTTTTTTTCACTAAATTTGCTTTGCAAATCCTTGCTATAACACAGACGGAGTGACAAAATCCGGATCTTGCAATTTTAGGATAATACTGATGTTAAAGCTGTTCGCTCGCTACACCTCGATTGGAGCCATAAACACTCTGATTCACTGGATAATCTTTGCGGCGCTTTACTCGATAGGATTTACTCAGTCAATGTCTAACTTTGCGGCTTTCTGCTGCGCAGTCACCTTTTCGTTTTTTGCAAATGCCAAATGGACTTTTGACGCCAAGATCACTAAGTTTCGCTACACTATTTATCTTATCTTTATGGGCGGTATGGCCACAGCCGTTGGCATGTATGCTGATCAATCACATGCCAGCCCTATTATTACGCTCGTCACTTTCTCTACCATCAGCTTGGTATGTGGCTTTATTTATTCAAAGCACATTGTTTTCAAGGATTGAGGATGAAGATATCCCTTGTCGTTCCAGTATTTAACGAAGAAGACGCTATTACGATTTTTTATAGTGAGATCCGATCTTTTCAGCCCTTCCAAGGGCGCGATGTGGAGATTGTTTTTGTTGATGACGGGAGCACTGACTTCACTGCTGTCCTCATGAAGGATATCGCGCAGAAAGATATTCTCGTAAAAAATGTATTCTTCACTCGTAACTTCGGTAAAGAGGCTGCATTATTCGCCGGGTTAGAAAAGGCCAGCGGCGAAGTTGTCATCCCGATCGACGTGGACCTCCAAGACCCGTTAGATATCATTCCGCTTATGCTTGATAAGTGGCACGAAGGTGCTGATGTCGTTCTGGCGAAGCGCATGGATAGATCTTCCGATAGTCATCTGAAGAGAAAAAGCGCCGAATGGTTTTATCATCTTCACAACCTCATCAGTAAACCTCAGATCGAGGAGAATGTAGGTGATTTTCGCCTGATGTCTCGCGAGGTCGTGGAAAACATCAAATTACTGCCAGAAAGAAACCTTTTTATGAAAGGAATACTTTCATGGGTTGGCGGCAAAACGGATGTTGTTGAATATGTAAGGGCAAAACGGGTTGCAGGTCAAAGTAAGTTTAATGGGTGGAAACTCTGGAATCTGGCGCTAGAGGGTATAACCAGTTTTTCAACGTTCCCATTAAGAATATGGACGTATATCGGGCTTTTCGTTGCAGGATGCTCCTTTTTCTATGGCACTTATATGTGTATTGACACTCTTTTCTTCGGGAACCCCGTTAAGGGGTATACCTCAATAATGGTATCGATGCTATTCCTTGGCGGCGTTCAGCTGATAGGAATTGGAGTGCTAGGTGAGTACATTGGCCGAATTTATATCGAAACAAAGAACAGACCAAGATATCTTACAAAATCAAAGGAATGATATCAAAATGATTTCACTTTTCAAAAATCAACCACGAACATTTTCCTGTGTTTTATTTTCTTTTTTTATAGTGCTTTATGTGCTGCCTATAATACTAACAGGAAGGCTCTACATTGATGATTTAGGGAGAACATTGTATGGTTATTCTGGTTGGGGATTGAACGGCAGACCACTAAGTGATGCGATAATGCAGACGATGAGCTTAGGCGGTGAGTTGCTCGACCTGTCACCTCTCAATCAGATACTGAGTGTTTTACTACTGTGTATTACACTATATTATTATACCGAAAAAGTTTTTAGTGGAATTAACTTTTCTGGCTTACTGATTTTATGTTTCCTGTTCATCTCGAATCCCTTCTACATTGAGAACCTGTCTTATAGGTTTGATTCTCTGACAATGGCTCTAAGTATGGTATTGCTTATACTCCCATACACAATTTCTGGCAGAAGATACATAATCGACCTGTTTTCGGTTTTGCTGATTATAGCTTCACTTTCTCTTTATCAGGCATCTATAGGTTTATTTGCTATCTTAGCAGTGATAGAAGTTGTCACAAATTGTACAGACAAAAGCAACAAAGATGTTGCATTAATTATCATAAAAAGAGTACTACAATTAATCATATCATTTGCAATATACAAGACATTTATATCTGCTCACTTCGTTAAGGACTATTATAACATTACTCACTCAGAGGTTATTAAGCTAAACTCTGACTCATTACCGGTGCTGATTGACAATATCAAAAATTTTTCCTGGTTTTTAAAGAGCTACTTTCAAAGCATACCTTTAATCATTAGAGTTATGATTGTTCTTGCAATTATATACTCAGTTCTTAAAATCTCGCATGAGCTTTGTAGGGATGGATTAAAAAATAACTTCATTTCTATTTTAGTCCTGCTAACTTCTCCTTTGCTTGTATTGGCTTTTTCAATAATTCCAATGGCGATGCTCAAAAGCCCTGTCTTCGCACCAAGAGTCCTGCTATCATTATCTGGTGCAATCATGTTTTACGGTTTTTTGATACTAAGAAACATCAAAAGCCCAGTTATTTTGACTGTCATTTTTGTTCCATTAATTTGGCTTAGCTTTGCATATAGCTATTCCTTCTCTACAGCGTCCAAAAGTCAAGCCGAAATTGACGAAATAATCGCAACATCCGTATTCCAAGATGTTTCACATTCTGGAGTTGCCCCCAGATATGTAAGTGTATCGGGACAAATGCCTAAATCAAGACAATTGCTTATCGCAGAAAATAAACTCCCACTTATGTCGAAGCTGATTCCTATTTATTTAAATTATGACTGGGTATGGGGGGCAGAACTTCTTAATCACCATGGTATGAATTTAGAATTCAAAAACTTAGGGCATGAAAAAGCTGGCCTGATATGCAAAGGGAATTTAATCTCTAAAGGTAGTCTTTATTCACTTTATTCATTTAATGATATTGTGATTATCGACTTTCTCAAAACTAAGTGCTGATAATGCCCCGGCGAACGCCAGGGTGAAGGTCATACATCTGACCCGTCAATGTAAGGTGCTTTTGATGGATTTACCCTGCTCAAAAGCACGCAATTTTTCTTCCATGCTGTTAGCTCGGTTTCTTCATCTTCCGTGCCATGTCCAGATCCACTGCGTCTTGATGTATAGAAATCGTCTGGCTAGCCTCTGAAATTAGGCTGGCTTTTTTCTTCTCAGCCTGAACTACACTGAGCTATAAGGATATCTTTGGGCACTTCTGGTGCAGAAGGCGGTGTAAAAACTCCATCTTGGTAATTACCTCCGATGCTACATAAAATGGCTCAACATTTAACTGCCTTAACGTCTTGAGCATGAGTTCATCCTGTAATGCCATCCCATGCGACAATGCTGCTAATTGTTCCGTCAGATTCAACAATCGCATAGTTTTCGTGAGTCATTATGCATACTCCATAATCATGATTGCACCATCGTTACCTGGAAGACAATCCTGAGCGGCCTTCTTTAGATCATAAAGTTTTGCCGGTTGCTGCTGAAAAATCATGGCACTAAGCGCAGTGCTTTCCAATACGAAAACGTGCTACGTGCTGGTTAGTCCGCGTCAGCGGGCTTGTTTTAAGGCGATGCTGCTCACAGCTTCAAGTTTAAATCCTTAGTTATACAATTTCATCTCGACACCCTGACATAACTTTGGCTAAGATGTTAAGTAAAACTTAAGGGGCTTATGAAATGATCAGCCATATCGACCGCTTTGAGAACTTAGGCGACAATTGTGAGTTTGCCTTCTACTTAAGATCATCTGGGGTAGATGAGGGGAGTCTTTTCCGCTGGACTCTAGTAAAAAATTACTGGTCTCTTTTGAATCTGCTTCAGTCTGATTTCCAAGGTCTATTCGAATTAGAAAACTTGAAACCTTCATGGCATGATATGGTATTAGATACAAAGTACGATATGTGTTTCCACACTAAAATGTATAGTGAGAATCAAGATGGGAAATGGTCATGGAATCAGGACGCAAAATCGTTAAAAGATATATACCTCAAAGAAAAAAACAAAATATCTTACTTAGTGTCAAAATTTAAGACAAGCCTTGCTAATAAAGACAGGATTTTTGTAATAAAGAACAATGCAAATAACCTTGATAACTTGACCATCGATCTCGCCAAAGAAATAAGCAAGCATGGCGATGCGAAAATATTGTACATTAAGAGCGATGAGTTTGAATATTGTAATAATAAAGAAAAAATAGAAAAAATAATGAATAATTTGTATGTAACTTATATAGACAAATTTGCGGAATATAATAAAGCCGATAACTTATCAAAATATGGCTGGGATAATGTTGTCCGTAATGCACTCCTTACAATGTAAAACTAAGCAGCGCTAAGCGCTGCTTGATTTTTTTAATTTTTAATAAAAACTGTCTTAGGATAATGATTTAGCAATGAATAATTATAGACAGCTTCATTTTTATAATAAGAGTTAGGATGGAAAACCACCTCTTTTCCAAGTAGCGATGCTAGAATTGCAACATGTAATCTATCTGTATTGACTATATTATATTCTTCCAAAAAGTTTATCATGCACCTAGTAGAGTTCCTGGCAAGATAAACATTGTCCCAATAATCACCATTCCATGTCAGCGAGATATCATGATTGTTATCTCTCCATTCACCTGTTAAAGACTCTGAGTCTGTTCTAAAACAACTTGCGATATTTTTTGTAGGCTCGACGAACGACATGTAACTGCTTAGATTTAGATAGAATGCCATGTCATCAGTTAGTAAAACATTTCTTCCTTTTTCATAGCCGAGCGATTGAATGTATTCAAAACTGATAACCTCTCGGCATAATATAATTAGTTTATCTATATTCTTCCTGAAAAAGTCTTCATACCCTTTAATTGTCGAGGGCATTATAATAATTCGATGAAAATTATTGACATTTCTTTCAATAAACTCCTTGCCTTCACTATAGAGCCCCTCAATCAGATTACCTCCCCCGCCAAAGACAAGCAGATGAGCTTGAGATGAATATTCATTATCATTTCTATATTGAGAGTATGGCAATTCATTCCTTTCGAAAAAATCATAGGTAGCTGATGCAATCACACCATCCCCCGCATTTCCGGGGTTAGCTTTATAGACAATCTTACATTTTGAATGGTAAAATTCTAGTAAAGATTTTATATTTGTATCGTTATCGCTCATGCCATCCACCTAGCCTAGTGAAGTAAATTTGCCATTATCTTTATAACCACTATGTTATATTCTATGTTACTAAGGAAGAATTATAATGAAGAAAGTTCTCATAATCACTCCGGACGTTGAAGGTCCAGTTAGGAATGGCGGGATAGGAACGGCATTCACAGCTCTTGCAACATCTTTGGCCACTAAAAATATTGAAGTGGATATACTTTATACTAGTGGGAATTACTCTGAATCGTCAGAGTCTTTCTCTGACTGGTGTCAACTCTACAGTACATTTGGCGTTAACTTATTAAAGTTAGATCTAAATCTTGAATTTAGCATTGATGCACCTTATTTCAGAAGAAAAAGTTACGCGCTATTCACATGGCTACTTGAGAATCAAGTATATGATACTGTTATTGCTTGCGAATGGCAGGCGGATTTGTATTACTCTTTGCTGAGTAAAAATAACGGAACTAACTTTGAGAAAATAAAGTTTATCGTAAACACTCATGGCTCAACGTTGTGGGCTGATGAGGGTAATTATCAGCTCCCAGAAGATCAAAACCACTTAGAATTATATTATATGGAGAAGTCTGTTATTGAGATGGCTGATGAAGTAGTTAGTCCATCCCAATATCTTCTAAATTGGATGGAGGGCAAAGGGTGGCAACTACCTGACAATAATAAAGTAATTTTAAACTGCGCTCCCTTCAATGGTTTCAAAGCTAAAACACCTCAAGCTTTTACAATTAAAAGTGAATTTCCAAATGGCATCGAGCTTGTTTTTTTTGGTCGGCTGGAGACAAGAAAAGGATTAGATATTTTCCTTAGAGCAATAAATAATCTTGACGAGACAGACTTAAGAAAATTAAGTGGAATAACTTTCCTAGGTAAAGATGTAAATTTGTCAGGTGTTAATTCTAACAGCCTAATTAAAAGCAGAACAAGTTCCATCAACCTGCCTGTAAATATTATAAATGATCTTGATAGAACAAGCGCGAACGCTTATTTAAAAAGAGACAATGTATTAGCAGTAATACCATCTTTAGTTGAAAATTCTCCTTACACTGTTTATGAGTGCCTCATAAATAACATTAATTTCATTTCTGCCAATATTGGCGGCATCCCTGAGTTGATCCCAAAAGAAAAACATATTGATATACTCTTCACACCTAACCCTGTTGATTTACATGGAAAAATCCATCATCGCCTTAACAATATTAATTGTCGGCCTGGCTTGGTTTCCGGCCAAGACCCGATCATTACGTCATGGGTAAATTCTGTAGAAGCTCATCCTACCTATAATTTTAAGAAATTTAAAGACATTGAACAACCTTTAGTCAGTGTTTGTCTAGTTCATCATGACAGACATCATTTATTACAACAAGCCATTGCATCCTTGAAAACTCAGAGTTATAAAAACTTTGAAGTGATCCTTGTGGATGATGGTAGTTCTAAAGAAGATTCCCAACGTTATCTTGATTTAATTGAGCATGATTTTTCAGTAAGAAACTGGAAAGTAATTAAAAGCTCTAACAACTATCTTGGGGCAGCAAGGAATCTGGCTGCAAGACATGCTAATGGCGAATATCTAATTTTCATGGACGATGACAATGTAGCAAAACCTTTTGAAATCGAGACATTTGTCACTGCTGCTTTAAACTCAGGTTCTGATATACTCACAACGCCAAGTGATCTTATTTTTGGTGATGAATTCCCTTCCCCATTCAGAAAAATGACTAACTGCTGGCTTCCGTTAGGTGCAGATTTAAATATTGCTGGCTTTAATAATTGTTTTGGCGATGCTAATGCAATGGTCAAAAAAGAAGTTTTTGATAAAATTGGCGGATTCACTGAAGACTACGGACTTGGCCATGAAGACTGGGAGTTTTTCTTAAAGGCATCATTAGCCGGGTATAAATTGCAAGTAGTTCCAGAATCACTCTTCTGGTATAGAGTCGCTAATACCGGAATGCTTTTGAGTGGTAACAAGAAAAAAAATAATTATAGAAGCTTGCGTCCGTTCTTAGCTGAACACGTCAAATATAATTACAGCATAAGTTTAATACCTTCATTTATTGATAAAATTCAATCACTTGAACAAGAAAACCAGCATTTAAGAAGTGCTAACGGCATTGGTTCAGTTAGCTATCAACTAAACAGCGTTAACAGTAAGATAGATTTGTTGATTTCTCAGCAAAAGGACGGTTGGGCTCATGATAGGTTTAATGCTCTATCAAGCCAGATGCAGCACTTAACTTCACAGCAAAGAGATGGTTGGGCACATGATCGGTTCCAAGCTCTTTATAACAAAATAGATAGTTTGCATGAAGAAAAAGGAAATAGATATTTAAGACGCATAATTAATAAAATAAAAAAAATTATTTAACTTATTTTAAATTGCGGGCTATTAAAAGGCCCGCCTCTTATATTATAACTTATTTTTCACATTTCAATCTCAACCTGCCCCACCTAAAAAGTGTGACGCAAATTCTGTCCAGGATCGTGATATCGTGCCGTCGCCAGTAGAAAGCGTCATATTAATGAATAATGCATCATCTGCCAGCACGCTTACATCAGTGTTCCGGCCGTCAGCAAGAAGTGTTGTGGTGTACGGAGGGATAATCTGGTAACAGACATCTTAATTGGCAACACCAGCCCTCACCCTGACCAAGCTCAGGCTAGCAGTAGCTCCTGCAGTCATTCCTTTAATATGTATTTTCGCTCTGACACCGACCCGACCAGCGATCCTACATGACCTGCCCCAGTCTTAGATACAACGATTAGTTAGTAATGTCGGTTTGATTAACTTCTAATTTTCTATTTCTCCTGCCCGCTGCAAATTCAGATGGTGTCTGGTAATTCAGCGACGAATGTGGACGGCACTCGTTATAATCCAGCCGCCAGTCATTAATGATTTTCCTGGCGTGAACAATATCGCTGAACCAGTGCTCATTCAGGCATTCATCACGAAAGCGTCCGTTAAAAATCTCAATAAATCCGTTCTGTGTCGGCCTGCCCGGCTGGATAAGCCGCAGCTCTACGCCATGTTCAAAGGCCCATTGATCGAGCGCGCGGCAGGTAATTCCGTGCCCTGATCAGTTCTTATCGTCCCCGGATAGCCGCGAAACAGCGCAATGTTGTCCAGAATATGCGTGACCTGCACGCCTGAAATCCCAAAGGCAACAGTGACCGTCAGGCATTCCTTCGTGATGTCGTCCACACAGGTAAGGCAGTTAATCCTGCGGCCGGTGGCCAGTGCGTCCCTGACAAAATCCATCGACCAGGTCAGATTGGGCGCCATCGGGCGGAGCAGCGGCAGACGTTCTGTTGCCAGCCCTTTACGACTTCGTCTACGTTTTACACTCAGGCCATTAAGTTGACAGATGCGGTAAACCCGCTTGTGGTTAACGCAAAGACCTTCACGTCGCAGAAGCTGCCAGATACGCCGGTAACCAAAACGGCGGCGTTCAAGTGCCAGCTCTGTGATGCGTAGAGACAGCTACGCGTCAGCAGCCGGACGCTGAGCCGAATAACGGCAGGTTGATAGGGACACACCTGCCAGCCTGCAGGCACGACGTTGCGACAGACCTTTAGTCCCGCACATGACTTCCACGGCTTCCCGCTTCTGGTCTGTTGTCAGTACTTTCGCCCAGGAGCTACCTGAAGCGCCTCCTTATCCAGCATGGCTTCAGCAGGCAGCTTCCTGAGTCTGATGTTCTCTTCCTCAAGCGACTTCAGGCGCTTAATATCAGGCACCTCCATACCGCCATACTTCTTACACCATGTGTAAAATGTGGCATCTGAAATGGCGTGTTTACGGCAGAGCTCACGGGCAGAAACGCCAGCTTCGGCCTCGCGGAGAATACGGATGATCTGTGCGTCGGAAAAACGCTTCTTCACGGGGATGTCCTCATGTGGCTTATGAAGACATTACTAACATCGCGGTGTGTTAATCAACGGGGAGCAGTTCAGACCCGAATGTACCCTCAGACCCCTTCACTTTTCATACCAGGGAATATGGTGAGCGAATTGAGGAGCCGAAGACGTTCGTGTTCAATCCCAGCGTGAACGCAAATCAACGGCCGATCGGGAGCATATTACTCAACAGAGTCACTCGGACAGAAATGGACCGGCGCACAGAGGCGGGCAGGACTTCATTACCGGAAAGCCTATCAGTCCCGTCATACGTTCGCATGCTGGGCACTCTCAGCAGGCGCAAACCCGAACTACGTCGCTTCGCAAATGGGTCACTCCGATGCGCAGATGGTGTACCGGGTTTATGGCGCCTGGATGTCAGAGAACAACACGGACCAGCTATCACTCATCAACACGAAAATGAGCGATCTTGTGCTACATACGTGCTCCACCAAAGTGGCAGTATGATAAACCTCAACAGCTTCAGACAGTTACCAGCCTAAACCTGCATATTCATAATATCGCTATACGCCGACACCAGCTTGTTCCTGACCTGAATCCCCATCTGCATAGAAATAGACGATTTCTGCAGATCGACCATCACATCGTTCAGCGCGATACCGGGTTTCCCCATCTCAAAATCCTGCGCCTGGCTACGGGCGGTGGTTTGCGTCTCGCTGATCTTATCCAGCGCAGCTTTCATGGTGGCGCCAAAATCGATCTGGTTAGGGGCTTCGCTGCTGCGGTTGCTCGCCTGCAGCGAGGTGACCTGAAGCTGTTGCAGTACGCCGTCGATTGCCTGAATGGACATTAACGATACCTCATATAAAAGAGTGGGGTTTTTCTGTGTTCAAAAATCTAACACGTTGTCAATGAGACAAAGGCGCTAAATGACAGCAAAAAACCCGGCTTATCCAGCCATCGAATTTTTGGTTTCAACAAATAATGCCTGGCATTGAAGTGGAAATTTTATCTACGCAGGTCAGGGAGTCTGTTTTGCCATCTCAACTAACCCGGTCAATTACGTCAGGCAGGAATCGGTCATGAATGCGAGTGCAGCCGCCACACAAGATCAAGAAAAGAAAGGCTTCGGTGACCTTCTCGCTCGCCTGCGCGCAAATCCGCGTATTCCTTTAGTCGTCGCCGCCGCCGCCGTTATCGCTATCGTGATTGCGATGGTGCTGTGGGCCAAAGCGCCCAGCTACAGCGTTCTCTATAACAATCTGTCGAATGAAGATGGCGGTGAAATCGTCACGCAGCTGACGCAGATGAATATCCCCTATCGCTTCGCCGAAAATGGTGGTGCGCTGATGGTGCCGGATGAGAAGGTGCATGAGCTGCGTCTGCGTCTGGCACAGCAGGGTCTGCCGAAAGGCGGCTCAGTTGGTTTCGAACTGCTGGATAAAGAGAAGTTCGGTATCAGCCAGTTCAGCGAGCAGGTCAACTATCAGCGCGCGCTGGAAGGCGAGCTGGCTCGCACCATCGAATCGCTGGGTCCGGTAAAAACCGCCCGCGTCCATCTGGCGATGCCTAAACCCACCTTATTTGTCCGTGAGCAGAAAGCACCGTCGGCATCAGTCACCTTAACCCTGCAGCCTGGCCGTGCACTGGATGAAGGTCAGATTCAGGCCATCGCCCACATGGTTTCCAGCAGCGTGGCGGGTTTACCGCCGGGTAACGTTACCGTGGTCGATCAGACCGGTCGCCTGCTGACCCGTTCCGATAGCGTCGGCCGCGATCTGAATGATGCTCAGCTGAAGTATGCCTCTGATGTTGAAACGCGTTATCAGCAACGTATCGAAGCGATCCTGAATCCGATTCTGGGCCAGGGCAACGTGCATGCGCAGGTTACCGCGCAGATCAACTTCGACACCAGCGAGCAGACGGATGAGAAATATCAGCCTAATGCGAATCCATCTGCTACCGCGATTCGCTCGCGTCAGACCAGCACCAGCGATCAATCAGGCAGCCCTTATCCGGGCGGCGTACCGGGCGCATTGTCCAACCAGCCTGCGCCAGCCAACACCGCGCCGGTCAATGCACCCGCAGCTAACGGCCAGAATGCCAACGGTCAGAACGCCAATGGTCAGAATGCTAACGGACAGAATAATGCCGGCCAGACCACCAGCACCGCCGCGGCCAGCAGCACGCCGACCAACTCACGCCGGGATGACACGGTTAACTATGAGCTGGACCGCACTATTCGTCATACCAAGCTTAACGTCGGCGATGTCCAGCGTCTGTCGGTGGCGGTGGTGGTCAACTATCGCGAAGACGATAAAGGGAAAGCGGTTGCGCTGAACGAACAGCAACTGAAGCAGATTGAAGACCTGACCCGTGAAGCGATGGGCTACTCCCAGACCCGCGGCGACAGCGTGAACGTGGTGAACTCGCAGTTCAATACCACCGAACCGACGACCGGTGATCTGCCCTTCTGGCAGCAGCAAGCGTTCTTTGATCAGCTGATGAATGCCGGTAAATGGCTGTTGGTTGCTCTGGTTGCCTTCATTCTGTATCGCAAGCTGGTCCGTCCGCATCTGGTGCGTAAGCAGGCTGCGGAGAAAGCCGCTGCAGAAGCTGCTGCTGCCCGTGCCGCTGAACCGGCAGAAGAAGAAGCCTATAGCGTTCAGCTCAGCAAAGATGAGCTGGATCAGGAACGTAAGTCTAACAACCGCATGAGCGCAGAGGTGATGAGTCAACGCATCCGCGACATGTCTGAAAACGATCCGCGCGTTGTTGCGCTGGTGATTCGCGAATGGATGAGTAAAGAGCTATGAGTCTGACCGGAACCGAAAAAAGCGCCATCCTGATGATGACTATCGGCGAAGAGCGCGCAGCGGAAGTTTTCAAACACCTGAACCAGCGTGAAGTGCAGCACCTGAGCGCCGCGATGGCCAATATGCGTCAGGTCTCGCACAAGCAGCTGACGGAAGTGTTACGCGAGTTTGAAGCCGATGCCGAGCAGTTTGCGGCGCTGAGCCTTAACTCCAACGATTATCTGCGTTCGGTGCTGATCAAAGCACTGGGCGAAGAGCGCGCCTCCAGCCTGCTGGAAGATATTCTCGAAACCCGCGAAACCACCAGCGGGATGGAGACGCTCAACTTTATGGAGCCGCAGGCGGCTGCCGACCTGATCCGCGACGAGCATCCACAGATCATCGCCACCATCCTGGTCCACCTCAAGCGTGGTCAGGCGGCGGATATTCTGGCGCTGTTCGACGAGCGTCTGCGTCACGATGTGATGCTGCGTATCGCCACCTTCGGCGGTGTCCAGCCAGCGGCGCTGGCCGAACTGACCGAAGTGCTCAACGGTCTGCTGGACGGTACCAACCTCAAGCGCGCGAAGATGGGCGGCGTGAGAACCGCAGCCGAGATCATCAACCTGATGAAGACGCAGCAGGAAGAAGCGGTTATCGAAGCAGTACGCGACTTCGACGGCGAACTGGCTCAGAAAATTATCGACGAGATGTTCCTGTTCGAAAACCTGGTGGAAGTGGACGACCGCAGTATCCAGCGCCTGTTGCAGGAAGTGGAGTCCGAGCAGCTGCTGGTTGCACTGAAAGGTGCCGAACAGCCGCTGCGCGAAAAATTCCTCAAAAACATGTCAGCCCGTGCGGCCGATATCCTGCGCGACGATCTGGCCAACCGGGGCCCGGTGCGGATGTCGGCGGTGGAAAACGAGCAGAAAGCAATCCTGCTGGTGGTGCGCCGCTTAGCCGAATCGGGCGAGATGGTGATTGGTGGTGGCGAGGAAACCTATGTCTGATGCATTTTCTGCCCGCCCATGGCAACTGTGGCAGCCGGCCGATCTAGGCCGCTTCGACCAGCCTGAACCGGAGCCGCTGCCCGAGATCACCGAATTTGATTCCGGGGTTGATGAGCAGCAGCAGCTGCTCGAACGCCAGCAACAGCAGATGCGTAAAGAGGCGCAGGCTCAGGGCTACAACGAAGGTCAGCAGCAGGGTTTTGCCGAAGGTCAGAAAAGCGGTTATGAAGCCGGTTTTCAGCAGGGTCTGGCAGATGCTCAGCAGCAGCACGCGCCGTTACAGGCGCGGATGCAGCAGCTGGTCACCGAGTTCCAGAACACGCTGGAGTCGCTGGACAGCGTCATCGCCTCGCGCCTGATGCAGCTGGCACTTGAAGCCGCCCGCTCGGTAATTGGCCAGGCGACTGCGGTCGATGGCAGCGCCCTGCTGCGTCAGATTCAGGGATTACTGCAGCAGGAACCGATGTTCAACGGCAAGCCGCAGTTGCGGGTGCACCCGGACGATCTGCAACGTATCGAGCAGACGCTCGGCCCGACGCTCGACCTGCACGGCTGGCGTTTACTGGCGGACAGTACCCTGCATCCAGGCGGCTGTAAACTCAGCGCCGAAGATGGCGATCTGGATGCCAGCGTGGCGACGCGCTGGCAGGAACTGTGCCGCCTTGCCGCGCCAGGAGAAGTGTAATGACCACTCGGCTCAATCGCTGGCTGGGCGCGCTCGACGCGTTCGAAAAGCGAATTGCTCAGGTTCAGCCGGTTCGCCGTTACGGGCGACTGACCCGTGCCACCGGCCTGGTGCTGGAAGCGACTGGCCTGCAGTTACCGCTCGGCGCGACCTGCATCATTGAACGTAATGATGGCAAAACCATCAGCGAGATCGAAAGCGAAGTGGTGGGATTCAACGGACAAAAACTGTTGATGATGCCGCTGGAAGAAGTGGATGGCATTTTACCGGGTGCGCGGGTGTACGCACTGCAGAACGGTGAAAACCCGCAGGCCGGTAAGCAAATGCTGCTGGGTCCGCAGCTGCTGGGCCGGGTGCTGGACGGCAGCGGACGCCCGCTGGATGGCCTGCCGTCACCGGATACCGGTTACCGCGCGCCGCTGATCACCCCGCCGTTCAACCCGCTGCAGCGTACCCCGATTACCGATGTGCTGGACACCGGCGTTCGCGCCATTAACGCCCTGCTGACGGTAGGACGCGGCCAGCGTATGGGCCTGTTCGCCGGTTCGGGCGTCGGTAAAAGCGTACTGCTCGGCATGATGGCGCGCTACACCGAAGCCGACGTGATTGTGGTCGGGCTAATCGGCGAACGTGGCCGCGAAGTAAAAGATTTTATCGAGAATATTCTCGGTGCCGAAGGCCGCGCGCGTTCGGTGGTGATCGCCGCGCCGGCTGACGTTTCGCCGCTGCTGCGTATGCAGGGTGCCGCCTACGCCACCCGCATCGCCGAAGATTTTCGCGATCGCGGCAAACATGTGCTGCTGATCATGGATTCCCTGACCCGCTACGCCATGGCGCAGCGTGAGATCGCGCTGGCGATCGGTGAACCTCCGGCCACCAAAGGCTATCCACCGTCGGTGTTCGCCAAGCTGCCGGCGCTGGTGGAACGCGCCGGTAACGGCATCGACGGCGGCGGCTCGATTACCGCCTTCTATACCGTGCTGACCGAAGGCGACGATCAGCAGGACCCGATTGCTGACTCGGCGCGCGCTATCCTCGACGGTCACATCGTACTGTCGCGGCGGCTGGCAGAAGCCGGTCACTATCCGGCGATCGATATTGAAGCCTCAATCAGCCGTGCGATGACCTCGCTGATTGATGAAAACCACTATGCGCGCGTACGCCAGTTCAAGCAGTTGCTGTCCAGTTTCCAGCGTAACCGCGATCTGGTCAGCGTGGGCGCCTATGCCGCAGGCAGCGACCCGATGCTGGATAAAGCGATCAAACTCTATCCGCAGATGGAAGCCTTTTTGCAACAGGGCATTTTCGAACGCAGCGATTATGACGACGCCTGCCTGCATCTGCATGCGCTGTTCGGCTAATCGACGCGATTAACGCGAGGTAACGGCAATGAAAACTGCAAATGCCATCGACACGCTACGCGATTTAGCGGAACAGGATCTGGAACGCGCCGCCATCTATCTCGGCGATATTCGTCGCGGTCAGCAGGCTGCCAATGAGCAGCTGACCATGCTGCTCGACTACCAGGACGAATATCGCAACAAGCTGAATGACGATATGTCGACCGGGATTGCCAGCACCCGCTGGACCAACTACCACCAGTTTATTCAGACGCTGGAAAAAGCGATCGATCAGCACCGCAACCAGCTCAATAACTGGAACCAGCGTCTTGAGCAGGCGCTGATCAACTGGCGTGAGAAACAGCAGCGGCTGAACGCCTATCAGACGCTGATCACCCGGGCAGCGGAAAATGCATTACGACAGGAAAACCGTCTCGACCAGAAACGGATGGATGAATTTGCCCAACGGGCCGCTTTGAGGAGAGGCGAATGATTACGCTGCCAAACATTGCCATGAAAGCGGCGGTGAAAACCGACGCGGATACATCAGTTTCAACCGATGCAGCTGCCGGCACCGATGCCCTGCCGCACGACTTTCTGACCGCGCTGGGAAACCAGTTGCTGAGCCTGGCGAAACAGCAGGGAAAAGCGGCGCAATCGGCTGATCTCAAAACAGAAAGCGACACCGATGCGCAGCCTGGCGCACCACTGAATGCCCTGATCGCCGCACTGGATAATCCGGCGGCGCTAAGCGCACTGTTTAAGCCGGAAAATATTAAAGCCGGCACAAAATCAGCCGATGATAAAGACAAGTCAGAAGCCGCGCCCTTAAGTGCCAGCGATATGCAAAATGTGCAGGCGCTGTTCGCCATGTTACCGACCACGCCGGCCGCCACCAGCGCAGCCGTCAGCCCGGTCAGTGAGGCGCAGGGTGAACTGGCTGTCCAGAACGACAGCGCGCGCAAAAGCCTGACGTCATTGGCACAGATGCTCACCGGCAGCGATCAGGCGAGCAAAGAACCCGGCGCGGAGAGTTCGCCTGGGGTTAAAACCGCCGCGCTGAATGCGCCCGCGGTGAGTAGCACAGCCAGCCAGAGCAGCACGGCTGCGGTGAACAGTAACAGCCTCAGCCCCGCGCAGACGCTGGATAGCAGTTTTCAGCAGGTGCTGAGCAATTTAACCCGACAGGACGATCAGGCCGCCATCAAAGCCAGTGCCAGCGATAATTCGCTGATCGCCAGCACGCCGATCTCCAGCGCCAGCAGCCTGGCGCCGCCGGTAATGGCGTCGTCGACCACCAGCACGCCCTCGACCCCGATGCTGAATGCGCAGCTGGGCAGCGATGAGTGGCAGCAGGCGTTAAGCCAGCAAATTGTAATGTTCAGCCGCAACGGTCAGCAAAACGCCGAATTGCGCTTACATCCGGCAGACCTGGGCGCCATCCAGATCAGCCTGAAACTGGATAACGACCAGGCACAAATTAATCTGGTTTCCGGCCATAGCCACGTCAGAGCGGCGCTGGAAGCCGCGATTCCGCAGCTGCGCAGTGCGCTGGCAGAGAGCGGAATCCACCTGGGTGAGAGTCAGGTCAGCAGTGACAGTTCCGCGCAAGGCCAGAACTTCCAGCAACAGCAGGAGGCGCGCCGCGATGGACAGCATGGCCGCTTCTCTCTCGCTCAGGATAGTGACACCGACATCACGCCGATTGCCGTTCCCGCCGCTCTTCAGGCACGGGTAAACGGTAATGGCGCGGTCGACACTTTTGCCTGATAGCGACAAACGCTGAAGGTAAGCGTAAAACCCGCGTCTTTTCTTCCCATTGTTTGACTTAAGACGCGGGATAATCTGTCCAGGTGAGCCGAGAGGCTTGCCCATAATTCACAGGAAGTAACTGCAAACATGTCTGATAACGCGAAAGCTAAAGGCCGCAAACGTAAACTCTTAATTCCGGTGTTGCTCATTGTGACGCTGGCCGCTTGCAGCGTGGCAGGCTATGCAGTCTGGCGAATGATGAATAAACATGAGGGCGATAAGCCGGAGGTGGCGAAAGTCGAACCGCCTCCCGCCCCGGTCTTTTTTGCACTTGATACATTTACGGTTAACCTGGTCAATCCCGACAACGATCCTGACCGCGTGCTGTACGTAGGCTTTACCCTGCGTCTGGCCGATGAGGATACACGGCGTCGGTTAAATGACTATCTGCCTGAGGTGCGCAGTCGTCTGCTGCTGCTGCTCTCGCGTCAGAGCGCTGCGGCGCTGGCGACGGAGCAAGGAAAGCAAGCGCTTGTTGAACAAATCAAACAGGCGCTGGCACCACCACTGGTAAAAGGTCAACCTCCGCAGGCCGTGAACGATGTGCTGTTTACTGCCTTCATTTTGAGGTGAATCAATGGGCGATAGCATTCTCTCCCAGGCTGAAATTGACGCCCTATTAAACGGCGACAGTGGCAGCGCGGAAGAAGAAAAGAAACAAAACGGGCCGGAAGGCGATATTCGTCCTTACGACCCGAATACCCAGCGCCGCGTGGTGCGCGAGCGTTTACAGGCGCTGGAGATTATTAACGAGCGTTTTGCCCGTAGTTTCCGTATGGCGCTGTTTAACCTGCTGCGTCGTAGCCCGGATATCAGCGTCGGCGCGATCAAGATTCAGCCGTATCACGAGTTTGCCCGCAACCTGCCGGTGCCGACCAACCTGAACCTGATCCACCTGAAGCCGCTGCGCGGTACGGCGCTGGTAGTGTTTTCACCCAGTCTGGTGTTTATCGCGGTTGATAACCTGTTCGGTGGCGATGGTCGCTTCCCGACCAAAGTAGAAGGTCGCGAGTTTACCCATACTGAGCAGCGCGTTATTCGTCGCATGCTGAAGCTGGCGCTGGACGGTTACAGCGACGCATGGAAAGCCATTTATCCACTGGACGTCGAGTATGTGCGTTCAGAGATGCAGGTGAAATTCACCAACATCACCACTTCACCGAACGACATCGTGGTTAACACGCCGTTCCAGGTGGAGATTGGTAACCTGGTGGGTGAATTTAATATCTGCATTCCGTTTTCAATGATTGAGCCGCTGCGCGAGCTGCTGGTGAATCCGCCGCTCGAGAACTCCCGCCAGGAAGATAACCACTGGCGTGACAACCTGGTAAAACAGGTGCAGCACTCAGAGCTGGAACTGATTGCACACTTTGCCGAAACCTCGCTGCGTCTGTCACGGATTTTGCAGCTGAAACCCGGCGACGTGCTGCCGATTGAGAAACCGGAACGCATTATCGCCCATGTCGATGGCGTGCCGGTCTTAACCAGCCAATATGGCACGATGAATGGCCAGTATGCCCTGCGTGTCGAACACCTGATTAACCCGATTTTGAATTCGCTGAACGAGGAACAGCCCCATGAGTGACAGTAATAAGCCGTCTGACGATATCTCTGCGGACGATCTGTGGGCTGAGGCAATGAATGAGCAGGTCGGCAGCAGCAGCGCCCCGCAAACCGATGACGTGTTTAAGTCATTCGAGAGCGGTAACGTTTCTGGCTCACTGCAGGATATCGATCTGATCATGGATATCCCGGTCAAACTGACCGTGGAACTGGGCCGTACCAAGATGACCATCAAAGAGCTGCTGCGTCTGGCGCAGGGTTCAGTGGTGTCGCTCGACGGCCTGGCAGGCGAACCGCTGGATATTCTGATCAACGGTTACCTGATTGCTCAGGGTGAAGTGGTGGTGGTCAACGACAAATATGGCGTGCGCATCACTGACATTATTACTCCGTCCGAACGTATGCGTCGTCTGAGTCGCTGAGAATGACTAGCCAGAATCAAAGTCTGCAACCTGCTGCGCCACACGCTCAGCCGATTTCCACCGGCTCAATGGTGGTGCAGGTCAGCAGCATGTTAGCGGTGATTATTTTATTGATTCTGGCCTGCGCCTGGCTGGCACGCCGCTTTGGCTTCGCGCCGAAGAAGGTGAGCGGCCAGGAGCTTAAACTGACCGCCAGCGTGCAGGTCGGCCAGCGTGAGCGGGTGGTGATTGTCAATACCGCCGATGCCCGTCTGGTGCTTGGCGTGACCGCACAGCAGATTACCCATCTGCATACGCTACCGCCGGGTGCGCCGCTGGAGAATACGCCAGCGCAGGCTGCCCCACAGGATTTTCGTCAGCTGTTACAGAATCTGGTTAAACGTCCCGGAAAACCCCAATGATGCGTCGACTGCTTCCTTTATTGCCACTGCTGTTGCTGGCACCGGTTGCCCATGCCCAGCTTCCGGGCCTGGTGAGTCATGCGCTGCCAAACGGCGGCCAGAGCTGGTCGCTGCCGGTGCAGACGCTGGTGTTTATCACCGCCCTGACCTTTATTCCGGCGGTGCTGCTGATGATGACCAGCTTTACCCGCATCATCATTGTGTTTGGTTTGCTGCGTAACGCATTGGGTACGCCCTCTGCACCGCCGAACCAGGTTCTGCTGGGGCTGTCGCTGTTTCTGACCTTCTTTATTATGGCGCCGACCTTCGACAAGATTTATCAGGACGCCTACCTGCCGTTCAGCCAGGACAAAATCAGCATGGATGTGGCGATCGAGAAAGGCGCCCAGCCGCTGCGTGAGTTTATGCTGCGTCAGACCCGTGAAGCGGATCTGGCCCTGTTCGCTCGCCTGGCGAATACCGCGCCGATTGCCGGCCCGGAAGCGGTGCCGATGCGCATCCTGCTGCCCGCTTACGTGACCAGCGAGCTGAAGACCGCTTTCCAGATTGGTTTTACCGTGTTTATCCCGTTTCTGATTATTGACCTGGTGGTGGCCAGCGTGCTGATGGCGCTGGGGATGATGATGGTGCCACCGGCGACAATCTCACTGCCGTTTAAGCTGATGCTGTTTGTGCTGGTCGATGGCTGGCAACTGCTGGTCGGCTCACTGGCGCAAAGCTTCTACTCCTGATCCCCCTATTCCCGGAGCACAACATGACACCCGAATCAGTAATGGTAATGGGCCAGGAAGCGATGCGCGTCGCGCTGATGCTGGCCGCCCCGATGCTGCTGGCCGCGCTGGTCAGTGGATTGCTTATCAGCCTGTTGCAGGCCGCCACTCAGGTCAATGAACAGACCCTGTCGTTCATTCCGAAAATTCTGGCGGTGGCGACCACCGGCATTATTGCCGGCCCGTGGATGCTGAATCTGCTGCTCGACTATATCCGCACCGTCTTTTCCAACCTGCCTTACATCATCGGCTGATGATTACTCTCGACAGCAGCCAGCTGGTACATTGGGTGAGCCAGTTTTTCTGGCCACTGGTGCGTATTCTGGCGCTGCTGGCCTCTGCGCCGCTGCTTAATGAACGATCTATCAGTCACCGGGTCAAAATTGGTCTGGCAGTGATGATCACCTGGCTGTTAATGCCGCTGCTGCCGCCGGTTAACGTGACGCTGTTTTCGCCGGCCGGCTTCTGGCTGCTGATCCAGCAGATGCTGATTGGCATTGCGCTCGGCTTTACCATGCAGTTTGCTTTTGCTGCGGTGCGGACCGCCGGGGAAGTGATTGGCTTACAGATGGGCCTGTCGTTCGCCACCTTTTTTGATCCCGGCAGCCGCCTCAACATGCCGGTACTGGCGCGTTTTTTAGACATGCTGGCGATGTTACTGTTCCTGACCTTCAACGGACACCTGTGGCTGATCTCGTTGCTGGCGGACAGTTTTCATACGTTGCCGATTGGCGGACATCCACTGAATGCCAATGCGTTTATGGCGCTGGTGAAGTCGGGCGGATTAATTTTCCTTAATGGCATGATGTTAGCGCTACCCTTAATCGTTTTGCTCCTCATGCTAAATCTGGTACTAGGTTTGTTAAACCGTGTTTCACCACAGTTATCAATCTTCGCAATTGGCTTCCCGATCACCTTATCAGTAGGCATTTTGACTATCAGTATGCTGATGCCACTGCTCGCCCCGTTCTGTGAGCATTTGTTCGGTGAAGTGTTTGATTTACTCGCCCTGTTCCTGACAGAACTATCCCGTCCCTGAACATTAAGTTTCTAACTATCTTTGCTTACTGATACTTAAGTAACGCAAAACCATCCGTGCATTTTTCAAACCATATTTTCCAGAATGCAACTAAGGAAATTCTGATAAATGTGCTGAGAGTCTGAAAATAATTCTTATTAAACCGGGCTTCGCGTATTTTAGTTGGGCGGTTCACAGCAGCGGTTAGACTGTGAATTTGTTGATAAAAACGGCAATTCATTGAATTTGAACAAAAAAAATTCTTTAGTGATTTTTCTTGTTAAAAAATGTTTTTTCCGGCATTGTCAACACACGCTGAGACATCACACTTTCGTAAAACAAATGTTTTTAAGATTTGTCCTATCAGAAAACTCCGGGTTTTCAGCGATAGTGACAGCGCTCCCAAAAACAGAGTCTTACTTAACCTCCGGTTTTTCACTGGCATTCCCCGCCATAACCGGAGAATGTGTGACGTCAAAGCAGCACAATATTTTTGCAGAACGGGTCAGGGATGAAGACTTTTACAGGCGTTTGCCTGTTACCACACTGCACGAGCAGAATAAAAAAGTGCCTTAGAAATCTCTCTCGTACCGCAACGCGTAATTCATCGTTGATTTAAACGGATAACAAATTGGTGAGGGTCGCTATTATGCCAACGATTATTATGGATTCCTGCAACTACACACGCCTGGGATTATCGGACTACATGTCTTTTAAAGGAGTTAAGAAGAAAAATATCACTTCTGCCTCCGATATTGAGCAACTACAGCAAAAATGTGAACAATTAAAACCTGGTGTCGTCTTTATTAATGAAGACTGCTTTATTCATGAACCCGACTCCAGCGAACGTATCCGCAGCATTATTACGCAGCACCCTGATACGCTGTTCTTTATATTCATGGCGATAAGCAATATCCATTTTGAGGAATACCTCTACGTTCGTAAGAACCTGATTATTACGTCAAAATCGATAAAGACATCGACTCTGGATTCGTTACTTAGCACCTATTTGCAGAAAAAACTCAATCAGTCTGCGCGTATCTCTTCAGGAATGGATGTTCATCCATTAACGCTGAGCCAGACCGAGTCAAATATGCTGAAGATGTGGATGTCAGGTCATGACACCATTCAGATCTCAGATAAAATGCAAATAAAGGCGAAAACTGTTTCGTCACATAAAGGTAATATTAAACGCAAAATCAAAACCCATAATAAGCAGGTTATTTATCATGTGGTGCGTTTAACTGATAACGTCACGTCGGGTATCTACGTTAACGTAAGATAACGACCCGCAATGAAAACCGGCCAGGATGGCCGGTTTTTTTTTGCCTCAAACTGGGAGCCAGATCTCACTCCTGCCGCTAAGCCTTTCCGCTCTTTTGCCGATGTTAAGCCTTATAACAACAGCCTCAAGAGAGCAAGGATATGAACACTGCATTGGTTAATGATGGACAGAACACCTCGGGTATATGGCAGAACCTCCGCCTTGTCCCGCTGTTTAGCCTGATCTTCGGCGGCATTCTGCTGCTGTTCGCACTCTGTATTGGTGTCGCCAGTTACTTTCTTATTTCAGGTAATCACTCGCTCAGTGACGCCACTGACGAAATTCAGGTGCGGATGGGTATCTCGAACAGTTCAAACCACTTACGTACTGCCCGTCTGACGGTTATTCAGGCCGGCGCCGCGGCGCGTATCGGTGAGATGGATGAGTTTCGCGCTAATCTCGCGTCGGCAGAGAAACGTATTCAGCAGGCTAAAGACGGGTTTAAAGTCTACGCCGACCGCAAGGTGAAGTCGCCCGAGGATGTCGCGCTGGATGCCACGCTGCAGGCACGCTTTAACGACTATATTGAGAAAGGCCTGATACCGATGATTAACGCCGGTAAGCAAGGCAGCTTCGAAGGCATTATCGCGCAGGAAACCGACGTTACCCGCAAACTGGACGCCGACTACAATGCGGTGCTGCTGAAGGCGATCAAAATCCGTACCGACCGCGCCAATGCGATCACCGCCGAAGCCAACCATCAGTCGCGTATTGGCTTTATTGCGATGGCGGTGGCCTTTGGCGCTGCGCTGCTGCTGGTGCTGCTGACCTTTGTCTTCCTGCGTCGGGTGGTGATTAATCCGCTGCGTCAGTCGGTGTCACGCATTGAGCGTATCGCACAGGGCGACCTGACGGCACCACCGCTGCCACATGGTCGCAGCGAAATAGGCACCCTGATCCACAATCTGCAGTTAATGCAGCAGTCGCTGGTGAAAACCGTCGGCACGGTGCGTGAAGGTGCCGTCGCCATTTATCAGGGCTCCAGCGAAATCTCTGCTGGCAATACCGACCTCTCCTCGCGTACTGAACAGCAGGCGGCAGCACTGGAACAGACGGCCGCCAGCATGGAACAGCTCACCGCCACGGTGAAGCAGAACGCCGAAAATGCCCATCACGCCAGCCAGCTGGCCGCCGATGCCTCCGGTAAAGCCCGCAGTGGCGGCGACCTGGTCAGCGGCGTTGTAAAAACCATGACCAACATTTCCGGTAGCTCGAAAAAGATTGCCGAGATCACCAACGTCATCAACAGCATCGCCTTTCAGACCAACATTCTGGCACTGAACGCGGCGGTCGAAGCCGCTCGTGCCGGTGAACAGGGTCGGGGATTTGCGGTGGTCGCGAGTGAGGTCCGTAATCTGGCACAGCGCAGTGCGCAGGCAGCAAAAGAGATTGAGTCGCTGATTGCCGAGTCGGTCACGCTGATTAAAGATGGTTCGCAGCAGGTCGGCGCTGCCGGTAACACTATGGGCGAGATTGTCGAAGCGGTACGTCGGGTCACCGATATCATGGCAGAGATTGCCGCCGCCTCTGACGAACAGAGCCGTGGGATTCAGCAGGTCAGCCAGGCCGTTACCGAAATGGATAATGTCACCCAGCAGAACGCCTCGCTGGTCGAAGAAGCCTCTGCGGCGGCTGCATCGCTGGAAGATCAGGCCGGTAAACTGACTCAGGCGGTATCGGCTTTCCGCCTGCAGGATACGCCGGTGCTGGCTGGCACCGCCAGCCGCGCCACCGCGCCGGTGAAAACCCCTGCCCTTGCGCCTCGTCCGGCACTGGCAAGCGGTAATGATAACTGGGAAACGTTTTAAGCGCAGTTGGAGTGCCGACAGGGAAGTGCAGAATTAATAGAGCAGTGATGCCGTCGGGTCAGTGACGGCGGTCTGGCTTTGCCTCCTCCCCGCCACGGGGAGGAGGATCGCATCAGCAGTGGCGCGACGTGCCGGCCGGTTTATTCTGTGCTGTAAGGCTCAACAAAAATCCCCTCCGGATGACCATCCTCGTTAAAAAACCAGATGCCTAACGGGTAATCTTCCAGCGCCACCAGAAACATGGTGCCTTCATTAAACGGCTCCATGGCCAGAATAGTTCCGACGCGGCGCGGGCCACCATCGGTTTTAACGCTGACGCGGTCATTCACCTTCATTTCGGTTCTCCTGATTATTTCCTGTTGCACAGTCTAAACGAAGAACCGCAGTGATGCCGAGCGTTAGCGACGGGCAATCACCCATACAGCGTGCACGATACCCGGAATGTAGCCACACAGCGTCAGCAGGATGTTCAGCCAGAAGGCACCACCGAAACCAACCTGCATAAAGACGCCAAGTGGCGGTAACAGGATCGCGATAATAATTCTTAAGATGTCCATAACCATTCCTTTAGGTATTGATAAAAATCAACTTTATCACGAACTATAGCCGATTCTGCTCTCAATGAGCGAAAAGTCAGGTAAATCTGAGTAAGCCTGCGTTTTTTCAATTCCTTAACACTTCGCCGCAAGACTTCTGACGCGCGCCCGCCTTACACTCTCCCTACTGCGCCAACCCCATAGGGGCAGTCAACCTAAAAGTAACAAGGATTTTGCCCGCGCAGCGCGGGCTTTTTTTTGCTGTGATCGCCCCCTCACCTCTTTCTGCACCAGCCACTATACTGATCATTCTGTCCGCGCGCGGGAGTCAGAAAATGACAGGCGAAAAACAGCATACCGAACCGTCTCAGTCAGCGATGAATGTTGATGTTGATCGTTTGCTGGAGGCGTTACAGGCCGGGAATGCCGCTGAGATGCACGAATCTATGGCGCAGCCGCCAGTGGCTGATGAGCGACCAGCACCGCAGCTGTTGCAGCGCGGAACTGAACTGGCCGACGCCTTTGAAATGGATATCTGTGACTGTCGTTCCTGTGAGGCAAACCGCTGAAAACGATTTCAAAAAAATACCCGGCGGGATGGCCGGGTAAAAATTTCAATTCGTTACACCAGGGAATTCTTAACACCCTTGCAGACTACGCCTTCCCTTTTTTAAGACAAGTCTCTGCTATGCACATTTCTGCAACGAAACGGTGAATAAGGCGGCATATGTTACCGAAAACACCGCAGCAGACAGCGACTTAGCCGCTGCACACTTCATGCATCCCGCCGATCCACAACGTTTCGATTTAAGATTATTCCTGGATTTATCCGGCGGGCGCTTAAGAAAAAAGTGTGAGCCATATTCAACTATAATATTGAAAAATCGCCGCTTTAGCCGTGCTGACAGGAGCTGACCGATGCCCGATCTTCAACAGCCGTTAATGATTATTACCGATCTCGATGGTTCGCTGCTCGACCACCACAGCTATCGCTGGGATGCCGCCACGCCGTGGCTGACCACCCTGAAACAACATAACGTCCCGCTGGTGATCTGTTCCAGCAAAACGGCAGCCGAAATTATCCCGCTACAGAAGAGGCTCGGCATTGCCGGTGCGCCGTTTATTGCGGAAAACGGCGCAGTGGTCCAGAGCGGGGAGCAGCGAACTCATCTGCCCGACAATAGCCTGACCTATGAGGCGATCTGTAGCCGGCTGGCGGCGCTGCAGACGCAGTATCGGTTTACCGGCTTTCATGACTTTACCGATCAGGCGGTCTCATCGATGACCGGCCTGAGTGAAGCGGATGCCGCCCTGTCACGCCAGCGCGATGCTTCTGAAGTGGTGGTCTGGCGCGACAGTGACGAGGCTTTTGACCGTTTCCGCGCCGCGCTGACCGCTGAAGGACTGGCGCTGGCCCAGGGCGGCCGGTTCTGGCACGTCATGCCAGCCGGCAGCGGCAAAGGCGAGGCGGTGCGCTGGCTACTGGCACAACAGTCTGGTTCCGCCTTTACCACTATCGGACTGGGCGACGGGCCTAACGACGCGCCGATGCTGGACGCGGTCGACTACGCCGTCGTGATTAAAGGCTACAGTAAAACACCGGTCACCCTCAGCCGGACCGATCAGCAGCAGGTCTACCATACGGCGCACTATGGCCCTGAAGGCTGGCGTGAAGGGCTGGACTACTTTTTGACTCAACCTCTGTAAGCTGCCCACGGGCATTAAAAGGATGGTGCGATGAGTGATTTTTTTCAGAACGGCGTTATTACCAATTTTCATAATCTCACCCACCGCAGCGTGGAATCACTGGAAAAGGAGATGGTGCGCTTTGCCCGCAAACGCAAGATGGGGCTGATCCTGCCCTCGCTGTTTTCTGAACTGGAAGGACCGGCGCTGACTAAGATTGTCGATGAGCTGGCGAAGGTGCCGTACCTTGATGAGATCGTGATTGGCCTCGATCGCGCTGACCGCGATCAGTTTCTGTTTGCCCGCGAGTTTTTCTCACGCCTGCCGCAGCGGCACCGCATTCTGTGGAATGACGGCCCACGTCTCAAGGCGATTGATGCCGAGCTGGATAAAGAAGGCTTATCGCCTACTAATCCAGGCAAGGGACGCAACGTCTGGTTCTGCACCGGCTATACGCTGGCTTCTGACCGCACCAGCTGCGTCGCGCTGCATGACTGCGATATCGTCACCTATGAGCGCGGCATGCTGGCTCGCCTGCTCTATCCGGTGGCTAATCCGGCGTTTCAGTATGAATTCTGCAAGGGCTTCTATGCCCGCGTCGCCGACGGGAAGCTGAACGGCCGCGTCGGGCGTCTGCTGGTCGGTCCGCTGCTGCGTTCGCTGCAAAAAGTCTATGGCCATTCGGAATACCTCGATTATCTCTCCAGCTTCCGTTATCCACTGTCGGGTGAGTTTGCGATGCGCACGCACGTGCTGAACGGCATCAAAATTCCGGGCGACTGGGGTCTGGAAATTGGCGTGCTTTCAGAGATCTATCGCAACTACACCACCCGTCAGTCCTGTCAGGTGGAAATTGCCGATAACTATGACCACAAGCATCAGCCGCTGGCGGAGGAGGATGGTACCGGCGGCCTGAAACGCATGAGTAGCGACATCGTGCAGTCGCTGCTGCGCAAGCTGGCCACCATGGGCGTGCCGCTGACCAGCGACTCGTTCCGGGTGCTGAAAGCCACCTACTACCGTAATGCGCTGGATATGATGGAGATCTACAACCACGAGGCGGCGATGAACGGGCTGAAGTTTGATCAGCACGTCGAGGAAGCCGCGGTGGAAATGTTTACCCAGTCGATTCTGGAAGCCGGTCAGGCATTTATTGAACGACCAAACGATAAGCCGTTTATTCCGAGCTGGAGTCGGGTGCAGTCAGCTTTCCCGGATATTCTGCAGCGCATTTATCAGGCGGTAGAAGAGGATAACGACGGCAACGTCTGAGGAGAACCAGGCACAGGGAGTGTGCCGGAAAAGGTAAAGGGAATGCGGTAAAGCGGGGCCTGTCAGATCTCGCGACCTACAGGCCTGATCGCAGGCCGCTTAACTGGCAAGCTGTCGGGCGGGATTTGAGGCGCTAAGCTCTTCGCTGCGAAATGCTTCACGACGTACCGCGTAGCCATCATACCAGCGACACTCGACCATTCCGCTGGCGTAGCCGGTCACCACCATCGTCTGTCCGTCTTTCTTGTGCTGAACTTCTTCACTGATTGCAAAAACCATGTTGCGCCCTCCTCATTGACCCTGTGGTTTGATTATTTTCTTTATAGCAGTCAAAAAAGGTTTCTGCCTGTTAAGGCACGCAAATAAGCGGCAAATTCAGAATTAAGCAGTTGGATATGTTGAAAATAAAAAAAGCGGATAATAATTATTATCCGCTTTGAATGGGGTTCAGGCTGGAATCAGATTTTGCAGCCTTCGCAATCCGCTTCGTCGCTCAGATCGTCCGGCACTTCGCTGGCCTTTTTCTCTGCTTTCGCTTCAGCCTGCTCAAGTTGCGCGTCGATATCAAATTCAAACATGTCGTCGTTCATCGTCATTCTCCTGACCGTAATTACAGTGCGCTTTATACCGATTTCCCGCGCAGTTTGGCAATAAGGTTCACCACCAACAGCACGATCGACCCAATGATAAAACCGAGCACCAGATTGGCGCCGTTGCTCAGCAGCATGGCGATCCAGCCGCTGAAACCGCTGCTGACTTCTTCAATCAGATGATGCAGCGGCGCAATGCCATGTACCACAATGCCGCCGCCGACCAGGAACATCGCAATGGTGCCAACCACGGACAGAATCTTCATCAGCCACGGTGCCGCTGCCAGCAACACGCTGCCGATGCCCTGAGCGATAGGTGAGGACTTCTCGCGCAGCCAGAAGCCGAGGTCGTCGATTTTAACAATCGCCGCCACAATGCCGTAAACGCCAATGGTGACCAGAATGGCGATGCCCGCCAGAATAATCACCTGATTGAGCAGCGGCGATTCCGACACGATCCCCAGGGTGATGGCCACAATCTCTGCTGACAGAATAAAGTCGGTGCGCACCGCGCCTTTAATCTTCTTCTTTTCAAACTCCGCCGCATCCTGCTTTGCCAGCGACTCGAGGCGCTGCTGACGCGCTTCCGGCGATTTATGCTGCTTGTCGTGTTGCAGACTGTGCATCACTTTTTCCACGCCTTCGTAGCAGAGATAAGCGCCGCCGATCATCAGCAGCGGCGTAATCAGCCACGGTGCGAAAGCGGAAATAATCAGCGCCAGCGGCACCAGGATCAGTTTGTTCAGAAACGATCCTTTGGCGACGCCCCACACCACCGGCAGTTCGCGGTTGGCTTTTACGCCGGTCACCTGCTGGGCATTCAGCGACAGATCGTCACCCAGTACACCAGCGGTTTTTTTCGCCGCCACTTTCCCCATGACGGAAATATCGTCCAGAAGTGTTGCAATATCATCAAGTAAAGTCAGTAAGCTGGTTCCCGCCAAAATCGTATCCTTAGTCTGGTTCGTTATGTTGACAACATGGGCAGCGCTCGATTTCCGTCACCGTCATCTCGGCGATGCCCTCACAATCCCACTCTACCCGCACCGCTTCACCCGCCGCGCCTTCAGCATGTAAATACTTACTGACCGGGCTTTCTGTCATGCCGGTGATCTCTTCCGTGGCGATCAGCCTGTCGCCGAGGTAAACGCGCGCGGTCGCTTTGGTGTTCACCATGCGCTCGTCGCGCAGCTGGTAGAGGCGTTTAACCGTCAGTTTAATGCTGCTCATGTCAGGCTCCTGGCCACGGAGAAAGCGCAGATCTAACCAATTATGTTGCTGATTAGCAAGGCTCACTCTTCGCGATAATGATGAATACCCTGATGGTCAATCTCGGCACTCTGCGTCATTGCCAGCAGCCACTCTTCCAGCCGCTCCAGCAGATCGCCATCCGCCAGCCGCAGTTTGCCGCGCAGGGCGCACTCCCAGATGATCAGGACCTTCCAGCCGCTCTCCTGTAGCTGACGCACATAACGCCGGTCACGTTCGACATTGCTGTTGATCTTGCCGGTCCAGAATTCGGTACGGGTGGCCGGCAGTTTGAAAAGATAGCAGTGATGCCGATGCCAGAAGCAGCCGTGCACAAAAATAATTGCCTGCTGCTCCAGCAGTACAAAATCGGGTCGGCCCGGTAGATTTTTATCCTGTACCCGATAGCTGAATCCGCGATCCTTCAGCAACAGCGCCACACGCTGCTCAATAGCAGTATCCTGCGCGCGAACAGCACGCATATTTTTGCTGCGTGTTTCGCTGGAGTGAACGTCAGCCATAAATTCTCCTTTTTTGCTGGTCCTTCAACTTTAGCCTGCGCCACGAAAAGCGAAAGCAGCAGAGGCTCGCTATCAGATTGCTGCCGTAAAAAATGTCCCTCCGGCCAATCGGTCCGGTGGCACACGCCGCCAATTTCCTCGCTGCGTCAGGAGTGATAGCATAGGCGGCTCACTGTTAAGGAAAAACGCATGCACCCCGCCGCCATTGCTGAACCACTCTCTGCTGCTCTTTCACCGTCTGATGCGTCTCAACTGTTACAGCAAGTGCTCGACATCTATTCGGTCCGGGATGTGACCACCCGACTGCACCAGGCCGGCTTTCTCAACTGGACGCCTGCGTTGCTCAACCGGGTGCGCCAGGGCAAAAGCGCGCTGCCGCCGCTGTGTGACGCTGAACTGGCGCTGCTGCAGGACCTGCTGCCAAGCCGGCCGGCTCATTATGACGCGCCTGAGTTTCGCTTTATCGATCTGTTCGCCGGTATTGGCGGCATTCGTAAAGGCTTTGAGGCCATCGGCGGCAAATGCGTATTCACCAGCGAGTGGAATAAAGAAGCGGTCCGCACCTATAAGGCCAATCACTATAGCGATCCGCTCGAACATCACTTCAACACCGATATCCGCCAGGTAACGCAGCCAGAAGGCCTCAGCGATGACGCCGACATTTACCGCGCGATTGATGCGGCGATCCCCGATCATCAGGTGCTGCTGGCCGGTTTCCCCTGCCAGCCATTTTCGCTGGCCGGCGTCAGCAAGAAAAATGCGCTGGGCCGCGCGCACGGCTTTGAGTGCCAGGTTCAGGGCACGCTCTTTTTCGATGTCGCCCGCATTCTGGCGGCGAAAAAGCCACCGTTCTTCGTGCTGGAAAATGTGAAAAACCTCAAGAGCCACGATAAGGGCCGGACCTTCGCCATTATCATGGAGACGCTGGATGAGCTGGGCTATGAAGTGGCCGATGCCGCCGCCAGCGGCCCGGATGCGAAGGTCATTGATGCGCGCCATTTTCTGCCGCAGCACCGCGAACGCATCGTGCTGGTTGGCATCCGCCGCGATATCAAAGGCTGTCAGGATTTCACCCTGCGCGATATCAAAAAGTTCTTCCCGCCGCAGGTGCCGAGCCTGCAAAGCCTGCTGGAACCGCAGCCAGATGAGAAATATATTCTGTCACCGGTGCTGTGGCGCTATCTCTACCAGTACGCCAAAAAGCACAAGGCTAAAGGCAACGGCTTCGGCTTCGGGCTTAACGATCCGCGTAATCCCGACTGCTGCGTGCGTACTCTGTCGGCACGTTACTACAAGGATGGTTCGGAAATTCTGATCGATCGCGGCTGGGATAGCGCACTGGGCGAAGCAGAGTTTCATCATCCGGCCAATATGGCGCGCCGTCCGCGCCGACTCTCACCGCGCGAGTGCGCCCGCCTGATGGGCTTCGACGTACCGGGCAGTGAACCGTTCCGTATCCCGGTGTCGGACACCCAGGCTTATAAGCAATTTGGTAACTCGGTGGTGGTGCCGGTATTTGCGGCGGTCGCTCAGCTTTTGCTGCCCCATATTCGTCAGTTACGCGCTGATTAAGGTGCGCGGTTTCCGTTAAGAAAACCGATTCTGCTGTTCTGCCGTCATCCGACCGGATTGTCACAAAGATGTCACGTAACCCCTTAATACTGCGCTTTTTCTTATTTCGGGTTGCGTGATGTCACTGCTTACTTTATTGCCGCTGCGCGGTCGTAATCGCCGGTTTTCCCTTACGCTGCCGGGCTGGCTGACCAGCCTGCGTGGCCATTTCATTCTGTTCGTGGTGCTGTTCTGCCTGCTGCAATCGGCCGGTATTGTGCTGCTGACCGCCCAGGTTAGCCAGGCGCAGCGCAGCCTGGCGCAGACCCATGATCTGCGCGAGCGGCTGGCTCTGCTCGATCGCGCCCGCATCGAACTGCTGACCGCCAGTGATAACAGTCATCGGGCGGGAATTTATCTGATGCAGGACCAGCAGAGCGGATCGGTCGACAGCTGGAAAAGCCTGGCGGAGAGTGCGAACGCCTCGCTGAGCGAGGCCGAACGGCTGTTCAGCCGCTACCAGGCTGCGCCTGACAGTGCGCTGCAACAGAGCTTTATTCTGCTGAGCCAGGGACTAACCGAGCAGCTTAAGGGGCTGGCCGCCAGCAGCACCGACGCCTTTTTTATGGTGCCAATGCAAGCCTACCAGCAGCAGTTTAACGATGCCTGGTTCGGCGAGATCAGCCAGGCGAATCGCCAGCTGGCCGCCGTCAATCGCAGTTCGCTGGCGAGCTTAACCGGCACCCGCAATGTGTCGCTGCTGGTGACCGGGCTGCTGTCCGGACTGCTGGTGGCGGGCGGCGTGCTGCTGCTGCGCGGGGTGATTACGCCATTGCAGCAGGCCAGTCGCCAGCTACAGGCTATCGCCACCGGCGATCTGCTGGCGCCTGCCGCCCCACTCCGCAGGCAGTCGCGTGAGACGTTACAGCTGTTCAATGCGATGGATGAGATGCGCCAGGGCCTGCGCCACATCATTCATGAGATTGACGTAGTGGCCGTCAGCGTGACCGCCGCTGCGGGCGAGATGCAGCACGCTAACCAGCAGGCGCGCAAGCAACATCAGGCGCAGAATGCCAGCTTCAGTCATCTGTCACAGCGTCTGCATCGGGTCTCTGAAGAGGTGGAGAACAGCACCCGCTTCTCGCTGCAGGCCACCGATCAGGCGCAATCCGCCGACCGCTTAATGCAGCAGTGCGCCGGTCAGGTCGATCAGATGGAAAGTCAGATGCGGCACATCGTGCAGGCTTCGGGTGACATTGCCGGCATAGTCGATTTGCTGGATAGCCTGTCGCTGCAGACCCGCCTGCTGGCCCTGAACGCCGCCATTGAATCGGCGCACGCTGGCATCTATGGCCGCAGCTTCTCGGTGGTGGCAAAAGAGATTGGCTTACTTTCGACCAAAAGCGGTCACTCGACGCGCCAGATTGATCAGCTAATCCAGCATACCCGACACCATGTTGATAGTGGCTTCAGCAAAGTGAAGTCGCTGGAAACGCTGTTCGGGCAGATCGGGCAGGCGGTCAGCGCAGTAGTGACGCGACTGAATGAGCTGCAACACAACGCCAGCGCGCAAAGCGCCCGGGTGTCGCACATTGCCGCCGAGGTGGAGGCGCTCAATCAGCAGTTACAGGCCAGTGAAGGATTAAGTGTGCAGCAGAGCAACGCGGCAGATGCGCTGCACCAGCAGGCCAGCCGGCTGGCGCAGACGGTGCAGCAGTTTCGCCACGGCGGTGAGGCGGGATAAAATAAAAAACCCGTCAGGCGACGGGTTTGCATTTACTTCTTCTTCTTGCCCTGCTTCTTCAGCAGCAGGCGAATCTGTTTCACTTCCGCACTGGTCAGCCCGTCGGGGGACGCTTCGGTCAGATCCTGATTATCAATCGCCGGATGCGGATGCGTTTCCAGACTGGCCTGCAAACGCTGCACAATTTCCTGGCTCATCGAAATCTGGTTCTCCAGCGCCAACTGTTTAATATTTTCTTTCAGTGCGGGATCAATTTTAATCGTCAAATTAACGGTTTCGGTCATCGTGCTGCTCCTTTTTGTTATTGCTTCCACGCTACCGGATGACCGTTTCGATTAACATACTGTCACAAAAATTTAATATTCGGTCCGTAATGGCGTAAAGTCCCGCAGCACGCCTTCGTCCATCCCGGTCAGATTGCCCTGCAACTCCGCATACAGCTTGGCCATATAGCGCACCAGGAAGTCAGCATTATGTTCCGCCAGCATCCGCCCGGTCTCGGTGTGCATGGTTTCCGGCAGCCGCAGCAGCTTCTTCTGGAAGTGATCCAGCGTCCATTTCACATCATTCAGCTCGCGATCTTTTCCCAGCGGATCGGCACTGTCGAACAGCGGACGATTCAATGCCCCGGCGGTATAGAATACCCGCGCCAGACCAATGGCGCCGAGCGACTCCAGCCGGTCGGCATCCTGAACGATTTTGGCTTCCAGCGTCTGCGGCGGGATGCCGGCGCTGAAACTGTGGGTTTTAACGGCGTGCATCACCGCCTCAATCAGCTCTGCCGGGAAGTCGGTAAAATCCTGTTGCAGAATACGCTGCGTTTCCGTGGCGGCGTAGGTCGAAGCCAGATGGCGTTCAGGGTGATTTTTCGGCAGGTTGACCACATCGTGAAAATAGCAGGCGGTTAACACCACCAGCGGATTGGCGGCGCTGCCTGCCATGATCCGTTGTGCGCTCATCCATACGCGGCGTAAGAGCGCAATATCATGGGCGCCGTCATCGTGGATCCAGTTGGCCTGAAACCAGCTTTCATAGCGAGATTGCCAGAGTGTGAGTGACATAAATTATCTCCCTGTAGTATTCAATCGCAAAACTGCGTCGCGATCGGTGCGCAAACGGCAAGCCATCATAGCGACTGGCTAATGACACTTTTCTTTCAGTGCTGAGGAAAAGAGCGGCGCTGCCAGGGTTTTCCGGCAGGAAAATGAGATCTGGATCATTTTTATAGCATCTCTTATACAAAATAACCGCAATTTCAGCGCTTTTCGGGCTTTCCTTAACTGATCGTCGCTAAGCGAATTAGTTTAATGGGTGTAATGTTTGTTCCAGCAGAAAAAAATCTGGCTGGCCGCATTGCGCGCGATCAAATTCCTTAAATAACGGAAAAACTGTCAATAATCACAGGTGAACAATTCCGAAAAGGTTCCTATTTTTACCGTTATAACGTACTGTATCCGGGCTATTCAGCGCTTTATGGACGTTGCATGATAAGCTTTGGTGCGGTTTTTGCATTTTGAGGTTTTTTAACACCAAAAGCGGCCATTGTCGCCTGAAGACCCATCGACAAATTATTAAGCAAAATGATTTATACCCTTTATGATAATCCTCTGAAGTGCAGCAAGGGGATGTTTACAGCAGTAACCGGGTTCTACTAATAAAAAGAGGTAATCCATGAAAGAACGGCCGATTCTTTTTTCCGAACAGCGTGTTCGTGCCCTGTTGGTTGGCCAGCAAACGCAAACCCGGCGCATTATGAAAACTCAGGCTTTCGGCCCGGGACAGGATCATCACGAAGGTGTGCATGCTTTCGATGTGAGTGCTAACCATCTGCATGGCTACAAAATGATGTCGATGACGGATATCAGTTATCACTGTCCGTATGGCAAACCCGGCGATGTGCTGTGGGTGCGTGAAACCTGGCGTGGTCCGCTGGTGCCCGAAGATGCGCTGGCAGAGTATGAGCGCGATCCGACGCCATTCCGCCAGCCGGCTTATTGCCAGTATCGCGCGGACAGTAACGAGCTGGGACAGCATATAATGAGCAGTCCGGAAGCCGAGCAGTTTGGCTGGCAGACCGCCATCCACATGCCGCGCTGGGCCAGCCGCATTAACCTGGAAATTACCGGGGTGCGGGCCGAGAAGATTCAGGACATCAGTGAAGATGACATTATGGCCGAAGGGGTGCAGACCGATTCGCACTTCCTCAACAATTTCTTCACTATGAACGTTAATTCGGAATCGCCTAAAGAGGCGTACCGTAAAGCCTGGCAAAAGCAGTACGGTGCCACCAGCTGGGAAGTAAACCCGTGGGTCTGGGTGATTGAGTTCCAGCGCATTGAGCGTAAGTAACACCTCAGGCCTGCGCTTTGCGGGCTGAATCACAGACAACGGCTGCGCTAACGGGTTGAATAGACAGCCTTATGCCCTGCAGCCAGATCGATGGTGCCAGCATGCTGTTTTCGATGCTGGCATTTTTATATCTGGCGCGCCAGGATAGCGAGATAGTCCGGTTCTGTGCGGGAGTGACGATGTTTAAATGGCCGTGGAAAACGCATAACGACCCTGCACTGGCCGCGCTGCCGTGGCAGCCTGGTCTGGCGCAGCCGATTTTTACGCTGCTCAGTGAAGAGGAGCAGCAGGCGCTGGTGCACCTGGCGCAACGTTTCCTGCAACAGAAAAAGCTGGTGCCGCTCGGAGGGGTTCAGCTGGATGAGTTGCGCAGCGTGCGCATCGCCCTGCTGTTCTGTCTGCCGGTGCTGAAACTGGGGCTGGAGTGGCTGGACGGCTTTCACGATGTGCTGATCTATCCGGAGCCGTTTGAAGTTGACGATCTCTGGCAGGACGAAGCGGGTCTGGTGCACAGCGCGCCCGCGGTGCATGCCGGTCAGAGCTGGACCCAGGGTCCGGTGGTACTGAACTGGCTCGATATTCAGGACTCGTTTGATCTTTCCGGCTACAACCTGGTGATCCACGAAGTGGCGCATAAACTGGATGCCCGCGGCGGCGGTTATACCAGCGGGATTCCGGTGATACCGCTGCGTGAGGTGGCGCTGTGGGAGAAAGATCTGCGGGCGGCGATGGCGGCGATTGAAAGCGAAGTTGATCTGGTGGGCGAACAGGCGGCGAGCATCGATCCCTATGCCGCCAGCGACCCGGCCGAGTGCTTTGCCGTGTTGTCGGAATATTTCTTTACCGCGCCGGATCTGCTGGCCGAGCGCTTCCCGGCGATGTACCAGCATCTGCGCCACTTTTATCAGCAGGACCCGCTGACGAGAATCGTCGCCTTGTCAGCGCAAACTGCTTAAATCACGATCGCTTTGCGCTAAAGCTAGCCAGTTGAATGATAATGTATTTTTTGCTGTTGACACCTTCGGGCGACGCCGTTAATATTCGCCTCGTTCAAACGATTCCTCTGTAGTTCAGTCGGTAGAACGGCGGACTGTTAATCCGTATGTCACTGGTTCGAGTCCAGTCAGAGGAGCCAAATTTAGAGAAGCCCGCTCAGAGAAATCTGAGCGGGCTTTTTGCATTTTATCTGGCGGTTCTTTTTTCTCAGACGTCCACTCTCCTGCAACAAACGCTCTTCGGGACCATCGCCTTCTGCTGACAAAAGGCGGGTCATGCCATTTCAATGGAACTTTATTGCTCCACGGGAGATGCCGTTATCCAGCTACTGATACCAGGAAAATGCCAATCCCCTTGATAAGCAATACAAGCTGACCGATGGCTACGATAAACAGCACCGCCCTTTGCCGACCAGTCACAGTAATACCGTCATACTCTGATCTCAGCCGTTCATGGCATCATACAGGCATTGAGTATTGATCGGCTGCTGTTAGCTGCCGCGACGTTAAGAATAAGACTGACACAAAATAGGCGCTGATTTTTGAAAAAGGATATTCAGATAGACGGGATGATAAAGATCGAGGTTACTAACAAATTAAGGCTCCCATGAAGCGCGCAGCCGCGACTACCGGAATGACGTGCCGCCTGCCGGCAGCACGTCTCATCTGCATCCTCAGAAGAAACCCAGTGGCTCAATGCTGTAACTGATCAGCAGGTTTTTGGTTTGCTGATAGTGATCGAGCATCATCTTGTGGGTTTCACGTCCGATACCCGATTTTTTATAGCCGCCAAAAGCGGCATGCGCCGGATAGAGGTGATAGCAGTTGGTCCAGACTCGCCCGGCTTTGATCGCCCGGCCCACGCGGTAAGCGCGGTTGATATCGCGCGTCCAGACGCCAGCACCCAGGCCGTAAATCGAATCATTGGCGATGCTGACCGCTTCGGCTTCATCTTTGAAGGTGGTAATGCCAATCACCGGGCCAAAAATCTCTTCCTGGAACACCCGCATGCTGTTGTTACCTTTCAGTAAGGTCGGCTGGATGTAGTAACCACTGGCGAGCGCGTCGTCCAGCTTCTCAACCCCCCCGCCCACCAGCACCTCTGCGCCTTCCTGCTGGGCAATCTCCAGATAAGAGAGAATCTTATCGAACTGCTGCTGTGATGCCTGCGCCCCGACCATCGTCTCGGTATCGAGCGGATCGCCCCGCTTGATGGTTTTGACGCGTTTCATCACCGCCGCCATGAACGGCTCGTAAATGGACTCCTGCACCAGCGCCCGCGAGGGGCAGGTACAGACTTCGCCCTGGTTAAGGAAGCCCAGCACCACGCCTTCAGCCGCTTTCTCAATAAAACTCTCTTCCGCCTGCATGATGTCTTCAAAGAAGATGTTGGGGGATTTGCCGCCCAGTTCGACCGTTGAAGGGATCAGGCTTTTCGCTGCCAGCTCCAGAATATGGCCGCCGGTGGCGGTTGATCCGGTAAAGGCGACCTTGGCGATGCCCGGATGGGACGCCAGCGCTTCGCCCGCCTCTTTGCCGAAACCGTGCACCACATTCAGTACACCGGGCGGCAGTAAATCTTTAATCAGATCGACAAACAGGGTGATCGACAACGGCGTCTGCTCCGCCGGTTTCAGCACCACGCAGTTTCCGGCACCTAACGCCGGTGCCAGCTTCCATGCGGCCATCAGCAGCGGGAAGTTCCACGGAATGATTTGCGCCACCACCCCCAGCGGCTCATGGAAATGGTAGGCCGCGGTAAATTCATCAATCTCTGCTGCGCTGCCCTCCTGCGCCCGCACGCAGCCGGCAAAATAACGGAAATGATCGACCGCCAGCGGCATATCGGCGGCCAGGGTTTCCCGCACCGGCTTGCCGTTATCCCAGGTCTCGTTTACCGCCATGTATTCCAGATTCTGCTCCAGCCGGTCAGCGATTTTCAGTAGCAGCAATGAACGCTGTTGCGGTGACGTTTTACCCCAGGCATCGGCCGCTGCCGCTGCGGCGGCGACCGCATTATCCACATCCGCGCGGTCAGAACGCGGAAACTCACCTGCCGCTGAACCGTTTACCGGTGAAGTGTTGGTGAAGTAGTTGCCATTCACCGGCGCGACGAATTCACCATTAATAAAGTTGCCATAATTCTTTTGTAGCGTGATCAGAGAACCCTGTTCTCCGGGGGCGGCGTAACGCATGGTCATTCTCCTTACAGGTGACGAGATGCAACAATGATGAAACTTATTATTAACATGAAGGATCATTGCCAGCCTGTCAGATCTGTTGCCCGGAAACTGTGACCGCCCCGAAGGAAAAGCCGCATCGGCTGCCGCTACAGATAATTCCGACTTTTCCCGGTTGCGCTTATAAATAAGAAACTTGTCAGCAGGATGGGGTCAATATGAGGAAGAATTCATACTGGAGGTAAGCATGCTGGCTTCGGCTTTCACCTTAATGCGCGCCAAGGCAAACTTCGTGCATCAGTTCATCCGCAATCCGCGCAAGATGGGCAGTATTACGCCCTCATCCGATGCGCTGTGCCGCACCATGATCGAGTCGGTGGAATGGAATAATCAGCTGCGTATCGCCGAGCTTGGCGCAGGAGACGGTGTGTTGACCCGTCGGTTACTGGAACGAATGGCACCGGAAGCCACGCTGGATGTGTTCGAAATCAGCAGTATGCTGGCGGAGAAGCTTAATGCGTTAGACGATCACCGTATGACGGTACGCACCTGCTCCGCGGAGTATCTCAACGGCCAATATGATGCGATCTTCTCCGGCCTGCCGTTGTTGTCGCTGCCGCCTGCACTGCGTGAGGCGATTCTGCGCGCGGTCTACGCTGCGCTGGGCCCGAACGGAGTGTTTGTGCAATTTCAGTACACTTCGCTGACCCAGCCTGACCTGTCACGCTATTTTACCTGGGAGCGGCAACGGGTACTGAAAAACGTGCCGCCCGCCTGGGTTTATCGCTGTACCCGCCACTACGCTCCCTGAGCCTGCTCAATTGACGGGCGCGTCTGTTGCCAGAAGGTGGTTAACAGTTCACGCGCCCAGTCTTTTCCTTCCATCACACCAGCCACCTCACCACTGCCGTCCGGCAGACAGGCGCGCATGATGGTTGACGAGAATTCGGGATGAAACTGCACTGACAGCGCCTGCGGTGAATAACGAATAATCTGGCAACCATCGCGCTCAGAGGCGGCTAATACCTGTGCCTGCGACGGCGGCATCAGCACCGACTGTCGGTGCGACAGCCAGGCGCTGAAGGTCGGCGGCAGTTTCCGTAACAGCGGGTCGCGCTGCGCCTGGGCACCGCAGGTGACCGGCAGCAGACCGCGTTCCCAGCCATTCGGGTTATCTGCCACCTCGCCACCCAGCGCATACGCCATCAGCTGATGGCCGTAGCAGACGCCCAGTAACGGCAACGACGCGTCGATGGCCGCTCTGATCCACGCGGCGCTGCGTTCGCTCCAGTCGGCATGGTCAGTGACCATCGCCCACGATCCGCTGAGGATCGCCGCAGAAATCTGGTCGAAGGCCGGCAACGCCTCGCCCAGATGCGGACGGACGATCAGATACTCATCAGGTTGTAACTCTAACGCGTCAATGAACCAGCGTGGTTGTTCACCAATCTGCGCGACGACGTTAGCGGGCGGGACTTCAAGCTGAATCAATGCAATGGGCAAGGCGGGCGTGTGGGTCATACCGAATCGGGTCCTGTTCAAGAGGCGTTTCGGAAAATCAGTCTGACAGCAACGCGCAAAAAAGTCTTATGATTTTATTTTTCTCAGCGCGACAGAAAATTTCTAACCGCTGCTGCCTGAAATGCCCTGGTTCGTGCCATCATTAGCCAGCTAAGCAAAAAAAGTTAAGGATATTATTGTGGCGGTGCGGCATTTTTTTCTGGTTCTGATGGTGGTGTGTATCTGGGCCTTCAACAACGTGGCGGTGAAATGGGGCTTACTTGAGCTTCCGCCGCTGTTTCTGACTTTTATGCGTTTTGTGGTGGTCGCCATTGTGCTGGTGCCGTTCTGCCGCATCACCCGACAGCAGCTACCCTGGCTGTTGCTGCTGGCCTTTACCTTCGGCTTTATGCACTTCTCGCTGCTGTTTGCCGGTATGCGGTACACCGATGCCGGGACCGGCGCAATCGTGGTTCAGCTCGGTACGCCGATTGCCATGCTGCTGGCGATGGTGGTGTTAAAAGAAAAGCTGAAGCTGGTGCAACTGGCCGGCATTATGATCTCGCTGAGCGGCGTGGTAGTGCTCTCCGGCAGCCCGACCATTCCTACGTGGTGGGTGCTGTGCCTGCTGTTGTGCAGCGCAACCGGCTGGGCGGTCAGCAACCTGATTGTCAAAAAATCACCGTCAATTAAACCGCTGACCATGACCGGCTGGATCGCCTTCCTCGCCATCCCGATTGTCGGTGTTGCCAGCCTGGTGATGGAGTCGCATCAGCTCTACGCCCTGCGTCATGCGGGCTGGCACGGCTGGTTTGCCATCCTCTACAGTGCCATCGCCTCATCGATTGTCGCCTATACGCTGTGGTATATGCTGCTGAAGAAATACAACGTTAACCTGATCATGCCCTACTCGCTGCTGACGCCGGTGCTGTCAGTGCTGATGGGGATTGTGGTGCTGGGTGACAGCCTTAACAGCTTCAAAATTATTGGTGCCTCGCTGGTGATCCTCGGCACGGCGATTGCGGTGATCAATCTGCGTAATCTGCGAATGCATGCCCGCTTCCCGCGTCTGCGGCGACGTTAATCACGCGTGCTATGCTTGAGTGATTGTCACTCGTCAGGAGCACAGCACATGGACCATCAGCTCGCCACGTCCCTCTGGCAGCAGATGTGGCAGGGATTGCGTGGCAACGCCGCAGCGCATCCGTTACCCACCTTTGTCGATAACGCCAGTTTCCCCGCCGCCTTTGCCGTCAGTGAACTGGCGGCCACCAGCATCGGCCTCGCCACGCAGGCCACAGCCGCCCTGATCAATACCAGTCGCCCGGTTGAGGTGAATGTCCGGCTGGCGTCGCGCTGGTTTCAGCACAGTTTTATGCCGCTTAATCGCCCTGCACCCGCGATGTGGGATGCCTTTGCCGGCGATTACGCCAGCCGCGATGGCTGGATCCGCCTGCATACCAACGCCGCCCATCATCGGCAGGCGATGGAGCGGGTGCTGGGCCAGCACGCTGACCGTCGCTCGCTGGCGCGTGAGGTGCAGCGCTGGTCCGCCGGTGAGCTGGAGCAGGCGATCGTTGATGCGGGCGGCTGCGCCGCGGAGATGCGCAGCACTGCCGCCTGGCAGCAGCATCCGCAGGGCCAGGCCGTGGCTCAGGAGCCGCTGTTCGCCTGGCAGACCACCGGTCAGGCCGCCGCGCCGCAGTGGCAACTGCCCGAGGCACGTCCACTGCTCGGCATTCGGGTGCTGGATCTGACGCGAATTATTGCCGGCCCGGTCGCCACCCGCTTTCTGGCCAGCCTCGGTGCCGATGTGTTGCGTATCGATCCGCCAGGCTGGCAGGAACCGTCGCTGGATGAGGAGATCACCTGTGGCAAGCGCCGGGCGGTGCTCGATCTGACGCGCCCTGCCGATCGCGAGCAGTTTAGCCACCTGCTGCGTGAGGCCGATGTGCTGGTACACGGTTATCGGGCGGATGCGCTGGAACGGCTCGACTTTGATGCCGCTACCCGACAGGCGCTGGCACCAGGGCTGGTTGACGTCAGCCTGAATGCCTGGGGCTGGCAGGGTCCGTGGCGCAACCGGCGCGGCTTTGACAGCCTGGTGCAGATGGGCTGTGGCATTGCCGAACAGGGAATGCAGTGGCAGCAGAGTGATAAGCCGACGCCCTTGCCGGTGCAGGCGCTGGATCATGCCACCGGTTATCTGCTGGCAGCGGCAGTACTGGAGGGATTACGTCAGCGGCTGGCTAACGGATATGGCAGCCAGGTGCGGCTATCGCTGGCGCGCACCGCCTGGCTGTTGCAGCAGCATCCTGCGGCACCGGGCAGCGATCAATCAGCTATCCTGGCGAAGACAGAGGATAATCTGCCATTTTATGAGTTAACGCAGTGGGGGCTGGGCGTGAGGTTGCGGGCGCCATCCTGGCTGCCCGGTACCGCACAACTCTGCGCGACGCCGGGCTGTCTGCCGGGTACGCACCCGGCATCATGGTAAATCAGGCATCCTGCTGGGAGTCGGTGCTGTCGAGCAGTTCATTGTACATCGCCTGAATCGCCTCACGGCTGAGGGCGGCCAGCGTGCGGTAAAACGCGGTGGTAGCGTGCGCTTCAACCTTACCGAGGAAAGTGCCGCACCACGGCAGCAGATACTCTTCAAACAGCGCCAGCTGGGCGCTGCTCTCATCTTCCGCTGACTGATCTTCCAGCCATGACGCCGCCAGCAGCAGTACGCCAAAATGATCGGCAGGCGCATCGCTCAGCGGCATGCCGCGTGAGGTCAGAAAGGCGCGCACCTCCGGTTCGGTTTTTCCTTCCGGCCACTGTGACGCATACGGTGACACCTTACAGTCGCTGCCGACAAACAGCGCATTGTAATCGGCGGCCAGCGCCTGCGGATCGCTGTTCTGTTGCAGACGGGTCAGCAGTTCGTCCTGCTCCAGCGGCCACTGCGCCTGCAGTTTTGCCTCACGCAGCAGGGTAAACAGCGGCACCAGCAGCGGGTCCTGCGGCTGACGATTGAACAGTGAGCCGATCACGCGGCACAGAATGGAAAACTCATTCATGAGTCAGTTTCCTTGAGGCAAAGTAAATTAAAAGTCAGCCAGTTCAGCAATATGTTTGCCGGTACGCTGTTCGAGAAAGTCGAGCAGACGCCGCGGCGTGACATTTAACACCCGATCCTCTGGAAAATCCACTTCGCGGGTGATGCGCAGGCAGTGTTCAAAATGGCCGAGCGTAAAGGCGGTGTGTGAATCTGAGCCAAACGCCAGCCGCCCGCCTGCGTCACGCACCGCTTCAGCGATTGCACGGCAGTTAGGTTCACTGCCCGGACGCGAATGGGTAAAGGAAGAATTATTGATCTCCAGCGCCACATCGTAGTGGGCTGCAGCCTCGGCGATTGCCGGAATATCCACCGGGAATTTCGGGTTACCCGGATGGCTGATGATATGCACCAGTCCCCCCGCCATCGCCGCAATCATCGCGTCAGTATGGTGTTTTCGGTCACGCGGTGCGTAGACCGGCTCATGAAAGCCCGCCACGATCAGGTCCAGCGCATCCAGCATCGGACCGGAGCAGTCAATCTCGCCCTGCTGGTTTTTAATATTGGCTTCAATACCGCGCAGAATCCCGACGCCATCAATCACCCGCGGCCAGATGCGCATATTGATGAAGTGCCAGTAATGCGGTGCATCGGCCATATCAGGCCCGTGATCGGTAATGGCAAACAGTTTCAGTCCCGTTTGTCTGGCCTGAGTGACGTAATCGTGCAGCGTACTGTAGGCGTGCGTACTGGCGATGGTGTGCATATGCAGATCTACCGGATACATCATCTTCTCCTGCTGATAGCCCTGATTGGGCAGGGTAATTAGTAGCCACGCTGACGATCGACCCGCCCCTGCGGTGTTTCTCCCGCCTGATGCTGGTGAATCGCCCGGGCGATATAGTCAATAGCTTCGTCGATTAAGGTTACCGCAGCATTATGCGGTGTCAGCGTAACGCGCGGGTGAGACCAGAGCGGATGCGATTCCGGCAACGGCTCGACCTGGAACACATCCAGCGCGGCGGCTTTCAGCTGGCCGCTGTTGAGCGCCGCCAGTAAATCCGCTTCCACCACCTGCGCACCGCGTGCGATGTTGAGGAAGAAAGCGCCGTGCGGCAGCTGCTGGAAAAAGTCGTGATTGATTAGGTTGATGGTTTCCGCAGTGCTGGGCAGCAGGTTGATTAATACCCGGGTCTCTTGCAGAAAATCGTGCAGCGCCTCACGGCCGGCAAAGCTGGTTACGCCCGCGATCTGCTTCGGCGACCGGCTCCAGACCCGCACCGGGAATCCCCAGGGTTTAAGCGCTTCCGCCACGCTCTGCCCCAATACCCCGGCACCGAGAATACCGATGGTGAAGCTGTCGCGCGGGTAAGCGGGCAGCGGCTGCCAGCAGCGCTGCTGTTGCTGTAACCGGTAATCGTCAAAGCGACGGAACCAGCTCAGCACGCTGTGGACCGCATACTCCTGCATCTGCCGCGCCATACCGGTATCTTCCAGCCGGAACAGCGGCACCGTCTCCGGCAACATATCCGGATACTGCTGTAGCTGGCGGAGAATTTCATCAACCCCGGCACCCAGCGCAAACACCCCGCGCAGCCCGGCGCGCCCTCGCAGCATCTCTGCTGGCGGAGAACGCACCAGCGCATAATCGGCCGGCCTCTCATCGCCCGGTTGCCAGGCGCGTACCCGCGCCTGCGGCAGACGCTGTTGTAAACCGTTAATCCATGTCGCGGCGGGTTGCGACGGGTGATACCAGATGATCTCCATCCTGCTCTCCTTTTTTTCTTTCAGCGTCAGGGAAAACCGGCATCAGGGCAAGCAAAAACCGGCTGGAAAAAACGCTTTTTTCAGTAAAAATTATTCACGTGGCTTCACATTTCCGGTTGGCTTCAGGGTGAAGCGGGCAGATAAGGTCTAAAGTTGGTCGTGTGGTCAATGCGTTACACGCGGCCGCGTTTCGGACAAGGAGAAAAACCGATGACAAAAATTGAGGTAAACGCCACTGAACGGCGTCAGCGTTATGCACCCCTTCTGCTCACGCTGCTGCTGAGCGTACCTGCCTTCACCGTTCACGCCGACGACACGTCGCGTATGCTGAATAATCAGCCGCAGCCGCCGGATGTCCGTTTAGGGCCACTGTTTAATGCCGTACAGCAAGCAAAGTTCTTCCCCGATCAAAAAACCTTTGCTGATGCAGTGCCAAAATACGATCCGGCATCGATTCTGGCCGACTGGCAGATGCAGAAGAAACAGCGCAACTTTGATCTGAAACGCTTTGTTGCCGCCAACTTCACGCTGCCCACTCAGGGCGATAAATATGTGCCGCCTGCCGGGCAGAATCTGCGTGACCATATCGACGGCTTATGGCCGGTGCTGACCCGCACCGCCAGCAGTGCCGGTCAGTATGACTCGCTGCTGCCGTTGCCGAAACCGTATGTGGTGCCGGGCGGCCGTTTCCGCGAAGTCTATTACTGGGACAGCTACTTTACGATGCTCGGCCTGGCGGAAAGTGGCCACTGGGACCGGGTGCAGGATATGGTGGATAACTTCGCCTCGCTGCTTGACCGTTACGGCCACATTCCGAACGGCAACCGCAGCTACTACCTGAGCCGTTCGCAACCGCCTTTCTTTAGCCTGATGGTGGACCTGCTGGCGAGCCACGATGACGGCAAAGCCTATACCCGCTACCTGCCACAGCTGCAGAAAGAGTATGACTACTGGATGGCCGACAGTGACAAACTGGCCGCCGGCTCAGCCAGTAAACGCGCCATCAAACTCAGCGATGGCACGGTACTGAACCGCTACTGGGATGCGCGCGATGTGCCGCGTACCGAATCCTGGATGGATGATGTGACCACCGCGAAGAAAGCGCCACAGCGCGACAAGGCGGAGCTTTATCGCGATCTGCGTTCTGGCGCGGCATCGGGCTGGGACTTCAGCTCCCGCTGGTTCACTGATGCCCACAATCTGGCGACCATCCGTACCACCCAACTGGCACCGGTCGATCTCAACAGCCTGATGTTCCATCTGGAGCAGACGCTGTCGAAAGGCTATCAGATGAATAAGCAGGACGATCTGGCGAAGCAGTTTGCCGACCGTGCGGAGAAGCGTCAGGCCGCGATTAACCGTTACCTGTGGGACAGCAAACAGGGCTGGTATGCCGATTACGACTGGCAGAAAAAACAGGTGCATTCGCAGCTGACCGCCGCCACGCTGTTCCCGCTTTATCTGCGGGTTGCCAGCGATAAGCAGGCTGAAAGCACCGCCAGTGCGGTGGAAAAACAGCTGCTGAAACCGGGCGGACTGGTGACCACCACCGTCAATAACGGTCAGCAATGGGATGCCCCGAACGGCTGGGCGCCGCTGCAATGGGTGGCAGTGGAAGGTCTGGAACACTACAACCAACCTAAACTGGCGAAAGAGGTCGGGCTGCGCTTCCTGCAGAACGTGCAGAACACCTATGACCGCGAACACAAGCTGGTTGAAAAATATGTCGTTGAAGGCAAAAACCTCGGCGGCGGTGGTGGCGGTGAATATCCGCTGCAGGACGGCTTCGGCTGGACCAACGGCGTCACGCTGAAACTGCTGGATAAATATTGCCCGAAAGATAAAACCTGTAACAGCGCCCACGATATTCCTCAGGCGTCTGCCGCTCAACCCTGATGTTCTCTGGAGACCGTCGGCCTTGCCGGCGGTCTCTGCCCTCGCCTTTTAGCGAAATTTACTTGACGTTCTTCGATTGCCAGGCAAAATTGCAGCGAACTTACAAACGGTAATAATTCTCACTCTGATAATGAGAATGCTTATCGAGGCTATTATTCACCTGCTGAACCTCTGCCATGAAAGGAATTTCAATGAGATTGCCCTCGCCGCTGAAAGGTTATGTCCCGTTCTGCACCCTGGCGCTGACCGCGCCGGCTCTGAGTTTTGCTGCTGATATGGTGGTCACAGCCCAGCCGCAGGAGCAAGCTGACTCCCCGACACAGGGATATCTTGCCACGACCAGCCAGGGCGCGATGAAAAGCGATCGTCCGCTGATCACCACGCCACAGTCGGTGTCGGTGGTGACGCGCCAGCAGATGCAGGATCAGGGCGCGCTGATCCTGAATCAGGCGCTCGGCTATACCTCCGGCGTATTTACCAACTTCGGCGGTGCCGCGACCCGTTATGACACCATTGCCCTGCGCGGCTTCCACGGCGGCGATGTTGATAACACCTTCCTCGACGGATTACGGGTGATGAGCGACGGCGGCAGCTTCAACGTGTTGCAGGTCGATAACGCCTTCCTGGAACGGATCGATGTGATTAAAGGCCCCTCTTCTGCTCTGTATGGTCAGACGGTACCGGGCGGGCTGGTCAACATGGTGACGAAGCGTCCTCAGTTCAGTGAAGAAGGCCATATCCAGTTACAGGCGGGTAATAACGCCACCACCGGGGCGATGTTTGATTACACCAACGCGATTAACGATCAGTGGGCGTTTCGCCTGACCGGTGTGACCCGCAACAGCGATACGCAGTACGACCATACCCGTGAAGAGAAGTATGCGCTGATGCCACAGCTGATGTGGCAACCGGATGAAGATACCCATTTGATCCTCAAAGCCTATCTGCAGAAAGATCCGTCCGGCGGCTATCACGGCTCGGTGCCGGGCGACGGCAGCCTGAGTGAGCATAACGGCTATAAGCTGAGCAACGGTTTCTATGAAGGCAACAGCGATCTGGATCAGTTCAAGCGCCGTGAACAGATCTACAGCTACGATTTCGCCCATCGCTTTAACGACGTCTGGTCGTTCTCCTCCACCGGCAGCTACAGCCATTCCAACGTCGATCTCGATCAGGTTTATCAGATTGGCTGGAGTGCGGTAAATCCTGACCTGCTGAATCGCTACTATTCCGGTGAGCGCTCCTCTCTGGCCGGCTGGGCTACCGATAACCGGCTACAGGCGGAGTTCGCTACCGGGCAAGTGGAACATCGGGTGGCGATCGGTGCGGAGTATCATCGCTATAAGAATGAGATCAGCAGCGCGGCCGGCGGTGCCTCACAGCTCAATGCGGTGACCGGCGAACAGGTTGGCGCAATGCCGGCCTACAGCTGGAGCGATGAAACCCGCCGCTACTATCAGACCGGCCTCTACCTGCAGGATGAGATGAAGCTGGATCGCTGGCATCTCGATCTCTCTGGCCGCTATGACCGGATTGTCGCTAACAACAGCGGCAACGATCGGCGGCAGGATGACCACATCAGCGGCCGCGCGGCGCTGCTTTACGCGTTTGACAACGGTATCTCGCCTTATGTCAGCTGGAGCCAGGCGATCACCCCAACGGCACTGACCGATCCTGATAACAACCTGCTGAAACCAACCACGGCAGAGCAGTATGAAGCCGGGGTGAAATATCAGCCGAACGGCACCCGCGATCTCTATACGCTGGCGGTCTATGACCTGACGCAGAAGGATGTGGCTAACCGTAATGTCCAGGACGGCACCTATACGCCGTCCGGTAAAGTGCATTCGCAGGGGATTGAACTGGAAGCGCGTAATCAGCTAACGCCACGTCTGAGCACCGTCGCCAGTTACACCCTCAATCACCTGCGCTTTAAAGATTCAGTTGATGGCAATGAAGGTCACACGCCTTACGTGACGCCGAACAGCATGGCGGCCCTGTGGGGTCATTATCAGTTTGATTATGGCTTAAGCGCGGGCGCGGGCGTGCGTTACATCGGCAAACAGTGGGCAGACAACGAAAACACTACCCGTGTGCCGTCAGTTACCCTGTTTGATGCTTCGGTGCGTGCCGATCTCGGGGTCTGGAACAGCAGTCTGAAAGGCGCGTGGCTGCAGGTTAACGCCAATAACCTGACTGACCGTAAATATGTGGCGGGCTGCTACGGCACCGGCTATTGCTACTGGGGCGCGGAACGCAGCGTGATGGCGACGATAGGTTACGATTTCTGATCGCCAGAAGTGAAAAAGGGGACGAAGCGATTCGTCCCCTTTTTTTATTAAACTGTTACGATCAACTGCGTACTTTGCGGTAGATAAACAGCACCACGATGGCACCAATGACTGCAACTACGAAGCTGCCGAAGTTAAACCCATCGACACGACCGAAGCCAAACAGCGTACTGATCCAGCCACCCACTACGGCACCGATAATACCCAGCACGATAGTCAGAATGAAACCGCCACCGTCTTTACCCGGCATGATCCACTTCGCCAGAATACCTGCGATTAAGCCAAAGACGATCCAGGAAATAATACCCATCTGTTGCTCCTTCCTTTTTTTGATTAAATCGTGAACGCTTGATTAATCAAGCGGTTTACCGCGATAAGTATAGACAGGTTTTCAAAAAATGTTTACTTGCTCACAGTTATTATTGACCGGACAGAGGCTAAAGCTTTTTTTTGCCACGCCGATAACGGAGATGAGGCAAAAAAAACAGAACAAATAAAGCACTAACCTTTTGGAGCCAGGAAGTGAAAGAAGCCGATCAGGAACAATATTTAAAACGGGGCACGCTGGCCGTGCTGGGCGTAATGAAGGATCTGCTGCGTTTACAGACCCCGCTACTGGTGAGTTTTTCCCGTGGGCAATTTATCAGCCGCATGCTGGCTGCCGATGAAGGCCAGTTGCTGTTTGACCTCGGCAGTAACAACCTGGATAACGACTACGCCCTGAACTGCGATGACCTGAGCATTACGGCGGAAACCTATGGCGCTAAAGTAGAGTTCAGTCTCGCTGCGCTGACGCGGGTTGAGTTCGAGGGACTGCCTGCCTTCAGCGCGCCGCTGCCTGAACTGCTGTGGCAGATCCAGCGTCGCGAATTTTTCCGCGTCAATGCGCCGCTGGAACCGCAGTTCTGGTGCCACACCGAGTGGCCCGACGGCAATAAAGCGCGCCTGCGACTACAGGATTTATCGCTGGGCGGAATCGGTGTGCTGGTGGATGAACCCCTGCCTGAAGGGTTACAAACCGGCGACAACTTCAAAAAATTTCGCGTCGAGCTGGGCGAATATGGTCATTTTGAAGTGCCGGTAAAGCTGTTGCACATTGGCGAACGCAGCGTGGTCACCCATAAAAACGAAACCCGCATTACGCCGCGACTCAGCTTTCGCTTTTCAGCCCTCGATCCGGTGCAGGAGCGACAACTGCAGCAGGTTATTTTTGCCCTTGAGCGCCTGGCGCGCGATAAATCGACCCGTTTTCAATAAGTTCTTTTTCCGGATGCGCCGCACAGTTGCGCCGCATCCAGGCTATGCTTCTTGCTTGTTTTCTTTTAAACCGGAACCCAGCAAGGAGTATCTCCCCAATGGAAAACTGGCTTTCTTCACGTCATTTTCAATCCATTCTGTTTAATCAATCTTTCTGGCTCAACAGTGCCATCGTCATCGTCGCTACCCTCGTCATTTACTGGCTGCTGCGTACCCTGATCCGGTTTATCTCTAACCGTATTGCCCGCTATAGCGAACATCGCCATATTCGGGCCACCGGCATCCTGGTGGAAATTCTGCGCAGCACCAGTCAGACCCTGCTGCTGATTTTTTCGCTGCTTATCGCGCTGAAATTTGTCGATTTACCCGCCTCGTGGCGCGTAGCGATATCGCACGGCTGGTTCCTGGCGCTGATCGTTCAGCTGGCGCTGTGGATCGACTGCGGCATACGGCTCTGGCTGCACAGCCTGCTGCGCGATCCGCTGCACGTGCGCAATCCGGTCACCACGGTGATCCTCGGTATTTTGCTGCGCGTGGTGGTGTGGATCATGATGTTCCTCGCCATTCTGTCGAATATGGGCATCAACATTACCGCGCTGGTTGCCAGTCTCGGCGTCGGGGGTATCGCCATTGCGCTGGCGATTCAGACGGTACTCAGTGATGTCTTCGCTTCACTGGCCATCGGTTTCGATAAACCGTTTGAGCACGGCGACTTCATCGTGTTTGGTGATATTGCCGGTTCGATTGAGCATATTGGCCTGAAAACCACCCGCCTGCGCAGCCTGAGCGGCGAGCAGATTGTCTGCTCAAATACCATTCTGTTGCAGCAGACGATTCATAACTACAAGCGCATGCAGCAGCGCCGCATCGTGTTTAAGTTCGGTATCAGCTATGCCACGCCATCTGAGCAGGTGCGTGAAATCAGTCCGCTGGTAAAAGAGATTATCCAGAGCGTTGAGACCACCCGCTTCGACCGTGCCCATTTCCTGGCGTTTGAAGATTCGAAGCTTACCTTTGAAGTGGTCTACTTTGTGCTGGACGCCGATTACAACAAGTACATGGATATCCAGCAGGAGATTAACCTGCAGCTGATGGCAGCGCTGGAACAGCGCAACATTCGCTTTGCCTTCCCGATCCGTCAGGTCGAGTTCAGCGGCGGTAATCTGCCGCCGGTGGATCTGGTGGCGGTGGACAATGAGGATGGCGAGGTACGCAGAATGGCGCGCTAAGCCGGTTTTCTCGCCGATGCCGGCCTTCCCGCTGCTTAACGGCAAGGCCGGCGAAGATCATCCGCGCCTGTACTCGCCCGGCCCGCGCGGTCCAACGTGGGCCAGGCGAGCCACCTCTGTCCTGCTGACGCTCTCCTCGCGTACCGGCACTGAGCTACTGATGGCGGTAACAGCTGACGCCCAGATACTGGCTGAACGCCTCCTGTAACACCTCTGCCGTGGCGGAGTGGTTCATTGCCACATGATGTTCGAAACCGTTACGGCAAATCCACGCCAGCAATGACTCCAGCTGTGGCACCTGAATCACGGCGCGACAGCCCACCGTATCCAGCGGATCCTCTACTGAAAGGCCTTCGCCGACGTAGGCCTTAATTTCGCCGCTGAAATCATCAGTCGAGAGACGGAAATAGGTCAGATCGCCGCTTTTCATCCGACCATGCACCGCACCGCAGGTGTTCTCTTTGCCTACCGTGGTGCCAATAATGTCGGCCGTGCCCATAGTGGGCGATTCCAGACTGGCGCTGGCAAAATTGCCGCAGTGAAACAGCACGCATTTATCGCGATCGTCACCAAAGTTGTTATTCCAGTCCGCCAGCGAGGCGGGACTCAGCGAGCAGCTGGCCAGGGCATACATTGACAGCGCCCCCATGACATCCACTTCGCAGGCACTTGGCATCAGCTGTCCCGACATGACGCTCATGATCGAGCAGACGTTAATGCCGAGATTTTCCTGCAGCGAAGTCCAGCACTGAATCGCGGTGGTGTCGATATCGTTGTCACTGACCCACTCGCTGATCACCACGAACAGTTTCGCCATGGTTTGCAGTTTTTCGCCCGGTATGCCGCGCGCATCGGCGTTGGCTTCGAGAATCTCGCGCTTCTCCGCTACGCGGATATCATCATCACGCAGCCGGTTGGTACGGGTGAAAATCTCCGACAGATCGAGCGTTTCGACCGCAATACCCATCTTCTCCAGCAGCTTTTCGCTGTAGCGCACGGTATTGAATCCGGCGGGCCGGGCACCGATGGCCCCCACCCGCACCCGCCGCATCGCATTGACTACCCGGCAGAGCTGGCTGAACCGTTGCAGATCCTGCATGAAAATCTCACTGCTCAGGGCGCAGACGTGCTGACGGGTCAGGCTAAAGGGAATGCCATATTGCCGCAGGTTGTTGCACAGCGATATTTTGCCGCAGAAGCTGTCACGGCGGGTCGCCAGCCCCATTTTGTCGAGGTTATCTTCCTCGGCCTGCACCAGTACCGGCACATTCAAACCGGCGAGGCGTAACGCCTCTGCGATCGCTTTTTCGTCACCAAAGTTAGGCAACAACACCACCACACCGTGAATGGCATCCCGGTGCTGGCGAAACAGTTCGGCGCAGATTTTGGCTTCCTGCCGGGTCTCCACCCCGCCGAGATTGGTCTGGCTCTCATCCAGCATCACCGTATTGATGTTCATTTTTTCAAACAGCGCGACCGCCTGCTGGCGCGCCTCACCCACCAGATAGCTGGGAAAGAACCCGCGGTTGCCAATAATGACGCCGAAGGTTAACTGCTGAGGTAGTTTTGACATGGCTCTGCTCCGAAAGGGTTAATGTGGCTGATAACGACAGCGAGCGACGGCGTCGATCCAGCCTTTATAGTTTTCCTGCATCCGCTGCGCATACGCCTCACGTGGCGCGATTACGTTGCCGCCCTGCAACGCCTGCATATCACTGCCCTGCTGCCACCAGCCCAGTACTTTACCCGCCAGCAGCGCGGCTCCCAGCGCCGAGACTTCGGCGGTCGGGGCCCGCAGCAACGGGCGCTGCAACACATCCGCCTGCAGCTGCATCAGCCAGCTGTTTTCGGTGGCACTGCCATCAACACACAACGCTGGCAGCTGCTGGCCGCTGGCCTGTTCCATGGCAAAAAAGACGTCGGCGATCTGCCAGACAATCGACTCCAGCGCCACCCGCGCCAGTACCGCCGGGGTGGCCGCATCCGTCAGGCCGCACACCATGCCGCGTGCCTGCAAATCCCACCAGGGCGCGCCCAGCCCGGAGAGCGCCGGCACAAAATAGATGCCCTGATTATCTTCACTGGTTTGCGCCAGCGCGGTGAGCTGACGCGGGTCCTGAACCCCCAGCATGCTGCCGAGCCACGCCGCGCCGGAACCGGTGTGGGTGATGTTGCCTTCGAACGCAAAACGCAGGGTGCCGTCATGCCAGGCCACCGTGGTGCTGAGGCCGTTTTCGGTCAGCAGCGGCGTCGCCATTGACATCATCAGCGACGATCCGGTGCCGTAAGTGGCTTTTACCACTTCCGCTGTGCCACGCCGTTGTGCCTGCAGCGCGGCGTGGGAGTCGCCGATGCGTGCCAGAATCGGCGTGCCCGGCGCTAAGCCCGCAATATCATTCACCGCGACCACGCCCTGTTCGCTGGCGGAGGCGACAATACGCGGCAGCGCGGCGCGCGGCAGCCGGAACAGCGCCAGCAACTCATCGTCCCAGTCGTTAAGATGCAGGCTGTAGAGCTGGGTGCGTGAAGCATTGGCATGATCGGTAATAAAGGTCTCGCCCGCGCTGAGCTGCCAGCTAAGCCAGCTGTCCACGGTGCCAATACAGAGTTCACCCGCTTCGGCACGCGCCACGCCGTCAGGGATAGCTGCCAGCATGCCGGTCAGCTTGGCAGCCGGGAACATCGGGTCGACCGCCAGCCCGGTCAGGCCGGTGATACGGGGCGCTTTACCCGCCTGATGTAAATCCCGGCAGAACGGCTCGGAGCGCCGATCCTGCCAGCTCACCAGCGGCGTCAATGGCTGACCGTCGTGGCGCTGCCAGATCAGCACCGACTCACGCTGATTACTGATCGCCACCGCCGCCACGCTGGCCCCGCCACAGGACGCCAGGCACTGCGCGATCGCCTGCTTTACTGCCTGCCAGATCGCCAGCGGATCCTGCTCCGCCAGCCCCGGTTGCGGATGCGCCAGCGTTAACGCCTGGCTACCGCGCGCCACTACGCTGCCAGAACGATCAACCGCAATCGCTTTGGCATTGGTGGTGCCTTCATCAATCGCCAGGATCAGGGGTCCCACCATCGTTACGCTCCTGCGCAGATACGCGCTGCACTGTTAACCACGCTGCTGGCATCAATGCCATGGTGGGCTCGGGTTGAGGCGCGATCGCCGGCAATGGCATATTCGCCATCCGGAATACCGAGCCGCAGCAGCGGAATCGCACAGCCGCCTTCCGCCAGCACCTCAGCCACCAGGCTGCCGACACCGCCATTGACGTTATGCTCTTCAACGCTGATTACCGCTGGGTAGTGATTTAACAGGTTGCGCAGCTGTTGGGTATCACAGGGTCGAATCGATGGAACCGCGATCACACCGGCTGAAATCCCCTGCTCAGCCAGTTGCTCAGCCGCGTGAACCACCTCGTGAACCGTGGAGCCCATCGCCACCAGCGCAATGTCATGACCTTCGCGTAATACGTCGATCTGCCCCGGCCTGAACTGGTAGCTTTCATCGTGCAATTGCGGCAGATCTTTGCCATCCAGACGGATATAGACCGGCCCGACGTGCGCCAGCGCATAGTCGATAATCTGGCGGCACTCCAACGGACAGGAGGGCGCGTAGATCTCAATATTGCCGAAGCCGCGCATCACCGCGATGTCGTCGATACTGTGATGGGTACTGGCGAGCGGGCCATAGCTGGCACCGGCATTCAGGCCGAACAGTTTGACGTTGGTGTTGTTGTAGCAGACGTCGACTTTCACCTGCTCATTGGCCCGCGACACCAGAAACGGTGCGGCATTGCAGGTGACAGCAATTTTACCGCCCAGCGCCAGGCCTGCCGCAGTGCCGACCAGCGTCTGCTCAGCAATGCCGACGTTGATTAAACGATCGGGGAATGCCTTGATAAACGGCGCGATTTTGGCGGTTGAGGTCGAATCCGCCACCACCGGCACCAGATCCACGCCGCGATTCACCGCGTCAATAAAGGCCGTTACCATTACACTGGCTAAATGTTGTGCATTACTCATCTTTTAACTCCTCCAGCGCCTGCTCAATTTCCGCCCCTTTTGGTACCCGGTGATGCCACTCGGCTTTGCTCTGGATAAAGGAGACGCCAAATCCCTTCTCGGTATGCGCCACAATCACCTGCGGTTTGCCGTTCTGCGGCAGGCTTTCGATGGTTTCAACCACCGCCGCCATGTCATTGCCGTTGCACTCGGTGACTTCCAGTCCAAAAGCACGCCATTTTTCCGGCAGCGGATCGGTGTTCATGATCTCGCGGGTCGCGCCCGCCAGTTGCAGCTTGTTCTTGTCATTGATGATGATCAGGTTGTCGAGACCGTAATGGGCCGCCACCAGCGCCGCCTCCCAGTTACTGCCTTCCGCCAGCTCACCGTCGCCGGTGACTACAAAAATGCGGCGCGTGCTGCGGTCTTTCTTCGCCGCAATGGCAATCCCGACCGCCACCGGCAGCCCGTGTCCCAGTGCGCCGGTATTCAGTTCAACTCCAGGGGTTTTTTGCCGTACCGGATGCCCGGGCAGATGGGAATCCGCATGCTGATAGGTGGCGAGCCAGTCGGTCGGGAAGTAGCCCGCCTCCGCCAGCACGCAGTAGTAACCGCCGACCGCGTGCCCTTTTGACTGGATGTAGATGTCACGCTGCGGGTCATCGGTGCGATCCGGCGCGCAGTTGAGAATGCGAAAATAGAGCGCCGTGAGGATCTCTACCTGCGACAGATCGGCTCCGGTATGTCCCCCCGCCGGACTGCCCGCGTTAAGCTGGATAATACGACGACGGATCGCTCGTGCTCTGCGCTTCAGATCGTCTACCGGAAGAGTGAAAGGATTCATACGCTACCTCTGAATTTTAAATCGTTTATGAATAAATATTCACAAGGGTTAAAAAAAATGGCGTGCAAAGCGGCCGGCAAAACAGGCCTGCTTTATGGCTGCTGGCTGTTGTGGCGGCGGATGGACACGGAATATCGGATTCACCTGCGGGTTATCCGCTGATCGCCGGCTCAGTAAGCAGACAGAACGATTAAGGTTTGAGTGGCGCGCCCTCCTCTATCAGTGCTTTTTGCGCGACCACGGCCGCTTTTTGCTGCATCCGGCTTTGGGTCTGATCGATGATCACCGCAATGATGATCACGATGCCTTTAATCACCATCTGCCAGAACTCACTGACGCCCATCATGATCAATCCGTCCGCCAGGAAGCCAATCACAAACGCCCCAATCAGCGTGCCGACAATGGTGCCGCGCCCGCCCGCCAGCGAAGTGCCGCCCAGCACCACCGCGGCAATGGCGTTCATCTCGAATGCAGTACCGTTGGCCGGGTGGCTGGCGACCAGCTGCGATGAGACCACAATGCCGGCAATCGCCGCGCAGAAGCCGGAAAGCGTATAGACCAGTATTTTGACCTGACGGGTTTTCACCCCCGATAGCTCGGCGGCGCGTTCGTTATCACCGATGGCGTAAACCTGGCGTCCAAACGGCAGGCGGCGCGCGACATAAGCAATCACCAGCGCCAGCAGCACCATCATCCAGATGGCGTAGGGCAAGCCAAGAAAATGACCGGCACCAATCTGATCGAAACCGGTGTTGCCGAGCAGCGGATTACCCTGCAGGCCGGGAAAAGTTTCTCCGCCCGAGGTCAGCATTGCCGCGCCGCGCAGGATATACATGGTGCCGAGGGTGCAGATAAACGGCGCAACGTTATAGCGGGTGATAATCCAGCCGTTGCCAGCACCGATCAGCGCGCCGACCAGCAGAACAAACGGCACAATCAGCCAGACGCTGGGGAAGATCGCAATGCCGAACATCGGTAACACAATGCCTTTGGTGATCAGCCAGCCGGCGATCATGCCGCACAGCCCCAGCGTGGCACCAATCGACAGGTCAATGCCGGCGGTGATAATGACGAAGGTGATGCCGAGCGCCAGAAAAGCGTTGATGGCAATGTGTTTCACCATAATCACCAGGCTGCCGACCGCCAGAAAATCCGGCACGGTAATAGCAAAGAACCCGACGATCAGAATCAGCGCAATAAAGGTGCGCAGCTTCAGTAACAGCAGCAAAAAATTTTCACGCGAGTTAAACGCTTTAGCGGGAAGTGTGGCCAGCGCCACGCTGTTATTGCTTTTCATGCTCAGAACCCCTGCGCACTTGCTTTTACCAGCGCTGCCTCTTCCGCCTGCTCACGCGGAAGATCAGCCGTAAGTTTGCCGCCCGACATCACCAGGATGCGGTCGGCTACCGCCATGATCTCTTTCAGATCGGAAGTGGAAAACAGCACCGCAATACCCTGCTGCGACAGCGCCACCATCATGCGAAACACTTCCGCTTTTGCCCCGACATCAATGCCGCGACTCGGTTCATCCAGCAGCAGCAGGCGCGGATTGGTCAGCAACGCGCGGCCAATCACCACCTTTTGCTGGTTGCCTCCACTCAGGGCGCTGATTGCCACCTCCGGCGAGGAGATCTTAATCGCCAGATTGCCCACCGTCTGACTCACCGCCTGCTGCTCCTGCTGATGAGCAATGGCAAAACGGTGCGACAGCCGCCGCCACAGGCTGGCGATGGTGAGGTTACTCGCCACCGAGGAAACCGGAAAAATCCCTGACCGCTTACGGTCTTCCGGCACCAGACTCATGCCCATCCGGATGCGATCCGCAGTCGGCAGGCGGGTTGGCAGCGGTTTGCTGTCGAGCCACAGCTTGCCCAGGTAGTTGCGCTGGCTGCCCAGCAGGCACTCAAACAGCTCGGTACGGCCGGCCCCCATCAGGCCATAGATGCCGACAATTTCACCGGCCCGCACCTGGAAGCTGACATCATCGACCAGCGTATTGCCGTTCGGGCTGACGCAGGTGATGTGTTGCGCTTCCAGCATCGGGGCCCCGAACTGGCGTGATTCCGGCAGAAAAGTGGTGACCGGCTCGCTGCCCAGCATTTCCCGCACAATCCACGGCACGTCGATGCTGCTGACCGGCGCTTCGGCCTGGAAACGGCCATCGCGCAGGATGGTGATGACATCGCCAATCGCCATCAGCTCCTCCAGCCGGTGCGAGATGTAGATGATTGAGACCCCTTGCTGCGTCAGATCGCGAATCACCCGGAACAGGATCTCCACTTCGGTTTTGCTCAGCGCCGAAGTCGGTTCATCGAGGATCAGAATGTCCGCATCTTCGGCCAGCGCTTTGGCGATCTCTACCAGCTGCTGCTGACCGACTTTCAGGTTACCGACCCGTTCATTGGGCGAAATCGGCTGGTCGAGACGCGCCATCAGTGCCGCGGTGCGACGTGCCTGCTCCGCCTCATTAATCGGCGCTAAGCCACGCTGCAGTTCGCGTCCCAGAAACAGATTTTCCGCCACCGTCAGGTTCTCAAACAGATTGAGTTCCTGATGCACCATACCGATGCCGTGCCGTGCGGCGTCGCGGGTGCTGCTGAGCGTCAGCGGCGCGCCGTTGAGAAACAGCGCACCGGCGGTGGGTTGCTGCACGCCGGCAAGAATTTTCATCAGGGTCGATTTACCGGCACCGTTTTCACCAATGATGACGTTAACTTTGCCACGCCATACCCGGTAGTCGACGCGATCCAGCGCCAGCGTGCCGGGAAACAGCATTGAAATCTGCTCAGCCCGCAGAATGATCTCATCGTCCATCAGGGCGTCCCCCGCTTCAGTTCGACTGCCACCACCTCATCAACGCTGCCGTGTCCGATGCTCACCGCCAGCAGCGCCTGTACCGGCTGGTTGACCCAGCTGGCGTCCAGCGTCGGCAGCTGCTTCACCGCATGGCGATTAAGCGCCCGGGTCAGCTGGGCGTACTGCACCTGATTAGTAAACTCTTCAAAACGAAAACCGGCGGCATCGCGGATTGCATTACTGCGCAGCACCGGCCCGACGCTGACTTCAACCGGTTTGCCGTTCAGTATCAGGGTCAGGATACGCTCACGCGGATTGCTGTCATTCAGTGCGCTGACCGTGCCGCTGGCCCGGACAAACACGCTTTCACGGCCGCCCGCCTTCACCGTCTGACTTTTGGTTTGCATATCAGCCCAGCTCAGCGCATGGCTGTTGGCGGTGTCCATCACCCGTGATTGCCAGCTTTCCTCCGCGATTTGCTGCGGCGTCTGAGTCGCATAACCCGGTTTCGCCTGCGGATCTTTCGGCAGAATCGGCTGACCGTTTGCATCCAGATCCACCACGGTACAGGCGCTGAGCAGCGCCATCCCGGTTAATACCGCCAGTATCCGTTTCATGATTATTTCGCCAGGTTGAAGTTTTTCAGTCTGGCGGCGTTGCTGTCGTCAATCAGCACGCAGTCCATCAGCTGCTTCTCCTCTTTCTGCGCTTTGCCATTTTTCAGGTAGTAGTCGGCCTGACTGACCGCCATCTGCGCCTGATCCCAGCCCGGTTGCAGCACCGTGGCTTTGATATTGCCTTTATTGATAATCGAGTCGCGGGTGTAGTCGCTGCCGTCAAAGCCCACCACGATTACCGCGGTTTTGCCGGCGGCTTTCAGCGCGGCTTCAGCTCCCAGCGCCATGGTGTCGTTGCCGGAGATCACCCCGACGATATTGGGGTGCTTCTGCAGAATGGTTTCCATCCGGCTGAAGGCTTCAGTCTGGCTCCAGTTGGCGCTCTGCTGAGCCACCATTTTCATCTCGCTGTAATCATCCAGCACGTCGTGGTAACCCTGCGAACGCACGCCAGCGTTGGTGTCGGACTCTTTGCCGAGCAGTTCAACGTAGTCCCCTTTACCGCCCAGCAATTTGGCAAATTTCTCAGCCCCCAGCTGCGCGCCCTGATAGTTATTCGAGACGATCTGCGCCACCGCAATGCCGGTTTTATTGATCTCCCGGTCGATCAGGAAGGTCGGGATACCGGCATCTTTGGCTTTTTGCACCGGCCCGACCGTGGCATCGGCACCGGCGTTATCCAGAATGATCGCTTTGGCTTTGCGGGCGATCGCCGTTTCAATCAGCTGGTTTTGTTTGTTGACGTCATCATCATGCGAGGCCACCAGCGTGGTGTATCCCAGCTCTTTGGCTTTGGCTAACGCGCCTTCCGCCTCCGCTTTAAAGAAGGGGTTGTCGTGTGACGGGGTGATAATCGCCAGCAGCCCGGTTTCCGCTGCCAGCACCGAGGATGAGAAAGCGATGATTGAAGCCAGCAGGGTCAGTTTGATCAGAGGACGAGTCATTATTTTTCTCCGCTTGAATATATATTCACACGCGATTTTATATGCATAATGACTATGCACCGGCGGCGACACGCCGTCCAATGCGCGATCACTAAAAAGCGAAAACGATCACAAATTAACCTGCGTTGTGATTTTGGCGATCCTGGTTAACAATACCGGGCAGAATCAGAGAGGGAAAAACCGATGGCAAAACAGGATGAACAGCGACTGATGGTTAAGATTGCCACCCTTTACTACGTTGAAGGGCTCAAGCAGTCAGAGATTGCGCAGTCACTGAAGTTATCGCAGTCGTTTGTCTCACGCATTCTTAACCGCAGCGTCAAAGAGGGCGTGGTTAAGATCAGCGTGGTTCCGCCAGCCAATGTTTTTCCTGAACTGGAGAAAGCGATTGAGCAGACCTACGGCCTGCCGCAGGCGATCGTGGTGGATGTGCCGGATCAGGCCTCGACCTTACAGATTAAGCAGGCGATTGGATCGGCGGCGGCGCACTATCTTGAGACTCGCCTGCGGGATGATGAACTGATTGGCATTTCATCGTGGAGCGGCACCATCCGGGCGATGGTCGATGCGCTGCATCCGCTGAACAGCTCCTGCAAAGGGGTGATCCAGCTGCTGGGTGGGGTCGGCGCGAACGGCAATGTGCAGGCGACTATTCTGACGCAAAACCTGGCGGCGTTGCTCAACTGCCCGGCCTGGCTGCTGCCCTCGCAGTCGATTGAACGATCGGTCAGCGATCGCCAGCGGCTGTCGGCCAATGCTGAAGTGGCGGAGGTGTTGGGTAAATTTGATCAGGTCGATCTGGCCATCGTCGGGATTGGCGATCTCGAGCCGTCGGCGCTGCTGCGCAATTCCGGCAACTATTACGATGGCGAGATGCTCCGGACCCTGGCAGCGCGCGGCGCGGTCGGCGATATCTGTCTGCACTATTTCGACGCCAGTGGGCAGCCGGTATTGCAGGCTGAAGAAGATCCAGTCATCGGTATGGAACTGGCGCAGGTGAAGCGGTGTCCGCAGGTGGTGGCGCTGGCGGGTGGAACAGAGAAAGCCCAGGCGATCCGGGGCGCGCTGCGCGGCGGTTATATCAATGTGCTGATTGTCGATTATCCGACGGCGCGGCAGCTGCTGGCCTGCTGACGCGGCTAAGCAGCGTGTCGCCCGGCGGGTCCATCAGTGAACTCCGCCGGACGGATCATCAGATGGTGCGATAAGCGGTGGTCACTTTCCACAGATAGCGCGGTGCCTGAGCCGCCGGATGTTTATTCTGCACATGCTGATAAAACTCGTCCGGCGACATCGCATTAATCATCGCAATCGCCCGATCGCGGTCGCGCGAGAAGGTGCGCAGCAGTGCGCCAGCGCCGTTGGCATAAGAGACGATGGTGGCATAACGCAGCGTCAGCGGATCGCGGATGCCCGACAGGGCGGAGTCCTGCAGGATGCGGATATAGGCGGTGCCGATATCGATATTCTTCGCCGGATCGCGCAGCTCAGCGTTGGAAGGCTGTCCGCGGCGTCCGAGCGTTCGGTAGACTTCGCGACCCGCAGTAGAGGCTTTGATTTGCATCAGCCCGACGGCATTAGAGCGGCTGACCACACCCGGATTCCCACCCGACTCGACACTAATAATGGCGCTGATCAGCTTCTCATCAACACCATAATGACTGGCGGCATCTTCGGTAAACATCGACCAGGCATCATTGACGCTGGAGGGCGGTGCCTGGGTTAACGGCGTATTCCGCTGTTTAACAGCATGATGCGACGGCTCGCTGGCACAGCCGGTCAGGAATAACGCTGACAGGATAAGGTGTCGGAATTTCAGCAATTTTTCATCTCGTTGCAGAAGTGGCGAATGCTATCATACCCAGACAGACTCAGAGCAAAATTACCGTTTATCCTAAATGCAGTAATTCGCTTTCCGTACCGTGACTTCAGCGGCGCTTTTCGTCATCATCGGCCTGAGTCAGGTGCGCTAACAGCAGGAAAGTATGATGATTTCACGTTCAATCCGTCTTATCTCCCCGTCCGGTTACTGTCACAATCAGCCTGCAGCCCTGCTTGGCGTTGAACGGCTGCGCGCGGCGGGCCATCAGGTTGATAACCAGCAGGTGATTACCCGCCGTTTCCAGCGCTTTGCCGGCACTGACGCCGAGCGGCTGGCGGATATCAACCAGCTGGCTACGCTCAGCACCCTGCCCGATGTGGTGCTGGCGGTGCGCGGCGGCTACGGTGCCAGCCGGTTACTGGACGCGATCGATTACGTGGGACTGCAGCGTCGCCTGCTGAATCAGCCACTGGCGCTGAGCGGCCACAGCGATTTCACGGCGATCCAGCTCGCCCTGCTGGCGCAGGTAGGCTTGATCAGTTTCAGCGCGCCGATGCTGGCCGGCAATTTTGGCGCAACGACTTTATCTGAATTTACCCTGCAGCACTTCTGGCAGGCGCTGACATCACCTACAGTCAACGTAGACTGGCAGAGCGAATCGCCGGATCAGGGCGAATGGCAGGGTACGCTGTGGGGCGGTAACCTGGCGATGATCTGTTCGCTGATCGGTACGCCGTGGATGCCACAGGTCGAAAACGGCATTCTGGTGATCGAGGATGTGAATGAGCACCCGTTCCGCATTGAACGGATGCTGATTCAGCTGCAACAGAGCGGTATTCTGGCCCGCCAGCGCGCCATCGTCACCGGCAGCTTTACCAGTACCGGCCTGTCAGAATATGACAACGGATTTGATTTCAGCACCGTCTGGCAACGGCTGCGCGACACCTGCGGCTTGCCGGTGATCAGCGAGTTAGCGTTTGGCCATGCGGCTGACACCGTAACCCTGCCTTTAGGGGCCAGTGCCAGCTTACAGGTCAGTCAGGGGCACGCCCATTTGCAAGCGACCGGGCATCCCGTCCTGCGCGGATAAAAAACGTTTCAGGAGATCGACATTGAAGCCGTTGTATGACGATTTGTGGATCTCAACCCCGGAATTTCCGGTGGAAGATACCGTTAACGACCTGATGATGCATGGGTTTATGCTGCGTCACCCGCGCGGTAATCTGCTGATTGGCCGGGTGGAAAATCCGCTCGATCATGAAGTGATCGCCGATACCGGCGGAGTAATCCGCCACTATCTGACGCACTGGCATGAGTCTGCACCGGGTGCCGCGCTGATTCAGCAACGTTTCAGCAGTGCGCTTTACTGTCACAGCCGCTCGCTGGGTCCGATCAGCCGTTTCGTGGAGCCTGACGATACGTTTTCGCAGCAGGAGACCCATTTCGGCAATTTCCAGCTGCTGCCCACGCCGGGCCATACGCCGGGCAGCAGCAGCTTCCTTTATCATTCGCCACTCGGCCTGACCTATCTGTTTGTCGGCGATACGGTGACGCGGGCGCATGACCGGTGGGTTACCGTGCTGGTGCCGGACAGCAATCCGGCGGAGCTGAGCCAGACGCTGGAGTTTTACCGCACGCTGCGACCCGATGTGGTGCTGATGAGCACCACCCGTGGTCATCTGTCGTGGAAAAAAGTGACGCTGCAAAGCTGGCTGGCTGCGATTGATGAAGCAGAACAGCAGCCGCTGGATTTGCGCCAGCAGCCGCTGTTCTGATCACAAAGCTTTGGTCAGATAATGCCGCTGATGCTGGCGGGGATAGTGGTCAAGGCTGAAACGCAGGGTGAAGCCGAGCTTTTCATAGAAAGGACGAGCCTGAAAACTGGCGGTATCGACCTGAGCGAAACGGCAACCGCGCTGGCGCGCTTCCTGCTCTGCCGCCCTGATTAACCGGCTACCGACGCCCTGCCCGCGCAACGTATCACTCACCCACAGCATGTCGATTCGCAGCCAGTTGCCGGCGGTTGAGCCGGTCAGCCCCGCCTGCTTCCTGCCCTGCTCATCGCAGATAAACACCCCAATCGATTTGATCTCATCAACATTAATAAATTTGCTGTTGAACGCATTCAGCCCCAGACGGACTTCATCCAGATCCTGCGGTGTTACCTTATCGGTGATACTGAGTTGCATAGCGGCTCCTGTGACGAGGGATTAAGAGTTGGGCTGCTGACGATCATCGTAGCGCTCCAGGGTCAACGCATCGACATCACGTTTTTCGCTGCGGCTACAGGGCACCAGCTTATCGCTGTCGCGGTAAACAAAGAAGGTCGCCTGAGTGCGCTGGTTAACGATTAACTGGTCGCCGTTACGAAAGCGGGTTATCGCCACCTTATCGCCAGCCTGTAACTGGGTGCGCTGCTGGCCGGCAGCAATCTGGAAGTGTCGCTGCGGCCACATTAAGGTGGTTAAGCCGTACTCAGCGCGTGAGATGGTCATGGTCGGACGGCCAGGACAGGTAATCTGAAACTCGCTCTCGCTCCAGGCGGGGGCGATATAACAGGCCAGCAGGCCGAGGGTCATCAGTGCTGTCTTCATCTGATCTCTCCGCTGAATGGATGATTTTATTAGCAATTTTTTAGCTTAACACATCACAGGTGAGAGAAAATGTCATGCGGCGGGTAAAATAAGACCAGTGAAAGGTAGAATCGGGCGGAGGAGAATCTGAAAAGTTGAGCGTTTTTAAAGTAATCAGGCCAGCGTCCGGATCGGTTACGCTGGCCTGTCTGCCGTTATGCTGACGAGACCTCTGCAGCCACTAACATCAGGGCCAGTCCCGCATTTTCGCCGTCATATGCCTGCATGGCGGCGCGAATATCCGCTGCACAACTGACCACCTGATGCTTTTTATCGCTCTCAAGTTGCTCAATCGCGTGACGAATAATCATTAGATGTGCTTCTTCTTCGTTCATCATTTATCCCTGGTTTTGCCTAAGTGGTGCGCAAAGAAGCCAAGAATAACGTTAATTAATTAGCAAAGTCACCCTTTTACATTCCTGTTGCTTACCGATTAAACAAATTGCAAATGGGAAGCGGTGTTGAAACTGCTATGATCAAGCTATTAGTGACGCAACAAGATAGAATCAGCGCCACGAGATTCCCAGGGACTGAAGCAGGTAGAGGATCATGTTGCGACTCAGCATTTTCATATTCATCATACTGATGACTGGATGTTCATCTGGCCCGAAAGGCATTGAATGTCCCGGCGAAGTATCGACGATTTATGGCCAATCAATGGGACAAACGCAGGGTGTCATCTTTGACCTGGTGAGTTCGTTCAGCGTCAGCCGCGATGATGTCAGGGTAGACAGCGGGCCGCTGCAGTCGCTTGATCGTTTCAGGTATGTCCCTTCCGCCGTCACGCGCGAAGGTTACTATGCCCAGCGCCTGTCCGATAAACAGTTCCGCCTGATCAATCCGTATCAGAACACCCAGATTACCTGGACATGTCCATAAGGGGTGAAACCTGCTGCCAGATGGTTTATTGTCACGAAACGTCAAGCAGCAGGTCTCTTTCCCATGGAAAAGCGTCTGGATAACAACGGTTACATCGATTTCCCCTTCCCCGCCACCCGCAATGCCGATGGCTCGGTTAATCCGTGTGGTTTCGATCTTACGCTGGAAACCGGCCGGCTGGAGGAGATCGCGGTGCTGGCTCATTCGGTCAATCTGCGTCGGCTGGTGGAAGAGATTAATTTGCAGGATGGACTGTTTATGACGCTGGCCTGCGACTGGCAGCAGCAGACCAATGCGGTATGTGGCTTTGTTGACGTGGCGTTTCGCCCCGATCTGCCGCATCACGGCCATGATGAGGCGCTGGAACTTGAAGCCCGCTTTAATCTCTATCTGGCCGAGCAGGAGAAGCAACATCAGATGCCGCCCGGCACGCTGGTAAATTATGCCCGCTCGGTGCTCGACTGGAGCTGGTCACCGCTGCGTCAGCGGCAGCGCGAATATGAAAAAATCACCATTCAGTTCTATTGCCCGCAGGCTGATGACGCCGAATGGTGTTTCGACCATCTGCGCCATTTCCTGGTGAGCTGGTATCCGGCTTGCGTGGCGTCCCGTTAATCCCGCTTTCCCCTGCTACCGGAGCCGCTATGCGCCCTTTTGCGCTGCCTGTTGTAACGCTGATCTGTTCACTGTTGTTCACTGGCGCGGCCGCGGCCGAGGCGTGTCAGCAAATCCGGGCCGGCCTTGATATCGGCTCCGGCAGCACCAAAATCGCCGTCGCCCGGGTGGATGTCTGTCAGCATCGCATCGAGAAAATGCTGTATCAGGATCAGCGCGCCGTGCCGTACAACGACGCGTTGTCGGCGGCCAGCGATAACCGGCTGAGTCCGGCGATTATCCATCAGGGTGAAGTGGCGCTGCGGCAGCTAGTGAGCAATGCGCAACGTTATCACCCGCAGCGCATCAGCGGCGTGGCAACGGCGGTATTTCGTCGCGCCAGCAATGGTCCGGCGGTGGTGGCCGCGCTGGCCAGCCAGACCCGCACCCAACTGACTGTCATCTCACAGCAGCAGGAAGCAAAGCTCGGTTTTCTCTCGGCGAAAGCGGCGCTTAACGATCCGACACTCCGCGATGATCAGCTGCTGGTGTGGGATATTGGCGGTGGTTCGATGCAGATGACCGCCTGGCGACAGCAGCAGGGCCAGCCGGTCGCCGATATTTATCAGGGTAAGCTCGCCTCGGTGACGCTGAAGAATTTCATCCTGACGGTGCTGAAAAACACCCCGGACGCCGCGTCGCCAAACCCGATTGGTTCGTGGCGGCAATCGGTGCTGCGCTTTGTCGGGTTGTTTGCCCGTAACGATATCAGCCCCGAAATCATGCAGGATGTGGCCAGCCGCCGGGTGATTGGCATTGGTGGCGTGCACGGTTTTTCTATCCGTAATCAGTTAGCAGGCAAACCTCAGCATTACAGTCTGGCCACCTTAAGCGCGCTGGCGAAACAGCAGGTCTGGAAAGGCGACAGCGAACTGACCGGCGATTATCGGGCAACCGACGTCAGTAATCTGTTGCTGGTTGAAGGCTACATGCGGGCGCTGAAGATAGACGAGGTAACCATAGTCAATGCCAGTCTGATTCAGGGTGTGCTGTTGCAGTAGCGGAGTGGCAAGGTAAACCGGCCTCAGTGCCGGTTTTACGCTTCCGGTCTGGCGCAGAAAGCTCAGGGTTTGATCAAACGGATAGCGTGTTCCAGCATCTTTTGCTCGTCCCGTTCGCTGTGGGCGCGGTGCTGGCGGGTGCGTTTCAGCACGTCATAGATATCATCGCGTTTGGTTTCATGGCCACACTCCACCAGCATAATGACCGCGTCGCCTATCACCCGGCACACTTCGTCATAGTCGTCTTCTTTGAGTACATCACGTTTCATCGCCTCTCCTCCCATTACGCTTAACATCGACCCGGTTTTACAAAGGCTAGACAGGAAACGCTTTGCCTGCAAACAGAACGCCATTCACAGCCAGAAACGATTTTTACCGCTTCATTTACCGCTTAACGGCGCAGAGTTCGCCATCTTTGCTACGCTTGGAGAGTCTCACTAAAACCAAGGAGCACTAAATGTCAGGAAAAATCGAAGATAAAGTTAAAGAAGCCGCTGGCGCAGTTCAGGAACAATTTGGCGCAGCAACCGGTTCATCTGAGCATCAGGCGAAAGGCGCGGCCCGTCGTTATACCAACCAGGCCAGTTATGCCGCGCGTGATGCAGCGGATTGCATCAAGGATCAGGTTCAGTCTAATCCTTTTGCCGGTCTGGCTGTTGCCGCAGGCGTGGGCGTATTCATCGGCTTCCTGCTGGGCCGCAAGTAATTCGGCAGAATACGTGACAGAACGGAAGCCGCTGGCTTCCGTTTTTTTTTGGCTGTCGCGTCCCGCCCGGTGCTGAGAAATCTCTGAAAAATCAGATCCCTTCAGGCTGAATGTTATTTTTCAACCAGGCTTAGTCAGGTACGTGCTTACAGATTCTTTTTACTTTTCTGAATAAATAAAAGGTGGTCACATGAAAGCATTCCCTGCCCTGTTGCTGGTTGCAGCAACCCTGACGTCACTGGCAGGCTGTTCACACCAGAGCAGCGCGATTAAAGAAGATGGCCGTCCTCATGCGCCAAGCGGTCAGTCTTCACCAGGCGGTACGCTGGGTTCAGGCCCGGTCGGTCAGCCTCAGTCATAACACGCTCCCCCGGCACCGTTGCCGGGGGCTGTTTCATCTGTCCGGCAGATAGTTAAGCGGGCAGTCATATAAATAGCATGCAGACTAATAATTACCCGACTATTAATCACTGATAAAATAAAAAAACATCCTCTCACTTATATTAATTTGCAGAATCATCCTAATCCATTCCTGAATATTTCCCTTACGCCAACGCCCTATTGTAAAGATTATACTCATATACAGTAAAAAGACTGTTTATAAGTTCAACGCTTGCTCTACGGCCACCTGAAATAAGCCATGAGAATGAACTTTCCCCGTTACCTTATTATCTAATTCTTCATACTGCTTTCTGTTCAATAAAATTAATACGTTTAAGAGAATCCAGACGTGAAGAAAAAAAAGATTTATCTGATAGATCGGTTGTTAACGCTTTATTCCCGATTCTCCAGCCGGAAAAAACCCCACAGCCTGCAGGGTCTGACACCAGAGACGGTGGTTATCTACTCCACCACCGCGCTGGGAGACTTCCTGATGAATACGCCGGCAATCTGGAGCCTGAAAAACCGTTTTCCCACCAGTAAATTTATTCTGGTCTCCAGTAAGAAAAATAAAGATTTAGTCACCCGCTATCACTGGTTTGACGATATCTATATCTGGGATAATAAACTGCTGAATTTTTTACCCTTGCTATTCAAGCTGCGACGTAAAAAACCCGACCTGTCCGTGATATTACACGCCCATTTTCCGTACGATATTTTGAGTTCGGTTATCACCGGCAGCCAGACAATAATTCGCGATCACTATGGCAGCGAATCCACGCTATTAAATAAACACCTTGACCATTACTCGGGTTATTTCGACGATCACACCATTAAGCGCAAATTAAAATTAGTAGAATCGCTGGGTGCCGAAACCCACCAGACGGAGATGCATTTGCCGGGGCTGGACAGCCCGGCCGCTGCACCCTGTGCCCATCGGCGGATTGGGTTTCAGCTGGGCGCGTCGAAAGATATCCGGCGCTGGCCGCTGGCGCATTTTAGCCAGCTGGCCACGGACTTGCTGGAGAGCTGGCCTGACTGTGAAATCATTGTCACCGGCACCGCAGCAGAGCAGCCGCTTGAGCAGCAATTTATCGACAGCCTGCCGCTGCAATACCGTAAAAACGTCACGCCAATGGCGGGTAAAACCAATCTCAGCGGACTGATTACGCTGATCCGCAGCCTGGATTTGCTGGTCACCGGTGATACCGGCCCGCTGCACATCGCTGTCGCGGCACAGGTTCCCACCGTCAGCCTGTTCTCCACCGCCAACCCGCGTTATACCGGTCCGTGTCAGGACAGCGATCGCCATATCGTTATCCATCGTCCGGAACGCCACGCCTCACAACATCCGATGGCCTCAATCAAGGCTGAGGAAGTCCATCAGGCCGTGACCCAGCTGGTGGGATAATGGAGACGTCCCGCAAGCCCTGTTCGCCACAAGCAGTGATCGATTTGATTGAGTACCATAATCAGCCAACGGTGTTTGGCCGGTTCAGGAAAATTGATCGTCACGACTTCTACCTGCAGCAGTTGCCGCTGAGTGAGGTGGAATTCGCGATACTGATGAGTGATTTTTTTATTACCTTTGACGTCTGTTCAAAACGCTACGATGAGACCCGCTATTTTCCGGCGTCACCTTCCGCGCTGTTGGTGCTGGCCGGGCGGTTGGGGTTCAGTGCAGGCTTACCCTACCGTCCACTGACGGTAGCATTACTGTGTGAGGCGGCCAGCCTGGGCCGCTGGCCTGAGGGGAATGACTGAATAACGGTGTTCGCAAACGCGTCGTATACCTCGCGGCTGCTGAGCGAGGTCACGTCACGCGATGCCGGTTGCAGTACCTGATGCTTCACCTGCCACGGATGCCAGCAGGCCGGATCGCTGTCGCCAAACATCGCCACAACCGGCAGACCAAGCGCCGCCCCGATATGCATCGCCCCGCCATCACTGGTGACCAGTCCCTGACACAACGACATCGCCGCAATCAATTGCGGCAGGCTGGTGGTCGCCACCGCTTTCAGCGCCAGCTGCGGGCACAGCGCCATAATCTCGTGGGCCTTCTCGTCATCGCCAGGATGGCGCGGATTATCGCGACGACCAGGCGACCACAACAGCATGATCTGGCATGAATGCCGGGCGGCGAGGGTTTCGGCCAGTTCAGCAAAGCGCTCAGCTGGCCACTGCTGGCTCGGCTTACGGGCGCTGATTTGTAATGCATAGACCGGCTGAGAGGAGTCGATGGCGTAGCTTTTTCGCAGGTCGGCGGCAATCTCTGCATCCGGCATCAGCGTCAGCTTGCCCGGCGCAGCGGCGGCAAGGTTGAAAGGACGGGCCAGACTGTACAGGATCTCAGCGATATGAGCCTGCGCGGATGCCTGCGGCGCTAACAAGTGGGTGATCAGCGGATGTGGCTCTTCTCCCAGCGCAATCACCTGCCCCGGACGCACCATTTTCACCCACTTCAGGCCATGCTGATCCCAGCGGCTTTTCGCCAGAATCACCGTATCGTATCGGTTCTTTTTCAGCGTCAGCATCAGTTGCAGACGCTGCAGCAGGCAGGCGATTCTGCCCTGTCCCGCCTCGCGATGATGCGACTTGGTATAGTAAAACAGTTGCCGGATATCAGGATTGTGCTGCAGTACCGGTGCCGCATAATTGTTGGTTAACACATCAACCTGATGCTCACATGACTGATGCAGCGCGCTGATCAGCGGCGTAGTCAGTAAGGTATCGCCAATATTATCCCGGCAAATAATCAAAACCCGCATCTCTGACATCCTTTGCGCAGCGGCTATGCCGTCTGGCTGGCTAAAAATAAGGCTCGCCACTGGCGTCCGCAAAGGGATAACCGTGACGGCATAAGTCAGCAATTAGTCAGCGCAGATCGGGGTTGGTTCAATAGCGGGAATAGCGGAAAGGGTAAAGCAGGCAACAAATAAAACAGGCCGCCCTGCTGGCAGCCTGAGAACATGCCCCACCCGGCGCTTATCTCCGGCACTCGCAATGGCTTAGCTCTTGAAGGGGCGTAAGAATCATCTCATTGTGCGGAGTTACCGGCTTAACAATAATTGCGGTTGTTACTATTAATCTGCGAAGTAAAAATGCACCCCCCACAACACACTCCGTTTCTGGCGGCGGGTTACTTTTCAACGTCACGAGCGGGCAGAACAGCGAACGTCGGGGTGACCGCAACGACGATATCGTTCTGGTCTGCCGATAATTCGATTGTTCTGCCTGGGTGATCGGCGCTTTACTGGCTCTGATTGATGGCCGATTGGGTCAGGGCTGGTCACAATCGACGCTACGCAACCCCAGCGCCAGACAGAAGGAAATCCTGTGCCCTACCAGCGCTTTATGTATCTCACCACCATACTGGCGGTGGTATTGAGTTATCTGACCCTGCCCGCGGTGATTAAGGGAATAAAGGTCAATCCGCAGATTGCCTGGCTGATCGCGCATCCCGACATCACTTTTGATCGGTTCAGCGAGTGTAAGCAGCACGTTTCTGATGCCAATGGGTGTTACAACGCTTACAGCGCCGCGGTTCAGCTTGCTGAGGCGCATGACTGTTCAGAAGATGGTCTTAAACGCAGGCTCAGATTCAAACGGCTGACCGAACATGCTGCGGATAGCGTGCTTGAAAGTGAATTAAACAAGGCTTGCCCGGGACGGGTTGAAGCCAGCCGAATTGCCACTGATCAGCTCACAGTAACGCCGTCAGCGGCCAGGTGAGACGGTTAGCGCGGCTGTTGCCAGGTTTTAGTATGACCTTAGTTTTTCCAGCCTGACGCCGGATGCGCTCTGGCTGGCGAGCCAGTTTTTCCATAAAAAAACGGGAACGTTTCCGCTCCCGTTTTTAATCCACGTCATCCCGTCAGGGATTACATATTTTCGATGATCGCGTCACCAAACTCTGAACATTTCAGCAGTTTAGCGCCATCCATCAGGCGTTCGAAATCGTAAGTCACGGTCTTGTTAGCGATAGCGCCTTCAACACCTTTAACAATCAGGTCTGCCGCTTCGAACCATTCCATGTGACGCAGCATCATTTCTGCTGACAGGATCACTGAACCTGGGTTCACTTTATCCTGACCGGCATACTTAGGTGCAGTACCGTGCGTGGCTTCGAACAGCGCGCACTCATCACCAATGTTAGCGCCTGGTGCAATACCGATACCGCCAACCTGCGCCGCCAGGGCGTCGGAGATGTAGTCACCGTTCAGGTTCATACAGGCGATAACGTCATATTCAGCCGGACGCAGCAGGATTTGCTGCAGGAACGCATCGGCAATCACATCTTTAACGATGATCTCTTTACCGGTGTTCGGGTTTTTGAACTTCATCCACGGGCCGCCGTCGATCAGTTCGCCGCCGAACTCTTCTTTCACTAACTGGTAACCCCAGTCTTTGAACGAGCCTTCGGTGAACTTCATGATGTTGCCTTTGTGGACCAGAGTCAGGGAATCACGATCGTTGGTGATGGTGTATTCCACTGCCGCGCGTACCAGACGCTTGGTACCCTCTTCCGAGCACGGCTTAACGCCGATACCACACTGCTCAGGGAAGCGAATTTTCTTCACGCCCATCTCTTCGCGCAGGAACTTGATCACTTTGTCCGCTTCGGCAGAACCCGCTTTCCACTCGATACCGGCATAGATATCTTCGGAGTTTTCACGGAAGATCACCATGTCGGTCTCTTCAGGACGTTTAACCGGGCTTGGCGTGCCTTTGTAGTAACGTACCGGACGCAGGCAGACGTAGAGGTCCAGCTCCTGACGCAGGGCAACGTTCAGTGAACGAATACCGCCGCCGACCGGGGTGGTCAGTGGGCCTTTGATGGCAACGCGATATTCTTTAATTAAGTCGAGGGTTTCCTGTGGCAGCCAGACGTCCTGGCCGTAAAGTTCCACGGATTTCTCACCGGTGTAAATCTCCATCCAGGAGATTTTGCGCTCGCCGTTGTAGGCTTTCTTCACCGCAGCGTCGACCACTTTCAGCATCACTGGTGAAACATCAACGCCGATACCGTCACCCTCAATGTAAGGAATGACCGGATTATTCGGGACAACCAGTTTGCCCTGGTTCAGGGTGATTTTTTGACCTTCCGCCGGAACAACTACTTTGCTTTCCATTAACCTCTCCTAGGCGATTTTGTTAATGATTTGTAAGATGCGGGTCAATACTACTTGAATATTTCCGTCACGCCAATCACCGCAATTTCGCGTTATAATGCGCCCATTGTTTCTGACTGCAAAGCCCATGCGAAAAACATCTCAACGAATTCACCAGGATAAACGATTCAGCCGCCCGACGCGTGATGCGCGACGGGCCCCTGAGCGTAGTGCCGCGCCGCGCCGCGTGGTGCTGTTTAACAAACCCTTCGATGTTTTGCCACAGTTCACCGATGAAGCGGGCCGTCGTACCCTGAAAGATTTCATCAGCGTGGCCGGGGTCTATGCCGCGGGCCGTCTCGATCGCGACAGCGAAGGGTTGATGGTACTGACCAACGAGGGTGCCTTACAGGCCGCGCTAACCCAGCCCGGCAAACGCACCGGCAAGATCTACTATGTTCAGGTCGAAGGCGAGCCGCAGGAGAGCGACCTGCAACCGTTGCGGGATGGGGTTAGTCTGAAAGATGGCCCAACCCTGCCGGCGCAGGTCGAGAAAGTCGTCGAACCGGCGTGGCTCTGGCCGCGCCAGCCGCCGATTCGCGAGCGTAAAAATATCCCGACCCAGTGGCTTAAAGTGACGCTGTATGAGGGCCGCAACCGCCAGCTGCGCCGGATGACGGCCCATATTGGTTTTCCAACTCTGCGGCTGATCCGTTATGCGATGGGCGGCTATACGCTCGATAATCTGGCACCCGGCGCATGGCGCGATGCTGACGACAGTCCAGCCTGACAGGGCGATTTTTTATAACGTCAGGTTAACAATTCCGGAGGAACGATGTTTAAACCTCATGTCACGGTCGCCTGTTTAGTGCAGGCGGAAGGTGAACTGCTGGTGGTAGAAGAGACCATTAAGGGACAGCCTACCTGGAATCAGCCAGCCGGACACCTTGAAGCGGACGAAACGCTGCAGCAAGCCGCGCAACGTGAATTATATGAAGAGACCGGTATCGCGGCAGAAATGGCCTATTTCATCACCGTTCATCAGTGGATAGCGCCTGATAATACGCCTTTTGTGCGTTTTCTGTTTGGCCTCGATCTGGCCAAAAAGCAGCCAACCCAGCCGCAGGATAGCGATATCGATTGCTGCTGGTGGTTGCCGCCAGCGCAGATTCTCACCGCGTCTAACCTGCGTTCACCGTTGGTGGCGGAAAGCGTACGGCTGTGGCAACAGGGCGCGCGCTATCCGTTACATCTGGTCAGCGCGTTCCGCTGGCCGTTTCATGAGGGTGCGCGCCCGTCTTCTGCATGGTAGAATGCGCCGCCTGTTTTTTTATCGTTATGCGAGCGTGTCATGTCTGACAACAGCCAGAAAAAAGTGATCGTCGGTATGTCCGGCGGCGTCGATTCTTCCGTTTCCGCCTGGTTACTGCAACAGCAGGGCTACCAGGTCGAAGGCCTGTTCATGAAGAACTGGGAGGAGGACGATGGCGAGGAATATTGTACTGCCGCGGACGATCTGGCGGATGCGCAAGCGGTGTGCGACAAACTGGGTATTAAGCTGCACAAGGTCAACTTTGCCGCTGAATACTGGGATAACGTCTTTGAGCACTTCCTCGAAGAGTATAAAGCGGGTCGTACGCCGAACCCCGATATCCTGTGCAATAAAGAGATCAAATTCAAAGCGTTCCTCGAGTTCGCGGCTGAAGATCTCGGCGCGGATTTCATTGCCACCGGCCACTATGTTCGTCGTCAGGACGTAGAGGGTCAGAGCCAGCTGCTGCGCGGCCTGGATGGCAACAAAGATCAGAGTTACTTCCTGTATACCCTGAGCCACCAGCAGATTGCTCAGAGTCTGTTCCCGGTCGGCGAGCTGGAAAAGCCCGAGGTGCGCCGCATCGCTGAACAGCTGGATTTAATTACCGCCAAAAAGAAAGACTCTACCGGCATCTGCTTTATCGGTGAGCGCAAATTCCGTGACTTCCTGGCGCGTTATCTGCCGGCTCAGCCCGGTGAGATTGAGACCGTGGACGGTCAGATCGTCGGCGAACATCAGGGTCTGATGTACCATACGCTGGGCCAGCGCAAAGGTCTGGGTATCGGCGGCCTGAAAGAGAGCAAAGATGATCCCTGGTATGTGGTCGACAAAGATGTGGCGCGCAATCGCCTGATTGTCGCACAGGGTGGCGATCATCCGCGTCTGATGTCGGTCGGCCTGATCGCGCAGCAGCTGCACTGGGTCGATCGTCAGCCAATCGCGGCTCCGCTGCGCTGTACGGTTAAAACCCGCTATCGCCAGACCGACATCCCGTGTGAGATCATCCCGCATGGCGAAGACCGGATTGAAGTCCGTTTTGATGAACCTGTCGCGGCGGTCACGCCCGGACAATCTGCGGTGTTCTATCTTGGCGAGGTCTGCCTGGGTGGCGGCATTATCGAAGAGCGTCTGCCGTTAGTCGCAAAATAAGCCGCCTTAACCCGGCGTTCATGACGCGTAAACAGGAGTAACCGTGGCTAAGAACTATCAGGAAATCACACTGGCGCTGGCAGGCATCTGTCAGTCGGCCCATCTGGTGCAGCAGCTGGCACAGCAGGGTCACTGTCAGCCCGAGGCGTTTACCGTGACGCTGCGCAGCGTGCTGGATCTCAATCCCAGCTCGACGCTGGCGGTGTTTGGCAACAATGAAGCCAACCTGCGCCTCGGCCTCGAAACCCTGATGGCGGTGCTCAACAGCAGCAGTCGTCAGGGCGCGGGCGCTGAACTGACGCGTTATACCCTTAGCATGATGGTGCTGGAACGTAAGCTCAGCGCCAATAAATCAGCGATGGCGACGCTGGCCCAGCGTATCAGCCAGCTCGACCGTCAGCTGGCGCACTACGAACTGGAATCCGATACCATTCTGAGCGCTATGGCCGGCATCTACGTTGACGTTATCAGCCCGTTAGGTCCGCGTATCCAGGTGACCGGTTCACCCGCCGTGCTGCAGAACCCGCAGTTGCAGAGTAAAGTCCGGGCCACGCTGTTAGCCGGCATTCGTGCCGCCGTTTTGTGGCAGCAGGTCGGCGGTGGCCGTCTGCAACTGATGTTTTCGCGCCAGCGTTTGCTGCGTGAAGCAAAGACCCTCTTATCCCGGCTGCCACTGACTTACTAAGTCGGTGCGGCAAAATACTGTTAAATGATTCAGGAGTTGCACTGATGGAATTATCCTCTCTGACCGCCGTCTCACCTGTCGATGGTCGTTACGGCGATAAAGTCAGCCCGCTGCGTGCGATTTTTAGCGAATTTGGTTTGCTGAAATTCCGCGTTGAGGTTGAAGTTCGCTGGTTACAAAAACTGGCCGCGACCGCAGAGATCAAGGAAGTTCCTGCATTTGATGCCGACGCAAACGCTTTCCTTGACGCGATTGTCAGCAACTTTTCGGAAGACGATGCGGCGCGCATCAAGACCATTGAGCGCACCACCAATCACGACGTTAAAGCGGTCGAATATTTCCTGAAAGAGAAAGTGGCGGACGTCCCTGCCCTGCATGCGGTATCTGAGTTCATTCACTTCGCCTGCACCTCCGAAGATATCAACAACCTCTCTCATGCGCTGATGCTGGAAACCGCGCGCCGCGAGGTGATCCTGCCTTACTGGCAGCAGCTGATCGCCGCTGTAAAAGGCCTGGCGTCAGAATACCGTGATATTCCGCTGCTCTCCCGCACGCATGGCCAGCCCGCCACGCCGTCCACCATGGGCAAAGAGATGGCCAATGTCGCCTATCGTCTGGAGCGCCAGCTGCGTCAGCTGAGCCAGATTGAGGTGCTGGGCAAAATCAACGGTGCGGTCGGTAACTATAACGCCCACATCGCCGCGTATCCGGAAGTTGACTGGCATCAGCTGAGCGAGCGTTTTGTCACTTCGCTGGGGATCAGCTGGAACCCCTACACCACCCAGATTGAGCCGCATGACTACATCGCAGAGATGTTCGACTGCATCGCCCGCTTCAACACCATCCTGATCGATTTCGATCGTGATATCTGGGGCTACGTGGCGCTGAATCATTTCAAACAGAAAACCATCGCTGGCGAAATCGGCTCCTCAACCATGCCGCACAAAGTGAACCCGATCGATTTCGAAAATTCCGAAGGCAATCTGGGTCTGGCAAACGCGGTGATGCAGCATCTGGCCAGCAAGTTGCCGGTCTCCCGCTGGCAGCGCGACCTGACCGACTCCACCGTACTGCGTAACCTCGGCGTCGGTATTGGCTATGCGCTGATCGCCTATCAGGCAACGCTGAAAGGTATTTCAAAACTGGAAGTGAACCGCGATCGTCTGCTCGATGAACTGGATCACAACTGGGAAGTGCTGGCCGAACCGATCCAGACGGTGATGCGCCGTTATGGCATTGAAAAGCCGTACGAGAAGCTGAAAGAGCTGACGCGCGGCAAACGGGTTGATGCGGCGGGCATGCAGGCCTTTATCGACAGCCTGGCGCTGCCGGAAGAGGAAAAAGTGCGTCTGAAGCAGATGACGCCAGCCAACTATATCGGCCGTGCTATCCAGATGGTTGACGATCTGAAATAATCCCCTCCGCAGACCGGTTCAGGCCGGTCTGCGTTAACATCTTGTTTAGTTCATTTCGCGTATACTTTCTGCAATTTGACTCATTCAGATAGTAAGGAATTCCTATGCGTGTTCTGGTAGTGGAAGACAATGCTCTGCTGCGCCATCATCTCGCCGTGCAGTTACGTGATATGGGCCATCAGGTTGATGCCGCCGAAGACGCCAAAGAAGCCGACTATTTTCTTCGCGAGCACCTGCCGGACATCGCGCTGGTCGATTTAGGCCTGCCGGATGAAGATGGCATGTCACTGATCCGCCGCTGGCGCAGTGATGCCGTGCGTCAGCCGATTCTGGTGCTGACCGCCCGTGAAGGCTGGCAGGCAAAAGTGGAAGCGCTGGAAGCCGGTGCGGATGATTACGTCACCAAGCCGTTTCATATTGAAGAGGTGGCGGCTCGGCTGCAGGCGCTGATGCGGCGCAATAGCGGCCACGCATCGCAGATCATCGATATGTCGCCGTTTCAGGTTGATTTGTCCCGTCGCGAACTGACGGTGAATGAGCAGCCGGTGAAGCTGACCGCCTTTGAATATACCATCGTCGAAACCCTGATTCGCAACGCCGGTAAAGTGGTGAGCAAGGATTCGCTGATGCTGCAACTCTATCCCGACGCAGAACTGCGTGAAAGCCACACCATCGACGTGCTGATGGGGCGTCTGCGCAAAAAGATTCTGGCGTTGCATCCCGCCGACGTCATCGCCACCGTGCGTGGCCAGGGTTACCGCTTTGATCTCTGACCATGTCCTGGTTTAGTCGTTATCGCCCGATTTCGCTGCGCGCCCGTTTTCTGCTGGCCTCCGCAGCGATTGTCCTGTTCCTCTCCCTCTCCTATGGCATGGTCGCGGTTATTGGCTATGTGGTGAGCTTCGATAAAAACACCTATCGGGTGATGCGGGGCGAAAGCAACCTGTTCTTTACGCTGGCGCAGTGGCATGACAATCAGCTCACCATTGCCCAGCCGGAACGGATGACGCTTAACTTCCCGACGCTGGTGTTCATTTACGACGAGCACGGCAAGCTGCTGTGGCAGCAACGCGACGTGCCGGAGATCCGCAAGAAAATCCACCGTGACTGGCTGATCAAACCGGATTTCTACGAGATTGATACCAGCAACGGCACCAGCCTGGCGGCGATGGGGGATAACCTCAGCGCGAAACGGCGACTGCATGCCTGGGATACCGACAGTGACGATACCTTCACCCACTCCGTTGCGGTTAACCGCTATGACGCTACCACCAATCTGCCAGCGCTGACCATTGTGGTGGTCGACTCGATCCCGCAGGAGTTACAGCATTCGGATGTGGTGTGGTCATGGTTCAGCTATGTGCTGGCGGCTAACCTGATCCTGATCGTGCCGCTGCTGTGGCTGGCGGCGCACTGGAGCCTGCGTCCGATTGGCGCACTGACTCAGCAGGTGCGGGAACTGGAGACCAGCCAGCGTGAAAAACTGGATGATAATCCGCCGCAGGAATTGCGCAGCCTGGTGCGCAACCTCAACCTGCTGCTGACGAACGAACGGCAGCGCTATACCCGTTATCGCACCACTCTGTCGGACCTGACGCACAGCCTGAAAACCCCGCTGGCGGTACTGCAAAGCACCCTGCGGTCGCTACGCAGCGGCAAAGAGTTGACGGTAGAAGAGGCTGAACCGGTGATGCTGGAGCAGATCAGCCGCATCTCGCAACAGGTCGGTTATTACCTGCATCGCGCCAGTATGCAGGCCGATCACAATCCGCTGCAGCGCGACCTGCATTCGGTCTCCGGTCTGCTCGACAGCCTGTGTTCGGCGCTGAACAAGGTTTATCAGCGTAAAGGGGTGGCAATCACCCTCGATATCTCACCGGAACTCACTTTCGTCGGCGACCAGAACGATTTTATGGAAGTGATGGGTAACGTGCTGGATAACGCCTGTAAATATTGCCTCGAGTTTATTGAAGTCAGCGCTTATCAGAGCGAAAAAGCGCTGCATCTCTACATAGACGACGACGGTCCCGGTATTCCGGAGAGCAAACGCGATCTGGTGTTTGTCCGCGGTCAGCGCGCCGACACCCTGCGCCCCGGTCAGGGACTGGGGCTGGCGGTGGTGCTGGATATACTTGAGCAATATGCGGGTAAGGTTATCGCTTCAGGCAGCGCACTGGGTGGCACCCGGATGGAAGTAGTCTTTCAGCGCCAGGAAGTCGAACATCGCCGCGAGTAGAAAACCGTCCGGGCTGTTATACTTGCTGGCATTTACAGCCCTAAGCGGAACCCTTGTATGGACTATCAGCTCGATCTCAACTGGCCCGATTTTATTCAACGCTACTGGCAAAAACGCCCGGTGGTACTGAAGCGTGGCTTCAAAAACTTTGTCGATCCCCTTTCTCCGGATGAACTGGCCGGACTGGCGATGGAAAACGAGGTAGATAGCCGCCTGGTGAGCCATCAGGATGGCAAATGGCAGGTCAGTCACGGCCCGTTTGAGAGCTACGACCATCTGGGTGAGAATAACTGGTCGCTGCTGGTGCAGGCGGTTAATCACTGGCATGAACCTTCTGCCGCCCTGATGCGCCCTTTCCGCTTTTTGCCTGACTGGCGTATCGATGACCTGATGGTGTCGTTCGCGGTGCCGGGAGGCGGTGTCGGTCCGCATTTCGATCAGTATGACGTCTTCATTATTCAGGGCAGTGGCCGTCGCCGCTGGCGCGTCGGTGAAAAAGTGCCGATGAAGCAGCATTGCCCTCATCCGGATCTGCTGCAGGTGGAACCGTTCGATGCCATTATTGATGAAGAGATGGAGCCGGGCGATATCCTCTACATTCCGCCTGGATTCCCGCACGAAGGCTATTCGCTGGAAAATGCGCTGAACTATTCGGTGGGTTTCCGTGCGCCAAGCGGACGTGAACTGATCAGCGGCTTTGCCGATTACGCGCTGTCCAACGAGCTGGGCAGCCTGCGCTTTAGCGATCCGGACGTGCCGTCGCGCGAGTGTCCTTCACAGATCCTGCCGCAGGAGATTGAAGGCGTCCGTCAGGTGATGCTGGACGTGATCAACCAACCGGAACACTTTGCTCAGTGGTTTGGCGAGTTTATTTCTCAATCCCGTCATGAGCTGGATGTCGCGCCGCCAGAGCCGCCTTATCAGCCTGATGAGATTTATGACGCGCTGCAACAGGGTGATGCGCTGAGCCGGTTAGGTGGCCTGCGGGTCCTGACAATTGGCGATGCGGTCTACGTCAACGGTGAGCGGGTTGAATGTTCACATCCTGAAGTGATGGCCGTGCTGGCGCATCATTATCGCATCACGCTGGAAGATCTCGGGGATGCGCTGGACGATCCGGCGGTGCTGGCGCAGATTGCCGGTCTGGTGAATGCCGGATACTGGTATTTTGGCGAAGAATAACTGACCTGGAGGGCAGACGCACCCGCCGCCTGCCCTCCGCAAGCCCTCCGCAAGCCAATCTCCTCATCAGGCTCTCCGCCATTAGCGGCAGAGAGCCTGCTTCAGTAAAACCCCGTTCGCAACTTAACCTTTCTTCTGCGCCGCCAGTTCCGACAACCGCACAATCACCTCCACTGACTTCGCCATGATATTCAGCGAGGCAAATTCATGTTTGCCGTGATAGTTGTAGCCGCCGGTAAACAGGTTCGGACACGGCAAGCCTTTCCATGACAGCGCGGATCCGTCAGTACCGCCGCGAATCGGTTTGACCACCGGCTCAATAGCGCAGTCACGCATCGCCTGTAGCGCTAACTCAATGATATGCGGGAAAGGTTCCACCTTTTCACGCATGTTGCGATAGCTGTTGGTGATCTCTACGGTGACGGAACAATCTTTATGCAGGGTTTTGGTCATCTCCGTCGCAATCTGCTGTAGCGTCTGTTTGCGCTGCTCAAAACTGTCGGTATCAAAGTCGCGAATAATGTAGTGCAGCTCAGCGTGTTCAACCGTGCCTTTCATCTGGTGCAGATGATAGAAGCCCTCATAGCCTTCGGTGTACTGCGGTTTTTCATTGGCCGGCACGGCAGCATGAAACTGATTGGCCAGATCCAGCGCGTTAACCATCACCCCTTTGGCTGAGCCAGGATGCACATTATTGCCCACGATTTTGACCGTGGCGGAGGCGGCATTAAAGTTTTCATACTCAAACTCCCCCAGGTCGCTGCCATCAACGGTGTAGGCCCAGTCAGCGGCAAAGCCTTCGACATCAAAATGCGAGGTGCCGCGCCCAATCTCTTCGTCGGGCGTAAAGGCGACGCGGATGGCACCATGCGGAATATCGCTGTCCGCCAGCCGCGCCATCGCCGTCATAATTTCGGCAATACCGGCCTTGTCGTCCGCGCCCAGCAGGGTTTTGCCATCGGTGGTAATCAGCGTGTGGCCGATCAGCTTGTGCAGCACCGGAAACATCACCGGCGAAAGGATCTCATCGCCATTGCCCAGCGCAATGTCACCGCCGCGGTAATTCTCAATAATCTGCGGATTAACATGTTTCGCGGTAAAGTCAGGCGAGGTATCCATATGGGAGATAAAACCAATCACCGGCGTTGGCCAGTCTACATTGGCCGGCAGCGTGCCCATGACGCAACAGTGATCGCTTAACGTGACGTCAACAAAACCCAACGCCAGCAGTTCTTCCTGCAGCTGACGCGCCAGCGTCCACTGCCCTTCACTGCTTGGCACCTGACGCGCCTGCGGTTTTGCCTGGGTTTCGACTGCGACGTAACTCAAAAAACGCTCAAGTAACTGTTCCATATCCCATCCTTTAAAAGTGCCGTCCGTTATTATTCACAGACCAGCCGGACGCAACGTTGCGTCAAATCATCAGCAGACAGGTTAGCGCTGTCGATCCCATTTGGGGAAGCGATCACGCCGAAAAAAAAGCCGGATTGTGAGATTGTTGCGGCAAGTCTCGCAATGTGTTGTTAACAATCCTGATTATCGCCTGCCCGGTGGGGTCAAAACATGGCATTGCCACATTTTTCAGGTATCATCCGCCCCTTCTTGCTGGCTGGCCGCATTAGACGGCTATGCTGTAACCTGTTCGACCTTTGACAGACTGAGACTAAAATGACGCAAACACGCGCACAGCAGGCGCTGGTTACGCTTTCTGGCATCAGTAAAGCTTTCGATGGCAAAACCATCATTGATGATTTTAATCTGACCATTCATCACGGCGAATTTATTACCCTGCTCGGTCCGTCGGGCTGCGGCAAAACCACCATTCTGCGACTGATCGCCGGTCTGGAAGAGGCGGATCGCGGTCGCATCCTGCTGGACAATCAGGATATTACTGACACCGTGGCCGAACACCGCCACGTCAATACGGTGTTTCAGAGCTACGCGCTGTTCCCGCATATGACGGTATTTGAGAACGTCGCGTTTGGTCTGCGGATGCAAAAAACGCCGGCGGCACAAATCACTACCCGGGTTAATGATGCGCTGGCAATGGTGCAGCTGGAAAGCTTTGCCGATCGGCGTCCCCATCAGCTGTCGGGCGGACAGCAACAGCGCGTCGCTATCGCCCGCGCGGTCGTTAACCGGCCAAAAGTTCTGCTGCTGGACGAGTCACTCTCTGCGCTGGACTACAAGCTGCGTAAGCAGATGCAGAATGAGCTAAAAGCGCTACAGCGCAAGCTGGGTATTACCTTTGTTTTCGTCACCCACGATCAGGAAGAGGCGCTGACCATGTCCGATCGGATTGTGGTGATGCGCGACGGGAAAATTGTGCAGGATGGCACGCCACGTGAGATCTACGAAGAGCCTGATAATCTGTTTGTCGCCCGCTTTATCGGTGAGATCAACGTCTTTGATGCCGAAGTGATCGCCAGCGACAGCGCGCCATTAATACGCGCCAGAGTGGAAGGTCGTGAGTGTGATATCCACTGTGCTTTCCCGGTCCGGCCAGGCGATCGGCTGCACGTGATGCTGCGCCCGGAGGATTTGCGGGTGGAGGAGATTCATGGTGATAGCGCGGCTGACGGCCTGATCGGTTATATCCGTGAGCGTAACTACAAAGGCATGACGCTGGAATCTACCGTAGAACTGGAGAACGGCAAGCTGGTAACGGTGAGCGAGTTCTTTAATGAAGACGATCCTGACTTTGACCACTCACTGAACCAGAAAATGGCGGTGAACTGGGTGCCCAGCTGGGAGGTGGTATTGCCGTATGAAGCTGATGCGTAATGGTTTCCAGAAAAGCGTCATTGCGCTGATAGTTGGCTGGCTGGCGCTGTTTGTCTTTCTGCCCAATCTGATGATTTTTATCACCAGCTTCCTGACACGTGACGATGCACACTTTGTCAGCGCGGTATTTACCCTTAGCAACTACACGCGCCTGCTTGATCCGCTGTATGCCGAAGTGCTGCTGCATTCGCTTAATATGGCGCTGATTGCCACCCTCTGCTGCCTGCTGCTGGGCTACCCGTTCGCCTGGTGCCTGACGATGTTACCGGCGCGACTGCGTCCGCTGATGCTGTTTCTGTTGATAGTTCCGTTCTGGACCAACTCACTGATCCGCATCTATGGGCTGAAAATATTCCTCAGTACCCGCGGCTGGCTGAATGATTTTCTGCTGTCGATCGGCCTGATCGATAAGCCGTTTCGTATTATCTATACCCCGGAAGCGGTGGTGCTCGGGCTGATCTACATTCTGCTGCCGTTTATGGTGCTGCCGCTTTACTCCAGTCTGGAGAAGCTGGATAAACCGCTGCTCGAAGCGGCGCGTGATTTGGGTGCCGGAAAAATACAGACCTTTTTCCGCATCATCCTGCCGCTCACCATGCCGGGAATTATCGCCGGATGCCTGCTGGTGTTGATCCCGGCGATGGGGCTGTTCTATGTGGCGGATTTGATGGGCGGTGCGAAAAACCTGCTGATTGGCAACGTGATCAAGAGTCAGTTCCTCAACATTCGAGACTGGCCGTTTGGTGCCGCCACCAGCATTGTGATGACGCTGTTAATGGGCCTGCTGCTGCTGATTTACTGGCGCGTTGCGCGACTGCTGAATAACAAGGTGGATTTAGGATGATGACACGCCTGTTACGCGGCAGTTTTATGACGCTCATTTATGCCTGGTTCTATATTCCGATTGTGATTTTAATCGTGAATTCGTTCAACGCTTCCCGCTTTGGCATTAACTGGCAAGGGTTCACTACCCGGTGGTATCACCTGCTGCTGAACAACGACAGCCTGCTGCAGGCGGCGCAGCATTCGCTGATCATGGGCGTGCTGTCGGCCAGCTGTGCGACGCTGATAGGCTCGCTCACTGCGGTAGCGCTCTATCGCTATCGCTTTCGCGGCAAGCCTTTTGTCAGCGGCATGCTGTTTGTGGTGATGATGTCGCCAGATATTGTGATGGCGATTTCGCTGCTGGTGCTGTTTATGCTGCTGGGGATCTCGCTGGGATTCTGGTCGCTGCTGTTCTCCCACATCACCTTCTGTCTGCCGTTTGTGGTGATCACCGTTTACTCGCGGCTGAAAGGCTTTGATGTGCGGATGCTGGAAGCGGCAAAAGATCTGGGTGCCAGCGAGACCACAATTCTGCGCAAAATTATCCTGCCGCTGGCTATGCCAGCCGTCGCGGCCGGATGGTTGCTGAGCTTTACCCTGTCAATGGATGATGTGGTGGTCTCTTCGTTTGTGACCGGCCCCACCTTTGAAATATTGCCGCTGAAAATTTACTCAATGGTAAAAGTGGGCGTTTCGCCTGAAGTGAATGCGCTCGCCACGATTCTGATGTTGCTGTCGTTGCTGCTGGTGGCGGGCAGTCAGTGGTTACTGCGTGACAGAAATAAATAACCGAGGATTGATAATGAAAAAATGGTCTCACTGGCTGGCGGCTGGCGCGCTGGCACTGGGGATGCAGTCTGCTCAGGCGGACGACGGTAAAACGCTCTACTTCTATAACTGGACCGAGTATGTCCCGCCGGGTCTGCTGGAACAGTTCACCAAAGAGACCGGCATCAAGGTGATCTACTCGACTTATGAATCCAATGAGAGCATGTACGCCAAGCTCAAAACCTGGAAAGATGGCGCTTACGATCTGGTGGTGCCCTCAACCTATTTTGTCGCCAAAATGCGTAACGAAGGCATGTTGCAGAAGATCGACAAGAGCCAGTTGAGCAACTTCAGCAATCTGGATCCGAATCTGCTGAACAAGCCGTTCGATCCCAATAACGATTACTCCATTCCCTACATCTGGGGTGCGACCGCCATTGGCGTGAACAGTGACGAGATCGATCCAAAGAGCGTCACCCGTTGGGCCGATTTGTGGAAGCCTGAATATAAGCAGAGCCTGTTGCTGACCGACGATGCGCGGGAAGTGTTTCAGATGGCGCTGCGTAAGCTGGGTTACTCCGGAAACACCCGCGATCCGGCGCAGATCAAGGCTGCCTATCAGGAGCTGAAAAAGCTGATGCCCAACGTGCTGGCGTTCAACTCCGATAATCCGGGCAACCCGTTTATGGAAGGCGAAGTGAATCTGGGGATGATCTGGAACGGATCGGCCTATGTGGCCCGGCAGGCGGGCACCCCACTGACGATCGTCTGGCCTGCAGAAGGCGGCATTTTCTGGATGGATAATCTGGCCATTCCCGCCAACGCGAAGAACAAAGCGGGCGCGCTGAAGCTGATCAACTTCCTGCTGCGCCCGGACGTGGCGGCAAAAGTGGCGGAAACCATCGGTTACCCGACGCCGAATCTGGCCGCGAAGAAGCTGTTACCGGCCTCGGTGGCAAACGATCCGTCACTCTATCCGTCTGCTGACGTCATTCAGCACGGTGAATGGCAGGATGATGTCGGCGATGCCAGCGTGCAGTACGAGACGCTGTTCCAGCAGCTGAAAGCGGGCCGCTAAGCCACAGAAGCCGGGCGGCCCGTCGTCACCCGGCTTATTTATACAGGCCACGCAGCAGCGTATGCACAAACTCCGGCACCACTTCACTGGCCAGGCCGTAATGCCGCTCGGCAAACTCATTGCCAACCTGACTCGGTTCCAGATTCAGCTCAACGGTATGCGCACCCTGCAGTTTGGCTTCATGGACAAAGCCTGCTGCCGGATAGACATGGCCAGAGGTCCCGATAGCAATAAAGTAATCGGCCTGCTCCAGTGCCTGATAGATCTGCTCCATGCCCAGCGGCATTTCACCAAACCACACCACATGCGGACGCAGCGCTGAAGGAAACTGGCAGCAGGTACAGCGGTCGTCAGGAGTAATATCCCCGGTCCACTCAATCACCTGACCGCTGTTGACGCAGCGCACTTTCAGCAGCTCACCGTGCATATGCAGTACCCGGGCATTGCCGGCACGCTCATGCAGATTATCAATATTCTGGGTTACCAGCAGGAAGTTATCGCCTAACACCTGTTCCAGTTCGGCCAGCGCCAGATGGGCGGCATTAGGCTGAATCTCTGCCTGCTGCAGTTGCTGACGACGGGCGTTATAGAAACGTTGCACCAGCGCAGGATCGCGCTGAAAGCCTTCCGGGGTCGCAACATCTTCGACATGATGCTCTTCCCACAAACCATCAGCGGCGCGGAAGGTGCGGATACCGGACTCGGCTGAAATGCCAGCGCCGGTCAGCACCACAACGTGCGGCTGTGGATGGGCGGCCAGCTCGGCCTGACGATCACGCTCGAAAATTCGCTGGCGAAAGCGCTGATGCACCTTTCTCCGGGTCTTTTTAAGGCGGGCAAGTCGTATGCGGCGACGTGGTGTACGCATAAAATCTCCTGGAGCAGCGGCTTCGGCGAGCCGCTATAAACAAATTCTGGGCTGAATTCACCCGATAATAACGGTTGCGCATGACAGCGCCATGCAGCAGAGGCCGAAAATGTGCGCGGCGCGAAGAGTGAATTCGCGCCGCGTGTCAATTACTGTCCGCTCAGTACCCGAGCCGGGTCGATGCGGCTGGCGCGTCTGGCTGGATACCAGCTGGCCACCAGGCTCAGCACGATGGCGGTGATCAGGACCGAGAACACATCGACCCAGTGCAGCTCCGACGGCAGGAAGTCGATAAAGTAGATATCGCCGGCCAGCAGATGATGGCCGGTGAGCGACTCCAGCCCGCGCACCAGATGCGTCAGGTTCAGTGATACCAGCACGCCCACCACCACGCCGCTGACGCTGCCGAGCAAGCCCGCCAGCAGACCGTACCAGATGAAGATGGCGCGGATCAGGCGATCTTTGGCACCGAGCGTCCGGAGCACCGCAATGTCGCTGCTTTTGTCTTTGACCGCCATCACCAGGGTGGAAACGATGTTGAAGCAGGCGACGCCAATTACCAGCACCATCGCCAGATACATAATGGCGCGAATCATCTGAATGTCGCGGTACATGTAGCCGTAGGTGCCGATCCAGCTTTTGATATAGACATAGGAATGGGTCGCTTCACCAGCGTCACGCACCAGCTTAACCGCCTGGAACGGATCGTTCATTTTCAACGCAATGCCGGTTACGCTGTTGCCCATATCAAGATACTGTTGCGCATCGGCCAGCGGCACCAGCGCCAGGCTGTGATCGAGCATGCCACTCAGTTGCAGGATACCACTGACCTGAAGCCGGATGCGCTTCGGTTGCAGCAGTTTGTTATCCCCATCGTTATTCGGGATCATGATGGTGATCCAGTCACCCTGTTTGACTTTGAGCGTAGTGGCAATGCCGCCGCCGAGGATGATCTGCTGCTTACCGGCGGCAAACGTCGACCAGCCGTTGTTAGCGACAAACTGCGGCAGTGCGCTCAGTCGCGGCTCCTGCGCCGGATCCACGCCTTTAACCTGCAGCGCTTCGAGTCGCGCACCGCTTTCAATCAGTCCGGTGAAATTGACATACGGGGCCGCCGCCGCAATGCCGGGCACCTTTTCAATCGGCGCAATCATTGATTGCCAGCGCTGAAACGGCTGATTGACCGCCTCAATCTCACCGTGCGGGACCACGGCCAGAATGCGGTTATTTAGCTCACGCTCAAACCCGTTCATCGCGCTCAGGCCAATGATTAATACCGCCACACCCAGCGCAATACCGATGGTTGAGATCACCGAAATCAGCGATACCATGCCGCCACGGCGGCGACCACGGCTAAAGCGCAGGCCTAACAGCAGCGATAACGACGATCCCATTACTCTGCTCCTGCCATGCTCAGCTGTTCGCTTAACTGACCATCACGCATCTCCATCTGGCGCGACATCCGTTTCGCCAGTTGCAGATCGTGGGTCACCACCAGGAACGCGGTGCCCTGACGCACGTTGAGTTCACCCAGCAGGGCAAAAATGGCATCGGCGTTGCGCGCATCAAGGTTACCGGTGGGCTCATCCGCCATCACCAGACGAGGGCGGTTGACCAGTGCCCGGGCAATCGCCACGCGCTGACGCTCGCCACCCGATAATTCTGACGGGCGGTGTGCGGCGCGATGATCCAGCCCGACGGCAGCCAGCATCTCGCGGGCGCGGTCCTGCGCTTCAGCTTTGGCGACTTTGCCAATCAGCAGCGGCATCGCCACGTTCTCCAGCGCACTAAAATCGGGCAGCAGATGGTGGAACTGATAGATAAAGCCCAGCTCGCGGTTGCGCAGATCCGCTTTAGCGGAGGAGGACATGGCGTTCAGCGACTGACCATCAAAGATCACGTCACCCGAGGTCGGGGCATCCAGACCGCCCAGCAGGTGCAACAGGGTACTTTTACCCGATCCGGAACTGCCGACAATCGCCGTCAGTTCGCCAGGCTGCAGGCTGAAAGCCACATTGCGCAGCACATCGGTCTGCACGCTGCCTTCCTGATAGCGTTTGCACAGGTCGCGACACTGCAACAAAGGAGAGTTACTCATAACGTAAAGCCTCAGCGGGTTGAACGGCGGCAGCGCGCCACGAAGGATAGAGCGTAGAAAGCAGCGCCACTACCATCGCGCTCAGGGCGATGGTCACCACTTGCCACAGATTAATGTCGACCGGCAGCGCTGCGCCATCGAGGAACAGGCCGATCACCGGCATCAGGTTATTCAGCTGGCTGGCCAGCAGTACGCCCAGCAGCGTACCGAGTAAGGTGCCGATAATGCCGGCGCTGGCGCCCTGTACCATGAACACCGCGACAATCTGCCGGCGTGTCAGCCCCTGCGTTTGCAGAATCGCTACTTCACCCTGCTTCTCCATAATCAGCAGGCCCAACGAGGTAATGATGTTAAAGGCGGCGACCGCAATGATCAGGCTCAGCAGCAGCCCCATCATGTTTTTCTCCATCCGCACCGCCTGGAACAGATCGCCCTTACGCTCGCGCCAGTCTTTCCACACCAGCCCGGCCGGCAGAGTTTGCTGACTGAGACTATCAACCTCCAGCGGCTTATCCAGCCATAAGCGCCAGCCGGTAATATTCCCGGCCGGATAGCGCATCACGCGCGACGCATCCTGTTGATTGACCAGAATCTGGTAGCCATCGACTTCGCTGTTGGCGGCATAGGTGCCCGCCACGGTGAACAGACGCTGACTCGGGACCCGCCCCATCGGGGTAAACTGACTGACCGACGGCACCATCAGACGCAGCTGATCGCCGCGCTTCACGCCAAGTTGTGATGCCAGCTGTTCGCCGAGGATCACATTATACTGGCCGGGTTGCAGCACGCTCTGTTGGGTATTGACCAGGAAAGGCGTCAGCGGATCTTTTTCATCCGGCTGAATACCGAGCATCACGCCGACCGAGACGCTGTGCGGACTTTGCAGCACCACGTTAGCGGTGGTCAGCGGCGCAATGCGGCTGACGCCCTGCAGCGCCAGGCTGGAAGGCGGTTGTTGTTGCGGGTTGAGACTGCCTTTGTCGCTGGTAATCAGCGCCTGCGGCATCAGCCCAAGAATATTGCCTTCAAGTTCACGTTCGAAGCCGTTCATGACTGACAGAACCGTCACCATCGCCAGCACGCCAAGCGTAATGCCAATAGTAGAAAGCCAGGAGACAAAGCGACCGAAGCGATCCGATGCGCGTCCGCGCATGTAACGCAGACCGATAAATAGCGCGACAGGTTGATACATGGAATCCAGTAAGCCGTTGCCTGAAAATAGGTAGTGGGATGATAAAGGAGCCGCTGCCTTTATGAAACCTCTAACCCTCTGAGTCGGCAGCAAAGTTGCATCAGAATAGGTCACGGCGAGCCACAAAGCGCAGGTATAGCGCCTAAAGCAGTCGGTTATTGGCGGATCATCCGCCACTCATCGCGCTAGACTACAATCAGTAAGACGATAAAGCGTGACGTTATCGCACAGCGGTAGAGGTAGCGACCATGTTTAAATTTCCCAAAGGCAGCATTGTAAAACATAAATCCGGGGAGATCAGAGGCGAAGTTATCAACGTCTTTGCGCAGGGAGATGCGCCAGCCGGCTACTACATAAAATGGGATGATGGCAATCATAGCTATCATTCTGAGCAGGAATTAACCTGGGCGAACATTGACCGCCCGCGCATGTATTACACACAGCAATCTATAAAATAAAATCCCCCCTGTCCGGGTCTTAACCCTCGTCGCCAGCGCGCGACGGGGGTTTTCCCGTTCCCTCTTCTCTGCAGGCCATTACCGCTGACCGTCGGGCAGCAGGAAAATTGTGCCGCAGAGGTGATCGCCATGACGTAATATGGAATGATTACGTCATGGTAAAAATGGAGCAACCCCGAGATCCCATGTCCGAACAGACTCGCTATACCCTGCCCGTTAAATCCGGCGATCACCGTCAGCTCGGCCAGCTCATTGGCGCTGCGCACGCGGTGGAGTGTGCCAGCATTACCGAGCGACATGCCGGTCCGGTGTTAATGATTACACCCGATACCCAAACCGCTCTGCGTCTGCTGGACGAAATCCGCCAGTTTACCGACCTGCCGGTGGCGCATCTCGCCGACTGGGAGACGCTGCCCTACGACAGCTTTTCACCGCATCAGGATATTATCTCTGCCCGTCTGTCGACGCTTTATCAGCTGCCGGTGATGCAGCGCGGCATGCTGATTATGCCGGTCAATACCCTGATGCAGCGCGTCTGCCCGCACAGCTTCCTGCACGGCCATGCGCTGGTGATGAAGCAGGGACAGAAACTGTCGCGCGATCGCCTGCGCGATCAGCTGGAGCAGGCGGGTTACCGCCATGTCGATCAGGTGATGGAGCACGGTGAATACGCTACGCGCGGCGCGCTGCTCGACCTGTTCCCGATGGGCAGCGACCAGCCCTATCGCATCGACTTTTTTGATGACGAGATCGACAGCCTGCGCCTGTTCGATGTCGACAGCCAGCGTACGCTGGAAGCGGTCGCGGAAATCAACCTGCTGCCCGCGCATGAGTTCCCCAGCGACAAAGCGGCAATTGAACTGTTCCGCAGCCGCTGGCGCGAAATTTTTGATGTGCGCCGCGAGTCGGAGCATGTCTATCAGCAGGTCAGCAAAGGCACCCTGCCCGCCGGTATCGAATACTGGCAGCCGCTGTTTTTTGAGCAGCCGTTACCCAGCCTGTTCAGCTATCTGCCTGACAATACACTGATTGTTAACTGTGGCGATCTGGAAGGCAGCGCGACCCGCTTCTGGCAGGACGCTGAAGCTCGCTATGAGAACCGTCGGGTTGATCCGATGCGTCCGCTGCTGGAACCCACCAACCTGTGGTTACGCCCTGATGCGTTAATGGGTGAGCTGAAAAGCTGGCCGCGAATCCAGATGACCAATGAGCAGTTGCCCGCTAAAGCCGCCAACACCAATCTGGGTTATCAGCCGCTGCCCGACCTGACGGTGCAGGCGCAGGCTAAAGCGCCGCTGGATCATCTGCGTCAGTTCATCGAAACCTTCAGCGGTGCGGTGGTCTTCTCGGTCGAAAGTGAAGGTCGCCGCGAAAGCCTGCAGGAGCTGCTGGCACGGATTAAACTTCGTCCTCAACCGGTAAAACGCTTCGATCAGACCGGCGAAGAACGTTTCAGCCTGATGATCGGCGCCAGCGAGCGCGGTTTTATCGATACCCAGGGTAACCGGGCGTTGATTTGTGAGAGCGATCTGCTGGGCGAACGCGTCAGTCGTCGTCGCCAGGATACCCGCCGCACCATCAACCCGGATATTCTGATTCGTAACCTGGCCGAGCTGCATCCTGGCCAGCCGGTGGTGCATCTTGAGCACGGTGTGGGTCGCTATATTGGCCTGACCACGCTGGAAGCAGGCGGCATCCAGGCTGAATACCTGATGCTCTCCTACGCTAACGACGCCAAACTGTATGTGCCGGTCTCCTCGCTGCACCTGATCAGCCGTTACGCCGGCGGTGCCGACGATAATGCTCCGCTGCACAAGCTTGGCAGCGATGCCTGGTCACGCGCCCGGCAGAAAGCGGCCGAAAAAGTTCGTGACGTGGCGGCAGAACTGCTGGATATCTACGCCCAGCGAGCCGCTAAAACCGGCTTCGCCTTTAAGCACAACCGTGAGCAATATCAGTTGTTCTGCGAAAGCTTCCCGTTTGAGACCACGCCCGATCAGGCGCAGGCGATCAATGCGGTGCTCAGTGATATGTGTGAACCGCTGGCGATGGATCGTCTGGTGTGCGGTGACGTGGGCTTTGGTAAAACCGAAGTGGCCATGCGCGCCGCGTTTCTGGCGGTGGAAAACAACAAGCAGGTGGCGGTGCTGGTGCCGACCACCCTGCTGGCGCAGCAGCACTACGATAATTTCCGCGATCGCTTCGCTAACTGGCCGGTGCGGATTGAAATGCTGTCACGTTTCCGCACGGCAAAAGAGCAGGCGCAGGTGCTGGAGCAGGCCAGCGAGGGCAAGATCGATATCCTGATCGGCACCCACAAGCTGCTGATGAGCGATCTCAAATGGCGCGATCTCGGCCTGCTGATCGTCGATGAGGAGCACCGCTTCGGCGTGCGTCACAAAGAGCGGATTAAAGCGATGCGGGCCGATGTGGATATCCTCACCCTGACCGCTACGCCGATTCCGCGCACCCTGAATATGGCGATGAGCGGCATGCGCGATCTGTCGATCATTGCCACCCCGCCTGCTCGTCGCCTGGCGGTAAAAACCTTTGTGCGTGAATTTGACGATCTGGTGATCCGGGAAGCGATTCTGCGTGAGATTTTACGCGGTGGTCAGGTCTACTACCTCTACAACGACGTGGAGAATATCGAGAAAGCGGCTCAGCGTTTAACCGACCTGGTGCCGGAGGCGCGCGTCGCCATCGGCCATGGACAGATGCGTGAACGCGACCTGGAGCGGGTGATGAACGATTTCCATCATCAGCGGTTTAACGTGCTGGTCTGTACCACCATCATTGAAACCGGTATCGATATTCCGACCGCGAACACCATCATTATTGAACGTGCGGACCACTTTGGTCTGGCGCAGCTGCATCAGTTGCGTGGCCGCGTCGGCCGCTCGCATCATCAGGCTTACGCCTGGCTGCTGACCCCGCATCCTAAAGCGATGACCGCCGATGCGCAAAAGCGCCTCGAAGCGATCGCCTCGCTGGAAGATCTGGGCGCCGGTTTTGCCCTGGCTACTCACGATCTGGAGATCCGCGGTGCCGGTGAACTGTTGGGTGAAGAACAGAGCGGCCAGATGGAGACGCTTGGCTTCTCGCTCTATATGGAGCTGCTGGAAAATGCGGTGGATGCGCTGAAAGAGGGTCGTGAGCCGTCGCTGGAAGATCTCACCAGCAACCAGACCGAAGTGGAGCTGCGGATGCCAGCTCTGTTGCCGGAAGAGTTTATTCCGGATGTCAGTACCCGTCTGTCACTGTATAAACGCATCGCCAGCGCAGAAAGCGAGGAAGAGTTGCAGGAGCTGAAGGTAGAGATGATCGACCGCTTTGGCCTGTTGCCCGATCCGGCGCGTAACCTGCTGGACGTGGCAATTTTGCGGCTTAAAGCCCGCGCCGTGGGTGTCCGGAAGATTGAAGCCAGTGACAAAGGCGGCTATTTCGACTTTGCCCCCAACAACAGCGTTGATCCAGCCTGGTTAATCGGTCTGCTGCAGAAAGATCCTAAGCAGTGGAAGCTGGAAGGTCCGACGCGTCTGCGCTTTAACCGTGAACTGTCGGAAAGAAAAATCCGCATGGAGTGGGTGCAGGGATTCGTCTCCCAGCTGGCGGAAAACCGCGCGTAATCCCCTTACCTGCCGCCATCAGTTGAAGACGAAGCGGAACGCAACAACAAAAAGGCGCATCCCGAGATGCGCCTTTTTCTTTACGTCGGTGCTGTGTGGCCGCTTACGCGGCAAAAGACTTTGCCCAATTACGCCTGGTCGCTGTTAAGAATCAGCTGACCATTGCGATCCAGTGGAATACGTGTGCCAGGGTCACTTTCCATGCGGATTTTGCCCTGCTGGTCGCCTATTTTATAGGTCACGTCATATCCCAGCATTTTCTCTTGTTTGTCATAGACCGTTTTGCAGCGCTGTTCAGTCGTGGTGTAGGTATCACGGTTTTGCATGCCTGCCTGGACCTGATTACCGGCATAACCGCCTGCTACTACGCCCGCCACGGTCGCCACGTCTTTACCGCGACCGCCACCAAACTGGTGACCTAACACTCCACCCGCCACTGCGCCTAATACTGAGCCAGCAATACGGTTTTCATCCTGGACCGCACGACGGTGCGTCAGTGTCACATTACGACATTCCTGACGTGGCTGTTTGATGCTCTCTTTAATCGGCGTTGCAGCCAGCACCTGAGCGTATTGTGGACCGCGATCAAACACATTCATGCCTGCCACGGCGGCAACACCTAACGCAGCTGCCACACCAATACCGATACCCGCTAACATTGATTTATTCACAGGAAGTTCCTCCTGAAAAGTGTTACCGCGCATTCCTGCCGCTGAAGCATCCTCTTCAACTGAGGCAGATCGGCGTGCGCGACTCGCCGTGTTTGTTGGGATGAAGTTTTACAGATGGACCGAAATTGCAACATCAGATAAATGGAGGAAAACGGTCACTTACGCAACAGGACCAGTTTTTAGGAGAGTTCTGAGGCGGAAAAAGCAGCAGCGAAATTACCCGATGTGGCGGGATGGAAAGCGCAGGATAGAGCTGCTGCGCGATATACTCCCCACCGTCCCGCCTGATGCCCCCGTCAGTGCGGAGTTACCCTGCGCCTGCGCTACCGCCGCGCCCAGCGCCGCGTGGGCAATCAGGTTTGCCTGCACATTCACCGTGCCGTCAGCGTTCAGCGTCTGATTATGGATAAGCTCAGCCAGGTACGGTGCAGAGGCGCCGGAGATAGCCGCGGCCACGTTGCCGGTAACCTGCCCGCCGATGCTGATGCCCGCGCTCTGATGCTCTGCCCTGTAATCTGCGTGGTTCACGATGTCGCCGAAGCCCAGCGTGCCGGTCTCCAGCCTGTTCAGGCGGCCGTCTGCGGCAGAACTGATGACCGCGCTTTTAAGCTGGATGTGCTCCCCCGCCGTCACATCGAAGCCGCCCTTCCCGGCGAAGATGTCGGTCTGCTCCTGCACACTCTCATAAGTGCTGTGCATTTTGTCCCGGCTCAGGGCTGATATAGCGGTTGCCGGTCAGCTGGATAATCTGATCGCGCACCAGTCGCTGCTCGTAATAACCATCGCCCAGCCGCTTCAGGATCCGGCTGCTGTCGGTGGTCAGGGCGTTCTGCATATAGTCGCTGCTGAGCCACTGCTTCTGATTCACAAAGCGCGGACGGTCTCGACCAGGTAATGGCTGTCACTGCCAGGTTGCAGCTGGTAAAGGCTGTTGTCCGGCAGCCGGATATCCGGTGAGACGGCGCGGATCACCGGCTTAATTGGGAAAACAAATCGAAGGCAGGTTAACGCGAGTTCACAGCATGAAAGTCCACCCGTAACAGTTAATACAGAAGGCTACACGATGAAAAAATGAACGAAAGCCAGACCGGAGAAAACTATCTGCTTTTCAGAGACAGCTCGCAATTTATTACTTAGCTTTCAGCGAGTTCACCTGGCAGGTGGTGTATATTTAAACAGGTAAAAACAGAACAGGAAGCACATAACGAGAGATTTTTTAGCGCGGGCTGAAGGTGCTACCAACACCAACAGCCCGCTGACCACAACCAACTGAACAGGAGTTGATCATGGCTGCACACGATACTAAGCCAGAAACGCGCACGCCCACAACCGCCGCCAGCGGAACGCAGGCACATTATTACAAAGTGGGATACCGGCCTAATAAAGGCCAGCCGAACCCGCTGCCGCAGCTCACCATCAAAGGCCGCTGGCTGGAAGCACTGGGATTTACGACCGGGCAGAAGATCGAGATGATCACCGGGCCGGGGCAGTTGATCATCCGGCTGGCTGAAGGGTAACTGACTGATAAAATTAACATCCCAGCCGGGTGGCTGGGATTTATTGAGTTAAAATTATAAGTACAGGCTATCGTCGTAAGGACTGGCAGCAAGAACTTCTTCAAAATGTTTTCGAGCTCTTATTCCCCAGTCGATGTTGATTTTGCTCATAAGCTCAATAATCTTTGGAAAATAAATACGCCGACTATCTTTACCGGGAATCCGATTATTTAACTCGTACTCCACTGCTACAGCATGTATAAAATCATACATAATCCAATAAAGTAACTCATCTGTTGAATCTGTAACCTTTCTATAGAACTCATACCCTCTCTCGGAACAGATATAATTATACTTTCCGTTCTCAAATGAAATATACGGTGTTCCATCACCAATAGGTGCTGAGCAAAGGTTAATTGAGTGAACCGGAAAACCTAATACCGAAACCAGCGCATCTACTTTTTTCTGAAGATCATTAATACTCAACAGCATTTCAATTAACCTTTTCAATATATTTGTTGTCTAACAACCATTGTACATTTACTCGTTCCTGCATATTAGGCAAAATCTGGATACTTCCTCCAGGCTCACCAAAAGCAGGAGCTATTTTCCCTTGCATAATTGGCAACGGTTTGATAACGACATATTCATGGTACTGATCCGCTAAGGAACCAAGGGCTAAAGCGCGCTGTTCCTGAGGCATACCCTGTGGTGCCAGGAAAGAACCATTTGTCTTGCCATACCTATCCAAACAAGTACCTACAGGAAGCGTTGTTTTAACTGGTTCTTCGGCAAAACCTAATTTTGCAGGCCAGTTCCAGTCTCCATTTTCATTACGGTATTTATCGTACTGTGACCATCCTGAAGCTTCCTCGTCAGCAGCAATTCTAGTTGGCTCTGCTGTTCTTCCCGTTGAAGAATGAGATTGTTGTTTAGCTGAACTCTCTTTTGTTGGTTCCTTAATTACACTCTTCAGCCCATAAGCACCAGCAAGAGCGGCAGTCAGTTCCTGAGTTTGCATTGCTGTATCATAACGGCCTGCTGCTGTTTCCCAGCTTACACCGGAGGCCTGTGCTATTGCTGTGATGGCTTGGTCGCGGCTGATGCTGCCTGCATCCAGTCCCTGCAAAACACCTTCCAGATTTTTTACATCCTGTGGGTATAAATCTTTGTACAACAATGAGTAGGTAGCATTTTCCCCGTATTTATTCAATGCTTCCTGCGCCGGAACAATTAACGCACCACAGGCCGAACCACCTTTATTACCATCCGTACAGACCGCTTTTATCGCTTCATTACGCGCTTTATCTGTCTGATTAATCGTCGCCAGCGCTTTTGCTTCAGCCGGTATTAACTCCTGTTTCAGGTAGTCGCGCTTCGTCTCCAGCTGTTTCTTTCTGTCAGCTTCCTGCACGCTCAGCCAGTTATTCTCAACCGCATTTTTACCCGCCTGCGCGCCCGCCACCGCACCGCCCGTGCTGTCTCCGGCCACGCCGCCCGCAAGTCCCGCCGCCAGCGTCCCCAGCGCGCTGATGGTCTGCCGCTGCTCCTCACTCAGGTCTTCGCGCTTAACTCCCGGATACATCTGCTGCGCGATGTACTCGCCCATCGCCGCGCCAGAAGCACCCGCAAGTGCAGGATTACCCGACGCGTATGACGTCACCGCGCCCACCACCGCGTGCGCAATCAGGTTCGCCTGAACGTTCACCACCTCTTTGCCGTCCGGGCCTTTCGTGGTCGTCAGCTTGTGTATCTGCTCCGCCAGATACGGTGCGGCCGCCCCGCTCACCGCTTGGGTCAGGTTCCGGCCCACTAGCAAGATTCAGCTATTTGATTATTCTATTAATTTTCAGTATATCCTTTCTCAAATCATCGTTAACATCTGAGGAGGGTAATTGATTTACAATCTTCTGTATTTTGATAAAAGTACTCGCCTGCTCTTTTAGCTCGCTTTCTTTTATCGTCGATAAAGCGGCTATTAGTTCTCCATCGTAATACCCTCCAGCCAACGGATCATCAGTTAGAATCTCCAAAACGCGTGGCATCAATTGGGCTATGCATATTTCTTGCCGAATCGCACGACAAATATCTTCCACGGTTAGCTCTTCAATAGGTGTGTCAATAACACCTTCGAACCATAGCTCAAGCGAAGATTTCTGACTTAACTCTTTAGTTAGATTAATATTTCCTATTAATTTACGGAAGGTCATCATATTCCATGTCCTTTTAAAGCTGATTCTATTTTATTAATAGCATCCGTCGCTCTACCATATGCAGCTTGTGCTTCGGAATTATTTACGTTCTTCAACGTATCTGCATGATTCCTCAATCCTCTGAGTGTGTTTTGCATTTCCTGCATATGATGGCTTTGTTGAATAAATAAGATTTCTTGCGAACGACCCTGTAGCTGGCTGGATTTTCAGGCAATACGCACGCTTTCTGGCATCCCAGCCTTTGTCATCCTGTTCAACGCACGCACCATGGCCATAGCTTCCGCTACCTGACCATCGTAGTCACGCAGCGTCAGTGAATCTCCCAACAACTGCTTCATTCTGTACATTGCCGTTTCCGCTATCGAGCGACGGTTATATTCCGTTGTCCATTTCCACCGTGCATTGCTTCCGCTCAGCCGCTGATTAGCAACGGCACGGTTGCGGTCTGCGTACTCACCGGGCCAGTAACCTGCTCCTTTTCGGGGAGGAATAAGCGCGCTGATTTTTTTGCGGCGCAGTTCATCGTGACAGAGCCGGGTATCGTAAGCCCCGTCTGCCGCGGCTGCCCTGATTTTTCTGTGAGTCTGCCGGATAAGGCCCGGGAAGGCTTCTGAGTCCGTGACGTTATTCAGCGACAGGTCTGCACAGACAACTTCATGTGTGTTGCTGTCAACAGCAAGATGCAACTTTCGCCAGATACGACGGCGCTCTTTGCCGTGCTTTCTGACTTTCCATTCGCCTTCACCAAAGACCTTCAGCCCGGTGGAATCAATCACCAGGTGTGCGATTTCACCCCGGGTGGACGTTTTGAAACTGACATTAACCGACTTTGCCCGCTTACTGACACTGGTGTAATCCGGGCAGCGCAACGGAACGTTCATCAGGGCAAAAATGGAATCAATAAAACCCTGCGCAGCCCGCAGGGTCAGCCGGAATACGCGTTTAATCACCAGAACGGTGGTGATGGCGAGATCAGAATAGCGCTGGGGCCTTCCTCGTGATGAAGGCGTTGCCGACTCATACCAGGCCTGAATCGCCTCATCATCCAGCCAGAAAGTGAGGGAGCCACGGTTGATGAGAGCTTTGTTGTAGGTGGACCAGTTGGTGATTCTGAACTTTTGCTTTGCCACGGAATGGTCTGTGTTGTCGGGAGGATGCGTGATCTGATCCTTCAACTCAGCAAAAGTTCGATTTATTCAACAAAGCCGCATATGATCCCAATGCTCACCGGCGTAATTGGGAAAACAAATCGAAGGCAGGTTAACGCGGGTTCACAGCATGAAAGTCCACCCGTAACAGTTAATACAGAAGGCTACAGGATGAAAAAATGAACGAAAGCCAGACCGGAGAAAAACTATCTGGTTTTCAGAGACAGCTCGCAATTTATTACTCAGCGTTCAGCGAGCTTACCTGGCAGGTGGTGTATATTTAAACAGGTAAAAACAGAACAGGAAGCACATAACGAGAGATTTTTTTAGCGCGGGCTGAAGGTGCTACCAACACCAACAGCCCGCTGACCACAACCAACTATCGAGGAGTTGATCATGGCTGAGACGCATCATAAGTCAGAAACGCGCACGCCCACAACCGCCGCCAGCGGAACGCAGGCACATTATTACAAAGTGGGATACCGGCCTAACTGGGGCCAGCCGAATCCGCTGCCACAGCTGACCATTAAAGGCCGCTGGCTGGAAGCACTGGGATTTACGACAGGGCAGAAGATCGAGGTGATCACCGGGCCGGGACAGTTGATTATCCGGCTGGCTGGGGAGTGATCGGCAGATAAAAAATCCCGGCGCTGTGCGGCCGGGATTTCTTCAGTGACTTAACGAGTAAGCTTTTACAAAATCATTATACGTTTCATGAAGATGGTAAAATTTTGCATCGGGATCATCTTTCAATTCTTCATATCTTTTCATTAGCTTTTTGAATAATCCCTCAGGTGCAGGATAAGGATCTGTCTCATTTTTTGCACAGTAAAAATAGAACAGCGCCTTTTCAAGCTCAGGAATGCTTACGCTTTCAGTTTCATTTAAAAGATAATTAAATGCAAACGACCATTCATTTTCAGATAAAAGCAAATCATTAAGACAGAGCGCTTTAAAAAAAGAACTGTCAACATGCTTTGCCTTCAGTGTCTTTTTACACATATCTTCAGCTAATCCAATATCTATTGAAAAAAGAGCATTGAGGTAATCAACCACCTCACTAACTGGATCTTCAAAAGATTCAATATCGGCACAGCCATTAATTAAATAGCTGTTTATACCTTTTATTAAAGCTTCTTTGTCCTTATTGCTTATCATTTGAATGCTCCTGTTTTAACAGTAGCTAATCGCTTTGATCCATCAGGTAGAAGTTTCCACGTCGCATATATCCTGACATTTCCACCTGGACCAGAGACTACAATAGATGTTTCTCGATTAGATGGTGTAACACCACTCGCAGAATTCAATAAGTTATCCATAATCATGGCATTGTTCTTTGCATTATCTTGTATCCCTGCATTATTCAAAACTCGAGCCATTTCTTGTGATCTTTCAACATTATGAATTTGATCATTGAGCTTGTTAAGTTTCTCTCTCGCACCAAGTGTTTTAGCAAACTCTTTCTGATTGCTAATCTGCAAATCCTTTAATGAGTTATATTCTTTCTTCAATAACTCCAAATCACCAGACGCTTTTCCACGCATATACAGTTCAATTTTATCAACAGGTATTTTTGCATCGCCTTTTACAGCAGTGATGTGATTTTTCCCATTAGCATCTGGAAGTGAGCTAACTTCAAAACTATTAGACAACCGTTGTTTACCAGCCAGAGCTTCTATCTTACTGGCCGCAGCAGAACCTATTACCGGCGTCATCGAAGCGGCAACAATTTTCATCCCGTCATAAGTCGAGACGTATTGCTCGGCCTTTGCCTTGTCCAGACCAAACTGCGACATGGCATAGTTAACCATCGCATCCTTAACCTGCTGCTGATTCTGCGCATCAACACTGGTGATATTCAGCAGGCTGACAATCTGCCCGTAAGCATCCGGATACATATCGCTTACTTTGTTATTGTAGTTTCCGGTTTCATACTCATTTTTGGCCGAATAAGCTTCGAGCCTTGCCGAAGCACATCCGGGACTGGCAGCCCTGCCATTACCACAGGCATCCATCACTTTCTTATCACGACTGATGTCTTTCTCACGAAGGTCGTTTATCTTCTGCTGTGCCTGCTCACGCTCTGCCGGGTCGTTGCTCCTGAGTTTTTGCTTCGCTATCTCAAGCTCTGTCTTTTCGTTAACGTGCAGCCAGTTATTCTCAACCGCATTTTTACCCGCCTGCGCGCCCGCCACCGCACCGCCCGTGCTGTCTCCGGCCACGCCGCCCGCAAGGCCCGCCGCCAGCGTCCCCAGCGCGCTGATGGTCTGCCGCTGCTCCTCACTCAGGTCTTCGCGCTTAACTCCCGGATACATCTGCTGCGCGATGTACTCGCCCATCGCCGCGCCAGAAGCACCCGCAAGTGCAGGATTACCCGACGCGTATGACGTCACCGCGCCCACCACCGCATGCGCAATCAGGTTCGCCTGAACGTTCACCACCTCTTTGCCGTCCGGGCCTTTCGTGGTCGTCAGCGTATGTATCTGCTCCGCCAGATACGAGGCGGCCGCCCCGCTCACCGCCTGGGCAATGTTGCCCCCCGCCAGCCCCTGAATCGCCGCCGTCGCCGCGCTGATGCCCTGCTGCACCGGCCCGCCGGTTCCCATTCCGCCGGCCAGCATCTCCCGGTTGTACAGCGTCTGATAGACCTGTCCGGTGATGTCGGCCGCGGTCGGCTCCTGACCCGGATTCGCTTTGCGCCACTGCGCTTCAGCGTCCTTCTTCTGGTCCGGCGAGATGTTCTTCATCTTCTCCGTGGCCGCTCTGGTCGCCGCAATCTCGCCCTGCGTCCGCGCGATGTCGCCCGCCTGGCTGCCGATTTCCGCCAGCAGCTGCGCCGTCTCCATCCGCCGCTGCTCTTTCTCCTTATCGAAGATTTTATCCAGCCCCGGATCCGCACCCGCCGCGTCGCGGCTCAGGTCCGCCACGTCCATAGCAGATCACCGAGTTTATTCAGGTGATCGCAGGGCCGCAGAAGAGGACGGATAAGGTATAACTGACTGAATGAACAGTAAAATCCCAGCCTGATGGCTGGGATTTTTTTTAATTATCTCATTAAGGTATTCCACTGAACGGATATATAAGGTTTTAACCTAATCTCTATTCGTGTTACGGATTCTCCAAAGGAGATATCAGATGACAGATATTCGCCTTTTATTTCATTCTTTATTTCAAAATAGCTCACACCTTCGCTAAGGTGTTGAGATATTTTCTCTCCGTTAAATTCAATGATAGTTTGGATCCAGCCTTCTAAAGCGGCGTATGAGAAGATCAATTTCATACCATTACTGTCGGTATATTCATATCCATAATGATGATCTATTTCATTAGAAAAAAAAGGCTCACTTTCAAAAAATGACAAGAGATCTATAGGATCTGGAAGTTTTTCGATAAAGTTCATTTTTTGCCGTCCTTCGGTATTGTAGTTACAAATCGACGTGAGCCATTATCCATTATTTGGAATGATGTTTCTAACTTAGCAGCTTTACCTGATGGCCCCATTAGCAATGATTCCCTGACTTCAAATTTACCGAATTGATTAGTATAAATATTTACAATATTACCCGATATTTTAGGAACCTGAGAAATATGCTCCATTATTAACCTGGCCCCTGCATCATCCAAAGGTATACCAAGACGATACATTGATTGGGCTATCCGGTGAGACGGCGCGGATCACCGGCGTAATTGGGAAAACAAATCAAAGGCAGGTTAACGCGGGTTCACAGCATGAAAGTCCACCCGTAACAGTTAATACAGAAGGCTACACGATGAAAAAATGAACGAAAGCCAGACCCGAGAAAACTATCTGCTTTTCAGAGACAGCTCGCAATTTATTACTTAGCTTTCAGCGAGTTCACCTGGCAGGTGGTGTATATTTAAACAGGTAAAAACAGAACAGGAAGCACATAACGAGAGATTTTTTAGCGCGGGCTGAAGGTGCTACCAACACCAACAACCCGCTGACCACAACCAACTAAGCAGGAGTTGATCATGGCTGCACACGATACTAAGCCAGAAGTGAGAATTTCCAAAGGATTACGCCACTATAAAGTCGGGTACGTCAGTGTCCAGCATATTAAGCGGGCTACCGGTATGACCACGTACTACAGCCGCACGCCCAGCCTGCACCTTAAGGGCGACTGGCTGGCAGAGGCAGGGTTCAGGACCGATACTCCGGTTATCATTGCTGTTGAACGCGGGCAACTGGTGATCCGGCCTGCTGAGTGACGGGTAAAAAGATCCCGGCTCGGCCGGGATCTTTAGTTTATTTGCCTGATTCTTTTTTGTCTTTATGCTCTTGAAGTCTGGCTTTTATCCAGAGGCTTATGCCCAGAATAAAACCAGCAATACATCCTTTTTTTAAAGCGATATTTAGCGCATCTCCCCATAAAAAAAGAAATTGACCGTCGCTAAAATAAAAAACTGCTGATACCCCTAACTGGCATATAAAAAGAACTGTAGATACCAGAAAAGAACAATAAAAGAGCAAAAAAAACAGCCACGCAATGCCTACTTTTTTAAAGGTTTTCATTGCGCTTTATCCCTTTTATCCAATTCGCTTTTTACAGCATTTCCGGTTAGCTCTGAAGTGGCAGATCCCGTAACGGCACCAACAACATCCTTTGTTACTTGATTAGTTACTGGAGACAAGGCGTCAACAACTTTGCCGCCAACACTACCAGCCACACTACCGAAGCCAGCCCCAATGACAGAGTTAGTTGGATCTTCTCCTTTGATTCCACTACCAATGGCTGCACCGCCCATATTTATTACAGCCGATGCTCCGATACCTTTTCCTGTTGTCGCAGCCGCTGTGACTCCCGCCATAATCGCATCCACATAACTGAACGGATCTTTCCCGCCAAGCTGAGATACTGAATTAACGGTGGTTCCTATGGCTGCATTGATTGCAATAGTTTCTTTTATCGTACTGCCGAGAACCGAACCACTAAATGTCAGTGGTAAATCACCAATACTGGCATTCGATTTATGGTAGCCCCAGGTATTCATTATTTTCTGAGCGCTGGCCATCGCCTCTGAATGAGGAGTTCGTTTTATATAATCCTGCCCGGACAGCAACCCCTTAACCAGCTCCTGCGAGATGGCTGAACCATATTCTTTCTCCATCTCAGCCGCATAGACCCGCAGATAACCCGCCAGTTCAGCGCGTTCCGTGCTGTTCATCTGTGAAGGGTCTCTGGTGAATTTAGATACCAGCGCATCACTGCGCTTATCGGCATTTTCCAGCTTAATAAGCTCATTTGCAGCAGCCAGCGATTTATCGCCCTGTTTGATTTTTTCAACGGCTTTATCGAGTTTGTCAGAGGATGTCGCACCGAGGAAATTATTCTCAGTCGAATTCTTACCTGCCTGCGCCCCGGCAACCGCGTTACCGCTGCCGTCTCCCACAACACCGCCTGCAAGACCTGCCGCCAGCGTTCCCAGCGTGCTGATGGTCTGCTTCTCCGTTTCCGTCAGGTCGCTCACTTCCCTGCCCGGATACAGCTGCTTCATCACCAGCCTGGCCATCTGTTCCCCACTGACCGCGCCCGCGGCACCCGCCAGCGCACTGTTACCGGCAGCATATGACGTTACCGCCCCGACCACCGCATGGGCCATCGCTTTTGCTTCCGGGTTGCCTTCCGTCAGCTTGTGTATCTGCTCCGCCAGATACGGCGCTGCCGCGCCGCTTACCGCCTGGGCAATGTTTCCGCCCGCCAGGCCCTGCACCGCCGCCGTCGCCGCCTGCATTCCCTGTTGCAGCGCGCTTCCCGTGCCGAACGGCGCCATCGCGGTGTTGTAGGCCTGCGTCGCCACGTCCGCATCCGTAAACGGTTTGCCCGAAGCCGCAAGCTCTTCTCTGGCCGCCTTCAGCGCTTCCGAGTCTTTCTTCGCCTTCTCCCCGGCTATCTGCCCTTCCGTCCGCGCGATATCCATTGCCTGACCGCCGATTTCCCCGATAAGCTGCGCCTCCTTCAGCCGCTTCTGCTCACGTTCCTTATCAAAGATAGCATCCAGCCCCGGATCCGCACCCGCCGCGTCGCGGCTCAGGTCCGCCACGTCCTGCGTCTGCTTCGCCTTATCCCGGATAATGAGGGTGCCGTCGCTCACCGCCGCCTTCGTCACCGACGAGGCGCTGCCGCTGCCGTTCAGCCCCGCCAGCAGGCCGTTCGCCATGTTGCCTTCGAACTGGCTGCCGATGCTGCCGCCGGTGCTCATGCCCACGCTCTGGTGCTCGGTTTTATAGTCCGCGTGGTTCTCAATATTGCTGAAGCCCAGCGTGCCGGTGTCGAGACGGTTCTTATCGGCGGTGGCGGTGGAACTGATGACCGCGCCGTTCAGCTGGGTGTGCTCACCCGCCGTCACGTCAAAGCCGCCCTTCCCGGCAAAGATGCCGGTCTGCCAGTTGCTGTGCATCTTATCCTGGCTGAGGTTGACGCTCGCGGAGCCGGTCATCGAGCCGAAGGTGAAGCTGCCGCCCGCGCTGGCGTTCTGCTGCCTGCTGTCGTAGCGGTCGCTGTCCTGCTCCGAGGTCAGCGTCAGGTTGCGGCCGGTATCCACCTTCACGCTGTCCCCGCGCACCTGTGCGCCGGTCAGCGTGGTGTCGCGCCCGGCGTTCAGGCTCAGCCCGTTGCCCGCCGTGAGCGTAGTCTCGGTATGGGTCAGCCCGCTGCCGTTCTCCCGGCCTTTGCCCGCGTTGACGCTGGCTGAAACGCTGATGCCGTAGCCGCCCGACCCGGCGGTCAGGCCGATACCCAGGCTGCCACCCTTGCTGCTGTTAGTGCTGTCGGTGCGCTCGCTGTTCTGCGCTGAAAGCAGGCTGATGTCGTTTTTCGCCGTCAGCCCGAGGTCGCCGCCCGCCTGAAGCTGGCTGCCCTGCACGAGGATGTTGCCCGCGCTGCCCGGCTGTGCGCCGGTGGCGGTGATGTCCAGGTTACCGCCCGCACCCAGCGTACTGCCCTGTGCCTCGTGGCTTTCGGTGCGGGTCTCGCTTTTCGACGACTGGCTGCCGTAAGAAAGACTGATGCCGACCGAGTTGGTGGAGCCTTCTTCATAACCTTTGTCGCCCGGCTTCAGGCCTGCGGCGGTGTTTCTGGCGTTCGCCGCACCGGTCTGCGCACCGTCCATCTGATACGCCTGCGCGGCCTGGGCCGCCGTCAGCGCCGCTTTGGTGCCCTGCAGCGCCTTCAGCCGGTCATCGCCGCTCTCATCGGCGGTACGGGCGGTCTGCACTGCCGTGTTCAACGCCGCGCCCACCGTGCCGGACAGCGCCAGCGTCAGCCCGCTCTGCTTCTGCTCGGTTTTTGTCAGCGCGGTGTGGCTGTTTTCGGCCGCACTGAGGGTCACGTCGCTGCCGCTCAGGGAGAGATCTTTACCGGCGATCACGTCGCTGCCGTGCACGGTAAGCTGGTTACCGGCGCTGAGGGTAACGCTGCCGTCGCTGCTGCCCACCGTGCTGCCGCGGCTGAGTGCGCCGCTGGCGTCGGTGCTGCTCTTCTGCATCGCCTGACCCACGGTGAAACCGATGCCGCCGGTGCCCATCAGGCCCGATTTTTTCTCCTCGCGCTGATGCACTTCATCACGCGTTTCTGTGGCGGTCGCGATGCTGAGATCGCGGCCCGCGGTCAGGGCAACATCCTGCGTACCGGCGACGTTGCTGCCGGTCACGGCAATGTCGCGGCCCGCCTGAAGCCGGACGCTGTCGCCGCTCAGCGTGGTACTGAGCGCCTCGCTGCTGTGCAGTTCGTCGTGGGTTTCCAGACTGCTGCCCGACAGCAGCCCTTTGCTGGACTGCCTGCTGTGTTCGGTGAGATCGGTATGGCTGTTGCCCGCGCTGAGCACGATGTCGCGTCCGGCGCTGGCGGTCAGTGCCCCGCCCGCCGTGACGTCCGCTGCCGTAGCGCGGATATCCTGTCCGGCACTCAGCTGCAGCGCGCCGCCGGCGGTGATGCGCGTCCCGGCATCGCTCTGCTGTGACAGGCGACGGTAGTTGCTGCTGTTCCAGCTGTCATTTTCAGTGTGCTGCGTGCTGAGTGTGCCGAGCGTCAGGTCATTGCCCGCCTGAATCTTCGTGGTGCTCTTCTCTCCGGCGTTGCCGATATCGCTAGCGGCCAGGGTGATGTTGTTCAGCGCGCTCAGCGTCAGCGCACCGTCGGTGCCCTGCACGTAGATACCGGCCGGACGATCTATCCAGCGGCCGGTGCCGTCGCCGCGCAGCGTTGACTGGCTGATAATATCCCGACCGGCCAGCAGCGATACCTGCTTATCACCGCTGATGACGCCGCCCAGGTTAGTGATATCCTGACGGGCGGTGAGACTGACCGTGTTGCCGCTGATGTAGCCGCTGTTGGTCAGCGACTGCGCCGTCAGCTGCGTCACGTCGCGGCCCTTAATGGCCCCGCTATTAGTGATGTCGTTGCGGGCATTCAGCGCCACGCTACCGCCCCCGATCAACGCGCCGTCGCCGGTTAAGTCACCCTGCTTCACCTTCGCGTAAACCTGCGGTACCAGCACGGTCTGCTGTGTGCCATCCGGCAGCGTCACGGTCTGATTCACCAGCCAGACGATATCGCTGGTGAGCAGCGCCATCTGCGCCGGGGTCAGCGCCACACCGAGTTCCAAGTCGTAGGCTTTGCCGAAGACTACCCCATTATTCATCAGTCCGCGATACTGATCTTCATCACTGCCATACCCGCTGATATAGCGGTTGCCGGTCAGCTGGATAATCTGATCGCGCACCAGTCGCTGCTCGTAATAACCATCGCCCAGCCGCTTCAGGATCCGGCTGCTGTCGGTGGTCAGAGCGTTCTGCATATAGTCGCTGCTGAGCCACTGCTTCTGATTCACAAAGCGCGGATCGGTCTCGACCAGGTAATGGCTGTCACTGCCAGGTTGCAGCTGGTACAGGCTGTTATCCGGCAGCCGGATATCAGGTGAGACGGCGCGGATCACCGGCGTAATCGTCTGTCCGTCGACGACCGTTGCTGGCAGCGTCAGCGAGAACTGCTGCCCGGCCGGTAACAGCAGCGGCCGGTCTTTAAGGCTGCCGAGCTTATCCAGCGTCAGCGCACTGTCATAGCGTAATCCGGCTGGCAGTAACGCACTGCCGCTATCCGTGGCACTCAGCGCAACCGCCGCAACCGTCTGCTGGACGGCTGGTGTGCCGATGCGGTCAGCCTGCGCGGTGACGCCCTGCAGCTGGCGGTTGCCGGTCTGATAGCCATTACCCTGCGGCGCAGCATTCGCCTGCCAGCTCAGCGTCTGTAAATCGATGGTTTCCGTCACGGGCGCAGGGCGATACGTTTTCTTGTCTTTGCCCTGCGACGTTTTGGTTCCACCCAGTTTCTTTTTCTTCTTCTTCGCGTACCAGCGAACCGATTTCCCGTCGTCCGTGGTAACGCGCGTTCCTTTTGTCGCCTGATTATTCAGCTCGCCTATCTGACCGCCCAGCATAGCACCCGCGACAATCTGGCTGTCGTGATTGTTAAGACGGCCGGCGCTAAAGGTCATGTTACCGCCCGACAGAATTTTGCCCGGATCGCTCTCTTTGATCTGGGTTTCCTTCACTATCCGCCGGTAGTCATATTCATAAAACTCGCTGCCGCTGGTGCCGTCCGGCATTTTTGCCGTGTGCACGCCATATTTGTTTTTTTTGCTGGTATCCACGTCGGCCCAGTCAAAACGATCGGTGTGGCCTTTAAGTACCGCTTCATGATGCTGGCTATCTTCGGTCGTAACGACCTGCGTGGTCAGATGACGGTTGGTATTGTTGATTTCCGCCATGCTGATCGTGGCATCCTGCCCGGCCTCAATTGTTGCCCCGTCATTGTTGAGCTGCTGCCCCTGTCCGGTGGCCTGATTGTTCGCGTCCAGCTGGCCGCCTATATGCAGATCGCCATCACTGTAGATCAGCGCGTGGTCACGGTTGTTCAGCGTGCCAGCCGCAATATCCAGTCGCTGCCGCGCCGCAATCACCGCTGATTTGCCCGCTTCGCTGAGGTTGTTGAGCAGCGTGGCTGCAATGGCAATGTGATCGCCATAGATACGGCCGGTGCCGCTGTTATTCAGGACGCCCGCTACCAGGTGTGTCAGTCCGCCGTCAATCAGACCGCGATTGTTCAGGGTGTCAGTTGCCGTAATTTCAGTCTGCCCGCCGCTGATCTCGCCATTTGCCTGATTACTGATATTTTGCGCGATAAGGAATAGCGCCTGCTGAGCAGCGAGGGTGCCATCGTTGGTCACGTTTCCGCCCGCCGTCAGGCGCAGCGTGCCGTTGGCTTTGACCTCTGAGAGATTATGAAAATCACCTGCCAGCGTGATGCCAAGATTCCCCTGCGACAAAACCTGTCCGTCGCCACTCAGGGAAGCTGCGTTGATCTGTGCCTCTTTATCAGCAATCAGCGTACCCTGCTGATTGTTGATGGCGAGCGCCTGCCCCTGGGCTGAGTCCTGAATAGTCAACGTATCCGCTGACGAGATCAGCCCGCTGACGTTATCCAGCGCCTGTTGCACTGTGAGTGCCAGCCTCTGTTTTGCGCGCAGAGCACCCTGACTGTTGTCCAGCGTGCCGGTTTCGAGGGTTAAACTATCCGCTTCAATCCCTTTGCCGCTCTGTCGGGTATCGCGGTTGATTAGCGATGGCGTAGAGATCGTCATCTGCTGGCCGCCCTGAATCAGCCCGCTGCGGTTATCCAACTGCTGGCTCAGAGACAGGGTGCCGTTGCCGACGCTTTGCACCAAGCTGTCATTGTTGACCAACTGACCCGCCGTCAGCGATAGCGTGCCTGCTGAAAGGAGTTTACCCGACTGATTGTGCAGTGCGTTCTGTCCCGCATTGAGCGTCAGATCGGTGCCACCCTGGATCTGTCCCTGCTGGTTATCCAGCGCGCCGCTTTCAATATTGAGGTTACCGGCACCGGCAATGAGTCCGTGCTGGTTAGTCAGCGTCTGACCTGCCGTGGTGAGGGTGATATCCCCCGCCGACTGCAGTTTACCGTCATTGTTGTTCAGCGCCTGACCGTAGAAAGTCAGCCCGCCATTGCCTGCGATCTGCCCCTGGCTATTGTTCAGTTCACTGGCACTGAGTGATGCCTGCTGTCCGGCGGCAATGAAACCCGTCTGGTTATCAATTGCCCCGCTGCGCAGATGCAGACTGTTGAGGGCAACGATACCGCGCTGGTCACCACTGTCGCGATTGATCAGGGCGTGACCCTGAGTGTCCAGCGTCATGTCGCTGCCAGCCTGTAACAGGCCACCCTGGTTTTGCAGCTCCCCGCTGGTGAGATCGAGCCGCCCTTTGCCACCCGTCAGCGTGCCGGACTGGTTGTTGATATCGCCCGTCACAATCTGCGCGCCGCTATGACCGGTGATGAAGCCGCGCAGATTATCCAATGCGCCGCTGTAGAGCTTCAGCATGCCCGCACTGAACAGGCCGCCTGCGGCTCCGCTGTCACGGTTGATCAGGCTGTTGCCGTGGGTGTCCAGATGCAGATCGCCACCCGACTCAATCCTGCCTGCCCGGTTGTTGAGGAGTCCGCTATCCAGTTGCAGGGTGCCTTTAGCACCCAGTTGACCCTGCTGGTGGTCGAAGGTCTGCTGATGAGTATCGATGCGAATATTCTGTCCCAGCATCACCCCGCTACGGCCATCAATCTGGCCACTGGAGAGCAGCAGATCGCCGCCTGCAATAATACCGCCGCGTTCGCCGCTGTCGCGGTTATTCAGTTCGCCGCCCTGGGTGTTGACTGACAGCGCCTCACCCGACTGAAGCAGGCCGCGCTGGTTATCCACGCTGCTGCTTTCCAGCGTTAGTCCATGATCGGCATTAATAATCCCATCGACGTTGTTCAGTCCACCGCTGGTGAGCCGCATAGTGCCCGCAGAGACCAGCGAGCCCGTTCTGTTATCAAGATCACCACTGCTGATATGCAGATTAGCCCCAGCAATAACGCCGCCTGATGCCGTGTTATTCAGCACCTCTCCGTGCGTATTAAGCTGCATATCACCGCCGGACTGCAGTCGTCCGCCGCTGTTATCCAGCGCGCCACTGTTCAGCAATAATTCACCCCTGGCGCTGAGCAGAGCAGCTCTGAAATCAGCGGACTGGCCCTGCGTATCGATCACCAGGTTTTGTCCCTGAATGACGCCGTGATCGCCCGCTAACTTTCCGGTTGAGAGTTGCAGATTGCCACGCGCCACAATGCCGCCGCGATCGCCGCTGGCGCTGTTGTTCAGCTGTGCGCCGTGAGTATCCAGTGAGAGCGCCTGACCCGATTGTAATAAACCTCGCTGATTGTCGAGCGCGCCGGTCTTCAGCGTCAGCGCCTCATCAGACATCAGTGTGCCGTCAATGTTGGTCAGCAGGCCGCTGCTGATACTGGCCGCCGAGGCAGCGGCGATAACGCCGTTCTGGTTATCCAGGTCGCCACTGTTAAGGGCAAGTGCGCCACCGCTGATTATCCCTGCTTTACCGCTGTCACGGTTAATCAGCGCCTGGCCGTGGGTATCAAGTGTCAGACCGCCGCCTGACTGGATCAGACCGGTGTGATTGTTCGTTGTCCCGCTGGAAATGCTGAGATCGGTACGGGCGACCAGGTTGCCGCCAGTATTGTTCAGTTCACCCTGCTGCGTGTCGATGGTCACGCCGCGGCCGAGCAGGGTTCCACGCTGATTCTCCAGCGCCTGACTGCGCAGGGTGACCTGCTGACCCGCTTCGATGCGACCCTGGATGTTATCAATAGCCTCACGGGTTAACAGTGCAGCCTCACCGCCAGTTGAAGCAATCAGGCCCTGCTGATTATTCAGGCTTGCGCTGGTGAGCTGCAGATTGCGACTGGCCTGCAGCGCACCCTGCGTGTTCGTCAGGGTCTCCTGAACCTGCAGTTGCAGATCACCGCTACCCGCAGCCAGCAGCGTGCCCCCGCTGTTATCCAGGCTGCCTGATGCAAGATGCAGATTACCGCCGCTCTCAATCCGTCCACCACGGTTGTCTGTGTCACCCGCAACCGCAATCGCCATCTCGCCTGCGCCACGCTGCGACAGCAGACCCTGATGGTGATCCAGCGTGGCCGCCGTCAGCGTCAGCGCCTCTGCCTGGGTGTGTCCCTGTGAGAGATCGAGCCTGTCGCCGCTGAGCGTTAACGCACCCGCTGACAGCAGATTGCCCTGATTGCCCTGCAGCCGGGCAGCATTGAGGGTCAGCGCGCCATTATTGCCCGCCAGCTGCACGGTGCCGCCCTGATTATCCAGCCATGGCGTATCAAGCTGCAGTGAGTCACCGTTACCTGCGATGAGTCCGCTGCGGTTTTCAATATGCTCTGCCTGCAGCCGGGTATCGCCTTCATTGCTGAGCGTGCCCTGATTGTTAAGCAACGAACCCGTGGAGATCGTCAGGGCTTCGCGGTTTTGCTGGCGCAGCAGGCCGCGATTGTTACTGATGTTGTGTGCTGCGACAGCGAGGCTGCCCGCCGCCAGTTTGCCGTCATCATTGTTAAGTGCTGTCGCAGCCTGAATCCCGAGTGTACGGCCCGCCACCGTGGCGCCCTGAGTGCTGATATCCGCCTGCGTAGAGGTCAGCGCGATGGCATCTGCAGAGGTCTGGCTCCCGGCAAGATCGACCCGGCTGCCCCGCGCCTGAATCTGGTCGTGCGCCAGGTTTTTACCCCGCGCTTTAAGCTCACTCTGGCTGGTCAGCAGCAGATTACCGGGCTGGCTCAGCGTCTCATTGCCGCCAACGCCTGCCGCCAGCGTACTTTCAGCGGTGCTCTCAATGGTACTGGCGGAGAGCGTAGCATTACGGCCTGCGCTCACCAGCCCGCTGTTGCGCAGCATGCCGCTGGAGGTCAGCGTGACATCCTGCTGTGACACGATTTTCCCGCGGTTTTCCTGGTCGCCAGTGTTGGCTATCTGCATTGATGCCTGACTTTGCAGCGTGCCGCTGTTTTCCAGTCTGCCATCCACGGTCAGGTGCAGCTCACCGGCGCTGGCACCCAGTTCACCGGCATTACGCACGCCAACGCCCTTTTCAGTGCCGGTCAGGGTGATTTTATGGGCATACATGCCGCCAATGGCCGCGACGTCGAGCGCAAATTCAGGCCGTGTCGTTCCATTATCCGCTTTCACCGTAGTGACGGTACCTTCAGCCGCAACCTGGTTCCTGCCTGTGACCACATTGAGTTCGCGGGCATGAACTTTTGCGTTAACCGCTACCGACTGCGCAATGATCTGGGTGTAGTCAGCATCGCTGTCATTCAGGCCCTGACCTTCGATATTGATTCGGCCGCCATTAACATCGAAGCCTTTGAGCTGGCCGTTTTCAATCAGTGCCTGTCCGGTGGTCAGCGTATTGCGGCTGGCGTTGATAAATCCGCAACCATTACAGGTAATCCCTGACGGGTTAGCAATCACCACCGCCGCCCGCTTGCCGGCCACTTCGATAAAACCATTTAGCTGGCTGGGATTACGGCTGTTGACTTCGTTGAGGATAACGCTGGCTTCCTGCTTTGAAAGCCACGGGTTAGCCGCGACCATACCGCCAATCTGCGTCTGGCTATTCTGATGGCTGTTGTTCAGGATAGCGCCCCGCGCATCCACATCCAGCTGACTATACTGGTTGCGCGATACGCCCTGGCTGTTTGGCGTCTGGATATTGATCTGCGGCAGTCCGTTAGCCGTAGACATGACCGTTGGCTGCTGGCTGGCTGGCGCGTGACTGTCCGCCACGATATTCGCCTGCACCGGCAGGCTGACCATGCCCGCGGCTAGCCATAGTGAGAAGCTCAGCGGTGAGATACGCAGTCGCGCTTCTGCACGTGCGGCGCGTTGGCGGCGACGGGCCACCGGTGAGTAACCGCTGCGGGTGATATCAGACACCACCATCAGCATGCCGCGAACCCGGTTGAAGATAATGCGATAGCAAAGTTTATTCATAATGCGCACAGTCCATTGTCAGCAAGAGAGATAAGAGGCCTAATAGTTCCAGTTAACACTGAAACCAAAGGTGACCGGATCGGTTTTAAAGCCATCGGGTTTAGATAACGGCATACCGGCAAAAAAGTCATAGCTGAGACTGGCGGGCGTGATTGCGCCGCGCAGGCCGACAACGCCGCCGGCAAGATGACGTCCTACTGGCCCGCCCTGGGTTACGCTGTTGCCCCCGACCTCGCCGTAGTCAACACCCAGGTAGAGTTCCTGGGCAGGGAGCGGTGTCTGCCAGGCCAGGGTGTTTTGCACCGTCCAGCCCCGGCTGGCGCTGAGGGTGCGCTCACCATCAAAACCGCGCACCGTCCAGCGGTTGCCAATCGCGAATTCATCCTGCGCGGTCAGCGGGGTATTGCTCATCTGCCGCCGATATTGGATGTTGTAACTTAAACGCTGTTTACCCAGCGTAAACGGGGTAATCAGCCCGGCCTGCCAGGTGAGAATTTTTGATAGCGCAGTGGCATACGTTGAATCCTGCCATGACTCTTCCCAGGCAGGCAGCGCGCCGAACCAACGCGTACCGCGCTGATAGCTGACGCCTGCATCCAGCGTCGCCGGACCGATATAGTGACGGTGCGACAGCCCCAGTCGCCAGGCACTGGTGCGTCGCTGCTGGCTGACTATCTCCGTGTCATCAATGAAATTACGTGACTCCCTCACCAATACATCTGCGCTGACGGTGGTTTTGGACGCAGCGTTGCGGTGCAATACCCGGCTGACCTGGAGATCCAGCGAGCGGCTTTTACCGGCGTAGAGAAAGTCGCGGCTGTAACCGGCCACCGTCTGATGATAATCGTAATCGCTGGCGGTCACGCCCAGCAGCCAGTAGCCCAGCGGCACCGAATAGTGTCCCGACAGGCTTTTGCTGCTTTTTCGGCCAGCAAAGCCGAGATCGCGGCTGGCAGTGAGATAAAAGAGATCGCTGAGTGAGGTGGGATTATCCAGCGCCAGCATCAATCCGCCCTGATAACGTCCGGTGCTTTCGGTACCCGAATCGTCCACCCAGGCACCTAAACGCCAGAAGCGGCGCTGTGTACGCTCGATAACGATGTCGCTTTCACCTGGAATATCGCCCGGACGGAGCGCCATGTGCGCTTCCACACTGGGCAGTCGCTGCAGATTCTCCAGCCCTTGTTCTATGTCTCGCAGGTCCAGCAGATCGCCCGAGTGCGCCGGTACGGCAGACCACAGGCTGACATAGTGTGAAGAGGACGGTGACAGCTCTATCCGGCGAACTTTACCGGGCACAATCAGAAAATGCAGTTCACCCTGACGCAGATCCTGCTGCGGTGCCAGCACACGTGACGTCACCCATCCGTGGTTTATCAGCCGGTTCTGCAGGGTAGCCATTAACTGACTGATGCCCTTTACGCCCAGGCACTGGCCATTCGCCTGACTGGCAAGGCGCTGCAACGGCACCCAGTGCGGCAGAGCCTCCTGACCGGAGAGCGTGACGTGGCGGATCACAAAACAGGGAGATTCCTGCGGGAAACGGAGATGAGAAGGCGACGGAACCAGCTCAGACAATCGGATGTCCGGTGCCTCAGGCTGTAAACGTTGCTGTCGCGCTTTCTGTTGTTCCTGCTGATGCTGCAACTGCGCATCGCCTGGCGCAGCCTGGGTAATACCGGTGAACATTCCGCATAGCAGAAGCGCTGTCGCTGAAAATCGTCCTTTATTTTCTGGCTGCATAATAGGTCCATTTAATAGCTGTAACCGAATATGTCAGTCCGCATATTCGCTGTTTATTATGCAGCCAGCCGGTAAAATCTCAAGAAAAATAAGCAGAAAACTTACACAAAATTTACAATAAATAACGAAACTCGTTACTGATAAAAGTACCAGTAATTACCAGCAATAGCGGTTGATCGCCCATTACGACGTAAAAGCGTCCTCAATACTAACCCCTCTCACCAGGTGCTTTTTGATATGTCCGATTCCGATAACCGCCCTTGACTCCGCTGCCTGTAATATCGGCTAATTCCCTATCTACTGGCGGACCTGAAATACGCCTTCCGCCCTTCACACGCATGTACGAAAGGTTAAAATTCGCTAATCAACCGGGTTTTCTGCCACTGATGCCAGGGTGGATCGGTTTCCTGCCCGTAAAACGCTTCAGAAAGTGTCAGCCCACGGCAAAAAAAAAGCCCCCTGGTATGGGGGCTTGATAGTACGCAACAGACAGCGATTTGAATCACCGGCGTCCGGAGATCAGTGCAGTTTTAACCGCGGGCGGATCACCCGGTTGATACTGCCAACCAGCATCATCAGGCCGGTCTTAAAATAACCGTGCAGGGCAATCTGGTGCATACGATACAGCGAGATGTAAACAAAACGCGCAATACGTCCTTCGACCATCATCGATCCGCGCATCAGGTTCCCCATCAGGCTGCCTACGGTACTGAAGCGTGACAGCGAGACCAGCGATCCGTGATCTTTATAGACGTAGGCTTTCAGCGGCTTGCCCTGACGTTGCGCCAGAATGTTTTCCATGGCGCGTGACGCCATCTGGTGCGCAGACTGGGCTCGCGGTGGCACGAACCCGCCGCCTGGCAAGGCGCAGGAGGCGCAGTCACCAATCGCATAGATGTCATCATCCAGCGTGGTTTGCAGCGTCTCTTTGACCACCAGCTGATTGATGCGGTTGGTTTCCAGCCCGCCAATCTCCTTCAGGAAGTCTGGTGCCTTGATGCCGGCGGCCCAGACCATTAAATCGGCCTCAATAAACTCACCGCTTTTGGTATTCAGGCCGTGACGTTCAGCGCTGGTGACCATGGTCTGCGTCAACACCCGCACGCCCAGCTTGGTCAGTTCCTGATGTGCGGCAGCCGAAATGCGTGGCGGCAGTGCAGGCAGAATGCGCTCACCCGCCTCGACCAGCGTGACGTTCAGCGCTTCACGGCCCAGGCCCTTGAAGCCATAGCTGTGCAGCTGTTTTACCGCATTGTGCAGTTCCGCCGATAGCTCAACGCCGGTCGCGCCACCGCCGACAATCGCGATGTTAACCTTCTCGACCTTGCCTTCGCTGGCCGAGAATTTCAGAAACAGGTTAAGCATCTCATTGTGGAAACGACGGGCCTGATGTGGGTTGTCGAGGAAAATACAGTGATCTTTGACGCCCGGCGTACCGAAGTCATTGGAGGTACTGCCCAGCGCCATCACCAGCTGGTCGTAGGCCACTTCACGTTGTGGCACCAGCACGTCACCGTTCGCATCCAGCACTTCTGCCAGCTGGATCACTTTGCGCGTGCGGTCAATATCGGTCAGCGATCCCAGCTGAAACTCAAACCCGTGATTACGCGCATGCGCCAGGTAGCTTAACGCGTCAATGCCTTCATCCATTGAGCCAGTCGCCACTTCATGCAGCAACGGTTTCCACAGGTGGCTGTGGTTACGGTCGACCAGAATGATTTCGGCTTTCTTTTTACGGCCGAGTTTATGACCCAGCTGCGTCGCCATTTCCAGGCCGCCAGCGCCCCCTCCAACGATAACAATTTTCTTAACAGATGTAGTCAACAAAGACCCCCTCAAATTGTGAACCAAAAGTTAATCAATGGTTAAAATAAACCTTAATAAACATAGGGTTGGCGAAGTTAAAATCGCAATCTGATGGCAGAATAACATGACGGGAAGAGGAGAACATAAGAAAATTGATATACATCAAAGCAGGCAGATGAAACTCAGATAATTACGCAGTGAAAACAGGCACCTTGCGGTGCCTTATCGCTTAACTCAATGTTTTAAAAGCTTTTATCCGCTGAAGATGTGGGGATATATTTTTGAATTTATGCCCTTCGTCCTCATCCCAGACAATTTCATAGTAGGGACGCAGTTGATCGGCGATACGCTGACTGTCGAGCGCCTCATCCTGCCGGGAGAGAAAGGTCAGGCAGCGCTCGCGGTTACGTTCGCGAAAATCACTGACGCACTTAGTGGCGATATCCTGATACTCCTCAGGACGATCGATCTTCCCTTCCATATTTTCATACGGATAGAGATTAGGATTAAAAATCGCCTGGCGGATACCACACAGAAAACCGATGCGCTCTGACCAGTAGCCACCCAGACCGACACCGCAAATCAGCGGCCGGTCGTCGTCGCACAGGCTCAGCATTTTATCGGTCTCTTTCAGCAGAAACTGCATGTCATGTTTAGGATGACGGGTGCTGTAACTGATTAACCTGACATCGGGATCGATGAACTGCAGCTGCAGCACCTTTTCGTGATTGCCCGGACTCGTGGAATCAAAACCGTGCAGATAGATGATCATGATAATCCTCAAGGTAAAGATGGCGCCGGGCAGTCACTGCTTACCGCGACGCTTTATAAGCCAGCCAGCGTTCCTGAAGCGCACTCAGTTGCTGTGCATTGCTTTTCCAGCGACTGCTTGCCTGCAGGCTGTCGCGGGTAAAAGTGCCCCGATGATACAACTGTGTCACCCGCTCTGCCCCGATCAAGGTCAGGTTATCTAACACACTGATCGCACCCTGACGATGATTGCAGACCAGAATCATGTCACATCCGGCGGAAAGCGATTGCTGCGCCCGCTCCGGATAGCTTCCCATCACCGCCGCGCCCTCCATTGACAGATCGTCGGAGAAGATCACCCCATCAAAGCCCAGCTGCTGACGTAACACCGTTTTGAGCCAGTAAGGCGACCCGCTGGCGGGCAACGGGTCGATCTCGCTGTAGATCACGTGCGCCGGCATAATCGCATCCAGCACCTGCTCACTAATCAATGTGCTGAAGATCGACATGTCATGCTCACGCAGCGTCGCTTCATCACGCGGATCGCGTGGCGTCTCTTTATGCGAATCGGCACTTACTGCACCGTGACCGGGAAAATGTTTACCGGTGGTTTTCATGCCGGCTTCCTGCATTCCGGCGATAAAGCGACGGGCAACCGCCAGCGCAATTGCCGGATCGGCATGAAACGCCCGATCGCCGATCGCCGCGCTGATGTGGCCAATGTCGAGTACCGGCGCGAAGCTGATGTCGATATCCATGGCGATCATCTCGGCCGCCATCTGCCACCCCGCCTGCTGTGCCAGTTCCCCGGCGCTGGTGAGATCGTGTAACGCGGCAAAAGATTGCATCGCGGGTAACTGGGTAAAGCCGTCACGGAAACGCTGTACCCGTCCGCCTTCCTGATCGACCGCCACCACCAGCCGGGTGTGCGATGCCGCGCGGATTTGCCGCACTAACTCCGCCAACTGCGTCGGATCGTGATAATTACGGGCAAACAGAATTAATCCGCCCACCAGCGGATGCTGCAAAATCTCGCGTTCTTCGCCGTCCAGCTCGTAGCCTTCAACGTCGAGCATCAATGGGCCGGGTAAATGTGATGTCATAACCTGAATCCTGTAGCTTTGCGTCACAGCGCAAAACGATTAAATCTGTTCCCAGCTCTGTCGAGCCATCTGTTGCAAAGTTTCATCGCCACTTTGCTCGGCGCGCAGTTGATACCAGCTGGCCATCAATAGCCGCAGCCACGGCTGCCAGCGTGCCACCTGCCGCTGTAGCGTACTTAACGGCAGCCGTGCTGCCTCGGCATACTCACTCAGCCAGTCAGCCTGATGATGCGGATCGGCCGCGCACACCGCCGCCAGTTCCAGCGCCACATCGCCATCTGCCGCATACTCCCAGTCGATTAAACGCAGCCCCTGCTCACCATCAATCAGGTTGCCAGCGTGGACATCCATATGTAGCGGTGCCAGCCTCAGCGGCTGGGGTTCGCCGTGGCGGGTTAATGCCTGCAGCGCACGCAGCCAGCGGGAATGGCGCAGCTGACACTGCTGCCAGTAGTGCCACAACAGCGGTTGCAGTAACAGGCGATAACCGGTCAGCGGCTGCTGATGTAACTGCAGTAGCAGCGCGATAATTGCCGGACGCTGCTGGCTGAACGCCGCGCTATCCAGCGCCTCGCCAGTCGACCACGCCAGCAGCACGCCATGACGATCGCCCGCGATCGGTCGCACCGCTCCACCAGCCGGCTGCAGTTTGCGTAACAGACGAAACTCACGCTGCCGATCGACAAACGGAATGGCGGGCTGTGGCGCAGGCCGCGCGATAAAGATGCCGCGCGGCGTGACAATTTTCTGGCTCTGACCGGTCAGGCCAGCCAGCGGTGTGACCGATAGAGAATCGGTCTCACCCATCACCTGCTGAATAATCCGCTGGAAGGCCGGATTAATTCTGTGCAACGCCGTTGCCGGACCAGATGATCTCGCCAGTCTGTACCAGCATCAGCTGCATCTGCAGCGTTGGCGTTTTCACATCGCCCTGCGCATTGCTGTAAAGCACATACTGCGCGTTAACGTTGCGCGCCAGGCCGATCGCTTTACTGCGCGAATTGAGACTGTCATCGGGCGATAAGCCCAGCGTCTGCTTGGCCTGATTCAGTTGATCAGTCGACACCAGCGTGAACTTACCGTTGTTGTTGAGCGCATTCTGGATCGCATCCGTGGCTTTCTCACTTTGCAGTGCGCCGTTGGTGCTGTTTTTGATGCGATCCACCAGCAGTACGCTGCCCGGCTCGGCGCTGGCGGCACGCAGCATTTGCGCCACTAAAGGCTGCACGCTGGCATCCCAGTTAATGGTTTTCAGCTTCGGCGGCTGCGGGATAGGCTGCGGCTGCGGCACCGGTTCAGGTTGCGGGACCGGCTGTACCGGCGGCTCAGTCGGCTGCGTCGGTTCGACCGGCGCAGGTTGCTGCTGTTTCACCACACAACCGCTCAGAATGAGCGCCATCAGTAGCGCTCCAGTACGATTAACACTGCGTATCACGTAAACAATCCTTAAAGATAGAGATAAAGGCGAACCTTGCTGGCAGTCAGGTTACCCAGTTGCGACATCACGACAATGCTGCCCTGCGCCGGAACACTGACGGTTTGTGCCGGTTCCTGCGGGGTAATTTCCAGCCCTTTGTCGTCGTACCAGTAGTAACGATAGTGCACAATCACCGGCGTTTCGCGCTGATTATAGAGCACGCTGGCGGCACGCATCTGGCCATCCTTCTCATCCAGCGTCGGTTCATCGGTAATAATGCCCGCCGATAAGACGGATGACTCCATCACCAGTGACTGCGAGGTATTGATCATCGGTTTATCGCTGCTGCAGCCGGTCAGGCTGAGCAGGAACGGCAGGCCAATCAGCCAGGATCGCATAGCACGTTTCCGTTAGAGGTTCAGTTTGACAGCATCGGGCCCAGCGGTTCGCCGCCCAGCAGATGCATATGAATGTGGTAAACCTCCTGACCGCCGTGTTTGTTGCAGTTGACAATCAAACGGTAGCCATCCTGATCGATGCCTTCCTGACGGGCAATTTTGGCGGCGATGGTGAACATGCGGCCCAGCGCATGTTCATGTGCAGCCTCCACCTCATTGACCGTCGGGATCAGCACATTCGGTACGATCAAAATGTGGGTCGGCGCTTTCGGCGAGATATCGCGAAAGGCGGTGACCAGTTCATCCTGATAAACCACATCAGCGGGGATTTCGCGACGGATAATTTTACTAAAAATGGTTTCTTCAGCCATGGTGCAATTCCTTTAGCCAGGGTCGTAATCAATCAGTATGCGGGAGAAATTTGTTTTCTTTCAACCTCAGGTCCACTTTTCTTGCATTGTTCGTCTCTCTTTACAGCAACCTCTGCTGCCTGCGCTTCCGCTCACCTTTACAGGTCGATATTGATGCGCGCCACCGCACAAAAATGAAACGCCGTTTTATAAATTAGATTTTAGCCGCCCTTTTCTTTGTATCATTGCCACATCATCCCGGACCCTTGCCAGATTACGAAGGTTAACCCGGCGTCGCAGTTCTACTTTGCTATTCAGTCCGGCTGAGATGCCCGGCGTCGTCATGAGGGATTTACCGACATTCACCATCAAGGAGCACGCACCATGCGCTCACGTAAGATTGGTCTTGGCCATTATCTGGCCTACGGGTCCGGGGATTTTCTTGGAGCAGGCACCACGGCGCTGACTGCCGCCTGGCTGCTCTATTTCTATACCACTTTTTGTGGGTTGACCCCGATTGAGGCGACCCTGATTTTTGCTGCCGCCCGGGTACTGGATGCGGTCGTCAGTCCGCTGATGGGCTTCCTGACCGATAACTTTGGTTCGACCTGGCTGGGCAAACGCTTTGGCCGCCGCCGCTTTTTTATCCTGCTGGGCATACCCTGTGTCTTTAGTTACAGCCTGATGTGGATCAGCGACATGAGTTTCTGGTGGTATCTCTGCACCTATCTGCTGTTCGATATTATCTACACCATGATTCTGGTGCCTTATGAAACGCTGGTCCCTGAGATGACCGACGATTTCCGGCAGAAAACCCGCTTCTCTGGCGCACGGATCGGCCTGGCTCAGCTTTCGGCGATCCTGGCGGCTTTTTTACCCGGCATCCTGCTGGGGGCGCTTGGCAAAGACAACCCGCACTCCTTCTTTTATGCCAGCCTGGTGTTCTCGATCATCTGCGCCCTGGTGCTGACGCTGGTGTGGTTCTTTACCTGGGAACGTCATCCGGATGATTTCTCCGCCGAGTCACGCCGGGCAGAACAGGAAAAACAGCAGCTGACGCTGCTGCAAAATCTTAAACGGCTCTATGTTGAGCTCTCCTCGACCTTACGCGTTCGTATCTTCCGTCAGCATCTGGGCATGTATCTCGGCGGCTATATCGCTCAGGACGTGTTTAACGCGGTCTTCACCTGGTACGTGGTGTTTGTCCTGATGCAGAGCGCCCAGATTGCCTCAAACCTGATGGGCACCATGGCGGTTCTACAGTTTATCGCGGTGATGGGGATGATTCCGCTTTGTATCCGCATGGGACCGGCTCCCGCCTATCGCCTGGTGGCGGTGCTGTTCGGGCTGGCGGCGCTCTCGTATGCCGGGCTGTGGTATGCCGGGATGAACGATAACCTCGCGCTGCTGTTACTGATCTCCGCAGTAGCGGGTCTGGGCCGTGGCGGCATCAACTACGTCCCCTGGAACACCTATACCTATATCGCCGATGTCGATGAGGTGATCACCGGTCAGCGTCGTGAAGGCATTTTTGCTGGCATCATGACCTTAACCCGCAAAGCTTCGCAGGCCGGTGCGGTGATGCTGGTAGGTATTGTGCTGCAGCTCTCTGGTTTCGTCTCGGGTCAGGCGACCCAGGTACCGGGCGTCAGTCATACCATTCTGGCAATCCTCAGCCTTGGCACCGTGGCGGTACTCACCTGCGGTTTCCTGGTTTCACTGCGCTTCAAGCTGAATCTGCAGACGCATACCGTGCTGCGTGAAGAGACCCTGAAGATGCGCGAAGCGGGACGCATTGTGCCGGAAAAAATCACGCCTGAAGCGCGACAGATCGTCGAAACGCTGGCCGGCATGCCCTATGAAAACCTGTGGGGCAACAATAACATTGGCTTCCTCAATCGCATGAAGCCCGCTGCGCCACCGTTACCCTCGCATCGCCCTTTACTCTCATCTATCAACCCGACCTTAAAATGACAGGAATAAACCATGACTGTATTTCCCGTTAAACACAGCGCGCTATTGTGCCAACCTGAACATCTGCTGCCACGCAGCGAACTGGTCCAGCTGATCCACAAGCTGACACAAAATCTGGTCAACATCACCGACGAAACCGGCGAATTTTTGCTGCGGCTGGACGATGGCCGGGTGATCGATACTAAAGGCTGGGCGGGTTGGGAATGGACACACGGCATCGGCCTGTATGGCATGCTGCACTACTATCAGCAGACCGGTGATCGGCAGACGCTGGCGATCATTGATGACTGGTTCGCCCAGCGTCTGGCGGAGGGAACGCCCACCAAAAACGTGAATACCGTTTGCCCTTTTCTGACGCTGGCTTACCGCTATGAGGAGACCGGCAATGCCGCATGGCTGCCGGTGCTGGAGCGCTGGGCAGAATGGGTGATGTATGAAATGCCGCGCACGGAACAGGGCGGGCTGCAACACATTGTCTATAACAATGAAAACACCCAGCAGCTTTGGGACGACACCCTGATGATGAGCGTGATGGCGCTGGCGAAAATTGGTCAGTTACTGAAGCGTGACGAGTGGGTTGAGGAAGCGAGCTACCAGTTCCTGCTGCATACCCAGTATCTGATGGATCGTGAAACCGGGCTGTGGTTCCACGGCTGGAACTTTGACGGTCGGCATAATTTCGCCAATGCTCGCTGGGCACGCGGCAACAGCTGGCTGACCATCGTTATTCCCGATTTTCTGGAGATGATGAACTGGCCTGAGCATCATGCTACCCGCCGCTTTCTGCAGCAGGTGCTGGCGTCGCAGGTGAAGGCGTTGCAGGCGTGCCAGCACAGCAGCGGACTGTGGCATACCCTGCTCGATGACCCGCAGAGCTATCCGGAAGCCTCGGCTACCGCAGGATTCGCCTATGGCATTCTGAAAGCGGTGCGCAAGCGTTACCTGCCGGCGGAATATCGTGAGATGGCGGAAAAGGCGCTGCGCGGCGTGATTGCCAACATCGATGCCGACGGTGAGCTGAAGCAGGTATCGTTTGGCACGGCGATGGGCAGCGATCTGGACTATTACCGCACCATTCCACTGACCTCAATGCCGTACGGCCAGGCGATGGCGCTGCTGTGCCTGACCGAGTATCTGCGCGTCTATCTGTAAATCACGCGCATAAAAAAAGCCCCGCTGAGCGGGGCTTTTTATCATTCCGCTGGCATTACATGCTGCGGATATAATCATCCATATCGGTTTTCAGGTTATCGGATTTGGTACCGAAAATCGCCTGAACACCTGAACCTGCCACTACCACGCCACGTGCGCCGAGGTTTTTCAGTTCAGTCTGATCCACCTTCGCGACGTCAGCCACGCTGACACGTAAACGGGTGATACAGGCATCAAGGTTGGTGATGTTCTCTTTACCACCAAACGCCGCCACCAGTTTGCCCGCCATTTCAGTGCCGGTCGCAGTGGACTGCTCGCTGCTGGTCTCTTCACGGCCTGGTGTTTTCAGGTCCAGTTTAGCGATCAGCACGCGGAAGATGGTGTAGTAAACCAGACCGTAGATGATACCGATAATCGGGAACAGCCAGATTTTACTGCTGTTACCGCTCAGCACGATAAAGTCGATCAGACCGTGCGAGAAGCTGGTACCGTCACGCATTCCGAGCAGAATACAGATTGGGAAAGCCAGACCGGCCAGCAGCGCATGGATTACGTACAGGATCGGCGCAACGAACATGAATGAGAATTCAATCGGTTCGGTGATACCGGTCAGGAATGCAGTCAGCGCAGCGGAGATCATGATACCGCCCACTTTGGCGCGATTTTCAGGCTTCGCTGAATGCCAGATAGCAATCGCTGCCGCTGGCAGACCGTACATTTTGAACAGGAAGCCACCGGAGAGTTTGCCCGCGGTCGGGTCACCCGCCATATAACGCGGGATATCACCATGGAACACCTGACCTGCCGCATTGGTGTATTCACCGATCTGCATCTGGAAAGGAACGTTCCAGATGTGATGCAGGCCAAACGGCACCAGCGAACGTTCTACCACACCGTAGATACCAAAGGCGACAACCGGGTTCTGATAGGCGGCCCACTGTGAGAACTCCTGAATCGCGGAACCTATCGGTGGCCAGATAAAGGAGAGCAGTACGCCGAGAATGATGGCTGCCAGACCGGAGATAATCGGTACGAAACGCTTACCGGCAAAGAAGCCGAGATATTCCGGCAGCTTGATGCGGTAAAAGCGATTGAACATATACGCGGCAATCGAGCCGGCGATAATACCGCCCAGTACCCCGGTATCCGCCAGGTGTTTCGCCTCAATTTCTGCCGCTGGCAGATGCAGCACCAGCGGAGCCACCACCGCCATGGTTTTCACCATGATGCCGTAAGCGACTACCGCGGCCAGTGCTGATACACCGTCGTTATTGGTAAAGCCCAACGCCACACCGATGGCAAAAATCAGCGGCATATTGGCGAACACCGATCCGCCCGCTTCTGCCATCACATGCGAAACCACTGCAGGCAACCAGCTGAAATTGGCCGAACCGACACCTAACAAAATCCCGGCAATCGGCAGAACCGATACCGGTAGCATGAGCGATTTACCGACCTTTTGCAGGTTGGCAAAAGCATTTTTGAACATAGCGTGAAGCTCCTGAGTATGAGTGCATTTTTTCGCGCATTGCGCGTGGCAAAGAGGGAGGATTCTTTACCGGGTTGGCGGTGACCGCCTTTTGATTTATTACGAAGGGTAAAATAAATCGTTATTTGTTACTTTGACGGTTATCACGTTTCGACAATCGCAAGCGTGCACTTTACGAAATTTCTTACTGACCCGCACGAATAATCAGCAATAAAAAGCTGGCCTTGTTGGAAAAACAAGGCCATATGTGCAGATTACAGATTAATTACAGAGTATGAAATAAACGAGCGACTCAGGCACCCAGCCGGCTCATTGGGATGTGGAACAGCGCCGAGAAATTGCGGGTCGTGGTGGCGGCTAGCGTGTCAATATCCACGCCTTTCAGCACCGCCAGATAATCGGCGACATCGCGGGTGTAGGCGGGCTGATTCTCTTTGCCGCGATAAGGAACCGGGGCCAGATAAGGTGAATCGGTTTCAACCAGCATCCGATCCAGCGGAACGTAACGCGCCGCTTCACGCAGCTGCTCCGCATTACGGAAGGTGACGATGCCGGAGAACGAAATATAGAATCCCATATCCAGCAGTTTAGCCGCGGTAGGCTGATCCTCGGTATAGCAGTGCAGCACGCCGCCGCAGCGCTCAACCTGTTCCTCACGTAAAATTGCCAGCGTGTCTTCCCGCGCATCACGGGTATGCACAATGATCGGTTTGTTCAGGGCGATGCCGGTACGGATGTGCTCACGGAAGGAAGCCTGCTGCTGCGCTTTGGTCTCCTGCTGATAGTAATAATCGAGCCCGGTTTCCCCCAGCGCCACCACCTGTGGATCGGCAGCCAGACGGCGAAACTCCTCTACGTCATACGCCTCCTCCTGATTCAGCGGATGAACACCGCAGGAGAGCGCGATTTCGGGGCGGTTACCAACCAGCGCTTTCAGGGTATGAAAACCGGGCAGCGTGGTGGCAATGGCCAGCATAAATTTCACATCACGCGCAGCCGCTTTGGCGATCACATCATCCAGGTCGCGATGGTTTTTCTCATAGTCCAGGCCATCAAGGTGGCAATGGGAATCAACAATAAACATAGTTACTCTCAGAAGGTTTAGCCGATCAGCGCAGGCTTCATATTATCAGCCCAGCTCAGGAGCTGATCGGTCAGCAATAATTCGCGGTTAACCGCCGCCACGTGCAGCAACTGCTCGCGACAGCGCATCCAGCCCTGCGCACTGCTGTTCAGCGCAGTCGGGGTAAAGTGTTCTGCCAGCAGCGTCACCACGTCCTGACGATCGACGTTACTCAACCACTGTCCTGCATTCTGCTGCCATTTCATCGCATCCAGCAGCAGCGAGAGCAGCCAGCCAATGCGCACCGCCGCGTCGTCGCCATTGAGCACCGGCAGCAGTTGCAGAATGTCCTGCTGCAGTGCCGCGGGCAGCGCATCGCACAATTTCTGTCGCGCCTGCCACGGGCCTGCCGCCAGCAGATTGAGCGCCGCTTCCGGCGCGCCAGCGCTGAGTCGCAACGCGGCGACCAGCATCGCTTCATCCTGCGACGTCTGTTTCTTCAGCCAGTTCAGGCTGAGTCCTTCCTCCGGCGGTGAAAGATGCAGCGTCATGCATCGGCTGCGCAAGGTCGCCAGCAGGCGCGACGGGTCACGGCTACTGAGGAAAAACCAGCTATTGGCCGGCGGTTCTTCCAGCGTTTTCAGCAGGGCGTTGGCCGCAGCTTCAGAGAGCTGAGCCGCATCAGGCAGCCAGACAATTTTGGCACCGCCCTGCTGACCGAAATGATACATTTTCTCGGTCACCTGACGAACCGCATCAATGCCGAGGGTATTTTTACCTTTCTCTGCTTCCAGCCGGTACCAGTCCGGATGGGTATTGGCCTGCATCAGCTGGCAACCGTGGCATTGCCCGCAGCTTTTCAGGCCATCGGGCTGCTGGCACATCAGCCAGCGGCTGATTCCCCACACCAGCGCATCATCGCCCATCCCGGCCATCGCCTGAATCAGCAGCGCGTGATGACTCCGGCCCTGCTGATGCTGCGTGATCAGCTGGCGATAGGGCTGGTTGAGCCACGGGAACCAATTCATCACGCCTGCTCCGCCAGCCAGCCCTTCAGGGTGGACTGAAGTGACGCCGTCACTTGTTGCAGCGACTGGGTGGCATCAATTGTCAGAATAGTGGGATCGTCCGCCGCCAGCGCCAGATAACGGTCGCGGGTGCGCTCAAAAAAGCGCAGCGACTCCTGCTCAATGCGATCCAGCGCGCCACGGGCACGGGCGCGTTGCAGGCCGATGTCTGGCGTTACGTCGAGATAGAGCGTCAAATCGGGGCGAAAATCGCCCAGTACTGCATCGCGCAGGGTACGCATCAGTTCACTGTCGAGTCCGCGTCCGCCGCCCTGATAAGCCTGCGAAGAGAGATCGTGCCGATCGCCAATCACCCAGGCCCCGCGAGCCAGCGCCGGTTTGATCACCGTTTCGACCAGCTGCACGCGCGCCGCGTAGAGCATCAGCAGTTCCGCTTTATCGGTCACCTGTTCACCTTCAATGCCCTGCTTGACCAGCACCCGCAGCTGCTCCGCCAGCGGCGTTCCACCAGGCTCGCGGGTGAAGACGATATCTTCAATCCCGCGTTCGCGCAGCGTGGCGACAATCGCATCGCGCGCCGTGGTTTTACCGGCGCCTTCCAGGCCCTCAATGACGATAAACTTACTGTTCATTTTTTTCCTTCAGCGTTTGCCGGTAAACCTGCACCGCCCGGTTATGGCTGGCAAGATTGGTGGTAAAGGTGTGTCCGCCCTTTCCATCCGCCACAAAATAGAGATAGTTGCTCTTTTCCGGATGAGCCGCCGCCTGCAGCGACGCTTTGCCCGGCATGGCAATCGGGCCTGGCGGCAGACCATTAATGATATAGGTATTGTAATCGGTTGCCGTCTCCAGATCTTTACGCGTCAGGGTACCGTTATAAGCCGGGCCCATGCCGTAAATCACCGTCGGGTCGGTTTGCAGTCGCATGCCGGTTCGCAGTCGATTAATAAACACCGAGGCGACACGGGCGCGCTCTTCACTGACGGCAGTCTCTTTTTCAATGATCGAGGCCATGGTCACCAGATCCTGCGGCGTTTTATACGGCAGATTATCCGCCCTTTCCTGCCAGACCTGATCGATGGTTTTCTTCATCCGCTCATGGGCGCGCTGCAGGATCGCCAGATCGCTGGTATTAGCGGTATAGAGATAGGTATCCGGGAAGAAGTTGCCTTCCAGCTGCTGCGGATCAACCTTCAGCTCGCTGGCCAGCGTCGCAAACTGGTCATCTTTCAGCGTATGCCGGATATAGGGCGCTTTGCGCAGCTCGCTCAGCCACTCCGTCAGGCGCTGACCTTCGACCAGGCGCAACGGAAACTGTGCCTCTTTGCCGCTGGCCAGCAGCTGCAGCAGCGAACGCACCGTCATGGTCGGTTCGAGGCGGTAGGTCCCGGCTTTGAAAGTCGCCAGTTCGGGTTCTACCTTCAGTAACGCGCCAAACCAGATGCTGTGCGGAATGATGTTCTGACTTTCTAACTGCGCTTCAAGCGCCACCCGGCCAGTACCGGCGGGCAGCGTGTAGATCGTTTCCTGGTGCAGGGTTAACGGGGTGGACGCGAACTGTTTTATCTGCCAGTAACTTAAGGCAGCCGCGACACCCACTATCGCCACAATGCTGGCGAGAATTTTTTTACTTCGGCTCATGATGCATCCATTATCTTTTTACAGCTTGCGTGCAACTGATTAAACAGCGTGCGTTGAGTAAAGTTCACCGCCTCCAGCTGTCGTACCGGTAAAACCGGCATCAGGGCGTTACATATCACGATTTCATCGGCAGCCAGCAACGCGTCAGGTTCACACTGAACAACCCGGCAAGCCTGCCCTGCAGCGGCGAGCTGTGCCATCAGACTGCGTCGCATAATGCCATCGACGCCCGCCCAGCGCAGGTCAGGGGTAAAAATCTCCGAGCCCCGGCGCCAGAATAAATTGGCCGCACAGCATTCCACCACCCAACCTTCAGTGTCAAGCACCAGCGCTTCGTCGGCGTCTGTCTGGTCAAGATGAGCCCGGATCATCACCTGTTCCAGCCGGTTGAGATGCTTCAGACCGGCAAACTGCGGATTGCGCGCCAGCCGAATCGGGCTGAGAGCCAGCGACGCGCCGCGCTGCTGTAAGTCAGCATAATGTTGCGGCCACGCTGCCAGCGAAACGATACGCGTCGGCTCACCTCCCCCTTTCCGGCTGTAACCGCGTCCGCCGCTGCCGGCGCTGAGTATTACTTTCAGCACAGCCTGCCTCTGATCCCGGGCTGCCTGACGCATTTCATTTTCCAGCTGCAGCCAGTCGATGCCGTTGATTAACAGCCGCTCACAGCCCTCTCTGAGACGCTGAATGTGGCGTTCCAGTAACAGGATCTTGCCCTGCTGCACCGCCGCGGTGGTAAAGCAGCCATCCCCGAACTGCAGTCCGCGATCGCTGGCCGCCAGAGTTGTTTGTTCGATGCCGTTAATCCACATGGTTATCTCCGGTTGGGCAGCGATCGGCTGCGCCGATGCTGACTGTTTTGAATTATCAGGATAAAAAAAGGCCCGCATTGCGGGCCTTTTTAGCAATCAACTGCGATTACACTTTACGGAAAATCAATGATCCGTTGGTGCCACCGAAGCCGAAGGAGTTACACAAGGTGTACTCCAGTCCGGAAACCTGACGCGCGGTATGCGGCACGAAATCGAGATCGCAGCCTTCATCCGGGTTGTCGAGGTTAATGGTCGGCGGTACCGCCTGGTCACGCAGAGCCAGAATCGAGTAGATCGATTCAACGGCACCCGCAGCACCCAGCAAATGCCCGGTCATCGATTTGGTTGAGCTCACCATTACCGTACTGGCTGCTGCCCCGAATACCGATTTCACTGCACGTGTTTCCGCTTTGTCACCGGCTGGCGTCGAGGTGCCGTGCGCGTTGACATAGCCGATTTGCTCTGGCGTAAGCTGAGCATCACGCAGCGCATTGATCATCGCTGCTGCTGCGCCCGAGCCATCTTCCGGCGGAGAGGTCATGTGGTAAGCATCGCTGCTCATACCAAAGCCGACAATTTCCGCATAGATTTTCGCGCCGCGCTGCTTAGCATGTTCGTACTCTTCGAGTACTACAATACCGGCACCGTCACCCAGCACAAAACCGTCACGATCTTTATCCCATGGGCGGCTTGCTGCCTGTGGGTTGTCGTTACGGGTGGAGAGTGCACGTGCTGCGCCAAATCCGCCAACGCCTAATGGCGTACTGGCTTTTTCAGCACCGCCTGCCAGCATCACGTCAGCATCGTTATAGGCGATGATACGTGCGGCGTGGCCGATATTGTGCACGCCAGAGGTACAGGCAGTCGCAATAGAGATGCTCGGACCTTTCAGGCCGTACATGATAGTGAGATGACCCGCTACCATGTTTACGATAGTCGAAGGCACAAAGAACGGGCTGATTTTACGCGGGCCACCGTTTACCAGTGAAGTATGATTGTCTTCAATCAGACCTAAACCACCGATGCCGGAACCAATCGCTGCGCCCATACGACCTGCATTTTCTTCGGTCACAACCAGACCGCTATCCTGCATAGCCTGCATGCCGGCAACAATGCCGTATTGGATGAAGTCATCCATCTTGCGCTGATCTTTGCGCGAGATGTAGTCATCACAATTAAAACCTCTTACCAGACCTGCAAAACGGGTTGCATAGGCACTGGTATCAAAATGGTCGATCAGGTTAATGCCGCTCTGACCGGCAAGGAGAGCACTCCAGGTAGACTCTACGGTATTGCCGACAGGAGACAACATGCCAAGACCGGTCACAACTACACGACGCTTAGACACGTTCGTCCTCCAGGGAGGGGAAATAGGGAACTATGTGGGACAAACATAAAAATCAGGCGGTCGAGCGACCGCCTGAAGATATTCATTAGCCTTTGTGGCTATTGATGTAGTCGATCGCTGCCTGAACGGTAGTGATTTTCTCAGCTTCTTCGTCTGGAATTTCAGTATCAAACTCTTCTTCCAGAGCCATTACCAGCTCAACGGTATCAAGAGAATCGGCACCCAGGTCTTCTACGAAAGATGCAGAGTTGGTCACTTCTTCCTCTTTCACACCCAGCTGCTCACTGATGATTTTCTTAACGCGTTGTTCGATATCGCTCATACTATTTAATTTCCTATCAAAACTCGCTTACGCGATGGTTTTCGTAGTGTATAAAATGGTGAAAAAGATGCAACAAAATCCCGGCTGGTCGAACCACGATTTTACGCTATTTTGCGGTTTTAGCCGCAAATAATGCAAATGTTTTCGTGATTTATCAGACCATGTACATGCCGCCATTGACGTGCAGCGTTTCACCTGTGATGTAGGCTGCTTCGTCAGAGGCTAAGAATGCCACAGCATTGGCGATTTCTTGCGCTTCGCCTAAGCGACCCGCAGGTACTTCCGCCAAAATACCAGAACGTTGATCTTCGTTCAGTGCCCGCGTCATGTCTGTCTCAATAAAACCTGGAGCCACGACGTTGACGGTAATGCCACGTGACGCGATTTCGCGCGCCAGTGATTTGCTAAAGCCAATTAAACCCGCTTTTGCTGCCGCGTAGTTTGCCTGGCCCGCGTTACCCATGGTTCCAACAACGGAACCGATGGTGATGATACGGCCCACGCGCTTTTTCATCATGGCACGCAATACCGCCTTAGAAAGGCGGAAGACAGAAGTGAGGTTGGTATCAAGGATATCCTGCCACTCATCGTCCTTCATGCGCATGAGGAGATTATCACGCGTAATGCCTGCATTATTGACTAAAATATCCACTTCGCCAAATTCTGCGCGAATATTCTCTAAAACACTGTCGATCGATGCAGCGTCAGTCACGTTCAGTAACAGGCCTTTACCCTTGTCGCCAAGGTAAGCACTGATGGCGTCAGCGCCATTCTGGCTGGTCGCGGTACCTACAACTTTAGCGCCTTTTGCCGCCAGCGTCTCTGCAATCGCACGACCAATGCCGCGACTCGCGCCGGTTACCAGCGCAACTTTACCTTCAAAGCTCATGATTTTCCTCTTATTCCTTTCCGAGTGCAGCCGTCAGTGATGCACTATCGTTGACGGCAGCCGCTGTCAGGCTATCCACAATGCGTTTGGTCAGACCGGTCAGCACTTTGCCTGGACCGATCTCCAGCAGTTGGGTCACACCCTGTGCCGCCATCGCTTCCACGCTTTCGGTCCAGCGAACCGGACTGTAGAGCTGGCGCACCAGCGCATGGCGAATCGCGCCAGCGTCAGTTTCGGCTTTGACATCGACGTTATTGATCACCGGCACCGCAGGCGTATTGAAGGTGATGGACTCCAGCGCCACGGCCAGTTTGTCCGCCGCTGGCTTCATCAGCGCGCAGTGAGACGGCACGCTGACCGGTAACGGCAGCGCACGCTTAGCTCCGGCAGCCTTACAGGCTGCGCCGGCACGCTCTACCGCTTCTTTGTTACCCGCGATGACCACCTGGCCTGGCGAGTTAAAGTTAACCGGCGAGACGACCTGACCTTGCGCACTCTCTTCACAGGCTTTGCGGATTGATGCGTCATCCAGGCCAATAATCGCCTGCATTGCGCCAGTACCTTCCGGCACGGCTTCCTGCATCAGTTGGCCACGCAGCTCAACCAGCTTGATCGCATCGGCAAAATCCAGCACGCCAGCACATACCAGCGCGGAATATTCACCCAGGCTATGACCGGCCATCATTGACGGCTGCTCACCGCCCTGCTGCCGCCAGACACGGTAAATAGCGACCGAGGCGGCTAACAGCGCTGGCTGGGTCTGCCACGTTTTGTTCAACTCTTCAGCCGGCCCCTGGCTGACTAACTGCCATAAGTCATATCCCAGTACCGCAGAGGCTTCACGGAAAGTCTCTTCCACCTGCGGATAGGTAGCGGCTAAATCAACCAGCATACCGACCGTCTGTGAACCCTGGCCTGGGAAAACAAAAGCAAATTGCGTCATCTTACGTTCCTGTCAATCAAAAGCGAACCAGTGCAGAACCCCAGGTGAATCCACCACCAAAGGCTTCCAGCAAAATAAGGTGTCCGGGTTTGATGCGGCCATCACGGACCGCTTCATCCAGTGCGCTTGGCACCGATGCGGCAGAGGTATTGCCGTGGCGATCAAGGGTAACCACTACTTTATCCATGGTCATACCCAGTTTCTTCGCCGTCGCGCTGATAATGCGCAGGTTGGCCTGATGCGGTACCAGCCAGTCCAGCATTTCGCGGTCGAGATTATTGGCCTGCAGCGTCTCATCAACGATGTGCGCCAGCTCGGTGACCGCAACTTTGAAGACTTCGTTGCCAGCCATGGTGACGTAGGCGGGTTGGTCCTGATGCGCGCGATCCTGATAAGGCAGGGTCAGCAACTGGGCGTAGCGGCCATCGGCGTGCAGGTGGGTCGAAATAATCCCCTGCTCTTCACTCTGGCCAAGTACTACCGCGCCGGCGCCATCGCCGAACAGAATAATGGTGCCGCGATCTTCCGGGTCCAGCGCACGTGCCAGCACGTCAGCACCAATCACCAGCGCATGCTTAACCGCGCCATTTTTGATGTACTGATCGGCCACGCTCAGGGCGTAAGTAAAGCCCGCACAGGCGGCAGCAAGGTCAAACGCCGCGCAGTCTTTGATCTCCAGCATTTGCTGGATCATGCAGGCGGAGCTGGGGAAGGCATGGCTGGAAGAGGTTGTGGCGACAATAATCAGCCCAACATCGTTCGCCTCAATGCCGGCCATTTCGAGGGCGCGTTGAGCCGCGCTGAATCCCATGGTGGCGACCGTTTCATCAGGCGCAGCAATACGGCGCTCACGGATGCCGGTGCGGGTGACAATCCACTCGTCCGACGTCTCCACCATTTTTTCCAGATCGGCATTGGTGCGAACCTGGCTAGGCAAATAACTGCCCGTACCGATAATTTTGGTATACATCTAGGCTTTGTCACTCCTGGCTAATACAGCATCAAGGCGCGCAGCAATTCGTTCGGGAACCTGCTGCCGCACCGCCTGCTCTGCCTGTTCTATCGCCACGGTGAAAGCATGTTGACTTGCTGCACCGTGACTTTTGATCACTGTCCCGCGCAATCCTAACAGACAAGCGCCATTGTACTGGTCAGGGTTGAGATGCCCGAAACGCTTCGCCAGTCGTTTCTGGATCCAGCGTCCCAGCAATCTCAGCCACCATGACCGTTTTTTGCCTTCCCCCGACGACTTCAGCAGGGAAAGGAACATTCTTACCACGCCTTCCATGGTCTTCAGCGTGACATTACCGACAAACCCGTCACAGACCATCACATCCGTTTTACCGGTGAGTAGCTCATTACCTTCAAGGTAACCAATATAGTTGATCTGCGGTGATTCTCGCAGGATTACCGCTGCGTCGCGAATGGTTTCCAGCCCTTTGGTCTCTTCATGACCAATATTGAGCAGCGCGACACGCGGCCGGGCAATGCCGAGCACATGTTCCGCCATCACCGATCCCATCACCGCAAATTGCACCAGCATCGCACTGTCTGAGCCGACGTTAGCCCCCAGATCCAGCACCACGGTTTTACCCTGCTGCTGATGCGGTAAAACGGACATTAACGCCGGACGTTTAATGCCATCCAGCGGCTTTAATATCAGCGTGGCCAGTCCCATCAGGGCACCGGTATTGCCTGCGCTTACGCAGGCCTGCGCACGTCCCTCTTTGACCATCTCCAGCGCCACACGCATTGAGCTGCCGCGACTGTTTCGAATAGCCTGAGCGGGTCGCGCATCACTTGCAATAACCGATTCGGCAGGAATGACCTGCAAACGCCCCAGTAAGGAGGAATCCGCTTTGGCAAGCAATGGCGTGAGAATGTCGGGATTTCCGACCAGAAGAAGGAATAGCTGCGAATGAGAGGCCAGTGCCTGCAATGCTGCAGGCACTGTCACGCAAGGACCGAAGTCCCCGCCCATGGCATCAATAGCCAGGGTCAAACGTGTCAAGGTATCGCCTTGCTAAGCAAGAAACTTACTTAACGATAACCTTGCGACCGCGGTAGTAACCATCCGCAGTAATGTGGTGACGCAGATGAGTTTCGCCAGAAACTTTATCTACTGACAGAGCAGCAGTGGTCAGCGCATCGTGCGAACGACGCATACCACGCTTAGAACGGGTGGGTTTATTCTGTTGTACGGCCATGGACCTTACTCCTATTACTTACGCTTTAAACTGGCTAATACGGCAAATGGATTTGGTTTCTCCGCCTCTGCAGGCAGTTTGCCAAAGACCATGTCCGCCTCGGACACTTCACAGTGTTCAGAATCATGTACCGGAACGACCGGCAGCGCGAGAATGATTTCGTCCTCGACGACTGCCAGCAGATCGATCTCACCAAACTCGTTGACATCGATCGGCTCGTACGCTTCCGGCAATGCCTCGGCCTGCTCTTCAGAAGAGACAGGACTGAAGCAATAACTTACGTGTACGTGATGAGGAAAGGTCTGGTTGCAGCGCTGACAACGCAACGTCACTTGTACTTCAGCTGTACCCGTCAGTACCGCCAGACGTTGACTGTCAACCGCAAACGACATGGCACAATCCACATCACTGTCCACACTAACCACTGACTCGGCCACGCGCTCCACCTGTGCAGATGTGTAGACACCTTGATAATCAAGGCGTTTTTGAGCGGTGCGGACGGGGTCCAGTGTTAGGGGTAATTTTACCTTTTGCATAGGGCGCGCATATTAACTTTGTAATGTCATAGAGTCAAAGAAAAAGGCCGTTAAACAGCATCTTTCAACCACTATTCGCATCCAGTGCGGCGCACAGTTTAAAATGACTGTCACCAATTCGCTATCACTATTGAAAAAAAATGACCACATCGATTCTTTTAGCCTCAACCTCGCCCTTTCGCCAGGCATTATTGCAAAAGCTGGGCCTGCCCTTTATCACCGCCGCGCCCGAGGTGGATGAAGCCCCGTTGCCCGGCGAAACCGCGTCAGCGCTGGTGACACGCCTTGCGATAGCAAAAGCGCAGGCGCTGGCGCAGGCCTTTCCCGATCACTGGATCATCGGTTCCGATCAGGTCTGCGTGCTGGATGGGGTGATTACCGGTAAACCGCACAGCGTGGAGAACGCCCGGGCGCAGTTACGCGCCGCCAGCGGTAACCGCATCACCTTTTACACCGGCCTGGCGCTCTATCATCCTGCCAGTCAGCAACTGATGCACTGCTGCGAACCGTTTGTGGTGCATTTCCGTGAAATAACCGACGCGGAGATTGCGGCTTATATAGAGAAGGAACAGCCGCTGCACTGCGCCGGCAGTTTCAAAAGTGAGGGACTGGGGATTTGTCTGTTTGAGCGGCTGGAAGGACGGGATCCCAACACGCTGGTGGGACTGCCGCTGATCGCGCTGAACGGCATGTTACGGCAAGCCGGCATCAATCCGCTGTCGGACTGATGCCGGGATAATTATGCTTTCAGCTGGCGTAGCCTGATCAGACACTGCTTCAGGCCGTCATCCAGCGGCGCTTCCACCCGCATCACTTCGCCGGTGCCAGGATGGGTAAAGGTCAGCGCCGCGGCGTGCAGGAACAGCCGCTTTAAGCCGGTTGAGGCTAACTGGCTATCAAACTCACGTTCGCCGTAGCGATCGTCGAAGGCGATTGGATGACCCGCATGCAGGGTATGAACGCGAATCTGATGAGTACGACCGGTTACCGGGCTGGCTTTCACCAGCGTAGCAAAGGCAAAACGCTCCTCAACCTTAAAGCGGGTTTCAGAAGGCTTACCTTCACTACTGACGCGCACAATACGTTCGCCGCTCTGCAGAATATTCTTCAGTAACGGCGCCTGCACCACTTTCAGATGTGAAGGCCAGTTACCGCGCACCAGCGCCAGGTAATCTTTCTGCATCCCTTTTTCGCGCAGCTGTTCGTGCAGGGAACGCAGCGCTGAGCGCTTCTTCGCCACCAGTAAAATGCCGGAGGTATCACGATCCAGTCGATGCACCAGCTCCAGGAAGCGGGCTTCGGGCCGCAACGCACGTAATCCTTCGATCACCCCGAAGCTCAGCCCGCTGCCGCCGTGTACCGCGGTGCCTGACGGCTTATTCATCACCAGCAGGGATTCATCTTCATACAGGATGGCGTCAGCCAGCGAGGCGACTTTGGCCAGCTTCGGCGACACCGCATCTTCATCACGCTCCGCCACCCGCACCGGCGGAATACGGACCTCATCGCCCGCCTCCAGCTTATACTCCGGCTTGACGCGTTTTTTATTCACCCGCACCTCGCCTTTACGTACGATGCGATAAATCATGCTTTTTGGCACACCTTTCAGTTGGGTGCGCAAAAAGTTATCAATTCGTTGTCCGGCATTTTCAGCCGTGATGGCGACAAGTTGTACGCCCGGATTCTCTGTTTTCATGGCGGCGATTCTAAATAGTGTCCCCTGATAGCGCCACCCCTTTTTCTGTGCTTAACTCTGGGGTTAGTGTCGCGATAAGCGCTTCGGCTGCTGGCTTTTTCAGCAACCGGATGTTTTCCCCGACACCGTATAGCGTTAAATGTAAAGAAACTTCACAAGCTGGCTAAAGTCGCCTTGCTATATGAAGGTTAGCAATGGAATAATGCTTAAGTTTCTTACCTGAAGGGTTTCAGGGCAGAAAAAGAGCGAAATTGTCATTTTGCCGGATCGAGCAGACACGCAGCAATGGCGTAAGACGTAATGCGAAATCAGGCACTTAGCGGGCTGCGGGTTGCGGCCTGGACAGCAGTATGGAGTGCACGAGTTTTTTATTTGTCTCAGGCATTTCCACTATCTGGTGCTGTTTTCCCTTATGAAAAACAGGCCACCGACGTTATTTGCGCCCCTCGCGCGGTCGACAGCCGTGAGGTTGACGACATTGCACTAAGTCACGGGGCCATCGGTTGATACTCGTCCAGGGTAACTATGCCCGCAGCTGTAATCACTCATGAAAGAATAACGAGTAAGTCACGATGAAAAGAATGTTAATAAACGCAACTCAGCAGGAGGAGTTGCGCGTTGCCCTGGTTGACGGTCAGCGTCTGTACGATCTGGATATCGAAAGCCCAGGACACGAACAGAAAAAAGCCAACATCTACAAAGGTAAAATCACCCGTATTGAACCCAGCCTTGAAGCTGCGTTTGTCGATTATGGCGCAGAGCGTCACGGTTTCCTCCCCTTAAAAGAAATCTCCCGCGAATATTTCCCCTCCAGCTACAACGCGCACGGTCGTCCAAATATCAAAGACGTCCTGCGTGAAGGTCAGGAAGTCATTGTTCAGATTGATAAAGAAGAACGCGGCAATAAAGGCGCTGCGCTGACAACCTTTATCTCTCTGGCGGGCAGCTATCTGGTGCTGATGCCGAACAACCCACGTGCCGGAGGGATCTCCCGCCGCATTGAGGGTGACGATCGTACCGAACTGAAAGAAGCCCTTTCTGCGCTGGAACTGCCGGAAGGCATGGGATTGATCGTGCGTACCGCCGGCGTCGGCAAATCAGCCGAATCGCTGCAGTGGGATTTAAGCTTCCGTCTTAAGCACTGGGAAGCGATTAAAAAAGCCGCTGAAAACCGCCCTGCTCCGTTCCTGATCCATCAGGAAAGTAACGTGATCGTGCGTGCATTCCGCGACTACCTGCGTCAGGACATCGGTGAGATCCTGATTGATAATCCAAAAGTGCTTGAGCTGGCGCGTCAGCATATCGCGGCGCTGGGCCGTCCGGATTTCAGCAGCAAAATTAAGCTCTACACCGGTGAAATTCCGCTGTTCAGCCATTATCAAATCGAATCGCAAATCGAATCCGCTTTCCAGCGTGAAGTGCGCCTGCCTTCCGGCGGCTCGATTGTGATTGATAGCACCGAAGCGTTAACCGCGATCGATATCAACTCAGCACGCGCTACGCGCGGCGGCGATATCGAAGAAACCGCCTTTAACACCAACCTTGAAGCGGCAGACGAGATTGCCCGTCAGCTGCGTCTGCGTGACCTCGGCGGACTGATCGTTATCGACTTTATCGATATGACGCCGGTACGCCATCAGCGCGCAGTAGAAAATCGTCTGCGTGAAGCGGTCCGTCAGGATCGTGCGCGTATCCAGATTAGCCATATTTCCCGCTTCGGCCTGCTCGAGATGTCACGTCAGCGTCTGAGCCCGTCGTTAGGCGAATCCAGCCATCACGTCTGCCCACGCTGTAGCGGCACCGGCACCATCCGTGATAACGAATCGCTGGCGCTCTCTATTCTGCGTCTGATTGAAGAAGAAGCGCTGAAAGACAACACCAAAGAAGTCCACGCGATCGTTCCGGTTCAGGTGGCCTCTTACCTGCTGAATGAAAAACGTGAAGCCGTGAACGCCATTGAAAAGCGTCAGGGTGGCGTGAAGGCGATCATCGTACCTGATGACAAGATGCAAACCCCGCACTATTCGGTGCTGCGCGTGCGCAAAGGTGAAGAGACTCAGACCCTGAGCTACCACCTGCCGAAGCTGCATGAAGCAGAAATGGCGCTGCCATCTGAAGAAGAGCATGGCGAACGTCGTCGTCCTGAACAGCCGGCACTGGCGGCATTCGTGATGCCAGATGCCCCACCGGCTCCGGTAGAAGTCGCGCCTGAAGCGCCACGCGCCGAAGCGCAACCGGCAGCGAAAGCGGCCCCTGCCGTCGCAGCGCCGGCCACGGTCAGCACCGGCTTCTTTGGCCGCCTGTTTGGTGGTCTGAAGAAAATGTTCGGTGGCGAAGAAACCCCTGCAGTGACGCCAGCCGCCACTGAAGCAGCGGAACCACAGAAAGCGCCGGAAAGCGAAGAAGAGAACGCCAGTCAGCGTGGCGAACGTCGTAACAACAACCGCCGCAATAATAACCGTCGTGAGCGTACGCCGCGTAACGGTGAGAACGGTCAGGCGCGTGAAAGCCGTGAACCACGTGAGCCACGTGAAAGCCGTGAACCGCGCGAAAGTCGCGAACCACGTGAAAATCGTGAGCCGCGTGAAGGCAATGATAACCGTCGCAACAAACGTCAGTCTCAGCCTAATGAAGCGCGTGAAGAGCGTCCGGCACTGAGCGAAGAAGCCCGTCAGCAGCGCGACGAGCAGCAGCAACAGCGTCGTGAGCAGCGTGCTGAGCGTCAGCGTCGTCGTCAGGAAGAGAAACGCGCCCAGCAGGAAGCGGCCAAAGCCGCCGAGCAGCCGGTTGTGGCTGAAGCAGTTGTGGAAGCACCCGAAGCGCAGGATGACGATCGCGTGCAGGTTATGCCGCGTCGTAAGCCGCGTCAGCTGAGCCAGAAAGTCCGCGTTGATGATAACCGTCAGCCACTGCCAGCAGAAGCCACTGACATTGCCGTGCCGACCGAAGCGCGTGCAGTACAGCAGCCAGCGGCTGAAGTGCTGCCGACGGAAGCGCCGCAGATCGAAGAGCAGGATGATAACGATAGCCGTGACAACGCCAATATGCCGCGTCGTTCACGTCGTTCGCCACGTCATCTGCGCGTCAGCGGTCAGCGTCGTCGCCGTTATCGTGATGAGCGTTATCCGACTCAGTCCGCTATGCCACTGGCTGCGGCAGCCGCGTCGCCAGAGATGGCATCCGGTAAAGTGTGGGTACGTTATCCGGTGAGCCAGGCCAGCGAAGAGCAGGTTGTGCAGGATGCGGTTCAGGAAACGCCAGATTACACCCGCGAAGAGACAGCAGGCGCCATTGCGCTGCCGGTTGCTGCTGCGGTTGAATCAGCAGCGTCACAGGACGCGCCAGTACAGCAGGCTGAACCACAGGCAGAAACGCCGGTAACCGTGGTTAACACTGACGATACCAGCGCTATCGACGCGCCGGTTGATCATCAGCCTTCGGTGATCCCGGCTGCGGCTGAAGCGATTGCTGAAACTGTTACTGCTCAGGCACAGCCTGCTGAGCCGGTCAGTGATACGCCAGCGACCGCTTCTGTTGATGACAGCGCACAGCCGACAGAGATTGCGCAGCAAGCGCCAGTTGAAGTCAGCCGCGAAACGGAAGCACAGGTAGAAGAAGTGCTGAACGCCCCGGTCGCTGCCGCAGCAGAAACGGCACCGGTCAGTGAACCGCATGCACCTGTCGCTGCCCGTGATATCGAGCCGGCCGCGGTAGCGCAACCGGCCGCCACGCCAGCACCTGCTGCTGAGCCAATGGCCGCCGCGGACGTCACGCGCTGGAAGCACTTCGCTTCTGCCCCGATGACCAAAGCGCCGGCGCCGGTCTGGCAGCCAGAACCTGCACGTCACAGCGATTGGGTACGTTCGGCGTACGAGTTCGACGGTCGTGGATCTGCTGGCGGTCACGCGGCAACCCATCAGGCCACTGCGCCAGCAACCAAGCCATAACGCTGACCCTGACCTGAACCTGACCCCGGCCTGCAAGCCGGGGTTTTTTTATGCCTGTGGTGCGGGATTCAGCCCGAATTCAGGCAAAAAAAATCCCACCCTCTTTTATCAGGAGGGTGGGAGAAACTAAGCGCACCCGGTTAAAGTACGCTCAAATTTTCAGGTCAGATTATGAATTCAGCTGGAACAGTGACATCTTGGACATATCGGTAAAGGTCTTGTACGACGCCTGCAGCGCCGTCTGCTGCATGGTGTAGCTGGAGACCGCAGCGGTATAATCGACATCCACCAGATCGCTCATCTGCGAACTGTAAATCACATTACGATCGTCGCCCTGCGCATCCAGCGTATCGAGTTCCGACAGCTGGGTACCAATCTCGGAGCGTACGGTTAACACGTTATTCAGCGAGTTGCCCAGACCACGGTTGGTTTTATCCATCGCAGCCTGGAAAGTCTGTTTAGTGGCAGCATCAGCGTCATCCTGCGGCACTTTCAGCGCTGCAATTGCGCTGTCGAGCATGGCGAACAGGTTGGTTTCGCTGGCGCTGCCGTCCGGCTCTTTAGTGGCATTGCCGGTGATCGCCATGAAGATGTCGTCACCGGTATGACCAACGGTCATGGTGCGGCTACTGTCCACCTTCTGGGTGATCGCATCGGTTCCGCCCGCATAGCTGACGCCGGTGCCGGTGCCATCGACAAACGGCGCGCTGTCCGTTTTGTAACCCGCAAAGATATAGCGACCGTTCGCATCCTGGCTGTTGGCCTGGTTAAGTAACTGGGCGCGGATGCCTTCAAGCTGGGTTGCAATCGAGCCACGGTCATCGTCACTCAGCGTACCGGTTGAACCGTTAACGATCAGGGTTTGCGCATCCTGAATACTGCTGGTCACGCCTTTCAGCGCATTCTCTTCCAGCGATAATCCCTGGTTAGCAAAGGTACGTGCCAGCGCATACTGGCTGCTTTGCGCCTGAGTCTGTGACAGCACCACTGCGCGTGACGCGGCAATCGGATCGTCAGATGGATTGGTGACGCGGCGGCCGCTGGAGAGTTGCTCGCCCACTTTCAGCCAGGAGGCTTGCGAGTCGGTAATCCCGCGCACCTGCTGGTTAAACATCATATTTGTACTGATTCGCATGCTTTACCCTACCCTTAGCGAATATTGATCAATGCATCAAAAATGGTGCTGGCAGTCTGCAGCACCTGCGCATTTGCCATGTAATATTGCTGATATTTTGTCAGGTTAGCGTACTCCTCATCGAGGTTGACGCCAGAAACTGACTGCTGGCGATCGGTCAGCTGACCGACCACGCTTTTCTGCGTGGTGCTGGTAGTTTCCAGCGAGCTGGTTTTGTTGCCGACGGTACTGACGATGCTGGCATAAGCCTGCGCCAGCGTGGCGTTGCCGCCTACCAGTTTGGCATCCTGCAGGTCCAGCAGCTTTTGCGCATTACGGTTATCGCTTTCGCCACCGGTCGCACCGGCAGCGGCAATCTGTGATTCACTGGTGATCGCCACCGACATATCGTTAATGGCGTTCTGTACCGGTTTCACCAGAAAACTGTCTTTCGCAGCCGGCGCAGGCGTAGCGGCGACGGTCAGCTTCATGCCATCAAAACTCAGCGTGGTATTGCCGTTCGCATCGGTACCTGGGGTAATCGGGACGGAGATGCTGTCAGACGCGCGGGTCGCGGTCCAGTTGCTGCCGTCATAGCTCAGGGTATAGTTTGACGCTTTCAGAGCGCTGGTATCGGTCCACTCGGCGGTGACCGAAGCGGCAGTGCTGTTTTTACTGTTGCTGACCACGGTCGGGGTGCCGATATTAAAGAAATCGACGCCCTGATCGCCGTTGCTGTCAAAGCCCTGCTTATGCACGGCGTTGAAGCTGCTGGTGAAGGTGGCGGCCAGCTGGCCGAGCTGATTCTGCGCCAGATCGAGATCCTGAGAACGGAACGCCAGCAGACCACCCAGTGAACCGGTGGTAATCAGCTTCTCCGGGATCTCAACGTTACCCGCCTGTTTATCAACATAGCCGATGGTGGTCTGGGTTGGATCGCTGCTGGAGGTCATCGCCACCAGCTGGTTTGATTTGGTGCCATTGACCAGCGTCAGGCCGTTAGCCATCGAGACGCTGTAGCTACCATCCTGCTCTGAGACGGTCACGCCGACCACGTTGTTGAGGTCGCTGACCAGCTGATCGCGCTTATCCAGCAGATCGTTTGGTGCGGTGCCGGTACCGGTAGTCAGCCTGGCGATCTGCTTGTTGAGATCGGCAATCTGAGTGGTATAGGTATTGACCTGATTGACGCTGGAACCGATGTCGCTGTTTACGCTGTTCTGCATGCTGGTCAGATACTGCGAGGTGGTCTGGAACTGGCTGACCAGTCCCTGGGCGTTACTCAACATCGACTGGCGCGCCGACGGATCGTTGGCGTTGCTCACCACGTTCTGCAGGTTGGTAAAGAATTTCTGGATGGAGGTTGCCAGGCTGGTGGTCGAGGTTGACAGCAGATCGTCGATATTGGAAATCTGGCTGTACTGGGTGTTCACCGCGCTGTAGTTTGCGCTGGAGCCACGCAGCTGGGCGGCGATAAAAGCATCATATTCGCGCTGTACGCCGGTCACATTAACCCCGTTGCCGTAGTAGCTATTGCCCTGCAGAGTACTGTTTGCCTGGGCAAGGATGGTGGTCTGGCGTGTATAGCCCGCCACGGTGTAGTTAGTAATGTTATTACTGGTAGTACTCAGGGCGGCCTGCGCGGCACTCAATCCGCTCATCGCGGAGTTAATTATGCTGGACATCTCGGTTCCTTACATTCCCCGTCAACCGGGCTGGCAGTCATCAAAGTGGGCACCAGCAGGCGAAAACGCATCTGGCTTATGATGGTGTTATCGGCGTGCTTAAGTGAAACTTGAGGCTGAATTATCAGAACAGGTCGCCTAAATCCTGACTGTAGGCTTTTACGACTTTGTCGCCCATGCTCTTGAATTGCTGAATCATTCCCACCAGCTTTTGCGCATATTTAGGATCGGTAGCATAGCCTGCCGCCTGTAGCGCCTGTGCACCCTGCTCGGCACTCGACGCGTTAGCGACCGCCGCGTAGCGTGGGTTATTGCTGATCAGTTTGACGTAATCGGTCAGAGCCTCGAAATAGGAGTTGTAGACCCGGAAGCTGGCACGCACTTTCTTCGCTTCGCCCTGCTCATATTCGGTGGTCATGATGTCGGTGGTGTCGCCTTTCCAGTCGCCGCTGGCCTTGATACCGAACACGTTATAGCTCGGTTTACCGTCGCGGGTCAGGATCTGGCGCTGGCCCCAGCCCGACTCCAGCGCCGCCTGCGCCAGAATCAGATGGTGAGGAATGCCGCTCTGCTGACTGGCCGCCTGGGCTGGCTGGGTCAGCTGGGCGATAAACTCACGGCTGTCGGACGGCAGGCCGGTCGGTGACGAGACCGGCAGGCGCGGCATGGCTTTACGCACCAGCTGCTCCAGCTGCTGCGCCGGCTGTTGTACCGCGCCGACGGTGCTGAGAATAAAGCTGTTATCCAGCTTCATCGGCACCGTGCCGGCTTTTTCATCCGGGGCGGTGGCGGGCTGCATCTGCTTAACGATGGTTTCCGCCAGCCCGAGTCCACGTTTACCCATCTCCTGCGCAATCTGCTGATCGTACATTGAGGTGAAAAGTTTGGTTTGCTCGTTGCTCATCATGCCGTCCTGCGGCAACGCCTCACGCATGCTTTTCAACATCATCTGTACAAACATCCCTTCGACCTGGCGAGCCACCTGCAGCGCTTTGCCTTTCGGATCGCTGCTGGCCTGGTGTTTCAGTTCGTTCAGTGAGCGGCTGTCGTAAGCCGCACTCATCAGAGATTGCGTATCAGTCATCAGATAATTTCCAGTTTGGCGCGCAGACAGCCGGCGCTCTGCATTGATTGCAGGATCGACATCAGCTCGATTGGCGATGCACCCAGCGCATTCAGTGCGCGCACTACATTGTTCAGGTTGGCGCTGGCATTCACACGTTGCAGTGCCCCGCCGCTCTGACGCAGATCGATCTGGGTCTGGGTGGTGGCTACCGTCTGCCCACCGGCCAGTGGCGTATCAGGCTGGCTGACGTTCTGCTGCTGATTCACCGTCACCGACAGGTTGCCCTGCGCCACGGCACATTGATTCAGCGTTACCTCGCGGTTCATCACTACCGAACCGGTACGGGAGTTGATGATCACTTTCGCATCTTCGACCGGAATCGAGACGTTGATGTTCTGGATATCCGCCAGCAGGCGTACCTGAGCCCCGTTATTCGGCGATACGCGGATCTGAACGGTACGCGCATCCAGCGGTTGGGCGGCACCGTAACCGCCACGCGCGTTAATCGCATCGGCAATGCGCTGCGCCATCGAGAAATCTTCATTGTTGAGCTGCAGGTTAATGGTGTTCTGCGAACCAAAGTTACTTTGCAGTTCACGTTCTACCGTCGCGCCGCCGGTAATCCGGCCACCGTTCAGCTGGTTAACCTGTACGCTGCTGCCGCCTGCCGACGCACCGGCACCGCCGACCAGGATGTTCCCCTGAGCCAGCGCATAGACCTGGTTATCCACCCCTTTCATCGGAGTCATCAGCAGCGTTCCGCCGCGCAGGCTTTTAGCGTTACCCAGTGACGACACCACCACGTCAAGCGTCTGTCCCTGACGGGCAAATGCTGGCAGTTTTGCCGTCACCATCACCGCCGCCACGTTTTTCAGCTGCATGTTGGTGCCGGTCGGCACGGTAATCCCGAGCTGTGACAGCATGTTGCTCACCGTCTGGGTGGTAAACGGCGTCTGAGTGGTCTGGTCACCGGTACCGTCCAGTCCCACCACCAGTCCGTAACCGAGCAACTGGTTTTCCCGCACGCCCTGTACGGTGGTTAAATCACGGATCAGATCGGCTTTTGCCAGCAGGCTGACGCCCAGCAGCAGCGCCAGTCCGACGCGTAACAGCGTTAACTTTTTCATTGAAACCTCTTACATCGGCGAGATGTTCAGGAAGAAACGCTGTAACCAGCCCATGGTCTGCGCCTCATTGATATAACCGTTTCCGACGTACTCAATACGTGCATCGGCGACGGCAGTAGATAACACGGCGTTGCTGGCGCTGATGGTGCGAGGGTTAACCACGCCCGAGAAGCGAATGAACTCCGTGCCCTGATTAATGGCGATCTGTTTCTCGCCCACCACGTGCAGGTTGCCGTTCGACAACACCTGATCCACGGTGACGGTAATGGTGCCGGTAAAGGTGTTGTTAGCGGATGCGCCACCTTTACCTGCGAAATCGTTTTTGCCTTCGGCGCCAAAGTTGGCTTTTTCACCACCGGCCCCAACCAGCCCTGCCAGCCCGGTCGGAACCGCGCTTAAGCCGAAGCTGTTGCTGCCATCACGACTGGCATTCGCCGAGGAGCTTTTGCTGGCGCTGACGTTTTCCTGCAGCGTAATCGTCAGGGTGTCGCCAATGTTACGTGGGCGACGATCTTCAAACAGCGGCTGATAGCCGTAGTTGAGTGGCGCGACGCCCTGGAAAATCGAACCGTTAACCACCGGTGGCGCGGACGGCATCGGCTGCGCCGTCGTCGCCCCTTCTACCAGCGGTGTACGCGGTACCAGTGCACAACCGTTAAGGGTTAGCAGCAGCGAGGCGACTAACCAATGTCCAGGCTTGAGAATCTGTTGCTTCGCCACGGAGTCACGACCTTATCTGTGTCTGTTCTTCAGGCCAGCCGGAACTGGCCCTGTTGGGGATTAAAGCTGAGTCAGTTTCGCCAGCATCTGATCGGAAGTACTGATCGCTTTGCTGTTGATTTCGTAAGCGCGCTGAGTCTGGATCATCGTTACCAGCTCTTCTGCCACGTTGACGTTCGAGGTTTCGGTATAGCCCTGATAAAGCAGACCGGCGCCGTTCTGGCCTGGCGTGCTGTCAGTTGGCGCACCCGAAGCCTGCGTTTCCTGATAGAGGTTTTCACCCACGCTATCGAGACCGGCATCGTTCATAAAGGTGCTCAGGGTCAGCTGGCCGACCTGGGTCGCCTGCGCCTGGCCCTGCTGCGTCACGCTCACCACCCCGTCACGCGCCACGGTAATGCTGGTGGCGTTGGCCGGAATCGTGATGCCGGGCTGCACCGGGAAGCCAGAGTTGGTCACCAGCTGACCGTTCTGATCGACCTGGAACGCGCCGTCACGGGTATAGGCAGAAGTGCCATCCGGCATCTGAATCTGGAAATAACCCTGACCATTAATGGCGATATCTTTTGAGTTGCTGGTCTGCGACAGGTTGCCCTGCGTATGCAGACGCTCAGTGGTGACCGGACGAACACCGGTACCAATCTGCAGGCCGGACGGCAGCGTGGTCTGTTCAGACGACTGGGTGCCGGGCTGACGCATGGTCTGATACATCAGATCTTCAAACACCGCACGCGAACGCTTAAAGCCGTTGGTGCTGACGTTTGCCAGGTTGTTGGCAATCACGTCCATGTTCATCTGCTGCGCATCAAGACCGGTTTTAGCGATCCATAAAGAACGAATCATGTTGTTATCCTCGCGCCTTAGCTGCTCATGTTCAGCAGCTGGTTGGCTTTTTGTTCGTTTTCATCAACGTTTGTGATGACTTTCATCTGCATCTCAAAACGTCGGGCGTTGGCGATCATGTCGACCATGGTTTCAACCGGCTTAACGTTGCTGCCTTCCAGCACACCCGGCATCACCTGCATGGTAGCGTCAGCCTGCAACGCCGCGCCGCGGGTGTTCTGGGTGGCTGCCGTCGGGCGGAACATGCCGTCATCGCTGCGCTGCAACTCCTGACCGGTGGCCCGCACCAGCTTGAGCTTACCCAGCTGGACCGTGGCATTCGGTGCATCGCCGGCATTCAGGCCGGTGATTGAACCGTCAGCGGCAATGGTGATTTCCGATCCCTGTGGGATCACAATCGGACCGCCATCGCCCATTACAGGATTGCCCTGAATCGTCAGCGTCCCGTTCGGGCTGATTTGCATGTTGCCGTTGCGGGTATAAGCTTCGCTGCCGTCAGCAGTACGCACCGCCAGCCAGCCATCCTGCTGTACCGCGACGTCGAGTGGGCGCTCGGTGTAATCCATCGAGCCCTGACTCATATCGGCGCCCGGCGTGGACGCGGTCACCAGCGTGCGGGTTGGCAGTGACCAGCCATTGACCGGCACTGCGCGCAACGCATTAAGCTGCGCACGAAAGCCTGGCGTTGAGGCGTTGGCGAGGTTGCTGGCGGTGACCGCCTGCTGATCCAGCGTCTGGCTGGCCGCGCCCATCGCGGTATATATCGCGTGATCCATAAAGCAATCCTGTTAGCGAATTAACGTAAGTTAACCAGCGTGTTAAGAATCTGGTCCTGAGTTTTGATGGTCTGCGCATTCGCCTGATAGTTACGCTGCGCCACAATCATGTTCACCAGCTCTTTACTCATGTCGACGTTAGAAGCTTCCAGCGCGCCAGCGGTCAGAGAACCGAAGGTGCCGGTGTTCGCCAGACCAATTGCTGCCTGACCGGAGGCATTCGACGCCGACCAGACGTTGTCGCCCTGTGACTGCAGGCCTTCCGGGTTAGAGAAGCTCGCCAGCACGATCTGACCCAGCAACTGGGTTTTCTGGTTGGAGTAGGTGCCGGTGATGGTGCCGTCATCGTTAATGGCGTAGCTGGTCAGATCGCCAGGCGCATAACCGTCCTGGGTCGGGCTGCCGAAAGTGGTGGCACCGGTGTTCTGCTGCAGGCTGCCCAGCATGCTCAGGGTGATCGGCTGGTTAGCTACTGCACCGTTGGCTGCGGTAGTCTGGCCGGCTGCCGGCACGTTCAGGGTTAACCCGACGGTGCCATCAGTACTGCTGCTGACAACAGCGCCGGTCGCATCCAGCTTGTCCATGTGGGTCAGCTTGCCGCTGATGTCGAACGCCATTTTGAAGTCACCCGCAGATGAACCGGTGTTGGCATCAATCGCGTGCACGGTCCAGCTGTTGCTGGCAGTGTCTTTGACAAAGTACATATCGAGCGCGTGATCGTTACCCTGCGAGTCATAGACGGTCGCGGTGGTCTTCTTGTTGTAGCTGTCGGCGTTAGCAGTAGAGAACGTCGTCACTGTCGGTGCGGTGTCGGTTGAGTTCAGGTTCGCGACCAGGCCAGTGGTGGTGGTTGCGCGAGCCGGCATCTGCTCGGTCGGAATGCTGATCGCCACCGGGTTAGCACCCGCCTGGATAGTCGCTGGCGAGCCGCTGGCCGGATAACCGGTCACGTTCAGGCCCTGGGTGTTGATCAGGTTACGGTTAGCATCCAGCGTGAACTGGCCATTACGTGAGTAATAAACTGCGCCGCTGGTGTCGGTCATACGGAAGAAACCGTTGCCGCTCAGGGCGACGTCGAGGCCGCGGCTGGTGGTGGTGGTCGAACCGTCGTTAAAGTTCTGGATCACTGCCGCCACTTTGGTACCGAGGCCGACGTTAGAACCGGCGAACATATCAGCAAAGGCGATGGTGCTCGATTTAAAACCCGCTGTCGCGGAGTTGGCGATGTTGTTGCCGATGACATCAAGGTTACTTGAGGCAGCGCCAAGGCCGCTGACCGCTTGGGAAAATGACATGTGTGTGTCTCCTGTCTACAGGTTAATCAGAGAATCTGACGTACTTCGTCAAGGGAAGCGGAGCCCATGGTGCCGAGATCCAGTTTTGTGGTGTCGTTCGCGGTACTCACCCCATTGACGTAGGCGTAGTTAAGCGGTTGTGCCACCAGTTGTGTGCTGCCATTGCTTGCGGCAATCGCAACGCTGTATTTACCGTCTGGCGCGGTTGAACCGTCGCTCAGTTTGCCGTCCCACGAGAAGGTATGAACACCCGCGCTCAGTGCGCCGAGGTCAACGGTATCGATCACCGTGCCATTCGCATCTTTAATCGTGGCGGCGGTAGCGGTGGACGCCGAGGTCAGTTCAACCCCAAACGGCGTGGTCGTGCCGCTGCCAACCAGAACCTGCGAGCCGTTAACCATCACGCCGTGCCCAATCAGGGTCGAGCTTTGCAGCGACTGGCTGGTGCTGATCTGGCCGGAAATCGATCCCAGCGTGGTATTGAGTTTCTCAATCCCGCTCAGGGTGTTGATCTGTGCCAGTTGGGTGGTGAGCTGGCTGTTATCCATCGGATTGGTGGGATCCTGGTTCTGTAACTGGGTCACCAGCATGGTCAGGAACTGATTCTGCAGATCCTGCGCGCTGTTGCCGGTGCCACTGGTGCTGGAGGAGCTGAGGACCGTGGGGTCCAGCTTCTCATTAACGCCTACCGCGATAGCCATAATTGTTCTCCGTTATTGCCCGATCGTCAGGGTTTTCATCATCATCGACTTCACGGTGTTGAGGACTTCAACGTTCGCCTGGTAACTGCGTGACGCTGACATGGTGTTGACGGTCTCAGAGACCACATCCACGTTGGGCATTTTGACGTAGCCTTTGGCATCGGCCATCGGGTTACCCGGGTCATACACCAGTTTGGCGGGGGTCGGATCGTCCACCACCTTCGCCACTTTCACGCCGCCGGTGGCTGCGCCAGGCGCGGCATCGGTCTGGAATACCACCTGTTTGGCGACGTAAGGTTGCCCATCCGGGCCGGTTACGCTGTCGGCGTTGGCCAGGTTACTGGCACTGACGTTTAATCGCTGTGATTGCGCGGTCATCGCTGAGCCGGCAATGTCAAAAATGTTCAGCAAGGCCATAATTATTGCCCTTGTAACACGCTCATCATGCCTTTGATCTGGCTACTGATAAGGGTGAGATCGGTTTGATATTTCAGGCTGTTATCCGCGAACTGAGTACGTTCACGGTCCATATCTACAGTGTTGCCGTCGGCGGCTGGCTGATCGGGAATGCGATAGAGCATGTCCATCGACGGTGCCGAGTTGGTCTGCGCTTCAATGTGGCGAGCTGACGTGACTTTTAACGCCATGCTGCTGCCTTCCGCACGACCATTGGCCATCACCCGACTCAGCTCGCTGGCAAAGTCGATATCCCGGGCCTGATAACCAGGGGTATCGGCGTTGGCAATGTTTGACGCCAGGATCTCCTGACGTTGAGCACGCAGGTTGAGGGCTTCCGTACCAAATTTCAGCGCCGCATCCAGTTTGTCGAGCATGGTTCCTCCGCGAATGAGAATTTCGAGCTGGCAGCTTAATTTGGAAAAGCAAGAGGTGATCGTCTGAATAAGGCCAAAAACCCACGCTATTTTGGCTCTTGAATATTTTTTGCTGCGCGTACACTCGTTGCCATCATCAGTGAGGAAAAGCACCATGCGTGGATATCAAACCCTGCTGGCCAGTCTGCTGGTCCTGATCGCCCTGCCGGTTACGGCCGGCGATCTCAGTGCACAACTGAACCAATTTTTTAAAGCGCGTGACGCCCAGCATGCCGACGGTATGACCGTGGTGGTTCGCACGCCGCAGGCCCAGTGGCCCGATTGCGACGCGCCAAAATTTACCCTGCCGGGCAACAGCCGCCTGTGGGGCAACATGAGCGTGGCCGCCAACTGCGGTGAGAATCGCCGCTACATTCAGGTGCAGGTGCAGGTCACCGGACCTTACCTGGTCGCAAACCGGCTGTTAACGCGCGGCAGCAGCGTCAGTGCGGCTGATTTCAGCCTGCAGACGGGCCGGCTCGATACCCTGCCGGCGCGTGCGCTGCTGAACGATGAGGCGATAGCGGATGCCGTGGTGCTGCGTGACATCCAGCCGGGACAGCCGATTAATCCGTCGATGCTGCGTCAGCCGTGGCGGGTGAAGGCGGGTCAGAGCGTGATGGTGATTGCCAGTGGTGACGGTTTTGACGCCAGCGGCGAGGGTAAGGCACTGAACAATGCCACCCAGTCTCAGTGGGTGCGGGTGCGGATGGGAAATGGGCAGGTTGTCAGCGGTCGGGTGCGGGATGATGGGAATATTCTTATAACACTATAAAGCGTTAAAGAAGCCAGTTGTTCTGCCGATAGAAGAATCAACTAAGCAATTACGCTATTCTGATTCAGGTGGCAGACTCCCCTGACCGTACAGGAGCCCGAATATGAGCATCGACAGAACGCAACCGCTGAAACCCGCCAGCACCGTACAGAGCCGCGACACCAGCGAGCCCGCCAGCACCAAAGTGCGTCAAAGCACCACGCCGGCGGCCAGCACGCCAGCCGCCGCCCAGGTTAGCCTGAGCAGCGCGCAGTCACAGCTGATGCAGCCAGGCAGCCAGGACATCAACGTCCAGCGGGTTGAACAACTGAAAACCGCCATTCGTAATGGCGAACTTAAAATGGATACCGGCAAGATCGCCGACGCGCTGATTGCCGACACTAAGGCGTATTTAGAGGGTAACTAGTCCCCATGAGTAACTTGCTGACCACATTAGATAAGATGCAGGATGTGCTGGCATCGCTGTCAACCTTGCTGGAAGAAGAGCAGCAGCAGTTGGCAGCCGGAAACATTAACAGCAACCTGTTGCAGCGTATCACTGAAGATAAAGGTGCGCTGCTCAGTACGCTTAACTATCTGGATGAGATGCGCCGTACCGCCGAGCAAAGCCTGGCAACCTCGGCACCTTATCGTGGTCAGAGCGACATGGCGAGCCGCTGGCAACGTATTCAGCAGCACACCCGTCGCCTGCAGGATGCCAACGTGCATAATGGCCTGCTGCTGCAACATCAGATTCGTTACACCCAGGATGCGCTGGAGGTGCTGAAGCCGCACCAGACCCAGGCGTTTTATGGTCCCGATGGGATGGGTAAAGGCCAGGCGACACTCAGCCGCAAAGCCTGACGAGTGACTGAGCAAAAAAATCCCGCCAGCTTGCGGGATTTTTTGCATGCCTGTTTTTTATCAGACAGTTGTGCGTCGCGCATAATCGCGCAGCCGGAAGCCGAGCAGCCCGAGCGTCACGAAGTAAGCACCGCCCCCGACCGCACACACCGCCGCCAGTCGCAGCAGCCGCCACAGCATCGAACCCTGTTCCCAGGCTGGCATCCACTGCAGCATCGCAAACAGCGCCGCCGCCATCGCCAGCACCGCAATCAGCAGGCGAACCAGAAACCCTGTCCAGCCGGGCTGGGGCATAAAGATCTGCTTTTTACGCAGTTGCCAGTAGAGCAGTGCCGCATTGAGACAGGCCGCGAGACCAATCGACAGCGACAAACCGGCATGCTTTAGCGGACCAATAAACGCCAGGTTCATCAGCTGAGTCATAATCAGGGTAACAATCGCGATCTTAACCGGCGTTTTGATGTCCTGCCGCGAGTAAAAGCCCGGTGCCAGCACTTTGACCACAATTAAGCCCATCAGCCCGACGGAATAAGCGATCAGCGCCCGCTGGGTCATCGCCGCATCAAAGGCGGTAAACTTACCGTACTGGAACAGCGCTACGGTCAGCGGGCCAGAGAGCATCCCCAGCGCCACCGCACTCGGCAGCGCCAGCAAAAAGCAGAGGCGTAAGCCCCAGTCCATCAGCCGGGAATATTCATCGTGATTACCGCTGGCAAAACTTTTGGCCAGCGAAGGCAGCAGGATGGTGCCCAGCGCCACGCCGAGCACGCCGGACGGAAATTCCATCAGCCGGTCAGCGTAATACATCCACGAGACCGATCCTGATACCAGAAAGGAGGCGAAAATGGTGTTGATGATCAACGAGATCTGGCTGACCGAGACACCGAGAATCGCCGGTCCCATCTGACGCATGACCCGCCAGACGCCAGCATCACGCAGGTTCAGGCGCGGCAGCACCAGCATGCCGAGCTTTTTCAGGTGCGGCAGCTGATAACCGAGCTGCAGCACGCCGCCTGCCACCACCGCCCACGCCAGCGCCATCACCGGCGGATGGAAATGCGGTGCAGCAAACAGCGCGAAACCAATCATGCTGATATTCAGCAGGGTCGGGGCAAACGCCGGAACCGAGAAGCGGTTCCAGGTGTTCAGCACTGCACCCGCCAGCGAGGCGAGCGAAATCAGCATGATATAAGGAAAGGTCACCCGCAGCAGCGAACTGGTCAGCGCGAACTTATCGGCGCTGTCGGCAAAGCCCGGCGCCGTGACCATAATCACCCACGGCGCGGCGATCATCCCCGCCACCGTGACCAGCGCCAGCGCCAGCGTCAGCAGTCCGGAGACGTAGGCGAGGAACAGCCGCGTCGCTTCATCGCCCTGCTTACTCTTGTATTCCGCCAGAATCGGCACAAATGCCTGTGAGAAGGCGCCTTCAGCAAAGATACGCCGTAAAAGATTGGGCAACTTAAAGGCGACGAAAAATGCATCGGTCGCCATTCCGGCGCCAAACACCCTGGCCACAATGGCATCTCGGGCAAAGCCCAGTACGCGGGAAAACAGGGTCATGGAACTGACCGCTGCCAGCGATTTCAACAAATTCATAATTGACGGCGCATCCTGAAAAGAATCGGCAAAATGAGAGACTTAGCGCGGGCATCCGGATGATGCCCGGCGATAGTCTACTGCCACGGCGGGAAATGACCAGCACGGAGTGTTACAAGGCATTATTGTTGAGTGGCGTCACGCCACAGTTTTTCCACCACGCGCTGCGCCAGCAGGGCCTGTTCACCGCTGGTTTCGGGCATCGTCTGATTTTGCACGCACTGGATAAAATGGTGTGCCGCGCCGCTGAAACCGCGCTGCACCAGATGACTTTGCCAGGCGGGTGGCGGCGCGATCAGCAGGCCGCCTGCGGTTTCCTCCTGCCAGTCGCGCATTTCGCTGATATCGATGCATTTGCGCTCACACACCGCGCTGACCCGCTCACGCTGGCTGCCGGCACGCCGGTGCATGCTGGTGGTGATCGGCACGCCGCCCACGTTAAAGTGGTGTTCCGCGTAAAGCATCTCTCCCTGCGCGGTAGTGGTAATGCGCCCCTGCACTTCACTAAACGGCTGACCGCCGAGCCACAGCGCGGTATCCACCACGTGCAGATAGTCATCCAGCAGGGTAAAACGCAGATCGTGCGGTCCGACGCTGTCGCTGCGGTGCTTTTCAATCCGCAACGAGGCGACGCTGCCCATCTCAGCTTTAAGCTGCTGATAGCGTGGAGCAAAGCGACGATTAAAACCCACCATCAGTTTGCGCTGCTGCCGGCCGGCAAGCTCAACCAGCGCTTCCGCCTGATCGAGGGTTTCCGCCAGCGGCTTATCGACGCAGACATCTTTGCCGGCCAGCAGCAGCGTCCTGACCACCTGATAGTGGCTCGCGGTGCTGCTGTGGACAAACACCGCATCGCAGGCGGCGGCCAGTTCGTCAATCGAGCTGAAACAGCGGATGCGAAAACTGTCGCAGACTGGCCGGGCTTTGGCCTGATTGGGCGAAAAAGCCCCCACCAGCGTCCAGTCAGTCGCCGCCGACAACACCGGCAGCCAGGCTTTCTGCGCGATGCCGCCCAGTCCCACCACGCCAATACGTAACGTCATTTCAGCTCTCCGTTTGCAGCAGTTGGGTGAGTTGCGCCTGCAGTTGCGCCACCTGATGTTCCAGCGCCGTGACGCGTGCAGCCAGATCGTCCGGCTCTGCGGCGTCACTCTCGTGTGGCAATTCCGCCTCATCGCTCAGCAGATGGATAAAACGGTGTTCGCGCCGACCCGGTTCCCGCGGCAGACGCATCACCGTGGCGCTGTCATCACGCTGCTGCAGCGCGTTGAGCGTCTGTTCCACCTCACTAACGTCGGTAAATTCATGCAGACGTCCGCTACGGGTACGCAGTTCACCCGGCGTCTGGGCACCGCGCAACAGCAGCAGTGTCAGCACCGCCACTTCCGCGCTGTTAAGCTTTAGCGTGCCAAAGGCGGAGTTGCAGAAGCGCTGAGCATATTTAACTACCCGCTGGCCCGATGCGCTGCTGGCGGTCACCAGATGCAATTTTTCCAGCTGATCGAGCTGATTTTGCACCTCGGTCTCGCTCAGGTTCATTACCGGCTCACGGTTCGATTTCTGATTACAGGCGCTGACCACCGCATTCAGGGAGAGCGGATACTGTTCCGGCGTCGTGACCTCTTTCTCCAGCAGACAGCCCAACACGCGCAACGCCTGCGCCGACAACGTCAATTTCATGCTGACTCCTTGTTATTATCCACGCCGATCAGACGTCCATTCCCGCCAGGTTAATGCCGTCAGGACGTGATCCTGCCAGCGGCCGTCGATCAACAGATAATCTTTGGCGTAACCCTCTTTTTCGAATCCGAGCCGCGCCAGCAAATCGCCGCTGCGCTGGTTGTGTGGCATGTAGTTGGCCATAATGCGGTGGATATGCTGCTGACGCTGCATATAGCGGATAGCCGACTGCAGCGCTTCAAACATCATGCCCTGCCCCTGCCATTTCTCGCCGAGTGAGTAGCCCAGATAACAGGCGTGGAACGAGCCGCGCAACACGTTGCTGAAATTAGCCACGCCGCGCACCTCGGTTTCATCGCTGTCCATCAGAATGAAATAGAATGCCGATCCCTGCTTATGCATATCGGTAATCAGCCCTAGACGCGCCTGCCAGCCTGAGGGATAGCAGTGGCTTTCATCGCGCACCGGCTCCCACGGCTTTAAAAACAGGCGGTTTTCTGCGTAATAATCTGCCAGCCGCCAGGCATCACGCTCGTGAACCAGACGGACCACCAGCCGGTCGGTGGTTAATCGCACCCTTGGCGCGGCAGAACGATAGCCAAACATCCTGACTCCTGAAATCAAAGGCTGATAAAGATGAGCCGTAATTACCCTGCTTTCACTATAACCGTCGCCTGGGCTGCGGTAAAACGTTACCCGCGATCAAGCTGCAAACACCTTGATTTTGCTCTGATATCGCCATTGATTTTGACGGTGATTACCGGCCCGGACCCGCTCTGACGCCGATCGGTTCCGCATCCGGCGCGGGTGGGTTTGCCCTGCCGCTTAATCTCTTCCATACTTTTTGGCGAGTCCGAAAACAGGATGAATTGATTCATGCTGTCAACAAAGGAGATCAGGATGAAGCTGTATATCTATGAACACTGCCCTTTCTGCGTTAAGGCGCGGATGATTTTCGGCCTGAAAAATCTGCCGGTTGAGCTGGTGGTGATGCTCAATGACGACGAAGAGACGCCCAAACGGCTGATCGGTCAGAAAATGGCCCCGATCCTGCAAAAACAGGATGGCAGCGCCATGCCGGAGAGCATGGATATCGTGCATTATATCGATCGACTGGAGGGCGAACCGCTGATCACCGGCGCCCTCAATCCGGCCATCGCTGACTGGCTGCGCCACATGAACGGCTATGTTAACAAACTGCTGTTACCGCGCATCGCCGAGGCCCCTTTTGCAGAATTTGCCACACCGGAAGCGCGCGACTATTTCCGCAACAAAAAGCAGGCCAGCATTGGAGATTTCACCGAGCTGAAAAGCCATGCTGCCGGGATGATCAAAAATGTCAGCGGCGATCTGCGCCAGCTCGATAAATTAATTGTTCAGCCTAATGCGGTGAACGGTGAACTCTCTGAGGATGATTTTAACCTGTTCCCGCTGCTGCGCTCGCTGACGCTGGTTGCCGGTATCGACTGGCCGGCCAGAGTCGCAGAGTACCGCGATAACATGGCCAAGCAAACCCAGGTCAATCTGCTCTCCTCGATCGCCCAGTAACCCCTAACGGATGAGAAACCGAATACGTTTCTCATCCCTTTCCTGATGACACCTGAGATGCATTCAGGCACGCTATGCGCTGTTCAATTAGCTTCGTCATTTAGGATGAATATCGATGAAAAAGGGTTTTTCCGGCCTTGCCGCTCTGTTACTGGTGCTGCTGGTTAGCGGCTGTAATCAACTGACGCAGTACACCATCAGCGAACAGGAAGTGAATCAGGCGCTGCAAAAGCACAATAACTATGAAAAAGATATCGGGCTCTCCGGACTGGTTAATGCCCATATCGTGCTCAATAATCTCACCAGCCAGATTGGCCGCGAAGAGCCGGGCAAAGTGACACTTTCCGGTAACGCGAAGATCAATGTTACCTCCCTCTTTGGGCCACAGCAGGCCGATATGCAGCTGAAGATGCGCGCTCAGCCGGTGTTCGATCAGCAGCAGGGCGCCATCTATCTGCGCGATCTGGAGATTGTTGATGCGCAGGTCACACCGGAAAAAATGGCCTCGATCATCAAGACGCTGACGCCTTATCTGAATCAGTCGCTGAAAAGCTATTTCGATCAGAAACCGGCTTACGTGCTGAGTACCGATCGAAGTAAAGGTGAGTCGCTGGCGAAGAAATTTGCCAAAGGCCTGGAAGTGAAACCGGGTGAGCTGGTGATCCCGTTTACTGACTGATCAACCGCCGCGCCTGACGGCGCGGATTTTCATCCGGCTGCAAAAAGCAGGTGCAAACGGTTGCCTGAATCCTTATGCTTAGACCCCGGCCTAAACGTGCCTTTCGTTTCCTTTCTGCCGGAGCCTCATTAATGACTGCACAACCTCAGCAACTTACTATCCGCCGCCCTGACGACTGGCATATTCATCTGCGTGACGATGAAATGCTTAAAACGGTGCTGCCGTATACCAGCGCGGTGAATGGTCGTGCCATTGTGATGCCCAATCTGGTGCCGCCGGTGACCAGCGTGGCGGCAGGTGAAGCCTACCGCGATCGGATTCTGGCGGCGCTGCCCGCTGACCACGCCTTCACACCGCTGATGACCTGCTATCTCACCGATTCGCTTGACCCGGATGAGCTGGAGCGCGGCTTCACTGCCGGCCTGTTTACCGCCGCCAAACTTTATCCGGCGCATGCCACCACTAACTCCAGCCACGGCGTTACCAACATCGCCGACATCGCCAGCGTACTGGAGCGGATGCAGCGACTCGGTATGCCGCTGCTGGTGCACGGTGAAGTTACCGACGCTCACATTGATATTTTCGATCGCGAGGCGCGCTTTATTGAGACGGTGATGATGCCGCTTCGCCAGCAGTTTCCGGCACTGAAAGTGGTGATGGAGCATATCACCACCCGTGAAGCAGCGGAGTACGTTGCCGCGGCCGATGAGACGCTGGGCGCGACCATCACCCCGCAGCATCTGATGTTTAACCGCAACCACATGCTGGTCGGCGGCATCCGTCCACACCACTATTGCCTGCCAATCCTCAAGCGCAATGTGCATCAGGAGGCGCTACGCAAGGTGGTGGCCAGCGGCCATCCCCGCTTCTTCCTCGGCACCGATACCGCGCCGCACCTGCGTCACCTGAAAGAAGCGAGCTGCGGCTGCGCCGGCGTCTTCAGTGCGCCGACGTCGTTAGCGGCCTACGCCACGGTATTTGAAGAGCTGGATGCGCTGTCGCATTTTGAAGCATTCTGCTCTGAAAACGGTCCACGCTTTTACGGCCTGCCGCTCAACGACAGCCGCATCACGCTGGTACGTGAATCGTGGCAGGTGCCAGAGAGCATCGCACTCGGCGCGCATTCGCTGGTGCCGTTCCTCGCCGGTGAGACGCTGAACTGGCGTATCGCATAATTTCGCTTGCCTCCAGCCTGTTGATACTGTAAATATATACAGTATCTTATCTGGAGGCTCCCATGCGTGTTGAAATTACCGTATCGAATACCCGACCTCTTCCTGCGGGCGCGATAGAAGCGTTGAGCGACGAGCTGTCGCGCCGCATTGACGAACAGTTCCCGGACAGCACCAATCAGGTTAAAGTGCGCTACGCCAGTGCCAATAACCTGAGCGTGCTGGGCGGGGGCAAAGAGACTCGCGATCAGATCAGCGAAATCCTGCAGCAAACGTGGGAAAGCGCTGACGACTGGTTCATTACCGATTAACCGCCTCTGTGCTGTTTTTACCGGGTTTCGCCACCCGGTTTTTTTATCTTTTCTCCCCTCTCGCACTTCCCTATTCCTGCATCTAGACTCTGAATGATCAATGCCCTATCCTTGCGCTCGTCATGCATAACAGGAGGTGCGATACCATGACTACTGATAAACCGGAAGAGGCGATGACCTTTGGTGAGTTGTTAGCACTGATTGGTGATCAGCAACGTCGGCTGACGGTGCTGGAAAATGCCTTTTCCAGTCTGATTTTCTGTCTTGACGATCGTGCCAGTCAGTTGCTGGTGCACAATCTGTCGCTGGAAGCCCAAAACCAGAACCATGATGAGCAACTGCAACAGCATTTTGCCCGTCTGGCTGAAGCGCTGCAAAAGCGCGGTGGCGGCATCGCACCGGAAACTCCGGCGCTTTAACCGCAGCCCCAGGCTCTCTCCCTCGCGTTTCTGGTCCTGAAGAATCACTGATTAAAATGCCTGATCGTCAGGCATTTTATTTTTTCATCCGCCACCTTTTAAACACAAATATTCTGTGAGAAGCTGAGTGCAGGCATTTTTTCATCAGTAATAGCCCGCTTTACTGTTATAATAGTTTCGCTATTGGAATAAAAAAGCCGCATTGAACCTCATCATGCACTTCGTTTAACGAGTAATAAGGAGGTTATAATGGACAGAAGAAAAGATGTGATTCAGACCCATCCACTGGTGGGTTGGGATATCAGTACCGTTGACAGTTATGATGCCATGATGATCCGCCTGCACTCGTTATCGTCGCAGGATCAAAAAGAAGAAGAAGCGGATGTTGGCCCGACCTACTGGCTGACAACGGATGTGGCAAGGCAGTTCATCTCGATCCTCGAAGCGGGTATCGCTAAGATTGAATCAGCCGAGCAAGTAGAACGACTCCTTAAGAAGCACTAATTCCTGCCACATCAAAGAGGCGCCCTCAGGGGTGCCTTTTTCGTTTCTGTTTCTGTTATGCTTTTGATTATCTGTCTTTTTCAGGAGCAGGGTTACCATGATTTATGATCTTATCGTTGTCGGCAGCGGCTCAGTGGGCGCGGCGGCGGGCTTCTATGCAACCCAGGCGGGCCTGTCGGTTTTGATGATCGACAGCGCTCATCCGCCGCATAATCAGGGTACGCATCACGGTGAAAGCCGGCTGATTCGCCACGCATACGGTGAAGGCGAACGTTATGTCCCGCTGGTGCTGCGCGCGCAGACCCTGTGGGATGAGCTGGAACAGCACGCCGGTGAACGTATCATGCACCGCAGCGGCGTGCTGAACCTGGCACCGATTCAGTCAGCGTTTATTCAGAACGTTATCGACAGCGCCAGGCAATGGCAGCTGAACATTGAGGTGATGCAGCCTGATGAGGTGCGCAAGCGCTGGCCGCAGATCAACGTACCCGAAGGCTATCTGGGCGTCTTTGAGCCGCAGTCGGGCTACCTCAAATGCGAACAGGCGGTCCGCAGCTGGATCAAGCTGGCAGAACAGGCAGGCTGTGCCCAGCTGTTTAACTGCCCGGTGTCCGGGATTGGGCGCGACGGCGATCTGCAACAGGTGACCACGCTAGACGGCATTTACCGTGGCCGCAAGATGCTGATCAGTGCCGGCACCTGGGTCGGCAAACTGGTGCCCAACCTGCCGGTTGCGCCGACCCGTAAGGTATTTGCCTGGTATCAGGCGGATGGTCGCTACAGCGAGAACAACAAGTTCCCGGGCTTTACCGTTGAAATGGCGGATGGCAGCCAGTTTTACGGTTTCCCGGCGGATAACAACGCGCTGAAAGTGGGACGTCATGATGGCGGCCAGCTGATGCAGCAGCCTGAAGATCGCAAACCCTTTGGCACCGTTGCGGCAGATGGCAGCGAAGCGTTTGGTTTCCTGCGTCAGTTTTTGCCGGGTGTTGGCGTGTGTCTGCACGGCGAAGCCTGTAGTTACGATTTCAGCCCGGACGAAGATTTTATTATTGATACGCTGCCAGACGAACCGAATCGGTTACTGATTACCGGTTTAAGCGGCCACGGCTTCAAATTCGCCAGCGTACTGGGCGAACTGGCAGCCGAGTTTGCTCAGCAAAAACCGTTCTCGTTTGATATTTCCCCCTTCCGGCTTTCGCGTTTCTGACTCTTGTTGCGGGTGGTATCGTCTGATAGCACCCGATTGACAAAAATTGAAGAAAATTGAATATTACTGACATTCACAGCCTGATTAATTCGCACTGAAAGTGAATTAAGCGCTTTTTTGATTGACGTATCGCGCGGTGAAAATAACTTATTCAGTAATATTGCGCATCTGTCGCGATTTTAATTCACCCTTTTCACTATCCCGACAGAAAGTTATAGAAGCGTAAGGTCGATTGCTTTTATATTTCATAATGTAGATGCTTATTTCAGATTATTTCACCTGAATAAACAGACTATGTTACGAAATACCTCTCATCAGTTTGGTCTGATCGCCGTGCTGCTGCACTGGTCGATGGCGCTGGTTATCTATGCCATGTTTGCGCTGGGATTATGGATGGTCGGACTCGGTTATTACGATAGCTGGTATCACGATGCGCCGGAAATCCATAAAAGTATTGGCGTGATCCTGTTGCTGACATTAGTGATTCGCCTGTTGTGGCGAATTATTTCACCGCCGCCTCAGCCGTTAAGCAGTTATTCCCCACCGGTGCGGATCGGGTCGATGGTTGCGCACTGGCTGCTCTATACGCTGCTGTTGGCCATCCTGCTCAGCGGCTATTTCATCTCCACCGCCGATGGCAAGCCGATTGCGGTATTCAACCTGTTTTCTCTGCCGGCCGTTCTGAGTGGCGCAGGCGCACAGGCCGATCTGGCTGGCGATATCCACCTGTGGCTGGCCTGGACGGTGGTGATCCTGTCGCTGCTGCACGGTCTGGCGGCGTTAAAACATCACTTTATCGATCGCGATACCACCTTAAAACGGATGTCAGGTTTGCGCATCCCTTTACCCGCTGAAAAGGAGAAGTAATATGCTAAAGAAGACGCTACTGGCCATGACGGGTGCCAGCCTGCTGCTGGGTTCACTGACCGCTAACGCCGCTGAGTATAAAATTGATAAAGAAGGCCAGCATGCCTTTATTCAGTTTCGTATTCAGCATTTAGGCTACAGCTGGCTGTACGGCACCTTTAAGGATTTTGACGGCCGTTTTAGCTTTGATGAGAGTAACCCTTCAGCCGATAAAGTCGACGTCACCATTAACACCAACAGTATTGATACCAATCACGCTGAACGTGACAAGCATCTGCGCAGTGCGGATTTCCTAAACGTCGGCAAAAATCCACAGGCCAGCTTCAAATCAACCTCAGTGAAAAAAGAGGGTGATGAGCTGGAAATTACAGGCGATCTGACGCTGAATGGCGTTACCAAACCGGTTACGCTGGAAGCGAAACTGCTGGGTGAAGGCAAAGATCCGTGGGGGGGATATCGCGCAGGCTTTGAAGCCGAGGGTGAAATTACGCTGAAAGATTTTAATATTACCAAAGATCTCGGCCCGGCCTCGCAAAAGGTTCAGCTGATGATTTCGGTAGAAGGTGTGCGTCAGTAAACGGCTAAACCGCCTGAAGCCGGGCTTCAGGCGGGATCACTTATTTTTTAACCGGTGACGGGATGGTCATGTTTAACAGGCCACGCGACTTGTTAAAGATCTTATTGCCGTTTTCACGCCCGGCGCGACGGGCACGCTGCTCTTCCGGCGACAGTTTTGCCTCTTCCTGACACAGCGGGCTACAGCAGTTCTCAAACTTCTCTGCGCAGCTTTTACACTGAATAAACAGCAGATGGCAGCCATCGTTGACGCAGTTGACGTGGGTGTCGCACGGCTCACCACACTGATGACAGTTCGACAGCACATCATCAGAAATCCGCTCGCCCATCCGCTCGTCAAAGACAAAGTTTTTACCTTTGAATCGGACCGGTAACCCCTGCTCTCGAGCACGGCGGGCATACTCGATAATGCCACCTTCAACGTGGTAAACATCTTCAAAACCGTTATGACGCATCCAGGCGCTGGCTTTCTCACAGCGAATTCCCCCGGTGCAGTACATCACGATCTTTTTGTCTTTCTTATCCTGCAGCATATCAACCGCCATCGGCAGCTGGTCGCGGAAGGTGTCGGCCGGCACTTCCAGCGCGTTATCAAAGCGTCCGACTTCATATTCGTAATGGTTACGCATATCAACGAACACTGCATCCGGATCGTCCAGCATGGCGTTCACTTCTGCGGCTTTGAGGTATTGCCCCACATCGCTGGCATCGAACGTGCCGTCAGCAATGCCGTCTGCTACAATCCGGTCACGGACTTTCAGGCGCAGCACCCAGAAGGATTTACCGTCGTCGTCCAGCGCAACGTTCATTCGCAGATTATTCAGCGCAGGATCAAAGCCGTAAAGATAGGCTTTCATCTTTTCATACTGGCTGGCGGGAACGCTGATCTGGGCGTTAATCCCTTCATGCGCAACGTAAACCCGGCCAAACACCTTCAGGGCGGTCAGACCAAGATAGAGCGCATCGCGAAACGCTTTAGGATCGGCAATCTGGAAGTACTTATAAAAAGAGACAGTGGTGCGCGGCTCGGTTTCAGCCAGCATGCGCGCCTTCAGCTCTTTATTGGAAACGAGGTTATGTAACACTGGCATGGTGTTCGTTCCTGTCATCAATAGAAGAAATTTAGCGCGCACATGATACCTGATTTCAACGGGATGCAAAGACCACCGGCCAAATTGATCGCCGGTTGGCTGTTTTTCCCGCACTGCCGGCTCGCTTATAATACTTACCGGGTGAATTGCCGCCGACAGTAATATTTATGCGCAGGATAAAAACTGGCACAATAGTGAAAATCAACGAGATATCAGCACCGCACGGTGCGCGACGCAGGAAAAAACAATTTCACATGACCCAGTTGCCTCAATTTTCACGAGAACTGCTGCACCCCCGCTATTGGTTAACCTGGTTGGGCGTGTTCTTCCTTTATCTTTTGGTGCTACTTCCTTATCCCCTGCTTTATGTGCTTGGCTGTAATATTGGCCGTATTGGCATGCGCTTTATGAAGCGACGCGTCAACATCGCACGCCGTAATCTGGAATTAAGCTTTCCGGATATGCCGCCCAACGATCGTGAAGCGATGGTTAAGCACAACTTCGAATCCGTCGGCATGGGCTTGATTGAAACCGGCATGGCATGGTTCTGGCCCGACTGGCGGATTAACAAATGGCATAAACCTTCTGGCTTAGAGCACATTCAGCAGGCGCGCGACACGCAGCGCGGCGTGCTGTTGATTGGTATGCACTTTCTGACGCTGGAGATTGGCGCCCGCATGTTTGGTATCCATAACCCGGGCATCGGCGTCTATCGGCCGAACGACAATAAGCTGATTGACTGGCTGCAGGTGCATGGCCGGATGCGTTCCAACAAAAGCATGCTCGATCGTAAAGATCTCAAAGGGATGATTCGCGCCCTGAAGCGTGGCGATATCATCTGGTACGCGCCTGACCACGATTACGGTCCGCGCAGCAGCGTGTTTGTGCCGTTTTTTGGCGTCGACAAGGCAGCTACCACGGTCGGCACCCATCTGTTGATCCGCATGGGTAAACCGGCAGTGATTCCGTTTGTACCGCGCCGTCTGCCAGAAGGCCGTGGTTATGAACTGATGATTCTGCCTGATATCAGCGACAGCTTTACCCTGGCAAGTGAGGAAGAGACCGCTGCCCGGATGAATAAAGTGGTCGAGGAAGGCGTCTTACTGGCACCCGAACAGTATATGTGGCTGCACCGCCGCTTTAAGACCCGCCCGGAAGGGGAACCTTCACGCTATTAAATTACCGGCGCTAAACGGTGGCAGTGATGCCGTTTAGCGCGTTTTTCGCTGTTTTCCTCTCCTGCTAAAACAATCCATTCCTCCCGCCAGCCCGCGCCGGTCCGATTACCGGTCCAGTGATTAATCAACGGCGCGCCAGACGTTACTGATAACCGTGCGATATAATTAGCATCCTTAACCAATCTACCGGCCATTATCTGCGCTGACGCCCTTTTAGCGGCCGGATAAATTAATTCCCCATTATTTTATTATATTCACTGGCGGTGCTAATTTATTAAAAAGCCAGGCCAATTCCTATTTAGCCAGGCTTAATCATTTCCCGCTGCTTATTAATCCAGTAAAATTAACTTAATTTACAAGCAATTGTAGCTACATCGCAGGTTATATTCCTTTTTACAAAATTTTAACGTTCTGATAGACCGTTATTGCATTTGAAGTTATGGGTGCTTGTCGGTAATTTCAGCTGTGACAGTTAGATGCTTAACTGCGAAGGCAAAAAACATAAAAAGATGACACACAGCAACCTTCTTAGCAGGACTTATAATATGAATAACGGTCTCTACTATTATGTGACAATCAGCACCGATCAGGACAATTATCATGCGCTTCACCGGAAAGGATGCCGCCGGATGCCGGATAAAGAAGACATAATATTTATCGGCACCTTATATAATCTGAGTCAGGCATTATCGATCGCCCGCATTAACTTCAAAAAAGTTAAGCCCTGTATAAAATGCTGTATTCGCTACTCCGCACCGGTAATTCATGAATCGGTGCGCCCGGTCCTGCACTTCCCGCAAAAAGGAGTCTGACCGTGAATGGCGGGAAGTGCGTTATTTCCCGCCAATCAAACTGCCCCGCCCTTTCCCTCCGCCAGATTTCGTCTATTCTTCACTGAAATCAAATCAACCAGGCAAGGAGAAGAGCGATGAGCATGTACAGTACCTTAGAGGAAGCGATTGATGCTGCACGTGAAGAGTTTCTCGCTAACCACCCGGAACTTGAGGAAGGCGATGCATCGGTAAGCCAGTTTGGCCTGCAAAAATATGTCATGCAGGACGGTGATATTATGTGGCAGGCGGAGTTTCTGGCTGACGAAGGTGATGCGGGTGAATGCCTGCCGATTCGCAGCGGTGAAGCGGCCCAGGCGATTTTCGATGCTGACTTCGATGAGGTAGAACTGCGTCAGGAGTGGTTAGCGGAAAACACCCTGCACGAATGGGACGACGGTGAGTTCCAGCTGGAGCCGACGCTGGATACCGAAGAAGGTGAAGCCGCTGCGCAAGAGTGGGAAGATGATAACAGCGACTCCGATCGCGGTTATTCGTAAGGACCGTGGCTGGAGTCGACCGGTAACAGCAGGGTGTCCACCACCAGCGACAGCGGCAGGTCAAGGATAGTCAATACCCGCCAGGCGCCGTCGCGCACATCCCACTGTACGCCCGGATAGTACTGATTACCGTGCCCCTGACCGGGCACGGTACGGCTGATAATACTGCCGCAGCCGCTCAGACAGATCACCGCCAGCGCTAACACACCTGTTTTCAGACACCGTTTCACCACTGATACCCGCCCTTTACAACCATTATCGTTATCCTGCGCTACGCGCTCTGTTGGCCCGATTTAGCCTGCCGCAACAGAGATCTCCCCTGCTGCTCTGACCGCAAATAACCGGCAAAAAAAAGCGGCATCGCTGCCGCTTTTTCATTTTACGCGTTTTTGACCAGCGCATTGGGGTTGAGGGTGAGTTTTTGATAACTCTCCACCCACTGATGATACTTCTCAGCGTTCTCCCATAGCCGGGTATGCACACGTGCCAGCACCACCGGATCGCTGATCAGCTGTAAGCGCTGTTCACGATTCAGTTTTTCTGGCGAATCGCTCAGCGCCTGATCGACGCGGCGATCGCGGGCATAGTCGAGCAACTGACTCTGCTTATGACGTGACGTCGCCAGTGCCGTCGCCAGCGCGTTAAACGCCGGATGGAACAGCGCGTGCATAAAGCCATTTTCCAGCGCCCGCTCACGGTTAAGCTGCAGGTAGTGATCGGTATCCACCAGCTCTTTTGGCGGCTCATACTCTTCCGGGATCAGGAACAGTCGGGCCTTCTTGCTCTTGATACCGATGGTTGCCCGGCTCGACATCACCGACACAAACGGCGACAGAATCAGCGAGAAGACAATCGGTGACAACCACCACAGGAAGTTGAGATCCAACAGTCCCATACCGATTGCCCACACCAGTCCCAGTGCCATCTGCGAACCGTGACGTTTAAACGCCTCGCTCCACGGCGTGGCATCATCGTCACGCTGTGGCGAATTCCATACCACTTCCCAGCCGAGGAAGGCGCTGACCACGAACACGGTGTGGAACAGCATGCGCACCGGTGCCAGCAGCACGGAGAACAGCATTTCCAGCATCAGCGAGATGAACAGACGGATCGCGCCACCGTAGGATTTCGCCCCCTTGCACCAGATTAATATCACGCTCAGCAGTTTCGGCAGGAACAGTAATATCAGCGTGGTGGAGAACAATGCTATCGCCAGTTCAGGACGCCACTGCGGCCACACCGGGAACAGCTGCCGCGGTTGCAGGAAGTAGGTCGGTTCCATCAGCGTATGCACCACCTGCAAGGCGGTAGAGAGCGCCAGGAACATGAACCACAGCGGTGCTGACAGATAAGACATCACACCGGTCAGGAACACCGCACGGTGAACCGGGTGCATCCCTTTCACCAGGAACAGTCGGAAGTTCATCAGGTTACCGTGGCACCAGCGACGGTCACGCTTCAGCTCATCCAGCAGGTTCGGTGGCAGCTCTTCATACGAGCCCGGCAGATCGTAGGCAATCCAGACGCCCCAGCCGGCACGGCGCATCAGCGCAGCTTCAACAAAGTCGTGCGACAGAATCGATCCGGCAAAGGAGCCTTCACCCGGTAACGGTGCCAGCGCACAGTGCTCGATAAACGGTTTCACCCGGATAATCGCGTTGTGCCCCCAGTAGTGGGATTCCCCCAGCTGCCAGAAGTGCAAGCCAGCGGTAAACAGCGGACCGTAAACGCGGGTGGCAAACTGCTGACAGCGCGCATACAGCGTGTCCATACCGGATGCTTTCGGTGACGACTGAATAATACCGGCGTTCGGGTTGGCTTCCATCATGCGAACCAGACCGGTCAGACATTCACCGCTCATGACGCTGTCGGCGTCCAGCACCACCATGTAGCTGTAGTTGCTGCCCCAGCGACGGCAGAAGTCATCGATGTTGCCGCTTTTACGCTTCACACGACGACGACGACGACGATAGAAAATCTTGCCCGCACCGCCGACGTCACGCACCAGCTCCATCCAGGCTTTCTGTTCGGCGATGGCGATATCGGCGTCGTAACTGTCGCTGAGGATATAAACGTCGAAATGCTCAGCGTTGCCGGTCCGCACCACCGATTCCCAGGTGGCACGCAGGCCAGCGTAAACGCGCTCAACATCTTCGTTACAGATCGGCATGATCAGCGCGGTACGGTGCGCAGGGTTAAGCGGCTCATCCCCCACGGTAGAGTAGGAAATACTGTATTTGTCACGACCAATCAGCAACTGCAGGAAGCCCATCAGCGCGGTCCAGAAACCGGCCGAGACCCAACAGAACAGAATGGCGAACAGGAACAGGATGCCTGTCTGCAACACGTACGGCAGGATCTGCATCACCGACTGCTGCCAGTTCTGATTGATCATCTCCATCGGATCCAGCAGCGTCCAGCCCTGATACGGCAGAATGGTCTTCATGTACCAGGTGGCAACCACGGTCTGCATGATGGTGAGGATCAGCAGAATATAGCGGCGAATCGATCCGACATGACGCCATTTTTCTTCGGCACGCTGCTCTTCCGCGTTAGCGTAGCGCGGCACCGATTTATGGCCACGCAGTGAGTCCCAGGCGCGAGCGACCGGGTTGGTCCGCCAGGCTTCCGGGAACATCAGGGAGCGTTTGACCTTCGGCATCGCCTTCAGCGTGGTACGATCCAGGTCATCTTTACCCAGCTGCTGACCATTGGCGAGCGAGTCGGGCCAGGCCATTTCGACCCGCGATGACACCGATTTTAACGGTGCATCGTCGGGACGATCGCTGGCGGCCACATCCTTGCCCAGCGCATCATGAATGAAGTGAAACGCTGCAGCATGCTGCAGCGAGGCGCTAAGGCGCGCCTTCCCCGCCGCATCCAGCGGCAGGGATTCCACGTAACGTTGAGGTGTAAAAGTCGATTTATTCATTGGCAGGTAACTGATAGCTCCAGGTTTCCGTCAATGTCTTGTCGCCGCTAACCAGCGCCGCACGCATTTCGGTGGGCTGCTTGTTGTCTTTCACACGCAGACGCAACACCAGACGCCAGCCTTTAGTGACCGGGTTATAACGTACGCTCTGCTCAACCACGTCCGCGTTTTTACCCACGCTGACCTGCGGTGCCACCTGACTGTTCTCCGCCATCTTGCTCATGTCTTTACCCACGAAGTCGATGGTGAAAGCCACGGTGCCATCAGGCTGACGCACCAGATTAGACTGCTTCACGTCACCTGCAGAACGCAGGGTGTTTTTCACCCATGCCGTGTCGTCAGAGTGCAGTTGATTTTCATCACGTGAGAAGTGCAGGCGATATTTGAAGTTCATCTCTTTGCCCGGCTCCGGCAGCGTCTCCGGAGTCCAGAACGCAACGATGTTGTCGTTGGTCTCATCAGCCGTTGGGATCTCAACCAGTTCTACCCGGCCTTTACCCCAGTCGCCTAATGGCTCAACCCAGCCGCTTGGGCGCAGATCGTAGCGGTCGTCGAGATCCTGATAGTTGTTAAAGTCACGCCCGCGCTGCAGCAGACCAAAACCTTTTGGACTCTCGATGGTGTAGGTGCTGACCGCCAGATGACGCGGATTGTTCAGCGGACGCCAGATCCATTCACCGTTGCCGCTGTGAATCGACAGACCGTCTGAGTCATGTAATGCCGGACGGAAGTTGTTCACGGTGGACGGCTGGTTCTGACCAAACAGGAACATACTGGTCAGCGGCGCAACGCCCAGCTTACCAACGTTGTCACGCAGGTAGACTTTTGACTGCACATCAACGGTCGACGCCTGGCCCGGACGCAGCACAAAGCGATAGGCACCCGCCGCACGCGGCGAATCGAGCAGTGCATAGATCACCAGCTGTTTATCCTGCGGCTTCGGACGCTCAATCCAGAACTCTTTGAAACGCGGGAACTCTTCACCGGACGGTAGCGCAGTATCAATCGCCAGGCCACGGGCTGACAGACCATACACCTGGCCGGCACCGATCACCCGGAAATAGCTGGCACCGAGGAAGCTGGCGATCTCATCGTCTTTACCCTTGCTGTTTAACGGGTAGAGCACTTTGAAACCGGCAAATCCGAGGTTTTTCACCGCGTCGGCATCATGTTTTACATTGCCGAAATTAAAATAATCGGGGTTATATTTGATCTCACGCACCGCGTTAGCGGTCACTTCATTGATTTGCACCGGGGTGTCGAAATACATCCCCTGATGGTAAAATTCCAGCTTGAACGGCGTGCGCAGCTTGCCCCAATACGCTTTATCGTGGTTAAACTGGATCTGCTGGTAATCAGCAAATTTCATTTCACGAAATTGAGAGGGTAAATTGCTTTTTGGCGCTTCGAAGCTTTTCCCTGCCAACGCTTTGGCTTGTCTGGCAACATCATCGATGTTAAACGCCCAACTGTTATTGGCGTATAACGCCAGCAGAACCGCAGTACCAATCCAGCGTACCTTCATCAGTCCGGCTTTATTTTTTTCTTTAGTCAGCACATCCCCCCCTTTCGTGTGCTTAAATCAAACCCGCTTATCTTAAAGGATTATTCGGTTTTCCGACAGCTTATGCGCAACTTTGTTCCCGCATTTCGTCAGGTAAAGAGCCGCTTTTAGGACAATTAAACACTACGGATTCCACTGATAGTATACCTTGTTTATCGCAGGTAGAATTCCGCCCGAGCATAATCCGGTTTCAGGGCGAAACCGGTCAAACGTACTAACGAACTGGAACTTTATGAGTACAGCAAAACCTGAACGTGAATACTTCCTCGACTCAATCCGGGCGTATCTGATGTTACTGGGGGTGCCGTTTCACGTCTCCCTGATCTACTCGACGCAGAAATGGGCAGTCAACAGCCAGGAAGCCTCGCTGTGGCTGACGCTGTTCAATGATTTTATTCATGCGTTTCGTATGCAGGTGTTTTTCGTCATCTCGGGCTATTTCTCCTACATGCTCTATCTGCGCTACCAACCGCGACGCTTTCTGAAGGTGCGGCTGGAGCGGGTTGGCATCCCGTTACTGACCGCTATTCTGCTGATTACCCTGCCGCAGTTTTTTATGCTGAAAAACTGGACCAGCAAGCTGGCCGACTGGCCGCGCTTCAGCCGGTATGAAAAATTTAATAACCTGATGTGGGAGCTGATCTCGCACCTGTGGTTTCTGGTGGTGCTGGTGATGCTGACCACGCTGGGGATGGTGACGTTCCGCTGGTTGCGCGATCAGCACCGCAGCATTGATTACAGCCGGGTCGGCTGGGGTTCGCTGGCTGCCGGCGTAACGGCCTGGGCGTTGCTGTGGTGTCTGTTCCGCCGCCTGATCTTTCTGTTCCAGCCAGCCTGGCTGATGGATGGCCTGTTCAGCATTATCGTGATGCAAACCCTCTTCTACCTGCCATTCTTTATGCTGGGCGCGCTGGCGTGGAAACATCCGCCGCTGAAGCAGTTGTTTGTCCGTTTCAATCCGCTGATGTGGGTCGGCGCGGTGGTGATGTTTATCGCCTACTGCGCTAATCAGCGACTGAGCAGCGGCGAAGGCTGGCTGTATGAGCTGGATGCACTGATTTCAACGCTGATGGGATTGTGCATGCTGAGCGTCTGCTTCTGCTTTGGCCACAAGCTGCTGAATGCACATTCGCCGCGTATCATGTACCTGGTCAATGCGTCGTTGTTCATCTATCTGGTGCACCATCCGCTGACCCTGCTGTACGGCATCTACGTGACCCCGCGCATCGAAAACAACACGCTGGGCTTCTTCCTGGGCCTGCTGATGGTGTTCGGAATCGCCTTCCTGCTGTATGAGATTCATCTGCGGATACCGCTGCTGCGCTTCCTGTTTTCCGGTAAGTTTGAGCGCAAATAACCTGGCGTCAGGTGATCGATGGGTTTGGCTTCCGTCTGCTGACGAGTTCAGGCGATTGATGGGAGCAGGCCCCCAATAGTGTTAGCCAAAGATAGCTGACAAACATAAAGCGATGGGAACATACGCCAGTAGCAAAGCATAGCGGACCAGGGACAAAAACGCCGGGAGCGTTTTTGAACAACGCAGAGCGTTGGCCCGGCGACGGGCGCACCTCAGGAATGAGGTGCGTAACCGTCCGCGCTGAGCCCGCCAGGGGTGGCGGGTTTCGCGTTTTTGCGCACGGCGTAGGCTGCCTGAGCCTGAGCCTGAGCCTGAGCAGCGTCCAGCTTACAGCAGCCACTCAATCGGCAAGCGCCACACCAGCCGCACCTGCAGCCGCTGCCACCACGAGCAGCCGGGCTCGTGCTTATGCACCACCTGCTGCGCTTCATCCGGATACTCCAGCCAGTTGACCCGTCCCCACTTATCCAGCCGCAGCGTCCAGGCACGATCGCGCATCGACAGGCTGAAACGCTGATGGGTTTCCTTCGCCAGCGCCTCGCTCTCAATCACCAGCCCCATTTCGGTATTGAGTACCGCCGAGCGCGGATCAAAGTTGAACGAGCCGATAAACAGCGTTTGCTGATCGACCGAAAAGGTTTTGGCATGCAGGCTTGAGCCAGAATTACCGGTTAAACCGCGGTCGTGAGGCGCATCCTGCAGCGCCGCCTGCGGCTTCAGTTCATAGAGAGCGATGCCGTGCCGCAGCAGCTTCTTGCGCCATTTAGCGTAGCCGGCATGCACAATCGACACATCATTAGCGGCCAGCGAGTTGGTCAGAATGGCAATCTTCACCCCTTTGCGCTTCAGCGACAGCAGCTGCGCCACGCCCGCGCGGGTCGGGACAAAATAGGCGGAGATGATGTCAAACTGCCGCTGCGGCGTACCGATCACCTCCAGCATCCGTTGTGGCAACAGCGTTTTCCGACGCGCTTTGCCCAGCCCTTTACGCGGATCGTCACTCAGCAACCGGGTTCTTGCCCAGGTCAGCGCTAACCTGCCCTGCTCCAGCTCCTGGAGCAGCGAAGCGCTTTCAAGGCGCTGCAGATAACGCTGCACCGCCTCGCTGTGACGCCATTCGGCCGGCAGGCTGACGCTGTCTTCCTCCAGCTCATGCTCGTCCAGCACCTGCTGCAGCGGCGAGACCGGGCGGCTGTTCCAGTAGCGCTCAAAATCCTGTGCTACCTCATCGACCACCGGGCCAATCGCCAGCACGTCGAGGTCGGCAAACAGCGGCTCATTGCCGGTACCGAAATATTCATCCCCGACATTGCGCCCGCCGACCACCGTGGTGACGCCATCAACGGTGAAGCTTTTATTGTGCATGCGGCGATTCAGCCGGGCGAAGTCGGTCAGGTAGCCCAGCGCCCGCAGGGTGCGAAATGAGAAGGGATTAAACAGCCGCACCGCAATATTGGGGTGACGGTTGAGCTGAGCCAGCGTTTCATCCAGCCCCGGCGTATTATTGTCATCCAGCAGCAGGCGAACTTTAACCCCACGCCGCGCCGCCTCCAGCATCGCGCTGAACAGCAGCCGGCCAGAGAGGTCGTTTTGCCAGATGTAGTACTGAATATCGAGCGAACGCTCCGCTTTTTGCATCAGCAGATAGCGCGCCGCAAAGGCATCCAGCCCGTCGCTGAGCGGATAAATCCCGCTGAGTCCCGGATGGCGCTGGCACTGCGGCACCAGCTGCGCTTCCAGCCAGCTGGGCTGTTCGGATTGCTGAGACAGCTCAAACGCTTCGGTCATGACCATTCCCTGTAAAATGCAGTTATTTTTATTATTCCCCGGCCCGCGGTCTGACGCTATACGATCCTTCCGACTTCGTAAAAACGCTGCGACAGTTTTTTAGTCTAGACTTAGTCGGACGATCTGTGACCGGCATCGGCCCGGCAGGAGAGGAATATGTCACATCAACCCCTTACAGACGCCCGCCAGCGCCATCATCCCAGTCTGTTCCGCAGTTTTTTCCAGGGCAGTTTTCCCTGTTCCACCGCCTGCCGCACGCCGGGAAAACGACTCGACATGGTGATCAGCAGCGGCCACGATATGCTGCTGGAGAAGGATTACGCCGCCCTGGCAGAACAGCATCTTTTCACCGCGCGTGACGGCGCACGCTGGCACCTGATTGAAAAAATTCCCAATCAGTACGACTGGCAGAGCTTTTTGCCGATGATCGCCGCGGCGCAGCGCCAGAATTTACAGATTATCTGGGAACTGGCGCACTTCGGTTATCCCGATCATCTTAATATCTGGAAAGCGGAATTTGTTGACCATTTTAGCCGTTTCGCCCGCGCGATGGCGCAGCTGATGCGCGATGAGGGCATCGAACAGCCGTTTTTCACACCAGTTAATCAAATCTCTTTCTGGTCGTGGGCCGGTGCCGATGTCGCCTGGTTTAATCCACACGCGGCGGGACGCGGCAAAGAGCTGAAGCGTCAACTGGTTCGCGCCTCGCTGGCGGCCATTCATGCCATTCGTGAGGTCTACCCGGATGCGCGCTTTGTGCTGACCGATCCGCTGGTGCAGATTGCCCATCATGCCGACAATCCGGACAGTAAACCCTACGCCGACGCCCAGCATCAGGCGCAGTTTGAAGCCTGGGACATGCTGGCTGGCCGCCTCGACAAAGAGTTAGGCGGCAGTGAAGATTGTCTCGATATCCTCGGTCTGAATTACTATCCCGATAATCACTGGTTCTTCCCCGATCGGCCGATGTCACTCGACGATCCGGCGCGGGTGCCGCTGCATATTTTGCTGGCACAGTGCTGGCAACGCTTTCAGCGGCCGATGCTGATTGCCGAAACCGGTGCCGAAGGCGAGGCGCGTGCGCCCTGGCTGCAGGAGATCAGTGAGAATGTGGCAGTGGCGCTGGATCAGGGCATTGCGGTGGAGGGAGTGTCGCTCTATCCGGTGGTGGAATACCCGGCCTGGGCTGACGATCGGCGTTCACCCGGTCCGCTGTTCGGCCTGGCCGATCCCAACGGTAACCGTAATCTGCATGAGGCGCTGGCGCTGGTGTTGCGCAGTCAGCAGATCAAATTTACCCGGCGCGATCAGACCGGCTGAGACGGTGGTTTTTTCGGGTAACAGGACTGGACATCAAGGGAAGGATCGGTGGGATGGCGCACATCGGTTAACCAGGTCATGGTGAACAGAAACGTGACGCCAATCAGACAGGCCGCCAGCAGGCCGATAATTGCGATCAGTTTGTCATCTCTGGATTCCATCGCCTTCTCCTTTTCCATTCCCTTGAATTACGCCGGGGTCAGCTCATCCAGAGCGTAATCATCAGGACAAAGATTATAAGCGTAACCGAGGTCACCGCAAGCACCACAATCGCAAAGTGAGCATCGTCGAGCGACTGGCGAATTGGCTCATCCTGATCGTCGGGTGGCGAAGGTAACGACATGGGCTTCCTGTAAAATTCGGTGAACGGGTCAACTAAGCAGCGCGTCACAGTGTAGATGAAAGCCTGTTTTTCGTCCGGTTCTTTCGCCCGAAAAAAAAACGGAGCGCGTGCTGCGCTCCGTTATCCTTTCAGCCACGCCGATCAGAAGTCGTAGGTGACCCCGACTTTCAGCGTGCGGCCATCGCCCTGCGACAGATAAGTGCCGGTATCGTCAACGTTGGCCCAGTACTTCTCATTGGTCACGTTTTCGACCCCGACGCGCCACACCATCTCATTCTGGTTAAGCCGGGTGCGGTAACGCAGTCCGAGATCCAGCGTGGTATAGCTGTCGATTTTTTTACTGTTCGCCGCATCAGCCCACTGTGAACCGGTATGGGTGATCAGCGCGGTAGCGGTCAACCCGTCCAGCGGTTTGATGTCATATTCGGCTCCCAGCGTGTAGTTGTCACGTGGCACCCCCACCGCCTGTTTGCCGTCATAGGTGCCGCCGGACGTTTTGGTCATCACCGGATCCAGCCAGGTAGCGCTGGCGTTAAGGCGGAAGCCTAATACCGGCTCGCCAAACAGGTTGGTTTCAATGCCGCGATGTCGCTGCTCCCCGTTCATGCCATACGCCCCATCCGCGCCAATCATCCCCGACGGTTTTTTAATCTCAAACAGCGACAGCGTGCCGCCGATTCGACCGAAATCCCCTTTCACCCCAACTTCATTCTGTTTTGAATGGGCGATGCCGGTGATGGCTCCCGGATTGGTTACCGTACCATTACGCGGCGCGACCGCGCCTGGCTGCAGCGCTTCGGTATGGTTGGCATACAGTGAAATCGACTGCCACGGCTTGTAGACCACGCCATAGGTCGGCATCCAGCGGCTATTGGTGTAGCGTGACGCGGTATCCTCTGCACCGCTGTTGTAGTCGTAGTTACGCACCCACACTTTCTGATGGCGCGCGCCGACCGTCAGCAGCAGCGAATCATCAAACAGGCCCAGCGTGTCGCTCAGCAGATAGCCCTGGGTGCGCGAACGTGCAGTGGTCAGCGGATCGGAGAACTTTCCGCCGGCAAAGTTCGCCGGCGGCGCGGCAACGTCATCCGGATGATAGATGTTGGTGTTCGCACTGGTCAGCGACATGTTGTAGGCATTTTTCGCATTGGTGGTCAGCGCGGAATAACCAACGTTGACCTTGTGCGAAATAAAGCCGGTATCGAAATTGCCGCGTAGCCCTGCCATGCCGCTCATGTTGTCCTGCACGCGGTTGGTATTGAAGGTACTGATGGTGGCGTCGCCTTCACGGTTAAGCAGCTTTGGCGTGCCGTAGTTACCGGTTTCATGGGCATGCTGCGCGCCTAAACCGGCATACGCGGTCCAGCGATCGCTGAGATCGTATTCCGCCCGGGCAATACCAAACTCCGACTCCATGTCGCTGTAGACCCATTTCTGGCTGTAGTTACGCGAGTTGGACGGCACGGCGGGAAGAAAATCGACGCCGCTAATGTTGATGCCCTGCAAACCGTCATGGAAGGTCTTTTTCTGGTAGCCAGCATCCAGCGAAGTGCGTAACCGGTCACCGTGGTAGTCGAGACCGATTGAGGCGGCGGTGGTACGCTTTTTCTCGTCTTCCACCCCGGTTTCACCCTCACGATGCACCAGGTTAACCCGCACGCCAAACTGGTCGTTATCACCAAACCGGCGTCCCGCATCCACCGTTGTGCCGATCTGCGCATCGGAAGTGTAATCCACACCCACTCGCACCTGCGGCGTAGCGCCGGCATGTTTAGGCTCAAGGTTGATAATGCCGCCGACCCCGCTGCTGGCCGCGCCGTTCAGCAGGCTGCTAGCGCCTTTGAAAATTTCGACCCGATCCACCAGCGAGGCATCCATCACCTGACGCGGCACCACGCCCGGCAAGCCGCCATAGGTCATATCATCGCCATCCAGCAGGAAGCCGCGGATACGATAGCTTTCGGCGAAGTTGCCGTAGCCTTTGACGTTCTGCACGCCGGCATCATTCCGCACCACATCAGCGATAGTTTTGGCCTGCTGGTCCTCAATCATTTTTGCGGTAAAGCCGATAACGTTGAACGGCACATCCATTGCCTTTTGCTCACCCAGCATGCCCAGCCGGCCGCCGTGGGCAACCTGCCCTTCCAGATAAGCCGGGACCGGTTGATCGCCGCCCGGCGTAAAGTCATCGTCGGCGCTGGCGGTTACCGTCATGGTTTGTCCGCTTTGGCTGGCGTCCTGCGCGGCATCACGCGGAGCGGCAGATGAGGCTGGGGTTGCCGCCATCACGGGCAGACAGCTGGCACCGATCAGCATTGCCAGCAGTGTCGGTTTACATCCTGGGGTTAAAAGGCGCTGACGCATGGTTGTTCCCTGATTTGAATTAGACTGAGAATCATTATTATTGCGGTTTGCGATTATGCGCAGGGCGTTGCCAATTGCAAGCAAAATCAGCAGTCAGCCCAGGCAATAAACAGACGGGAACAGCCGCGGTATGGCGAAGGCAGAATGCCCATGCCCGAGCGGCATGGGCGGCGGATCAGACGCCGCGCCAGCGTTTGAAGATCAGAGAGGTATTGATGCCGCCAAAGGCGAAGTTATTGCTCTGGATGTAGTCAGTCTCAATCTGCCGTGGCTCAGCCATGATGTAATCCAGCGCGCCGCAGCTGTCAGCCGGTTGCGAAAGATTAAGCGTCGGGGCGAACCAGCCCTCACGCATCATCTCAATGCTCATCCACGCCTCCAGCGCGCCACAGGCTCCCAGCGTATGGCCGAAGTAGGATTTCAGTGATGAGATCGGCGTGGTCACGCCAAACACCGCGGCGGTCGCCAGGCTCTCGGCCATGTCGACGCGCTCGGTCGCCGTGCCGTGGGCATTGATATAACCGATCTGAGCTGGCTCAATCCCGGCGCTTTGCAGCGCCCGCTCGATGCAGACCTGCATGGTTTCACGCTGCGGCTGGGTGATGTGGGCCGCGTCGCAGTTGGTGTGAAAGCCGGTCAGCTCAGCGTAGATGGTGGCACCACGCGCCTGGGCATGCTCCAGCGATTCGAGGATCAGCGTGCCAGCACCCTCGCCAATCACCAGGCCATCACGCTGTTGATCGAACGGCGCTGGCGTGGTGTGCGGCGCATCATTGCGCTGGCTGGTGGCAAACAGGGTGTCAAACACCGCCGCTTCCGACGGACAAAGCTCTTCCGCCCCGCCCGCGACCATCACCGTCTGGTAACCGTGACGAATGGCCTCCCACGCATAGCCAATCGCCTGGCTGCCGGAGGTGCAGGCGCTGGAGGTGGGGATCACCCGACCGCGCAGGCCGAAAAACAGCCCGGCATTGACGGCGGTGGTGTGCGGCATCATCTGCACATAGGTGGTGCCGGTAATATTGTTGGTATGCTTCTCGGTCAGCATGGTGGCGAACTCACTAACCGGGCCGGTGCTGCCGGTCGAGGAGCCGTAGGCGATGCCGGTATCACCGCTGGTTAATACCGGATGATCGATCAGCCCCGCCTGGGTCAGCGCCAGCTCGGTGGCGCGCGTCGCCAGCAGCGAGACGCGGCCCATGGCGCGAATGCGTTTGCGGGTGTAGTGCGCAGGCAGCACAAAGTCATCCACCGGTGCGCCTAATAATGTATGCAGGCCCTGATAAATCTGCCATTCCGGCATAAAGCGCACCGCATTGCGGCCAGCGCGAATACGCGCCGAGACCTGCGACCAGCTTTCACCAAAGGCGGTCACGCCGCCCATGCCGGTTACCACTACGCGCTGGATCACAGCATGCCTCCATTAATTGAGATCACCTGTCGGGTCACGTAGCCGGCGATGTCAGACATCAGATAACTGGCCAGCCCGGCCACCTCTTCTGCTGCGCCCATCCGCTTCATCGGAATGATCTTCATCGCTTCATCGATCACCTGCGGTTCCAGTCCCTCCATCCCGGTATCAATCAGGCCTGGGGCGATGCAGTTGACGGTAATCTTGCGTTTCGCCAGTTCGATTGCCAGCGCTTTGGTCGCGCCGATAATGCCAGCTTTGGCCGCGCTGTAGTTGACCTGACCGCGATTGCCCATCATCCCCGACACCGACGAAAGCGTGATGATCCGCCCGCCGCGCCGCAGTCCGATCATCGGCATGACGCAGGGCTGAATCACGTTATAAAAACTGTCGAGGTTGGTGTGAATGACGCTGTCCCATTCATCATCAGTCAGCGCGGGAAACGCTGCATCACGGCTGATACCGGCGTTACTGACCACGCCATAATAGGCACCGTGCTGTTCGATGTCGCTCTCCAGCGCGCCGCGAGCCGCCTTCCGGTCAGCCACATCAAAGCCCAGCAGTCGGCCGCTGCCGCCCGCCGCCGTCAGCTGTTGCAGCGTCTGCTCTGCTCCCGCCCGATCGCGGTTAAAATGTACGATGATCTGATAACCATCCCCGGCGAGGCGCAGCGCAATCGCGCGACCAATGCCTTTACTGGCGCCGGTCACCAAAACGGAAGCTGTCATGGCTGTTTTCCTTGTGACATCAGTTGCTGTAACTCTGCTTCATTTGGTTGATATGTGTTGAGACGCCCGCTGGCTAATCGCTGTGCGCCGTGGCAAATTTCGCCCTCAAAACTGCCCATGCGATCGTCGCGCATCAGCAGGGTCATGGTGATATCCAGCGTGGCGTCAGCCGGAAAGCGAGGCTGATGCGCTTTCCAGCCGCGTCCGCCCAGCAGCATACCGGGTGGGATCAGGGTGACGCCGCGCTGGCTGGCGTGCCAGCCCGACCATACGCCAACCGTCTGGGCCATGATTTCGACGCCAAACCACGCCGGTAATTCACCCTGTGGCGTCAGGAACGGCGCCAGTACGCCGGTGCGGCAGGTCGATACCTGACAGTGAACCTGCTCATCAGTTACCGCAATCAGCTGATCAAGCAGCATCATCGGCGAACCGTGCGGCAGCCAGACGGCGGCAGGTGAATTAATCAACATCATGGCGTCCTACTATCAGACAGGTGTTATTGCCGCCAAAGGCGAATGAGTTCGAGGCGATCACCGGCCGCTGCAGCGCCTGCGGCTCAGTCAGCAAACCGCAGTCAGGCAGCGTCTCATCCCGCGCGGCACAGCTAAAGTCCTGCGCCGGCAGCAGCAGGTTTTGCTGCAGTATCAGCGCACTGAGCGCAGCTTCACAGACCCCGGCGGCTCCCAGGGTATGGCCGGTCAGGTGCTTGGTCGAACTGCAGGGCACGCTGTTGCCCGTGACACGCTGGATGACTGCCGCCTCCATCTGATCGTTCAGCGGCGTCGCGGTGCCGTGCAGGTTGATGTAGCCAAGCTGCTGCGGCGTGAGGCCGGCCTGTTGCAGCGCCATGAGCATTGCCCGTTCCGCCCCTTCCCCCTCCGGATGCGGGGCGGACATATGCCAGGCATCCGACGATTCGCCCGCGCCCAGTAGCGCCAGCGGCTGAGGTTCACGCGTCAGCAGCATCAGTGCCGCGCCTTCTCCGATTGAAATCCCATCGCGGTCCCGGCTAAAGGGCGCGCAGCGGCGGCCGGATAGCGAGGCCAGGCTGTCGAATCCATTAATCGGCATCCGGCTCAGCGAATCGGCACCGCCGACCAGCGCCACATCAGCCAGACCGGCGGCAATCAGCCGTTGTCCGCTGATAATGGCGCGGGCGCTGGAGGAACAGGCGGTTGAAATGGTGTAGGCCGGCCCATTGAGCGCCAGATAGTGCGCCAGAAAGCGCGACGGATCGCCCAGCTCCTGCATCTGGTAATGGTACGCAGCCAGTTCGCCACGCACCTGACGATCACCTTCGTCGACGCCGGAGGTGCTGGTGCCCAGTACAATCGCAACCCGCTCGCTGCCGTAACGCGTTATCGCCAGGTCAAGTGCCGGACGGATCTGCGCCAGCGCCGCCAGTAGCAGTTGATTATTACGGGTGTTGTGGGCACTGAACGCCGACGGCACCGCTGGCAGCTCGCCGTCGACCCGGCCGAGCCAGCAGGCTTTGTCGCCGTTCAGCCAGCCGTGACACAGCTGCATACCCGGCGCAACGCCGTTGCTGAGGTTGGCGGCAATCTGTTGGTTGTCATTACCCAGGGCGTTAAGCATGCCCATGGCAGAGATGTAAATCATGAAGCGTCCAGATGTTGAATGCGGATCAGATAGCCAAACGCATGCTGCTGAATAGCGATCGGCTGACGCTGGTTGCCGCGTTGCAGATAATCAATTTCGGTCACCAGCTGGTTATCGGCATCCCTGAGCTGGCGCTTTAACGGCTGATCCTGCAGGGTCCAGCCTGGCGGCAACTGTTTACGCCAGGCCTCAATCGGCCAGTAGCTGAGCATGATGTCCGCCAGCACCTGACTGGCGGGCGGCAGCTGTGGCAATGGCATCAGCTGCTCGGTGTGAATACCCTGGCCATCGTAGCGCAGGCTAAACAGACGAATCCCGACCGACGATAGGCCCGCCAGCTTAATCTGTTGTTGATCGGCGCTCAGCAGTACCAGCAGCGACTGGCTCCGGCCCTTTACCTGACCGGTCAGCAACTGCTGCTGCTGAAAAGCGGGCTGAATGCCGGGCGGCGGCAGCGTGATCTGCACGCCCGGCTTGAGCCAGGCGGTAGGACGGCTGTTGTCCGGTGCCTGCTGCGCGCAGGCAGTCAGCAGCAGGCTGGTCAACAAAATCAGGGCGGCGCGCATCATCGTTTGCTCCTCGATCGGGTGGGTCGCATCGCCAGCGGCGACAGCAAAAAAGCGGTAAAAATGCCGCTGCACAATACCGTACCAAAACTGGCAATCGCACTGGTGCTGCTGAAGACCAGCATGCCCAGAGTTAATAAGGTGGTGATCATCGCCAGCGAGACCGCCAGTAAGGAGGTCAGCGGCGTGCCCTGGGGGTTGCTGAAAAACAGGCTGTAGTTAATTCCAATCCCCAGCACCAGAATCAGCGCCAGTAGCGCAAACAGATTGAGCGAGGCCCCAATCCAGCCGAGCGTCGCCAGTGCCGCCGCCAGCGATAGCAGCGAGGGCAGCGCGCTGCGCAGTCCTGCCCGGAGCCCAAGACGCAGCACAAAACTCAGGGCGATTAGCGCCAGCGCCAGCATCAGCAAGCCACTCAGCAGGGTGCGCCAGAAGCTAAACAGCGTATCGTAACTGGCTTTACGGTCGATCCAGCTCACGCCGGTGTGACGTTGCGCCAGCGCATTGAGCGCGGGGCTGTTTTTTACCCCGCTGGTCGGTATCAGCACACCGCTGCGTCCGTCAGGCAGGGTCAGCCACAACAGACGCCAGCCTTCGCTTAACGGACTGGCGAGCCAGACTTGTGGCATAACCGGCATTGCACTGAGATCCGGCGCGGGCAGCGTAATCCCCGCCTGCTGCAGCCGTGTGGCGATAGTCGGCGCCGCCTGACGCAGCAGTTTCAGATCCTGTTGCTGCTGCATCAGCGAACGTAAAGGTAACAGCCGATAGCGCTGCAGCCAGCCCTGCTGCTGCGCCTGTTGCAGATCCGGTGCCAGCCGGGCCAGCCGTTGCAGGGTCTGCTGCGCGTCGTCTCCCCAGACCACAAACCAGGTCTGGTCGGCGCGCTGACCGGTTAAGACTGCCAGCTGACGATCCTGTTCCAGCAGACGCGCCGGGGCGCTTTGCAGGTGGGCGATATCATCATCAACCCGCAGCTGCGCGATGCCCGTCACGGCAAACACCGCCACGGCCAGCGGTAATCCAACCCGCAATCCGCGCTGACGTCGCCACGCCGCCAGCCAGCGGGCCAGCGGTACCATCAACGGCACCGGACGCACCGGCAAACCGCGCACCAGCCACGGATAGAGCAGGATCACCGTCAGGCAGGAGGCGGTTAAGCCGCTGGCGGCAAACACCGCCAGCTGACGCAGGCCCGGAAACGGGGCCAGCAGCATCAGCAGCCAGGCGATAGCGGTGGTTGCCAGCGCTAACAGTAAGGTGCCGCGCACTTTGTGCAGGCTCTGCCACGGCGTCTGTTCACCGCCGTGAACCATCCGTTCAGTCAGATAGTAGAGCGTGTAATCGGCCGAGATACCGACGATGCTCAGGCTCATTACCAGCGTCATCAGGTGCAGTTCACCGAAACAGATCAGCGTGATGACCGTTCCCGCCATCGCCCCGATCGCGACGGAGGTGATGCACAGCAGCAGCGGCCGCAGCGAACGGAACACCAGCAGCACCAGCAGCAGTACCCCGCCCAGCGTCAGGCTGCCGAGGGTTTTTACGTCGTGCTGCGCGCGCTGGCTGGCGTCATCGCTGAACAGTACCGTGCCGCGGGTCAGTAATTTCGCCTGCGGAAAGCGGCTTTTCAGCTGCTGCTCCAGCGCATTGAGCTGGCTGACCAGCGCGTGACTTTGCTGCAGGCTGAAGGCGTTAGTAGCCAGTTCGCCATGCAGAAAATACCAGCGCTGTCCCTGCCGATCCTGCGCCGTCAGCCAGCCGTTATGGAGCATCATGCGATCGGCATTCTGCTGCAACGCCAGCTGCGATCCGCGCACCAGCATCAGCGGATCGCCCTGCAGCTCTTTGCTGCCGACGCCGGAAAAGGCAGAGAAGAGCTGCGCCAGCTGCCAGTCCGCCTGGGCGTTGCCGCCGTCCTGTAGCCGGTTGCGGGTCGCGTCATCGATCAGGCCGTTACGATGTTGCCAGGCAAAGCGTCCCCACTGTTGCTGCTGCTGCGCATCGAGATCGCCCTGCACCTGTTTCAGTGCCGGCAAGGCGCGCAGTTGTGACAGCCACCATGCCGCCACCTGCGGATCGTCAGTCGGACCCGGTGACACCAGCCACACCAGCTGGCGATCCAGCCGCTGTAAAAAAGCCTGCTGTAGCGCAGGCGGGGCCGCGCCCAGATTCTGCTGCGGCAGCAAGGCCAGCACGCTGCTGTTGAGCTGGCTGCGCGGCAGCAATAGCGTCAGCGCCACCGCCAGCAGCAGGCAGAACGCAATCCACAGTGCGGCCAACCGGCGTGCGTTATGGCCCGGCAAAACGCGCCTGCTCCTCATCGCTTAACTGCGACGGCTCAATCCGGGTATGGCTTAACAGGATCTGTGTCCGATCGCCCTGCTTATCATCAAGGTCGATCCGCTCCAGAAACTCGCTGCCCGCGAGGTCGATGCGGTTGAAAATTTTGTTCAGCGGCGCGGCTTTCGGCGTCAGGCTCAGCGTCCAGTGGCCGTTACCGCCATCGCTGAAATCGACCCGGAAGTTTTCATTCAGCACCTTTTGGTCGGCCTGAAACAGCGCGCGCAGCAAATGGTTAAACTGGAACATCTGCGGATTGCTGTCGGCCGTGATGACCTGCGGCGGCTGACCGCTCAGGCTCTGCACCATGCGCTTATCATCCAGCAGCAGTGTCATCACAAACGGCGTCTGCTGATGCCACCACAGCCCCTGTTGGCGGGCGATCAGCATCTGTCCATGCGACACCAGCGGCTGACGCATCCCGGCAATGTTTCGGGTCTGGGTAAAATCGGCACGGATCACCGGCTGGCTGGCAAATCGCTGCTGCAGCTGGTCGAGCGTCACCGCGCTGGCAGCGCTGGCCCACAACAGCAGGCCGGTAAGCATTACTTTTAGCATCCCTTCACTCCTAAACGTTCCAGTAAAATGTCTGGTGAGACAAAGCAGAGCGCCTGGGTCGCCTGCTCCACCGCCACCTGCAGCGTATGTGCTTTGGTGGTGATCTGACCGGCCGCGTTACGGACCTCGTAGTCAATGCGCAGGCGATTTTCATACTCAGTAATGCGCGCGATGACCGAGATGGTCTCTTCACAGCGCAGCGGCTGACGGTATTTCACCCGGGTATCGACCACCGGCCAGACGTAGCCGCTGGCGGCCATCTCGGCGTAGCTGTAGTTGATGCTGCGCAGTAACGCTTCGCGTGCCTGCTCAAAATAGCGAAAGTAGTTACCGTGCCAGACCACGCCCATCGGGTCGCAGTCGTGAAAGGAGACGGTCAGCGCTATTTCAGCACGATGTTCAGGCATGGTCGGACTCCTTGTGGCAGGTCTGCGAATCAGGCAGCGTCCAGAAATCGAAAAAGTTAAACCAGTCAAGCGGGGCCAGCAGCGCGTAGTGCGCCAGCCGCGCCGCATAGCGATCGACCGCCTGCTGCAGCGCCTGCTGTCGTTGTGCCCGCGGCAGCAGCAGCGGGTCAGCGAACGCTTCGCAATGAATGCGCAATTTACCCTGCTGACGCAGGGCAAACATCAGCAGTACCGGGCAGCGTAAAGCGGCAGCCAGCACAAACGGTCCCTGAGGAAACGGCGCAGCCCGGCCAAGAAACTCACTCCAGATCACCCGGCGTTCGCCACCGCGCTGGCGATTAACCGCGGTGCGATCGCCGACAATCGCCACCCATTCGCCAGCATCCAGCTTTTGCTGCAGCAGAATGGCGGTATCCGGGCCGATATCGCTAACCGGCATCAGGTTTACTCCGGCCTGCGGTGCAATGGTTTCCAGCACCGCGCGAAAGCGCTGAGCATTGTCGGTAAACACCAGCGCATTGATGACCAGCCCGCTCACCTGCTGAGCCATGGCGCGACAGGCTTCAATGTCGCCAAGGTGCGAGGCCAGAATCAGCTTGCCCTGCGGCGACGGCGTGCGGATCACCGCTTCGGCACCGGGTGCAAAATCGATATCGCGCCCCCAGTGAAGATCGCCCCGCCAGCTGGCAACTTTATCCAGCATCGCCCCGGCAAAACGCAGAAAATGACGGTAGCTGTTGAGCGGCGCAGGCAGGGAAATCTGCCGCTGCTGCGCAATCAGACGAACCTGGCTTAGCCACTGCTGCGAGGCGCGACGGGCACGCTGTCCACTCAGCCAGTAGACCGCCACCACCGGCCATAACAACAGCATAAACGGCAGGCGGCCGCCGTAGCGATAGACCGCCAGCATCAGACGTAATCCCCACTGCCCGCGGCGTTCCGGTTCGGCCGACCAGTGAGCTGTCTGCCGGCGCATCGCCAGCAGACGCGGGATTCGCGGCAGCATGCCGAAAAAGAGTCGGGTATGCATCCAGGAGATGCGCAGGTTGTCATAGAGCGCATCAAAGTGCGACAAACCACTGGCCGGATAGGTCACCCGGGTGGAAATAAAGCGGCTGCGGGTGCCCTGCCAGTAGAGCCGGACCATGATCTCGGTGTCGAAATCCATTCGCTGGCCGATCGCGCGGCGATCGCACAACGCCAGCGCCGGCGCCAGCGGGTAGACGCGGAAGCCACACATGCTGTCGCGGATCGACAGCGACAGCGTCTCAACCCAGACCCAGAAATGGGTGATGTAGCGGCCATAGAGGCGTGATTTGGGAATCGAATCGTCATACAGCGGCTGACCGGAGATCAGCCAGTCAGGATAGCGCTGCGCTTCGGCCAGCATCAGCGGCAGGTCTTCTGCCTGATGCTGGCCGTCAGCGTCGATCTGTACCGCGTGGGTAAAGCCCCGTGCGGCGGCGGCACGCAGGCCGTGGATCACTGCTGCGCCTTTACCCTGATTGCTGTCGAGACGCAGCACGCTGAGCTGCGGGGCGTGCAGCGTCGCCAGCTGGAGCTGAGTGGCGGCATCGCTGCCGTCATCAACAACGATCACCGGTAAATTAAACGGTGCCAGCCGCGTCAGCACCGAGGCCATCATCGCCCCGTGGTTGTAACACGGGATCACCACGCAGGGAGAGAATGTCGCCCCTAACACAGCGTAATTTTCCCGCTGCTGGCGCTCTGCTCCGTGCCCTCACCCAGCAGACTGTAGCGAAAACTGAGGCGTGATTTTTCCGCATCCCAGTCAAGACGCAGTTGCAGCAGCGAATCGGGCGGCACCGGCTGCTGGAATTTGATGTTATCAATGGCGGCAAACTGTTTGCCGGGCGCCAGAATGCCGACGCCGTAGTGCATAACCCAGTCGAGCTGGGCGACACCGGGCAGAATCGGTAAAGTGGGAAAATGGCCCTGAAACCAGAACAGGCTGGCATCAATCTGTAGCGTCAGCGTGACGCTGTTATCCTGCAGCAGGCGATTGCGTTCAATCGGCAACATCGAAAAGCTCCTCAATTTGCAGCCAGGCGCGTTTGCTTTGGCTGGTCACCGGAATGGCGGCGACCACCCGCCAGTAGCGCGGTATCGCCAGCGGTTCCAGCCACTGCTGCAGCTGTCGTTTCCACTGCTGCTTGTGCTGATGCAGCGCGGCGTCATCCAGCACAGCGTTGAGCGCCACCACCACGCCAATCGCCTGTCGTCCCTGTCGCGTCACCGCCAGCGCCGCCGCATCAGTGATTTCCGGCAGGCTTAACAGACGCCGTTCAACCTCACTCAGCGAGACGCGCTTATCGCCGATTTTGACAATCCGATCGTGGCGTCCCGCCAGCTGAAACTGGCCGTCCGGCTGCATCAGCAGACGATCGTCAAGCCGCCAGCCGTCAGATCCGGCGATCAGCGGCGACCAGACCTGCCAGCGGTCGGGCGTGACGGCTGCCAGTCTGACCTGGGGCATACAGCGCCAGGCCGCGTCGGGCCGGTCAAACTGCCGTGCAGCGATCACCCCGGTTTCGGTGCTGCCGTAAATCTCGCTGACCGGGCAGCCGAATCGTTGCCGGACGCGTGCGGCATCAGACCACGGCAGTGCGCCACCGGCCGAGACGATCAGCGCACAGTCGGGCGCATCGAGTCCGTCATCCAGCCGGGATAAAAACGCCGGGCTGCTGATAAAGGCGTAGCGCCATTGACGCGTCAGTTGCGCCAGCTGTTCGCCATAAAACACCGGCTGCGCGGCAAACGGCAAGCCAAGCGCCATCGGCAAAAAAATGCGAAACGATAAACCATACAGATGCTGATGACTGACCGAGGCGATAATCCGACACTGCTGCAGAGGCGTGCCCCACAGATCGATCAGCCAGCGGGTTTCCTGCTCCATTATCGCTAGTGATTTCACTACCTGACGTGGCGCACCGGTGGAGCCGGAGGTGTAAAGCACCAGCCCGGCCTGCGCCGACAGCGGTGGCAGGATGCCTGGCGCTTCCGCATCGTCGCAGTGCCAGAGCGGCAGGTCGAGGCTCAGCGGCATATCGGCGATAACGCCATCCAGCCGATCGCGCATCTCATTGAGCAGCGCGGCGCGACAGTGCCCCGGCAACACCGGGGTTTTACCGGCGTACCAGCAGGCCAGCAGCGCCACGCAAAAACGGTAGCTGTCATCGAAGCAGAGCGCCCAGCGCATCCCGGGGTCGGCGGCCAGACGCTGACTCAGCGCCCGCACCTGCGCACGCATAGTGCTGAGCATTAACGGCCGATCGCCGCGCCACGCGACTTCGCGTTCGGGCCCGCTCAGCCATTCGGCTACCTTCATGCTTTTCGCCTCACCCGCTGACGCACCAGCCACTCCCCCGCCATCAGGGTGCCGATCAACAGGTAGCTGATCGCGCCGTTCCACAGCGTCCACAGCCGCAGATCGCCCAGCAGGCAGGTCACCAGCGCCATGCTGCCGTTGCCGATAAAAAACAGGCACCACAGTTGGGTAACACGCCGGGTGTAGCGCACCGCCGCGAGCGGCAGATGCGGTTCACGCAGCCGCGCGATGCGTTCCACCAGCGGCATGGCACTCCACAGCGAGGAGCCAAACACCAGCAGCATCGCCAGATTCACCGCCAGCGGATACCACAACAGCAGATGCTGACTGCGCAGTAACTGGCTGCTGATACACAGCAGCGCGCCCGCCAGCGCCAGCCAGCCCATCACGTGACTCAGCGCATTGTGCTGGCGACGCAGCACCTGCCAGCGCAAGCCAAACAGCAGCGCCAACAGCCAGAACAGCCCTTGCCAGCGCGGTTGCGTCAGCGCCAGCCAGACCAGCAGCGGCCAGGCCAGCAGGGTGAGCAGATTCAGCAGTCGGAGGGCGGCAAGCACGGCGGATCAGGCGTCTTCGCGCATCAGTTGTTCAACCGCATCCACCACATCCTGCACGGTACGCACCGCGCGGAAGGTTTCCGGTTTAATTTTACGGCCGGTACGTTTCTGCAGGTGAACCACCATATCAACCGCATCAATGCTGTCGAGTTCGAGATCTTCATACAGACGCGCCTCCGGATGAATCTCAGCCGCATCAATTTCAAACAGGCTGGTCAGCAGTGACGCAACTTCCTGGTATATCTGGTCTTGGGTCATCATAATTTTGTCTCAGCGTTCAGGCGCGTTGTTGATCAACAAACGCGGCCAGAGAGGCAACAGAGAAGAAGTGCGCGCGCAGGGTTTCACTCTCGGCGGAGAGGGCCACACCGTAACGATTTTTTACCGCCAGACCGAGTTCAAGCGCATCGATTGAATCCAGCCCCAGCCCCTCGCCAAACAGCGGGGCCTCGGTGTCGATATCATCGGGACGGATATCTTCCAGGTTGAGGGTGTCGATAATCATCTGTTTGATATCGTTGATTAATGAGTCCATACCGGTTTTCGTATTACCTATTCAGGGGAACCAGCGCCTGTTGTAAATGGCGGGTCAGGCGACGCGCGGCCAGCGGCTGTGCATCTTGGTTGCTTTCGCAAAACGACTGGCTGTCGATTCGCGCTTGTACGCGCACGGTAAACAGCGGTTTAACCGGCGGAATTTGATACCAGCGACTCTGTTTATCGAGCATACGCTGGCTACAGGTGATGTGAACCACCCGCAGATCGCACCCGGCACGGACCGCGATATTGGCGGCACCGCGCTGCAACTTCAGCGCCTCGCCATAGCGGGTGCGGGTCCCTTCCGGGAAGATCAGGATGTTGTCGCCGCGCGCCAGCCGTTGCTGGCTGTCAGGCAGTAAGGTTTCGGCTTCGCTATTGATCAGATAATCGGCGGCGCGGATCACACCCTGTAAGAACAGGTTATTTTGCAGATCGGCTTTCACCAGACAGTCCATCTCCGGCAGCACCGAGGCGATCATTACATAGTCGATCAGCGACGGATGATTGGCGACGATCAGGCAACCGCGATCCTGCTGCAGCAGTTCTGCCCCTTCAATCCGGTAGTCGTAGACGCCGACCCCGCGGCAAAAGCGCAGAAAGCAGCGGAAGCTGCAGGCGATCGCGCGTCGGGCCAGCTGGCGGCGACGCAAGGTGTCGCGCTGCACCAGCAGCAGCAGATTAAAGCCGATCAGCGACAGCAGCAGGCCGCCGAGGCTGAAAAGGGTAAAACTGACCGCCGTCATCACCAGCCGCCAGTAATAGTTGATGCTGCTGCAGCGCGGCTGCGCCGGTTGTGAGCAATCAGCCATGATTTTTCTCCCAGTGCCACTGCAGGCGCTCGCCTGGCAGGCTGAACTGCGTCGATCCAGCGAGAGACTGTTGCAAAAAGCAGAGACTTTGCGGCAACGCGGCGGGGATCATCTCGCCGGGCTGAGGCTGACTGTGGCAGCGCCACTCATCGCCAGTGGCCAGCAGCAGCGCCACCGCATACGGCGCGTTAAGGGGGTTTTCGGCTAACCACGGCAGATAATAATCGGGCAGCAGACCCTCGAAATCGACCAGCAGTACCTGCTGATAGCCCGCCTGATGTAAGGCACTGACTTCAATCAGCCCTTGCTGAAAAGAGTCGATCCCGGCCGCGATGGAGGTCGATACCAGCGGTGCTTTCGCTGCGATAGTGAGGCTGCCAACGGCAGAATTGTGTACCGACATCGCAAAATCAGTGGGCGACAGTGGCTGCTGACTGGCCAGTGCGGTCAGGATACGCAGATTACGCTCCAGCTCGCCGTGACGGCTGGTGAACACCACTGCATCCACCGTCTGACGTGCCAGCAGTGCCAGACCGCACTCAACTGCCGCACGACTGCCGCCGCTCAGACGACGCGCGGTCATCATCGGTAAAAATTGCGGCTTTGCCATGGACTGGTTGGGGTCGATTACCGCGCCCTGTAGCGCCCAGCGTTGCCAGTCATCGTGTCCGGCCAGCCCGGGAGCCAGCGCCTGCCAGTCGACCAGAGAGTAAGCGAGTCTCATTTCAATTTTCTTTTAGCAAAACGGGTGGCGTTGCGTCCATCAGGTCGTCAACGCCTTCCTTGCGTTAGCAAAGATTCATCCCTGAAATATCTGCCGACCCGGCTATTGCCGATCACGGTAGTGGTTTAGCCGGCGATGCAGCAATAGCAGGTCATCTGATTTGTCGGCCGGCAGCGAAAGATCTTTATTTTATTGTTCAATACCGACAGATAAGTGCGACAACGCGCGGCTTATTGTGCCGCCAGCGCTGACAGGCGTAGCTGAATGTCCTGATCGAGGTTGGTGATCCAGCGGTTATAGTTATTGTGGATCTTGCCCTCTCCCGCTTTCAGGTTTTCGCTGCTGAGATAATCGATGCGGTAACTCTGGCTGGTGTAGGAGATGCGAATGTTGGCTGCGAAACCACGCTGTGCCAGTCGACCGTTGATAACACCCGGCGAAACCGGCGTCATCACCCACTTGCGGCTGATGCCCGCTTCGATGATCGCGGTTTTCATCTGATTATCACTATAACGCTGTGAGAGTGTCTGATTCACATTGTGAATCGGCGCAGTGCGGGCACAACCGGTTAATAAAGCTGCGGTCACCACCAGTGTAAAAATTAACTTTTTATTCATCACGATTCCCTTTCATTCCCCTGTATTATCAGGCGGTTAAAAATACAACTCGCCTGGCGCAGCATAAACAATCCGTGCGCTTTTCCATCTGGCCAGTCTAAAACCCGCGCATGATACCACCTAATGTAAAGACAGGTAAGCGGAAGTATGCGGGGCTTATTTAACCGATAAGAGTGTCAGGCGGAACACAGCGGCGCGGGACGCAACAGCGCCGATCCGGCGAGCAGAATCTCTGACTGCTGCTGGATCGGAACCGTATGAAGGGAAAGGGTTATTCAGAAGATGACGTGGCGTTTGCTGACCAGCCGCCACCCAGCGCACGATAGAGATCAATCTGCGCCAGCAGCAGATTATTTTTCACCGTCACCAGATTTAGCTGAGTTGTAAACAGGGTACGCTGGGCATCCAGCTCATCAAGATAGGAGGCGTAACCGTTCTGATAGCGGTTACTGGCGATGCGCAAGGCTTCAGCTACATAGTTCTCCTGCTTTTGCAGCTCTTCCAGTTGTGCCTCACCCTGCCGGATCGCATCCATCGCATCGTTCACTTCTGAGAAGGCGTTACGCACCACTTTCTCATAGCCATAGAGCGCCTGGTTACGGGTGGCCATTGAGACATCCACTTCTGCGGTCAGCGCTTCACGGTTGAGCAACGGCGCCAGAATACTGCCGCCGACGCTCCACAGGCGGAACGGATTATCAGCCAGCTGATGCAGCACCGAACTCTGTAACGTGCCGGTCGCAGTCAGGTTGAGATTGGGCAGCAGCTGCGCTTTGGCCGAAGCCAGACTGGCATCGGCGGCCAGCAGCTGGCGCTGCGCCTGAACGATATCCGGTCGGCGATTGAGCAACTGGGACGGCAGCAACGACGGTAACTGCTGCGGCGATATTTGATCGAACTGCTGTCGGCGAGCAATTTCGCGTGGATTCATCGCCACCAGGATACTCAGCGCATTCTCCTGCCGGGCAATCTGATGCTTAAGCTGCGGTATCTGTGCTTTGGCTGACTGGTACTCCGAGGCCGCCTGCATCCACTCCAGCCGTGAGGTGTAGCCGGTTTCAAACTGGCGCTTCGCAAGGGTCAGCGAATTATTGCGGGTGATCAGCGTCGCTTCGGTAACGCGCAACTGCTCATCGAGAGCACATAAGTTGAGATAACCCGAGGCCACCGAGCTGGCAATGGTCAGCTCCGCCGCCGAGGCTGCAGCCTGTTGCGCCGCCAGCGAGGCTTGCGCAGCGTCAATCGAACTGCTGCGCGCGCCCAACAAATCGACATCGTAATTCGCCTGCAGCAGGCCCTGAAAAACGTCGGTTTCATAAGGCTGGCCGGTAACCGAGGAGAGCGTACGTTCACGGGTTGCCGCCACGCCGGCGCTCAGAGTCGGAAAATTATCGCCCTGCGCCGCACGCAGCTGAGCGCGATACTGATCCACCCGTGAACGCGCGGTGAGAATATCGGGATTATTGCGTAACGCCTGCGTCACCAGCCGGTTGAGATGCGCATCGCCAAAGGCGCGCCACCAGCCCGCTTCTGGCGGAGCAGCCGGCCCGACCCGATCGCGCCAGGCAGGCGGAATCGGCAGTGACGACGGTGCTTTTTCAACCTGGGTCGCGCAACCGGCCAGCGTCAGTGTCAGTGCGCCAATCAGTAAACGGCGGACGATCATGGTGCGCCCTCACCTGCCGGCTGTGCGGCGGTATCGATGCTCACTTCCACCGACATGCCGGGTCGCAGTTGCTGCATATCCTGCTCGTCGATGCGGATACGAACCGGAATACGCTGAGCAATTTTGACGAAGTTACCGGTGGCGTTGTCAGGCGAAATGGCGCTGAATTCCGACCCGGCAGCTGGCGAGATAAATTCAACCTGACCGGTAAAGCGTTTGCCATCCAGCGCATCGACCCGGATGGTCACTGGCAGACCGGGCCGGATCCGCGCCAGCTGCGTCTCTTTCAGGTTGGCGATGATCCACTTGTGGTTAGGTACCACCGAGGTCAGCCGCGTTCCGGCCGTGACATAAGCGCCGGTTCGCACAGACAGCTGGCCGAGCTGACCATCATCCGGCGCGATAATCCGGGTGTTGGCCAGATCGATCTCCGCCAGTTCCAGTGCCGCCTGCGCACTGGCGACGTCTCCTTCCAGCGACGCACGGTTGACGATTACCGTTTGCAGATTTTGCTCTGCGACCGCGATCTGAGCCGCAGCCTGACGGACCTGCGCCTGTGCCTGCGCGTTAGCCGCGCGGGCGGCATCCCGTTCGCGCACCGACAGCGAGCCGTCAGCGGTCAGGTTCTCTACGCGTTTCAGGTCAAAGCCGCTTTTCAGCGCCTGTGCTTTGGCGTTTTCCAGCACCGCTTTATTACTTTCAATCGTCGCCTGGGCACTGCGTCGCTGTTGCAGGTTATTGCTGAGCGCCGCCTGCTTCATAGCCAGTTGTGCCTGGGCCTGATGCACCCGCTGACGATAGATACGATCGTCGATGGTCATCAGCAGCTGACCCTTTTTTACCGGTTGCAGATCGATGACTTCAACCGAGGTCAGATAGCCGCTGACCTGCGGACTGATAAAGGTCACCTGGCCGCGGACATAGGCATTTTCAGTAGTTTGCACTGAGCTGGTAAAGGGCCAGAGTTGCCAGGCGTAGAGAATGACTAATACGCCAATCACCACAATGCCGCTGCCGGCGGCAATAGAAAGAATACGGCGGCGGTTCGCACGGTCGCGTTCGGCTGCCTGAAGTTCGTCCTGCTGACTCATTGTTTCTCCGTGTTTTCCTGTAATGCGGCCAGCTGATGCTGCTCACGCAGGTTAAATTGCGCCTGGCGCCAGTCGAGATAACGCCGACGCGTTAATCGCCAGATCACCCACATCAGGGTGATCAATGCCAGCGCCGCCGTTAACAGATAGGTGTCGTTATAGGCCAGTACGTTGGCCTGTAATGTCGCGACAGTTTGCAGCTGGCTGCTGCTTTGCGCGCCGAGCAGAATGTTATCGCCGACCAGGCTATTGAACAGCGCATTGTACTGGCTGAGACGTTCGTTGACGTTGGGGTCAAGCAGCGAGAGTTGATCGCTGAGCAGGCTGGAGTGATATTTTTCCCGCCAGGTCTGAAAAGTCCCGAGGATCGCCGAACCAATCAGTCCGCCAAGGTTCTGGCTCATGCCAAACAGCACCACAAAACTCACCAGATTTTTCGGCTGGGTGACCACGCTGCCAATCCCCATCAGCATCGCTGGCGCCATAAAGAAGGCGCTGCTGAAGCCCAGCAGAAACTGGCTGAAGTACATATTGTTGGCGCGGGTCAGCGGACTGGAGTGCGCATCCATCAGCGACGCGATAATCATCACCACCAGTGAGGTGACGATTGGCCAGTTGAGGTGGTTAGGCTTGATGGTGAGCGCACTGGCGGCGATACCGACAATCACGCCGGCAATAATCGCCAGCGCCAGCCCGCGCATCTGATCGTTCTGTAAGCCAATCTGCTGTAAAAAACCGACCGCGCCGGTGTTCTGTTCCGCCAGTACGATGCGGATCATGATCATCACAATCCCCAGCCGGACCATCATGCCGCTGCTGAGCCAGCGGGTATTGATCAACGGATTGCGCCGGTTGTGCTCAATCACAATCGCGGTCACGATCAGCGTTAATGCGATGGCGGTGCAGATGCCGAGCCACGGCGTAGTAAACCACCACTCAATCCGCCCCAATGACAGCACGCCGCACAGCAGCGCCATGCCCGGAGCCAGCAGCATAAAGGTGACGAAATCCATTTTTTCAAAGGTCTTGATGCGGTCGCCGGGCGGCAACTTGACCAGCAGTACCCCGCCCAGCGCAATCATCGCCAGGCCAAGCTCAAACAGATAGAGACCGCGCCACTCGTTAAGCTGCAGCAGTTCCGAAGAGAACAGACGCGCCAGCGGAATCGCCAGTTGCGACACCGTCAGCCCAATCACCAGCGCTTTCAGACGATGCTTCGCTGGCCATGCCTGCACCTGGTAGTAGATACCCAGCGAGCTGAGCGCTGCCGCTACCATGCCGTGCGCGGTACGCACGATGATCGCCGAACTGAGGTCGTTGGCGAACAGATGAAAGAACGCCACCAGCACATACAGCACCAGAAACGCTTCGGTGAAGGCACGCAGGCCAAACTGCTGACGAAATTTCACCAGCAGCAGGTTGATGGAGATATTACCCATCACGTAGACCGCCGGCAGCCAGGCAATCTCATTCGAATAGGCGCCGAAGGTGCCCTGCAGATTGATCAGATTGGCGGTGACCAGCGCATTACTTAGCGCCCCGGTCAGCGAGATCAGCAGGCCGATCAGACCAAACGCCACCCGCTTCGGCAGCGGATGCAGCGGGGTCGAGGGTGACCCAGGCAGCATCGGTTTTTCATGCGGTAACCACTCGCGCGCGGCATAGGGATTGCGCTTCGCCACCTTTACATGCTTCCCATTCGCGTCAGTAGTTGCTGTAACACTCGCTCGGTCACGGCCAGGTCCTGCGGATCGATGTCCGCCAGCATTTCACTACGCAGCGCGTCGGCCTGGGTTTTTACTTTAGCGAACGCCTGGTTGCCCTTTTCAGTCAGCACCAGATGGCGTTTTCGCCGATCTTCCGGCGGCTGGACCCGCGACAGCAGCGATTGTTTGACCAGCCGATCGACCAGCGGCACCATGCTGGCATCTTCCAGTCCCAGCAGCTGCGCCAGCTCGGTCTGGGTCATTCTTTCAGGTTCACTGGCAATCAGGCCAATCGCCATCCAGCTGCTCATGCTCAGACCACTATCTTTCAGATGGCGATCGACGGCCAGGCGCCAGGCGTGTGCGGTCAGATGCAGGAGATGGGTAAATGTACGAGTATGCGATAACAAATGTTAGCAACCTAATTGTTAGACTTCTAATTAAATGAAGGCGTTATTATACGCAAAGCCAAACGCGATTGGAAAGCGCCCGATCTGTTAAAAATTAGTGGATCGCGGCAGAATGTCCAGAGGCCGCAACCGGGAGTCGAACACCATGATAACAGCTGCGAAAAACTGGGTGGATTTGCGCCGTGATGCTGCCAGCGGTATTGAGTCGCTGCGCGCCCATTTTACCGGACACGCTTACGATCCGCACTGGCACGACAGTTACCTGATTGGTGTAACTGAGCAAGGTGTACAGCAGTTTCATTCGCGACGCAAACAGCATCAAAGCCGACCCGGTACGGTGTTTATGCTGGAACCGGAAGAATTACATGATGGCGACGCGATCAATGAGCAGGGCTTCACCTATCGCATGCTCTATCTTTCACCCCAGCAGATTGAGCTGCATCTCGCTCCGCTGCTGGCGGAGGGACCAGAGCAGCGTGAGTTAGGCTTCGCGGATACGCTGCGCGACGACCGGCCGCTGGCTTATGCGGTCTGGCACGCCTTCGACGCGTTGTGGCACGATCATCCGACATTAATCAAAGACGCGGCACTCGACCGACTGTTTGGCCAGCTGACGCAACACCGGTTGTGGCGCGCGTCCGGGCCGGTATACCCGGATGCCCGGCTGGCGCTGCAGGCGCGGGACTGGCTGATTGCTCATCATGCTGAAAATCCGGGTTTGCAGCAGATGGCGCTGAGTCTGAAACTGGATCGCTTTCGTCTGTCGCGGCTGTTCCAGGCCCACTGGGGATTGCCACCTCACGCCTGGCTGGTGCAGTGGCGGCTGAGTCAGGCCCGGCGGCGACTGGCTCAGGGCCAGCCGGTGGCCGATGTCGCCGCCGCGCTGGGTTTTGCCGATCAGAGCCATCTCGGCCGCTGGTTTAAGCGCGCCTGCCAGCTCAGTCCGGCACGTTATCAGCGTGCCTGCACAAATCTTCCAGACCCGGCCTGATCCGCCTGCCACAATGCGCTTTTTAGTCAGGAGAAGCGCAATGCAGGACTTACGTTGTGTCATGATTTTGAATGCCAGTTTGCCGCCGGGCAAAGCAACCAATGCCGCTGCCGTTATGGCGTTAACCCTCGGCCAGCGTCATCCGGCGCTGGTCGGCGAGGCGCTGGAAGATGCCAGTGCCCATCCCTGCCCCGGCCTGATCCCGGTCGGTATCCCGGTACTGGCGGCTACCACCGATCAGCTCAGCCTGCTGCGGGAAAACGCCGAACAGGCTGGCTGCGATATGGTGCTGTTTCCGGAAGAGGGCCAGTCCACCACCGACTATCAGGCGCTGAGTGACGCGATGCGGCAGAAGCCACGTCAGGAGTGGCGTTTGCTGGGCATGGCGGTGGTCGGTGAGAAAAAAGCCCTGCGCAAGCTGACCGCCAGACTCGCACTTTTCAGTTAAGGTTAACGCGGGAAGTTGTCGCACGCTTTCCGCATCATTTAAGTCAACTTTCCAGGCTGTACACATTTTCTGTACAATTTTGTTCTCAGAATATTCCTTATAAGCCCCTGTTAATGCTCAAATAGCACATTTTGCTTAGGAATCCGATTGTACAGATTGGACTTCATTGTATAACTTTATCCCCACGAGTTGTTTTGCGACTCTGTAACAAATGATGCACTTGCGTCGCCTCTGAAGGTGTCAGTGGATTTCCACCTTCAGAGGTTATTTTTTTATCCGTTTATTTATGACGTTGGGTTCCTTCGCATCTGTCCATGCGGAGGTTTTTTTAATGTCTTTTTGTCCTGACATCCGAAAGGGAATCGGGCTGTTTTGAAGGGCTTACACATGCAAAATCAGAATAGGGTTCCCAGAACCGATCAGGAAATTGCCGACTACTTTAATGCTGCCGCCAATAAACCGGCCAGTGATATGGAGATGCTCGGCTTAGTGGTCGCGGAGATCCTGCAGTCCGGCATGCCGGTCAGTAATAAGGCGATTATTTCTAAACTGATTCATCGTCTGGAACTGGAAAGCAACCGGGAGTCGCTGGAAATCTATCGGCAGCTGCTTGAGCTGGTCGTCCACAAAACCCCGGATGATTTCTCGTTATAATCCCGACTCCATGGAGGGAGTCACCCCGCCTTTTTCTGGTATCTTCGCCCTGCGCCCGGTAACATCTGCCCTCACTTTTATCCCGACTTTCTCGCCCTTCGTGCGGGAGCAAAACAAAAAAGAGCCTGCAATCCTTTATGACTCAATCGAATGATGTCGCTGCAACGCCGGTTGTGGCGAGTGATATTAGTGTCGGACGCGTATTACGCTCTCCGGCGCTGCTGACCCGCGAATGCCTGGCCGGGGTGATTACCGCGCTGGCGCTGATCCCCGAAGTGATCTCTTTTTCGGTTATTGCCGGCGTTGATCCTAAAGTCAGCCTGATTGCCTCGGTGGTGCTCTGTCTGACGCTGTCGATTCTCGGTGGCCGTCCGGCAATGGTGACCGCTGCCGCCGGTTCAGTGGCGCTGGTGATCGGTCCGATGGTGCATCTGCATGGCGTTAACTACATTTTGCCCGCGGTGGTGATGGGCGGCGTGATTCAGATCCTGTTTGGTCTGGCCGGGCTGGCACGCATGATGCGCTACATTCCACGCTCGGTGATGCTGGGATTTGTGAATGCGCTGGGCGTGCTGATTTTCTTTGCTCAGGTTCCGCACGTCTGGGGACAATCATCGCTGGTGTGGATCTTCTTTGCCGTGACGCTGGCGATTGTGCTGCTATTGCCGCGGCTGGTGAAAAGCGTTCCCTCACCGCTGGTGGCGATTGTGGTGGTAACCGGCGTTGCCCTGCTGATGGGCTATCGCATGCCGAATGTTGGCGACGAAGGCCCGATGAGCCCTGGCCTGCCCGGCTTTAACAGCCTGATGGTGCCGCTGAATCTGCAGACGCTGCAGATTATCTGGCCGACCGCGCTCAGTATCGCCTTTGTCGGGCTAATGGAGTCGCTGCTGACCGCCAAACTGGTGGATGACCTGACGGATACGCCGTCCAGCAAACGTCGGGAATCCTGGGGACTGGGCGTGGCAAACATTTTTGCCGGTTTTTATGGTGGTATCGCCGGTTGCGCGATGATCGGCCAGACCATCGTTAACGTCGAGCTCGGCCGGGCGCGTAGTCGGGTTTCTACCGTGGCTGCCGGACTGGTGCTGCTGCTATTGGTTACCGGTCTGAGCCAGATTATGGCGCAAATCCCGATGGTGGTTCTGGCAGGGATCATGATGGTAGTGGCGGTGAAAACCGTCAACTGGCACAGCCTGCAACCGGCTACGCTGAAGCGCATGCCGTGGTCTGAAACGCTGATTATGGTGCTGACCGTGGTGGTGACCGTGTGGACGGGTAACCTGGCGCTGGGGGTGCTGGCCGGCGTGATTGTCGCTATGATGCTGTTTGCCCGCCGCATTGCCCACGTCATTCACGCCGAGCGTCAGCTGAGCGAGGATGGCGAATCGGTACGTTATACGGTGCGCGGGCCGCTGTTTTTTGCGAGCAGCAACGATCTGTTTGAACATTTCGATTACGCCCACGATCCGAAAAACGTCATTATCGATTTAACGCATGCGCAGATCTGGGACGCATCAAGTGTGGCGGCGCTGGATGGCATTGAGCATCGCTATCAGCGCTATGGCGCGCAGGTGAAGATTGAGGGGCTGGATCACCGCAGTACTGATTTTCATCGCCGGTTAACCGGTAATTTCGGCTAACCCGGCGATTTATTCTGGCTGACCGGCGGCCTGCAACGCTGCCGGTCAGGCTCAGGCCTGTTGCCGGCGCGCTTTGTAGCGGGCCACCATCGTCATTAATGCCTGATAGATCAGACCGGCGTAAAGACTGGTCAGAATCGCCAGCCCTATCTCTTTGCCCTGCTGCTGCCATGACATAAACCACATGAACACGCCCCACAGAACAGAGAACACCAGCCAGCCGCGGACGAACTTCACGATGCCATTCATAACCACTCCTCTTCAATGATGCGCTACCTTAGCGGGGTTCAGCACAAAACGCATTGCCGGCACGCCGGAGATGAGAGGCGTCTCAAATAATCGGCCGCAATTTCTGCTCTGGCTGGCACAAGACGCCGTATCAGGTGATTCCACCGGACTTTTCTATACTAAAAGCACCGTTTAACTTTCAGGATACCTTGATGAAACGTTGCGCCTTATTGCTGTCAGCTTTTGCCGTTATCACTACCCTTTCCGCCTGTGCGCCTCAGTCGCCGGGCCGAGATGCGCCGCCGCCGCCGTCACCGCCAGGTGGTCAGCAGCCGGTCGGTGCGCCTGGCGGCAGTGGCCCGGTTGGTCAGCCACAATCCTGAACCTCTAGCCCTGAGTTCAGGATCTTCCGCCCGGATCACGATGCATCCGTCGCCGGGCGGACTAGTGCCGATGGGCGCACCCGCACTCAGACATCTCTCCCGGTCGCTGTTTGCCTAAATGGGAGTGACGACGCTTTAACCCCCCTTCGCCGCCCGTTTCACCTTGTGCTGCACAGGGTCCCAGCAGGCGGTTCAGCGCGTCGTTAATTGCCCGCTCGATATTGACTGACCAGCTGGTCAGATGCCAGGTTGAGGATTGTGCTTCATCAAGATCACCGAACCCGACTACCGCTACGTGCGCGCCCTGACCAAAATCCCGGATTGCCTGCATTGCACCAAACGCCAGCAGATCAGATTCACAGAACAGCGCCTGGATGCGCTCGGCGGCGCGGGTCTGTTTCAGATAATCGGTCATCGCCTGCCAGCCCTGTTCACGATCGTTGCCGCCCGCCACCAGATCGACGCAGATCGCTTGATCTGCCGCCATCAGGCTGGCGCTGTAGCCTTGTTTCTGTGGCGATGACCCTGCCTGGCTCTGCAGATAACCCAGCCGCTGATGACCTTCTGCCAGCAGCAGTCGCCCGATCGCTTCGCCCGCCTGCCTGGCACCCTTCTGCATTACCTGCTCTGCATCAAGCTGCAGCACCGGCAGCGAGACCTTGGTCAGGATGCTTGCAGGCGGTGAGTCACTGAACGCACCCGGCAACAGCAGTAAACCACGCAGCCCGAGCGGGGCCGCCTGAGTCAGCTGTGCTGCGAGCGCCTGTTCAGTGGCGGCATTCAACAGGAGCATCAACACGCCACGCGCGTTGAGCTGGTGCGTCAGTTGATGGAGGATTTTCTGCTGCCAGGAATTCAGTAACGGGCTGGAGATTACGCCAATCATCGGCGGAAATGCGGTATCAGGCTGCTGGTCAGTGGAAAGCGTCATTATAAAGGGTCCCGACTTCTTTTGCGGCTGAGAATGGATAACCTTACCATACGGTAAATGAATAACTTTCAACAGGTTACAAAGACCGACTCAGGCCGCAAAATTGAGTGAAAAGCGATGTAACAGAAGTCTGCCATTGTATCAGTGGTGGGTAGGCACTCAGTAGCAGGATGGGTATAAGTACCTGTGCGGCTGATCTGCACGTTGATGATGATTTCTGCAGCGGGGTTAAAACCATAAGTCGACTATTAAGGCTTATATATTCCACCACAACGAGCAGCCATTAAGCGTTTTTTAAACATATCGCCCTGCGCGGCGTAACAGACACACGAATATCCGTAAACGGGTAAGCCGATACAGCAGGAAATTGTTCTGTCAACATAAAGCGGAATAGCGTGGCCAGCCGACTGGTTAATATAATAATTTCAAATATCGGCTCATCTCTAAACTGATTAACTATTCAGCCGGATTATTTCCAGCAGGCTAACCCCGGCTACGGTTATTTTTATCATCAGGCAGATAGCAGCACGACCGGGCAGCAGGAGTTGAACCTGCATCGGCAATCCCCGAAGAATTGCAATAATACCGTTATACTATGCCCGTGTTTCCCCGCCCTGCACCTCACCCTGCCTCGCGTAACCCTTTGCCACAGCGCGCTGCCCGTTGCCTTGCTTAACCAGCATTCAGGCTGCCTGCCCGGCGTAATCGACCGCCTTCCCCTTCGAAGATCTGCCCGTCACCTGGCGGGATATTTCAGCCTGGGTACTGCAGTAATAACGGCGGATTAAGTAAGGGTAGTGCCGGCTAATAAGGCTGCAAGCGCAAGCGGTGAATATTTGATAAAATAGCGGAAACCATAAAAATAGATTGCTAATGCTTTTAATCACGCATTCTTCAGCTAGCCTTAAAAGCCAGACTGTCGGGGGAAACGCTTCCGGCGTTCAGCAGACTGAAATAAGCGAAGAGGTAATGACTATGCCCTCAGGACAATTTTATATTCTTGATCATCCGGATCTGACATTCACCGCCAGTTACCATATCGATACGGTGAATGAAAAGCCCTTTAAATCACGCATCGTGCTTGAGATCCAGAAACAGCTGCAACCTACCGAGGCATTTGATGCTGTCAGTATCGGCCAACAGGTGACCTTTGTCTCATCCAGCGGTGAAGCGCAGCGAATGTATCTGATCAGTAACGCTGACGACCAGCTGGTTTTCAGCTCGCGCGCCTGAGGCCGGAATTTGCAGAGAAAGGGGGAAGGATAATCGAGCACGAGGACACGGTCTGTCTAACCGTCGTCTTCGCCACCCTGCAGAAACAAAAAAACCACCTTTTGAGGTGGCTTACGACATTGCTTACTGCTTGTTTTTATTCGGTTTCAATATGGTGCCCGGGGCGGGACTTGAACCCGCACAGCCTTACAGCCGAGGGATTTTAAATCCCTTGTGTCTACCGATTTCACCACCCGGGCAGGGTGTAACTGGAGGCGCGTCCCGGAGTCGAACCGAGGTACACGGATTTGCAATCCGCTGCATAGCCACTCTGCCAACGCGCCTTAAACTGATGTGCCGCCAGGTTAACCTGACCTGCGAATCTGGAGCGGGAAACGAGACTCGAACTCGCGACCCCGACCTTGGCAAGGTCGTGCTCTACCAACTGAGCTATTCCCGCATTTCAGCAACTGCATCGAACTTGCTGATTTTATTTATCTTCTGGCAGGCTGGCTGCCGTTCGATGCGATGCATTCTACTGACCTGACGCAGTGAGTCAATAAAATTATCCTCACTGTGTGTCTGTTTGCTGCTTTTTAAATCGCATCGATCACGGTTCGAGCAGATCGCCGCGCGCCGCGCTTAAATACTGAAACATTGACCAGAAAGTCAGCACCGCAGCAATGTATAACGCCACCACGCCAATTCCGACTACCGTGCTGTCAGGACGCCACAGCAGGGCAAACAGCGACAGCATCTGGGCGGTGGTTTTCACTTTGCCAATCCATGAAACCGACACGCTGCTGCGTTTACCAATCTCAGCCATCCACTCACGCAACGCAGAAATGATAATCTCGCGGGCAATCATGGTGGCGGCGGGCAGCGTAATCCACCAGGCATGGAAATATTCTGCCACCAGCACCAGCGCCATCGCGACCATCACTTTATCGGCCACCGGGTCAAGAAATGCCCCGAAGCGGGTGGTCTGTTTCCAGCGGCGCGCCAGAAAGCCGTCAAACCAGTCGGTGACGGCAGCGAAAATGAAGATCAGTGCAGTAGCCAGCGGTGCCCAGTGAAACGGCAGATAGAAAGCCAGCACGAAGAACGGGATGAGGACGACTCGGAACAGGGTGAGACACGTCGGGATGTTAAATTGCATATGCCGGTAACTGTCTGGAATGGGTAGAATTTAACGTATGTTCCTACATTGCCCCCCCCGTTTCAATGCTAGTGTTTCAACGAGTAGTATATTTTTTCTGCCAGGGCGTGTGAGATACCCGGTACATTGGCGATCTCCTCCACTGATGCATTCATCAGCGGTTGCAGGCCCCCCATGTACTTAAGCAGTTGCTGACGCCGTTTCGGCCCCACTCCTTCGATGCTTTCCAGTGCGCTGGTGTTCTTTACTTTAGCGCGTTTTTTACGGTGGCCCGAGATTGCATGATTGTGAGCATCGTCACGAATATGCTGAATTACATGCAGCGCCGGGGCATCCGGCGGCAGAGAAACGCCCTCGCCTTCCGCTTCAAAGAACAGTGTTTCCAGTCCCGCTTTACGATCGCTGCCTTTGGCTACGCCCAGTAAAATCGGTCGGGATTTATCCCACGGCACATCCAGCTCGGCGAATACCTGTTTCGCCTGGGCAAGCTGTCCTTTGCCGCCATCGATCAGGATCACGTCCGGGATCTTGTCCTCTTCGATCGCTTTACCATAGCGACGGCGCAGCACCTGATTCATCGCGGCATAGTCATCGCCGGGCGTAATACCGCTGATGTTGTAGCGGCGGTAGTCGGCACGCAGCGGACCGTTCTGATCGAACACCACGCAGGAGGCGATCGTCTGCTCACCCATGGTGTGACTGATATCGAAACACTCCATGCGCGTGATCTTGTCGAGCTGAAGAAACTCAGCCAGAGCTGCCAGACGCTGATGAATCGTCGAGTGTTGCGATAGCCGGGTGGTTAATGCGGTCGCGGCATTGGTTCGCGCCAGCTTCAGATAACGGGCGCGATCGCCGCGCGGTTTACTCTGAATCGAGACCCGACGACCAGCCAGCTCGCTCAGCGAGTCGGCCAGCAATTCGCGCTCTGGCAAGGTAAAGTCGAGCAGGATGTCGCCCGGCAAGGTGCGCGCTTCACTGCCCTGCAGGTAGAACTGTCCGACAAAGGTTTGCACCACTTCGGCCAGATCGGTATCCGCCGGCACTTTCGGGAAGTAGCTGCGGCTGCCTAACACTTTACCCTGACGAATAAACAGCACGTGCAGACAGGCCATACCCGCCTCGTAAGCCACGCCCATCACATCCAGGTCATCGCCCTGATTGGAGACAAACTGTTTCTCAGTGACCCGCCGCACCGCCTGAATCTGATCGCGCAGGCGGGCCGCTTCTTCAAATCGAAGTCCGACGCTCGCCTCTTCCATCCGCTTCACCAGCAGATTGAGGACCTGATCATCTTTGCCCGCCAGGAACAGGCGCACATAATCGGTTTGCTGGGCGTACTCCTCTTCACTCACCAGTCCGGCCACGCACGGCCCCAGACAACGACCAATCTGGTATTGCAGACAGGGACGTGATCGGTTGCGGTAAACGCTGTTTTCGCACTGACGGATCGGGAAGACTTTTTGCAGCAGCCCGAGGGTTTCGCGTACCGCATAGCCGTTGGGGAACGGCCCAAAGTATTCCCCTTTCGCGTGTTTAGCACCACGGTGCATCGCCAGTCGCGGATGGGTGTCAGCGCTCAGGAAGATGTAGGGATAGGATTTATCATCGCGCAGCAATACGTTGTAGCGCGGCTGATACAGCTTGATGTAGTTATGCTCAAGCAGCAGCGCTTCGGTTTCGGTGTGGGTTACGGTGACATCGATGTGCTGGATATTGCTTACCAGCGCTTCGGTCTTGCGGCTGCCGACCTGAGTGCGAAAATAGCTGGTCAAACGCTTTTTCAGATCTTTGGCTTTGCCAACATAGATGACGGTGCCTGAGGCGTCATACATGCGGTAGACGCCGGGCTTACTGGTCACCGTACTCAGAAAGGCTTTGGAATTAAAAACGTCACTCACTACTGATTAACGGCTCCGCATTATAGAGGCCATGTCGAATGGCCAGATGCGTTAACTCTACGTCACCACTGATGTTCAGCTTACTGAACATACGATAACGGTAGCTGTTAACGGTTTTAGGACTGAGATTCAACTGCTCGGAAATTTCCGTCACCTTTTGTCCTTTGGTGATCATCAGCATAATCTGCAATTCCCTTTCCGACAAACAGCTGAAAGGTGATTCGGCTTTCTGCGGCTCAATCTGGCTCAGCGCCATCTGCTGCGCAATGTCCGAGGCGATGTAGCGTTGTCCGGCGTTAACCGAACGAATCGCGTTAATCACTTCCTGCGGCGCTGCCCCTTTACTGAGGTAGCCAGCGGCACCGGCCTGCATCACTTTGGCCGGTAATGGATTCTCGGTATGGATTGTCAGCATGATGATTTTGATGTCGGGATTGTAGCGCACGATCTTGCGTGTCGCCTCAAGCCCGCCAATGCCTGGCATGTTCATATCCATCAAAATCACATCGACCTGATTGGCACGACACCATTTGGCCGCGTCCTCACCACAGTTAACTTCTCCGACTACCACCAGACCTTTGACATCCTCCAGGATGCGGCGGATACCAGCACGGACCAGTTCATGGTCATCAACAAGAAGCACACTGATCAACGGGAAGACTCCAGAGGCTAAAAAGAGGAAGCAATTAACGATTTCAGGCGGTAATCATACCCGTTTTTACCTCAAAAGCACATCAACAAAGTAAAACTGTAGCGGCGATACCTGATTGAAAACCGATGATCATGCTTATCTGAGTCGCGGTGAAACCGCCACCTATCCCACCTGAAAAATAAAATTAAAAAAGTTATTTTTCATTTACTTAAACAGAATTCGATGCGGGATTTATGTGGGTGTGCAACACCGTCAGGAACATCGTTAAGCGCTATGATAACTTTCCGCGATTGATTAGCCCTGCTGGATTGATAACCTTTTCGGCCAGAAGCGAACCGGCCCGATCAGCAACTTAATCGCCCTGTGGTATACTCACGCATTGCTGTACGGACGAGATTGCCGACACGTTGTTATTCACCAAGGAGAAAATCATGAGCGATGAAGACTTTGCAACTTCGCAGGAAGCGCGCAAATTAGCGGATGAAATAGCGGGTCTGAAAATGATGATCACGCTGATTCTGAAAGGCATGGGTCAGGCGGATGCCGGAAAAGTCATTATCAATATGGAACGCTACGTGCAGACGCTGGGCGATAAGCCGCAGGCGGAAGTGTTCAGCAACACCATTAAGCAGATCAAAGCGGCCTACCGCCAGTAAACGTTTTGCCCCCGGTTGCGGGGGCAAATTAGTTAGCTGTGTGACTGCCAGTTAACTGACACACCCAGCGACGGCAGTACTTCTTCCGGACTGAAACGCCGGGTGCCGCGATACTTCTCCGCCAGCGCAGGCTGCACCACCGGAATGCGAATCGCGAACAGATTATCTTCCGACAGGATCAAGCCCGGCGTCAGCGGCTCATACACCACCCGATGCTGCTCAAACATCTTCTCCAGCATCGGTGTGGCTGAACTGATGATGTACTCCATGCCATTCAGCTCTGCCAGCTGCACCGCGTGCCAGAGAATGTTCAGTGGCAACTCAGGATCCACCTCCAGCCGGGCCGAGAAGCGCGACATCTCCCACACCTTTTCATGGCTGAAGGGCAACACAATGCCTTCACTCTGTTCCGGTTCGAACCACGGCATAAGCCGGGCGCAGCCGCTGATCCCTTCCCGCGCATTCCAGGCAATCAGCCAGGTCACGTCTGAGCGATCGAAGCGATCGTATTCCTGTCCCGGCGTGCTAAGACGTGGCGGAATAGACCAGCCTTCGCCGCGCGCAAATACGCTATACCGGTAGCTGCCAAGTTCGGCAAGCAAAGAGGATGGCATATCCTTTAATTGCGTTTGAACTATTTTCATCATGCGCCTCTGACATCCCCATGTTTGCAATGATTTCTTTGCGCCAGCCTGGCAAAGCCCCGGCGCAGGGTAGACAACTGACATGGACGAGGGAACTACTAAAACTGGTAGTTGCTTTTCGTCTAAATCAGCCCGACTGCTGCTGCATAACAGGCAATCTGGGTTTTATTGGAAACATTGAAACGCTTTTGCATATTTTTTTGGTGAAAGTTAACGGTATGTTCAGAGATGGATAAAATAAGTGAAATTTCCACCGCAGTTTTTCCCTCTGCAGTCCATTTCAAAATTTCCAGCTCGCGCTGACTAAACTCTTTTTTTAGTACCATCATTGCATCATCGCTAAAGCGTTCCAGCGTATCTAAGCTTAGCTCCGCTAAAAAGTGTAGTTTGACTTCCAGCTCAATGCGGCGCTGCTGAATAGGAAGCGGCTGTTGCGATGATATAGATAATATACCAATGACGCGATTTGGTGCCATTGCAGAGCAAGAAAAACCGCTACGCAGGCCGTGCTCTGCCGCCTCCTGCCACAGGTTACCGGCCTCGGTAAACAGTTCACGCGTCCAGACCATTCCCCGGCCGGGCCGCTGGCACTGTTCCAGCACCGGATCGACCGCGTAATAATTGTTCGCTTCATAATGCTTAACCCACTGCGTGGGATAACTGCTGTGTAAATGAATGCGCGGTCGGGTGAAAGGCACCGGATGCTGAATCAGGAAGGCAAAATAGTCGAAGCCTAATGATTCAGTAAAGCAGTGCAATAACGTCTTCAGCTCAGAAGAACAAGTTAATGCCCGAAATTTTTCTTCTGCGTCACCCCGCCAGGCGAAATAATCCCCGCTACTCATATTGCCTCGGCATTATTTTTACGCATTTGCGCATTATTATTCATTTTGGTTATTCAGATAAAAAATAAATTATCAGGAGTAAATTAATTTATTGTACAAACCGGCATCGCCACAATAAAGATGTCATTTAATTCTCTGAACCTCAGGCTCCCCACAACCGCCTTTCAACGTCAATATGAGGCCGTCCGGTGTAACTTTCAATCATTAGCGGAGAATAAGATTTTTCCGATGGAATTTCAATCATTGTGTTTCATTCGATTTTTTCAGCAGCGTTGCAAAAGTCTCAGTCCAGATAAAAAGTTATTTCCTGAGCGCCAGTAATTTATGGTTAAACAGCAGGTTAAATAGGTGCTGAATAAGCGAAGCGGTAAAGGTTGATGTTCAACATATTTTTCATCAGGAAATAAGCATGCATTTCACTCTGGTAATCCTGAGACTACGCTTAATCTGCGGTCACCGTGACTAATCGCTTAAGATCCGGGACGAAAACAGCCGTCAGACGCGCGTTTCAACACGACATGGATTAACCCGCCACGGGAGCATACGATGCTAAATCAGTGGGCTTTACTCTTTCTGGTGTCCGGCGTTTGCACCGCGCTGATGATTACCAAGGATATTTTCCTTTACCGTCAGCCGGGCAGACTGATGAACCTGATCTGGCCACTCACCGGGCTTTATCTGCCGTTTATCGGCTGGCTGGCCTGGTGGTATCTCGGCCGGATTCCCCGACATCAGTTAAAAGCAGCGTTACTGATTTCGCCCAAATCGTCCCGCTATCGTGGCTGGCAAGCGCTATTTATCGCCACCGCCATCTCAGCCGCCGCCTGTATTTTAGCTGAGGCGCTAACCTTACCAATTATCACGCTGCTGAACTATCTGAAAATACCGCTGTTGATCTGGCAACAGGCAGCAATTTCGCTGTTACTCTCTTTCCTGTTACTGCTGCTTTTTCAATTTTTCTCCCTGCCTCAACATGAAAAAAAATCATTCTGGCAGCGCTTGTCGCTGGCATTTAAACGCAGCGCCTTTCCGCTGCTGATCTGTCAGGCCGGCATTTTTTTCTTTATGGCGCTGGCCCTGAAATTTGTGCTGCATCAGCAGATCAATCCGTCGCGGACCCTCTTCTGGTTTATGCTGCAACTCGCGATGATGACTGGATTTGTTTTTTCGTGGCCAGCGAATCATTTCATAATCAAACGCGGTATTAATCCTGTTTTATGATTTATCGACAATACCCCGCGCCGCGCATGCCCAGATGAAAATGGGTGGTATGGGCGGCGTTATAGTCGGGTCCCAGCGCATTGCCAAACACCTGGCAACCGCCACGCCATAGCGTATGCAGCATTGCGGCTTTGTCCGTAGGCTGCTGCCAGTGCTGGCTGACAGTAAGCCGCTGACCATTGGCCAACTGAAAGCCGGTCACATCCCAGGCATCAGCCGTCGCATGTTCGCTCAATCGCCCTTCGGTCCGATGATAAATATTGCGACAGGCATAACTGCCGACGTGGCTAATCCGCACCAGCGGGCTCTGCATCTGCTGCAGGGTTTGTTCACGGCTGCGTAAGGCGTACATGGTGCTGGCAACCGCCATTGGGCAGCTGGCAAGGAAACTGCTGCTCAGGCTGACCGGGCCAAATTTCTGGATACGCAACGGATCGGCAAGGGGACAGTTGCCCCGTAGCGGCGGTCTTTCGCTGAAGCTGACCCAGCCCGCCTGCTGCGCGCGCCGCATCACCGCCAGACAGGCGGCAGGATCGCCGGCCAGCCGTTTCATTTTGAGTTGCGTCATCCAGCCCGGCGGGTCGGTCACCGACAGCGGAATAAAGGGATTAAATTGCGGCGGCAGATGCTGTTTTAGCCAGGGTAAACTGACCCATCCCAGCGCAATCAACAGCAAAAACAGAATAAGCGTGCGCATAGTCCCTCTCGCAGCGTGATGAATAACCAACAAAAAGTGTAGAAGTACAATCCTCGTCACGCCCTGAACCTGACACAACGTGATGGAAAATTACCCAGTCTGACGCAGGATTAACCCGCGTAACGCTTTGCTGCCACCTGATTGAGCGGCAATGGTCACAATTGATAAAAAACCGTTACCGGCTTTAGGGTGACTTCCACTATCTTATGCCGGCTTGCCTTCGGGCAACGCCATTCAGTAACAGCCAGCAGAGCTGACACAACATCAAGAAAGGAAAGACAATTCCATGGTTGATCAATCTAAAGACGCGCCACTCGCGCAGGAAGGCCCGGATAAGCTGCGGCGCAACCTGCATAATCGCCATATTCAACTTATCGCCATCGGTGGTGCTATCGGTACCGGCCTGTTCATGGGTTCCGGTAAAACCATTAGCCTGGCGGGACCCTCGATCATTTTTGTTTATATGATCATCGGCTTTATGCTGTTCTTCGTGATGCGGGCAATGGGCGAGCTGCTGCTCTCCAATCTTGAGTACAAATCATTCAGCGATTTTGCGGCTGACCTGCTCGGCCCCTGGGCGGGCTATTTTACCGGCTGGACCTACTGGTTCTGTTGGGTGGTGACCGGCATTGCTGATGTGGTTGCCATCAGCGCCTACTTCCAGCTCTGGTTTCCCGGCTTCTCGATCTGGATGAGCGCCCTGCTGTGCGTGGTGGTTTTCCTGACGCTCAACATTGCGACCGTCAAACTGTTTGGTGAGATGGAGTTCTGGTTCGCGATCATCAAAATCGTGGCGATTGTGGCGCTGATCATTACCGGCATTGTGCTGGTATCGATGCATTATCCCTCACCCGGCGGCGGCACCGCCTCGCTGAGTAATATCTGGGATCACGGTGGGCTGTTTCCAAAAGGGCTGAGCGGCTTCTTTGCCGGCTTCCAGATTGCGGTGTTTGCCTTTGTCGGCATTGAACTGGTCGGCACCGCCGCGGCAGAAACGCACGATCCACATAAAGTGCTGCCGCGCGCGATTAACGCCATTCCGCTGCGGGTTATTATGTTTTACGTGCTGGCGCTGATGGTGATCATGGCGGTGACGCCCTGGACCCAGGTGATGGCCGACCGTAGCCCGTTCGTTGAAATGTTTGTGCTGATTGGCCTGCCCGCTGCGGCCAGTATCGTCAACTTCGTGGTCCTGACCTCGGCAGCCTCCTCCGCTAACAGCGGTATTTTCTCGACCAGCCGTATGCTGTATGGCCTGTCGCAGCAGGGCGTGGCCAGCCGTGCCTTTGGCCGCCTGTCAGCGCGCGCGGTCCCGACCACCGGCCTGCTTTTCTCCTGCCTGTGTCTGCTGGCTGGCGTAGCGTTGATTTATCTGATCCCGGACGTGATGACGGTATTCACCCTGGTGACCACCGTTTCCGCCATTCTGTTCATGTTCGTCTGGACCATCATCCTGTGCAGCTACCTGGCCTACCGTAAAAAGTACCCGCAGCGTCATGCGCAGTCCGGCTTTAAAATGCCAATGGGCAAGTTCATGTGCTGGGTTTGCATGGCGTTCTTCGCTTTTGTGCTGGTGTTGTTGACCCTGCAGGAAGATACGCGCCAGGCCCTGATGGTGACACCGCTGTGGTTTGCGCTGCTGACGATGGGCTGGCTGGTGCGCCGCCGCCGTCAACCACGCTAACCGCCTGCTGGCAATAAAAAGCCCGGTCACTGACCGGGCTTTTTTTATAGCCGCTGAGACAGTGTCGATAACACCGCCTGCAAAGTAGGCCGCTCCGACGGCAGCCGCTGTGGCTGTGGATCGGGCTGTTGTGGGCTACTGAGGTTAAAGGTAAAGGTGAAATCATCGCCTTCCCCCATCCGCAGATCGGCAATGGTAACCTGCCCGTTGCGTTCCGCCATCGCATAAAAACCGTGGCTGAACCACGCGACCCGCTCGGCATACCCGTTTCCACGCAGCGCATCAAACAGTTCAGGATGACGGGGACGCCATACCACCTGCAGCGGACGCCGTGGCGACAGCAGTGACCAGTAAACCTCACCGTAGCGGTCCGGTGTCATCACTACGCTGCGCCACACCAGGGTGTTGAAGGCGGTCGGGGTCACCAGCACCTTATCGGTTGGGATCCCCTGCCGGACCAGCGCCTGCTTGATCTGCCCTGCCGCCACGCCCTGAATCGCCACGCTCCACAGCAGGTAGAGCGTACTCAGGGCCAGGCCAATCCGGTTCCAGCGTAGCCCGCGTTCACTGCGCCGCCACAGCGCCAGCGCCACGCCAATCAGCAGCGGCAGCGTATAAAGCGGATCGACGATGTAAATACTGCCAATCGCATAGGGATGATCGGTCAGCGGCAGGCCAAGCTGGGTGCCATACACCGTCATTAAATCGAGCAGCGGATGGGTAATCAGCGCCAGCCAGATGGCGGGCCACCATGCCGGCCATCTCACCCGGTGGCGGAACAGTCCGGCCACCAGCCAGGCGATCAGCGGCGATATCAGCGTGAGATAGAGCAGCGCATGACTTTCGGTACGATGCAGCGTCATATTGCGTATCGCATCGCCATGATCGATAAACACATCAAGATCGGGCAAGGTGCCGCAGACGGCGCCGACCACCGCGGCCTGCCAGACCGGCACCCGTCGTTCCATTACCGCCACGCTGACCGCGGCACCCAGCACCAACTGCGAAACAGAATCCATGGTTTTACTCCGTGGCGAACGGTCGATCCGGCGTCAGTCAGCGCACCCGAATCCCTTCAATAATCATGCGCTGCACGTTGCTGACCGTCTGATCAAAAAAATCGGGATCGTTAAGCGTCTGACCGGTGACCGCCTCGACCTGACTGGCAAAATCGGCGTAGTGCTGGGTGGTGGCCCACAGCATGAAGATCAGATGTTGCGGCTGGACACCTGCCAGCCGGCCTTCATCAATCCAGCGCTCAATAATCGCCGCTTTGTCATCCACCAGCTGTTTCAGATCGCCCGCCAGTTCACCTTTAAGCAGTGGTGCGCCCTGCAACATCTCCAGGCAAAACAGCCGCGAGGCCTGTGGGTGATCGCGTGATACTTCCAGCTTAAGGCGGATGTAGCGGCGAATCGCCACCAGCGGATCCTGATCGTGCGCCAGCGCCCGCAGCGGAGCCAGCCAGACATCCAGTATCTGTTTCAGCACCGCCACATACAGCGCTTCTTTAGAGGGGAAATAGTAGAGCAGATTGGTTTTAGAGACGTCAGCCCGTTCTGCCACCTTATCGAGGCTGGTGCCATGAATGCCAAACTGTGAGAAGAACGTCAATGCCGCCTCCAGAATGGCAGCACGTTTCGCGGCGACGGCACGCGAACGACGCGTTGGCTTTTTTTCATCGGTTTTCACACGTTTACCTCATCCCTCTTGTGTCAGCGCATCATAGCAAAGTGCTTCCGCCCTGCCCAATCCACCGCCTGCACCTTTTTCGCTCAGCCTGCATGGAAAATGTGCAGCGAATTTTGACCAAACGGTCCGAAATGGACCATCTGCTCTGGTTACCTCTTTTGGGTTAAGTTTAACCTGTTGTTATTTATTGCATTAAAAAAAGTGGCACACAGTTTGCAGAATTGTGACTGAGCGCAGCCCCTCAGGGATGAAGCAGGAAGCAGTGCCGCGCGTGAAATGTCCTCCCCCGACTGCATAGAGGTTTCACATGAAGATAGGCGTCTTTATTCCGATTGGTAACAATGGCTGGCTGATTTCATCCCATGCACCGCAATACAAGCCGACCTTTGAACTGAACAAAGCGATCGTGCTGAAAGCGGAGCATTACCATTTCGACTTTGCGCTGTCGATGATCAAACTGCGCGGCTTCGGCGGTAAGACCGAATTCTGGGATCACAACCTCGAGTCCTTCACCCTGATGGCGGGCCTGGCAGCCGTGACCTCTCGCATTGAGATCTACGCGACGGCGGCCACGCTGACGCTGCCCCCGGCTATTGTGGCGCGCATGGCCGCCACCATCGATTCGATTTCCAATGGCCGATTCGGCGTCAACCTGGTGACCGGCTGGCAGAAGCCCGAATATGAGCAGATGGGATTATGGCCGGGCGATGAGTACTTCGGCAGCCGTTATGCCTATCTGACCGAATACGTTACCGTGCTGCGCGATCTGTGGGGCACCGGCAAGTCTGACTTCAAGGGCGATTTTTTCACCATGAATGACTGCCGGGTCAGCCCGCAACCGCAGCGGCCGATGAAGGTAATCTGCGCCGGTCAGAGTGATGCCGGTATGGCATTTTCCGCCCAGCACGCCGATTACAACTTCTGCTTTGGTAAAGGCGTGAATACCCCTACCGCATTCAGCGCGACCTCCACGCGGATGAAGCAGGCCGCGGAAAAAGCCGGACGCGATGTCGGCTCCTATGTGCTGTTTATGATTATCGCGGCCGCGACCGATGAAGAAGCCCGCGCCCGATGGGAACACTACAAAGCCGGTGCCGATGAAGAGGCACTCTCCTGGCTGACCACCCAAAGCCAGCAGGACACCAAATCAGGCAGCGACACCAACGTGCGTCAGATGGCCGATCCCACCTCGGCGGTCAACATCAATATGGGGACGCTGGTCGGCTCTTATGCCAGCGTGGCGCGGATGCTGGATGAGGTGGCGCAGGTGGACGGCACCCATGGCGTGCTGCTGACGTTTGATGATTTCCTGCAGGGCATCGAAGACTTTGGTCAACATATTCAACCGCTGATGCAGTGCCGCAGTGCCCTGCTGGAAGCCCAACAGGAGGTGGCCTGATGAGTACGGTTTATTGCGCCCATACCCCAGACGTGCCGCAGATTGAGCTGCCGGCGCGTCCCGAACCGATCGCCTTTCCACCCAGCCAGAGCGCGCTGATTGTGGTGGATATGCAAAATGCTTACGCCACCGAAGGCGGCTATCTGGATCTGGCCGGGTTTGATGTCTCTGCCACCCAGCCGGTGATCGCTAGCATCGCACAGGCGGTGACCGCTGCCCGGGCAGCAGGCATCCAGATTATCTGGTTTCAGAACGGCTGGGATGCGGATTACGTCGAAGCTGGCGATGCCGGTTCACCCAATTTCCACAAATCGAATGCGCTGAAAACCATGCGCAAACGCCCGGAACTGCACGGCACGCTGCTGTCGAAAGGCAGCTGGGATTATGCGCTGGTGGATCAGCTGGTGCCGCAGCCGGGCGACATTGTGTTGCCGAAACCACGCTACAGCGGCTTCTTTAATACGCCGCTCGACAGCATGTTACGCAGCCGCGGTATCCGTCATCTGATCTTCACCGGCATTGCGACTAACGTCTGCGTCGAATCGACACTGCGTGACGGTTTCTTCCTTGAGTATTTCGGCGTGGTGCTGGAAGACGCGACTTATCAGGCCGGACCTGCTTTTGCGCAGCAGGCGGCCCTGTTTAATATCGAAACGTTTTTTGGCTGGGTGTCGGATGTTGCCACCTTCTGCGAGAGCCTGAAACCTGCCGATTCCCGCTGAGCGATTCAAAAAGGAGAAGTTGTTATGCCAAAAAGCGTGATTATTCCGCCGGGAACCACCACCCCCATCGCCCCTTTCGTGCCCGGCACGCTGGCCGACGGCGTGGTGTACGTTTCGGGTACGTTACCGTTCGATGCTGATAATAACGTGGTGCACGTTGGCGACGCTGCGGCACAAACCCGCCATGTACTGGAAACCATCAAGAAGGTGATTGAAACCGCCGGCGGCAATATGGCGGACGTGACGTTCAACTCGATATTCATTACCGACTGGGCCAATTACGCGGCGGTGAATCAGGTCTATGCCGATTATTTTCCCGGTGATAAACCGGCCCGCTTCTGTATTCAGTGCGGGCTGGTCAAACCCGATGCGCTGATTGAAATCGCCAGCGTGGCGCACATCGGCAAACAGGAGGTCTGATGCAGCTGGATATCCTTGGCCTGCAGTCGCCGGATGCCCCGACGCTGGTGCTCTCTTCCGGTCTGGGTGGCGTGGCGGGCTTCTGGCAGCCGCAGCTGGCTGCCCTGACCGCCCGTTACCGGGTGGTGCTCTACGATCAGCGCGGTACCGGCCGCAGCGCCGATACCCTGCCGGAAGGTTACAGCATGGCGATGATGGCGGCAGAGCTGGCCGCCGCGCTGGCGCAGCAGGGAATCCTGCGCTTTAGCCTGATCGGTCATGCGCTCGGCGGGCTGGTGGGTTTGCAACTGGCGCTGGATTATCCGGAGCGGGTTGAACGGATAGTGGTAATCAATGGCTGGCTGACGCTGCATCCCCACACGCGCCGCTGCTTTCAGGTGCGCCAGGATCTGTTGCTTAACGTCGGCGTTGAAGCCTTTGTGCGTGCCCAGCCGCTGTTTCTCTATCCGGCTGAATGGATGGCGCAGCATCAGACCCGGCTGGAACAGGAAGACAGTCATCACATTGCCCATTTCCAGGGAATGGAGAACCTGATGCGGCGTCTGCACGCCCTGATGAGCGCTGATTTCAGCACGCGTGCCGCCGCTATTCCCCAGCCGGTGCTGGTGATCTGCAGTCAGGACGATCTGCTGGTGCCCTGGAGCTGTTCCGCTCAGCTGGCGGCGGCGCTACCGAACGCCTCGGAGCAGGTAATGGCATGGGGTGGCCACGCGATGAGCGTAACTGATGCCGATCACTTTAATGCCCTGCTGGTGCAGTGGCTGGATGATACCGATGACGTGCAGCCACTGGCACGCGTCGCCGGGTAACCCTTTTTGTGGAGAACGCGATGAATCCGAATCATCTTGCGCCTGTGGTAGAGAAAACTGAGTTTCGTAACGCCATGTCGCGGCTGGGTGCCGCCGTCAATATCATCACCACCGAAGGCCCGGCCGGTCGTGCTGGCTTTACTGCCTCTGCGGTCTGCAGCGTTACCGATTCGCCACCTACCCTGCTGGTCTGCCTCAATCGTTCCGCCTCGGTCTGGCCGGTGTTCTGTGAAAACCGTCAGCTGTGCGTCAATACCCTGGCGGCAGGCCACGAAACCTTATCCAACCTGTTCGGCGGCAAGACGCCGATGGCCGAACGCTTTATTGCTGCCGAATGGTCAACAGCGATTACCGGTTCGCCGGTGCTGAGCGGCGCAGTCGCCTCGTTTGACTGTCGTATCAGCCAGATTGTCAGCGTCGGCACCCACGACATTCTGTTCTGTGAGGTGCTGGCGCTGGTGCGTAACGACGATACCCACGGTCTGGCATGGTTTGACCGCGGTTATCATCCGCTTATGCGGCAGGAAGCCTGTTAATCCGCCAGCCTTCCGCAGGCCTGGCCCCGGCATTCATCACTTTCTGGAGTATACGATGGCACGTTCCTGGTTCCCGCAATGGCAAAAGAAGTCGGCACTGAGTGAAAATGGCATTATTGCCCCGGATGAAACGCTGCCGATGGGGCAAACGCTGATTCTTGGTTTGCAACATGCAGTCGCGATGTTTGGCGCAACGGTACTGATGCCGTTGCTGATGGGCCTGGACCCTAACCTGGCGATTCTGGTGTCGGGGATTGGCACCCTGCTGTTCTTTTTGATTACCGGCGGTCGGGTGCCCAGTTACCTTGGCTCCAGCGCCGCGTTTGTCGGGGTGGTGATCGCCGTGACCGGTTTCAGCGGTCAGGGACTGAACCCTAATCTCAGCGTTGCGCTGGGTGGCGTGATCGCCTGTGGCCTGGTTTATACCCTGATTGGGCTGGTGGTGATGAAAGCCGGTACCCGCTGGATTGAAAACCTGATGCCGCCAGTGGTGACGGGCGCGGTGGTGATGGCCATCGGGCTGAATCTGGCCCCGATTGCGGTGCATGGCGTATCCGGATCCTCGTTTGACAGCTGGGTGGCGGTAATGACGGTGCTCTGTATTGGCGTGGTGGCGGTATTTACGCACGGCATGATACAGCGCCTGCTGATCCTGATTGGGCTGATCGTGGCGTGGGCGCTCTATGCTCTGCTGACCAACGGGCTGGGACTGGGCAAACCGGTCGACTTTACGCTGCTGGCGCAGGCACCGTGGTTTGGTCTGCCGCACACCACCGCGCCAGCTTTTGATCTGCAGGCGATGGTGATGATCGCGCCGGTAGCGATCATTCTGGTTGCGGAGAATCTTGGTCACCTGAAAGCGGTGGCGGGCATGACCGGACGTAACCTTGACCCGTATATGGGGCGGGCATTTGTCGGCGACGGTCTGGCAACAATGCTCTCCGGCTCGATCGGCGGCAGCGGCGTGACCACCTATGCAGAAAATATCGGGGTGATGGCGGTGACTAAAGTCTACTCAACGCTGGCGTTTGTCGCCGCGGCGATCATTGCCATTCTGGCCGGTTTCTCGCCGAAGTTTGGCGCGCTAATCCACACCATTCCGGCGCCGGTAATTGGCGGAGCATCGATTGTGGTGTTTGGGCTGATTGCGGTGGCAGGGGCTCGCATCTGGGTTCAAAATCACGTTGATTTCAGCCAGAACAGCAACCTGATTATGGTCGCCACCACGCTGGTGCTGGGTGCCGGTGACTTTGCGCTGAAGATAGGTTCATTTACCCTCGGCGGTATCGGCACCGCCACCTTCGGCGCCATTATCCTTAATGCGATTCTGCGCCGACGCGGCGTGACGCTACCGGATAAGCCCCTGGCGCGACAGGAGGGCTAACTATTCCTGCGATTCCTGCGGTGTGGTCGCTGGCTGCACCGCTTTCTTCCGTTTCAGCCGCAGCTCACTGACAATCACGCCGCAGACAATCAGCGCCCCGCCCAGCAACGCCAGGGCTGGCAAACGCTCACCCGCTATCCGCCCGACCACACCCGCCCAGACCGGTTCACCGGCATAAATCACCGTCGCCCGGGTCGGTGAAACGCTGCGCTGCGCCCAGTTCATCGTGACCTGAATTAAGGCGCTGGCTGCGCCAAGTCCCAGCGCGCTGAGCAGTAGCGGCGTCGAAAGCACCGGAACCGTTTCACCATTGGGGATCATCAACGCAAAAGCGCACAGTGATGCCACCGCCAGCTGTATCAGAGTAACCCGGCGGACATCAACCTGACCGGCATAGCGGCTGATTAAGATGATCTCGGCCGCGATCGCCAGGGTACTGAGCAGGGTCGCCAGTTCACCGGCGTTCAGGCTGATGCGGCCATCCTGCGGCCCGGCTACCAGCAACAGGCCGGTAAATGCCAGCACGATACCGATCCACGACATCAGCCCCGGCGGACGGCGTAAAAACAGCCATTGCAGCAGCGGTACCACCGGCACATAGAGCGCGGTGAGAAACGCCGACTGGCTGCTGGAGATGGTCTGCATTCCCCAGGTTTGTAAGCCGTAACCTCCGGCAATCGACAGGCCAATCAGGGTGCCGGCTTTAATTTCCAGCCAGCTGATAGCGGCCAGATAACGGCGGAAAAACAGTGCCAGCAGCAGCGCCGCCGTAGCAAAGCGCAGCCCGACGAAGAAAAAGGGACCGGAGTGTTGCATCACACGGTGCACCACCAGAAAGGTGCCGCCCCAGACCATGGTGATAAACAGTAATACCAGCTCCTGGCGCGTAAGGCGCAGGGATAAACCGCGGAGTGCGTCCGACATAATTCACCTGATGATGGATTCGGGCTTATTGTGCGGAGTGAACAGAGGAAAAGCAACGGCGTTGACCGCCGGTGTTTACCGGCGGAACAGAGGTTTATTCATCATCGGTTTTTTTACTGCTGCTGCGCCCCCCTTTTTCGCCAGCACGGGCAGCGCGTTGCGGATCGTTTTTGAAATTCCCGCCGCTGTTTTTACCGCCTTTCCGCCCCGCTTCTGCAGCACGTTCACGGTTTTCGGCGAAATTTCCTGAACCTCCACGATGTGATGCCATGGTCTACTCCTGTCGCGTAACGCGATAAATGAGGAAAGAAAGCAACCTGTGGCTGACGGCAATAGCACCGCTTTCAGCCATGCTTAAAGAATAGCCAATTTCTGTTTTTGCTCCTGCGACAGTCACATTTAGCAACAGACTATTCACCCTCAGTTTGATTAAACAACGCACATTCTGTCGCCTTACAACCGATTGCCTGGCGGTTTATTACCCGACTGCCGAACGCCTGACCCGCGCTTCGCCCACGTGAAACGAAAGCTCTTCTATACTTTTCAGGACGTCAAACCGACCCGGAGAGATCAATGGCTAAGATTCTGGTGCTCTACTACTCAATGTATGGACATATCGAAACGATGGCGAACGCGGTTGCAGAAGGCGCTCGTCGGGTGCCTGGTGCGGAAGTGGATATCCTGCGGGTGCCAGAAACCATGGATGCCGAGCGCTTTGCGCAGGTGGGCGGTAAAACCAATCAGGCGGCTGCAGAAGCAACCCCTGAGGTGTTGACGCAGTATGACGCCATTATCGTCGGCACCCCGACCCGCTTCGGCAATATGTCAGGTCAGATGCGCACCTTCTGGGATCGCACCGGTGGACTGTGGGCATCGGGGGCGCTGCATGGCAAGGTCGGCAGCGTTTTCACCTCAACCGGCACCGGCGGCGGCCAGGAGCTGACGATTACCTCGGTCTGGACCACCCTGGCGCATCACGGCATGGTGATTGTCCCGATCGGCTACGGCACGCAGGAGTTGTTTGATATTTCCCGGACTCGCGGCGGTACGCCTTATGGTGCCTCTACCCTGGCGGGCGGGGATGGTTCACGTCAGCCCACGGAAGAGGAACTGAACATCGCCCGCTATCAGGGTGAGCACGTTGCCGGGCTGACCGTAAAACTGAAGGACTGATTTCATCGAAGGAGAACATTATGGCTACTGAACAAGCAAAAGCACATCACGTTGGCGAATGGGCCAGTCTGCGTCATACCTCGCCTGAAATCGCCGAGGCCATTTTCGAAGTGGCAAATTACGATGAGCGGCTTGCAGAAGAGATCTGGCGCCAGCAAGGCAGTGACGACGTGCTGATTCGCGCCTTTGAAAAAACCGATAAAGATGTCCTGACCTGGGATGACAAAACAGTAGAACGAAAAAACGTGTAATTCAGGGGCGGGAATTTCCCGCCTCGACTTTTTAACTGACCAAGGAGCACGCTATGTCTTCCTATCAAAGCATTAATCCCGCGAACAACCAGGTGCTGAAAAGCTGGCCCTCCCATGATGAGGCGGCCGTCAGCCATGCTCTGGAGGTCGCCGATCGCCTTTACCACTCAGACTGGAGCAAAGGCGATATTCAGCCGCGTCTGCAGGTGTTGCACAAACTGGCTGATCTGATTGATAGCCGTGCGGAAGAGCTGGCCACCATCGCCAGTAAAGAGATGGGCAAGCTGATTGGTCAAAGCCGCGGCGAAGTAAAAATTTGTTCGCAGATTGCGCGCTACTATGCTGAAAACGCCGAACGTATTCTGAAACCGCAGCCCTACCCTAGTGAACTGGGCGAAGCCTGGGTTGAGTATCATCCGATTGGTGTGCTGGTGGCGGTTGAGCCGTGGAACTTCCCTTATTACCAGTTGATGCGGGTGCTGGCACCTAACCTGGCGCTGGGTAATCCGGTGCTGGCGAAACATGCCAATATCGTCCCGCACTGTGCGGACGTGTTTGAAAAGCTGGTCCGCGAAGCCGGTGCGCCTGAAGGTGCCTGGACTAACCTGTTTATCTCGACCGATCAGGTTGCGGATTTGATTGCCGACGAGCGGGTTCAGGGCGTGGCGCTGACCGGTTCGGAACGGGCAGGCAGCGCAGTCGCAGAGCAGGCCGGTAAGCATCTGAAAAAGTCGACTCTCGAACTGGGCGGCAACGATGTTTTTGTCGTGCTGGATGATGCCGATCTCGATGAAGCGGTGCGTCAGGGCGTGCAGGCTCGCCTGAGCAACTGTGGTCAGGTTTGTACCGCTGCCAAGCGCTTTATCCTGCATGAAAAAATTGCCGATCGCTTTATCAGTCAGTTTAGCGCGGCGCTGAGTTCCGTCACGCTGGGCGATCCGTTGGATGAGAAAACCACGCTGGGCCCGCTTTCGTCCAGTGATGCGCGTGACCGTCTGGTGAAACAGGTGGACGAAGCCGTGGCGCATGGCGCGCAGCTGGTCACCGGCGGCAAAGCGGTCGCGGGCGTGGGCTGTTACTATCAGCCTACCCTGCTCACCGGTATTACGCCGGATAACCCGGCCTATTATCAGGAGTTCTTCGGCCCGGTTGCGCAGGTCTACGTGGTTGGTGACGATCAGGCTGCTATCGCGCTGGCCAACGATTCACACTACGGTTTAGGCGGCTCGGTCTGGACCCGCGATATCGCCCGTGGTCGCAAGCTGGCGTCAGCGATTGAAACCGGCATGGTGTTCATCAACTCGCAAAGTGATACCTCGGCAGAGCTGCCGTTTGGTGGGGTTAAACGTTCCGGCTATGGCCGTGAGCTGTCAGACCTCGGCATTAAAGAATTTGCCAATCAGAAGCTGGTGGTGGTCGCCGGCTAACCGGACGTCAGCCATAAAAAAACCCCGTTTCGACGGGGTTTTTTATTTTACCGCGGCAGGAAAACTTACTGCGCTGCCGTTGCCACTGATTTCGCGTCGTTGCTTTGCGCGGCGGTTGGGGCCTGGCTGGCTGTCGCATTGTCGGCTTTAGCTTTTTCAGCCGCGGCTTTTTCAGCGTCTGCTTTCTCTGCTTTGGCATTCTCGGCCGCTGCTTTATCGGCTGCTGCCTTATCTGCTTTGGCTTTTTCAGCGGCTGCTTTGTCCGCTTCAGCTTTCTCTGCTTTGGCTTTATCTGCGTCAGCTTTCTCTGCCTTCGCTTTTTCAGCGGCTGCTTTGTCCGCTTCAGCCTTCTCTGCTTTGGCTTTATCGGCGTCAGCTTTGTCGGCCTTCGCGTTGTCAGCCGGCTTATCGGTTGCGCTGTTAGCCGCTGCAGCAGCCGGTGCCGCATCGCTGTCAGGCTGAGCCGCTGCCGGTTTGGCTGCGGCCGCAGGTTGCATTGGGGTCCCCTGCAGCGCGCTATTTAACGCCTGCGAGAACTGATCCCAGCTGCAATAGCCATTCGCATCTGTCTGACAACCGGTCAGTTGCAGAGTAACGCGCTTTGGCGGATTTTTCAGGCTCAGTACATCGGCATCACGCAACTGATCGGCGGTCTGGTAAACGTACTCGACCTTCAGCAGATCTTTATCATTTTTGGCATCGTGCCAGCGCTCAAATACCACCTGACCGCCAATCGGCGTTTTTTCATAGGTATCAGGCAGCTCATACGGCTTCACCTGCAACGCACTCAGTAAGGAGGCGATGTTGGAGTCGTGGCCAACCATCAGGGTCACTTTTGGCGCATTGGCCTTGTCCTGATCGACTAACTGGCTACGGATGTAATCCACCAGCGGCGCCGCCACTTCACGGGCAATCGTCGGGCTGGTGAACAGCGTATCCTGATAACCATTTTTAATCGCAGACAGCTCTTTCCACTGCTCAGGCGTTTTGATCTGACCCCAGGCAACCTGATCCAGCGGGAAACCTTCATAATATTGCAGCGTAAAGGCATCCATCAGCGAGTTACCCACTTTTAACGGGCCACTGACGTTTGGTTCTTTGCCATTTTCCGCGCTGAAGCTGTTCTGGCCGCTGCTCAGATCACACTGCTTTTTGTTGTTACAGGCCGGAGAGGACTTGTAGTCAACGATCTTTTCCAGTCGCTGGAAAGCGGGCTTCAGCGCCAGCTTTTCATTAGCGGCAGCCATGTCAGCCAGCGCTTGCTTGTTGAACGCTTCGCTGCCATCGGTGATGACCGGATTGAAGATAGGATCCATGGTTCCCATCGCGTCCTGATGGGTGACGGCAACATCACAACCCGGGAAGGCACCATTCACAAAGAACTGGGCGGTGGCGACGGTACGCTGCAGGCTATTGGCGTAAACGAAGACGTTATTGCTATCAGGGCAGCTGCCATTCTGCACCAGACCCTGTTGCGCCAGCCACTGACGGGTGTAGTTACCCATGTAGATTTCCAGCACGCCGCCTTTGGTGGTCAGTTGTCCACCGGGCACATCCCATTGCGGCCAGCTTTTTTTAGTCGACTGCTCCAGCACGCTGCCATTATCCGCCAGCGGCGCACGCAAATTATGTCGACTTAACATCAGCACCTGTTGCAGTTGCATATCGCCATCAGCGGCGAAGGCTACCGTTCCGACAGGTAATGCTGCCAGCACTGATAATGCGCAAAGACTCAGTTTCTTGATCATTGTGCCTATTCCATTCATTCAGTAGAGAAACACTCTGGCTATCAACCGATTAGCTCGCCTCAGAGCGAAGTGCTAAACAGTGTAACCCAGCTCATCCAGGAAAATCGCCAGATGTTTACAAAAACAGTGAGTGGACTATAGCAGAGATGCGCCGGGCAGATGAACGCTGCCGCCCTCATCAGAAAGCTAAACGGGAGAATTTCGGAAATGCGGAAGACGGATCGCAGAAACAGAACAGGCCAGCACATTGTGCTGGCCTGTTCTGTAAAATGTGGCGGAGGAGGAGAGATTCGAACTCTCGGATGGTTTCCCATCGGCGGTTTTCAAGACCGCTGCCTTAAGCCGCTCGGCCACCCCTCCGTTTTGTAACATTACTGCATAAGCAAAATCATCATCAGACATTTTGCCGCTTTATCGCCTGAGCAGATAAAGTGGCGGAGGAGGAGAGATTCGAACTCTCGGATGGTTTCCCATCGGCGGTTTTCAAGACCGCTGCCTTAAGCCGCTCGGCCACCCCTCCGCAATGACGCGCACTATAAACATCCCGTTTAGCGATGTAAAGCATCGATCAATTCATTCGCCTGAAAAACAGTCAAATTGCTGTTATTCGATGTCAAAATCGCCACTCTGCTCAAAGAATTAGCGGAATAACGCGTAAAGAAGGGTAAAACACCTTTTCCCTCATTATTGCACTGCGTATTCTCAGCGCATATTTAGTGTTCTGCTAAAAGGAGCGCAACATGGAAAGAATTGTTACTTCATCGCAGTCGTCACTGCTGACGACCCATAAGGTCCTGCGTAATACCTATTTTCTGCTCGGCCTGACGCTCGCCTTCTCGGCGGTAACCGCTACGGCCAGTACACTGCTGGCCCTGCCTGCACCGGGACTGATCCTGATGCTGGTCGGCTTCTACGGTCTGATGTTTCTGACGTACCGTCTGGCCAATAGCCCGATGGGTATTCTGGCCGCTTTCGCCTTTACCGGCTTTCTTGGCTATTGCCTTGGTCCTATCCTCAGCTCGTTCCTGACTGCCGGCATGGGTGATGTAATTGCGCTGGCGCTGGGCGGTACTGCGCTGGTGTTCTTCTGCTGTTCGGCATATGTGCTGACCACCCGCCGCGATATGTCGTTCCTCGGCGGAATGATGATGGCCGGCTTTGTCGTGCTGCTGGTGGCGGTTATCGCTAACCTGTTCCTGCAACTGCCGGCGCTGCATCTGGCTATCAGCGCACTGTTTATTCTGTTCTCAGCCGGTGCGATTTTATGGGAAACCAGCAATATCATTCACGGCGGCGAAACGAACTATATCCGTGCAACGGTCAGCCTCTATGTCTCGCTGTATAACATCTTTATCAGCCTGCTGAGCATCCTCGGCTTCTCGCGCAGTAACTAACCGGTCACTGCCCGCGAAATCTGCTCAACCCCGCTTCGGCGGGGTTTTTGCTTTTTCCGGTGAGCGAATTTGGTAAAATACGCCGTAATTAATCAAGAGGACCGAACGTGAATTTCAACGGTAACGAAATCGCCGTCGATGCCGAAGGCTATCTGAAGCATCGTGACGACTGGAGTGAGGCACTGGCCAGCCAAATCGCCGACCAGGAAGGTATTGGGATGACCGAAGCACACTGGGAAGTGGTGAATTTTGTGCGGGCGTTTTACCTCGAATACAACACCTCGCCGGCGGTGCGGATGCTGGTTAAAGCAATGGCACAGAAATATGGCGAAGAGAAAGGCAACAGTCGCTATCTGTTTCGGCTGTTTCCTGAAGGGCCGGCCAAACAGGCGACCAAAATCGCTGGTCTGCCCAAACCGGCCAAATGCCTGTAACCCGGACTTTTAGTCAGCCGGTGGTAAAACCGCGCGGTGGCTGAGCGGGCTGATGTGGTTCCACCAGCACCTGGTCAACCCGGGCGCTGCGCGGCCCGCCCGCTTTTAGCCAGCTGATTAACGCATCAACCTGTTCAGACTCACCGCAGGCCAGCACTTCAACGCTGCCATCGTCCAGATTACGCGCATAGCCCTGCACGCCGAGCGTTTTTGCCTCGGCCTGAGTGCTGTAACGAAAACCGACGCCCTGTACGCGACCGTGAACCCACGCTTTGACACAGGCTACTGACATTTTTCACTCCTGCTGCTGTTCGTTGCAATTTCCCGTTATCCACCGGACAATGGCGCCTCATTTTTTCAGGTAAGCATAGCAAACTATGACAGTCAGATTGATTCTCGCGAAGGGACGTGAAAAGTCCCTGCTCCGTCGCCACCCCTGGGTCTTTTCGGGTGCGGTTGCCCGTATGGAAGGCAAAGCGCAACTGGGCGAAACCATTGATGTTTGTGACAGTAACGGTAAATGGCTGGCCCGTGCCGCCTGGTCACCTCAGTCGCAGATCCGTGCCCGCGTCTGGAGCTGGCAAGCTGATGAATCCATCGACATCGCCTTCTTTGTCCGCCGTTTTGAACAGGCGCAACAGTGGCGCGAATGGCTGGCTGCCCGAGATGGTCTGGATAGCTACCGGCTGGTTGCCGGTGAATCAGACGGTTTACCCGGCGTCACCATCGACCGCTTCGGCAACTTTTTAGTGATGCAGCTGTTATCTGCCGGGGCGGAATATCAGCGTCCGGCGATTATCTCGGCCTTGCAGCACTGCTTCCCGGGCTGCGCCATCTATGACCGCTCTGATGTTGCGGTGCGTAAAAAAGAGGGACTGGAACTGGCGCAGGGCACCGTCACCGGTGAGATCCCGCCGCCGCTGCTGCCGATTACCGAACATGGTATGAAGCTGCTGGTGGATATTCAGGGCGGCCATAAAACCGGCTATTACCTCGATCAGCGCGACAGCCGTCTGGCGACGCGCCGCTACGCCAAAGATGCCCGGGTGCTGAACTGCTTTTCCTATACCGGTGGATTTGCCGTCTCTGCCCTGATGGGCGGCTGTAAAGAAGTGATCAGCGTTGATACCTCACAGGATGCGCTGGATGTAGCGCGTCAGAACGTTGAACTCAACCAACTGGACGTGTCACGCGCCCGTTTCGAACGGGATGATGTTTTCAAACTGCTGCGTCGTTACCGTGACGCGGGCGAAAAGTTTGATCTGATCATCATGGATCCGCCGAAATTCGTTGAGAATAAAAGCCAGTTGATGGGCGCCTGTCGTGGCTATAAAGATATTAATATGCTGGCGATCCAGTTGCTCAACCCAGGCGGCATTTTGCTGACCTTCTCCTGCTCCGGCCTGATGGCGACCGATCTGTTCCAGAAGATCATTGCCGACGCGGCGCTGGATGCCGGACATGAGGTGCAGTTCATTGAGCAATTCCGTCAGGCGGCTGACCATCCAGTCATTGCCAGCTATCCGGAAGGTCTCTACCTGAAAGGTTTCGCCTGCCGGGTAATGTGACTTGAAAAAGTGGCTCCTGACCCCATATTGGATCAGGAGTACTTTTTTCGGAGGTCACTATGATTGCCAGTAAATTTGGTATTGGTCAGCAGGTTCGTCATCGTTTGTCCGGTGTGCTGGGCGTTATCGTCGATGTCGATCCGGAATACTCGTTAGATGAGCCTAAAATTGAAGACGTTGGCGCAGAAGAGAAGTTGCGCAGCGCGCCCTGGTATCATGTAGTGATGGAAGATGAGGAAGGCGATCAGGTGCATACCTACGTTGCTGAGATTCAGCTTGCCGGTGAAACCAGCGTTGAGCATCCGGAACAGCCGTCAATGGATGAACTGGCTGCGTCAGTCCGCCAGCAATTGCAGGCCCCCCATCTGCGACATTAATCTGTGGCGGCACGGTTTGCCGCCACGTCTGCTCTGTTAACGCGTGATTCCCAGACGCGGAATCTCAATCTTCGGGCAGCGATCCATAATCACCGTCATGCCCGCATCCTGTGCCAGCACCGCCGCCTGTTCATTAATCACCCCCAACTGAAGCCATAGCGTATCCGCGCCCGCCGCGATCGCTTCCTGCGCGACGCCCCATGCGGCTTCAGAATTGCGAAACACATCCACCATATCGATTTTCCCGGGCACCTCAGCCAGGGTGGCATAAGCCTGCTGTCCCAGCAGCGTTTTACCCGCCAGTTTCGGGCTGACCGGGATCACCTCGTAACCCTGATCGAGTAAATACTTCATCACCCCGTAACTCGGGCGCTCCGGGCGATCACTTGCGCCCACTAAAGCGATTCGCCGGCTGCGTGTCAGCACATCTCGAATTGTCTGATCGTTCATTGTTATCTCCTTTCTGGCCTGCGTTGAGTGTAGATTGGCCTGGTGGTTCACGGCTAAGCTGGCAGCGAAATTAATTGAACCGGCGCACGAATAAATATGTTCAAATGTAAATTAACTGCCATAATGTAAGAATTTGCTACACACCTTCCCTTGCGCCCACTGCTACTGGAGTTGAAATGAAGCTGTCGCTGGCTGTCACGGGGTTGTTAACACTCCTCGTCTCGGCGTCTTGTTCTGCCATCACCTTAAAGCTCGATCCGCAGATTGACCTGTTAGTGCTGGATGGCCGAAAAATTTCAGGCTCGCTCCTCAAAGGCGCTGACAGCTTAGAGCTGGATCGCGGTCAGCATCAGTTTCTGTTTCGGGTTGAAAAGCAGCGCAACGATCGGCCGGATATGGTTCAGCGCTACCAGTCGGTACCGATGATCGTTACGTTTACCGCCGCCGCCAAAACCATCACCATTAAGCTGCCGCCACTGGAGACGAAACGCGAGCGTTACCATTTCGATCGCAGCCTCAATTTCCAGCTGGTGGATGAGCACGGCAAAGAGATTGTCAGTATGCGTGACCATCTGCCGGCCAGCGCCACCGCGGATATGGAAAAGGCGATGCTCAACTATAATCGCACCGGTCAGGTAGCCTCCGTGCCGCAGTTTGCCCGGCAGGTAAAGAGTTCCGCCCCCTCCGCCCGGTTAACTGCCGATCTTGCCTGGACCACCCAGGCGGAATTGCCCTCGCTACACCGCTGGTTTCAGCGTTTCGATGAAGCAACCCGCCAGCAGTTTATGACGCTGGTCAAAATGTTGCGTACGAGTTGATAGAGAGGAAAGGCCAGGGGTAAACTCATGCCACCGATTCTTCCGCATGAGACTTATCAGGAAGCCTTTATGGAACAAACCGTTCGTACCCTTGGCATAAAAAAACATATCGCACTGGTCGCCCATGACCATTGCAAAGCCGCGTTACTCGACTGGGTTAAACAAAACCAGGCCGCTCTCGAACCGCATACCCTTTACGCCACCGGCACCACCGGCACGCTGATCAATCGGCATACCGGTTTAACCGTTAACGCCATGCTGAGTGGCCCGATGGGCGGCGATCAGCAGGTTGGCGCAATGATCTCCGAAGGCAAAATTGATGCGCTTATGTTTTTCTGGGACCCGCTGAATGCGGTGCCGCACGATCCGGATGTCAAAGCGCTGCTGCGCCTGGCGACCGTGTGGAACATTCCGGTCGCCACCAACCGCTCAACCGCCGACTTCATTATTCAGTCGCCGCTGTTTGCCGGCGCGGTCGATATTATGATCCCCGATTATCAGCGCTACATGGCAGAACGCCTGAAGTAATTCAGGCTTTGCGCAGCACCGGTACACCGAGTTCGCGGAACTGTTCGACAAATACTGACGGCTGCGCTTTATCGAACATCAGCCAGACCTGCTGACGCGCCCGCGTCAGCGCCACATAGGCCAGACGTCGCTCTTCTGCATCCGGGAACGCTTCCGGCTGCGGTAACAATCCCTGTTCGATGATCGATTCGCGCGCCGCCGCAGGAAAGCCTTCTTTCCCCTGCTGTAAGCCGAGCAGAATCACGTAATCTGCCTGCTGTCCTTTACTGGCGTGAATCGTCATAAAATCCAGCTTGAGCTTTGGCCAGCGGGTCTTCGCTTTCTCCAGCAGTTCAGGCCGCAGGTAGTGGTAACGCGCCAGCAGCAGGATCCGTTCCTCCGGTTTTGCGTAGCCGCTGAGCTTGTTCAGCAGCCCTTCAAGCTGATCCTGCGCCAGCAGCGAAATCGACTTCTTATTCCCCCTGGTCACGCTATTAAGCGGTTTGCGTAACTGCTGTGGGTTTTGCTGCACAAAGCGATTGGCGATCTCTCCAATGCGATCGTTGAAGCGATAGGTGGTGTCCAGCACACAGCGATCGCCTTCACCAAAATAGTGATGAAAGGCGGTGGTCAGCGACATTTCTGCCCCGCTGAAACGGTAGATCGCCTGCCAGTCATCTCCCACCGCAAACAGCGAGGTACGCTTATTCTGCTGGCGTAATGCGGTCAGCAGCGCTGCGCGTTGCGGGGAAATATCCTGGAATTCATCGACCAGAATATGTTTCCACGGGCTGATGAAACGGCCCTTTTCCAGTATTGCAATCGCCTGGTGAATCAGGCCGGAAAAATCGACTGCGCCCTCCTCTTTCAGCGCACTCTTCCAGGCTTTCAGCAGCGGAGCCATTAGCCGGATGCGTTTGCTGAACAGGTCGCGCGTTTCGTCCGGCACTTCAGCAATCATCGCCGCCTGGGCGCCGCCGTGCATCCGCATCAGGCTCAGCCAGCGCTCCAGTCGCGTTGCCAGCCGGTTAGCCAGCCGGTCATCCTGCCAGAACGCGCCGTCCGGCAACTCCCACTCCAGCTCATCACGCAGCCATTGCCGCCAGCCGTTGGCCTGCGCTTTCTTCTCACTGCACTGCTGACGCCAGTGCTGAATCAGTAAGGCGCGGCGAGCCTCGGTATCGCTCTCCAGTTTACTGATCGCCGGCTGCTTATTACTGCCTTCGCGAATAATGTGCAGCGCCAGCGAATGAAAGGTACGCGCCTGAATCTCGCTGGCACCCAGTCGGGACTGGATCCGATCGTTCATCTCCTCCGCAGCCTGTCGGCCAAAGGCCAGCAGCAGGATTTGATCGGCGCTGGCCAGCCTGCGCTGCATCAGCCAGCCTGCCCGCGCCACCAGCACCGAGGTCTTACCGCTACCGGCACCCGCCAGCACCAGCAACGAAGCCTCACCGTTCACCACGGCTTCACTCTGGGCGGTATTCAGCGGCGTCGTTTCTACGCTGGCAAAGAAATCGTGGTAACGCGTCAGCATGGAGGCGGTCCAGTCACGGTTACGCTGACGCAGTGCCGTCTCGCCCTGCTCCAGCCAGCGCTGGCAAAATTCCAGGTCATCACGACAGGTGGCAAACTCATTGAGGCGGGTCAGCGGCAAGGGTAAGGCATCGAACTGTTTCACGATCTGCGCTTTTAAATCCTGCAGCTCACTGCGATTGAGCCAGCGATCCTGGGTGCTAAACGCTTCAATCGCGCTACGCAGCGCTTGCAGAACCTCACTGCACACCTCGCTCATCTCCAGGCTCCACTGCTGCCAGGATTGCAGCAGATAGTGATGAAAACGCTGCGTTTCCTGCCATTCCGTCCCGTGCAGCCGGACCACTTTTTCGTCAGCCAGTAAAAATTCCAGTTCACCCCACACCAGCCCGCGCTTGCAGGTGATATCCAGCAGCTGGTTAAAAGGGATCAGGTACTCATGCTTATCGCCGCTGACTTCCACGCCAGCCGCCATCAGACGGACCCGATTATAAGGATGCTGGGCAAGCCGTTTGCCCATGGAGGTTGCTTTCAGTTCCACGCCGACACCAACGACAGAGAATAGGATTAGGGGGAGTTTACCTGTCAGACCCTTGGCGCTCCAGCCTTAAAACAGGCTAAACTTGGCGTCACATCTTGCGGAATGCAAAAGGAAAAAAATGTCATGCGCACCGTCTTAAACGTTCTTAATTTCGTTCTGGGTGGCTTTTTCACCACCCTGAGCTGGCTGTTTGCCACCTTAATCAGCATTGTGCTGATTTTTACCCTGCCGCTGACCCGCTCCTGCTGGGAAATTACCAAACTGTCGCTGTTGCCATTTGGCAATGAAGCGGTGCATGTCGACGTGCTGCGCCCGGAAAACCGGAGTCACATCATGAACACCGGCGGAACCTTCCTGAATATCTTCTGGCTGATCTTCTTTGGCTGGTGGCTCTGCCTGTCGCACATTTCGGTCGGCATTGTGCAGTGCATCAGCATCATCGGCATTCCGGTCGGTATCGCTAACTTCAAAATTGCCGCGATTGCGCTGTGGCCGGTAGGACGCCGCGTCGTATCGGTGGAAGAGGCGCGTGCCGCGCGCGAAGCCAATGCCCGTCGCTATTAGTATGATGTCGAAAAGCCTGCCCGGCTGGCGGCAGTATCTGTTTAACAGTACCTGGCGCTACCTGCTGCGCATTCTGTTTGCGCTGAGCGGGTGTGCCGCCATTCCCTGGTGGCTGCACCAGATTGAGTGGACCATCCCGCTGACGCTGGGCGTGGTGGCCGCGGCGCTGGCGGATCTTGACGATCGGCTAGCCGGGCGGCTAAAGAATCTGCTGATCACCCTGCTCTGCTTCTGTATCGCTTCGGTGTCGGTTGAACTGCTGTTTCCCTACCCGCTGGCGTTTATTGCCGGACTGGCGATCTCCACCTGGGGCTTCATTCTGCTGGGGGCGCTCGGTCAGCGCTACGCCACCATTGCCTTTGGTGCCTTGCTGATTGCGGTCTATACCATGCTCGGCATCGGGTTGTTCAGCCAGTGGTATATGCAGCCGATTCTGTTGCTGGTGGGCGCGCTCTGGTACAACCTGCTGACCCTGCTCGGTCACCTGATGTTTCCGGTTCGGCCGGTTCAGGAACAACTGGCGGGCAGTTTTTCCCAGCTGGCGCGTTATCTGGATGCCAAAGCCAATCTGTTCGATCCGGATGCTGGCGAACAGGATGATGCGACCTTTATTGATGCCGCGATGGTCAACAGCCAGCTCGTCGCCCAGCTCAATCTGACCAAGACCACTCTGCAGAGCCGGTTGCGTGGCGATCGCGGTTCACGTGGTACCCGGCGCAGTCTGCACTACTACTTTGTGGCGCAGGATATCCATGAACGTGCCAGCTCTTCTCATCTGCAATATCACCTGCTGCGTGGTGACTGGCGCTATAACGAGATCCTGTTCCGCTTCCAGCGCTTACTCAATATGCAGGCCCAGGCCTGTCGGCAGCTGGCGCACTCTATTTTAATGCGTGAACGCTGGGTGCACGACAGCCGGTTTGAGCGGGCATTTGAACGGCTGCAAAAAGCCATAGAACGCCTTGAGCAGCGTGAGCCAGAGGCCACCCATACCCGTGCGCTTTACTGGCTGCTGCGCAACCTGCAGGCGATTGACGCCCAGCTGGCCTCTATCGAATCGGAGCAGACGCTGGCAGGCGACGATCCGCAGCACAGCGACAATCTGCTGTCACGCGAAGGTTTGAGCGGCTGGAGCGATATCAGGCTGCGCTTCAGTCGCCACCTTACCCCCGCTTCGGCGCTGTTCCGCCACGCGGTGCGGATGTCGGTGGTGCTGTGTATCGGTTACGGCTTCATTCAGATCACCGGCCTGGAGCGAGGCTACTGGATACTGCTGACCAGTCTGTTTGTCTGCCAGCCCAACTATAATGCGACACAGCGGCGGCTGGCGCTGCGTATTGGCGGGACGCTGGCCGGGATCGCTATTGGTCTGCCGGTGCTCTGGCTGGTGCCCTCGGTCGAAGGGCAACTGATTCTAATCGTGATCAGCGGGGTGCTGTTTTTCGCCTTCCGACAGGTGCAGTATGCGCAGGCCACGCTGTTTATCACGCTGCTGGTGCTGCTCTGTTTTAACCTGCTCGGCGAAGGATTTGAGGTGGCTTTACCGCGGGTGGTCGATACGCTTTTGGGCTGCGGTCTGGCCTGGCTGGCCGTCGCCTTTATCTGGCCAGACTGGCGCTTCCGTCAGCTACCGGCGGTAGCAGAACGCACCTTACAGGCCAACTGCCGCTATCTGGATGCGATTATGGAGCAATACCATCAGGGCAAAGATAACCGCCTGGCTTATCGCATCGCCCGGCGGGATGCGCATAATGCCGATGCCGAACTGGCGTCGGTGGTCTCCAACATGAGCAGTGAAAGCCGTACCAGCCAGACAATGCGTGATTCCGCTTTTCAGTTGCTGTGCTCAAATCACTCTTTCCTGAGCTATATCTCTGCACTGGGTGCGCATCGCGATAAAATTAGCGAACCGGAACTGCTCAAACTGCTGGATGATACGGTCTGTTATGTTGAGGATGTGCTGCAAACGGATGTCGTCAGCGATCAACAGGCTGAGACGATGCGTCATCAACTGGCTCAGCGGATCAGCCAGCTGGCCGCCGATGCGGATACACGTGCGCCACTGGTATTGCAGCAACTCGGCTTGCTGGTGGCGCTGATGCCTGAAGTCGCTCGCCTGCGCCGCACGCTTAACGCCGATTAGTTTACGCCGCCTTTGGGATTCAGCGTCATCAGTACGGTGCGCTGAAACCAGGCATTGAGTTCCGCCCTGACCGCCTGTGGCAGGGCGGCATAGTGATGGCCCGATATCGCCCCCTCCAGCGCCAGCAGCGTCTGTAGCCCGACATGCTGGTTTACCGCTTTCAGCTTCAGCCAGCATTGCTTAGCGCCGATCTCATACAGATGCTGCACGTTCAGAATACCCGCCTCATGTAACATCATCTCCATACGCACACTGAGATTAGGCAGATCTTTTAAGCGCAGTGATAACTGCTTACGCTGCTGCTCTTCCCTTGCGGTCTCCAGTGACGCAGCGGATAACGTCAGCAGATGCGCTGGCGCATGCCATAAAGCGTCATCAACCCGATAGTAGTTAAGGCTGACCAGTACGCCACGCTTACGAAAGATTAATGGCTCGAGTGGACGCTGTGCGATGTATTCACGCAGTGGCTCGCTGGCGCGCAGATAGAGTGCGTCATTATTTACCAAAGCAAAAACTACCCGTTCGACAGCCAGCGCATAGCCACCAAACTGGGTTCGCGACTCGATCGAGCCCAGCGGGGCCAGCTGCGCTCTGGAACGTTCAATGATCGGATTTAACTTTTTCATCACATCACCTCCGTGTTATAGAAATATCTGAAATTATGTTTGGTTTCAGATAATTAGAAGATAGGAAAAAGCCTTATCCGGTTCAATGAATTAATAGCGGTTCCGCTAACCTTGTGACGTTTTTGCGAGGCGTTATCAGAAATTTGGGTTGATCTTTATGCGTAACGCCAGTACTGTATATTCATACAGTCCACTGCTGAGTGATTAACTTATGCGAACACAACATCCGAACAATGCACGCTATGCTCATCATTACGCGTCCTCTTCCGTATCCGCTTCTCAGCATGGCTGGATTACTGAGTTACGCTATAGTGAGCAGCCCGGAATGATGCAGATGTTACTGTTGCCGCTGTTGCAGCAGCTGAGTCAGCAGTCGCGCTGGCAACTGTGGTTAACCCCTGCGCATAAGCTGAACCGTGCCTGGTTACAGCAGTCCGGCTTGCCGCTGGATAAGAGCATGCATATTGCCGATTCTGAGCGTATGAACGCAGTTGAGGCGATGATAAAAGCGCTGCGTACCGGAAATTACAGTGTCGTTCTGGCATGGATTCCGTACGAACTGGATGAAGATGAACGACGTCAACTGGAAAATGCAGCGGCCGAAGGCGATGCCCTGGGATTGATTTTGCGGTCGAGTGGAACACCCGAAGCGCCTCTCGGACCACAAAATGCGCTAAAAATTCAGTCGGATTTGTTTCATTAAGTAAAAGTCGGAACTTTCTCAAGCTATATTTCTTATCTGTCGTCGCTAAACCACTGATTCTGTTAGTTCGAGCGTTGACAATGGTTTAGCAGGTTTTTTGGCTATTGATCCGCGACGATAATACCAGGCTAATTGTTAGAATTTGTGTATAAATCTCTGTTTTTTTACAGAAGCGCCTCACATCATACTTGTAAGTTTCCAATCTCGTTGTAGACTTTATCTCGCCAGGGTGCTCAATAACCTCCGTTTTTTTGCGGTAGAGTCATAAGCGAGCGTTTTGACCCGGCGAAGGATTAAACCAAGAGCAACCTTTTTGCTCATTGCCTATTTGGATGATAACGAGGCGCAAAATGAAAAAGACAGCTATCGCAATTGCAGTGGCACTGGCTGGCTTCGCTACCGTAGCGCAGGCCGCTCCGAAAGATGACACCTGGTACACCGGTGCTAAACTGGGCTGGTCTCAGTACCACGACACTGGTTACTACGGTAACGGTTACCAAAACAATGACGGTCCAACTCACGAAAGCCAGCTGGGTGCAGGTGCATTCGTTGGTTACCAGGCAAATCCATACCTGGGCTTCGAGCTGGGCTATGACTGGCTGGGTCGCATGCCTAATAAAGGCAACGTGACTAACGGCGCGTTCAAAGCACAAGGCATTCAGCTGGCTGCTAAACTGAGCTACCCAATTTATGACGATCTGGACGTGTATACTCGTCTGGGCGGCATGGTATGGCGTGCAGACTCAACGCAGACTAATCCTGTTAATGGCCGCATCAGCGACCACGACACCGGTGTTTCTCCACTGGCAGCAGTTGGTGTTGAGTATGCGCTGACCAAAAACTGGGCTACCCGTCTGGATTACCAGTGGGTTAACAACATTGGTGATGCACAGACCGTTGGTACCCGTCCAGACAACGGCATGCTGAGCGTAGGCGTTTCATACCGCTTCGGTCAGGATGAAGCTGCTCCAGCACCAGCTCCGGCTCCAGCGCCAGCACCAGTTGTTGAAACCAAGCGTTTCACTCTGAAGTCTGACGTTCTGTTCACCTTCAACAAAGCTACCCTGAAGCCAGAAGGTCAGCAGGCTCTGGATCAGCTGTACAGCCAGCTGAGCTCAATGGATCCTAAAGATGGTTCCGTTGTCGTACTGGGCTTCACCGATCGCATCGGTTCAGAGCAGTACAACCAGAAACTGTCTGAGAAACGTGCTCAGTCAGTAGTAGATTACCTGGTATCTAAAGGTATCCCTTCTAACAAGATCTCTGCACGTGGCATGGGTGAATCTAACCCAGTTACCGGCAACACCTGTGACAGCGTGAAAGGCCGCAATGCCCTGATCGACTGCCTGGCGCCGGACCGTCGTGTAGAAATCGACGTTAAAGGCATCAAAGACGTTGTAACTCAGCCACAGGCTTAAGTTTACACGTAATAAAAAACCCCGCTAAGGCGGGGTTTTTTTATGCCAGTCTGTCGGCAAAGTTGCCAGACTATACGGGTGTAGTTACTCTTTTTCTGAGCCAGACTTACCGAGAATCGCCTGCAGATCTTCTCTGAGACTCGACATCTGATTGGCATACTTCTCTTTGCGTTCGGCATCTTCAATCAACTGCACTACCGTCTCAGACAAGGTACTGTTACGCCGTTGCGCCAGTCCTGCCAGCCGTTGCCAGACCAGATACTCAAGGTCAATCGACTTCTTCCGCGTATGCTGATGCTCAGCATTGAAGTGACGTTTGCGCCGCGCACGAATGGTCTGCTTAAGCCGATTATCCAGGTCGGCATGAATATGCTCAGCAATCCATTCGTTGACCGTAACCGGATTATTTTCCATCGCCAGCAGCTTATCGACTGCCGCCTGCGCCGCACTTAATTCAAGGTGACGCGTGATCAGTTCACCTTCCCGATGTTTTTTCACCAGGTATTTCCATTTCCATCCACTTTCAAGATTTTCGAGTTGCTGGTATTTCATCGGAATCTCATCGTGATCACGTAACGAGCTAAGAATAACAGCTTTTTTCCCGGATGCAGCAACGAAAAACATGCTGTCAACGTCACATCTTCAACAGGAAGTCTGCAGTGCTTAACAAGGGTGAATCCTGTATAATCTCGCTTTTCTTAAATCAGACAAATGCGATTATTTTGACCAGCACCCAACTTACGTGGCAAACCTTACAGCCGGATAGCGCACAATACCAATCCGTTTTCTCCCGAATTGCTGATGAAGAAACCGATGCTCTGGCAACGGTACAGCCCCGATTGCTGAATGCACTGGCGCATTTACACCACCAGACGCAGGGATTCCCGTTACTGCTGGTTCGCAGCCAGGAAAATCGCGACTACCTGGCGCAGATAGCCCAGGCGGCTCAGCGGGTCATGGAGGAGACCACCACGCTGTATGGTGGTGATTACCATATCATGGCCGACAACGTCACGCTGCAGCCCCCTTCTGACCCGCAACGTCCTTTCACCAGTCAGGGCGGTATTCACTTCGCCGACTGGATTGAGACCGAACAGCTGTTTGGCTGCGTGCGTCAGCATAAAGATCGAATTCAGCTTGAGCCGGGCCTGATCCATCGCGCTAACGGCGGCACACTGGTGCTCTCGCTGCGCAGTTTTATGACCCAGCCGATCCTCTGGTTACGCCTGAAGAAATGCATCGAGCAGGGTTATGTCGACTGGACCTCTCAGGATGAACGCCGCCCGCTGCCGATCGCTATCCCGCCGCTGCCACTGCAGTTAAATCTGGTCCTGTGCGGCGATCGAGAAGCGCTGGCTGATTTTCAGGAACTCGATCCTGAAGCACATGAAATGGCGATCTACACCGAATTTGAAGAGAACATTCAGATTCTGGATGAAGATGACATGCTCGCTTGGTGCCGCTGGACTGCTGAGCTGGCGCAGCAAGCCGGGCTGCCGTTACCGGAAGTGGATTTCTGGCCAGAGTTGATTAAAGAAGGCGTGCGATTCAGCGGCGATCAGGAAACGTTGCCGCTCTGCCCGCGCTGGTTACAACGCCAGATGCGTGAGTCAGCGCTGATGGGCGAAAAGCTGAATGCGGAAGCGCTGCGTGATGCGCTGGAAGCGCGCCTGTGGCGTGAAAATTATCTCAACGAGCGGATGCGCGATGAGATCCTGCTGAAACAGATCCTGATTGAGACCGAAGGCGAAGTGGTCGGCCAGATTAACGGCCTGTCAGTGGTGGAGTATCCCGGTCATCCACGCGCCTGGGGCGATCCATCACGTATTACCTGCGTAGTGCATCCCGGCGACGGCGAATTTACCGATGTTGAACGCAAAGCAGAACTGGGCGGCAATATTCATGCGAAAGGCATGATGATTATGCAGGCCTATCTGATTGCCGAGCTGGAACTGGAACAGCAGTTGCCCTTCTCGGCGTCGCTGGTGTTTGAACAATCCTATTCGGAAGTCGACGGCGACAGCGCCTCGCTGGCAGAGCTGTGTGCGCTGATTAGCGCGCTGGCAAACCAGCCGGTCAATCAACAAATTGCGGTTACCGGCTCGGTCGATCAGTTTGGTAATGTGCAGCCGGTCGGCGGGCTGAACGAAAAAATCGAAGGCTTCTTCGATATTTGCCATCAGCGCGAACTGACCGGCCAGCAGGGTGTCATTATTCCTGCCTGCAACGTACGCCACCTGAGTCTGAATCAGGCGGTGGTCAGCGCGGTTGAGCAAGGTCGCTTCCATATCTGGGCGATTGAACGTGCTGATGAAGCACTGCCGCTGCTGACCGGCAAAGTCTGGGATACTGAGGATGGTGAAGGCGACAGCCTGCTGCGCACCATTCAGGAACGTATTAGCCAACTGAACCAGTCGGACGTGCCGTACCGTCCATGGGGACTACGCTGGCTTAACTGGTTCAACCACCGTTAATCCGATTTGCTCAGCGTACAACTGTTCGCTAATATTCGTGATTCACTAAAAAAAGGCTTATTGTAAACATGGTAGATAAACGCGAATCCTATACCAAAGAAGATCTGATTCTGTCAGGTCGTGGTGAACTGTTTGGCGAAAATGGTCCGCCGCTTCCGTCAGGCAACATGTTGATGATGGACCGCGTGGTCAAGATGACCGAAGACGGCGGCAAATATGATAAAGGCTTTGTTGAAGCAGAGCTGGATATCAATCCTGACCTTTGGTTCTTCGGTTGCCACTTTATTGGCGACCCGGTAATGCCAGGTTGCTTAGGTCTGGATGCCATGTGGCAGCTGGTCGGTTTCTATCTGGGCTGGCTGGGTGGCGAAGGTAAAGGTCGTGCGCTGGGCGTAGGTGAAGTGAGATTTACCGGTCAGGTTCTGCCTGAAGCGAAGAAAGTCACTTACCGTATTCACTTCAAACGCGTTATCAACCGTAAACTGGTGATGGGCGTTGCCGATGGCGAAGTGCTGGTCGATGGCAATCTGATCTACACTGCCAGCGATCTGAAAGTGGGCCTGTTCAAAGATACGGCGGCTTTCTAAGCATTACCCCGCAGAAACGAAAACCTCCGCGCGCAGCGGAGGTTATATTCCCTTTTCAGTGACATCCGGCTAGGCAGCTACCGACCTGTCCTCCATGGCTTGTCGCCACCCTCCCAACCAGTGAGACTTAGCGTCAATCATCTGATACGGACACATCTCTTTTGAGCGTCCAGTAATGCCTGCCTGATAACCACGTGAATGGGCGCGTTCGAGGCGGTCTCGTTTCTGTCTCTTCATACTCCGTGTCCCTCATGTAAGGTCTGTGGAATCTGGTGGAAAGAAAAAGGTGGTGAATTAATGTTCAACCACCCTAATGTTCTACCCGCTACGCGCCCAAAGATCAATGCGCAATCTTCACGCCAGTGTCATAAATGTGACCTCTGTCTGACAAAAATGCGCTATTTTGTGATGCAGATGGCAACACTATCCCACTGATTAAGCTAATAAAAAAGCCCCTGCTTTTCGTCGCTAGTGCTTAACGAAAAATCAGGGGCTTAGCTTATTTATTCATACTCTTCTTAATTTAACGCAACCGTACTGTTGGCGATCTGCTGCGCAGTTTGCTGCCAGCCCACCGCCAGCGTTCTGACCAGCGCATCGTAGCCATCTTCGTTCTGCGGCAGCGCCAGATTGAACGCCTGCTTTGTCAGATGGCCCTGATGTTCCAGCGTCCACTCTCCACTGATCACCGCTTTGCCGTCGTAGCGACCCTGGAAGCCAGTAATGGTCACGTTCAGCGTGTCGTGCTGCGCACCCATCGGCGTACCGGCAACCAGTCTGCCCGGCAGGGCTTTGCTGAGGTTGGTAATCAGCGTTTGCTGCAATTGCTGATCGAGCGGACTGGCCCAAAGATTATTGGCGGCGATAACATATTTTACGTCACTGGTCTGATAGACCAGCCCGTTACCCGCCAGATAATCAGGCACCGTAACCTGCTGCACCCACAGCATCGGTTGTGCTTCAGTCGTGCTGCTACTGCTGACCTTCATCGGTGCCGCCCCGGAGGGCAGCTGATACCAGGTATTATCGATGGTGCTGCTGCACGCGCTCAGCAGCAGCGCGGCAGAGAGTATCATTCCTTTCTTCACTGTTTCGCCCTCTTAGGCTGGGGATCCTGTCCCGGTTTCGCCTCAAACACCAGCGCGTTGCTCTTGGTATTCAGCGTCTTCAGCACCGGCTGCAGTTCACGCAGCACCTGGTCGAGTCGCTGCATATCTCCGACCAGCTTGCTGTACGCTGGCGAGCCTGGCTGCAGTCCTTTCATGCTGCGGTTCAGCTCACGCAAGGTCTGTTGCATATCTTCCGGCAGCGTTTTCATCGCCGGGCTGGCCGTCACTTTATTGATGTTATCGATGGTGCGTTGCAGGTCACGCATCGTTTTCTGGCTCTCTTTTAGCGTGCCGGTCGCCTGGTTAATCATACCGTTAAGCGGCAGTCCGTTGATCTTATCCAGCGCCGCCATCAGCTTCTGCTGAATCTGGCTCAGGCCACCGCTGACGGTTGGGATTACTTCATAACCCGACACTTTCTGCGGCCCTTTATACGCTGGTGCATTGTCGTAGAAGTCGAGATCAACGTATAACGCGCCTGACAGCAGGTTGCCGGTTTTCAGCGTGGCACGCAGGCCGCGTTTCTTACCATCCTGCAGATGCTGCTGCAGATCGAAGTTCTCGCCCAGTCGGCTGATAAAGCGATCCGGTTCGATGCGAATCAGCACCGGCACGCGGTAATCATTGTTCAGCGCCTGATCCAGACCCGCTTTCATCAGCGGTGCTTCAGATACCGTACCGAGGCGAATGCCGCGGAATTCAACCGGCGCACCGGCCTGCAGACCACGAATCGAATCGGTGAAGAACAGCAGATAATCGATATGGTTGGTGTATAGCGAGTCCTGAATGCTGCGTTGATCGTCAAACAGATGATAATCAGACTGATTCTGTGCGGCCTGGCCCAGATCCCAGCCATCCGGCACGTCAAAGCTGACGCCACCGCTGAACAGCGTGGTCAGTGAACCCATTTCTACCCGCATACCTGAGGCGGACATATCAACGGCGATGCCGCTGTCCTTCCAGAAGCGGACATTGGTGGTGACCAGCCGATCATACGGTGCCGCGATAAACAGCTGATAGGTCATCATGCGTTTATCGGTATCGAAGGTGCTGGTTTCTACCGTACCAACGCGATAGCCACGGAACAGCACCGGATCGCCAGGGTTAAGCTGGCCGGCTTTTTTACTGTCGAGGATAATGCGGATGCCTTTAGCATCCGGCGGCGCTAAAGGGGGTGCATCCAGCAGGTTAAATTGTTCTGGCGCTTCACTTTTGGTGCCTGGCTGTAACTCAATATAGGCACCCGACAGCAGGGTTCCCAATCCGCTAATGCCTTCGCGACCAATTTGCGGTTTAACTACCCAGAAAACGCTGTCTTTGTGCAACAGTTTTCCCATTCCGGCATTAAGGCGGGCCTTAATTTCAACGTGATGGAGATCGTCGCTTAGTACCGCGCTCTCAACCACGCCGACATCAACGCTGCGGCTTTTAATGGTGGTTTTACCCGCTTCGATGCCCTCGGCATTTTCGGTAATCAGGGTGACTACCGGTCCCTGATGGCTGAAGTGATAGAACAGAATCCATCCGCCGATTAACAGCGTGACGATGGGGACAATCCAGACCGGCGACCAGCGCTTGATCTGCTCCACCTTTGCGTGGCCGTGGTTAATTTCCGTCAAGGCGCGGCTCCTTTACATTGTTTGCGTGTACACGATCCCAGGTTAATCGCGGGTCAAAGGTCATTGCAGCAATCATGGTCAGAATGACCACCAGCGCAAATAACACTGCCCCCCACGCGGGATACACACTCATTAATTGCCCCATGCGCACCAGCGCAGAGAGCACTGCAATCACAAATACGTCGATCATTGACCAGCGGCCTACAAATTCAACCACTTCATAAATCAGGTGCATCTTGTGGCTATCATGCCTTCCACGTCCGCCGGCATCCCAGCAGAGCCAGCCGATCGCCAGCATTTTCAGCGTCGGCACCATAATACTGGCGATAAAAATCACCAGCGCCACCGGATAAGAACCGTCGCTCCACAGTAAGATAACGCCTGCCATAATATTGGAGGGATAAGCGCTGCCCAGCGTTTCTGTCACCATTATGGGCATCAGGTTAGCGGGAATATAGAGAATGACCGAGGTCAGCAGCAGCGCCAGCGTCCATTGCAGGCTGTGTTTACGGCGGACGGATGCCACCACTCCGCAGCGGGTACAATGCCGCTGGTCGGCGGGCAGAATGGCGGTGCAGCAGGGACAAGATCGCAAACCCTGCTGCAGGCCGGTGACGCCGACTTTGGGTGGATGCGGCAGAGCCGGTAGTGGCGCAATGCTCTGCCACAGCTGACGCCGATCGATGCACTGAAAGGCCCGCAGTTGCAGCAGGCAGAACAGACACCATGGCCAGAAGCTGGTTTCCAGCCCGATATCGCCGTAGGCCATCAGCTTGACGAAACTGACCAGTACCCCCGCCATGAAGATTTCCGCCATGCCCCAGTTGCGTAACTGAAACAGAATGCGCGCCAGCCCCAGTTTCAGGCTGTTGGGCAGCGGCACCGGATTTACCAGCAGCAGAATGGTGATCATGCAGAACGCCGGGATCGCCTGAACAAACAGCAAGAACAGCGTCGCCAGACTGCTGTAGTCCTCCGACACCATCACCTGCGGTATCTCCGCCAGGCTGATCTGGCTGCTGAGCCCGGCCACTTTCATGGTGATAAACGGGAACAGGTTAGCCAGCAGCAGCATAAACAAGGCCGCCAGCGCATAACCGGTTGGCCGTCTGCGCGGCTCGTGCCAGTTCGCCGTCAGGGAAGTCTGGCAGCGCGGGCATGAGGCGCGGCTGCCAACAGGGATGTCCGGCAGCTTATTCATTAAATCGCATTGTGGACAGAGCATCCACGCGTCACTTTTATCTGCTGAACACATCCGTTATCCCTTGCTCTACGCGCCGTTTTTCATTGACTCAAGCTCTTCCCAGCGCGCAAAAGCCGTTTCCAGTTCCTGCTCAGCCTGCGCCAGACTGTCCAGCACCGGTTGAGTCTGGTCATGGGCCTGGCTGAAGAAGTCCGGATGACTCATTTTCGCCTGCAGTTCGCCAATTCGCGCTTCCAGCTGTTCCAGCTTTTGCGGCAGCTGTTCCAGCTCACGCGCCAGGTTATAGCTTAGTTTGTTAACGCTGCGTTTGGCAGCATCGCTTTTCTCTGACGCAGGTTTTGCCACAGCAGCAGTTGCTTTCGCCGGTGCGCCCGCTTTTTGCTGCTTATAGGCCGCACGCTGCTGTTGTGCATCGTGATAGCCGCCGACGAAGGTGCCGATCTCACCGTTGCCTTCGAAGATCCAGCATTCGGTGACGGTATTGTCGACAAACTGACGATCGTGGCTCACCAGCAGCACGGTGCCCTGATAGCCATCAATCAGCTCTTCCAGCAGCTCCAGCGTTTCAACGTCGAGGTCGTTGGTCGGTTCATCGAGAATCATCAGGTTGCTGGGACGCAGGAACAGACGCGCCAGCAGCAGGCGGTTACGTTCACCACCGGACAAGGCACGCACCGGCGTCATGGCGCGTTTTGGGTGGAACAGGAAGTCCTGCAGGTAGCCCAGCACGTGACGTGGCTTGCCGTTGACCAGCACTTCCTGCTTGCCTTCCGCAAGGTTATCCATCACGGTGCGGTCCGGATCGAGTTCGGCGCGATGCTGGTCGAAATAGGCCACTTCCAGCTTGGTGCCAGAGTGCACGCGGCCATGATCGGCTTGCAGCTGCTGCAGCATCAGGCGTAGCAAGGTGGTTTTGCCGCAGCCGTTCGGGCCGATCAGCGCAATTTTATCGCCACGCTGGACCTGGGAAGAGAAGTTCTTCACCAGCACTTTGCCGTCAACCGCATAGTCGACGTTTTCCAGCTCAAATACGATTTTGCCTGAGCGCGAGGCTTCGCCCACCTGCATATTGGCTTTGCCCATGACTTCGCGACGTTCTGAACGTTCACGACGCAGCGCTTTCAGTGCACGCACACGGCCTTCATTACGGGTACGACGCGCTTTGATACCCTGACGGATCCAGACTTCTTCCTGCGCCAGCTTGCGGTCGAATTCCGCGTTCTGCATCTCTTCAACGCGCAGCGCTTCCTCTTTCCCTTCCAGATACTGGTCATAATTGCCCGGCCAGGAGACCAGCTTACCGCGGTCGAGATCGACAATTCGCGTCGCCATGTTGCGAATAAACGAACGGTCATGCGAGATAAACACGATGCTGCCGCTGAAGTTCTTCAGGAAAGTTTCCAGCCAGTCGATGGTTTCGATATCGAGGTGGTTCGTCGGCTCATCCAGCATCAGTACGCGCGGATTGCTGACCAGCGCCCGGCCGAGCGCCGCTTTACGCAGCCAGCCACCCGACAGCGATGAAAGTTCGGTATCAGGCTGCAGACCAATCTGCTCCAGCACATCATTGATACGGCTTTCCAGCTGCCACAAATTCTGGTGGTCAAGAATGCTTTGCAGACGTGCCATCTCATTGAGGTTTTTATCGCTGGGATCTTCCATCACCACATGGGAAATGGCGTGATAAGCCTTGAGATGTTCGGCCTGCTCTTCCACGCCTTCGGCGACGAAGTCATACACTGAACCGGTAATATTGCGCGGCGGGTCCTGCTGCAGACGCGCAACAACCAAATCGGTTTCATAGACGATGCGGCCATCATCCAGCGGCTGTTCGCCGTTGATGATCTTCATCAGAGTCGATTTACCGGCACCGTTACGGCCCACCAGACAGACGCGTTCGTTCTCTTCGATGTGCAGTTCGGTATTGTCTAACAGCGGCGCATCGCTGAAGGAGAGATAAGCGCCGTGGATACTGATTAATGACATGTAAACTTATTCCTTACCGACGTGAGTAATCAGCCAGCAGTTGTGAATTTGACGGTTACGCGCGAAGTCCTGCGACTGCGTTTTTTGGGTAATGTCCTGCGCCTGCAGGCCCAACGCCTTCAGACCATCCATATCCATTTTGAAACCACGTTTGTTGTTGGAGAACATGATGGTGCCGCCGCGACGTAGCAGACGCTTCAGGTTGCGCATCAGCATCATGTGATCGCGCTGAACGTCGAAGCTCTCTTCCATACGTTTTGAGTTTGAGAAGGTCGGCGGATCGATAAAGATCAGATCAAAATTCTCATCGCTTTCGTTCAGCCAGCTCAGGCAATCCGCCTGCATCAGGCGATGCTGACGACCGGTCAGGCCGTTCAGACGTAAATTGCGCTCCGCCCACTCCAGATAGGTACGCGACATATCCACCGTGGTGGTTGAACGCGCCCCGCCAAGGCCGGCATGCACGCTGGCGGTGCCGGTATAGGCAAACAGGTTGAGGAAATCTTTCCCCTGACTCATCTGACCCAGCATTTTGCGCGCAATTCGGTGATCAAGAAACAGACCGGTGTCGAGATAATCAGTCAGGTTGACCCAGAAACGCGCATTAAACTCTTTGACCTCAAAATAGTCGCCCTTCTCGCTCAGCTTCTGATACTGCGCTTTGCCTTTCTGGCGTTCACGCGTTTTCAGGATCAGGCGGTCGGCGGGCAGTTCGAGCACGGTGAGCGTCGCACTGATCACATCGAACAGGCGCTGGCGCGCTTTGTTCGGATCGATGGTTTTCGGCGGCGCATATTCCTGAATGATCACCCAATCAGCGTAGCGATCGACCGCCACGTTGTAGTCAGGCAGATCGGCATCATAGATGCGGTAACACTCAATGCCTTCCTGCCGCGCCCACTTCTCCAGCTTCTTCAGATTTTTACGCAGGCGGTTGGCATAATCTTCCGCAATCTGGCCGGCGCTTTCACCGCTGTTGACCGACAACTGATAATTTTTCTGTACGCAATCCAGCGGACCGTTTTTCGCTTTGAACTGGCGATCGGCGCGCAGTTGCAGACAGCTCAGCAGTTCCGGCGAGGCGCTGAACAGTGACAGGTTCCAGCCGCCAAAGTGCAGCTTCATCAGGCGTCCGAGCTGGCTGTGCAGCGCAATCAGCGCCGGCTCGCTCTCCAGACGTTCACCGTAAGGCGGGTTGCTCAGCACCGTGCCGTGGATCAGCGGATCGACCGGATTGGTCAGCTTCAGCAGATCCTGCTGGGCGAAGGTAAAGAGTTCGAAGACGCCAGCGCGACGGGCATTGGCCTGCGCCCATTCCAGCACCCGACCATTGTTGTCATAGCCGAAGAAGCGTGCCTGAGTCGCCGCCGTGCCGTTACGGGCGCGGGTCTGCGCTTCGGTTTTCACTTCCTGCCACAGCGCGGCGTTAAACTGACTCCATGCGGTGAAGCCCCAGTGCTTACGCAACAGGCCCGGCGCGCGATCGCAGGCGATCAGTGCTGCTTCGATCAGCAATGTGCCCGATCCGCACATCGGATCGATCAGCGGCGTGGTTGGCTGCCAGCCTGAACGCAACACGATCGCCGCAGCCAGGTTCTCTTTCAGCGGTGCCTGTCCGGTCTGCTGGCGGTAGCCGCGCTGATGCAGCGCACTGCCGCTCAGATCCAGCGCAATACTGGCGCGATCGTCGTTCAGCCAGACGTTAATCCGGATATCCGCCTGTTCGCGATCCACATTCGGGCGCTCCAGATTCTGGCGGGTAAAGCTGTCGACAATGGCGTCTTTAACTTTCAGAGCGCCGAACTGGCTGTTGCGGATCGAATCATTGGTTCCGCTGAAATGCACCACAAAGGTTTTGTCGCTGCCGAACATCGTTGGCCAGTCAACACTTTGCACACCCAGATAAAGATCCAGATCGCTGTAGACGCCAAACTCTCCCAGCGGCAGCAGGATGCGGGAGGCTAAACGGCTCCACATCAGGCTTTGATACATTACGCGCTCGTCGGCCTGGTAGTGAACACCGCCCTGCACCACCTGCAAATCCTGCGCGCCCAGCGCGTCCAGCTCACTTTTTAACAGCTCTTCGAGCCCACGCGCCGTGCTGGCAAACAGAGAATTCATATCGTCACTTTTTAACTCTTGAGAAAATTGTTGCGCATTATAGCGAATCGGAGACCTATGTCATAAAGTTAGCTACTTTTGTCTTGCGCGCCTGGTTTCAAGGAGATCACCATGATTACGCTTTCCCGCCTGTTTATTCATCCTGTGAAGTCGATGCGGGGATTGCAACTGTCGCATGCGCAGGTCTCAGACAGCGGACTGGCGTTTGATCGCCTGTTCATGGTGACTGAACCTGATGGAACCTTTATTACCGCGCGACAATACCCGGAGATGGTCCGTTTCACGCCGGCGATTCTGCCGGATGGCCTGCTGCTGCTGGCGCCGGACGGCACTCACACAAGCGTTGGCTTCAGCGATTTCAACGGGCAGTATCATCCGACCGAAGTCTGGGGCAACCATTTCACCGCTCGTATTGCGCCAGATGCGATCAATCAGTGGCTCAGTCAGTTCTTTCCGCGCGAGGTGCAGCTGCGCTGGGTCGGCCCGCAACCCACTCGGCGGGTTAAAAATTTCGCCTCGGTGCCGCTCAGCTTTGCCGATGGCTTCCCGTTCCTGCTGGTCAACAGTGCCTCGTTAGCCGATCTGCAACAGCGCTGCCCGGCCAGCGTGCGTGTCGAACAGTTTCGGCCGAACCTGGTCATCAGCGGTGCCGCAGCCTGGGAAGAAGATGGCTGGGCGGAGATTCAGATTGGCGAGGTGTTATTCGAGGTCACCAAACCGTGCAGCCGCTGCGTGTTCACCACCGTCAGCCCGGAGACCGGAAATAAACATCCGGCCGGCCAGCCACTGTCGACATTGCAGGGCTTTCGCAGTGCCCAGGACGGCAGTGGCGACATCGATTTCGGTCTGAATTTAATTGCCTGTAATTCGGGCGTGGTTCGCGCCGGCGATACGGTTACCGTTATTAAACGACGTTCGCCGCGTGTTTACGGAGCAGGTGAGGTGGTTCAGACGCTGCAACCCCGGCAGCAGACGCCGTCGGCCGTCAATATTACCTTTCAGGGTCAGACCTTCACCGGTGATAATCAGCAGGTGCTGCTGGAACAGCTGGAGATGCAGGGATTCCGCATACCTTACTCCTGTCGGGCAGGATTATGTGGCAGTTGTAAGCTCAGGCTGGTCACGGGTGAGGTAAAGGCCCTGAAGCAAAGCGCCATTGGTCAGGATGGCACTCTGTTGAGTTGCAGCTGTATTCCGGCAGGCGATGTGGAACTGAACTGATTACACCGCGCGGGCGTAGCGCGGCATAATATCCTGACAGTAAGGTTGCAGGCGGTCGTTCATCACTTTGATGGCATCGCCGAGCACCATCGCTTTGCCCGCCAGCGTCAGTCCGGGCTGAGCCAGCAAACAGAGCGCAGCGTTATCCCCCTTCTCTACCACCAGCAGTCGTGCCTGCTCGCCATTTTCCGCCAGCGTAACCTGCACCATCTCACCGACATTCGGCCGCAGGGCCGGCGCATAAGAGGAAAAGTGCCAGCTTTTCGGCATCAGCGGTTTCAGGAATCGTGCCGCCACCAGCGCATTTAACACCAGCTCAGCGCGGTGCTGGCTGCTTAACTTACACTGACGACAGGTCTCTTCGAAGGTGAAATAGAGCGCGGCATCATCGACACAAAAGCCGGTTTCATTAAACGCGTCCGGGGTGAGCATTTTGCGGGAAAAGCGGGAACGAAAAAGCATACCGTCAGCCAGGTCGAGCATCATTCGGTCATGGCTGGCATCAAAATACCAACGCCAGTTATCATCAGGTTTGATTTTCATAGTGTGCCCTGTATTTACCGCTGCGCCAAAAATCACGCAAAATTCAGCGAAAAATGAAACATAAGGAAAAGCTGAAAATTCGTGCAACAGGCCAAAATATAAACGAGCCGGAAGGATAAATAAACCCCCCGGCTTACGATTGTGAGAAATGTCTTAGAGATACGTGACGATATCTTTAATTAATCCTGGCCCCTGATAAATAAAGCCGGAATAAATCTGCACCAGCGTGGCACCCGCTGCGATCTTTTCGCGCGCTGCGGTCAGAGAATCGATCCCGCCTACACCAATAATTGGCAGTTGCCCCTTCAGCTCCTGAGACAGGCGCCGAATCACCTCGGTGCTGCGCGACTGGACCGGACGCCCACTCAGCCCACCGACTTCTTCAGCATATTTAAGGCCACTCACCAGTGAACGATCGAGGGTGGTATTGGTGGCAATGACGCCATCAATCTGGTGCCGGACTAAACTGTCAGCGACCTGAATTAACTCCTCTTCGGTGAGATCAGGCGCGATTTTTACCGCCACCGGAACATATTTTAAGTGACGTTGTTCCAGCTCTTTTTGTTTTTGTTTGATTGAAACCAGCAGATCGTCCAGCGCTTCGCCATATTGCAGTGAACGTAATCCCGGGGTGTTCGGCGAGGAGATATTGATCGCAATATAACCGGCATGGGCATAGACCTTTTCCATGCAGATCAGATAGTCCTCTTTGCCCTGCTCGACCGGCGTATCTTTATTTTTACCAATATTGATCCCCAGTACGCCTTTAAAACGCGCTTTTTTCACGTTTTCGACCAGGTGATCAACGCCGAGATTATTGAACCCCATGCGATTAATAATGCCGCCCGATTCGACTAACCGAAACATCCGCGGTTTGTCATTGCCCGGCTGGGCACGTGGCGTCACAGTACCGACCTCAACGAAGCCGAAGCCCATCGCGCCAAAGGCATCGATACATTCGGCATTTTTATCCAGACCTGCCGCCAGGCCAAGGGCGTTATCAAAGGTTAATCCCATGCAGGTTACCGGACGCGGCGGCAGCTTCTGGCGGAATAACCCTTCCAGCGGTGTGCCGCTCATAAAACGCAGTTGCTGAAAGGTGAGTTCGTGCGCGCGCTCGGGGTCGAGTTTGAACAGCGCCGGTCGGACGATAGGATAAAACATGCACTCTCCTGAAGGACGGAAGCAATCGTGAAAGTCGGTGCACGGGAAAATGTGCGCCAGAATGGTAAAGTGCTCTGGCGCAAAAGTAAATCGAACGGCGAGGATGGGGAAAAGTATCTGAAGCTGAGTTGATCTTACCCCACGGAATCGTTTACGGGGTCGATTCGGGCGTGTGCAGGAAACAGGTATTCACGCAGAATACCGCGACGCAGCATGATGCCAAAAATGCCGATACAGACGAATGCTTCCGCCAGCACCATCGACCAGGCGGCACCTATCGCCCCATACTGCCACGCCAGCAGGCAGCAAAGCGGCACGTTAATTACCCCGGCCGCCATCATCACCAGCATACGCTGGCGCGCCAGGCCATGCGGGATCAGGATCTGCAAACCGGCCGGATAAGAGATATTACCGAACAGGAAGCAGAGCACGAACACCCGCAGCACATCCGCCGACGGCATAAACGCTTTACCCAGCAGCAGCGATACCACCTGATCGGCAAACAGCCAGGTAAATATCACAATCGACAGGCTGAGAGAAAAAGAGAGCAGCAAACTTTTGCGGGTTGCGGCAATCGCTGCGCGCTTATCGCGTCCAAACAGGTGGCTGACGCGTGGAAAGAAGGCGCTGCCGATCTGTTCCGGCACCGAGTTCGCTGCTTTACGCAGGCGGTCTGCCCCATTGTAGATACCGACCATATAGTGCGAGGTAAACGACGCGAGGATCACCACATTGACGCTGTTAAACAGATTGGCCCCGGCGATAGCGATAAACACATCCATGCTGTCAGTGATGCGCTGTTTGATTTCGCGTGGCTCAAAGCGATAACGGCCAATCACCTTCATCTCCAGTACAAACTTCAGGGTGATGGCCGCACTGATAATCGAAACGGCACCCGGGATCAGGGCAGCCAGCCAGGTATCCTCAGGCGTTTTGACCAGCAAAAAGGTCAGCGGGATAGCGCAGAAGTTACCAAAGGTGGCAATCACCGCCGTTTTGCCGAGCTTCTCAAAGCCCTGCATCAGCCAGCCAAACGAAAACAGCGAGCCGATCAGCGTGGTGCAGTTGGCAAGGATAATAAAGAACAGCGGATGCCAGGCCGGGTTAAACCAGGTGGCCGTCAATAAGGTGCCGCTGGTCAGCACCAGCAGCATCAGTTTGGCATTGAAGGTCGACCAGAACAGCTGACTGACCCGCGCTTTGTCATCACGATGGTGAGCAATATCTTTGGTGGTAAAGACATTGAATCCCCAGTCGGAGATGGTGCTGCAATAGAGCACGCAGGCAATCGCCAGCGCCAGGGTCCCCATCTGCTCGACGCCGAGAATACGCGCCAGATAAGGCAAGGTCGCCAGCGGAAACAGAAACGAAGCGCCGCGGTAGGCCAGCAGTGAGAAGATATTAATAATCAGACTTTTATCAAGAACTTTTGCCATGTCGCAACAACCTTATACACATTGCATGTCTCACCTTCTCATTTCGCTAAGGCATAAACAATATCGCTAAACACTTTTCAGAATCAGGCTGCGCGGTTAATTTCTTTTTTGACCTTATAACTCTGCAACGCAATAAACAGATCCGGTTGATTAAACAGCAACCACTCTTTAAAGTTCTGCGCTTTCACCTCACGCCCCATAAAACGAATGGCATTACGCACATATTCCGGCACCGGCGTCTGATTATACAGTGATAAATAGATCATCAGGCGGAACGAATGGGTTAAATAGGCTTTCTCCAGCGTCGTGCGCCACTCTGTTTTAGCCTGGGAGCTATTCAGCGTATTGTAGGCATGCATAAAGGCGTCGTAGCGCTGAAAGAAAAACTCATCGCCTTTGGTACTGTTTGTCAGTGAGCCGCTGCGAATACGCTGCTTATAATAAACCTGACGGCTGACCCATGCCTGCTGACATTTCATAAACACCGACAGCGTGAAATTATGATCTTCATGTATCCGGCGAACGAAGCGTAATTTATGCTGCTCTATCACGCTTTTTCTCAGCACGTAGTTCCAGACCGCCGAGGTATAGCTGCCGTTACGCAGCAGGCGCATAAAGACTTCCTGCGGCGGCTGCACACCAAACTGGTCATGCTTAACTTTGGGTGAGGTGACGTCGATATGGCCATCTTCGTAGACGCAGGAATTAAAGCAGAACAGGTCGGTGCGGGGATGTTTCTCTACGACGCTGGCCAGTTCCGCCACCAGCCCATCGACGACCACATCATCCGGATCACAGAAGAACAGGAACTCGCCCTGAGCCAGCGCAATACCGGTGTCACGAGCATTGCCGAGCCCGCCGTTTTCAATGGTGATAACTTTTACCTGAGAAAGATGCGCATAATTCTGTTCAATCAGGGCCAGTGTTCCATCGGTTGATCCATCATTAACGATGATTATTTCATTGGGCGCTTTTACCTGGCGCAATAATGAATCAACGCACTCCACAATATATTTTTCAACGTTGTAAGTCGGAATAATCACCGATAACAGGATGTCAGACATAGGCAATTCTCTGCTGTTAGAAAATGACAATACGATTCACCTGCCTGATGCAGGTCCAGACCAGAGGCGAAACGTCGGAAAAGGAATAGTCGTTATTATGGCTGCTTACTTTGAGCCTGATTATCTTAAACCGGTTAAGCCGATAAAGACCAGTCGGGAAAAAAAGGCTGCAGTGGTCAGGTGACTCTCACTGTTAAATAAGTTGCATCTATAGTCCGGCACGACGATAAAACGGTTGAGGATTGATTTAATTTCCCGGCAAAAAGCAGCGGTAACCAGAATCCGGAAAATGTAAGCGAATACCTGAAAGCGTTAATATCTTCAACATTACATTCTGTTCGTTTCAGTGACGTTTCTGCAATTAATCTGAGCCCCACTCCCTGCCACGCCCTGGGAGGGGTTGATTTTATATCGCTTTTCCTGATTTCTGCCCCTGCCGCTACGTTTTTTGCGCGGCTCACCATAATAAGAATGTTTAAGCAATCAGCCAGCGGATGATTTACTGGCGACGGCTCGCTTATTTTGTGATCTCGCATCATCACCTTTAATGAGTGATCGGACGAACCGCCCGAATTTTAAGAATTATCGGAAGCCGCTTTATCACGGCTTATTGCTTAACCCGCCTATTTGCAGATTTCACTTTTAGATTGCCAGATAAATCATTTAAGCCCACTCCCCTGCTCTGACAGTATGAAGGAATAAGTTCTCAACATTAGATAATCAATAACTTTTAGTTATAAGGAGTGATGATGCGAGTTATTACGCTGGCAGGCAGCCCACGGTTTCCTTCACGCTCAACGTCGTTATTGACGCTGTGTCAGCACAAACTGGAAGCACGGGGTATCGAAGTCATTCCGTGGAACATTCATAACTTCCAGCCGGACGATCTGATCAATGCGCGTTTTGACGCCCCGGCGCTGCTGGCGTTACGCGAAGATCTGGCCGCCGCGGATGGTCTGATTGTGGCGACGCCAATCTATAAAGCCTCTTTTTCTGGTGCACTCAAAACCCTGCTTGATCTGCTGCCGGAACGCGCACTGGAGCACAAGGTGGTGTTGCCTTTAGCCAGCGGCGGCAGTGCCGGCCACATGCTGGCCCTTGACTACGCCCTTAAGCCGGTGCTTAACGCGCTGAAAGCGCAGGAGATTCTTCACGGCGTGTATGCCGAAGATAACCAGATTCATCATTACGATCGTCAGCCAGAGTTACAAGACTCGCTGGCACAGCGCCTTGACGACGCGGTAGCTGCGTTCTGGCTGGCGCTGACCCGTCATCATCATCCCGTTGCACAAGCGGTATAAAGGAGCAGTTCGATGAAACAGAGGTTCGCTAAGTGGCTGACGGCGGGATTATTACTGGCTGGCCTGCAGGCGCAGGCTGCTGAGCCCGATCCAGCGCAAATTCGTATCGGTTATCAAAAAGGGTCAGTCAGTATGGTGCTGGCAAAATCGCACCAGCTATTAGAGAAGCGTTTTCCGCACACCAAAATTCAGTGGATTGAATTTCCGGCCGGTCCACAGATGCTGGAAGCGCTGAATGTGAACAGTATCGATCTCGGCAGCACCGGCGATCTTCCGCCGCTGTTCGCCCAGGCGGCGGGCGCAGATTTACTCTATGTCGGCTCCGAACCGCCCAAGCCGCAGGCTGAAGTGATTCTGGTACCGAAAACCAGCACGCTGCAACAGGTAGCGGATCTGAAAGGCAAGAAAGTCGCCTTTCAGAAAGGCTCCAGCTCGCACAATTTACTGTTGCGAGCCCTGCAGCAGGCTGGTCTGAGCTTTAAAGATATCACCCCGGTTTATCTTACCCCCGCGGATGCACGCGCCGCGTTTCAGCAGGGAAATGTTGATGCCTGGGCGATCTGGGATCCCTATTACTCGTCGGTGCTGTTACAGGGCAATTCCCGGGTGCTGGTTGATGGCAGCAAACTCAATCTGACCGGCTCGTTCTATTTAGCCACCCGCAGTTATGCCGAGGCGCACGGTGCATTCATTCAGCAGGTGCTGGACACCTTTAGTGCAGCCGATGCGCTGACCGTCAGCCAGCGGCCACAGAGTATTACGCTGTTAGCGCAGGCGATAGGCTTACCCGAGCCGGTGATCGCCAGCTATCTCAGCCACCGTCCGCCCACCACCATTACGCCGGTTAGCGACAAAACGGCGGTTGCCCAGCAGCACACCGCTGACCTGTTCTATGCCAATCATCTGCTGCCAGTGAAAGTGTCGATTCGCGATCGCATCTGGCAACCGCATACCGTGACTCAATAAGGAGCAAAAAATGGTATCCATATTCTGGTTTCTGCCAACCCATGGCGACGGCCACTATCTTGGCACCGCAGAAGGCGCACGTCCGGTGGATCACGCCTATCTGCAACAGGTGGCGCAGGCAGCCGACCGTCTCGGCTTTGGCGGCGTACTGATCCCGACCGGCCGATCCTGTGAAGATGCCTGGCTGGTTGCCGCGTCATTGATCCCGGTGACACAGCGCCTGCGTTTTCTGGTGGCTTTACGGCCTGGCGTGATTTCGCCGACCCAGGCGGCGCGTCAGGCGGCAACGCTGGATCGCTTATCCAACGGTCGCGCGCTGTTTAATCTGGTGACCGGCGGCGATCCGGAAGAGCTGGCGGGCGACGGGGTGTTCCTCGATCACCGTGAGCGCTACGCCGAGTCAGCTGAATTTACCCGCGTATGGCGTCGGGTGCTGGAGGGCGAAACGGTCGACTACGAAGGCAAGCACGTTAAGGTGCGCGGTGCCCGCCTGATGTTTAAACCGGTACAGCAACCGCGTCCGCCGTTGTGGTTTGGTGGCTCGTCTGAACCGGCTCAGGATCTGGCAGCTGAACAGGTCGATGTCTATCTTACCTGGGGTGAACCACCGGCTCTGGTGAAAGAGAAAATCGACCAGGTCCGTGCGAAAGCCGCCGCGCAGGGACGTACGGTACGTTTCGGTATTCGTCTGCACGTGATCGTGCGTGAAACCAATGAAGAAGCCTGGCAGGCGGCCGACAAACTGATCGCCAACGTGGACGATGCCACCATCGCCAAAGCGCAGGCGGCGTTTCAGCGAGCAGATTCGGTCGGGCAGCGTCGGATGGCGGCGCTACACGGCGGACGGCGCGACAAGCTGGAAATCAGTCCGAACCTGTGGGCTGGCGTCGGCCTGGTGCGCAGCGGCGCAGGGACCGCGCTGGTCGGCGATGGCCCCACGGTCGCCGCGCGGATTAAAGAGTATGAAGCGCTGGGTATTGAAACCTTCATTTTGTCCGGCTATCCACACCTGGAAGAAGCTTATCGGGTTGGCGAGTTGCTGTTCCCGCATCTCGATCTGCAGGTTCCGCTGGTGCCACAGCCGCGCGTAGTGCAGGCACACGGAGAAGCGGTCGCCAACGATTTTACCCCTGAGAAAAAAGTCGCCCGCGGCTGAGGAGAACATCATGGCCAGAACAGGTAAACGTCTCGCCGATACGCTGGTGCCGTGGGTGCTGCCAGCTCTACTGGTGGTGGCGTGGCAGATCGCCTCGCAAACCGGCTGGTTATCGACCCGCATTTTGCCGGCGCCTGAAAAAATAGTGACCACGTTCTGGCAGCTGGCCGCCAGCGGTGAACTGTGGCAACACCTGGCGATCAGTAGCTGGCGGGCACTGATTGGTTTCAGCATCGGCGGATCGATTGGTCTGCTGCTGGGGCTGATCACCGGCACCTCCCGCACCGGCGAGCGGCTGCTGGATACCTCGGTTCAGATGTTACGTAACGTTCCCCATCTGGCGCTGATCCCGCTGGTCATTCTGTGGTTCGGTATTGATGAGTCGGCCAAAATCTTCCTGGTGGCGCTCGGCACGCTGTTTCCGATCTACCTGAATACCTACCACGGCATTCGTAACATCGATCGCGGACTGGTGGAGATGGCCCGCAGCTATGGCCTCACCGGCTGGAGCCTGTTTATTCAGGTGATCCTGCCCGGTGCGCTACCGAACATCATGGTAGGCGTTCGTTTCGCGCTCGGCCTGATGTGGCTGACGTTGATCGTGGCAGAAACCATTTCGGCAAATTCGGGCATCGGCTATCTGGCGATGAATGCGCGTGAATTTTTGCAGACCGATGTGGTGGTGGTCGCCATCATTCTGTATGCCCTGCTCGGTAAACTGGCTGATGTCGCCGCGTTGTTGCTGGAACGCGTCTGGCTGCGCTGGCATCCGGCTTATCAACTGAAGGAGGAGAACGCATGAGTCAGACCCTTTCCCCGGCGCGCCTCAATGCGGGCACCCCGGTTGGCGTTAACAACGTCAGCAAGCAGTATGGCAACCGTACCATTCTGAAGAAGATCGACCTGCATATTCCGTCAGGTCAGTTCGTGGCGGTGGTTGGCCGCAGCGGCTGCGGCAAAAGTACCCTGCTGCGCCTGCTGGCCGGGCTGGAGCAGACTTCCAGCGGCCAGCTACTGGCGGGCAATGCGCCGTTACAGTCGGCACGTGACGATACCCGCCTGATGTTTCAGGACGCGCGGCTGCTGCCGTGGAAAAAGGTGATTGATAATGTCGGCCTCGGGCTAAAAGGCAACGCCTGGCGCAGTGCGGCACAGGAGGCGCTGGCGGCGGTCGGGCTTGCCGATCGGGCCAGTGAGTGGCCGGCTACTCTCTCAGGCGGACAGAAACAGCGGGTAGCGCTGGCCAGAGCGCTGATTCATCGGCCGGGTTTGCTGCTGCTGGATGAGCCACTGGGTGCGCTGGATGCCCTGACCCGCATCGAAATGCAGGAACTGATTGAATCGCTGTGGCAGCAGCATCATTTCACGGTACTGCTGGTCACCCATGATGTGAGTGAAGCGGTGGCGATGGCCGATCGGGTGCTATTGATTGAAGAAGGCGAGATTGGTCTGGATCTGCTGGTTGATTTACCGCGTCCCAGAAGGCGCGGATCGCCGCGGCTGGCAGAATTAGAGGCGGAAGTGCTGGATCGGGTAATGCGACGCACCGCACCCTCGCAACCGGTCCGTGTCGCGCGACAGCGTTAAAAAAAACGGCGGAGCCCGACTGGCACTCCGCCGTTCTGCTATCAGGCGTTCAGCGCCCGGGTGATCTTCTCGTAGAGATCGCCCGACAACTTCTCCAGCCCTTTCAGCTGTTCCAGTGCCTCGCGCATCATCGCCTGACGATCGTCGTCATAGCGTTTCAGTCGAATCAATGGCTCGACCATCCGCGCCGCAACCTGCGGGTTACGGGTGTTCAGATCGATCAGCATCTCCACCAGGAATTTATAGCCGCTGCCATCTTTGGCATGGAACGCAGCCGGGTTAGCGGAGGCAAAGGCACCCACCAGCGAGCGTACCCGGTTAGGGTTGCTCATGCTGAAGGAGCGGTGGTTAAGTAACTGACGCACATTACGCAGCACATTGGCCGCCGGACTGGTGGCCTGCAGCACAAACCACTTGTCCATCACCAGACCATCCTGATGCCAGCGCTCATCGTAGGCCGCCAGCAGCGCATCGCGGCACGGCAGCTGCGCCGCTACCGCTGCGGAGAGTGCCGCCAGCGAATCGGTCATGTTGGTCGCCTGGTGATACTGCACCTGCACCAGCTTGTCCGCCAGTTGCGCATCGCCAAAGGCCAGATAGGTCAGGCAGATATTTTTCAGGCTGCGCTGACCAATCGCGTCATGCTCAACCCGGTATTCACTCTGCTGATTGGCGTTATAGATCGCAAAGAACTCGTCAGCCAGCTCGCGCGCCAGGGTGCGCTGCAGTGCGTCACGTACCAGCGCAATCGCCTGTGGATCGATGACATCGAACAGTTCGGCGATCTCATTTTCAGTCGGCAACGTCAGAATCAGCGCGGTCAGCGCCGGATCGCAGTCGGCATCGAGCAGTACTGCGCGGAACGCGTCTGCCACATGCAGCGGCAGTGACAGATGCTGCCCCTGCTGATAGCGCGCCACGTTGAGACGGATATAGGTTGCCAGCAGGCTCTGTGCTGCATCCCAGCGTGAAAAATCGTTACGCGCATGACGCATCAGGAAGGTGAGCTGCGCATCGCTCCATTTGTAATCGAGCTTCACCGGCGCAGAGAATTCACGCAGCAGCGACGGCACCGGCTGGAAGTAGACATTATCGAAAATGAAGGACTGGAACTCCTCGGTGACGTTCAGCACGTGATGCACCGGGTGGCCGTTGTGCTGCAGCGGAATCACCTGCCCTTCGTTATCATATAGCTCGATATCGAGCGGGATATGCAGCGGCAGTTTCTCTTTCTGATCGGCGGTCGCTGGCGTGTGCTGCGTGACGTGCAGCGTGTATTGCTCCAGCTCCGGGTTGTAATCATCGCGTACCGTCAACACTGGCGTACCGGACTGGCTGTACCAGCGGCGGAACTGTGACAGATCCACGTTGGAGGCATCTTCCATTGCCTGCACGAAGTCATCGCAGGTGGCCGCACTGCCGTCGTGACGATCAAAATAGAGCTGCATTCCCTTCTGGAAATTAGCCTCGCCCAACAGGGTGTGCAGCATCCGGATCACTTCCGATCCTTTTTCATACACGGTAAGGGTGTAGAAGTTATTCATTTCAATCACCTGATCCGGGCGGATCGGGTGAGCCATCGGACTGGCATCTTCAGCAAACTGCGCGCCACGCACGATACGCACGTTGTCGATGCGATTAACGGCACGTGAACCGAGGTCAGAACTGAACTCCTGATCGCGGAATACCGTCAGCCCCTCTTTCAGGCTGAGCTGGAACCAGTCGCGACAGGTGACACGGTTGCCGGTCCAGTTATGAAAATATTCGTGGCCGATCACCGCTTCAATACCGAGATAATCTTTATCTGTGGCGGTTTCCGCTTTCGCCAGCACATATTTGGCGTTAAAAACGTTCAGGCCTTTGTTTTCCATCGCGCCCATGTTGAAGAAGTCGACCGCCACGATCATAAAGATGTCGAGGTCGTATTCGAGACCGAAACGCTCCTCATCCCACTTCATGCTGTTTTTCAGCGAGGTCATCGCCCAGTCGGCGCGATCGAGATTGCCACGATCGACAAAAATCTCCAGCGCCACATCACGGCCGGAACGGGTGGTGAAACTGTCGCGCAGCACGTCGAAGTCTCCCGCCACCAACGCAAACAGGTAGCAAGGTTTCGGGAACGGGTCCTGCCATTTGACCCAGCTACGGCCCTGCTCATCACGTCCACTGTCGACGCGGTTACCGTTTGACAGCAGGTAAGGATAGCGTTCGCCGTCGGCAAAAATGGTGGTGGTGAAACGCGCCAGCACATCCGGGCGATCCAGATACCAGGTAATATGACGGAAGCCTTCAGCCTCACATTGAGTGCATAGCGCCTCGCCTGATTTGTATAACCCTTCCAGCGCCGTGTTCTGATCCGGATGAATATCGTTGATGATTTTCAGCGTGAAACTTTCTGGCAGCTGGCTGAGCACCAGCGCACCGTTCTGCTGGCGATAATCCGTCCAGGGTTGTCCATCCACCTCAAGCGCGATCAGCGTTAAATCTTCGCCATCCAGACGCAAATCAGCCTGGTTGTCACCGAGACGTTTAACCTGACTGATAGCCGTTACGCGGGTGGTCGACGCATCCAGTTCAAAGGTTAAGTCAATGTCAGTAATGGTGTAATCCGGCGCACGGTAATCGTGGCGATATTTAATTTGGGGCTGTTGCGTCATATTCCGTCTCGCGTTGTTATAAGTTTACCTGGCAAAGTCTAAGCTTGTTACTACAAGCTTGCCACGCACAATGCACGTAATGCGTGAAATGGCTACAATTTGTTAACAATGGCACAGATTGGCCTCGACCCACTACAGTGAAATATGCTGTGATTGGCGTTAATGACTGAATTATACTTCCGCGTCTTTAAGACTGTGTACAACACCGGGCTCTGCGCCACCGAACAGGATGCTGAAACGCGCCATGACAGGACATGCTTCCCCGATACTGACCTCGCTGCTCGATACGGACGCTTATAAGCTCCACATGCAGCAAGCCGTCTTCCACCGCTATCATGATGTCACGGTGGCGGCGGAGTTTCGCTGCCGCGGCGACGAACTGCTGGGCCTCTACGCTGACGAGATTCGTGACGAGATTCGCGCAATGCAAACGCTGGCGCTGACCGATGACGAATATCACTGGTTATCCCGCCTGCCCTTCTTTCAGCAGGATTACCTCAACTGGCTGCGCGATTTTCGCTACAACCCCGATCAGGTTGAGGTACGTAATCACCATGGCAAACTTGAACTGCGTATTCAGGGACCGTGGCGCGAAGTGATTATGTGGGAGGTGCCGCTGCTGGCGCTGATCAGTGAAGTGGTGCATCGTCACCGCACCCCTGAGGTCATCACTCAGCAGGCGGTCGATCATCTGCAGCAGAAACTTGCCGACTTTACTCACCAGGTGGCCGATCTGGATATGTCACGCTTCCACCTGATGGATTTCGGCACCCGCCGTCGCTACTCGCAGGATGTACAGCAGGCAATAGTGGCGACGCTGAAACAGGATTTTCCGTGGCTGATCGGCACCAGCAACTACGATCTGGCGCGGCGCCTGACGCTGACGCCGGTCGGTACGCAGGCGCACGAGTGGTTCCAGGCGTTCCAGCAGATCAGCCCGGTACTGGCCAACAGCCAGCGCGCCGCGCTGCAGGCGTGGCTGGATGAATATGATGATCAGCTCGGCATCGCCCTGACCGACTGTATCGCTATGGATGCCTTCCTGCGTGATTTCGGTCCGGTGTTTGCCCGACGCTATCAGGGGCTGCGCCACGACTCCGGCGATCCGGTCGAATGGGGCGAGAAAGCCCTCGCCCACTATCAGAAGCTGGGTATCGACCCGCAAAGCAAAACGCTGGTCTTTTCCGACAATCTCAACCTCGACAAAGCGCTGGCGCTCTATCGCCACTTCGGTCAGCGTACCCGGGTCATTTTCGGCATTGGTACCCGCCTGACCTGTGATATCCCGGGCGTCACGCCACTGAATATTGTGATTAAGCTGGTGCAGTGCAACGGCAAACCGGTGGCGAAACTGTCCGACAGTCCGGGCAAAACCATTTGCCAGGATAAAGCCTTTGTCCGGGCTCTGCGTAAAGCCTTTGATCTGCCGCTGGTGAAAAAAGCGAGTTAAGCCACTTCTTATCGGGGCGTTGATGCGCCCCGCTTCTGCTGTAATAAATCGTCCATTCCGCCGGATTTTGCTTGTTTCCTGAAGACTCACAAGTAACATAGCAAAACCCCCGGTTCGGGGACCTTTTTACTCACTTCTTCTATATAGAGAGATATTTATGAGCGTTGTGCCTGTAGCGGACGTACTGCACGGTCGCGTCGCGGTTGACAGTGAAGTCACCGTACGTGGTTGGGTGCGTACCCGAAGAGATTCAAAAGCCGGTCTTTCCTTCATCGCCGTATATGACGGCTCCTGCTTTAATCCCGTTCAGGCAGTCGTCAATAATTCTCTGAATAATTATCAGGATGAAGTATTGCGTCTGACCACCGGCTGTTCCGTGATTGTCACCGGCACCGTGGTGGCCTCGCCCGGTCAGGGCCAGGCTTTTGAGATTCAGGCAACCCGTCTTGAGGTTGTTGGCTGGGTGGAAGATCCTGACAGCTACCCGATGGCGGCGAAACGTCATAGCATTGAGTATCTGCGTGAAGTGGCTCACCTGCGTCCACGTACCAATCTGATCGGTGCCGTCGCCCGCGTTCGTCATACTCTGGCGCAGGCGCTGCATCGCTTTTTCCATGAAAATGGTTATTTCTGGGTCTCCACCCCGCTGATTACCGCCTCGGATACTGAAGGTGCCGGTGAGATGTTCCGCGTCTCAACGCTGGATCTTGAAAACCTGCCGCGCAACGATCAGGGCAAAGTCGATTTCAGCGAAGATTTCTTTGGCAAGGAAGCGTTCCTGACCGTTTCTGGTCAGCTGAACGGCGAAACCTATGCCAGCGCCCTGTCAAAGATTTATACCTTTGGCCCGACCTTCCGCGCAGAAAACTCTAACACCAGCCGCCATCTGGCGGAGTTCTGGATGCTGGAGCCGGAAATCGCCTTCGCGTCGCTGGATGATGCAGCTGCGCTGGCGGAGGCGATGCTGAAGTATGTGTTCAACGCGGTACTGGAAGAGCGTGCTGATGATATGGCGTTCTTTGCTGAGCGCGTTGATAAAGAAGCGGTTGAGCGCCTGCAGCGTTTCATCACTACCGACTTCGCCCAGGTCGACTACACCGACGCGGTTGAGATTCTGATCAACTGCGGTCAGAGCTTTGAGAATCCGGTGTCATGGGGTATCGATCTCTCCTCTGAGCATGAACGTTATCTGGCCGAGAAGCATTTTAAAGCGCCGGTGGTGGTGAAAAACTACCCGAAAGACATTAAAGCGTTTTATATGCGTCTGAACGACGACGGTAAAACCGTGGCGGCGATGGACGTACTGGCACCGGGCATCGGTGAAATTATCGGTGGTTCGCAGCGTGAAGAGCGTCTGGATGTTCTTGATGCACGCCTGCAGGAAATGGGTCTGAATAAAGAAGATTACTGGTGGTATCGTGACCTGCGTCGCTACGGTACCGTGCCACATTCTGGCTTTGGATTAGGTTTCGAACGTTTAATCGCCTATGTCACCGGCGTACAAAATGTAAGGGACGTTATCCCCTTCCCACGTACTCCACGTAATGCGAGCTTCTAACTTTCTGCATTAATTATAAGAAATTCATATATATAAAGAGGTCGGCACTGCCGGCCTTTTTTTATTTTTGTAAATTTTGAGTTCTCTCACAAAGTTCCGTGTTTTTTACATTTTGTAATACATATTTTCCTTTTGAAACCAGATTACGAGTTTCGTAGCATTTTCGAGGTAGAATTAAGGCTGGGGGGATGGAAAGATGCGTGCAGACACAGGAAGACACCAAACTTCTTTCAAGGTTCCCGTAAAGGTTTCTTGACGGCAGTGGCAGGTGTACAAATAACTCCAACGAGGGTAATGAATAATGATGAAGCGCAATATTCTTGCAGTGGTTATCCCTGCTCTGTTAGCCGCAGGCGCAGCAAACGCAGCCGAAATTTATAATAAAGACGGCAACAAACTGGACCTGTACGGTAAAGCCGTTGGCCTGCACTACTTCTCTGATAACGATGCTGCCGATAACGATGGCAACAATGGCGACAAATCTTACGTTCGCTTCGGCTTCAAGGGTGAAACTCAGATTAACGACCAGCTGACCGGTTACGGCCAGTGGGAATACAACGTTCAGGCCAACAACTCTGAAGGTTCTGACGCACAGAATGGCAACAAAACCCGTCTGGGCTTTGCTGGTCTGAAATTCGGTGATGCTGGCTCAATCGACTACGGCCGTAACTACGGTGTGGTTTACGATGCAATCGGCTGGACCGATATGCTGCCAGAATTCGGTGGCGACTCAGGCTACTCAGATAACTTCATGAACGGTCGTAGCACCGGCCTGTTGACCTACCGCAACACCAACTTCTTTGGCCTGGTAGATGGCTGGGACTTTGCCGCTCAGTACCAGGGCAAAAACGAGCGTAGCGACCTGCGTCGTGCTAACGGCGACGGCTGGGGCTTATCAACCTCTTATACCTCACCAATTGGTCTGGGTATCGTGGGTGCCTATAGCAGCAGCGATCGTACTAACGACCAGGCTGCTGGCGCACGTACCACTATTACTCCTGCTGCTGGCGGCGATGGCGTCACCACTACCACAGGTCAGGGCGCGGGCAAACGTGCTGAGAACTGGGCAACCGCTATCAAGTATGATGCAAACAATGTTTACCTGGCTGCAATGTACGGTGAAACGCGTAACTCAACCCCAGTTACCGCTACCGGTACGCTGGCAAACGGAGACAAATTCTCTGTAGCGGGCTTTGCCAACAAAGCACAGAACATTGAACTGGTTGCACAGTATCAGTTCGACTTCGGTCTGCGTCCATCTATCGCCTACGTTCAGTCTAAAGGCAAAGATATCGAAGGCGTGGGCGATGCTGACCTGATCAAATACATTGATATCGGCGCAACCTACTACTTCAACAAAAACATGTCTACCTATGTGGACTATCAGATCAACCAGCTGGATGACGACAACCGTCTGGGTCTGAACACTGATGATACTGTAGCGGTTGGCCTGGTTTACCAGTTCTAATCTCGCTGTCAGAAGATGTTTAAAGACGGGGCCATCGGCCCCGTTTTTTTATGTCTGTTATCCGGTGATAACCTCTTTCTTCCGCTCCTTTCCTCATTGGTGCTCCACTGACTGCGGTCAGAGCGGAAGCAGGCCCGCAAAATGTATCAATAAGTCTCGCAAACGGTTGGCTTTTGCCTGGCCTGACGCTAACCTGAGAACTCATTTTGCTAACGTTCCCGCTACTGGACCTGACTCATGTTTGAATCGATCTCTGCTGCACCCGCCGATCCCATTCTTGGGCTGGCCGATCTGTTTCGCGCTGACGACCGCCCTAACAAAATTAACCTGGGTATCGGCGTCTATAAAGACGAAACCGGCAAGACCCCGGTGCTGACCAGCGTTAAGAAAGCCGAACAGTACCTGCTGGAAAACGAAACCACCAAAAACTATCTCAGCATTGATGGTCTGGCTGATTTTGCACGCTGTACCCAGGCGCTGTTGTTTGGCAACCAGAGCACGCTGATTACCGCCGGTCGTGCGCGGACAGCACAAACCCCGGGCGGTACTGGTGCGCTGCGCGTTGCGGCGGATTTCCTTGCCACTCAGACCAGCGTGAAACGGGTATGGGTCAGCAATCCCAGCTGGCCGAACCACAAAAATGTGTTCAATGCTGCCGGTCTTGAGGTGTGTGAATACCAGTATTACGATGCGGAAAATCACACGCTCGATTTTGAAGGCCTGCTGGCGTCGCTGAAACAGGTACAGGCGGGCGACGTGGTGCTGTTCCACGGCTGCTGCCATAATCCAACCGGTATCGATCCAACGGCCGAACAGTGGCAGCAACTGGCGCAGCTGTCGCAGGCTGGCGGCTGGTTACCGTTGTTTGACTTTGCCTATCAGGGCTTCGCCCGTGGCCTTGAGGAAGATGCTGAAGGACTGCGTATTTTTGCCGCGTCGCATCAGGAACTGATTGTCGCCAGCTCTTATTCTAAGAACTTTGGTTTGTATAACGAGCGCGTCGGGGCCATTACGCTGGTGGCCGCTGATGCCAACGTGGCCGATACTGCCTTCAGTCAGGTGAAATACACTATCCGCGCCAACTATTCCAATCCGCCAGCTCACGGTGCGGCCGTGGTTGCCACCATCCTCGGTAATGATGCACTGCGTACCATCTGGGAGCAGGAGCTGTCAGACATGCGCCAGCGTATCCAGCGTATGCGCCAGCTGTTCGTCAATACCCTGGCAGAGAAAGGTGCGCAGCGTGACTTCAGCTTCATCATCCGGCAGAACGGGATGTTCTCATTTAGCGGCCTGACTAAAGATCAGGTAATTCGTCTGCGCGAAGAGTTTGCGGTCTATGCGGTTAATTCAGGACGGGTAAACGTTGCGGGCATGACGCCAGACAATATGTCGGCGCTGTGTGAGGCGATTGTCGCGGTGCTGTAATCGTGATGAAAAAATGGGCCAGCCGGCCCATTTTTTATTGCAGAAAAGGATTGCTGATCCGTTCACGCCCCAGCGTTGAAATCGGACCGTGTCCCGGCACGAAAGTCACATCATCGCCCAGCGGCAGTAATTTTGTCCGGATGGCATCAATTAGCTGCTGATGATCGCCCTGCGGGAAATCAGTGCGACCAACACCGCCGTTGAAAATCACATCACCTGAGATCAGTAAGCGTCCCAGACGATCAAAGAACACCACATGACCGGGCGAATGGCCCGGACAGTGCAATACTTCCAGCGAGACTAACCCTACCTGTACGCTGTCACCCTCTTCCAGCCAGCGATCCGGCGTGAAAGGCGCACACTCTTCCAGCCCGAACATTCGGCTCTGCGTCGGAAGCGCTTCCAGCCAGAAGGCATCGCGTTTCTGCGGTCCGACGATGGGCACCTGATAAAACGCCGCGAGTTCGACCGCTGCACCGACATGATCGAGATGTCCATGGGTGAGCAGAATCTGCGCGGGTTTCAGTTTGTGTTGTTCCAGCGTTTGTTTGATACGTTCGGCATCACCGCCCGGATCGACCAGCGCCGACTCCCCGGTGGTATCGCACCAGATAACCGAGCAATTCTGAGCAAAGGCTGTAACAGGAATAATATGGTAATTCATAACGCTCCATGACCGGCTCACGCAGCGTTGCCGGCGTCGTTACCAGTGCCTGATCGGCCCGGTATCAATGTGCACAAAGTTGCTGCGAGGATAATATCCTACACCACCCGCGCGCAGAGATAACGCCGCTTTGCGTACATTGGCTAAGGTCACGCCTTCAATGTGAAAATCCATCGCCTGACCTTTGGTGTGGTAGCTGTGTTTCGCCACGCCAGGCCCGCTTTCACGCAACATATTATTAGTAGCCAGTGAGCGATAACCGGAAACCAATTGTACTGGCTTACGGGTTTCCAGCAGCGCCTGCAGACGGAAAATCTGGTCGAACAGATGGGGGTCGATGCTTTTCACTTTATTGGCGCGATAGTCACGGAAAAAATGATTTAAACGTGATAACTCATCCCTGTCGTAACTCTTACCATTAAAAAATTCAGTTTTAAGGGTTTCACCCGTGTGAAGGTTGTTAAGTGTTAATACCCGCGGGCGAGAAGTTGAAAGTGAAGCCCTTGCAGAAGCTGGCAATAATGCCAGTCCGGCGGCAGCACTTCCGCAAAGCAGTAGTTTGCGACGAAAAGAATCAATAGTAGACATTAACCGTATTACCTGAGAGTGAAGCCATAGAAATGTGCAAAAAGCGCACAGGCCGAACCATAACTTTCTCTCACAGAGGCGTCAACCCATCCCGGGTGGCTTTGTGCGGCGATCCCGGGCGGGATCGCCTTTTAATGAAGAATTTTGCTTACGGCGGCAGACGGCTAACGATTGAAAATCAATCACTAGAGCAGCAATTGCTCAGCCCGCTTTAACGCCTGGCTGCCTGAACGTGCCGTGTCATCATAATTGTAAATATCTGTTCGGAACTGCGGTTTGCCGTCGTCAGCGACCCAGGCGGTCAGATAATAGAGGTTGACCGGAATACGATGGCGAATCGGCACATAGCGGGTATCGCCCTCTTTCAGCGTGCTGGAGATACGGGAATCATTCCAGCCTGCATCCTGTAGCAACAGTCCGGCCAGTTCAGAGGCCTTGTTCACCCGCACACAGCCTGAGCTAAGCGCACGGATATCGCGCTGGAACAGGTTATGATTCGGCGTGTCATGCAGATAGATAGCATCCGAACTCGGCATGTTGAATTTGTAGCGTCCCAGCGCGTTCATCTGACCTGGGGCCTGACGCAGGCGATACGGGAACGAGGAAGCGGACACCATGCTCCAGTCAATCATGCTGGGGTCAATCACCTCGGCATCCTCACTCCAGCCTGACAGCAGGGTATAGCCATGTTTGTAGAGGTAGCCAGGATCCTGTTTGACCTTCGGAATAATATCTTTGCGCACCAGCGTGGTCGGCACGTTCCACGGTGGATTCAGCACCACGTTGTTGAGTGCGCTGCGCATCAGCGGCGTTTTACGGTCGGGACGCCCGACAATCACCCGTGATGACAAAATCTTGTTGCCGTTGTTGTAATAAATCAGTGAGTAGTTGGCGATGTTCACCATGATGCCGTTGTGCATATCATCCGGCAGCAGGCGCAGTCGCTGGATATTCAGCGCCAGCAGTGAGGCGCGCATCTGCGGTGATACGTTAAGCCACTGACGCGTTCTGGCGCCGATAGCGCCGTCACCGTCCAGCCCCTGCCACTGCTGAAAACGCTTCACCGCTGCCACCAGCGTATTGTCGTAAACATTCGCGCTATTATTCGCATCCAGCGTCAGGCTTTGCACGTTACCCGGCGACTGCGGCGATGAAACAGGCAGATCGGTGACCGGCGTAGCCGACGGACTGACCACCACCGGCTGATCGCTGTGGCTGACCGGTACTGTTGAAACCGGAACCGCGTCCTCATCCGGTGCCGGCGCAGTGGTCTGAGCGGTCAGCATCCCGCTACGCTGCAGGATTTCACGTAACGCTGGCACATCATCACTCACCTGTCCCGGACGCAGGGTTTCGCTCCCCTTCAGCTGCGGCCATGGGCGTTTGTCGCTGAGCAATGTTTTGAGCGCAGCGTGCATCGGGCGATATTGCGGGTGCTGCGGTTCCAGTGAGGTAATAAATGCGCTGTCTGAACCAGCATTGACGGCGTTCTGCCACTGATTCACCACTGACACCGACGGCTGCGCCAGCTTATACGGCACGTTGCTGTAGAGCCAGGTTTCACCCTGGGTAGGCACGCTGGAGACAAACTGCAGATAGCCGAGCATCGCATCAGACAGCGTGACGTCACGAGCAAAGCCGGAAATCGCCGGATCGGTCAGACGTTCAACCCAGCGGGTAAACTGTGGCTGCACGCCAGAAAGCGCGGCTTCCGCCAGCTGCTGCTGAAATTTTTGCACCGCCTGGCGGTCCTGCCAGATCGGTTGCATATGACGTGACGCATACAGCGTGGCCAGTGAAGGCAGATAGAATGGTTGATCGGCGCTGGAGAAGGCCTGCCGGATACGTTGCTGACTATCGGTGACTGACGTCGCCCCCTGCGTGATCCCCGGCATAGCGGCAATCACCGCGGCCTGTGGCAGTGTAAATGGAACCACGGTTAGCGCCAGCGCTAACAATGAAACAACACGATGATGTTTAAACGTATTTGCCAGCAACATCCCTGCCCCCTTATCTGTTCAACTGCGCAGCGTTCCCTGAAACTACTGCGACCGGGCTGCTTACTCATAATGTTGAGTATACAAACAAAAACGGCATTTGCCTCACGCGACAAATGCCGTTACCAGATTAACCAATGGTTCTGTTTTTGACTACGTTTCAGCCTGCGATTTTTCACCGGCTAAATCGGGCAGAGAATCGCTCTCATCCTGACGTCGGGTCGGTGAAGGATCGGCAGCGAAACCGCGCAGGCCAACCACATGCACATGCTCAGTGTTGTTAAACACCTTACGCACCAGCTTGTAAGTGGTGCCTTTCTCCGGACTGATATTTTCCGGCGCGGCGATCACCAGCTGCATTTCCAGTCGTTCACACAGCTCAAACAGCGTGGCGATGGAGCGCGCATCGAGACGCGCCGCTTCATCAAGGAACAGTAACCGGCAGGGGGAAATGTCTTTACCGCGCAGGCGGCGCGACTCCTCTTCCCAGCTCTGTACCACCATCACCAGAATCGACATCCCGGTACCGATCGCTTCACCGGTTGACAGTGCGCCACTTTCTGCACGCAGCCAGCCGTCTGATCCACGGTTAACTTCGACTTCCATCTCAAGATAATTGCGGTAGTCCAGCAGCTCCTCACCAATGGTCTGCGGCGTGCGCTGTCCCATATCGATGTGCGGATTGAGGCGCTGATAAAGCTTCGCCAGCGCCTCTGAGAAGGTCAGACGATTGCTGTTAAACAGATCCTGGTGCTGCTCATGCTCTTCCGACAGCGTATCCAGCAGCATCGCATGCGTCTCCCGCACGTTGACGTTGAGTCGCACGCTGCGCACCTGACCAAAGCTCACGGTTTGCAGGCCCTGGTTCAGCTGGCGGATACGGTTCTGCTCACGCTGAATGGTTTTGCGGATAATGTTAGCGGCACTGCGCGAACTGATAGCCAGCGTCTGCTCACGCGCGGTCAGCTCTTCCGTCAGGCGATTCAGCTCAATTTCCATCTGCTCAATCGCTTCGACCGGATCGTCGGTGCGAATAATATCCTGACGAATACGCTCGCGCAGATGCTGGTAAACCGCAATAAAGAACTGAATCTTCCGTTCCGGACGTTTCGAATCTTCCGACAGACGCAGCACGTCACGCAGATGTTCGTTGTCGGCTACCGCCAGACGCAGCGCACCCAATGCCTTATCCGACATAGAACGCAGCTCGTCGCCGCTCAGGTAAGCCAGTTCACGACGATGCAGGCGACGTTCGACACCATTCTCTTTCACCAGCCGCAGCACCGTACACCAGCCCGCCTTGGCGCTGACCACCTGTTCGCGCACCTGATGATAGTTACGTTCCAGCTGGCGCAGTCGCTTCTGCAGGTTTTCCATTTCCGCTTCACAGAAGGTCAGCTGTTTCTCCAGCTGATTACGCCGCGCACGGTTATGGCTCAGCGCCGTATAGAGTTCATCACGACGCACCCGCGCCCGTGCTTCGGCGTTGGCATCAGCGTGAACGCCGATATCCTGCATCTCCTGCTGCAACTCTTTCAGCATGTCGCGTTTGGCGTCGTAGGCACTTTTCAGCGAGGCCAGCACCTGGGCGTATTGTGTCAGCTGCGCCTGATGCTCGCGCAGACGTTCACGGCTGCGACTCCGCTCCGCCTCCGCCTGCTCCAGCCGCTGACGCAGTTTGTCGCTGAGATCGTTGTTGCCGTTAAGCATGCTCGACGAATCGTCATAGCCAAAGTGCGCACGACGCTGCACCACTTCCGTCAGGGCAAAAGCCTGCTGGCGGGCGTTGCGCTGCTGTTGCTGCGCCTGCTGATAATCGGCCTGCAGCTGTTCATGCTGTTCCGGATCGCTCTGCAGTACGGCGATAATCGGTTCGAGTTTCGCCAGTTTCGCGCCATGCTGATGCAGGAAGCGCGCTGCATCCTGCGCTTCCTCAACCTGCTCGCGGATCTCTTCGCAGCGATCGGCCAGCGTCTCATCCAGCAGCAGATTGACGCGCGGCAGCAGCCGGTTGAGCTGCGCTACGCCCTCTTTCGCCAGTTCATATTGCTGACGCTGCTGCTGATTATTGCTCTCGTGCTGATTAAGCGCCCGCTCCAGCTCGCCGCGGCGCGCGCCCAACTGACGAATCTGGGCTTCCGGATCGGCATCAAACGCCACCGCGAGATGACTACCGATAAACCGGCTGAAGGACTGATGCAGACGCTGGGTTTTCTGTACGTCGAATGACAACGTGGCATAGCGCTCAGCCAGACGATCGCGTTCGCTGTGCAGCAGTTCAAGCTGATTCTCACGTGCGGCACGACCAAACAGCGGTATTTTCGGGAAACGCGAATAGCGCCACTGACGCTCCGCGACTTTTACCACCACCGCATTCTGCAGCTCATCGACGCTGAATACGCTGTCATCGAAAGATTGCGGATCGCCCTCGATCAGGTAGAGATCTTCCGGGCACTCTTCCAGTCCGTCGAGCTGCTCGCGCACCAGCGACAGATCGGGTACCACAATCGCGTGACGCGACGGACCGTACAACGCCGAGAAGTAAGGCGCGTCATCCAGCGTGACATCATCATAAATTTCGGACAGCAAGACGCCGCCGAAGCGTTCGGCCAGTTGGTTCAGGCGCGCATCTTCGGCACCGCCAGGCTGGCTGAGACGTTCAATCTGCTGCTCGATATCGCGTTTACGCGCCGCCACTTCGTCACGTTCAACGGTGGTTTCACGTTCCCGCTCCAGCAGCTGCTGCATATATTCGGTCACGTCCTGACTGCTGGTCAGCGCCTGCCCGGTCTGCTCACTAAGCTGCGTCAGGATTTCCTGCGCCGCCAGCCAGTGCGGTGCCCGGGCCGTTAGCGTGGCGATCCGTTCGCGCAGCTGTTCCAGCTCCTGGCGCATCATCATGCGCTGCTCACCCGCGTCCGCGACGCTGCTGTTCAGCTGCTCAATCTGTGCTTCAAGTTCGCGCTGCAAACCTTCCAGCGCATCGGCTTCATAGTGCTGTCCCTGGCGCTTACAGAACTCCGCCAGCAAGCGCTCAGCCTCATGCTGCTCGCGCAGACGCTGTTCCAGCTCGTTGAGCCGCAGACGCAGCGAAGAGAGCTGCTCAGCGTGATGCCGCTGATTGCTGGCGTCGCGCAGCAATGCCCGGCCGGTCTGCCACGCATCCTGACGGGTAACATCACCGGCAATGCTGGTCACCAGCGCCAGCGCCTGTTCAAACTGGCTGTGCGCCGCCTCGGCCACGCTCAGCTTTTGCTCGAGGTTCAGTAACCGCTCGGTCGCCTCCTCCTCTTTGGCCTGGAAGCTGGCCTGCCATTCTGCGGCGTTGTCGATGGTTAAATCAGGCAACTGACAGAGTGAACGGGCGCGTTCCAGCGCCTGCAGCGCCTGCTGATACTGAATGGCGCGGGTTTGCTGAACGTCAAGCGCCTGCTGGAAGTCGGCCAGCTGGCTTTTCAGCTCATCCACTTCCAGTTCGGCCGCTTCGGCCCGCGCTTCATTCTCTTCCTGAATCTCGCGGGCTTCCGCCACCACTTCGCTCTGCTCTTCCAGCCGCAGCGTCAGGTCTTCGATATCGGCGTCGTAGCGCTCAATCTTTTCCTGCTGGCGCATCGCGGTCTGCACCAGATTCAGGTGATCGCTGGCCGCCTGATAATCCACTTCGAGGTCGTTTTCCGCCCCGCTGTGCTCGGCCAGTTCGCGCGCCATTTCGACGTGACGATACTGTTCAGAGGCGAGCTGGCTGCGGCTGCTGAACAGCTCATTACGCAGCTGTAATGCACTGTCGAGGTGCACCCGGCGCTCGTTAGCGTGACGCATATAGTCGGCAGAGACGTAGCTGGTTGCTTCCGAAATCAGATGCTTAAACAGATCGCGGTCCGACTGAGTAACGCGAATCGCTTCCAGCGTCATGCGGTTCTCGCGCAGCGCCGCTTCCATGTCCTGGAAGGCTTTACGCACGCCGCTGTTTTCCGGCAGCAGGTAATCACGCAGTGAGCGGGTAATCGCGCTGGAGATACCGCCGTAAAGCGAGGCTTCAATCAGGCGGTAAAACTTACTGCGATCGCTGGCAGAACGCAGACGACGCGGCACCACACCCAGATCAAACAGCATGGCGTGATAATCGGTAATCGAGCTGTAGGCGCGGAACTGAACGCCTTCCTGCGCCTCAACGCGTTCTTTAACTTCGTTAAGCGGCAGTACGCGCGCCTGACGGCTGTTAAGGATCTCCGTCAGCATATCCGTCGGGTTGGTGTCGGTCGGCAGGCCATGAATACTGAACGGCTTGATGTCGACCTTTTTATCCCGACCCGCGATTTGCTGCAGACGGACGCCCACCACCACCCGCTGATGGCGGGAGTTCACCACGTCGAGCATTGAGTAGCAGACGCCGGCGCGCAGTTTACCGTGCAGGCCCTTATCGCGTGAACCGGAGGTCGCTCCCGCTTCGGTGGTGTTCCGGAAGTGCAACAGCGTCAAATCGGGGATCAGCGCGGTAACAAACGCGGCCATGGTGGTGGATTTCCCCGCACCGTTACCGCCTGACAGGGTGGTGACTAATTCATCGAGATCAAACGTGCGGGCAAAGAAGCCGTTCCAGTTGATCAGCGTAAGCGACCGAAATTTTCCGCGCTCAATCATGCCTGTTGTTCCTCTGCGTTCTCACTCGCATCGCTTTCCTGTTCCTCGCCTTCATCGGCGTCAACCGCAGCCGTGGCATTCTCCAGCAGCATCGCCTCGCCATCACGGATCAGCCGCAGTTGCGCTTCGCGGGCATCATCACCGCTACGCACATCAGCGCCAAAGCGGAACACCGATTCGGTGATACGGAATTTGCTGCTGTCGTTACCGAAAAACCACACCATACCGAGGCGGCGCAGACGGCTCAGCGACGCGCGGACTTTTTCCTGCAGTTTGGTGCGATCGAGATCCGAGCCGGTTGAACGCTGGTTAACCAGCTTCAGCAACTTGCTCTCATCGGCCAGCGACAGCAGTTCGTCATACAGCTCCTGCTGGGTGAAGATGCCTTCATTCGCCAGCCGTTCCGGGCTGAGGTAGAGATAGCAGAGAATTTTTCCGACCATCATGTCTAACTCAGACAGCACCGAGCGCGGGATCAGCGTGGTTGAACGCGGACGAAGATAGAAAAAACCTTCCGGCGCACGAATCAATTCAACGTTGTAGCGGCTGTAAAACTCTTCGAGAAATGCCTGGTAATCCATCAGAAAAGCGTGATTGTCCAGCTCTTCAATACCGATATGTCGTCCGGCGCGCAACTGGCTGTCGAGCGCGGGAAAGATCGGATTTGCCAGTGCCTGTGCCAGCTTAACCGGCATCACTTGTTCAATATTTGTCGATGACATGTGCCTGCACCTTGGCTCCGTAATCATTGATGGCTTGCCATTCCACAGGCAAACCGGCTAAATCAGCTTCCGCTACGCCAAGGCGTACCGCCTGGTCGACCACAATCCGCGCCAGGTCAAAATGACGGGCGCGGGGGTACTGAGCCAGGTAGTCACGCATCACTGACGCGAGGTTGAGCGGTTTTTGTTGCGTTTTGTAGATCTGCAGCGCCTCTTCAATCATCGCTGCCAGCTGTTCGCGAATTTCGTTGAACTCTTCGTACTCCATCTCGGCCGGCAGTTCGCCCATCACTTCGTCATTACGCAGCGTCAGCTCTTCATCGCGCATGTCATACAGGCGATCGGCGTTGGCATAGGTCAGCGCCCACGGCGCATCGAAGTAGTTCTGCACCGAAACCCGCAGACGCTGGGCAAAGACGCGGTTTTTGTCCATGTCGATGGCGGTACGAATAAATTTGTGTACGTGGCGGTCGTAGCCGATCCACAGGTCGATCGCCTGCTGGCCCCAACTGGTAATGCGGTCAAGTTTGCTTTGCAGGTCAAACACCAGCTTATCGACGAAGCCCAGATCCGGGCTGTTCAGCGTCGCATCCTGAATCCGCAGCAGGTTCTCCTGCAGCTTGTCGCCTGCCGCTTCCAGCGTATCCTGCAGTTCACGCAGCGTACCGGAGGTTTCCGACAGCAGCATTTCACAACTGGAGATCGCCGCGCGCCAGTCTTTATTCAGCAGTTCAGCGATATCGTTTTTCACCGCCTGCTGCTGTTCATCCATCAGACGCTGGGTCATGTCGATGCTGTCAAATATCTCAGCCACCGAGTATTTCAGCGGCGCGAAGACATTGCGATGCCAGTGAAACTCATCCCCGTTTTCCTGCGCAGCATCGGCTGCCCGCTTAAGCTCATTGGCTACGATGGAGAGCTGCATCGACAGGCGTAAGGTCGAAAACTCACGCTGACGGATGTAGTAATCGGTAATGCCGATCGCCAGCGGGGTCAGACGATAGATGGCATTGCCTTCGGTCAGTTCGCTGGTAAAGCGGTTAAGCAGGCGCTGTCGCACCATGTCGTTGATGGCGTTGTTGGCGCGAACCAACACGGTTTCATGGGTTTGTTCGAAAGCCTTACTGACGTGACGGAAAGCATCAATCAGATCGCCTTCACTCATTTCGCCATCCATCCGCTCACCGTTGAGGGTGGCGATAGCCAGCAAAAAGGCCAGACGTTCTACTGGCAGCGCAAGAGAGAAGTCATTCTTGCGCGCCCAGGATACCAGTTCAGGTACCGTCTGGGAAAATTCACTCATAATTCGTCCTTCTGCCCGGGTTTGCGCGCAGTTACATGGATATAGCGCCCTAAGCTCAAAAAGGGTTCCTGACGGCAGTAACGCCGCTCCATCTCAATAATTTCTTCGTCGCTTTTAGGCTCGCCTTTCGGCGGCTTCATATAATCACTGAACACCCGGATCCCGGCGCGTTGCTCAATGACGAAACCGCACGCTTCCAGCCAGCGGTAGACCTGATCGGGATCGCGCGGATAGTCAGGCGACAGCGTACGCTTTTTACGTTTGGTCAGATTGGTCCGCAGATAACCGAAGTTGCCGAGCGTTAAGGTGCGAAGCGTCAGGCCGTGCAGGTTATAAAACATCAGCGACATCACGCCGCCCGGACGCAACAGATCAAACAACGCCTTCAGCACTTTTTCCGGTTCCGCGACCCATTCAAGCACAGCGTGAAACAATACCAGATCCACCGGCTTATCCAAATGTTCGCCCACCTGCTGTGCGCTAATTTGTTTGAATTGCATGTTGTGGCTCACACCCTGCGCTGCGGCATTTTCCTCGGCCCGGCGCAACATCTCACCGGAGAGATCACACAGCAAAACCTGGTGACCGCGCGCGGCCAGCCCGCTGGAGACCTGGCCAACCCCGCCGCCCGCATCGAGAACCGACAGCGGATGCGGTGACAGTCCGGGCAGAATGGTTTCCAGCTCATCCCACAGGATCGCCTGGCGCACTCGCCCTTTGGTGGTGCCGTATATATTTTGCGAAAATTTATCCGCGAGATCGTCAAAGTTACGATCCTGCATGGCATGCGCTCCGGTATGCTGCGGTGAGACTTGTGCTATTTTGTCACAGGCACCAGAAGAATGAACCTTTCATCCCCATCTTCCCTTCCGGCTGCTGTTTTTTCGGACAACAGGAGTCTTTTTAGATGTTTTTTACCCTGAAAAAAGTGATCGGCGGGCTGTTGTTACCCCTGCCGTTTCTGCTTTTGCTGATGGCGCTCGGTATTTTATTGCTTTGGTTCACCGACTGGCAGAAAAGCGGCAAAATTTTAATCTCCGCCAGCTGGCTGTTTTTGCTACTGCTGAGCCTGCAGCCGCTGGCTGACCGCCTGCTGTTGCCACTTGATAGCCGCTATCCGACCTGGAACGGCACACAGCCGGTCGATTACATCGTGGTACTCGGTGGCGGCTATACCTTTAATCCTGACTGGGCGCCCAGTTCGAACCTGCTCAATAACAGCCTGCCGCGCGTGGCGGAAGGAGTACGTCAGTGGCGTCGCTATCCACATGCCACGTTGATTTTTACCGGTGCCGCAGGCGGCACTAACCCGCGCAGCAGTGCCTCGGTGGCCGCGCAGGTGGCTGAAAGTCTGGGCGTACCAGCGGATCATATTCAGATTCTCGATCAGCCGCGGGATACTGCTGATGAAGCTCAGGCGGTAAAGAGCGAAGTGGGTCAACGCCCGTTCCTGCTGATCAGCTCAGCCAATCATCTGCCGCGGGCGATGCGCTTTTTCCATGCAGTGGGACTGAACCCGATTGCCGCGCCGGCCAACCAGTTAGCGATAACCTCGCCGCTCAATGGCTGGGAGCGCGCCATTCCATCATCAATCTGGCTGAGTCACAGCGAGCGGGCAGTTTATGAAACGCTGGGTACGGTACTGCAGCGGCTGAAGGGAGAGGAAACGCGGTCATCCGAGCCAGGGGAGTAGCTGTGCGCGCGCGTGGTCGAAACGTGGCCGGTCAAATTCGCCGGTCTGCACCAGCCGATCGATACAATCCCACAACTGATAGAGCCAGCGCCGCCAGACAAAGCCTTCAGCAACTGGCGCGCGTTGCAGATAGGCGTGCAGCAGTGCGGTCTCAGCGGGTGACTCATCAAGCTGAATCAGATCGTATTCACGCGGTGCCCAGAGAATCGTACCCGGCTGCGTCATCGCCAGCAGCTGATCGCTGCGGGGATTTTTCAGCATACTTTGCAGCCTGACGTTACCGTGAACCAGCACGCAGGGATCGTTAAAGTCGCGAAACAGATGCGCTAACCGCGCCCGGCTGCGGAACAAAATCTGACGATCGTCCAGCGTAAAGGCAGGCGGTCGCAGATAACTTAAGGTCGACCAGAGCACCTCTACCCGTTGCGCATACCAGGCGGGCCAGTGGTTTTCCTGGGTACTGTCTACCGTGCCCACCAGACCGTGGCTGTCGAGCCGGTGCCAGGCAAGTAGCCCTTCCACTACCTGTTCGCAAAACTGTTGCCAGCGTTGAGCATCACGCGCTGGCGCTTCGGCCGGCACGCCATTGAGCCGCGCCAGCAGCAGCATTTCATGCACCGGCGGTTGCTGGCTCATCACCAGACCAAATACGGCTGGCACCGCAATCAATCCGGCATGGCCCAGCAGCGCCAGTTTTTTTGCTTCCAGCGCAGCACGGCCCTGATGACGGAAATACTTCGCCATCACCGGCATCGGCTGACCTTCACTATCGTACAGCGCATAAAGTCGGGTGGGTGGATGTTCGCTGATTACTTCGAGACGACTGATGTTCTCACCGAGTACCAGCGCCAGTTCAGATTTAAGCTGTTCCATGCGGCATCCTCCTCAGATGAATTTCACACTATCCTGAAGGGACTACAGATAAGAAGTTTAGTGGCGGATCAATAAAATTGCGCAGTAACGGGGAGCGTCTCCCCGTTTGATCAGGCCTGCATGGCGGCGCGAACGCGCTGCAGATCTTCTGGCGTATCCACTCCGACGCTGGGGATGGTTTGCGCCACGGCAACATGAATCTTTTCGCCGTACCACAACACCCGCAACTGCTCGAGCAGCTCGATCTGTTCCAGCGGGCATGGCGCCCAGGCAACGTAGCGGCGAATAAAGCCGGCACGGTAGGCATAGATGCCAATATGACGCAGCAGAGTGTCACCAATCTGCTCGCGTGAGCGGGCATAACGTTCACGATCCCACGGGATTGTCGCCCGTGAAAAATAGAGCGCGTAGCCGTTAACGTCCATCACCACTTTCACCGCATTCGGATTAAAAGCTTCCTCTGCATCGGTGACTGGCACCGCCAGCGTCGCCATTCCTGCCGCAGAACCGGCCAGATTGGTCGCTACCTGCCGCACGATCTCCGCCGGAATCATCGGCTCGTCACCCTGCACATTGACGATGATCTCATCATCAGCGAACTGATATTTTTCGATCACTTCCGCCAGACGCTCGGTGCCGGACTGATGATCGGCACGCGTCATGCAGACTTCACCGCCTGCAGCTTCAACCGCCTGCGCCACCGCCGGATGATCGGTCGCGACGATCACCCGACTGGCGCCCGACTCACGGGCGCGCTCCATCACATGTACCACCATTGGCTTGCCGTGGATATCGACCAGCGGCTTACCCGGTAAGCGGGTTGACGCATAACGCGCAGGAATGATGGCGGTAAAACTCATGGATGAATCTCTTCAACAGAGAGCGTACGGGCTTCATTTTCCAGTAACACCGGAATGCCGTCACGCACCGGAAACGCCAGGCCGTCCGGTTTGCAGATCAGCTCCTGCTGCGCATTGTTATAGTAGAGTTTGCCATTGCACACCGGGCAGGCAACGATTTCGAGTAAACGATGATCCATATGTCCTCCATCAGGGACCGAATGCGTAAGGGGTAAAGCATACCATAGCCCAGCCCGGGCGGGAGGGCGTAAAACGTATCAGCACATCACGGGCTACCCGCTTCGCGATTCAGCGACCACTGGGCCGGCCAGTGCTGTCGCAGCGAGGCCGGTGCCTGCAGCAGCGAGACGGTTTCCGCCCCCTGCCATGCCGCAAAGCGCTCAATCGCCCGCCGGATATCCTGCACAAATCGCAACGTGACCCGCGTCTGCGGCTCAAGCCAGATATTTTTAATCTCCAGCTGCTTTGACTGACGCAACATACGGGCATCCAGCCGGCCTTTTATCTCACCACGATGCAGCATCGGCAGGACAAAATAACCAAATTTGCGCTTAGCCGCTGGCGTATAACACTCGATGCGGTAATCAAAGCTGAACAGTTCCAGCGCACGCTTGCGGTCCCAGACCACCGGGTCAAATGGTGATAAAAGCGCACTGTGTGTCGCCTGCAGCGGGTTCTCAAGCATCGGCAGCAAATCGCGATGCAGCCACATGTCGCCCAGCCCGTCGGCCGTCACCGCAATCAGATCGCCCGCTTCCTGCGCTTCTGCCAGAAAGGTGCTGAGCGGCACCCGTTTCAGGCGGTAATAGTCTGCCAGCCAGCTGCCGCGAAAAATGCCGAGACTGCGGGCGCTGTTAAGTAACATCAGACGGGTAGCCTCAGCTTCGCTGATGCTGTGCAGAGCATCCTGCCAGTCGGGCATCACCCGGCTGCGCAAATCGTATACCCGTTGAAAATTGCGGCGTTCAGCGACCATCAGCTCACCGGCACTGAACAGATTTTCCAGATGCCGCTTGTGCGGTTTCCACGCCCACCATCCCGGCTTATGATTCGCGGCATGCGCAAAGTCCGCTGCGCGTACCGGGCCGTTTTCGCGGATTTGCTGCAGTAATTCAGCGATTTCCTGCTGGTGGTCAGCGACCCATTGCGCATTGTACTTCCAGCCCAGCCGTTCCGGCGACAGCATACGATGACGCAGCAATCTGTAGTCGGCTCGCGGAATAAAACAGGCCTCGTGTGCCCAGTATTCAAACACCTCGCCCTGCGCCAGCGCCTGTTCCAGCCACACCGGAGGATAGTCACCGAGGCGACTGAACAGCACCAGATAGGGGCTACGGGCCACAACATTAATGGTATCGATTTGCAGCAGCGACATACGGGAGATGCAGTCAATCAGATCCTGATAGCGGGCGCGCTGGCGCGGTGGACGCAGCAGGCCCTGCGCGGCGAGATGAAGGTGACGTGTTTGCTGTAATGAAAGTGAATGCAGAGGGTTCATTCTCTTCCTTATCCGGTCTGGTGACTAGTTGCGCGCCTGACCGCTGCGGCACAGCTGTTCGATATCGTCCAGCAATGGGGTGACTGCCGTGCCCTGCAGACGGGCATCAACCGGCAGATACCACCAGTTGGGCTGGGCAAAGTGGCGGCATTTCACCGCATCCTTTTCGGTCATCAGCAGCGGCTGTCCGTCTGTTGTCAGACGCGCCAGCTCATCCTGACTGTAAGCGTGATGATCGGCAAAGGCGACTTCTGCCACCGGGATGATGCCCAGCTGTTTCAGTGTGGTAAAGAAGCGCGGCGGATGCCCGATACCGGCCATGGCGATAACCGGATCAAGCTGATCAACCGGCCGGGTTTCGCCGGTCAGCAAATGCGTCGCCAGCCCAGGCTGAAGCTGCATGGCTATCTCACCGTGCTGCGCTTCGCCGCCGTTAACCACAATCGCATCCACCTGACTCAGCCGACTGGCACGTTCCCGCATCGGCCCGGCCGGTAGCCACCAGCCATTGCCAAAACGACGTACCCCATCCACCACCACAATTTCGCGGTCGCGCTGGAGCGCATAGTGCTGCAGGCCATCATCGGTGATGATCACATCTAACGGCCCCTGTTTCAGCAGCGCTTCAATCGCCAGCCGCCGCTTTGGCGCTACGGCCACCGGCGCACCGGTGCGCTGGGCGATCAGTACCGGCTCATCTCCAGCCTGTTCGGTGGAGGTCTGCCCGGTAACCAGCAGCGGATACTGCTCGGCTTTACCGCCGTAGCCACGCGACACCACGCCCGCACGCAGACCGCGCTGTTGCAATGCTTCGACCAGCCAGATGACTACCGGCGTTTTGCCATTGCCGCCAGCCGTCAGATTGCCCACCACCACCACCGGCAGCGGTGCGCGCCAGCTTTTACGCCAGCCGCGCTGATAACTGAATCGAATCAGAGTGGTGATCGCCCCATACAGCAGGCTCAGTGGCCATAACAGCAGCCATAAGGGTGAACGACCACTCCAGATACGCTCAATCATTGGCCGAATTGCATCTTGTGCAGCTGTGCATAGGCTCCGCGCTCTGCTAACAGCACCTGATGCGTTCCGCGCTCAACAATCTGACCATCTTCGATCACCACGATTTCATCCGCTTTTTCGATGGTAGAGAGTCGGTGGGCAATCACCAGTGAGGTACGGTTCTTCTGCAGTTCGTCCAGCGCTGACTGAATGGCCCGCTCGGATTCCGTATCCAGTGCCGATGTTGCTTCATCCAGGATCAAAATAGGACAATCACGTAACAGGGCACGCGCAATCGCAATACGCTGACGCTGGCCGCCTGACAGCAGCACGCCGTTTTCGCCGATCACCGTATCCAGCCCTTGATCCATCTTATTGATGAAGTCCATGGCATGCGCCATGGTTGCGGCCTTTTCGATCTCCGCGCGGCTGTACTGCTCGCTGCGGGCATAGGCGATGTTATTGGCAATGGTGTCATTGAACAGATGAACATTCTGCGACACCAGCGCCACCTGATTACGCAGCGAACGTAAGGTGTACTCGCGCAGATCGTAACCGTCCAGCAGGATTTCTCCCTGCTGAATGTCGTAAAAGCGAGTCAGCAAGCTGGCCATGGTCGACTTACCGGAACCGGAGCGACCCACCAGAGCAACCGTTTTGCCTGCCGGCAGAGAGAGATTGATATTGCGCAGCGCCGGCACATCACGCCCCGGATAGGTAAAGGTGACGTTGCGGAACTCAATATCGCCCTTCGCACGGGTAATTTCACGGCTGCCGTTATCCACTTCCTGCTTGCTGTCCAGAATAGAGAACAGCGTCTGACAGGCGGCCATACCGCGCTGGAATTGAGCATTGACGTTAGTCAGTGATTTCAATGGACGCATCAGCGCGATCATCGATGAGAACACCACGGTGATAGTACCGGCCGTCAGGGTATCCATTACGCTGGGGAAGCTGGCGGCGTAAAGCACGAAAGCCAGTGCCAGAGATGCGATCAGCTGAATCACCGGATCGGAAATTGATGAGGCTGAAACCAGCTTCATTCCCTGCTGACGCATGCGATTACTGACCCGGGCAAAGCGCTCAGATTCAATCTCCTGACCGCCAAAAATCAGCACTTCTTTATGGCCCTTCAGCATCTGCTCAGCGCTGGTGGTCACCTGCCCCATGGTATTTTGCATGGTTTTACTGATATTACGGAAACGCTTAGAGACGGTGCGGATAGCAAAAGAAACGATCGGTGCCAGAACAATCAGAATCAACGACAGCTGCCAGCTGTAGTAGAACATCATGATGAACAGGCCAATAATCGACGCACCTTCACGCACTACCGTCACCAGCGCACCAGAAGAGGAAGAAGCTACCTGTTCGGAATCATAGGTGATGCGTGACAGCAGGGTACCGGTTGACTGCTGGTCAAAGAATGATACCGGCATGCCCATCATATGGCTGAATAGCCGACGGCGGATATTCATGACCACGTTGCCAGAAACCCAGGAGATGCAGTAACTGGAGATATAACTGGTCACGCCGCGGATCAGCATCAGGCCAATAACCACCAACGGCATCCACAGCATCACCGATTTATCGGCTTTACCAAACCCATCATCCAGTAACGGTTTCAACAGGGAGAGCATTAAGGCGTCGCCCGCAGCGTTAATAATCAGGGCAATGGAGGCCACAATTAATCCCGCCTTGTTAGGCGCGATCATCGGCCAGAGTCGGCGGAATGTCTGCCACGTAGAGAGATCTTTATCTAGATGCATTATTTATTCACGCTGTTGGAAATAGCCGGCCATTCTACCTGGATTCGCGTTTGACGCCAAACCACTGATGATACCAACGGGGCATTAATTGATCGCGCAGACCAGAAACCGCAATTTTACCCTGTTGAATAGTGATGCTTATCTGACCCGATTGCCCGGTATCGAACCAGTTAAAGCTGGCCCGCTGATAATTCTCCAGTACGCTTTTGGCGGGCATCCGCCATGCATTGTAGCGTGCCAGCGAGGCTATAGCGGTCTTTCCCGCCGTACTGCGCAACAGCAGCCGGGTTGAGGAGGTGCGGCTGCCATGGTGCGGCACCTGCAGAATATCGACCCTGAGACGTTGTTTCTCCAGCGCAACCAGTTGACGTTCCGCCAGCGCCTCAATATCGCCGGTTAACATGACTCTGACCTGGCCGTCATCAACGATGATCACACAGGAATCGTTGTTGTCGCCCACCGTTGGTATCGACAGTGGCCAGAGTACTTCAAAGTGGAGTTGCTGCCAGCGCCATTGCGTACCGCGTACGCAGGGTAAGTGGGCGTTGTTTGCCAGCGCGCTGCGCACTTTCACCGCCGGCCAGCGTGCTGTTATCGATTCCAGGCCGCCAGTATGGTCGAGATGTTTATGGCTGAGAATCACCTGTTGCAACCGCAGCTGTTTTCGCTCCAGCCACGGAATAATCACCCGGCTGCCAGCATTGTCGGTCTGCCAGCGCGGACCGGTATCATACAGTACCGCCTCATCGCCCTGGCTGATCACCATACTTAAACCGTGGCCAACATCCAGCATATCGATGCGCCATCCCTGCCCCTGCGGCGGCTGGCGACTCAATACCATCGCTAGCGCGATTGCGCTGCTGCTCACAGGCAGAGAAAAGAACAGCTGGGTCCGCCATACGATCAACCCACCCCATACCAGCACCGCGAAAAATGCAGTGCTGTGCAGTGGCCACCAGCCGGGTGGCAATGCTGCCAGACTCTGTAGTAACGCCCGTAACGACAGGTCGGCAGCCTGCCAGAATAGCAGCGATAACGCCGGTACAGGCAGCAGCATTGCGATAAGAATCAGTGGCACGGTGATAAACGACACTACGGGAATGGCCACCACATTGGCCACCAGCGCAGTCAGACTCAGTCCGTTAAAAATCCCCACCTGCAGCGGTGCCATCAGGATCAGCATTCCCAGTTGAAGATGCAGCAACTGCACGGGCAACCAGCGCCGTTGATGATGAAATCGCCACGGAAGCGGGAACCAGTGATACCAGATTAACAGCATGGCGACGGCCAGCGTTGAGAGCCAGAAGCTTTCCGACAGCACGGTTAGCGGATCGAGAATCAACAGCAGCGCCACGCAATATGTCCAGACCTGCCAGCTATTCAGCTGCACACTGGCAAAACGGGTGAGAGCCCAGAGCGTAAGCGCCAGCAAAGCACGCTCGGCAGGAGGATGCGCGCCTGACAGCCAGCTATAGAGCGCAGCGAACAGCCAGCTTATCATCAGCGGGAAGCCATAGCTGATGTAGCGTGCCGGCAACCTGTACTGCATCCCGCGCGCCAGTAGCCAGCCGCAACCGGCCGCCAGCGCAATGTGCATGCCTGATATCGCCATCAGGTGGGCGGTACCGGTATCCCGTAACAGCTGTCGTGTTTCACGGCTCAGGTCATCCCGGATGCCGAAAGCCAGGGCCTCTAACGTAGCCTGCGACGGTAAGGCGGTGGTCTGCCTGCGGTGCCATAGGATAAATCGCCAGCGCCAGTTACACGCCCGATTGTCAGCTACCTGATGAATAATGCGTCCCTGAAGCGGTGTATTATTCGCCAGCGCAAAACGCTGCGCATCAAACCCCCCCTCATTCAGTCGGGCATGAACCGCGCGTAAACGCAGCTTCATGGTCCAGCGCTGGCCGGGACAGTACTGCTCAGGATCGGCATCAAAGTAAAGCCAGGCAAAACGCGGCGGAAACAGCATCTTTTCGCCCTCTTTCAGCAGACGAACCCTGATTTGCTTTCTCTCCTTTCTCAGTTCGCTAATACGGATGCTGTAAGTCGCTGGCCGCTCGGCATGGTGTTCAATATCTCTGACCATTAATCGTGCATCATTAGTTGCCCATGCCAGAAACATCAGGGCGATCCCGGTTATGCGCAGGCTTTGCGGGCGACTGTGCAGTAAAATGATCCCGGTTAATAGCAAGCCGAGAATGATACCGCCAGAGGGAAGTCGGGCGATAAACAGTAAAGGCAACGTAGCAACAACTGCCAGCCGGGCTAAAACTATCCATGTCAGCATAATCACATCCATTCTGATGAATGTGTTTATTCTGAACGGTTGGCGAAGAGGTGAAAGCAGGTAATCAGGCAGTAGCGAGCGGCATCGCATTAATCCGCAGGGCTTGCAGAGTGGGTTGCACTAATCCGGATGTCAGCTCCAGGTGTCAGTGCTGAAAAATAGCAGGCAAAAAAAACGACATCCGGAGATGTCGTTTGTCTGGTTCGGTATCGGCTTAGCCGTAGATATTTGCGCGATCGCGCAGTTCTTTGCCTGGCTTGAAGTGGGGAACGTATTTACCTTCCAGATCCACTTTGTCACCCGTTTTAGGGTTACGACCAGTACGCGGAGCGCGATAGTGCAAAGAAAAGCTGCCGAATCCCCGGATTTCGATGCGTTCGCCCTGTGCCAGCGTAGTGGCCATGTGCTCAAGCATCTCTTTTACTGCATCCTCAACGACTTTCGCCGGTATATGAGTATGCTGTCCCGCCAGTCTTTCGATCAGTTCTGACTTGGTCATGTAACCTCCGGTTTATCCCTCTGGGAATGTATGACAGCTTTTACCGAAACCGGGTGGTTGCCCACCCGGTGCTTCAGGTCGATTACTCGCCTTTAGCCGCTTTGAACGCTTCAGCCATGGCGTTAGAGAAGTTACCTTCTTCCTGTTTGGTGTTAACAGTATTGATGGCTTCTTTCTCATCAGCCTGGTCTTTCGCACGGACAGACAGGCTAACAACACGGTTTTTACGATCAACGCCGGTGAATTTAGCTTCAACGTCGTCGCCAACGCTCAGAACCAGAGTGGCATCTTCAATGCGGTCCAGTGAAGCTTCAGAAGCGCGCAGGTAACCCTCAACGCCGTCTGCTAATTCAACTGTAGCACCTTTAGCATCAACAGCAGTTACTTTGCCGTTAACGATAGCGCCTTTCTTGTTCAGCGTGATGTAGTTGTTGAACGGATCTTCTGCCAGTTGCTTAACGCCCAGAGAGATACGCTCACGCTCTGCATCGACCTGCAGTACAACGGCAGCGATTTCGTCGCCTTTTTTGTACTCACGAACGGCTTCTTCGCCAGTCGCGTTCCAGGAGATGTCAGACAGGTGAACCAGACCGTCGATGCCGCCGTCCAGGCCGATGAAGATACCGAAGTCAGTGATTGACTTGATTTTACCTTCAACACGATCGCCTTTGTTGTGCGTCTCAGCGAACTGCTGCCATGGGTTAGATTTACACTGCTTCAGACCCAGGGAGATACGACGACGCTCTTCGTCAATGTCCAGAACCATAACTTCAACCACGTCGCCTACGTTAACAACTTTAGACGGATGGATGTTTTTGTTGGTCCAGTCCATTTCAGACACGTGTACCAGACCTTCAACGCCTTCTTCGATTTCCACGAAGCAGCCGTAATCAGTCAGGTTGGTTACACGACCGGTCAGGCGAGTGCCTTCCGGATAGCGCTTAGCGATAGCCACCCATGGATCTTCGCCCAGCTGTTTCAGGCCGAGGGATACGCGGGTACGCTCGCGGTCGAACTTCAGCACTTTAACAGTGATTTCGTCGCCCACATTGACGATTTCGCTTGGATGCTTAACGCGTTTCCAGGCCATGTCAGTGATGTGCAGCAGGCCGTCAACGCCACCCAGATCCACGAATGCACCGTAGTCAGTGAGGTTCTTAACGATACCTTTGACTTCCATGCCTTCCTGCAGGTTTTCCAGCAGCTGATCGCGCTCTGCGCTGTTTTCGGATTCGATAACCGCACGACGTGAAACCACGACGTTGTTGCGTTTCTGATCCAGCTTGATCACTTTGAATTCAAGCTCTTTGCCTTCCAGGTGCAGCGTATCGCGCACCGGACGAACATCGACCAGTGAACCTGGCAGGAACGCACGGATACCGTTCAGCTCAACTGTGAAGCCACCTTTAACTTTGCCGTTGATAACACCGGTAACAGTTTCAGCGTCTTCGTAAGCTTTCTCCAGCGTGATCCAGGCTTCATGGCGCTTAGCTTTCTCACGGGACAGCAGGGTTTCACCGAAGCCGTCTTCCACTGCATCCAGAGCAACATCAACTTCGTCGCCAACCTGGATTTCCAGTTCGCCGGCTGCGTTCTTGAACTGCTCTGCAGGAATTGCAGATTCAGATTTCAGGCCCGCATCAACCAGAACGACATCTTTGTCGATAGAAACGACGATGCCACGAACGATAGAACCCGGGCGGGTTTCGATTGTTTTTAAGGATTCTTCAAATAGTTGAGCAAAAGATTCAGTCATATTGATAATCTTCAGGATTCTTCAATTTAACGTCCATCTGACTTCATGTCGGATGGGGTTGTTTCACATGCCCAGCACCGGGTCCGTGGTACAGGGTGATAAAATTCAGTTAAGCCGTAATGCCCAGCTTTTCACGGGCATAGTGTAGCGCTTTTTCAATGACTTGATCGATGGACATTTTTGTAGAATCCAGCATCAGGGCATCGTCAGCGGGTACTAAAGGCGCAATTGCGCGATTGCGATCGCGGTCATCACGTTCTTTTATCTCGGCTAAAAGGCGATCAAAGTTAACATTAAAGCCATTATCCTGCAACTGTAGCATACGGCGCTGGGCGCGCTCTTCCGCGCTGGCATCAAGAAAAATTTTGACCGGCGCATCCGGAAAAACCACTGTGCCCATATCGCGACCGTCGGCAATTAAGCCTGGCGCTTCGCGAAAACCGCGCTGACGGCGCAGTAACGCTTCACGGACACGCGGGAAAGCCGCCACGCGGGAGGCGGTGTTGCTGACCTCCTGAGTCCGAATTTCACCGGTAACATCTTCACCTTCGAGGATGACCTGCATTTCGCCATTTTGTGACACAAAGCGCACATCCAGATGTGCCGCAATCGGCACCAGCGCTTCTTCAGATTCGATATCGACCTGATGATGCAACGCCGCTAATGCCAGTACGCGGTAAATCGCACCGGAATCCAGCAGATGCCACTGCAACGCTTCCGCCATCGCTTTGCACAGGGTCCCTTTTCCCGCACCACTTGGCCCATCGATAGTTATGACCGGGGCAGTTACTGTCATTATTCCCTCCTGTTGCTGCGCGCTCTTCGGCCTGTCGGCCATCGGTAATGACTAGCATTATACGCTGCCCAACCCACCTTGGTTACCCTTTCGCACTGACGGTGTTAATAATTCCAGGTAAATCAGAGGATTTCTGCCGCGATACGGCCAGATAATATGAGGATTTCCGGTGCGATTTCGCACCGGAGAGAGGCTATCAGGCTGGCTGGCTGATCTTAGCCAGCTGGTCGAAATAGTCAGGGAAGGTTTTTGCCGTACAGCCCGGATCGAGAATGGTGACCGGCGTATCGGAGAGCGCGACTAATGAAAAACACATCGCCATGCGGTGATCGTTATAGGTGCCAATATCCGCATGAATAAGGGTAGCCGGCGGCGTAATACGAATATAATCGTGGCCCTCTTCCACTTCCGCACCCACTTTACGCAGCTCGGTAGCCATAGCACTCAGCCGATCGGTCTCTTTCACCCGCCAGTTATAAATGTTACGCAACTGGGTCGTGCCTTCGGCAAACAGTGCCGTGGTGGCAATGGTCATCGCCGCATCCGGGATATGGTTCATGTCCATATCAATGGCGCGTAACGTGCCGGCAGTGCAGGCAATATAGTCATCGCCCCACTCAATCTTCGCGCCCATCTTTTCCAGTACGTCCGCAAAACGGATATCGCCCTGCACGCTCTGGCGGCCAATGCCGGTGACCCGCACCGTGCCACCTTTAATCGCAGCCGCAGCGAGGAAATAGGATGCGGAAGAGGCATCGCCTTCAACCAGATAATCGCCTGGCGACTGATACTGCTGCTGTCCTTTAATCAGAAAGTGCTGATAGTTCTGGTTTTCAACCTCAACACCAAAGCAACGCATCAGGTGTAGCGTAATGTCGATGTAGGGTTTGGAAACCAACTCACCTTTGATGGTGATGCGGGTATCCTGCTCAGCTAGCGGCGCAGTCATCAATAATGCCGTCAGGAACTGGCTGGAGACGCTGCCATCCACGCTGACGTCTCCGCCGGTAAATCCGCCGCGTAAGCGCAGCGGCGGATAATCCTGATTCTCCAGATACTCGATGCTGGCGCCGCCCTGACGTAATGCATCAACCAGATGGCCGATTGGACGTTCTTTCATCCGCGGCTCGCCGGTCAGTTCGATATCCTGCTGTCCCAGGCAGAGCGCCGCGGCCAGTGGACGCATCGCGGTGCCGGCATTGCCCAGGAAAAGCGACAAAGGCTGTGATGATTGCAGAGGGCCGGCATTCCCCGTGACCTCACATACCCGGCGATCGCTGGAGAGCGTATAGCTTACACCCAGTGCGCTAAGCGCATTGAGCATGTGCTTAACATCATCGCTGTCGAGTAAGTTAGTCAGACGGGTAGTACCTTTAGCGAGGGCAGCCAGCAGTAATGCACGGTTTGATACGCTCTTAGAACCGGGCAGATTTACCGTGCCATGAACGCGGGCGATGGGTTGGAGAGTCAGGGAGTCCTGCATGTGAAACGAAATCCTCAAAAAATACGAAGACCTCGCCATCTGACGAGGTCTGGCATCAGCATCAATGCTGATATGTCATTAATCAGCCGTGACGGCGTTCAAAATCAACCATAAAGTCGGTCAGCGCCTTAACGCCTTCCAGCGGCATGGCATTATAGATAGAAGCACGCATGCCCCCGACTACCCGATGTCCTTTCAGCGCATGCAGTCCCGCCTTGAAAGACTCTTCAAGGAATAATGCATCCAGCGACGCGTCGGCCAGCTGGAAAGGGATATTCATGCGTGAACGGTTGTCAGTCGCCACATCGTTGCGGTAGAAGCCGCTGTGATCAATCACGCCGTACAGCAGGTCAGCTTTGGCCTGATTGATCCGGTCGATTTCTGCCACACCGCCCTTCTCTTTCAGCCATTTGAATACCAGTCCCGAAAGGTACCAGGCGAACGTTGGCGGGGTGTTAAACATCGAATCGTTGTCGGCCAACACTTTATAATCGAGGATTGACGGCACTGACGCCTGCGCCTGACCTAACAGATCTTCGCGCACAATCACCAGCGTTAAGCCTGCAGGCCCGACGTTTTTCTGCGCACCGGCATAGATCACGCCATAGCGGCTGACATCAATCGGGCGGGACAGAATGGTAGAGGAGAAATCTGCGACCACCGTTTTGCTGCCAAAGTCAGGCTGCTCGTCGATCGCAATACCGTCGATAGTTTCATTCGGGCAGAAATGCAGATAGGCGGATGCATCACTTACGTCCCATTCCCGCATCGGCAGAATCGCGCGTTTACCGTCGCGTGTGGTTTTGACATCCAGGGTGCGCGGGGAGCAATATTTTTGCGCTTCTTTGATGGCGCTGTGCGCCCAGTATCCGCCGTCGGCATAGTCTGCACTGGAAGCAGTGCCGAGCAGGTTGCCAGGCACGGCAGCAAACTGCGCACGTGCCCCACCGTGACAGAATAATACTTTGTAATTAGCCGGTATTTTTAGCAGATCACGGAAGTCCTGCTCCGCCTCTTCAGCAACCTGAATAAACTCTTTGCTGCGGTGACTGATCTCCATTACGGAGGTTCCCAGGCCACGCCAGTTTGTCAGCTCTTGTTCTGCACGACGGAGCACTTCAACCGGCAGCATCGCTGGGCCGGAGCTAAAATTATAAACTTGCGTCATTTCCCCTCACCACTGTCATATCGAACGGTTATGAATAACTTACCGGTTTTATCACTGCATCCTGGCGGCTGCAATCATAAATCGGGTAGCGGTCACATTTTCTGAATCTGTCGCGCCGGAGGTTATGTTACCAATGCAAACCAGCACGAAATTTTGTGAGGCTTCGTCCAGCCTGGCGGTTTACCGTTTGGCCTGACTGGCGAGAAGGTGAAAACTAAGCCGGTAAAATTATCCCGCCTTGATAGCGGATCGTCAGCAAAATCCGTATCATTGCGCGCTTTACGCACCCTATGACAACTGAGAGAGCGGCACTATGACGCAAACATTTATCCCGGGCAAAGATGCCGCGCTGGAAGACTCCATTACCCGTTTCCAGAATAAACTTCAGGACCTTGGCTTTAATATTGAAGAAGCATCGTGGCTGAATCCTGTTCCCCATGTCTGGTCTGTGCATATTCGTGACCGCGATTGCCCGCTCTGCTTCACTAACGGCAAAGGCGCCAGCAAAAAAGCGGCACTGGCCTCCGCGCTGGGTGAATATTTTGAACGTCTCTCAACCAACTATTTCTTCGCCGATTTCTGGTTAGGGAAAAGTATCGCTAACGGCGACTTCGTTCACTATCCCAATGAAAAATGGTTTGCACTGCCGGCTGATGAATCACTGCCAGAGGGCATTCTTGATCCGCGTCTGCGGGCTTTTTATGACCCGGATAATGCGCTGACGGCAGCAGAGTTGATTGATCTGCAGTCCGGCAATGTCGAACGCGGCATCTGCGCGCTGCCTTTCACCCGCCAGTCAGATCAGCAAACCGTCTATATTCCGATGAACATTATCGGCAACCTCTACGTTTCTAATGGTATGTCAGCCGGTAACACCGCCAATGAAGCGCGGGTTCAGGGGCTGTCAGAAGTATTTGAGCGCTACATTAAAAACCGCATCATTGCCGAAGCGATTAGCCTGCCGGCGATCCCGGATGCCGTCATGCAGCGTTATCCCGATGTGGTTGAAGCGATTGCGCGACTGGAAGCAGAAGGATTCCCAATCTTTGCTTATGATGCCTCGCTGGGCGGCAAATACCCGGTTATCTGCGTCGTGCTGTTCAATCCGGCAAACGGCACCTGTTTCGCCTCGTTCGGTGCTCATCCTGATTTTGGTGTGGCGCTTGAGCGTACTGTTACCGAATTATTACAGGGCCGCAGCCTCAAAGACCTGGACGTGTTCACGCCGCCGACCTTTGATGATGAGGAAGTGGCGGAACACGCCAATCTCGAAACGCACTTTATTGACTCGAGCGGTCTGATCTCCTGGGATCTGTTCAAAGAGACCGCGGACTATCCGTTTGTCGACTGGTCGTTTGCCGGCACCACTGAGCAGGAATTTGCCACGCTGATGGCGATCTTCGCCGCTGAAGATCAGGAAGTTTATATTGCTGATTACGAGCATCTGGGCGTGTACGCCTGCCGCATTATCGTGCCTGGCATGTCGGACATCTATCCGGCGGAAGATCTGCTGCTGGCGAATAACAGCATGGGCGCCGGTATGCGTGAAACCTTACTGGCCCTGCCTGACAGTAACTGGAATCCTGAAGAGTATCTGGATCTGATTGGTCAGCTTGATGATGAAGGCTTTGATGACTTCACCCGCGTGCGCGAACTGCTGGGCCTGGCAACCGGTAAAGACAATGGCTGGTACACGCTGCGCATTGGCGAATTAAAAGCGATGCTGGCGATGGCGGGCGGCGATCTTGAGCAGGCGCTGATCTGGACCGAATGGACGATGGAGTTCAACAGCTCAATCTTTACCCCTGAGCGTGCTAACTACTATCGTTGCCTGCAAACCTTGCTGTTACTGGCAATGGAAGATGAGCGTGATCCCCTGCAATATCATCATGCATTTGTACGTATGTATGGCCCAGAGGCGATGGAAGCCGCTTCAGCAGCCATCAGTGGTGAGAGTCCGTTCTACGGGCTTCAGGCTGTTGATGAGGAACTGAAAGCATTCCCGGCTCATCAGTCACTGCTTGCGGCCTATGAAAAACTGCAAGCGGCCAAACGTCGTTACTGGCAAAGCGCGTAATTCTCCGCGAATGAACGGTAAATGACGCCAACGCCCTGCTATCAGGCCGGCCTGACAGCAGGGCGTTATTTTTTCATGAAACATTAGCTGCATTAAAATTATTTTCTGCCAGAACACTTCATAATATTTAACATATCAAACCACAATGAATAACATGTGCCGCGCGTTGAAGCAGCGCAGCCCTTTCACATTAAAATAAATTTGTATTTTTAAAATTTATTTATTTTTTATTATTCAATCGGTTATTTAAAATAAATCCCTTTTAGCTGGCTCATATCGTCTGTCGCTCCGGCAAACATGATCCAAATCAATTACTGACCTATACTCCTTTGTTAGTATTTTTTCAGACAACTTATGGAGTAAGTTAGTGTGAAAGCTGACAACCCTTTTAATCTGTTACTACCGGCCGAGATGGCGAAAGTTGCTGAAGATGCAGGTATATACAAAGCAACTAAACATCCTTTTACCACCTTCTTTCTGGCGATAAACGCCGGCGTATTTATCTCCATTGCCTTTGTTTTTTATATCACAGCAACCACCGGTACCGCCGCAATGCCATATGGCATCGCCAAACTGATCGGTGGCATCTGTTTCTCACTGGGTTTAATGCTGGTGGTGGTGTGTGGCGCCGACCTCTTTACCTCTACCGTTTTGATTGTGGTGGCCAAAGCCAGCGGGCGCATCAGCTGGTCTCAACTGGCCCGCAACTGGATAAACGTCTATCTCGGTAACCTGGCAGGCGCGCTCTTCTTCGTCGGACTGATGTGGTTTGCCGGCGAGTACATGGTGGCGAATGGTGCCTGGGGACTAAACGTCCTGCAAACCGCTGACCACAAAATGCATCACACATTTATTGAAGCGATGTGTCTGGGTATCCTGGCGAATTTGCTGGTCTGCCTGGCCGTCTGGATGAGTTATTCAGGCCGGACTCTCACCGATAAGCTGGTAGTGATGATTTTTCCTGTGGGGATGTTTGTCGCCAGTGGCTTTGAGCACAGCATTGCCAATATGTTTCTCATCCCTTTTGCCATTGTGATTCGCGACTTCGCAAGCCCTGAGTTCTGGCAGGCTACCGGCGCTACCGCTGCACAGTTCCAGTCGCTCACAGTCAGCAACTTTATTTTTGACAACCTGATTCCCGTCACCCTCGGCAATATTATCGGCGGCGGTGTACTGGTCGGGTTGACCTACTGGATCATCTATCTCCGTAACGGTGACCAGTCACATTAAACGCATTTTTGACGGCGCAATATGTTCACTGCGCCCGACCGTAAAGTCTCCTCATATAAGGCAGGTATATTATGACCGAACTTAATGCAAAACTGGCTTCAGCCTGGGAAGGATTTGCTGAAGGTGAATGGCAGAATAGCGTCAATGTGCGCGACTTCATCCAGAAAAACTACACTCCGTATGAAGGTGATGAGTCTTTCCTGGCGGGTCCGACCGAAGCGACCACCAAATTATGGGAAAGCGTACTTGAAGGCATTAAAATTGAGAACCGCACCCACGCACCGGTAGATTTCGATACTGACCTGGCGTCAACCATTACCTCGCATGACGCGGGCTACATCATTAAGCCGCTGGAAAAAATCGTTGGTCTGCAGACCGAAGCCCCATTAAAACGCGCCATCATTCCTTATGGCGGCATCAAAATGGTCGAAGGCTCATGCAAAGTTTATGGCCGCGAACTCGACCCATCGCTGAAAAAAATCTTCACTGAATACCGTAAAACGCATAACCAGGGTGTCTTCGACGTTTATACCCCGGATATTCTGCGCTGCCGTAAATCAGGTATCCTGACCGGTCTGCCTGATGCTTACGGCCGTGGCCGCATCATTGGTGACTACCGTCGTGTCGCTTTATACGGTATCGACTATCTGATGGCGGACAAATTCGCACAGTTCGCTTCTTTACAGAGCGACCTGGAAAATGGCGTTAATCTTGAAGCCACTATCCGTCTGCGTGAAGAGATTTCTGATCAGCATCGTGCCCTGGGCCAGATTAAAGAGATGGCAGCCAAATATGGCCATGACATCTCAGGTCCGGCAACCAACGCTATGGAAGCGGTACAGTGGACTTACTACGGCTATCTGGCCGCAGTTAAATCGCAGAATGGCGCCGCGATGTCGTTTGGTCGTGTCTCTACCTTCCTGGATATCTACATCGAACGTGACCTGAAAGCCGGTAAACTGACCGAAGAACAGGCACAGGAGCTGATTGACCATCTGGTAATGAAACTGCGTATGGTCCGTTTCCTGCGCACGCCGGAATATGACGAACTGTTCTCTGGTGATCCAATCTGGGCAACCGAATCACTGGCCGGTATGGGCGTTGATGGCCGTACACTGGTATCGAAAAGCACCTTCCGCTTCCTGAATACCCTTTACACCATGGGTCCTTCACCAGAGCCGAACATGACCATTCTGTGGTCTGAAAAACTGCCTATTAATTTCAAAAAATATGCAGCTAAAGTCTCCATCGATACCTCATCATTGCAGTATGAAAATGATGACCTGATGCGTCCTGACTTCGATAATGATGACTACGCCATCGCCTGCTGCGTCAGTCCGATGATCGTCGGCAAACAAATGCAGTTCTTCGGTGCGCGTGCCAACCTGGCGAAAACCCTGCTGTACGCAATCAACGGCGGCGTTGATGAAAAAATGAAAATGCAGGTTGGACCGAAAGAAGACAAAATTACCGATGACGTGCTGGATTTCGACACCGTTATGGCGCGTATGGACCACTTCATGGACTGGCTGGCTAAACAGTATGTGACGTCGCTGAACATCATCCATTACATGCATGATAAGTACAGCTACGAAGCCGCACTGATGGCGCTGCATGACCGTGATGTTTATCGCACTATGGCCTGTGGTATTGCCGGTCTGTCAGTGGCAGCGGATTCACTGTCAGCCATTAAATATGCCAAAGTGAAACCAGTACGTGATGAAGATGGCCTGGCAATCGACTTTGATATTGAAGGCGAATATCCGCAGTTTGGTAACAACGACCCGCGCGTCGATGACCTGGCCTGCGATCTGGTTGAGCGCTTTATGAAGAAAATTCAGCAGCTCAACACTTACCGCCATGCCGTACCGACACAGTCTGTCCTGACCATTACTTCTAACGTGGTTTACGGTAAGAAAACCGGTAACACCCCAGATGGACGTCGTGCTGGCGCGCCATTCGGTCCAGGTGCGAACCCAATGCACGGCCGCGATCAGAAAGGTGCGGTAGCGTCACTAACCTCCGTCGCTAAACTGCCGTTTGCCTACGCCAAAGATGGTATCTCTTATACCTTCTCGATTGTACCAAACGCGCTGGGTAAAGATGATAACGTGCGTAAAGCCAACCTTGCCGGTCTGATGGATGGTTACTTCCATCATGAAGCCAGCATCGAAGGCGGTCAGCATCTTAACGTCAACGTGATGAACCGTGAAATGCTGCTGGACGCCATGGAGCATCCAGAGAAGTATCCACAGCTGACCATCCGTGTTTCCGGTTACGCTGTACGCTTCAACTCCCTGACTAAAGAACAGCAGCAGGACGTGATTACCCGTACGTTTACGCAGTCACTGTAAACACCGCGCTGTACTGAATATAAAAGGCTCCGCAGGGAGCCTTTTATTCAAAAGTCTGTTCTGATGGTGATCTCATCTACGGTCACGATCAGAATCGATTTCCTGCCCTGAGCGCAACAGAGATTGCGCCGTCTGTCTCGGCAGACTCACTGGAGAAAACATCGCAATGTCAGTCAACGGTCGTATCCACTCATTCGAATCCTGCGGAACCGTCGATGGTCCCGGTATCCGTTTCATTACCTTCTTCCAGGGCTGCCTGATGCGCTGTCTCTACTGTCACAACCGTGACACCTGGGACACCCACGGCGGGAAAGAGATCAGCGTCGAGGCGTTGATGGCGGATGTACTCTCTTATCGTCATTTTATGAACGCCTCAGGCGGCGGCGTCACGGCGTCGGGCGGTGAGGCAATTCTTCAGGCTGAATTCGTGCGCGACTGGTTCCGCGCCTGTAAAGCTGAAGGCATTCACACCTGTCTTGATACCAACGGCTTTGTCCGCCGCTACGATCCGGTTATCGATGAGTTGCTTGAGGTGACCGATTTAGTAATGCTCGATCTCAAACAGATGAATGATGAAATTCACCAGATTCTGGTTGGCGTATCGAATCACCGCACGCTGGAATTTGCCCGCTATCTACAGAAAAAAGGTAAACGGACCTGGATTCGATTTGTGGTCGTGCCTGGCTATTCTGACGACGACGATAGCGTGCACCGGCTGGGTGAATTCACCCGCGATATGGAAAACGTTGAAAAGATTGAGCTGTTGCCCTACCACGAACTGGGCAAGCATAAATGGATTGCGATGGGTGAAGAATACAAGCTGGATGGAGTCAAACCGCCAACCAAAGAGACGATGGAGCGAGTTAAAAATATTCTCGCCAGCTATGGCCACGAAGTGATGTACTGATTAGCCAGATAACAATAAAAAGGGAGCCCGTGGCTCCCTTTTTCATACCCTGCCCTCAGGCATGCGCCACCGGCGTGGCATGATGATTCGCTTTACGCAGCAGCATCACCAGATAGATCAGTGCCACTGCTGCAATCATCACAAACAGCAGCCGGTCAGAGTAATTTTGCATCAGCATTGAGGTCATTCCCGGCCCCACCAGACTGCCAACGGTGTAGCTCATCAACAGCGCCTGATTCATCGCCACCAGTTCATGGTGCGCTACCGTTTCACAGGCCCATGACATCGCCACCGGATAGAGTGTAAAACCCGCCAGCCCCAGCACGAACAGTGCCGGCGCCATCGCGGCGTTAGTCAACATGGCCATCGCGCCCAGAATCACTACAAACACCTGGACCCGTAATACCAGCATGCGGCCAAAGCGGTCAGCCAGCCGGCCAATCGGCCACTGACCGACGATACCTGCGCTCACCAGCAATGCCATCCAGTAACCGACGTTGGCATCGCTCATACCCTGATGCGACAGGTAGAGCGGCATCAGGCCGTAAAGCGAACCCAGAACGATGCCTGAGATGATGCAGCCGTTGATGCCCAAGCGCGAACTGCGACGACGCAGCATTGGCCAGATGCGTCCTGGGGCCGCTTCAGCCGGTTCACTGCTGGCAGAAACACGGGTGAAGACCAGCGGCAATACCGCACAAAACACCAGGCTGGTTACCCACGGGATCACACTTAACAATTCTGTCGACAGCTTACTGACCAGCAGTTGTCCGGCCACGGTGCCGAGATAGTAGACAATCATATAGGCAGCCAGTAGCTGGCCGCGATTGCGCACCGTGCCGCTGCACAGCAACGCGCTCTCCACTACCACCCACATCAGCGCACAGCCGACGCCAGCGATAAATCGCAGCGAACTCCACGCCCAGAAGCCTTCCATCATCGCCAGGCAGATCGTCGCCACGGCAAACAGGCCGGTGGCGAGATAGTAGCTGCGGTTGAATCCGTACTGTCTGATTAACCAGCCAGCCAGCACTGTGCCAGCAAGATTGCCGGTGTAATAGGATGAACTGACGATACCCACTTGCCATGTGGTCAGTAAGTCATGGGTCAGCCACAGCGGAACCAGCGTATTAAGTACGGCGATTGAGACGGTCATTAACAGCAAGCCGCAAAGCAGCAATATCACGGGACGTGACCAGGTTGACATAGGGGGCAGGAACCAAAGCGAATGAAGGAAATTGCGCGCAGTTTGCCATTGGCTTTTTTAAAGTCAATGGGGACAAATTTGTTGCAGCACATTTTGCTGTATCACAATTTAATTTACTAATCATCAGTGGGTTACAAACAGACTAAGCGGCAGAACCACAAATGCTATCTCTATGAAAAACAGGATTTTTAAGCCGTTCAGCTGCTCTGATATCGATAACGTTTATTTGTGATAAGTTCCTAAGACGAACTAACCCTGCGCAGAGATAACAGACATAAAAAAACCCGGCCGAAGCCGGGTCTGCTATTCAGTGCGGGCTTAGCCGATAATCTCAACGCCGTTCATGTACGGACGTAAAACCTCAGGCACCACGATGCGGCCATCCTGCTGCTGATAGTTTTCCAGCACCGCCACCAGCGTACGACCCACTGCCAGACCTGAGCCATTCAGGGTATGAACCAGACGCGGTTTCTTATCCTGCTTGCTGCGGCAGCGCGCTTGCATACGGCGCGCCTGGAAATCGCCCATGTTGGAGCATGAGGAGATCTCACGATAGGTATTTTGAGCCGGTAACCAGACTTCCAGATCGTAGGTTTTAGTCGATCCAAAGCCCATATCGCCGGTACAGAGTAAAACCTTACGATAAGGCAGGTCCAGCAGCTGCAGAACTTTCTCGGCGTGGCCGACCAGCTCTTCCAGCGCATCCATTGACTGTTCCGGCGTTACGATCTGCACCATCTCGACTTTATCGAACTGATGCATACGGATCAGGCCGCGAGTGTCACGGCCATAAGAACCGGCTTCAGAACGGAAGCATGGAGTATGCGCAGTCAGCTTAACCGGCAGGCTCTCCTCTTCAAGAATCTCGTCACGCGCCAGGTTGGTCAACGGGACTTCCGCCGTTGGGATCAGCGCATAGTGGCTGCTGTCTGATTCCTCTTCCAGCGGACGGGTATGGAACAGATCTTCACCGAACTTCGGCAACTGACCGGTACCGTACAGCGTTTCATGGTTGACCAGGTAAGGCACGTAGGTTTCGAGATAACCGTGCTGCTCAGTGTGCAGGTCGATCATGAACTGACTCAGGGCGCGATGCAGACGCGCGATCTGGCCCTGCATCACCACAAAGCGTGAACCGGTCAGCTTCACGGCGGCTGCAAAATCAAGCCCTTTCGCCGCTTCACCCAGCTCAACGTGATCTTTTACCTCGAAGTCGAACTGGCGCGGTTCGCCCCAGCGGCTGACTTCCTGGTTTTCGCTGTCATCTTTACCCAGTGGCACTTCATCTGCCGGAATATTTGGCAGCGCCAGCGCAAAGTCACGAATTTGATTCTGCAGTTCATCCAGTTCTGCTTTAGCGGCATCCAGGCGTTCGCCCAGCGCATTCACTTCCTGACGCAGTGGCTCGATGTCTTCCCCACGGGCTTTGGCCTGGCCGATGGATTTGGATCGGGCATTGCGCTCCGCCTGCAGGTTTTCTGTTTCGACCTGCAAGACTTTACGACGCTCTTCAAGCGTACGCAGCGTTTCCACATCCAGTTTAAATCCCCGGCGTGCCAGTTTTTCTGCGACTGCGTCTGGCTCGTTACGCAGCAGATTGGGATCGAGCATGCTTATCCTGTGTATTTAAAAGTTAATTGAAAGAAGGGACGCATTCCAGCGGAATGCGTTGAAAACCTTGACCACATTACCGTAACGTCTGTTTCAGCGGTAGCGTTTTGTCGGGCTATTTTGATCCTGCTCAGCCAGCCAGCTTAGCTTTTCGCCAATCTTACCTTCGAGCCCGCGCTGAGTAGGGACATAATAACGCGCCTGCGCCATTTCAGGCGGAAAGTAGACTTCGCCAGCCGCGTAGGCGTTCGCCTCGTCATGGGCATAACGGTACTCTTTGCCTAAGCCCATCTCTTTCATCAGCCTGGTCGGGGCATTACGCAGATGTTCCGGCACGTCATAATCAGGGTGGTCACGTGCATCGCGCATTGCCGCTTTAAAGGCGGTATAGACTGCGTTGCTTTTCGGTGCGCAGGCCAGATAGACGATTGCCTGGGCAATGGCACGCTCCCCTTCCGCCGGGCCAACGCGGGTAAAACAGTCCCAGGCCGCAATCGCCACCTGCATGCCGCGCGGATCGGCATTGCCGACATCTTCAGAAGCAATCGCCAGCAGACGCCGTGCCACGTACAACGGGTCGCCGCCCGCGGTGATAATGCGTGCGTACCAGTAAAGCGCAGCATCCGGCGCAGAGCCGCGTACCGATTTATGCAGCGCCGAGATCAGATCGTAAAAGCGGTCGCCTTTGTTATCGAAACGTGCCGATCGTTCGCCCGAGACTTCATTCAGCAGTTGCGGTGTCAGTTCACGCTGGCCCGACGCGTTGGTTTCGGCCATGTCGGCCATCATCTCCAGCGTATTCAGCGCCCGTCGGGCATCGCCATTGACCAGTTCAGCGATCATCCGGCGGGTATTCTCTGGCAGCACAATGTCGCTGTCGCCGTAGCCACGCACTTTATCCTGCATCGCCTGATCCAGCACCTGTTCGATATCGTCGTGGGTCAGCGATTTCAGCAGATAGACTCTGGCGCGCGACAGCAACGCCGAGTTCAGCTCAAACGAGGGGTTCTCAGTCGTGGCACCGATAAAGGTGATGGTGCCATCTTCGATGTGCGGTAAAAACGCATCCTGCTGGCTTTTGTTGAAGCGATGAACTTCATCGACGAACAGAATGGTACGTCGCCCGACCTGTTTGCTCTGACGGGCGCGCTCAATGGCTTCACGAATCTCTTTAACGCCGGAGGTTACCGCAGAAATACGCTCCACATCGGCGTTGCCATAGTGCGCGATAATTTCAGCCAGCGTGGTCTTGCCGGTCCCGGGTGGCCCCCACAGAATCATTGAGTGCAGATGGCCTGCTTCAATGGCGCGCGGCAATGGCTTTCCGACACCCAGCAGATGCTGCTGACCAATGTACTGTTTCAACGTTTCTGGCCGCATACGCGCGGCCAGAGGTTTGAAATTTTCAGTGGAAAAATCCAGGGACAGGTTACTCACTGTGACCTCACTGACGTTGATCGTCCACCGTTACGCCTTTTGGCGGAGTGAACGTAAATTTATCCGGGCTGATCGCGCCATTCTGCTGGCTTTTCAGCTGATAATCGCTGCGCTGACCATCCTGTTCAATGGCGCTGAAGCGGTTAATGGTTCCGCCTGGCGTCACCTGAATGGTGAACTGTTTCAGGTTGCCGTCACTGTTTTTTGGCGTCAGTTCGAAGTTGTCCCCTTGCTGTTTAATGTTGTACTGCTTCCAGTCATTAGACTGATTGCGGGCAATCAACATAAACGGGGTGTTGCTGGTCGCATTCTGCAACAGGCTGACGGTCGCCTGTTCAACAAAAGGATTGTAGAACCACAGCGATTTGCCATCGGAAATGATGATGCTTTCATCCGGAGCGGTCATGTGCCAGTTAAACAGGCTGGGACGTTTTACCCACAGCTCGCCTTCACCATCCTGCACGTTGGCACCGCTACTGTCGGTCACTTTTTGGGTAAAGCTGGCGTGGAAGCTGCTGACCTTATTCAGGCGCTGTTGCAGATCACTGGAAGCATCAGCCAGTACGCTGGCTGAAGAAAAGGTGGCCAGCAGGCCAAGAGCAATTACGCGTAATTTCATCTGCTTCAATTCCTTATTTAAACGTTCCCATGAATAGCTGCATTAAGCCTGGTCGCCATTCCGCCATCAGAACAGGAGAATAAACCGAAAGCTCTCTCAGATATGGGGTTAAACCGCGTAAAAACAATGAGCCAGTCAGGACTGGCTCATTGATTAATGTTGCAAAACGTATCGTCAGACGTCACATATCGTGCGGCGGTGGCGACAGCACTTCACGGTTACCATTGTGTCCCGGTGCAGAGACGATGCCCTGCGCTTCCATCTGTTCAATGATACGTGCGGCACGGTTATAGCCGATGCGGAACTGACGCTGAACACCGGAGATAGAGGCGCGTCGTTTGTCGACCACAAAGCCCACCGCCTGGTCAAACAGCGGATCAAGCTCTTCATCACTGTCGATGCCGCCACCGCCTTCGCTCTCTTCACCTGCGGTAATGCTTTCAATGTATTGTGGGCGACCCCGCGCCTTCCAGTCCTGAACCACAGCATGCACTTCCTGATCCCGGACAAACGCGCCGTGAACACGGACTGGCATTGAAGAGTTCGGCGGCATGTAAAGCATGTCACCCATACCGAGCAACGATTCCGCGCCGCCCTGGTCGAGGATAGTACGGGAGTCAATTTTGCTCGACACGGTAAAGGCAATACGCGTCGGGATGTTGGCTTTGATCAGACCGGTAATCACATCTACCGAAGGACGCTGCGTCGCCAGCACCAGGTGTATACCGGCGGCACGGGCTTTCTGCGCCAGTCGGGCAATCAGCTCTTCAACTTTTTTGCCGACCGCCATCATCAGGTCAGCAAACTCATCGACCATCACCACGATATAAGGCAGTTTTTCCAGCACTGGCGGCGTCATATCCATGCTGTCGCCCGGCTTCCAGAACGGATCGGGAATAGGACGGCCCATCGCTTCGGCCTGCTCCACTTTTTCGTTGTAACCCGCCAGGTTACGCACGCCCAGCGCCGACATCAGCTTATAACGACGTTCCATTTCACCGACACTCCAGCGCAGCGCATTGGCGGCGTCTTTCATGTCCGTAACCACTTCGGTCAGCAGATGCGGGATCCCTTCATAGACTGACAGCTCCAGCATTTTCGGGTCGATCATGATAAAGCGGACTTCTTCCGGCGTGGCTTTATACAGCATGCTGATGATCATGGCGTTAACGCCAACTGACTTACCGGAACCGGTGGTACCGGCGACCAGCAGGTGTGGCATTTTCGCCAGATCGGCCACCACCGGCTGGCCCGCAATGTCTTTACCCAGCACCACTGCCAGCGGTGAAGGATTGTCACGGAATTTAGGACAGTCCAGCACTTCACGCAGATAAACCGTCTGACGATGCTTATTCGGTAATTCCAGACCGACATAAGGTTTACCCGGGATCACTTCCACTACGCGCACCGCAACGGTGGAGAGTGAACGGGCCAGGTCCCGCGACAGGTTGGAGATACGCGCAGCTTTAACGCCCGGCGCTAAGTCCAGTTCGAAGCGGGTAATCACCGGACCAGGTGAGATGCCAACCACTTCGGCTTTCACCCGGTAATCGCCTAAGCGCGACTCAACCAGCCGGGCTGTCTGTTCCAGAGAGAACATATCGACCGGCTCTTCCTCTTCTGGCGGTGCGGTCAGCAGATCCAGCGAAGGCAGAGGAGTAGACGGTTTTTCCAGCGGCTGTTCATGACGCATCAGGAACGGATGGATCAGGCTTTCATGCAGCGTCGGCTTAACCTCTTCAACCGGCGCGGCAGCAGGCGAAGTATACGCGGCTGCCTGTGGTGCCGCAGGTGAAGCGGTGTGCTGCTGCGTTGCGGCAGGTGCCGTATAGGCAGACTGCTGTGGCGCGGCTGGCGTTGGCGTCTGTTCGGCTGCCGGTGAGGCAGAGTACGGCGACGGCGTCGCAGACGATGCAGTATAGGCAGACTGCTCAGGCGCAGCTGGCGCAAAAGCGGTCGGTGCCGGCACCTGTGCGGCAGCCTGAGGTGTTGAAACTTCACGCGTCTGTTGCCATGGCTCATGCGAGGCCGCAGGGGCTTCCGGTTCCGGCGTGGCGGCTATCGTAAACAGCGGCTCGACCGGACCCTCGTCGACCAGATCTTTCATCGGTGAGAAGTCAAAAGCGGACGCCGTATCCAGATTAAATAGCGGGGCCTCTTTTTTCACTTCCGGCTCATAACGCTGCTGTTGCTGTTCGGCGAACTGGCGAGCCAGCGCGGCCTGTTGCTGCGCTTCCTGCTCATCTTCGTCATCCTGCTGCCAGCCGGTGCCATAACGCTGCTGCTGTTCAGACTGGAATGCCTGACGCAGTTCAGCCTGCTGCATCGCCTCTTCCGCTTCCGCTTCGACAGGTGCAGCCGAAACACTCTCTTCGGTTTTCGCCTTCTCTTCCGCCATGCGCTGAGAAGGCAATTTAATGCCATACGAGGCCAGCTCACGTCGGGTTGGCAGTTTTACCGGATTAGGACGCGGCAGTGCCGGACCAATGCCCTGCTTAACCTGCGGATTGAGGTTGGTTTCAGGCGCCAGATCGAATACCGGTGCGGTGCGCGTCGCCGCCTGGGCAGTCGAGGCAGCCGCTGCTACGGCTGCGGTCGGTGCGGCAGGCATCGATGGCGTATCACGCCAGTTACCCATCTTAGGCTCATCATCGTCATAGGCGCTGAACGACGGCGAAGCAGACGCTTCATCCGGCATCTCAAAACGGTATAACGGCGGATTCTCCGCTGGCGCGTTATGCGCAGGCGTACTGGCTGCGGCAAACGCTGACTCAGTGGCGTGGCTGGCTGCCGGTGCCGCGGTAGGCGGTGCCGTAAAGGCCGGGGCTGCTGCTGGCTGCGAGACAGGCGCTGAAGTTGCCGGCGTATGCGGTACAGCGGATGGCGGCACCGAGGCTGCGGATGTCGCTGGCGCAGACGCTGGGGCGATCGCCCCTTCTGCCGCTTGCGTGGTGGCCGCTACGGCTGCACTGGTTGCGGCAGCGGCTTTCGCCAGCAGCGGATCCTGCTGAGAAAGCTCCACCCCGGCAGCCGCACTGCGCGGTGCAGAAAGCAGCACATCGTCCTCATCGTCAGGGTTAGCGGTACGCAGCAGCGGCGCGTCAACTTGCTCACGCGCTTCCGGCTCATCCTCTTCTTCCTGCCAGGGCTCATCGTGACGGGAACGGTTGCTGGCAAACGTCAGCACACCCATCACCACGCCACCGATTTTTTCGGCGATAGTCAGCCACGACCAGCCGGTATAGAGCGTAATGCCCGCCGCCCAGACGCAGAGTAAGGTCAGCGTGCCGCCAGCCGGACTAAACCAGGGGGCAATCGCATTACTCACCAGACTGCCGATAACGCCGCCTGAGGCGAAGTACCAGATGTCGTCCGCATTCAGCGCCGCCATGCCGCAGGTGGTAACCACCAGCGCCAGCACGCCGATCAGACGTAAGCCAACAGCGAAATAGTCAAAATAGTCCTGGTTATCACGTTGACGAAACGCAATCCAGCACAGGCCGAGGATCACCGGAGGAATGGCGTACGCCATCACACCAAAGATGAAAAGTAAGGTGTCAGCCAGCCAGGCGCCAACGCTGCCGCCAATATTGTGAATAGGTTCATGCCAGGCCGTTTGCGACCAGCTCGGGTCGGAAGGGTTAAAACTGACCAGAGAAACCATCAGGTAGATGGCAAAAAGCGCCACCAGGATGAGCAACGCTTCCAGCAGACGACGTCCACTGCTCAGCGATTGTAACGAAACGTCTTTATCTTCTGTGTATTCCTGGCTCAAGAGAACTCTCCAGGTGCCTGTAAAGTAAGAAGCAACAGCGTCGGGCTGGCCCGACGCTGGTCCTGTATGAATTCACAGGAGTGTACCGAAATCTCACAGGTTTTGCACCTGCCCCGCATTAGCGAGTTTTGATCACCAGCCGATTGCTCTGTTTAACCTCTTCCATCACCACGTAAGTCCGCGTGTCGTTTACGCCCGGCAGGCGCAGCAGGGTTTCACCCAGCAGTTTACGGTAAGCGGACATATCAGGTACGCGCGTTTTCAGCAGGTAGTCGAAATCGCCAGAAACGAGGTGACACTCTTGAGTTTCCTCAAGTTTTTGTACAGCGGCGTTAAATTGCTCAAACACATCGGGCGCGCCACGATTCAGAGTAATCTCAACAAACACCAGCAGTGAAGCATCAAGATAATGTGGGTTTAACTGCGCGGTATAGCCAAGGATGAAACCCTGGCGTTCGAGACGACGCACACGCTCAAGACATGGCGTAGGCGATAATCCTACGCGTTTGGAAAGTTCCACGTTTGAAATGCGACCATCTTTCTGAAGTTCATTCAGAATATTCCTGTCAATTCTGTCGAGGTCTTTCCCGGGGCGTTTCTTATTGTCTACCATTATTATTGTCTCTCTTAATTCCTTCCCTTTACCTGCCACGCCCTGAAAACGCTCATTGTTCGGGGCATTTCTGAAGTGAACTAACCGAGCCTGTGCGCTTTCACACTCATCCGTATGACGCATGTTGTCTGTCCACATCATGCGTCATTACCAATATCAGGCTGCATTTATTCGGAGTTGTGTGCAAAACAGGAGAGGAAACCCTGTTTTGTTCCGATTAATGTTATTCGCTTCTGATAATGTTTTCGCAAAAGCGCAGGCGATTGTCAAAGTAAAATGTCCAAATTCAGTACAAGATGCCAGACAGACCGCTGGGTATCTGTTTTTAAATGAGTATTTTTGAACTGCTGCACCAGCAAAAACCGATTTTTGCCCCCTTTTGGCGCAGCCGGCAGGCGAAAAGCCGACTCATCGTCTACGCCGTTTGCAGCTATCGTTAACAAAATTGCCTAAGCCTTGTCTTTGCCGCCGGATATTCCCTACAATCGCAGGCTATGTCAGCCGAATGAAACTGAGGAACGCATGAGTACGGCCAAACACAGTAAGTTACTCATTCTGGGCTCCGGTCCAGCGGGTTATACCGCAGCCGTTTATGCTGCACGCGCCAACCTGAATCCGGTATTAATCACCGGTCTGGAAAAAGGCGGACAGCTGACCACCACCACCGAGGTGGAAAACTGGCCGGGCGACCCGCACGATCTGACAGGTCCATCGCTGATGGAACGCATGCATGAGCACGCCGAAAAATTCAATACTGAGATCATTTTCGACCATATCCACACGGTCGATCTGCAGAACCGTCCGTTCCGCCTGACCGGTGACAGCGGCGAGTACACTGCCGATGCACTGATCATCGCGACCGGCGCATCTGCCCGTTACCTGGGCCTGCCGTCGGAAGAGGCGTTTAAAGGCAAAGGTGTTTCCGCCTGTGCCACCTGCGACGGCTTCTTCTATCGCAATCAAAAAGTGGCGGTGATCGGCGGCGGTAACACCGCGGTTGAAGAGGCGCTTTACCTCGCTAACATCGCGGCGGAAGTGCATCTGATCCATCGTCGTGACAGTTTCCGTGCAGAGAAGATCCTGATTGATCGCCTGATGGAAAAAGTCCGCAACGGCAATATCGTGCTGCACACCCATCGTACGCTGGAAGAAGTGGTGGGCGATCAGATGGGTGTTACCGGCCTGACTTTACGCTCAACCCTGCACAGTGAAGAGACCGAAACGCTGGACGTCGCCGGTCTGTTTGTAGCGATCGGCCACAGCCCGAATACGGCCATCTTTGACGGTCAGCTTGAGCTGGAAAATGGCTACATCAAAGTCCAGTCTGGCCTGCACGGTAATGCGACCCAGACCAGCATTCCTGGGGTGTTCGCCGCGGGTGATGTCATGGACCACATCTATCGCCAGGCCATTACTTCGGCCGGCACCGGCTGTATGGCTGCGTTAGATGCTGAACGTTTTCTTGACGGGCTGGTTAAAAACGATAAGTAAGTTGTTAACCCTCTGATCTCAAATGTTCCGGGCGACTGTTTTTCAGTCGCCTTTTTTATTGCCCGCATGCTAGATTCTTGCGCCTGGACGGGATGAAAATGCCCCATTATTTTCATCGCTCATCGGCTCAACGCATGGTCTCGCATGGACAAAACCCGGCAGCAGCACCTCACCCGCTGGCTACGTCAGCAACGTCATTTCGCCGGTCGCTGGTTGCGACTGAGCACGCTGCTGGGCGTGGTTAGCGCACTGTTAATCATTGTTCAGGCCGCACTGCTGGCTTCGCTGCTTCAGGCACTGATTATTGAACAGCAACCACGTGCAGCACTGGCTGGCAAGATGCTGCTGCTATTGCTCTGCTTCGTGCTGCGCGCTGCGATCAATTATGCCCGCGAGCGGGTCGGCTACCGTGCCGGTCAGGCTATTCGTCAGGCATTACGTAAGCAGGTGCTGGATCGTTTATCAGCGCTCGGTCCGGCATGGATTCAGGGCAAGCCCGCCGGCAGCTGGGCCACCCTGCTGCTCGAGCAAATCGAAGAGATGCAGGACTATTATGCTCGCTACCTGCCGCAAATGACGCTGGCCGTGCTGATCCCCTGCTGCATCCTGCTGGCGATCTTTCCGCTTAACTGGACAGCGGGTCTGATTCTGTTCGCGACCGCGCCGCTGATTCCGCTGTTTATGGCGTTAGTCGGGATGGGCGCAGCCGAAGCAAACCGTCGCAACTTTCTGGTACTGGCGCGCCTGAGCGGTAATTTCCTTGATCGTTTACGCGGCCGCGAAACGCTGCGGCTGTTTCACCGTGGCGCGGCTGAGCAACAGGCGGTAGCGGTGGCCACTACTGACTTCCGTCAGCGCACCATGGAAGTGCTCCGTCTGGCGTTTCTCTCTTCGGCGGTGCTGGAATTCTTCGCCTCGTTAGCGATTGCCGTCGTGGCGGTTTATTTTGGTTTTTCTTATCTCGGCGAACTGCACTTCGGGGATTACGGTCAGGGCGTCACCCTGTTTGCTGGTTTCCTGGTATTGATTCTCGCGCCTGAATTCTTCCAGCCACTGCGCGATTTAGGGGCGTTTTATCATGCAAAAGCGCAGGCCGTCGGCGGTGCCGATGCGCTCGAACAGTTCATGCAGGGCAGCCCAACCAGCGGCCCGTCGCAGGGTGACACGCCGTTTACTGCCACTGGCCCGCTCGATCTCGCCGCAGTCGATCTGTTGATCTGTGCACCCGATGGTCAGCCGCTGTGTGGCCCGCTTAACTTTACTCTGGCGCCAGGCGAACGCGTCGCGCTGGTCGGTCAAAGCGGTGCCGGCAAAACGGCCCTGATGAACGCCCTGCTGGGTTTTCTGCCCTATCAGGGCTCGCTGAAGGCAAACGGGGTTGAAATCCGTGACATTCGCCGTACTGACTGGCATCAGCAGCTCAGTTGGGTTGGGCAGAATCCTCAGTTACCGGCCGCCACGCTGCGCGACAATATTGTGATGAACGCCAGCTGGGACGCCGCACGCTTTGCTGCGGTGCTCGAAACCAGTGGCGTTAACGAATTCCTGCCACGGCTGCCGCAGGGGATTGAGACACAGCCCGGCGATGGCGGTAACCAGCTGTCGGTCGGCCAGGCACAGCGCGTTGCGGTTGCGCGCGCGCTTTATAAACCCTCGCATTTATTATTGCTGGATGAACCGGCAGCCAGTCTGGATGCGCTCAGCGAACGTCATGTGATGCAGGCGCTGAATCAGGCGGCCAGCCAACAGACCACGCTGATGATTACCCATCAGCTTGATGCATTAAGCGACGGGCAGACGCTGTGGGTGATGGAGGCCGGCAAACTGGTGCAACAGGGTGACTGGCAGACGCTGTCGCAACAAGCGGGGCCGTTCAATCAGATGCTGAAACACCGTCAACAGGAGATTGGCTGATGTCCGCTTTACGTCCGTTCCTGCGCCTCTGGCTGCGTCACCCTTTTCGCCTGGCGCTGGGAGTAATGCTGGCGATTCTCACTTTACTGGCCAGCATCGGCTTGCTGACGCTTTCCGGTTGGTTCCTTGCCGCCTCCTCAGTGGCCGGCGTGGCCGGACTTTACAGTTTCAACTATATGCTGCCTGCTGCTGGCGTTCGCGGCGCAGCCATCATCCGCACCGCTGCCCGCTATGCTGAACGGCTGGTCAGCCACGATGCGACCTTCCGCGTATTGCAGCATCTGCGAGTGCATACCTTCAGCCGCCTGATTGCGCTTTCACCGGGCCAACTATCGCGTTTTCGCCAGGCCGATCTGCTCAACCGTTTTGTTGCAGACGTCGATACGCTCGATCATCTCTATCTGCGGGTCATTTCTCCGCTGGCAGGCGCGTTGGTGGTGACGATGGTGGTTACCCTCGGCCTGAGTTTTATCGATCTTCAGCTCGGACTGACGCTGGGCGCTATCATGCTGGGCACCCTGATTATCCTGCCGGCGCTGTTTTATCGTCTTGGCTCGCCAGCCGGAGTAGCCATTGCCGATGGCCGGGCCCGCTGGCGTACCCAGCTGATGCACTGGCTGGCCGGTCAGGCAGAACTTACCCTGTATGGCGCTTCACAGGCGTGGCGTAAACAGCTCGATGAGCAGGAACAGCACTGGCTTCAGGCGCAGCGCCAGCAGCTACGTTTACAGGCTGCCGCGCAGAGTCTGCTGTTGCTGATCAGCGGCCTGACGGTGACCTCGCTACTGTGGCTGAGTGCGGGCAGCATCAGCGAACAGCAGTTACCCGGCTCGCTGATCGCACTGGTGGTTTTTTGTGCGCTGGCGGCATTTGAAGCGCTGGCGCCGGTTGCCACGGCTTTTCTGCCGATGTCACAGGTGATCACCTCGGCGCAGCGGGTTAATGACATTATCGATCAGGTCCCGGCCATCACCTTCCCGACGCAGGGTCGCGCCCGGACCGGCAGCCTGGCGGTAGAGATTGATCGGCTCGATTTCAGCTATCCCGATCGTCCGGATAAGGTACTCAATCAGCTCTCGCTGCAGGTTAACCCGGGTGAACGCATTGCGCTGCTCGGTCCTACCGGCTGTGGGAAGTCGACCTTACTGGCGCTGCTGACCCGTGCCTGGGAGTGCCAGCCTGGCACAATCAGCCTGAACGATCTGCCGATCGCCGCCTGGCCGGAATCGGAACTGCGCCAGCGTATCAGCGTGGTGACTCAGCGGGTTCATCTGTTCAGTCAGAGCCTGCGTGATAACCTGCTGCTGGCCTGCCCTGCCGCCAGCGATGAAACATTACGTCAGGTACTGATCGATACCGGCCTGCAGCGCCTGCTGGAGACGCCGGAGGGTTTAAACGCCTGGCTGGGCGAAGGTGGTCGCCCACTGTCGGGTGGTGAACTACGACGCCTGGCGATTGCCCGGGCGGCGCTGCATGATGGCGATCTCTGGCTGCTGGATGAACCCACCGAAGGGCTGGATGCCACCACTGAGCAGCACATTCTCAGCCTGCTACAGCGGCTTACCATCGGCAAAACGGTGATGATGGTGACTCATCGCCTGAGCGGACTGGAGCAAATGGACCGCATTTGTGTGATGGATAACGGTGTGATTGTCGAGCAAGGCAGCCATGCCGAATTAATCTCAAAAGCGGGCCGCTACTGGCGTTTCCGGCAGCGGATTGCGCTATAGTCTAGCGACATGCTGATGAGTAGAACAACGCAATGAGACTGGTACAACTGTCACGGGAATCTCTGCAATTTCCGCCACCGGAGATGGCCCTGCGCGAGCCGAATGGCTTGCTGGCGATGGGCGGCGATCTTTCCCCTGCACGCTTACTTAACGCTTATCAGCACGGCATTTTCCCCTGGTTTTCACCCGGCGATCCGATTCTCTGGTGGTCACCCGATCCACGCGCGGTACTGTTGCCGGAACATTTTCACCTTAGCCGCAGTATGAAGCGTTTTCATCAGCGCTCGCCTTATCGCGTGACAATGAACGAGGCTTTTGCTGAGGTGATTGACGGCTGCGCCACGGGTCGTGAAGAAGGAACCTGGATTACCTTTGAGGTCAAACGTGCGTGGCTGAGGCTGTATGAATCCGGTCATGCGCATTCGATTGAGGTCTGGGATGAGCACAAGCTGGTAGGCGGAATGTATGGCCTGGCGCTGGGCCAAATCTTTTGCGGTGAATCGATGTTCAGTCGTCAGGAGAACGCGTCAAAAACCGCACTTTTGGTTTTCTGTCAGCATTTCATCAAACATCAGGGCCGACTAGTGGATTGTCAGGTACTTAACCCGCATACGGCTTCACTGGGCGCGCTGGAAATCCCGCGTGCTGACTATCTGCAATATGTACAAAGCCTTGCGTGGCAACCGGTCAGCGACGGATGCTGGCGAACACAAACCCTTTTTTAGCCGCGCGCAGATGTTTTGCACACATAAAGGCGTATAAGTGATATAATAGTCGAGTTTGGTATGTCGTCCGCGCTTAGTTTTTACAAGCCGGAATTGCCAGGCTGGGAATCTCAACGCACTCTCGGAACTGTTTCAATCGTGCGCGTGTAACCGGTTGATACAGATTCTTAGCCCGCTAATCCCCCGCAGACGTCACATAAACACCCGAATTTTTCCGTAATGCTCGCGTTATGACGCGAAGCACGGCAAAGCGTTGGCAAAATCGCCGACGGTTCTTTACATAAATCGTTGAATTGGGCATTATCTTGCCGGTTCAACTGAAAGGTAGTACACCCAGAGGATTCGATGGCCAAAGAAGACAATATTGAAATGCAAGGTACCGTACTGGATACGTTACCTAACACCATGTTCCGCGTAGAACTTGAGAACGGACACGTGGTTACCGCTCATATCTCCGGTAAAATGCGCAAAAACTACATCCGCATCCTGACGGGCGACAAAGTCACAGTCGAGTTGACCCCGTACGACCTGAGCAAAGGCCGCATTGTCTTCCGTAGTCGCTAAGCTGCGATAGTCTCGCGGCACCAGAAATGCAGCGAAAAAAAAAGGCCGGATGAGAATCCGGCCTTTTTCATATCTGGCTGCCGTCAATCAGTGCACGGTGCCTTCTGTTTTGCGTTTCTCTGCGCTGAGGAAGTGATAGGTCAGCTGACCTTTTTCACGATCCAGCGCCACCGAGACTGAGCCGCCATCCACCAGCGAACCAAACAGCAGTTCATTGGCTAACGGTTTTTTCAGGCTTTCCTGTACGGTGCGTGCCATCGGACGGGCCCCCATCGCTTTGTCATAGCCCTTCTCAGCCAGCCAGTCACGTGCTTCATCACTGACTTCCAGCGATACCCCTTTCGCATCCAGCTGCGCCTGCAACTCGACAATAAACTTGTCGACCACCTGATGAATCACCTCTGGTGACAGGTGACTGAACCAAATGATGTTGTCCAGACGGTTGCGGAACTCTGGCGTAAAGATCTTCTTGATCTCTTCCATCGCATCGGTGCTGTTGTCCTGATGAATCAGGCCGATAGATTTACGTTCGGTTTCACGTACCCCGGCGTTGGTGGTCATCACCAGCACCACGTTACGGAAGTCCGCTTTGCGACCGTTGTTATCGGTCAGCATACCGTTATCCATCACCTGCAGCAGCAGGTTGAACACGTCAGGGTGCGCTTTCTCAATCTCATCCAGCAGTACCACCGCATGAGGATGTTTGATCACCGCATCCGTCAGCAGGCCGCCCTGATCAAAGCCAACATAACCCGGAGGCGCACCAATCAGACGACTGACGGTGTGACGCTCCATGTACTCGGACATATCAAAGCGCAGCAGTTCAATGCCCAGCGCTTTCGCCAGTTGTACCGTGACTTCGGTTTTACCGACACCGGTCGGTCCGGCGAACAGGAACGAGCCGACGGGTTTACGATCCTGACCCAATCCTGCCCGGCTCATTTTGATCGCTTCCGTCAGTGCCTCAATGGCATTGTCCTGTCCAAACACCAGCATTTTCAGGCGGTCGCCGAGATTTTTCAGCGTATCGCGATCGGTTGCCGAGACGCTTTGCTCCGGAATACGGGCAATGCGTGCGACCACGGTTTCAATGTCAGCCACGTTAACGGTTTTCTTGCGCTTACTGGCTGGCATCAGGCGCGCACGCGCACCGGCCTCATCGATCACGTCAATTGCCTTATCCGGCAGATGACGGTCGTTGATGTATTTCACCGCCAGCTCCACCGCCGCACGTACCGCTTTCGCGGTGTAACGCACATCGTGGTGCGCTTCGTACTTGGTTTTCAGGCCATTCAGGATCTGCACGGTTTCATCAACAGAGGGCTCCGTGATATCGATCTTCTGGAAGCGACGCGCCAGGGCACGGTCTTTTTCGAAGATGTTGCTGAACTCCTGATAGGTGGTGGAACCCATTACCCGGATTTTCCCGCTCGAAAGCAGCGGTTTAATCAGGTTAGCGGCATCAACCTGGCCGCCCGAGGCGGCACCTGCACCGATGATGGTATGGATTTCATCGATAAACAGAATGCTGCTCTCATCCTGCTCGAGTTGCTTCAGCAGCGCTTTGAAACGTTTCTCAAAGTCACCGCGGTATTTGGTGCCGGCTAACAGCGAACCAATATCCAGCGAGTAGATGGTGCAGTCTTTCATCACTTCCGGCACGTCGCCCTGCTCGATACGCCAGGCAAGCCCTTCCGCTATGGCGGTTTTCCCGACGCCCGATTCCCCCACCAGCAGTGGGTTATTTTTACGGCGACGGCACAGTACCTGGATAGTACGCTCCAGCTCTTTATCGCGACCGATCAGTGGATCGATGCCACCGACGCGAGCAAGCTGATTGAGATTGGTGGTGAAGTTTTCCATACGATCCTCCCCGCCTGCTTGCTCTTCGTTAACCGGATTTTCTGCGCCAGGCGCCTGGCCAGGCTCATCTTTACGCGTACCGTGTGAAATAAAGTTCACCACATCAAGGCGGCTGACTTCATGTTTACGCAACAGATAAGCGGCCTGCGACTCCTGCTCGCTGAAGATAGCGACCAGCACGTTCGCACCGGAAACTTCGCTGCGACCGGATGACTGGACATGGAAAACCGCACGCTGTAATACGCGCTGGAAGCTGAGCGTCGGTTGTGTATCGCGCTCCTCCTCACTGGCAGGTAAAACGGGTGTGGTTTGTTCGATGAAGGCTTCGAGTTCCTGCCGCAGAGCCACAATGTCCACCGTACAGGCTTCCAATGCCTCTCTGGCCGACGGGTTACTGAGCAATGCCAGTAACAGATGCTCGACGGTCATAAACTCATGACGGTGCTCACGCGCTCTGGCGAAAGCCATATTTAAACTGAGTTCCAGTTCTTGATTGAGCATTAGGCACCTCCCCCAATTATCGCTCTGACCTGTTTCCTATATGGAGACGGGATCAGGCTTTTTCCAGCGTACACAGCAACGGATGATGGTTTTCCCGCGCATAATTGTTCACCTGGGCCGCTTTAGTCTCGGCGACTTCTGCGGTAAATACACCACAGATCGCCTTGCCGTGGTAGTGAACTTTCAACATCAGTTGCGTTGCACGTTCAACATCATAAGAAAAGAACTTTTGTACAACGTCAATAACAAATTCCATAGGTGTATAATCGTCATTATTCAGAATGACTTTATACATTGAAGGCGGCTTTAACCCTTCGCGTACTTTGTCTTCGGCCAGATGTTCAAAGTTAAGCCAGTCGTTTGTGTTTGCCATAGTGTTCCGTTGAGATTTCGCCCATCGCATTTAAGCGGCTACATGTTGAGAGTTTAACATGCCTGTCAAGCCACTGGCCGCTGATGAAAATTTATTCAGAAATTCCCACCCGCGACCTGTATCACAAAATTCGCAATAGCGTTAACTGCCTCAAATTTTGATGATTTTTTCCCCACCGAGCCCGGGGGTTTGCTTGACGCCAGCGGCCATTTCTCTACATTCTACTTGCACAAGCTGATTGAGTTTTAATCAAACTCGACTCACAGCTTCAATGACCTCACCTACTTATAAAATGTCTTGCGAGGGAAGTAAAAGCATGGAGACGGGTACAGTTAAATGGTTCAATAACGCCAAAGGCTTTGGCTTTATCTGTCCAGTTGGCGGTGGCGAAGACATCTTTGCCCACTACTCAACGATTCAGATGGATGGTTACAGAACGCTGAAAGCTGGCCAGCAAGTTCAGTTTGATGTCCACGAAGGTCCGAAAGGCAATCACGCCAGTCTGATCGTGCCGGTAGCAGAAGTGCAGGCCGTTGCCTGACCTCTGCTTCCCCCTACTGAACACTCCCCTAAAAATGCCAGCCACCGACGCTGGCATTTTTCTTGTGGCCCGCGTTTAATCCGCCTTACCCTGCGCCAGCCCGATGACCCGGGCGAACATCTCGCGCATTAACAGCGGAATGGCATCCTGACCGCGTTCCGCCGCTGAGGTAGCCACTGCGATCGCCAGCTCAGGCTTCGAGCTCTGGTGAATCGCCGTGGTAATAATACGCCTGGCACTCATCCTCACGTTTAACGGCAGGTGCGCCATCTGCAGATAAACATCGCGAAAGCCCTGCTGGAAGAGGAAGTTTTCGATATCCAGCGCCGGCAGTTGTGTCAGATGCTGCTGCTCGCTATCGTGCGGCTGCAGCTGGCTGCGGGCGGCGGTGGCATATTTGTTGCCCGCCTCATCTCCGTCCGTCAGAACATGCCAGGCGATGCCCATCCGGCGGGCAAATTTCAGCAGTGGTTTGAGGCCAGACTGGGCAAACTCAATCACTTTTACCCCTTCGGCGGCAAAACTGTAGCCGCACTGCTGCGCCAGCTCATTGATGATCCAGACTTCGGTTTCACCCTCAACTAATAGCCAGCAACGGGCAAACAGCGCCACCGGTCGGTTAACGCGAATATGAAAGCCAATGCGGCGACTCTCTTCCGCGCTCAGGCCTTCCGGGCCGATGCGCCACGCCGCGACCCGTGACGGTTCACGCACCAGTCGGCAGACATTCTCAACCGGCACCTGCGACAACAGCTCCGCCGAGTTGGTGGTGGCAATTTTTTGCAGCGGCAGCAGCGACAGCATATTCCACGCCACCGACAGCATGATTGGATGCAGGCGGGTTTCCGGATCTTCAATCAGTAACAATGGACGGGCGTCAGGCGCCAGCGGCAGATCGCCCCGCGCCTGAATCAGCAGCGTAAACATCTGCAGCAGAATCAGTTGCCGGCTGCGCGAATCATTGCCAGCGATCAGCTGATTAAGCTGATCCAGCGCCTGCCATCCCCGATCGCCATGACGCTGTTGCGGATCGACCCGCCGGGCAACCGCGGCGGCTGGCTGCTGTACCAGAAAGTAATGCTCCATCAGTTGCTGCAGGGTTTTCAATCCCTGCCGCAAGACTTCATCACTCAGTTGCTGCGGGTGCCGTTCAAGATCGCGTGCCAGATCTTCCATTCCAGCCATCAGTTGAGGATGCAGGATCGGATCGTCCGGCGGCAGCTCATGCCGGGATCGTTTACTGAAACGCGCATCGCGCAGTCGCAATACCGGATGCCGTTGCAGCAGGCGTGCAATGGCCGCCGCGCAGTTGTCCTGTGTCAGCGGCTGAAGCTGGCGGTCGACAAAGCGCCGACTGGCACTGACCCCCTGCTGACGCCAGGTGGCACGCACGCTGTAATAGAGCCAGCGCGCGCCCTGTGCGTCACGCTGCCAGAACGGTGCCAGCAGCGCATCATCAGCGCTGCCATCATCGCGAAAGTGAAACACCACCGAGAGACGACGCATCGAATCCGTGACATCGCCCGGCGTAAAATGAAAGTCAGCCGGGGTAAAAACATACTCATCGTGATGCGGTGACAGCAGTAAACTCAGCGCATCAAGCAGGCTGGATTTACCCCAGGCATTCTCACCAATCAGCAGGTTGGTCTGGGTTAAAGGCAGGGAAAGCTGGTTGATGCCGCGAAAACCGCGAATGTCGATATGTTCCAGAATCATAGGGTTCCATCCTCTTGCTAAACGAAGCAGGGTTGCCGGACACCGACTGGTCAGGTCACGCGCGGCCGAGGGTTTACTCTACCGCGCTTTTTCGTTAGCGTGTCGCCACTTACTGCATGGATGGCCTTATTTTTTATGTACTCCGGACTTCTGATTATCCTGCTGCCGCTGATTACGGGCTGGCTGTTACCGTTCCGTCAAACCACCGTGCTGCGTCAGGTCAATCGCCTGCTGGGCTGGATGGTCTACGTGATCCTGTTCTTCATGGGCATCAGCCTGGCGTTTCTTGATAACCTCAGCAGCAATCTGGTTACCGTGTTTCACACCGCGCTGGTGACCGCGCTGTGCATCCTGTTATGTAACCTGCTGGCGCTGCGCTGGCTGGAGAAGCGCGTGCCCTGGCAGTACAGCCATAAACAGGAAAAATTACCTTCACGGCTGCACATGGCGCTGGATTCACTCAAGCTGTGCGGCGTAGTGGTGATCGGGTTTGTGCTCGGCCTCACCCAATGGCCGTTACTGCATTATGCCGCTACCGCCAGTGAATATGCGCTGATTTTCCTGCTGTTTCTGGTTGGCATTCAGCTTCGTGGCAGCGGGATGACGCTGCGTCAGATCATTCTCAACCGACGGGGAATGTTGGTGGCCAGCGTGGTACTGGTCAGCGCGCTGGTCGGCGGAATGATCGCAGCGCTGGCGCTGGGCCTGCCGCTAAAAACCGGTCTGGCGTTAGCGAGCGGATTCGGCTGGTACTCGCTCTCAGGTATTCTGCTCACCGAAGCGTTTGGCCCGGTGATCGGCAGCGCCGCTTTCTTCAACGATCTGCTGCGCGAGCTGGTGGCGATTATGCTGATCCCGGCGCTCATCGCCCGCCATCGCTGCAGCGCCTTAGGCTTATGTGGTGCCACCTCAATGGACTTTACCCTGCCGGTGCTGCAGCGGGCCGGTGGCAATGAGATCGTGCCCGCCGCCATTGTGCACGGCTTTGTCATGAGCCTGCTGGCTCCGATTCTGATCGCCCTGTTCTCGGCCTGACCGGCGCGGGCAGCCTCCAGCGCATTTTTTCACGGCTGCTTTTCTGTTACGTCGTCTACGCTTCTTTTTTGCGGTTTTGGTCGCGCCATCGGTCTGGCGCACCCACAAAGGAGAATAAGATGAAACAAACCGTGGCGGCGCTGGTCGCTAAAACGCTTGAAAACGCCGGCGTCAAACGCATCTGGGGCGTTACCGGGGACTCATTAAATGGCCTGAGTGACAGTCTGAACCGCATGGGCACCATTGAATGGATGCCGACGCGCCACGAAGAAGTGGCGGCGTTTGCGGCAGGCGCGGAAGCGCATATCAGCGGTGAGCTGGCGGTCTGCGCCGGCTCCTGTGGGCCAGGCAATTTACACCTGATCAACGGATTGTTCGACTGTCATCGCAACCGCGTGCCGGTGCTGGCGATTGCGGCGCATATTCCGTCGAGCGAGATCGGCAGCGGCTATTTTCAGGAAACCCATCCGCAGGAGCTGTTCCGCGAATGCAGCCACTACTGCGAACTGGTATCCAATCCTGAGCAGCTGCCGCAGGTGCTGGGTATCGCCATGCGCAAAGCGATCCTCAATCGCGGCGTTTCGGTGGTCGTCCTGCCGGGCGATGTTGCACTTAAGCTAGCCCCCGAAAACGCTAACGCTGCGTGGTATCCGCCGCAGCTGCCGCAGGTTCTGCCACAGGCCGCTGAACTGGCCCAACTGGCTGAGACCCTGAATCAGGCCAGCAATATTACCCTGCTGTGCGGCAGCGGCTGCGCCGGTGCGCATCAGGAAGTGGTCAGGCTGGCGGAGACGCTGAAAGCGCCGATTGTCCATGCGCTGCGCGGTAAAGAGCACATCGAATATGACAATCCTTATGATGTCGGCATGACCGGGCTGATCGGCTTCTCTTCCGGCTTCCACGCCATGATGAATGCCGAAACGCTGGTGCTACTTGGCACCCAGTTTCCCTACCGCGCCTTCTATCCGGAAAAGGCCCGCATTATTCAGATCGATATCAATCCCGGCAGCCTCGGTTCGCACTGTCACGTTGATGAAGCTTATGTCGGCGACGTGAAAACCACACTGCAGGCACTGCTGCCGCAGCTGACCAGCAAAATCGACCGCAGTCATCTCGACAGCGCGCTGGAACACTATGTCGATGCGCGTAAAAGTCTTGACGAGCTGGCCCAGCCCGACGATAAACAGCCGATTCATCCGCAATATCTGGCGCAGCAGATCAGTCACTACGCCAGTGAAGACGCCATCTTCACCTGCGACGTCGGTACGCCGACGGTCTGGGCGGCGCGTTATCTGAAGATGAACGGCAAGCGCCGGCTGCTCGGCTCGTTTAACCACGGCTCAATGGCCAACGCGATGCCGCAGGCGCTGGGTGCCCAGTCAATTGACCGCAATCGCCAGGTGGTGGCACTGTGTGGGGATGGTGGATTCAGCATGCTGATGGGCGATTTTATCTCGCTGGCGCAGCTGAAAATGCCGGTCAAGCTGGTGATCTTCAACAACAGCGTGCTGGGTTTCGTGGCGATGGAGATGAAAGCTGGCGGCTACCTCACCGACGGCACCGAGCTGGACAACCCCGACTTTGCGGCCATCGCCGAAGCGTGCGGTATTAAAGGCATCCGGGTAGAAAAAGCATCAGAGCTGAACGGCGCGCTGGAGCAGGCGTTCGCCCATGACGGTCCGGTTCTGGTCGATGTCATCACTGCCAAAGAAGAACTGGCGATGCCGCCGCAAATTAAAATGGAGCAGGCCAAAGGCTTCAGCCTGTACATGCTGCGCGCCATTCTGAATGGACGCGGCGACGAAGTGGTAGAACTGGCGAAAACCAACTGGCTGCGGTAAAACAACAGCTTCACCCAGGCGGGCGCGATGCCCGCCTTTTTTTCCGCCACGTTCAGGAGCTTCAGGTGATCGATTTACGCAGTGATACCGTGACCCGGCCCAGTGCCGCCATGTTAAGCGCCATGATGTCCGCCGAAACCGGTGATGATGTCTACCGTGATGATCCTACCGTTAACGCCCTTGAGGCAGAAGCGGCGCGCCTGAGCGGTAAAGCGGCTGCGCTGTTCTTCCCGACCGGTACCCAGGCCAACCTGGTGGCGTTGCTGAGCCACTGTGAGCGTGGTGATGAGTATATCGTCGGTCAGCAGGCGCATAACTACAAATATGAAGCGGGCGGCGCGGCGGTGCTGGGCAGTATCCAGCCGCAGCCGATTCTGGCCGCTGACGATGGTACGCTGCCGCTCAGCGACGTGGCCGCCGCCATCAAGCCTGATGATATTCACTTCGCCCGCACCCGCCTGCTGAGCCTGGAGAACACCCATCACGGCAAAGTATTGCCGATAAGTTATCTGGAACAGGCCTGGGCTTTTACCCGAGAGCGGCAGCTGGCACTGCATATTGATGGCGCACGCATCTTCAATGCGGTCGTCGCCCAGCAGACTACGCTGGCGGCGATCGCCCGCTACTGCGACAGCCTGACCATCTGCCTGTCAAAAGGTCTGGGTACGCCGGTCGGTTCCCTGCTGTGTGGTGATGCGACGCTGATTGAGCGGGCGCGCCGCTGGCGTAAAATGACCGGCGGCGGTATGCGTCAGGCCGGAATTCTGGCAGCGGCCGGGCTTTATGCCCTGCAGCATAACGTGACGCGTCTGCAGCAGGATCACGATAATGCCGCCTGGCTGGGACAGCAACTGCATGAGCTTGGCGTGGAAGTGATTGATCAGCAAACCAATATGCTGTTTGTCCAGCTACCGGCCAACCAGGTTGAACCGCTAGCGGCGTGGATGAAAGCGCGCGACGTGCTGATCAGCGCCGGTCCCCGCACCCGACTGGTGACCCATCTGGATGCCGATCGCGCCGCGCTTGAGCAGGTGGTGGCCCACTGGAAAGCCTTTCTGCAGCAGTAATTTTTCCCGCTTACTGCGCCGCGCCATACTTTTCCAGCAGCGCGGCCGCTATCGCGGCAGTTTCGGCATCTGCGTTGCCGCGATAGTCTGCCGGCCGGAAATGCATCTGAAACGCTGCGATCACCGTCTGCTGCTCGCGCGCGCTCATCGCCCTACTCACCGGATAGCCGTAACGCTGTAAGCGATCGACGATTACTTCAGCCGGTACCGCCGCGTGCGGATCCTCACCGGCTAAGTAAAACGCTACCCGTCGGGCATCAGGCCAGGCACCCAATCCCCGCTGCGCCAGTTGCTGCCAAGGAAACAGCGGTCCGGGGTCCTGTTTACGCTGCGGGGCAATATCGCTGTGACCAACAATGTTTTCCGGCGCAATCGCGTAGCGCTGGCTGATATCACGCAGCAGCGCCTCCAGCGCAGTGATTTGCGCCGTGGTAAACGGCTGCCACTCGCGACCGGTCAGAGTACGGCGATAACCGCGATTCACCAGTTCGATGCCAATTGAGGTGTCGTTAATCCGGCTGGCTCCACGCCAGAAGCTCGGTCCGGCGTGCCAGGCGAGCTGCTGCTCCGGCACCAGTTGCCAGATGACGCCCTTACCGGCGCGCTGTGGCGGCTGCCGCGGGATCAGATAATGGGCGCTGACCTGTTGATCGGTCAGGGTTGCCAGCGAAGAGGAAAAATCTTCGGCGGTATAGTGAATCACAATCACTTTAACCCGTGGTCGCGCACCCTGGGCGGGATGCCGCAGGTCGGCCCAGTAGCCGGGACGGGATTCCACCCCGGACTGACAGCCCACCAGCATCAGCGCTGCGAGCAGCAACAGCAGGCGTTTCAACGAACGATTACCGCCGTCCCGCTGACGCTGACCATCAGCATACTGCTCTCTTTGCCGACCGTTTCGTAATCGATATCAATTCCGACAACCGCGTTAGCACCCAGCGCTTTGGCCTGCTCTTCCAGCTCTTTGAAGGCGATCTCACGCGCTTTGCGCAGCTCTTTTTCATAGGCGCCGGATCGGCCGCCGACGATATCGCGAATGCCAGCAAAAAAATCGCGGAAGATATTGGCACCGAGAATCGCTTCGCCGGTTACCACACCGCAATAATCCGTGATGCTGTGGCCTTCCAGCGTGGGGGTAGTTGAAAATTTCATCGTCTTCTCCTTGTTGAAAACCGGACTAAGGCTCTTTCGACTAAAAAGCACGGCTATACTCTATGCTAAAAAGGGCACCTTGCCAGAGAACAATAAGGAAATCGAGATGAGAAACAACGCGTTTGCGCTAATGATCCCCGCGGCCCTGCTGCTCAGCGCCTGTACCACCGTTGAGCCCGTGATTAAGGATAATGGCCCGCGTAGCGCGCCGTGCATCGAAGGCGGCCCTGACCAGGTTGCCCAACAGTTCTATGAGCTGCGCGTTCAGCAGCCGACCCAGGGTCTGCCGGACAGCAACACGCTGGCAAAATATCGCCCTTACCTGAGCGATGCACTCTATCACTCACTGCAGGCCGCCAGCGGCAGTAACGCCGGCGCACAGTGGCGCAACGGCGATCTCTTCTCCAGCCTGTCACAGGGTCCGACCGCTGCCAGCGTAGCCGACGCTTCTACCATTCCTAACCGTGATGCGCGCAATATTCCGCTGCGGGTTGAACTGAGCCGCGACGGCAAGCAGTGGCAGGATGAAGTGCTGATGATCCACCAGGGCAGTTGCTGGGTAGTCGATGATGTTCGCTATATGGCGAACCCGGCACATGCCGAGGGTGGCAGCCTGAGTCAGATGCTTGAAAAATCAAAAAAATAATCACCCGTTCGGCGAGTGATAAAAAGCGCGAGGTACTGATACCCGCGCTTTTTTTGTTTCCGCTAGCCCGGCATTCGTCGGGTCATCCCGCCGGACAGCACATGATATTGTGCTAAGCTTTAGCGGTTTTCCCGGCTGTTTCATAAATTTTAACCCACCTCAATTGCATAACTATTCTGGTGACGTTAAAATCCGCGACACTAATAGCTATTCAAATCTGGCGCATGAGTATTCAACTAAACGCAATAAACTGCTTCTACGGTGCTCATCAGGCGCTGTTCGACATTAATCTTGAGTGTCCGCAAGGCGAGACACTGGTATTGCTGGGTCCCAGTGGTGCCGGTAAGAGTTCGTTGCTGCGGGTGCTGAATTTGCTGGAGCAACCCCGTTCAGGTCAGTTGCAGATCGCCGGTAATCATTTCGATTTCAGCCAGAAGCCGGCTGAGGCCGCGATCCGTGAACTGCGCCAGAACGTCGGAATGGTGTTCCAGCAATATAATCTCTGGCCGCATCTGACCGTGCTGCAGAACCTGATGGAAGCGCCCTGCCGGGTGCTGGGTCTGAGCAAGAGTGACGCGCGTGCCCGGGCAGACAAGCTGCTCGATCGTCTGCGTCTGACGCCCTACAGCGACCGTTTTCCGCTGCATCTCTCCGGCGGTCAGCAGCAGCGGGTGGCGATTGCCCGCGCCCTGATGATGGAGCCGCAGGTGCTGCTGTTTGATGAGCCGACCGCTGCGCTCGACCCGGAAATTACCGCTCAGATTGTCACCATTATTCGCGAACTGGCCCAGACCCGGATTACGCAGGTGATCGTTACCCATGAAGTGGAAGTGGCGCGTAAAACCGCCAGCCGCGTGGTCTACATGGAAAATGGTCACATTGTGGAACAGGGTGATGCCAGCCGCTTTACACAGCCGCAAACCGAGGCGTTTGCTCACTATCTTTCGCACTAAGTCAGGATGCTAACAATGAAAAAAGTCGTACTTGCTGCACTGCTTGCTGGTTTTAGCCTGAGCGCCACCGCGGCGCAGACCATTCGTTTCGCGACCGAAGCCTCTTACCCTCCGTTTGAGTTCGTCGATTCAGACAACAAGATTCAGGGCTTCGATGTCGATCTGGCGAATGCATTGTGTAAAGAGATTGATGCGACCTGTACTTTCACCAACCAGGCGTTCGATAGCCTGATCCCCAGCCTGAAATTCCGTCGCTTTGATGCGGTGATGGCCGGCATGGATATCACCCCTGAGCGTGAAAAACAGGTGCTGTTCAGCAAGCCTTACTACGACAACTCGGCGCTGTTCGTGGCGCAGAAAGGGAAAGTGGCCAGCATTGAGGCGCTGAAAGGCAAGCGCGTCGGCGTACAAAACGGCACCACTCACCAGAAATACCTGACCGAAAAGCACAGTGAAATCACTACCGTGCCGTACGACAGCTATCAGAATGCGGTGCTGGATCTGAAAAATGGCCGTATTGATGCGGTATTCGGCGATACGGCGGTGGTTAATGAGTGGCTGAAGCAGAACGCGACGCTGGCGCCAGTGGGCGAGAAAGTCACCGATAAAGCCTACTTTGGTACCGGTCTGGGCATTGCAGTGCGTACCGGCAATACCGATCTGCAAACCAAATTCAACGGTGCGCTGGATAAAATCAAAGCCGACGGCACCTATAAGACGCTCTACAGCAAATGGTTCCCGCAGTAATTTCTGATGAATGAAATGATCCCACTCGCAAGCGCCGCCGGCATGACCGTCGGCCTTGCCGTTTGTGCGCTTATCGCCGGCCTGGTGCTGGCGATGATTTTCGCTGGCTGGGAGTCGCTGCGCTGGAAACCGCTGGCGTGGATCGGCACCGGTCTGGTCACCCTGATCCGCGGTCTGCCGGAAATTCTGGTGGTGCTGTTTATCTACTTTGGCGCCTCTCAGCTGCTGCTGACCCTCTCCGACGGTTTCACCCTCAATTTCGGCCTGTTTCAGTTACCCATTCAGGTAGAAATTGAAAACTTCGACGTCAGTCCGTTCCTGTGCGGCGTGATTGCGCTGGCGATGCTGTATGCCGCCTACGCCTCACAAACCCTGCGCGGGGCGCTGAAAGCAGTGCCGATCGGCCAGTGGGAATCGGGTCAGGCGCTGGGAATGAAAAAATCGGCGATATTTCTGCGTCTGATTATGCCGCAGATGTGGCGGCATGCCCTGCCAGGACTCGGCAATCAGTGGCTGGTACTGCTGAAAGATACCGCACTGGTGTCGCTGATCAGCGTCAACGACCTGATGCTGCAAACCAAAAGTATCGCCACCCGAACTCAGGAGCCGTTTACCTGGTTCCTGGTGGCTGCGGCTATCTATTTAGTGATCACCTTGTTCAGCCAGGCGGTATTGCGCCGCATTGAGCTGCGCACCACCCGATTTGAACGGGGGAACAGCTGATGCTGGCGTATCTGCCCGAATTACTGAAAGGATTACACACCAGCCTGACGCTGACCGCGGCCTCGCTGGTGCTGGCGCTGCTGCTGGCGCTGCTGTTCACCGTGGTGCTGTCGCTGAAAACGCCGGTGCTTAATCCGCTGGTAAAAGGCTTTATCACATTGTTTACCGGCACGCCGCTGCTGGTGCAGATCTTCCTGATCTATTACGGTCCGGGACAGTTTCCGTCGATCCAGCAGATCCCCTGGCTGTGGCACCTGCTGTCGCAACCGTGGCTGTGCGCCATGCTGGCGCTGTCGCTCAATAGCGCGGCTTACACGACCCAGCTGTTTTACGGCGCGGTGCGGGCTATTCCGTCCGGTCAGTGGCAATCCTGCGCTGCACTCGGCATGAACCGCAAAGATACGCTGCGTATTCTGCTGCCTTATGCATTTAAGCGCGCCCTCTCCTCTTACTCCAATGAGGTGGTGCTGGTGTTTAAAGGCACCTCGCTGGCCTATACCATTACCCTGATGGAAGTGATGGGCCACGGTCAGCTGCTCTACGGTCGCACCTATGATGTCACGGTGTATGCCGCCGCCGGGCTGGTTTATCTGTGTGTTAACGGGGTGCTGACGCTGATGATGCGGCTGATCGAGAAACGCGCACTGGCCTTTGAACACCGTAACTGATGGTCAGGCGAGCCTGCTCGCCTGATACGCCTGGACAATCACAACGATTGCATAAAAATTCATTATCTGGCAGGGTAAGCAGCTCTCAGAGTAGTGAACAGGTTGTGATTACAGGAGTCGTATAATGAAAAAATGGATTGTTGCCGCCACGCTGGCTTCGCTGGCCCTCAGCGCCCAGGCCGCTGATAAAATTCGCTTCGCCGCCTCGGCGACTTATCCGCCGTTTGAATCGCTGAATCGTGAAAATCAGCTGGTCGGTTTCGACATCGATCTGGCGAAGGCGCTTTGCCAGCAGATGAAGGCCGACTGCACCTTCACCAACAATGCGTTCGACAGCCTGATCCCTTCGCTGAAGTTCCGCCGCTATGACGCGGTTATTTCCGGTATGGACATCACCACCGAACGCAGCAAGCAGGTCGATTTTACCCAGCCCTACTACGCCAACTCCGCAATCGTGATCGCCCGCAAAGGCCAGTTCAGTGATTTTGCCGCCCTGAAGGGCAAGCGTCTTGGTGTCGAGAACGGCACCACCCATCAGAAATACCTGCAGGAAAAACATCCTGAGGTGACGGTGGTGGCGTATGACAGCTATCAGAATGCGATTCTGGATATGAAGAATGGGCGTCTGGATGGGGTGTTTGGTGACAGCGCCGTGGTGAATCAGTGGCTGAAGACCAACAGCGATCTGGCAACCGTCGGCGAGCACGTTACCGATGCAGACTACTTTGGCACCGGCCTCGGCATTGCGGTGCGCAAAGGCAACACCGAATTACGCGATCGCTTTAATCATGCCCTCGCCGAACTGAAAGCCAATGGCCGCTGGCAGCAGATTAACCAGCAGTGGTTCCCTGAATAAATGCAGATGCGGGCTCAGTGTCTGAGCCCGTCTTACGCTTAGCGCGGCTGGCGGGTTAACAACGCCAGCACTTCAAAATGGGCGGTGTGCGGGAACATATCAAACAGCTGCACCTTGCTAATCTGATAATCATTCAGCCGGGCTACGTCTTCTGCCAGCGTCTGTGGGTTACAGCTGGAATAGAGCAGATAATCGGGTGCCATCTGACTAAGAAAATTACACAGTTCAGCGCCAATGCCGCGTCGCGGTGGGTTAACCAGCACCAGCTGTGGCACCGCGTCCCGGCCGGTGGCAAATTCGGTCGAGTCCAGCGCAGCAAACTGCACTTTTTCCAGTCCCATCATCTGCGCTGAACGCTGGGCGCATTTAATCGCCTCGGCGCTGATTTCAATGCCGGTCAGCGTCATCTCTGGCGTGGCGCAGTGCAGGCCAAATCCCCCTACGCCGCAGAACAGATCCCACATGCTGGTGACCGGCAGCTGCTGCACCCATTGCCGGGCGGTGGCGTAAAGCGTGCTGGCAACCTGTGGATTGGTCTGGAAGAAACTTTGCGGACGAATCCACAGCGGCACGCCGTTAAAATTTTCGGCCAGCGACTGCGCTGGCGTCAGCGCAATCTCCTGCTCCCCTTCCAGAATCGCCATATGTACCGGCTGAATATTGGCGGAGATCACCGTCAGCTGCGGCAACTGCTGTTGCAGCTCCGGCAGTGCCGCGCGCAGCTGCGCCAGCTTGGTGGTCGAACGCAACACAAAGCGCAGCATCATGCCGCCCTGACTACTGCCGGTCAGCAACAGATACTTCAGCTCGCCCCGTTTGCGCGCCACGTTGTACGGCGTCAGCCCGGCGCGGGCGATAAACGGCCGCAGCGCAGCAAACACCGGCTGAAAACTGGCTGGATAGAGCGGACAGTCGCACAGATCAACCGCCTCGCCATTGCGCTGAACCATGCCGAACACCGGACGCTCCACGCTACCGCTGACCACCATCTTGGCTTTATTACGAAACGCCTGCTGCGGCGAGGTGATCGGTGGCAACCACTGCGCCACCGGCCGATCGGCCAGCAGCTGTTCCAGCCATGACTGTTTGTCAGTCAGCTGTTGGGTATAGGGTTTTTCCAGCCACTGGCAGGAGCGGCAACGGTTAGCGTCATAGAGCGCGCAATGCATGGGAAAGCCTGTATTCACGGTGGAGAGGTCGGGCGGAGCGCGATTGTATCATCGCTTGCTGAAAAATGCGCGACTGCTGAGCGGCAGAAACAGCAGCAGCAGTACCAGCAGATCCGGCAGCTTTTGCAGCAGGGTGTGATGGACGATCTGGACATTATTCGCGCCATCAATGCTGAATATCTCCGGATAGATCCAGCCCATGGAGGCCATCAGCATATAACCCAGCACAATCACCTGGGTGGCGACATAGCCCCAGCGTCCCCGGTTGCTGCCGCGCATCAGGGTAAAGGCGCAGCGCAGTTCGAACAGAAAGATCAGCTGGCTGGCGACAAAGATAAAGGTTGAGTCCCAGGCCTGGGCGCTGCGGTGGACAAAGTTGGCGAGCTCGCTGTAGCCAAGCTCATTTGCCAGCATCAGCACGCTCAGGCAGCGCGTCGCGATAATGGCAATGCCCGCCACGGTGACCGGAACCGGTGCCTCGGTCAACGTGCGGCTGCTTTTAAGGATTTCTGACATAGTCCGTGACTCCACCTGATCAAAAAACGGGCCGGTAAAACCAGCCCGTTGTTATAGTGGCAAATGTTACGGATTTCAGCCACGTTTAGCTTTCTGAATATCGCTTAAACGTTGTTTTTCTTCATGTGCCATCACCCGCCAGGCGATAAAACCGACTAAACCGACCACGAACAGGATCAGTGAGGCGAGCGCGTTGATTTCCGGATTGACGCCACGCCGCACGGTGGCAAAAATCGCCATCGGCAAGGTGGTCGCGCCAGGGCCGGTCACAAAGCTGGAAATCACCAGATCGTCGAGAGACAGCGTAAACGCCAGCAGCCAGCCGGTGACGATAGCCGGAGCAATCATCGGCACGGTAATCACGAAGAACACTTTGAGCGGCGTTGCGCCCAGATCCATCGCGGCCTCTTCAATCGAGCGGTCCAGTTCGCGCAGGCGCGAGTTGATCACCACGGCGACATAGGCGGTACAGAACGTAACGTGCGCCAGCCAGATGGTCAGCATGCCGCGCTCGCTCGGCCAGCCAAAGGCGTTGCCCATCGCCACAAACAGCAGCAGCAGCGACAGCCCGGTGATCACGTCGGGCATCACCAGCGGTGCGGTCAGCATAAACGCAAAGCCGTTATGGCCACGGAAACGGCCGAAGCGCACGATAATCACCGCCGCCAGGGTTCCCAGCACCACCGCCATGGTGGCGGAGAGCGCGGCGATACTCAGACTCAGCATCACCGCGTCAATCATCGCGCTATCCTGAAACAGCACCCGGTACCAGTGGAAGGAGAAGCTGTCCCATACCGTCACCAGCTGTGAGCTGTTGAAGGAGTAAACCACCAGCAGCAGCATCGGCGCATAGAGGAACAGGAAACAGCAGACCAGAATCCCGGTACGCCAGGGCGAGCGAATGGTCGGCAAATTGTTCATGCCTTCTCCCCCATCTCACGGTTTTGATGCTTATGGAACCAGATGATCGGCAGAATCAGGATCAGCAGGATAATGACCGCCAGCGCCGACGCGACCGGCCAGTCACGGTTATTAAAGAACTCCTGCCACAGAATACGGCCAATCATAATGCTGTCCGGACCCCCGAGCAGTTCCGGGATCACGTACTCACCGACTGCCGGAATAAACACCAGCATCGAACCGGCGATTATCCCGCCTTTGGTAAGCGGAACGATCACGCTGAAAAAGGTTTTCAGCGGACGCGCGCCCAGATCCAGCGACGCTTCAACCAGCGAGTAGTCGATACGCGTCAGCGCGGTGTAGATCGGCAGCACCATAAACGGCAGATAGCAGTAAACGATGCCGATATAGACTGCGGTATTGGTGTAAAGGATCACCAGCGGATGATCAATCACGCCCAGCCACAGCAGAAAACGGTTGAGGATACCGTTATTGTTCAGCAGCCCCATCCAGGCGTAGACCCGCACCAGAAAGGAGGTCCACGACGGCAGGATCACCAGCAGCAGCAGGATAGTGCGCATCGACGGCTTGCTGTGCGCCACCGCCCAGGCCAGCGGATAGCCCACCAGCAGGCAAATCACCGTCGAGATGGCCGCTACTTTCAGCGACTGCAGATAGGCGTCGACGTAGAGAGGATCGTCGGTCAGCGTCAGGTAATTGGCAAAGTTCAGCACAATACTGAACTGATCGTCCGCCCAGCTGACCAGTTCGGTATAGGGTGGAATGGCGCGCGCAATGTCAGCGAAGCTGATCTTTAGCACCGTCAGGAACGGCAGCAGGAAGAACAGCACCAGCCAGACATAGGGTAAAGCGATCACCAGTTTGCGGCCGTGCTGCATTTTAATTCGCGTAGCCCAGCGTTGCAGCGGCGTGCCGACCAGCCGGGCCGGCGCTTTGCTGCGTTGGAAAATCTGGCTCATGGCGCCTCCTTAAACCGTCAACACCACGCAGCTGTCGCTCTCCCAACAGAGGCGGACTTCATCGCCCCAGGTCGGCAACCCTTTGCGGTAGCGATGCGCGTTTTGCAACTGTGCGCTGATCATCTGTCCGCTGTGCAGACGGACATGGAAAATCGAAAGGTCACCGAGATAGGCGATATGCACCACTTCACCGACGGCAAAGTTGCAGCCATCGGCTGGCACCTCATCGCACAGCATCACTTTTTCGGGACGCAGCGCGACGTGAACCGGCAGGTTATCCACCACCGAGACATCGGAGTCGACCTTCAGCGGGTGCATCAGCCCTGGGCTGTCGATAACCAGACCATCCGCCTGACGTTCGCGCAGCAGCCCTTCAAACACGTTCACCGAGCCGATGAATTCGGCACTGTAGCGGCTGGTCGGATGCTCGTAGATCTCTTCCGGCTCGCCAATCTGCACGAACTTGCCGCGATTCATGATGGCAATGCGGCCCGCCATGGTCATCGCCTCTTCCTGATCGTGGGTAACCATGACGCAGGTTGCGCCCACCCGCTCGAGGATATCAACCACCTCCAGCTGCATGCGATCGCGCAGCTTCTTGTCCAGCGCGCCCATCGGTTCATCCAGCAGCAGCAGCTTAGGCCGTTTCGCCAGGCTACGCGCCAGCGCCACACGCTGACGCTGACCACCGGAGAGCTGATGCGGCTTACGCCTGGCAAACTCCTGCATATGCACCAGCGCCAGCATTTCCGCCACCCGACTGGTGATTTCGCCCTTCGGCAACTTATCCTGCTTCAGACCAAAGGCGATATTCTGCTCCACCGTCATGTGCGGAAACAGCGCGTAAGACTGGAACATCATATTGATTGGCCGCTGATAAGGGGCGACGTGCGACAGATCCTGGCCATCCAGCACAATCTGGCCGCTGGTCGGCGGCTCGAAACCCGCCAGCATCCGCAACAGCGTGGATTTGCCACAGCCCGACGCGCCCAGCAGGGCAAAAATCTCGCCTTTGTAAATGGTCAGACTGACATCATCGACAGCATGCTGTCCGTCGAACGATTTTGTCAGATTGCGAATTTCCAGCAGCGGCGTTAACGCCTTTGCGGTTTTATTTTGAGGACGGGGAATGGCATCGTTCACTAACGTATCTCTCCGGAGCCAGGCGGAACATCGCGGCAAAATCCGCCGCTAAAAATGGCACAACAGAGGCCGACACTGCGCCTCTGTTGCTGATGCGTAATCAGTCAATCCGTTCAGAACGAATTACTTACCACTTTTTACTTTAGTCCATGCACGGGTACGCACACGATCCAGTTTCGGATCCTGAACTTTGAGCACGAACAATTTCGACATCGCTTCTGGCGTCGGGAAGATGCCTGGGTTGTTGCGGACGTCAGCATTGATCAGCGGCAGCGAAGCTTTATTGCCGTTGGCGTAGTTCATCTTGTTCGAGACATCCGCGATCACTTTTGGATCCATGATGTAGTTCAGCCAGGCGTAGGCACCATCAAGATTCTTCGCGTCTTTCGGAATTGCCATCATGTCGAAGAAGGCCAGAGCGCCCTCTTTCGGCACGCTGTAACCGAGATGCACGCCATTTTTGGCTTCATCGGCCCGGTTTTTCGCCTGCAGAATGTCACCTGACCAGCCAATCGCCACACAAATATTGCCGTTAGCCAGATCGTTGATGTACTGCGACGAATGGAAATAACGAATGTTCGGACGCAGTTTCAACAGCAGATCGGTGGCCGCGCCTGAATACTCTTTGGCGTCAGAACTGTTCGGATCTTTACCCAGATAGTTGAGCACGGTAGCGAAAATTTCTTCCGGCGCATCAAGGAAAGAGACGCCACAGCTTTTCAGCTTCTCCAGATTTTCTGGCTTCATCACCAGATCCCAGCTGTTAACCGGTGCATCTGCGCCGAGTACCGCTTTGACTTTATCGATGTTGTAGCCGATACCGGTAGTGCCCCACAGGTAAGGAATGGCGTATTTGTTGCCCGGATCGTGCTGCGCCACTTTTTCCATCAGCGCCGGATCGAGGTTTTTATAGTTAGGCAGTTTGCTCTTATCCAGCGGCTGGAACACGCCGGATTGCAGCTGACGCGCCAGGAAGCTGGAGGATGGCACCACCACGTCATAGCCGGTGCTGCCAGCCATCAGTTTGCCTTCCAGCACTTCATTGGAGTCAAACACGTCGTAAACCACTTTGATGCCGGACTGCTTTTCAAAGTTCGGCACGGTATCTGGCGAGATATAATCAGACCAGTTATAAACGTGCAGCGTTTTATCTTCCGCCATGGTGCTGGCAGACGCGGCCATCAGCACGCCAGCTACCACACCTGACAACCATTTCTGACGTTGGTTGAACATGTTTTCCATCCTCCTGAGCGGGTCATCACAACGCTGCAAACCAGTGATCCATACGTTGCGTTCTGTGTGTAAGGTCAGTGACACAATGAATCATTATTCAGCGGAAGTGTAATAGCAAAAACCATTAGCTGTGGCGCAGTTACGCGGCTGTCACAGCCCCGCAAGAATAGCCCCCCGACTCAGACTGCACCAGACCTCAGCGTAAAAAACGCCTAAACGCGATATTTTATGCATGTTTAAGCTATGAGGTTCGGCTTTACTGGCATAAAGAACGACAAATATCTGGCACTAAAGGGCAAAGTGCAGAATAAAAAATTATAGCTATCCGGTGCGACGGACATAAAAAAAGCCGTCACAGGGACGGCTTAACGGGCAATCGGGTCTGATCAGTGCAGCACGGAGTGCACGCTGGTCACCGGCACATGCTCTTCCTCTTCACCAATCATCAGCAGATTGTTAGCAAACGCCTCAAGGATCACCATTGAGATCTGCTCTTCACTCTGTTTCATAAAGTGAGAGAACTGACCAAAGGTTAACCCTGCGGTGATGGTCATTGACTGACAGACAATCAGCTTCGGCAGGTTATCATCCTGAATGTCGATGAACGCTTTCACCGTCAGCGAACTGGCATTAATTTGCGACAGGTCGCCTACCAAAGGAATCAGCGCCGTGGGCTTCACTTCAGCCAGCGCCGAAAACAGAATGACGTTGTCGACCAGATCGATTTTGGCGTCAAACACCCCGTCGAAGTTTTGCATATGCGGCAGATGTAGTGCCTGACAGGCATCGCATTCGAACCAGGTGATATTTTGCTGATCCAGCCAGCGACGCAACAGGTCGATATCCGGAACGACAAGAGAATCCATCGTAAAATCCCATGGGGTGATAAACAGGCGACTTAGCTTACGGAAAAATGCGCGTCGATGCCACGAAAACCGCTGAAAAGCGCGTGTCAGCCCGCGGTTTTAGGACGGAGCCCGGGGATAGCCTGCTGCTCAATCCAGCCAATCATCAGCCCGGCAATGTCCAGACCGCTGCTGGTTTCGATCCCTTCGAGACCCGGCGAGGCATTGACCTCCATCACCAGCGGACCCCGAGCGGCACGCAGGATATCGACCCCGGCGACGTCCAGCCCCAGCGTGGTCGCCGCTTTGACGGCAATGTGCCGCTCCTGCTCAGTGATAGTGACCGGATACGCCTTGCCGCCACGGTGCAGATTGGAGCGAAAGTCGCCCTCTTTTGCCACCCGCTCAATCGCCGCCACGACCTGATTGCCAATCACCAGACAGCGAATATCACGGCCGCCCGCCTCTTTGATGAACTCCTGCACCAGAATATGGGCATTCAGACCGCGAAACGCATCGATAACGCTTTCCGCCGCCTGGCGCGTTTCGGCCAGCACTACGCCGATGCCCTGGGTGCCTTCCACCAGTTTGACCACCAGCGGCGCGCCGCCGACCATGGCGATCAGATCCTCGGTATCGTCCGGCGAGGAAGCAAAGCCGGTGACCGGCATATCGATTCCCTCGCGCGCCAGCAGCTGCAGCGATCGCAGCTTGTCACGTGCGCGGGTGATCGCTGCCGACTCATTCAGCGGGTAACTGCCGCTCATCTCAAACTGACGCAGCACCGCCGTACCGTAAAAGGTGGTCAGAGAGCCGATGCGCGGAATGACCGCATCAAAGTGGCCGAGCGGTTCACCGCAGTAGTGCACGGCGGGCGAGGCGGGATTGATGTTCATGTAGCAGGAGAGCGGATCGATGATTTGCACCTGATGGCCACGGCCTTCGGCCGCCTCACGCAGCCGCCGGCTGGAGTAAAGCGTTTCATCGCGCGACAGAATGGCTATTTTCATCGTCCGTTCTCCGCCGTTAGCTTAGCGCGTTGCCCAGCCCTGCTGATGCAGATAATCCAGCATAAACGGGCGCGTTTCTTTGATAATCAGGCGCTGAATCAGTTCGCTCCAGGTTTCGCTGCGCTGGTTGCTGTCACGATGCTGATAGTAAAGCTCGGTGCGGCTGTCATAGTCCGCCAGTACCGCCGGATCGAGCGGCTGGTAGCGGTTTTCATGCACCAGCATTGCGTGCGGCATGCGCGGTTTCACATCCGGGCGGGTTTCAGGATGGCCCAGGCAAAAACCAAACAGCGGCAACACAAATTTTGGCAGGCCGAGCAGAGTGGTTACCTCGGCGATGTTGTTACGGATACCGCCAATGAACACCCCACCCAGATCCAGCGATTCGGCCGCCACCATGGCATTCTGCGCCATCAGCGCGGTATCGACACAGCCGAGCAGCAGCTGTTCAGCGCGGCCCAGCTGGGCATCCGGACAGATCTGCAGGTGACGATTAAAGTCAGCGCAGAACACCCAGAACTCGGGTGCATCTGCCACCCACGACTGACCGCCGGTCAGGGTGACCAGCTGGTCGCGCAGCGCACGGTCAGTGATACGAATAATAGAAGAGCACTGTAAAAAACTGGATGTGGACGCCGATTGCGCCGCATTAATAATCGCTTCACGCTGCGCCTCGCTGACGGGCTGGTCGGTGAAGGCGCGAACAGAGCGGTGGCTGCACAGTAAATCAATGGTCGGTGTCATAAAGTCTCCAGCAACATTATCTTTTTTTGTCAGTGTGATTAAACAACTGCGGCGCGATCGCTTTTGCGGTGCGCCACATTAATAGCCAGGCGGCGGGCAGCATCAAAACAATACCCGCGATAAACAGCCCGGTCGCCAGCGTCCTGACGTTCAGCGTGCCGGGCGCGGGCAGCCAGCGGTTCACCAGCAGCAGTGCGGCCAGAATCATCAGGCCGCCAAGCGCTTCCAGCACCAACACCGTGCGGGGTAATCTGGCGACATTCTGCATCGTCCTCTCCTGCCTTAGCCGGTTATTGAGCGTCAATTATGGTTAACAACCCGCAAATTGCCCACCGTTCAGGGTGAGCCACGGACAGAAAAAACCCCGCCCGGCTGATAACAAGGTTCCAGCCGCTATAGGTGGCGGGCATCAGACTAACAGGCAAATCCTGCTTCCTTTAAGCGATACGAGCGGGCATCATGATTGCCATTCTCAGTTTTATTGTGTGATGTAGATCACGCACCACGCTGCAAGGAGTTCTTCATGATTGCTGTAATTTTTGGTCGTCCGGGCTGCCCATATTGTGTCCGTGCTAAAGAGCTGGCGGATAAACTCACTGCTGAGCGTGATGATTTTAGCTATCAGTATGTGGATATTCAGGCAGAAGGCATTACTAAAGCCGATCTGGAAGCCAGCGCCGGTAAGCCAGTCACCACCGTGCCGCAGATTTTCCTGGATGATAAACACGTCGGCGGCTACACCGAATTCGCCGCATGGACCAAAGAAAACCTGGGCTTTGTCGCTTAATTAGCGGTTGCAGGCTGGGTAATGAAAAAGGCGAGACGCGGTTACCGGTCTCGCCTTTTTGCTGGGCAGCGTCTGACTGTTTCTCAGCCCCGGCCCTTTATGCCGGGCCGGGGCGCTTTAGTTCAGCGAGGCCATCACTATCTGCATCAGGCGCACCAATAGCGCGCCGCAACCAGCCCAGAACATGGCGCTCACACTCCAGGCGACCACAAACAGCCCGCTGGCATGGACCAGCAGCGTATTATTTAACAGCAGCACGGCCACCAGGGTGCCCCACAGCGCCATCAGCAAGGTACTTTTTAACGGACTTTCCACCTGCATCAAGGCCATCACGATACCAGGCAGCATAAACAGCAGCAGTTCAGGCTGACCATGCAACGGGCCAGGACCGGTTTGCCAGAAGTGGCAGGTAAAAACAAACACCAGACTATAAAGCACCACCCCACACAGGCGGATCGTCCAGAGATAAGAACGCTGCGGCATAACACCTCACTGACTAAAAATTACCCGGATAAAACTTGCCTGTATCCCTGCTGCGTTCAGGTGGAAATAAAAAGAAACAGTTCGTTTTGATAACGAATGAAATTAGCCAATGGCTGAGGAAGATTTTTCTGATTAGAATAGCCGCCGTTACAACGGTCGCATTTGCAGCACTGATACAACGCACCCCCGACGGCTTGCTCAAGATAGCGAAAAACAAGCCTCTCTTCAACAGGTTACACGTAAACAAGAAGTTAAACAGTGAATATTAACGTCGCAGAATTGTTAAGTAGAAATGACGTTTTGTTATTATTTGTCGTTTTGGCGCTCGGGCTCTGCCTGGGGAAATTGCGTCTTGGCTCGGTTCAGCTGGGAAATTCGATCGGCGTATTAGTGGTTTCCCTGTTATTAGGCCAGCAGCACTTTACGATCAATACCGACGCATTAAGTCTCGGCTTTATGCTGTTTATTTTTTGTGTTGGCGTCGAGGCCGGTCCCAACTTTTTCTCGATATTCTTTCGCGACGGCAAAAACTATTTCATGCTCGCTATCGTGATGGTGGTCAGCGCGCTGATTATGGCACTGGGGCTCGGTAAGCTGTTTGGCTGGGATATCGGCCTGACGGCGGGCATGCTGGCGGGCTCAATGACCTCAACGCCGGTGCTGGTCGGTGCCGGCGATACGCTACGGCAAAGTATCAGCGACAGCAAACAGCTGGGATTGATGCAGGATCAGCTCAGTCTCGGCTATGCCGTGACCTATCTGATTGGCCTGGTCAGCCTGATCTTTGGCGCGCGTTACCTGCCGCGCCTGCAGCATCAGGATCTGCCCACCTGTGCGCAGCAGATCGCTCGCGAGCGCGGGCTGGATGCTGACAGCCAGCGCAAGGTGTTTTTACCGGTGATCCGTGCTTACCGCGTCGGCCCGGAACTGGTGGCGTGGAGCGGCGGCAAAAACCTGCGTGAACTCGGTATCTATCGCCAGACCGGCTGCTACATTGAGCGCATCCGCCGTAATGGTATTCTCGCCAGCCCGGATGGCGATGCGGTACTGCAACTCGGCGACGACATCTCCCTGGTCGGTTATCCCGATGCGCACGCCCGTCTCGACCCCAGCTTCCGTAACGGCAAAGAGGTGTTTGACCGCGATCTGCTGGATATGCGAATTGTGACCGAAGAGATTGTGGTGAAAAACCACAATGCAGTGAACAAACGGCTCAGCAAACTTAATCTCACCGATCATGGCTGCTTCCTTAACCGGGTGATTCGCAGCCAGATTGAGATGCCGATTGACGACAGCATCATGCTGAATAAAGGCGATGTATTGCAGGTCAGCGGCGAAGCGCGACGGGTTAAAAGCGTGGCGGATCGCATTGGCTTTATCGCTATTCACAGCCAGATGACCGACCTGCTAGCCTTCTGCGCCTTCTTCATCGTCGGCCTGATGATTGGTCTGATTACCTTTCAGTTCAGCAACTTTAGTTTTGGCCTCGGTAACGCTGCCGGCCTGCTGTTTGCCGGCATTATGCTCGGCTTCCTGCGCGCCAACCATCCGACCTTTGGCTACATCCCTCAGGGCGCACTCACCATGGTGAAAGAGTTCGGGCTGATGGTGTTTATGGCCGGCGTGGGGCTGAGCGCTGGCAGCGGTATCAATCACGGCGTCAGCAGTGAGGGTGCGCTGATGCTGCTGTGTGGACTACTGGTCAGCCTGATCCCGGTGATTATCTGCTATCTGTTTGGTGCGTACGTACTGCGAATGAACCGCGCGTTACTGTTTGGGGCCATCATGGGCGCCCGCACCTGCGCGCCGGCGATGGAGATTATCAGTGACACCGCGCGCAGCAATATTCCGGCGCTGGGCTACGCCGGAACTTACGCCATTGCTAACGTGCTGTTGACGCTGGCGGGTACGCTGATCGTGATTATCTGGCCGCTTTTGCCCTTATAAAATTTTTTTGTATACGTCCAGAACTTTTTTGTTAAGGGGTAGTCTGAATAAGTGCCACTGCTTTTCTTTGAAATCCCCAAATTGTGGAGCCCGCTGGTCTTTTTCCCGGCGGGTTTTTTTATGCCCTTTTTTCCGCCATGACGCCCCCACTCCGGATTAAGGCGCGGCCGTCCGGCTGTCAAACTTAAACAGTCAGGCAACCCGTGAGCAGATTAAGAGCCTTGCTATGGACGAAACCCAGGGTAAAAAGCAGGATAGTGCGCCGGTGCTGTTAGCAATTTGTGCTGAATATTTTGGTTAGCGCGTTGTCGCTGACGTTTGATTTGCCGCTGTAGTCAGTCTGTGTCTGCCCGTGCGGGTAGCGTAGCCGTTGACTGGCGGCCTGTTTGCAGAGGAATGTCCCCCATAATGGAAGAGTTAAACCGCTCATTGTTTATCGCCATCAATGCCACGCCTGCGTCACCCGCCTGGCTGCTGCAACTGGCAACCTTTATCGCCAAAGATCTGATTGCCATCGTGCCGCTGTTAATCGTCGCGCTGTGGCTGTGGGGACCACGCGACCAGGTCTCTTCACAGCGGGTGCTGGTGCTAAAAACCGGCATGGCTTTACTGTATGCGCTGGCGATTTCCTGGTGTGTCGGCCAGCTGTTACCGCACCCTCGCCCGTTCGCGATTGGACTCGGCCATCAGTTCCTGCACCACGCAGCGGATGATTCCTACCCCAGCGATCACGGCACCACTATCTTCACCTTTGCGCTGGCCTTTATTTTCTGGCATCGCCTGTGGTCAGGGGTGATTCTGATGCTGGCCGGTATCGCCATCGCCTGGTCGCGCATCTACCTTGGCGTCCACTGGCCAATGGATATGCTGGGCGGTTTCCTGGTTGGCTTACTGAGCTGTCTGGCCTCCCATCTGGCCTGGCAGATCTACGGCGAGCGGATGCTGGCGGTGATTAATCCGCTCTACCGATCGCTGTTTGCCCTGCCGATTCGTAAAGGCTGGACTCAGGATTAAAAAGAAGGGACGCCGCGGCGTCCCTTCTTTTTATCAGAATTATGAGAACCACTTCCCGAACCAGCCGTTGAATTTCATCATTACGAAATCCACCATCCGGCTGAAGAAGCCTCCTTCCGGCACCTCCTGTAATACCACCAGCGGACGCTGGTCGACGGTTTTGCCATCCAGCTGGAAATCAATGGTGCCCACCACCTGATTCTTCTTCAGTGGCGCTTCGAGCTGCGGCGAATTGAGCTTAAAGCTCGCCTTCAGATTTTTCATCTGCCCTTTCGGGATGGTCAGCGCGGCATCTTTCGACACGCCAAGGTTGACCTGACTCTTATCGCCAAACCAGACCCGCTGCTGCGCAAACGGCGCGTCGGCCTTAATCGGCGTCACGGTTTCATAGAAGCGGAAGCCCCAGGTGAGCAATTTTTCGCTTTCGCGGAAGCGAATCGCATCGCTGGCAGTGCCCAGCACTACCGAAATCAGTCGCATATCGCCTTCGGTTGCCGAGGCCACCAGGTTATTACCGGCACCGGAGGTGTGGCCGGTTTTGACGCCATCTACCTTAAGATTGGTGCTCCACAGCAGACGGTTACGGTTCATCTGGCGGATTTTATTGAAGGTGAACTCTTTCTCTTTATTCAGCGCATACTCTTCCGGTACGTCGCGAATCAGCGCCTGGGCAATTAACGCCATATCCCGCGCCGTGCTGTACTGTCCCTCAGCATCCAGCCCGTGAACCGTCATAAAGTGGGTGTTCTGTAACCCCAGCGCTTTAACGTAGTTGTTCATCAGGCCGATAAACGAGTCCTGGCTGCCCGCCACGTAATCCGCCAGCGCGATACAGGCGTCGTTACCGGACTGGATCACAATGCCCTTGTTCAGCTCATGGACCGGAATACGGTCACCCGGTTTTAAAAACATCAGCGACGAACCGCGCAGCTTAGGGTTGCCGGTCGCCCAGGCATCCTGCCCTACCGTAACCAGATCGTCCGGCTTAATTTTGCCGGCTTTGATCGCCTGACCCACCACGTAGCTGGTCATCATTTTGGTCAGACTGGCGGGATCGAGACGCTGATCGGCGTTTGACTCGGCCAGCACTTTGCCGCTGGCATAATCCATCAGTATCCAGGCTTTGGCATCAATGCCAGGCGCGGCAGGCGCCTGTTCAGCAAAAGCGCCGATCGGGGCGATAAGAAGTAAAGAGGTGGCAGCGAGTAGCCGCAGGCGAGAAGCAACGCGAGTGTTTGTCATGGGCTTGACCGGATTGTCCTTGTTAAATCGGGATTCTGGAGGCAGAAAACCTCCACTCAGAACGCTAACCGTTGGAGGCAGCGAAAAAAACCGCCGAATCGTAAAGTTTTTTAGAGTTTAGTAGAGTAACCCTGGCATCCCCAACGCGCGCGTGCCAGTTTCGCCCCCTGCTGTCGCCACCAAAAATGCGTGCAATTCCGATTTTTCGCAGAACAGTTAAGCCGGTCACAATTATCAGCTAACCTGAAAGCCAGTCAGCCGAGGAGACCGACCATGGACTTAGCCCTATTTGATCTGGATGAGACGCTTATTAGTGAAGACAGCACTGGCCTGTGGTTACGCTGGCTGGTATCGCAGGGCTTCGCCCCCCGCGAGCTGATCGACCAGGAACAGGCCCTGATGGCGCAGTATTATGCCGGCACGCTATCGATTGAAGAGTACATGAATACCACCCTGGCCCCGCTGGCGGGCATGGCAACCCTGACCGTTGAAGGCTGGGTCCGTCGCTTTATTCATCGCGACATTATGCCGCGCGTCTATCCTGCTGCACGTGAGCGTATTGAGTGGCACCAGGCGCGTGGCGACAAGGTGATGATTATCTCCGCCAGCGGCGAGCATCTGGTACTGCCGATTGCCGAAAAGCTGGGTGCCTGCGGAGCGCTGGCGATAGGCGTCGAGATCGTCGATCAGCGCTACAGCGGTAAAACCTACGGCACCATGACCTACAAAGAAGGCAAAGTGACGCGACTGGGCGACTGGAAAGCGCTACAGCAGGGTGAAGCCTTCGGTCACACCTGGGCCTACAGCGATTCGATGAACGACCTGCCGTTACTGGAACAGGCCGATCACGCGCATGTAATTAATCCTGACAAACTGCTGCACCAGGAGGCATTAAACCGGGGATGGCAGGTCTGCCACTGGGCTCGCTAAGCTAGCCGCGGGACGCAGTGGCGTCCTGCGCTAACCCGACTTTCAGCAATTTGCCGTTAGCTTCATCGGTCAGCACATAGAGATAGCCATCCGGCCCCTGACGCACATCGCGAATACGTGCGTTCTGATCGCCGAGCAGACGCTGCTCTTCAACGACCTTCTCCCCGTTTACGCTCAGCCGGATCAGGTTTTTCTCTTTCAGCGCGCCGATAAACAGCGAATTTTTCCACTGCGGGAAGCGGGCACTGTTATAAAACGCCATGCCGCTGATGGCGGGCGAATCTTTCCAGTAATAGACCGGCTGTTCGGTTCCGGCTGCATGACTCCCTTTCGATTCCGGTACTTTGTCGCCACTGTAATCGATACCGTAGGTCGCCAGCGGCCAGCCGTAGTTTTTACCTTTACCGATGATGTTGACCTCGTCACCGCCACGCGGACCATGCTCGCTTTCCCACATCGTTCCGGTCCACGGATTAAGCGCCAGGCCCTGCGGATTACGCAGGCCATAAGCCCAGATCTCCGGGCGCGCCCCGCTCTGCTTCACAAACGGATTATCGTCAGGCACGCTGCCATCCGCATTCAGCCGCAGCAGTTTGCCCTGCAGCTTATCGAGATGCTGCGCTGTGCTGCTGGCAAAGTTATCGCCAAACGCGATCCACAGAAAACCCTGCTTATCGAATGCCAGGCGGGTGCCGATATTATTGCCGCTGGAGAGCATAGGCGTCTGGCGAATCACCACGCGGAAATCGCGCAGTTGCCGGTTATCCTCGCTCAGCGTCCCGACACCCACCACCGCACCGGCCTTCCCGCTGCTGTTGGCTTCGGTATAGCTCAGCCAGACGCGTCGGCTGCTGGTGAAATCGGGTGCCAGTACTACGTCCAGCAAGCCGCTCTGGCGCTGTGCCCAGACCGGCGGCACGCCAGAAATCGGCTGTGACAAGCCATCCTGCGGGCTCCAGCTGCGCAGCTGGCCGCTGCGTTCCGTAATCAGCAGAGTCTGGTTGTCGGGCAGAAACGCCACGGACCATGGATGTTGTAACTTATCCTGCAATAGCTGGACCTGTACCTGTGGTTCTGCGGCCAGCAGCGGCGTGGCACACAGTAGCGAACCACTGAACAACAACGCGTGAGCGAAACGAGCCATAGCGATCTCCTGACGGGATGGGATGCCCTTAAGCGTAGTCAGCCACTCTGCGGTGATGTTGAGGATTTACAAAAGATTAAACAGGGCGACGCCCTGAAGATGTGGGGAACAGGCTACCAGCAATGCCAGCCGTAGCCCGGTTTTCGTTTCATCTTCGGAGACACAGAGAACACTTCACGAGGCAAGCAGCATCAATCCTGAATCGTGGGTCAGTAGCTGAAACCGGGTTGCTCTCACTGAACAGCCCTGGGCGAGCCTGAGAGATTTCCACTAACCGCAGCTCAGTAAATCATCATCTTATGCCGGTATGTGTCGGCAAGATGATAAGGAGTTCATCCGGCAATCACTGTCTTAAGGCCCGCGAACAGTGCCTGAGGATGTTATTCGCCAGGGTCAGGCAGGAATCCGCCGCAACGTCACCCTGTTTATCCGACATCACAGCTATAACTTTTTTTCAGCCTGATAACCCAGCCATTACGTTACGACTGTGCTCAGCGGGGCCAGCAGGTTCACTACCCGTCGCCTTCCAGCCAGTCGGCTGGCACTGAGGATAGCGGGCGGTAAATGACAGGTATAAAAAAACCCGACGGGTGAGATCGGGTTTTATTAGTTTTCCGGTATCAGCTTAACGCTCTGACCGGCGAAAAACGGTCCGCATCTGGCGCGTTTAATTTTTGCTGTTACCGCTGATAAATTCATCATAAATCTGACCTTCCTTACCCAACCGTTCGGCAGGTTTTAGTGTCGGATTTGGGCCAACTCGTCTGCTGAGAGGCCGGTCATTTTCATGACGGTGTTACGGTCAATGCCGTTCTGCAGCATGGTGCGGGCAATTTTCAGCGTGGCTTCGCGCTCGCCTTCGGTACGGCCTTCCTGCTTACCAAGCTGAATGCCTTTCTCAATACCTTTTTCAATACCTTTCTCGATGCCCTTCTGCTCCAGCTGCTGTGCGATGGTCATAAGTGCCTCTCCGTATTGCGGCACACGCTGTGCCAGTTCGCGAACAAAGGCTTCGGAGTCAGCTGACTCGCCTGCCTGCAGTAAATAGTGTATCAGCGCTGTTACCTGGGGTGAAGAAAGATAATCCGCCATCAGTAACGTGGCCAGACGATCGGTCAGGCTGGCGATGTCTCGCTGATGAATATGCTTTTGTAACAGCGTCAGCGCCGCCATGCTGCGGTGTTCCATAATCTCATCGTCCGGAATGACCGTTACATCGACCAGGGGAAAGGCGCTGTTGTAGAGACTTTCCGCCAGCACCGGATCACTGAATTCATCGAGCCAGCGCGTTGAGTACGGATACGGACTGCGCTTGCCGGTATAAAACAGGACCGGTATCACCAGTGGCAGCGTTTTATGACCAGCCTCAAGATGCCGCTGCATAGCAGCCACAGCGTAACGCAGGAGCCTGAACGCCATATGCCTGTCCGGAGTGGATTGATGTTCAATCAGCACATGAATGTACCCGTCGCCGGCAGTAGTCTTCAGGCTGTAGAGAACGTCGCTAAAGTACTGGCGCAGATCGTCTTCAACGAACGAGCCGGATTCCAGCTTCAGAGTACTGAGGTCACAGATAGCACGCAGTTATGCGGGCAGGTGCAGTTCCATAAAGTCACGGGCAATATCCGGCTGGGTGAGAAACTGCCGGAAAGTGGCATCGTGAGGCGTAGGCGTGCTGTTCTTTTTTTTCATCGTTCCTGACTCTGACAATCACCGGTGCAGGGTACCACAGACCCGATCCAACACCACCGCAGCGGTGACCGGACCAAATGCCAGACCGAGGGAGGAACAGGGTCGGACGGCCTTTTCAACGTCAGTTCGGTAAGCCGGTGATCGGCAGCAGCATAAATGATGACGGTGATCTCCGCTTACATGGGGAACAGCCGCGCTGACGGCCGTTTAAAAGCCGAATACCAGCCGTTAAACTCGCCGGGTCACGGCGCGTTAAAGCTTACCGTGTCACGCACCATGATATTGATACCCGGCTTCAGGTCTTCAAAAGTGATCGGCGTATTGCTGTTGCTGACCGTTTTGCCAAACGCTTTGCGCACTACCCGGATCAACGGTTTCCCGGTCACCGCGTCACTGGCTTCTATTTCCAGAAACAGCTCGCTGTTCTGGGTACGGTGTCCCGACGCCGCCATGGTGGTCGCCACCACCGCCGCAACTGGCACCACCTCGTAGAATTGCACGCCTTCATTCTCTGCAGATACAGCCGTGATGGCGGCCCGCACTTTCAGGGTGTGCGGCGTAGCCTGATTAGTCAGCGGCCGACGGGTGGCGATCGCGCCTTTTAACTGAATGTCGGTATAGCTCAGCACCTGATCCAGCGTTTGCTGGCTGACACGTGCGGTAGGATGGGCTGCCGGATAGTAGACCAGCGGGGTATAGAGCACATCTTTATACTGGCTACTTTTGTAATCGGGCGATATCCAGCGCAGGGTCGGTTGACCGCTGGCCGACTCAGTCGGCTGCAACTGGCTGTAATCGCTTAAGAAACCAGAGTATTGCTGCTTCTCTGTGACGTGAGAAGTGCAACCGCTGAGCAGCAGGGCAGAGACCGCCAGCAGAGCAGCAACAGATGTTTTACGCATTATCAACTCGCTTATGTCGGAAGGTTTAAGCAAGCATAGATAAGCCTGACGGGAAATGCTGAAAAATAAGTGTGCTTCTAATGGGTTATGTGCGCGGGGCCGGAATAACCCGCTGCAGCGCAGCGGGTGCAACGGCTTACTCGAAACAGGTGTCCGGATTTTCAGACAGGGTAATAAACTGTTTACCGCCGTGGGTCAGCGCCATGATGGTGCCGGTTTCAATATCGTAAACCCAGCCATGCAGACGCAGTTTACCGTTACGCAGCGCCACCGATACGGAAGGATGGGTTTTCATGTTGTTAAGCTGGGCGATGACATTCTCTTTCACCATCTCATTCAGCTTTTTCTCTGGCGATTCATATTCGCGCTGCTCTACCACCGCTTTCGCCGCATCGGCATAGCGCAGCCAGTGTTCGACCGCTGGCATGGTGTCCATGCAGGCGCAGGATGCGATGGCATTCATCGCGCCACAGTTGGAGTGCCCACAGATGATAATGTCGGACACGCCCAGCGCGACCACGGCATATTCGATGGTAGCGGAAACGCCGCCTGGCTCCGGACCAAATGAAGGCACGATGTTGCCCGCGTTGCGGATAACGAACAGCTCTCCTGGCTCCTGCTGCGTCACCAGTTCCGGTACCAGTCGGCTATCAGAACAGGAGATAAACAGCGCTTTGGGATTTTGATTTGACGCCAGGCTTTTGAAAAGATCCTTCCTTTCAGGAAACACATTCTGCTGGAAATTCAGAAATCCATTGATGATCTCTTTCATTATTTAGCTCTCACATTATCCACGTCGTTACCTGAAGGGCATAGCCCCTTCAGTGTTGATTTGCCCGTTTATTATTAATGAAAACAAGTGAATATCAACCAGCGATTTCCTAAGGGTGCGGTCTGACCCGCTGTGTCAGCGTTTCGCTTTGATGATGATGCGCATGGCAAAAGCGGAATTTCTTTTTATAGCACGGTCAGTTACTGGAAAATGACAGCGCCAATCAGACGCTGTTTCTGGCCCGGTCAGCGGCCGCGATTTTACCGGTTTTTTCATACCTTTACACGGCGCTAAACCCTTACAGATAACGCTACAATTTTTTCAGCAACACAGGTAAAATCCCGCGCCATCGCTGTGCTGAACCGGAAACAGAGCTATGTCTACTACAACAAAAACTTTGCCGCCACGGGTCGGATTCGTCTCGCTCGGCTGCCCAAAAAACCTCGTTGACTCCGAGCGCATCCTCACCGAACTGCGCACCGAGGGCTATGATGTGGTGCCGCGCTATGACGATGCTGAAATCGTGATTGTAAACACCTGCGGATTTATCGACAGCGCGGTTCAGGAGTCGCTTGAGGCGATTGGCGAAGCGCTGAATGAAAATGGCAAGGTGATTGTCACCGGTTGTCTCGGCGCTAAGGTTGATCAGATTCGTGAAGTGCACCCGAAAGTGCTGGAAATTACCGGTCCACACAGCTATGAGCAGGTTCTGTCGCACGTGCATCGCTACGTGCCAAAGCCTCAGCACAACCCGTTCCTCAGCCTGGTGCCGGAACAGGGCGTGAAACTGACGCCGCGTCATTATGCTTATCTGAAAATTTCCGAAGGCTGCAACCATCGCTGCACCTTCTGCATCATCCCATCAATGCGTGGCGATCTCGACAGCCGCGCCGTCGGTGAGGTACTGGATGAGGCCAAACGGCTGGTCGAAGCGGGCGTTAAAGAGCTGCTGGTGATCTCGCAGGATACCTCAGCCTATGGCGTTGATGTGAAACACCGCACCGGTTTCTGGAACGGCTCGCCGGTAAAAACCAGCATGGTCAGCCTGTGTGAGCAACTGGCGAAGCTCGGCGTGTGGGTGCGTCTGCACTACGTCTATCCCTACCCGCACGTCGACGAAGTTATTCCGTTGATGGCGGCCGGCAAAATCCTGCCCTATCTCGATATTCCGTTGCAACATGCCAGCCCGCGCATTCTGAAGCTGATGAAGCGTCCTGGCGCGGTGGAACGCACGCTGGAGCGGATTAAGCGCTGGCGTGAAATCTGCCCGGAACTGACGCTGCGCTCCACCTTCATTGTCGGCTTTCCCGGCGAGACCGAAGAAGATTTCCAGATGCTGCTCGACTTTATCAAAGAGGCGCGTCTCGATCGGGTAGGCTGCTTCCAGTACAGCCCGGTGGAAGGCGCGACCGCCAACCAGCTGCCCGATCCGGTCGACGAGGCGGTGAAGCAGCAGCGTTACGATCGCTTTATGCAGCTGCAACAGCAGATCTCAGCTGAACGCCTGCAGGAGAAAGTCGGACGTGAGATTCTGGTGATGGTTGATGAAGTGGACGAGGAAGGCGCGATTGGCCGCAGTATGGCTGATGCGCCGGAAATTGACGGCGCGGTCTACCTTAACGGCGAGCGTAACGTTAAACCGGGCGACATGCTGCGGGTCAAAGTTGAGCATGCCGATGAGTACGATCTCTGGGCGAGCCGCGTTTAATCCCGGCATTGAATGGCGGCGCGCAGTGATGCCTGTTGCCGCATCGGGCCTTATTCGCGCTTAACCATACTGCTGCTGATGCGCTTTCTTGCGTGTCAGGTAGTCCTCATCGGCCCGGATCCGATCCCAGTAGCCTTTAAAGATGGCCGCCGCCGCGGCCTTTTCTTCATTCACGCCACGCGGTAATTCTTTACCGTCAGCATCATATTTTCGTCCGCCCTGATGATTGCTGTAGCGACGTGCGCGGGTGTAGCCCATCTGAATAAACTTACGCGCCATATCCATGCCGACAAAATCATCCTGCTGACGATACGCCTCAAACAGCGCCATGATTTTCTCCGCCGACGCTTCGGCAATCGGTACGGTACGAAAACGCCAGTGCGGCAGGATTTCGCTCTTATAGGGCTCGACCATCAGCACCCCCTGCTCCCCACGTCCGACCTGATAACGTTCGGGATGCTGGCGGAAGTCGATGGTGCTGAAGTCCTGATCATAATCGAAAGGTTTCATGTCTTGAGTTTAGGATCCAACGCGTCGCGCAGCCCGTCTCCGAGTAAATTAAATGCCAGAACGGTGAAGAAGATCGCCAGGCTGGGGAAAATCGCCACGTGCGGCGCAATCACCATATCGGCACGCGCCTCGTTCAGCATGGCGCCCCATTCTGGCGTCGGCGGCTGCGCGCCCAATCCGAGAAACGACAGGCTGGCGGCAGTAATGATAGAGGTGCCGACGCGCATGGTGAAATAGACCACAATCGGTGAGACGGTACCCGGCAGAATATGCCGCATGATAATGGTCCAGTCAGAGGCGCCAATACTGCGTGCTGACTCAATGTAGGTCTGATGCTTCAGCACCAGGGTATTACCGCGCACCAGGCGGGCAAACGCCGGAATGCTGAAAATCGCTACCGCCACAATCACGTTGCTCATTCCGCTGCCCATGATCGCCACCACCGCAATCGCCAGCAAAATACCGGGAAAGGCAAACAGCACGTCGCAAACGCGCATGGTAATGCGGTCCCACCAGCCTTCGTAATAGCCTGCTAACAGACCAAACAGCGTACCAATCAGCGCGCCGATAGCCACCGAGAAGAAACCGGCAATCAGTGAAATGCGGGTTCCCACCAATACCCGGCTGAAAATATCGCGGCCGAGTGAATCGACACCAAACCAGTGCAGCAGTGAAGGCCCGTCATTCAGCCGGTCGTAATCGAAATAGTTTTCAGCATCAAACGGCGCCACGTAAGGGGCGATAAACGCCAGCACAATCAGCAGCAGCACAAACAGTCCGGCCAGCAACGCCACCGGCTGCTGCCGGAAACGCCGCCAGAACTCGCGCCACGGCGTGCGTACCCGGTTCTCCTTGATCAGCGGCAGGGTTTTCAGTGCCGCATCGCGTCGCCAGTTTTTCATCGCGATTCCTTAAAGCGAATGGCGGGATTGATCACCGCATACAACATATCAACCATCAGATTGATCAGAATAAACTCCAGTGAAAACAGCAGCACTTCCGCCTGAATCACCGGATAGTCGCGCATTGACACCGAATCGACCAGCAGTCGTCCCAGGCCTGGCCAGTTAAATACCACCTCAACCACGATCGATCCGCCCAGCAGGAAACCGAACTGCAGGCCCATCATGGTCACCACCGGGATCATCGCGTTACGCAGTCCGTGTTTCACCACCACCAGCGACTCGCGCACCCCTTTCGCGCGCGCGGTACGCATATAATCTTCCTGCATCACTTCGACAAACGAGGCGCGGGTGAAACGCGCCATCACTGCCGCCACCGCCGCACCGAGAGTAATCGACGGCAGAATATAGTGTTGCCAGCTTTCTGCCCCGACCGTCGGCAACCAGCCCAGCTCCACCGAGAAAATCTGCATCAGCAACATGCCAAGCGCAAAGGCCGGAAACGAAATGCCGGAGACCGCCAGCGTCATGCCGAGGCGATCGGGCCAGCGATTGCGCCAGACGGCGGAAACAATGCCGATCGCCATACCAAAAATCACGGCCCAGACCATGCTGGTCAGGGTCAGCCATAAGGTCGGCATGAAGCGCGAGGCGATCTCATCCGCCACCGGCCGTTTTGATACCATCGACTGACCGAAATCGCCCTGCAATGCATTGAGAATAAAGTGCCAGAACTGCTGCGGCAGCGGCAGATCAAGTCCAAGCTCCTGACGCACCAGCGCTACCACCGAGGCATCCGCCTCCTGTCCGGCAATCAGACGCGCCGGATCGCCCGGCAGCAGGTGAACAAACAGAAACACCAGCACCGCAACAATCAGCAAGGTGGGGATCAGCCCCAACAGCCGTTTAAGAAAATAGTTAAGCATGCAACATCCTGCAGCTGCGGCCAGCCGCGTGGGCTGGCCGGCTCCGTTACTTCAGACTGGCCTCATCAAAATTGAATGAGGTATCGGGCATCACATAAAAACCGCTGAGGTTTTTGCTGTTGGCGGACACCAGTTGCTCAACCACCAGCGGGATCCACGGATGATCCTGCCAGATGGTGTCCTGGGCATCTTTATACAGCTGGGCCTTCTGCGCGCGATCGGTGGTTTTCAGCGCATACGCCAGATCCTTATCAACCTTAGGATTGCTGTAAAACGCGGTGTTGAAGATCGCAGGTGGCCAGGCGGCAGTGGCAAACAGCGGCGTCAGTGCCCAGTCGGCTTCACCGGTTGAGGCGGACCAGCCGGTGTAGAACATCCGCACGCCGCTCTCTTTCTGGCCTTTGCCTTCAACTTCGGCCGCACGCTGTCCCGCATCCATCGCGGTGACCTTAACCTTTACGCCGACCTGCGCCAGCTGCTGCTGCGTGAACTGCAACACTTTCTGCGCGGTGCTGTGATTGTGTGATGACCAGAGGGTGGTTTCGAAGCCGTTGGGGTAGCCCGCCTCTTTTAGCAATGCTTTGGCTTTAGCCGGATCGTAGCTGATGGCCGGATAGTGTTGAGCGAAGTCGATGGACGGCGGGACGATACCGGTGGCCGGAGTGGCATAACCAGCAAAGGCCACCTTCGCCAGCGCCTGGCGGTTGATGGCATACTCCAGCGCCTCACGTACTTTCGGGTTGTCGAACGGCTTCTGGGTAACGTTGAGGCTGATGTAACGCTGCATAATCGACGGTGTGGTTACCACCTCGAGCTTGCTGTTTTTCTCCAGCAGTTTGGCCTGCTCATAAGGGATCGGGAAGGCAAAGTTGGCTTCCCCGGTTTGCAGCATCGCCGCACGGGTATTGTTATCCACGATCGGTCGCCAGGTAATGCTGTCCAGCTTCGGATAGCCCGGCTTCCAGTAGCCGTCCCACTTCTTCACCTTGACGAAGTCGGTCTGGTTCCAGGTTTCAAACACAAACGGGCCGGTCCCGACCGGATGGAAACCGATATCCTTGCCATATTTTTTCAGCGCGGTCGGTGAAATCATCGCCGCCGCCGGGTGGGCCAGAATGTTAATGAAGGCCGAGAACGGCTGCTTCAGGGTCACTTTCACCGTGGTCGGATCGATCACTTCGGTAGTGGCGATCTGCTTAAACAGGTTATAGCGTTTAAGGTGGTTATCCGGGTTGCTGGCGCGGTCGAGATTGACCTTGACCGCTTCGGCGTTAAAGTCGCTGCCGTCCTGGAACTTAATTCCCGGGCGGAGCTTGATGGTGTAGGTCAACCCATCCGGACTGGCCTGATAGCTCTCCGCCAGCACGTTGGTCAGCTTCATCTGTTTATCAAAACCAAACAGCCCCTGATAAAACGATTTGGCGACCGCCTGCGACAGCGTGTCGTTGGCGTCATACGGATCGAGGGTGGTGAAGTTGGACGCGACGGCAATCACCGCATCCTGCGCCGCCCAGGCGGGCAATGTGAGGGCGCTGCTTAATACGCCAGCCGCCACTAACCCTTTACGCATCGTCATCTGCATCTTGTTCTCCTGTAATCCCTGTCGGGTGGGTCGCCGAAGCGATATCTTCACTATTCAGGTCGCGCTGATAACGTGGCGGGCGACAAAGTGCCCCGGCGCCACTTCCATCAACGGTGCCACTTCAGGTTCATCCCCTAACGCATGGATTGGACTGGGGATCTCATCAACCATTAACGCGCGTTCCCGGCGATGGTGCGCCGGATCGGCAACCGGGACGGCGGCCATTAGTTTTCGGGTATAAGGATGCTGTGGCTGCTCAAATACCGCCTGACGCGGCCCCATCTCAACAATCTGGCCGAGATACATCACCGCCACGCGGTGACTGATGCGTTCCACCACCGCCATATCATGCGAGATAAACAGAAACGCGATACCAAATTCGCGCTGTAAATCGAGCATCAGGTTGATGATCTGCGCCTGGATCGAGACATCGAGTGCCGAGACCGACTCATCCGCAATCACCACCTTCGGATTAAGTGCCAGCGCACGGGCAATACAGATGCGCTGCCGCTGGCCGCCTGAAAATTCGTGCGGATAGCGCTGCGCGTGCTCCGGCAGCAGCCCGACCTTTTCCAGCAGCCAGGCCACTCGCTGTTCCGCTTCACGACGCGGCATCACCTTGTGCACCAGCAGCGGCTCCATGATCGAGAAGCCTACCGTCAGCCGCGGATCGAGCGAGGCGTAGGGATCCTGAAAAATAAACTGAATGTCACGCCGCAGATGTGCCAGCGCCGCGCCGCTGAGGTTATCGATGCGTTGACCGTTGAAGGTCAGCGTCCCGCCCTGGCTGGCCACCAGCCTGAGCAGTGAACGGCCGGTGGTCGACTTACCGCAACCGGACTCGCCGACCAGCGCCAGCGTCTCACCGGCATAGAGATCGAAACTGACTTTTTCGACTGCGTGCACCCGGCTTTTCACCCGGTTAAACAGCCCACCGCGAATATCAAACCGCGTCACCAGATCGCGGACCTGCAGAATCGGCGGCTGGTCACGGCGCACGGTATCCTGCGGCGTCTGCTGCTCTTCCCCGCCGTGCAGCAGCGGGAACTTAGCGGGCAGTGGCTGACCGTGCATCGAGCCGAGCTTAGGGACCGCCGCCAGTAACGCCTGGGTGTAAGGCTGGCGGGGCGCGCTAAACAGCTGGGCTGCCGGCGCATTTTCCACCACTTCGCCGCGATACATCACCTGCACCCGATCCGCCATTTCCGCTACCACGCCCATATCGTGGGTGATAAAGATGACGCCCATCTGCATCTCTTTTTGCAGTACGCGGATCAGTTGCAGGATCTGGGCCTGAATGGTGACGTCGAGCGCGGTGGTAGGCTCATCGGCAATCAGTAACGCCGGTTTACAGCAGAGCGCCATGGCGATCATCACTCGCTGACGCATCCCGCCGGAGAGCTGATGCGGAAAGCGGGACAAAACATTTTGTGCATCCGGAATACGCACCAGGTCCAGCATATGGCGTGCTTCTGCCAGCGCCTGGGCGTGGCTTTTGCCCTGATGCAAGCGAATCGATTCGGCGATCTGTTCACCAACGGTAAACACCGGATTGAGCGAGGTCATCGGCTCCTGAAAAATCATCGCCATATCCGCGCCGCGTACCCGCCGCATCTGACCGGCCGGGGCGCGCATGATATCCAGTACCTCACCGTTGCGGCGGCGCAGCTGTACCTCACCGCGAACCGTTGCGCCGTTTTGCTCAATCAGCCGCATCAGCGCCAGCGAGGTGACAGACTTACCGGAGCCTGACTCGCCCACCAGCGCCAGGGTTTCGCCGCGAAAGAGATCGAGGGAGAGATGGCGTACCGCCTCGGTCACCGTGCCCTGATGCTGAAAATGCACACTGAGATCGCGTACCGCCAGCACCTGGTCGGGCGCCAGTGAGGGTAACGCCTGCCGATCGCTCATGCCTGCTCCTTAACTGTCACGGTAGATGGCCACATCGGCCGCCTCGCCGACCCGTGCCACCGCCCGGTACATTCCTTCGCTATTGAACGGCAGCGCTACGTTACCTTCGCGATCGACCGCAATCAGGCCGCCGCTGCCGCCCAGCTCCAGCACGCTATCGTGAATCACATTGACGCTGGCCTGCTGAAGCGTGCGGCCGGCGTAACGCATCTGCGCCGCCACGTCGTAGGCGGCCAGAGTACGGATAAAAACTTCGCCGGTGCCGGTACAGGAGACCGCCACGCTATCGTTGCTGGCGTAGCAGCCCGCGCCCGGCAGCGGGGAATCACCAACCCGTCCGGCCTGTTTATTGGTCATGCCGCCGGTCGAGGTCGCCGCAGCCAGATTGCCATTAAGATCGAGCGCCACGGCACCCACCGTGCCAAATTTGCGGTCCGGGTCGAGCGGATCGCCACCGCTGGCAGCGCCATCGTGATCCAGCACCGTTTCGTCGCTGTTTAGTGCGCGCTGCAACTGCTCCCAGCGTTCTGGCGTCGAGAAGTAATCTGCCGCCACCGGCTGCAGGCCCTGCGCCTCGGCGAACTGCTCAGCACCTTCGCCGATAAACAGCACATGCGGACTCTGTTCCAGTACCGCGCGCGCCGCCAGCACCGGATTGCGTACCCGACTGACGCCCGCCACGGCCCCGACATCCAGCGTGCGGCCATCCATCACGCAGGCGTCCAGCTCATGGGTGCCCTGATGGGTAAACACCGCGCCTTTGCCGGCGTTGAACAGCGGACACTCTTCCAGCTGGCGTACCGCTTCTGTTACCGCGTCGAGTGCGCTGGCACCCTCAGCCAGCATCTGCTGACCGTGCGTCACAATATCCAGCAGGGCCTGGCGATAGTGCTGCTCCTTTTCGGCGCTCATCGCTGAGCGCGTAATTGCGCCCGCTCCCCCATGAATGGCGATAACTGCTTTGCCCATAACGCTCTGCCCTGTGGTTGCATCAGCACGAAAAACACTGATTTAGAATGGTTTTCATCCATTTTCGGTAATTTTTGACTATAGAAAGCCTGCTAAGTGTTGTAAAGAAGAAACTGTTCCGATGGTTATAACCTTTTCACCCGGCCATATTTCACTTTAGTGGCAGACGCGTGCCTGGCAGAGAGCAGAGCGCGGATACCGATGTGACTCAGCGGACAAATCCCACCATAATAAGCAGCATCTGAGATAACCCAACTGGAATAACCATGGAAAGCTTTACTGCAGGATTGATCTCCCTTGAGGAGGCACAACAAAAAATGCTGGCGCAGCTGACGCCGATCACTGACACGCTGAGCGTCCCTTTGACCGAAGCGGCCGGGCGGATCACTGCCGTGGCCGTCACCTCACCGATTGCGGTACCGCCGTTTGATAATTCAGCGATGGACGGGTACGCGGTGCGGCTGGCGGACGTCAGCCGCGGTGAGCCACTGCCAGTTGCCGGTAAAGCGTTTGCCGGCGCGCCGTTCAGTGGCGAATGGCCGCTGGGCAGCGTGGTGCGGATCATGACCGGCGCCCCGCTGCCGCCAGGCTGTGAAGCGGTGGTGATGCAGGAGCAGACCGAAACCCGTGGCGATGCGATTGTGATTACCGCGCCGGTGCGCGCCGGACAAAATATTCGCCTGACCGGTGACGACATCCAGCCCGGCCACGTGGTGCTTGAAGCCGGTGTGCGGCTCGGCGCGGCTGAACTGCCGCTGCTGGCTTCACTCGGTATTGCGCAGGTTGAGATCGTGCGCAAACTGCGGGTGGCGATCTTCTCTACCGGTGATGAGTTGCAGCCGGTTGGTCAGCCGCTGGCGGCCGGACAAATTTACGATACTAACCGCTTCGCGGTGTCGCTGATGCTGCACAAACTGGGCTGTGAAGTGATCGACCTCGGCATTATTAAGGACGATCCTGCGGCGCTGCGTGCAGCGTTTGAGGAAGCCGATCGTCAGGCTGACGTGGTCATCAGTACCGGCGGCGTGTCGGTCGGCGAAGCCGATTTCACCAAAAGCATGCTGGAGCAGCTCGGCGCCATCAGTTTCTGGAAGCTGGCGATCAAACCTGGTAAGCCGTTTGCCTTTGGTCGACTCGCCAGTAGCTGGTTCTGTGGGCTGCCGGGCAATCCGGTTTCCGCTGCGGTCACTTTTTATCAACTGGTACAACCGCTGCTCGCCGCTTTAACCGGGCAGAAGAAAGCGGTGCTGCCACCGCGTCAGAAGGTGCGTAGCGCGTCGCGTCTGAAAAAAACGCCGGGCCGGCTCGATTTTCAGCGTGGGGTGCTGCAACAGAATGCTGAGGGCGAACTGGAAGTGCAGACCACTGGCATGCAGGGCTCGCACGTCTTCAGCTCATTTGTGCAGGCTAACTGCTTTATCGTGCTGGAACGCGATCGCGGCAACGTTGAGCCGGGCGAATGGGTCGAGGTAGAGCCGTTTAATGCGCTGCTGGAGGGGTAAATGCTGCCTGAGCTAACCGATGAAGAGATGCTGCGCTACAACCGGCAGATCGTGCTGCGGGGCTTCGATTTTGACGGCCAGGAACGGCTGAAAGCCAGTCAGGCGCTGATTGTCGGTTTGGGTGGACTGGGCTGTGCCGCCGCGCCTTATCTGGCATCGGCCGGGGTCGGCAGGCTAACGCTGCTCGATTTCGACAGCGTGTCACACTCTAATCTGCAGCGGCAGATCCTGCATCATGATGCGGATATAGGCCGTGCCAAAGTTGAATCCGCCGCTCAAAGCCTGGCCGCGATCAATCCCCACTGCCAGCTGCAGCCAATCCACGGCCAGCTGGACGATACGGCGCTGCTGGCGCTCATCGCTCAGCAGCAGGTGGTGCTGGACTGTACCGATAATGTGGCGGCACGTGAGCAGCTTAACCGGCTGTGTCGTCAGCAACGGGTGCCGCTGGTATCCGGCGCGGCGATTCGGATGGAAGGCCAGATCAGCGTGTTTAACTGGCAGCCAGGTACGCCCTGCTATCGCTGCATCAGCCGGCTGTTTGGCGAACAAACCCTGAGCTGTGTCGAGGCAGGCGTAATGGCGCCGCTGGTTGGCGTGATAGGTGCGATGCAGGCCATGGAGGCGATTAAGCTGTTGGCGGACTACGGCACGCCCGCCACCAGCCGGTTGCTGATGTACGATGCGTTAAGCGCAGAGTTCCGGAGCATGAAGGTGGCGCAGGACGCGCAGTGCGAAGTGTGTGGCGCGCAGCACCGATGAAAAAACGGGGTAGCCTGCGCTACCCCGTCCGGTATCAGACGATGCCCTGACTACGCAGGTAATCTTCGTAGTTGCCGGTGAAGTCCACCACCCGATCCGATTTGATTTCCATCACCCGGGTCGCCAGCGAGCTGACGAATTCACGGTCGTGTGAAACGAAAATCAGCGTCCCTTCGTACATCTCCAGCGCCATATTAAGTGACTCAATCGACTCCATGTCGAGGTGGTTAGTCGGTTCATCCATAATCAGGATGTTCGGTTTTTCCATCATCAGCTTACCGAACAGCATGCGACCTTTTTCACCACCGGACAGCACTTTGGCCGGTTTCTTAATATCATCCTGCGAGAATAACAGGCGGCCAAGAATACTGCGCACGCTCTGCTCATCGTCGCCAGCCTGTTTCCACTGACTCATCCAGTCAAATACTGTCAGGTCATTGGCGAAATCTTCGGCGTGATCCTGAGCGTAATAACCGATGCGTGCATTTTCTGACCATTTAACGCTGCCGCTATCGGGGTTCAGTTGGCTGACCAGCGTTTTAAGCAGGGTCGATTTACCAATACCGTTGGCACCGATTATCGCCAGTTTTTCGCCCACTTCCAGCAGCAGGTTTAAATTCTTAAACAGCGGACCGTTATCAAAGCCTTTGGTTAAGCCTTCCACTTCCAGCGCATTACGGAACAATTTCTTGTCCTGTTCAAAACGGATAAACGGGTTCTGACGGCTGGAGGCTTTTACCTCATCCAGTTTAATTTTATCCATCTGTTTTGCGCGCGAGGTTGCCTGACGGGATTTAGAGGCGTTGGCGCTAAAGCGGCTGACAAAAGATTGCAGATCGGCAATCTGCGCTTTTTTCTTGGCATTATCGGCTAACAGACGTTCACGCGCCTGGGTCGCTGCGGTCATATATTCGTCATAATTGCCGGAATAGACCCGCAGCTCGCCATAATCCAAATCAGCCATGTGGGTGCAGACCATATTAAGGAAGTGACGGTCATGCGAAATGATAATCATGGTGCTGTCACGTTCGTTCAGCACCTGCTCCAGCCAGCGGATAGTATCGATATCCAGGTTGTTGGTCGGTTCGTCCAGTAACAAAATATCAGGATTAGAGAACAACGCCTGCGCCAGCAGGACGCGCAATTTAAAGCCTGAAGCAATTTCACTCATCGGGCCATAATGTTGCTCAACCGGAATACCGACGCCGAGTAATAACTCACCGGCACGGGATTCGGCGCTGTAGCCGTCCATTTCACCGTAAACTGCTTCGAGGTCGGCAACTTTATAGCCTTCCTCTTCGCTCATTTCCGGCAAAGAATAAATACGATCGCGTTCCTGCTTAACTTCCCATAATTCATGGTGACCCATAATCACGGTGTCCAGCACGCTATATTGTTCAAAGGCGAACTGATCCTGACGTAACTTACCGATACGCTCATTGGGATCGTAAGAGACGTTGCCGCCTGAAGGCACCAGATCGCCACCCAGAATCTTCATGAAGGTGGATTTTCCGCTGCCGTTCGCACCGATTAAACCGTAACGATTACCGCCGCCAAATTTAACGGAGATGTTCTCGAACAGTGGCTTACTGCCAAACTGCATGGTGATATTGCTGCTAACTAACACGGCATTGACCTTTGTGAAGAGAGTGGATAGAAAAACGGCAGCTATTATGCCAGATGTGACGCAGCGCACGCCAGTCTAAGCCGCGGATTGCGGGTGGGATGATTGATATCGCGGCAGAAATAAAAAAGCCGGAGGGCCATTAAGGCCCCCCGGCTCCCACTTACAAGGATTGTGTTGATCAATCGATCAGGAAGCTGTCCAGGCTTTTACCGGCATCCAGCGCTTTTTTAATCGCTGCCGGGGTACGGCCCTGGCCAGTCCAGGATTTTTTCTCGCCGTTTTCGTCGGTATAAGAATATTTAGCCGGACGCGGTGCACGCTTAGCGCGTTTTTTACCGGTTTCCAGCGCACCTAATAATTCATTAGGATCGATGCCGTCAGCCAGCAGCATTTCACGATATTTCGACAGTTTTTCTTCTTTTTCGCGATTCTGCGTCTCTTCCGCTTCCGCTTCTTCACGGCGCTCGGTGACCACAACGTTTAATTTTTCGAGGATCTCTTCAAGATCGCTCAGTGGCAGTTCACGGGCCTGGGCACGTAATGTGCGAATATTGTTCAGAACTTTAAATGCGTCACTCATCACAATGTCCTTGTTTAAGGGGGTTAATAAAACTGTAGCGACAAGATTACCTAATTCAAATAAAAAAATAAATTATTTTTACGCTCCAGATAATTCTTAGATGTTATTTCAAAAACGCTGGCTGAATTTGAGCGGCTAATTCCTGACGTTTTATTAACGCTGAATTAACACTGAACGGCGTCTTACTTCCGTCACTGGAATCGATTACAGGCATCCTTCGCCCGCTGTGACGGGCAAAAAACACCGATTTAAAGAGTCTGACGCCCTGTTTTTTATTTGGGGTCCGCTGCATACCAGGGCGAGATTAAACGCGCGATAAATTTCGATCTCAGTCACAATAGTTTACAGATTAACGCGAAAAGCCCCCGCCGCGACGCACCGTAATAGCGCAAAAGGTTCACCGTGCTGGCGCATTTTTATTAATGCCTGTGGATGGTTTAAAAATTTCGCCGTGCAGGCGCAGTTCGTCAGATAAACCTCAGGCGGACTGCGGCCGGTTAACCGATTTAACCGACGTATCGGGCCTATTAAGCAGACACATCGGCAGATGGCATACCCGACGCCGATAAACCTGGCTGTGAATAAAAACAGAAAACCCCCGCGCGGCTAACCGGGCGTTGCTAACGCTATTTATCCTGTTCAGGTAAATAATAGCCGGCGCGGTGCCCGGCCTTAGCTGAATAATAACCCTGATATTAATCCTGGTTTATTCCCGCTGACGCGCGGCCGGTAAAAATGCAGTGAACGGTGATGATTCAATGAGTTATCAGAGCGAGAAACGCGCAATGTGGGGAGGAACAGTGACTGGCAGGGTCGGTGTTGCCGGTGTAAAAAATTGCGGCGATGGCAGCCGGGTCTCTGCCACCGCCTGAAGGTTAATTCACCTCTGTCGCCGGACCAAATACCGAATACTGCGGCAGTTCGACGTTTTGATAGGTTTCCCAGCCGCCGCCCAGCGCTTTATACAGCGCGACTAAATCCAGCGCGCTCTGCATCCGCGCCTGAGTAGCCTGCTCTTCAGCCTGCGCCAGCTGACGCTGTGCATCCAGCACCTCAAGGAAGGTTGAGAGTCCCTGACGGTAGCTATCGCTGGCCAGATCGAAGGCGCGCTGCAACGAACCGGTGGTCTGATCCAGCGCGGTGACCCGCTGCTGATCGGCGCGGTAGCTGACCAGCGCATTCTCCACGTCCTGTAAGGCGGTCAGTACCGTCTGACGATAGTCGAGTGCGGCACTGGCCTGCTGCGCCCGCGCCAGTTTGACGCTCGACACCAGCCGTCCGCCCTGGAAAATTGGAATCGATAATGACGGGCCGTAGCTGTAGAAGTGACTGCTCCAGTTATCGAGATAGCTGACGTCGGTGTTGCGCACGCCAAGCTGGCCGGTCAGTGACAGGCTGGGGAACAGCTGCGCGACGGAAACGCCAATCTCCGCCGTCTGTGCATGCAGCGTCGCTTCCGCCTGACGGATATCAGGACGACGTCGCGCCAGCGTAGAAGGGATCCCCACCGGGACAAACTGCGGCAGCGGCGGGAGTGCTTTCGGCGCACTCAGTTCAGCATCCAGCGAGCCTGGCGTTTTGCCCAGCAGCACCGCTAAGCCATTCATCGCCTGACGTGCCTGCGACTGATACTGCGGCAGCTGCGCCTGCAGGCTACTGAGCTGGGCGCGGGCATTTTCCACATCGGTCAACGGTGCCAGTCCGTTACGCTGCTGGCTCTGGGTCAGTTCGGTAGTCTGCTGCGCTACATCAATCTGCTGCTGCAGCGTCTGGATAGTACTTTGCGCGCCACGCAGTTGCAGCCAGGCACGCGCCACTTCCGCTTCCAGCGACACCAGCGCATCGTTGCGCTGCTCAATCGCCGCCTGCTGCTGGGCATTGGCGGACTCAACCTGACGGCGCACTTTGCCCCACAGGTCGAGTTCCCAACTGGCATCGAAACTGCCCTGATAGAGCGTGACCGGCTGGGTCAGCCCATTGAGCTGGCTGGCGACATTGCTGTCGAGCTGATCGGTCGCGCCATTGGCTTTCAGCAAGCCTTCCAGCCCGAGCTGTTGGCGGTTGACTTTGGCCGAACCGTTGAGGCTGGGAAACAGGCCGCCCTGCGCCTGGCTCAGTTGCTCACGCGCCCCGGCAATGCGCAGCACCGCCTGTTGCAGCGTCAGGTTGCCTTCAATTGCTCGGGCGATCAGGCTGTCGAGTTGCGGATCGTTGAAGCTGCGCCACCAGCGGGAGTTGATCGCCGCACTCTGCGGCTTAGACGCTTCCTGCGAATCCAGGCTGTTGTAGCTGCCGGGCACCGCCGGCTTCGGTGCCTGGTAATCTGGCCCGACGGCGCAGCCGGCCAGCGAAAGTGCCAGCGTAAACAGGCTCAACGGTTTCAGGCCGCGAGAAGAAATAACCTTCATGTCAGTGTGCTCCTGCACTGCCTTCGCTCTTAATCGGCGACAGCAGCCAACAAAATGGAATCAAAATCAGGGCGACAATACTCAGGCCTGAGAAGACATCGATGTAAGCGAGAATGCGCGACTGGGCGATCATCTCCTGATAGAGCTGACCGCTTGCCAGGGTGATGGGATCGCCTACCGCTGAGGTAAAGTCGCGAATTGCCTGCGCCCAGTGCTGAACGGTGATGTTGAACGGCTCGTTGAGCGGCGTCATGTTATGCACCATATGCGCCGAGCGCACCTGCTCACGTTCGGTGATGGCGGCGGTCGACAATGAAATACCAATCGAACCGGCGACGTTTCGGAACATGGTAAACAGCGCCGAGGCGTCAGCATTGAGCCGCTGCGGAATAGTGACGAACGCGATAGTGGTGAGCGGCACGAACAGGAAACCGAGCCCGATAGACTGCGCGCTACGCATCAACACCAGCGTGGTGAAATCAACGTCGGGTGTCAGGGTCGAAGAGTAGAGGAACGCGACCGCCAGACAGCTGAAACCAAACGCAATGATGTAGCGCGTCTGCACAATCGGCATCAGTTTCAGCACCAGCGGGATAGTCAGCACGATCAGCACCGCCCCGGGTGACAGCACCAGTCCGGACCAAGTGGCGGTATAGCCCAGATCCTGCTGCGCCAGCTGCGGCAGAACCACGGAGCTGCCGTACAGGATCATTGCCATCCCGGCCATCAGCAGCCCGGCCACCCAGAAGTTCCGGTCTTTCATCACCAGAATATCGACCACCGGCTTGCGGGCATACATCAGCCAGTAGACCGCCCCGACAATACCGATCACCGCCAGAATGGCGAACAGCACAATAAAGTGCGAGGCAAACCAGTCTTCGTCTTCACCGCGATCCAGCATCACCTGCAGACAGCCGAGTCCGAGGGTAATTAAGCTGATACCGATGTAATCGATCTTCAGTTTGCCCTTGGCCCATTTGCGCTCCCACGGCGGATCTTCCAGCAACTGATAGATCGCCAGTACGGTGAGCACGCCGACCGGAATGTTTATAAAGAACACCCAGCGCCAGCTGTAATTATCGGTGATCCAGCCGCCCAGCGTTGGCCCGATAACCGGTGCCACGATGATGGCGATGGAGGAGAGACCAAACGCCTTGCCGCGATCTTCCGCCTTAAAATAGTCCAGCAGCACCGACTGCTGCACCGGCTGCAAGCCGCCACCAAAAAAGCCCTGCAGGACGCGGAACAGAATAATTTGCCACAGCTCAGTGGCGATGCCACACAGGAAAGAGCAGATGGTGAACATCACAATGCAGATCAGGAAAAACTGCTTACGGCCAAACAGTCGGCTGAAGAAGGCGGAGATCGGCAGCACAATGCCGTTTGCCACCAGATACGAGGTCAGCACCCAGGTTGACTCGTCATAGCTGGAAGAGAGCGAACCGGCGATATGCGGCAGCGCCACGTTAACAATCGTGGTGTCGAGGATCTCCATGAACACCGCCAGGGTGACCGTGACCGCTACCAGCCACGGATTGCTGGCCGGTTTCCAGCTCTGCGGGGCACTCATTCCACCGTCACCTTCGGTTCAACCGACAGGCCGAGCGGCAGCGGATGATTCGGGTCCAGACCTTTATCAATCACGATCTTGACCGGTACGCGCTGCACGATTTTGACGTAGTTACCGGTGGCATTTTCTGATGGGAAAGTGGAGAAGCGTGAACCGGAGCCCATCTGAATACTGTCGACGTGCCCTTCCAGCTTCATATCCGGCCAGGCATCAACGGTGATCGCCACTTTGTCGCCTGGGTTCATGCGCTCAAGCTGCGACTCTTTGAAGTTGGCGGTAATCCAGATATCCGGCGACACCAGCGAGAACAGCGAAGATCCTGCCTGTACCAGCGTGCCGAGCTGCACATTACGCTTGGTAACAAAGCCGTCGTACGGAGCGCGCACCTGGGTGTAGGAGAGATTAAGATCGGCGGTGTTGAGCTGCGCTCTGGCCTGTTCAACCTGTTGCTGACGCGCTTCAACGTTGGTTTCCTGCTGGCGAATCTGTAACTGCACCTGCGACGCTACTTCCACCTGCGCTTTCGCGCTCTGCAACTGGGCCTGAGCAGAACGTAACTGTGCCGCCGCGGTGTCAATATTGCGCTGGCTGGTGGCGCGTGGATCGACGCCGCGCTGGCGACGGTAATCCGCCTGCGCGTTAAGCAGATTCGCTTCCGCTTTGGCCTGATCGGCTAACGCCTGATCGCGCTGGGCCGGATACTGTACCCGCGACAGCGCCAGTTGCGCCTGCGCCTGGTGCAACTGAGCGACCGCCAGGCCGAGTTGGGCTTTGGCCTGATCGCGCTGCGCCTGATTATCGCTGGGATCAATTTCGACCAGCAGATCGCCCTTCTTCACCCGCTGGTTATCTTTAACCAACAGCTTAACCACATAACCGGATGCCTTCGGTGCGATGGTCACCGCATCGCCTTCGGTAAAGGCGTCATCGGTGGTCTCCTGGTTACGGGTTGAGAACCAGAACCAGAAACCGACAATCAGCATCACCACTACCACAATTGCCAGAATTATCAACGGTTTCTTGCCGGGGCGTTTGCGTTCAGGCTGCTGATCGTTATCCTGGTTATCATCAGACTGACTGTTCTTATCCGGCGCATTTTCTGCGTCCTGCTGGTGTGGATCGCGTTGGTTGTTCTCGCTCATAGTTCCCATCACTGGCTAAGGCCCTAATTCCCGGGCATAAAAGGTCTCGTTAACCTTAGATCGAAAACTGACAAAATCCAGCATAACTTTACCTAACCTGAGGAAAGGCGCACATCCTGCTACCTGGGATTGGCAGCAGGATGAAGTGGACTTATTTGAGCAACTGCAGCAACAGCCAGCCGCTGGCCATTGACCAGCCGAGTAATGGCAGGGAGAAGAGATGGAAACGCCACCAGACCGCACGATCCTGCGCCATTCGCAAGGCGATCAGGTTAGCGAGCGAGCCGGGCAACAGGCCGAAGCCGCCGATATTCACCGCCCAGGCGAGCACCTCAGACGGCGGGACTTTTTGCAGCAGCAGAATCGTGGCCGGCACGTTGCTGATCACCTGTGACAATCCAATCGCCAGCAGGTAGAGCTGTCCCTGACCGAGCTGGGCAATTGCATCAAAGTGCGCCTGCATTACCGGCAGGCGCGTTAGCAGCCAGACGTCGATGAACATAGCGATAAACACCGCCAGCAGACTCCAGTCGATGCGCAGTAACACCGGGCGCGCCATCAGCAGGAAGCTGGCGATGATCAACAGCAGCACCCAGCCGGTCACCTGCCACTCCAGCCCGGCGATAAACAGCAGATAGAGCAGCACGCTGACTACAAACAGCGGCTTCTGCCACTGCGGCTGGTGCGGATTATCGTGTTTCTCAATAGTGCGCTTCGAAAAGCTAAACCAGGTTAACAGCACCAGGCTGAGCAACAGCCAGACCGCCAGCGGCAGCATCTGCACAATAAAGCCGGCCACGCTGAGCGAGCCGTGACTCCATAACAAAATGTTTTGTGGATTGCCGACCGGCGTCAGCAGCGATCCGGCGTTAACCGCCAGCGCTTCAAAGATAATCAGCCGTGAAATCGGTAAGCGCGAGAACTTACGCAACGTCAGGGTCAGCGGCACCAGAATGAACAGCGCCACATCATTAGTCAGAAAGGTTGAAAGCAGCGCCGCCGCCAGCACCATAAACAGCGCCAGCGCGCGTTCATGGCGAAAGCGGGCGATCAGCCGTCCGCCCAGCACATCAAAATAACCGCTGGTTTCCAGACCTTTAGTCAGGATCAGCAAGCCGGTGAGGGTAATAATGGTGTGCCAGTCCACCGCACCAGGCAGATCCGGCCAGCGAAAGTCAGCCAGAAATGCCAGCACCACACCAATAACGACGAGTAAATGCAAAATCGAGTCATGCAAAAAAGATCGAAACAGCTGCGGCATGATGGCATTGCGCCTTAAGAGTTAACGGGTTTCACAGAACTTCTGGAACACGGCCAGGGTTTCATCACTGACGTGATGCTCAATACCTTCTGAGTCACGGCGGGCAGTTTCCGGGCTGATCCCCAGCGCCAGCAGGAAAGTTTCAACAATATGATGACGGGCACGGCTCTCCTCAGCCAGCTTCTCGCCCTCGCTGGTGAGAAATACGCCGCGATAAGGCACCTGCTCAACCAGTCCGGCGCTGCCGAGACGTTTCAGCATTTTTGCCACCGTTGGCTGGGAAACGCCCAATCGCGCCGCCATATCAACCTGACGGGCTTCGCCAAATTCACCAATCAAATCAGAGATTAACTCAACGTAGTCATCAATTAATTCACGACGATGCGCTTCGCGCACCTGCCGAAAACCTTCGACATGCTCTTCAATATCTTTCAGTGGTCCTGGCGGGGCAGAAACCACGCTTTTGGCACGACGACTCATTCAGCTTCCTCTTTATTATGTCCGTACTGTCACTGCCGTACGGATGTAGCTGCGCTCATTGTAAACCAGGTGCAAAGAAGCTCAAATTTTTCGTCATTAGCCTTGGCTAAATGATATAGCCAATGCTATATTTGTTGATAATGTAAGCAGCCGGTGATCAAGATCATGATCGATCCCTATCTGTTACTGTTGTTGTTTATGGGTTACGTCGCCGGACTCTGCTTACTTTTACATCGATACTGATTGGGAGGTGATTCTATGAGCACCCTGAAATGCTGTTTAGATTGCAGCAAATGCTTCCAGGCTGAAAAGAGAACAACCACGGAGATGAAATCCTGGCTGTGCCTGCTGACGCGTTCCCCATTCACACTGCGTCTGATGTTGATTGAAAAACTACTCGGCAAAAAGCCCGAAGATCGTCGCTGTCAGAATCTGATCTGGCGCGGATAATTCTTCACCTGCCCGTTTACAGCGCCTTTCAGTGAATCACTGGAGGGCCACTTCTCTGTTTCGCTCAGATAATATTCTTCTCAGGCAACCTACCCTTCAGATAATGTTCTCTTCAGCTGTTATGCAGTTCAGATAACGTTCGCTTCAGGTAAGCTTTACTTCAGCGGTCACTGCCGCCAGACAATGTTTCCCTTGCCCCTTTCCCTGGCTGATAACCTGACACCACGCCACGTCAGATCAGGCGCGATTCGGCCTGCGGCATTGTGCTCGCTGGACAGCAGAAGCCCGCGTTAAACGGGCGGAGTGTCCCGCTTCTGCACAAGCCGTCTGGCAAGCGCGCAATAAAAAACGGCCCATAAAGGGCCGTTTTTTGGCAGGTCGTCTAAGCTAAACTTAGAAGCTGTAACCTACGCCAGCAATCCAGGTGCCAACGTCAACGTTACGGATGCGGCTCTGCTCGTAGCCCACGTCCAGTGCAACGTTTTCGATTGGGTTGAACTGCATACCAGCGCCGTATGAGAAACCTACGTCGCTGCTATCAGATTTGTCACGTGAAGCGGTGTCGTTCTGCTGGAATTTACCATAGCCGATACCCACAACACCGTAGATGCTTGCCCAGTCGTTCAGACGGTAAGCAGGACCACCAGTGATGCCGTAGTATTGACCTTTGTTGTAAAAGCCATCTTCGGTACGATCTTTTTCGGTGTAGGTGAATGAGCCGATCCAACCCAGTGGGTTAGAACCGTCTTCATAGCGGTATTTCAGGTTGAAGCCGTTAGCTTTGTTAGCCACGCCCTGGTAATCGCTCTGAGCATAGCCACCAGTTACGGTGCTCTGTGCCATTGCTGAACCTGCAGATACTGCCAGTACACAGGCTAATGCTGAAAGACATGCAATTTTTTTCATAACCACCTCAAATGTGAAAATACTTCTCTCCTGACAACGCTGAAAATATAACAAAAAATAGCGAGAAACTCTGCCCGCATTTTGTTGTCTAACAGAATGTTTGGTGTAACAGGAAGTTAATGCAACAACCTATGTCATTCATTTTTCTTATAAAAACCGTCATCTTCCTGCAATAAATTTTTTTTCATGTTTTCGGTCTTTAAGTAAAATCCTAAAAAAACCTGACGTTTCTTTACCAAATTGGTCCTGAATCTGGCCAGAATTTGCGCAGTTAACGCAAATTTAAACGCCACTCTGTCATTTTTTTGCTCGCCATTTCCTTTACACTGACTGACTCATCGCGCTTATGACCAGGAAATGTATACAGGATGTCTGCCTCTTCAGCTCAAAAAAGCCTTACGCCCGTCTTGTTACCGATCGCCGTGCTGCTGATTGCGATGTTATCGCTGCAGGGTGGTGCCTCTCTGGCCAAAACACTGTTCCCGAGCGTCGGCGCGACCGGCATCACTGCCCTGCGTCTCGGCTTCGGCACCCTGATTCTCTGCCTGATCTTCAAACCATGGCGCTTACGCTTCAGCCGCGAACAGCGGATGCCGCTGTTGATGTATGGGCTGGCGCTTGGTGCGATGAATTTTATGTTCTATCTGGCGATTCGTACCGTGCCGCTCGGGGTAGCGGTTGCACTGGAGTTTACCGGTCCGCTGGCGCTGGCGCTATTCGGATCGCGCCGCCTGCTCGATTTTGTCTGGGTGCTGCTGGCGGTGGTGGGATTAGGCTTCCTGCTGCCGTTCGGTGCTGGCATGGCATCGATTGACCCGCTGGGTGCCGCGCTGGCGGTGGGTGCAGGCGCCTGCTGGGCAATCTATATTCTGGCTGGCCAGCGCGCCGGTGCGGAGCACGGTCCTGCCACCGTGGCGATTGGCTCGCTGATCGCATCGATTATTTTTGTTCCGCTCGGCCTGACGTTTGCCGAAAGCGGCATCTGGCACTGGAGCGTGCTGCCGGTGGCACTGCTGGTAGCGTTGCTTTCCAGCGCTATCCCCTATTCGCTTGAGATGATCGCGTTAACGCGCTTACCGGCACGCATCTTCGGCACGCTGATGAGCCTGGAGCCAGCGATGGCGGCTTTTTCCGGCATGCTGTTTCTCGGCGAAACCCTGACGCCGCTGCAGTGCCTGGCGCTACTGGCGATCATCACTGCCTCAGCCGGTTCCACCCTCACCATGAAGCCAAAAAAGAGTCAGTTAAGCGAAGTGGAAATTAACAGCAGCGGGACCAAATAAACGATAAACAGGATTTTGATCAGCCGCTTAAATAACAATCATACTCAACGTGAGAATTATTCTTAACTAAATCAAGCGACTGTCTTTCGTATTTTGAAACAGTCGCTTATCTGTTATTTACATTAACATTTAACAATCTGATTTATAAACAGTTTAACCTTCCATTGTATTTTAACATGGCATTAACCCTTCCCGCCTGGCGCGGCCTGTGCTGAAGATACGCACTATTTCAGCCATCGACACAGCCGTTAATGCAAAGCTGAAAACCGCTGCTATACTTATCCGGTACTTGATTAGGACAACCATCAAAGAGAGGACTGAAACGATGAGTACCGCTAAATTGGTTAAAACTAAATCTTCCGACCTGATTTATACCCGCAACGATGTGGCAGATGATGAGAAAAAAGCCACCATTGAAGTGTTGAACCGTCTGGTTGTCGAGTTTATTGATCTGTCTTTGATCACCAAGCAGGCCCACTGGAATATGCGTGGCGCTAACTTTATTGGTGTTCACGAAATGCTGGACGGCTTCCGTACCACAATTACCGATCATCAGGACACCATTGCTGAGCGTGTTGTACAGCTGGGCGGCGTTGCGCTGGGTACCGCGCAGGTAGTTAATGATAAAACACCCCTGAAAAGCTACCCGCTTAACATCCACAGCGTGCAGGACCACCTGAAAGCGCTGGCCGATCGTTATAGCGTCGTTGCCAACGACACCCGCAAAGCGATTTCAGAAGTTAAAGATGAAGATACTGCTGACATCTTTACTGCCGCTTCACGTGACCTGGATAAATTCCTGTGGTTTATCGAAGCTAACATTGAATAACAGCCATTGATTTATCAATGAGACAAAACTGGCGGGGAGACCCGCCTTTTTTACGTCTGTGTTACCGCAATTTTATGACCCTGTTAACAGTTCTTCCCTCCTCCGCTTCACAGCCTTTACAACTGAGGCACACTACCGGTTGCACCAAAACAGCAATCTGCACCAATCTGGATCACCAAAATAGTGCAGAGGCAGATATTCCTGCAAAATCGTGTCAGCTGGGTTATTTAACCCACTGATTTGGTGTATTTTGCAAAGTTGGCATAATTCTTTCATATGACAAGCCGCAAACACAGGCCCTGCCGCCTGGTAGTAATAAGGAAAAATGATGAAGTCACTGTTAAAAGTTTCTGTGGCCGCGCTGGCGCTGGCCTTCTCCCTCTCTTCCACCGCAGCAGAAAAGAAACTGGTGGTCGCTACTGACACCGCCTTCGTTCCCTTTGAGTTCAAACAGGGCGACAAATATGTCGGCTTCGACGTTGACCTGTGGGATGCGATTGCTAAGCAACTGAAACTCGATTACACCCTCAAGCCAATGGATTTCAGCGGCATTATCCCGGCACTGCAGACCCGCAACGTCGATCTGGCGCTGGCAGGGATCACCATTACCGAAGAGCGTAAAAAGGCTATCGAGTTTTCTGATGGCTATTACAAAAGCGGTCTGCTGGTGATGGTGCGTAACAATGAGAACGACATCAAAGGCATCAGCGATCTCAGCGGTAAAGTGGTCGCCGTGAAGAGCGGCACCGGCTCGGTTGATTACGCTAAAGCCAACATCAAAACCAAAGATCTGCGTCAGTTCCCGAACATCGACAACGCCTACATGGAACTCGGTACCAATCGCGCTGACGCGGTACTGCATGATACGCCAAACATTCTCTACTTCATCAATACCGCCGGTAAAGGCCGCTTCAAAGCGGTAGGCGAATCAATTGAAGCGCAGCAGTACGGTATCGCCTTCCCGAAAGGCAGCGACGATTTGCGTGAAAAAGTGAACGGCGCGCTGAAAACCATCAAAGAGAACGGCACCTACAATCAGCTGTATAAAAAATGGTTCGGTACCGAACCTAAATAACAATTTTCAGCAGCACTAACTTTTCAGCAGGGAAACTTTTTCCCTGCTTTTTTCCATCGCAACATATCTGGAGTCACACCATGGAGTTTGACTGGAGCGTCATCTGGCCCGCCATGCCGGCGCTGCTTGAAGGCGCAAAGATGACCTTAATCATCTCAATCATCGGCCTGGTTGGCGGGTTAATTATCGGCCTGGTGGCCGGTTTCGCCCGCGCTTACGGCGGCTGGATCACCAACAACATCGCGCTGGTGTTTATTGAAATTATCCGCGGCACCCCGATTGTGGTGCAGGTGATGTTTATCTATTTCGCCCTGCCGATGGCCTTCCCTGACCTGCGTATCGATCCGTTCAGCGCGGCGGTGGTGACCATTATGATTAACTCCGGCGCCTACATTGCGGAAATTACCCGTGGTGCGGTGCTGTCGATCAACAAAGGCTTCCGCGAAGCGGGGCTGGCGCTCGGTCTGTCGAGCCGCGAAACGCTGCGCTATGTGATTATGCCGCTGGCGCTGCGCCGCATGTTGCCACCGCTGGGTAACCAGTGGATTGTCAGCATCAAAGATACTTCGCTGTTTATTGTTATCGGTGTCGCTGAACTGACGCGTCAGGGTCAGGAGATTATCGCCGGTAACTTCCGCGCTCTGGAGATCTGGAGCGCCGTCGCGATCATCTATCTGGTGATTACGCTGGTGTTGAGCTTTGTGCTGCGCCGTGTTGAGAAAAGGGTGAAAATCCTGTGATTGAATTTAAAGATGTTTCGAAGCATTTTGGCCAGACCCAGGTGCTGCATAATATTGACCTGAAGATTAACCGGGGCGAAGTGGTGGTGATTATCGGGCCGTCCGGCTCGGGCAAATCGACTCTGCTGCGCTGCATTAACAAGCTGGAAGAGATCACCAGCGGCGAGCTGATCGTCGACGGTCTGCGGGTCAACGATCCGAAAGTAGATGATCGCCTGATCCGTCAGGAAGCGGGCATGGTCTTCCAGCAGTTTCACCTGTTTCCACAGATGAGCGCGCTGGATAATGTGGCTTTTGGTCCGATCCGGGTGCGTGGCGCCAGCAAAGAGGCGGCCCGCCAGCTGGCGAAAGAGCTGCTGGGCAAAGTGGGGCTGGCTGAGCGCGCGCACCACTTCCCGTCTGAGCTTTCCGGCGGTCAGCAGCAGCGGGTAGCGATTGCCCGGGCGCTGGCGGTGAAACCCAAAATGATGCTGTTCGATGAGCCTACCTCGGCGCTGGACCCGGAGCTGCGTCATGAAGTGCTGAAAGTGATGCAGGATCTGGCAGAAGAAGGCATGACGATGATGATCGTGACCCACGAAGTGGGCTTCGCGCAGAAGGTAGCATCGCGTCTGATCTTCATCGACAAGGGTCGTATCGCGGAAGATGGCGATCCCGACAGCCTGATCAGCAATCCGCCCAGCGATCGTCTGCGCGAATTCCTGCAGCACGTCTCCTGATGACGGGCGGGCCGCCCTGCCGGCCCGCTTTTCCTGCCTGTCCCGCGCCGTCGCCGCGGCAGATTAATCCTCATTAACCACGTTAATATCAATCGCCTGACTATACTTTCCCTCTTGTGAAGCACGCGCGTAGCTAAGGAGAGAGCCATGTCGTCAGCCTGCCCACCCCGCCCCGTTGTGTGGCGCTGGATCCTGCTGTTCCTGATGTTATTTAGCCTGGCACCACAGGTTCCGGCGGTCACTTTACCGCAGGCGGCAGTTGCCGCGCAGCAAACCAGCAAAGGGTCAGGCGATCAATCCAGCCAGCCCGATCCCGACCAGCAAAAAGCGGCATACGCCGCACTGGCCAATATCCTTGAGAATGAACAGTCACGGCAGGCGCTGATTGAGCAGTTGCGTCACGTCTCGACCTCGCCGTCTGCCAGCGCTGCGCCGGAGTTGCTGCCGCCCGTTGCGGAGCAGGAAGATAAAACGGTGTTGCAGGGGCTGACCGAGGTTACCCGCGAGTACGGCGGCGTGGTCGCCTCGCAGTTCGTGCGGCTGCATGACAATATTGTCAAAGCGCCTCATAAGACCTTTAATCCCACCACCTTTATCAACGCGCTAAACCATTTTGCGGGCCTGGCGCTGGCGATGTTCGCCTTCTACTGGCTGCTGCGCCGCCTGGTCTATCCGATCTATCACCGGCTGGGCGTCTGGGGACGGCATAAAAACCGCGATCACCGTAACTGGCTGCAGCTGCCCGCCGCCATCGGCGGTGCATTTATTATCGACCTGCTGCTGCTGGCGCTGGCGCTGTTTGTCGGTCAGATCATCAGCGACAACTTTCACAGCGACAACCGCACCATCGCCTATCAGCAAGGGCTGTTCCTCAACGCCTTCGCCCTGATTGAGTTTTTTAAAGCACTGCTGCGCCTGATTTTCTGTCCGCACTTCCCGGCACTGCGCTTTTTCCATCTTACCGACAGCCGCGCTGCGTACTGGAATACCCGGCTGAGCTGGCTGAGCGGGGTGATGGGCTACGGCCTGCTGGTGGTGGTACCGATTGTCAGTAATCAGGTCAACGTGCAGATTGCCGCACTGGTCAACATCATCATCATGGCGATCATGACCAGCTGGGCACTGTATCTGATCTTCACCAACAAGCGCAGCATCCATAACGCGCTGATCGGGCTGGCCGACCGCAGCATGGCGTTCTTCGCGCTGTTTATCCGCGCCTTCGCCGTGATCTGGCACTGGCTGGCCAGCGCCTATTTTATTGCGCTGTTCCTGTTCTCGATTTTTAATCCCGGCGACAGCCTGAAATTTATGATGTCCGCCACGGTACGCAGCCTGGCGATCATCGGTATCGCCGCCTTTGTCTCCGGAATACTGACCCGCTGGATTAGCAAAACCATCATCCTGTCGCCCGATTTACGGCGTAACTACCCGGAACTGCAAAAGCGCGTCAACGACTGGGTCAAAGCATTGCTCAAGCTGGCGCGCGTGCTGACGGTGTTCGCCACCCTGCTGCTGCTGCTTAACGCCTGGAACCTGTTTGATTTGTGGCACTGGCTGACGGTCGGGGCCGGGGAAAAAATGGTGGATGTGCTGATCCGCATCGTAATGATTGTGCTGCTGTCGGCCGTTGGCTGGACCGTGCTGGCCAGCCTGATTGAAAGCCGGCTGGCTTCGGATTCACATGGCCGTCCGATGCCCAGTGCCCGTACCCGCACCCTGCTGACCCTGTTCCGCAACGCGCTGGCGGTGGTGATCAGCACCATCACCATTATGATCCTGCTTTCTGAGATTGGGGTGAACATTGCGCCGCTGCTGGCTGGCGCCGGTGCGCTGGGGCTGGCAGTCTCTTTCGGTTCACAGACGCTGGTGAAAGATATTATTACCGGTATCTTTATCCAGTTCGAAAACGGCATGAATACCGGCGATCTGGTGACCATCGGCGCGATTACCGGCACGGTAGAGCGGATGTCGATTCGCTCGGTCGGCGTGCGCCAGGATACCGGTGCTTATCACATCATTCCGTGGTCATCGATTACCACTTTTGCCAACTTTGTGCGCGGCATCGGTTCGTTTGTCGCTAACTATGATGTGGATCGCAATGAGGATAGCGAACGCGCTAATCAGGCATTGCAGGCAGCAGTGAAAGAGTTACTGGAGAATCCGGACATTCGCGGCATGGTGATTGGTGAGCCGGGCTTTGCCGGTCTGGTGGGACTGACCAACCAGGCGTTTACGGTACGCGTCTCGTTTACCACTCAGCCGCTCAAACAGTGGACGGTGCGTTTTGCGCTGGATGATAAAGTGAAGAAGCACTTTGACGCCGCCGGAATTAAAGCGCCGCATCACACGGTGCAGGTGATGCAAACCGCCGGTGATGTTGCCGGGGCCGCCGCGTTACCGGCGTTGCCGTCACCGCCATAAGTTCAGCGCGGGCCATCCGGCCCGCCCTGCGGGTTAACGACTTAACACTTTGCTGCGCTGCGCGGCAGGCATAAAACTCCACGCCAGGAAACGGCTCTGTTTCTGGCCCTGCGCCATATTCACCACCCGGACCTCAGCAACATCAAGCGCCCGCAACTGCTTTTCCAGCGTGGCCAGATTCTCTTTACGCGACACCAGCGAGGTGAACCACACCACCTGACGGCCCAGCGCCACGCTTTCGCCGATCATCTTACCGACAAACGCCTTTTCGCCGCCAACGCACCAGAGTTCGTTATGCTGACCGCCGAAGTTAAGCGGCGCAGCTTTATCGAGTCCGAGATTGCGCACTTTACGCTGCGATCCGGCCGCCGCTTCCTCTGCCGAGGCGTGGAACGGCGGATTACACATCACCGCGTGGAAAAATTCGTTTTTGCTGACCACGCCGGCCAGCACCGCATCGCTGTTTTTCTGACGACGCAGGCGGATCTGGCGTGCCAGGCCAGGATTAGCCGCGACAATCCGGTTAGCCGCTTTGATCGCCGCCTCATCAATTTCGGTGCCGGTGAAGCGCCAGCCATATTCTGCTGCGCCGATCAGGGGATAGATGCAGTTTGCGCCACAGCCAATATCCAGCACGTCGACGGTCGGAATCGCCCCGTGGTTATCCAGCGCCAGCAGATCGGCCAGGTAGTGCAGGTAATCCGCCCGTCCCGGCACGGGTGGACAGAGCGATCCCGGCGCCAGCTGCCAGTCGATGCCGTAAAACAGCTTAATCAGCGCCTGATTGAGCAACATCACCGCATCCGGGTCCGCAAAGTCGATTGAATCGACGCCATAACCGTTAGGCCGCACTTTGGCCGCCAGCGGCGGATGCGCAGCGGTTAACGCGGCAAAATCGTATTCGCCCTGATGGCGATTGCGGGCGTGGAAAGGCGACGAGCTGGCTGACTTTTTCATACGTTCTCTCAATTATTCAGGCGCGCGTACAATACGCTGTGAGCGACGGAAAATAAACCCGCACAATCCGCTTACCCGATTCGGCTGCCGCCAGACGATGCTGTCGGGCTAAGATGGATAAAATCCCCACCGGAGAGGTTATGACGCATAAACGCTATTCCTATCAACCGCGTGCCGGCCACGGTCTGCCGCACGATCCCCTGAACGCCATCATCGGCCCGCGTCCGATTGGCTGGATCAGTTCGATCAGCGCCAGCGGCCAGCGCAATCTGGCGCCCTACAGTTTTTTTAACTGCTTCAACTACCATCCGCCGATCATCGGTTTCGCCAGCAGCGGCTGGAAGGATAGCGTGCAGAACATTGCGGATACCAAAGAGTTTGTCTGGAACCTGGCGACCCGGCCACTGGCTGAAGCGATGAATGAAAGCTCAGCGTCGCTGTCAGCCGATCAGGATGAGTTTGCCTATGCCGGACTGACGCCGTTACCGGCATCGCAGGTCAAAGCCAGCCTGGTCGGCGAAAGCCCGGTTAACTTCGAATGCCGGCTGACCCAGCTGATCCAGTTACAGGATGCGCAGGGAAAGCCGATTGAGAGCTGGCTGGTGCTCGGCGAAGCGGTGGCGATCCACATCAGTGAAAACCTGCTGGAAGCGGGCATTTATCAGACCGCCAAAGCCGAGCCGATTCTGCGCGCCGGTGGGCCCAGCGCCTACTACGGCATCAGTGAAGCGCAGCGCTTTGATTTAGTCCGTCCGGACGCGCGCCGCGGCTGATGATCACAGCGCATCGACCGGATGCGCTTTGATTTCGCTCACCGCCCGGGCGATGTCCGGTGCCAGCCAGCGGTCCTGCTGCCAGCTTGCCACGCTCTGCCGCAGTCGTCGCCAGGCATGTAAGGTGCCACTGGCCAATCGCGCCTCGCCGTGAAATTCCAGCGCCTGCGCGGCCAGCAGATATTCGATAGCGATAATGTGATCAACATTACTCACCAGCTTCAGCAGTTTCAATGCCGAGCCGGTGCCAAGGCTCAGATGATCTTCCTGCAATCCGGAGGTGACGTAGTTGTCCAGCACCGCCGGTTGTGCCAGCTGCCGGTTTTCAGCACAGAGTGATGCGGCGACATACTGCGCAATCATCATGCCCGAATTAACGCCCGGCTGTGCCACCAGAAACGGCGGCAGGCCACTCACCAGCGGATTCACCAGCCGATCGAGCCGCCGCTCAGCAATACTGCCCAGCTCCGCCAGCGCAATCGCCAGTACGTCACAGGCCATTGCCACCGATTCACCGTGCGGATTGGCCTGCGAAATGACCCGCCACGCCTGCGGTGTGCCGAGCACCAGCGGATTGTCGGTGCAGGCATTCAGTTCAGTCTCCACCTGACGCTGCGCGTGATCGAACTGATCGCGACAGGCACCGTGGACCTGCGGCATCGCGCGCAGACTGAGCGCGTCCTGGGTACGAATGCCCTGACTCTCGTTTAAAACCGCACTGTCCATTAACAACCGGCGTAAACGTTCGCCGCTGCGCTGAATACCGGGACTGGCTTTCAGCGCCAGCACCTCAGGATCAAACGCCGCCAGCTGACCGCGTAACGCCTCGAAACTCATCGCCCCGGTGATATCCGCCCAGTCCAGCAGACGTTCTGCATCGTCGAGCGCCAGACAGGCCAGACCGGTCATGCACGGCGTGCCGTTGACCAGGCTCAGCCCCTCTTTTGCACCTGGCCGGAAAGGGGCCAGTCCATTGCGTTCCAGCGCCTGCTGCGCCGGCATCAGATGCCCTTCCCACTCCACCTCACCCACACCCATCAGCGCCAGGCTGATGTGTGCCATGTGAGTCAGATAGCCCACCGACCCCTGCGACGGCACCTGAGGCGTAATCTGCAAATTGAGCAGCGCCAGCAGCTGCTCCACCAGCGCCACCGACACGCCCGATTTGCCATGGCTGTAGTTGGCGATCGCGGCGCACAGAATGGCGCGGACTTCCGGTTTGCCAAGCGATGGCCCGACACCACAGGCGTGACTGAGTAAAGTGTTGCGCGACAGCTGGCTCAGTTCATCGTCCGACAACGTGATGTTGCATAGCGCCCCCAGGCCGGTATTAATGCCGTAGGCCACCTGACCTGCCGCCACGATATTGCCGACGATTTCCCGGCCCTGCGCAATGCGCTGCCAGGCACTGTCGCTCAGCGCTAGCGTGGTGCCCTGCCGCGCCACCTTAACCACATCCCGCCACTGTAACGGCGTATCGCCCCAGACAAGGGTCTGACTCATAGCACCGGCTCCACCTGATGATGACTGGAAATAAACTGTTTAAACCGCGCCGAGCCTTGTTCGCCGAACATTTCCTGCGGCGTGCCCTGACAATCGATGGTGCCCTGATGCATAAACACCACCCGGTTAGAGACGTTGCGTGCAAATCCCATCTCATGGGTTACCACCAGCATGGTGCGTCCCTCCTCCGCCAGGCTGCGCATGACTTTCAGGACTTCCCCGACCAGCTCCGGATCGAGCGCCGAGGTCGGTTCATCAAACAGCATCACTTCCGGATCCATGGCCAGCGCGCGGGCAATGGCGACTCGCTGCTGCTGCCCGCCGGAGAGCTGCGCCGGATAAAAATCCTTGCGGTTCAGCAAGCCGACGCGGTCCAGTAGCTTTTCGGCTTCAGCGATGCAGGCTTTTTTGCCACGCTTCAGCACGTAATGCGGCCCTTCAATCACATTTTGCAGCACCGTCAGGTGCGACCAGAGATTAAAGCTCTGAAACACCATGCCGAGCCGTGAGCGCAGCCGCTCAATCTGGCGCGGATTCGCCGCCAGCTGATGACCGCGGGCATGACGTTTCATCTCAATGGTTTCGCCGCCGACGCTGACCACACCGGCATCGGGCGTCTCTAACAGGTTAATGCAGCGCAGCAGGGTACTTTTTCCCGAGCCGCTGGCACCCAGAATCGAGATCACGTCCCCCTGATGCGCCTGCAGCGAGATGCCTTTCAGCACCTCCATTGCGCCAAAGGATTTATGGATATCGCTGGCCGACAGCGTGATGGGTGGCAGGGTTGACATTTTATTCTCCTCCGGGGATCGGCTTAGCGACCGGTAACGGCTTTTTTGCCGGTTTATGCACCGGCGTCAGACGCCGTTCCAGCAGGGCATACAGTTGAACAATAATGAAATTGAGGATCAGGTAGATCGCAGCGGCACAGAGAAACACCTCCATGGTGCGGTAGGTACGCTGAATGATCTGCTGCGCCACGCCGGTGACGTCCCACACCGTGACCAGGCTGGCCAGCGCGGTCGATTTGACCAGCAGAATCGCCTCGGTCGAGTAGGCTGGCAGTGCGTAACGCAGCATCACCGGCGCGATAATCCTTCGCAGCAGCAGGCCGCGCGACATGCCACAGGCCATGCCCGCTTCCACCTGACCTGGCGGCACCGCCAGCAATGCGCCACGCAGAATCTCGGCGGTGTAAGCGGCGGTACAGAGCGACAGCGCCAGTACCGCGCAGCTAAAAGGTTCCCGCAGGAATGGCCAGACGAAACTGTGGCGGATCACGCCAAACTGCCCGAGTCCGTAATAGATCAGAAACAGCTGAATCATCAGCGGCGAGCCGCGAAACACCAGGATGTAGCCGCGAGCAAACGCGCTCAGCAGTCGCCAGCGGCTCATCCGTAACGCCAGAATACCGACCGCCAGCACCCCGCCACACAGGAAGGCGCTGATAAACAGCCCCAGCGTCACCGGCAAGGCGGCGCTCAGCCGAAGAAAGGTGTCACTGAGAAAGGCAAAATCGATCATGATCAGGCTCCTTAATGCTGGGCAGCGGTGCGGCTTTGCCAGGCACGCCCAAGGCGGGATTCGGCCCGCAGGAAGGCGCGGTTCGACAGCAGCGTCAGCGCCAGATAACAGGCGCCGCCGACCAGGTAAAAGGTGAAGTAATCGCGGGTGGAACCGGCGGCGATCTGACTGGCGCGCATCAGCTCCACAATGCCGGTCACCGATACCAGCGCCGAATCTTTCAGGCTCATCTGCCAGACGTTTGACAGCCCCGGCAGCGCATAGCGCGCTACCTGTGGCAGCAGGATGCGCTGACGAATACGCCAGCGCGGCATGCCGATGGCAACCGCAGCTTCAATCTCTCCTTTCGCCAGCGCCAGACGGGCGGCACGGTAGACTTCTGCCTGATAAGATCCGGAGATCAGCCCGATAGCCAGCGCGCCGATCAGAAACGGTGGCGCTTCGATAAACCCGTCAGCGCCGAACAGCTGCCCGACCTGGGTGATCAATCCCGAACCGCCGAAATAGAACAGATAGATCACCAGCAGTTCCGGGATGCCGCGAAAGATCACCGAATAGCCTTCTCCCATCCAGCGCACGGCCCGGTGCGGCGACAGCTTCGCCGCCGCCACGCCGGAACCGACCACCGCGCCGACCAGCAGTGCGGCAAAGGAGAGCAGCACCGTGGTCAGCGTAGCGCTCAGGATTAAGCGCCCCCAACCGTCGGCACCAAAACTCAGCAGGCTCATCATGATTTACCTCACTCAGGGTGTAACGTCAGTTTTGAACCACTTCTCGCTCAGTTTTTTCACCGTGCCGTCGGCCAGTGCCGCCTTGATCGCCTGGTCGAGTCTGGCTTTCAGATCGTTATCCGCCATCCGCACGCCCATCGCTTCCCCCTCGCCCCAGATCGGACCGCCCAGTTGCGGGCCGCTAAAGCTGAGGTTGCTATTGTCGGGACGCGCCAGCATTGACTGTGCAAACGTCACGTCGTCAAACACGGCATCGATACGGCCCGCCTGTAAATCGAGAATCGCATCGGCGGAGCTGGTGTACTCGCGGACATCCGCGACATCTTTGAAATATTTATCGATGAACGGCGTGTATACCGTGCCGGAGGCGATACCGATGCTTTTCCCCTTCAGCGCTGCTTTCAACGAGGCAATGGCGGTTTCAATCTGTTGCGGGTCATCATGCAGCTTGACGATCTGCGTATCAGCAGGCAGCAAACTGCCCTTAACGCTGATAAAGGTGGCGGGCGTTGAGGCGTAAGGCACGGTGAAGTTCACCACCTTCTTGCGATCGGGGGTAATGACAATCGCGTCCATGATCACATCATATTTTCCGGCGTTGAGGCCGGCGATCATCCCGTCCCAGTTCTGCACCACCAGCTTGCACTGGATCGCCATACGCTGGCACAGGTCAGCCATCAGTTCCGGTTCAAACCCGCCCAGCTTGCCGCCTGGCAGCGTGAGGTTCCAGGGTTCGTAACTGCCTTCGGTAGCAATAGTGATCGATTTCCACTCTTTCGCCTGGGCAGTAACGCCACAGAGCAACAGGCTGGAAGCAAGGGTCGCGAGTGTTAAATGACGAAGGATCGGACGGTGTGTCATACGGTTCTCCTGAAAAGTAGCGGCCTGGTGATCGCCCTGGCAAGATTTAACAAAAATTTCACAGGATGATATGTCATGTATATACAAGTTAACGTGGCGCAGTTCATTGCCGTCTTTATCGTTTTGTGAGCCAGACAGGAATTATTCCGCGCGATTGTCAGCCGTTGCACTTGTACATACAACTTAGCAAAGCTTATGCCAGCTCTGGTTTTACGCTGGGAAAGGGTGCAACGGCGGACGACACGTCAGTCTGTGCCCGCCGTTGCACCGGATCAGCGCACCACTGCACCCGCTCAGTGCAGTCGGCTATCAGGCGCTGGCCTGAGCCAGCATGCGCTGAATCAGCGCTTTGAGAAGTTTTTGCAGCTGAGTTGCACGTGCCTGCTGCCAGGCGTAAGGCGGCGTTTCATCCATGTAGTTGAGCTGCGCCAGTTCCAGCTGTACCGCCTCAATCTGCTGCTGCGGCTGGCCGTAGGCGCGGGTGATATAGCCGCCCTTGAAGCGGCCATTGATCACCCAGCTGTAGTCACTTTGTGCAGCGCACACCGACTGAATCACCCCGATCAGCGCGGGACTGCAGCTGGCACCGTCGTTGGTCCCGATATTGAGATCGGGCAGTCGTCCCTCAAACAGGCGTGGGATAGAGCTGGCAATCGAGTGCGCATCAAACAGCAGCGCGTAACCGTGCTGCGCTTTAAGGCGCGCCAGTTCCTGCTGGATCTGCTGATGATAGGGATGCCAGATCTGGTCGATATAGCCCTGACGCTGGCCCGCATCCGGCGTTTTGCCTGGTGCAAAGGTGGGCGTCCCGTCAAACAGCGTCTCCGGGAACAGGCCGGTGGTGGCAGTGGTGTAGAGCGGCTGGTTATCCGGCGGCCGGTTGAGATCGATCACGTAACGGGAATAGTGACCAATCAGCACGCTGGCCCCGAGATCCCGCACGAAATCATACAGCAGCGGAATGTGCCAATCGGTGTCCGGCAGGCCGCGTGCAGCCTCGCTCAGCCCGGCTTCAACCTCCGGCGTCAGCTGGGTACCGGCATGCGGGATGCTGACCAGTAGCGGCAGCTTGCCCTGAGTAAAATGAAAAGCCTTCATTGACGTTCTCCACGATAGATAACGGTACAGGGCAGCTCGCCACCCAGCCAGTAAACCAGTTCCGCCGGACGTGCCAGCGGCCAGTGAACGAAGTTCGCCACTTTTCCCACTTCAAGCGAGCCGTGACTGCTGGCTAATCCCAGCGCCTGGGCACCGTATAACGTGACCCCGGCCAGCGCCTCTTCCGGCGTCATGCCAAACAGCGTACAGCCCATGTTCAGCATCAGGCGCAACGACAGTGCCGGCGAAGTGCCCGGATTCGCGTCACTGGCCAGCGCCATCGGTACGCCGTAGCGACGAAACAGCGCCACCGGTGGACGCTGGGTTTCACGCAGCAGATAGAATGCGCCGGGCAGCAATACCGCGACCGTGCCGTGCTGCGCCATCGCCTGCGCATCTGCTTCGGTAGCATATTCCAGATGATCGGCCGACAGGGCACCAAAGCTCGCCGCCAGTGTGGCTCCGCCCAGCGAAGAGAGCTGCTCGGCGTGCAGTTTCACCGGCAGGCCCAGCGCTTTTGCCCGTTCAAACACCCGCGTCACCTGCTGCGGTGAAAACGCCAGATGCTCGCAAAACGCATCAACCGCATCTGCCAGCCCCTGCGTTTTGACCTGCGGCAACAGGCGATCGCAGATGATATCGATCCAGCCCCCGGGATCGTGCCTGAACTCCGGCGGAAACGCATGGGCAGCCAGACAGGTCGCCAGCACATCGGCGGCGACGCTGTCACCGAGCCGGCGAATCGCGCGCAGCATGCGCAATTCACTCTCTTCATCAAGCCCGTAGCCGGACTTGATCTCCACGGTGGTGACCCCTTCCGCCAGCAGACGATCGAGCCGCCAGCGCGCCGACGCCACCAGCTGATCTTCGGTGGCGCTTCGGGTGGCGCGCACGGTAGAGAGAATGCCGCCGCCCTGAGCCGCAATTTCCGCATAGCTGACGCCATTCAGGCGCTGTTCGAACTCCTGGCTGCGATCGCCGCCAAACACCAGATGAGTATGACAATCCACCAGGCCCGGCGTAATAATGCCGCCGGCCAGGCGGTGATGCTGTTCAGCCTGGAACGCGGGCATCTCTGCCTGCGGCCCGACCCATACCAGCTTGCCCGCCCTGACGACCAGCGCGCCCTGCGGGATCAGATGGTACTTACCGCCGCGCATGGTCACCAGATCGGCACCGGTCCAGACACTCTCTACCTGCATATCCTCTGCCATCGCTGCCTCTTGCCTCCGCCGTTTACACTGTGCGTTAAAGTATGTATATGTATATACAACCACATCCGTTGAGGATCAACCATGGCGACTTTTTTTGCCCCGCGCGCAATGCTGGCTGAAGGCTGGCGACAACAGGTTCGTATCTCGGTCAATCCGGCCGGTTTTATCGAGGCTATTACGCCCGACAGCGATGCCGGAGAAGCGATCCGGCTGGATGGCGAGGTGATCCCGGCGATCGCCAATCTGCATTCGCACGCTTTTCAGCGCGCCATGGCAGGTCTGGCCGAAGTCGCAGGCGATCCGCAGGACAGTTTCTGGACCTGGCGCGATCTGATGTACCGGATGGTGCAGCGCCTGACGCCGGAACAGGTTGGCGATATTGCCGCCCTGCTCTACATCGAGATGTTGAAAGGCGGCTACAGCCAGGTGGCGGAATTTCACTATCTGCATCACGATCCTGACGGCATGCCCTACCCCGACGACGCGATGCTGCAACAGCTGATCCGCGCGGCCGAAGTGGCGGGTATTGGGCAGACTCTGCTGCCGGTGCTCTACAGCTACAGCGGGTTTGGTGCACAGCCGCCGACAACCGGGCAGAAACGCTTTATTCAGCAAACCGATCGCTATCTGCAGCAGCAGTCCCGCCTGCATCAGTTGCAACGCAACCGGCCGCTACTGAATGCGGGTCTCTGTTTTCATTCGCTGCGCGCGGTGAGTGAAAGCCAGATGCAGCAGGTGCTGGCGGCCAGTGACCCGACTCTGCCGGTGCATATTCACGTCGCGGAACAGCAAAAAGAGGTCAATGACTCGCTGGCGTGGAGCGGAGAGCGGCCGGTGTCGTGGCTGCTGAATCGCTTTGCGGTCGATAGCCGCTGGTGCCTGATTCACGCCACCCATCTCGATCAGAATGAGCTGTCGCGCCTCGCCGCCAGTGGTGCGGTGGCCGGGTTATGTCCGACCACCGAGGCCAATCTGGGCGACGGCATTTTTCCGGCGGTGGAGTATATCGCGCAGGGCGGACGCTGGGGCATTGGCTCCGACAGCCACGTTTCGCTGAGTATTAACGAAGAATTACGCTGGCTGGAGTATGCCCAGCGGCTGCGCGACCAGCGCCGCAATCGCATCACTCTGCCGGACCAGCCTTCGGTCGGCGATCTGCTGTGGCAGCAGGCCGCGGCAGGCGGCGCTCAGGCGTGCGGCATTCAGCAGGGTTCGCTGGCAGTGGGACAGCGGGCCGACTGGCTGGTGCTGCGCGACGAGGCGTGGCTCGGCAGTGTCGATCAGCGTTCGGTGCTGAATCGCTGGCTGTTCGCCGGTCAGCGCGATCAGATCCGTGACGTCTACGTCGCCGGCAATGCGGTGATCAAAGAGGGCTATCATCCGGCGCAGGCTGCCTGTGCGGCCCGGTTCAGCCAGGCGATGGCGGCACTGCGATGATTACCCGATTTGCTTATGCTGACTTAGCGGTCAGTCGCTGGCGTAACGGCGGCGGAGAGACCCGCGAGCTGATCGGTTATCCGCCCGGCGCGGCATCGTTTGAATGGCGCGCCAGCATCGCGACGCTGGCGCAGGATGGGCCGTTCTCCGCCTTTCCCGGCATTGATCGCATCATCACCCTGCTGCACGGTGACGCGGTCATACTGACCGGCCCCGGCGTGCAGCACCGCTTAACGCCGTTGCAGCCCTGGGCGTTTGCCGGTGAACTGGCGTTAGATGCCCGGCTGGAGGGAGGGATCAGTGAGGATTTTAATATCATGACCCGACGCGGGAAGTGGCAGGCAACGGTTGAGGTGGTGACCGATGCGGTCAGCAGCCCGCATGGCGTCGCCTGGGTGCTGGCGGGCCAATGGCAACTGGCGGACGGCGAGCGGCTGGAAGTGCAGCACGGGATCGGCTGGGCAGACCAGCTTACCGGGCTGCGCCCAATCGGAGCGGATGCCCGGCTGCTGCTGACCCGGCTTAGCCGTGTCCCTTAAACCGGCCCAGCAGTTTATAGCGTGAGCCGGGATAGAGCAGGCGCGCATAGGTAACGATTTTGTTGTCGCTCCAGGTCTGACGGCGGATCAGCAGACAAGGCTCATGTTCCTCCAGCGCCAGATGTTTACGCTGGCGCGCGTCGGGCAGCACCGCTTCAACAATGTGCTCGCCCGCGGTCAGCGGCGCGACCCGCATCAGATAGGTATAAGGCGTCTGGCTGTGGTAATCCTGGGTCAGATAATCGGGCGCGACCAGCGGATTAACCAGCCGATCCTCCAGCTGCACCGGCAGCTCATTTTCATAATGCACAATCAGCGAATGGTAGAGCGTCTGCCCGGTGGAGAGTCCCAGCACCGCCGCCTGCTCAGGATCGGCTTTATTCTGGCCGATGGCGAGAATTTTGCAGCTATGCTGATGCCCGCGCTGGGCGATCTCGTCGGCGATGTTATGCACCTCCAGCATCGCGGTGTAGCCTTTCATCTCGGCGACAAAAGTGCCGACGCCCTGCATCCGCACCAGAAACCCTTCGCTGGTCAGCTCACGCAGCGCCCGGTTAATCGTCATCCGGCTGACGCCCAGCTCATTCACCAGTTCACTTTCTGAGGGCACTCGCTGGTTAGCCTTCCAACGTCCCTCCCGAATCTGGCTGACAATTGCCTGCTTCACACGCTGATAAATCGGCGCGGGTTCATCGCTCATGGCCGCAGCCAGTTGTGCCAGTGCCGTATGCTCGACCATTTGCTGTTCCTTATCCTGATAATGCCTCAAGTTTACTGTCTCGCTGCGTGAATGTATATACATCCGTCACCGCCGGTTGCGCCTCATCAGTGCAGGCGACGCATCGGGCTGGTGCAGGCGCTGCGTCACAGTTTGCCGGTAACCCATGGCTGGCGGGTGATGCATTTTTGTGATCGGTCTGGCACGGCCCTTGCTACTTGTATAGACAAGAATAGACACTTATGCTTCACTCGCATTATCCCGCTGGATCAGGGCAATGAACATCCCTTAGCCACGCCAGCACACTTGTATAGACAGGAGTAGAGTATGTCAGGATCGTCGCAGCGATTACACCTGGTGCCAGGCGAGGTGGATCTCGCCACATTACGCGCTATCTATCAGGGTAACGTCACCCTTAGCCTTGATCACCAGGCGCGCCAGGCCATTGCAGACGCGCAGCAAACCGTCGAGGCGATTGTCGCCTCCGGCAAGGTGGTGTACGGCATTAACACCGGTTTCGGCAAACTGGCGCAGACGCAAATCCCGGCCGGCCGACTGGCCGATCTGCAGCGTAATCTGGTGCTGTCGCACAGCGTCGGCCTCGGCGAACTGCTGCCGGACAACGTGACCCGTCTGGTGGTCGCCACCAAAATTATCAGCCTGGCGCGCGGCCACTCCGGCGTGCGTATCGAACTGGTCGAGGCGCTGCTGGCGCTGTTTAACGCCGGCGTTATGCCCTGCATCCCGGAAAAAGGCTCGGTGGGCGCTTCCGGCGATCTGGCACCGCTGGCCCATATGTCGCTGATGCTGCTGGGTGAAGGTCAGGTGCGGCTCAACGGCGCGCTGATCCCGGCGACGGAAGGCCTGGCATCGGTAGGGCTGTCGCCGTTTGTGCTCGGCCCGAAAGAGGGCCTGGCGCTGCTCAACGGCACTCAGGTCTCGACCGCGCTGGCGCTGCGTGGCCTGTTTGAAGCTGAAAACCTGTTTGCCGCCGGACTGATGGCCGGTGCGCTGTCGCTGGAAGCGATCAAAGGCTCGCTGAAGCCGTACGACGCCCGCATTCATCAGGCGCGCGGTCAGCAGGGGCAGATTGCCGTGGCCGCCGCGGTCAGCGCCCTGATTGAAGGCAGTGAAATCCTCACCTCCCATGCCCACTGCGGCCGGGTGCAGGACCCCTACTCGATTCGCTGCGTACCGCAGGTGATGGGCGCCTGTCTCGATAACCTGTGCCACGCGGCGCGAATATTGCAGATTGAAGCCAACGCCGCCTCCGATAACCCGCTGGTGTTCAGCGACAGCGGCGATGTGATCTCCGGCGGTAACTTCCATGCTGAGCCGGTGGCCTTTGCCGCAGATATCCTGGCGCTGGCGATTGCTGAAGTCGGGGCGATATCTGAACGTCGCCTGGCACTGCTGCTGGATACCGGCTTATCCGGTCTGCCACCGTTCCTGGTGCGTGACGGCGGGGTGAACTCCGGCTTTATGATCGCCCAGGTCACTGCGGCGGCGCTGGCCTCCGAGAACAAATCACTGGCACATCCCGGCAGCGTAGACAGCCTGCCGACCTCCGCTAATCAGGAAGATCACGTGTCGATGGCGACCTACGCTGCCCGCCGCCTCGGCAGCATGTGTTTCAACAGCGCAGCGGTCGTTGGCATCGAAGCGATGGCAGCGGCGCAGGGCATTGAATTTAACCGACCGCTGAAAAGCTCGCCAACACTCGAGCAGGCGATTGACCTCATCCGCCAGCGGGTGGCCTTCCTGGAAGAGGATCGCCTGCTGGCACCCGATATCGACGCGATGCGTCAGTGGGCAAGTCGCGCTGACTGGCCTCAGGCTCTGACCGCGCTGCTGCCCAGCCTGCGCGCCCTCTCTTCTGCTGAATAAGGAATCTGTAATGAGCGAAACCCTGTCTCAGGCCGTGGCACGCGAGATTCGTGCTCCGCATGGCACCACCCTGCACTGCGCCAACTGGCTGATTGAAGCCGCTTACCGGATGATCCAGAACAACCTCGATCCTGACGTTGCCGAGCGGCCGGAAGATCTGGTGGTTTACGGCGGCATTGGCAAAGCGGCGCGTAACTGGGAATGCTTCGAGCAGATCCTGCGCTCACTCAGGGCGTTACAGCCTGATGAGACGCTGCTAATCCAGAGCGGCAAGCCGGTCGGGGTGTTCCGTACCCACGCCGACGCGCCCCGCGTGCTGCTGGCAAACTCCAATCTGGTGCCGCACTGGGCCACCTGGGATCACTTCCATGAGCTGGATAAGGCGGGCCTGATGATGTACGGCCAGATGACCGCCGGTTCGTGGATCTACATTGGCGCGCAGGGCATCGTCCAGGGCACCTATGAAACCTTCGTCGAAGCGGGACGTCAGCACTACAACAACGATCTGAGCGGACGCTGGATACTGACTGCCGGTCTGGGCGGGATGGGTGGTGCACAACCGCTGGCTGGCGTGCTGGCAGGTGCCTGCGTGCTGGCCATTGAGTGCCAGGAGTCGCGCATCGATTTTCGTCTGCGTACCCGCTACGTCGATCATAAAGCCACCTCGCTGGATGAGGCTCTGGCGCTGATTAACGAGGCAACCGCGGCGAAAAAAGCCATTTCGGTCGGGCTGCTGGGCAATGCCGCCGAGATCCTGCCGGAGCTGGTCAAACGTGCCAGAGCGGGCGGACCGAAACCGGACATCGTCACCGATCAGACCTCGGCCCACGATCCGATCAACGGCTATCTGCCGATTGGCTGGGATCTGGCGCGCTGGCAGCAGGAGAAGGTGTCACAGCCTAAAGCGGTAGAGAAAGCGGCGCGCGCCTCGATGGCAGTTCACGTGCAGGCGATGCTCGACTTCTGTTATATGGGCATTCCGACCGTCGACTACGGCAACAACATCCGTCAGGTGGCGCTGGATGAAGGGGTCGCCAACGCATTCGACTTCCCGGGCTTTGTCCCGGCCTACATCCGTCCCCTGTTCTGTGAGGGCAAAGGACCGTTCCGCTGGGTGGCGCTGTCGGGCGATCCGGAAGATATCTACAAAACCGACGCCAAATTAAAGCAGCTGTTTCCGCAGCATAAAACCCTGCATCGCTGGCTCGACATGGCACAGGAGCGCATCGCCTTCCAGGGATTGCCGGCCCGCATCTGCTGGCTCGGCCTCGGCGAACGTCATCTCGCTGGCCTGGCTTTCAACGAAATGGTGCGCAATGGCGAACTGAAAGCGCCGGTGGTGATTGGCCGCGATCATCTCGACTGCGGCTCGGTCGCTTCACCAAACCGTGAAACAGAAGCGATGAAAGATGGCTCGGATGCGGTGTCAGACTGGCCGTTGCTCAATGCGCTGCTTAACACCGCTGGCGGTGCGACCTGGGTCAGCCTGCATCACGGCGGCGGCGTGGGAATGGGCTTCTCACAGCACGCGGGGGTGGTGATTGTCTGCGACGGCAGCAAAGAGGCGGATGCGCGACTGGGTCGGGTATTGTGGAACGATCCGGCGACCGGCGTAATGCGCCACGCCGATGCTGGTTATCAACAGGCGCAGGCCTGTGCAGAGCAACACGGCCTGAATCTGCCGATGCTGCAGAAGTAACCTACCGTCGGGGTCAGCGCCAGGCTGGCCCCGCTTTTACCCGCTTCGCCCCGCCTCGTTGGCCACCGTTACTTATTAGTTATTCCATTTTGATTTAGCCTATAGCCAGATTTCGCCCTAACGGCAATAGACGCCGCGCGTCCCGACCACTAAAGTGAAATCTTCTCATTCTGTCAGGAGCACGTTTCTGCATGACCCTTTCCCCCGCCCTGCTTGAAGATGCCCTGCACTGGCGTCGCCAGCTCCATCGCCAGCCTGAATTAGGCTACCAGGAGCATCACACCAGTGATCTTATCGCCCGCGAACTTGAGCTGACCGGATTACAGGTGTTTCGTGGTCTGGCAGGTACCGCAGTGATTGGCACGCTGGAGAATGGTCCCGGCCCGGTTATCGGGCTGCGTGCCGACATGGATGCGCTGCCGATCACCGAAAAAGGTGAGGTCGAGTGGCGATCTGCGACGCCGGGCGTGATGCACGCCTGCGGTCACGATGGTCACAGTGCCATTCTGCTGGCCGCTGCCCGTCAGCTGGCGGCGACACGCCAGTTCAGCGGCACGGTGCACTTTATTTTTCAGCCCGCCGAGGAGAATCTGGGCGGTGCGCGCAAAATGGTTGAAGAGGGATTGTTCCAGCGATTCCCGATGGATGCGGTTTACGCCATGCATAACTGGCCGGGCCTGCCGCTCGGGTCGCTGGCGGTTAATCCCGGTGCGATGATGGCCTCGCTTGATTCGTTTGAAATCACCCTGCACGGCAAGAGTTGCCACGCGGCGATGCCGGAAAGCGGTGCCGATCCGATGGTGGTCGCGGCTGAGCTGATCCTGGCGCTACAGACCATTCCGTCACGCCGTCTGTCACCGCTTTCGTCTGCGGTGGTCAGCGTGACGCAGATCCACGGTGGTGAGGCGATCAACGTCATCCCGGAACAGATTGTGTTGCGCGGCACGGTACGCTGCCTGCAACCGGCAGTGCGCGATAAAGTGCGGGCACTGATCGATGAGTTTGTGGCGACCCTGCCCCGACCGTTTGGGGTGAGCGGCGAAACCAGCTGGCTACCCGGTTATCCGGTGACGGCCAACCATGCCGCGCCGGCAGAGCAGGTTCGCGCGGTGGCGCTGGCGACACTGGGAGAAGAGAATGTTCACTGGCAGGTCAATCCTTCGATGGCATCAGAAGATTTTGCCTGCATGATGGAAGCCTGTCCGGGAGCTTACTTCTGGCTCGGCGCCGACGGTGAAGAGCCTTCGGCGCCGCTGCACAATGCCCGCTATGATTTTAATGATGCGTTACTGCCGATCGGTATCCGCTTCTGGCAGAACCTGGTTGAACAGGCACTGCCGATCGCCTGAATCAGTAACCGGCGGCGCGCAGCCGCTGGTCGGCGGTCGCCAGCGAGTCGCATTCACCGCTGGCACGCAGGCAGCAGGCCAGCTGCAGCCGCAGCGCCTGCGGTACCGGTCGCTGCTGGTTAATCACCTGCTCAATCCAGGCTGCGGTGACCGCCGCTGATTTATCTGCCGGCAGCTCAACCTGGACCTCGGGCTGACGCTCAACCCACACTTCCGCCTCCGATCCCGCGCCGTGGATCACGCTGATCGCCGGACAACGTTGCGGATTAGCATAGACCTCGCCCTCGGTGCCATTCAGCAGCAGCGCAGGCGCATCAATATCGCTGAAGAATTTCGCCACCCGCGGCACATATTCCGGATGCGACACGCTCGACAGCCGCAACGCCTCGCGTTCGCCAAACGGCGTCGCCAGTTTTGCCAGCGTATGCGCACTGTTCCGCACCCCCATCCGCCAGCGCAGCGACAGCTGTTTCGCCATCGGCGGGCAGAGGTGATCGACGGTAATAAACACCAGCTCACCCGCGTCCAGCCGGGCCTGAGCCTGCTCAGCGGTGGTCACCGGCTGCACGCCCAGCGCGTCAAATACCGCTTCACTGGTGATGCGCGTCGCATCGTCGCTGACGCCGTGCACCAGCACCGGGAAACCGAGCCGGTTCAGCAACAGCGCCAGTAACGGCGTCAGGTTGCCCTGGCGGCGCGCGCCGTTATAGCTCGGGATTACCATCGGCATCGGCCGGTTGGCCGGGGCGTTCAGCTTCATCATCTGCGCCTGCATCGCCTGATAGAAGCCGCGCATTTCAGCTTCGCCTTCGCCCTTGATACGCAGCGCAATCAGGATGCCGCCCAGTTCCAGATCCGGCACCTGGCCAGCCAGCATCGCGCTGTAGAGGGCTTCGGCGGTGTCGAAATCGATGTCGCGGGCATGATTTTTTCCGCGGCCGATCTCTTTAATAATTTTATTCAGTTCCATCACTCGCTTCCGGTTAAGTGCGCGACGGCTTAGCGCCGCGTCGGACGTCGTTTACGCACGGTACGTGTGGCCACCGGGGCGGCCGGTATGGCGTCCGGCTCTGGGGTATCGGGTTGCTCAATCGGGAAGATCGGCAACGCCGCCAGCAGTCGGCTACCGTACGCTTTGCTCAGCAGACGGCGATCGTATATCACGATTTCACCGTAACACTGATGGCTGCGAATCAGGCGTCCGACCTGTTGAATCAGGGTAAACGAGGCGCTGGGTAAACTCTGCACCTCAAACGGATAACGCTTCAGGCTCTTCAGCCATTCGCCTTCGGTCAAAATTACCGGACTGTCTACCGGCGGAAAAGCAATTTTATGAATATGCACCTGACTCAGCAGATCGCCTTTTAAATCCAGCCCTTCAGCGAACGATTGCAGGCCAATCAGAATGCTGGTTTCGCCTTTGCTCACCCGCTGACGATGCAGATCGACCAGTCGGCTGCGCGGCTGATCGCCCTGCACCAGCATCGACAGTCGTAAATCGGGCAGGCAGGCGACAAACTGCTGCATCGCCCGGTTACTGGCGAACAGCACCAGCACCCCTTTGTGCTGCTTCAGCTTCATCTGCTGCCGGAAGAAGCCCGCCATCTCGGCGATGTGCTCCGCTTCGTGGGTCATCAGGGGTTCATAGCGCATTTGCGGGATCACCAGCTTGCCCTGCTCAACATGGTTGAACGGGGAATCGAGCGCCACAAAGCGGTCACCGGCTTTCTCGTTGAGACCGGACATCTCCTGCAGGCGGTTAAAACTGTTAAGCGAGCGCAGCGTGGCGGAGGTGACCACCACATGCGGAATCTTACGCCACAGCATCTTTTCCAGCTGATCGCTGACGCGAATCCCGGCGCAGTGGAACAGCAGGTGCGCCTGACCTTCGCGCAGTTCGCGGGTGATCCATTTCGACACCGGCGCGCCGGAAGCTTTTTCCATCGCCGCCAGTCGCCACAGCTTACTGACCGATTCAAACCAGCCGAACTGGCGGTTCAGCTGCAGCAGATTGCGGTGCAAGCGCACCACATCAACTTTGCCGGTCTGCTCGCTCAGGGCATTGATCAGGCCTTCGCTCAGGCCACGCAGCGCGTCGCTGAGTTTGAACAGCCGGGCGCAAAGGTCCAGCAGCTCCTGCGGTAACGCCCCGAGCACAAAGCGGTATTCGCCCGGCTGATTGTGCGGTGGCAACAGGGGATTGAGCGCCTGGCTGGTGATGGTCAGCAGCTCGCGCAGCTCCTCGCAGTGTGCTTTCAGCCGCTCCGGATTGGCCAGCGGCGGCGGGGATTTAGGCCGCATCTGGGTCATGATGCTGTCCACCAGCTTGATAAACAGATCCAGCTGCAGGCTGCTCCAGCCTGGGGTGATATCAGCGCTCATCTCCAGCGCATCGCGCGCCACTTCCGGCAGATGATGGCCTTCATCCAGCACCAGCATCAGGTTTTTAGCCGGCGGCAATACCGACTCATTCTCCATCGCCGCCATCACCAGCGCATGGTTGGCCACCACCACATCGACCTGCTCTATTTCACGCCGCGCCACGAAAAACGGGCATTCACGATACCAGCGACAGTGGGCGCCGAGGCAGCTGGCTTTATCGGTTGAGAGCCGCTGCCACAGGCTATCGCTGACGTTTTCCTCGCTGTGATCGCGTAGTCCGTCCCACTGATAGCGATCCAGCGCTTTCTGCAACCGGCCGCACTGCGTCTGCTCCTCTTTGGTGCTGCTGATGGCATCATCATCCAGATAGAGCAGCAGATCGCCCTGCTGATCGTCATCAGCCGCCAGCGCCGCCAGGTTGCGCGGACAGACGTAGCGCCCGCGACCAAAGGCGGCGGTAAAGGTGAGATCGGGGATGATTTTCTTCAGCAGCGGCAGATCTTTGGTGAAGATTTGATCCTGCAACGCCACGTTCGCGGTGCTGATCACCAGACGTTTTTCCTGGGCGCGGCTGGTCGCGATGCCGGGGATCAGATAAGAGAGGGTTTTGCCGACGCCGGTTGGCGCTTCGACCGCCAGATGGCGCGCATCATCGCCCGCCAGGCATTTTGCCACTTCAGCAATCATCTGCCGCTGGGCGGCGCGCGGGATAAAATCGGGCACCTGCTGCTGCAGCGCTTTATACCACTGCGCTATCTGGCTTTTTACTGCTGCTGTCAGGGCCATTTTGTTTGTTACCACACCGTAAAAATTGCCTGTATTTTTACACAGTATGCTGGCGGCGTCAGCTTTCAGGACAATTTTTTTCGTCTGCGGTTCCACAAGCGGCCACGGATGCCGCCCGGGGCTGGCGGCAGCCGGGACCGGCTAGCCCAGCAGTTTAAACATATAGGTCGTGGCATCCAGCTCACCGGTGGTGGATTCGGCGTAGAACGGAATAGAGCCGGCGACCTGCCAGTCGAGCGAGCGATAGAGATCGCTGGGGACATCACCGCTGCGCGTGTCCAGCACCAGCAGCGTTTTACCCTGCAGTCGCGCCTGCTGTTCCGCCTGCAGCATCAGCTGGCGGGCAATGCCCTGGCGGCGCGCCTGCGGATGCACCAGCAGTTTAGTGATCTCCGCCCGATGGCGGCCGTTGGGCATTGAGCTGCGGTTGATCATCACCGTCGCCACCACGCTGCCGTGCTGACGCGCCACCCACAATTCGGCATCGCCACTCGCCAGGCTGTAAATGCGATCCTGCCAGAAACGGCCAATCGCCTGATGGTCGGCGGCTCAATAAATCCGACGCTGGCCCCGTCTGCTACGCAGGCCTGCAACACCTCACACAGTTCGGGTAACGCCTGCTGTGCCTCGCTGGCACTGAGCACCTGATAATTAATCATGGTTTTGCCACCACCAGTAAATAGTGCGCGCCCTCGGTCAGGTGCGCTTCAAAGGCCGATTTTCCCGTCAGATGAAAGCGTAAACAGTCACCGGGACGTAAGCTCCAGCGTTGAGCTGCCATGCTGACGGTCAGGCCGCCTTCACGCAGCCAGATATGCTGTTCCATACCGTGAATCGGCGGCGCGTCGTAATCGATACGCGCGCCGGGGCGTAATTTGCCCTCCACCAATTCGCATCTAAAATGAGTAACAGGCGGTGACACATTTCGGCGGTGAAAGCCACTGGCCTCATCACTCCATACCGGCTGCTGGTCATACGGGATCAGCAGCTTTGCATCTTCCTCCACCTCACTCAGCAGGCGCGACATGGTTAATCCGTACGCCACGCACAGACGATTAAGCAGTGCGGCGGTAGGGCTGGTCTCGCTGCGCTCAATACGTGATAATGACGCACGGCTGATACCCGTTGCGATTGAAAGCTCATCCAGCGACCAGCCGCGTTGCAAGCGTAATTCCGCCAGCCGCGCAGCCAGGCGCTGTTCTGTATTCAGGTCCGGCATAGCATCTTCTCATAATTAGGAATAATTTCTCTTATATGAGATATAGCTGAGAAAAGGCGCAGCGGTCAAGTTGTACACTCAAAAATGTATTGTACAACTTAGTTTGCTTCGTTATGGTAATTCCACTCAGATCAGTCTAAAGAGGAATTTATGACCCTATACAGTATCGGTGACGTCGCCGAGCGCTGTGGCATAAACCCAGTGACCTTGCGCGCCTGGCAAAGACGTTATGGCTTACTGAAGCCGCAGCGTACCGAAGGTGGGCATCGTCAGTTTGATGAAGAAGATGTTCAGCGCATTGAAGAGATCATGCGCTGGATTGAAAGCGGCGTGCCGGTAGGTAAAGTCAAAGCGCTGCTGGAAGGCGGTGATGTTGATGCGCACGACGGCTGGACCACCCTGCAGGATGAACTCATCAGCGTGTTACGCCACGTCAGACCCTCCAAGCTGCGTAACAAGATCGCGGCCATCGGTCGTGAACATCCGATCGACGCATTGATCGATCACGTCTTTATGCCGGTGCGCCAGAAGCTCAGCCTCGACCAGAATACCGCCCGCACCATGTGCAGCCTGCTGGATGGCCTGCTGATTGATTATGTGGCGTTCTGCCTGACCGGCAGCCGCAAAAAAGCGGGCAAAGACGCGCTGATTATCGGCTGGGGCATTGAGGATCGTACCCGTATCTGGCTGGAAGGCTGGCGTCTGTCGCAACATGGCTGGCGCATCGATGTGCTGGCTGAGCCGCTCGACGTGCCGCGTCCGGAACTGTTTCCCGGCATGAATATGTTTGTATTTACCGGTAAAAAACTGACCCGTCGTCAGCAGGATCAACTGTCACACTGGCAGGAACAGGGTTACGCCGTGCGGTTGCACGAAACACCCTGATGACAAAAACGCACGCTGGGCACTTTGCCTGCTGCCTTGCGCGCGCTATCATTCCCGCCTCATATTCACGCGCTCAGGTTTTCCCATGAACTGGAAAAAAACATTCTTCGCTACGCTGTTTTTCATAATGGCGGCTGGCGGTACCAGCGGTCTGATGCTGGTCGGTTATTCACTCATCGTTCACTCACGCTGAGCCAGCGTTGCAGGCGCTCGAACAGGCGATCGCTGACAATCGCCAGCAGCGCCACCAGTAACGCCCCCTGAATCACATACGCCGTGTTAAACCCGCTTAAGCCGATGATCACCGGTGAACCGAGGCTTTTTGCCCCGACCGTTGAGGCGATAGCGGCGGTGCCAATGTTGATGATCACCGAGGTGCGGATCCCGGCGATAATCACCGGGGCGGCCAGCGCCAGCTCAATCTGCCACAGACGCTGCCATGCACTCATCCCGACCCCTTTGGCAATCTCCCGGCTGCTGGCGGGTACGCTGTCGAGACCGGCCAGCGTGCCCTGCAAGATCGGCAGCAAACCGTAGAGCAGCAGCGCCACCACGGCAGGCCAGGCACCAAATCCCATCACCGGCACCGCAATCGCTAATACCGCCACCGGCGGAATGGTTTGTCCGGCCGCCACCAGCGTTTCCATCAGCGGCCGGAACGCCCGACCGGCGCGCCGGGTCACTATCACCCCGCTGCCGACGCCGATAACCATTGCCAGCAGGCTGGCGGTGATGACCAGAAACAGGTGCGCCAGCGTCAGTTGCCAGAAGGTCTCCTGCTGATAAAGCGGCCGCGCCAGCTCGGGAAACCAGCGATGGAACAGCGGCCCGCTGTAGGGCATCAGCGTCAGCAGCGCGCCATACAGCAGCACCAGCCAGAGCAGCGGATCGGTCAGCCGGCGCATGCGGTCTCCTCACGCAGCGTCAGCAAATCATGAAAATAGAGCACGCCCAGCGGCTGCTGCTGTTCATCAATCACCGGCAGTTTGTCGGTTCGCCGGGTAATAAACTGCGACAGCGCTTCGCGTAGCGTCAGCCCGGCGGCAATCGGTTCGCCCGCCAGCCATTCACCGCGCCGCACGGCGTTGCCGACCTGTCCAAGCGACAGCAGGCGCACGCCCATTTCGCTGCGGCCAAAGAAATCACGTACAAACTCATTTTTCGGCTGGGTCAGCAGCTCAACCGGTTTACCCTGCTGGACGATCCCGCCGTTATCCATCAGCACGATGCGGTCGGCCAGCGTCAGCGCCTCATCGATGTCATGGGTTACCAGCACAATGGTGCGTCCCGACAGCCGGTGAATACGCAGCATCTCCTGTTGCAGCGCGCCACGGGTCACCGGGTCGAGCGCGCCAAACGGTTCATCCATCAGCAACACCTCCGGATCGGCCGCCAGCGCACGCGCCACGCCAACCCGCTGCTGCTGTCCGCCGGAAAGCTGATGCGGATAACGGTTCAGCAGCTGCACATCGAGGTTGAGCAGCGTCAGCAGCGCCTCTATCCGCTGCGTGACCTGCGGTTTTGACCAGCCGAGCAGCGCCGGCACCGTGGCGATATTTTTTTCTACCGTCCAGTGAGGAAACAGGCCGATCGACTGAATGGCATAGCCCATCCGCCGCCGCAGCGCGCGGGCATCAAGCTGACGAATCGACTCGCCGGCGAAACGGATCTCGCCGCTGTCGAACTCAACCAGCCGGTTAATCATCTTCAGGGTGGTCGACTTACCGGAACCGGAGGTGCCCAGCAGCACGCAGAACTCCCCTTCCGCCACCGTCAATGAGAGATCGCTGACCGCCGCTTTGCCGTTAAAAGCGCGCGAGACGCCGTTAAATTCAATCATCTTTTTTCTCCAGCAGTGAGATCAGCAGGCGGAACAGCGCATCTACGGTGACCGCCAGCGCAATCACCGGAATCACTCCGAGCAGCACCAGATCCAGCGCGCTGCTCAGCAGGCCCTGGAAAATAATCGCGCCAAAGCCGCCGGCACCAATCAGCGCCGCGACCACTGCCATGCCCAGAGTTTGTACCACCACCACCCGCAGACCCGCCAGCCATACCGGTAAGGCCAGCGGCACATCAACCGCGAAAAACTGTTGCCGGCCGCTCATCCCGACGCCGCGCGCGCTTTCACGCACCTCCTGCGGCACCTGTTGCAGACCGGCCACCACGCTGCGCACCAGCGGCAGTAAGGCGTAAAGCACCAGCGCAATCAGCGCCGGAGCCATGCCGATGCCACTGATACCCCAGGCACCCAGCCACGGAAAACGCTGTGCCAGGCCCGCCAGCGGTGCAATCAGCAGGCCAAACAGCGCCACCGAAGGCACTGTCTGAATCACATTCAATACGCCAAATACCCCGCTCTGCCAGCGTGGCTGTCGGAACAGCAGAATGCCCAGCGGCAGCGCGATGATCAGCGCTGGCAGCACGGTGCCGGTCAGCAACGTCAGATGGCGCACCAGCGCGGCGTCAAATACCGCCTGGCGATTGGCATATTCTTTCAGCAGGGAGAGATCGTTAAGCTGGCCGCTGAACAGCAGCAACAGCGGCAGCAGCCACACCTGCAGGTTAAGCAGCAGCTGTGCCAGCCGGTGACGGGTCAGCTGCCGCACCGTGTCGGTGATCAGCAACAGCAGCAGCGCCCCGCTGCACCACAGGCCGCTGGCAAAGCTGGTGCGAGCCAGTCGGCTACCGTGCTGGCTAAGCAGCGTCGCCTGATTGCCGCTCAGCCAGATCATCGCCGCCAGCAGCAGTTCGGCCGACAACAGCGCCAGGCTGAGGCTGACGCGCGACGGCGGACACCACAGCAGCAGCCATAATACCGCCAGCGGCGGCAGCACTACTGCCGACTGGCTGATCTGCCAGCCCATCAGCGGCGCGCCTGCCACCAGCCGGTTCGGCGCGAAGGTCAGAAAAGGCAGCGCCACCATCGCCAGGCTCAGCAGTGCCAGCAGCAGCAGTGCGACCGGCTGCTGACCGGGACGTCGTATCGCTTCCCGCGATATCTGCATCAGTTACAGCAGCTTCTGCTGTTGCAGCCACTCTTTCGCCACGCTGCTGGCGTCCTGGCCGTCCACCGCAATTCTGGCGTTCAGCTGCTGCAGCGTTTTCTCGTCCAGCGCGCTGAATACCGGTTTCAGCCAGTCGCCAATCTGCGGATAGGCTTTCAACACCGATTCACGGATCACCGGCGTCGGGGCGTAGATTGGCTGCACGCCTTTTGGATCGGTCAGCGTCTGTAATCCCAGCGCCGCCACTGGGCCGTCGGTGCCGTAGGCCATCGCCGCGTTAACGCCTGAAGTTTGCTGCGCCGCCGCGCTGATGGTAACGGCAGTATCACCGCCGGCCAGCGACAGCAGCTGATCCTGCTTAAGATCGAAACCGTAGGCTTTTTCAAAGGCCGGCAGCGCATCACTGCGTTCGATAAATTCTGCCGAGGCCGCCAGCTTGAAAGTGCCGCCCTTTTTCAGCCAGGCACTGAGGTCGGCCAGCGAGGTCAGCTGATTTTTCTCTGCCAGATCTTTACGCACCGCAATGGTCCAGGTGTTGTTGGCTGGCGCAGGCGTCAGCCACACCAGGTGATTTTTGTCGGCATCCAGTTTTTTGACTTTTTCGTAGCCCTGACGGGCATTTTTCCAGGCACTGTCTTTTTCGTCATTAAAGAAAAAAGCGCCGTTGCCGGTATATTCCGGGTAGATATCCAGTTCCCCGGCGGTGATAGCGCCGCGCACCACCTGAGTGGTACCCAACTGAATTTTATTGACGGTTTTGACGCCATGCTTCTCCAGCACCTGCAAAATCACGTTACCCAGCAGTGAACCTTCAGTATCAATTTTTGAACCGACCCGCACCGGATCGGCAGCGTGTGCGATGCCCAGACTGAGCAGCAACGCGCTCATTCCAATCCAACCCCGAACTTTGACCATGACCTGTTCCTTATCGCGTGTTATTGCCTGTTGTTATGACCTGTTGTTTTGATCTGTTGTTATCGATTCTTTTCACCCCGGTGATTCAGGTTCGCGCATCGCGGTGCCCAGCGCTGATCCGGTGATCCGGTGCAGCGGCAGCGCCGCAATGAATGCCGTCGCCTGACGCAGAGCGGTTTGGTTATCTGCCTTAAAAGCGTAGCCTGGCTGTGCCGGCTCGTAGATGACTTTATCGCAAATTAATAACGATTTGAGACTAAAAACTTATTATTCATAACTGAATTGAATTTACGTCTGGGCGTCTAAACGGCTATTCTCGATGGCCTGTTTTTATAATAAAAGACTCACAACATCATGACCGACCTGATCTCTTCAGCCCATGTGGCCACAACAGGGAGTGCGCCGAGCGGCGAAACGCAGTGGATCCGCAGCGCGGCGGATGTCTCCCGCCTGGTGAACAGCGGCGACAGCGCCCGTAACAACGCGCGCATTGTGGTCGCTATCGCGCTCGGTGGGGTATTTCTCGACGCCTACGATCTCGGCGCGCTGGCGTTTGGTATCAAAGACGTGGCGCGCGAATTTAATCTGACCCCGACCGGCACCGGGATGATCGCCTCGTCCATCACCTTCGGGGCGATCATCGGCGCGCTGATCGGCGGCTACCTGACCGATAAAATTGGCCGTTATCGGGTTTTCATGGCCGATATGTTTTTTTTCGTGGTGGCGGCAATCGCCTGTGCGTTTGCGCCAAACGAATATGTGTTAGGCGGAGCGCGTTTCGTGATGGGGCTCGGCGTCGGCATCGATCTGCCGGTGGCGATGGCCTTCCTGGCAGAGTTTTCGAAGCTGCGCGGTAAAGGCAATAAAGCGGCCAGCGTGGCGATGTGGTGCCCGACCTGGTACGCAGCGATCAGCATCTCCTATCTGCTGGTGCTGCTGCTCTACGCGGTGTTGCCGGAAAGCCATACCGACTGGCTCTGGCGGCTGATCCTTGGCTTTGGCGCGGTACCGGCCATCATCATCATCGCCATTCGCAGTCGTTACATGAGCGAGTCGCCGGTGTGGGCCGCTAATCAGGGCGATCTGCAGGCGGCCGCCTCAATCTTACGCAGCGCGTGGAATATCAACGCCCAGGTGGCACCGGATGCGGCGCTGACGCCCGCCCGACCGGCGCGACCAGCCAGCTGGCGTAACTACGGCGCGCTGTTGCAGGGTGTCTATCGACGCCGCACCGTGCTGGCGACCATCACCTCCATCGCCTCCTCGTTTGCCTATAACGCCGTGGCGTTTGGCCTGCCGGTGATTATCTCCAGCTTCTTTGCCCAGTCGATGCTGACCACCATTCTGGTGTCGCTGGCGCTGAATCTGCTGTTTGCGTTTGTCGGCGGCGTTCTGGCGGTACGGCTGGTGCCGCGTCTCGGAGCATGGAAGATGTCGGTGGCCGGTTATGCCTGTCAGTGCGTGGCACTGCTCGGACTGGCGCTGATTGGACGCCCGGACGGCGGTCAGGAAGCGGCCCTGGCGATTGGTATGCTGGCGCTGTTCCTGTTTGGTCAGGGCTTCGGTCCCGGCTCGCATACCATGACTTTTGCCTCACTCAGCTATCCGACCTCGCTGCGTGGCGTGGGGGTTGGCTTTAACCAGACGCTGATGCGTGGCAGTTCGACCCTGTCGCTGTTCCTGTTTCCGGTGCTGGTCGCGGCGCTGGGGACCGGGGTGTTCTGGGTCATTTTTCTGGCCCCGCTGGCGGGCCTGCTGGCCTTACTGGCGATCCGCTGGGAACCGTCAGGTTATGATGTGGATGCCGAGGATTTTGAGCTGCCGCGTTGATCCTGAATAGCTTCTCAGGATGTAGCGTTAACGGCTGCGGAAGATAAAGCGAGGGGAGCGTACGTCGCTAGCAAAGCAGCGCGAGCCGTGCATGGCCCGTGCTGAGCCTGCCTGAAACAGCGATTTTGCGAAGGAGGTATGCTGCCTGAGCCAACGCGTTATCGACGACCCGAACCGCACCTTAGCGTGCGGTTTTTTTATGCCGGAAACGCGTCGAGATGGGCCGGAATGCGCGGAAAAGTATGCAAAAACCACGGCGTGAACTGCTGCGGCTGCTGGCGCATCTGTTGTTCAATGGTCGCCAGTGAACGGTAATCAAAAGCGTCAGCCTCCTGCGGATTAAGCTGTGGCAGGCGATCACAAACCGCAAAGAAGACGTGACCATATTCGTGTTCGGTCAGGCCATTACTCAGCGGCAGGTTGTAGCTCAGCTCAAACATCGGCGTCAGGCTGACCTCCATTCCCATCTCTTCGCGCAGACGCCGTTCAGCGGCATCCTGGGTTGATTCATGGGGATAAGGATGACCGCAGCAGGTGTTACTCCACAAACCACCACAGTGATATTTATCGCTGGCGCGCCGCTGTAACAGCAGCTCCTGCCGGGAATTGAAGACGTAGACCGTCACCGCGCGGTGCAGTAATCCTTTTTCATGCACTTCCAGCTTTTCCATTTTGCCGGTGGGACGATCGAGGTGGTCAACGAGGATAACTTCAATAGCAGACATGGCGTTTCCTTGAGATTATTCCCAACTATTCTGGCACAAGATTGCCAGTTTGGGCGGTCACAACGCGGAATTTTTAACAGCAGCCAGTCTGGGATAGGCGGATGAGGCGGGAAGAAAATCAGGCCAGCAAGGCTGGCCTGAGGAGGGATTACAATCTGAAGCTCTGCACCACCCGTTCCAGCTGAGTGCTTTGTACTTCCATCGCCTGTGCCGCAGCCGATACCTGCTCCACCAGCACGGCGTTCTGCTGAGTGGTGCCGTCAAGCTGGGTGATCGCGACGTTAACCTGCTCAATCCCCATGCTCTGTTCGCGGCTGGCCGACATGATTTCGCTCATCAGTGTGGTGACGCTGCTGACGCCCTGCATCAGCTCATCCATGGTTTGTCCCGCCTGTTCCACCAGCGCGCTACCGGCATCAATGTTCGACACCGACTCTTCGATCAATTTTTTGATCTCACGCGCTGAATTAGCCGAGCGCTGTGCCAGGTTACGCACTTCCGACGCCACCACGGCAAACCCGCGCCCTTGCTCACCGGCCCGCGCCGCTTCCACCGCGGCGTTAAGCGCCAGGATATTGGTCTGGAAGGCGATGCTGTCGATCACGCTGATGATATCGACCACTTTACGCGAGGAGTGATGGATCTCGCCCATGGTGGTCACTACCTGACGTACCACTTCCGTCCCGCGCGCCGCCACCTGTGACGCATCGCCGGCCAGCTGGTTAGCGTGCGTGGCGTTGTCAGCATTCTGGCGCACCGTGCCGGTCAGCTGCTCCATCGAGGCCGCAGTTTCGACAATCGAACTGGCCTGATCTTCAGTACGTGACGAGAGGTTGGCGTTGCCGCTGGCAATCTCACGCGAGGCGGCGGTAATCGCCAGCGCGCTGTCGCCGACCTGCTGCATCAGCCCCTGCAGGTAGCTGATAAACTGGTTGAAGCTTTGCGCCACCGCGTTAAATTCCGGGCTGTTGCTGGCTGGCAGACGTTGAGTCAGATCCGCACCGCCGGTCGACAGGGCTTCGATATTGCTGTTGAGCACGCTGAGGCGTTTCATCATGGCACGCACAAAACCGAGCAGCACCAGCAGCAGGATCACCGCCAGCGGGATCTGCACCAGGCCCAGACGGGTCAGCATATTGTGAGACTGCGCTTTCAGCAGGCTGGTCGGCAGGCTACTGGCGAGATACCACGGGCTGCCCGGGATCGCCTGCACTAACAGCGTCTGCTCACCGTCGTTGCTGTCAAAGGTGGTCTCCAGCGGCTGATTACCGATGCCACTCAGCAGCAATTTCAGCGGCGCGGCCATCGGCAACGGCACGTCGGCCAGGTTTTCCAGTTTCGGTGCCGCGTTCACCAGCGCACCGTTACCGACCACTTTGCCGTCTGCTTCTACGATCAGCACGTTACCGTGAATCGCCTCGCCCATCTGTTTTGCCAGCTGGTTAAAGAAGCCGAGCGTGACGTCAATGGTCGCAACGCCCCAGACGGTCCCGTCGCGATAGATCGCCATGGCGCAGTTGGTGCGCGGCTGCGGACTGGCTGCATCCTGGTAAGCTTTGGCCCAGGCGCACTGCCCTTTCTCTGCTGCCATGCCATCTTTGTACCAGGACTGCTCCCAGTATTTGTCAGCCGCATCGGAGTTCCAGTAGGTGTTGACCTGCAGTTCGTTGCTGGCGTTGCGGGCAAAGAAGCTGCTGTTTTTCTCTTTTGCCGGATCGCGACGATTCGGCAGTGGCCAGATGCCGCCGCCAAACACGTTACTGTCCTGATACTGGTTCACCAGCGTCGGCAGTAAGGTGTCGATGGTGGCGCTATCCATCACAGACGCGGCCTCGGTGATAGCGCGCTGCTGCGCCTGAACCCGGTTCATCTGTTCAACGATGCCGGACGCCAGGGAATCAACCTGATAGCGAACCAGACGGCTTTCGCTGTCAATCAACTGTGGAGCGACAAACTGGTTAATCACCCAGACGGTGATCAACAGGAGTGCAACGAAGAAAGCGATGAGTGTTGCAGTGAAGCGGGACTGTGTTGTTTTTAACATCTTTGTTCCCCTGGACCTGGTGTGGCGCGATTGCCTTATCCGGGTTAACGGCGCGGCCCAGCGGAACTTGAGATGAGCAGGATCACAGATTTGAAAAATGGCTGATTAGCCTGAGAATTTAGTATTACGCCTGGCGACGTGTCGTCGCCAGGCGGCCGGAAGCGACCGGGTCGGGCACTACTCCGGCGAATCCACCACCTGCTGACGCGGCCGGAAGATATGGTTATTGCCGTCTGCCGTCAGCCGCTCGCGCAGCTGTTGTCCGCCGTGCTCATCAGCCTGGGCGAACTGGCGTTCCGCCTCGGTAATCGGGGTAGTCCACAGCAGCGTGGGTCGATCGCCGTCGCGCTTCGGAAGTTTGAACTGCGCGCTCTCGCTGGCCAGTTCACCCGCCAGTAAAAAGCTGTCAAAGCCGACCGGTGCCACTTCTGACGCCAGAGTGTGCCCTTCCCCCAGCCAGGTGAGGCGCGCCCACGGCAGATGCACAAACTCCGCCAGCGCGCTGGCCATCTGCACCGCATTGCCTTCAGTCATTACTTCACCGTCAACCGCCATGCCCAGTTCGATACGGCGATACTGCGGCGCCAGCTCATCAAACAGATAATCGACCTGCGGCATCGGCCGGATGCTCATGCCGAGCGTCAGGAAGTACCAGACGCCCTGGTGCCAGTGCTGGGAAATCGCCATCGGTGGCCAGCTGCCCTGATCGATGGCGTAATATTTCACCGACTCGCCAAAGCGGGCCTGATAGCAGGCCATTAAATCCTGCTGCACCTTATCCCACTCACTGCCGTCGTGCCATTCACGCCAGAACTGACGCTGCTGCTCGGCGCGGGCGTAATAATCATTGGTGGAAGCCGATCCGAGCGGCGCCGTCAGTCGGTTTTTTTTGATGCAGCCGGCAGAGAAGCTGACCTGCTTATCCTGATAAAGACTCCAGCCTGGGATCACCGCCAGCAACTGGCCGTAATACCACAAGGCCGCGCCATCATCACTCGGCTCCCACAGCACCTGCAGGCCAGCCGGATCGAGTTCCGGCTCGGCTTCCAGATTACGGCAATATTCGGCGCTGAGCAGCGGCGCTATGCCCTGCTCCATCGCTTCACGATCTTCCTGTGCCGGTGACGGCAGCAGATTACGTAACCAACAGCCGCGCACCGCGTACTGGCTGCGAAACAGATCGGTCGGCCAGATGTAAAAATAGGCGGTGCGCGCATCCTGCTCAACAATCGCGGTCAGGGTGCGTTGCTGATTGTGGACTTCAGCAATCAGGGATTTGTACGTCATAGTGCCTCGACAAAGCCTGGAGGAATCCATTTTCCCCGAGAATAGAGCAGGATCGTGACTGCCGCCATCTGAGACAAGGGTAATAGTCTCAAAGTGCGTCATCGAGTCGAGTATGGCGGAGTCAGATTCGGGCGGGAGGGGGGCGGCCGCAGAGGCGGATACGCTGCGTTTAGCCGGCTAAAAATGAAAGCGCACCGGCGCGAATCGGGCGGTCATCAGACCGGATGGCGGCCCATCCTGACCATCGCCCGATACCAGGCACCGCGCTGAATCGACCAGCGTAAACCGACGGCAATCGCCGCGATCTGCTGATCGATCACCGCCTGCTGCCAGCGGCCGATTTCACGACCCGACATCGCCTGCGCCCAGTCCGGCATCAGGCCAAAGCCTGACTTCAGCATCACTTTCATTACCGGTCTGGCCTGCCAGCTTGGGGCGGGCGCGTTCATCAGCAGGCGCGTCACTTCCGCCGTGCGCTGATCAAAACGCAGCTCCGAACGCATCTGTTGCAGGTAATCCGCAACATCGACGACACTTTTGGGTACCCGTTCCGCTCCCAGCGCTTCGGCAATCAGCGCGGCTTCCTGATAATAGCGATCCTGATCGGCGCGACTGAGGCGCGGATTTTTATAGCGCAGATGGGCAGCCAGAAAACGGCTGGTTTCCGCCACGTGTACCCAGGTCAGCAGATGTGGATCGCTGGCGGCATAAGGTTTGCCAGCGCTGTCGACGCCGCTGACTTTAAGGTGAATACGCTTCACCCGCTCAATCAGCGTATGTGCATCCTGGGTGTTACCAAAGGTGGTGACCGCAATGAACTGGCTGGTGCGCCGCAGGCGACCCATCATATCCTGACGAAAGTTAGAGTGATCCCAGACGCCAGCCAGCGCAGCCGGGTGCAGCATCTGTAGCAGCAGCGCACTGATGCCGCCGCACATCATTGAGGTAAAATCACCGTGTACCTGCCAGATGATGCTGTCCGGGCCAAACAGACCGGGATCGCCAGGCGGCTGAGAAATGTCGAATTCATTCAGCGACAGGCCGTTAAGACGAAACACCTGTTGCTGGATGCGGTCACGCAGATTAATCATGATGGCTCTGATAACAGAAAGAATGCGGCGCGCCGTAACGTCTGGCGCGCCGCATCTCCCTCAGGAAGCAAAGAGGGACGGTTATAAATAGTCGAACTGTGCGTGCTGGGTACGAACGGAATCCAGCCCGATCATCACATTGAATTTACCCGGTTCTGCCACCTGCTGCATCTGCTGGTTCCAGAACTTCAGCGCATCGACATCAATCTTAAAGGTCACGGTCTGCGACTCGCCCGCTTTCAGCATGATGCGCTTAAAGCCGCGCAGCTCCTGAACCGGCCGGCTGATGGAGGCAACCGGATCGTTCAGATACAGCTGCACCACCGTTGCACCGTCGCGCTTGCCGCTGTTGGTCACCGTGACGCTGGCTTCAATGCTGCCGTTACGCGGCATGGTCGGTGAGGATATTTTTACCGGCGACACGGTGAAAGTGGTATAGCTCAGGCCATAGCCAAATGGATAGAGTGGGCCGTTAGCCGCATCGTAATAGTGCGAGGTGTATTTGTTCGGCTTCTCCGGGTTATACGGACGGCCGGTCGGCAGATGGTTGTAGTAGATCGGAATCTGACCGACTGAACGCGGGAAGGAGACCGGCAGCTTGCCCGACGGATTGTAATCTCCGAACAGCACGTCAGCGATAGCATTGCCGCCTTCGGTGCCGCTGAACCAGGTTTCCAGCATCGCATCGGCCATCCGGTCTTCATTCACCAGCGCCAGCGGACGGCCATTCATCAGCACAATCACCAGCGGTTTGCCGGTAGCCTTCAGCGCGGCTAACAGCTTCTGCTGGCTGGCCGGGATCACCAGGTCGCTGCGGCTGGAGGCTTCATGCGCCATGCCCTGCGCTTCACCAACCGCCGCAACCACCACATCTGCCTGCTTCGCTTTGGCCACCGCATCATCAATCAGCTGCTGCGGCGAACGCGGATCGACCGACACCGCCTGCTCATACAGGTTGAGGAAATCCTGAATGCCTTTGCTATCGGTGATGTTGGCACCTTTTTCATACAGCAGCGTCGCTTTGCCGGCTGTGGCATTGCGCATTCCCTGCAGCAGCGAAATGGACTGCTTCGCTACTCCGGCCGCCGACCAACTGCCCATGATATCGCGCTGACTGTCCGCCAGCGGGCCAATCAGGGCAATGGTGCCCGACTTCTTCAGCGGCAAGGTCTCCAGCCGGTTTTTCAGCAGCACCATACTTTTGCGTGCGACATCGCGCGCTTCGGCCCGATGCAGGCGACTTTCGGCGTTGGTATCCTGCGGATCGCTCTCTTTCGGCCCCAGATGGCTGTACGGATCGTTAAACAGCCCCATGTCATATTTGACGTTGAGGACGTGACGCGCCGCATCGTCGATCTCCGCCATGCTGACCGCGCCGCTCTTCACCAGATCGGGCAGATATTTGCTGTAATATTCGTCGCTCATGCTCATATCGACGCCCGACTTCAGCGCAATACGCACCGCATCCTGTGGATCGCTGGCAACACCATGCTTAATCAGTTCTTTAATGGCACCGTGATCGCTGATGGTGATGCCTTTGAATTTCCACTTATCGCGCAGCAAATCTTTCAGCAGCCAGCTATCCGCCGTGGCCGGTACTCCATTGATTGAATTCAGCGCCACCATCACGCCGCCGCTGCCTGCATCCAGCGAGGCTTTATAGGGCGGCAGATAATCCTGGAACATCCGCTGCGGACTCATGTCGACTGTGTTGTAATCGCGTCCGCCTTCCACTGCGCCATACAGCGCGAAGTGTTTAACGCTGGTCATGATGTTATAGCGGTCAGCCGCGCTTTTGCCCTGCATCGACTGCACCATGCTGCGGCCCATTTCGCCGGTCAGGTAGGTATCTTCACCAAAGCCTTCTGAGCCACGGCCCCAGCGCGGTTCCCGGCTGACGTCCACCATCGGCGCCCAGGTCATGTTGAGGCCGTCGTCGGCGGCTTCATAGGCGGAAACCCGTCCCACCTCTTTTACCGCATCAAGATCCCAGCTGGCGGCCAGGCCGAGCGGGATCGGAAAAATAGTGCGCTGCCCGTGAACCACATCGTAGGCGAAGAACAGCGGAATTTTCAGCCGGCTGAGCTGCATCGCCTGATCCTGCATCGCGCGGATATCCTGACGGGTAACGGTATTGAAAATCGCGCCAACCTGACTTTTCTTGATCATCTCACGGATGACTTCTTTTGGATTATCAGGCCCGACGCTGATTAAACGCAGCTGGCCGATTTTCTCATCCAGCGTCATTTTGGTCAGCAGATCGTTGACGAACGCATCCCGCGCCTGTTCGGTCATCGGGTGGTTACCTGGCACTGTCTCAGCCAATGCCGGTTGCATCGCGAGGGAGACAGCGAGACTAACAGAGTAAATCCATTTCATCAGGGTGGGTTCTCTTAAGTAACTGCGCAATATCGAATAAACAGGCGGCAGTGTGCCACAAGAAGAGAATAGCAGGTAGCCTGCCGGTGTCACACTGCGTTGCAGTGAGTTGACGTGCTACAGTAATGACGCACTGATAAGACAAGGGAATTGCCCATGAAACAGACCTCTGCCCTGCTTTCTGACCTACGCCGCCTGGTCGGCCCCACTCACCTGCTCACCGAACCTGAACAGACCGCCCGCTATCGTAAAGGCTTTCGCTCCGGCGAAGGCGACGCGCTGGCGGTGGTGTTCCCTGCCACCCTGCTGGAGCTGTGGCGGGTGCTGCAGACGCTGGTGAATGCCGATGCCATTATTCTGATGCAGGCGGCCAATACCGGCCTGACGGAAGGCTCTACCCCGCACGGCGATGATTACGATCGCCCGCTGGTGATCATCAGCACCCTGCGGCTGGATAAGCTGCAGTTAATCGATGACGGTAAGCAAGTGCTGGCGTTCCCGGGCAGCACGCTCTATCAGCTGGAGAAAGTGCTTAAGCCGCTGGGACGCGAGCCGCATTCGGTCATTGGATCGTCGTGCATTGGCGCCTCGGTGCTGGGCGGGATTTGTAATAACTCCGGCGGATCGTTGATCAAACGCGGCCCGGCCTACAGCGAAATGGCGCTGTACGCGCAGATTGATGCGCAGGGAAAACTGCGGCTGGTTAACCACCTTGGCATCGATTTAGGCCAGTCGCCGGAAGAGATCCTCGGTCGGCTGGATGACGATCGCTGGCAGCAAACCGATATCCATCATGACGGTCGCCACGCCTCCGATCACGATTACGCCAGCCGGGTGCGTGAAGTCGATGCCGATACGCCAGCCCGCTATAACGCTGATGCCCGCCGCCTGTTTGAGGCATCGGGCTGTGCCGGGAAGCTGGCGGTGTTCGCCGTGCGTCTCGACACCTTTGCCACCGAGCCTCAGCAGCAGGTATTTTATATCGGTACCAACGATCCGAGCGTGCTGAGCGATATCCGTCGCCACATGCTGGCGCACTTCAGCAACCTGCCGGTGGCGGGCGAATATATGCACCGCGACATCTATGACATCGCTGAGGTCTACGGCAAAGACACCTTCCTGATGATCGACAAGCTGGGCACTGACAAGATGCCGCTGTTTTTCACCCTGAAAGGCCGCGTTGACGCCTGGCTGAGCAAACTGTCGTTTATTAAACCGCACTTCAGCGACCGGCTGCTGCAGCGTCTGAGCCGATTGTTCCCGGCCCATCTGCCGAAACGCATGAAGCAGTATCGCGACAAGTATGAACACTATCTGATGCTGAAGATGTCGGGCGATGGCGTTGCGGAAGCCCGCAACTATTTACGCGATTACTTCCGCGAAGGCGGCGGCGAATACTTTGAGTGTGAAGGCAAAGAAGGGGCTCACGCCTTTCTGCATCGCTTTGCCGCGGCGGGCGCGGCAGTTCGCTATCACGCGGTGCACGCGGATGAAGTGGAAGATATTCTGGCGCTGGATATCGCATTACGCCGCAACGATCCGGACTGGTTCGAAACCCTGCCTGAGGCGATAAAAGCCTCGCTCAGCCATCGTCTCTACTACGGCCACTTCTTCTGTCACGTGTTCCATCAGGATTACATCGTCCGGAAAGGGGTCGACGCGCATGCGCTGAAGGCACAGATGCTGGAGATTTTACAGGCGCGCGGTGCGGAATATCCGGCTGAGCACAACGTCGGACACCTCTATCAGGCCAAACCCCAACTGGCGGCGTTTTACCGGCAACTCGATCCCACCAACAGCTTCAATCCAGGCATCGGCAAAACCAGTAAACTGAAAGGCTGGGCGGTCAGACAGCCTTAAGCTGTCACCCGCTAGCGCATCTGCGACCCAGGCCTGCCACGCTGAGCAGGCTTTTTTAATGACCTGTTTTGGCTTAAATACATTTCGCCTCTGCACCGCACCTTTATTAACAATCTTTATTAGCTAAAAAAACATTCACAGCGATAAAAATTAATTATCAGTATTAAGTCGCAATTGCTTTATTTTCGTATTATTTCTTTCTGCACAATCTCTCACAAAAGATCGATCGCCCGATTGATAATTCGCGTCGCGAAAAATAGATTGGCTCCAGCACTTATTTATGACATCCCGCACCCTGGCGCTCTATTCAGCAAGGAATCGCAATGCGAAAATTTAATTACGCGTTAGCTTTAATGCAATTAGTTATTCTGGCCAGTACCGGATCCGCCTTATGGCTTCACCCGGTTAAGGCGGCTGGTTTTATTGACGATTCTTCACTGGGCGGTAATCTTTTTTACTGGCAACGTCAGCGTGATCGAAAAGAGATCGACCCAAACAGTGAACACAACGGTGAATATCGGGCTAACCTGCACCACACTACGCTTAACGCTAATCTCGACTTCCAGTCAGGGTACGCCGCCGACTGGCTAGGCCTAGATCTCGCCGTGTTCGGTGCAGCCGAACTGGCCCACAGCGGCCCGGCCGCACCGAATGAAATTGGCTTTAGCCGGGCACGTAATCGCTGGGATGAAGCGTGGCAGGGCGACACCAGCGGTGCCTCGCTGTATAAAGCGGCGCTGAAAGCCCGATATCAGGACTACTGGTTACGGGCGGGTTATATTCAGCCTGCCGGACAGACATTAGTTGCGCCACACTGGAGTTTTTTACCCGGCACCTATCGCGGCGCGGAAGCCGGTGCCATTTATGATTTCGGCCAGGCGGGCGAATTATCGTTTTCATATCTGTGGAGCGATAAATATAAAGCGCCCTGGTATCGTGATTTATATCATTTCCGACAGGCAGATGGCGTAACGGATATTCGTTACCTGCATGCTTTCGGCGTTAAATATGATTTCAAAAACAGTCTGGTGCTGGAAGGCGCTTTTGGTCAGTCAGCTGGCTATATCGATCAATATTTTGCTAAAGCGTCGTGGACAATTCCACTCACTGGCAACGATCTGCGAACCAGTTATCAATTTTACGGCGCGCAGGATAAACAACATGGCGGCGCGAGTAATGCCAGTGATGTTTATGACGGCCTCGCCTGGTTACAGGCGATCACCTTCGGCTATACCGTCGGCCCGGTCGATTTGCGGCTCGAGGGCAGCTGGGTCAAAGCAGAAGGCAATCAGGGCTTCTTCTTACAGCGCATGACCCCAGGCTACGCCAGCTCCAATGGCCGCCTGGATATCTGGTGGGATGCCCGCTCTGACTGGAACGCCAACGGTGAAAAAGCAATCTTTGCCGGTGCCCTGCTCGATTTAACGCCGTGGCAGCTGGCGGGATGGAAAGTGGGCGGTTCCTGGGTCTGGGGCTGGGATGCAAAGCCTTCCAGCCAACCCGCCTTCGATCAGCGCCAGCGGCTGACTGAATCAGCCTGGAACCTCGATCTGATCTACCAGATTCAGCAGGGTCGCGCCAAAGATACGCTGTTTAAGCTGCACTACACCCGCTACGACAATCACAGCAATCTGCCCAGCTACAGCGGCGGCTACGGCAACATTTTTCAGGATGAGAAGGATATCAAGCTGATGGTAATCGCGCCTTTCACCCTGTTCTGACCTTGCGGCTCTGACCCGGCTATCGCTTCTGCCGACATAAGGATAAAGAAAATGGTAAACCCACGTTTTTTCGCGCTCAGCCTGCTGAGCGTTGCTCTGGCCAGTCACGCCAGCCTGTCCGACCAGCAGATTGTTAATCAAATCAGCCAGTTCGGCGTCACTTATCAGGTGACCGATAATCTGGCTGCCCTGCATGGCACAAACTGCGCCGCACTGGGTGCCGACTGGTCTTCCTGTAACCGCGCCACCATTACCCTGACCAATCATGGCCCGGCGCTGACCAGCAAAAACTGGGCAATCACCATGAGCAACGTGCACCAGACGCTGCGGGTAGATAACGACCAGTTTAAGATGACGCACATTGTTGGCGATCTGACTCGCCTTGAGCCAACCGACAAGTTCACCGGTATTGGCGCGGGTGAATCGGTGACGATCCCAATCGTTAACGAGTACTGGCAGCTGTTTATCACCGATGTGATGCCGCGCTGGTATGTGACCGCCGGAGAAGCGACGCCAAAAATTATTGCCAGCACCGACAGTGAGGATCTGAGTCAGTTTGTGCTGCCCTTCGGCGATAACTGGCGACGCAGCGCCGACGACCAGAACATCCTGATGCAGCCGGTCAGCCGTTTTGATAAAAACAGCGATATCGCCACCCTGCCGGCCTCGGCGTTGCGCGGTCAGATCAGCCCGACGCCGCTTGAGGTCAAACTTCACCCGCACGATGCCACGCTCAGCGACGGCGTGAAGCTGTCGCTTAACGGGCTCAACACAGCCACTCGCCAGGTAGTCAGCCAGCACTTCGAACGACTGGGGGTTAAACAGAGTGCAGTGGGCTACGCGATCGCCAGCGAAATCCGGCCCGACCACTTCAGTGGCAAACTGGCGAAGTCCGGTGCCTACCAGCTGAATATCAACAGCCGCAGTGCCCGAGTGGTGGGCTACGATGCCGCGGGCGCTTTTTATGGCCTGATGTCGATTCTGTCGCTGGTACCCGCCGACGGCACAGCGCAGATCGCCACGCTGGAAGCGCGGGATACGCCGCGTTTTGCCTATCGCGCCGCCTTCCTTGATGTGGCGCGTAATTTCCACAGTAAGCAGGCGGTGCTGCGGTTGCTCGATCAGATGGCGGCCTGGAAGATGAACGTTTTCCACTTTCATCTCAGCGACGATGAGGGCTGGCGCATCGAAATCCCCGGCTTACCGGAATTAACCGGGGTGGGCAGCCAGCGCTGCCATGATGTCAGCGAGCAGCACTGCCTGCTGCCGCAGCTCGGCTCCGGGCCGTTTAGCGACAACAACGGCAGCGGTTACTTCAGCCGCGCCGACTACATTGAGATTGTGGAGTATGCTGCGGCCCGCCATATCACCGTGATGCCGGAGATCGATATGCCGGCCCACGCCCGCGCGACAGTAATTGCCATGGAGGCGCGCTATCAGCGGCTGATGCGCGCCGGGCAACCCGAACAGGCCAGCGCATATCGCCTGCGCGATCCGACCGACGATTCCAATACCACCTCGGTGCAGTTCTACGATCGTACCAGCTACCTCAACCCGTGCATTGATAGCTCTCTGCGCTTTGTCGACAAAGTGATCGGGGAGATGCAGGCGATGCACCGTCAGGCGGGACAGCCGTTAACCCGCTGGCAGTTCGGCGGTGATGAGGCGAAAAATATCCGTTTTGGTGCCGGCTATTCCGATCGCCAGCACCCTAAGCCCGGCACTGGCCTGCGTGACTGGCAACAGGAAGATCAGCCGTGGGCGAAATCGCAGGTCTGTCAGGCGCTGGTGAAAAGTGGCAAAGTCACCGACCTGACCCACCTGCCGAGCTATTTTGCGCTGGCGGTAAGCAAGACGGTTAACCGGCACGGTATTGGCAACATGCAGGCCTGGCAGGATGGTTTAAAGGACGCGCAGAACGCCCGCGCCTTCGCCACGCCGCGGGTGGCGGTCAATTTCTGGGATACCCTCTACTGGGGCGGTTTTGACAGCGCCGGCGACTGGGCGCAAAAAGGCTACGATGTGGTGATCACCAGCCCGGATTACCTCTATCTGGATTTCCCGTACGAAGTGAATCCACTTGAGCGCGGTTATTACTGGGGCACCCGCTTCAGCGATGAACGTAAAATATTTGCCTTCGCGCCGGACAACCTGCCGCAGAATGCCGAAACCTCGACCGATCGCGACGGTAAATATTTCACGGCTAAATCGGATAAGCCGTGGCGCGGTGCCTATGGCATCTCGGCTCAGCTGTGGAGTGAAACCGTGCGCACCGACCCACAGATGGAATATATGATTTATCCCCGCCTGTTCGCCGTGGCGGAACGCAGCTGGCATCGCGCCAGTTGGGAGCTGGACTATCAGGCCGGACGCGAATTTATCGGCGGCCAGACCCGTCTGGTCGATCGGCACGCACTGCAGCAGGACTGGCAACGCTTCGCCAATCTGCTGGGACAGCGTGAGCTGGCGAAGCTGGATAAATCCGGTATCGGCTACCGCCTGCCGCAGCCTGGTGCGAAAATTATCAACGGCGTGCTGACGATGAACGTGGCGCTACCGGGCGTGACGCTGGAGTACAGCCTCGATAAGGGTAGCCACTGGCTGCGATATAATGCCATCCGACCGCCGGCGGTAAGCGGTGCGGTGCAGATCCGCTCGGTGAGTGCTGATGGCGAGCGTCACAGCCGGGTTGAAACGCTGTAAGGCACAGTGGTAGTTGAAGCGGTCAGCCTGCTGCCGGATCGGTATAGACCCGGAGCAGTGCGCCGCGATGAAAGGCCGCTCGGCATGAGATAAAAAAGGCCGACATGCGTCGGCCTGATATTTATGACAGCAGTTGCTCGTCGGAGGAGGCTATTGCCGCCTGCGGGCGACGCTCGATGATCATGGTTTGCGGCGTAGAGAGCATAATGCCCTCTTTACGCAGGCGGGTCAGAATATCAAACAGCAGGTCGCTCTTCGCCCCGGAGATCTGGCGCTGCCCGGCTACGTTGCCGGTCACGCTCAGCACAATCCCCTGCTGGGTCAGATCCTTAAACGACACCGACGGCTCTGGCGTATCCAGAATGCGTTCGTTTTCGTTGTAGACCTCCAGCAGGATATCGCGAACTTTAGAAGGATCGATATCCAGCGGGAAGGTGAGCGTAATCGTTACCACACCCTGCGCATTACCCATGGTGGCGTTACGCACGTTCTGCGAGATGAACTGCGAGTTCGGCACGATAACGGTGGATTTATCACCTAGCTGGATCTCGGTGGCGCGCACGTTAATCCGGCGAATATCCCCTTCAATGCCGCTGATGGTCACCAGATCGCCCACTTTCACCGGACGCTCGGTTAACAGAATCAGCCCCGAGATGAAGTTCTTCACAATCTCCTGCAGACCAAAACCGATACCGACCGACAGCGCACTGACAATCCACGCCAGTTTGTTCCACTGCAGCCCCATGATCGACAGAGTCAGCAGGATAATCAGCACGTAGCCAATGTTGCTGAACAGCGTCACCAGCGACACTCGCATGCCAACATCCATGGTGGTTTTTGGCAGGAAATCATTGTCCAGCCAGCGGCGAATCGACCGCAGCACATAGATGCCGACCACCAGGCAGACCAGCGCATTGACCATATGCGCCGGAACAATATTCAGCGACTCCAGCCCTTTACCGCCCCAGAACTCAATCGCTTTTTGCAGCAGTTCAATTGGGGTCGAAGAGGCGAAAGTCCCGTTCAGCAGCGCCAGCACCACAAACAGCACCAGCACGGTTTTACCGAGGGCCGTCAGCAGGGTGGCGGTTTGTTGCAGATGGCGCTCGTTGATGTTCAGCGAGCTCTGGATGCGTCGTCCGGAGGAGTTACTGGTCGAAAACAGGCTTTCGCAGCCATCACTCAGCAGATGGCTGAGGAAATAGAACGAACCAAACAGCAGGCCGCACCAGATCACCTCATAACTCAGGAAGCGTGCCAGCGTTACGTAGCCAATAACCAGCGACAGCAGAATCGCCAGCGCCGTCAGGGTCAGGCCCATCTGAATCAGCCCGACCAGCGTCGATCGCGCTTCCGGCGGCGTGCCCGCCTGCGTCATGCGGCGGCGAACCCGGTTGGTGCGGATGCTGATCGCCAGCGCGGTGCTGCCAATCAGTAACGCCGTCAGGCCGTTAGCGAAGATAGTGGTGTTCAGGCTGGTGCCGACGCTGTAGTTAAACGCCTCCACCGTCTGGAAGATAAACACCAGTACGGCAGTGATCGGCGGGAAAGGCTTCAGCGCCATCGCCACTTCATTAGAGATAGTCGGCAGGCGCCAGCTTGGCCGGCGGGTAGACAGAAACGCGCGGCCCAGTCCGGCAATTAAACCGCAGAACACGCTAAGCTGAACCAGACGATCAACAAAATCCTGTACGTTATCTGACACGTCATCACGGCGGGTAAATGCCAGCGCGATAAAGTTGAAGGTCAGGACCACCGCCACCAGCGTGGTGATGGCAATCGCTGCCGCAAGGAAACTGCGACGCAACCGCCCTTCCGGCAATTTATGAATGCTGACCCAGGCAAGAAACTCTTCGCTGTAGCGGCGGCCAATCGTCATCACCAGCAGCGCTGCCAGTAGCCAGGCCACGCTGCCAAAACGCCAGCCCGGCTCCCACGACAGCGCCGCAGTATCCTGCAGCTCCTGCAGGAATTCGCTGATTTTCTCGCCGTCCAGATCCTGGCTGCTAAGCACCGGTGCCCAGAAACGCGGTCCGAGGATGCTGCCCGAGTTGAGCGCCAGCTGGCTCTTAAGCTGATCGCGACGCAGGTTAACGATTTGCGATGAGAGCATCAGCGCACCGTTTTTGATGCCCTCTGCCTGTTTGATCTGATCGTCAAGCTTGCTCTTCTGATTTTCCAGCGCATTACGCTTGCGCGTTACCTCCGGCGTCTCTTTCATGCCGCTGTCCGGCTTCGGTGCCGGTCCCAGCACCGCCAGTTGAGCATCAAGCTGCTGGCGATCGGGCAGCAGAGCCTGGCCCAGCGTGTCGGCGTTACCTGACAGCTCCAGCGCCATTTCATTCAGCTGTGTCAGCTTGCTTTCGCCGGTATCGCCCGAGATCTGGCTTTTGATTTTATCGAGGATCTTCTGCATTTTAGGCAGTTCAACCGCAGCATTGAGCTTTGGTGGAGCATCTTGTTCTTGTGCGGCACTCGCCGCATCATCCGCCGCCTGCGACCACGCCGGGGCAAACGCCACCAGAGCCAGCATTAACAGCGCAAAAAGGGATCGTAGCTTAAACATATCAGTGAGATTCCAGCAGCATAATCAGGCGATCTACCCTCGCCATTCGCGCGTAGTGTAGGGCTTTGCAAGCGATGAAACTATAGGAATAGCGGGCAATTATTGTTCCGTATTCAGGCTGTTCCGGCCGCAACGGAAACCACGGGCCTCCGTTGCGGCTGGCGGGCGGATCACGGCGGTTGCGGCCGTGTCGCCCTCTGGTGCAGCCCAGAACATCACCGGAGCGCCTGAGGCGCTACACCGGCGCGGGTCTACTCAACCCCGGCACTGCTGGCACCATTGCTGGCAACCTGACCTGATTTCTGTTTTTTGTAGGCCAGCGCGGCAGCAGGAACGGGTGCAGCCTTGCCGGTTTCGATCCAGTCGCGCAGGCGGTTGGCATCGGCGAAGTGGGTATATTTACCAAAGGCGTCCAGCACCACCAGCGCCACCGGGCGATTGTTGATCATGGTGCGCATCACCAGGCAGTGTCCCGCCTCGTCGGTGTAACCGGTTTTGGTCAGCTGAATACGCCAGTCATTTTTATAGACCAGATGGTTGGTATTACGGAACGGCAGCGCGTAGCTCGGATGGGTAAATACCGCAGTTTCTTCTTTGGTGGTGCTGAGTGCGCCAAGCAGCGGATATTCCCGCGTTGCCTTCAGCAATTTGATCAGATCTTCAGCATTCGAGACGTTTTGCGTCGATAAGCCCGTTGGCTCAACGTAACGGGTATGTTTCATGCCCAGCGCGCGCGCTTTGGCGTTCATCGCCTGGATAAAGGCGTTATAACCGCCCGGATAGGCATGCGCCAGGCTGGCAGCGGCGCGGTTCTCCGACGACATCAGCGCCAGTAACAGCATATTGCGGCGGCTGATCTGGCTGTTGAGTTTGACGCGAGAAAACACCCCACGCATTTCCGGCGTCTGGCTGACATCGACCGTCAGCATTTCATTCATCGGCAGGTGCGCGTCCAGTACCACCATCGCGGTCATCAACTTAGTGATCGAGGCAATCGGCCTGACGCGATCCGGATGGCTGGAGAACAGCACTTTATTGGTGGTGAGATCGACAATCATCGCGCTGCCAGAGGCAATCTGCGGTTGCGCAATCGGTGCCATTTGCGACAGTGAAGTTGCCGCGTGCGCGGGGAGTGCGATCCCCTGCCCGGAAACGAGCAGCGCCAGCGAGAACAGAGTGAAACGAATTTTTGCAGGCATCACAGAAAAAAGACCCGGTTGAAATTGTGCGCTGTGTCAGACACAGGCCGCCGGCGTCAAGGCAGTCAGAGCGCGGGCTGGCAGCAGCATCATACGCTGAAGGTTAAGAAATTTCCTGGTGAGATTGTTTCCGGGCGTTAAAAAGCAGGCTGCCGTCAGACCGGCGGCAGCCGCAGATCAGAACAGGCGTGGTCCGTAACCCCACAGAATCACGGTCATCGCCAGTAACACTTCAAATACCAGCACGCCAATTGCCAGCGTTGAGCCGGAAAAATGCAGGCTCTCTTCACGGTCAATATTGAGGAACAGCGGAATGCCGATATAGAGCAGATAGCCGGTATACACCAGCGCTAAGGCGCCCACCAGTACGCAGAGCCAGACCAGCGGATAGAGCGCCACCAGCCCGCTAAGAAACAGCGGCGTCGCAACGTAACCGGCAAACACGGTACAGCGCTGCACGCCTGGCCGTTGCGGATAATTACGGGCCATCCAGTGGATTACCCGGCCCATCACCGCGACGCCACCAAGAATAATCAGATAGAACAGAATACCCAGCCCGATCCCGGTCGCCAGATTCAGTTGCACAAACTGCCCCTCGCCCAGGTTCCAGCCCAGCTGGGTAGTGCCGATAAAGGCGCAGATAACCGGAACGGCCGCCATCAGCAGGACATGGTGGGTGTAATGGTGCGAGACGCTCTCATTCTCTTGCTTGATATGGCGCATTTCCTGATTCGGATGCGCCAGAAGTCCCCAGACATGGTTCATACAGTCACTCCTCTGATGCAAAGGGCTGCCCGGAACGGCAAGAGGGTCTCTGAGGGCAGCGACACTTCAAGTATAAACGGCAGTACAACTTTCGTGGCGGCTGGGCAAAAAAACAGCAAAAATAAGCGCAGTGGCGGTCGGCGGGCGGAAGCGAAGCCAAATCGCGTATAGACTTAAGCAAACAGCCATAAACAGGGAGTGCCATTTTGCATTTGGATATCAACGGATTAATTACCCAGTACGGGTATCTGGCGCTGCTGATTGGGTGTATCGCCGAAGGGGAAACCTTTACCCTGCTCGGCGGTGTCGCCGCACATGAGGGACTGCTGCACTATGCTGGCGTGGTGGTGGCCGCGATGGCCGGCGGCATCATCGGCGATCAGTTGCTCTACTGGATTGGTCGCCGCTACGGTGCGCGCATTCTGCGGCGGCTTAAAAAACATCAGGATAAGGTGGTCAAGGCTAACCGGCTGATCAAGCGCCGGCCGAGCCTGTTTGTGATTGGGGTGCGCTTTATGTATGGCTTCCGCCTGATTGGCCCGATCATCATCGGTGCCAGCCGCCTCAATCCGATGAAATTTTTCATTCTCAACGTGATTGGGGCGGCAATCTGGGCACTGATTTTCGTCACCCTCGGCTACTTTGCCGGCGGCATCATCGCTCCGTGGCTGCACAAACTGGATCAGCACCTTAAACATCTGCTGTGGCTGGTCGGTGCCATTGTGTTTGCCTTTGTGCTGCGCTGGGTGATCCGCCGCTGGCATAACCGTCGGGCCGATCAGTAACCTTTAAACTGCGGATTCGCCAGCATGAACCCGCCATCGATGATAAACGACTGGCCGGTGGTGTAGGTCGCCCACTCAGAGCAGAGCCAGGCCACCATGCTGGCAATTTCGTGGGTGTCACCGGGACGGCCAGCCGGAATTTCCGGCATCTTCACCTGGTGCGCATCCTCATCGGTCATCTTGTTCATCGGCGTGGCGATAGCGCCGGGTGCCACCGCATTGACCAGAATGTTGTGCGGCAACAGGCTCAGCGCCATCGATTTGGTCAGGCCGCCGGCCGCATGTTTTGCCGCCGTATAGGCTACCGAACCGGGCAGCGGCGTATGCTCATGCACCGAAGTGATATTGATAATGCGTCCGCCTTCGCCCTGCTCAACCATCTTGCGGGCAGCAATCTGGCCGCAGACAAACACGCCATCGACATCCACCGCGAAGGTTTTACGCCAGTCTTCATAGGTGACATCGAGGAAATCCGCTTTGAAATTGGCACCGGCATTGTTTACCAGCACATCGATCCGGCCAAACTTATCGATCAGCTGTTGCAGTGACTGACCGCCCCGTTCAGGGTCAGCCAAATCGAGCTGAATAATTTCGGCACGCCGGCCAATCTCCCGCACCCGCTGTGCGGTGCGCTGCGCGCCCTCTTCGTCTGAACGCCAGGTGATACCAATATCGAAGCCCTGTTCTGCCAGCATTTCGGCGCAGCGGCTGCCAATGCCTGAGTCTGATGCGGTGATAATAGCGACTTTGCTCTGGGATGTGGTCATAACGGCCTCCTTTAGGAAAGTGTCATCACCAGTATAACCGTCCTGAAAAATTCGCCCGCCGTCAGCGCCCCTTCGGTTAATCAGACGCTGATCCAATCGCTACGCTGAATTAACCCTCTGTGCCAGGCCGCCGCCGACGCTGCCGCCTCGACTATAGTTAGCAATGACACTAACAGGGAGACCAGGATGAGTAAGGTAAAACGCAAGATTGAGGACCACGGCGTGATTGGCGATTTGCGCACCTGCGCGCTGGTCGCCAATGACGGTACTATCGATTATCTCTGCTGGCCTGAACTCGACAGCCCTTCGGTCTTTTCCGCGCTGCTCGACAGTGATGACGCCGGGCTTTTCTCTCTGGCCCCGGACTGGCAGGACGTGCGCCGTCAGCAGCTCTACCTGCCCGATACCAACATTTTACAGACCCGCTGGCTGGGCGATGAGGGCGTGGCCGAAATTACCGATTACATGCCGATTTGCGATGATGATGCCAAACTGCCGCGGCTGATCCGGCGGGTAAAAATGGTGCGTGGTAAAGCGCGATTCACCATGCGTTGCTCACCCCGTCACGACTACGCCCGGGCGCAGACCCGCGCCGAAGTGCAGCGCGGCTGTATCGATTTTCATGCCGAAGGCCAGCCCTCGCTGCGCCTGGCCGCCACCGTGGTGATGACGCTGGAAGAGAACAGCGCCACCGCCAGTTTTATCCTGCAGGCCGGCGAGCATGCTGAATTTGAATTTGGCAGCGTCAACGATGCGCACATTGAAGCGCTCTCCACTGAACACTGTTTCGAACAGACGCTGAATTACTGGCGTCGCTGGAGCGCCCGCAGCACCTATCAGGGCCGCTGGCGCGAGATGGTACAGCGTTCCGCCCTGGCGCTTAAGCTGCTGACCTCGCATCGCCACGGTTCGATTGCCGCCGCCGCCACTTTTGGCCTGCCGGAAGAGCTGGGTGGCGAGCGCAACTGGGATTATCGCGCCTCGTGGATCCGCGACGCCTCATTCAGCATGTACGCTCTGATGCGTCTTGGTTACGTCGATGAAGCCAAACATTTTACCCAGTGGGTCGGACGCTGCGTCGAAAACAGCCATCACGATGAGATGCGCCTGCAGGTGATGTACCGGCTGGACAGCGGCACCGAACTGCATGAAATGGAGTTGCTCAATCTGTCGGGCTACGGTGATTCACGCCCGGTGCGGATCGGCAATGATGCGTGGCAGCAGACCCAGCTGGATATTTATGGCGAACTGATGGATGCGGTCTATCTCGCCAATAAATATGGCGAAGCTATTTCACAACGCGGCTGGCTGCACGTCACCCAAATGATCGACCGGCTGTGCGACAACTGGAATCAGCCGGATGCCGGTATCTGGGAGATGCGCGGCCAGCCGGAGCATTTTCTTCACTCACGGCTGATGTGCTGGGTGGCGATGGACCGCGCGCTGCGTCTCGGCATGAAGCGATCGTTACCGATGCCGTATGAGCGCTGGGATCGGGTGCGCCGCGAGATTCGCGAAGATATCTGGGCCAACTTCTGGAACAGCGAGCGCGGCCACTTCTCCTCTACCCGTCACGGCGATCATCTTGATGCGTCGATGCTGCTGATGCCGCTGGTGCGTTTTGTCGGCGCGACCGATCCCGACTGGATTGCCACGCTGGATGCCATCAAAGCCAATCTGGTCAGCGACGGCATGGTGCGGCGCTACAACATTGATGAAACGCCGGCTGACGGTCTGCAAGGATCGGAAGGCTCGTTTGGCGCCTGCTCCTTCTGGTATGTCGAATGCCTGGCGCGCGCTGGCCGGATTCAGGAGGCGCATTTCGAATTTGAAAAGCTGCTGAGCTACGCCAGTCCGCTTGGACTCTACGCCGAAGAGTTCGACAGCCGCGGACACGCTTTGGGCAATACGCCGCAGGCGCTGACCCATCTGGCGTTAATCAGTGCCGCCTTTTTTCTGAACCGTAAACTCAGTGGCGAGGTGACGTTGTGGCAGCCGTGAGTCCGGCTTTTTACGGCGGTAAGCGGCTGAAAAATGCCGATATAACACGGTAAGTTACGTAAAGTATTTCAGGCAGGTTAAAATCCTGATTCACATCGTCAGATTAATGAACATATAATGCGCAGCAGGTCACATTGGCCAGCATGGGTTCGACACATTGACAAGCCTGAAACATGGCGATAAAGACTTGTAAAATATGAAAATGAGCATTCGCGCGTTCGCTTCAATCGCATTGGCTTTGGCGGCGTTTAGCCAGTCAGCCTTTGCTGTGGTTTACCCGTTACCGCCGGCCAACAGCCGATTGATCGGGGAAAATATCGAGATTACTGTTCCTGAGGACAGCAAGTTGCCGCTGGAAGCCTTTGCGGCGCAGTACCAGATGGGCCTCAGCAACATGCTGGAAGCCAATCCGGGGGTTGACGTTTATCTGCCAAAGGCTGGCAGTAAAATGATCATCCCACAGCAGCTGATCCTGCCTGACGCACCGCGCGAAGGTATTGTGATTAACAGCGCTGAGATGCGTCTCTATTACTACCCGAAAGGCAGCAAAACCGTGGTGGTGTTGCCGATTGGTATCGGTGAACTGGGTAAAGATACCCCGATCAACTGGACCACAACGGTAGAACGTAAGAAAGATGGCCCGACCTGGACGCCAACCAAAGCGATGCACGCAGAATATGCGGCGCGCGGCGAGAATCTGCCTGCGGTGTTCCCGGCCGGTCCGGACAACCCGATGGGGCTGTATGCGCTCTATATCGGCCGTCTGTACGCGATTCACGGTACCAATGCCAACTTCGGTATTGGTCTGCGTGTCAGCCACGGTTGTGTGCGTCTGCGTGCCGAGGACATCAAATGGCTGTACCAGAATGTGCCGGTCGGGACACGCGTACAGTTCGTTGATCAGCCGGTCAAAGCCACCGTTGAGCCAGACGGATCGCGTTATGTTGAAGTACATAACCCGCTGTCGACCACCGAAGAGCAGTTCAACTCACGTGAACTGGTGCCGATTACGCTGACGCAGGCTGTCAGCAAAGTGCTGGTAGACGCCAGTGTCAATCAGGACCAGGTGAACGGTGCCATTCAGGGCCGTACCGGTATGCCGGTAAAAGTGAACGGTGTGGAGAACAACATCCAGACCGCGCCGGTTGACGTGCCAGAGAACCCGCAGGCTGCGCCACAGGAGCAGCCGATGACGCCGGTGACTTCGCAAGGGGCTAACACCGACGCCGCGCAGCCACAGCAGCCCGCCGCTGCCCCTGCGCCAGCCACGGCCGATAACCCGTCGTAATCGCCGTTACGCTCACCGAAGCCAGCGCCTGTCGCTGGCTTTTTTATTGCCTGCGTTAGCGGTTTTTTTCGTTGCTCTCCTTCCCCGCCTCCCGATTACCCACCGCCCGCTGAGCCTGTCGCCGCGCCCGATCGCCCGCCAGTCCGTCATGTTACTGTCATACAAAGCGCGTATCACACTGCGTTGTACCGGTGCAAATCAGCATCCGGCATCAGCAACTCGAGGTACACCATGAGCGAAAACAGTCTCTCTTCTTCCTCATCGACCCGGCGCCCTGATTTCAACGGCAAAAGCAGCCGCTTTAGCAAGCCGCTGTTTTTCATTCTGCTGGTGGCCGGGCTGGCCTTTGCTGGCCTGAATCTGGTCAATGATGTTGAACAAACCAACATGCCGGTGACCAGCTATCTGCCGTTCTTTTTGCTGGGACTGGCGCTGCTGATCGCGCTGGGCTTTGAGTTCGTCAACGGCTTTCACGATACCGCCAACGCCGTCGCCACGGTGATCTATACCCATTCACTGACCCCAGGCACCGCAGTGATCTGGTCCGGCATCTGTAATTTCCTTGGCGTGCTGCTCTCCAGTGGCGTGGTCGCTTTTGGCATCATTTCCCTGCTGCCGGTCGAGCTGATTCTGCAGGCCAGCAGCGGCAACGGCTTTGCCATGGTTTACGCCCTGCTGTTCTCGGCGATTATCTGGAACCTTGGCACCTGGTATTTCGGTCTGCCCTCTTCCTCTTCGCATACCCTGATTGGTTCTATTATCGGCGTCGGCGTAGCGAATGCGATGCTGCACGGCCGCAGCGGCCTGAGCGGGGTCGACTGGGATCAGGCGCTGAAGGTCGGCTATGCGCTGCTGCTGTCGCCGGTGGTCGGGTTTGTCTGCGCCGGGCTGCTGCTGTGGGCGATGAAGCTGTTTATCCGCAATCGCCAGCTCTATAGCGCGCCGCAAAACGACCAGCCACCGCCGGTCTGGATCCGCGGCCTGCTGATCCTGACCTGTACCGGCGTCTCCTTTGCGCACGGTTCAAACGACGGTCAGAAAGGAATGGGGTTGATTATGTTGATCCTGGTCGGCACCATGCCGATCGCTTACGCCCTCAACCGATCGCTGCCCGCCGATCAGATCCCGCGCGTCGCGGCATTAACCGAAGTCACCGAACATCAGCTGCTGCAACTGCAGCCGGCCGCGCCTCAGCCGCCGGCCGCCCGCGACGTGCTGATCGGGTTTGTTGGCAGCAGTCAGTTCAATCCCAACGTGTTACCGGCGCTGGCGATGACGCTCAGCGAGATTGGTGACCAGATCCGCCGCTACGGATCGATGGAAAATATCCCGGCACAGTCGGTAGCCAACACCCGTAACCAGATGTACCTGGCGTCGGAGTCGATCAAGCACCTGCAAAGTGCCGAAGTGAAGCTGCCGGAGGAGACCGAACGTAACCTGAAAGCGGTCAAAACCGAGCTGGACAGCGCCACCCGCTTTATTCCGATGTGGGTAAAAGTGGTGGTGGCGATTGCGCTGGGGCTGGGTACCATGGTCGGCTGGCGACGGATTGTGGTGACGGTGGGCGAACGGATTGGTAAAACCCACCTCAGCTATGCTCAGGGGGCCAGCGCCGAGCTGGTGGCGATGGCGACCATTGGCGCTGCAGATGCCTTTGGCCTGCCGGTTTCCACCACCCACGTGCTGTCGTCGGGCGTGGCCGGTACCATGGCGGCCAACCGTTCCGGTTTGCAGCTATCGACGCTGCGTAATCTGGCTATCGCCTGGGTGCTGACGTTGCCGGTGTCAATTATGCTCTCCGCCCTGCTCTATTGGCTGTTTATTCATCTCTGACAGCCTGACACCGGCTGGCGCTTAGCCTGCCCGCCGGTTTTGCCAGTAAAGCCGCAGCGTAATCAACAGCGCACCCAGCACCATTAGCGCTGCCGCCAGATAAACCGACTGCATTCCCCAGTGACCAATGAACAGTCCGGCCACCGGACCGGTCAGCCCGAGGCCCAAATCAAGAAAGGCGGAATAAGTGCCCAGTGCCGATCCCTGATCCTGACGCTCGACCCGTTTGACCGCCTCGACGCCGAGCGCCGGAAACACCAGCGAGAAGCCGCAGCCGGTGAGAAAGGCGCCCGCCCCGACCAGCCAGGCACTGTCGGCCTGCCAGATGATGAGCAGCCCCAGACACTCCAGCAGAAAAGAGAACAGCGAAACCTGCAGCCCGCCAAACTGGGTGATAAACCGGCCAAAGCCGAGGCGCACCAGCACAAAGCCGAGACTAAACACCGACAGCGCGTAGGCCGCACCCTGCCAGTCACGGCTGGCAAAATAGAGGGTAATAAAGGTGGCGATGACACCGAAACCGATGGTGCCACAGCCGAGCGCCAGGCCATACAGCCAGACGCGGGAGAAGACCCGGTGAAACGGAATTCGTTCGCCAACGCTGACGGTGACCGCCGGTTTGCGGCTGGCCATCAGGTAGCCGCCTATCCCCATCAGCGCAATCAGTCCGGCAAAGCCGCTCATGCCAAATCCGCTGTTGAGCATCACCCCAAGCGGCGCGCCAATCGCCATGGCCAGATAGGTGGCGACGCCGTTCCACGAGATGACGCGTGCGGTCTGCAGCGGGCCAACGATATTCATGCCCCACAGGGTTGAGCCGGTGCTGCTGAAGCTTTCGCCGACGCCGAGAAACAGCCGACCCAGCGCCAGCAGCGCCAGACTCAGCCACGGCCATTCGCTCAGCAGCGCAGCAATAATGGTCAGTACGCCGCTCATGCCGCAGCAGAGTAATCCCAGCATCACCACCCGTTTTGGACCAAGGCGATCGGCCAGCCGGCCCGACTGCGGACGACTGAGTAAGGTGGCAAAATATTGAATGCTGATGATCAGCCCGGCGACAAACGAACTGAACCCGAGGTGATTTTTGACAAAGCCTGGCAGTACCGCCAGCGGTAGTCCAACGGAGAGATAGCAGAAGAAGGTGAAAACAATGACGGAGAGGATACGTTTATTGAGCTGGCTGTTGCTCAATACGGCGACATCAGACATAGCAGGCTTGTAAGGTAGAGGAAATTTTCCCCACTATACCGTCAGGCTGCTAACGGGTCGCCTGATTTTTTATCACAAACCATGAACAACAGCGTGACAATCGATGGCGCGGGCAATCGTATCTGAGGATTTTAACGCGCGGATTTCACTGAATAAACCCTCGGCTTCGCCGTAGGCTTTGCGCAGATAACCGAGCCACTGTTTGATGCGCGCAACGTGATACAAGCCGGTATCACCCTGCTTTTCGAGACGGGTATATTTTTGCAGTAATTTCACTACCTCAGGCCAGGCCATCGGCGGTTCATTATATTTTACTACCCGACTGAGATTGGGGATGTTCAGGGCACCACGGCCCAGCATCACCGCATCACAACCGGTAATACGCAGACAGTCCTGTGCGCTTTGCCAGTCAAAAATCTCGCCGTTGGCGATCACCGGAATCCGCAGCCGCTGGCGAATATCACCAATCGCCTGCCAGTTGATGGCGTCCGCACGGTAGCCATCTTCTTTGGTCCGGCCGTGTACCACCAGTTCGCTGGCTCCCGCCTGCTGAACCGCGTCGGCAATCTCCAGACTGCGGGCGCTGGAATCCCAGCCAAGCCGCACTTTGACCGTCACCGGTAACGCTGCCGGTACCGCTGCACGCATTGCTTTCGCACCGCGATAAATCAGATCGGGATCTTTGAGCAGGGTCGCCCCGCCGCCGCTGCCGTTGACCAGCTTTGAGGGACAGCCGCAGTTGAGGTCGACACCCCACGAGCCGAGTTCCACCGCACGAGCGGCGTTCTCTGCTAACCATTCGGGATGCTGCCCCAGCAGCTGCAGACGCACCCGCGTGCCGGATGGCGTGCGGCTGCCATGATGCAGCTCGGGGCAGAGACGGTAGAAGGATTTTACCGGCAGCAGTTGATCGACCACGCGCAAAAACTCGGTAATGCAGAGATCGTAGTCGTTCACTTCCGATAACAGCTGGCGCACCAGCGAATCAAGCACGCCCTCCATCGGCGCCAGTAAAACCCTCATACTCAGACGTTTCCGGTACGCTTCGCTGCCGGACGACGCGGACGGGCAGCAGGCCGGTCACCCTGTGGAGCAGGCTGGCTCTGACGACGCGCCTGAGGACGCTTTTCGCCGGATGAACGTGGCGCACCGGCACCTTGTCCACCCTGACCACGACCCCGACCGCCGCCGCCGGCACCGCCACGCGACTGCTGCTGACGACCGTTGATGATCGGCTCAGCTTTAATGCTGGGATCGGGCTCGTAACCGGCAATCGCCAGGCGTGGGATCTCACGCTTCAGCAGACGCTCGATGTCACGCAGCAGTTTATGCTCGTCAACGCAGACCAGCGATAACGCCACACCGGTAGCCGCGGCCCGACCGGTACGACCGATACGGTGGACATAATCTTCGGCGACGTTAGGCAGCTCGTAGTTCACTACGTGCGGCAGCTCTTCAATATCAAGGCCACGCGCTGCGATGTCGGTCGCAACCAGCACACGAATGCCGCCGGACTTAAAGTCGGCCAGCGCACGGGTACGGGCACCCTGACTTTTATTGCCGTGGATAGCGGCGGCGGTGATGCCATCTTTACCCAGCTGCTCAGCAAGGTGGTTTGCGCCGTGCTTGGTACGGGTAAAGACCAGCACCTGCTGCCAGTTACCTTCGCCGATCAGCTGCGACAGCAGTTCCCGCTTACGCTTCTTATCCACGAAGTGAACCTGTTGCGCCACCTGCTCTGAAGCGGTGTTGCGACGTGCCACTTCCACCAGCTCCGGATTGGTCAGCAGTTTCTCGGCCAGCCCTTTGATCTCGTCAGAGAAGGTGGCGGAGAACAGCAGGTTCTGGCGTTTGGCCGGCAGACGCGCCAGCACGCGACGGATATCGTGGATGAAGCCCATATCGAGCATGCGATCCGCTTCATCCAGCACCAGCACTTCGACCTGAGACAGGTCAACCGCGTTCTGTTGCGCCAGATCCAGCAGACGACCCGGGGTCGCAACCAGAATATCGACGCCGCCACGCAGTTTAAGCATCTGCGGATTGATGCTGACGCCGCCGAACACCACCAGCGAACGCAGCGGCAGATACTTGCTGTATTCACTGACGTTCTCGCCCACCTGCGCCGCCAGTTCACGGGTCGGGGTGAGGATCAACGCCCGTACCGGACGACGACCGCGCACCGCGCCCGCGTTGGCAGAGAGTTTTTGTAATAACGGTAAGGTAAAGCCGGCCGTTTTGCCGGTGCCGGTCTGGGCACTCGCCAGCAGATCGCGGCCTGCCAGCACCACAGGAATCGCCTGGCGCTGGATAGGTGTAGGTTCGCTGTAGCCTTGTTCGGCAACAGCGCGCAAAATATCGGCACTCAGGCCGAGAGAGTCAAAAGACATTAAGTGTTTTACTCCGGTCCGCTCTGGCCGTGATTCACGGTGTAGTTTTCAGAGGGATAGTGACGCCAGCTGGGGCTAACGCGTGAAAAGGGCACAAACTACGATGCGTAAGCGGGCGAGTGTAACAGCTTTAACCGCAGTGTGCGAGATAGCTCACATTTCCTGACATAACTTATCTCGATGAGAAACAGCAGGACCGGCCTGAATGCGGAGTCATAAACAGGAAGGCCACCTTGCGGTGGCCTTCAACTTAGCTACGTTTTTTCTCAATGCGCCGCGGCGGCTCTTTCGCCAGCAGCGACACCAGCGCCGGACCCAGCAACATCACTACGCCAAGCGAGGCCAGCAGCAGGTTGTTGTGGAATATCCGCGACACCAGAAACAGTGTCATCATGGCCGCGCCAAAGTAGTAAGTGGTGGTCGCTTCTTCAAGATAATCACCGAGAGTACGTAAACGGGCAGTGCGTTGCGTAACCAGCATGGCGATAAACACCAGCGCATACGTGGCCACCAGCGTGCTGCAGACATCGACCAGTGCTTTATGTTTCCAGCCCCAGATCAGCGCAGCAATCACCAGTAAATGCATCGCAATGTGCACATACGTCTGACCCGTGATGATTTGAATACGATTAGACCATTTCATTCAATTCTCCTGGCAGACCCAACAGGTCGCCCAAGTGCTACCGGCACAAGCCGGAAACGGTTTCCTCAATGTAAAACAATTTTCGGATAACGCCTTAATTATCGCCCTTCCTCACCACCCATTTGTGACAAAGACTACACTTTGATTCTATTGATGATGAAAAGGAGTGCGTCGCGAGTATGCCACAAAACCAGCAAGGATTTTCAATTAAAGTCCTGACGATCAATACACACAAGGGTTTCGCCCCTTTTAATCGCCGCTTCATCCTGCCGGAATTGCGTGACGCTGTACGCGCCACTTCGGCGGATGTGGTATTTCTGCAGGAGGTGATGGGCACCCACGCCATCCATCCTCTGCACCATGAAAACTGGCCTGACTCACCACACTATGAGTTTCTCGCCGACACCATGTGGAACGATTACGCCTACGGACGCAACGCGGTCTATCCGGAGGGCCACCACGGCAATGCCGTGCTGTCGCGCTTTCCGATCAGCGAATATGAAAACCGGGATATTTCGGTCGCGGGCAGTGAAAACCGCGGCATGCTGCATTGTCAGATCGCCCTGCCTGAGCCCCATGGCACCCTGCATGTGATCTGCGTGCATCTGGGACTGAAAGAGTCGCATCGCCATGCACAGATGAAAATGCTGTGCGATATGGTCTCTTCGCTGCCGGCCGATGCGCCGGTGGTGGTGGCCGGCGATTTCAACGACTGGCAGCGACGCGCCAACCAGATTTTAAAGCAGGGTGCAGGTCTGAAAGAGGTATTTAGCATGAAAACCGGACGCCCGGCGCGCACTTTCCCGGCGCGCTTTCCGATTCTGCGGCTCGACCGCATCTATGTCCGCAACGCCACGGTCAGTCATCCGTGGACGCTGCCGCGTAAACCCTGGTCGCATCTCTCCGATCATGCGCCGCTGGCCGTGGAGATTCACCTATGAATTTTCACTGGCAAGAAGGTAACAAGCTGCGCCTGCTGGAGAATGGCGAAGAGTTTTTCCCGCGGGTCTTCGGGGCGATTCAGCGCGCCGAACGCACCGTGCTGCTGGAAACGTTCATTCTGTTTGAAGATGAGGTCGGTAACGCGCTGCATCGCGAACTGCTGGCCGCAGCACAGCGCGGTGTGCGGGTAGAAGTGATGGTTGACGGCTACGGCTCGCCCGATCTCTCCGATAAGTTCGTCAACAGCCTGACCGGCGCCGGGGTGCGTTTTATCTATTACGATCCGCGCCCGCTGGTGATGGGAATGCGCACCAACGTTTTCCGCCGCCTGCATCGTAAAACCGTGGTGGTGGATGAGGTGGTCGCCTTCGTTGGCGGGATCAACTTCTCGGCTGAGCACAACAGTGACTATGGTCCGGAAGCCAAGCAGGATTACGCGGTGCAGGTCAAAGGTCCGGTGGTCGGTGATATTGCCCGCTATCTGCAACAGGCGATCGGCAGCGAACAGGCTACCCGCCGCTGGTGGGGATCGCGATCGCATCGCCCGGCGGTCAACGCCACGCCGGGCGACGCTCAGGTGCTGTATGTCTATCGCGATAACGACGACCACCGTGACGACATCGAAATGCACTATCTGGAGATGCTGCGCGAGGCCAAACGGGATGTGATTATCGCCAACGCCTACTTCTTCCCCGGCTACCGGTTGCTGCGTGAAATGCGCAATGCGGCCCAGCGCGGGGTGCGCGTCAGGCTGATTGTGCAGGGCGAACCCGATATGCCGATTGTTAAAGTCGGGGCTGAACTGCTCTACAACTATCTGGTCGATGCCGGGGTGGAGGTCTACGAATATTGCCGTCGTCCGCTGCACGGCAAGGTGGCGGTGAAGGACGATCACTGGGCGACCGTCGGCTCCAGTAATCTCGATCCGCTCAGCCTGTCGCTTAACCTCGAAGCTAACCTGATTATCCACGACCGCCAGTTTAACCAGACCTTACGCGACAACCTTGAAGCGTTGCTGGCCAGAGATTGCCAGCGGGTACAGGACGACCGCCTGCCGCCGCGTAACTGGTGGCAACTGAGTAAGAGCGTGGTGGTGTTCCACTTCCTGCGTCACTTCCCGGCCATCGCGGGCTGGTTACCTGCCCACACGCCGCTGCTGGCGCAGGTCGATCCGCCAGTTCAACCGGAAATGGAGACACAAGATCGCGTTGAAGCCGATAACGAAGGAGCGAAACCCTGATGGCGAAAAAGCATCCACGCTGGCAACTGGCGAAAAAAATCCTCACCGTGCTGTTCTTCATTGCGGTCATTGTGCTGCTGGTGGTCTATGCGCGGAAGGTGAACTGGGAAGATGTCTATGATGTGATCGTCAACTACAACCGGTTTGTGGTGCTGACCGCCGCCGCCCTGGTGGTGATCAGTTACCTGGTTTATGGCTGTTACGATTTGATTGGCCGCGCCTACTGCGGCCACAAGCTGGCGAAACGTCAGGTAATGCTGGTCTCATTTATCTGTTACGCCTTCAACCTGACGCTAAGTACCTGGGTCGGCGGCGTGGCGATGCGTTACCGGCTCTATTCACGCCTGGGCCTCGACAGCGGCACCATAACCCGCATCTTTTCGCTGAGTATTGCCACCAACTGGCTGGGTTACATCCTGCTGGCTGGCGTGGTATTCAGCGCCGGCATGGTGTCGATCCCCAGCGGCTGGTTTATTGGTGAAACCACCCTGCGGCTGATTGGCGTGCTGTTGCTGGTGCTGGTGGCGGTCTTCCTGTGGGCCTGCGCCTTCTCAAAACGTCGCCGCTGGACGGTGAAAGGTCAGACGCTACAGCTGCCTTCGCTGCGAATGGCGCTGTTTCAGTTTGCCGTTTCCTGCGCCAACTGGATGGTGATGGGCACGATTATCTGGCTGTTGCTGGGACGCGACGTCGGCTATCCGATGGTGCTGGGGGTGTTGCTGATCAGCAGTATCGCCGGGGTGATTATTCATATTCCGGCCGGGATTGGGGTACTGGAAGCGGTGTTCCTGGCGCTGCTCAGCGGACAGCATACGTCGCACGGCGCCATTATTGCCGCCCTGCTGGCCTATCGCGTGCTCTACTTTATTTTACCGCTGCTGCTGGCGCTGGTGCTCTATCTGGTACTGGAGAGTCGGGCCAAACATCTGCGGCATAAAAACGAGCAGAAGCTTCAGAAGTCCCAGTGAAATGAAACAGGGAAAGGCGCAACCTGAGCGCCTTTCCCTGCTTTCAGAGATAACCTTAACGACGGTTGCCGAAAATCCGCAGCAGCATCAGGAACAGGTTAATAAAGTCCAGATAGAGGGTTAATGCCCCCATAATCGAGTAACGACGCAGGTTCTCTGTATCGCGCGCGTCAATCTGCTCGCCAATATTCTTCAGCTTCTGGGTGTCATAAGCGGTTAAGCCGACAAACACCACCACGCCGATATAGGTAATGGCCCACATCAGCGCCGGACTTTTCAGCCAGAAATTCACCAGCGACGCCAGCACGATGCCGATCAGCGCCATAAACAGCAGGCTGCCAAAGCGGCTCAGGTCACGTTTGGTGGTATAGCCATAAAAACTCATCGCACCAAACATACCGGCGGTGACGAAGAAGGTGCTGGCAATCGACGAATAGGTGTAGACCAGAAAAATACTCGCCATGGTGACGCCAGTCAGCGCCGAATAGAGCATAAACAACCCGGTGGCGACCGCGCCGCTCAGGCGATGTACCATGCCGGAGAGGAAGAAGACCAGCGCCAGCTGCGCGATAATCAGCCCAAAGAAGGTGATACGGTAAGCAAACACCAGCTCCATTACCGCTGGAGTCCGCGCGGCAAACCAGGAGACAAACGCTGTCAGTAACAGACCGCAGGTCATCCAGCCATACACCTGGGACATATAGGCTTGCAGCCCACGTGACGCAGGTTGAACAATTGAGTCATTTTGTGGATATCGGTCCATGATGCACCTCTTGTTGAACGGATTAGGACGAGCTCCGCGCACGGAGCCTGACTAAGTGTGGCACAGCCCGACTCAACTGCGCCACAACATCACCGCTAACGACGTGACAGACACTGCTGATAGCGGCTATCGACCCGCTGAGCGAACCAGGCGGTGGTCAGATTGCGGGTAATTTTCGGGCTTTCCAGCTTGATGCCCGGCAGCATTTCACGCGGCAGTCGGCGACCCGCCATTTTATCGGCCAGGGTGAATACCTGCCGCCACAGCGTGCTGTCGCTGAACTCCGCCTTCTCCCCTTTCTCAAGATCGCGGCGGATCTCGCTGTCGCTCATATCAATCTGCTTCGCCAGGGTGCGTACCGCCAGCTCGGTGCTGCCCGCCTTCTCGCTGCCGTAAAGAATCAGATCGCCATCCAGCGTCAGCTTCATGCCGGTCGCCCGCGCCACTGCGGCCTGGAATGCGGCATTGCGGCTGGCATACCAGCCGGCGTTGAAGTCGGCAAAACGGTAAAGCGGCTGGCTGTAATCGGCCGGATAGCCCAGCAGATGCAGGGTTCCGAAGTAGATCCCGCCGTGACGGGTAAAGACTTCGCGGCGGATTGAGCCATCAATCGGCCACGGATAGCCTTTGGCATGGGCTTCCGCAAAGGCGATGCTGACCTGCATCGGCCCGCCGGTATGGATCGGATTAAGATTGCCAAACAGCGTCTGTCCCATCGGCACCATATCGATTAAGTCATCAAAAATATCGCTCAGTTCCTTCTCGCTGCGCACCTTATCCAGACGGGCGGCGTAGCTTTCGCCGTTCGATGATTTAATCATCAGCGCGGTACGTACCACAAATGCCGGCACGTGTACCTTCGCTGCCCGGCGATTAATCTCGCCCCAGGCAATTTTGGGCAGGCCCGGCACGGCGGCTTCGGCGCTGAAATTGGTCTCCTGATCCGCCACCGCAATCACCGCACACAGGTTGCTGGTGCTCGGGTCGAGCTGCTGGGTGCGAAAAGAGGTGTAGATGTCGTCAGCCCAGTCCGCTTTATTGCTGACGTGGGCCGGCAACAGCCGCTGGATTTGCGCTTTGACATCGGCGGGCTGCCGGACCGGCGCCTCGGGCGTTTTCTTGCTGCTACAACCTGCCAGCACCAGCGCGGCGGCCAGCGTCAGACGTTGCAGACTTGGGGTAAATGACATACCTGTCCTCGGAATCAATCAAAGCTCTACTCTACCATTGCCGCCATTTTACAGGCAGGTCTGATTTTCTGAACTAAGGTTACCTTTTTTACCGTTAAAGGAATTTACGATGTTAAAACTCTGGCCGGTCGCGGCGCTCAGCCTGCTGTTAGCGGGATGCGGTGCCAATAACTCCCCTGCAAAAGTACAGTCGCCTGGCGCGCCCACCTCCTCGTCACTTAAGCTGCTGGAAACCGGCGCCAGCGTGATGCAGTCCCGTCCTCCGATCGACGCCATCAATACCTATCTCGACGGCTTCCATTTTTATAACGGCGATCAGAACGGTCAGATGGAGGCGCACCACTATGTGACGGTGCTGAATGAGGATGTGATGCAGGCGGTGATTTATGACGGCAATACCCGCGATGCGCGCCTGATGGGCGTGGAGTACATTATCAGCGAGCGGCTGTATAAAACCCTGCCGCCGGAAGAGAAAAAGCTGTGGCACAGCCATCAGTACGAAGTGAAATCAGGCACGCTGATCGCGCCCGGCTTACCGGAAGCCGCCGATCACGCGCTGATGAAGCGCATCGTTAATACCTACGGCAAGACCTGGCACACCTGGCATACCGATCGCGACAAGACCCTGCCAATCGGCATTCCGGCCCTGATGATGGGCTTTACCGCTGACGGGCAGATGGATTCACGCCTGCTGGCCGATCGCGACCGGCGCTTTGATGTCGACAGTAAGAAAATTCGTGCTCAGCGGGCGGATATTGTGGCGCATCCGGCCGAACCGGGGGCCAATGCCTGGCAACAGGGCGAGGTGATTCAGCTGCAGCGCACCCACGGCGGCGGTGAACACAGCCACGGCCAGACCCATTTCGGCCCGGCCGAGCAGTTAAAACAGCCTTAATCCCAGCGCTGCGCCGCCTGGCGATCGCTGTCGCGGGCATCGACCCAGCGATCGCCGTCGGCGGTCGCTTCGCGCTTCCAGAACGGCGCGCGGGTTTTCAGGTAATCCATAATGAACTCCGCGGCAGAAAATGCGCTGCCGCGGTGTGCGCTGGTGACGCCCACCAGCACAATTTCATCACCAGGAAACAGTTCGCCGGTGCGGTGGATCACCGTGACGCGCTGCAGCGGCCAGCGCTGGCGGGCGGCATCAACAATCTCCTGCAATGCTTTTTCGGTCATGCCAGGATAGTGTTCCAGCGTCAGTGCCGCGACGTGCGCGCCGAGGTTATGGTTACGCACTTTGCCGGTAAAAGTCACCACCGCGCCATCTTCGTCACAGGCGGCCAGCCAGCGATAAGCTTCAGCCATATCAAACGGCGCCGGGCCGACACGAATCTGCGTCTCCATCTTAGCCTCCGGTCACTGGCGGGAAAAAGGCCACTTCATCGCCGTCACGCAGCGGATGACTCATCGGCACCAGCGTCTGATTGACCGCCGCCAGCAGCTTGCCGGACTCGAGCGCTAACGCCCAGCGATCGCCCTGCCCGGCCAGCGCAGCACGCAGGGCAGCCACATCCGGATAGGCGGTAGCGATCTCCAGCGAGGCGCTGCCGACCAGCTCACGTACCTGGGCAAAAAACAGCACCTTAATCATCGGACACCGCCTGGAAATCACCGCTTTTGCCGCCGCTTTTGCTGATTAAGCGCAACTGGTCGATGACGATATCTTTCTGTACCGCTTTGCACATGTCGTAGATGGTCAGGGCCGCCACCGAGGCCGCCGTCAGCGCTTCCATCTCAACGCCGGTTTTGCCGGTCAGACGGCACAGCGAGGTGATGCGTACCCGATTGTGTTCCGGCTCGGCCAGCAGATTCACTTCCACTTTGCTCAGCATCAGCGGATGGCAGAGTGGGATCAGTTCCCAGGTCCGTTTGGCGGCCTGGATACCGGCAATGCGCGCCGTGGCGAACACATCGCCTTTGTGGTGACTGCCGTCGATGATCATCTGCAGCGTGTCAGGCTGCATCAGCACCAGCACCTCCGCCCGCGCTTCGCGTACGGTTTCCGCTTTGGCGGAGACATCCACCATATGCGCTTCGCCAGCAGCATTAATGTGTGTGAGTTGCGACATACTTACCGTTTCTTCAGATGTGAGACAAAGTTGCAGGGACGGGTGCGCGCATCCAGCTGATCGGCAATAATCCGCTCCCAGGCGCTGCGGCAGGCATTGGTGGAGCCCGGCACCGCAAAAATTAAGGTCTGGTTCGCCATCCCGGCGATGGCGCGCGACTGCAAGGTCGAGCCGCCAATCTCCTCATAGGAGATCATCCGGAACAGTTCGCCAAAGCCGGCGATCTCGCGATCAAACAGCGGCAGCAGGGCTTCCGGCGTGCTGTTTTTCAGGTTAAATCCGGTACCGCCGTTAATGATCACGACCTGCACATCGTCACTGGCGATCCAGCGCGATACGGTGGCGCGAATGCGATAGAGATTATCCGGCACGATGGCGTGATCAACCACCTCGTGCCCCGCCTCAAGGGCGGCACCGCGCAGATAGTCGCCGGAGCTATCCTCGCTGGCATCGCGGCGATCTGACACGGTCATTACCGCAATCTGTAACGCCTGAAATTCGCTGACTGGTTTGCCCATAACGCCTCCTGAAATTAACCGCCAATGTAAGAAAGATTTTGCGTGATACCGGTGTTGCCCTGATGCAGAAAATGGGTCTGCTTTTTCTGCCCGAGGCTACTGGCAATGCGCGCCTGCAGTTCCGCTTGCTGATCGTCAGAGGCCAGCAGATCCCGCAGCGGTACGCCACCGTCGCCAAACAGGCAGAGATGCAGATTGCCCTGCGCCGAGACGCGCAGACGGTTGCAGCTGGCACAAAAATCTTTGGCATAGGGCATTATCAGGCCGATCTCACCGACATAATCGGGATGGTAAAACACCTGGGCCGGACCGTCGCTGCGGCCGCTCTCCCGCCGCTGCCAGCCCAGCGCAATCAGCTGGTCACGGATCACCGTGCCGGAGACGTGCTGCTGGCGAAACAGCGTTCCGCCGTCACCGGTTTCCATCAGTTCGATGAAGCGCAGCTGAATCGGTCGGGTACGGATCCAGTCGAGGAAGGTCGCCAGATTACGGCTATTGAGATCGCGCATCAGCACGCTGTTGACTTTCACCTGCTGAAATCCGGCGTCAAAGGCAGCGTCGATGCCCGCCATCACCTGATGGAATTTATCCTGACCGGTAATGGCGTGGAACTGACGGGCATCGAGGCTATCAACGCTGACGTTGAGCGCGGTTAATCCCGCCTCGCGCCACTGCTTCACGTCGCGAGCCAGCCGGTAACCGTTGGTGGTGACGGCGATATGGCGCACCGAGGGGTTCTCACGCACCGCCGCGATGATGTCGGTAAAATCGCGGCGCAGCGATGGCTCACCGCCGGTCAGCCGCACTTTTTCCGTGCCCGCTGCGGCGAAAGCCCGCGTGACACGACGGATTTCATCCAGAGAGAGAAAGCTTTTGTTGCGAATGCCGTGCGGCTTGTAGCCATCGGGCAGACAGTAGGTACAGCGGAAGTTACACACATCCGTGACCGACAGGCGCAGGTAATAGAACTTACGCGCGTATGCATCAGTAAATTGTGACACCAGAACACCTTTCCAGATTGGGAGATGCAGTCATTTCTTTCTGCACCCTGGTAGCTCAATGGCTACGGCCTGACTCCCCTATCCGCAGACGTAGGCAATCAGGCTAGAGTGTACGCTGACCCGTTGATCAGCGCGGTTAATCAAGATGGTAGCGCGATTTCCGCGACTCTTCCATTCGCTGTTTTCGCTATATATTCTAATACATATCGAATTTTCACCGCATTTTAGCGACAGGATACGTTAAAATGCGCTTCAGATTTTGACGCAAGTCATCCGCGCGGGTTTAGCGTTTAGAGCGACGTCACGCGAGACGATGTTAAGGAGAAGTATGAATCGCACACTGGCCGATCTCGATCGCGTGGTGGCCCTGGGTGGCGGACATGGCTTAGGCCGCGTGATGTCTGCCCTGTCGCCGCTCGGCTCACGCCTTACCGGCATTGTAACCACCACCGATAACGGCGGTTCAACCGGCCGCATTCGCCGCTCAGAAGGCGGCATCGCCTGGGGCGATATGCGCAACTGCCTCAACCAGCTGATCGCCGAACCGAGCGTGGCCTCAGCGATGTTTGAGTATCGCTTTGCCGGTAACGGGGAGCTGGCTGGACACAACCTCGGCAACCTGATGCTGAAAGCGCTCGATCACCTGAGCGTGCGTCCGCTGGAAGCGATCAACATCATTCGTAACCTGCTGAAGGTCGATGCCTTTTTGATTCCGATGTCGGAGCAACCGGTGGATCTGGTGGCGCTCGATGTGGAAGGCAATATGGTCTACGGTGAAACTGCAATTGATGAGATGAAGCAGCCGCCGCAGGAGATGATGTTGCATCCCAACGTCCAGCCGACGCGGGAAGCGCTGGATGCGATTGGCGAAGCGGATTTAATCCTGATCGGGCCAGGCAGTTTTTACACCAGCCTGATGCCGATTCTGCTGATGGAGGAGATGGCGCAGGCGCTGCGTCGGACGCCCGCCACCATGGTCTTTATCGGCAATCTGGGTCGCGAACTCAGCCCGGCAGCAGCCAGCCTGACGGTCGCCGATAAACTGGCAATGATGGAGCGCTACATTGGCAAACGGGTGATTGACGCGATTGTGGTCAGTCCCTCCGCCGACATCAGCCAGGTCGATAACCGGCTGATTGTGCGTGAGCCGCTGGAGGCCGCCGATATCAAATATCGTCACGACCGCCAGCTGCTGCGGGTCGCGCTGGAACACGCCATTCAGGGCTTTAGCTGAGTTACGAGGTGGCAATAAACAGCGTGCGCAGCTCATGCAGCTGATCGCGCACGCTGGCCGCCTGTTCGAACTCCAGGTTCTGCGCATGCTGCTGCATCTGCCCTTCCAGCTCGTGGATCTTTTTCTGCAGGGCCTGCGGCGACAGCGCCAGGTAATCCGCTTCAGCTTCGGCCGCGCCGCGACGTGCCGGTTTGGCTTTGCCACGGGTTTTCACCACGTTGTTGCCCAGTTCCAGAATATCGGTAATTTTCTTATTCAGGCCCTGCGGCACAATGCCGTTCTCTTCATTGTACTGCTGCTGCTTCTCGCGGCGGCGTTCAGTCTCTTCAATCGCCCGCGCCATTGACGGGGTAATTTTATCGCCGTAGAGAATCGCCTTGCCGTTAATGTTACGCGCCGCACGACCGATGGTCTGAATCAGTGAGCGTTCGGAACGCAGGAAACCCTCTTTATCCGCGTCCAGAATGGCCACCAGCGATACTTCCGGCATATCCAGCCCCTCACGCAGTAAGTTAATGCCCACCAGCACATCAAACTCACCCAGACGTAAATCGCGGATAATTTCCATGCGTTCAACGGTATCAATATCGGAGTGCAGGTAACGCACCTTCTCACCGTGCTCTTCCAGATATTCGGTCAGATCTTCCGCCATACGCTTGGTCAGCACCGTCACCAGCACACGTTCGTTGATCGCCACCCGCTGACGGATTTCCGACAGCAGATCGTCGACCTGGGTCGCCACCGGACGCACTTCGAGGATCGGGTCGAGCAGACCGGTAGGACGCACCACCTGGTCGATCACTTCGCTGCCCGATTTTTCCAGCTCATATTTACCCGGCGTGGCTGACACATAGATAGTCTGGGGTGCAAGCGCCTCAAACTCTTCAAACTTCATCGGACGGTTATCCAGTGCCGACGGCAAACGGAAACCGTACTCTACCAGCGTCTCTTTACGCGCCCGGTCGCCTTTATACATCCCGCCAATCTGCGGGATGGTGACGTGCGATTCGTCGACCACCAGCAAGCCATCGGCTGGCAGATAGTCAAACAGCGTCGGTGGCGCTTCACCCGGTCCGCGCCCGGAAAGATAGCGCGAATAGTTTTCGATGCCGGAGCAGTAGCCCAGCTCGCCCATCATCTCCAGATCGAACTGAGTACGCTGGGTAATACGCTGCTCTTCCAGCAGCTTATTATTTTCCAGCAGTACCCTGCGGCGATCCGCCAGTTCCACCTTGATATCTTCCATCGCCTGCAGAATGCGCTCACGCGGCGTCACGTAGTGCGTTTTCGGGTAGATGGTAAAGCGCGGCACTACCGAGTCGATCTGGCCGGTAAGCGGGTCAAACAGCGACAGGCGCTCTACCTCTTCGTCGAACAGCTCAACGCGCAGGGCGATATCGTCCGATTCGGCCGGGAAGATGTCGATCACTTCGCCGCGCACCCGGAACGTACCGCGCTGGAACGCCTGATCGTTGCGGGTGTACTGCAGCTCTGACAGACGGCGCAGAATGCTGCGCTGGTCGATAATCATGCCGCGGGTCAGGTGCAGCATCATTTTCAGGTAGAGATCGGGATCGCCCAGACCGTAGATCGCCGAGACCGAGGCGACCACAATCACGTCACGCCGCTCCAGCAGCGCTTTGGTCGCCGACAAACGCATCTGCTCAATGTGTTCGTTAACCGAGGCGTCCTTTTCGATAAAGGTGTCGGAACTCGGCACATAGGCTTCCGGCTGGTAATAGTCGTAGTAAGAGACGAAAAACTCAACCGCGTTATCCGGGAAGAACTCCTTCATTTCACCGTACAACTGCGCCGCCAGCGTTTTGTTGGGCGCCAGTACCATGGTTGGACGGTTGAGATCGGCAATCACGTTGGCGACGGTGAAGGTTTTCCCCGAGCCGGTTACGCCTAATAAGGTCTGGTGGGCCAGTCCATCTTCCAGCCCCTCTTCCAGACGACGAATCGCCTCTGGCTGATCGCCAGAAGGTTTGAAAGCGGAATTCAATTTAAAGGCTTTACTCATGAATGCAGTTCCTGCTGAAGAAGTCGGCGGGCAGGCCACTATTTTACTCTGCTATGGTGATTTTGCCAGAAAATAATACTGGATATAAAAACAGTATTAAGGCAGAGTAATCGTCACTGTCGGGATACTTTTTCGCCGTCGATTGCCGCTTGCTTTATCGCGCAGGTTGTTGCGCAAGGTTATCCCCAGGCGGAGATCGGATTTAACATTTGTCAATAGACCGTCACAAAATTACAGTTCGATGAACTGACAGATAATTCGCAGGCTTGTTTTTTATTAACCAATTGATTTTACTGGCTTATGCCCAAAAGCCCAGATTCTCGACATTATGTAACCAGGCCGCGTATTTCCTCGCTTCCAACCTGTTTTCATTACCTAATGCACAAGGTTATCCACAGGAATGGTGGATAAGTGATGGCAGCCCCGCCGCCATCGGCTGTGTATAATTTTTCCCTGCCGCTCGGTTTCGCTAAAAATAATTTTTTTTCCGCTAATTTTAGCTGCCGTGGCTGACCCATTGTTCTGCTTTTTTTACCGGTTGCCTTCTTTAACCCGCGTCTTTGCCGCATCTGTTGCCCATTCCTAATCAGAATCGCTGCCTCATCATTGTACGTCTGCACCAGAAACGCCGCCCGCTGGCACTGCAAAAGTGCAGTAATGTTATCACCGGCAGAAATTGATAAGCATTGCTCATCTTTTAGCGCCACAGACCCGCGCTGCTGGCTGAAAAATGGTTGCTGCGGAATCTGGCCTGGGAATTGCAAGAATCCGTGGCGTCAACGCGCAACGCGCGCACTGTACTGCAATGGGGAGCGTGCCATTGCTGATAACTTGTTTGCCAGACGACACAGAGCGGAAGCATTCAGGCTAATGATCGGGAAGGAGAGTGTCAGATGCTGAGTTTACGTTCGGTAAATCAATTTTACGGTCAAAATCATATTCTGTGGGATGTCGATCTCGATCTGTCGCCTGGCACCTGCACCGGCGTTCTCGGCCGGCCCGGGATGGGGAAAACCACCCTGGTGAACTGCATCATGGGCAGACTGCCGATTAACAGCGGATCGATCTCCTGGAAAGAGGATGGCTCACCGCCCGCCGACCTGCTGCTACAGCCGGCGGAGCAGCGGGCGCAGATGGGTATTGGCTACGTGCCGCAGGGCCGCCATATTTTTACCCAGATGAGCGTGGAAGATAATTTGCTGATCGCCCTGCTGGCCGGAGCAAATCAGGCTGACCGCCACCGCGCCATCCCCGAAATGGTGTTTGACCTGTTCCCGGCGCTCTATTCGTTACGGCAGCAGCGCAGCGGCGATCTGCCCATCGATCAGCAACAGCAGCTGGCCCTGGCGCGGGCGCTGGTGTTACAGCCTAAGCTGCTGATTCTGGATGAGCCAACCGACGGTATGTCACCGTGGCTGGAGGAGGAGATGGGCAATCTGATTCGCCGCCTGAATCTCGACTACGGCCTGACCATCCTGCTGCTGGAGCAGCGACTGTCGCTGATACGCCGCGTGGCCGACTATTTTCTGCTGTTGCATCGCGGGCGTAACGTGGCGCAGGGCAAAATGGCGCAGCTGGATGACCACACCGTCAACAAATGGCTAACGGTGGCCTGAGGTTTGTTAGTCCGGTAAGGTCAGATACTGGCCGCAGCTGTCCTGCTGCGCCGCTTCGGTCAGATACGGAATGGTGCCGAGACAGGGCGCGGGCAGTCGCTGCTGCAGGCTGGTGAGATATTCCTGATAACGGTTACCGGGCGGCACCACGGTGTTGGCGATCCAGCCAGCCAGTCGCAGCCCACGCGCCCGTACCGCATCCGCGGTCAGCATGGCGTGATTGATGCAGCCCAGCTTGACGCCAACCACTAAAATGACCGGCAGCTGTTCACTGCTGACCCAGTCGGCGTAGGTGTGCGTGGCGGATAACGGGGTGTACCAGCCGCCCGCCCCTTCGACCAGAATCCAGTCAGCCAGCGGCTCCAGCGCCGCCAGTCCCGATGACATGGTCAGCGAAGTGATCGGCCTGCCCTCTTCGGCACTGACGATGTGCGGCGACGTGGGTTCGAGGAACGCCAGCGGATTGACCTGCTGATAGTCTAACGGCACGCTGCTGTAACGCTGCAGCGCCAGCGCGTCACTGTTGCGCAGCCCCTGCGCTGTCATCTCACAGCCGGAGGCGACAGGCTTGTAGCCGGCGCAGCGATAACCCGCGGCCCGGGCCGCCTGTAACAGCGCGCCACTGGCGACCGTTTTACCGACTTCGGTGTCGGTGCCGGTGATAAACCAGCGCTTCATGATGAACTTACTCCATAGATTAAATGATAACTGAGGCGGAAACCGTGCCGATCGCGCGGCCAGTGCGCTTCCAGCTGTGCCAGCCGTTGCCGGGTCAGCAGCGGACCGTCACGCCCCTGATGCAGATGAGTGGCGCCAATCCCTTTCAGGGAACGCATAGCGCTGAGCGCATCGGGAAAATGCAGGGTAATCAGCGCTGACTCACAGCTCAGCCGGTGGGCTGCGCAGGCTGACGCGATCTGCTGTTCGCTGAGAAACCGGTTGGCGTGAGGATGTTCGTCAAGATACGACCAGGCCTGATGCACTTCCTGCAATGAACCGGCGCTCAGGGTCGAGAACAGCAGCGTGCCGTCGGGACGCAGCACCCGTCTGAACTGGCTCAGCGCCTGCGACAGATCGTCGCTCCACTGCACCGCCAGGTTGCTCCATACCAGATCAAAACCGGCATCCGCCAGCGGCAGAGCATCGATATCCCCGGCCAGATAGTGCTGCGCCGCATCATTGGCGCGCGCCTGTTGCAGCATCTGCGGTGAAAGATCCAGTGCCGTCACCTGCTTACCACGCGCCCGCCATTGCTTGCTGTACCAGCCGGTGCCGCAACCGGCATCGAGCAGCTGCGGACCACTGTGCGCGGGGGCGCGAGCCAGCAGCGCGTCACCGCTCAGCCGCTGCAGGGCAGCATGTGCATCATAATGCCCGGCCGCCCGGCCAAAGGCCCGCGCCACGGCGCGCTTATCAACCTGCAGCGTCATGCAGCGCCTCCAGCAGATTGTCGATGTCGTCCGGCTGATGCGCCGCCGTCAGGGTAATACGCAGCCGGGCGGTGCCTGGCGGGACGGTTGGCGGCCGGATCGCACTGACCCAGCAGCCAGCGTCCGCCAGCCGGGCTGAGAGCGCCATCGCTTCCGCATTGCCGCCAACAATTAATGGCTGAATCGCGCTGGCGGAATCCATCAGTTGCCAGGGCAGCGTAGCCGCGCCGCGCCGGAAGCGCTGAATATTTTGCTGCAACCGCTGACGCAACTCATCGCCCTGCCGGACCTGACCGAGGGACGCCTGCAGCGCCGACGCCTGGGCGGCGGGCATGGCGGTCGAGTAGATCAGATGACGGCTGAACTGCAGGAAATAGTCGGCGGTTTGTGCGTCGCACAGCAGCGCGGCTCCGCTGACGCCAAAGGCTTTGCCAAAGGTGACCACCAGCAACTCAGGCTTGATTCCCTGCTGCCAGCAACTGCCGCGCCCCTGTTCGCCCACCACGCCGATACCGTGCGCATCGTCTACCAGCAGCCAGGCCCCGGCCTGCCGGGTCTGGGTCGCTATCGCCGCCAGCGGCGCACTGTCGCCATCCATGCTGAAAATGCCTTCGGTTACCACCAGCGTTTCACCGCTGCAGGGCGAGGACAGCCGCGCCGCCAGACTCGCCGGACTGTTGTGCGTGAAACGGCGCAGCTGCGCCGGACTGTGGCTGGCGGCATCCAGCAGCGAAGCGTGGGTTAACTTATCCGCCAGGATGCGATCGTCAGCCTCTGCCAGCAGATGGATCACCGCCTGGTTCGCCGCAAAACCAGAGATAAACAGCAGCGCCCGGTCATAGCCGAGCCAGTCAGCCAGCTGCGCTTCCAGCTCCGCATGCTGCCGGTGATAACCGGTGACGTGACCGGATGCACCGGCCCCGGCTCCCGCCTGCTCTGCGCCGCGCTGCCAGCCGGCAATCACCGCCGGATGCTGCGTTAAACCGAGGTAGTCGTTGCTGGAAAAATGGCGATAGGTCCGTCCGCCACTCTGCAACGTGCGGGTGGTCTGGTGATCGATCACCGGTCGCTGCCGCCAGCCATCGGCCGCCCGCCGCTGCACGAGCGCCTGCTGCAGTCGTTGCTGCCAGCTCATTACAGCGCCGCGTTATAGAACTGTTCAGTGTCAGCGTGCATCAGCTGCTCGCTGAGCTGCTGCTGCTGTTGCTGATCGCCGTGGTCGGTATGGCTGTGCTGCGGATTCAGGCCCAGCTTACGGAACAGCACCCGATCTTTATCCTCTTCCGGGTTCGGCGTAGTCAGCAGTTTGCAGCCGTAGAAAATCGAGTTAGCACCGGCCATAAAGCACATCGCCTGGGTCTGCTCGCTCATCTGCTCACGGCCCGCCGACAGCCGGACGTGCGAGGTCGGCATCATGATGCGCGCCACCGCGATGGTGCGGATAAAATCGAACGGCTCCACGTCATCGTTATCCGCCAGCGGCGTCCCTTTGACCTTCACCAGCATGTTGATCGGCACGCTTTCCGGCGGCGTCGGCAGATTGGCTAACTGCACCAGCAGTCCGGCGCGATCGTTGACCGTTTCCCCCAGTCCGACAATGCCGCCAGAGCAGACTTTAATGCCGGCGTCACGCACTTTGCCCAGCGTATCAAGCCGTTCCTGATAGCTGCGGGTGGTGATGATACTGCCGTAAAATTCCGGCGAGGTATCGAGGTTGTGGTTATAAAAATCGAGGCCCGCGCTGGCCAGTCGCTGCGCCTGCTGGTCGCTGAGCGTACCCAGCGTCATACAGGTTTCCATCCCCATCGCCTTGACCCCTTCAACCATTTTTTCCAGGTAAGGCATGTCGCGGTCATGCGGGTTTTTCCAGGCGGCGCCCATGCAGAAACGACTCGACCCGGCCGCTTTGGCCTGCCGGGCCGAGGCCAGTACCTCTTCGACCTCCATCAGACGTTCCGATTCCAGACCGGTTTTGTAGCGCGCACTCTGCGGGCAGTATTTGCAGTCTTCCGGGCAGGCACCGGTTTTGATCGACAACAGGGTGCTGACCTGCACCTGGCGCGGATCGAAGTGCTGACGGTGCACCCGCTGCGCTTCAAACATCAGTTCAAGAAAAGGTTGATCAAACAGGGCCTGTGCCTGTGCGACTGTCCAGCGTTGTGCCATTGCGTGCTCCAAAAAAAGGGTGTCATCCCGACGATTAACGTGGTTATACTTGTAAACTATATTTTTTTATTTTGGTTTACAACTCCGGTTTACGATGCCCATGTTCACGCCTGAAGACGCCCGCTTTGATCGCCAGCACATCTGGCATCCCTACACCTCAATGCAGGACCCCCTGCCCTGTTACCCGGTGGTTGCCGCACACGGTTTCCAGCTGCAACTGGCCGATGGCCGTGAGCTGATCGACGGCATGTCCTCGTGGTGGGCGGCGATCCACGGCTATAACCATCCGCGACTGAACCGGGCGCTGACCCAGCAGTTGACGCAGATGTCCCACGTGATGTTTGGCGGCATAACCCATCCCGCTGCCGTGGCGCTCTGCCGTCAGCTACTGACCATGACGCCCGCGGCGCTGGAGTGCGTATTCCTCGCCGATTCCGGCTCGGTCGCAGTGGAAGTGTCGATGAAGATGGCGCTGCAATACTGGCTGGGGCGCGGAGAGGTCCGTCAGCAATTCCTGACGCTGAAACGCGGCTATCACGGCGATACGTTTGCGGCGATGTCGGTGTGCGATCCGGATAATTCGATGCACAGCCTGTGGCGCGGTTACCTGCCTGAACATCACTTTGCCGAGGCTCCGGCCTGTGGTTTTGACGACCGATGGGATGAGCGCGACTTCGACGATTTTGCCCGCCTGCTGGAGCAACATCATCAGCAGCTGGCCGCGGTGATTCTGGAGCCAATAGTTCAGGGCGCAGGCGGGATGCGTTTCTACCATCCGCGCTATCTGCAGCGGGTGCGTGAAGCGTGCGATCGCTACGGCCTGTTACTGATTGCCGATGAGATCGCCAGCGGCTTTGGCCGCACCGGCAAACTGTTTGCCTGTGAACATGCCGCTATCACGCCCGATATTATGTGCGTTGGCAAAGCGCTGACCGGCGGGACCCTGACGCTGGCGGCCACCCTGACCACCCGTGAGGTGGCGGACACCATCAGCCGCAGTCCGGCCGGCTGTTTTATGCACGGCCCGACCTTTATGGGCAATCCGCTGGCCTGCGCAGTGGCGGTCGAAAGCCTGACGATGCTGGCTGAAGGCGAGTGGCAAGGTCAGGTGGCCGCTATCGAACAGCAGTTGCGGGCGGAGCTGTTGCCGCTGCGCAGTGCGCCGCAGGTAGCGGATGTGCGGGTGCTGGGCGCGATTGGCGTGGTCGAGACCCATCAGGCGGTCAACATGGCGGCGCTGCAGCAGTTCTTCGTCGAGCAGGGCGTGTGGATCCGCCCGTTTGGCCGGCTGATCTATCTGATGCCGCCGTACATCATCACGCCGCAGGCGCTGAGCAAACTGGTGCAGGCGATTGGGGCAGCGCTTGAGCATTCTTCACATTTTGCCGACTGAAGCGGGCTAAGCGCTGGAACTGCCTGCGCGTTTGGTTATGATGACAGGCTATTCATCGACACGTGAGGAGAGGCAATGCGCGTTTATAGTCAGGATTTTAACGACGGCGATAAGATGCCTGAGAAGCATGTTTTCAACGGCATGGGCTATCAGGGCGAGAACATCTCTCCCCATCTGGCCTGGGAAGCGGCCCCGGAAGGCACCAAAAGTTTTGTGGTGACCTGCTACGATCCCGACGCGCCAACCGGCTCCGGCTGGTGGCACTGGCTGGTTGCCAATATTCCGGCCAGCACTACCTCTCTGCCGCAGGGCGCGGGTTCCGGCAAAGCCGAACTGCCATCAGGAGCGCTACAGACCCGCACTGATTTTGGTCAGGCTGGCTATGGCGGCGCGGCACCGCCGCAGGGCGAAACCCATCGCTACATTTTCACCGTGCATGCGCTGGATGTGGAAAAGATTGAGGTGGATGAGGGCGCGAGTGGCGCAATGGTTGGCTTTAACGTCCATTTTCACGCGCTGGCGAGCGCGTCACTGACCGTGAACTATCAGTAATCCCGCCACGCCTCCCCGTCCGGGGAGGCGTGCGAAACTGCGTTATGCCTGCAGCTGATGCACAACAACCCACATCGGTCCCTGTCCAACCGCATAACGTCCCAGCGGTTGTAACAGCCCTTGCGGTTCCGTAATGCGATAGACCTCGATGTGATGAGACTTCTGCCCCGCCGCCACCAGATACTGCCCGCTGTGATCGATATTAAAGCCGCGCGGCTGGGTCTCGGTCGGCTGGAAACCTTGCAGAGTCAGCTGGTCACCCTGTTCGCTGACGCTGAACACCGCCAGCGTGCTGCTGGTGCGGTCACAGGCGTAGAGGAAACGGCCATCCGGCGTCAGATGAATATCTGCTGCCCAGCGGGTACCGCTGAAATCAGGTGGCATCATATCCAGCGTCTGCACGCTTGCCACGTTGCCCTCATTTAACGCCCAGACTTCGACCGTGCTGTCGAGTTCATTCACACAGTAGGCGTAACGACCGTTCGGATGGAACTGCATGTGGCGCGGACCGGCGCCTTCGACGGTGGTGACCTGCGCCTGCGGACGCGGCGTCAGCTGGCCATCATCGCCCAGCGCAAACAGGCAAATGCGGTCCTGCTTCAGGGCCGGCACGTAGAGCGTCTGATTGTGGTTATCAATATTGGCTGAGTGGCACCCTTCCAGCCCGTGGATCACCTGCAGCGGTGCCTGTGGCACGCCATCCTCACCAATCGGGCTGACGCTGACGCAGGCGTCATTGTAGGAGCCGCAGAACAGGAATTTACCGCTGCGATCGGTGGAGATATGGGTCGGGCTGCCGGGCAGCGGCGCCTGTCCGGCTTCGGTCAGGGTGCCATCAGCCGCGATGCGAAACGCCAGCACGCGAAAATTGGGGCGCACGCCGACATAGAGAAAATCGCGGTTCGGACTCACCACCATTGGCTGAACCTGGCCAGCGACATCGGTCACCTGAAGCAACGTCAGCGCACCCTCTTCATTCATCTGCCAGACATGGATCTGCTGGCTCTCGGGACTGGCGGTGTAGACAACTTGTTTCATGCATTCTCCTTTTTGGCTGCCTGATGATGATCTGTGAGTCACTGTAGCGCGTTTTAGCCATGCTGGAATCATTTGTGCCCGGTTTTTTGTCTCACAAGGGGAGTCAGGTGTAGACTTGAGGCTTCGCTAACCTACCCCAACGGAAGGATTAATGAGCTACCGTGTCATTGCCCTCGATCTCGACGGCACGCTGTTAACACCCGCAAAAACCATTCTGCCGCAGTCGGTCGAGGCGCTGAAGAAGGCGCGTCAGGCGGGCATTCACGTCGCTATCGTGACCGGACGCCATCACTGCGCCATCCATCCTTTTTATCAGGCGTTAGAACTCGATACGCCAGCTATCTGCTGTAACGGTACCTATTTGTATGATTATCAGAACAAAAAGGTGCTGGCGGCCGATCCGCTTGATAGCCAACTGGCGCTGAAGGTGATTGAGATGCTGGATCAGCAGGGGATTCATGGGCTGCTGTATGTCGATGATGCCATGCTGTATCAGACCCCGACCGGCCATGTTACCCGCACCCTCAACTGGGCCGAATCGCTGCCACCGCACCAGCGTCCGCTGTTCAGACAGGTGCCTGATTTAGCCGACGCAGCGCGCGAAGCGGGCGCCATCTGGAAATTCGCCCTGTCGCATCCCAACATTCCTGAGTTGCAGCAGTTTGCCAGCCGGGTCGAGGCGGAACTGGGCCTGGCCTGCGAATGGTCGTGGCACGATCAGGTCGATATCGCTAAAGGCGGCAACAGCAAAGGCAAGCGTCTGGCGCAGTGGGTCGACTCGCTGGGACTGAGCATGTCAGATGTGATCGCATTCGGGGATAACTACAACGACCTCAGCATGCTGGAAACCGCCGGTCTGGGTGTGGCGATGGGCAATGCCGATGAGGCGATTAAAGCGCGCGCCAAAAAAGTGATCGGCACCAACCTCGAAACCGGCATTGCTGAGACGCTCTATCAGTACGTGCTGTAATCAGGGCGTGACCGAGACGCTTTTAATCTAGGCATAGAGCCACTGATCCGGCCGAATGCCCAGTTCATCACGCGCCCACGGCGTAATGCGCGCCCGGCATTGACCCGATGAAGAGGGTCTGTTTCATTTAATGCGTTGAGAAGCAAAAAACAAATTTTAACGCAGGGATAAAACACTAGATAACGCAACATGACTCTGAGGAGGGTCTGTATACATTAAAGCCTTTTTTAATCTTTTATAAAATGAGCGCTGCACTTTATTATTCATTCTTAACTTTTCAAAACCTGGCATTGATATAAACCAATATGACATAAACAATCATTAAAGCTGACTCCAGCATTGATGACGGAAAAGATATCAAAAAAACAGTGCTGCCATAAGAGTGATATAAAGCTATTTGATATCAGGCCGCTCACCATTTTCAATCAAACAACGCTAAAGCTTATCTTTCACCTGCCGATAACCCTTATTTATCTGTAGGTATGAGATATGTTTAAAAAAATATTCAACAAGGCTCTGCTTTTATTATCATTGATGCTCACGGGTTGTACATCGTTACAGGTTGGTCATTTAACCCGCTATGCCAGTGATGTGCATTATTATTCTTTCCTGGATGGCTCAATCGTTGCTCCCTACGCACCTAAAGTTTACCCCATGAAAGTTCCGGACGACCTCTCCTTTGTACAATTTGTCGTTGACCTGGGCTACGACTATGTTGCGCTTCCCTTTATCTATACAGATAGTCGAATCACGGAAAACACCGCCCCCTTTTATGAATTTCTGGAGTGGTCTAAACAACCCTTTATTCAGCGTCAGGAAACAAAGCAAAAGGTCATTGGTGGACGTTACAACGATATTCTGGAATACGGTGAAGAGAATGATCTGAAAACACAAGAGCCAGTATTTTTAGTCGTGCGTCATTTTGGATATTTCTTCCGTGATGCCGTATTTGCACTGACCGTACCTGAAGTCGAAAATCTTTTATCAGAAGTATATAGTGTTAAATACTGCAAAGAACATGGATTGAAGTTATAGCCGATTCTGGAACATATAGCGCTATTGACCACGCTGCTCTGCCACCCGAATCAAACGCTTCTTTGATTGATGCATAGTGATGTCATCCAGGCCAGCTAAACAGAAGCACGGTGAAAGCCATTTTATAGGGCGTTGCCCTGAACCACAGAAAGTGTTGCAGAATCCCTCTGGTAACGGTTCAGGGCCACCAACAGGCTTCACATTTTAATTTTGCTTAAATTTCTGGGAGATATCACCCTTCCTGACAGGGAATTGAATATCAATACTCATCAGATTATTGATGTCGGCTTTCCACTTCTTCTCTTCACGACAACCAGTGACGAAAGCAAGAACCCACGCTCTCTGTTCAGAGGTGTCAGAAGCCTACTCAATAAAACATTCGAAACAAGGCAGAAAAAAAGAGACTCATTAAATAATTTCATTAAAAAATAACGCATTATCAGGACCTTTAGTCATCAGGGCGTGACCGAGACGCTTTTAATCTGGGCATAGAGCCACTGGTCCGGCCGAATGCCCAGCTCATCACGCGCCCACGGCGTAATGCGCGCCCACAGTTCACTGATGCCGATGCGTAGCTTCACTTCCACCTGATCCCCGACCTCCACCAGCTCCACCACCTGCGCAGGCAGGATATTGCGGATAGAGGTGTTGTGCGGCGGTTGCAGCGCCAGCGAGACATCGGCCGAAGCAATACGGATCCGCAGTGGCGTTTTAAGCGGCTGATTAACCCGGCTGACCCAGATGTGCTGGTCACCCAGCGACAGCGCGGTCATTGGATAGTCGGGATGCTGCTCCAGCACCTGTACCCGCAGCACGCTGCTCAGCTCACTGACCGGCAGCCACGGCCGCATCGCGCTGCTGCTCCAGACCCGCTCCAGCGGACCAAACGCTTTGACTTTACCGCTATCCAGCACCAGCACGTTATCCGCCAGATGCAGGATCTCCTCGAGGCTGTGCGAAACATAGAGCATCGGGATATCCACCTGCTTCGCCAGCTTTTGCAGGTAAGGCATCAGCTCGCGTTTGCGCGGTAAATCCAGCGAGGCCAGCGGCTCATCCAGCAACAGCATATCCGGCGCGGTCAGTAATGCCCGGCCAATGGCCACCCGCTGCTTTTCCCCGCCCGACAGCGACAGCGGAAAACGCGACAACAATCCTTCAAGACCCAGCAGGGAGACCAGGGTATCGAACTGGGTTTTCATCTCAGGCGCCATGCCATATTGCAGGTTGCCGCGCACCCGATAGTGCGGGAACAGCCGGGCATCCTGAAAGACATAGCCAATCCGACGCTTTTCCGGCGGCAGGGAAATCTGCTGCTCTGCGTCAAACAGCAGACGATCGTGCAACTGAATCCGGCCACGCTGTGGCTGCGTCAGTCCACTGATGGCGTTGATCAGCGAGGTTTTACCGGCACCGGAGACGCCGAAAATAGCGGTGATCCCTTTGGCCGGTATCTGCAGGTCGATCGCCAGCTGATGATCACCCTGTTGCTGGACAAAATTGAGTGACAGCATCAGGCCCCCATTCGCTTACGACCGAGACGGGCCAGCCATTCTGACGCCAGCAGCGACGCCAGCGCCAGCACAATGGCAATCACACACAGCCGGGCGGCCGCGCCTTCCGCACCGGGCGTTTCAATCAGGCTGTACATTGCCAGCGGAATGGTACGCGTCTCGCCGGGAATATTAGAAACAAAGGTAATGGTGGCACCGAACTCCCCCAGCGAGCGGGCGAAGGCCAGCACGGTACCGACGATCACGCCCGGCAGAGTCAGCGGCAGCGTAATGGTGAAGAATACCCGCCAGCGACCCGCCCCCAGAGTGCGGGCGGCCTGTTCCAGCCGGATATCAACCGCCTCCAGCGCCAGCCGGATGGCGCGCACCATCAGCGGAAACGCGATCACCGCCGACGCCAGCGCCGCGCCGCGCCAGCTAAAAGCGAAGCTGAAGCCGAACCAGTCGTAGAGCTTTTCACCGATGATGCCGCGCCGTCCCAGGCCGATCAGCAGCAGATAGCCGACCACCACCGGCGGCAGCACCAGCGGCAGATGAATCAGGCTGTCGAGCAGCGCTTTGCCAGGAAAGCGGCAGCGCACCAGAATCCAGGCCATCAGGATGCCGAAAGGCAGACTGCCAGCTACGGCAATGCCAGAGACTTTCAGGCTAAGCAGAACCGCCTGCCATTCGGGATCGCTGAGTATCATTTGGTTGGTGTGAATCCGTAATGTTTAAACACGACCGCCGCTTGCGGCCCTTTCAGGTAATCATAAAAAGCGTTAACGGCGGCATTATCGCGATCTTTAACGATCGCCATCGGATATTCCACCGGTTTGTGGCTGGAGGCCGGGAACCGTCCCACCACCTGCACCCGCTCACTGGCGACCGCATCTGAACCGTAAACAATGCCATACGGCGTTTCGTTGCGCTCCACCAGCGCCAGCGCGGCCCGCACATTATTTGCCGCAGCCAGCGACGGTTCAACCGTCTGCCAGGCACCCAGCTTCTGTAGCGCCTCTTTGGCGTAAATGCCGGCCGGGACGTGATCCGGATCGCCAACCGCCAGACGTTCACCGTGCAGCAGCGTTTTCCAGTCAGTCTGCGGGTTCAGTTCGACCCGCTTTGCCGATGCGCTGCGCGGCGCGACCAGCACCAAATCGTTACCCAGCAGGGTATAACGGCTGCGGTCGATGACGCTTTTTTTCGCCACCGCCTCATCCATCCACTGCTGATCGGCGGAGATAAACAGGTCGGCCGGTGCGCCCTGCTCAATCTGCCGTGCCAGCGTCGAGGAAGAAGCGAACGAAGCGACTACCGTCACCCCTTTTTCCTGCTGATAACGGCTGCCGATTTCCTGCAGAGCGTTGGTCAGTGACGCCGCCGCAAAGACCGTAATTTTATCCGCTGCCACCGCCTGGCCTGCCAGGGAAGCTGTCACCAGCGCAGCTATTCCCCAACGATAGTGTGTTAAAGACATGATGTTCTCCGGTTATTCGTTGTGTAGCGAATGATACAACGCCCTTTCCGGCAGTGTCAGAAAATTATCGGCAGTTTTAGCAGAAGGATGAGCAGAAGTTTGCGCAGCGGCAGAAAGCACCACGCCCGCCTGATTAGCGAGCGTGGTCGGGGGGATTAGTTATGCGAACGGGCTGACGATTTTTCGCGATGGCCAAATTTTGAGATGACGTTAAAGACTTCACCCAGGCCATAGATCAGACCCAGCATGATTGCCATCACGATAGGGACCATAATGATAGCCACGGCGAGGCTTTTAAGTAATTCCAGCATGGAGCGTCTCACTCTGTGAACAAAAAAGTGATTGTAACGGGTCAGCAAAAATTTGCGCAGCCCTTTTCGTGCTTTTACTTTGGCCCCGAAACGCCGCTATCATCGCGCAGATACGCCTTAACCCTTTGCCGGAGTCGCCATGCAAGCCGAACTTTCCCTCCATATTCGTTTACAGCAAAAACTGTTTGCCGATCCACGTCGTATCGAACTGCTGAAACGGGTACAGCAAACCGGCTCTATCAGTCAGGGCGCAAAGCTGGCGGGCATCAGTTACAAAAGCGCCTGGGATGCGATCAATGAGATGAACCAGCTGGCTGATGAGACGCTGGTGGCGCGCGCGACCGGCGGCAAAGGCGGCGGCGGTGCCACCCTGACGCGATACGGCGAGCGACTGATTCAGCTGTTTCACCTGATGGAGCAGATCCAGCAAAAAGCGTTTGATGCGCTGCAGCAGGACGCTCTGCCGCTCGACAGCCTGCTGGCCGCCATCGCCCGCTTTTCTTTACAGACCAGCGCCCGCAACCAGCTGTTTGGTACGGTGATCAGTAACGATTCGCAGCCGGTACTGCAACACCTGCAGGTGCTACTGGCTGACGGGGTGACCCAGCTTAAGGTCGCGCTGACGCAGCGCAGCGCCGATCGGCTGCAGCTGGCCGCCGGCAAAGAGGTGCTGGTGTTAATCAAAGCGCCATGGATTCAGGTGCGCCGTGACGCCGCAGACCACGATAATCAGCTGGCCGCCACCGTCAGCGCGATAGAACCCGGCGAGACGTTCAGCGAACTGTTAATGCAGTTGCCCAGCGGTGAAACCCTGTGCGCCACCCTGAGCAACGACGCGATACACCAGCAGGCGCTGCAGCCGGGCGACGCGGTGATAGCCAGTTTTAATGCTGACCATGCGATCGTCGCGACCTTATTGTGATTTACCCCGCCTGATTTGACTTCATCGCGTCCAGTGGTTACAACTCAGTAACACGATGCAAAAAATGGAACAGATCATGGCTTCATTGCAGATTTCGCAAGGCACGTTTCGTCTTAGCGATACCCGGGTCCTGACCCTGAATCAGGTTGAGCTTCAGCGTGGCGAAAGCTGGGCTTTTGTCGGTGCCAACGGTAGCGGCAAGTCGTCGCTGGCCCGCGCCCTCTCCGGCGAACTTGCGCCGCTTGCCGGCTCGGTCAGCAGTGATTTTCAGCGTCCGACGCGGCTGTCGCTTGAGCAGTTGCAAAAGCTGGTGGCCGATGAGTGGCAGCGCAACAACACTGACCTGCTCAGCGAAGGTGAAGAGGATACCGGCCTGACCGTGGCAGAGGTGATTCAGGCGGAGGTGCAGCAGCCCGCACGCTGTGAGCAACTGGCCAGCCAGTTCGGCATCGATCACCTGCTGTCGCGCCGCTTTAAATACCTCTCTACCGGCGAAAGCCGCAAGACTCTGCTCTGTCAGGCGCTGATGCAGCAGCCGGATCTGTTGATTCTGGATGAGCCGTTTGACGGGCTGGATGTGGCGTCACGCGCCAGCCTGACCGAAACCTTACGCAGCCTGCAGCAGCCCGAATTTACCCTGGTGCTGGTGCTCAACCGGTTTGATGATATCCCTGACTATATTCAGCAAATCGGGGTGCTGGCAGAGTGTACCCTGACCCATATTGGCCCACGGCAGGCGATTTTAGCCGAAGCGCTGGTGGCGCAGCTGGCGCACAGTGAACAACTGCTGGGCATGGCGCTGCCGGAAGCCGATGCGCCGGACCAGCTGCCGTCGCTGGCCGATGATGCGCCGCGCGTGATACTGCGCAACGGCGTCGTCTCTTATCACGATCGGCCGGTGATCGACGGTCTTAGCTGGCAGGTGAATGCCGGCGAGCACTGGCAGATTATCGGTCCGAACGGGGCGGGCAAATCAACCCTGCTCAGCCTGGTGACCGGTGACCATCCGCAAGGCTACAGCAACGATCTGACGCTGTTTGGCCGCCGGCGCGGCAGCGGTGAAACCATCTGGGAGATCAAGCAGCATATCGGCTATGTCAGCAGCAGCCTGCATCTCGACTATCGCGTCAGCGTCAATGTGCTTACGGTGATCCTGTCAGGCTTCTTCGATTCGATTGGTCTCTATCAGCCAGCGTCTGACCGACAGAAGTCGCTGGCCCGGCAGTGGCTGGCGCTGCTCGGCATGACCCCTGCGCAGGCCGATGCCCCCTTCCACAGCCTCTCCTGGGGACAGCAGCGGCTGGTGTTAATTGCCCGCGCGCTGGTGAAACACCCGACGCTGCTGATTCTTGATGAGCCGCTGCAGGGACTTGATCCGATCAACCGCCAGCTGGTGCGGCGCTTTGTCGATGTGCTGATCGGCGAAGGCCGTACTCAGCTGCTGTTTGTTTCGCACCACGCCGAGGATGCGCCGCAGTGCATCACGCACCGTCTGAGCTTTGTTGCCAGCGACGGCCGTTACCACTACCAGCAGCAACAGCTCGGGTAATCCCGCCAGACGCCGGTCAGCCGGCGTCTGCTTTGCCTTCAGGTGTAACCGCTACCATTCCCTTCGCCCTTTTCTGCCAGCCCTGCCGACACAATGCCACTAAATGAGAATATTCAGCTTGTGTAAACGATACCATTTATCCAGACTTGATCACGCTTTCGGGCGCGCTGATGTGCTACTTTTTACCGATGCCTTTCTGGCTTTTGACGCTTACCAGGATTCAACATGGAAAAATTTAACCCGGTCGATCACCCGCATCGCCGTTACAATCCACTGATTGATCAATGGATTTTAGTTTCACCTCATCGTGCCAAACGCCCATGGCAAGGCGCGCAGGAGACGCCGGCGGTTAATACCTTACCGGCGCACGATCCTGACTGCTTCCTGTGTGCCGGCAATACCCGCATTACCGGTGACAAAAACCCTGACTATACCGGCACTTATGTCTTTACCAATGACTTTGCTGCGCTGATGACCGACACGCCAGACGCGCCAGAGAGCGACGATCTGCTGATGCGCTGTGAAAGCGCACGCGGCACCAGTCGGGTGATCTGCTTTTCACCGGATCACAGTAAAACCCTGCCGGAGATGTCGCTGAGCGCGCTGGAAGAAGTGGTTCGCACCTGGCAGCAGCAGACGGCCGATCTGGGTCAGCACTACCCGTGGGTGCAGGTGTTTGAAAACAAAGGCGCGGCGATGGGCTGTTCTAACCCACATCCGCACGGTCAGATTTGGGCCAACAGCTTCCTGCCCAATGAAGCACAGCGCGAAGACGACCATCAGCGTGCTTACTTTGACCGACACGGTTCGCCGATGCTGGTCGATTATCTCGCGCGTGAACAGCAGGATGGCAGTCGCACCGTGGTCGAGACCGATCACTGGCTGGCCGTGGTGCCGTGGTGGGCGGCGTGGCCGTTCGAAACCCTGCTGCTGCCCAAAGCGCATATTAAACGCCTGACCGATCTTAATCAGGCGCAGCGCAGCGATCTGGCGAAAGCGATCAAGCTGCTGACCAGCCGCTACGACAATCTGTTCCAGTGCTCTTTCCCCTACTCGATGGGCTGGCACGGCGCGCCGTTCAACGGTGAAGCCAACGATCACTGGCAGTTGCATGCACACTTCTATCCGCCGCTGCTGCGTTCAGCAACGGTGCGTAAATTCATGGTTGGCTATGAAATGCTGGCCGAAACCCAACGCGATTTAACGGCGGAACAGGCGGCGGAACGTCTGCGTTCTGTCAGCGACGTTCACTTCCGTGAGGCACAATAATGAGCTTAAAAACCATCACGCAGCAGGTCTTCTCTGAGACCTTCGGCTATGCGCCTACCCACACCATTCAGGCTCCGGGTCGCGTTAATCTGATTGGCGAACATACCGACTACAACGATGGCTTTGTGCTGCCGTGCGCCATCGACTATCAGACCGTAATCGCCTGCGCCCGTCGTGACGATCGTCAGATTCGGGTCGTCGCGGTCGATTACGACAATGCCGAAGACAGCTTCTCGCTGGATGAAGAGATCGTCAGCCTTGAGCAGCCGATGTGGGCCAACTATGTGCGCGGCGTGGTGAAACACCTGCAACAGCGCCACGCCGATTTCGGCGGTATCGATATGGTGATCAGTGGCAATGTGCCGCAGGGCGCAGGCCTGAGTTCCTCTGCCTCGCTGGAAGTGGCGGTCGGCACCGTGGTGCAGCAGCTCTACCATCTGCCGCTGGACGGCGCGGCAATTGCGGTCAACGGTCAGGAAGCTGAGAACCAGTTCGTCGGCTGTAACTGCGGCATCATGGACCAGCTGATTTCGGCGCTCGGTCAGAAAGATCACGCCATGCTGCTCGATTGCCGCACGCTGGGTACCCGTCCGGTCTCGATGCCGGAAGACATTGCGGTAGTGATCATCAACTCTAACTTCCGCCGTACCCTGGTCGGCAGCGAGTACAACACCCGCCGCCAGCAGTGTGAAACCGGCGCGCGCTTCTTCAACAAGCCTGCGCTGCGTGACGTTGAACTGGCTGAATTTGAGGCGGCGCAGTCGCAACTCGATCCGCAGGTAGCGAAGCGCGTTCGTCACGTGCTGACGGAAAATGCCCGCACGCTGGAAGCAGCAGATGCGCTGACCCGCGGTGACCTGACGCGTATGGGCCAGCTGATGGCGGAATCTCACGCCTCAATGCGTGATGATTTTGAGATCACCGTTCCACCGATCGATACGCTGGTAGAGATTGTTAAAGCCCAAATCGGCGAGCGCGGCGGCGTGCGCATGACCGGCGGCGGCTTTGGCGGCTGTATCGTGGCGCTGATGCCGCTCGATCTGGTCGATCAGGTGAAAGCTGCGGTGGCGGAGCAGTATGAAGCGCAGACCGGCATCAAAGAGACCTTCTACGTCTGTAAAGCCTCAGCGGGAGCCGGCCCATGTTAAACGACGTCAATTCTCATGCGCCGGACGGCCAGCCGTGGCGCATCACCGTGTTGCGTAATGCGAACGGCATGCTGGTGACATTTATGGACTGGGGCGCAACCTGGCTGTCGGCCCGTGTTCCGATGCAGGATGGCACGGTGCGTGAGGCGCTGCTCGGCTGCGCCACGCCGTCAGATTACCTGCATCAGGATGCCTATCTGGGTGCCACGGTCGGACGCTACGCCAACCGTATTGCCGGCGCGAAGCTGAATAAACTTAACCGGCAGCTGGCGGCTAATCAGGGCCCGCATCAGCTGCACGGTGGCCCGCAAGGTTTTGATAAGCGCCGCTGGCAGATCGTCAGTCAGTCGGAAACCGAGGTGCACTATCGGCTGGATTCGCCCGATGGCGACCAGGGCTATCCGGGCAACCTGATTGCCGATCTACGCTATCAGCTGGATGACGATAACTGCCTGAGCATTCAGTATGAAGCGCGCTGCGATCAGGCCTGTCCGGTCAACCTGACCAACCATGCTTACTTTAACCTTGATGCGCATCATGGCGACGCGCGTCAGCATCGCTTACAACTGCACGCCGACAGTTATCTGCCGGTCGACAGCGAGGGTATTCCGAATGCGCCGCTGAAAGCGGTGGCGGGCACCAGTTTCGATTTTCGTCAGGCCAAACCAGTGGCGCAGGATTTCCTCGCCGACGACGATCAGCGTGCGGTGAAGGGTTATGACCACGCGTTCCTGCTGAACAGCGCCGGGGACGCCAGTCAGCCCGCGGCAGAACTCTGGTCAGAAGATGGCAAACTGCAGCTCAGTGTCACCACCTCGGCACCGGCGTTGCAGTTCTATTCGGCTAACTATCTGGCAGGCACCCGTGCTCGTGAGCAGGAGAGCTATACTGCTTTTCAGGGCATTGCGCTGGAGAGCGAGTTTTTGCCGGACTCGCCTAATCATGCTGAATGGCCGCAGGCCGATTGCTGGCTGCAGCCGGGAGATCGCTGGGAATCGGTGACGCGTTATCGCTTCACGCCGCGCTGAGTCACCGGCTGAAAAACGCGCAGTGCGTTACCGACAGGCTTACGCGCTGCCCGCTTTTCCGTTATGGTATGGCGCAATTGGCTCGTTGAACGGGCTGGCAGCAGCAGGTTTCCATTCTCACAGAAACATCACAGTATTAAGGAGTTAAGCTATGGCTGTAACTAAGCTGGTTCTGGTGCGACACGGCGAAAGCCAGTGGAACAACGAAAACCGCTTTACCGGTTGGTATGATGTTGACCTTTCTGAAAAAGGTCGTGGCGAAGCCAAATCAGCAGGTCAACTGCTGAAGAAAGAAGGCTTTGTTTTTGATTTTGCTTACACCTCAGTACTGAAGCGTGCTATCCACACCCTGTGGAACGTGCTGGATGAGCTGGATCAGGCCTGGCTGCCGGTCGAAAAAACCTGGCGTCTGAACGAGCGTCACTACGGTGCGCTGCAGGGTCTGGATAAAGCAGAAACCGCCGCCAAGTATGGTGATGAGCAGGTTAAGCAGTGGCGTCGCGGCTTTGCCGTTACTCCACCAGAACTGGACCGTGCTGATGAGCGTTTCCCTGGCCACGATCCACGCTATGCGTCACTGACCCCTGAGCAGCTGCCGACCACTGAGAGCCTGGCGCTGACCATCGAGCGCGTGATCCCTTACTGGAATGACACCATTCTGCCGCGCATCAAAAGCGGTGAGAAAGTGATTATCGCCGCCCACGGTAACTCACTGCGTGCGCTGGTAAAATATCTGGATAACCTGAGCGAAGATGAGATCCTCGAACTGAACATCCCAACCGGCGTGCCGCTGGTGTATGAGTTCGATGAAAACTTCAAACCGCTGAAACGTTACTACCTGGGTGATGCCGACGAGATCGCAGCGAAAGCCGCGGCCGTCGCTAACCAGGGTAAAGCCAAATAATTCTGCGCTAAAACGCAAAAAGGCCAGACGTGAGTCTGGCCTTTTTTATGCGCGCTGCCTTCAGCCGCGACGCTGTTTTACCGCTGCCGCTAACTGGCGTAACACTTTATCGGTGTCATCCCAGCCGATGCAGGCGTCAGTGACGCTCTGGCCGTAGACCAGCGGCTCACCGCTCTCGAGGCTCTGATTGCCTTCCACCAGATGACTCTCAATCATCACGCCGACAATTGCCCGCTCGCCGTTGATCATCTGCTGCGCCACATCGTCCGCCACCAGCATCTGCTTCTGGAACTGCTTGCTGCTGTTAGCGTGGCTGAAGTCGATCATCACCTGCTGCGGCAGACCGGCTTTCGCCAGACCGGTTTTGACCTCGCTGACGTGCTGCGCACTGTAGTTTGGCTCTTTGCCGCCGCGCAGAATGATGTGGCAATCGGCATTACCGCTGGTTTCGACAATCGCCGAATGGCCATATTTGGTCACCGACAGGAAGCAGTGCGGTGAACCGGCGGCGTTGATGGCGTCGATAGCCACCTTGATGGTGCCGTCAGTGCCATTTTTAAAGCCCACCGGACAAGAGAGGCCTGACGCCAGCTCACGGTGAACCTGTGACTCGGTGGTGCGGGCACCAATCGCCCCCCAGCTCATCAGATCGGCCACGTACTGTGGGGTGATCATATCCAGGAACTCGCCCGCCGCCGGTAAGCCGCTGTCGTTGATATCCAGCAGCAGTTTACGCGCCAGACGCAGTCCGTCGTTCAGCTGGAAGCTGCCGTCCATGTAGGGATCGTTGATCAGCCCTTTCCAGCCCACCGTGGTACGCGGCTTTTCAAAATAGACCCGCATCACGATTTCCAGCTCGCCTTTCAGTTCGTTGCGCAGCGTCAGCAGGCGAGCGGCGTACTCTTTTGCTGCTTCGGTGTCATGAATCGAGCACGGCCCGATCACCACCAGCAGACGATCGTCCTGTCCCTGTAAAATCTGATGAATCGCCTGACGCGCCTGAGAAACGGTTTCTGCCGCGCGATCGGTCGCCGGGAATTTTTCAAGCAGTGCTACCGGCGGTAACAGCTCTTTGATCTCTTTAATGCGTAAATCATCGTTCTGGTAATTCATACTGATTCCATATTATTTCTGGCCCAGCGCGCGCCGGGCACAACCCGACCAATGTAGCCCGAAGCGTCAGGGGTGTAAATTCCCGCTGCGGGTTAAATGTGCGGGTGATATTTGCATTAATCGGGTAAGCGTCTAGACTTTTTAATGGTAAGCACTGAGGAATGGACTGCTTACCCGATTAAATCACCCTGTTTAAGCCAACCGGCGAATTTTATTTCGTCAGGGATTCTTTTATCCAAACTGCACCTCTGGGCTTGAAGCAGCAACTTCATTAATTAACGGGAGCATAATGATGAAAAAGTTTGCCTTACTCTTTTTAACAGCAGCGATGACACTGAGCAGCGGCGCGGCAATGGCGGCGAGCAGCAACAACGGTACGGCTAACCAGGCTGCCGATGCGGGCGCAGCGGCGGGCGGTGCAAAAGAGAACCTGCCGCCAAATAAAGTGGATAACAGCAATATTAATAATACCGGCACCAACACCAATCCGGCCGCCGCGGGCAGTAACACCAGCAGCGGTAATATGTCTGCAAATGAAATTGACCAGAATAGTCAATGTAAAGACGGCAAATGCCCGAACATTAATAAGAAAGTGCAGACTAAAGAAGGTGGCGGTGACGTTAATACCAAAACCGACGGCACGTCGCAGTAATTCTGTCCGATCAGGAGAGCGCCTGCTCTCCTGTCTTTTTCTCCCCTCCTCTCTTCTCTTCCGCTATGCTGAGCCGGTGAAATTAACAGGGAAACGTTCATGGCCGCATTGCTTCTGATTGATGATCATCCACTGGTCGAAGTCGCCCTTGAGGCTGCACTGACCCAATCGCCGATTCCGATTACGCTCTACCCGGCCAGCAGCGAAAAAGCGGCGCGCCCCTTTCTGTCCTTGCCGCTGGATATTATCGTGCTGGATATTGGCCTGCCGGATGGTGACGGGCTGGAAATTCTGCGTCGCCTGAAAATTCATCTGCCGGATTGTCCGGTGCTGATCTACTCGGCCCAGCAAACCCAGCACACCATGCGACGTGCGCAGGCGCTGGGTGCAGCAGGTTACGTAGTGAAAAGTCAGCGGATGGAGCAGTTACTCAGCGCCATTCTGGCGGTGCTGGGCGGCCATACCGCCTTTCCCGTCATTGAAGATGGCCCGGAGCTGCCGCTGACGCAAAAAGAGCGTCAGGTGCTGGCCTTGCTGGCCAGCGGCTTATCGAACCTGCAAATCGCCGAACAACTGCACATCAGCAACAAAACCGTCAGCACCCATAAAAAGAATATTCTGGAAAAAACCGGCGCCCGTTCGGTGGTGGAACTGGCCGACCTGTGGAAGGCGCAGCAGTGAGATACGCGTTGCTGATTTTGCTGTTGCTGTGGGGCGGAGCCCGGGCAGACGTTCGTCCGGTCAGCAGCGTTAACCTGCCAATGATGCTGCCGGTGAATCGCGCCGAAACCATGCAGGGCCGGATGCTGCGCGTCGGCCTGCTGGAAGAGAATAACGCGCCGTGGGCGATGCGCATCGGCAACGATCTGTACGGTATCAATGCCGATTATCTCTCGGCGCTGCGCCAGCTGACCGGTGCCCAGTTCAGCCTGACGCTGTATGCCGATCAGGCGCATCTGTTACAGGCGCTGAACGACGGCCAGATCGATTTTGCCCTCGGTATGCTGGCCGCCCCTTTGCCGGACGGCATCCTCAGCAGTGATAACTGGTTCAGCAGCCCGCTGCGCATCTACCGTAATCAGCAAAATCAGCGTGCGGTGATGTTTAACAGCCAGAATGCCCAACTGGCGATCAGTGACACAACGCTGGCACAGCTGCCGCCGGCGCTGGCGGCGCGTCATCACTGGCGGCGATACAGCAGCGATTTGCAGGCCCTTTACACCCTGCTTAATCAGCAGAACGATTATGTGGTGGCGGATGAGACCAGCGCCGGCTTTCTGTTGAGCCAGCTGCAGCAGGGTCAGATTTATCAGATCGCCTCGCGGATAGAAGCCGGACAGGTCAATCTGCGTGCGGTCAGCCGCGATCCGCAACTGATTGGCTGGATTAATCAGAGCCTGCGTCAGCTGCCTGCCGAACTGATGAATACTCTTCAGGCGCGCTGGAGCAGCATTCTGCCGCGCTATCAGGATACCCAGACCCTGATGCTCAGCCCGGATGAGCGGGCGTGGATTGCTGCCCATCCGCGCGTGCGTTACACCGCCGAGCCGGATAACTATCCGTGGAGCTATCGCGACAGCACCGGTACGGCGCGCGGCTATGGGGTGGAACTGCTGAAAGTGATTGCCCAGAGTACCGGGCTGCAATTTGAGCCGGTGTGGGTCAGCAATCCCCGCCAGGCCGCCACGCTGCTCGGTCAGCAGCAGGCGATGCTGCAGCTGATGCAACCGCTTAACGGTGATGCCATGCAGAGCACCTCGCTGCCGGTATGGCGCGCGCTGTGGGGCATCTACAGCATCCAGCCCGACACCCTGACGCACTGGCGCGATCTGCGCGGTAAACGCGTCGGAGTGTTGCAGGACGATCTGGCGCAGCGGCTGCTGCCTGACGATCTGCAGCCGCAACGCTTTACCGATCGCAACAGCCTGTACGATGCGCTGGCTAAAGGACAAATCGATGCGCTGGTCGATAATGTGCTGTCGGCCCGCTGGCGCATCGCCAGCCGCAACGACGTCCGTATCCATCTTGCCTTTGCCGCCAGCGACATCGCCTGGCCGATCGCGCTGGGCGTCACGTCCGACCAGCCGGTGCTGCGCGCGCTGCTGGATCGGGCACTACAGCAGATCCCGGCAGAAACCCAGAGCCAGATGCGGGACAGCTGGTCGACGCCACCGCAGCCGGGCAGCGTGATGGTGATGCGCTCCTTACCGATGATGGTGCTGGCGATTGCCGGGGCGGCGATCGCCTTGCTGTTGCTGTTACTGGCCCGCCGTTACTGGCAGCAGCGCCGTGAACGCCAGCAGCGTGAGCAGGCGGAGCGCGCCAATGCGATGAAAAGTCAGTTTCTGGCGACCGTCAGCCATGAGCTGCGCACCCCGATGCAGGCGATCCTCGGGCTGCTGGAACTGGAAAAGCAGCAGCACAGTAGCCAGAATCTGACGCTGCTGCACAGCAGCGCGCAGTCGTTGCTGACCCTGCTTAATGACCTGCAGGATCACGCGCGAATTGAGAGCAACAGCTTCACCCTGTCACCGCGTCCGCTGGCTCTGCCGCAGTGGCTCGAACAGCAGCAGCATTTTTACCATCCGTTAATGCGCGCTGACGGACCGCGGCTGCTGGTTGACGCACTGACGCCATTGCCTGAGGCGATCCTGATCGATGCCGATCGGTTGCAGCAGGTAGTGAATAATCTGATGACCAATGCGCTGAAGTTTACCCGCCACGGTGAGATCCGCCTGACCCTGGCGGCCCGGCAGCAGCTGGAGCTGACGGTCAGCGACAGCGGCAGCGGTATTCCAGCCGATGAGCAGCAGAAGCTGTTCGATCCCTGGTATCAGGCGCCGTCCGGTCGATCGGTTTCGGTGCAGGGCAGCGGTCTTGGGCTGTTTATCTGCCGTGAAATGGTGCTGCGCATGGGAGGCGATATCCGGCTCAGCTCTCAGCCCGGCCACGGTACTCAGGTCACCGTCACACTGCCGCTGCAACCCTGCGAACCGGTCAGCCACAGCAGCGAGTCCACCCTGCCCGGTTATCCTCAGCTGCGCGTGGCGATTGTGGATGATCATCCCACCAATCTGCTGGTGATGCAGCAGCAGCTGGCGCGCTTTGCTATCCAGGCTGACATCTTCGAACAGGGACGCGATCTGTTGCGGGCCGATGCGCAACAGCCGTATGACCTGTTGTTTATCGATCAGATGATGCCGCGCCCTGACGGTACGCTGCTGCTGCGGCTGTTGCGCCGTCGTGACCGCCAGCGTGGCCGTCAGGCGATGCGGGTGCTCTGTTCAGCCGACGCCCAACTGCTGGCACAGCCGCTGGCGGCGGGCGAGCGGGTGCTGATCAAACCGGTGCAGTTATCCGACCTCAGTGCGCTGCTGGCCGAGTGGCAGGCCGATCCGCTGGCGGCGCTGGATGACAATCTGTTGCGGCTGGCGCAGCACAACGACAAGTTTCTCGGCCGCCTGAGCCAGACGCTGCGCGACACGGTGAGCCAGGATCTGGCGCGGCTCACCACGGCGCGCGAGCAGTCGGACCCGCACGGATTAGCGGAAGCCGCTCACCGGATGAAAGGCAGCTGGTTACTGGTGGGACTGGAGAAAGGCGCGCAGCTCAGCCAGCAGCTGGCGGAACAGGCAAAACAGCATCAGGACACGTCTGAAACGTGGCGATTACTGATATTATTGACTAACAGGTTACTGAAAAAACTGGATTCTTATGGCACACACCCACACTCATAGCGGGCAGGATAGTAATCGCACCCGTCTGGCGGCCGCGTTTGGCGTCACCACCCTGTTTATGGTCGCCGAAGTGATTGGCGGCTGGTTGTCTGGCTCGCTGGCGCTGCTGGCCGACGCCGGTCATATGCTGACCGATGCCGCCGCGCTGCTGATGGCGCTGCTGGCAGTGCAGTTTGCTCGCCGCAAACCCAATGCCCGCCATACCTTTGGCCTGCTTCGCCTGACCACGCTGGCCGCGTTTGTCAATGCGCTGGCCCTGCTGGCGATTACCGCGTTGATCGTCTGGGAGGCGCTGCGTCGCTTTGCCGATCCGCAACCGGTGACCGGCGGACTGATGCTGGGTATCGCGATCGCGGGTCTGCTGGCCAATATCCTGTCGTTCTGGTTGCTGCATCACGGCAGCGGAGAGAAGAATCTGAACGTGCGCGCCGCGGCGCTGCATGTGATGGGCGATCTGCTGGGATCGGTGGGTGCTATCGTGGCGGCGGTGATTATTATGCTGACCGGCTGGACGCCGATTGACCCAATCCTGTCGCTGCTGGTATCGCTGCTGGTGCTGCGCAGCGCCTGGGCGTTGTTGCGCGAAAGCCTGCAGGAGTTACTGGAAGGTGCGCCGCGTTCGCTGGATGTCACCCGACTGATCCGCGATCTGACGCTCAATATTGCCGAAGTGCGTAACGTGCATCATGTACATCTGTGGCAGGTCGGCGAGAAACCGCTGCTGACGCTGCACGTGCAGGTGATCCCGCCTTACGATCATGACGCGCTGCTGCACCGTATTCATGATTATCTGCAGCAGCACTATCAGATTGCGCACGCCACCGTGCAGATGGAGTACCAGCCGTGTGCCGGTGCCGAGTGCGAACTCGGCATGAACAGTGGCTCAGCGGCCGGTCACGTCCATCATGACCACAGTCACGCGCCGGGTGAGCATCACGCTCACTAAGACGATAGCGCGCGGGAACCCTGTTGCCGCGCGCTGCGAATCCACATCCGCGAACCGTTCAGCGCAATCAGCGTCAGAATCACATATTCCAGCGACATCGCATACACGCCCTGACGCGCAAAAATCATTACGCTAATCACGTTGATGATTACCCACAGCAGCCAGTTCTCAACATATTTGCGCGTCATCAGGATCATCGCCGCAATCGACAGCACCATCATGCAGGAATCCCAGAACGGGAACGCATCCGGTTGCAGCGCTGGCATCGCCACCGCCAGTCCGAGACCGTTCATCAGCGTTACCGCCGCCCGCGTCAGCAGCGCAAACACCGGATCGATATAGCGCGTCATCAGCGCAATCGCGATGATGCAGCCGGCTGCCCAGGCCAGTGCTTTGGGTAACGGCAGCCAGCGAATCTTCAGCGCCGCCTGATGGTCATCCGTCTGCCGACTCCAGGCGTACCAGCCATAGAGATTGGCGACGAAAAAGAACAGCTGCAACAGCAGGCTGGCATAGAGCTGGATTTGAAAGAAGATCACCGCAAACAGCGTGACGTTAATCAGGCCAAACGGATAATTGACGATCTTTTCCAGGCTGGCGAGCCAGATACAGAGTAAACCCGCCAGGGTGCCAATCGCTTCAATCCACGAGAGGTCGTAACCGCCCGCACCGAGCGGAATATGCACCAGAATATTGTGCGTGCTGAAGAAATCCATGGCTGGCACCTGTCAAAGAAACGCCTCAGGCGTTTCCTTTCACGTTGAGTTTAAGATCTGCTGCAAAGGATAGCATGCGATTAAGCGGCAGCAATGCGGCCTCTCGCAGGTCATCGGCAACCTGAACCTGATGATCTGCCCTACCCGACTCCAGCGCCTCTGCAATCGCCCTGAGGCCGTTCATCGCCATCCACGGGCAATGTGCGCAGCTGCGACAGGTTGCTCCTTCTCCGGCGGTCGGCGCTTCCAGCAGCTCTTTTACCGGAACCGCCTGCTGCATTTTATAAAAGATGCCGCGATCGGTCGCGACGATCATTTGCGGATGCGGCAGCGATTTCGCCGCCTGAATCAGCTGGCTGGTAGACCCCACCGCGTCGGCCAGATCGACAATCGCCTGCGGCGACTCGGGATGCACCAGCACCGCCGCCTCAGGATAGAGCGCTTTCATCCGCTGCAACGCCTGGGTTTTAAACTCGTCATGTACGATGCAGGCACCCTGCCAGCACAGCACATCCGCGCCCGATTTTTGCGTCACGTAGCGGCCAAGATGGCGATCCGGTGCCCAGATGATTTTCTGGCCGAGGCTGTCGAGATGTTCAATCAGTTCAACCGCGATGCTGGAGGTCACCACCCAGTCGGCGCGCGCTTTCACCGCCGCAGAAGTATTGGCGTAGACCACCACGGTACGATCGGGATGGGCATCGCAGAAGGCGTTGAACTCCTCAATCGGGCAGCCCAGATCGAGGGAACATTCGGCCTGCAGCGTCGGCATCAGCACGGTTTTCTCCGGGCTGAGGATTTTGGCGGTTTCTCCCATGAAGCGTACGCCTGCCACCAGCAGGGTCGTCGCCGGATGGTTACTGCCGAAGCGCGCCATCTCCAGCGAGTCGGAGACACAGCCGCCGGTCTCTTCCGCCAGCGCCTGAATTTCCGGGTCGGTGTAGTAGTGCGCCACCATCACGGCATTGCGTGCTTTCAGTAACGCTTTGATTTTCTCACGATAGGCCGCCTTTTCATCATCAGTCAGTCGGGCAGGCTTGGGCGGGAAAGGGTAAACGGCGCTCTCGGGATCGAACATCACACTCATGACACAGCTCTCGTTTTATCTAATTAACGAAAATGGCCTGTTAAGGCGACATATGGCGTTGTTCCCGCCATCGTGTTTTATATGCTAAACACGATAGCGGAAATGTGTCGGTGTGTCGTGGAGTTTTTGTCTGCAACCGCACGCTATTGCGCTTCAGCCCGGCTGCTTTTCCTCTGCCAGCGTCAGCGCGGCCTGAGGTGCTTCCAGCGCCAGCAAAAAGGCTTTAATCTCCAGCCCTCCCGCGAAGCCGGTCAGTTTACCGTTGGCACCGATTACCCGATGGCACGGTGCGATAATCGAAAGCGGATTACGGCCATTGGCAGCCCCAACTGCACGCACCGCCAGCGGATGACCGATCTCGCGAGCAATCTGGCTGTAGCTGCGGGTTTCGCCAAACGGAATCGTCACCAGCGCCTGCCAGACTTTTTTCTGAAAATCGGTACCGACAAAGTCGAGCGGCAATTCGAAAAAGCGCCGTTCGCCGGCAAAATATTCCATCAACTGTCTGGCCGTTTCCTGTAACACCGGGTGTTCATCGTGACGGGTTTGCGGCAAAAACCGGGTACGTTTCGGATCGTCGTTTTCCCACAAAATACCGACCAGACCGCGATCGCTGGCGACCAGCTTGAGTTCACCGACAACGGTGACGATAGGTTTGAAGTAATACATGCTGATTCTCCGCTCACATATTCAGCAGCGATTATCGCACTTTTTATCGGCCGCGCTGGCTGTTTTCGGTCATGGCGATAAACTGTTGTGCTGTCCGAAAACAGCCAGTCTGCAGGTTCATTCCGGCGTAGGCTGCGCATTATTTGCCGGAGAAACGCCATGCTCGATCCCGAAATTGCCTACCAGGCGCTGACCTCACGTGATACCCGTTTTGATGGGGTGTTCTTCGTCGGCGTGACCTCAACCGGTATCTATTGCCGCCCGATCTGCCCGGTGAAAGCGCCGATGCAGAAAAACTGTCTGTTCTTCGGCAGCGCCGAAGCCGCTGAAAAAGCCCGATTCCGGCCCTGCCTGCGCTGCCGCCCGGAGCTGGCACCCGGAAATGCGCCGGTTGATCATGCCCATCGCATCGCCGATCGGCTGGTGCAGCGCATTGAGGAAGGTGTGCTGGAGCAGCATGAAGGGCTGGATGAGATTGCGGCAGAGTTCGGTATCAGCGCACGTCAGCTGCGGCGGATTGTGCAGCAGGAGCTGGGCGTCTCGCCGCTCGAGCTGAAGCAGACGCGTCGGATGTTGCTGGCAAAGCAGCTGCTGACCGAGACCCGGCTGCCGATTATTGACGTGGCCTATGCCAGCGGCTTTGGCAGTCTGCGGCGCTTTAATGATGTATTCCAGGCCCGTTACCGCATGACGCCCGGTGCCTTGCGTAAGGAGACGCTGCCGGCGGCGCAGCTGCAGCCTGGCGATACCATGCGGCTGCGGCTCAGTTATCGTCCCCCTTATGACTGGCAGGCGATGCTCAGCTTTTTGCAGCTCCGCCTGATGAAAGAGATTGAGGCGGTTGAAGATGGCTGCTACCGGCGCACCGTGGCGCTGGGCGACTACCGCGGCTGGGTCAGCGTGTCGCATCTGCCGGCAAAACAGGCGTTGCAGGTTGAGTTCACCAGCAGCTTAACGCCGGTGTTGCCGGCCCTGCTGCGTCGGCTGCGCGATCTGTTCGATCTCAATGCGCAGCCACAGCGAATTGCGGCGCATCTGCAGCAGGACCCGCTGCTGGCGCAGAGTCTGGCTGATTATCCCGGCCTGCGGGTACCCGGTGCCTTTGACGGGTTTGAGATGGGCGTGCGGGCGATACTCGGTCAGCAGATTACGGTGAAAGCCGCGACCACGCTGAGCAGCCGTTTTGCCCAGGCGTTTGGTGAAGCCTGCGTGACACCGTTCGCCGATCTGTCACGCTACTCAGCCCGCCCGGCGACGATCGCGCAGACCTCACTGGATGAGATTGCCCGCCTCGGGATAGTCAGCGCCCGCGCCAGGGCGATTCAGGCCTTTGCCAGCGCCTGTGCTGCGGGTGAGCTACGGTTCAATGCCACCCTGTCGCCTGAGGCGATGATGGCGCGGCTGATGAGCTTACCGGGCATCGGACCATGGACCGCTCACTATATTGCGATGCGCGCCCTGCGCTGGCCGGATGCCTTTCCTAAAGAAGACATTGCGGTACGCAATAATCTGGGTGGCCTGACGGCCGCCGAAGCGGAGGCGCGATCGCAGTCGTGGCGGCCGTGGCGCAGCTACGCGGTAATGCATATCTGGAAGAGTCTGTCGGTGGCGAAAGCGCAGAAAAAACCGTGACGGACAGGATGGGGGATAAATCTGCTCGCAACCAATTAGTTCAACGCGCAGGGAATACGGTCAGAAGAGGATGGCGCGGGCAGTCCGGATAAAAACGCGAAGCGTTGGCCCGGCAACGCACGCCCGCCCTGCGGCTGATGCTGCGGCAGGTTCTCATCCGGCAGGTTTAACTCTGTGCCGCAGAAACGAAAAAAGCGCCTTGAAGGCGCTTTCTTCTTAATCGGTGGGTCGTGCAGGATAAGCCGTGCCCATCCGGGGCCACGCCCTGCGGGCGATGCTGGCGCATCAGCCTGAATCGCTCCCGGCGATTCAGTCGATGCTGCGGCAGGTTCTCATCCGGCAGGTTTAACTCTGTGCCGCAGAAACGAAAAAAGCGCCTTAAAGGCGCTTTCTTCTTAATTGGTGGGTCGTGCAGGATTCGAACCTGCGACCAATTGATTAAAAGTCAACTGCTCTACCAACTGAGCTAACGACCCGCTGGGGGCTTACAACCCTTCACTGCGCCAGGCGCCCGAAGTAAGATGGTGGGTCGTGCAGGATTCGAACCTGCGACCAATTGATTAAAAGTCAACTGCTCTACCAACTGAGCTAACGACCCATCTTAGGTTGTGAAGCAATGCTGAAGCGGTATCCTGAAAGGGCACGCAAACAAAACGCGCGTCTGACCGGAGATGGTGGGTCGTGCAGGATTCGAACCTGCGACCAATTGATTAAAAGTCAACTGCTCTACCAACTGAGCTAACGACCCATCTTCAGGCTTGCCAGAAAGTTTGCAATGTGTCCCGGCAACGGCGGCATATATTACTGATTTACTGAGGTAGCGCAACCCTTATTTCTGCTAAAAGCTTCAATTGCTTACCTTTCATACGGCAAGACCAGAAATCACACGATATCCGGTCTGAACCGTACAGATTACATACTTGCCAGACGTTTTTGCGCCTGTTTGGCAGAATCGGTATTGGGATAAAGTTTAATCACCTGCTGGTAAACCGCTTTGGCTTTCGCCGTGTCGTTTTTCTCCTGCATGATGACGCCCACTTTCAATAACGCCTCTGCGGCTTTCGGCGACTTCGGATAGTTTTTCACCACCGTGGCATAATAATAGGCCGCGTCGTCCTTTTTGCCTTTGTTGTAATTCAGCTGTCCCAGCCAGTAATTGGCGTTCGGCTGATAGGTCGAATCAGGGTAACGTTTTACCCATGCCTGAAGCGCACTGATCGCCTGGTCGTACTGTTTCTTCTCCAGAATCAGCGCAACAGCCGCATTGTAGTCGCTGTTCGCATCGCCGGTCTGGGCCGGTGCGCTGCCCGTCGCTGCCGCCGCACCCGCGCCTGCTGCTGCGCCTGCATCGGCTGAAGCATCGCCGCTGGCCGCCTGCTGACCGCCGCTGTTGCTGCTGCTCAGGCTGTCAATCTGCTGGTAGAGCTGCTTCTGACGCTCAACCACCTGATTCAGCTGATACGAGTTTTGCTGGATTTGCCCACGCAGCGAGTCGATATCACGTTGGTTATCGCTCATCTGCTGTTGCAGTTGTTGCAGCAGCTGTGCCTGGGCATTAGAGATTCGTTCAAGAGTGGTGACACGGTCTTCGACCGAGCCGGAGCCAACGCTACTGATTGACGCTTGGGCATTAGCGGCCCAGGGGGCCGCTACGCCAATCAGTAACGACAGACTCAACAGGTGATGTCTGAAGTTACTAACCATGTGATTCTCTTAGTAGACCAGTACGGCACGACGGTTTTTAGAATACGCTGCTTCGTCATGACCCAGAACGGCTGGCTTCTCTTTACCGTAAGAAACGATAGACATCTGATCGGCCGAAACACCTTTGCCTTGCAGATACATTTTAACCGCGCTGGCGCGACGTTCGCCCAGGGCGATGTTGTATTCCGGCGTACCGCGCTCATCCGCGTGACCTTCGATAGTCACTTTGTAAGATGGGTTGCTACGCAGGAAAGCAGCATGCTGATCCAGCATCTGAGCGTAATCAGACTGAACGTCATATTTGTCCAGACCGAAGTAGACGATGTTGTTCTGCTGCAGCTGTTGCATCTGCAGACGCGCCTGCTCGTCAGAAGACATGTTGCCGCCGTTGCCGTTCATGCCAGAATTTGCACCGTAAGCGCCATCAGCACCCATGCCAGTCTGGTCATTGTTGTTGTTTTTGTGTGAGCTACAAGCCGCTACTGCCAGAACCGGCAGAGCCAGCATCAAACCCTTCAGCACTTTGTTCAGTTGCATTTCAAAAATCCCATTATTGTTTATTGTTTGTGATGTCTGTTAAGTCAGACATTACAGATACGGCGACCAGGCAGGAAATTTTACCTGTCCATCAGTTGCCGGAAGACGCGCTTTGAAACGGCCGTCGGTTGAAACCAGCTGCAGCACGGAACCCATCCCCTGAGTAGAGCTATAGATTACCATTGTGCCGTTCGGTGCCAGGCTCGGCGTTTCATCCAGGAACGTGTCCGTTAACGTTTGAACGGCTCCCGTTTCCAGATCCTGTTTGGCGACGTGTTGCGCACCGCCACTGGTGCTAATCATCACCATTGATTTTCCATCGGTGGCAACGTCCGCATCCTGGTTCTGACCGCCTTCCCAGGTAATGCGTTGTGGCGCGCCGCCGTTGATACCTACTTTATAAATCTGAGGCGCACCGGCCTGATCCGAGGTGTAAGCCAGCGTCTGGCTGTCCGGGAACCAGGTCGGTTCAGTGCTGTTATAGCGGCCATCGGTGACCTGACGGGTCTGACCTGACGCCAGATCCATCACGTAGAGGTTAAGGCTGCCGGTTTTAGACAGGGCAAAAGCCAGCTTCGAACCATCCGGCGAGAAGGCCGGAGCACCGTTGTGACGTGGATAAGAAGCAACCTGACGGATAGCACCGTTAGACAGCGTCTGTACCACCAGCGCTGACTTGCCGCTTTCAAAGGTGACGTAGGCCACTTTGCTGCCGTCTGGCGACCAGGCCGGTGACATCAGCGGCTGCGGTGAACGGTGAACCACAAACTGGTTGTAGCCATCGTAATCCGCGACGCGCAGTTCATACGGGAACTGACCGCCGTTGGTCTGCACCACATAGGCGATGCGGGTGCGGAACGCCCCTTTAATGCCGGTCAGTTTCTCAAAGGTTTCATCACTGGCGGTGTGCGCAGCATAGCGCAGCCACTGTTTAGTCACCTTATAGGAGTTCTGTGCCAGTACTGTGCCTGGCGCAGCGCCGGTATCGACTAACTGGTAAGAAACCTGGTAACTGCCGTCCGGGTTGGACTGCACCTGACCCACCACCACGGCATCAATGCCGAGCGCGCTCCAGGCAGCAGGCTGTACTTCCTGCGCGCTGGTTGGCTGCTGTGGCAGACGTGAGCGATCCAGCGGGTTGAATTTACCGCTGTTGCGCAGGTCAGCCGCCACGATGCCGCCGATATCTTCTGGCGCAGCGCCAGCACCGGCCCATTTAAACGGCACCACGCCAATCGGACGTGCAGTATTCACGCCCTGGGTGATCTCAATTCGAACTTCTGCATGCAGCACGGCTGCCCACAGCAGGATAAAAAAGCCTAACGTAACGCGAAGAGCTTGCTTCATTTTATCTCCCTTATCTGAACCTCAGTCCACGATAATTGGCACTGTTCCTGGAAACCACGAGTACGACTTAAATACGGCAAGCTAACCTTAGATCAACTTGCCGTCAGTTACTGCATTATTGCGGTCTGAAACGCATTGGTGCGTTTTTAAACACTTCATACACAGCCTGTGAAGGCGGCTTCGGAATACGTGCCTGTTTGGCAGCGGCGATCGCTGCCTGACAGAGTGCGGGGTCGCCGCCTTCTGACTTAACATCAATCAACAATCCGTCAGGCGCAAGTTTAATCCGTAAATCACAACTTTTTCCGCGATACAGATCCGCATCATAGAATCGGCTTTGAATCGCACTGGTAATCTGACCAAGATAGGAGTTGATCTCCGCACCGGACGCACCGGCTTTCTTCTGATTACCCTGCCCTGCCGCGCCACCCGAGGTGCCGCTTTTCGGCGCATTTTTGCCGGAAGCCAGTCCGCCTAACAGGTCATCAACATCGCTGTCATTGGCTGCATCAGCGGCGGCTTTGGCCTTTGCATCGGCTTTAGCTTTCGCGGCGGCGTCGGCTTTCGCTTTGGCTGCCGCATCGGCTTTGGCTTTCGCAGCGGCTTCAGCTTTCTCTTTGGCCGCTTCTGCTTTGGCTTTGGCGGCGGCTTCAGCCTTCTCTTTGGCGGCTTCTGCTTTGGCTTTGGCTGCTTCTGCCGCTTTCTCTTTGGCTTCTTCAGCTGCTTTAGCTTTCGCATCGGCCGCGGCTTTGGCTTCTGCTGCGGCTTTCGCCTCGGCGTCAGATTTCGCTTTGGCTTCGGCTACGGCTTTCTCTTTTGCTGCCGCGGCCGCCGCAGCTTTGGCCTGCTGATCGGCCTGTTTCTTCGCCTCAGCGGCCGCCTGCTTCGCCTGTTCGGCGGCGGCTTTGGCCTGCGCATCGGCTTCGGCTTTGGCATCTGCTTTCGCTTTAGCGGCGGCAGCTTCGGCAGTTTTTTGCTGCTCCTGCGCTTGCTTAGCGGCCTCTTCTGCCGCTTTCTGCTGCTCAGCTTGCTGCTTCACCTGCTGTTTAGCGGTTTCCTGCGCTTCGAGACGCTCTTTCTCCAGCGCTTTCAGTCGCTGTTGTTCGGCCGCCTGTTTTTGTTGCAGCTCTTCAGCCTGCTGTTGCGCCTGCTTTTTACGCTGCTGCTCGGCGCGCTGGCTGTCGCTCTGCTGGTTCTGCTGACGGTTGTATTGACTCACTACCGCACCGGGATCGACCATCACAGCATCTATATCGCTGCCGCCGCCGCCGGCACTGCTGGCATCAATGTGCTCATTAAACGAGCTCCATATCAGCAGCGCGATCAGCACAATGTGCAGAATCACCGAAATGATTATCGCGCGCTTTAACTTCTCGTTTTGCTCGGTTGCCTTCGACACACTCGGTTCCCAAAAAACGGTTCGATTTTAAATCGGCTGCGTCATCAAACCGACAGATTTAACACCCGCCTGGTGCAGCAGGTTGAGCGCTTTAATAATTTCGTCGTAAGGCACTTCTTTCGCGCCTCCGATCAAAAAGACGGTCTTTGGATTGGCTTCCAGTCGACGCTGCGCTTCGCTGATCACCTGCTCAGGAGGCAGCTGATCCATACGATCGTGATCCACCACCAGACTGTACTGACCCACGCCCGCCACTTCGACAATCACCGGCGGGTTATCGTCACTGGCGACGGTTTTTGAATCGGTCGCATCAGGCAGGTCCACTTCCACACTCTGGGTAATAATGGGTGCCGTCGCCATGAAGATCAGCAACAGCACCAACAGGACGTCCAGTAGCGGAACGATGTTGATTTCCGACTTCAGGTCGCGGCGTTTGCGACCACGTACTCTGGCCATCATTAACCTCTATTTACTTAGCGCTATCGCTGGAGAAAGCCTGGCGATGCAGAATGGCGGTGAACTCTTCCATGAAGTTGTCGTAGCCCTGCTCCAGTTTATTCACGCGCTGGTTCAGACGGTTGTACGCCATAACCGCCGGGATCGCTGCAAACAGGCCGATTGCCGTGGCAATCAACGCTTCCGCAATACCCGGTGCAACCATCTGCAGGGTCGCCTGCTTCACCGCGCCCAGCGCGATAAAGGCGTGCATAATCCCCCAGACGGTACCGAACAGACCGATATATGGACTGATGGAGCCGACGGTGCCGAGGAAAGGAATGTGGTTTTCCAGCGCCTCCAGTTCACGGTTCATCGAGATACGCATCGCCCGGCTCGCGCCCTCGATCACCGCTTCCGGTGCGTGGTTATTGGCCCGGTGCAGACGGGCAAACTCTTTGAAACCCGAGTAGAAAATCTGCTCCGATCCAGCGAGTTCGTCACGACGACCCTGGCTTTCCTGATAGAGACGGGAGAGTTCGATACCGGACCAGAATTTGTCTTCAAACGCCTCCGCTTCGCGCCCCGCCGCGTTAAGGATACGCGTACGCTGAATAATGATCGCCCAGGAGGCAATCGAAAAGCCGATCAAAATCAACATGATAAGTTTGACCAGAAGGCTCGCCTTCAGGAACAAATCAAGAATGTTCATGTCAGTCACTGCTTGAACTCCGCGACAATAGACTTGGGAAGCGCAATCGGCTTCATCAGATGTGGGTTAATGCAGGCAATCAGGACTTCTGCCTCATTGAGCACTTTGCCTTCAGCATTCACGATACGCTGGGTAAACGTCATGGTAGCCCGGGTCATTGATGTCACTTCACTCTGGATCTCCAGAAGGTCATCAAGACGCGCCGCCGCCAGATAGTCCACCGTCATACGCCGCACCACAAAAGCGACCTGCTGTTCTAACAGCGTCTGCTGATTGAAATGGTGCTGACGCAACATTTCGGTACGTGCTCGTTCATAAAAAGCGATATAGCTGGCGTGATAAACCACGCCACCGGCATCAGTGTCTTCGTAGTAGACCCGAACCGGCCAGCGAAACAGCGTTGTACTCACTCTACATCCCGGCCTCGTTTTAAACGTTGCTACTATACGCAAGACAAATCGGGTTTGGAATGGGTCGCCAGAGCCAGGCGAAAATAATTATCGCTCCGTAACAAACGGAACGATTTCAGGGAGATTTCTTGACCGGACGCTGACAAAAACTCACTCACAGCGTCGATATGGCGGGAGGTTAAGCGTAAAAGCGGTAAAGCGCGATAAACAGCACCCCCATTGCCGGTAAGGGCGAAAACAGCGCCTGCCATCGGGTTTGCTGTGGCCGGAAACCCACGCCGTGGATCACCGCACTACAGATGGCCCAGATGAGCAGCAGCGCCTGCAGAGCCGGCAGTCTGCCGGTGTGATCGGCAAAGCGCGTCGGGTCCCACAGCACGCCGCCGGCCGTGACCAGCGCCAGCAGCAGTGAAAGGGCCCGTAACGGGCCCTTGTCCATCAGACGATACAGCATCTGAATCGGTGTGCGCATCAGTGCGACTCATCCTGCGCATCGATATGCTCAATCGCCAGCGCGGTGACGATACCAAAGGCACAGGCCAGCAAGGTGCCAAGAATCCAGGCAAAATACCACATGCGTCGTCTCCTTAATCAGTAGAGTGAGTGACTGTTGCTTTCGATGTGCTCTTTGGTGATACGGCCAAACATCTTCCAGTAACACCAACTGGTGTAAGCCAGAATGATCGGCACGAAGATCACCGCAGCGACGGTCATAATTTTCAGCGTCAGCAGGCTGGAGGTGGCATCCCACATCGTCAGGCTGATGCCCGGCACCGTGCTGGAAGGCATGATGAACGGGAACATTGCGATACCCGCCGTCATGATGACGCAGGCCAGAGTCAGTGAGGAGAACAGGAACGCCCAGGCGCCCTTCTCAAGCCGGGAGCAGATCACCGTCAGCAGTGGCAGCAGCACGCCGAGCAGCGGGAACAGCCACAGCACCGGCTGGTTCTGGAAGTTCACCAACCAGGCACCCGCTTCCCGCACCACGGTTTTACCCAGCGGATTCGAGGCGGCGAAGTGATCGAGGGTGCTGGTGACGACGTAGCCATCAATACCATATTTCACCCAGACGCCCGCCAGCACGAAGCAGACCATCATCACCAGCGCGGCAATCTGTGCGACCGCGCGTGAACGCAGATGCAGTTCGCCGCTGGTGCGCATCTGCAGATAGGTCGCGCCCTGCGCCAGAATCATCGCCACGCTGACTACGCCCGCCAGCAGGCCAAACGGATTCAGCAGCTGGAAGAAGTTACCGGTATAGAACAGGCGCAGATATTCATCGGCATGGAAGGGAACGCCCTGCAACAGGTTGCCGAACGCCACGCCAATCACCAGTGGTGGCACAAAGCTGCCAATGAAAATGCCCCAGTCCCAGGCACCGCGCCAGCGGTTATCTTCAATCTTGGAGCGGTAATCAAAGCCGACCGGCCGGAAGAACAGCGAGGCCAGCACCAGAATCATCGCCACATAGAAGCCTGAAAAGGCCGCAGCATAGACCATCGGCCAGGCGGCAAACAGCGCCCCGCCAGCGGTGATCAGCCATACCTGATTGCCATCCCAGTGCGGGGCGATGGTGTTAATCATGATGCGGCGTTCGGTATCGTTGCGGCCCAGAATGCGCGTCAGCATGCCGACGCCCATATCAAAACCATCTGCCACGGCGAAACCGATCAGCAGTACGCCTATCAGCAACCACCAGATAAAGCGCAGAACTTCATAATCAAACATGGTCGCTCTCCTTATCCCTGTACCGGCTGAGTCATCGCCGTGATCTGTTCATGATGGTAACGCCCGGTTTTCAGGCTGCTCGGCCCAAGGCGGGCAAATTTGAACATCAGGTACATCTCAGCCACCAGGAACAGGGTGTAGAGACCGCAGATCAGGATCATTGAGAACAGCAGATCGCCCACCGTCAGCGACGAGTTAGCGACTGCAGTCGGCAACACTTCACCGATGGCCCACGGCTGGCGACCGTATTCCGCCACAAACCAGCCTGACTCGATGGCAATCCACGGCAGTGGAATACCGAACAGGGCCGCTTTCAGTAACCAGCGGTTCTTGCCAATGCGGTTACGAATAACACTCCAGAAGGACAGCGTAATCACGCCCAGCAGCAGCACGCCACACAGCACCATGATGCGGAACGCGAAATAGAGCGGTGCCACGCGCGGAATTGAATCCTGTGTCGCCTGCTGGATTTGCGCTTCGGTGGCGTCAGAGACGTTAGCGGTATAGCGTTTCAGCAGCAGACCATAGCCGAGATCCTGCTTGTGGCTGTTGAAGGCTTCGCGTACCGCCGGGTCCTGGCTGCCGCCACGCAGTTCATTCAGCAAGGCGTAGGCTTTCATGCCGTTGCGGATGCGGACTTCATGCTGCGCCATCAGATCTTTCAGCCCGGTAACCGGTGTGTCGGTGGATCGGGTAGCGATCAGACCAAGCAGCCACGGAATTTGAATGGCATATTTGTTTTCGCGGGTCTCCTGATCCGGCAGGCCAAACAGAGTAAACGACGCCGGAGCGGGCTGGGTTTCCCATTCAGCTTCAATCGCTGCCAGCTTGGTTTTCTGCACGTCACCCATTTCGTAACCGGACTCATCGCCCAGTACGATCACCGACAGCACCGCCGCCATGCCGAAGCTTGCCGCAATGGCGAACGAGCGTTTAGCAAAGGCGATATCGCGTCCTTTCAGCAGATACCAGGCGCTGATGCCGAGAATAAACATCGCACCGGTGGTGTAGCCTGCCGCCACGGTATGGACGAATTTGACCTGGGCAACCGGGTTGAGTACCAGCTCGGAGAAGCTGACCATCTCCATGCGCATGGTTTCGAAGTTGAACTCAGAGGCGATCGGATTTTGCATCCAGCCATTCGCCACCAGGATCCACAGCGCCGACATGTTTGAGCCCAGCGCCACCAGCCAGGTGACGGCCAGATGCTGCACTTTACCCAGCCGATCCCAGCCAAAAAAGAACAGGCCGACAAAGGTGGATTCGAGGAAGAACGCCATCAGCCCTTCAATGGCGAGCGGCGCACCAAAGATATCGCCGACGTAGTGAGAGTAATATGACCAGTTGGTCCCGAACTGAAATTCCATGGTCAGGCCGGTAGCCACGCCGAGCGCGAAGTTAATACCGAATAACTTGCCCCAGAATTTCGTCATATCTTTATAAATCTGTTTGCCGCTCAGGACGTATACCGTCTCCATGATCGCCAGCAAAAACGCCATACCCAGCGTTAAAGGCACGAACAGAAAATGGTACATCGCCGTTAAGGCAAACTGTAACCGCGACAGCTCGACGATATCTAACATAATGACTCCTTGCTCCTCGCATTATCCCGTTACGCGCATCACAGAGGCGCGCGTAATCTGAGTCAGGAACGACTGTTTATTAATTCCAGTTTTTTATACCCAGCAGAACAGAGTGATGAGCTGCCCGTAGCTGGTGAATAACGGGTAAAGCAGCCCTGACTGTCAATGCAGCGCTAATCTCAACGTATGCAAAAACAACAGAAAAGCGGGTATCACCCCGGGTAGAGCAAACGTTTGAAAGTTTGTGTGAAAGGCTGAATTGATGTAGCGCAATTTACGCCTTTAGCGTTACGCTTTGCCAGCGGAATAGTTGGTTATAACTCGCGAATAATTGATCTGGAATAACGTAATAAATTTCCAGATAGGGTCAGGTAGGTTTCTTGTTATCAGGATGTCATCGTCGGGCTGAATATTATTTAAAAAATATTACCTTTGCTGCTTTTAATTAACTCCAGGCATTTTTCTGGCGGTTATTCTGCTGCGCCGTCGATTCAACAGCGCGGCCGGGTACCGGCAATAGAAGGCATAAAAAAAGCCACCCGCAGGTGGCTTTGATGTTCGATCTGTTTGGCTTATTTCGCCGGCAGGACAGCTTTCACCGCATCACCGATGTCAGCCAGGCTGCGAACGGTTTTCACGCCGGCCGCTTCCAGTGCCGCAAACTTCTCGTCTGCTGTGCCTTTACCACCGGCAATGATGGCGCCCGCATGGCCCATACGCTTGCCTTTTGGCGCCGTCACACCCGCGATATAACCCACCACAGGCTTGGTGACATGCTCTTTGATGAACGCCGCAGCTTCTTCTTCCGCGCTGCCACCGATCTCACCGATCATCACGATCGCTTCGGTCTGTGGATCGTCCTGGAACATTTTCAGGATGTCGATGAAGTTAGAACCTGGGATCGGGTCACCGCCGATGCCGACACAGGTCGACTGGCCGTAGCCGATGTCGGTGGTCTGCTTAACGGCTTCATAGGTCAGCGTACCTGAACGTGAGACGATGCCGACGCGGCCCGGCTGGTGAATGTGACCCGGCATGATGCCGATTTTGCATTCGCCTGGGGTGATCACGCCTGGGCAGTTTGGACCAATCATCCGCACGCCTGCTTCATCCAGCTTCACTTTCACGGTCAGCATATCCAGCGTCGGGATGCCTTCGGTGATGGTGATGATCAGTTTGATGCCTGCATCGATCGCTTCAAGGATGCCATCTTTACAGAACGGAGCCGGCACGTAGATCACGGTGGCGGTTGCGCCGGTCGCTTCTACGGCTTCACGCACGGTGTTGAACACCGGCAGGCCCAGATGGGTGGTGCCGCCTTTGCCTGGCGTGACGCCGCCAACCAGTTGGGTGCCGTAGGCCAGCGCCTGCTCAGAATGGAAAGTCCCCTGGCCACCGGTGAAACCTTGGCAAATGACTTTGGTGTTTTTGTCGATCAGAATGGACATTATTTACCCTCCGCGGCAGCAACAACACGCTGTGCGGCGTCTGTCAGGCTGGTTGCTGCAATGATGTTCAGACCGCTGTCCGCCAGTTTCTGGGCGCCCAGCTCGGCGTTGTTACCTTCCAGACGTACCACCACTGGCACGTTCACACCCACTTCAGCCACTGCGCCGATGATGCCGTCGGCAATCAGGTCACAGCGTACGATACCGCCGAAGATGTTAACGAATACCGCTTTCACTGCATCGTCAGACAGGATGATTTTGAAGGCTTCTGTGACGCGCTCTTTGGTTGCGCCGCCGCCAACATCAAGGAAGTTCGCCGGTTGACCGCCGTGGTGCTTAACGATGTCCATGGTACCCATCGCCAGACCTGCGCCGTTCACCATACAGCCGATGTTGCCTTCCAGGGCGACATAGTTCAGTTCCCACTGTGTAGCATGGGCTTCACGTGGATCTTCCTGGCTTGGATCGCGCATTTCGCGCAGCTCTGGCTGACGGAACAACGCATTGCCATCGGCACCCAGTTTGCCATCCAGGCAGATCAGATCGCCCTGCTTAGTGATCACCAGCGGGTTGATCTCAACCATCGCCAGATCGCGCTCGAGGAACAGTGTCGCCAGACCCATGAAGATCTTGGTGAACTGACCGACCAGCTTGCCGGACAGGCCCAGTTTGAATGCCAGCTCACGGCCCTGATAAGGCTGTGGACCGGTCAGCGGATCGAGCGCCATTTTATGAATCAGGTGCGGGGTTTCTTCCGCCACTTTTTCGATTTCTACGCCGCCTTCAGTTGATGCCATGAAGATCACGCGACGCGTTGCACGATCGACCACCGCGCCCAGGTAAAGCTCCTGGTCGATGTCGGTTGCGGCTTCAACCAGAATCTGGTTTACCGGCTGGCCGTTCGCATCTGTCTGATAGGTTACCAGGCGTTTGCCCAGCCAGTTTTCAGCAAAGGCGCGAATCTCTTCTTTGCTGTTAACCACTTTCACACCGCCCGCTTTACCGCGGCCACCGGCATGAACCTGACATTTTACTACCCACGGGCCTGCGCCAATTTTCGAGGCAGCTTCTTCCGCTTCACGTGGTGTAGTACAGGCGTAACCGGTTGGTGCCGGCATGCCATACCGTGCAAACAGTTGTTTCGCCTGGTATTCGTGTAAGTTCATGATGTTCTATCCATTCAGGTCTGAAAAGAGTAAAGAGGTTGGGCGCGCGGCGAGGCGCGCCCGATGAAAATCAGACATCCAGCAGCAGGCGCGCCGGGTCTTCCAGCATCTCTTTCACCGCAACCAGGTAGCCGACAGATTCACGGCCATCGATCAGACGGTGATCGTAGGAGAGCGCCAGATACATCATTGGCAGCACCACGACCTGACCATTGACCGCCATAGGACGATCTTTGATGGCGTGCATGCCGAGGATGGCACTCTGTGGCGGGTTGATGATCGGGGTCGACATCAGCGAGCCGAAGACGCCACCATTGGTGATGGTGAAGTTACCGCCGGTCAGATCGTCAACCGTCAGCTTGCCGTCACGACCTTTCACCGCCAGTTCTTTAATTTTCTTCTCGATATCAGCCATGCTCAGCGCATCGACATCGCGCAGCACCGGCGTCACCAGGCCGCGTGGCGTGGAGACCGCAATGCTGACGTCAAAGTAGTTGTGATAAACCACATCTTCGCCATCGATAGAAGCATTCACTTCCGGATAGCGTTTCAGCGCTTCAACTACCGCTTTGATGTAGAAGGACATGAAGCCCAGACGCACGCCGTGACGCTTCTCGAAAGCCTCGCCGTACTGCTTACGCAGATCCATGATCGGCTTCATGTTGATTTCGTTGAAGGTGGTCAGCATCGCGGTGCTGTTCTTCGCTTCCAGCAGACGTTCGGCAACACGTTTACGCAGACGGGTCATCGGCACGCGTTTTTCGCTGCGGTTAGCGACCGCAGGCTGTGGCGCACTGTCAGCGGCTGGCGCAGCGGCGGCTTTCGGCGCAGCAGGCTTGTTGGCCAGATGTTTTTCAACATCTTCACGGGTCAGACGACCACCCACACCGCTGCCTTTGATCTGCGAGGCATCGAGGTTATGTTCCGCAATCAGGCGGCGAATTGCCGGGCTGAGCGCATCGTTGCTCTCTTCTTCCAGTGAGGCAGTCTGACGCTGAGCCGGAGTCGACTCTTTGCTTTCAGACTTCGCGCTGCTCTCTTTACCGCCGCTGTTGCCCTCTTTCAGACGACCGAGGACCTGGCGTGAAGTGACGGTTGCGCCCTCATCTTCCAGCACGGCTTCTAAAATGCCGTCAGCGGATGCAGGCACTTCCAGCACCACTTTGTCAGTTTCAATTTCGACCAGCACTTCATCGCGAGTGACTGCATCGCCTGGTTTTTTGTGCCAGGTTGCCACGGAGGCATCGGCAACCGATTCAGGCAGGTCGGGAACGAGAATATCTACGCTACTCATTATCTTTCCTTTTAATTAATCAACGTTCAGCGCGTCATTAACCAGGTCTTGCTGCTGTTTTTGGTGTACGGACATGTAACCCACGGCCGGTGAAGCGGATGCCGGGCGGCCTGCATAACGTAAGGTGGCACCAAATGGCACAACTTCACGGAAATGATGCTGGCTGCAGTACCAGGCACCCTGATTCAGGGGTTCTTCCTGACACCAGACAAAATCCTGCACATGGGAATACGCTTTTAAAGCTTCCTGTACCGCTTGATGCGGGAACGGATAGAGCTGCTCGATACGCACGATAGCGACATCGGTCTGCTCGTTTTTACGGCGCTGTTCCAGCAGGTCGTAATAGACTTTACCGGAGCAAAGCACGACGCGTTTAACGCCCTGCGGATCGAGATCGTCGACTTCGCCAATCGCCGGTTTGAAGCTGCCGTTAGCCAGCTCATCCAGCGTGGAGATCGCCAGCGGATGACGCAGCAGCGATTTCGGCGACATCACAATCAGTGGACGCCGCATTCCGCGCAGCGCCTGACGACGCAGCATGTGATAAACCTGCGCCGGCGTAGACGGCACGCAGACCTGCATGTTCTGCTCAGCGCAGAGTTGCAGATAGCGCTCAAGGCGCGCTGAGGAGTGCTCAGGACCCTGACCTTCGTAGCCGTGCGGCAGCAGCATGACCAGGCCACACATCCGGCCCCATTTCTGCTCGCCGGAGCTGATGAACTGGTCGATCACCACCTGAGCACCGTTGGCGAAGTCACCGAACTGCGCTTCCCAGATGGTCAGAATGCGTGGCTCTGCGGTGGCATAACCATATTCAAACGCCAGTACCGCCTCTTCTGATAGCACGGAATCCCAGACTTTGAACTGGCCCTGGCCGCTGTGCACGTGATGCAGCGGAGTATAGGTCGAGCCGTTCGCCTGGTTATGGATTACCGCATGACGGTGGAAGAAGGTACCGCGACCGGTATCTTCGCCCGACAGGCGAACCGGAATGCCTTCATCAACCAGCGTGGCGTACGCCAGGTTTTCAGCACCGCCCCAGTCAAAGGCTTTCTCGCCTTCGGCCATCAGACGGCGATCGTTGTAGATCTTGGCGACGCGTGACTGAACTTCTACCTCTTCCGGGACCTGGCTGATACGCAGCGCCAGTTCCTTCAGACGTTTCATGTCGACCTGGGCCGGATACGGCTCGTCCCACTCGTGATTGAGGTAAGGCGACCAGGTAAAGGAGTGCAGGCTCATCGGCCGCCACTCTGGCACCACGCATTCGCCGGCATCCAGCGCATCGCGGTAGAGATTGACCATTTCGGTCGCATCTTCCTGGGTCGCTACCCCTTCACTTTCCAGACGGTCAGCATAGATTTTACGCGGCGTCGGGTGCTTTTTGATTTTCTGGTACATCAACGGCTGGGTCGCACTCGGCTCATCGGCTTCGTTGTGACCATGACGGCGATAGCAGACCAGATCGATAAACACATCACGTTTGAAGGTGTTGCGATAATCGAGCGCCAGACGGGTAACAAACGCCACCGCTTCCGGGTCATCTGCATTGACGTGGAAAATAGGGGCCAGCACCATTTTGCCGATGTCGGTGCAGTACGGCGTTGAACGCGCATCTTTCGGGTTGGAGGTGGTGAAACCTACCTGGTTGTTGATCACGATGCGAACGGTACCGCCCACTTCGTAACCGCGTGCCTGAGACATGTTCAGGGTTTCCTGCACCACGCCCTGGCCGATTACCGCGGCATCACCATGAATGGTGATCGGTAAAACTTTGTTGCTGCTTGGCTCTTCCAGACGGTCAAGACGGGCGCGTACCGATCCCATCACCACCGGGCTGACGATCTCCAGATGCGACGGGTTAAACGCCAGCGCCAGGTGAACCAGGCCGCCTTCGGTTTCAACGTCAGACGAGAAGCCCATGTGGTACTTCACGTCACCGGTGCCGAGGTGCTCTTTATGCTTACCGGCGAACTCGTCGAACAGATCCTGCGGCTTTTTACCCAGCACGTTGATCAGCACGTTGAGACGGCCACGGTGCGCCATGCCGAGCACGACTTCGCGGGTGCCGCTTTTACCGGCATGACGGATCATTTCGCGCAGCATCGGAACCAGCGCATCGCCCCCTTCGAGGGAGAAGCGTTTGGCGCCCGGGAATTTAGCCCCGAGATATTTTTCCAGCCCTTCTGCCGCGGTCAGCTCTTTCAGGAAACCTTTTTTCTCTTCGCGGCTGAATGACGCATGGCCCACCACCGATTCCAGACGCTGCTGAATCCAGCGTTTCTCGTCGGTGTTATTGATGTGCATATATTCTGCACCAATTGAGCCACAGTAAGTCTGGGTCAGCGCCTCGAACAGATCGGCCAGCTTCATGGTCTCTTTGCCGATGGCAAAAGAGCCGACGTTAAAGCTTTCCTGAAAATCGGCGTCGGTCAGATCGTGAAAAGCCGGGTCCAGATCGGCAACCCGATCCTGCTTCCACAGGCCGAGCGGATCGAGATTGGCGTGCTGATGGCCGCGGAAACGAAACGCGTTAATCAGCTGCAGCACTTTCACTTGCTTCGAGTTGGTTTCTGGATCGGAGACGGATGAGGTGTAACGAGATGCATCTTTCGCCAGGCGACGGAAGTACTCACGTGTGGTGGAGTGAAACTGCTCAGGTTTCATTCCGGTGCCCGGTAACTGTTGGAACATCGAGCGCCACACTGCATCGACAGAGTCAGGATCGGTCAGGAAATCCTCATAGAGTTGCTCTATGTAAGACTGGTTCGCGCCGGCCAGCCAGGAGGAGTCCAGCCAGGGCTTCATCGCGCTGTTCTGCATTGTGATCCCTTAAGCATTGCTATGCTTTTTTGAGGTTTCATTTGTTGCCGCTTTCGCGGTTTGCCGTAGTGAGTTCAGCGATACGAGCACTGTGCGCAGCGCGCGCGTGGCCCGTAAGGGAACCTTTGTAAACGTGGTACCAGACCGCGCTTACAGAGGCTTCCGTAAACCACCGGGAACCTGAGGTTCCCGGATGGTGTGGTGCTTATGCCCCGCGTTGCAGCAGCATCGACTTAATATGGCCGATGGCGCGCGTCGGGTTTAGCCCTTTCGGGCATACGCTCACACAGTTCATGATGCTGTGACAGCGGAATACACTGAAAGCGTCGTTCAGATTGTCGAGACGCGCATCGGTTTCGGTGTCGCGGCTGTCGATCAGGAAGCGGTACGCGGCCAGCAGGCCGGCAGGCCCGATAAACTTCTCCGGGTTCCACCAGAATGACGGGCATGAGGTTGAACAGCAGGCACAGAGAATACATTCGTATAATCCATCCAGATGTTCGCGCTCATCCGGCGACTGCAGATGCTCACGTGCTGGCGGATTTTCCCCATTATTCAACAGGAAAGGCTTAATTTTCTCATATTGTGCATAAAACTGGCTCATGTCTACTACCAGGTCACGCACCACCGGTAAACCCGGCAGCGGACGGATAACGATTTTCTGTTTACCGTTGCCCAGCGCAGAGACCGGCGTGATGCAGGCCAGTCCGTTTTTACCGTTCATGTTGAGGCCGTCGGAGCCACAGACGCCTTCACGGCACGAGCGACGAAACGCCAGCGTCGGATCTTTCTCTTTCAGACGAATCAGCGCGTCCAGCAACATCATGTCGCGACCATCTTCCGCTTCCAGGCTGTAATCCTGCATCCGCGGTTTGTCGTCGACCTCTGGATTGTAGCGATAAATTGAAAACTCGAGTCTCATGATCGTCTCCGAAATTAGTAGGTACGCACTTTCGGCGGGAAGGCCGCGCGCAGTTTCGGCTGCATGTTCACCTCACGGCGCGTCATGCTCTCGGTTTCCGGGACATAAAGACTGTGGCACAGCCAGTTCTCATCATCACGATCCGGGAAGTCGAAGCGACTATGTGCACCGCGGCTCTCGGTGCGATAGTTAGCCGCCACCGCCGTGGCAAACGCCGTCTCCATCAGGTTGTCCAGTTCCAGACATTCAATACGCTGCGTGTTGAAGTCCGGCGAGCGGTCATCCAGACGCGCCGATTTCAGGCGTTCGCGGATCACTTTCAGCTCTTCCAGGCCCTGCGCCATTGCATCGCCTTCACGGAATACCGAGAAGTTATTCTGCATGCAACGTTGCAGCGCTTTGCGAATCTCAACCGGGTCTTCACCGGTGGTGTTATTTTCCCAACGGTTAAAGCGCGCCATCGCCGCATCAATCTCATCTTCAGAAGCATCACGCAGTTCGCCCTGCTCCTGAATGCTTTCCAGCAGATGCAGACCCGCAGCGCGGCCAAACACCACCAGGTCGAGCAGCGAGTTGCCGCCCAGACGGTTGGCACCGTGAACCGATACGCAGGCGATTTCGCCCACTGCAAACAGCCCAGGAATCACCACGTCTTCGCCCTGCTCATTCACCCGCAGCGCCTGACCGGTCACTTTGGTCGGAATGCCGCCCATCATGTAGTGACAGGTCGGAATCACCGGAATCGGTTCTTTAATCGGGTCGGCATGGGCAAAGGTGCGTGACAGCTCAAGAATGCCAGGCAGACGTGACTCAAGCACCTCTTTACCGAGGTGATCGAGTTTCAGTTTAATGTGCGGGCCCCACGGGCCATCGCAGCCGCGACCTTCGCGAATTTCGATCATCATCGAGCGCGCAACCACGTCACGGCCCGCCAGATCTTTCGCATTCGGCGCGTAGCGTTCCATGAAGCGCTCGCCATGTTTATTCAGCAGATAACCGCCTTCACCACGGCAGCCTTCGGTCACCAGCACGCCCGCGCCGGCGATGCCGGTTGGGTGGAATTGCCACATCTCCATGTCCTGCACCGGTACGCCTGCGCGCAGCGCCATACCCACGCCGTCACCGGTGTTGATGTGTGCATTGGTGGTGGACTGGTAAATACGGCCTGCCCCGCCGGTCGCCAGTACGGTGGCTTTGGCTTTAAAGTAGACGGTCTCACCGGTTTCGATACAAATCGCGGTACAGCCGACAATTGCGCCGTCGGCATTTTTCACCAGATCCAGCGCGTACCACTCAGAAAAGATAGTGGTCTTATTTTTCAGGTTCTGTTGGTACAGCGTATGCAGCAGGGCGTGACCGGTACGGTCGGCTGCCGCCGCGGTACGTGCCGCCTGCTCGCCACCGAAATTCTTCGACTGGCCGCCGAACGGACGCTGATAGACACGACCATCATCCAGACGCGAGAACGGCAGGCCCATGTGTTCCAGCTCCAGAATCGCTTCCGGTCCGGTTTTACACATATATTCAATCGCGTCCTGGTCACCGATATAGTCGGAGCCTTTGACGGTGTCGTACATGTGCCATTCCCAGTTATCTTCATGGGTATTACCCAGCGCAACGGTAATACCGCCCTGCGCAGATACGGTGTGGGAACGGGTCGGGAAAACTTTAGATAACAGGGCGCAGCTCTGGCCGGCCTGGGAGATTTGCAGTGCGGCTCGCATTCCTGCGCCACCTGCGCCGATCACCACGGCATCGAACTCTCTGATTGGCAAACTCATTTACACACCCCACACCACAACAAATCCATAAATCGCATACCACAACAGCGCCACCACAATCACAAACTGCAACACCAGACGGGTTGGCAGCGATTTGACGTAGTCTGTTAACACCTGCCACATGCCAATCCAGCCGTGGATCAGAATCGAGAACAGCGTCAGCAGGGTGAACACTTTAGTGAATGCGGAAGCGAAGAAGCCACGCCACAACTCATAGGTCAGCGTGTCAGTCATCACCACAAAACCGAGGATGTAGACGATGTAGAGCGTAATCAGAATTGCGGTTGCCCGCAGCAGCAGCCAGTCCTGGATACCGTTGCGACCCAACGCGGATGCATTGCTTACCATACGAGGACTCCCGCCAGAATTGCCAGCACGACAGTGATTACAAAAGTCATATAAGCTGAACGCTTACCCACCTGCAGGGTTTCAGCCAGATAACCAAAATCCATCAACATATGACGAATCCCGCTCACCGCGTGATAGGCCAGCGCCGTTAAAATGCCCCACATGATAAACTTCGCGAAGAAGCCATCCATGATGGTTGCAGCGTGCTGGAAACCTTCCGGAGAGGAGAGTGAGAGACCGAGTAGCCACAGCAGGATGCCAAGAGCAACCAATGTGATTACGCCGGAGACGCGGTGAAGAATGGACGATATTGCAGTAACGGGAAACCGGATCGTCGAGAGATCCAAGTTGACAGGTCTTTGTTTTTTCACGGTTTTGCCCACACAGCTCTTTTTTATTTTGCTTCCTCCGGACCTGAGGCGGAGTCTAATCACAACGCGTGGCAGACTTTAACCGTCACCAAAAAAGCAACATCCAGTGTTAATTGACGCGGTAGAAACGCTGGGTGGCTCCTGGTGTCAGGGTGTTCCGGAGACCTGGCAGGAGTATAGGAGGATCACATTCTGATTACAATTCCCCTACAAACTCTTTGGTAAATTTTAGATGGAACAGTGATCCTACTCACGATTTTCACAATTGATACAATTTTAATTATCTGATTTGACAATAGTTCAACAATTCAGTTACAAACTAACGCTACAAATTCCTATGATGCACAAAAGTTATGGGGATACACTTTCCCCTAAGCGCAAGTTATGTAACATTGCGAACGTAAGCATTAAAAAGCATCAGGTTATTGGTTACCAAGAAGTTATGTCCTGACCGGATCTTTAACAACCGCGATATGCAGCATGTCCATGGCTCTACGGTTCCTGCTGGGAACGCGCCTCTCACTCTGTACCCTGCACCAGCCATAAGACAGCAGAGTGATGCTGTGAAGTTTTGCCAACCGCAACATGAACGCGTTTCAGGTGTCTAAAGATCTTTACCTGCCTAAGGCGCTATGGAGACGAAAATGACAGATAAAAAAGTGACGCTAACCCTACAAGATGAAACGTCCGTTGAACTGGATGTGCTGCAAGGCACGCTGGGCCAGGATGTGGTTGATGTCCGCGCCCTCGGCTCCAGTGGACTGTTTACCTTCGATCCGGGTTTCACGTCCACCGCATCCTGCGAGTCAAAAATCACCTTTATTGATGGTGATGAAGGTATCCTGTTGCACCGCGGCTTCCCGATCTCCCAGTTGGCGACCCACTCCAACTATCTGGAAGTGTGTTACATCCTGCTGAATGGCGAAGCGCCAAATCAAAAGCAGTTTGAAGAATTCCGTACCACCGTTACCCGTCATACCATGATTCATGAGCAGATTACCCGTCTGTTCCACGGCTTCCGTCGTGATTCACACCCGATGGCGGTGATGTGTGGCGTGACCGGCGCACTGGCGGCGTTTTATCACGATTCGCTGGACGTTAACAATGAGCGTCACCGCGAAATCGCCGCGTTCCGCCTGCTGTCCAAAATGCCGACCATGGCCGCGATGTGCTACAAATACTCTATCGGTCAGCCGTTTGTTTACCCGCGTAATGACCTCTCTTATGCCGGTAACTTCCTGCACATGATGTTCGCGACACCGTGCGAAGAGTACAAGGTAAATCCGGTACTGGAACGCGCCATGGACCGTATCCTGATCCTGCATGCTGACCATGAGCAGAACGCCTCGACGTCAACCGTGCGTACCGCCGGTTCTTCTGGTGCTAACCCGTTTGCCTGTATCGCCGCCGGGATCGCCTCCCTGTGGGGACCGGCGCACGGCGGTGCCAACGAAGCGACACTGCGCATGCTGGAAGAGATCAGCACCGTTGAGCACATTCCGGAATTTGTTAAACGTGCCAAAGACAAAAATGACTCCTTCCGTCTGATGGGCTTTGGTCACCGCGTTTACAAAAACTACGATCCACGTGCCACCGTGATGCGCGATACCTGCCATGAAGTCCTGAATGAGCTGGGTATGAAGGATGATCTGCTGGAAGTGGCGATGGAACTGGAACACATTGCGCTGAACGACCCTTACTTCATCGAGCGCAAACTCTATCCAAACGTCGATTTCTACTCCGGTATTATTCTGAAAGCGATGGGAATTCCTTCCTCAATGTTTACCGTGATCTTCGCGATGGCGCGTACCGTTGGCTGGATTGCGCACTGGAAAGAGATGCACGACGAAGGGATGAAAATCGCCCGTCCGCGTCAGCTCTATACCGGTTATACCGAGCGCGAATTCAACTCGCAGCTGGAAAAATAAGCGTTATATTTCAACGCAAAAACGGGGCCATCTGGCCCCGTTTTTTTTATAGCTGCCGTCAGGCACTCAGTGCTGACACCCCGGACACCAGTAAAAAGGCCGTGATGAGAGCGTGCCCTTCTCAATCACCGTGCCGCAGCGCCGGCATTTTTTGCCCTGCCGATGAAACACCTCAAACTGAAACGCCGCTTCCTCATGATATTTCTTCATCGTGCCACGCATCCGATAGGCATGGCGCGGCACTGAAAGCAGCGCCTCGCTGAAAGCAGTCAGCTGATGGTTACTGAGATCCTGCGCCCGATGCTGCGGCAGCAACTGTGCCAGCCAGAGAATTTCGGCACGCAGGTAATTGCCCAGCCCGGCCAGAAAAGCCTGATCCAGCAGCAGACCACTGAACTGCCGCCGCCGGAAACGGGGTGACAGCAGCCGCTCTTTCACCTCATCCACCGTCAGCGCACTGCTCAGCACATCGGGGCCGATGCGGTTAAGAAACGGGTGTGCTGCCAGCGTATCGGCGTTCAGTAACTCAATATCTGACGCGCTATACAGCAGAATAGCCCGATCGGCCGTCGCCAGCCGTACCCGTAACTGTCGGGTGGTCTGTAATTCCGTTTCGGGCGTGACGATGCGCCAGACGCCATACAGCTGATTGTGGCTGTAGAGCGTCAGGCCATTGCTGAAATGTGTCAGCAACGCCTTGCCGCGTGTCTCAATCGCCTGCACCTGTTCGCCAATCAGCGCCGGTTCGTAAGTTTTCAGCGCCGGAAAGGCAAACCACGCTTCGGTTAACGGCTGGCCGACAATCGCGGTTTCGAGCTGATCCGCCACCCGGCGGATCTCTGGTCCTTCAGGCATCGTGGATCCTCTTAGTGTGTGGCACCGCCAGCTATTTTCAGATCTTCACCGGTCTCCAGCGTCACCCGGACCGCAATTTCCAGCGCCTGAATCACACTGGCGACCGACATGCTTGGCGCACCAGGGTGCAACGCCGCCTGCTCCGGCAGGTAAGGGATGTGGATAAAGCCACCGCGCACCGGCGTCTGCTGCTGGGCCAGCCAGTGCAGCAGACCATACATCACCCGGTTACAGGTAAAGGTCCCGGCGGTCTGTGACACCGAGGCGGGAATCCCCGCCTGACGCAGCGCGGCCACAATCGCCTTGATCGGCAGACGCGAGAAATAGGCCGCCGGACCGTCAGCCACAATTGCTTCATCAACCGGCTGATGGCCGGCGTTGTCGGCAATACGCGCATCATCAACGTTGATGCCGATGCGTTCAACGGTAATATCGCTGCGCCCGCCCGCTTGTCCTACCGACAGAATCGCATCCGGTTTCACCTCCTCCAGCGCCTGGTAGAGCACATCCAGCACATCCGCAAACACCACCGGCAACTGACGGATGACGATCCGTGCGCCAGCAATCTCTTTGCCTTCCAGCGCACTGACCGCTTCCCATGATGGGTTAATGCTTTCACCGCCAAACGGTTCAAAGGCGGTCATCAGGACAGTTTTCATTCAGCCTCACAGGAACATCAGGAAATAGAGCAGGAAAATGTTAACGATTAACAGTAGCACACCGGTCGGGACCTGAGCTTTGATCACCGCGTTACGATCCGGCAGCTCCAGCAGCGCCGCCGGCACGATGTTAAAGTTAGCCGCCATCGGCGTCATCAGCGTGCCGCAGTAGCCGGAGAACATGCCGATGGCTGCCATCACCGCCGGATTGCCGCCGTGCTGCAGCACCAGAATCGGAATACCGACGCCCGCTGTGATAATCGGAAACGCAGCAAAGGCGTTGCCCATCACCATGGTCAGCAGCGCCATGCCACCGGCATAAACCGCCACCGCGATAAAGCGACTGTCGACCGCCAGATAGCTTTCGGTCAGATGGGAAATCGCACTGCCGACGCCGGCACTGGTAAACAGCAGACCCAGGGTGGCGAGGATCTGCGGCAGGATAAATGCCCAGCCAATAGCATCCAGCAGCCGTCGGGTCTCCTGCATCGACTGCACCGGTTTCTCATGCGTCAGTTTCAGCGCCACCAGCCAGCCGATCAGGCAGCCGATCATCATCGAAAACAGCGTCACCAGCGTCGCGTGGTTACTAGGACCAAACACCGTATCCTGCAAGCCCGGGATATGGTTGAACGCCAGCACGCCCGCGACCGTCACCACCGGGATCGCTAGCGCAGGCAGGAACAGTTTATTGCGCAGGCGCAGCGCACTGGCCTGTTTCTCCTCATCACTGCGCTGATGATAGCGGCCCAGCTTTACCCCGCCTAAGCCAGCAATCAGCGCCATCACCACCACTGCGACCCCGACGCTAATGTTCAGCATCCGGGTGCCGGCGGCTGCCGAACCCATCCACTGCGTCATCAGTTGCGTGGTCCAGTCGCCAACCAGGAAAATCAGGCCATACAGCGCCCAGAACAGTCCGGTGGTTAAACGACGCGGGTTGGCGCGATCGCCCCAGGAGAGGAGCGCCACCACCAGCAGGATCAGCCCTGCCAGCCACATCAGATATTGTTGCTGAAACATTACTGCCCTCCTTTGGCTTTCAGTGCCTGGCCGTTCAGCGCCTGTAATTCACGGGCTAACTGACGATCGAGCCGTACCAGGCGGGCCGAGTGGATCAGGAAGGCCGCCACTGCGGTCGGGATACCCCACAGGGCAATGTGCAGCGGTTCAGTCTGAATCCCGGCCGACTCCTGCATAAAGTTGTGCATAAAGATAATCGCGCCAAAGGCGACGAAAATGTCCTCGCCAAAGAACAGCCCGACGTTATCAGTTGCCGCCGACATGGCGCGCAGACGATGGCGCACCTCTGACGAGACGTCAGCATAACGGTTTTCCGTCGCCCCTTCCGCCATCGGTGCCAGCAGTGGGCGCACCATCTGCGGATGACCACCGAGGCTGGTCAGGCCGAGCGCTGCGGTCAGTTCGCGCACCAGCAGATAGACGATCAGTAAACGTCCGGCGGTGGCGGTTTTAATCTGGGCGATCCACGCCTGCGCCCGCTCTTTCAGCCCGTGACGTTCCAGCAGGCCGATCACCGCCAGCGGCAGCAACAGAATCAGTGGCAGGTTACGGGTGTTGAGAAAGCCCGAACCGAGCTTTTCCAGAATGTCGGCCAACGGCATCATGGCCGCGAAGCCGGTGACGAAACCGGCGACAATAACCACCAGCACCGGATTAAACCGTAATACGAAGCCGATAATGATGGCTGCAATGCCAAGCAGCGGCCAGAGATTTACCACGCTATCCATCTTTTCCCCTTAGAGTATGAAAAAGCCCGGGCACAGCCGGGCTAAGCATTATTATTCAGGCACTGGTGACGCTGATTTGCTGGGCGGCAAAGGCATCACGCAGCCGCCGGGCAAACTGCAACGCATGCGCCCCGTCGCCATGTAAGCAGACGGTTTGCGCTTTAACCGCGACCCATTCCCCGCTGATGCTTTTTACCTTGCCCTGCTGCACCATGCTCAGCGTCTGATCGATCGCCTGCTGTTCATCCTCAATCAGCGCTCCGGGCTGGCTGCGCGGCACCAGCGCACCGCTGCTGAGGTAACCGCGATCGGCAAACACCTCTTCACGGGTACGGAGACCATAGTGAGCCGCCGCCCGAATCGATTCGCTGCCCGCCAGCCCGACCACAATCAGCTGGCTGTCCACCGCCTTAATCGCCCGGGCAATGGTGTCGGCCAGCACCGCATCGGCCGCCGCCTGGTTGTAGAGCATGCCGTGCGGCTTAACATGAACCAGCCGCACGCCTTCGCTTTCTGCCAGGCTTTTCAACGCCCCAATCTGGTAGATCATCTGGGCATAGACCGTTTCCGGCGGCAGCTGCATCGCGCTGCGGCCAAAGTTTTCGCGGTCGGGAAAAGCCGGATGTGCGCCAATCGCTACTCCGGCTTCTTTCGCCCAGCGGATCGATTGCAGCATGGTCTGGGCATCGCCGGCGTGAAAGCCACAGGCGATGTTGGCCGAGCTGACCAGTTGCAGCAGCGCGCGATCGCTGTCGCAGCCTTCACCGAGATCGGCGTTTAAATCAATTTTCATCAGCGAGTCCCCATACCATCTGGTCCAGCGCACGCTGCTGATGCTGACGCGCCTGCATCGCCTCCGGCAGAGTGCAATGAATAAAGTGAATCGGTTCACCCAGCCGGATTTGCGCCAGGTGATAGAGGTCAGCCTCGATAATACAGGCGATACGCGGATAGCCGCCGGTGGTCTGGGCATCCGCCATCAGCACAATCGGCTGACCGTTAGGCGGCACCTGCACCACGCCCGGTACCAGCCCGTGCGACAGCAGTTCCCGCGGGTTTTCCCGGTTGAGCTGACGTCCCTCCAGTCGGTATCCCATCCGGTTACTTTGCGGACTGAGCTTCCACGCTGTGCGCCAGAACGCCTGCTGCGCCTCGCGGCTGAACTCATGGTATTCCGGACCCGGCAGCGCGCGAATGCGGTTGCCCCACAGCAGCTGCCGGACGCCAGCTTTGCGAGCAAACTGACGGGTCGGTTTGCCCAGCGGAAGGCAGTCGCCATCCTGCAGCGTGCGCCCGTGGAATCCGCCAAATCCGGCTTTCAGATCGGTGCTGACAGAACCGAGCATCGCCGGCAGATCGAACCCGCCCTGCACCGCCAGATAGCTGCGCATGCCGTGTACCGGCATCGCCAGCGACAGCACCTGTCCTTTTTTAACCGGGGTGCGCCAGCCGGTCCATACCGGATTACCGTCCAGTTCTGCGTTACAGCCAGCGCCGGTCAGCGCAAACCAGCCGTCGCGGGTGAACTCCGCCTTAAACTGGCCGAGCACCATCTCCAGCACCGCGCTGTCTGGCGCATTGCCCACCAGCAAATTAGCGGTGGTCATCGCGGGCTGATCCAGCACCCCACCGAGGCTGATACCGTACTGCCGCCAGCCGTGACGACCCGCATCCTGTATCGTGGCGGCCAGTCCGGCTCGCAGGATCCTCAACATACGCCCTCCTTCTGTGGCACGAAGCGCACGGTATCACCGGGTCGGAGCAGCGTCGGCGGTTGCTGCAGCGGATCAAACAGCGCGACAGGCGTCTGGCCGATGAGCTGCCAGCCGCCCGGTGACGCCAGCGGATAGACACCGGTCTGGCTGCCGCCGATACCGACCGATCCGGCGGGCACGGCGACGCGCGGTTCTGCCCGACGAGGAATATGCAGACGCGGATCCAGCCCACCCAGATAGGGAAAGCCGGGCTGAAAACCGATGAAATAGACCACGTAGTCGGTACTGCTGTGCAACTCCACCACCTGATGGATGGAGAGTCCGGCGTGTTCGGCCACTACCGTCAGATCGGGGCCGGCCTCGCCGCCATAAATGACCGGGATCGCCACCTGACGTGATTCCGGTATCTGCACTTCACTCTCTTCCCACCAGCGCTGCAGCCGCTCAATGGCGTCCAGCGCGCTCTGCTGTGGATCACGCAGTATCAGGGTGATGTTGTTCATGCCGGGGATCACCTCCTGAACGCTCGCGACCGCCTGCAGGCGCTGGTTCAGACCCCAGATTCGTTGCTGGCTGGCCAGCGAGATGGGTGGTTCCAGTTCCAGCACCACCGCGCGTTCACCCAGTAAATAACAACGTGCTCGTTGCAACAGCGACCTCCCGTTGAGCTGAAATCTCGCGTGCCAGACCGGTTCTGGCGCACGGCTCAGCCGTTTGCTTATCTACTCAAAGCAAACAGTTATGCGAAAGTGACGGAGATGTGTCAACAGATTTAGGTCCTGCGGCGGGGCGCAGGACCGGGAGTGGGATCAGGCAGGATTCGGAATATCGATGAAGGTCACATCCAGACCGTGGTGTTGCGCCAGCCAGTCGCCCAGCGCTTTGACGCCACCGCGCTCGGTCGCATGGTGTCCGGCAGCGAAGAAGTGCAGTCCCTGTTCACGAGCGCTGTGAATGGTCTGCTCCGACACTTCACCGGTCAGGTAAGCATCCACACCAAAAGCAGCAGCCTGATCGATAAAGCCCTGCCCGCCACCGCTGCACCAGGCGATGCGGCGAATCAGTTCTGGTGCGTTGTCGCCACAGTGCAGTGGCTCACGTCCCAGCTTATCGGCAATGCGATCGGCCAGTTGCTGGCCGGTGAGTGGCTCGGCCAGTTCACCCCACAACACCAGCGGCATCACTTCGCCACGTACCTCGATATCCAGCAGCTTCGCCAGCTGCGCGTTGTTGCCTAACTGCGGATGGGCGTCGAGCGGCAGATGCCAGCCATAGAGATTAATGTCGTTGGCCAGCAGCGTACGCAAACGACGACGCTTCATGCCTTTTATCGCGGCCGGTTCGTTTTTCCAGAAATAACCATGGTGCACCACTATCGCATCTGCCTGACGTGCTACGGCTTCATCCAGCAGGGCCTGACAGGCGGTAACGCCGGTAATCACCGTTTTCACTTCGCTGCGCCCTTCAACCTGCAAACCGTTTGGGGCGTAATCACTGAAGTTGTGGCTCTCCAGCTGCTGATTGATCAGCGTCTCGAGTTGGTAATGATTCATCGTGGCTCCTTGATCGCCTCAGGCCGCGCTTTTCGCGCGCTCAAAGGCGTCTAATGTCTTTTTACGGGCGCTCTTATGTTCCACGATCGGTGGCGGATAATCGAGTTTCTTATGATTTTTCGCGGCCCACAGCAGCGGCTGATGAATATCGCTGTCCGGCACGTCTGCCAGCTCCGGCAGATAGTGGCGGATAAATGCGCCCTGCGGATCAAAGCGTTCACCCTGCGTGGTCGGATTGAAGATGCGAAAATAGGGCGCGGCATCGGTGCCGGTCGAGGCTGCCCACTGCCAGCCGCCATTGTTCGCCGCCAGATCCCCATCAATCAGCTGCTGCATGAAGTAGCGTTCACCGTCGCGCCAGTCAATCAGCAGATCCTTGACCAGAAAACTGGCGGTAATCATTCGTAGCCGGTTATGCATCCAGCCAAGCGCGTTGAGCTGCCGCATCGCCGCATCCACAATCGGATAGCCGGTTTTCCCTGCTTTCCAGGCGTCGAAATGGGCTGCGTCAGTCTGCCATTCCACGTGTCGCGTCCAGCTAACAAAGGGCTGGTGCTTGCACAGCGTCGGATACGCCACCAGCAGATGACGATAAAACTCGCGCCAGATCAGCTCATTCAGCCAGCTAAACGCCCGGCTGTTGTCCAGCGCGTCAGGATGTTCATGCAGCACGCGGTGTAGGCACTGTCGCGGCGATAACAGCCCGGTCGCCAGATATACCGATAACCGGCTGGTGCCGTCCCGCGCCGGCAGATCGCGCTCGGCGGGATAATCCAGCACCGGCTGGGTTGCGAACTGCCGCAGGCGTTTCAGGGCTGCGGCTTCGCCGGGCGGAAACAGCGTCTGGTCAACGCTGTCGGTCGGATAATCAAACGGTGGAATCGCCGGGTTTTCCAGCGGCGCGCCGGGACGCGCTTTCGGCGCGGGCACACACTCCGGCAGGGTTTGCTGCAAGCGGCGGACAAACGCTTTGCTGAACGGGGTAAAGACTTTGTACATCGAGCGGTCACCGCTCTGTACGCTGCCAGGCGGCAACAGCAGGCTGTCATCAAAACCCTGACAGATCACGCCCGCCTGATCGAGACGCTTCTCGGCGTCCGCATCGCGCTGGCGTTCGTTGACTTCATACTGATAGTTGTAGAAAAGCTGGTCGACCTGCTGCTGCTGGCAAAAGCTGACCAGGTAATCGACCGCGTCGCCGAAGGTCTCACACGACTGATAATGCAGAGCGATACCCCGCTCGGCCAGCGACGCCGCCAGCAGTTGCAGACTGGCATGAATAAAGGCCGCCTGTCGCGGCGCCATGTCGTGCTGCTGCCACTGTTTCGGCGTGGCGAGATAGAGCGCAATCACCTTTGCCTCGCTGTCGCGGCAGGCAGCATGCAGCGCCAGATTGTCGTTGAGGCGTAAGTCGTTACGCAGCCAGACCAGATGGGTGGTCATAACACTCCTGAATTATTGTCCGTAACGTAAACACAACGCTTCCGGATAGGGATCGAAATAGCGTTGCTCAGCCAGCCATGGATGCGGGAACTCCGCCATGTAGTGCTTCAGAATGGTAATCGGCACCAGCAATGGTTGGGTGCCCTGGCGGTAACGATCAATCAGCGTCGCCAGTTCCTGCCGCTGCGGTGAACTGAGCTGGCGGCGGAAATAACCCTGAACGTGCATCAGAACGTTGGTGTGATTACGACGCGAGGCGGGTCGTGACATCAGCGCCATCATGCGATTACGGTATTCGAAGGCGAATGCTTCCAGTGAGTCCCACTGGTTCATTGAGGCGACAAACGGCCCCAGCTCGCGGTATTTCTCCTGCGAATGGGCCAGCATCAGTAATTTATAGCGGCTGTGGAAGGCAATCAGACGGTGACGGGTCAGGCCGCTTTGCCACATCTGATTGAACTCATGCAGAGCGCAGATACGACCAATGAAATTTTCGCGCAGCGCAGGATCGTGCAGTCGTCCATCCTCTTCCAGCGGTAACCACGGCATTTCACGCTGCAGGAATTCAGCAAAAATGCCGGTACCGGCTTTGCGATTGTTGTTGGTGTCTGGCTCGTAAACCCGCACCCGCTCCATGCCGCAGCTGGGGGATTTGGCGCACAGGATATAGCCTGACAGATGATGCAACGATTTCACGCGCTCGGCCGACCAGTCACGCATCCGGTCAGTCACCTCTTCCCCGCCATCTTTGCTGAAGCACAGATGCAGTTCCTCATCACCCTGATTAACCAGGCGTAAGGCTGGGCGCGGCGTCGGCAGACCAATCGCCATTTCAGGGCAGATCGGCTCGAAACGCACAAAAGGCGTGAGGTCTTCGGTAGCGAAAGTAAGGCGCTTGTGTCCACCGTCAAATCTGACGCTTTCACCAAGCAAGCAGGCACTGATTCCGACCGGGATTTTTTCGCTCATACTTGTACAACCTCCGAAATCTTGTAGAGGTTTAAGTGTAGCGTAAATCAGCCAGGAAGACAGCGTTAAGCCAGGGAAAAGCGCGGCTGTTTTAAGAAAAAACGCAAAAAAAAGCCTGGTCCAGTGACCAGGCCGATTCAGCAGATATCCGTCTTACCAGAAAGCGCCGCCAGCGGCTTCTGCTTGCGCCAGCCATACCGGCTTGGCGCTGGTTTTGCACCACATCCGATGCAGATAGCTGTAGAAGCGAGCGCGGTCGCGACGGAACAGCATCACGGGTAACGCAACAACGCCGAGAAGGACCACCAGCGTGCGACGCAAAATGATTTTGGAACGTGGATAAGCCTGATACATGGTTATCACCTCCCGGAGAGTTATAAGGTTCGAATGTGATCTGTGTCTAAGATTACGCCTGATTGTGTAATTTTACTACTCATCAGACCACTTATTTACCCGAAAATGTATCGTTTAAGAATTAACCTGTAATTAAGTTACACGGATGTTATTTCGTGGTTACGCGCAGGTTTAAATCAGCCCGGCGTAACCGGCACGGACGGCAGAAAAATTTGTTGGTAAAGTAGCGCATCACTGTTTATTCAAGGCAGGTTTGCGTGACCACGGTTTTGATCGTTGAAGATGAAAAAGAGATCCGCCGTTTTGTGCGGCTGGCGCTGGAAAATGAGGCACTGAAAGTCTTTGATGCCGATACGCTGCAGCGCGGCTTGATTGAAGCCGCCACCCGTAAACCCGATCTGGTGATCCTCGATTTAGGCCTGCCGGATGGTGATGGTACCGACTTTATCCGCGACCTGCGCCAGTGGAGCGCGATGCCGGTGATTGTGCTGTCAGCACGCAGCGACGAGCAGGATAAAATCGCCGCGCTGGATGCCGGTGCTGATGACTATCTGACCAAACCGTTTGGTATCGGTGAACTGCTGGCTCGCGTCCGGGTCGCACTGCGGCGGCACAGCAGCCAGCAACCCGACGCCCGCGTCACCTTTGCGGATGTGAGTGTTGATTTTGCTGCACGCCGGGTACAGCGCGGCGGCGAGGAGATTCATCTCACCCCGATTGAGTTTCGCCTGTTGAGTATTCTGCTGAATAACGCGGGCAAAGTGCTGACCCAGCGCCAGCTCCTGAGCCAGGTGTGGGGACCGAATGCGGTGGAGCACAGCCACTATCTGCGCATCTATATGGGGCATCTGCGGCAGAAGCTGGAAGCCAACCCGACCCAGCCGGTGCATCTGCTGACGGAAACCGGTATTGGCTATCGCTTTATGCCATAAAAAAAGGCGCCAGAGGCGCCTTTTTCATTGCCCGATTTCTCAGGCGTTTTTCAGTACTTCGCTGACAATCTCTACCGCTTCTTTCTCAATCTGCGCGCGGTGTTCCGCACCCAGGAAGCTTTCACAGTAGATTTTGTAGGCGTCTTCGGTGCCTGACGGACGCGCGGCGAACCAGCCGTTGTCGGTCATCACTTTCAGGCCACCAATCGACGCGCCATTACCTGGCGCAGCGGTCAGACGCGCGGTAATCGGGTCGCCCGCCAGCGTATCGGCGCTCACCATCTCAGGTGACAGCTTCGACAGCGCGGCTTTCTGGGCAGACGTTGCGGACGCCTGCAGACGGTTATAGCTTGGCGCACCAAAGCGCCCGGCCAGTTCATCGTAATGCTGCTGCGGGTTTTTACCGGTGACAGCAGTGATCTCTGCCGCCAGCAGACACATGATGATGCCGTCTTTATCGGTTGACCATGGCGTGCCATCGAAACGCAGGAAAGAGGCACCGGCGCTCTCTTCGCCGCCGAAACCAAAGCTGCCGTCATACAGACCATCAACAAACCACTTAAAGCCAACCGGCACTTCCACCAGCTTACGGCCGATGTCGTTAACCACGCGGTCGATCATCGCGCTGGATACCAGAGTTTTACCAACGGCGACATCCTGGCCCCACTGTGGACGGTGCTGGAACAGGTAGTTGATTGCCACTGCCAGATAGTGGTTTGGATTCATCAGGCCTGCCGGAGTGACAATACCGTGACGGTCATAATCCGGGTCGTTACCGAACGCCAGATCGAACTTGTCGCGGTAAGCCAGCAGACCGGCCATGGCGCACTCAGAGGAGCAGTCCATGCGGACCACGCCATCTTTATCCAGATGCATAAAGCGGAAAGTCTGATCGACAGCGTCATTTACCAGCGTCAGATCCAGCTTGTAGTGCTCAGCGATACGCTGCCAGTAAGCAATACCAGAACCACCCAGCGGATCAACACCAATTTTCAGACCGGCTTTCTGAATCGCCGGGAAGTCGATGACCTGCGCCAGACCTTCAACGTAAGGCTGGATCAGATCTTTCTCGACCACGTGGCCGCTGGCCAGTGCCTGATCGATTGGCAGACGTTTAACTTCTTTCAGGCCATCTTTGATCAGCTGATTCGCGCGATCTTCAACCACTTTGGTGACGTTGGTATCAGCCGGTCCGCCATTAGGTGGATTGTACTTGATGCCGCCATCTTCCGGTGGGTTGTGTGAAGGCGTGATCACAATGCCGTCGGCCAGTGCGCCACCGGCTTTGTTGTGCTCAAGAATGGCGTTAGAGATGGCAGGGGTCGGCGTATAGCCATTATCCTGCTGCACAATCACATCCACGCCGTTCGCCGCCAGCACTTCCAGCACCGACAGGATCGCCGGCTCGGACAGCGCGTGGGTATCTTTACCCACGTAGCACGGACCGGTGATGCCGTTCTTTTTACGCTCTTCTGCAATCGCCTGCGCAATCGCCAGAATGTGCATCTCGTTGAAGCTTTGACGCCCTGCGCTACCGCGATGGCCAGAGGTGCCAAACTTCACCGCATGTTCCGGGTTCGCCACGTCGGGCTGCAGGACATAATACTGTGAGGTTAATTGTGCAACGTTAATCAAATCGCTCTGCTGGGCGGGTTGCCCGGCACGGGGGTGATTGGCCATTGGCGCTTCTCCCTGACGCTTCAGTTTAAATGGTGCCGCAAACTTTCTCTGTCAGTTCCTGCGGGAACTGCATTGAGAGCATGATGTGTTCGATCATGCTGCATTTGCGACCGGTATTGGTATTGGTGATCACCCAGTACGGTGTGCCGGGTACGTGCTTCGGCTTAGTATGGGTGCCATTTTGCAACAGCGTATGCTCATCACCCGCAAAATAGACGCGGGTACGGCCCTGCAGTGATGCAGTTGCCTCAGCAAAGGCTGCGGTATCAAGACGATAGAGCGTTGACAAGATTAGCATAAAGCGATTAACCGCCCGCTTCTGCTCCGCATATTCATCAGAAAGCATCAGTTCACGCATCGCGCGTACCCGATCCTGCGGACGTGAGCCAGCCACGGCAGGCTGAGTCTCTTTCGCCGCACCGGACGCTGCATTTTGTGCCGGCGCAGCAGGTGCTGTCTGACCGGCCGTGAACTTCAGCATACGACGCAGAATGTCGGATGCGCTTTCACCAATGTGTTGCGTGTGGCTGGCAATATAACGGTAGAGCTCTTCGTCAACTTCGATCGTTTTCATCTTATTCCGTACGGTTCTTTCTCATGACAGAACCACTTGTTTCCTGAAAAGCCCTAAGCAAAGTTTGGCGATTCGAAGGGTGAGCGGGTTCTAACATGAGGATTATAAAGTTAAATTCAGGCGGGTTGTTAGCAATCAAACGGTTTACGGGCAAAAGTCAGAATATGTCCTAATGCCGCCGGAACCGGCGCGCCTGAAAAGGTGAATCCATGATAACCTAAGCTTAGGTCTCAAACTTAAGAACTTTGCCATGATTTTGAACGCCCGTCTGCAAACTGAACAATCCCCGACTGATTCCCTGCCCATCCTGCTGATCCACGGCCTGTTCGGAACGCTGGATAACCTTGGCGTGCTGGCTCGCGGGTTAAAAGATGCCGCGCCGGTACTGCAGGTTGATGTCCGCAACCATGGATTATCACCGCGATCCGATCAGATGAACTACGCTGTGATGGCACAGGATATGTTAGAGACGCTGGATGCGCACGGCATCGATCGGGTGGCGGTAATCGGTCATTCGATGGGCGGCAAAATTGCCATGACCATGAGTGCGCTGGCGGCAGATCGTATCGAACGTCTGGTGATGATCGATATCGCACCGGTGGATTATCAGACCCGCCGCCACGACACCATTTTCGCGGCGATCCGCGCGGTAACGGAAGCGGGCGTGACTTCCCGCAGTGAAGCTGCGCAGGTGATGCGTGGCCTGCTTGATGAAGAGGGTGTGATTCAGTTCCTGCTGAAATCTTTCCAGCAGGGTGAATGGCGCTTCAACGTGCCGGTATTGTGGGACAACTACACCACCATTTCTGGCTGGCAGCCGGTTCCCGCCTGGCCGCATCCGGCGCTGTTTATTCGCGGCGGTGACTCCAGCTACCTGGATAATCAGTACCGCGAGGCGTTGATTACGCAGTTCCCGGCGGCTCATGCGCATGTGATCAGCGGCGCGGGACACTGGGTGCACGCCGAAAAACCTGATGCCGTATTACGCAGCGTCCGTCGCTTTTTTGCGCTTTAAAAGCAAATACCTGGCGGCAAATGTTTAGGATTGGCGTCCGGAGTTAGCGTGGAGTATGATGGCGCGCTAAAATTTTGCCGCCGGTCATTTTGCCGCGGTAACGGCCAATAATTTATAATCTGCGCGGCGAGCGTCTGGCGCCCGCACATTCAGTTTCACTAAGCCATGGCAAAAGAACACACTGACCGCACGACGCTCGATCTGTTTGCTGATGAGCGCCGCCCAGGTCGACCCAAAACCAGTCCGCTTTCGCGTGATGAACAGCTGCGCATCAATAAGCGCAATCAACTGAAACGTGACAAAGGGCGCGGGCTTCGTCGTGTCGAACTGAAAATGAACAGTGAAGCCGTCGAAGCGCTCAATACGCTGGCAGAACAGCGCAATCTCAGCCGTAGCGAATTGATTGAACAAATGCTGCTGGCGCAACTCAAACTGGATTAATGCGGGCAAAACGCACGCAGAGGCAAATGTCGAGGCTTTAACCGTTCCGCGGGTTTGTCTCGTCTGCTATTATTCGCTGAAATGTGCTGCGGCACACATCTCATCATCAGGATTTAAGAGGTTATTTTACTCATGGCACTCGTAGGCATCTTCTTTGGCAGCGATACCGGCAACACCGAAAACATTGCAAAAATGATCCAGAAACAGCTGGGTAAAGACGTTGCAGAAGTCCACGACATCGCGAAAAGCACTAAAGAAGATCTGGAAGCGTTTGACATCCTGCTGCTGGGTATTCCGACCTGGTATTACGGTGAAGCGCAGTGCGACTGGGATGACTTTTTCCCGACGCTGGAAGAGATCGATTTTAACGGCAAGCTGGTTGCCCTGTTCGGCTGCGGCGATCAGGAAGATTATGCCGAGTATTTCTGTGATGCGATGGGCACCATCCGCGACATCATTGAGCCGCACGGCGCAGTGATCGTAGGCCACTGGCCGACCGAAGGTTATCACTTCGAAGCGTCAAAAGGCCTGGCTGACGATACCCACTTCCTCGGCCTGGCGATTGACGAAGATCGTCAGCCAGAGCTGACCAATGCGCGCGTCGAGAAATGGGTTAAGCAGATTTTTGATGAACTGCAGCTTAAAGAGATCCTCGAAGCCTGAGGGTAGCCGACTCAATGTGAGCGCCAGCTCACATTGAGGCAACGGAAATTCCTATAGAAATAATAGCCACATTTTTTTAACTTTCTTCGTTTAATCTGTAGAATACCCGCATCGATCTTCCGCTTATTTTCTCTGGCAGCAGATAGGACTAAGCGAAATGTTAACAGACTCCTGCAGAAATCCTCCCCGGCTCGGTGACGTATCCCATACAGCCCCGGGTGATTTAGGCACTCCCCTCGGTTTTCATTTCACTGCATCAGTTCTATAATGAGACGCAAATGAGAATGGGTATAGATCGACATTCAAGGCCAAGCGCCACAAAAGTGAATATAAGTAACAGGACAAAATCCGCATGACTGACAACAATACCGCATTAAAGAAGGCTGGCCTGAAAGTCACGCTGCCCAGACTGAAAATTCTGGAAGTGCTTCAGGAACCTGAGTGCCATCACGTCAGCGCGGAAGATTTGTACAAACGCCTGATCGACATCGGCGAAGAGATTGGCCTGGCCACCGTTTACCGCGTGCTGAACCAGTTCGATGATGCCGGTATCGTGACCCGTCACAATTTTGAAGGCGGCAAGTCGGTGTTTGAGCTGACCCAGCAGCATCACCACGATCACCTGATCTGCCTGGACTGCGGTAAAGTGATTGAGTTCAGCGACGAGTCGATTGAAACCCGTCAGCGCGAAATCGCCACCCGCCACGGCATCAAGCTGACCAACCACAGTCTCTATCTGTATGGTCACTGTGCACTGGGCGACTGCCGTGAAGATGAGACGCTGCACGATCAGTAAGTCTGACGCAGGCTGAAATAAAAAAACCGGTGAATTCACCGGTTTTTTTTGTTCTTTTTTCGCTGTCGGCTCAGGCAACCAGCGTTTCCTGCAGATAACGCCAGCGCGGAATCGAGGTACTGTAATCCAGAATCGCCAGTGCGATGCGGCTCTGATTATTGCCGTTCAGCATCTGCATCTCCCGGTACTGTACGGTGACCTCTTTCTCCTGATGGGAAATGACCACGTGCTCGCAGGTTGCGATACGCATCCCTTCCCGCTGGCCCTGTAGCTGACGGAAAAGATCTTCCACTTCATTCAGGTTCAGCTGAGTTCCGCGCGGGGTAACCATGCGAAAATCGGGATGAAAATAGGACATCATCAGCTCGAAACTGTCATCAGAGCCGGCAGGTTGATTGAAAATACGTTCAATAAGTTGATGTAAAACGACGACACTGTGTTTGGCTTCCTGGGCGAGAACGGTCATTTTTTTTCCTTATATCACTCGCTGAGCTATGTCTGTGAGGGCATAGCCTACCTGAAAGCGGATAATTCACATCTGGTAATTGATTAATTTTTTTAAACTCAGATTTCTCTCACAACTTCGTAACAATCGCTGAAAAAGGCTTGTAGAATAAACCTCGGTGATGGCAAAAATCAGGACAATAAAAAAGGGCGATAAGTCGCCCTTTTGTCATTTTATCAGGTCAGCACCAACGATTATTCGCCAGCTTTAGTCCAAGTATCGCGTAAGCCAACGGTGCGGTTAAACACCAGCTGTGACGGCTTCGAATAGACGCTGTCCGCGCAGAAGTAACCTTCACGCTCAAACTGGTACGGCGTGGTGGCTTCCACATCGCGCAGGCCTGGCTCAACAAAGCCCTGTTTGATGGTCAGCGAGTCTGGATTGATCACCGACAGAAAATCGTCGGCTGCACCCGGATTTGGCACGCTGAACAGGCGATCATACAGGCGGAACTCGGCTGGCTGCGCGTGTTCTGCCGACACCCAATGGATCACGCCTTTGACCTTGCGGCCATCAGCAGGATCTTTACTCAGGGTATCAACATCGCTGGTGCAGTAGATGCAGGTGATGTTGCCGTCTTCATCTTTTGCCACCCGCTCAGCACGGATCACGTAGGCGTTGCGCAGGCGAACTTCTTTGCCCAGCACCAGACGCTTATACTGCTTGTTGGCCTCTTCACGGAAATCCGCCCGGTCGATCCAGATCTCACGGCTGAAAGGCACTTCACGCGTGCCCATCTCCGGTTTAGACGGATGGTTAGGCATGGTGATGCTTTCGTGATGGCCAGCCGGCAGATTTTCGATCACGACTTTCAGTGGATCGAGCACCGCCATAGCACGTGGCGCATTCTCATTAAGATCGTCACGGATGCACGATTCCAGCGACGCCATTTCCACAATATTGTCCTGCTTGGTGACGCCAATACGGCGGCAGAACTCGCGGATTGACGCGGCAGTGTAACCGCGACGGCGTAAGCCAGAAACGGTCAGCATGCGCGGATCATCCCAGCCCTCAACGTGCTTCTCTGTCACCAGCTGCGTCAGTTTGCGTTTTGACATCACCGCATACTCAAGATTCAGGCGCGAGAACTCATACTGACGCGGGTGCACCGGAATGGTGATGTTATCCAGCACCCAGTCATACAGACGACGGTTGTCCTGGAACTCCAGCGTACAGAGTGAATGGGTAATTCCTTCCAGCGCATCGGAGATGCAGTGGGTAAAGTCATACATCGGATAGATGCACCACTTGTTACCGGTCTGGTGGTGTTCAGCGAATTTAATTCGATAGAGCACCGGATCGCGCATCACGATAAAGTTAGAAGCCATATCGATTTTGGCGCGCAGGCAGGCAGTGCCTTCGGCAAACTCACCGCTACGCATTTTCTCGAACAGCGCCAGGTTCTCTTCCACGCTGCGATCGCGATACGGGCTGTTTTTACCCGGCGCAGTCAGGGTGCCACGGTACTCGCGGATCGCTTCCGGACTCAGCTCATCGACATAAGCCAGCCCTTTATTGATCAGTTCGATGGCATAGTTGTAGAGCTGATCAAAATAGTTTGATGAGTAACAAACCTCACCGCTCCACTCAAAGCCCAGCCATTTGACGTCACGCTTGATGGATTCAACGAACTCCATATCCTCTTTGACCGGATTGGTATCGTCGAAACGCAGATTGCATTGCCCCTGGTAATCCTGGGCGATGCCAAAATTCAGACAGATCGATTTCGCATGACCAATGTGCAGATAGCCATTGGGCTCCGGCGGAAAACGGGTATGCACGCTGCTGTGCTTACCGCTCGCCAAATCTTCGTCGATGATCTGACGAATAAAGTTAGTTGGGCGGGCTTCAGCCTCACTCATCTCAAAAATCCTCAATACGAATAGCGGGTGATATGTACCACGAAGTAACGGAGTATGATCCACAAAGCGCCAGAGGGAAACAACCGTTTGTTCAGCCTTTAAAACAAAAAAGGCAGGAATCGCTTCCTGCCTTGTGGCTTCTGTTGCGGGGATTAGCCTTTCACTTGGTACAGCGGGGTTTCACCCGCCACGACCTTACCGCTGGCCAGTAACGTCAGGCCGGCAAAATCATCGCTGTTGCTGACCACCACCGGACTGACCATCGAGCGGGCATTGGCGTTCAGGAAATCCAGGTCCATCTCCAGTACCGGCTGACCGGCCGCCACGCTGGCGCCCTCTTCCACCAGACGGGTAAAGCCTTTACCCTCCAGCGCCACGGTGTCCAGCCCCATGTGCACCACAATCTCAACCCCGTTGTCGGTTTCCAGACAGAAAGCGTGATTGGTATTGAAGATTTTCACCAGCGTACCGGCAATCGGTGCAACCACCCATTTGTCGCTCGGCTTGATCGCCAGACCGTCACCCACCGCTTTGCTGGCAAAGGCTTCGTCCGGTACCGCGTCCAGCGCAACGACGTCACCACTCACCGGTGCCAGCAGCGTGGCGATAACCCGTGATTCACTGTTCAGTACCGCCTGCGGCTTAACGGCTTCCGGTGCAGCTGCATTGCTGCTGGTGGCGGCTACCGGCCCTTTGGTCAGCACTTTTTTCATCGCCGACGCAATGCCTTCTGCCTGAGTACCGACAATAATCTGTACGCTCTGCTTGTTGAGGCGAATCACTCCGGACGCGCCGAGACGTTTAGCCACGCCCTCATTGACCTGCGCTGAATCATTAACGTTAAGACGCAGACGGGTAATACAGGCATCAATGCTGGTTAAGTTGTCTGAGCCACCCACCGCGCCAATATAGCGACGCGCCAGCGTTTCAGTTGCACTTTCACCGTTATCGGTTTTATCGACGTTGACGTCATAACCATCACTCTCATCACCAGCGACTGCCAGCTCACGGCCCGGCGTCATCAGGTTGAATTTTTTGATGGTGAAACGGAACACCACGTAGTAGATGACGAAGAACACCAGCCCCTGCGGGATCAGCATGTACCAGTGCGTCGCCAGCGGGTTACGGGTCGACAGCACCATATCCACCAGCCCGGCGCTGAAGCCGAAGCCGGCAATCCAGTGCATGCTGGCCGCGATGAAGACGGAAATACCGGTCAGCACGGCGTGGATCAGATACAGCACCGGTGCCACGAACATGAAGGAGAACTCCAGCGGCTCAGTGATGCCGGTGAAGAAGGCTGCCACCGCTGCCGCCAGCATGATACCGCCAACTTTGGCGCGGTTTTCCGGCCGTGCGCACTGGTAAATTGCCAGCGCCGCACCCGGCAGACCGAACATCATGATGGGGAAGAAGCCCGCCTGATAGCGACCGGTGATGCCGACAGTTGCCGATCCATCAGCCAGTGACTGTGCGCCGCCGAGGAATTTAGGAATATCGTTAATCCCGGCCACATCAAACCAGAACACGGAGTTCAGCGCGTGATGTAAACCTACCGGAATCAGCAGACGGTTAAAGAAGGCGTAGATACCGGCGCCGACTGAACCCAGTTTCTGGATATGCTCGCCAAAACTGACCAGACCGTTGAATACCACCGGCCAGATATACATCAGGATAAAGGCGACTAAGATCATCAGGAACGACACCAGAATCGGTACCAGTCGGCGTCCGCTGAAGAATGAGAGCGCTTTAGGCAGCTCGACGTGGCTGAAGCGGTTATAGACTTCCGCCGATAAAATACCGACCAGGATACCAACAAACTGGTTTTCAATTTTGCCAAAGGCAGCAGGTACCTGCTCCAGCGGTATTTTCTGAATCATCGCCACCGCAGCTGGCGAACAGAGTGTAGTCACTACCAGGAACCCGACGAAGCCGGTCAGCGCTGCTGCGCCATCTTTATCTTTGGACATCCCGTAAGCGATACCGATAGCGAACAGCACTGACATGTGTTCGATGATGGCGGCACCGGATTTGATAAACAGCGCTGCCAGCGCATTGCCTGCGCCCCAGCTGACTGGATCAATCCAGTAACCGACCCCCATTAATATCGCTGCCGCTGGCAGGGTTGCTACCGGCACCATCAGTGCACGGCCAACGCGTTGTAAGTAACCTAACATTTACCCTTTCCCCCTATGAGCCTGGCTTGTCGCTCTGCGCCGCTTAATATTGTTATGTCGGCTGCAAAGACCTTATGACACTTCATATCACGCAGCGAAGTGTAATGATAAATTAATTCGCCTCGCAAATTAAAACCACCATAACTGTGACTTTTATCACCAAAAAACATCGATTACTGCGGCAACATCTGGCTATACCCGCAAACTTATTTTATGATCCGAAATATTAAGGCGCACTCAGGCCGTGGCGGGATGACAGAATCCGTTTAGGCTGATGAGTAACGCATTGGATTCGCGCGCCCCCTTTTCTATTTTCCTAATTGAGGTGAAACATGAGACTGATTCCTTTAGCTACACCAACCCAGGTCGGCAAATGGGCAGCACGCCATATTGTGAACCGGATTAATGCCTTTAACCCAACGGCAGACAAACCCTTTGTGCTGGGCTTACCCACCGGCGGTACGCCGCTTGAAGCTTACAAGCACCTGATTGAGATGCATAAAGCGGGCCAGGTTAGCTTCAGGCATGTTATCACTTTCAATATGGATGAATATGTTGGCCTGCCAAAAGAGCACCCGGAAAGCTACCACAGTTTCATGTATCGCAACTTCTTTGATCACGTTGATATTCAACCAGAAAACATCAATCTTCTGAATGGTAATGCGCCGGATATTGACGCAGAATGTCGCCAGTATGAAGAGAGAATCCGCGCGCTGGGCAAAATTCACCTGTTTATGGGTGGCGTTGGCAACGATGGTCACATCGCCTTTAACGAACCGGCCTCTTCGCTGGCTTCACGTACCCGGATTAAAACCCTGACGCATGACACCCGCGTGGCAAACTCTCGCTTCTTTAACGGCGATGTCGATCAGGTACCAAAATATGCGCTGACGGTGGGTGTCGGCACCCTGCTGGACGCGGAAGAAGTGATGATTCTGGTTACCGGCCACGTTAAAGCTCAGGCGCTACAGGCGGCGGTCGAAGGCAACGTTAATCACATGTGGACCATCAGTTGTCTGCAGCTGCACCCGAAATCGGTGGTGGTGTGTGACGAGCCAGCCACCATGGAACTGAAAGTGAAAACCGTGAAATATTTCCGCGAGATGGAAGCGGAAAATATGAAAGGCGTGTAACTAAAAATTTGTCGTACCTGCTGTTGCCCCGGGCAGCGGCAGGTCAGGACGGGAGAGAAGAGATGTTCGCATTAGTTAATGGCCGGATTTATAGCGGCCACCAGATTCTGGACAATCACGCGGTGGTGATTGCCAACGGGCGCATTGACCGCGTGATCCCACGTGAGTCGCTGCCTGCAGACGTGGAGCAGCGTGATGTATCAGGTGCCATCATTGCGCCCGGCTTTATCGATCTGCAGCTTAATGGCTGTGGCGGCGTTCAGTTTAATGACGACATCGACGCGCTCAGCGTAGAGACGCTGGAAATCATGCAGCGCGCCAACGAAAAGTCAGGCTGCACCAGCTTTTTACCGACGCTGATCACCAGCAGTGACGAATTAATGCAGCGGGCGATCGAAACCATGCGCGCTTACCTGCAAAAACATCAGCATCAGGCGCTCGGGCTGCATCTGGAAGGTCCGTGGCTGAGCAAAGCGAAGAAAGGCACCCATAATCCGGCGCTGATCCGCCTGCCCGACGCCGCCCTGGTGCAATACCTGTGTGAAAATGCGGATGTGATCACAAAAGTGACGCTGGCCCCGGAAAATGCCGGCAGCGACGTGATTCGTCAGCTGACTGAAGCGGGTATCATCGTCTCCGCCGGGCATTCCAACGCCACTTACGAAGAAGCCAAAGCGGGCTTTTCTGCGGGCATCAGCTTCGCCACACACCTGTATAACGCCATGCCGACCTTTGCCGGTCGTGAACCCGGTCTTATCGGTGCGCTGTTTGATTCGCCTGATGTATACTGCGGCATTATTGCGGATGGTTTACATGTCCATTACGCTAACGTTCGCAATGCGAAGCGCATTAAAGGCGACAAGCTGATCCTGGTAACGGATGCCACAGCACCGGCTGGCGCGGCGATTAGCGAGTTTATTTTTGCTGGTAAAACAATCTATTATCGTGACGGGCTGTGCGTTGATGAAAACGGAACGCTGAGCGGTTCTGCCCTCACCATGATTGAAGCAGTACAGAACAGTGTGGAACATGTTGGCATTGCACTGGATGAAGCGTTGCGCATGGCGTCACTTTACCCGGCACGGGCGATGGGCGTGGAAAAGCAGTTAGGCTCGATCGAAGCAGGAAAAATCGCGAACCTGACTGTGTTTACGCGCGACTTTAAAATCATTAAGACGTTTGTCAACGGAGACGACGTCCTGAGCGAGTAAGCACTGAATGACCACTGGCGGCCAGTCACAAATAGGAAATGTCGATCTTGTTAAGCAACTCAATAGTGCGGCCGTTTACCGGCTGATTGATCAACAGGGGCCGATATCGCGCATTCAGATTGCCGAACTCAGCCAGCTTGCGCCCGCCAGCGTCACCAAAATTACCCGTCAATTGATAGAGCGCGGATTGATCAAAGAGGTGGACCAGCAAGCCTCCACCGGCGGTCGCCGCGCCATCTCCATCATCACTGAAACCCGCAACTTCCATACCATCGGCGTCCGACTCGGACGCAACGACGCGACCCTGACGCTGTTTGATCTGAGCGGAAAATCGCTGGCGCAAGAGGATTATGCGCTGCCGGAACGCACTCAGGAGACGTTGCAGCACGCGTTGTTCAACGCCATCAGCGCCTTCATTGAGCAGCACCAGCGCAAGATACGCGAGCTGATCGCGATTTCGGTGATCCTGCCAGGGCTGGTTGACCCGATTAACGGGGTGATCCGCTATATGCCGCACATCGCCGTCAGTCACTGGCCGCTGGTCGCCAGCCTGAAAGAACGCTTTAGTGTTACCAGTTTTGTCGGTCACGACATCCGCAGCCTGGCGCTGGCTGAGCACTACTTTGGGGCAAGCCGCGACTGTGCCGACTCCATTCTGGTGCGCTTACATCGCGGCACCGGGGCCGGTATCATCGCCAACGGGCATATTTTTCTCGGCAGCAACGGTAACGTCGGTGAGATTGGCCACATTCAGGTCGATCCGCTGGGCGAACGCTGCCACTGCGGTAACTTTGGCTGCCTCGAAACCATCGCCGCCAACGGCGCGATTGAAAGTCGGGTACGTCATCTGCTGAATCAGGGCTATCCCAGCGTGCTGACGCTGGAGGCGTGCCAGATGCCGCAAATCTGTAAAGCGGCTAATCAGGGTGATGCGCTGGCCTGCGAAGTGATCGAATATGTCGGCCGCTACCTCGGTAAAGCTATCGCGATTGCCATCAACCTGTTTAATCCGCAAAAAGTGGTGCTGGCCGGTGAAATCACCGACGCAGAGAAAGTGCTACTGCCCGCGATTGAAGGCTGCATTAACACTCAGGCGCTCGCCGCCTTCCGCAAAAATCTGCCGGTGGTACGTTCGACCTTAGATCATCGTTCGGCAATCGGCGCCTTTGCGCTGGCAAAACGTGCCATGCTTAACGGCATTCTGCTGCAACATCTTCTCGAAGAATAAGCTCAGCCTGCCACTCTGGCGGGCCACATCGGATCTGACTATGACCATTAAAAGCGTAATTTGTGATATTGATGGCGTGCTGATGCACGACAACACGGCGGTTCCCGGCGCACAGGAGTTTTTGCAGCGCATTCTGGCGAAAGAGATGCCGCTGGTGGTGCTGACTAACTACCCTTCGCAAACCGCGCAGGATCTGGCCAACCGTTTCGCCTCGGCGGGCGTAGAAGTGCCGGACTCGGTGTTCTACACCTCGGCGATGGCCACGGCAGACTTTCTTCGCCGTCAGGAAGGCAAAAAAGCCTATGTGATAGGTGAAGGTGCGCTGATCCACGAACTCTACAAAGCCGGCTTTACCATCACCGATATCAACCCTGATTTTGTCATCGTCGGGGAAACGCGCTCGTTTAACTGGGACATGATGCATAAGGCGGCTTTTTTTGTCGCCAATGGCGCGCGGTTCATCGCCACCAACCCCGATACCCATGCGCGCGGCTTTGTTCCGGCCTGTGGCGCGCTGTGTGCCGGTATCGAGAAGATTTCCGGTCGCCGCCCGTTCTACGTCGGCAAACCGAGTCCCTACATTATGCGTGCAGCCCTGAACAAGATGCAGGCGCATTCGGAAGAGACAGTGATAGTCGGTGACAATCTGCGCACCGATATTCTGGCCGGTTTTCAGGCCGGGCTGGAAACGGTGCTGGTGCTATCGGGCGTATCAACCTTAAGCGATATTGATGCCATGCCGTTCCGGCCGGACTGGATCTACCCTTCAGTCGCGGATATTGACCTGTTCTGATGCCTTTTTCTTATGACGCATCGGGCTAAAGCGTGATGCGTCCCCTCTTTTCGACCGATTACCCGCCCTCTCTTTCGGCTAAAATTCAGCCAGAAAATGCATTTCATTATCGATTCAACAATAAAAACGTTGTTAAATTGTCGTTTATTCAATTTTATCGCCATGACAACAATCTTTTTATCAGTAAATCGCGATTCCTCTTGCATTGAATGCACCAAATAGCGCATTTTCTTATACATCACGCAGCGTCAGGCTGCCGGACAAACGCAAAAGATAACATCGCCGTAAGGTGAGCTCAGGAGTCAGTTATGTGTTCAATTTTTGGTGTGCTGGATCTGAAAACCGATCCTGTTGAGCTGCGCAAAAAAGCGCTGGAATGTTCACGCTTAATGCGTCATCGCGGCCCGGACTGGTCTGGTGTCTATGCTGATGACCATGCAATCCTGGCGCATGAACGTCTCTCAATCGTTGACGTCAACAACGGCGCACAGCCGCTGTACAACGCCGACCACACTCATGTTCTGGCGGTTAACGGCGAAATCTATAACCATCAGGCACTGCGCGCAGAATTGAGCGATCGCTATCAGTTCCAGACCGGATCTGACTGTGAAGTCATCCTGGCGCTGTATCAGGAAAAAGGGGTCGATTTCCTCGACGATCTGGAAGGCATGTTCGCTTTTATCCTGTATGACAGTGTAAAAAACACTTACCTGATCGGCCGCGATCACATCGGTATCATCCCGCTCTATATGGGTAACGATGAGCATGGCAACCTGTATGTCGCGTCAGAGATGAAAGCGCTGGTGCCGGTCTGCCGTTCAATCAAAGAGTTCCCACCGGGCAGCTACCTCTCCAGCACCGATGGCGAAATCCGTCGTTACTGGCAGCGTGACTGGATGGAATACAAAAACGTAGAGCACAACACCACCGACGCTGCGGGCCTGAAGCATGCGCTGGAAGAGTCAGTAAAAAGCCATCTGATGTCAGATGTTCCTTACGGTGTGCTGCTGTCGGGCGGACTCGATTCGTCAATCATTTCTGCCGTCACCAAGCGCTTTGCCGCTAAGCGGGTCGAAGATCAGGATAAAAGTGATGCCTGGTGGCCGCAGCTGCACTCGTTCGCAGTGGGCCTGGAGGGATCGCCCGATCTGAAAGCGGCTAAATCCGTGGCGGAACATCTCGGCACCGTGCACCATGAAATTCATTTCACCGTGCAGGAAGGTCTGGATGCAATTCGCGATGTGATTTATCACATTGAAACCTACGACGTCACCACCATCCGCGCCTCCACGCCGATGTACCTGATGTCACGTAAGATTAAAGCGATGGGCATTAAGATGGTGCTGTCGGGTGAAGGCGCAGATGAAGTCTTCGGCGGCTACCTTTACTTCCATAAAGCGCCGAACGCCAAAGAGTTCCACGAAGAAAACGTGCGTAAACTGCAGGCGCTGCACATGTTCGACTGCGCCCGTGCCAACAAGGCGATGTCAGCCTGGGGCGTGGAAGCGCGTGTCCCCTTCCTGGATAAAAAATTCCTCGATGTGGCGATGCGTATCAACCCGGCCGACAAAATGTGTGGCAGCAACGGCAAAATGGAGAAGCACATCCTGCGTGAATGTTTCTCTTCATACCTGCCGGAAAGCGTGGCATGGCGGCAGAAAGAGCAGTTCTCAGACGGCGTTGGCTATAGCTGGATCGACTCCCTGAAAGAGGTTGCCGCGCAGCAGATCAGCGATCAGCAACTGGCCACTGCGCACTTCCGTTTCCCGTTCAACACGCCGGGTTCGAAAGAGGCTTATCTGTATCGTGAAATCTTTGAAGAGCTGTTCCCGTTACCGAGCGCGGCAGAGTGCGTGCCTGGCGGCCCATCAGTGGCCTGCTCGTCAGCCAAAGCGATTGAATGGGACGAAGCATTCAAAAACATGGACGATCCATCAGGTCGCGCCGTGGGTGTGCATCAGTCAGCCTATAAATAACCGCGTCTGAACTGATGAAAAATGGGCCGTTTATGGCCCATTTTTTTTATCATCTGCGTTGTATTCACTGAAAAATTGTTGAATAAACCGCCAGCCTGGTTATAAGCCGGTCAAACAGCGGTTATCAGCAAAAAAACGGCAAAAAACTTGTTGACGCTGTTAAGTCAACTCCGCATAATGCGCCCCGCAACGCCGATGAAGGTAACGCGAAAAAAAGATGGCTACGTAGCTCAGCTGGTTAGAGCACAGCACTCATAATGCTGGGGTCACAGGTTCGATTCCCGTCGTAGCCACCATCTTTTTTTGCGGGAGTGGCGAAATTGGTAGACGCACCAGATTTAGGTTCTGGCGCCGCAAGGTGTGCGAGTTCAAGTCTCGCCTCCCGCACCATTTCATTATTCGGCAGCATGGATGGGGTATCGCCAAGCGGTAAGGCACCGGTTTTTGATACCGGCATTCCCTGGTTCGAATCCAGGTACCCCAGCCAATTTCGATGAATCTCGTGGCTGCGAGTGGACGAATGGGATATCGCCAAGCGGTAAGGCACCGGTTTTTGATACCGGCATTCCCTGGTTCGAATCCAGGTATCCCAGCCATCATCGAAATGCAGTACAATTTGGCTACGTAGCTCAGCTGGTTAGAGCACAGCACTCATAATGCTGGGGTCACAGGTTCGATTCCCGTCGTAGCCACCATATTATTGGGGTGTCGCCAAGCGGTAAGGCACTGGTTTCTGATACCAGCATTCCGGGGTTCGAATCCCTGCACCCCAGCCACACAAAAGACAATTTGAATTAACACCTATTGGGGTGTCGCCAAGCGGTAAGGCACTGGTTTCTGATACCAGCATTCCGGGGTTCGAATCCCTGCACCCCAGCCAAATTGCACAACAAAGCCCGCTTTTGCGGGCTTTGTTGTTTTTGTGCTTCCCTGTCCAATGACGGTCGATTGTAGCGGCCCGCCTTATCACGAGCCGTACAACGCTTTCAGGCTGATTTACAATCCCAGCGCATAGCGCAACACCTGACGCTTCAGCACCCCGGAATGCTCGGCGGCGATCAACCCAAGGTTACGTGCAAAGCGCAGCGGTGCCAGCTGATTGCTGAAGGCGAAATAGAACAGATCCATCCCGCCCTGCATCAGCATATTGTCGGTGCGACGCTGACGCTGATAGCGCTGCAATATCCGCTCAGCCGCCCAGTCTTCCGCCGCACCGCGCGCGGTCACCAGCACCTCAATTAACGCATCAATATCGCGGTAACCCAGGTTAACGCCCTGCCCCGCCAGTGGGTTGATGGTGTGTGCCGCATCGCCCACCAGCGCCAGTCCTGGCAGCACGTAACGCGCCGCATGACGCCGCACCAGCGGGAACCCGCCCGCAGCATGGGCTTTAAACCGCCCCAGACGCGCCGGGAAGTGGCTGGCAATCTCTTTCTCCAGCTGAGGCAGCGCCATCGCCTGGAGCTGGCGTATCCGCGCTGGCGCGTCATACCACACCAGCGAGGCGCGGTTGTCATACAGCGGCAGAAAGGCGCGTGGCCCCTGCGGAGTAAAATGTTGCCAGGTGGCATCGCCGGCCGGATGTTCACAGGTGACGCTGATCAGCAGGCAAGACTGCGCATAGCTCCAGCCGTGGATGCCAATCCCCGCCATCTGCCGCACCTGTGAGTTAGCGCCATCTGCGCCCACCACCAGCCGGGCATGCAACGTCTCGCCGCCGCTCAGGTCGACGCGCCAGCCGCCATTCTCCTGCTGCAAATTCTCCAGCGTGGCCGGACAGCAGAGCGTAACACCAAGCGCCTGCATCTCTTCCCACAGCGCCCGTTGCAGCACGCTGTTTTCCACCATAAAACCCAGTTCCGGCAGGCCGAGCGAGGCGGCATCGAAGCTGACCTGTGCGGTTTGCCACTCCCAGGTCTCCAGCTTGCGATACGGGGCGCATCGCATCGCCTCAACCCGCGACCAGACGTTAAGCTGCTTCAGTAACGCTACCGACGATGAGCCGATGGCCGAGATCCGCAGATCGGGATCGCTCTCTGCCGCAAACGGGGCCGGCTCAGCGCGCTCAATCACCGCCACGCGGAACTGCTGCTGCGTCAGCCCACACGCCAGCGCGGCTCCCACCATGCCGCCGCCGACGATCACCACATCAAACTGGTTATCCTGCATTGCTTATATCCTTCTTCTTTTCCCGCCAGCCTGCGCAACACGGGTCTGATTGAAGCAAAGTGTACCGGAAAATTCTGGCACGATCAGAAAAGCCCTTAGGCTGGTCACAACAGCATCAAAGCATTACAATACGCGCCCTGCACTCCACTGCACTGAATCAATGGCTAGTTCGATGACAAAAAAACTGCATATCAAAACCTGGGGATGTCAGATGAATGAGTATGATTCATCTAAGATGTCTGACCTGCTGAACAGTACGCACGGCTACACGCTGACCGAGGTCGCTGAAGAGGCGGATATTCTGCTGCTCAACACCTGTTCTATTCGCGAGAAAGCGCAGGAGAAGGTTTTCCACCAGTTGGGGCGCTGGAAAAAGTTAAAAGAGCGTAACCCGGATTTGATCATCGGCGTCGGCGGTTGCGTGGCATCGCAGGAAGGGGATCACATTCGCCAGCGTGCGCCCTGCGTCGATATCGTCTTTGGCCCGCAGACTCTGCACCGTCTGCCGGAAATGATTAACACCGTGCGCGGCAGCAAAAGCCCGGTGGTGGATATCAGCTTCCCGGAAATCGAGAAATTTGACCGTCTGCCCGAGCCGCGTGCAGAAGGTCCGACCGCCTTCGTCTCCATCATGGAAGGCTGCAACAAGTACTGTACCTTCTGCGTGGTGCCTTATACTCGCGGTGAAGAAGTCAGCCGTCCGAGCGACGACATTCTGCTGGAGATCGCCCAACTGGCGGCCCAGGGCGTGCGTGAAGTTAACCTGCTCGGCCAGAACGTTAACGCCTATCGCGGTGCCACTTTTGATGGCGGCATCTGCACCTTCGCTGAACTGCTGCGCCTGGTGGCGGCCATCGACGGCATCGATCGTATTCGCTTCACCACCAGCCACCCGATTGAGTTCACCGATGACATTATCGAGGTTTACCGCGATACGCCGGAGCTGGTGAGCTTCCTGCACCTGCCGGTCCAGAGCGGTGCCGACCGCATCCTGACGCTAATGAAACGGGCGCACACGGCGCTGGAGTATAAGGCGATTATCCGTAAGCTGCGCGCGGCGCGCCCGGATATTGAGATCAGTTCTGACTTCATCATCGGCTTCCCGGGTGAAACTCAGCAGGATTTCGAACAGACCATGAAGCTGATTGCCGATGTCAATTTCGACATCAGCTTTAGCTTTATCTACTCTGCACGTCCGGGCACCCCGGCGGCTGACCTGCCGGATGACGTCAGCGAAGAAGAGAAAAAGCAGCGTCTCTGGATCCTGCAGGATCGCATCAATCAGCAGGCGATGGCTATCAGCCGGCGGATGCTCGGCACGGTGCAGCGTATCCTGGTGGAAGGGATCTCCCGTAAGAACGTCATGGAAGTTTCTGGCCGCACCGAAAATAACCGGGTGGTGAACTTTGAGGGATCGCCTGAGATGATCGGTAAGTTCGTTGATGTCGAAATCGTCGACGTCTACACCAACTCGCTGCGCGGCAAACTGGTGCGTACCGAAGAAGAGATGGGACTGCGTATGGCAGAAAGCCCGGCTTCCGTTATCGCCCGTACCCGTAAAGAGAACGAGATCGGCGTAGGTCTGTTCCAGCCTTGATGCCTGCCATAATTGCGGCAATGCGCGCAGCATTGCCGCCAATTTCACTTTGTTGCACTTGGTTTCTGAAAGTGCCGCCCAAATATCTTTTCTTAAGCTTGCGCCCAGGCGTTACGGCATAAATAATTTCGTTATGGTGCATCCGGTTAAGCCCAACGGTGCGTCAGACACACCTCATAACTGGCCCTGAGTGACCCAAAGGATTCGTTTGAATATCGAAACTCGTGAAATCGCCCTTGAACCGGCCGATAACCGTCGTCTGATGAGCCTGTGCGGTCCATTTGACGATAATGTGAAACAGCTTGAACGTCGTCTGGGCATTGAGATCAACCGTCGGGACAACGTCTTTAAGCTGGTGGGGCGCGCACTCTGCGTGAATGCGGCGGCTGACATTCTGAAAACACTCTATGTGGATACCGCACCGGTACGCGGCGATATTCCGGATATTGAGCCGGACCAGATCCATCTGGCGATCAAAGAGAGCCGGGTACTGGAGCAGACCGCCGAAAGCGTGCCGGAATATGGCAAAGCGGTCAATATCAAGACCAAGCGCGGCGTCATCAAGCCACGCACGCCAAACCAGGCACAGTACATCGCGAACGTGCTCGACCATGACATCACCTTTGGTGTTGGCCCGGCCGGGACCGGTAAAACCTACCTGGCCGTCGCGGCGGCGGTCGATGCGCTGGAACGTCAGGAGATACGCCGAATCCTGCTGACCCGCCCGGCAGTTGAAGCGGGCGAGAAGCTCGGCTTTCTGCCCGGCGATCTGAGTCAGAAGGTGGACCCTTATCTGCGTCCGCTGTATGACGCACTGTTCGAGATGCTCGGCTTTGAGCGGGTTGAGAAGCTGATGGAGCGCAACGTGATTGAAGTGGCTCCGCTGGCCTATATGCGTGGCCGTACGCTGAATGACGCGTTTATCATTCTCGATGAGAGCCAGAACACCACCATCGAACAGATGAAGATGTTCCTGACGCGTATCGGTTTCAACTCTAAAGCGGTCATTACCGGTGACGTCACTCAGATCGACCTGCCGCGCCACGTTAAATCGGGCCTGCGTCATGCGATTGAAGTGCTGTCGGAAGTGGAAGAGATCAGCTTCAACTTCTTCCACAGTGAAGATGTGGTGCGCCACCCGGTTGTAGCCCGTATCGTCACCGCCTATGAAGCCTGGGAAGCGGCCGATCAGAAACGTCGCGACCAGCAGGCTGAAGAGCGTAAACGCGAGGCGCTGGCCGCCCAGAGCGTAACGCAGGAGAGCAAATGAGCGAGGTGATTCTTGACCTGCAAATCGCCTGTGAAAACAGCGCCGATCTGCCCACTGAAAGCCAGTTTCACCGCTGGCTTTCAGCGGCGGTCACCCCTTTCCAGCCGGAAAGCGAAGTAACGGTGCGTCTGGTTGATGAAGCGGAAAGTCATGAGCTTAATCTGACTTATCGCGGTAAAGATAAACCGACCAACGTGCTCTCTTTCCCGTTTGAAGCGCCGCCTGGCATCGAACTACCGCTGCTCGGTGACCTGATTATTTGTCGTCAGGTGGTCGAGCAGGAGGCGGCTGAGCAGCACAAAAGCACTGAGGCCCACTGGGCACACATGGTGGTACACGGCACGCTTCATCTGCTGGGCTACGACCATATTGAAGACGACGAAGCCGAAGAGATGGAGTCACTGGAGACCGAGATAATGCTTGCTCTTGGTTATCCTGATCCGTACATTTCGGAGAAAGAAGACGCCTGACCTCCGGGTTCCGGCTATCCTGCTGCCAGCGCTGCGCTGGCAGCGTTAATTCCTCACCAGAGAGATCTTTAAAAACCGCCATGAGCGACGACCATTCTCAAAACAGCGATGCACCCAGTAGTAAAAAGGGATTCTTTTCCCTGTTGATCAACCAACTTTTTCACGGTGAACCGAAAAACCGTGATGAGCTACTGGAGCTGATCCGCGACTCAAATCATAAAGACCTGATTGACCAGGATACCCGTGACATGCTCGAAGGGGTGCTGGATATTGCGGAGCAGCGCGTGCGTGACATTATGATCCCGCGCTCGCAAATGATTACCCTGAAACGCAATCAGAACCTCGAAGAGTGTCTGGACGTGATTATCGAGTCGGCGCATTCGCGCTTCCCGGTGATCAGCGAAGACAAAGATCACGTTGAAGGGATCCTGATGGCGAAAGATTTACTGCCGTTTATGAGCAGCGAATCTGAACCGTTCAGCATTGAGAAAGTGCTGCGCCCGGCGGTAGTGGTGCCTGAAAGCAAACGCGTAGACCGGATGCTGAAAGAGTTCCGTTCTCAGCGTTACCACATGGCGATTGTGATCGATGAGTTCGGCGGCGTCTCCGGCCTGGTCACCATCGAAGACATTCTGGAGCTGATCGTCGGTGAGATTGAGGATGAGTATGACGACGAAGAGGATCGTGATATCCGTCAGCTTAACCGCCACACCTTTACGGTGCGGGCGTTAACCGCGATTGAAGATTTCAATGAGGTGTTCGGCACGCAGTTCAGCGATGACGAAGTCGACACCATTGGTGGCCTGGTGATGCAGGGCTTCGGCCATCTGCCCGCGCGCGGTGAGAGCATCGACATCGAAGGTTATCAGTTCAAAGTTGCGATGGCCGACAGCCGCCGTATCATCCAGGTTCATGTCACTATTCCGGATAATTCGCCACAACCTCAACTGGATGACGAATAAGTTTATGGCTTTAGCCTCACTTTACCCGCGTCAGCGGGTTCGCCTGCTGCTGGCTTTATTAACGGGTGCGTCTGGCACCCTCGCCTTCTCTCCTTACGATTTCTGGCCCGCCGCACTGCTGTCGCTGTGCGGCTTACAGCTTCTGACCCTTAATCGCACCAGCCCTCAGGCCAGTGCGATTGGCTTCGTCTGGGGGTTTGGCCTGTTCGGCAGCGGCATCAACTGGGTCTACGTCAGCATTGCGACCTTTGGTGGGATGCCTGGTCCGGTGAACGTCTTTTTGGTGGTGCTGCTGGCGGCCTATCTGGCGATCTATCCGGCGCTGTTTGCCGGGCTGCTCAATCGCCTGTGGCCGCGCACGACGTTATGGCGTCTGGCGCTGGCGGCCCCGGCGTTATGGCAGATCACCGAGTTTCTGCGCGGCTGGATCCTCACCGGCTTTCCGTGGCTGCAGTTTGGTTACAGCCAGATCAATGGCCCGCTGAAAGGCGTAGCGCCGCTGGGCGGCGTGGAAACCATTACCTTTCTGCTGATGGTGGTCGCCGGTCTGCTGGTGTATGCCCTGCAACAGCGCAATGTAAAAAGCCTGGTCGCGGCCCTGCTGCTGCTGGCCTTACCCTGGCCGCTGCGCTACGTCCAGTGGGTTCAGCCGTTACCGGCCCGTGCAGTCGATGTGGCCCTGGTACAGGGCGATATTCCGCAGTCGATGAAGTGGGACCCGCAACAGTTGCTGAACACGCTGCGCATTTACAGCGGACTCAGCCAGCCGTTGATCGGCAAAACCCCGATTATCATCTGGCCGGAATCAGCAATTACCGATCTGGAAAGTAATCAGCAGCCGTTCCTGCGCTCGCTGGATGATGAGCTACGCGCGCGCGGCAGTGCTCTGGTGACCGGCATCGTAGACTCGCGCCTCGAGCAGAACCGCTATCACGATTACAACACGGTGATCGTGTTAGGCGGCAACGCGCCTTATAACTACTTCAGCGGCAATCGCTACCAGAAAAATCACCTGGTGCCGTTTGGGGAGTTTGTACCGCTGGCCGATCTGCTACGTCCACTGGCACCGTTCTTCGATCTGCCAATGTCTGCTTTCAGTCGTGGCGCTTACCTTCAGCCGCAGCTCAGGGTGGCCGGTTACAACCTGACCAGCGCCATCTGCTATGAGATTGTGCTGGGTGAACAGGTGCGCGCCAACTTCCATCCCGACACCAATTTCCTGCTGACGGTCTCTAACGATGCCTGGTTTGGTCACTCGATCGGCCCATGGCAGCATTTCCAGATGGCCCGGATGCGGGCGCTGGAGCTGGGCCGTCCGCTGTTACGCAGCACCAACAACGGCGTGACAGCAGTGGTGAATGCCAGCGGCGAGGTTGAAAAGATGCTGCCGCAGTTCAGCCGCGCAGTGTTAACCGACAAAGTGGTACCGACCACCGGTGAAACTCCTTATGCGCACGCTGGCGTCTGGCCGGTGTGGATTCTGACGGCGCTGGCCGCCCTGGCGGCGGTGCTGCGTCGCCGACGCTGATTCACCCTGCTAAAAGGCGAAGCGGCTGCTTCGCCTTTTTTTATCGCTTTTGCCTGCTATTTTCCCCTTCCCTCACCGCAGACTCTGCTGCGTCAGCGCGCCGGAACCCGTTTCTGGCACGATGATTGCTAATTATTTCAGTGTTTTTCGCAAACAGGCGCACTGCATACGCTGATAGCAGGCCGGTTGCACCAAAATAATCGCTTCGCTTGCACCGTTAACGCGCAGGCAGGAAAAATTGCCTTTTTTTGGTGCGGATCACCTCGCAAAAAAGAAACTTTTTTGTTTCATCGCGTTAACAATCCGCTATGTTAGTGACTATTCTGCGCGCAGCTGCGCTACGGGATAGCCAGAAAAGCAGCAGGAAATACACACAACATCATAATCAGCACAGGTTATATCCTGTGCATTTTCCATACGAAGGAGTTGGAACATGCAACTACGCAAAGTGGCATTATCTCTTCTGCTGATCAGCGCAGCAGCGGGAGCGGCCCAGGCGGAAGATCTCAGCGGCACCCTGAAGAAGATCAATGACAACGGCGTCATTGTGGTCGGGCACCGCGAATCATCAGTTCCCTTTTCTTATTATGACAACCAGCAAAAAGTCGTCGGCTACTCACAAGCCTATTCCGCTGCCATTGTGGACGCCATTAAAGCGAAGCTGAACAAGCCTGATCTGCAGATCAAAATGATCCCGATTACCTCGCAAAACCGTATCCCGCTGCTGCAAAACGGCACCTACGATTTTGAGTGTGGATCTACCACCAACAACCTTGAGCGCCAGAAACAGGCAGCCTTCTCTGACACCATCTTCGTCATTGGTACCCGTCTGCTGGTGAAAAAAGGCGGTCCGATCAAAGATTTCACCGACCTGAAAGGCAAAACCGTGGTGGTGACCTCCGGGACCACTTCTGAAGTGCTGTTACACAAACTGAACGACGAGCAGAAAATGGAAATGCGCATTATCAGCGCGAAGGATCATGGCGACTCGTTCCGTACGCTGGAAACCGGCCGTGCCGTGGCCTTTATGATGGATGATGCTCTGCTGGCCGGTGAACGCGCCAAAGCGAAAAAACCCGACAACTGGGAAATCTTAGGTACGCCGCAGTCCAAAGAGGCTTACGGTTGTATGCTGCGTAAAGACGATCCGCAGTTCAAAACCTTAGTGGATGAAACCATCGCCAAAGCGCAGACCTCAGGCCAGGCTGAAAAATGGTTCGACACCTGGTTCAAACAGCCAATCCCACCGAAGAACCTGAACATGAACTTTGAACTGTCGGATGACATGAAAGCGCTGTTCAAAACGCCGAATGATAAAGCACTGAACTAACAAGAAAATACCCAATGGATTTCAGCTTGCATTGAGGCGGCAAGAGAATGAATCCCGATAAGCTTACTCAGGTAAGTGACTCGGGTGAGTAAACGTGGCCAACAAAAATGCAGCCTGAATGACGACGGGTATAACAAGGGCGGCCTGGCTACCCTCTCGATTGCTGAAACCGCGGCGCGGACAGACAGACTGAACCGGGTCGTTCCCCTGGTACAGGAGAGAAAACGCCGTTCATCAATCTTCAGGGTAGCTTAGCTACCCTTTTTTACCGGAGCTCGTTATGGGTATCGATTGGAACTGGGGCATATTTCTCGAACAGGCCCCGTTCGGTAACACGACCTATCTCGGCTGGCTGTGGTCCGGTTTTCAGGTGACGATTGCCGTCTCCTGTTGCGCCTGGATTATTGCCTTCTGCGTAGGTTCACTTTTTGGCATTCTGCGTACCGTGCCTAATCGCCTGCTGGCGACCATTGGCACCTGCTATGTCGAACTGTTTCGCAACATTCCACTGATTGTGCAGTTCTTCTTCTGGTATCTGGTGGCCCCGGAACTGGTAGGCGAAAAGCTGGGCATGTGGTTTAAATCTGAGCTGGACCCCAACATTCAGTTCTTCATCTCATCAATGATCTGCCTTGGTCTGTTTACCGCCGCCCGCGTCTGCGAGCAGGTGCGTGCCGCCATTCAGTCACTGCCGCGCGGTCAGAAGAATGCCGGTCTGGCGATGGGTTTAACCCTGCCACAGACCTACCGCTATGTGCTGCTGCCAAACGCCTATCGGGTGATTGTGCCGCCAATGACCTCAGAGATGCTCAACCTGGTCAAGAACTCCGCCATCGCTTCGACCATCGGGCTGGTCGATATGGCGGCGCAGGCGGGCAAACTGCTGGACTACTCCGCACACGCCTATGAATCGTTCACCGCCATTACGCTGGCCTACATCGCGATTAACCTGGTGATCATGTTGTTAATGAGCCTGGTGGAACGCAAAGTGCGTCTGCCTGGCAACGGGGGAGGCAAGTAATGTACGAGTTTGACTGGAGTTCAATTACTCCCAGCCTGCCCTATCTGCTTAACGGCCTGGTGATCACCTTCAAGATCACCATTACCGCAGTGGTATTCGGGATTATCTGGGGCACGCTGCTGGCGGTGATGCGCCTGTCGACCCTCAAGCCAGTCAGCTGGTTCGCCAGACTGTACGTTAACCTGTTCCGCTCGGTGCCGCTGGTGATGGTGCTGCTGTGGTTCTATCTGGTGGTGCCGAGTTTTCTGCAGCAGGTGCTGGGATTATCGCCGAAAACTGATATCCGCCTGATCTCCGCCATGGTGGCCTTCTCACTGTTTGAAGCGGCCTATTACTCCGAAATTATTCGCGCCGGCATCATCAGTATTTCGCGCGGTCAGGGTAACGCGGCTCTGGCGCTGGGCATGACCCAGTGGCAGTCGATGAAACTGATCATCCTGCCGCAGGCGTTTCGTGCCATGGTGCCACTGCTGCTGACTCAGGGGATCGTACTGTTTCAGGATACCTCGCTGGTCTATGTCTTAAGCCTGGCGGACTTCTTCCGGACAGCGTCCACCATTGGTGAACGCGACGGTACCCAGGTTGAAATGGTTCTGTTTGCCGGTCTGGTCTACTTCGTTATCAGCCTGAGCGCGTCACTGCTGGTCAGTTATCTAAAAAGAAAAAGGACGGTTTAAATGATTAGCCTGAAAAACGTTTCTAAGTGGTATGGTCACTTTCAGGTGCTGACCGACTGCTCTACCGAGGTTAAAAAAGGTGAAGTGGTGGTGGTATGCGGACCGTCCGGCTCCGGTAAATCGACCCTGATTAAAACAGTGAACGGCCTGGAGCCGATTCAGCAAGGGGTTATCACGGTGAACGGCACCGAAGTGAACAACAAAAAAACCAATCTCGCCCAGCTACGCAGCAAGGTCGGCATGGTGTTCCAGCACTTCGAACTGTTCCCGCACCTCAGCATTATCAATAATCTGGTGCTGGCGCAGGTGAAAGTGCTGAAGCGCGATAAAGCCGCGGCGCGGGATAAAGGGCTGAAGCTGCTCAATCGGGTGGGGTTATCGGCGCATGCCGATAAGTTTCCCGGTCAGCTGTCGGGCGGCCAGCAGCAGCGTGTGGCGATTGCCCGCGCGCTCTGCATGGACCCGATTGCGATGCTGTTTGATGAACCGACCTCCGCTCTTGATCCCGAGATGATTAACGAAGTGCTGGATGTGATGGTTGAACTGGCGCATGAAGGGATGACGATGATGGTGGTGACGCATGAAATGGGCTTCGCCCGTAAAGTCGCCAATCGCGTGATCTTCATGGATGAAGGCAAAATTATCGAAGACACCAACAAAGATGACTTCTTTAATAACCCGCAGTCTGACCGCGCCAAAGACTTCCTCGCAAAAATTCTGCACTGATTTTCTGAACGGGATCTTTTGCACCAGAGAAAGGCGGGCCCGGTTGCCCTGATGCTGGTCAGTTAAGGATAAATTTGCAAAGGCTGCCACGGTCAAACGTGGCAGCCGTTTTTTCTGCGCGAGCGGGCCGGGGTGCGGGCCTGAGCACCTCTGCTGCTGCCGGGCCGTCCTCCCGCCGCTGACGCAGTGCCTTCGGCTTTGACGTCATGCCGACGAACCGTTCGCGGATCGGCCCTCCCTGGCCGGCCCCGAACTCTCCACGCTTCCCGGCGTGGAGTTCTGGCCCAACGTCACGCCTCAGCGCTGCGGATAGCCCTTTCAGCAGCAGAGGCGCTCAGGCCTCCACTATTGTGCCCTTTTTAACCATACACACTGAAGTTTCAGAGCAGGCAGGGGTCGATCAGGGACAGGCAATCCGCAGCGCTGAGCAGAATGAGTCTGCCAGGAGAGCCGGCAGGACGCGGGCGAAAGACGGGGGCACCACAGGATGTGCCATCCCCGGCGGTCCGTCAGGCAGAGGAATGAAGTGAAGGAACCGCGCAGCGGCGCGAGGACCGCCAGCCCCTGAGCGGCACCAGACTGCGTTATCACCCATCGCTTAACTGCCCAGCATCAGGCCCGGTGCCCGCCAGATTTTCAGGGTTCGAAAGGCTGACGCTGGAACTGATCGTGACCACACTCCGGGCAGCGTGACAGCGTTTCCGGCGTGTAGATCGCCCGGGTGAACTGACATTTCTCACACACCAGATTACCCAGCCCCACCACTTCGCCGCTCTGATAGACGCCATGGTGATGCAGATCCTGAAACACCTCACGCCACTCAAGCTGGCTTTTATCGGTGATATCCGCCAGCTCTTTCCAGACGCTTTCACGAATGATGCGCATAAACAGCGAATCGGCCAGCGGCTCTTCAACATCGGTATAGCTGCGTGCAAACTCTTCTAAATCGCGGCGCACCGAGCTGAGCGCCTGATCGACCTCAACAGGCGTCAGATCCGGACGTGCCAGCAGCTGGCTGCGTCGCTCGCTAATCAGGCTATCAATATTCCGATCGCCCTGACGCAGACGCTCGGTCAGCACCGCTAACGACTCGCGATATTCCTGAGCCACTTTATTCATTTTGTTCTCCTTTATGTAGGTCATCGCTGGATTAAGTTTAGTCGCTTTGTGGTGTTTGCCGTGTCGTCTGTCAGTTGAATTACAAAAGGGTGAAGGCTTTGACGCTTTCGACACAAATCGCGCCAGCGAAAGTGGGAAATGTTGTTGATGCGCGGCCTTATGGGTATGCTATGCGGATCTTAACGTCAGCAAAGTGTTATTCATTAAGGACCACAGGCAGCCATGCAAGAGCAATACCGCCCGGAAGAGATTGAATCCCGCGTGCAGCAGCACTGGGATGAAAACGAAACGTTTAAAGTGACTGAGCAGGAAGGTAAAGAAAAATACTATTGCCTCTCCATGTTGCCCTATCCTTCTGGCCGCCTGCATATGGGCCACGTTCGTAACTACACCATCGGCGACGTAATCGCGCGTTATCAGCGTATGCTCGGCAAAAACGTGCTACAGCCGATTGGCTGGGATGCTTTCGGTCTGCCTGCGGAAGGCGCGGCGGTCAAAAACAATACCGCACCGGCGCCCTGGACCTACGACAACATCGCCTACATGAAAAACCAGCTTAAGCTGCTGGGTTTTGGTTATGACTGGAGCCGTGAACTGGCGACCTGTCAGCCGGAATATTATCGCTGGGAACAGTGGTTCTTCACCAAACTGTATGAAAAAGGTCTGGTGTATAAGAAAACCTCAGCGGTTAACTGGTGCCCGAACGATCAGACAGTACTGGCTAACGAGCAGGTGATTGACGGCTGCTGCTGGCGCTGCGATACCAAAGTTGAACGCAAAGAGATCCCGCAGTGGTTCATTAAAATCACCGATTACGCGGAAGAGTTACTGAACGATCTCGATACGCTGGAAGAGTGGCCTGAGCAGGTCAAGACCATGCAGCGTAACTGGATTGGCCGCTCTGAAGGGGTTGAGATCACTTTTGACGTCGCGGACAGCGAAGAGAAAGTTACCGTCTACACCACCCGTCCGGACACCTTTATCGGCGCGACCTATGTCGCGGTCGCTGCTGGTCATCCGCTGGCCACTCAGGCGTCGGTGAATAATCCGGCGCTGGCTGACTTTATCGCTGAATGCCGCAACACCAAAGTGGCCGAAGCGGAAATGGCGACCATGGAGAAAAAAGGCATGGCCACCGGCCTGTCCGCTATCCATCCGCTGACCGGCGAGCCAATCCCGGTGTGGGTCGCTAACTTCGTGCTGATGGAATATGGCACCGGTGCGGTGATGGCGGTTCCGGCACACGATCAGCGTGACTGGGAATTTGCCACCAAATACGATCTGCCGATTAAGCCGGTGGTGCTGAACCTTGACGGCAGCGAGCCAGACGTCAGCGCCGCGGCGATGACCGAGAAAGGCGCGCTGTTTAACTCAGGTGAGTTTAACGGTCTGGATCACGCCGCAGGCTTCAATGCGATTGCTGACGCGCTGGCCGCCAAAGGCGTGGGTGTGCGTAAAGTGAACTACCGCCTGCGCGACTGGGGTGTTTCACGTCAGCGTTACTGGGGTGCGCCAATCCCGATGGTCACGCTGGAAGATGGCACGGTTATGCCAGCACCAGAAGATCAGCTGCCGGTGATCCTGCCGGAAGATGTGGTGATGGACGGCATTACCAGCCCGATTAAAGCCGACCCGGAGTGGGCAAAAACTACCGTCAACGGTCAGCCAGCGCTGCGTGAAACCGACACCTTCGACACCTTTATGGAGTCTTCCTGGTACTACGCGCGCTACACCTGCGCCAGCTACAAGGAAGGCATGCTGGATCCGGCGGCGGCGAACTACTGGCTGCCGGTCGATCAGTATGTGGGCGGTATTGAACACGCCATCATGCACCTGATGTATTTCCGCTTCTTCCACAAGCTGCTGCGTGATGCCGGTCTGGTTAACTCCAATGAACCGGCTAAGCGCCTGCTGTGTCAGGGGATGGTACTGGCAGACGCCTTCTATTACCTCGGTGCTAACGGTGAGCGTAACTGGGTATCGCCGGTCGACGTGAACGTGGAACGCGATGAGAAAGGCCGCATCGTCAAGGCGGTTGACACCCAGGGCCGCGAAGTGATCTACGCTGGCATGAGCAAAATGTCGAAGTCGAAGAACAACGGCATCGATCCTCAGCTGATGGTCGAGCGTTACGGCGCGGATACCGTGCGTCTGTTCATGATGTTTGCTTCCCCGGCCGATATGACGCTGGAGTGGCAGGAATCGGGCGTGGAAGGCGCTAACCGCTTCCTGAAACGCGTCTGGAAGCTGGTCTTCGACCACACCCAGAAAGGCACAACCGTAGCGCTTGATGTCGCCAGCCTTAATGATGAGCAGAAGTCACTGCGTCGCGATCTGCACAAAACCATCGCCAAAGTGGCGGATGACATTGGCCGTCGTCAGACCTTCAACACCGCCATCGCCGCAATTATGGAACTGATGAACAAGCTGGCACGTGCGCCGCAGGAGAGCGAGCAGGATCGCGCACTGATGCAGGAAGCGCTGCTGGCGATTGTCCGTCTGCTCTATCCGTTCACTCCGCATGCCAGCTATGTTTTGTGGCAGACGCTGGGCGGCGAAGGTACGATTGATGAAGCCAGCTGGCCGGTTGCTGATGAAGCCGCAATGGTGGAAGATTCACTGCTGGTGGTGGTGCAGGTAAACGGTAAAGTACGCGGTAAAATTACCGTACCGGCCGATGCCACGCAGGAACAGGTTCAGGCACGCGCCGCCCAGGAGCATCTGGTGGCGAAGTACCTGGACGGCGTGACGATTCGTAAAGTCATTTATGTACCGGGCAAACTGCTTAACCTGGTCGTAGGTTAAGTTCAGGAGGAACTGTGCGACATCCGATTATCAGGCTGTTTGTCATGCTGGTGGTGGTGATCACCGCTGGCTGTGGTTTTCATCCGCGCGGCACCACTCAGGTGCCGAGTGAACTGAAAACCCTGATTGTTTCAACCGGCGATCCTTACGGTCCACTGGCGCGTACCGTGCGGCAGCAGCTGCGTATCAACAATGTGCGTATTGTTGAGGACAGCAAGCAGAACCGCACCGATATCCCGACGCTGCGTCTGGGTAGCGAATTGCAGGGCCGCGATACCGCATCGGTCTTTATCAATGGCGGAACCGCTGAGTACCAGCTGGTAATGACCCTGACCGCCCAGGTGCTGCTGCCGGGCAAAGGCATCTATCCGATCAGCACCACGGTTTATCGTTCGTTCTTCGATAACCCGAATGCGGCGCTGGCGAAAGATGCTGAGCAGGACATGATTGTGCAGGAGATGCGTCAGCGTGCTGCCGAGCAGCTGGTGCGTAAACTGCTGACGGTTCATGCGGCACAGCTCAACAATAAAGATACCCTGCGCCAGTCAGCGATTCCGGTGCCGGGTCAGGAATCAGAGGAAGTCCCTTCTTCCTCTGCCACCAGTCTGCAATGATCAGGATTTATCCTGAGCAACTCAGCGCGCAGCTCCGTGAGGGGCTGCGCGCCTGTTATTTGTTGGCCGGTAACGAACCCCTGCTGCTGCAGGAGAGCGCAGACGCGATCCGCGCGGCAGCGACAACTCAGGGATTCGAAGAACACTTCAGCGTCACCCTCGATGCCCAGACCGACTGGGAAAGCCTGTTTGTAAGCTGTCAGTCGCTGAGCCTGTTTGCCCAGCGTCAGACGCTCACCCTGCACTTCCCCGACAATGGTCCGAATGCCGCGATGGCTGAGCAGCTGGTTAAGCTGTCGCAACTGCTGCATGCGGATATTCTGCTGATTTGCCGGATGCCGAAGCTGACCAAAGCGCAGGAAAACAGCGCCTGGTTTAAAGCGCTTTCGGCCTCCGCCGTATTAGTGCCCTGTCAGACTCCAGAGCAGGCGCAGCTGCCGCGCTGGGTAGCGAACCGCGCCAAAGCGCTGAAGCTGGCGGTTGATGACGCGGCGGTGCAGCTATTGTGCTACTGCTATGAGGGCAACCTGCTGGCGCTGGCGCAGGCGCTGGAGCGACTGTCGCTGCAGTGGCCCGACGGCAAACTGACGCTGCCGCGGGTTGAAGAAGCGGTCAGCGATGCGGCGCACTTCACCCCTTTCCACTGGGTCGACGCGGTGCTGGCGGGCAAAAGCCGCCGCGCTCTGCATATCCTGCATCAGCTGGAGCGGGAAGAGAGCGAAGTGGTGATCCTGCTGCGTACCCTGCAACGCGATCTGCTGACGCTGCTGCATCTGCAACGTCACCAGGCGCAACAGCCGCTGCGTAATCTGATGGATCAACAGCGCATCTGGCAGAACCGTCGCGCCCTGTTTACCGATGCGTTACAACGGCTGGATGCGGCGCGTTTGCAGCGGGCAATCCATCTGCTGAGCCAGATTGAGATCACCCTGAAGCAGGATTATGGCCAGCCGGTATGGCCGCAGTTGCAAACCCTGACGCTGCTGCTCAGCAGCCGCGCGTTTCCCGCGAGTTTCGCTCATGTCTGAGTTACACGCGCTGTTTGGCGGCACTTTCGATCCGATCCATTTCGGGCATCTGCGTCCGGTTGAAGCGCTGGCGCAGCAGACCGGGCTGCAAAAAGTCACCCTGCTGCCGAACAATGTGCCGCCGCACCGTCCTCAGCCGGAAGCCAGCGCGACCCAGCGGGTGGCGATGCTGCGCTGCGCCATCGCCGGATTGCCGCTGTTTGACATTGATACCCGTGAACTGGAACGCGACACGCCTTCCTGGACCGTGACCACGCTGGAAAATCTGCGTGCCGAACGCGGCGCTCAGCAACCGCTGGGCTTCATCATCGGTCAGGATTCGCTGCTGAACCTGCCAAAGTGGCATCGCTGGCAGGATCTGCTGTCACTCTGCCACCTGCTGGTGTGTCAGCGGCCGGGCTATCCGACCCGGATGTCGTCGCCCGAAATGCAGCGCTGGCTCGATCAGCATCTTGCGCATGACGTAAAACAGCTTCATCTTCAGCCTGCTGGCCATATCTGGCTGGCAGAAACGCCGCTGTATGACATCTCCGCTACCGAGATCCGTCGCCGTCGCCATCACAACCAGTCCTGCGACGCCCTGCTGCCCGCTGCGGTTATCGATTATATCGACCGCGCAGGCTTATATCGCGACTGATCCGGGCATGCTATACTGCGCCGCTTAATTTTTTGGCTGCATAATCCGGGCTTACAGCCGGCTCGTCACCACCAGTTTTAGAGGGGAACCTTTTGCAAGGTAAAGCACTCCAAGAGTTCGTTATTGATAAGATTGATGATCTCAAAGGCCAGGACATTGTCACCATCGACGTTCAGGGCAAATCCAGCATCACCGATTTCATGATCATCTGCACCGGCACCTCCACGCGTCACGTCACCTCGATCGCCGAGCACGTTGAGCAGGAGTCCCGTGCGGCCGGCCTGATGCCGTTAGGCATTGAAGGCAAGAGCGCAGCAGATTGGGTGGTTGTCGATCTCGGTGATGTCATCGTGCATGTGATGCAGGAAGAGAGTCGCCAGCTGTACGAGCTGGAAAAACTCTGGGGCTAATCGGTGAAACTGCAACTTGTTGCCGTCGGCACCAAAATGCCTGACTGGGTGCAGACCGGTTTCATGGAATATCTGCGCCGCTTCCCGAAAGATATGCCGCTGGAGCTGACCGAAGTGACCGCGGGTAAACGCGGCAAAAATGCTGATATCAAACGCATCCTTGAAAAAGAGGGTGAGGCGATGTTAGCGGCGGTCGGCAAAGGCAATCGCATCGTCACGCTGGATATTCCCGGCCATCCGTGGGAAACCCCACAGCTGGCGCAGCAGCTTGAGCGCTGGAAGCTGGATGGTCGCGATGTCAGCCTGTTGATTGGCGGTCCTGAAGGGCTGGCGCCAGCCTGTAAAGCGGCGGCAGAACAGAGCTGGTCACTGTCAGCATTGACGTTGCCCCATCCGCTGGTGCGCGTGCTGGTGGCCGAAAGCCTGTATCGTGCATGGAGCATAACGACAAATCATCCTTATCATCGTGAATGACCGATCAGCCCACATCAGACATGACAAGTAGCGGATGAAATTACAAAGCAACGCCTTTCGCGATTACAGCGCCGAACAAAAACTCTTTGTCCGTCGGGCGTTTATCGCTTTCGTCGGTATCTTACTGCTCTCCTCGGTGCTGGTGGTTAACCTTTACCACCTGCAAATTTTACGCTTCGACGATTACAGCACCCGCTCAAACGAAAACCGCATTAAGCTGGTTCCGGTCGCGCCCAGCCGGGGCATCATCTATGACCGCACCGGCACGCCGCTGGCCCTCAACCGCACCATCTATCAGGCCGAACTGGTGCCGGAAAAAGTTGATAATCTGCAACAGACGCTGGATAACCTGCGTCCGATTCTCGAACTGACCGACGACGACCTCGAAAACTTTCAAAAAGAGCGTAAACGCTCGCGCCGCTTTACCTCTATTCCGGTAAAAACCGGCCTGAATGAGGTGCAGGTCGCGCGCTTTGCGGTGAATCAGTACCGCTTCCCCGGCGTGGAAGTCAAAGGGTATCAGCGCCGTTACTATCCGTTTGGTCAGACCCTGACGCACGTGGTCGGTTACGTGTCCAAAATTAACGATCGTGACGTTGCTCGCCTCGATAAAGAGGGAAAATGGCCTAACTACGCCGCGACCCACGATATTGGTAAGCTCGGCATTGAAGCCTATTACGAAGATCTGCTGCATGGCAAAACCGGCTTTGAAGAGGTTGAAGTGAACAACCGCGGCCGGGTGATCCGTCAGCTGCATGAAGAGTCACCGCAGGCTGGCCGTGATATCTATCTGACCATCGATCTTAAGCTGCAACAGTATATCGAAACGCTGCTGACCGGCAGTCGCGCCGCGGTGGTGGTCAGCGATCCGCGTACCGGCGAAATTCTGGCGATGGTTTCAACGCCGAGCTACGACCCGAATCTGTTTGTCGACGGTATCTCCAGTAAGGATTATCGCGGCCTGCTCAACGATGAAAACCGTCCGCTGTATAATCGCGCCATCCAGGCCGCTTATCCACCGGCCTCAACGGTCAAACCGTACGTCGCGGTCTCAGCCCTGAGTGCCGGCGTGATCAACCGCAATACCAGCCTGTTCGATCCAGGCTGGTGGCAGCTGCCCGGCTCTGAGAAGCGCTTTCGCGACTGGAAAAAATGGGGCCACGGCCGCCTGAACGTCACCAAAGCGCTGGAAGAGTCCGCCGATACCTTCTTCTACCAGGTCGCCTATGACATGGGCATTGACCGATTGTCGGAGTGGATGAACAAGTTTGGTTACGGCAGCCGCACCGGCATCGATCTGCCACAGGAGAGCGCGGGCAACATGCCGACCCGTGACTGGAAGCTCAGACGCTTTAAAAAGCCGTGGTATCAGGGCGACACCATCCCGGTGGGCATCGGCCAGGGTTACTGGACCGCGACGCCGCTGCAGATGAACAAAGCGATGATGATCCTGATTAACGATGGCGTCATCCGGGTACCGCATATGCTGCGCGCCACCCGCGAAGGGCGCACTCTGGTGCCCTATCGCCAGCCGCCTGCGGCACCGATTGGCGACATCCATTCCGGCTACTGGGAAATTGCCAAAGACGGAATGTATGGCGTGGCAAATCGCCCTAACGGAACCGCGCACAAGAGCTTTGCTGACGCGCCTTATAAAATCGCCGCCAAATCAGGGACGGCTCAGGTGTTTGGCCTGAAAGAGAATGAAACCTATAACGCGCATAAAATTGCCGAACGATTACGCGACCATAAGCTGATGACCGCGTTTGCCCCTTATGACAAACCTCGGGTCGCGGTGACCATTATCCTGGAAAACGGTGGCGCCGGACCGGCTGTCGGTACCGTCATGCGCCAGATTCTGGATCACATCATGTTAGGTGATAACAATACAGTTCTGCCGGACGCAGCCCCTGTGCCGCCCGGCTACGAAGGTGAATAAACATGTCGATGAACGATAGTCCGCAGAAACGATCGATCTGGATGCGCATCCATATCGATCCGCTGTTTATGCTGGTGATTCTCGGCCTGCTGATTTACAGCGCCGTGGTGATCTGGAGCGCCAGTGGCCAGGACCCGGGCATGATGGAGCGTAAAATCGGCCAGATCGCCATGGGCCTGGTGATCATGATTGTGCTGGCGCAGGTGCCGCCGCGCGTCTACGAAGGCTGGGCACCCTATCTCTATATCATCTGCGTCATTCTGCTGATTGCGGTAGATGCGTTTGGGCAGATCAGTAAAGGTGCTCAGCGCTGGCTTGACCTCGGTATCGTCCGCTTTCAGCCGTCGGAGATCGCAAAAATTGCCGTGCCGCTGATGGTGGCACGCTTTATCAACCGCGATGTCTGTCCGCCGACGCTGAAAAATACCGGCATCGCACTGATCCTGATTTTTGTGCCCACCCTGCTGGTGGCGGCTCAGCCCGATCTCGGTACCTCGATTCTGATTGCCGCCTCCGGACTGTTTGTGCTGTTCCTGTCCGGTATGAGCTGGAAGCTGATTGGCGTTGCGGTGCTGCTGGTGGCGGCGTTTATCCCGATTCTGTGGTTCTTCCTGATGCACGACTATCAGCGTGACCGCGTGATGATGCTGCTCGATCCGGAAAGCGATCCACTGGGTGCCGGTTACCACATCATTCAGTCAAAAATTGCCATCGGATCTGGCGGACTACGCGGCAAAGGCTGGCTGCAGGGCACCCAGTCACAGCTGGAGTTTTTGCCGGAACGCCACACTGACTTTATCTTCGCGGTACTGGCGGAGGAGTTAGGACTGGTTGGGGTACTGGTGCTGCTGGCGCTTTATCTGCTGCTGATCATGCGGGGATTGATTGTGGCAGCCCGCGCCCAGACCACGTTTGGCCGGGTAATGGCGGGCGGTTTAATGCTGATTTTATTCGTTTATGTTTTCGTTAACATTGGCATGGTTAGTGGTATCTTACCGGTAGTTGGCGTGCCGTTGCCGCTGGTCAGTTATGGCGGCTCCGCGCTTATCGTGCTCATGGCGGGATTTGGCATTGTGATGTCGATCCATACTCACCGAAAAATGTTATCTAAAAGTGTTTAAGAGGCAGCAGATGCGTAAGGAATGGCTTGGCGTTGCACTGGCATCACTGGTTCTGGCGGCCTGTACCACGCCCGAACCCCAAAATACCGCGCCGCCGCAACCGGCCTATAATGGTCCGGTGGTAGAAATACCCGGCGTTGAGCCACGCTATGAGCCGATCAATCCCGGCACCAGCCAGGATTACAGCGTCAACGGCAAAAATTATCGCATCATTAAAGATCCGTCGAACTACAGCGAAGTCGGCCTCGCCACCTGGTACGGCGAAGAAGCGCAGGGCAACCGCACCGCCACCGGCGAAGCTTACGATCCTGACGCCCTGACCGCCGCGCACCCTACTCTGCCGCTGCCGAGCTACGTGCGCGTGACCAATATCGCCAATGGCCGCCAGATTGTGGTGCGGGTTAACGATCGTGGCCCGTATACGCCTGGCCGCATCATCGACCTGTCGCGCGCCGCCGGCGATCGCCTGAACATTTCCAACAATTCACGGGTTCGCGTCGATTACATTAAGGTCGCGCCGGATGGTACGCTCTCAGGTCCCGGCACCATCGGGACAGTAGTGGCGAAACAGAGTTATTCGCTGCCGGCCCGCCCGGATCTCAGCGGCGGCTCGGTGATGAGCGGCGGCAGCGCAGCCGCTTCTCAGCCGGTACCACAACAAAATGTTGAGGCGATCAGCAACAGCACTTTGCAGAGCAGTGACAACATGGGCGCACCGGTCCAGAGCAGTGGTTTTCTCGGCGCACCCCAGCCGTTAGCCAGCGGCGTACTGGAAAGCAGTCAACCGCCAGCCAGCGCGCCAGCCGTAACGGCAGCGCCAGCCAGCGCCGCACCCGCTGCGGCCAGCCCGACGCAGACTGCTGCCGGCTATGTGGTGCAGGTCGGCGCGCTGAACGATCCGGCGCGCGCGCAGCAGCTGATGAAAAGCCTGAGCCAGCGTTATGGCGTGCCCGGCACGGTAGAAACGGCGGGCAATGTGTATCGTGTCCAGCTCGGCGGTTATCCGACCCGTGCCGAAGCGGCTGCGCTGCAACAGCGCCTGAGCAGTGACGGCCAGAACGCCTCATTTATTACCAATACGCGTCGCTGATTGAACGGTTACCGTTACGTCTGCTAACAACCCAATCATCATGCCCGATGCCGGAAAGCCAGCCATTGGGTATGATGAGTGACTTTTTTAACCTCAAAACCACGGATGTTGTAGTCCTACACATGAACACGCTGAAATCATCTCGTTTGCTGAAACGCCTGACAGTGGGATCACTGATCGCCTTCTCTCTCAGCCATGCCGCTATTGCTGATGACGTCAATCTCAAGACCATGATTCCGGGCGTACCGGACATTGATGCCGAAGCGTATGTCCTTATCGACTACAACTCGGGCAAAGTGCTGGCAGAGAAAAATGCTGATGCACGCCGCGATCCCGCCAGTCTGACCAAAATGATGACCAGCTACGTGATTGGTCAGGCGGTTAAAGCCGGCAAAATCCATCAGGACGATCTGGTCACCGTCGGTCCCGATGCCTGGGCTACCGGCAACCCGGTGTTTAAAGGTTCATCGCTGATGTTCCTCAAGCCAGGCGATCGGGTTCCGGTTTCGCAGCTGACGCGTGGGATTGTGCTGCAATCGGGTAACGACGCCTGTGTCGCCATGGCGGACTATGTCGCCGGCAGCCAGGATGCGTTCGTCAACCTGATGAACAACTACGTTAAAGCGATTGGCCTGCAGAACACCCATTTCCAGACGGTACACGGCCTGGATGCTGAAGGTCAGTACAGCTCGGCGCGCGATATGGCGCTGATTGGCCAGGCACTGATCCGCGACGTACCGGAAGAGTACGCCGTTTATAAAGAGAAAGAGTTCACCTTCAACAATATCCGTCAGATGAACCGTAACGGTCTGCTGTGGGATACCAACCTGAACGTGGATGGCATTAAAACCGGCCATACCAATGCAGCAGGTTACAACCTGGTGGCTTCGGCTACCGAAGGCCAGATGCGTCTGATCTCCGCGGTAATGGGAGGTCACACCTACAAAGGCCGCGAGACCGAAAGCAAAAAACTGCTGACCTGGGGCTTCCGTTTCTTTGAAACCGTGGCACCGCTGAAAGCGGGCAAAGAGTTTGCCTCTGAGCCGGTATGGTTTGGTGACAACGATCGCGTTCAGCTTGGGGTTGAAAAAGATGCGTACCTGACCATTCCACGTGGCCGGATGAAGGATCTGAAAGCCAGCTATGTGCTGAACAACACCGAACTGCATGCGCCGCTGAAGAAAAATCAGGTGGTCGGCAGCATCAACTTCCAGCTGGATGGCAAAACCATCGAACAGCGTCCGCTGGTGGTGTTGAATGAGATCCAGGAAGGCGGATTCTTCAGCCGCATCGTTGATTACATCAAACTGATGTTCCATCACTGGTTCGGCTAAGCGTGGCGGGTGATTGAAAAGTCACCCCATCGCCCCCATTACAGGTTATTATGATGCTCCCGCTCAGGCGGGAGTCTGTTTTTTATGCACCGGAGTTAATATGAAAACCAAACTGAATGAACTGCTCGAATTTCCTACCCCGTTTACCTACAAGGTAATGGGTCTGGCGCAACCGGAGCTGGTTGATCAAGTGGTTGAAGTGGTGCAACGCCATGCGCCCGGCGACTACAGTCCTGAAGTTAAGCCGAGCAGCAAGGGCAACTATCACTCCGTAAATATCACCATTACCGCGACCCATATAGAGCAGGTTGAACGCCTGTATGAAGAGCTGGGTAAAATCGAAATCGTACGCATGGTGCTCTGATTTGCCGGGTCGGCGAAGCGCCCTTTCCTGACGGTTTGCCGACGTTATTTTCAGCTTACTTTGTTAAAGCGGGCCATCGTTTTGTCAGTTGATACCCTTCTCGTCCGCCGGTCAGGATTACGCGACTGGCAATCCGTCTCCGACGCCATGCACCACTACACCGATCAGCGCGACAGCCTGAGCCGGGATGAGATCTGGCTGGTGGAGCATCCTCCGGTTTTTACCCAGGGCCAGGCGGGAAAAGCGGAACATCTGCTGATGCCCGGCGATATCCCGGTGGTGCAGAGCGACCGCGGCGGCCAGGTCACCTATCATGGACCGGGTCAGCAGGTTATGTACGTGCTGATTGATATCAAGCGACGCAAAATTGGCGTGCGCCAGCTGGTGACGGCGCTGGAAGAGACGGTGATTACCACGCTGGCCGGTTTTGGAGTCAGCGCCCGCGCGCGTCCCGACGCGCCAGGCGTTTATGTCGGCGAGCAAAAAATCTGCTCACTCGGGCTGCGCATCCGCAAAGGCTGCTCGTTTCACGGCCTGGCGCTGAATGTCGCCATGGACCTGGCGCCCTTTTCGCGCATTAATCCCTGTGGCTATGCCGGTATGAGCATGACCCAGTTGCAGCATTTTCAACCGGACGTACGGCTGGATCAGGTGCAGGCCCCGCTGGTGACGGCGTTTGCCCGCCTGACAGGTTATGAAAATGTTGAATGGTCAGACGAAGATTTGCCGATTCAGCCTTAACGCTGAATGCGAATTTACAAATATGTAACTTATCCACGCTAACGGTGGCTGCTTCCCGGGCGATGAGATGATATAATTTTTGCACTTTTTTCAAATAAAGTTGAAAGCACCCTTCTCGGGTTGAGTGAGAACGCTTTCAAATCGCAATCCGACCGGAACCTGCTGATTTATGAGTAAACCAATTCAGATGGAACGCGGCGTCAAATATCGTGACGCAGACAAAATGGCGCTGATCCCGGTGAAAACCGTGGCCGTTGAACGGCAAGAGATGTTGCGTAAGCCGGAATGGATGAAAATCAAGCTGCCTGCTGACTCCAGTCGTATTCAGGGCATTAAAGCCGCGATGCGAAAAAATGGACTTCACTCGGTCTGTGAAGAGGCCTCCTGTCCAAACCTGGCCGAATGCTTCAACCACGGTACCGCCACCTTTATGATCCTCGGCGCTATCTGTACCCGCCGTTGCCCCTTCTGCGATGTCGCGCATGGCCGCCCTAATGCACCCGATGCGAATGAGCCCGGCAAGCTGGCGCAAACCATCGCTGACATGGGCCTGCGTTATGTGGTGATCACCTCGGTTGACCGTGACGATCTGCGTGATGGCGGTGCTCAGCACTTTGCCGACTGCATCAGTGCGATTCGTGAAAAGAACCCGACCATCAAAATCGAAACTCTGGTGCCTGACTTCCGCGGCCGGATGGATCGCGCCCTGGATATTCTGACCGCTACCCCGCCGGATGTGTTTAACCATAACCTGGAGAACGTGCCACGCGTTTATCGTCAGGTTCGTCCGGGTGCTAACTACGAGTGGTCACTGAAGCTGCTGGAGCGTTTCAAAGAAGCGCACCCGCACATTCCGACCAAATCTGGCCTGATGGTAGGTCTGGGTGAAACCAATGCGGAAATCGTCGAAGTGATGCGCGATCTGCGTCGTCACGGCGTCACGATGCTGACCCTCGGCCAGTATCTGCAGCCCAGCCGTCACCACCTGCCGGTTCAGCGCTACGTCAGTCCGGCGGAATTTGATGAGATGAAAGAAGAAGCCATGGCGATGGGCTTTACCCACGCGGCGTGCGGTCCGTTTGTCCGCTCTTCTTATCATGCGGACATGCAGGCCAAAGGGCTCGAAGTTAAATAAGCCGGCTGCCTGTGGCGTAACGTCAGGCGCTCGCCTGAAAACAAAAAAACCAGACTGGAAACAGCCTGGTTTTTTTAATGTCGGTCTGACATAAAAAGTAACAATTATTTTCAGGAAATAACTGATTAATCTTTATGGACGACGCGTTCAGCCGGGACTTCTTCAGCCGGAGTTCGGGCTGCGCTGGTGTCTTCATCTTTCATGGCTTTCTTGAAGCCCTTGATTGCGGAGCCCAGATCGCCACCCAGAGAGCGTAACTTGTTGGTGCCAAAAAGCAGTACGATAAGCGCACCGATGATCAGCAGTTTGGCAATACTGATACCTTCCATATTTAACCTTTCAACTTCAGCGAATAACGGTGACTGTTATTTACGCGCAGTTTGCGTGCTGCCACAACTGCAATCTGTAACAGAGTAAGATCGGAGCGGCGATCTTATCAGATAAAACGGCTGAGGAAAGCCTGAGTACGCGGATGCTGCGGATTAGCAATCACCTGTTCCGGCGTCCCCTGCTCCACCACTACGCCGCCATCCATAAACACCACCCGGTCGGCCGCCTCACGGGCGAAGCTGATCTCATGGGTTACCACAATCATCGTCAGTCCCTGATCGGCCAGGGTTCGCATGGTCGCCAGCACTTCACCCACCAGTTCAGGGTCCAGCGCCGAAGTAGGCTCATCAAACAACATTAACTGCGGCTTAATGGCTAAGGCGCGCGCAATCGCCACGCGCTGTTGCTGGCCGCCCGACAGATGACGCGGCCAGGCATCCGCCTTATCGCTCAATCCCACCGTTGCCAGCAGTGACCGGGCATGCGCCAGCGCCTGCTGACGCGGAAATTTATGCACGCCGATAGGTGCCTCAATAATATTTTGCAGTACCGTCATGTGGGGATAAAGGTTGAACTGCTGAAACACCATGCCAATCTTCTGGCGCTGACGGGCGATCTGACGTGAGGACAGGCGATGCAGCAGGTTGCGTTTCAGCACGTAGCCGATCTGCTGATCGCCGACCCGTATCGATCCGCCATTCATCTCTTCGAGATGGTTGATGCAGCGCAGAAAGGTCGATTTACCCGAGCCTGAAGGTCCGAGGATCACCACCACCTCACCGGGCCAGACATCAAGATCGATCCCTTTCAACACCTGATTGTCGCCATAACGCTTCTGCACGTTACGGGCGCAGACTAACGGCTCAGCCTGGCTCATTGCTCCTCCTTCTGTTGCTGTGCGGTGGCCGCCAGCGCGCCTGGCCGCTTCGCCACGCTGGTCACCCGTCGGGTGCCACGCGCGTAATAGCGCTCAATGGCGGACTGCCCCAGGTTGAGGATCGAGGTAATCAGCAGATACCAGATTACCGCGACCATCAGCATTGGAATAATTTCAAAAGTGCGGTTGTAGATCGCCTGCACCGAATAGAGCAGATCGCCCATAGCAATCACGCTCACCAGCGACGTTGCCTTGATCATGCTGATCAGCTGATTACCGGTGGGCGGGATAATCGAACGCATCGCCTGCGGAATAATGATCCGCCGCAGGGCCCGCGCCCGGCTCATACCAAACGCCTGGGTGGTTTCAACCTGACCATTATCCACTGACAGCAGTCCGGCGCGGATAATTTCAGCCATATAGGCCGCTTCGTTAAGCGCCAGCCCGGCGATGGCGGCGGTCAGTGGGGTGATCAGATCGTTGGTGTTCCAGCGCGCCAGCGTGATGTCGGTCCACGGTAACGTCAGGGATAACGCAGGAAACAGGGTCGAGAGGTTGTACCAGAAAATCAGCTGCACCAGCAGCGGCGTTCCGCGAAAGAACCAGATATAGAGCCCGGCAATGCCGCGCAACAGTCGGTTGTCCGACAGCCGCCAGACGCCTAACAGCAGCCCCAGCAGCGTACCCAGCACCATCGAAACCAGCGTCAGCCCCAGCGTAACCTGTAGTCCTTTCAGCACCGAGCCTTCGGTGAACCACTTCAGCACCACCTGCCATTCAAAATTGGGGTTGGTCATCACCAGCCACAGCAGGTTAGAGCCAACCACCAGCACCACAATCCAGCTGACCCAGCGTCCATAGGCCGGCGCGCTGCGGGCGAAAGCCACGTCGCGCAACTGCGCCTCATCACGCTGTTGTTCCCTGATCGGCGAATCGTGGCGGCTCAGGCTCATTTAGCCTCCTGTTTTGCCAGGTTCAGCCCTGGCGCAGCGGTCATGTTGTCCTCCAGCTGCCATTTTTTCATGATGGCGGCATAGGTCCCGTTCTGATAGAGCACCTTGTAAGCATCAAGAACCACGCCGCCTAACGGCGATCCTTTCGGCACCACGGTGCCCTGGAAAATGTCACCGAAGCCGTTCTTATGTCCTTTGCCCGCCAGCTCGAGCTGGCCTTTGGCCTGATTGACAAACCAGGTCAGCGGCGCCTGGGAGGAGAAAAAAGCATCCGAGCGTTTCGAGCGCACCGCGAGGATCGACGAAGGCTGATCGGTAAAGGCCTGCACCGTGACTGCCGGTTTGCCGGCGGCGGTACAGCGCGCCGATTGTTGACGGATTACCTGTTCCGCAGAGCCTGCTGCCATCACCGCGATCCGTTTGCCACAGGTATCATCAAGCTGATTGATCTGCGCCGGGTTGCCCTTCTGGACGCCAAACACCACGAATTCCTGCACAAAATCGATGAAGTCCACCTTCTGCTGACGATCCGGATAGTCGCCAATCGGGCCAATCGCCAGCTGATAGCGGCCAGCGTTAATGCCGGTCAGCACGCCGGACAGGCCACTCACCGTGGCGTGATCGATCTTCACGCCCAGCAGCTGCGACAGTGCAGTAGTGAGATCCGCCGAGGCACCCTCCATCGAATGCGGGCCATTGACGATCTCATACGGCGGGAAGGATCCATTGTTGACCGAAATCATCCGGCCCGCTTTTTTGCTCTGATCCGGCAGGCGGTCATGTAAAGCCTGATCGACCGTCTGGGTCGGCAGGGTGTCAGTAGCCTGCGCCAGGCTGGCGGTCAGACTCAGCGCCAGCGTTAAGGCGGTTACGCGGTTAATCATGGTTCGTCCTCCAGGGTCAGGGGTGTCAGTTCAGCTCGGGACGGGCGAAACGACGATTCTCCAGCACCGGCAGCACGCGGCGGGCGTAGGCGATGCGGTCAGGATCAATATCGGCAAACATCAGCGTCGGCGATTCTGCCGCATTAGCGATCACCACGCCCAGCGGATCGACCACCAGACTGTTGCCGATATTGCGCGGACCACATTCCCCGACAGCCACCACGTAGCAGGTATTTTCCAGCGCCCGGGCGCGGTTCAGCAGTTCCCAGTGCATCTCTTTCAGCGGTCCTTTTACCCACGCGGCAGGCAGCACCAGCAGGTCTGCACCATCCAGCACCAGCCGGCGCGCCAGCTCCGGGAAGCGCACGTCATAACAGGTCATCAGACCGACTTTTAACCCCGCCACCTCGACCAGCGGCGGAATGACATGGCCCGGATTCACCCGCTGCGACTCCTGCATGGCGAAGGCATCGTAGAGATGCAGTTTTTCATAGGCCGCAATGATTTTGCCGTTGCGAATAGCGATCAACACGTTGAGGGCTTTTTGCTCTGCGGCGGGAACATGCACGCTCATCATGGTGGTGAGGGCGTTATGCTGGCTGGCCGCCAGCAGCTGGCTGACAAACGGGCCGTCCAGCGGTTGCGCCGCCTTTAACACTAAATCGGGATCGGTAATATCACGCGCCAGTACCCCTTCCGGCAGCACCAGCAGATCGGCACCGCCCGCAGCGGCCCGCTGCATTAACGTCAGGCAGAGGGTGGCGTTCTCCTGCCATTCACGGCTGACGGCAAATTGTCCCATCGCAACTTTCATCATTTCTCTCCTCCTGCCAGCGGAAATATCGCTTCCGGCGTCAGTAATCTGTGGGTTAATCCCTGCTGGAACAGTTCACGGCCAAAATCCGCAATCATCTTTCTATTAGCGGCAAAACCATTCTCATTCCAGCTGGCCGGTAATTCCTGCGCGGTCCGTCGCAAATCGTCCAGCAGCCACGGCGTGGTGTCGGCATATTTCTCCCTTTTCTGCATCCACAAAGCATAGGAGCGATCGATCACCTCACTGAGTGCGGCAGGCAGCCACGGATGCTGCGCCGCCAGCGCCGGTTTTATCGCCAGAATATGAATGCCGGGCACATAGCCGACGCGGTTGAAGTAGGCCCGCTCAGCCTGATAGAAGTCAGGCTGGAGCTGACGCAGACCGGACGCCGGCAGAAAAAAGCCTTCCGGCATAAACGGGGTAAACACCGCATCCAGCTCACCCGCTTTCAGCAGCTCAATCAGGGGGCGCTCGCCTGGCGCAGGCTCAATCCGGCCCGGTCGGCCAAACCCCGCCAGCCGGTCGACAATCGGATGATCGGCTGTCAGCCGCCCGGCAAACCAGCGGACGTCATCAATCCCGACTCCCGCTTCGCGCAGCACCGTACGCGTCCAGGTATTGCCCGAATCCTGCCAGCCGGTAACACCGATTCTTTTGCCCTTCAGCTCTGCAGGCGTCGTGATGGGACTCTCCGCCGTGGTAATGATGCAGCGCTGACGAAAACCGCGCATCAGGAAGTGCGGTAAGCCCAGCAGTGACGCATCGTCTCTGGCCCGCGCCTGGGCGTAACGGCTGAATGACACCTCACCGGCGTCATAATCGGGGCTGCTGGCGAGGTCATTAACCAGCGTTCCGACCCGATCGATCTGCAGATCAAAGTCGTCCGGTGTGATATCGCCCAGCGCCAGGGGCGTAAAGTAGTCCCAGTCGCGCACTGCCAGTCTGATACTCAGCCTTGCCATGATCTCTCCGTTTACGCCGTGCCGCGAGGCCGGGCGGGTTAATGCATCAAATAGTGCTTGAATTTGATACTAGATCCGGAATACTGACCTGAACAATCATTAATTTGTTACTGAACAAAGTATTTTCTTATGACGCAAATGGTCGATCTGAACTGGTTTTGTAACCAGATAACTACTCCATCAGTAAAAGGGATTGCTCAGGCGGCATCAGGCCTGATTCGTGACGGGCAGATTGCTGTCGGGATGCAGATGCCGGCGGTACGGGAGATCGCGGAGCGGCTGGGGATCAGTCCGGCAACCGTTTCTGCTGCCTGGTCGCAGCTAAGGAAGCATAAAGTGCTGGCGGGTAAAGGACGCAGCGGTGTCTGGGTCAGCGGCAATAGCGTCATGCCGCGACCGATCCGCTTTGAAAAGATCGGCAATTATGGCGAACACATTCGCGCCGATCTGGCGATGGCCTCCCCCGATCCTGCTTTGTTACCTGAGCTGCAAAACGCACTGCAGGCGGCGTTGCGATCGTCACAGCTGAACAGCTACACCCGTGAAGCCATTTCAGCGCCGCTGCTGCAGGCGATAACGCCGCGCTGGCCTTATCCGGCGGAAGCCTTCCTGGCAACCGACGGCGGCTTCGATGCGATGAATTTGCTGGTGCAGACGCTGGTTTCCCCTGGCGATCGGGTGATCATTGAAGATCCCACCGCCACCCGCCTGCTTGATATGCTGGATAATGTCGGCGCTGAGATTTTGCCACTGGCCTGTGATGATGAGGGGCCGTTGCCTGAGGTATTAAGCACCCTGCTGACACGCGCGCCGGTGATGCTGATTTATCAGCCGCGCACCCATTCCGCCACCGGACGGACAATCAGTGTGGCGCGGCGTCAGGCGCTGGCACAGGTGCTGGCGAACAGCAGCACGCTGATTGTGGAAGATGATGGCATTGGTGATCTTTCGGCCGCGGAGAGCTGGAGTCTGGGGACGCAGTTTCCCGAGCGTACCCTGCACGTCCGCTCCTTTTCCAAAGCCTACGGACCCGATTTGCGACTGGCGGTATTATCCGCCACGGCGGAGATGGTAAAGCGTATTCAGGCGTGGCGAAACTTTGGCGTTAGCTGGACCAGCCGTATTTTGCAGGATGCGGTAGCGTGGTTGCTGGAGGATGAGGTGACCCAGCAGCAGATAGCCACGGCACGACAGGTTTATCATCAGCGTCGCGAGCAACTGCGGCAGGCGCTGGCGCAGCGTGGACTGATGCTGCCGCCACAGGATGGACTGAGTCTCTATATTCCGGTGGCCTCAGAGCAATTTGCCATGATTACGCTGGCCGCGCGCGGTATCGCCGTGCTACCCGGTGAGCGTTGCCGGCTGGGACCGACGCAGTTTATCCGGGTCAGTATTGCCAGCCTGAAAGATGAACAGCGTGAGATGATCGCTGAAGCGCTGGTCATCGCGTCCGGCCGTGAAGCTAGCGCGCGGGCAGATCTTTAACGTGGTAGCGCGGCGATTCAACATAACCCTCACGGGCATAAAACTGATTCGCCTTGAGGCGGGATTGATGACAATGCACTTCCATCCGATCGCATCCGCGCTGAGTTGCCAGTGATTCGGCGTGCTGTAACAGCTGCTGGCCGACCCCTTTGCTGCGCTCACCTTCCGCAATGCAGAAGTAGCTGATGCGGGCAAAATCCCCGGCCAGCGCCAGTTGCGGGATAAAGTGCATCGATAAAAAGCCGAGCACCTGATTGCCGAACTCGGCCACCAGCAATACTTCACTGGGATCGCTGCTTAACTGCGCCAGACGCTGCTCAATGAAATTTTCGGTGCCGCCATAACCTAACTCACTCAGCAGTGCACTGAGCGCAAAACTGTCTTTTAAATCCGCCTGACGTATATTCATCCTGTTTCCTCAGTCGCCCGCTGCCGTCACCTTGTTATATAGCGTTGGACAATAAAAAGCTGCAAGTAAGGTTGTTAGGATTATGTTACGAGGATTTATTGTGAAGCGCCGCGCAGTTTGTGCGGCCAGCACGCCGCTGCAGGGGCTTTTGATGCGGAGGTGTCGCGGATGGCAGCCATAAAAAAACCCGCCATAAGGCGGGTTTTTAGAATTCTGACTGTTAACTTACAGACTGATAACGTTAGCAGCAGATGGGCCTTTCGCGCCGTCGGTGATTTCAAACTCAACGCGCTGACCTTCAGCCAGAGTTTTGAAGCCGTTGCTCTGGATTGCAGAGAAATGTACGAATACATCTTTGCTGCCATCTTCAGGAGTAATGAAACCGAATCCTTTAGATTCATTAAACCACTTAACGTTACCTTTGATCTTAGACATCTATATTACCTTTACATGAAAAATGGACACTAAACTGTGTCGCCATCTAGTACAGCAATTGCGGAGGGATTTGTCCAGTGCGATTTGATGAAAAAGTGATAAATTTCGACTTTCTGCTTACCCATCACACTTTCCTACTTTTTACCTTGCCAAAAAAACCCTTTTTGTTGCAGGGGAATAGTCATCAAGCCGGCGGTAACCCGCTGGAAACTGGATGATTTTTCGCTCAGGGTCCCAGGTTGAGTTCAGGCTTAGCTCAGGTTAAGCATTAAAATCCATTTTGCTGATAAGCAGACCATCCGGCGATAAACATCGCATTGTCGCCGCCATTTCAGCCGATGACATCGCTGCCGGTCAGGCCGTTTTTGTCATTTTTATCCGCTTTTCAGCCCATTTTCCTCTTACGGCCCGCCTGCGGCAGCAATCACCTGCCAGAGATGCGACTTAAGCGCTGGCGTCACTGTCAGTTAAATCTGCTTTTTACCTGTTCCAGATCAGGCTGTGGTGCCGCAGGAGACCCCACAGACCGCCTGCCTGCTCATATTTCAGGCTAAAGATTAAAAACATTGATTCAAATCAAAGAAATGCCTTTCTGCTATTCAATACGCATTTGGCAACAAACAATAGCGGTCATAAGACACTATTTTTTTCTGCACCCGGCAGGATAATATTGGCAGGGAATAAATAAGGAATGTTTACCTGTCGGATTGATCAGCGGCTAAATCCACCTTTGTGACTAACAGGGAGAAGAGCATCAGGATGGTAATGAAAATTCGTTGTAACCAATGCGGAAGTGCCCGGTTTATTTTTACTGAACGCGATGGTGAAGCTTTCACTTTCCACGGTGCCTGTTGTGCACACTGTAAGAAGCGACTGGAGGCGAAAGATCTGCTGCCTGAAACGCCGATGGACCCGATCGCCCATTGCCTGATTGATCAGCATAAAAATGCCTCGGGCACCTGAGTAAGGTGCCCGCTGAAGCTGAAACCGAAAAGCGCGATCAGAAAATCAGTTTGAAGACCCCTGTCAGGGTGAGCAGACCCACGATAAAAATGATGGCAATAATCCACAGAATAATTTTCATTTCCTTCTCCCTCACCAATAAAAAAACCTTTCCCGTAAACAGTATAGCCAAAAAAATGACCTTTGCCGCTTCCCTTGCCCGGCCTTCATTCTGACGGCGGCTTATCGCTGCTTTAATCGAAATTCTGCGGAGCGGATCGCAACGCGAAATTTTTGCGGCGGCTGTTTTTCGATTTGCAGATAAATCCTGGCTAAAATTTAACCGGCAAGGCAGGCCTCTTTGGTTATCACCTGAATATGCTTAGCAAGGAGATCTTATGACCACCATTAATACCAGCATGGGCCGCTACAGCCTAAAGGCAAAAAACAGCGGCGATCACATCAAAGGCTCTTTCGCCATCAATGATGAAGGCGGCACTCAACTCACGATGCAGGAGTTTGAGGAGCATTACCTTGATGATGTGGTGAACAACGTGATTTATCCGGTCACTGGCGGCAACCGCGAGATTGCGCGTGCGCTGCGGGAACAAATGATTAAAGCTGGTTTTGAACAGCCACATTAAGCTGTTCTGCCGCATTCTGAGAGAAATTCCGGGCCGCACACTGCGGCCCTTTTCCGGCTTAAAAACTGACTTGCCGTTGTCCCTTTTTCGCCGCAGGATGACCTATCCCACTGAAAAGGAGTACAACGTGAGCACCCTACTTCACATTAATGCCACGCGCCTGCATCAGTTCACCGAAGCGATCTGGCTTGCTGCCGGTAGTCAGCAGGAAGAGGCGCGTCTGGTGGCCGATCATCTGGTGGCCGCCAACCTGGCCGGACACGATTCGCACGGCGTCGGCATGATCCCCAGCTACATGGCGTCACTGAAACAGGGACATCTGCAACTCAATCAGCGTCCCACGCTGGATAAAGACAACGGTGCGGTGCTGACGCTGAATGCCCATCAGGGCTTTGGTCAGGTCGCCGCCTGGGAAGCGATGAAGCTCGGTATCGAACGGGCGGAGAAACTGGGCATCGCCGCAGTCGGTCTGCACCATTCGCACCACATCGGCCGTATCGGTCACTGGGCCGAGCAATGCGCGGCGGCGGGTTTCGTCTCCTTCCATTTCGTTAACGTGATGGGCGACCCGATGGTCGCGCCATTCGGCGGCAGCGATCGGCGCTTTGGCACCAATCCATTCTGCGCCATTTTCCCGCGCCCGCATGCCCGGCCGCTGCTGCTCGATTTCGCCACCAGCGGCATTGCCTATGGCAAAACCCGGGTGGCATGGAACAAGGGTGTCGAAGTCGCACCGGGTTACCTGATCGATGCGCAGGGTCAGCCGACGACCGACCCGGGCGTGATGCACCAGTCACCGCATGGTTCGCTGCTGCCCTTTGGTCTGCACAAGGGCTATGCGCTGGCGACGCTGTGTGAAATTCTCGGCGGAGCGTTGTCGGGTGGACGCACCACGCATCAGGCCACCTTGCAGAGCGGCAATGACGCCATTTTTAACTGCATGACCACCATTATCCTCAATCCGGCGGCGTTTGATGCGCCCGCGATGCAGGATGAGGCGGAAGCTTTTCTTGACTGGGTTAAAGCGTCGCCACCCAGTGGTGATGCGCCGATTCAGGTACCGGGTGAATGGGAAGAGGCCAATCGTATTGCCCGCGATCGTGAGGGCATTCCGCTGGATAGCACCAGCTGGCAGCAGATCTGTCAGGCAGCAACAGAGGCGGGGATGTCGGCGGAGGAACTGGCGGCTTTCCGCGCGCTGGCGGTGTAACGCAGGCGGGAACAGCACGCCGCTGGCAGATTGTCTGCCAGCGGCTGCGGGTTAAATCACCATCGACAGCAGTAAGCAGCCAATCAGGCCGCAGACGGAAATGATGGTTTCCAGCGCTGACCACGACCGAATGGTTTCACCGATCGTCAGGTTGAAATACTCCTTAAACAGCCAGAAGCCAGGATCGTTGACGTGAGAGAAAATCACGCTGCCTGAACCAACCGCAATCACCATCAGTTCCGGGCTGGCACCGCTGGTGACAATCAGCGGCGCAACAATACCACCGGCGGTGATCGCCGCAACCGTTGCCGACCCCAGCGCAATGCGCAGTACTGCCGCAATCGACCACGCCATAAAGATCGGCGAGAGCTGGGTAGAGTGCATCATGTTAGCGATATATTTATCCACGCCGCTGTCGACCAGCACCTGCTTAAAGGCACCGCCACCACCGATAATTAACAGCATCATGGCGATGATTTTGATCGAATCGCTCAGGGTCTCCATCACCTGATCCATGCTGCGGCCGCGGTTCAGACCGAAAGTGAAGATCGCAATCAGTACCGCAATCAGCGTAGCCATCACCGGATCGCCGAAGAACTCGGCGTAAGGCAGCAGCACATGGCCTTTCGGCAACAGCATCTCGGCCACCGCACGCAACGCCATCAGCACCACCGGAACCAGTGAGGTCCAGACGCTGACGCCAAAGCCCGGCATCTCTGCTTCGGTAAAGGTTTTCGGGTTGTAGAGCCCCTGCGGGATCGGTTTATCAATGCCTTTCAGGAAGCGGGCATAGACCGGACCGGCCAGAATTACGGTAGGAATGCCGAGCAGCGTACCGAACAGCAGCGTTTTTCCCATATCCGCATTGAACAGCGTGGCAATGGCGGTCGGACCCGGATGCGGCGGTAAAAAGCCGTGCGTCACTGAGAGCGCGGCGGCCATCGGCACCCCGACATAGAGCAGCGGGACGCGCGCCGATGCGGCCACGCTGAACACCAGCGGCAGCATCAGTACAAAGCCCACTTCATAGAACAGCGCAAAGCCGACAATAAAGCCGGTCAGCACCAGCGCCCACTGAATATGCTTTGTGCCAAACTTTTCGATTAAGGTGGTGGCAATCCGCTGCGCGCCCCCGCAATCGGCCAGCATCTTACCGAGCATGGCACCAAAGCCCATGATCAGCGCCAGGCTGCCGAGCGTGCCGCCCACACCGGTTTTAATCGAGGTAATCACTTTATTGACCGGCATGCCCTGCATCACACCGACCGCCAGCGCCACCAGAATGAGCGCGATAAATCCATTAAGCTTAAAGCGAATCATCAGCAGCAGCAGTAACGCGACGCCGATCGCCACATAGAGTAATGGCATAGGTTTTCTCCACCTTGCGCACTGAACGGCGTTCAGTGCCGGTTTGTTATCATCATCCCCTGAGGGCTACAAAACAGTGCGCTTGTAAGAGTTTTTAACATTCCGACAACCGCTGTTACCGATAACATGTTAAGGGTAACATCCGCAGGAAAGCACCACCCCGCCGCCAGTGAATTTCTGTTTTGCGAAGGTGATCAACTTTTTGCCGCGGCGTTATCAGAAAGTTTGCCAGCGCTGGCGGCGCGCTTTTCGTTACACTCTGATTTTAGCGAAAATGTAAAAGGATGCGCTGGTGAGTGAGAATCTGAGTGAGCTGTACAGTAATCAACGAACCCTGTTCGGACGCGGCAGTCTTGATAAGCTGGTGCCGCTGCTGGCTGCGCAGTCTCAGCCTACCCTGCTGTTTTGTGGACAATCGTTTTTACAGAGCGCGGCCTATGACCGCCTGAAAGCGGAGCTTAACCGTCAGATTATTGGCTATGAGATTGTCAGCCATGAAGCTTCGCCTGCTGACATTGACGGCTGGGTCGCGCGCTGGCGCGGCCATGTGGACCGGGTGGTGGCGATTGGCGGCGGCAGCGTACTGGATGCGGCCAAAGCTTTCAGTGCCATGATGCAACATCCGCTGCCGACCGCGCGTTATCTGGAAAAAGTCGGCGACACGCCGGTCCAGCCGGTGACGCTGCCGCTGATCGCCATCCCGACCACCGCCGGTACCGGCAGTGAAGTAACGCAAAATGCGGTGGTCACCGACCAGCACGATATCCAGGTGAAAGCCTCGCTGCGCCATGCGGTGTTTGTGCCGCAGGTGGCAATTCTCGACCCGGACCTGCTGAAGGGGGCACCCGACCCGGTACTGGCGACCTGTGGCATTGATGCCTTTACCCATCTGTTTGAAGCCTGGCTCTCCAGCAAGGGCAATCTGTTTACCCGCCAGCTGGCGCTGACCGGCTTACGCCAGTTTGTTCAGGCCTGGCCCAACCTCAACCGACAGGATGTCGACGGCGACCGGGCGCGTGAAGCGATGATGATGGCGTCATGGCTGGGCGGCGTCAGTCTCAGCAGCGCCGGACTGGGAGTGATCCACGGTATTGCCGGCGAGCTGGGAGCAATAAAACCGTTTCACCATGGCGAAGTGTGCGGACGCCTGCTGTTTCCGTTCCTCGACCAGCTGGCTGACAGTACGCATCCGCAGCAGCGTGCGTTGATGGATGAGCTGCATCCGCAGCTTTTCAGCGAACCGACCGATTCACCGGCCAGCTACCTCAAGCAGTGGCTGCAGCAGCAGGCGATTACCCCGTTCTGGCGTGGTGGGCCCAGCCTGACCGCCGACGAGGTGGAGTGGATCCTGGCTCGTGCTAACAGCAAAAATTCGCTGGTGAACTACAGTCGCGAACAGATGCACGCCATGCTTACGCAGGCGTGGCCCCTGACCCACTGATCCACGCGACGTAGCTGGCCTTGCCCGGCCGCGCCGCGCCGGGCATATCCGACCGCGCCGGGTCGCGACCTTAATCCGCCGGAGCGGCGAACGGCCCCTCGCCTGCCAGCATCTGCTCAATCACCTGCAGTACCCCCTGCTGATTATTGGTCGGGGCCTGATAGCGGGCAGCCTGCTTTACCCGCTCCGGCGCATTGCCCATGGCAAAGCTGAAGCCTGACTGTTTCAGCATCTCCAGATCGTTACCGCCATCGCCAAACGCCAGCACCTGGTGGTGGCCGATGCCCCAACGCTGTGCCAGTAAGTCCAGGCCATGAGCTTTATGGTTGCCCGGCACAATCAGATCAACAGAACCATGTCCGCTGGAGGTCGCTGCGACTTTGCCCTGATGCAGCCGTTCGATATCGGCCATCAGCGGTTCGATGTAGTCATCCGACAGATTAAGCGCGAACTTAAACAGCCGGTCATCCTGGGTCTCCTCCAGGCTGCGAATCGGCCTGAGCCGGTGACAGTAGTGCCGCATCTTAACCAGCCACGTCTCTTCCATGCCCTCAAAGTAATAAGCGCTGTTACGCCCACACAACAGATAACGCAGGCCGGGATAGTGACCGTTTTGCAGCGTGTCGATCACCGCCCCGACATCGTGACGGTCAAAAGCGCCGCAAAACAGCTCTTCATCCCGATCGATAATCCACGCGCCGTTCTCCGCCACAAAGGCGATGTCGCTGGCGATCTGCGGGAAGAAGGATTTGAGCTGGTAGTACTGGTTGCCGCTGGCAACGACAAATTTAATCTCACGGGCGGTGAGCTGCTGATAGCAGTCGAGAAAGCGGGATCGATTGTACTGCTTCTGGTCATCCAGAAAGGTGCCATCCATATCTACCGCAACCATCTTAACCGTCGTCATCATGACTCCTTACATGCCGGGGTTCTGTGAGTGGACTGTCAGGATAGCCGCTGACGCGGCAAAACGGAAAGTGTAACGGAAGGCCAGGGCCAACCGCTGGACGCCCTTCCCTGGGCGAAGTGGGGTGCAGCATGTTCGATGGGCGGGTGTCGTTGCGTGACTTTTGCTACGCGCTTTTCGTTACGTAATTAGTTCAGCGCGCTGCTCAGAATCAGCGAGGTAATCACGCCCGTGGCAGCAGCGATCAGCACATAGTTGCCGTCGATGTAGGCCCAGTGTTCGCCACGCGGCGGTTCACGTAAACCCCGGTCATGCCAGTCGTTGATGCGGTAACGATCGCCACGATATTCTGCCGGAATCGGATGGCCGCGACGGAAATCGTGGCCGTTCCAGGCGAAATGATCGCGATCGGCACGCGGGCCATCGTTATGCCGGCCATTATTGCCGCGGTTGTCGTGTCCTTTATCGCGGTCGTGTCCCTTGTCGCGGTCGTGGCCGCGATTGTCAGCGTGCGATTGATCGCCTTGCTGCCATCGCTGACCGTGCCCGTCGCCCGGACCATCCGCCAGTGCGGTGTGAGAAAAAAGCGTGCTGCATGCAAAAAGTGAAGCGATAACGGTTAAGGTTGTTTTTTTCATGGTACTGCCTCCGAAGATAACGGTTATTCAGGCACCGTTGAGCATCATAGTGGCAATAATCTGGCGGGTCAGCATCAGTAAAAGTCTTAAAAACCGGTAACTTACACACTATTACGCTTGCTTAGCGCTTTCTTAACACTGGCCCGATTTCTCTCCATATTCTGGCCCCGAGCTGGCTAACGCTGTATTAACTGGCAAACAGCGGATATCCAGCGCGGCTCGGGCTTCCTTGAGAATATTCTTAATTCATCGCCCGGTGACAAATTGGATCGTTATTTAACGCGCGCGATCAAACTGAAGCGGGAATCAGGCCAGCTGGCTAACGCCATATATAAAAAAAACCGATCGAAAGCGATCGGTAATTAACACGCCACACCAGCAGATGAGGTGAAAACCTTAATAAAATCAAGCAATAACCAGAGCACGCAACACCACATCACCAGTGCTGCCCGTCAAACATAGCATTGTCTGGCTATTTTTATCGTGATGATAAATCCTGTTTTGCAGAATATTATTTACATTCCTCGCCACTTCTTAAATTAATCTTTCGGCAAGCGAAAAAGTCAGGAATAAGGACAAACGTCTGGCAGAGAGGATGGTGGAAATAGATCGCAATGCTGACCGGTTCAGGCCCACTGATAAGCAGGGCACTCACCGGTGCCCTGCAGCGTGCAGCGTCAGGGAGTACTCAGCACGATCGGCGCGTCGGGTAAGCGGGTAAAGTGGCTCACGATATGATGATAATCCGCGGTCGGATCGAGATCGCTGAAGGTCTGCGGATAGAGATCTTTCGCCAGGATCTCCATGCCAATAATGTTATACGGATGGTTATAAAAATGATGATACACACCGTAAACCCGCTGTTGTTTCACCGGGGCGATCTGCGCCAGCCCGGTACGGGACAGCAACCGGCTGAAGGTGGCATTAATCTCTGGCTGGCTGGCCGCGTAACCAAACGGCAGTACGTTGCTGTTGGACCGTTTTGAGCCGGTCATGATGTAGACATCCGGCTTCATGGCGATGATTTTTTCCAGTGAGACGAAACCGGAACTGCCTGGCAGCAGCGCTGAGCCGATATTTTTGCCGCCCACCGCTTCCACCAGTGCACCCCAGCCGTTATGACCGTGAGTGAAGCAACAGTTATCGCTGTTACCGGCTATCGGCTCGATAAACACCGTCGGCTTGTGCTGCACCTGCGCCACGCCCTGCTGAATCCGCTGCCAGCGCTGCTGATAAAAATCGGTATAGGCTTTGGCCTCGGCTTCGCGGTTCAGCACTTTACCGAGCAGGGTGATGCCCGGCACCGTGTTCTGCTTCGGCTGCAGCTCATCGTCGAGGAACAGCACCGGAATATGCAGATTTTTTAACGTTGCCAGCACGCCCGATTGGGTCAGCGCCGGTTTAGCACGCAGCTGAGCAATCATCAGATCGGGCTGTTTCGCCAGCACGCTCTCCAGATCAACCTGCCCCTGATCGTTAAAGCCCATGTCAACGATGGAAGAAGCCTGCGGCCAGCGCTGCTTCAGCAGATCCCAGGTCTGGGTATCCTGCTTTTTGGGCAGGTTATTCCACGCCACCACCCGCTGGAACGGATTTTGTCGGTCCAGCAAGGCCAGCGCCAGAATGTCGCGTCCATCCTGCAAAATCACATGCTGCGGCTCTTTTTGCAGCGTAATGGTTTGCCCATCAAGATCGGTCACCGTGACCGGATACGTAGTGGCCGCGCAGGCGGTTGACAACAAAATTGTGGTGGCAGCAAGCAGCCTGGTTTTCATTTTTCAGCACCCGGTTAAGGAATAATAATTATTCGCGTTAACTCTAACATGCTAATAAGTAACAAAAGTAAACCATTGCTGAATAGATACGTCAGCCCGGAGGCCGCTGAGCATGCAGAAGCGCGGTGAGAAGATATTGATTAGCGCCTGCCTGATGGGCTTTCGGGTGCGCTACAACGGCAGTGACAAAAAGCAGGTGCTGGCCGCGCTGACGCAGTGGCAGCGCGAGCAGCGGCTGGTGCTGCACTGCCCTGAGCTTGCTGCCGGTTTACCCACTCCGCGCCTGCCGGCTGAGATTGTCGGCGGCAGCGGTGCCGATGTGCTGGCGGGACGGGCCAGGGTAGTGGAATCAGACGGACGGGATATGACGCAGACTTATCTGCTCGCCGCGTGGCTGGCACTCGAGACCGCGCAGCAGCAAGGATGCCGCTTTGCCCTGCTCAGCGATGGCAGCCCGACCTGCGGCAGTCAGGCCATATACGACGGCAGCTTCAGCGGCCAGCGTCAGCCCGGTGCGGGTGTCGCCGCCGCCCTGTTACGCCAGCACAACATTGCGGTGTACGCTGAACAGCAGGCGGGCGAACTGCTGGCCCACCTCAACCGGATTGCGCCGCGGCTACCCGGTTAAACCGCTCAGTGCGCCAGTGAGTAGAAGATGGCAGAGATGGCGATCAGGCCGGTCAGCACTACAAACAGGTTACTGATTTTGCCACTGTACTGACGCATCGCCGGGACTTTCTGAATCGCGTACATCGGCATCAGGAACAGGATCATCGCAATCACCGGGCCACCGAGCGTCTCAATCATCCCGAGAATATTGGGATCGAGGGTCGCCACCAGCCAGGTAGTCAGCAACATAAACAGTGAGGTCAGGCGGTTCAGCCGGGCGGGCGCGATCTGTTTGCCGCGGCTGCGCAGCGCCTTATTTACCATGCCGTTAAAGCCTTCACGCGCGCCAAGATAGTGCCCGAGGAACGATTTGGTGATCGCCACAATCGCAATTATCGGGCCAAGCCAGGCGATGACCGGCACCTGAAAGTGGTTAGCCAGATAGGAAAGAATGGTGATGTTCTGCGCCTTGGCCGCGTGCAGGTCGGCGGGCGACAGGCTCAGCACGCAGCTGAAGACAAAAAACATCACCGTCACCACCATCAGCAGATGGGCACAGGCAAGAATGCGGGAACACTTTTTCTCTGCCGCCTCGCCATACTCTTCACGCTTCGCCACGGCAAACGACGAGATGATCGGCGAGTGATTGAAGGAGAAGACCATCACCGGGATCGCCAGCCACAGCGTCATCCATAAACCGTTGCCGCCAGGCGCAGCGCTGTTCAGCGTGGTCAGCGCGGCGCCGTGCCAGTGCGGGATCAGATAGCAGGCCATCAGCATCAATACCGCCACAAAAGGATAAACCAGCACGCTCATCGCTTTGACGATCATCTGCTCACCAAAACGCACAATCATCATCAGGCCGACAATCAGCAACAGCGACAGCAGGATGCGCGGTGGCGGCACCAGTCCCAGCTGATTGACCATCAGGCTCTCAACCGTGTTGGTAATGGCAACGCTGTACATCAGCAGAATCGGGTAGATGGCAAAGAAGTAGAGCAGCGTAATCAGCTTACCGGCGCCGGTGCCAAAATGCTCTTCGACCACGTCGGTGATGTCGCCCGCCGGATTTTTTCCGGAGAGCACAAAGCGCGTCAGGGCGCGGTGCGCAAAGAAGGTCAGCGGAAAAGCCAGTATCGCCATAATGATCAGCGGGATCAGTCCACCCACGCCGGCATTAATCGGCAGAAACAGTACGCCGGCACCAATCGCGGTGCCGTATAAGCCCAGCATCCATAGGGTATCGGTTTTACGCCATGCCGTATCGACGTCACTTTCAAGCGCGCCCAGCGTGCCTGTTTGCGTGGTTTTCATCTGCCCTTCCCGTTTAAAAGCCGCCAGTCATCTGACTGCCAGAGCAGAAAGCGCCAGCTTGCCGCGTCCGCTCCGGGCCAGACATCACTGCGTCAGCTTGTTTGCCAGGATGGCTTCCTGACCCGCCGACGCACAGGTAATCGATTGCGTGCGCCTCTTTTTACACTACCTGACGATAAAAGTTCAAGTTATGCGGATTAATGCGCATAAATCGCTGAAAAAACCGTCAGGTTGTGCGCCACGTCACTGCCCGATAATGCCACTTTTACGCCGCTTTTACCGCACTGACGTCGCCGGGCGGCGCGATGAGTGAGCCTGCCGGGCTACGCTTTGGCTATGCTTGAGGCATCGGCTGACACACGACACAGGAGAACAGAATGAAAATTGCCTGCCTTGGATGGGGATCGCTGATTTGGAAATCGGGTGCGTTGCCGGTGGCCAGCCCCTGGCATTGTGATGGCCCGCGGGTGCCGATTGAATTTGTCCGCATCAGTGAAGGCGGTGAACTGGCAACGGCCATCTGCCTCAATGCCACACCGGTACCGGTGTTGTGGGCCTGGCTGAATACCGCCTCACTGGAGACCGCCTGTCGCGCGCTGCGTGAGCGGGAAGGCATTCCGGACAGCCGGGAGGATGGGCTGGGCATTCTGACGGTCACCGACACGTCGGCGGGACCGCTGGCGGACTGGGCGCGTGCCAGAGGCATTGAAGGCCTGATCTGGACCGCATTACCCGCCTGCATGGCGGGCGTTGAAGGCCGTATTCCTGCCCTTGATGAGGCAGTGGCATACCTGCAGCGGCTGGAGGGTGACACGCGTGAACATGCGCGTCGCTACATTGAACAGGTGCCGGCCCAAATCGACACTGCTTACCGACGGGCATTTGCCGCCCTGCCCGGCTGGCAGCGTATCATTCCGGACTGATCGGCCATCTCCCGGCGCAATCTGTCACCTTATCAACCAGGCTGGTCCGTTTCATCTGAGCCTGCCGCTCTGCTTACTGCCTGCAGGCTGGCTACACTTCAGGCAGGTTTCGGTTTCAGGTTTCCTGAATCTCTCCGCTTTGTCGCCGCGTGCCAGCACATGGCCACAGTCCACTAATCCGCAGGAGTGCAACAGATGAAAGCATTAACCTATCACGGTCCGCATAAAGTCAGCGTTGATAACGTGCCCGATCCGGGACTTGAAGCCGCCGATGACATCATTTTGCGCGTCACCGCCACCGCCATTTGTGGCTCCGACCTGCACCTCTATCGCGGCAAGATCCCCGGTACCGGCCATGGCGATATTTTCGGTCATGAGTTTATGGGTGAAGTGGTGGAAACAGGCAGCGCCGTCACGGCCGTCGCCAAAGGCGATCGGGTGGTGATCCCGTTTGTTATCGCCTGTGGCGACTGTTTCTTCTGCCATCTGCATCAGTACGCTGCCTGCGAAACCACCAACAGCGGTCGGGGCGCCATTCTCAATCGTAAAAACATCACCCCGCCCGCAGCGCTGTTTGGTTTCAGCAAACTGTATGGCGGCGTGCCGGGCGGACAGGCGGAATATGTCCGGGTGCCGAAAGCCAATACCGGCCCGTTCAAAGTGCCGACACTGTTGTCGGATGAGAAAGTGCTGTTCCTCTCCGATATCCTGCCTACCGCGTGGCAGGCGGTTAAAAATGCCGAAGTTAAACCGGGCTCCAGTGTGGCGATTTTTGGTGCCGGTCCGGTGGGATTACTCAGCGCCGCCTGTGCCCGCCTGGAAGGTGCCGAACAGATCTACATGATCGACCATAACGACTATCGCCTGAACTTTGCCCGCGATCGCTACGGGGTGATTCCGATCAACTTCGATCAGATCAACGACCCGGCCGGCTGGATCATCGAGCACAGCGAAGGCCACCGTGGCGTTGATGCGGTGATTGATGCGGTCGGGTTTGAGGCCAAAGGCAGCCTGACGGAAACCGTGCTTAGCAATCTCAAGCTGGAAGGCAGCAGCGGTAAGGCGCTGCGTCAGTGTATTGCGGCGGTGCGTCGTGGCGGGATCGTCAGCGTGCCGGGTGTCTACGCTGGCTTTATTCACGGCTTCCTGTTCGGCGATGCGTTTGATAAAGGACTGACCTTTAAGATGGGCCAGACCCACGTTCACGCCTACCTGCCGGACCTGCTTAAACTGATCGAACAGGGTCACCTTAAGCCGGAAGAGATTGTTACCCATCATCTGCCGCTGGAAGACGCCGCCCGGGGTTATGAGATTTTTGAGAAGCGACAGGAAGAGTGCCGCAAAGTGATTCTGGTGCCCGGCATGACGGCTACTCAGGCCACACTGTAACCTGTACGCCTCGGCGCACCGGCTGCTTTCTCCGCCGGTTGCGCCGGACGCTACATCCGCCACGGCTTGCATTGCAGGCTGACCCGCCGCTCCGGCCGCTCCTGCAGATGTTCATCCGGGGTATCGGCGGTATCCGCCAGGCTCCCCTGCTCCAGTAACCGTGCGCTGTGTGAGTGAGGATGACTCTCGCTCATCAGCTGCTGTGAAAACGCGCCAAACGATAACAGCAAAAACAGTAACGCACTGGCCAGCCTGATGCGCATCGGTGACTCCTGCAGAGGGATGGAGGTCGCTATGCTGCCCGAATCTGTTTGATTTTCTGTCAGTGGCAGGCAAAGTTATGTGGTAACCGGAAACACCTCGCGACCGGTTTAACCGCCGTTCAACCACAGTAGATCCAGCAAAAACGTACCCTCAGCACCTGTTTCGCTGCGGTTCAGATCAGTGGCTGTAGCCCGACAGCGGCTAAATAAAGTCCCAGCCCATAAACCAGATGAGTCACAGCGCTATTCAGCCTGGCTTTGCCAGGCACGGGCGTCTTCGATGCGGCAATCCCCCACCCGAGGGCGGGTTGCATGATGAAAAAGGGAGCCATCAGGCTAAGAAGACCGCTTATCACTGCGCTTAATAGATCGGGATGTTCTGGCCACTGCTGGCCTCGCCATAACAGTGGAATAAAGGCAAAGGCCATTCCTGTGAGGTAGTGGACGGCCCATCCTGTAAAGGTTTCGCCTTTGACTGCAGGCGTATCGTGAATGGTGTGGTGAAAGTAACGTCCTTTACTCATCCACAGTATCCAGCGGCCAACGAGGGCGTAATTAAGGGAAGGTACCGCGAACAGGTAGCGTCGGGCCAGGCTCCAGCCATCCATAATCAGGGTCGCCAGCAGCCCGGTAAGCAGTATCTCAGTCACGTGAATTCTCCTGTGATAATCGTTAGATGGTATGCTGATTCAAAGGATGCAACGTGAAGTGAGGTTTAAGTCAATGATAAAAGAACTCGATATTGCTGATGTCGCCGATCGCAGCGGGCTTGCGCCTTCAGCGCTGCGTTTTTATGAAAAGAAGGGGCTGATCAAATCGATTGGCCGCAAAGGATTACGTCGGCAATACTGCGCCAGCGTGCTTGAAAAACTGGCGCTGATCACACTGGGCCGCAGCGCCGGTTTTACTCTGGATGAGATTGCCAGTCTGTTTGATGCACAGGGTAAACTCTCGCTGGATCGACTCTTGCTCATCGCTAAAGCCGACGAGATCGATAACACGATTCGTCAGTTGAAAAAGGTCCGTGATGGTTTGAGACACGTCGCGCACTGTCCTGCCAGCGATCACCTGCTATGCCCGGAATTTCAGAAAATTGTCCGGCGTATGCAATCCCGGTCAGATCGCACAACGGGTTATCACTCCAATTCACCCGCAGCCCTGACCTGACCTGACCTGACGCCCGTCGTCAGTGCAGGCGGCGGGTTTGCAGCGCAACCGACCAGCGCTGGCGCTGGCAACGCGGGCAGACCGCTTGCTGCTGACCGGCGATCTGCTGCGTCTGGCCGCAGTGGGTACAGGCATAGAGTCCGCTGTGCGGCACGGTATCGAAATCCTGGCGGTGTTCGGGCGGTAATACGCTTAAACCGGCACGCATCTCATCGTCGTTGTAAAAGTAGATGCTCAGCTGACCATCTACTTCCACCAGCGCCAGCCGGATCTGCCCCAGATGCTCTACCCCACTCTGTCGCAACTCCATGTAGAACTCATCTTCCGAAATGTTCAGATGATCGAGACTCTCCAGCACGTACAGCCCCTGTTTGATCAGCGTAATCACATCGCCCTGAATCAGACGTGAAAAGCGCGGGCTGCGCGCAGTCAGCATGGTGGTCAGCCGGTAGAGCGTCAGCAACACCACAAACACCATGATCACCGGCAACACCGGCACATCGTCATAGAAAGTGACATCACCTGAGGCGGACCCGAGCGTCAGAATGACCACCAGTTCGAACAGCGACAGCTGACGCACTCCGCGGCGACCCGAGACTTTCAAAAAGGTGAACACCACCAGATAAGCGATCAGCACCCGCGCTACCACCTCAAACAGAAAAGTGGCGGGTTGATCGTTGAGTAAGAAACGGTGCCAGTCGAATGAGAACATAAGCTGTGAAACATCCTGTCAGTCAAAAGGAGCCGCGATGCCGTGGCCGGTCGGTTAACCGCCTGCCGATCGAGGCCAGTGATAAATTAATCTTGCTGGTGGAAGATGAAAAGGCAAGCGAAGCAGCACCTTCCCCGGCCGCTGAGTCTGCCCGCTTTGCATCTCATGGAAAAGGTTCACAAAGCTTAAAATCGCCCGTTACCGGTGACGTTTCGCTTATCGTCTTACGCTAAATTTCAAAGCTTAAATTTTCCTGATTTATAATGGCTATATTCTGCCGCTGTGCTTTTTCTTTTTACATCAATACATTGCGAAGAACCTCGCCTTACCTATACTTTCCAGTAAGGCTTCCATAACCCTCAGTAACACTACGAGAAGCCAGCAGTTTTCCCGCCGATAGCGCTGCGTGTTGTTACCCGCTATCCCTCACTCGTCGTCAATGCGTCAGGCCCTGCTGCCTGCAACGCTGCGACGGCTGATTCTGGCAAGGAGCGCCCGCCAGTGCAGAGTGGCCACACCGGCCAGTCTGTTTTACATACTGCCCCCCTCACCTGACCCGTTCTGCTACGGCTTGTCAGCGGGATAAGTGTTGCTGTTTTACGGGAGATGCCATGACCCCCTTTACCAGTTTCTGGCAGGCCGGCTATGAAGGTGCCGATCACATCAATCCTGCGGGCGTCGCGCTGTCGATGAACGACCTGAACCAGCATCAGGCGCGTGCGGCAGAGGATTATGCCGCGCTGGCACCGTTCGCTATCCGAACCGTGCGCGAAAGCGTCGGCTGGCGACTGTGCGAACGGGATGGCCGCTATGACTTTTCAACCGTCGCCGCCCGGATGCAGGCGGCCCAACAACAGGGCATCCAGCTAAGCTGGACCTTCTGCCATTACGGCTGGCCCGACGACCTGAGCCTGTTTGACCACGACTTTGTCAGCCGTTTCGCCGCCTTTTGCGGCGCGCTGGCGCGCTTTCTGGCTCCCTGGTATCACAGCGCACCGGTCTATTCGCCGATGAATGAAATCTCTTTTCTCAGCTGGGGTATCTCGGTTGGCGTATTTGCCTGCGCCAGTTGCCCACAACCGGATTGCGCCGATGCCGCTAAACAGCAGCTGGTGCGGGCCACGCTGGCGGCCTGCGATGCGATCTGGCAGGCCGATCCGCGGGCGCGTCTGCTGCATTGCGATCCGCTGATCCATATCGTGCCCGATCCGGCCGATCCCGACAGCGTTCAGACCGCCGCGCTGATGCGTGAAACCCAGTATCAGGCGTGGGACATGCTGAGCGGCAGGCTGCATCCCGAACTCGGAGGTGCAGAACGTTATCTCGACCTGATCGGCGTGAATTACTACCACGATAATCAGTGGGAGCAGGGATCGAATCAGCGCCTCTATTGGCACCTTGGCGATCCCCGTCGAGCGCCGTTACATCAGCTGCTCCGGCAGGTGTCTCAGCGCTATCAGCGCCCGCTGCTGCTGGCGGAAACCAGCCACGTCGGCAGCGGACGCGGTGCCTGGATCGGCCAGATTGGCGCCCAGGTCGCGCAGGCGCTGCTGGCGGGCGTCGACCTGCTCGGCATCTGCCTCTATCCCATCCTTGATCGTCCTTTATGGGAGTACCCCACCTTCTGGACCCGCAGCGGCCTGTGGGATCTCGATTGGCTGGGACCCGATCCTTACGCCCGCCAGTTACAGCACCCTTACGCTGACGCTTTGCGCCAGGCGCAGCAATCCTTGCAACACATCCAACTATCACAACGGCATTGTCAGGAGTCCGCTATGAACAACCCACCAGTACTCATTGTTTTCAGCCATTTACGTTGGGGCTTTGTTTTTCAGCGTCCGCAGCAGTTGCTGACGCGCCTGGCGCAGCACTATCGGGTGCTGTTTGTCGAAGAGCCGGTCTGGCAGGCCGGGCCGCCAGGACTGCATCAGAGTCAGCCGGCCGCCAATATTACGGTGATCCAGCCGCATACCGATATTCAGGCTGCCGGGTTTCACGACAGCCAGATCGCCCCGCTGCAACTGCTGCTGGCTCCGCTGATGGACGAAGATCAACAACCACTGGTGTGGTTTTATACGCCGATGGCGCTGCCGTTGCTGACGCCGTTTAATCCGGCGCTGGTAATTTACGACTGCATGGATGAGCTTTCCGCCTTTCACAATGCTCCGCGCCAGCTGCAGCAGCGCGAGTCAGCGCTGATGACCCGCGCCGATCTGGTGTTTACCGGCGGCTCCAGCCTGTATGAAGCCAAACGTGATAAACATCCGCAGGTGTACTGCTTCCCGAGCAGCGTGGATGCCGTCCATTTTGAGCAGGCGCGCGATCGCAGCAACCGCCATCCGTTGCAGGATTCGATTCCCGCCCGGCGTCTTGGCTACTATGGCGTGCTGGATGAGCGCATCGATCTGCCGCTGATCGCCGCGCTGGCTGACAGTCATCCCGACTGGCAGATTATTATGGTCGGCCCGGTGGTGAAAATAGATCCGGCCAGCCTGCCGCAGCGTGCCAATATTCACTGGCTCGGCCAGCAGCCTTATCAGGCGCTGCCGCAGTTCCTCGCGGGCTGGGATGTCTGCCTGATGCCGTTCGCGCTCAACGCCTCGACCCGCTACATTTCGCCGACCAAAGTGCTGGAGTATATGGCGGCGCAACTGCCGATTGTCAGTACCGCCATTACCGACGTCGCCCGCCACTATGCCGATGAGGTCGCCGTCGCCGGTGATCATCAGCAGTTTATCGCCGCCTGTGAACGGGCAATCGCCCTCAGCGCGGCCGACCGGCTGGCGCTGGCGGGAAACATGCAGGCAAAAGTCGCTGCCACCTCGTGGGACAGCACGGTGGAACAGGTACACGCGCTGATCCAGCAGGCGCTGACCCGCAAACAGACACTGACCACGGCCAGCCCGCCGCTGACCGAACCGCAGCAGGCTAACGTCAGCGCGTTAACCCCGGCGATGCTGGAGAGTGCCGCGGTGGAGTGCCTGATTATCGGTGCCGGGCCGACCGGCCTGAGCGCCGGTTATCACTACGGTGAAGGCGCGGTGCTGCTGGAAAAAAATGCCACACCTGGCGGCTGGTGCCGGTCGGTTGAGGATCAGGGATTCACCTTCGATTACGCCGGCCACATTATGTTTTCGCAGGACCCTTACGTCCTGCAGCTGTATCAGATGCTGCTGGGCGACAACCTGCACTGGCAGGCGCGTGAAGCCTGGGTCTATACCGACGGCGTCTTTACCCGCTATCCGTTCCAGTCTGCGCTGCATGGTCTGCCGGTTGAGGTGGTGAAGGAGTGCGTGCTGGGGGCGATTGAAGCACGTTATGGCGAAAGCGCGCCCGTAGCCGTACCGCTGGAACGGGCACGTCAGCGGCGTGACTGCTGCGCCGACGGTGCGCTGCCTGATGAGGGCAACGGCGTTGGCGAGGTGCAGGATCAGGAAGATTTCCATCACTTTATCCTGCGCACCTGGGGCAAAGGCATCGCACGACACTTCGCCCTGCCCTACAACCAGAAGCTGTGGAAAGTGCCGCTGACCGATATGGAAACCTCGTGGCTGGGCGGACGGGTGCCGTTACCGGATCTGGCGCAGATTATTGATGGCGCGCTACAGCCGCTGGCGAAACCGGTTGGTCCGAATGCCCGCTTTGGCTATCCGCTGCGGGGCGGCTTCCAGGCATTGATGTCCGGTTTTCTGCCACATCTGAAGTGCCAGCTCGAGACCGGGGCGCGCTTAATCCGGCTTCATCCGCAGGCGCACGTCGCGCTGCTGGCCGACGGACGCCACTATCGCTATCAACAGCTGATCAGCACTATGCCGCTGCCGGAGCTGATTAAACTGATGGGTGATGAGGTACCGGACACGGTGCAGCAGGCGGCGGCGCAGCTGCAGTTTGTCTCAGTCCGCTGCGTCAATCTGGGGATCGGTCGCACCGGGCTGACGGATAAACACTGGATTTACTATCCCGGCGATACCCTGTTTCATCGCATCTTCGTGCAGGGCAATGCCAGTCCGCACTGTAATCCGCCCGGCGGTTTCGGCTTAACCTGCGAGATCACCTACAATGCCGCTAACCCGCTGCCGCTGGAGGGTGAGGCGCTGATTGAGCGCTGCCGTCAGGACTGCATCCGGGTCGGGATGATTCGCGATGACGATCGGCTGCTGTGCGCGTCGCAGGTTGATATGCCCTACGCCTATGTGGTGTATGACCATGCACGCAGCCGTAACGTGGCGCTGATCCGGCAGTGGCTGCTGACGCAGGATATTCACTTATCCGGCCGATACAGCGAGTGGGAGTATTACAACTCTGACCACGCCTTTCTCGCCGGTAAACGCGCGGCTGAAAATGTCAGGATGCAGCATCTCAGCCAGCGCACGCGCGGTTAACCCCGGTCAGGCAGCCAGCGGCTCAGGCCACGCGCTGGCTGCACTTCGCCGCTTTCAGCGACTGCAACTGCTGCAGTCGCGAATCCGCCTTATGGCTGGCGTTGAGCTTCGCAATGCCGTTACCGATACCAAAATCCCCGATGAAGCCCATCACGGTCAGCGCATCGAAGCGGCCGGTTTGATCAATCTCACTCTGCACGCTGTGGGCTTTGACGATCTCCTGATCCAGCAGTCTGCAATCCAGCACCGCCGTCTCTTCAGGCGTTACCGCGGACGCCTGCGGATACTGTTTGGTGGCGCAGCCGCTTAACAGCATCACCAGCACGCCTGACATCACTATTCTGTTCATTATTCACCGCCATCGTTTCATTGCGCTCAGGGATATATCGGCAGCGCAGCCAGCGATCGTGAATCTGTTTGCTACCAATAATGGGCGAAACCGCTACGCTAAGGTAGGATTTAGCGCGCCGCAACAAAGCCAGGCCCTGCCTGCAGCCCAGGTCAGGCTGCGAGCGGCATCGGCGGGTTAAGTATTTGCGCCTTATCTTTCAATTTGTTAGTCAGAATGGTGCTGTAGCTGGCACCCTTAACAGAGTAAAATCCTGACGCGAAAGCTGCCCGATAGCGCTCGTCTGAACGAGGCTACGCGCAGCACACGCGGCAATCAGGATTATCAGGGGACGTTTACCATGAGGTTTTTCCATGCGTTTTAAAGGATTGAACATCGGTTTTTTCATTCTGATTCTGGCGATTGCTACCCTCGCCTTTTTTGAGGTGCTGTCACCCTATTTTTCGCCGATTTTATGGGCGGCGATTCTGGCGGTGATTTTCCATCCGCTAAAAACCTACCTGCGGACCCGAATGGGCGAGCGCAATGGTCTGGCGGCGTTGCTGACCCTGCTCTGTATCTGCCTGATCGTCTTCACGCCGCTGGCGATAATCGCCTCCTCGCTGGTGGTCGAAACTAACGCGGTTTACCACAAGCTCCAGACAAACTCGGCGCAGTTCCCGGTGGTGTTTGCTGACCTGTTGCAGCATTTGCCGCGCTGGGCGAAACATTTCCTCGCCGAAAATAATCTGGATAACGCCACGCAGATTCAGGAGAAACTCTCCTCATTCGCCCTGAAGGGAGGCCAGTACGTAGCAGGCAGCGCCTTCATCATCGGTAAAGGCACCTTTAGCTTTACCGTGGGCTTTGGCGTGATGCTCTATCTGCTGTTTTTCCTGCTGAAAGATGGCTCTTACCTGGTGCATCTGATCCTGGAAGCGTTGCCGCTGTCGACCTACGTTAAGCATCACCTGCTGGTGAAATTTGCTGCGGTCGCGCGTGCCACGGTGAAAGGCACCGTGGTGGTCGGGGTGGTTCAGGGGATACTCGGCGGTCTGGCGTTCTGGTTTACCGGCATTGACGGCAGCCTGCTGTGGGGTGCGCTGATGGCGTTCCTGTCACTGATACCGGCGGTCGGTTCCGCCATCATCTGGGTGCCGGCAGCGGTATTCTTCTTTGCCACCGGCGCGCTGTGGAAAGGTCTGTTCCTGGTGGGCTTCTTTGTGGTGATTGTGGGCCTGGTGGATAATATTCTGCGTCCGCTGCTGGTCGGCAAAGATACCAAAATGCCTGACTACCTGATCCTGATCGCCACGCTGGGCGGTATGGAAATCTACGGCATTAATGGCTTTGTGATCGGTCCGGTGATTGCCGCGCTGTTTATCGCCTGCTGGAATCTGCTGTCAGGCCGCGATAACCGCGAAAACATCGAAGAGATTGATGAAGAGGTGATCGAGGAAGGCAAGAAACAGTCAGACACCGCAGCCGAAGCCGCGGCTGAAGCCGCCGCTGCGGCTGCGGATGCGGCAGCTGAAGCCGAAATCAAAGTCTCGGCATTAGCCGCCGCCGAGGCGGAGAAAACGGCCAGCGCCAGCAAAAAGTAAATAAAGAAACCCACCTGACGGTGGGTTTCTTTTTTAATCTGACAGACTGTTTAATCTGGCAACAGGCGGCTTAGTTAGTCGCTTTGTTTTTCAAATCTTCAGCACCCTGCTTGGTTTTATCCCAGCCTTTCTCGGTGCCTTCTTTGGTCTTGTTCCAGCCTTTCTGCGCGCCTTCAGTCACTTTGCTGCTGGTGGCATCGCTTTTGCCTTCAGCCGCATGCTGAGACTTGAGCTTTAACTCTTCGCCCTGATGCTGCGTCTGATGCAGTTTTTCTTTTGCGGTATCCGCGCCTTTATGCGCTTCTGCAACGGTGTTGTCTGTGGTGGTCGCGGCAAAGACTGGCGAAGCCAGTAAAATAGCAGACAGTGCAATAATTGTTTTCTTCATAATTCCCTCTGTATTGAATAGTTGCCGTGTCAGGTTTTAATCCTGGCATAGCGCGGCCAGGAAAGATTTAAGAATAAACCAGGAATGAAAAAGGGCCAGTTTGCGCCAGAAAAATCGCTATCCGCCCGATATTCACGCCCTCACCATAACGCCAGCTGCGGATCGTCATCCGGTTTTGCCTTCGCTTTTTGCGGCCGGGCAGGCGGTGCCGGTCGCTGCATCTGCTGGTCAATCCACTGCAACAACACCGCCACCAGATACGCCTGCTGCCCGGCGTTCAGCGGCTGGTCCGGCGCAATGTGGTGCCATTTACTCAGGCAGCCGCGGCAACAGATGGCGGTCGCATGCTGGGCGATAAACACCGGATGCCCGCGCATCGGCGTCTGTTTGCCGTCATTGGCCGGCCGGGCCGGGGCCAGCCGCTGGGCAATAAACTCCGCCGCATGCTGGCGCAGTACCGCTTCGCCTTTGCTGCTGGCGTAGTCATATTCTGCCCGTCCCAGCCGGAAACGCTGGCGAAACGGCGACTGTGCCAGACGGGTAAAAAGATCGTCAGAAGAGGTCATAAAGTCTCAGATCGGGCCTTAATCGTATTTGCGCCCCGCCAGATAACGCACGCCCTGCGGGCCAAACGCCTCACGGTGCAGTTCGTTGGATTGAAGATGGAACGTCTCTCCGGGGTGATAGGTGATGTCACTCTGCTCGGTGCTGATGGTGATGTCGCCACTGAGAATCAGGGCCAGCGCCTCAAAGGGATGGACATGATTATCGAGCTGGGTGGCGGCTGCGCGCTCGACCAGTACCGGTTCATCAAAACCCTGTTCGGCTAACAACGTTCTGAATTCGTGTTCCGTCATTGTTCCTCCTGCGTGTGGACCTGAACATTAGCAGTGTAGACGATCTTTATTATCTGTCGGTATGCCTGTCGCGCTGCGTAAAGTAGCGCAAGGCCGGTTGTGAGCCGGTGGTGCCAGTGCTGTACTTGCCGCTCCGTCACCACCAGGAGAGACCACAGGTATGCCTGCACCGCTTAATACCGCCCTGCTACTGATCAATCAGCGCTCGCGTAAAGGGCGGACCGACGCCAGCCGGGCGAGAACGCTGCTTACCGATAGCGGCATCGCCCTGCTGCAGCCGCCCGACGAGAATGCGCGCAGCTACCCTGAGCTGATTAACGCTTACGCCGATCGCGTTGATGCGGTCATCGTCGGAGGCGGCGACGGTACGCTCAATGCTGCCGCGCCCGGCCTGATGCAGACCGGTCTGCCGCTCGGTATTTTACCGCTCGGTACCGCCAACGATTTTGCCCGCACCCTGGGCATCGGTGCCAGTCTGGAGCAGGCGGTGAAGGTTATTGCTGACGGTAACCTGCGCCCGGTCGATCTCGGCAAAGTGAATCAGCACCTGTTCCTCAACGTCTGCAGCATCGGCTTTTCAGCGGAACTGGCACGGAATCTGACGGCGGAATCGAAAAAACGCTGGGGTATCGGCGGCTATGCGCTGGCCGCCCTGCGGCTGTTACGCCAGAGTCGCCCGTTCAGCGCCACGCTGATCCATCAGGGTGAGCGGACGCCAGTCAAAACCGTGCAGGTTTCGGTCGGCAATGGCCGGTTTTATGGCGGTGGTATGACGGTGGAACAGCGCGCGACTCCGGATGACGGCCTGCTGGATGTTTACAGTCTGGAGTTGCAGCGAAGCTGGCAGCTGATCGCCCTGCTGCCTGCGCTGCGACGCGGCACCCACGGGCGCTGGCGTAACGTGCGGGCGTTCAGCACCACTGAATTGATCATCGAGACGCGTCGTCCTCATTACATCAATGCGGACGGCGAGATTATCGGGCAGACGCCAGCGCATTTTCGCCTGATTGCGCAGGCACTGCGGGTTTATGCGCCATCCGCTGGAGCGGGGAAATAGGGAGTCACACTTAATCGCCTGCAGCCACCGTCCGAATCAGGACTCTGTTGCGTGTTGCTCAGCATAATCAATGTGTTCTGACAGATTAACCACCAGCTTTTTCGCCATCTCCAGGGTCATGCCGAAATAGAGAGACTCCTGCTGGCGTTTGGTGAACGGGGCTTTGGGATCGTGGTAACCAAACTGCAGCACCAGCGCCTGATGACCGGTAAGCGGCCCGATGTGCCAGCCGGTGACCGGATAGAAGGTAAAACTGTTAAATTTATTCACTTTGAACCTGACCGTGAAAGCATAACGCTGATTGGGAGTCAGGCCAGCTCTGGTTATAAAAACGTGAGTGGAGAGCTGAGTCTGAACTAAATCCGCAAAATCACAAGGGGAACGGCAGAATAAGCGAAGCGTGATGCTCGCCGGGCAGGTATACGCTAACGCGCTGACCGAACAGGAAAAATCACCTGCAGACACCGGACCGCAACGCCTGCAGGGCCTGACAGCGCGCTGCCAATTATTTTTGCGGCAGCGGAATAATTGAAATGTGGCCGTTTACCTCCAGCACCGCATATTTAATCTGGTCAAACCGTTCCAGTCCCTGACTCGATCGCGCCGCTTCCAGCACATCATCAGGGCTGATGCCGGTCATTTTCATCCGTTCAGTCAGTAAATTGCCATTCTCAACCAGGATCACCGGACCGCCATCAATCGCCTGCTCGACCACCGGGAAACGGTTTTTCAGTTTTCCCAGCACGATATCGATGGTCACCAGCGTAATGATGGTCAGGGCGGCACCGGTAACCGAAAAGTCGTCGCCCAGCAGCGCCTGCTGGGTCGCTTCACTGATGATCAGCAGCAGGATTAAATCAAACGAGGTCATCTGCAACAGCGTGCGTCTGCCGGCGATTTTGATCACCACCATCAGCACCAGATAGATACCCGCCGCACGTAGTACCGTTTCCATAAAGCGCTCCTGTCAGGGATAAATCCATTGGGTAAAACGGGCCGGCGGATGCTCGCCGCTGCTGACGCTGACGGCAATGCGGCCTGGACTGCGTGGCTGCAGGCCGAGCCAGATGGCGTGATCCGGGCCGGTATCGCGCGACGAGAAGGTCAGCCGCAGATCGCTGCCGAGGGTAATCGCCTCCAGCGGCTGCGGCTGCAGCGTCTGAATTTGCAGATTATCCAGCGCCCCGTGGCCGAGGGTGACGCTGAACCGCTCCGCCGTCGGTGATTTGATGCGGATCGTCATGTCCATATTGCTCTGGACCCGGCCAAAACGTTCATACTCCACCCGAATCGCGCCATCCGGCGACACGGCGCTGCCGTTACTCAGCACCCCTTTTGAAAACAGCCCGCACGCGCCGAGAATCACCAGCAGGATCAGGAGATACTCGCCGACGCGCTGAATCAGCCATTCACGGCGTATCCAGCGGACATCTTCTTTTATCGGGTAATCCCGACTGCTGATTTGCTCTTTTTTCACCGTTGCCTCGCCTCCTGTCAGTACCACCCGCCAAACTGCATCCTGTCTAAAGCATAGCGGGCGTCGGTTTATTTACCGCGTCGTTCAATCCAGAACGACCAGCTGTGATAAAGCAGCGTCAGCGGCATGGCGATGGCCGCGCCCACCAGCACAAACCCCTGGGTGACCGGTGATGACGCGCTCTCACTGAGGGTAAATTGGTGCGGCACTAACCACGGATAAAGACCACACAGCAGGCCGATAAACACTGCGCCGATCAGCATCAGCGTCACCAGAAGCTGCACCAGCGGCCGGGCGCGCCACAGCGCCAGCGGCAAGGCGATCCACAGGATGACGATCGCCGCACCGGCCACTTTCCCCAGCGGGCGCTGCCAGCTTTGCTGCCAGAGGTCGGCGTTAAGATAGAGTTCGATCAGAAACACCAGCAGCGCCAGCAGCCACCACAGCCAGCTCTGTGCTTCGGCCAGCGGCTGCACCTTGTCGCCAATCCGCCAGCCGATCCAGCAGCAGGCCAGCAGCGAATTGATCGCCATTAAGCCCACGCCGCTGATCAGCGGAACCATGCTCAGTCCATCGGGCAGGCCGGTGTGCGGCTGGGCGCTGATGATCATTCCGGCGCACCAGCCCTGAATAAAGGTCGCCAGCGCCGAACTGCTGGCCATAATGCGGTCCAGCCAGTGACGTAAGCGGGTGCTGCTCTGGGCGCGATACTCCAGCGCCATCGCCCGCACCACCAGCGCCAGTAACATGGCGAACAGCGGCGCGCTCAGCTCGCTGAGCAGCAGGCTGTAGACCGGCGGAAACAGCGCCAGCAAGCCGCCCGCGGCCAGCACCAGCCAGGTTTCATTGGCATCCCACACCGGCAAAATGCTGTGGGTCATCAGTTCACGCTGCTGGTCGTCGTGAAACCAGAAAAACAGCATCCCCACGCCGAGGTCGGTGCCATCCAGCAGCAGATAGAGCAGCAGCGAAAGACAGATGATCAGCGCAGAAAGATCGGCCATGGCGGACTCCTAATTGGGCGTTTTCAGCTGAATAACCACCGGTTTTCCCGACGGCAGTTCACCCTTAATCCGGCGCAGCAGATAGTGTAAGCCGAGGGCGAACACCAGCCCGTAGATCAGCAGTACCGCGAGGAAAATACCGAGCGTGGTGCTGAGCGCCAGCGGCGACACGCTCTGTGCGGTGCGCACCATGCCATAGACCGTCCACGGCTGACGCCCGACTTCGGTTACGACCCAGCCTGACAGCAGCGCGACAAAGCCGGCTGGCGAGAGCCAGGTCAGCCAGCGCAGCAAGCGCGCTGAGACCGGTAATCGCCCGCGCCAGCGCTGCACATTGGCCACCAGCGTGGTCAGCAGGATCACCCCGCCTAAGCCCACCATCAGGCGAAAGGCGAAAAAGACCGGCAGCACCGGCGGGATCGCATCGGCGGGAAATTCGCTGAGACTTTTGATGTGGCCGGTAAGATTGTGCCGCAGATAGAGCGAGCCGAGATTGGGCAGGCTGATCTCCAGATGGTTGCGCTGCGCCTGCTGATCCGGCAGCGCAAACAGCCGCAGCGGTTCGCCCTCGCCGGGTGCCGGCGGATGCCAGCCGCCTTCGATGGCCGCCAGTTTGGCTGGCTGATAGTCGCGGGTATTTTCACCGTGCAGATCGCCCAGAACGATCTGCAGCGGCACGGCAAACAGCAGAAAGGTCAGCGCACTGTTGAGCATCAGGCGTGAAGCAGCCTCAGCTTTAAAATGGCGCAGCCGCCAGGCCGCCACGCCCATCACCAGCACCGCCACGGCAATCAGTGATGCCATCACCATATGGCTGAAGCGCCACGGAAAGGAGGGGGATAGTAAGATCGATCGCCAGCTTTCGGCCAGAAACACGCCGTTCTCATCACGGCTGAAACCGACCGGCGTATGCATCCACGAATTAGCGGCCAGAATCCAGAAGGCGCTAAGAAACGCCCCGGCCGCCACCAGACAGGTCACCGCGAAATGCACCGCCGGACGAATTTTATTGAAGCCAAACAGCATTACGCCGGTCAGCGCCGATTCGAGAAAAAAGGCGATCAGCACCTCATAAAACATCAACGGCCCGATAACGCCGCCGACCTGATGTGAAAAGCGCGCCCAGTGAGTGCCGAACTGAAACTCCATCACCACGCCAGAGACCGCGCCGATTGCCACCGTCAGGGAAAAGATTGTCAGCCAGAAGTGCAGCGCATCGCGGGCGGCCTGCTGTTTGCCCCACAGCCAGCGCGCTTCAAACCACACCAGAAAAGGGGCCAGCCCCAGCGTCAGCGCCGCGAGGGTAATGTGCATGCCCATGGTTAGCGCGAACTGCGTCCGGGCTATGATTAAAACCCAGTCGGCGTCAGTCACGATCGGGCTTACCCTTAGCGCCCCGCACAGGACGCGGTGGATGAGCGTCAGACGTTAATAAGCGCGGAGGGTTAATCCGTTCTGTCATCTGAATTTCTCCGGATGTAAATGCGTCGCCGCATATCAGCGCTGCAAATCAGCAGTGCAAACTCTATTTCGCCAGGGCGGCGGTGTTATACGATTGTATTATCAGCGTAGCGAACAAATAAAAAAGCGGCCAGTTAAGCCGTGCGCCGGATATAGAAACAGGACCAGGCCAGGCTTATTTCCACTGCAGAATAATCTGGCCTTACTGAAAAAATAGTTATTATTCGCCGTGGTTGTCGCTGCGCTTAAATAAGGATAAGCGCAGCGCGTAAATAAACTACCGGGTAATTGTCCGCAACGTTACAGCCAGCCTGAACGGCGTAATTTCGCCCACAGTCCGCCGCAGGCCAGCAGGGTTATGCCGACCGCCAGCGGATAGCCATACAGCGACTTAAGCTCGGGCATATGTTCGAAGTTCATGCCGTACATGCTGAATATCACGGTCGGGATCACCAGTATCGCCCCCCAGCCCGCCAGCTTTTTCACCACCTCATTCTGCTGTACCGTCACCAGCGCCAGATTGACCTGCATGGCGCTGGTCAGCATCTCGCGCATATCCTCGGCGTCGGTCACCACATGACGGGCGTGATCCTGCACGTCACGGATATAGGCCCGCAGCGGGCGCGGGATCAGATCTTCATGCAGGTGAATCAGCTGATTACAGATCTCCTCCAGCGGCAGCGCGGCATTGCGCAGCGTCAGCAGATGACGGCGCAGAGTGTAGACCGCCTGCACCGACTGACGATCAAATTCGCTTTTGAACAGATCGTTCTCCATCTGGCCGACCCGTTCATTCAGTGAGGTCGAGAGTTCCGCATAGCGATCGACAATAAAGTCGAGCAGGCAATAGAGCGGATAACCCGGTCCGAGCTTAAGCAGCGCCGGGTTTTCTGCTGCCCGCTCACGCACCGGTGAATAGCTTTCTGACGCGCCGTGACGGATGCTGATCAGGAAATTTTTCCCGACAAAGAAATGGGTTTCGCCGAGTTCGCAGCTGTCATCTTTTGCCCGCACCGTCTTAACCACAATAAACAGCGATTCGCCGTAATGCTCAATCTTGGGCCGCTGATGGGCATAGAGAGCATCCTCGACTGCCAGTTCGTGCAGCCCGAACTCCTCTTTGATTTTCTCCATGAACGCCGGATCGGGCTGCCACAGGCCAAGCCAGATAAACGCATCCGGCTGCTTAATCACCTCACTGATTTTCTCGACATCCACCTCTTCGCCCGCACATCCCGGACGATAGACCCTGCTGCTTACGATCATCTTCTGCACTCTCCCTTTGTCGGTATCAGCAGCTTAGTCAAAGCCGTGCCGGGATCGTAAGAAAAACGGTAAAACTTTGCTGCAATCTCCCCTGCCCGATGCCTTACCACTTCACGCCCAGGCCGGTTGAGAAAGTCCCTTCGTTGAGGGTATCCGGCGTGCCGTCCACCAGGTTGCGGTGATAGCCGAGATGCAGGGTTGACCACGAGGTCAGGGTGTAACGCAGGCCGACTTCGGCATCCAGGGTAAAGACGCCATCGTCATCCAGCGAATGGCCAACGTCACCGTTGCTGTAGAGCGTGACCGATTTGCCTAACAGATAACGCTGATAGCTCCAGCGTACCGAGGCACCAAAGTGTTTCTCTTCCCGCCCGTCGCTGTAGCCATAACCAAACGCCCCGCCCAGTATCGATACCGAGAAGGAACTGAGTTCGGTATCCCACAGCTGGTAGCCCGGTCCGGTGCCTATCAGCGCCTGACGCGACAGATCTTCGACCCAGTCGCGTTTGTAGGTAGCGCGGGTTTGCCAGAAAAATTGCTCCCGGAACAGGTAATCAAAAGCGTAACGCAGGCTGTAGTTGTCGGTATTGACGTCTTCATTCTCCTGCTCGCGGTTATAGGTCGCGCCGATATCGTGACGCCATTTGCCCTGCGCCAGTTTGGTATTGAGGGAGAAATTGTAATCGTCGGTTTTGGTCGAGGCTTTTTTGACCTTCATGCCGGCGTCGATGTTGCCGGTCCACGACAGCTGATCGGTGCGGACTTTGGCTTTCATAAACTCGTCGATACGCTTTACCGAGATCTTCTCTTCACGCTCATTGCGCTCCACCCAGATATAGCCGGGATCGGAGGCGGAGAGCCGGACCTGATAGCGCTCGCCGGTTTTCTTGTTTTCGACATTGACCGGATTTTCGCTCGCCAGGGTACTGACCACGTTCCAGTCGAGGGTGACCGTTCCGGCATAGGCAGTTTCTATCGCCAGTTTGCCATCGCTCAGGTAGCGCACCGTGCCGGTCAGCCGGTCGCCATTGTTCAGCCAGACGGTATCAGCAGCGGCCTGGTCTGCCCATCCGAGAGCGAGGCCCACCGTCAGTAGCGGACTGATCAGGTGTCGTATCGGGCCGATGGTGCGATGCATAGCGTTCCCTGTTAAGGCGTCGGTCGTCTTCCACGGGCAATAAGGCACCGCTGATTGAGGCTTAATAATTAAGACTATAACGGGCAGATATGCAATGCCGGTCAGCGCACACCGGCTCAGAATGCTGCCCGCGCGCTGGAATAAGCGAAGTGCGGAAAAGATGATTAACTTATTCGCTGTTTGCATAATCAGCGTTCTTTTCCAGGCTTAAACAGGCAAACCCACATAAGGAGGCAACATGAACGACGAATTTAAAAAGTGCATTGAGGCCTGTTATCTGTGTGCCGCAGCCTGCGATCACTGTGCGGCATCCTGCCTGCAGGAAGAGAACCTTGAGATGATGCGCAACTGTATCCGGCTGGACATGCAGTGTGCCAGTCTCTGTCGGCTGGCAGCGCAGTTTATGACGCTGCAGAGCGAATCAGCCCGCCCGCTTTGCCAGTTGTGCGCCGACCTGTGTCAGCAGTGCGGCGACGAGTGCGGTCAGCACCAGCACGACCACTGCCAGCAGTGCGCTAAGGCCTGTCATCACTGTGCTGAAGCGTGCCGCCGCATGGCCGCCTGACAGCCCCGACATCGCCCCCGGAGCCCGCCAGCCGGGGGCGAAAATCCCTGCCCGTTCCCGCAAAGGCGAAACCGCACAAATTACCTGCTGACAGCGCTTTAATCGCGGCGTCGCTTGTCCTACACTTTTATCTGTTGCACTAGATAATCAAACACAAGGTAAATCATGAGTTGCGAGTCACGTGCCGACATCGGCAAACAACTGTCGTTCGCCCTGTATGGCGCCGCCAGCCGGATGAACCGGATGCACAAACCTTTTCTGGATCCGCTGGGCCTGACCTTCCCGCAATATCTGGTAATGCTGGAGCTGTTCAGCGAGACGCCACGCAGCGTCGGCGATCTGGGGAACCGGCTGGGCATGGATACCGGCACCATTACGCCGGTTCTCAAGCGGCTGGAAGCGGCCGGACGGATTGTCCGCACCCGCGACCGTAATGATGAACGACGGGTGTTGATCACCCTGACCGCGCAGGGTGCCGCCCTGCAGCAAACCTTGTGGACGATTACCGACAGCATTAAATCCGCCTGCAACCTGTCGGATCAGGAGCTGGCCGCGCTACGCGACACCCTGCTCGACTTCGCCCATCCGGCGCAACAATAACGCCCATCGACAAAGAGGTAACAGATGAATATCAGCATCATTGGCGCAGGCAATATCGGCGCAACCCTGGCACGCAAACTGGCCGCCGCCGGTCACACCATCCGACTGGCAAATTCACGTGGTCCTGACTCGATTCAGACGCTGGCCAGAGAAGTGGGTGCCACGGCGGTAACCCGCGAAGACGCCGTTCAGGACGCCGAAGTGATCATCCTGGCGATACCTTTCGATAAGCACCCGGCGCTGGCCAGCCTGTTAAACGCTGCACCTGCGGACGCCATCATCATTGATACCAGCAACTACTATCCGTTCCGCGACGGCGATATTGCGGCACTGCAGCAGGGGCAGACAGAAAGCCAGTGGGCCAGCGAACAGCTGCACCGTCCGGTGATTAAAGCGTGGAATGCGGTACTGGCGGCGACGCTGGCCGAAAAAGGCCAGCCGGCGGGTCAGCCCGATCGCCTGGCGATACCGGTTGCCGGTGACGATGCGCAGGCGAAAGCCGTGGCAATGACGCTGGTCGACGTGACCGGTTTTGATGCGGTTGACGCGGGTTCGCTGAGCGACTCATGGCGTCAGCAGCCGGGTACGCCCGCCTACTGCACTGAACTGTCCCAGCCCGCGCTGATTAGCGCGCTACAGGCGGCCGACCGCGACCGCGCACCGCACAACCGCGATGCGCTGATCAACGAGTTCATGTCAGCCGGAGAGCTGACGCATGCGGCGATCGTGGCGCGCAACCGTGCCGTCACCGCCTGAAAAAGTGCTAAGAAGCAGACTCCTGCACACCGTCCGACGCCGGTGAGCTGAGTTTCAGGCAGACGGTGCGGCAAGGTCGCTGTTACCGTCGATCCCTGCCAGCGCCGGTGCCTCAGCAGACGCTGCGATCGGTGCCGGAACAGGCCCGGCGCGCGCCGTCGGACAGCAATACTCAGCGGTGGCAGGTGATCTCAGCCAATCGATCACCTTTCACGGCCAGGCGCCGTTTATGGCAGATGTTCAGGACAAATCGTGCAGCTCTTTGCCGAGTGGCGGGCTGAGCGTGAAGTGTGCGATGCGAATCGCCAGCCCGGCACGTTCGGGTGAGCAGCCCATCACCCCGACAAAGCGCCGCCCACGGCCGGGCCACGGACAGAGGCGTAACAGCGGCCACTGCTCGCCGTCGGTTGAGTACTGAATGCGCAGCGCCTCATTAACCAGCGTAGCCCGCAGCCAGAAGCTGCGCGGATCGCCGGGAAACAGGCCGGTTGACCAGTCTGATTTCTCGCGCGTAACCACGCAGCCTAACGCCGGCTGGTCATCATTAAATTCAATGCCCGCCTTAACCCAGTGCGTCTCATCATCCTGAATAAACAGCCCGGCCTGATCGTACAGCTGGCTGAAATCCGCCCTGACCTGCACCTGTACCGTAAAGTCCTCATCGATCCAGAATCCATAAGCGTGTCCGCTGTGCCGGGCAAAACCGTACCAGGTGCGCTGCCAGAAATCGCTGTTAAACGCCGTCTCAAAGCGTAATTCACCCTGCTCAAGATGATGTACCGGCGGCGGATTGATCCAGACGCCGCCGTCGGTGGAAATTGAATCGATCGCTGACATACCTTCTCCTGTAGACGTTGCACTTGTTGCCGTCGGGTGCGGCCTGATTTGACCAGCATAGCGCGCTTACTGGAGATGCGGCGACGACAGGCAGCGTATTTAATAGCGAAACGCCTTCTGGCAATAATTTAAACCCGTGCCGATACACAGCTATTCAGGCCGGGAAACAGGCGGCGCGCCCGGCAATATAATCGGTTTATTAACGCTATTTTTGGATAACAAGACATCCAGACTTTAATAAAAACCATACCGTCATAAGTCATAACTACGGTAAACGAGGCCGCACCCCACAACGGATTAAATAAGTCGTTCACTGCCCACAGGTTATTTTCACTCAACTTAACCGGGCGGCGGCGCTCTATCTTTGCATTCTCGCCTGGCAGTTCTGGCATTATGTTCCGCATGCCATCAATATTGGCCAGCGGGCGAGTCGAAAAGCGCTGATTTCGGCATGGCTTTCAGGCCTGACTATTACGCTGGGTAATCCCAAAACCATTGCCTTTTATCTGGCTATTTTGCCGCTGGTGATCTCCGTGGATAGGGTTTCACTGCAAACCTGGGCCATGATGCTGGTGCCGTTGACTATTCTGGTCCTGCTGCTGGTGGGCGCGATTTTTATTCTGGCTGCGCTGCGGATTCGGCACTTTTTAACCCGCCCCCGCGCCCAGCGCATATTGTTCCGCTCGGCGGGTAGCATTATGTTGCTGGCGGCCATCAGCATAGTCGCAAAATCCGTCTGAACGCTGACCGGGCCTGCTTTTCAGCGAACTGTGAGTCCGGGAGGCACGGCAGTCAGCAAGGGCAGCGACCGATATTCTGGCGCTACGCCGATCAGGACCATAATTAACTGATTTATTCAGCTAACTGACGAAGCCGTTATTTTCTCCGGCAGCCCGTAAAATATTTCATTTTGTTAATATGCTGGCGTAATTCAGCTTCAGCAACCAGGATTAATCGGTCTGAGGCAATGACCTCACAAATGAATAAGGAGGAAATTTCCATGGTAGATAAATCACAAATTTTAGACCACGCTCAGGTCGTTGATGTTAATGGTGAACACGTAGGGGTTGTTGATCATTTTGAAGGTGACGATAAAATCAAGCTGGCAAAAAGCGATCCTGAAGCGGGCGGGCAACACCATATTATTCCCTTTAGCTGGGTAAAAGAGGTGGATGATAATAAAGTCATTCTCTCTAAAGCGAAGGCAGATGTTGAAAGCGAGTGGCAGACTGCATAATTTTCTGGCCGTGGCGCACGCCACGGCTCTGTTTTATCCGTTAACTTGCTGCTTATTGTCGCTCACGTTCCAGTTTGATAAATAATCCCACCCTCTAGAAAACCCAGCATGATTCACGGTATTTAGCCAGGATAAAACACAGTTTACTCAACCATTTTTTGCTAATGGAAAGTGTTCAGTAATAAACAGCCATGCTGTCTAATTTTTTATCAAACCTGCACCGCAACAAACCATCATTCAGAGCAGTCATTCCTGCGGAAAAATATCCCTGTACCAACCAAAGCGGAAAGCAGGATATCTTCATTGCGTCCAGCATTCTGAATGCCGCTGAATGTACCGTCAGGTTTAACGGCTAGCGGGTCCTGTCACGCCCGTTCTGTCCGCCAGACACCCATGCCGGGCTGTCAGTAGCGCGGCCGGTTACCAAACCCGGCGGAATCTATCAGACCCGCTGCCGGCATCGCTCCGGTATCACCTGGTGCCCCGCTCAGCTGGCTCAGGAAGCGCGCTGACCACCAGTGGCTGTCATGAATATGCAGTTCCTTTATCAGCTGCTGGTGATACGCCTGCCTGACGGATAAAGGCAGGCGCAGCGCGGTATGAATAGCCGCCGCAATCTCATCAGAATCATACGGATTAACAATAATCGCCCCCTTCATCTGTTCAGCCGCGCCGGCAAAGCGAGAGAGTATCGATTGCCCGCTGATCCGGGCGCTGCATTTGAATGCTGACAGGGCGACCGTAAAAACGGTATCCCCCCTCGCCTTCTCCGATCTCAGCCGGTCTTCAGCGTGACTGAATCGTGAAGGTTACTGAGCAGACAGTTAACCGGATGGCAGATAAAAAAGGCGTAAAGAGTGCGAAGCGGAATATAAAAATGCAGTAAATAGGGTGCAGTCGATCGTGGAAATGATCAGGCGGGAAAGTGATAAACCGGGGAGCCGGCCACGTCGGCCAGGTTGTGCAGCGGTGATGCGGACGGTTGAGAAAAGAGAGGATGAACGCTGCCCGCAGATGAACGGGCGACACCCGTGATGAACGGCAGGCGCCTTGCCCGCTCCGGCAGAACACTCACCTGCTCTGCCGGACACGGCGCGGCGTGATGTTGGTCGAGACTCTTGCCTGAACGGCATTAATACCGGCTGTCCGTCAGCGGCCTCCTGACCGGCCGTAAAACCGGCTTACCCGCGCTCCATCACTTTAATCCCTTCTTCAGGCTCCCATACCGCCCAGATTTCCCAGAATAAATCGTTAACCGTTTCTTTAAGCGCTTCCGGGTGAAAGCGGGTGCTGCGATAAACTGAACCGAGTCTGGCATCAATGTGTGCGTCACCGTTAGCGGTACCGATATTCATCGCAAAGGCATCGCAGTTCATCGAAAGCCAGATAATCCGGGCACAGGTACAGGAGGGAGGATTGTGCAGCGTAATATGACTAACTACTGCGTCTTCAGAAGTGTTCATAACAGGACCTATTGGCAAGTTAAATAGCGGTCAGAAGCCGGCAGGATCGCGTCTGACATCCGCTGCACCGTGGGAAGCGTGCAGCGGTCTGGTGTATCGTGCCGGCGTTACCGATGCGGTTAAGTGGCTGCTGGGGTGTTTAACGCCTTCAGCAGGCTGAAAGCCACCTTCATGTGATCTTCACTGACCACAAAAGCGCGCATCACCCCGTCCGGGTCATAACCTTTCGCGATCACGCCGTCTGAAGAGAACGCCATCTGCCAGTTGTAGGCCGGATTAGCCGGATCGCCCGCCAGCTGAAGCGGCATATCCGGTGTTTTGACCTTGATCAGCATCGGAGGCAGCGTCAGGTTAGCGGCCTGTCCGGTCAGATTTTTGGCCAGGGTGATCGCCGCCAGCGTCGCCGGCTGCAGGTAAGGCATCAGTTTTCCCTCTATCTCTGCGCAGTCGCCCAGCGCATAAATATCGGGAACCGAGGTGGCGAGCGTGCGATCAACGACAATGCCATGACGCACCTCGATACCCGCTCTTTTTGCCAGCCCCGAATCGGGACGTAAGCCGATGGCGCACACCACCGCGTCAAAACACTTTTTCTCTCCGTCGCTGAAGGTAGCTGCAACAGAATCTGCCTGGCGGGCAAGTTCAGTCACTTCAGTCTGGAACATCATCTGCACGCCGCTGTTGATTAATCGGTGTTGCAGACGACCGCTGATTTCCGGCGGCAACAGCGCGGCGAGCAGACCTGCACTGCGATCAATAATCGTTACCTGTTTACCGGCACGATTAAGATCCATTGCCAGTTCGGTACCGATCAGCCCGGCTCCGATGATCAGCACCCGTGCCGCATTCATCAGCCCGGTGGCGCACTGGCGATATTCCTGCTGACTGTTGAGCGTGTAGATCAGTTCACTGCCCGGCATCGCCGGAATCACAGGCCGGGCACCGGTGGCCAGCACCAGCTTTCCGTAAGCAAAATCGCCTGCGCTGCTGTTCACCCTGCGCGCCAGCGTGTCGATGTCGCTAACCACAGTGCAAGGATGCAGCATGATGTTCTGGCTTTCGGCCCACTCCGCTGCCGTCTGACGGGTTAAGTCATCGGCCGCGCAGCGCAGGCTGATCACATGGCTCAGCTCAGGCTTGTTGTACTCATCGCAGCTGTCGGCCGCGAGAACCCGAATCGGTACCGTTTTATCCTGCTGACGAAGGTGCTTAACCAGCTGCCGGGCGGCGAACCCGGAGCCGATAATCACAATATCTTCAGACATTCGCTTAGCCCTCGAAAGGATCAAACACAGATTTACCCAGTGCGCATCCCGGACATAAGAAATCGTCAGGTACCTCTTGCCATGCGGTGCCAGGTTCAACGCCCTGATTTGGTTCACCGTCTGCCGGGTCGTACACCCACTGGCAGACGGTACAGATCATTTTCTGTTCGGCGCCTTCGCCCGCTTCTGCCATCGCCACGCCATCACGGTTTACCGCTGCGGCGGCTGCAATCGCGGCTGGCACTGCTTCCTCAGCGGGCTTTGGCGCTGAGTCAGGCAGCGGAGAGAGCGCCCATTCACGGGCGATTTTGCGGCCGTGTTCGCGACACGCTTCCAGCGCGGAGAGATCGGGACGCCACTTCGCTTTAAGCGCGATGGTCATATCGAAACCGGCATCCTGCAGTCGGGTGGCGACCCGGTCCACGGCACCGCCGGTCCAGCCATAAGAACCGAACGCTGAGGCGCGTTTATTGCGGAATTTCAGGCCAGTCATCTCTTCCAGCATGCCGGCGATTTTCGGCATCATCACGTTATTCATGGTAGAAGAACCGACCAGAATGCCTTTTGAGCGGAAGCAGGAGGTGATGATTTCATTTTTGTCGTGGGTGGAGACGTTATAAACCTTCACTGCCACCCGCGGATCGGTCTCGCGGATGCCTTCGGCAATCGCATCGGCCATCATGCGGGTATTATTCGACATCGCGTCGTAGAACAGCGTGATGCGATCTTCCTGATAATCGGCCGCCCATTTCAGATACAGCTCAACGATCTGTACCGGGTTGTCGCGCCACACCACGCCGTGCGAGGTTGCGATCATGCTAACCGGCAGGCCGAAGCTGAGAATCTCGGTGATTTTCGCGGTGACCAGGCGAGCAAACGGGGTCAGGATGTTAGAGAAGTAACGCTGGCACTGGTCGAATAATTCGTTCTGATCAACTTCATCGTTGAACAGATGTTCATCGCAGTAATGCTGACCAAAGGCATCGTTACTGAATAACACCGCATCTTCCGTCATGTAGGTCATCATGCTGTCTGGCCAGTGCAGCATCGGAGTTTCAATGAAGATCAGCTTTTTACCGTTGCCGATATCCAGTGAGTCACCGGTTTTAACAATGTTGAAATTCCATTCTGGATGGTGATGATGCCCGTTGATGGAGTCGACGCCGTTTGCCGTACAGTAAATCGGGGTGCCGGGGATCAGCGCCAGTAACTCGGCCAGCGCGCCACAGTGATCTTCTTCAGCGTGGTTAATGACGATGGCGTCGATTTTTTTCAGATCGATCTCTTCAGCCAGGTTTTTGACAAAATCGGAGCGGAATCTGAGATCGACCGTATCGATCAGCACCGTCTTTTCTTCACGAATCAGGTAGCTGTTATAGCTGGTGCCACGCTGCATTTTGTACTCTTTACCGTGAAAATGCTCGACTTCCCAGTCACGTTTACCCACCCAGGAAATGTTATTTTTAACATGGATATTCATCAGAAATTCTCGCAGTGTAAGTGATAGTCCCGTATCTCTTTGCATCTGCCGTGCCAACTTTTAACCCATTGTTTTATATAAAATTAAATTATAAACATTGTTTTAAAGACATGGGTGTAAATTGTTTTGTTCACAATGCATTGTTTTAATGACAAGGCTACGGGCAATAAAAAACCCGCCGCAGCGGGTTTGAAGAAAATTAATTTTTTGTCCTGGGTGGGATATGTACCTCACGCTCAAATCCGTTGCCGGTTAAGGCGACATCCGGATCGGCAAAAAAATCGATATTGAAGTAAGTGTCGTCAGTTAAAAGCTCAATCCGATGCCAGTATTGCGGCGGGCTGATACCAAACTGCCCGGCGTTGATGGTGACTTCCATTTCGTGGGTTGTCTCATTTTCACTGGCAAACCCAAAATATTTTACCGCGCCGCGCATCACCGATAGCCGGCCATAGACGCCTGCGCGGGTGTTGTGATGGGTTAACAGTGCTTTTGGCACACTTTCCCGGTTCCAGAAAGGCGTGGAGCGGGTATGAACAAAATGTTGTGGGATGCTCTGGGTCATCGTCAATCTCCGGTTAGCCAATGATTCCGCCGCGAGTAAGCCAGTTACGGCGTTGTTCAGCGAGTTCCTGTTTTTCGGTACTGTGTTTAAACACCGCCATCCGCAGGCGCTGTTGCTGGCTATAGCGCTCTTCCCGGCTCAGTTCGGGATCTTCACTCAGCGCGCACAGCAGCGTATTCATCTCGCGAATGACATTGTTCGCTAAGGCGGCCTCGACCGCCCTGTTCACCTCTTCTCTATGGTTCATGGCATTACCCCATATAAGTATTAAGCTGTTGGAGCAGCAGTGCGCCTGCGACGATAAGGGAGACCGGGGTGTAGGGAATATCTAAATCGACCCAGGCTTTGCGTCCGTTATACACCGTTTCGAAATGCAGCCGGTCCGGGGCACTCTGTCGGTAAGTAAACACCGGTCCACGCGGACCGCCGAACGCCGCCCAGCGCAATGAATCGGCGGCGGTTTCGAGCTGTTCTGTGGTAAGCACGTGCGTCGTTTTCAGGTCGGACATGGTTCTGCTCCTTAAAAAAGTCTCTGTATGAGATAGAGCAAACTTTGTGCCATTTTTTAAGTGCTTGATATTCCTCATCAGGTCAACGTGATATTGTGTTTATAACAACGTAATACATTGTTATTAAGACAACCCGTGTGCAGGTGACTATATGGCTTTATCTGTTGAGACGCTGGCTGGGCTGGCAGTGGATATTCAAAAAGGCGTAAGCGGCCGCGATCGCTTTAGCCAGATGATTAAGAGTATCCACGCCGCGCTGCACTGCGACGCTACCGCGCTGTTACGCTATGAAAAACAGCAGTTCAGACCGCTGGCCACCGCTGGCCTGGCACCTGATGTGATGGGACGCCGGTTTAAACTTGACGCCCATCCCCGGCTTGAGGCGATTGCGCGCGCCGGTGATGTGGTGCGTTTCCCGGCCGACAGCACGCTGCCCGATCCCTATGACGGCCTGATCCCCGAACAGGGTGAATTACATGTGCATGCCTGCGTCGGGATGCCGCTCTTTTCGGGACAGCGGCTGATCGGGGCGCTGACCCTCGACGGCATTAACGCTACCCAGTTTGATAATTTTAGCGATGAAGAGCTGCGCGTGCTGGCAAGCCTGACCGCCGGTGCGTTAAATAATGCTCTGCTGATGGAACAGTTAGAAAAGCCGGCCTCCTCTTTTACCCCGCTGCCCTTCCGCCCTGAAGAGGATCAGGAGATGCAGATCATCGGTGAATCTGCCGCGCTGCTGCATCTGAAAAAAGAGATCGGCGTGGTTGCGCCCTCTGACCTCAGCGTGCTGATCATGGGCGAAACCGGGACCGGCAAGGAACTCATCGCGCAGGCGATCCATCGCCATTCTCATCGCGCGGCCCGGCCGCTGATCTATCTCAATTGCGCAGCGCTTCCGGAAACCGTAGCGGAAAGTGAGCTTTTTGGTCACGTAAAAGGGGCCTTTACCGGCGCGATTCACGATCGTCCGGGTAAGTTTGAGCTGGCGGATAAAGGAACCTTATTTCTGGATGAAATTGGCGAACTGTCGCTTTCGCTGCAGGCCAAGCTGCTACGCGTGCTTCAGTACGGCGACCTGCAGCGGGTCGGCGAGGACAAAGCGCTGACCGTTGATGTGCGGATTATCGCTGCGACCAACATGGATATGCGTAAAGCGGTCACCGAGGGGCGATTCCGGGCGGACCTGTTCCACCGCTTAAGCGTTTTCCCGCTGTTTGTTCCGTCGCTGAATGAGCGCCGCGACGATATCGTGCTGCTGGCCGGTTACTTCTGCGAGCAATGCCGGATGAAGTTCGGGCTGATGAGCGTGGCCCTGAGTCCGGCGGCCAGCAGCCTGCTTGAAGCGGCGGACTGGCCAGGCAACGTTCGCGAACTGGAGCATGCAATTTATCGGGCGGCGGTTATCGCCCAGGCTGAATCGCCAACCGGCGAAGTGATCCTGTTTCCCCAGCATTTCAGCTTCGAGAATCAGGCGCCGCCTGAGTCACGATTGACCGAATCGGTTAACAGCATGCCAATGATGAGTCTCAACGATGCCACCCGTAAATTCCAGTATGACTACATCCGTCATGTCTATGAAAGTAATGGCAAAGTCTGGGCCAGAGTGGCGCGCCAGCTGGAGCTTGATCCCGGTAACCTTCATCGTCTGGCCCGCAAGCTGGGCCTGAAATAGCAATAACGACGGCTGAGTGCCGGCAATTTTCTCACTATGGTATCTGCCAGCGCACCTTGCCATGAAGGCACGCTGGCACAGCCATAGCCGCTGCTGCTGTTGTTGTTGTTGTCGTTGTTGCCACTTTTGCCGCGGTTGTCGTTGTTGCCACTTTTGCCGCGGTTGCCGCTGCTGCTGTTGTTGCCACTGCTGTCGCTGTTGCAATACAGCTCCCCGCCTCGCCTCAGCCTGAAAAGTCAGTTTCCCCTGTTGCTCCGCCGCCTGCTTCAACTCAACGGTAAAACGTGAGGCATGAGGTTGGCCTGATGTCATCGTTTAATGGCTGGCGGGCAACTCACGCCACTGCACGGTACGCTTTACACTCTTCGCTATACCAGACAGGTCGGCTCGGTTCATCCGGCGGGATGCGGCTTTCTGCCCACGGACCGGCTGTCAGCCTGCCTGATCTTCTGTTGCGGAGCGTTAATCACAATGAAAAATATCCATCGCCCGGTGCTGATACTGGCTGGCTCCCAGGCGATATTTCAGACCATTTCTATCCTGACAATGACGATTGGCGGTCTGGCCGGTGACCTGCTGGCCCCTTCGCCCGCCCTGATCACCTTGCCGTTGTCGATGGCCAGCCTCGGCACCGCTCTTGTCATGTTTCCGGCGTCATTGTGGATGAGCAAAGTCGGCAGAAAAACCGGCTTTATCAGCGGTGCGCTGAGCGGGATTGTTGCCGCCGCCGTTTCAATGACAGCAATGGCACTGCACTCTTTTCTGCTGCTGTGTCTGGGCATGTTTTTCCTCGGCGTTTATCAGGCTTTCGCACAGTTTTACCGCTTTGCGGCAAGCGAAGCGGCGCTGCCCGCGTTACGGGCGAAAGCGATTTCGCTGGTGCTGGCCGGTGGTGGCGTCGCCGCCCTGCTGGGGCCGCTGCTGGCGCGCAGTGGCAGCGCCCTGTTCGCGATCCCTTACCTCGGCTCGTTTCTTTTTATGGGGATTATGGCGTTACTCGGCGTGGTGGTGCTTTCCGGTCTGCAGATGCCGCCGCCGCAGAGCGCCGTGCCGGATCCGGTCGCAGCCCGGCCGTGGAAAACCGTGCTGTCCCAGCCCGCGTATCTGGTGGCACTTTTCTCCGCCGCCTCCGGATTCAGCATTATGGTACTTGCGATGACGGCGACGCCAATTGCAATGCATCATCATGCGTTTGACCTTAGCCAGAGCGCTGAAGTGATCCAGCTGCACGTGCTGGGTATGTTTCTGCCCTCCTTCTTTACCGGCAAACTGATTGCGCGCTTTGGTGTGATTAGCATCATGCTGACCGGCGTCCTGCTTATGCTGGGTTACATTGGGCTGGCCTGTACCGGGGTCAGCTGGGGAGGATTTGCCGGTGCGTTAATCCTGGTCGGCACCGGCTGGAACTTTCTCTACATCGGCGGAACCACCCTGCTTGCGACGACCTATACCACCAGTGAAAAAGGGGTGGCGCAGGCGGTCAACGACATGAGCGTGTTTATCTTCTCTCTTATTTGTTCACTGAGTGCCGGATCGCTGCTCAGTCTGTACGGCTGGAAAACCATGAACCTGCTGTTACTGCCGTGGGTGCTGCTGCTTGCGCTGCCGCTGCTGTGGCTGGCCTGGCATCAGAAACGGCTGACGGCTGCAACTACGTCATAATATGACAATGGATGAACGCGCCATTCAGCCGGCCGCAGGGGTAAGCGACCAGCAGCCCGCAGGCTGGCTGAGGCCACCGAGTAACGCGTTACGCCTGCCCGATCAATGAGCAGGTAATGTGATCGGGTCGCCGATAAGGATATTCATAACGCAGATGATCGTGATATGGCTGACTGACGATAACACCACGCTCTTCCTTCCCTGTTAATAAAGGATCCACCATGAAAAATGCCCTGATCGTGATTGATATTCAGAATGACTACTTCCCCGGCGGGGCCTTTCCGCTTGAAGCAGCAGATGAGGCGTGTAAGGCGGCCGTTAAAGCGATTAACGACGCGCAGCAAAAAGGATGGCTGATTGTCGGCGTTCAGCATATCGCCACCGCTGAGGCACCTTTTTTCCGCCCGGAGAGCGAAGGCGCAGCGTTTCATCCGGATATTGCTGCGGCGCTGGGCAATGCGCCGGTGGTGGTTAAGGCTGAAGCGGACAGCTTTTTTAACACGAATCTCGAACCGTTACTCAGCGAGCACGGTATTACCGATATCTATCTCACCGGCATGATGACGCAGCACTGTGTCACGCATACGGCGCTTTCTCCCCAAAGCCAGCCAATGAAAGTCCACATTATCGCTGCGGGTTGCGCAGCACCGACCCGTGCGCTGAGCGATCTCGCCCTCTCCGGCCTGCGGGTGCGCTGTAGCGTGGAACAGGCAATCCTGAACTAAGCGGCGCCCTTTACCGCCTGCAGAGGCCGGTAAGGGTAATCGTCGCGGCGCGTCATAAGCCCCGATATCGCACCGATCAGACTGCCGGCTTTGTCGTAGCCGGCTTTATCTCTCCCGCTGAAGCGGCCTCTTTTTACAACAGTTCGGCCGGCTGACTCAGTGGTTATCCGCCGCTTCAGGTACCCGCGCAATCACTTTGATTTCAAAATCAAAGCCCGCCAGCCAGTTGACGCCGACCGCCGTCCAGTTCGGGTAAGGCGCCTGCCGCCATATTTCATTTTTAATCGCCAGCACCGTGGCGAACTGGTTTTCCGGATCGGTATGAAATGTGGTGACGTCTATCAGATCATCCAGCGTACAGCCCGCTGCAGCCAGCGTGGCTTGCAGGTTACGAAACGCCAGTCGGACCTGCTCAGCCAGTTCAGGTTCAACCGAACCGTCGGCGCGACTGCCAACCTGTCCGGAAACAAACAGCAAATCACCGGATTTAATCGCCGCAGAATAGCCATGCTTTTCGTATAGCGCATGACGCCCTGCCGGGAAAATCACTTCACGCTGCATCATAAAATCGCCTTATTGTGGATTGACGTGACGGCGCATGGAAAACCACGCCCCCGATTCAGATACGAACCGTATATGAATAAATCATGCATACGCCTCGTATGTCAATTAATATACGCAGCGTATCAACGAGGGAGGAAATATGGCTGCAGGTCGTCGTGCTGAAACAATGAAAGAGAATCGCAGTAAACTGATCTTTGCTGCCCGCAAGGCCTTTGCCGAGCGGGGATTCGCCGAGGCATCGATGGATGACCTGACGGCCAGCGTCGGGCTTACCCGGGGGGCGCTGTACCACAATTTTGGCGATAAAAAAGGCTTACTGGCTGCGGTAGTGGCGCAGGTGGACAGCGAGATAGCGCTGCGTGCCAGAGACGTTGCCGCCGCCGCTGATACCGCATGGGAAAAGCTGATGCTGGAGGGGGCCGCGTACATTGAAATGGCGCTCGACCCGGAAGTGCAGCGTATCGTATTGCTTGATGGGCCGGCCTTTCTTGGCGATCCCACCCGCTGGCCCAGCCAGAATGCCTGCCTGGAAGCCACCCGCAGCGCCTTAGCGCAAATGGCGGCGAGCGGCACGCTCAGGCCGGTCGATGTGGAAGCTGCGGCACGCCTGCTCAACGGCAGCGCATTTAATGCTGCGCTCTGGGTGGCAGCCAGCGATAACCCCAGACAAACGCTGCCCAAAGCAATTGAGGCGTTCAGGCTGCTGGCAGGTGGATTGCTGTCGGCAGGTTAAGGCCGGTTCCGAAACAGACCGGCGACCTGAGCCGCCGGGTTTAACTGTTTTCCCGATGATCCGGCTGAGTGGATAGCGCCTCGCCAGCGTAACCGATCGATCCTTGCCGTTACACCACGGGCAAACCCAGGTTCTCGCGTAGCGTGGCAAACGGGTAATCGTCACGGAACAGCCCACGGCGGCGCCGTTCCGGGATCACCCGTTCGACAAACAGGTCGAGCTGTTCCGGCATGATGGCGGGCATGATGTTAAAGCCATCCGCGCCGCCCTGTTCCAGCCACAGCTGGAAATCATCAGCAATATCCTGCGCGGTACCGACAATCACCCGGTGCCCACGTGAACCCGCCGCAATGGCTGCCAGCTCACGCAGCGTCAGGTTTTCACGTTTTGCCATTTCGGTCATCAGCTTAACGCGACTCTGATTCCCTTCACCCGGCGGCACCTCCGGCACCGGGCCATCCAGCGGATACTGGCTGAGATCCATGCTGAATCGCAGCGAAAGCTGACGCAGCCCATTATCAATATCCACCAGCGTATTCAGCTCCTTCCACAGCGCCTGCGCCTCTTCGCGCGTGCGGCCGACAATCGGCATCACGCCAGGCATGATCACCACATGATCCGGATTACGTCCGGCAGCAACCACCTGCTCTTTCTGGCTGCGGTAGAAGGTTTGCGCTTCCTCAAGGCTGGCGGCGGCGGTGAAGATCACCTCTGCGGTCTCAGCCGCCAGCTTCTGACCATCGGCAGAGGAACCGGCCTCAATAATCACCGGACGCCCCTGCGGAGAACGGGTGATGTTAAGCGGGCCCTGTACCTGGAAATGCTCGCCCTGATGGTTGATCGGCTTGATTTTGTCATCGACAAAATATTCACCGGTCTGCTTGTTGGGCTGAACCGCACCCTCTTCCCAGCCTTGCCATAACTTGTTGGTGACCTCGAGGAACTCGCGCGCCCGGGCATAGCGTGCGGCGTGGTCGGGCATATCGCTGCGACTGAAGTTACGGGCAACATCGTCTGAAAACGAGGTCACGACGTTCCAGGCTGCGCGCCCCCGGCTGATGTGATCCAGCGATGAGAAGCTGCGCGCCAGGGTAAAGGGATCGCTAAAGGTGGTAGAGGCGGTCGCCGCCAGGCCAATGCGACGGGTATTGACCGCCAGCGCGGAGAGCATCGTCAGCGGTTCCAGTCGGGCCATGGTCGACGGCAGTCGGTACATGCTGGTTGCCAGCGCATCGCCGACAAAAAACAGGTCGAACTTACCCGCTTCCGCTTTTTTGGCGAGGGTGATCAGCCAGTCGATGTCCGTGGGATCGCCGAGCTGCTGGGTCAGACGCCAGCCGCTGACGTGTTGTCCCACCGGCTGAACGAAAAGACCGAGTCGCAGGCGACGTGATGATGTTGGCTGTTGCATAAAAGATTCCTGGTCGGTAAAGGTGAAAAGTCGGGCCGCAGCCCGGCTTAAACAAGGTGGTCAGTCGCCAGCAGTGCCTGCTCCAGCGTCGCCGCGGTCAGGGTAAACGGCAGGCGTTCTGCACTGGCTTGGGGAAACTTAATCTGCTGCGCGAGAGTGTGCAGACGTGCAGCGCGATCGCCACTCAGGGCCGGCAGCGTTAGCGGCATCGCATATTGACGTAACAGTGCCAGCAGCCCGGCATCAGGCTCACCGTGATGTTCAATCAGCGACTGCACCAGCAGGCTGTACCCGACTTTCTCGCCGTGCAGCCAGTGGTGCAGCTCCGGCTGGTGGGTCAGTTGATTATGAATGGCATGGGCAACGCCCGGCGTAGGCAGCACGTCACGCACGCTGTTCGCCAGTCCGGCCAGCACGATACTGGCATCAATCACCCTGACCAGTGCCGGCGTGACCTGCTGCTGCTGGTTGGCTGCCACCGCCGCGTCACCCCACTGCTGAAAGGTCTCCAGCGCCCGCCGTGCGGTCATCACTTTAAGCTCCAGTGCCAGGTCGTCCGGGTTGTGACGCTGATACGGCTGGAATTCGTAATATTTTGCCAGCGCATCAACAATGCCCGCTTTCAGGTAACGCACGTCGCTGCGCGCGATCACTTCGCTGTCTACCAGCACCAGCTCGGGCATTTTCCCCAGCGGCTGACTGCGCAGATGCTCTCCCCGATCGCTGTAGATGATGGCAAGCGGCGACCAGGCGGCGCAGGTGGCGGCCAGGGTGGCAAAGTTAACCAGCGTGACGGCCGGGAGCTGGCTGGCTGCGGCTTTAGCGGCATCCAGTACCCGTCCACCGCCAATCGCCAGCAGCAGCTCAGCCCCCTGCTGTTCGGTATTGTGTTTTAAGTGGGCGATCGCCTGTTCAGTACATTCACCGGGTAAATACTCCAGCTGCCAGCTAATTCCGCTAGCCTCAAGACTCTGGCTTAATTCCGGATTAACCGCCTGCCAGGCGTGCGGCGAGGTAAATATACGAATATGCGTGGCGTAAGGTTTAATAAATTCACCGGCACGGGCGCGCAGGCCAGCCTCATGCGCGTAGGCGCGCGGAGATTTAATCGCTAACACGTTTCTATCCTGTTTATAGGTAAGGCCGGTTACAGGTAACGCCGGTTTATAAGGGAGGCTATAACCGATAAAGTTAATTTATTACATGGAGTTAATGGCGTTTTGTTATAGCGGCATTTGTTTTTTTCATACTACGGCAACCACCGATTTAAGCAATCAAAAACCGGCCAATTCAATTTCACAAATAGGCATTAGGATAGTTATTTTTCAGATATAGCCACCGGGTTTTAACTGTTAATCTCATTAACCTTAAACGCTGACTTAATTATCCGCCCGCCGGGTGGCTATTCCGGGAAATATTATGCAACTCGACTTTCGTCAGGTGAGAGCAGATGAAATCACTCTCTATCTGGCGCTGATGCACGCCGCTTATGCGCCGGTAAAAGCACTCGGCATCCATTTCGATGCCGCCACGGCCGATCGGGATAAGGCGCTGCGCCATCTGCAAAGTCACGGAGTTTATGCGCTGTATGCCGACGGTGTAATGGTCTCCTCAGTGACCCTGCGTTATCCCTGGGGGCTGCTGCCCGGTCCGTTTGGCCTGCCGCACATCGGCTGGTTTGGCGCGCATCCGGATTATGCTGGCCAGCATTTTGGCCGGCAGATTCTCCATCGGCTGGAGCAGGAGATCCTGATTGGTCAGCTGCGCGCACCGGCCGTCTCTCTCGGTACCGCCCTCAGCCATCCGTGGCTGCAACAGCTCTACCTCAAGCGTGGCTTCCAGCCGATGCATACCACTGACCTCGGTAAAGGCCACATCACCCTCTATATGAAGAAAGTGCTGGATGAAGCGGCACACCATGCCTGGCTGAGCCGTCAGGTACCACCACAAGGGAACATCGCATGAGCACCTTAGATCAGGCGGCGCTGGGCGAACGGTTGATCGCGTTGCGCCATGAACTGCATCGTTTTCCGGAACTGTCGAACCAGGAATTTGAAACCACCGCCCGCTTGCGGCAGCAGCTGGAGCAGCATCAGATCCGCATCCTCGATCTACCGCTGAAAACCGGCCTGGTGGCGGAGATAGGATCGTCATCGGGACCGCTGGTGGTGCTGCGATCTGATATTGATGCGTTGCCGATTGAGGAGCAGTCCGGCGTCAGCTTTCGATCGGAACGTGCTGGAGTCATGCACGCCTGCGGCCATGATTTCCACTGCACCGCGGCGCTCGGCGCGGCAATCCTGTTAAAGCAGCAGGAAGCCAGCCTGTCCGGCCGGGTACGCATTTTGTTCCAGCCGGCGGAAGAGACGGGCCAGGGCGCGCCAGCGGTGATCGCTACCGGTGCCCTCGCCGATGCGCGGGTGATTTTTGGACTCCATAACGATCCCTCGCTGCCGGCGGGAGTGATCGGCAGTAAAGCGGGTCCGCTTACCGCCGCAGTAGATCGCTTTGATATCGGCATTACCGGCATCGGCAGTCATGCGGCCAAACCCCATCAGGGTAACGATCCGATTGTTATTGCGGCGCAGATTGTCGCCGCTGCCCAGACGCTGATCAGCCGTAACGCCCCGTCCGCCGATAACGCGGTGGTCTCGATTACGCAGATTCACAGTGGCAGTACCTGGAACGTCATTCCGGAAGGTGCCTGGCTGGAGGGGACGGTGCGATCGTTTTCGCAGCCTACCCGCGAACGTCTTGAGCAGCGCTTCCGTACCCTGGTGGCGGGCATCGGCGCGGCGTTTGATGCGCAAATCAGCTTTAACTGGCAGGCCGGACCGCCGTCCGTGGTGAATGATGCCTACTGGACAGAGGTTGCACTGCAGCAGGCCAGCGCCAGCGGATTTGAAGCCCGGGTGGTGGAAGCCAGCCCGATTGGCGAAGACTTTGCCTTTTACCAGCAACAGCTGCCCGGCGCTTTTATGATGATCGGTACCGGTGAACCCTATGCGCTGCATCATCCGGCATTTCGTATTAATGATGCCGTGCTGCTGCCCACCGCACGCTATCTGGCCGATCTGGCGCGGACAGCACTCACACTGCCGGAGCCGTCCTGATGAGCGGGACCGCCGCGCTGGCTGAGCGCATCGTCCACAGTCAACCGGATGCGCGGGCACGCGACCACGCGCGACAAGGGATAGCCGATTTTCTGGCGGTGAGCTGGCCGGTGTTACAGGGTCAGGTGCCCGATAGCGGCTTACCGGCGCTGCGTACCGTCTACGGTGATGGCGGCATCCGTTCGCAGGCATTGCTGCTCGGCTACGCCGGTCATGCGCTCGATTATGATGATTTCCATGCCGATTTCCGCGGTCACCCCAGCGTGGTGATCCTGCCGGCGCTGTTTGCCTGGCTGTCAGGCCAGCCCGCCGCCAGCGTGGAACAGTTCTGTGATGCCTATGTGGTGGGGGTGGAAACGGCCGGCCGGCTGGGACTGGCGGCCAGCCAGCAGCACTATGCGCTGGGCTATCACAACACCGCGACGCTGGGCACCCTTGCCGCCGCCGCGGCGCTGGCTCGTTTCCTCGGCCTGTCCGCTGCCGCCACCGCCAGCCTGCTGGGGATCGCGGCTACCCAGGCCAGCGGTTTACGCGCTCAGTTTGGCTCGGCGGTAAAACCGCTGCATGCCGGCCTGGCGGCGGAACGTGCGGTGACCTCGGCCCAGCTGACGCTGGCTGGCATGACGGGCCGACCAGAAAATGTGATTGAGTCCTTTCTGGCCGCCAGCAGTGATGGCCAGGCGCAGCCGGAAAAGTTGACGCAGAACTGGGGTCAGCCCTGGCGTATCAGCGCCCCCGGGCTGGAGTTTAAGCCGTTCCCGACCTGCGCCGGTACCAACAGCGCGGCGGAAGCGGCGGGTCTGCTACGCCAGCAGTGGCTGTCCAGCGGCCAGCCGCTTGATGCACTGCTGCGCCAGATCGTGGCTATCGCCGTCGCCTTTCCGCCCGGCGGTGACATTGCCGCCCCGGTCACGGTACCAGCCAACGGTATCGAAGCGCGCTTTAGCCTCGAATATGTGATTGCCGCGATGTTGATTTACGGCGATCTGCGGTTGTCAGATTTTGCCGAAGGCGATGTTAATCCGGAGATTATGCCGCTGGCCGCCCGCGTTCGCCGTATGCCGGATCCTTCTGCGCCGCCGGATGCCCTCAATCCGGCACAGCGCTTTCACCGCGTGACGCTGTCGCTGGCGGATGGCAGCACACGGCATCAGCAGCGCACGCGGCAGGAATTGCTGGCGGAGGGCGTTGATGTCGGGCGTAAACTGCGACTGGCACTGGGTGACAGCTCACCGGAACTGCTGGCGCACAGCGCGCTGCGCTCAACCGCCGATTTGCAGGCAGTGACAGACGCACTGCTGCAAAGTCTGCGGCCATAGCGGCTTAGTGTGGCGGAATAAAAGCCCGCACCGGCGGCCGTTCGCCCCTGAATTTCCGCACCTGCACCACCGTAATCTGTCCGCTGCAGCCCTGGGTCAGGGAGGAGGTGCCGATGTCCAGCGTCAACACGTTCGGATTACCGTGACGGCATAACGGGCGGGCGGCGGCAGGATCGACCGGATCGTACCAGGCACCGGTAGGCAGCTGCAGCACGCCAGCCATGATGCTGTCGGTGACGCGGGCACTGGCAAGCACGTGGCCGCGATCGTTGTACAGCTCAATCAGATCGCTCTCGGCGATAGCCAGCCGGGCCGCATCCTGCGGATTGAGGCTGCACACTTCCCGTCCGTCGCGCTTACCGCTCAGGCTAAAGTCGCCAAAATCGAGCTGGCTATGCAGGCGCGTCGCTGGCTGGTTGGCAATCAACCAGAAGGGATGATCAGCCGTCGGCTTTTGCTGCGGCTCACGCCACACCGGATGACCCGGACAGTTTTGATAGTTAAAGCTGGCGATGGTGGCGGAGAAGATCTCAATTTTTCCGCTTGGTGTCGGCAGCGGTGCGGCATCAGGATCGGCACGAAACGCGTTGATCATCCGGCCACCATCCTTTAACTGCGGCAACGTCAGCACGCCCTGCTGCCAGAACGTGTCGAAATCCGGAATCGATACCTGATGTGCCGCCAGTTTTTGCTGTAGCTGATGGTAATGATGTTGCAGCCAGCCACGCGCATCACGCCCTTCGGTAAACGCCTCTTCCCTGCCGAGCCGCCGCGCCAGTTCACTGAAAATCGTGTAGTCATCGCGCGCTTCAGCATAAGGCGCAGCCACCGGCTGCATCGCGATTAAATGCCGATCGGTTGGCGCACCGCCGATATCTTCCCGCTCCAGCGTCATGGTGGCGGGCAACACAATATCGGCGTGGCGAGCGGTGGCGGTCCAGGCGCTCTCATGCACGATAAAAGTATCGAGCTGACAAAAAGCCTGACGCAGGCGCGCCAGATCCTGATGATGATGAAAAGGATTGCCGCCCGCCCAGTAAGCCAGACGGATATGGGGATAGCGCAGCTGACGACCGTTGTAATCAAATCGGGTGCCCGGATTCAGCAGCATATCGGCAATCCGCGCCACCGGAATAAAGCGGTCGATGCCATTTTTACCCTGCGGTAAGGCCGGAAAGCTGACCAGATTATGGTGTTTGCCATAATGGCCCAGCGCGCCAAGCGCATAGGTGTAGCCGCCGCCGGGCAGGCCGGGTTGGCCGAGTGCCGCCGCCAGCACCAGGCCGAGCCACACCGGTTGTTCGCCATGCTCGGCGCGCTGTAACGCATGCGCCACCGTCACCAGCACCCGTTTGCCGTGCAGCTGACGGGCGAACTGTCTGATAACGTCGTGGCTGACGCCACAGATGCTGGCCGCCCAGTGCGCATCGCGCACTACGCCATCCTCTTCACCGCGCAGATAAGCCACCATCTCTGGCCAGCCGACGCAATAACGGGCCAGAAACGCCTCATCGGTTAACGCCTCTTCGATCAGCACTGCCAGCAGACCGAGCATAAACGCCGCATCGGTGCCGGGTCGCAGTGCCAGCCACTCGCCCCGCGCGTCGTCCGGCAGATCGCTTTTCAGGGGACTGACCGAGATAAAGCGGGTTCCGCGCCGCGCCGCCTGCTGCATAAAATCACGTTCGGTATGCTCACTCAAACCGCCACTGGCGACCTGGGAATTTTTCAGCGCCAGTCCGCCAAAGGCCAGCACGATATCGCTGTGGCTGGCGATCTCTTCCCAGCTCACGCCACGGCGGGCAATTTCGTTCATCTCACCGACGATGTGCGGCAGCAGCACCGAGGCCGCGCCGGAACTGTAACTGTTGACTGACCGGACATAACCGCCGAGCGTGGTGTTAAGAAAGCGGTGCACCTGACTTTGTGCATGATGGAAGCGACCGGCGCTGGACCAGCCATATGAGCCGCCAAAAATTCCCGCCGGCCCCCAGGTCTGCCCGACCCGCGAGAGTTCCTGCGCCACCCGTTGCAGGGCGTCGTCCCAGTCGATGGCGATATAGTCATCGACCCCGCGACGCGAGTCGGGACCCGGCCCATTCTCCAGCCAGCCACGCCGCACCATCGGGCGGGCAACCCGCGCCGGATGATTGAGTGCCTGCTGGAAGTTTTGCAATAAAGGACTGGGATGAGGATCGCCCTCGAACGGATCGATAATCAGGCGATCGCCTTCGCGCCGGGCATGAAAAGCCCCCCAATGCGCGCTGTGCATTACCGGTTTCTGCGTCATCACGTTTCCTGGCTTACGGGCAACAAAAAACGCTGCTTACAGCACCGTTGCAATAAAGTTTCTGACCCGTCCGTTGGCCGGATCGTCGAGCACCTGTTGTGTCGGACCCGCGGCGATAATTTTGCCGCTTTCCATAAACACAATGTTGTCCGCCACTTCGCGAGCAAAGCCAATTTCGTGGGTCACCACCACCATGGTGATCCCGGAGTGCGCCAGCTGCTTTATCACCTGGAGCACTTCGCCGACCAGCTCAGGATCGAGCGCGGACGTCGGCTCATCAAACAGCAGCACGCCGGGGTCCATCGCCAGCGCACGGGCAATCGCCACACGCTGCTGCTGACCGCCGGAAAGATTTTGCGGCCACTCCTGCTCGCGTCCGTCCAGACCCACCTGTTTCAGCAACGCCAGCGCTTTGCTGGTCGCCTGCTGGCGATTCTGTTTTTTCACCCGCATCGGTGCATCAATGATGTTTTGCAAGACGGTGCGGTGCGGGAACAGATTGAACTGCTGGAACACCATGCCGATTTCAGCGCGCTGGCGGGCAATCGCCCGGCTGCTGAGTTCATGCAGCGCCTGGCCCTTTTGCTGATATCCCACCCTCTCTCCGCCAATGCGGATGGTGCCGCCATCGAGCTTTTCGAGGTGGTTGATACAGCGCAGCAGAGTCGATTTACCCGAACCGGACGGACCGAGGATAACGGTCACCGAGCCGGCGGGAATATCGAGGTTAACTTCATCGAGAATGGTCACGCCGGAGAAGCGCTTGGTGACCTTGCGCAGTGCGATCGCTTCAGCCATTGCTGGTGCTCCTTGCGGTTTTCAAGCCAGAAAAGCGCGCCAGTGACGGCCATAAACGGCGCGTTTCACGGCGGGTGACGCCGCGGCCAAAATAACGTTCGACGTAATATTGTCCCACCGACAACACCGAGGTCATCAGCAGATACCACAGCGTCGCGACCAGCAGCAGCGGGATCACTTCATAGGTGCGCTGATAAATAATCTGCGCCGAGAACAGCACGTCCTGCAGTGAGATCACCGATACCACCGCGGTGGTTTTTAACTGGCCGATAATTTCATTACCGGCGGGCGGCAGAATGGCACGCATTGCCTGCGGTAACACGGTATAGCGGAAAATCTGCGCCGGGCGATAACCGAGGGCGCGTGCGGCTTCAACCTGCCCATTACCCACGCTCTGGATGCCGGCGCGCACAATCTCTGCGGCATAAGCAGACTGATGCATCACCAGCGCGATCACCGCGGCGCTGAACGGACTGACCAGCGCATTGGACTGGGCGCTCCAGATCTCGCCATAACCGGGGATCGACAGCGCGATTTTGGGATAAAGGGCCGCGATGTTGTACCAGAGAAACAGCTGCACCAGCATCGGCACGCCGCGGAAAAACCAGGTATAGGCCCAGCTTACCGCGACCAGCACCGGGTTGGCGGAGAGGCGCATCAGCGCCAGCACCGTGCCGAAAGCAAACCCCAGCACCACCGAGATCGCCGTCAGTTGCAGCGTCATTAACACACCCTGCAGAATGGAGGGCGCGGTAAAGTTCGCCGCAATCACGTCCCACTCAAAGCGCGGATTGTTAATCATCGAGTTCGCCATCGCCACCACGCACAACAGCACGACCAGCGCACTCAGCCAGCGTCCATAGTAGCGTTTACCGACAATTCTCAGATCGTCGGTGTGGTCATCAGGCGCACTCATTTGAAAATGTCCTGATTACGTCTGGCTTCGGTCACCGCACCAAAGCCAATTCCCCAGTTATCGAGGATTTTCTGGTAGCTGCCATCTTTGATCAGTGAATTCAGCGCCGCCTGAACTGCCGGTTCCAGCGCAGAGTCTTTCGGGAAAGCCACCGAGACCGGCGCATCATTAACGCTGATCTCACCGCTCATGGTCAGCGGTTTAATCACCTTCACCTGCCACAGCAGCCCTTCATACGGCCCGAGGAACATTGGCACCCGACCGCTGACCACCGCCTGCACGCCGGCCGGACGATCCGGGAAGACAGAAACCTTGATCGGCTGTTTGCCTGCCGCCTCACAGGCTTTGCTGGCCTCCTCCAGCCGGGTCACCTGAGTAGTGCCCGAACCGGCCCCCACCTCTTTGCCACACACGTCGCTGAGTGAGGTGAACGGGGCGATCGCCGCGTCTTTCTTTGAAATGATGCCGAGCCGGCTGGCATTGTAATAGCCGACAAAATCGATCTGTTTCAGGCGGGTTGGCGTGGCGTTGATATTTGACAGCGCCACGTCGTAACGGCCAGTTTTCAGGCCCGGAATGATATTGTCGAAGCCGCCGGTGTCGCGCCACTGTACTGCAATCCCCAGACGTTCACCGACGGCATTCATGATGTCGATTTCACGGCCAGCCAGCGTTTTATTATCGTCTTTATAGAAGGTGGTTGGCGGCGTGTTGGGATTGGTTCCGGCCACAATAAAGCCTCGCTGCGCAATATCGGCCGGTATCAGACTTTTCAACGCCGGATCGGCTTTCACATGCACTGAGCTGTCAGTCGGCACCGATTGTTCGGCAGCGACCGCGCTGTGCGCACTCAGCGCAAGGGCAATAAAGGTCATTCCGGTTATAAATTTCACTGGCATCTTTCTCCTGATATTTAAAAACTTTCCCGGAGGAAAAAAGTATTGAGGTGGCGATGTTTTGTTAACCTCAGAAAGCCAGATAAATCACGCGCTTTAAGGGTGTTATCATCCTCGTGATGGTGTGAACTCATTCTCAGTGAATATATGCAGCGATCACAAATGCTTAAAACAGGAATATTTTGCCGGAATATGGCAATAGTCATTTCGGTGGGCGTGAAGCTGCGAGGTCGTCAGGAAATATTGCGCTGGATGGTGATGGATTAAAAAGTCACGGTCTGGTGACGGAGAAACAGCTCGCCCGGCACGCCCGCAGTTTCAGGGCGTGCCAGTCATCGGGTCGGAACTGGCCGGGCAACAGCCAATCCGGCCAGGGTTAATCATCAGCCCGAACCGCCAGTGAGTGCGACATAATCACGGCGCGGGTCGCACCGGCGCAGGCTTATTTATTCGCGGTTAAATGGCTGAATAGAGCAGCGCGGAAACGGTCAGCAGCCCGCCCATAATGACGATGATAGCCTTCGCGCCACGCAACGGACGCAGTGCTTCACGGGTATAAATCAGATAAGCCGGTATCACGAACAGGAAAATAGCGATTAGCGGCCCGCATACGGTTTCAATCAGGCCGATAACGTTGGGATTAAGGTACACAATCGCATACGACAAGCCGAACAATAGCGCGAAAGCGATCCGTCTGGCCTTACGCTGACCGGCCGCGTCGGTCGCCCTGATTGCGTCGGCGGTCAGGGTGGTTAACGTCTCTGCCACCGGCAGCGAAATGCCGAGAAAAGATTTGGTCATGCCGATTAGCGCGATGAAGGGCGCAATCAACGCCAGCAAACTAAAGCCGCCTTTGCCCTGCATAATTGACATGATATTCAGATTATCCGCTTTGGCTCTGACAAAGGTTTCATGCGGATAGCTCAAAACGCAGCTGAGTACGAAAAAGACAATCGAAACAAAAATCAGGCCGTAGGCCGCCCGCACCACAAACACCGATTGCTTCTCACCACCGTTGCCCGCCTGGCGATACCACGACGCCAGCGGGCTAATCATCGGCGTAGAGCAGAAAGCGAAGGTAATCAGCGGCAGCGTTAACCACAGATTTTTGAGCGTCTCACCGGCAGGCGCATGGCGGGTGGCGCTCAGCTGCCGGAGAAAGTTGGATATGTCCCATGCCGGGATCTGGATAATGGCAATCAGCAGAATGGTTAAGGCGAACGGAATAGCTAACACACTCAGGGTATTTACCACCTTTTCACGCCCTTTGCTCAGCATCAGGAAAAGCAGGCCCAGAACCACAAACACCAGCGCGCCGCGATTCAGCGTGCCGAGATGCAGATGATTGCTGTAATAGTCGTTGATGGTGCTCACCAGCGAGATTCCGTATACCAGCGTAATCGGGAAGTGCGCGGTGCAGAAAAACATCTTGATGGCCTGTTTGCCTTTGGCACCAAAGTAAGCACCAAACAGCGGCAGGGACTTATCCGCCGTCTGGTTGTCCCGCATGAAAACCCGGCAGATCAGCACATGAGGGATCACTGACAGCGGCAATCCCAGCAGTAACATCATGATGAAGACAATCGGGCCGAGCGTGCCGATTTCAACCGGTAAAAATAGCGTACCTGCTCCCACCGTAGCGCCATAAACGCCCATCATCCAGACGGTATCTTTAATCGTCCAGCGCGGACGCGAGGGGGTCAGGGTCTCTACGTTCTGCATGGTCATTACAATTCAATGCCTCCCGGCTAGTCGGTGATGTGTTGCTCTGCGATCCCGCATGCTGTGGCGCAGCTTCAGCGCGCTGGCTGGTTGCGCTTTACGCCGTTTTCCCGGTCTGGCTGTTGCTGACGCGCTGAGGGTAACCCTCTTCCCTGATCCATCCTGAGGCGATGGCATGACAGATTACGCAGTAACAACGGAGGGCTGTGGCAGTAATCAGCGTGATCGATCCATGACGTTAATGGCTCTCATTGCTGGTCCCACGTGTTGCATGAAGGCAGTTGCGCGGTAAACAGGCGGTTGTCATAAAGGCTTATCGCTGTCGCGACGTTCAGCACAGACTACGGTAGCCTGGCTGACGCATCTATGATCTTTGTCAGGGAATATGGGGCAGCAAACCGGTGAGCACAGCCGGTTAATGCGCGCACTTTGGGGGTTTAACCGGCGGGTTATGTCGCCTGACGGGCTGCATTGTGCTGATCCAGCATCGATACATTTTCCGGGCCAGCAGGGCCGCAATCTCCCGGTTAATCGCGTCGCGGAAAGCGTAGCGTAAACCGGGTGATGCCGTGCGCGCTGCTCACCTCACAGCTCCCGTGGTGTAAGCGCATAATGCTGCGCACAATAGACAACCCTAACCCGCTGCTGCCCTGATGCCGTGACGCCTCAGCACGCCAGAAACGATCAAAAACGCGCGCCTGCTGTTCGGCGCTCAGCGTCGGGCCGTGATTTTCCACCACCAGTTCGATAGCCGTCGGCTGGACCTTGCTGCAGACGCTCACCGGCGTGCCCGCATCGCCGTAGCGCAGCGCGTTGGCCATCAGGTTGGCCAGCGCGCGTTGCACTAACTGCGGATCGGCCCGCAGTTCGCCCTGCAGTTGCATCTCCAGCCGCATCGCCTTTTCCTCTGCCATATCGTCAAAATAGCTCTGCAGTTTGCCGCCAAGCTGCGCCAGATCGAGAGGTTGTTCATTTAATGCCTGACTGGCATCTTCGGCTTTGGCAAGAAACAGCATGTTGTCGATCATCTTTGCCAGCCGTTCCAGCTCTTCATAATTGGAGCCGAGCAACGCCTGATAATCGCTCTGACTGCGCGTCTGGCTCAGCGCGACTTCGGTCTGGCCTAACAGCGTGCCGATCGGCGTCCGCAGTTCATGTGCCATATCAGCAGAAACCTGGCTCAACTGTTGATAACCGACGTCGAGGCGGCTCAGCATCTGATTAAAGGCGGCCACCAGCGGCTGTAATTCAGCCTGCGACTGTTGCGGCATCCGGCGGGACAAGTGACGCACATCGATCGCTTCCGCTTCCGCCGTCAGGCTGCGCAGCGGTGACAAACCGCGCCGCACCAGCCAGACGCTGATCGCCGCCACCAGCAACGCCGCCAGCGCAGTCGCCAGCAGGATCTGGTGACGATAATGGCTCAGGGTTTGTGTCCGGTCACGCATCAGGCGGCCGGTGAGGATCTCAATCTGCCCGCTGCCATCCCGGGTCGGCGTCAGTGCCGCCGCCGAGATAAACGGCGTGCCGTTGGCGCTGACCAGATGATGCACCGACGACAGCGTCAGCGGCTGGTCAGCGGCAACCGGCGTAATTGCCGGCAGAGGACGCTGGCCGGGATTCACCACGATCAGCGGTGGCTGACCGGGAAAACGCAGCACCAGCAACGACTCGGTATTGCCAAGCATATTGGCGAACAGTCGCGGTTTCTGCTGAATCAGCGTAATCGCATCTTCATCGCGCAGCAGCGTACGGATTTGATCGATGCGCGTCAGCAGTGCGGCATCGTCCCGCACGCCAATCTGCTGGGCCAGTGAGTGATAAAGCGCAAATCCGCAGAGTGAAAAAATAGCGATCACCGTGACGCTGAGCATCAGCGACAGACGCAGCGCCAGGGAGCGTCGCTTCACGCTTCTGCTTCGCAGCGATAACCCACACCGTGTACCGTGTGGATCAGCGGATAGGCAAACGGGCCATCAATTTTCTGCCGCAGACGTTTAACCGCCACATCGACCACGTTGGTGTCGCTATCAAAATTCATGTCCCAGACGCGGGAAGCGATCACGGTGCGGGTCAGCACTTCGCCAGGATGCAGCAGGAATAGATGCAGCAGGTTGAACTCTTTGTTGGTGAGATCGATACGCTGCCCGCCACGCTCGACGCGCCGTTTAAAAACGTCGAGCTGTAAATCGGCCAGCGTGAGAATATCCGGCAGCTTCTGCTGGCTGCCGCGCCGCAGTTGAGTACGGACGCGCGCCAGCAGTTCGGCAAAGGAAAAAGGTTTGACCAGGTAATCATCCGCGCCCAGCTCCAGCCCTTTGATGCGATCTTCCAGCGTGCCTTTAGCCGTCAGGAAGATGACCGGCGTGTGGATCTGCTTATCCATCGCCGCCATCACCTGCCAGCCATCAAGGCCGGGCATCATCACGTCGAGTAAAATCAGATCGTAATGATGCTCGCGGGCATAGAACAGACCATCAACGCCATTTTCCGCCACGTCGACGATAAAACCGGCTTCGGTCAATCCCTTGCGCATGTAATCACGAGCTTTGGCCTCGTCTTCAATCACCAGAATTTTCATGCGCCTCTTCCTGCTGGTTATTTTCAGGGCTGCGCCTGTTGCGCGGCTTGCTCGATCAATTTTACGACATCATCAGGATGTGACTGATACACCGAATGGCTGGCACCGGCAATTTCTACCGTATGGCTGTGCGCGCGTCTGGCATACATGCGCTCCAGATCGGGACTGATAATTTTGTCAGCTTTCGCCACCATGTACCAGCTGGGGTGGGTTTTCCACGCCGGATCGGCAATGTTAGCGGTGAACACCGCAGCGTTGGTTGGCATCTGCGCATGCGCTTCAAAATCGGCCTGCACAGCAGGCAGGTCGGCAGCGAAATCGCTGTGATAATACTGTGGTGCAATGGTCAGATAGCCATCGGCCGAGCGGGCAAACGGATGTGCGCTGTTGGGATATTTTTTACCGTTGCTGGCCTCGGTTTCACCGTTATCCGGCGCATGGGCGGCAATGTAGACCAGACCCGCCACTTTGCTGTCGTTACCGGCTTCACTGATGATCGCCCCGCCGTAGCTGTGACCGACCAGAATCACCAGGCCATTCTGCTGATCGATAATCCGTCGCGTCGCCGTCACATCCTCTGCAAAGCTGGTCAGCGGCTGTTGCACCAGCGTCACGTGATATCCATCCTGGGTCAGCCGGTCATAGACCGGACGCCAGCCCGCGCCACCAACAAAAGCGCCGTGTACCAGCACAATATTTTTTACCGGCTGCGACTGTGCCTGCGCCTCAGCGCCAGCGATAGCCAGCAACATGCCCACGGCCAGAGTAATGCTGTTCAGTTTCATCTTCGTGCTCCTGTTTGGGAAGGTTCGCCTACAGGATATGAAACCCACTCTGACATCAGGGTGAGCGAGTTATGACAAAACCATGACAGCGGCTGCGGGATGAGGCCCGCTCAGTGATTGAGTTGTGGCAGGGTGCAGGCAACTCCCTTTTGGCAGGACCTGCCCGGAAGAGGCCAGGGAAAGGCTGTCCATCGCTCCGGCCAGATCGGTGACCCTCCCCACAATGTTCAGGATGCTCTGTGCGGTGCCGGGAGATGCTGCGGATAATCCCCTGATTAGCGGATGGCTAAGGATGTGTCAGCAGCCGGAGCAGATCAGTCATCGAGTTCGTACTGTACCGATAACTGACCTTTCTTCTCTTTAACCTTAACGATGCGAACCTTACCGATTTCGGTGGTTTTGTTCACGTGCGTGCCACCACAGGCGTAGGGCGTCAGATCGCCCCAGGTGACGCTACGGCGCCCCTCTTCGGCCGACAGTATCCGCTGAAGATCGCGCGCCACTATCTCTGCTACCTCCGCAGCCAGGTTTTCCACCGTTACCGTAGTGGTCAGCCCAATCGCTTCAAACACAACCCGGCCCTCGCCCGGGCGGTGATTCCCTTTGATACCATGCCAGCCATACTTTTCGGCCGCCACGCCGATGATATGCCCGGCGGAATGATAGCGGGTGTGGATAGCGCGAAGCTCAGGCGCGACGGCGAGATGAACCGGCCCGGCGGCAACCGGCGCATCGGTAAGATGTATCACTTCATCACCTTCCTGCACGGCCTGAAGCACCGCCACACCGTTAAGGGTTCCCTGATCAGAAGGTTGTCCCCCGCCCTGCGGATGGAACAGGGTTGCCGCAAGAATGACGCGGAAACGGCCATCCGGCCCGGGCGTACAGCTGATGACCTGGGAATTCATCTCAAGTGAATCGCTGTGATAGTAGGTTTTCTCAGTCATAAATTATCCACTTTAGTGCCCGGCTCGCGTCGGCGAACTGCGGGCTGAAGCCTGGCGCTACAGGTCTTTTGTCAAAATCTCACGATTGTCCGCCAGGATAGTCAGCATGGCATTAACGTACCTATCCCTGTTTCCCTGGTGCCACATCACACACAGCGGCAGCCCTTCAATTTCCATATCATCGACCGGAGCCAGCGGCAGATACTTTACGCCATCCGCGTTCATGTTGCGGTAAGAGGAAGGAACCAGCGCCACGCCCAGTCCGGCGGCAACAAAGCTCAGGATAGTCTGTTTTTCCTCGGCATATTGCGCAATCACCGGGTACCTGCCGGCCGCTCTGAACAGGTTCATCGTCTGGTCATGGCTGTGAGGACGGGTGCGTCTTTCCGGCACGATGACGGGGTCATTGCAAAAATCCTCTATGCTCACCCGGTCGTAATCCACCAGCCGGTGATGTGCCGGCACCGCCAGCACACAGGTTTCATGGGCAATAAAGCGGGTGGTCAGGGTGACGTCGGTCTGTTCTGGCGGCCGGACAAAGACCAGATCCAGCCAGCCGGAGGTCAGTCGTGGGATCAGACTGTGCGATTTATCTTCGCTGATATGGATATCCGCATCAGGAAAAGCGCTAACGAACAGGTTGAGCAGTTTCGGCAGTAATCCCCTCGCCGCACTGTCAATGGCACCGATCCGCAGCGTTTTTTTCTGCGATATCATATTTTTACGAAACTTAAGCCGTAACGCATCAAAATCTGCAACAACGGATTTAGCGTCAATCAGAAACTCCGCGCCTTCCCGGGTCAGGGAGACGTTTCGGGTCGAACGATTCAGCAGGCGTATACCCAGATCCTCTTCCAGTAACCGGATAAAACGGCTCAGTGATGCAGGCATCATTTCAAGCTTGCGGGCAGCCCTGCCAAAGTGAAGCTCATCACCTACTACCACGAAGCATCTCAGCTGATTTATATCCATTTATTGCCCGCATTCAGATTATGCAAATTATTTATATAAACCCTTGCCGATGATAACGCCAGTTAAAACAGCATACTGAGTTCACAACAAAACGATAACAACCCTACCTGACTGTGGAGCATCCTGTTATGCACAATGACCTCGAAAAAAAGGTGATGCGCAAAGTAACGCTGCGGATTATTCCTTTTATCATGCTGCTGTATTTCATCGCATTTCTCGACCGGGTTAACATTGGCTTTGCCGCCCTGACCATGAATCAGGACCTGGGTTTTTCGCCGATGGTCTTCGGGCTCGGTGCCGGGATTTTTTTTCTCGGCTACTTTCTGTTTGAAGTCCCGTCTAACCTGATTCTGCATAAAGTGGGTGCCCGTATCTGGATCGCCCGCGTCATGATCACCTGGGGACTGGTCTCGGGTTGTATGGCGTTTGTGCAGGGCACCACCAGCTTCTATATCCTGCGCTTTCTGCTCGGCGTGGCCGAGGCCGGTTTCTTTCCTGGCATCATTCTTTATCTCAGCTACTGGTTCCCGGCGGTAAAACGTGCGCAGGTCACCGCCATTTTCATGGCCGCAGCGCCGCTCTCCACCGCGCTTGGCTCTCCTATCTCCGCGGCGTTGCTGGAAATGCATGGGCTGATGGGCTTCGCCGGCTGGCAATGGATGTTCGAGCTGGAGGCAGTCCCGGCCTTACTGTTGGGCATAGTGGTGCTGTTCTGGCTCACTGACCGACCGGCCAAAGCCAAATGGCTGACCGAAGAAGAGCGGACCTGGCTGCAAAATACCATGCAGGCTGAAGAGCAGGCGCGGGCGGTGGGCCAGAGCCACAGCAGCGCATGGCGCGGTCTGGCAGATAAGCGGGTGCTGGCACTGGCGCTGGTCTACTTTGGCACCTCAGCCGGTCTTTATACCCTGGGTATCTGGGCACCGCAGATTATTCACAGCTTCGGTGCCTCATCGTTAGAGATCGGTTTTCTTAATGCCTTCCCGGCGGTGCTTGGCGTTCTCGGCATGATCCTCTGGGCCCGCCACTCCGACCGGACCCGTGAGCGCAGCTGGCACGTTATCGCTGCCTGTCTGCTGGCGGCAGCCGGACTGATTTACGCCGGCAGCGTCACTACCCTTTTCTCAGTAATTATCGCCCTGACGCTGGTTACGGTCGGGATCAGCGCATCCAAGCCGCCGCTCTGGAGCATGCCTACCCTGTTTCTGAGCGGACCGGCGGCGGCGGCGGGCATCGCTGCCATCAACTCGATTGGCAACCTCGGCGGATTTGTCGGCCCGATGATGATTGGCATCATCCGCCAGCAAACCGGCAGCTATACCTGGGGCCTCTATTTCGTGGCCGGACTGCTGATGGTTTCAGCCCTGACGGTACTGATTCTGGCCGGAAAAGCGAAAAAGCCACAGACCACAGAACTTCATCAACCTCACACTCATTAATCGACACGGAGAAACACCATGCGTAACTATTCTATTGCCGCTATTCCTGCTGACGGTATCGGTCCTGAGGTCATCTCAGCCGGCATTGACGTCCTCAGGGCGCTGTCACAGCGCGATCCGCAGCTGAAATTTGATATTCAGACTTTCGACTGGGGTTCTGACTACTACAAACGCTACGGTGTGATGATGCCGGAAGATGGCTTGCAGACGCTGAAAAAATTCGATGCGATCTATTTCGGCGCGGTGGGCGCACCGGATGTGCCTGATCACATCACCCTCTGGGGACTGCGCCTGCCGATTTGCCAGGGATTCGATCAGTACGCCAATGTGCGGCCGACCAAAATTCTGCCCGGCGTCACCTCGCCGCTGCGCAACCGCGGGCCGGGCGATCTCGACTGGGTGATCGTGCGCGAAAACTCCGAAGGCGAATATTCGGGCAACGGTGGCCGCACCCATAAAGGTCTGCCGGAAGAAGTCGGCACCGAAGTGGCAATTTTCACCCGCGTCGGTGTCACGCGCATCATGCGTTATGCCTTTAAACTGGCGCAATCCCGACCGCGTAAGCTGCTGACGGTAGTAACGAAATCCAATGCGCAGCGTCATGGCATGGTGATGTGGGATGAAATTGCCGCTGAGGTGGCGCAGGAGTTTCCGGATGTGCAGTGGGACAAAATGCTGGTTGATGCCATGACACACCGCATGACGCTGCATCCACAGAGTCTGGATACCATCGTCGCTACCAACCTGCACGCCGATATTTTATCTGACCTGGCGGGCGCGCTGGCGGGCAGCCTGGGGGTAGCGCCTACCGCAAATATCGATCCTGAGCGGCGCTTTCCTTCCATGTTCGAGCCGATTCACGGCTCGGCCTTTGATATCACCGGTAAAGGCATCGCTAACCCGATCGCTACCTTCTGGACGGCGGTGCAGATGCTGGAGCATCTGGGCGAGCATCAGGCCGCCGCGCTGATCATGGAAGGCATCGAACACGTCTGCACCCACGGCATCCTGACGCCCGATGTGGGCGGCACGGCAACAACGGCCGATGTCACGCGTGCCGTGGTGCAGTTCATCGAATCCCATTCAACCGTTGCCGAGAGTGCCTGACAATGAGAAACGATCGGGCCGCAGCGATCCTGGAGAAAATCTTTAAGCAGGCGGTTGACAGTGCCCGTCCCGGGCCTGTCGTACCGGCTGCGCTGCCGCAGAAGCCCGCCGGCCGCTGCGTAGTGGTCGGGGCGGGCAAGGCGTCGGCCGCGATGGCAGCGGCGGTGGATGCCGCCTGGCCAGACGTGGATGTCAGTGGCGTGGTGGTAACGCGCTACGGTCACGCCGTGCCTGCCGGGCGTATCCGCATTCTGGAGGCTTCACATCCGGTTTCAGATGCGATGAGTGAAACGGCGGCGATGCTGATTCTGGAAACGCTGCGCGGCCTGACTTCCGACGATCTGGTGCTGGCGCTGATATCCGGCGGTGGCTCTGCCGTGATGGCCTTACCCGCGCCGGGTATCACGCTGGCCGATAAACAGACGGTTAGCTGCGGAGATGGATTAAGAAAGCAGATAACTGAACTCAAAGCGGAGCGTAACGCGCTGGCGGCTGAGAATGCACGATGCAAATTCGAAATATCACGGTGCCATCAGGCTGTGGATGAAATGTTTAAACAGCGTGAAAAATGGGTTGATGCAGAATGGTTGTCTGCTGTCTGGGCCACTTCGAAACGCCTTAAAGAAAATACCTGAGATTAAGGATAGCTTTCCTCTGATAACGGAAAAATGTCCAAGATTTAGCCCCGTAATTCAGCACTGGGATGAATTGACTGGATTGCTGCGGAAGGAGTTAAAGAGACCAGATAAGCGCGCCCCTGAAACCTATGCTCGGATGAAAGAGCTTTTGCGTGAATGACCACCACCTGCGACGACATCACCCCGGCAGACATCATCACTGATATCTGCCTTTTTATTGCCCTAATCATCGCATTTATCCGCGGTAAGCCGCCAAAGGAGTAGATATGGAAACCTATGCCCTGTCTATGGAAGAGGCGTGCGCGTTCCTCGGCATTTCCCGGCCTACGTGTCAGCAATGGATACGGACCGGACGGCTGATGGCGACGCGCAAAGACCCGTCCAAACCAAAGTCACCCTACCTCCTCACCCGGCAGGCCTGTATTGCCGCTCTCAACAATCCAATGCACACTGTCGCCGTGAGCGCGGCAGATGCACATGAGGAGAATAAATCATGTCGATCTTCCGCAGAGGTACCGTCTGGTACGGGAGTTACACGACGCCAGGCGGGAAGCGCATTAAGGAATCTCTTGGCACAGAGGACCGAAAGCAAGCACAGGAGTTGCACGACCGGCGAAAGGCTGAGTTATGGCGAATAGAGCGGCTGGGTGATTTTCCTGACGTAACGTTCGAGGAAGCATGCCTTCGCTGGCTGGAAGAAAAGGCGCACAAGAAATCACTCGATGCAGATAAGGGCCGGATCGGATTCTGGCTCATGCACTTTGAAGGTGTATTGCTGAAGGATATCAGCGAGGCGAAGATTTATGCCGCAGTCAGCAGGATGACTAACCGCAAAGCAAAAGAGAGATGGGAGCAGCGCGCCGTATCAATGGCGAAGAAGGGGCTGGATATCGGGGAGTACAAACCGGCTGCCGTTTCCACCTCAACCAAAGCTAAGCACCTGGCATTAATGAAAGCGATGATGCGTGCAGCGGAACGGGAATGGAAATGGATCGAGAAGTCGCCTGTTATCAAAGTGCCTCAGGAAAGAAATAAGCGGGTGCGGTGGCTCGAACCCGCTGAAGCAAAGCGACTGATTGATGAATGTCCGGAACCCCTGAAGTCTACCGTAGAGTTTGCGCTGGCGACAGGATTGCGCCGTTCAAACATCGTTGATCTCAAGTGGCAGCAGATTGACCTGCAGCGAAAGGTGGCGTGGATTTACCCGGAAGAAAGTAAGTCAGGCAGAGCTATTGGCGTAGCGCTGAATGAAATGGCTGAATCAGTCCTGAGACGACAGATTGGCCGGCACAACAACTGGGTATTTGTTCACACCGAATCGGTGAAGAGAAATGACGGGACCACAACTGCCAGCGTCAGGAAGATGCGGGTCGATTCAAACACTGCGTGGCGCGCAGCACTGAAGCGAACCGGTATTGAAGACTTCCGGTTTCACGACTTGAGGCATACATGGGCGAGCTGGTTAATTCAGGCTGGCGTGCCGTTATCTGCGCTGCAGGAAATGGGCGGCTGGGAAAGCATTGAAATGGTACAGCGATATGCGCACCTTGCACCTAATCACTTAACGGAGCATGCACGGCAAATTGATGCCATTTTTGGCAGTCGTGTCCCAAATCTGTCCCATGTGGAAAATCTGGTAGTCGGAGGGAAGGGGTAAGTCGTTGTTTTTATTTGGCACGCCCTACAGGATTCGAACCTGTGACCTACGGCTTAGAAGGCCGGTGCTCTATCCAGCTGAGCTAAGGGCGCATGGAGATGGCGTGGATTATACGTCGGGAAGCGGGTACGTCAACGTTTTTGCCGTTCCTCCGCAGCGAAGTGCTGCGGTAATGACCAATTGGCGTCAGTGACGCCTGCGCCATTCGCTGAGCGACACGAGTTTACTGTTGTCGGTAAATTCTCCTTCCAGCTCAATCCCTTGTGGTGTGAAACGCGCATTGTATTGCTCACGAAGTGCATGTAGCGCCGGGATGTCCGGCTCCAGCTGGCGCAGAAAGCCCAGCGCGAGCAGCAGCTGCTGGCGGCTAATAAGCGGTGGAAAACCGGCACGACTGAGAATCGCATGCCAGCGCTGGCTGTTCTCCTCGCTGCCGTCAACAATCAACACCTGCCAGATCAGCAGTACCGCTGCGCCATTATGCAGATGCGTTTCATTATCGTTGCTGAGATAGTCGGTAAACTCTTTCGCCGCCTCTTTCCCCATCATAGAGATCATTGATTCCACCTGTACCGGTGGCAGCTGCAGCCGTTTGCTGAGCCGCTGAGCGGCGTGACGTGAGCCAGCGGTGAGCAGCTGAAATCCAGCGACAAACACCACCGCCAGAGTAGCAAGCATTATCCAAATCATTACATCGTCCCCTGATTGTCCTGCAGATATCATACGCATGCAGGCCGGCACTCGTCGCGACGAAAAAGCCGGAAAGCGCGTACGCGTCTGAAACTGTAACTGACAGCGCGCCACGCTTCTGACAAAATAGCCCCCTTCCCCCGATTCAACACAACACAGTGGATTTCCTCTCTGATGGCAGCAAAAATTATTGACGGTAAAACGATTGCGCAGCAGGTGCGTCTTGAGGTTGCGGAAAAAGTAAAGCAGCGTCTGGCAGCCGGCAAACGTGCGCCAGGTCTGGCCGTGGTTCTGGTAGGTGAAAACCCGGCATCGCAGATTTATGTGGCCAGCAAACGCCGCGCCTGTGAAGAGGTCGGTTTTCTCTCCCGCTCCTACGATCTGCCCGCGACCACTCGCGAAGCTGAGCTGCTGGAGCTGATCGACCAGCTCAATCAGGACAACGACATTGATGGCATTCTGGTGCAGTTACCGCTGCCAGCCGGCATCGACAACGTCAAAGTGCTGGAGCGCATCACGCCGGATAAAGATGTCGATGGCTTCCACCCGTATAATGTCGGTCGCCTGTGCCAGCGTGCGCCAAAACTGCGCCCCTGCACCCCGCGCGGCATCGTGACGCTGCTGGAGCGCTACAATATCGATACCTATGGCCTGAATGCGGTGGTGGTTGGCGCGTCCAATATCGTCGGTCGTCCAATGAGTATGGAACTGCTGCTGGCGGGCTGCACCACCACCGTCACCCACCGTTTCACCAAAGATCTGCGCCATCACGTTGAGCATGCCGATCTGCTGGTGGTGGCGGTCGGTAAACCGGGCTTTATTCCGGGCGACTGGATTAAACCCGGTGCTATCGTGATTGATGTGGGCATTAACCGGCTGGAAAGCGGCAAAGTGGTTGGCGACGTCGACTTTGATTCCGCATCACAGCGCGCGGCCTATATCACGCCGGTACCAGGCGGTGTCGGACCGATGACGGTCGCAACCCTGATTCAAAACACGCTGCAGGCGTGTGAAGAGTTTCACGATGGAGAGGTAGAATAAATGGCAACTTTTTCGCTGGGAAAATTCCCGCACGTCGATCTGTGCGATCTGCTGAAACTGGAAGGCTGGGTTCAGAGTGGCGCACAGGCTAAAGTCGTGATTGCCGAGGGTGAAGTGAAGGTCGATGGCGCGGTGGAAACGCGTAAACGCTGCAAAATCGTTGCCGGTCAGACCGTGGAGTTTTCAGGCTTCCGCATTACTGTGGTCGCGTAAACCTCCGGCGTCCCTGCGGGGACGCTGTTACTCCGTTACCTCCCCCACCACCCGCGTCTCTCCTTCCCGCTGTTCAAGCGCAATATGATTCACCGCCGTATGCTGCGCGATCAGTGCTGCAAGCCGGGGTGAATGGCTGGTGATCCAGAGCTGGCTGAACTGGCTGGCTTCTGCGATTAAGCGTGCCAGCGCCGGCAGCAGATCTTCATGCAGGCTGTTCTCCGGTTCATTCAGCGCCATAAAAGCCGGTGGACGTGGACTGAGCAGCGCCACCACCAGACAGAGAAACCGCAGCGTACCATCAGAAAACTCAGCGCTTTCCAGCGGGCGCAGAATGCCACGTCGCGACATCAGCATTTGAAAGCGGCCATTCTGCACCTCTACCTCAAACTGACTGTCGGGAAAAGCCTGCGCCATCACCTCATACAGTAGTTCCGTCTGGCCGCGTTCAACGATCGTCGCCCACGCCGCCGCCAGATTACTGCCGTCATGTGCCAGCACCGGGGCGCGGACCCCAATCTGCGGTGCACGAATCGGCGAGCCCGGCCAGACGGCGAACTCATGGTAGAAGCGCCACTGGCGCAGCCGTTCACGCAACTGGGAAAGTTCAGGATAACGATGGGGTTCGCCGAGCTGACCAAACAGCGACTCTTCCGGATGCAGCACCGCCGGATAGGCGACACGTTCGCCCTCAACGTTGTGCAGAAAGGCGGTCTGATTTTCACGCTGCAGGATGCATGAAGAAGGACGGCGCTGTTGTCCGCTCAGCCACAGCCGCTCCTGCTTGACCAGCGGATCGAGATTAAACAGGCTGGTGACCAGCGGTTCGGGAAAACCGATCTCCAGTTGATAATCGATATCCTCCATCACCACCGCCAGCATCAGTCGCTTCGGATCATGACGGCGATCGCCACGCCGTAAGCCACCCGCCCACATCGCTTTCTGGATGCCGCCTTCTTCGGCCAGCGCCAGCGCCAGACGACCGCTGGCTGCCTCATGCAGCAGCCGGACCGCTTTATACAGGTTGGATTTGCCGCAGCCGTTAGGGCCGCTTACCACGTTGAGCTGCTGCAGCGGCAACGTCAGATCACGAATTGATCGAAAGCCACGTATCTGAATCTGTTCAATCGCCATAATAAAAAAGGGCGATTGCTCGCCCTCTCCGGTTTATTTGCGGCGCCAGCTGGACCCCTGCGGCCCATCTTCAACGATCACGCCGAGCGCATTCAGCTTGTCGCGGGCGATATCCGCCTGCGCCCAGTCTTTGGCGGCACGCGCATCAGCACGTGCTTTCACCCAGTGTTCAATCTCAGCGACTTCTTCATCATTCACCTGAGCGCCGCTTTGCAGGAACTGCTCCGGGTCCTGTTGCAGGATGCCCAGCACGTTGGCGATCTCACGCAGCTTCGATGCCAGGCCGTTCGCTGAATCACGGTCTTCGCTTTTCAGTCGATTGACTTCGCGCGCCATATCGAACAGCACCGAATAGGCTTCCGGGGTATTGAAATCATCATCCATTGCGGTGCGGAAACGGGCTTCAAACGCTTCGCCGCCGCGGGCTGGCACGCTGCTGTCAGTGTGACGCAGCGCGGTATACAGACGCTCCAGCGCCGCACGCGCCTGATTCAGGTTATCTTCGCCGTAGTTCAGCTGGCTGCGATAGTGACCGGACATCAGGAAGTAACGCACCGTTTCAGCATCATAATGTTGCAGCACGTCACGCACCGTGAAGAAGTTGCCAAGCGATTTCGACATCTTCTCGCGGTCGACCATCACCATGCCGGAGTGCATCCAGTAGTTAACGTACGGACCGTCATGCGCACAGGTCGACTGGGCGATCTCGTTTTCATGGTGCGGGAACATCAGGTCTGAGCCGCCACCGTGAATATCAAAATGGGTGCCCAACTGCCGGCAGTTCATCGCCGAACACTCGATGTGCCAGCCGGGACGACCATTGCCCCACGGTGATGACCAGGCGGGCTCGTCCGCTTTGGACATCTTCCACAGCACGAAATCCATCGGATTACGCTTCACGTCAGCCACTTCAACCCGCGCGCCCGCCTGCAGCTGCTCCAGATCCTGACGTGACAGCGCGCCGTAATCGGCATCGCTAAGCACATCAAACATCACGTCGCCATTGTCCGCCACATAAGCGTGACCGCGGGCGATCAGGGTTTCCACCAGCTCGATGATCTGGGCGATGTGGCGCGTGGCGCGCGGCTCCTGATCGGGCGGCAGAATGCCCAGAGCAGCGAAATCGTTGTGCATCTCACCAATCATCCGGTTGGTCAGGGTTTCGATGCTCTCGCCGTTTTCATTGGCACGCTTGATAATTTTATCGTCGATGTCGGTGATGTTACGCACGTAGTCCAGCTGGTAGCCGAGGTAACGCAGGTAGCGTGCCACCACGTCAAACGCCACGAACGTCCGCCCATGACCAATGTGACAGAGGTCATACACCGTGATGCCGCAAACATACATCCCGATTTTACCGGCATGAATGGGTTTGAATTCCTCTTTCTGTCGACTCAGGGTGTTATAAATCTTAAGCATTGAACGGTTCCGTATTGGCGTGTGGTTGACACTTTTAAGTATCCAGACATTGTGCCGTATTTTTATCGCTCGCGCGACGCAAAGCAAGCCAACTGCGCCGCGCTGCTGACGCGTCATCAGAAATTATGATATAAGAACGGTCGACAAAAAGGGGCACGCCGACCGATGAAGCGGCCTCAGCAACTGACGACAACCTTTACAGGACGACAAAAATGGTAACTTTCCAGACGAACCATGGCGATATCGTAATCAAAACCTTCGATGATAAAGCGCCGGCAACCGTAAAGAACTTCCTGGATTACTGCCGTGAAGGTTTCTACGACAACACCATTTTCCACCGGGTGATCAACGGCTTTATGATTCAGGGCGGCGGCTTCGAGCCGGGCATGAAGCAGAAAGCCACCAAAGATGAAATCCAGAACGAAGCCAACAATGGCCTGAAAAACACCAAAGGTAGGCTGGCAATGGCACGTACCTCTGCACCGCACTCTGCGACCGCACAGTTTTTCATCAACGTGGCTGACAACGACTTCCTGAACTTCCGTGACGAAAGCGTACAAGGCTGGGGTTACTGTGTGTTCGCTGAAGTGGTTGAAGGCATGGACGTGGTCGAGAAGATCAAAGGTGTTTCAACTGGCCGCAGTGGCATGCACCAGGATGTGCCAAAAGATGACGTTATCATCCAGAAAGTCACTGTCAGCGAGTAATGTCGCGCACCCTGTTTATCGCAGATCTCCATCTGTGTCAGGAAGAACCGGCGATCACCGCCGGTTTTCTGCATTTTTTACAGCGCGAAGCGCCACACTGCGACGCGCTCTATATTCTTGGCGATCTGTTTGAAGCCTGGATTGGTGACGACGATCCCAATCCACTGCATCAGCAGGTTGCCAGCGCCCTGCGCGCCCTCTCCGTTCCGGTCTACTTTATTCACGGCAACCGCGATTTCCTGATTGGCCAGCGCTTCGCCCGCGCCAGCGGCATGACGCTGCTGCCTGAAGAACAGGTGCTGACGCTCTACGGCCACCGTCTGCTGATCATGCACGGCGATACGCTCTGCACCGACGACGTCGGCTATCTGCGCTTTCGTGCCAAAGTCCATAACCGGTGGATCCAGCGACTGTTTCTGGCGTTACCGCTGCGGCTGCGCAAACGCATCGCCGCCCGGATGCGCGCCGACAGCAAACAAGCCAATCAGCATAAGTCCCAGACCATCATGGATGTGAACCACGACGCGGTGATCGCTACCCTGCTGCGCCAGCAGGTACGTTTGCTGATCCACGGTCATACTCACCGTCCGGCCATTCATCAGCTGACGCTGCAGGGTGAAACCGCGCAACGGGCGGTGCTGGGGGCCTGGCACAGTCGGGGATCGATGATTCAGCTCGACGCCAGCGGGATTCAGCTGATCGATTTTGACTTTTAATCGTCGGGTAAATCCGCGTGTTTAGCCCGACGCAACCGTTTTCCTTGCTCTCTTCTCATGCTATTCTCTGTGCCCTTCAAAACCTGTCCGCCCGGCCAGGTCTGTTTGTTCATTCACAGGAGTTGACCGCATGTCATCCAACGCCGCCCCGGCCCGCATCGCGATTGTTATGGGTTCCAAAAGTGACTGGTCCACCATGCAGTTCACTGCTGAAATTCTTACCAGCCTCGACGTGCCCTTCCATGTTGAAGTGGTTTCTGCACACCGTACGCCGGATAAACTGTTCAGCTTTGCCGAAACCGCCGCTGAGCGGGGTTTTCAGGTCATCATTGCTGGCGCGGGTGGCGCAGCACATCTGCCAGGTATGCTGGCGGCTAAAACCCTGCTGCCGGTACTGGGCGTGCCGGTTCAGAGCGCGGCGCTGAGCGGCGTCGATAGCCTCTATTCGATTGTGCAGATGCCGCGCGGAATTCCGGTCGGTACGCTGGCGATTGGTAAAGCCGGTGCCGCCAATGCCGGGCTGCTGACTGCGCAGATTCTGGCGATTCATGACGACGCGCTGCGTTCACGACTGGCGAACTGGCGTCAGAGCCAGACCGATGAAGTGCTGAATCATCCTGATCCACGGGAGGAGGCATGAAGCCGGTTTGCGTCCTCGGTAACGGTCAGTTAGGCCGTATGCTGCGCCAGGCGGGTGAACCGCTGGGGATCGCGGTTTATCCGGTAGGTCTGGATGCCGATCCGGCTGCCCTGCCAATGGCCGACAGCGTGATCACCGCCGAAATTGAGCGCTGGCCGGAAACCGCGCTGACCCGCGAACTGGCGAGTCATCCGGCGTTTGTGAACCGCGATATATTTCCGCGGCTGGCCGATCGCCTGACCCAGAAACAGCTGCTGGATCAGCTCCATCTCGCCACTGCGCCGTGGCAGTTGCTGGCCGACAAAGCCGAATGGCCGTCGGTATTTGCCTCGCTCGGCGAACTGGCGATTGTGAAGCGCCGCACCGGGGGTTATGACGGTCGTGGTCAGTGGCGTTTGCGTGCTGGCGAAACCGATGCACTGCCGGAAGAGTGCTATGGCGAATGCATCGTCGAACAGGGCATTAATTTCTCCGGCGAAGTGTCGCTGGTCGGCGCGCGCGGCCATGATGGCAGCACGGTGTTCTATCCGCTGACGCACAATCTGCATCAGGACGGCATTCTGCGCACCAGCGTGGCGTTGCCCCAGGCGGATCAGGCGCAACAGCAGCAGGCGGAAGCGATGCTGAGCGCCATCATGCAGGAACTGAACTACGTCGGCGTGATGGCGATGGAGTGTTTTGTCACCCCGGACGGATTGCTGATTAACGAACTGGCTCCGCGGGTGCATAACAGCGGCCACTGGACGCAGAATGGTGCCTCCATCAGCCAGTTCGAGCTGCATCTGCGGGCGATTCTGGCGCTGCCCCTGCCGCAACCGGTGGTGTTTGCGCCGTCGGCGATGGTCAATCTGATTGGCACTGCCGTCAACCCTGACTGGTTGCAGCAGCCGCTGGTGCACCTGCACTGGTATGACAAAGAGGTGCGCCCGGGCCGTAAGGTCGGGCACCTCAATCTGACCGACAGCGATACAGATCGACTCAGGGCTGCCCTCAACGCGCTGGTCCCTCTGCTACCGGCAGAGTACGCCAGTGGCATCGCCTGGGCGATTGAAAAACTGTAATCCTCCGCACCAAAGCCTGCTGATGGCATTGTCAGGCGGCTGAGAAGCGCAACGCGAGCGGAGCGGCCAGTGACAAAAACGCCGGATGCGTTTTTGAACAACGCAAAGCGTTGGCCCGGCTACGGGCGCACCTCAGAGATGAGGAGCGTAATCGCCCGCGCTGAGCCTGCCAGGGATGGCATTTTTGCGTCTTTGCGAAGGGCGGATGCTCCCTGAGCTAACACCTTATCGTCGCGCGCTGTGAGCGCTAATGCGTTCTGGATGACGACCGGATGCAGGCTGAACGCCCTGCACCCAGCCCTCCCCTTATGCCGCATCAAACTTCCTGAACAGCGCTTTGCCCTTCAGTAACCGCACCCCGAGCCAGCCACCGCACAGCGACAATAACAGCGCGCCGGATAACGGCAGCGCCAGCCACAAGGTCCAGTCAGGCTGCCACGGGAAATCAAAGATTTTACGCTGCAATCCCCACAGTGCGGCTTCCGCGCCCATCGCGGCGGCCACCCCGGAAACCACGCCGAGCAGCGCAAACTCGCACCATAAGGTGGTGCGCAGCAGCCGTTTACTGGCACCCAGCGTCCGGTAAACCACCAGCTCCTGACGACGCTGACGCATCCCCACCTGAATCTGCGCCAGCAACAGCAGCACACCGCAGGCGGTGACCAGTATCACCATCACCTCCAGCGCCTGGCTGACCTGCGTCAGCACCTGGCCGATCTGCCGCATAATACTGCCGATATCCAGCAGACTCAGCGTCGGAAAACTGCGGTTCAGCGCCGCCAGCAGCGCCGGATCGGCCTCCATTCGGAAGCTGGTGAGCCAGGTCTGCGGCTGACTATCCAGCGCGCCCGGCGGGAAGATGAAGAAAAAGTTCGGCTTCAGACTCTCCCAGTCCACTTTACGCAGGCTGGTGATTCTGGCGCTGAACTTTTGCGTATCGCCATCAAAGGTCAGGGTGTCACCGAGCTTCACCCCTAAGCGGGTAGCCAGCTCCGCCTCCATCGAGACTTCGCCCGCTTTGGGCGGCCAGCTTCCGGCGACCAGCGGATTGTGGTCTGGCCGCTCCGCCAGCGCGGTCAGGTTAAGTTCACGGTTCAGGGCGTTATCCAGCGTCGGATCGGCCGGTTTGCCGTTGAGTTCGCTGAGCCGCACCCGCGCAATCGGGTAGAAGGTTTCCGGCTTAATCTGATGAGACTGCAGGAAGTTGCGCACCTGCGGCACCTGATCGGCAGTCATATTCAGCAGGAAGAAGTTCGGGCTGTCGGCCGGTAACTGCTGCTGCCAGCGATCGAGCAGATCGCCGCGCATCACCAGCAGCAGGGCCAGCAGCATAAACGACAGCGAAAAAGCAGAGAGCTGACTCAGCGTGATGCCCGGCTGGCGCAGCAGACGGTTGATCGCCAGCCGTAATGCCAGATTGCGCACCACCAGCCGACGCAGCAGCAGCAGCGTGCCCCAGCCCAGCAGCGCCAGTAATCCGGCCAGCACCACCACGCCTGCCAGCAGCGCCCACAGCATTTTACTGCCGCCCACCAGCAGCGCTAACAGCGCCACCACCACGGCTGCCATCAGCGGAATATAGAATTTCAGCGGCCACAGGTTAGCCACCGCATCACGCCGCAGCACGCGCAACGGCTGGGTCGCCAGCAGCAGACGATAAGGTCGCAGTCCCACCAGCAGCGAGATAATAAACAGCGATCCGACCGCCCAGATCCACGGCCAGAAACTGGCAGCCGGCAGGCTGGCTGGCAGCACCGGCTTCAGCATCACCATCAGCGCCGCTTCCACCCCCTGCCCGACCAGGCTGCCGGCCATCGCCGCCAGCAGCAGCACCGCCAGCCACTGACCGATGATTAACTTCTGCAACGCGCCGTGGGTCGCTCCCAGCGTCTTCAACACCGCCACCAGATCGTAACGGCTGCGGCAGTAGTGGCTCATGGCAACGGCCACCGCAGCAATCGCCAGCATCAGCGTCAGCAGCGCAGATAACAGCAGGAACTGCTGCGCGCGCTGCATCGAACGCCCCAGCGCATCCTCTGAGTTTTCAATGCTGATCCAGCGCTGGTCAGCCTTGAGCTGCGGTTCTATCCAGCGGTCATAGCGCGCCAGCTGCTCCGGATTACCGGAAAACTTATAGCGCCAGCTGATGCGGCTACCAGGCTGAATCGCACCGGTGCTGGCCGCATCGGCCAGGTTGATCAGCAGTCGAGGCGCCATCTCAAACGGATTAAAACCGCCATCCGGCTCCTGAATCACTTCGCCAGTAATCCGCAGCCGGGTATCACCGACCTCAAGCAAATCGCCGACCTTCAGGTTGAGCAGCGCCATCAGCCGCGGTGCCGCCAGCGCAGTGCCCGCCTGCGGCTTCAGGCCCGCCGGTTGGGTTTGCAGGGTGCCAAACATCGGATAGCGGTCATCTACTGCCTTTACCGACGCCAGCTGTGGCGACTGATCGGCAAAAGTCATGGTCATGAACGTCAGCTGGCGGCTGACCGTCAGCCCGGTTGCCTGTGCCTTGTCCAGCCACGCCGCCGGGACGGCATCACTGCTGCGCAGCGTTCGATCGCCCGCCATAAAATCACGGCTCTGCTGACTGAGACCTTTCTCCATCCGATCGCTGATCGAACCCAGCGCCAGCACGCAGGCCACCGCCAGCGTCAACGCCAGCCAGACAATTAACAGCGAGGGCGAGCGCCACTCGCGCCAGAACCAGCGCCAGATCATTGTTCCTCCCACAATTTACCGTCACGCAGCCGCAGGCGACGATCGCAGCGCGCGGCCAACTGCTCATCGTGGGTGACCAGAATCAGGGTGGTGGCAAAATCGCGGTTCAGTGAAAACAGCAGGTCAGCAATCCGATCGCCGGTTTTGCGGTCAAGATTACCGGTCGGCTCATCGGCAAACAGCAGGCCCGGGCGGCCACTGAAGGCGCGTGCCAGCGCCACGCGCTGCTGTTCGCCACCGGAAAGCTGCGCCGGCAGATGATGCAGGCGTTCACCCAGTCCCAGCAGGGTCAGTAGCTCCCGCGCCTGTTCACGGCTCTGGCGATCGCTGTCGCCGCGCAGCAGTGACGGCAGCTGCACGTTCTCCAGCGCATTTAGGGTCGGCACCAGCATAAACGACTGAAACACAAACCCTACCTGGCGGGCGCGTAACGCCGCACGCTGCTCCTCATTCATCTGGTGTAACGGCTGGCCCAGCAGATAGACTTCACCGCTGCTGCCATCATCCAGCCCGGCCAGAATCCCCAGCAGGGTTGACTTTCCGGAGCCCGACTCGCCGATCAGCGCCAGAGTCTCGGCTGGTTTGACAACTAACTCAACTCCGGTAAGGATGGTTAACTGATGCTCTCCCTGACCGACGGACTTAGTAAGATGATGAACTTCAACAATGTTTTCCGCTGGCATTATCCCTTCCTGTTATTGATTCTTTTGCTGGTGTCGCGTCTTGCCGCCGCTGATACCCTGATGGTGCTGGGTGACAGCCTCAGCGCGGGATACCGCATGTCCGCCACCGCGGCCTGGCCGAGCCTGCTGGATAAACAGTGGCAACAGCAGCCCAGAGTGATCAACGCCAGCATCAGCGGCGATACTGCCGCACAAGGCCTGGCGCGTTTGCCCGCGCTATTAAAGCAGCATCAGCCGCAATGGGTGTTAATCGAATTGGGCGGTAACGACGGCCTGCGCGGTTTCCCGCCGGCCGACATTGCACAAAATCTGCGTAAAGTGATCGATGATGTTAAAGCCGCTAATGCGAAGCCGCTGCTGATGCAGATTCGGCTGCCGGCCAATTACGGACGCCGCTACACCGAAGCGTTCAGCGGCATCTATCCCGACTTAGCGCAACAGTACAGCATCCCGCTGGTGCCCTTTTTCATGGAGCAGGTTTACCTGAAACCGGAGTGGATGCAGCAGGACGGCATTCATCCCAATCCTGATGCCCAACCCTTTATCGCCGGATTGATGGCAAAAGAGCTGGCTCCCTTAGTTAAGCAGCCGTAGCGCGAACAGGCGCGCAAAAAGGGTAAAGAAATGCAAAAAACCATCCTGATTACAGGTTGTTCCAGCGGTATTGGCCTGGTCGCGGCGCACGATCTTCAGGCGCGCGGCTATCGGGTGATCGCCGCCTGTCGTAAAGCGGATGATGTGGCGCGCATGGAGACGCTGGGTTTTATCGGCCTTCAGCTGGATCTCGACGATCCGCAGAGCGTCGATAATGCGGCCGATAAGGTCATTGCGCTCAGCGATAACTGTCTGGCAGGCCTGTTTAACAATGCCGGTTTTGGTCTCTACGGACCGTTACGAACCCTTTCCCGTCAGCAGCTGGAGCAGCAGTTTTCCAGTAACTTTTTCGGCGTTCATCAACTGACGCTGCGGCTGATCCCCGCGCTGGCGGCCAGTGGCGACGGCCGGATTATTAATACCAGTTCAGTGCTCGGGCTGATCTCTACCCCTGGCCGGGGCGCTTACGCCGCCAGTAAATATGCGCTGGAAGCCTGGAGCGATGCGCTGCGGCTGGAACTGCGCACCAGTAACATCCGCGTCAGCCTGATCGAACCGGGGCCGATTCACACCCGTTTCACCGATAATGTGACGCAGGGCGAGCAGGATAAGCCGGTGCGTAATCCGGGCATTGCCGCACGCTTTACGCTGCCACCGGAGGCCATTCTGCCTAAACTTCGTCATGCACTCGAGAGCAAACATCCGCGTTTACGCTATCCGGTGACGCTGGTCGCACATGCCATGAGCCTGCTGAAACGCCTGCTGCCAGGCTGGATGCTGGATCGCATTTTGCGCAGCCATTGAGCCTGCGGCCTGATTAGAACTTGAAGCGCGGCCAGTTGGCCCCATATTCTTTAAACACTTTTTGCAAAGAGACTTATCCATGTCACCACATGCTTCGATAATCGACATCAACGAATCTAACCTGCAGCAGACGCTTGAGCATTCGATGCAGCTGCCGGTGCTGTTTTACTTCTGGTCTGAGCGCAGCCAGCATTGTCAGGAGCTGACGCCGGTGCTGGAGCGGCTGGCGCAGGAATATGCCGGCCAGTTTATTCTCGCCCGTCTGGATTGCGATAGAGAGCAAATGGTGGCATCGCAGTTTGGTCTGCGTTCTATTCCAACGGTTTATCTGTTCCAGAACGGGCAGCCAGTCGATGGCTTCCAGGGACCGCAACCGGAAGAGGCGATCCGCGCTCTGCTGGAAAAAGTTCTGCCGCGTGAAGAAGAGCTGAAAGCACAGCAGGCGATGGCGCTGATGGAAGAAGGCAAACCGCTGGATGCGCTGCCGCTGTTAAAGGAGGCCTGGCAGCTGAGCAATCAATCGAGCGAGATTGGTTTCCTGCTGGCTGAAGTGCTGATCACCCTGAGCCGCAGCGATGAAGCGGAAGCAGTGCTGAAAGCGGTGCCGTTACAGGATCAGGATACCCGTTATCAGAGCCTGATGGCGCAGATCGATCTGCTGAAACAGGCGGCCGATACCCCGGAGATCCAGCAGCTGCAATCCCAGCTGGAGGCCGATCCGTCGAACGCCGGGCTGGCTGCTAAACTGTCGTTACAGCTGCATCAGGTCGGCCGTAATGAAGAGGCGCTGGAACTGCTGTTCAGCTTCCTCAAAACCGATCTTAACGCCGCCGATGGCCAGGCACGTAAAATGCTGCAGGAGATTCTGGCTGCGCTGGGCACCGGCGATGCCCTCGCCGCGCGCTATCGCCGCCAGCTTTACTCGCTGCTCTACTAACGGCGGGACCACGGGCCGAAGCGACTCGGCCCGTTCATCTGACAACGCGGAGGTTGTATGATAACTGTAATTCCTGCCCTGATCGTGCTGGCGCTGGTGGCTGTCTGGGCGACCGTCAAGATTGTGCCACAGGGTTTTCAATGGACGGTTGAACGATTTGGACGTTATACCCGCACGCTGCAACCCGGCTTGAGCCTGGTGGTGCCGTTCATGGATCGTGTCGGTCGTAAGATCAACATGATGGAACAGGTACTGGATATTCCCTCGCAAGAGATCATCTCCAAAGATAACGCCAACGTTACCATTGATGCGGTCTGCTTTATTCAGGTCGTTGACCCGGCACGCGCCGCGTATGAAGTCAGCAATCTTGAGCAGGCTATTCTGAACCTCACCATGACCAATATGCGCACCGTGCTTGGCAGCATGGAGCTGGACGAAATGTTATCGCAGCGCGACAGCATTAATACCCGGCTGCTGCATATCGTCGACGAAGCCACCAATCCGTGGGGCGTTAAAATCACCCGTATTGAGATCCGCGATGTGCGTCCGCCGCAGGAGCTGATCGGCGCGATGAATGCGCAGATGAAAGCGGAGCGTACCAAACGCGCCGATATTCTGACGGCGGAAGGAGTACGACAGGCAGCGATCCTGCGCGCCGAAGGGGATAAACAGTCACAGATCCTTAAAGCCGAAGGGGAACGGACCTCGGCCTTTTTGCAGGCCGAAGCGCGGGAACGTCAGGCGGAAGCGGAAGCCAACGCCACCAAAATGGTGTCTGAAGCGATTGCCGCCGGTGATATTCAGGCGATCAACTACTTCGTGGCGCAGAAATATACCGACGCACTGCAAAAAATTGGCGAAGCCAATAACAGCAAAGTGGTGATGATGCCGCTGGAGGCAAGCAGCTTACTCGGCTCAATTGCCGGCATCGGTGAACTGCTGAAAGAATCCCGCACCGAGTCGAAACGCTGATGCTGGTCGATATCATTGCCCATCCGCACTGGTTCTGGCTGACGCTCGGCGGCCTGCTGCTGGCGGCGGAAATGCTGGGCACCAGCGGTTATCTGCTGTGGAGCGGCCTGGCCGCGGTGATGGTAGGCATTATCGAATGGTTTATCCCGTTCAGCTGGACCGCTCAGGGCACAATGTTTGCCGTCCTGACGCTGGTCTGCGTCTTTTTCTGGTATCGCTGGATGCGCTACCGTGAAGCACGCCAGGTTCCGAACTCGCTCAATCAGCGCGGCAGCCAGATGATTGGCCTGCAGTTAACCCTCGATAGCGCGCTGCAGAACCGCACCGGGCATGTGCGGATTGGCGACAGCAGCTGGCGAGTTCAGGCTGAACAGGATCTGCCGGCGGGAACGCCGGTCGAAGTGGTGGCGGTTGAAGGCATTACCCTGCGCATTCAGCCGCGCTTACCGCCCGGCTGAGAACAGCATCCGGCCAGATTGTTGATGATTGGGCATTCTGCGCTGTCGTCGCCCGGACAGGCCTCGGCCAGCGCCAGCAAACGTGCGCGCATCGCGTGCAGCTCCTCAATATGCGCCGCAATCTCATCGGCTTTCTGCAGGGTCCGCGCCTTAACGTCGGCACTGTGGCGCGCCGGATTATTAAACAGCGCCACCAGTTCACGACACTCATCCAGCGTAAAGCCGACCTGACGCGCCTGGCGTAACAGATTGAGTTCATCCAGATGACGCACGCTGTAGCTGCGATAGCCATTTTCACTGCGCAGCGGAGGCGTCACCACCCCCTTCTCTTCATAAAAACGAATCGCCTTGCTGGTGAGTCCGGTCTTTTTCGCCACATCGCTGATGTTCATTTTGCTCCCCTTGACCTTCCCCTTGATGGAAGGTTTATGCTTAATCATGAATCGAAACTGACCACCTGGTCAAATCTGATCACACAAGGAGTTCATCATGTCACATACCATTTCTCTGGCCCTGGACGGTCTGTCCTGCGGCCATTGCGTTAAACGGGTAAAAGAAGCGCTGGAACAGCGGGACGATGTTGAGCAGGCTGAGGTCACGCAGCAGGAAGCACGGGTTTCCGGTGCGGCCGATGCGGCAGACCTGATCGCGACCGTCGAACAGGCCGGTTATCACGCCACGCTGAAAACGGCTGACAGCTCCCCAAAGCCTGAGCCGTTGACAGCATCGGAGCCGCCGCCGGAGGCGCTGACAACGGAATCGCTTTCCCGTCCGGCAGAAAAAACCGTTCCTGCTCACATGTTGCTGATTGAAGGCATGACCTGTGCCAGCTGCGTAAGTCGGGTAGAAAAAGCGTTGCAGCAGGTGGCTGGCGTTAGCCAGGCCCGGGTTAACCTGGGCGAACGCAGCGCGCTGGTGCTGGGCGAAGCCGATCCGCAGCAGCTGATCGCGGCGGTGGATGCCGCCGGTTATGGCGCGCAGGTAGTCGATGATGAGCAGGAACGGCGTGAAAAACAGCAGCAGAGCGCCCGCAGCGCAATGCGCCGTTTTAGCTGGCAGGCCGCAGTGGCCTTAGCCTTTGGCGTGCCGCTGATGATCTGGGGCATGCTGGGCGACAACATGATGCTGACCGCCAGCAACCACAGCCTCTGGCTGACGCTGGGGGTGATGACACTGCTGGTGATGGTGATCACCGGCGGACATTTTTATCGCAGCGCCTGGCGCAGTGCCCGCAACGGCAGCGCCACCATGGATACGCTGGTGGCGCTGGGTACCGCCGCGGCCTGGATCTACTCGTTCGGCGTGGTGCTGTGGCCCGACTTTTTCCCGTCGCAGGCGCGGCATCTCTATTTTGAAGCCAGCGTGATGATCCTCGGGTTGATCAACCTCGGGCATGCGCTGGAGCAGCGGGCGCGTCAGCGATCGTCAAAAGCGCTGGAACGCCTGCTCGATCTGACTCCGGCGCAGGCGCGACTGGCCGATGAACAGGGCGATAACTTAATTCCCCTTAGCGCGGTGCAGCCCGGCATGATGCTGCGTCTGGTGACCGGCGATCGGGTGCCGGTTGATGGGGAGATTACCGCTGGTGAGGCCTGGTTTGATGAGGCGATGCTGACCGGTGAAGCGGTGCCGCAAAGTAAAGGCCCGGGTGAGGCGGTGTTTGCCGGTACGCTGGTGCAGGATGGTTCAGTGCAGTTTGAAGCCCGCGCAACCGGCAGTCACACTACGCTGTCGCGCATTATCCGGCTGGTACGCCAGGCCCAGAGCAGCAAACCTGACGTCGGCCGCTTAGCCGATCGCATCTCTGCGGTGTTCGTCCCGGTGGTGGTGGCGATTGCGCTGATCAGCGGCGGCATCTGGTACCTGTTCGGGCCACAACCGCAAATCGCCTATATGCTGGTGATCGCCACCACCGTGCTGATTATTGCCTGTCCCTGCGCATTAGGACTGGCGACGCCGATGTCGATTATCGCTGGCGTGGGTCGGGCCGCCGAACTCGGCGTGCTGGTACGGGATGCCGATGCGTTGCAGCGTGCCAGTCAAATCGACACGCTGGTGTTCGATAAAACCGGCACCCTGACGGCCGGTACGCCGCAGGTCAGCGAGGTTCGGGTCTGGGGTGATGCCAGCCGCGAGTCGGTACTGCAGACCGCCGCCGCGCTGGAATACTCCTCCGGCCATCCGCTGGCTAAAGCGATTGTTGCCGCGGCTGACCTCACCCGTGCGCCGTCACTGGCACAATTTCGTACAATACGCGGCAAAGGGGTCAGCGGCATACTGGATGGCAGAGCGTTACTGCTGGGTAATGCCGCCCTGCTGCAGGAGAATGGGGTCGATTATCAGCCCGCGATGGCGGATATCGAACGTCTGACGCAACAGGGTGCGACGCCGGTGTTACTGGCTGAACAGGGCCAGCTGATTGGCCTGATCGCCCTGCGCGATGCGCTGCGGCCGGAAAGCGCCACCGCCCTGAAACGGCTGCATCAGTCGGGTTATCGCCTGATTATGCTCACCGGTGACCACCAGAATACTGCGCAGGCGATTGCGGCTGAGGTGGGAATTGATGAGGTGATCGCCGGCGTGCTGCCAGAAGGCAAGGCAGCGGCGATTGCGCAGTTACAGCAGCAGGGCCGGCGCGTCGCCATGGTCGGTGACGGCATTAACGATGCGCCCGCACTGGCCCAGGCTGAGGTAGGGATTGCCATGGGCGGCGGCAGCGACGTGGCGGTAGAAACCGCCGGCATTACGTTAATGCGCGCCGATCTCAACAGCGTCGCCGATGCGTTAGCCATCTCGTCAGCCACGCTGCGCAATATCCGCCAGAACCTGTTCGGGGCCTTTATTTATAACAGTATTGGTATTCCGGTAGCGGCTGGCGTGCTCTACCCGCTGACCGGCACCCTGCTCAGCCCGATTGTGGCAGGCGCTGCGATGGCGCTCTCCTCGATTACGGTGGTTGCCAACGCCAATCGCCTGCTGCGCTATCAGCCGCCGCGCCAGCAATAGCCGTTTCGGCGCTGTTTTTCGGCGACTGAAGCCGCTAGCATGGGGTTTTAAATAGCGAAGGACCGGGAATGACAGGCAACGTTTGGCGCTCACTGCGCGGCTTCATCAGCCAACTTTTTCCCGCCAGCTACCGCTGGCCTGCCATCGATGTCCGGCTCGGCGAATGTCATCTGCATCTGGTGGGCAGTATTCATATGGGAACGCGGGATATGCAGCCGCTGCCGGCGCGGCTGCTGCGTCAGCTGCAGAAGGCCGATGCGCTGATCGTCGAAGCGGATATTACCCAGGGCAGCTCGCCGTTTGATGGCAGCGCGGATCGTCCCCCGCTGGCGACCCGGCTTGAAGACGAGGCTTTGCAGACGCTCACCGCGCTGTGTCACGAAATGAACCTGTCGATCGGTTCATTTGATACCCTGCCCGCCTGGCAGATTGCGCTGATGTTGCAGGCGCAGCAGGCGCAACGGCTGGGATTGCGGCCCGACTACGGCATTGATTATCAGCTGTTGCAGGCGGCAAAGCGCTGGAACAAGCCGGTGATTGAGCTGGAGGGCGCTGAAGCGCAGATTGCGCTGCTGAATACGCTGCCGGATGACGGCATGGCGCTGCTGCAGGATACGCTGACCCACTGGCATACCAATGCGCGGCTGCTGCAAATGATGGTCAGCTGGTGGCTGGATACGCCGCCCCGCCAGCCGCAGATTGCTCTGCCGGCCACGTTTAGTCAGGCGCTCAACGATACGTTGATCGGTCAGCGTAATGCGCAGTGGCGGGATAAACTGCAGGCCTTAGCGGCGGGAGACTACGTGGTGGCAGTCGGTGCGCTGCATCTCTACGGTGAGGATAATTTGCCCGGGATGCTGAAGACGCGCTGAAAAAAAGAGAGCCGATAATACTACCGGCCCGTCAAAGAGGAATTTGTTTATGATTTTGGTTATCGCTCAGCAATCAGATTGCTGGCGCGCGGCCAATTCTCGCGCAAAGCACAAAATTTCGCCACCTTTATTCAACGATCGGGCGCAATAAGATTTTTCTTAGGAAGGGACCGGTATGACACCTGCAGTAAAACTACTGGAAAAACAAAAAGTCAGCTTCACTCTGCACCCCTATGAACACGACAGCAGCGAAACCCATTTTGGTGATGAGGCAGTGCGTAAACTGAATCTGGACGCGCGTCAGGTCTATAAAACGCTGCTGGTGGCGCTGAATGGCGAGGCAAAACAGCTGGCGGTGGCGGTCACGCCGGTATCAACCCAGCTCGATTTGAAAAAAGTCGCCAAAGCGCTGGGGGCTAAAAAAGTCGATATGGCCGATCCGCTACAGGCGCAGCGGGTGACCGGCTACCTGGTCGGCGGCATCAGTCCGCTGGGGCAGAAGAAACGGCTGCCGACGGTGATCGATATTTCTGCTGCCGACTTTGCCACTATCTTTATTTCCGGCGGCAAGCGCGGGCTGGATATTGAACTGGCACCGCAGGAACTTGCCCGCCTGCTGGACGCCCCTCTGGCGGATATCGCCCGCCACGATTAAACCCGCGGCTGGGCGCATAGCTGATCGATCATCCAGCGTCCCGCCGGACCCGGTGGGTTACGGCGCGACCAGATCACCTCAACCGCAATATGCTGCGGCCAGCCCGGCAGCGGCAGCTCCTGCAACACGCCATGGCCAAACTGCTTTACCAGCCAGCGTGGCAGGATGGTCCAGCCAAAGCCCTGCTCTGCCATCTCCAGCAGCAATAAATAGGTGGGCGCTGACCAGATGCGCCCCATTGAGGTCGGTTCGCGCTGCTCGACCCAGGTATTCAGTCGCAGATGGCGCACCTCTTCAAGCTGACTCTCACTGAGGGTTTTAAGCATCGCCAGCGGATGCTGATGGTGCAGATAAACCGCCATCTGAGCCTCCACCTGCAGGCGTGCCACCGCAATATCGGCTGGCAGCGCGGGCTGCGCCCGCACCACCCCGAGATGGACCCGCCCGGCCTGCAACAGATCCAGCACATCGCCATCTTCCGCCATCATGCACTCCAGCTCGATCTCCGGAAAGCGTGCGTCAAACTGCTTTAGCAGATGCTCGTGATGATCGGTTTGCCAGAAATCAGAGACGGCAAAACTTAACCGCGGCTCTACGCCCTGCGATAAACGTATTGCCAGCGCATCCAGCCGCTCACTGGCGGCGAGAATTTGCTGCACCTGCGGCAGTGCGCGTCGTCCCTGCTCGGTTAATACCGGCTGGCGTCCGCCACGATCAAACAACACCAGGCCGAGGTCGTCTTCTAAATTCGCCACCGCCGCACTGATGGTGGACTGACTTTTTCCCAGCGCCCGCGCGGCAGCAGAAAACGAGCCGCTGGTCACGGTCTGGACAAAGGCCTCAAGGGATTCCGGGGAGTAACGCATCTTATCCATCGCTTTTTTCGATAGGTGTTCATTTCATTTTAGCATTCTGCGGTGAGAGAATGCCTGGCATAACCCGAGGAGAGTTAAGTCATGCGTACCCGCTCACTAAAAGAACGTATTTTACATGCCGTCTGTTTTGAAACACTGGCGATTCTGACCGTATCACCGCTGGCCGCATGGGCGATGAATAAGCCACTGTTTCAGATGGGATCGCTGGCGATTATGTTGTCTACCGTCGCGATGCTGTGGAACATGATCTACAACAGCGGATTTGACCGGCTGCACCCGCCAGGGCAGAAACGCAGTGCTGGCGTGCGCGTGATGCACGCACTGGGTTTTGAAGGGGGATTTATCCTGATTGGCCTGCCGATTGCGGCCTGGATGCTGGATATTTCGCTGTGGCAGGCGTTTCTGGTGGAAGTCGCCTTCTTCCTGTTCTTCCTGCCCTACACCATGGCCTATAACTGGGTGTGGGACAAACTGCGCGAGCGCTGGATCAGCCGCAAATCCTGTCAGGCATAAAAACAATCGGGAGGCGCATGCGCCTCCCGATGCGTTCAATGCGCCCGGGCTGTTTCGTTCCCCCACGGCCAGATCCACGCCAGAATCATTTTAGGGTAGTTGCGTTTACGCGCTTTCTCCGCCGCCTCATCACGCTGCCTGATCTGCTCGTCGGTGAGATGCACTACCTGTCCCTGCGGCTGGTAGTCGCTGGCCTTGATCGGCGAATGCGCCTTGATCCAGTCGCGCAGCACCTGCGCATCTGGCACGCCGCTGTTAACGTAGCCAGCATGATTATCCAGCCGTGGATAGCCATCGCCGCCCGCGGCATTAAAACTGTTGGTCGCCATGCGATAGTGCTGCGTCTCCTCGAGCGGCTTACCGTTGATGCGGATATCGCTGACCTCTTTGCCGTCGGCCGTCAGGCTGATGCCGGCAAACTGGGCGTAGCCGCCTGAGTCAGGCTGGATATTGGCCACCACCGCCAGATATTTTTTGATCTCGGCACCGGTCAGGCTTACCGACACCACCTGATTGCCGAACGGCTGAACCTGCAGCAGATCGCGCCAGCTCAGTTTGCCGGTTTTAAGGGACGCGCGGATACCGCCGCCGCTCATCACCGCAAAGTCAGCCTGGGTATGCGCCATCTGTGCCCGTAAAATCAGCTGGCCGAGATTGGTTTGCTCAAAGCGCACCTGCTCTTTTTCGCCCCTGAAATCCCCCTCTGCGCTGCCGACATTGACGGTCAGCTTTGCTTCAGCCCGTTTCTGAAACGGCATCAGCAGCTTCATCATCGCACTGTTTTTCGGGATCTCCTGCTGCCAGGTGAGCCAGGTTTCACTGCCGTCGGCATTCTTCACCAGATGCTTAAGGTTAACCGGCACCAGCTGGTACGCCTCCAGCGTGACCTGACCATTACGGTAGGTGAAATCGCCGCGCCCGACATATTTGCCCCATTTATCCGCCTGCATGATCCAGATGCCGTTCTGTTTATCGGGCTGACACGGCTGGCCAGGCTGATAATTTTTCACGCTGACGTTCTCTTTTTCCATGCAGACTGCATCGTGCGAGTGACCGCCGACGATCAGGTCGAGGGTGCCGGCCGGCAGGCTGCGTGCCAGCGTGACATCACCGATGCCGTTACTGCCGTGCTTGCCGTCGTCGTAGTGGCCCAGATGCGTCAGCGCAACAATCACGTCCGGTTTCTCACTGGCGCGTAACTCTGCCACCGCTTTGATGGTTTCGGCGATCGGATCGCGGAATTCGACATCGGTTAAGCCCGCCGGGTTGGCCAGCCGGGCAGTATCGGGCGTAATCAGCCCCAGTACCGCAATTTTCAGGCCGAGACGATTGAACACCGCCCACGGTTTAAACATCCGCTCGCCGCTGCTTTTCTGATAGACATTAGCCGCCAGCAGCGGGAATCGTGCCCACTTCTCCTGCTTACGCAGCACCGCAATCGGCTTGTCGAATTCATGATTGCCGAGCGCCATTGCATCGTAACCAATCAGGTTCATGGCGCGAAAATCGGGTTCAGCATCCAGTTCATCCGATTCCGGCACCCCGGTGTTGACGTCGCCCGCCGAGAGGATTAATGCGCCGCCGCCTTTGGCCTGCACCTCATAGCGCAGCGTATCCATCAGCGTTTTTTGTGCTGCCAGACCATATTCACCCTGCGGATTGAACCAGAAGTGACCATGTTCATCATTGGTGTGCAGCAGGCTAAAGCGGTACGTGCGGTCAGGCTCTGCAGCCTGAGAAAACAGCGGCATCAGCGCCAGTACTAGCGCAACGCTCGATCCTGCCCATCGTGATAACAACACCGTTAATCTCCTTATTTCTGTCTGGCCCGTTTATCTCTGCGGGTTCGCTCACCGGGCTGCCCCACTGTTTCGCACATTCTTCTGATGAACTCAAGGCTAAAGCACGCGGCAGGCGTCAGTGACGATGAATTACGCCCCGGCGGGCAGCATAGTGAATGCCAGATGAAAGTGGATTGCGCCAACCTGACGGCTGACGGCCTGTCAAAACTGTGCCGGGCGACGGTTTAGCTGACGAATAGGGTCATTAGCCATTGATTCGCGTCACGCTTAGGGCATTTATCCGACGTAATCTTTATTTATCCGGCCTTTAATAATGCGCCAGCACGGCCGATATTAACGATAAGCAACCAAAATGGCCTTTCGGTTACGTTTTTCTCTCATTTAACCGATTTTTTCTGCTCTTCCCGCAAATTGCTCAGCGAAAGCGTCCATTTTGCATTAAACTTCTTTGTTACAAGCAGATACATTTGCATACAAGGAGACAGGCATGCATCACACCACACCGTTGATCACCACCATTGTCGGAGCACTGGTTCTGGCATTTCTCCTTGGGATGCTGGCAAACCGCCTGCGCATTTCACCGCTGGTCGGCTACCTGCTGGCTGGCGTGCTGGCCGGTCCCTTTACGCCAGGTTTTGTCGCCGATACTAACCTCGCGCCGGAACTGGCGGAGCTGGGGGTGATTCTGCTGATGTTTGGCGTTGGCCTGCACTTCTCGTTAAAAGACCTGATGTCGGTAAAGTCGATCGCCATTCCCGGTGCGGTCGCACAGATAGCGGTTGCGACGTTACTGGGAATGGGTCTGTCATGGACGCTGGGATGGTCGTGGATGACCGGCCTGGTGTTTGGCCTCTGTCTCTCCACCGCCAGTACCGTGGTGTTACTGCGGGCGTTAGAAGAGCGTCAGTTAATTGATAGCCAGCGCGGCCAGATCGCTATTGGCTGGCTGATTGTTGAAGATCTGGTGATGGTGCTGACGCTGGTATTGCTGCCGGCGATTGCTGGCATGATGGAACAGGGTAACGCCAGCGCCGGACTGCTGGCGTGGGACCTGCTGTGGACCATCGGTAAAGTGGCCGCCTTTATGGTGCTGATGATGGTGGTCGGACGGCGTGCCGTTCCGTGGATCCTCGCCCGCAGCGCCGCCACCGGCTCACGCGAACTGTTTACGCTGGCGGTGTTAGCGCTGGCGCTGGGGATTGCGTTTGGCGCGGTTGAATTCTTCGATGTCTCATTCGCGCTCGGCGCCTTCTTTGCCGGCATGGTGCTGAACGAATCTGAACTGAGCCACCGCGCCGCCCGCGATACCCTGCCGTTGCGCGATGCTTTCGCCGTGCTGTTCTTCGTCTCGGTCGGCATGCTGTTTGATCCGTCGATTCTGGTGACGCAGCCGCTGGCGGTGCTGGGTGCGCTGGTGATTATCGTGGTGGGCAAATCCGTTGCCGCCTGGCTGCTGGTGACGCTGCTGGGCCACTCCCGCCGTACCGCATTGACTATCTCGGTCAGCCTGGCGCAAATTGGCGAGTTCGCCTTTATTCTGGCCGGACTCGGCATCTCGCTCGGCCTGCTGAGCGATGAAGGCCGCAATCTGGTGCTGGCAGCGGCTATCCTGTCGATCATGATCAACCCGATCCTGTTTACCCTGCTGGAGCGTTTCCTGGCGAAAACCGAAACCATGGAAGAGCAGACGCTGGAAGAGGCGATCGAGGAAGAGAAGCAGATCCCGGTGGAGTTCTGCAATCACGCGGTCATCGTCGGCTATGGCCGGGTCGGCAGCCTGATCGGCCAGAAGCTGATTGAGGCCAACGTGCCGCTGGTGGTGGTTGAGAATTCCCGTCCACGCGTCGAAGCGCTGCGTGAGCGAGGCATTAAAGCGGTGCTGGGCAATGCAGCCCGGGCTGAAACCATGGAGCTGGCACGGCTGGATTGCGCCCGCTGGCTGTTGCTGACCATCCCGAATGGCTATGAAGCGGGTGAAGTCGTGACCGCCGCGCGCGAGAAGCACCAGAATATTGAGATCATCGCCCGGGCGCATTACGACGATGAGGTGGAGTACATCATGGAGCGCGGCGCGACCCGGGTGGTGATGGGCGAGCGTGAAATTGCCAGCAGCATGCTGCAGATTCTGCAGGATGAGATGAAGCAGGGAACAGATTTACATGCCTGCGACGTGGTGCGTTGATTCAGCCAGGGCCGGATAGCGGTGAGAGCGAGCCGGCACAGGGAACACGGCCAGATCGGTAAGACGCAAAAGCCCATCCCTGACTCGCCCGGCCCACGCGATTACGCACCTCATCCCTGAGGTGCGCCCAGAGCCGGGCCAACGCTTTGCGTTGTCTAAAAACGCGCCCGGCGTTTTATCCGGGCGACGGAACGCTTTCCTCTTCTGACCCTGTACCCTGTGCGTTGAGCTAATCCATTGCTGCCAGATTCAGCCTTATTTGAGTTTGTCAGCTATCTGACGCCCTGTGGCTGGCAGCTTAACGATCCCAGTAAGACTCTTCCAGACTGTCTTCCCGCTCCGGTAACCCGCGGGTTAAGCGCGGCGAATGCTGATTCAGAACCTGATAGCTTACGCGATTGGCATATTTACACACCTGCGCCAGCGATGAATAGGTCAGATAAGGGCGGGCGTGCTTGCTGGAATTGGGCACGTTGAGGCGATGGTAGTTGTTGGCGGTAATATCATGCAGTAACGCCGCCAGCGCGCCATCTCCGGCACCGTTGGTGTTCATGATCTTCTCCGGTCCGCCCATGTAGGGCGCAATGTGCGAGAAAATCCGCAGCGGCTGCTGACAATCCTGCTGGCGCATTACCCGGCTGAACTCATACTGGTTAAACTCAGCGATGGCACCCGGCAGCAGCGGATGGTTGGTTTTACGTTTGAACTCTTCTTCGGTATAACCCGCCATGTAGAGCCCGGTCGGCCCGGCAGTGCACAACACCAGATCCACCCACTCCAGCGCCATATCCGAGGCCAGCAGCGGATCGGCTTCGCCGGTCAGCGCCAGTGCTTCCTCTTCATTCATTGCCACGATAGTGACGTGCTCGCGCAGGAAGTCGCGCCAGAACTGGGGGTTATCGCCGATCACGTGTTTGGTGCCGAGCGTCAGCACCACCGGTACATTGTGACGTTTGGCGTACTCGATCGCCCGCAAGGTGGCCTGCGGCATCGGTTCACCCTCAGCGCAGCGCACCAGGTAGGAGGTCAGCACCAGCGCTGAAGCGCCGGCAATCACCGACTCCGGCACGTTATCGGGCTTGAGCTGGTTCATCTGGCCCGGGCTGATGGCAAACGTCCGCTCGCCATTCTCACCAATCAGCGTAAAGCAGCGGCCAATCGCACCATCAACCCCCTGCAGATAGTTGAGATCCATCCGGCTGGAGGTATTGCACAGATAGCGATAGGCGTAGCCGCCGATCTGGATGTTGTTGCACATCACGCCCAGCAGCACTGAACGGTCATCGGCCAGCACCGAGAAGTTATGCAGCGTGTTGCCAATGGTGCCACCGGCAAACTGGTGAGTGATCAGCGCATCGCGCATCAGTTCGTTGTAGAGCGCTTCCGCGACGGCATCGTCGATCACCAGTGAATGACCGGCACTCAGGCCATAACGGGTCAGGAAAGCCTCGTCGACTTTCGCTTCGATATCGACCAGCGTCTGATCGATGCCGACTACCCAGCTTCCCGCGTCAACATCGTGTTGAGCAGGCTGTAACAGGGGATCGCGTGCGCTGACCGGGAAGTAGTGTTTGGATTTGCGTTTGCCGGGAAATTTCATCGGGAATGCCGTCTGGAAAAACAGGCAGAGAATGATATCACACTCTCTGCCTTCGCTTTAACGGCGTGCGTTGACCAGCTGCACCATCATTTCGATGTGGGCTTCGTCGGCGTTGAGCGCCGGAATGTACTCAAACTTCTCGCCACCGGCGTGCATGAAGATTTCACAGTTTTCACCGCTGATCTCTTCCAGCGTCTCCAGACAGTCTGAAGAGAAGCCGGGGCTCATGACCTGCACATGCCTGATGCCTTTGGCCGGCAGGCTTTTCATGGTTTCGTCGGTGTAAGGCATCAGCCAGGGTTCGCGGCCGAAACGCGACTGGAAGGTCAGCATAAACTGGTCGTCACGCAGACCCAGCGCTTTGGTCAGTGCCGCAGTGGTATCGGCACAGCGCTGAGGATAGTCATCGCCTTCATTCGCGAAACGCTGCGGGATGCCGTGGAACGACATCACCAGCAGATCGGGCTGACCATGCTGCGCGAAAGATCGCTCTACTGACGCTTTCAGCGCGGCGATATAGGCCGGATGTTCGGCGTAATCGCGAATGAACTGCACCTCAGGCAACGAACGGTAATCTTTAAATACTGCGGTTAAACCATCCCACACCGCCGCCACCGTCGAGCAGGAGAACTGCGGATAGAGCGGCAGCACGATCAGGCGCGTTACGCCCTGCGCTATCAGCTTATCTACCGCACTTTTCATGCTGGGATTTCCGTAGCTCATGCCAAGCTCAACCGGCATATCGACACGTGCCGCCAGCGCATCACGCTGACGCTGGCTGTAAACCAGCAGCGGCGAGCCGCCTTCCATCCAGACCGAGGCGTAGAGTTTCGACACGCGCGGCGAGCGAAACGGCAGCACCACGCCATTGAGGATCGGCCACCAGAGCCAGCGCGGCGTATCGACCACGCGAGGATCGCTTAAAAACTGTTTCAGATAGCGTTTAACAGCAGGTGTGGTTGGGGCGTCTGGCGTACCTAAATTAACCAGTAACACGCCGGGCTTATCTTGCCTCATTGTGATTCCTTGATGACGACGGGGATGCGTGAAAACGAGGAAATTGTAGCGGAATTAGTGGGAGGTAAAAGCAATTACTGCAAAAGGGGCCAGTAATACCGGCCCCCTGGTGCTTAGCCGAGGATCTTCGCCAGCTCGGCACTCACTTCGGTCACTTTACGGGTGCCGTCAATTTTGTGATAGGCGGTGTGACCGGCTTCCGCTTCTTTGCTGTAATAGGCAATCAGCGGTGCGGTCATCTGATGGTATTCCACCAGGCGCTTACGCACGGTCTCTTCCTGATCGTCTTTACGGGTGGTCAGCTCTTCACCGGTAACGTCATCTTTACCTTCCACTTTCGGTGGATTGAAGGTGACATGGTAAACCCGGCCAGATGGCGTATGAACACGACGACCGACGATACGCTCAACGATCAGTTCATCCGGTACGGCGAACTCCAGCACGTGATCAACGGTGATCCCGGCTTCTTTCATCGCATCCGCCTGAGGAATGGTGCGTGGGAAACCGTCCAGCAGGAAACCGTTTTTGCAGTCTTCCTGAGTGATACGCTCTTTAACCAGCGCAATCACCAGCTCATCGGTTACCAGTTTGCCGGCATCCATAATGGCTTTCGCCTGGTTGCCCAGCTCGCTGCCTGCTTTTACCGCTGCACGCAACATGTCGCCGGTGGAGATTTGCGGAATGCCATATTTCTCCATGATGAATTGGGCCTGAGTCCCCTTACCTGCGCCCGGAGCTCCGAGCAGAATAATACGCATTGCGTAAATCCCCTTGCGAATCGCATTGATCTATCTGAGAAGGCGAAGAACATACCATTATGACCCGCTCATCACAAGGAAGGGCGCGGATCGCACCCGTCTACTTTACTGCCTTTCCGGCCCGATAGCAGCGCCTGTCGAGCGGCCCGCGCCTTTTTCAGATTTACCGCCGCACCCCAATAAGGTCTGCAATCGCTTGCCCAGCTGGTGGGTCATATTGATGCTCTTTTTGCCGCTGCCGCGCACGTTGGCATTAAGCTGCAGCCGCGCCTGCTGTGGCCATTTCACCACATCCTCCGCGTCACACAGGGTGGTGATGATCGCCGGCGGCAGATTAAAACTGGCAAAAGGCAAGCCGGGCTGATGGCTGGAATGCAGTGACAGCGGGCCGGGAAGCGACAGCGCATCCACGGTCGCGGCGTTATACGGCCGCCACTGCGGATCGTCAAAACGGCGCAGCGCCGCGTCGACGGCCGTCAGACTCAGCCCCTGTTCAAACAGGCGCAGTTCGCTGCGCACCAGCGTACTGAAATCACAGGTGCGCAGCGCCACCAGCACCAGATCGCCACAGATCTCAGCGTGACGATCCAGCCGGGTGACAAACAGATGCGCATCATCGATCAGATTATGGTGCAGCACGCTGGCAAAGCTTTCGCTCGCCTCAGTGACGCCCTGATTCTGGCAATCGCGCAGCGGGCGAACCCGCGCGTTGGGCAAATCGACGTGTGGCACCAGCATGATGTTACCGGCCATCAGCGGGATCGCCGGCAAAATGTTGAGTTCAGTCACCGGATAGTGTGAGGCGTAGCGTGTCTGATTGCGCGCCTGCTCCTGGCGCAAAAACAGCTGTGACAGTAGCACCCGCGCTATATGCAGCGAAGGGGCGAAGAAGAGATCGAACTGCTCCAGCTTGTAAAAACGTGAGAGTGCCAGCCGCAAACGGTCGCGCGTCTCTGACGGCGTGGCAGAGGAAGATGGAGCATATGCCATGAGCGTCTCGTTTTCGTTGTAGTGCAGCATAAGAGAAGGTGAAATGCGGCGGAATATCAGGAGGACACATAGATAATATGCTGAGTCAACCCGCCAGAATCTGCCCTGTAGAGTAGGTCAATGCGGCTGGACTTTAAAATGATATAAATGAACAATCCTTGTTAGATTTTTAAACAGGGGATGAGGATGACCGGACTGCCACCGCTGAGGGCGCTGCACTATTTTCACCAGGCGGCATTACACAGCAGCTTTAGCGTGGCGGCGGACCGTCTGCACGTCACGCACAGTGCGATCAGCCATCAGATACGTCAGCTGGAAAGCTGGATGGGCAAACCGCTGTTTGTTCGCAGCAACGGCCGCGTAAAGTTAACCTCACACGGTGAACGCCTGCTGCAGAGCTGTCAGCAGGCGTTCAGTGAACTGCGCAGCAGCTGTGAAACCATCCGCACCGGCCTGCGCCAGTATATCAGCGTCTCCTGCGCCCCGAGTTTTTTGTCACAGTGGCTGATCCCACGCATCGCCAGCTTTTACCAGCGCTACCCCGGGATTGAGATCCGCTTCCAGCCGCTGGCGGATCTGTCGCAGCTGCGCAGTGAACATGTCGATGTGCTGATTCTGAGCCACAGCGCGCGCCCTGAAAGCGACATTGACGCCATGCTGATCAGTGAAGATGAGATCGGTCCGCTGTGCGCACCGCAGTTTGCCCGTCAGTTACAGAGCGGCAACGATTTGCGCTCCCTGCCGCTGCTGCATGCCGATACGCGGCTGCACGCCTGGTCAGAATGGGCGGAAAAAGCCGGTATCAGCGGCAACTTTAGCGGGGGTCAGCATTTCGATAGCCTGACTCTGGGTATCCAGGCAGCGCGCAGTGGACTGGGCGTGTTAATGGCGCCCCATTTGCTGGTGCGGCAGGAGCTGGAGGATGGCACGCTGATCGCACCGCTGGGGTTTGTTCGCGTTGAACGTGCGACCTGGATGTTGACCCGACAGAGCCGCTCTCCTGAGCCGGAAATTAGTCTGTTTCGGGACTGGCTGCGTGAGGCCGCGCAGCCATAAAAAAAGCCGGTGAGGGTCACCGGCTTTTTGGGTTATGCCGTCAGCAGCTGATTCATGCGACGGATAAACTGGTTTGGATCGTCGAGCGTGCCGCGTTCTGCCAGCAGCGCCTGATCCAGTAACAGTTCGATCCACTCGCCGAAGCGCGCTTCATCCTGGGTGTCCGCCACGCGTTTCACCAGCGAATGATCCGGGTTGATCTCGAAGATGTACTTCACTTCCGGCACTTCCTGACCGGCCGCAGCAAACAGCTTCGCCATCTGGGTAGTCATTTCGTTGGCATCGGTGGTGACGATCGCTGGCGTGTCGGTCAGACGATGAGTCAGACGCACCTCTTTCACCCGCTCGCCCAGCAGGGTTTTCACCCGCTCAACAAACGGCTCCAGCGCTTTTTCCGCCTCTTTCTGCTCTTCGGTCTCTTCATCCGCCAGTTTGCTCAGCGAATCATCCGCTTTGCTCACCGACTGGAAAGTTTTACCGTCGAACTCAGTCAGGTAGCTCATCATCCACTCATCGATGCGATCGGAGAGCAGCAGCACTTCAATGCCTTTCTTACGGAACAGCTCGAGGTGCGGGCTGCTCTTCGCCGCGGCATAGCTATCTGCGGTGATGTAGTAAATCTTCTCCTGTCCTTCCACCATCCGGCTGACGTAATCTTCCAGCGAAACGGTTTGCGCCGCGCCTTCGCTCTGGGTAGTGGCAAAACGCAGCAGTTTCGCAATCGCTTCCTGGTTAGCGTGATCTTCAGCCGGGCCCTCTTTCAGCACCAGACCGAACTCTTTCCAGAATGTCTGGTATTTTTCGCTGTCGTCTTTCGCCAGTTTTTCCAGCATCTGCAGGGTGCGTTTGGTCAGCGCGCCGCGCAGGCTCTGGGTGACCCGGCTATCCTGCAGGATCTCACGGGAGACGTTAAGCGGCAGGTCATTCGAGTCGATCAGACCGCGGACGAAGCGCAGGTAGTTCGGCATAAACTGTTCGGCGTCGTCCATGATGAAGACGCGCTGTACGTAAAGTTTCAGGCCATGCTTGTGCTCGCGGTTCCACATATCAAACGGTGCGCGCGCCGGAATGTAGAGCAGGCTGGTGTATTCCTGCTTACCTTCCACCCGGTTATGGCTCCAGGCGACCGGATCGCTGAAGTCATGGGCAATGTGCTTGTAAAACTCGTTGTACTCTTCGTCGCTGATCTCTGACTTGTTGCGGGTCCACAGCGCCTGGGCTTTGTTAATTTTTTCCCAGTGGGTGCTGTCGCTCTCTTCATCTTTGCTTTCGATTTCAACCGGCAGCGCAATGTGATCGGAATATTTGCTGATGATGTTGCGAACGCGCCACGCGTCGAGGAATTCATCTTCGCCTTCGCGCAGATGCAGGGTGATTTCGGTACCGCGATCGGCTTTCTCAATGTCCGCCAGGGTATATTCACCCTCGCCCGCCGATTCCCAGAATACGCCTTCGTCAGCCGAGGCACCGGCCGCACGGGTCCGCACGGTGACCTTATCCGCCACGATGAAGGCAGAGTAGAAGCCCACCCCGAACTGTCCAATCAGCTGGCTGTCTTTCGCCTGATCGGAGCCCAGCGATTCAAGAAACGCTTTAGTACCCGATTTTGCGATGGTACCGAGGTTCTCAATCACCTCGTCACGACGCATACCGATACCGTTGTCGCTCAGGGTCAGGGTGCGGTTGTCCTTGTCAACAGAGAGACGGACGCGCAGTTCACCGTCGCCTTCATACAGGCTGGCATCCGACAGCGCACGGAAACGCAGTTTGTCTGCCGCATCCGAGGCGTTGGAAATCAGCTCACGCAGGAAAATCTCTTTGTTTGAATAGAGAGAATGGATCATCAGGTGCAGAAGTTGTTTTACTTCCGACTGAAAGCCACGGGTCTCTTGTCCTTTCATGGTCATTGCTACCTCAACAAAACAGGTTGAACAAACGTTGAGGTTGATGTGGGGATGACGGCGAGGTTTTCAAGCCGGTGTCTGTCACAACACCGGCAAGCGGTTAAAATTTAATCTTGTGGCGGCCCGCCAGCGAATGGGAGAGCGTGGTGCCATCGACCATTTCCAGCTCACCGCCAACCGGCACTCCGTGCGCGATGCGGCTGGCGTCTACGCCATACTGACCGCACAGCTCGGCGATATAGTTAGCGGTCGCTTCCCCTTCCACCGTCGGGTTGGTGGCGAGGATGACTTCCTGAATGGTTTCGCTTTCCAGTCGCTGCTCAAGGCGATCCAGACCGATATCGGCCGGGCCAATGCCGTCAAGCGGTGACAGGTGCCCCATCAGCACGAAGTAACGACCGGCAAACTGGCCCGTTTGCTCAATGGCGTGGATATCCGCCGGGCTCTCTACCACGCAGATCAGACCATTCTGCTGACGCCGTGGATTGGCGCAAATGGTGCAGATCTCCTGCTCGGTAAAGGTACGGCAATCGGCACAGTGGCCGATTTCCGACATCGCCCGGGTCAGTGCCTGCGCCAGGCGCATCCCGCCGCTGCGATCGCGTTGCAGCAGCTGAAAAGCCATGCGCTGCGCCGATTTCGGCCCAACGCCGGGCAGACAGCGCAGCGACTCCATCAATGATTCAAGCAGTGGGCTGGTTTGCATCAGAACGGCATCTTGAAGCCTGGTGGCAGCTGCATACCGGAGGAGACAGACGCCATCTTCTCTTTCTGGGTTTCATCGATGCGGCGTGCAGCATCGTTGAACGCCGCAGCGATCAGATCTTCCAGCATATCTTTGTCATCTTCCAGCAGGCTGGGATCGACTTCGACGCGGCGGCAGTTGTGAGCACCGTTGATGGTGACTTTCACCAGGCCTGCGCCTGATTCACCGGTCACTTCCAGCGCGGCGATCTCTTCCTGAACCTTGGCCATTTTGTCCTGCATCTGCTGGGCCTGTTTCATCAGGTTGCCCAATCCGCCTTTACCAAACATATTTTTCTCTCTCAGCTGAGGCCACAACGCTATCGTTGAGATAGCGGCAGCGTGTTCAAACAGGTCGGATACTCTCTTCATCCAGATCGGCATCGAAAAACCGCTGTAACGTCTGAATGTGGGTATCGCAAGTGATCGACTGACGCGCCTGCGCCAGTTTCTCTTCGTAAATGGCCTGACGCCACTCAAGTGGTGTCAACACCGATGAATTATCGTCTTCAACCACCGAGAGTTCAACTGCCTGCCCGGCAGCCTCACTCAGGGCGGCGCTTAACACCTGCTGAGCAGATGCCGAATTAAGGTGGCGCTGGCTGGAACGCAGATGCAGACAGACACCGGTTTCGGTGGTCTCTTTCCAGGCATTCAGCGCCAGCTGCTGCACCAGTTTAGGCAGCGGCAGCGAAGCAATTTCAGCCGCCCACGGATCGCGCTGCTGCGCTTCTTCCGCCAGACGCGCCGCCAGCTCAGGGGTTTTCTCATGCTCCAGCGCAGAACGCAAGGCCTTTGGCGTGGCAACCGGTTCCGCCACCACCACCGGCTGGGTTTGCGCCTTCCAGCGATACGCCTCTTCTTTTACCGGCGCAGCAGGCTCACGCTCGCGGATACGCTGCTGGCTGCGCTCGGTAACCGAGGCCAGCCGCTCCAGCGCGGAGTTGGCCGGCCGCGCACCTGGCGCCGCCGGCTCACTCTTTTTTGGCTTGTTCGCTCCCTGACGCAACAACTGGGTGCGCGCCTGCAGGAGCTGACTGGTGGAACTGGAAAGGGCATTATCCGCGGCGGCGGCAGGCGGTGGCGTCGCGGCCTGCGGCGCAGGATCGGGCGCGGCCATCTGCGGCTGCGCAGCAATCTGCTGCTGGCTGGGCGACGAGGCAACCGGCGACGGCGCGGAGGCGGCTGGCCGGGCTGGCGGCTGAGCCTGCGCGGAAGACGACGGCGCGGTTACTGGCCGGCCAGCCGGCGGAGCCGAGGATGCCATTCCCTGCGACGACGCGTGTTCCACCGGCGCGACCGGGGCCGACTGTTGCGTTAACGTCGGCCGGGCAATCGGTTCCGCCACTGCGGTTTTAGGGTGGAAGGCCAGCGCCCGCAGCAGCGTCATCTCAACGCCCATCCGGCGATCTGGCGCAATCGGCAGATCTTTACGGCCCATCAGCAAGGTCTGATAGTAGAGCTGCAGATCGGCTGGCGGCACCACGCGTGCCAGTTCACGCAGCCTGAGCGCGTTACTTTCGTCGTCGTCATTCAGCGAGGCTGGCAACAGCTGCACCATGGCAATCTGGTGCAGTAAGCGCAGCATTTCAACCAGCAGCGCTTCCCACTCCACACCGCGCGATGCGGCCTGACTCAGCAGCGACATCACCTGCTGACCATCGCCGTCAACCAGCGCTTCCAGCAGGCCGAGCGGCTGTTCGTCATCCAGCGTGCCGAGCATGGCGCTGACCGTGGTGCTGGTCACTGCGCCCTGCCCCATCGCAATCGCCTGGTCGGTCAGACTCAGCGCATCACGCATGCTGCCGTCAGCCGCGCGCGCCAGCAATTGCAGCGCCCGCGTTTCGCTGTCGATGTGCTCCTGCTGCAGAACATGCTCAAGCTGCTGTCGGATCTGATCGACATCCAGCGCTTTGAGATGAAACTGCAGGCAGCGAGACAGGATAGTCACCGGCAGCTTCTGCGGATCGGTGGTCGCCAGCAGGAATTTAACGTGTGATGGTGGTTCTTCCAGCGTCTTCAACAGCGCATTGAAGCTGTGACGCGACAGCATGTGCACTTCATCAATCAGATAGACTTTGAAGCGGCCGCGCGCCGGTGCGTACTGCACGTTATCGAGCAGATCGCGGGTGTCTTCGACTTTTGTACGCGACGCGGCATCGATCTCAATCAGATCGACAAAACGGCCCTGCTCAATCTCCCGGCAATTATCACACTGACCACATGGCGTGGCGGTGATACCGGTTTCGCAGTTAAGGCCCTTGGCCAGCAGACGCGCAATGGTGGTTTTCCCTACGCCGCGTGTGCCGGAGAAGAGATAAGCATGGTGGATACGTCCCAGAGACAATCCATTCGCCAGCGCCGTCAGAACGTGTTCCTGACCGACAACATCAGCAAAAGCCTGGGGACGCCATTTTCGCGCAAGTACCTGATAGCTCATGTGGATTCGACGAAGTTGGATGGAAAAGGTGAGCGCAGACGCTCTGCAACCCCTGTACAGGATTGCAGTAGTCTAACAGCTACGCTTTTGCCTGGCACTCGTTATCTTGAACGAGAAGGCGTGACGACCCTGCCGCCTGGCAAGGCCGAAAAATGGCTTAATGGCCGGGGAAATTGACCAGGCTGTAGCTCTCAACGCCAAGGGCTTTCAGGCGCGTTTCACCGGTCAGATCGAACAGGTTGATAATGAACGCGGCATCCCGGACTTCGCCGCCTGCGCGACGAATCAGCTTAACGGTCGCTTCAATGGTGCCGCCGGTTGCCAGCAGATCGTCCACCACCAGCACCACGTCACCTGGCTGAATCGCATCTTTATGCAGTTCCAGCCGATCGGTGCCGTACTCCAGCTCGTAAGATTCGCTGTACGTTTCACGCGGCAGCTTGCCTGGCTTACGCACCGGAACAAAACCTACGCCCAGGCCTAACGCCACCGGCGCGCCGAACAGGAAACCACGTGCTTCAGTGCCCACCACTTTGGTGATGCCTTTGTCACGGTAGCGCTCCACCAGCAGCGCGATAGCGGCGGCATAGGCTTTAGGATCTTCCAGCAGGCTGGTGACATCACGGAACAGGATGCCCGGCTTGGGATAATCAGGGATGCTTTTAATGCTGTTTTTAATGAATTCAAGCTGCTGCGCAGTGTCGGTCATAATGATACGCCTGGTAAAAAATTCTGTTTCGCGCAGCTTCAATAGCGCCAATACCTGGTAAAAGGCTCAGCGGAAGTCAATTCACAAAGGGAAGCCACGCACGAAGACGCCCAAATCTAAGCAAATGACCGGATAATTGCAACTTTATCGCGGCGGCGGCGGCGCGTCCGCTGTTTCTGCCACCACCGGTATCCGCCACATAAACAGCAGCAGTGCCGCCAGCATCAGCAGCAGCATAATCCGCACCCACCAGAGCGAGACCAGCATGATGGAAATCGCAAAGGTCACCACAATCAGGCAGATAGCCCGCCCTTTCGCTCCAGGCGGCATAGCACGATGCTGCTGCCAGTGGCGCAGGTAACGGCCAAACGGCGAGCGCCACAGCAGCCAGTGATGAAAGCGCGGCGAGGAGCGGGCAAAGCACCAGGCGGCCAATAGCATAAATGGCGTGGTGGGTAATAATGGTAATACAATGCCCAGGGTTCCCAGCACAACCGCCAGCCAGCCGAGGGTTAATAACACAATGCGTTGCATGAATGCCGCCCAACTCTTTCCTGATCCCCTTACGTTAGCACAACTGAGCCTGACGCCATGAGCCTGATCACCGCACAACAGCGTCTGCAACATCTCCTTATTACGCTGCGTCAGGATATTGCGACCCATCCCGACGGACAGTGCCGGCTTCCCCGCTTCGACAGCCAGCTGTTTCGCAGCAAAGGCACCCGCCTCGCCGATTATCTGGCGGAGGTGGAACAGAACTTTACCCGGCTGTGCGACAGCGCCGGCGATCCGGACCGCAGCGCCTGGCTGGCTGAGCGGCTGGTCGATCAAATTGCCGCGCTGCAACGGGAAGCCAGCACGCAGCAGCTGCGCACCCGCCGGGAAAAGCCGCTGAGCAACCCACGAGTCTCGAAGTATCAGGAGTATCGTGAATATGAGCGGCGCCTGCTGGCGATGATCGATCAGCGCGAACAGCGGCTGGCGCTGGCGGAAACCCTGGCGGTTCAGCACCAGCTGAAACACGATCTTGAGACGTTAGAAGGCCGTCTGGCACGCTGCCGGCAGGCGATTCGTTCGGTAGAGTGGGCATTATCGCTGCGCGGCGACCAGCAAGAGGAATAAAGCGCAGCGGTAAAAAAGCGCTTCTATACTCGATAGGGTTCGGTACGGAGGAGAATAATGGGTTTATTCATCTGGCTACTCAGCGGATTGCTGTTAGGGTTGCTTAAGCGCATTGTGATGCCGGGCCGACCCGGCGGCCTGTTCGCGACCCTGACGCTGTCGATGATTGGCGCGCTGATTGGCGGCTATATTGCCAGCTATTTTGAATTGGGTAGCCTGGCGACGCTGCATATGGGCGCTTTAGCTATGGCGATTGCCGGTTCACTATTAATGCTGCTGGTGGCAGCAAAATTACGTATATAGGAGGAGAGATGTCGCTGGAGAATGCCCCGGATGACGTTAAACTGGCGGTCGATTTAATTCAGTTGCTGGAAGAGCACCAGCTGCCGGTGGAGACGGTATTATCCGCGCTGGCGATGGTGCAGCGCGATTTCGAAAATAAACGCGATCGTCAGCCGCCGGTTTAGGCGCGAGCGGTCAGGGTCGGGCTGAGACGCAGCATATCGATAAAAGCGTCGACCAGCGCCGGCGCGTCACCGGCTAAATCAAAGCTTTCGGGCGTAAATAACCAACTTTCCATCATGCCGTTAACGTAACCGCGCATAATCAGCGCGGCCTGACGGGTATTAAGGCTGCCGGGAAGCTGTTCCGCTTCGATACACTGACGCAGAATATCTTCAATTTTGTCGTAGCATTCGAGCAGTAAGCTTTGCTGGATATTCTTCAGCGACGCCATTTCGCCAACAAATTCGCATTTATGGAAAATGATCTCCATCAGAGCGCGGCGTTGTGGATCGTTTGCTGTCGCGTCAAAGATATAGACCAACATGGCGCGTAAAACAGAAAGTGGATCGCCCGGGTATTTTGTTTGATACTCAAGTTCCACGTCATCCAGCCCGGCATCACAACGAAGCCAGATTTCATGCAGAACATCGGCTTTATTTTTGAAATGCCAGTAGATGGCCCCGCGCGTGACGCTGGCCGCCGAAGCAATATCCGCCAGTGAAGTGGCAGAAACGCCCTGTTGCGAGAACAGGACAATGGCGGCATCAAGAATTTGGTGCCGCGTTTCAAGTGCTTGCGCTTTGGTTTTTCGTGCCATAAGGGACTTTTTTTACAAACGGGTAAGTTTACATACATTTGTGAATGTATGTACCATAGCATGACCCGCGATTTGACGCAGCAATGGGTTCTTCGGATTGTGATCCATTGATCAATTGATATCGGACACTAGAGGTTTATTTATGAATAAAATCAGAGGATTATCGCCTCTGGCGGCCGTCCTGATGCTATCAGGCAGCTTTTTGTTAACAGGATGTGATAACAATAAATCCGAACAAGCCGCCCAACAACAGGCGCCAGAAGTGGGCGTAGTCACGTTAAAAACCGAGCCACTGAAAATTTCCACCGAATTGCCTGGCCGTACCTCTGCATATCGCGTGGCCGAAGTGCGTCCTCAGGTTTCCGGTATCATTCTGAAGCGTAATTTTATTGAAGGCAGCGATGTCAAAGCGGGTCAGTCGCTTTATCAGATCGATCCTGCTACCTATCAGGCCGCTTATGACAGTGCGAAAGGCGATCTGGTGCAGGCAGAAGCTAATGCCCGCATCGCTCAGCTGACCGTTAAACGTTACAAGCCACTGCTTGGCACCAAATATATCAGTCAGCAGGACTATGACACCGCCGTCGCTACGGCCGCGCAGAACGATGCTGCGGTTCAGGTGGCTAAGGCTAACGTCGAAACCGCCCGTATCAATCTGGCTTATACCAAAGTCACCTCGCCGATCAGTGGTCGCATCGGCAAATCATCGGTCACCGAAGGTGCCCTGGTGCAGAGCGCGCAAACCACCGCGCTGGCCACCGTGCAGCAACTTGACCCGATGTACGTTGACGTGACCCAGTCGAGCGAAGATTTCATGCGCTTACGTTCCGAACTGGAATCCGGTCAGCTGAAGCAAAACGACGGTAAAGCCAATGTGACGCTGCTGATGCAAAACGGCAGCACTTACTCTCAGCCAGGTACGCTGGAATTCTCTGACGTCACCGTCGATGAAACCACCGGCTCTATCACCCTGCGCGCTATCTTCCCGAACCCGAACCATGCGCTGTTACCGGGCATGTTCGTGCGTGCGCGTCTGGATGAAGGCACCAACCCTAATGCGCTGCTGGTTCCGCAACAGGCGGTAACCCGTACCCCAACCGGTCAGGCGACCGTGATGGTGGTCGGTGCAGACAATAAAGTGGAAGCGCGTACCGTTACGGCCGCACAAGCGATTGGCGATAAGTGGTTAGTGACCGACGGCGTGAAAGCGGGTGAACGTGTGATCAGTACTGGTCTGCAACGTGCTAAACCTGGCGCGCAGGTCACCCCACAAGAAGTCTCAGACGATGCTAAAGCTGCACCCGATTCAAAGTCGCCATCTGATAAGTCATCGTCATAACAGGAGCCGTTGATTCATGGCTAAGTTCTTTATCGATCGCCCCATCTTTGCGTGGGTGCTCGCCATCATCATCATGTTGGCTGGTGCGCTATCGATTCTCAAACTTCCGATCGAGCAATATCCCAATGTTGCGCCGCCGGCGATTGAGATTCAGGCCACCTACCCAGGTGCGGATGCGAAAACACTGCAGGATTCGGTGACCCAGGTCATCGAACAAAACATGAACGGTATCGATGGACTGATGTATATGTCCTCGAGCAGTGACTCATCCGGTACGCTGACGCTGACCATTTCGTTTGAGTCAGGTACCGATGCGGATATCGCGCAGGTTCAGGTGCAGAACAAACTGCAACTGGCGATGCCGCTGCTGCCGCAGGAAGTGCAACAGCAGGGGATTCAGGTTAAAAAATCCTCCAGCAGCTTCCTGATGGTCGCCGGCTTCATCAGTGACGATGACAACATGACTCAGAATGATATTTCTGACTTTGTTTCATCTAACATCAAAGACCCGCTGAGCCGTACGCCTGGCGTCGGTGATACTCAGGTGTTTGGTGCGCAGTATGCGATGCGTATCTGGATGGATCCGCACAAGCTGAATAACTACAACCTGACGCCGGTTGACGTCATCAGCGCGCTGAATACTCAGAACGCCCAGGTTGCTGCCGGTCAGTTAGGCGGTACGCCGCCGGTGCCGGGCCAGCAGCTGAACGCCTCAATCATTGCGCAGACCCGTCTGACCTCAACCGATGAGTTCGGCAAAATCCTGCTCAAAGTGAATGAGGATGGCTCGCAGGTGCGTCTGCGTGACGTGGCGAAAATTGAACTCGGTGCTGAAAACTACGAGATCATCGCCCGTTATAACGGCAAACCGGCCTCCGGTATCGGTATTAAACTGGCTACCGGCGCCAATGCGCTGGATACCGCAAATGCGGTGAAAGCGGAGCTGGGAAAACTGCAGTCCTCCTTCCCGGCTGGCCTGAAAGTGGTTTATCCGTACGACACCACGCCATTCGTTAAGATCTCTATCTTCGAAGTGGTGAAAACGCTGTTAGAAGCGATCGTGCTGGTGTTCCTGGTGATGTATCTGTTCCTGCAGAACTTCCGCGCCACGCTGATCCCAACGATTGCCGTGCCGGTGGTACTGTTAGGGACCTTTGCGGTTATCAGCGCCTTTGGTTATTCGATCAACACCCTGACGATGTTCGGGATGGTGCTGGCCATCGGTCTGTTGGTGGATGATGCCATCGTGGTGGTCGAGAACGTTGAGCGTGTGATGGCGGAAGAGGGATTACCGCCAAAAGAAGCGACCCGACGTTCGATGGAGCAGATTCAGGGTGCGCTGGTTGGTATCGCCCTGGTGCTGTCGGCGGTATTTATCCCGATGGCCTTCTTTGGCGGATCGACCGGGGTTATCTATCGTCAGTTCTCCATCACTATCGTTTCGGCGATGGCGCTGTCAGTACTGGTGGCGTTGATCCTGACGCCAGCACTCTGTGCCACCCTGCTGAAGCCGGTGAAAAAAGGCGATCACGGTAAAACCACCGGTTTCTTCGGCTGGTTTAACCGTCTGTTCGACAAGAGCACCAACCATTACGTCGACAGCGTTGGCCACATCATTCGCAGCACTGGCCGTTATCTGGTGATCTATCTGGTCATTGTGGTCGGCATGGCATTTCTGTTCCTGCGTTTACCTTCTTCATTCTTACCTGAAGAGGACCAGGGCCTGCTGCTGGCACAGGCGCAGTTGCCTGCTGGCGCGACCCAGGAACGTACTCAGAAAGTGCTGGACCAGGTTACCGACTACTTCCTGACCAAAGAGAAGGACTCGGTTAAGTCGGTGTTTACCGTTAACGGCTTTGGCTTTGCCGGTCGTGGACAGAACACCGGTATCGCCTTCGTCAGCCTGAAGCCGTGGGATGAACGTAGCAGTAGCGACCTGAAGGTACCGGCGATTGCGGGCCGTGCCATGCAGGCGCTGGGCGCGATCAAAGATGCGATGGTGATTCCATTTAACCTGCCAGCGATTATCGAACTGGGTAATGCCACCGGCTTCGACTTTGAACTGATCGATCAGGCTAACCTGGGTCACGAAAAGTTAACCCAGGCACGTAATCAGCTGTTCGGCATGATTGCTCAGCATCCGGATACTCTGGTAGGCGTCCGTCCGAACGGATTGGAAGATACGCCGCAGTACAAGCTGATTGTCGATCAGGAGAAAGCACAGGCGCTGGGAGTATCGTTAAGCGATATCAATACCACGCTGGCGGCCTCGTGGGGCGGCTCTTACGTCAACGACTTCATCGACCGCGGTCGTGTGAAGAAGGTGTACGTTATGGGTCAGGCAGACTCGCGTATGCTGCCGGACGACATTGGTAAATGGTATGTCCGCAACGGCAGCGGAACCATGGTGCCCTTCTCGGCCTTCTCGTCCGCGAAATGGCAGTACGGTTCACCGCGTCTTGAGCGTTACAACGGTCTGCCGGCGATGGAGATCCTCGGACAGGCTGCGCCTGGTAAGAGCTCCGGTGCGGCAATGGATCTGATGGAAGAGCTGGCGTCGAAACTGCCTGCCGGTATCGGTTATGACTGGACCGGGATGTCTTATCAGGAACGTCTGTCAGGCAACCAAGCGCCGGCGCTGTACGCAATCTCGCTGATTGTGGTCTTCCTCTGTCTCGCCGCATTGTATGAGAGCTGGTCGATTCCGTTCTCCGTGATGCTGGTGGTACCGCTCGGGGTAGTCGGTGCGCTGATCTTCACCACGCTGCGTGGTTTAAGTAACGACGTCTACTTCGTGGTGGGGTTACTGACAACCATTGGCCTCTCGGCGAAGAACGCCATTCTGATCGTCGAATTTGCTAAAGATTTGATGGAAAAAGAGGGCAAAGGGCTGGTTGAAGCGACGCTGGAAGCCTGTCGTATGCGTTTGCGTCCTATCCTGATGACGTCACTGGCGTTCATTCTCGGGGTACTGCCGCTGGCGATCAGTACCGGTGCCGGTTCTGGTGCGCAGAACGCCGTTGGTACCGGCGTAATGGGCGGTATGGTTACCGCAACCGCGCTGGCTATCTTCTTCGTTCCGGTGTTCTTCGTGGTGGTGCGTCGCCGCTTCGGTAAGAACAAAGCGGAGATCGAAAAAGGTCATCCGGTTGAACACAACCAGACTCACTAAGATCTGACTGACAGTATAAAAGGCCGCGCAAGCGGCCTTTTTTTATGGCGGCTGTCGCTGCTCGCTGGCGGGCGCGATGATGCTGCTGTTGTTTACTGACGGGTCACGCTAGCCTTTCTGCTCTCTTCCGCCGTTCCCTTACTGACGGATCGCGCTGGTCTTTCTGCTGCCTGCTGTCGTTTCCTCACTGACGGATTGCGCTGACTCTGCCCGGAGTATGACTGCCAGCGCTGCGCTCCCCTGCCCTCACTTTTAGCTCCGCTCTTCCCGGTGGTTGCAATCTCAACAGAGCCGGCGCATAATATTGTTATATTATAACATTACAAAAGAGGCATTATTATGAAAACCGCTATTCATCCTGAGTATCGCCACGTGGTGTTTCACGACACTTCGGCTGACGTCTGGTTCAAAATCGGTTCGACTATCCGCACCGACCGTACCGTGGAATTCGAAGGCGAAACCCTGCCTTACGTGACGCTTGATGTCTCGTCAGCCTCGCACGTGTTTTATACCGGTAAACAGAAAGATTTCGCCAAAGAGGGCAGCACCGCACGCTTTAACCAGCGTTTTGGTCGCTTCCTGGGTCATAAGTAAGGGAGAGGACGATGCAGGTATTAAGCTCGCTGCGTTCAGCAAAAAAGCGCCACCGGGATTGCAAAGTGGTGCGTCGCAAAGGCCGTATTTACGTGATTTGCAAAACCAATCCGCGCTTCAAAGCGGTACAGGGAAGAAAGAAAAAACGCTAGTTTGTGTCGTGATGACTGGCCGGGCATGCCCGGCCTTTTTTATGTTTATTGCATGCTTTTCAGCATCGCTTTGACGTTATGTTTGAATGCCGCTTCATAGGTGGGCGCCGGACCCGCCGCCGGCGACAGCGCTTCAGGGTAAAGCTCCCCGCCGGGCTGTGCGCCGGTCGCGCTGGCAATCTGCTTCACCAGCCGCGGATCGGTCTGATTCTCAATGAAGTAACGCTGGATATGCTGCTGCTTCAGTTGGGTGATCAGGCTTCCCACCTCACTGGCGCTGGCCTCCGCTTCGGTGGAGAAACCGACCGGTGCGAGGAATGTAATGCCATATCGCTGGCCAAAATAGCCAAACGCATCGTGACTGGTCAGCACCTTGCGTCGTTCGGCGGGCACCTGGTCGAAAGCCGTTTTTGCCCAGCGGTCCAGCGCCTGCAACTGCTGAATATAGTTTTCACCGCGCTGACGGATCTGTGCAGCATCATCTGGGTCCGCCTTTACCAGCGCATTCATTACGTTAGTGGCGTAAATTACGCCGTTCTGCATACTGTTCCAGGCATGCGGGTCAGTGATGGTTTTGCCCTCCTCTTCCATGCTACGGGTGGTAATCCCGGTTGACGCCACCACCGGCTGGCCGCGATAACCCGACGCGCTGACCAGCCGATCCATCCACCCTTCCAGGCCTAAACCGCTGACAAACACCAGATCGGCTTTTGCCAGCGCCTGGCTGTCCTGCGGCGTCGGTTCAAAGGTATGCGGATCGCCATCCGGCCCGACCAGGCTTTTAACCCGCACATGGTCACCGCCGACCTGTTTAACGATGTCCGCCAGCACGGTAAAACTGGCGACCACATCCACCGTTTTTGCCATCGCTAATGGCGCGACAAATAGCGCAGCCAGCGCCAGACTAACCGGTAATTTCTTCATCAATACCCCTTTAAGTTTAATGGCGGCGCAAAATACCACCGCACGGCCCTGTCAGAATTGAAACAAAAAACAGCATCGCGGCACTCAGCACCACGGCGGGTCCGGCCGGCAGTGAAAAGTGCCAGGAGAATATCAGGCCAGCCAGAGCTGAGATCACGGCCATCAGGATGGCAATCGCCAGCATGGCGGCGAGATGGCGACTCCAGAAGCGTGCGCTGGCGGCGGGCAGCATCATTAAGCCGACCGACATCAGGGTGCCGAGCACCTGGAAACCCGCCACCAGATTGAGCACCACCAACATCAGAAACAGGCCATGTACCAGCGGCGCACTCCACCTGCCCTGCGCCCGCAGGAAGTCACTGTCAAAAGCATCAATTACCAGCGGCCGGTAGAGTATCGCCAGCAGGATCAGAGTGAAGGCGGCGATGCCTCCGACCAGCAGCAGCGCGCCGTTATCAACCGCCAGCAGCGATCCGAACAATACGTGCAGCAGATCCACGCTTGAACCGCGCAGTGAGACCAGCGTGACGCCAAGCGCCAGCGAACCAAGATAAAAACCGGCGAAGCTGGCATCCTCTTTTAGCGGCGTATAGCGACTGACCGCGCCGGAGAGCAGCGCCACCGCCAGCCCGGCAATTAATCCGCCCATGCCCATCGCCACCAGCGACAGCCCGGAGATCAGGTAACCGATGGCGGCCCCGGGTAACACGGCATGCGATAGCGCATCACCAATCAGACTCATGCGACGTAGCGAGAGAAACACGCCCAGCGGGGTGGCGCTGATTGCCAGCGCGATACAGGCCACCAGCGCACGCCGCATGAAACCAAATTCAAGAAAAGGCTGAATCAGCGTCACGGCGCGACCTCCTGTAACGGGAAAGGGCTGACGGGACGATGCGTGAAGGTGCCGTCATCCAGTGACAGCAGGTCGCTGAAGTAGCGCGCGACCAGCGGGCGATCGTGCAGTACCACCAGCAAGGTGGTCCCCGCCTGCTGCTGCCGCTCAAGTATCGACATCAGTAAGCTGACGGTCTGGCTGTCAATGCCGTTAAAGGGTTCGTCCAGCAACCACAACCGGCTGCGCTGCAACATCAGTCGGGCAAACAACACCCGCTGTAGCTGGCCGCCAGATAAGGTGACCGGTTGCGCATCGGCATAATCACGCATCTGCACCGCGTCCAGCGCCTGCCAGATCTCCTGACGCAGCGCCCGGTTGATGCCGCCAAACCAGCCGCAGCGCGGCCAGCAGCCGATCGATACCAGTTCATACACCGTCAGCGGAAAACGGGTTTCCAGTTCGCTGCGCTGGGGCAGCCAGCCGGTATCACGGCGGCTCACCTGCAAGCGGCACTCGCCTTTCACCGGCGGTAATAAGCCAGCGATGGTTTTCAGCAGCGTTGATTTGCCGCTGCCGTTTGCGCCCACCAGAGCGGTCATACTGCCGGGCGCAAGCCGGCCGGTTATTGCGGGCGTCACCTCCTTGCCCTGGTAACCCACCTGTAGCGCGTTAAACGCAATCATTCGCTGACACCCCACCACATTGCTGCCGCCAGTAACGCAATGAGGATCATCGCCACCGTCAGCCGTCCTGCCAGAGACATCAAAAGCCCACTCTGCTGCATCGCCATACCTATAATGTTATAACATAACACTTATTCTATCGAATGCTGCTGCGGTGAACAGAGGGCAATGTGTATCAAAAAATAACGGTCATCCGGGCAACGGATGAGGCAAATCCCGCCAGCAAGGCAAATTTTGCGGCGTCAGGGGTCGGCAAATGACAGAAATAGACAATTTCATTCGCGGCTGGCTTGCAAAGCGGTTGCAGAAAACCAATGATAGGTTTATCAACTGTTATTAGTGGATCAGTTATGCTGTCACGTATTGAATGTGATATTGCGCAGGACGAAACCGACTGCGAAAAAATAGCAGCGATTATTCAGCGGAATATTCTCAAAATATCACCCGCGCTGGTAGGCGATTTACAGTGGTATTCTCAAAATGCCCGGTTAGTTCCAGGCAGTCTGAAAATTATTTCTGTTGAAAAGCAGGGTCCGAATAGTTTTAAGTTACTTTATGATTTTGACTGGAATGTATTTAGTCCCTGCCAGGATCTAAATGAAACCGTTAGCCATTCCGACCGGGTCAGCTTTCATATTGAGCCCGGTGCGCTTGAGTTTGATGTGATCGCCAATCAGCGGCCCTCCCCCAGCGATGAATTGTAATATTTAGTAATGGAGGTGAGCAGAACTAATGGTTTTACACTATATTTGACGAATCCCGTTTAATAACTGCCTGATAAATCGCTTCCTGGCCGCTTTACCCTATATCGCCGCCCTGCGGCAACTGTGCTAGCTATGGAGGGGAAAAAGATGGACGAATACTCACCGAAACGGCATGATATTGCCCAGCTTAAATACCTGTGTGAGAGTCTGTTTGACGAGAGCATGGCAACATTAACGGATAGCCATCACGGCTGGGTTAATGATCCCACTTCTGAAAGCAATTTACAGCTCAATGATTTGATCGAGCATATCGCCTCTTTCACCATGAATTACAAAATTAAGCACGTTGAAGATGAAGCGCTGATTTCGCAAATCGATGAATATCTTGATGATACCTTTATGTTGTTCAGCAACTACGGTGTCAACACTCAGGATCTGCAACGATGGCAACGTTCAGCAAAACGCTTATTTAACCTGTTCACTGAAGAGTGCGCTTTTCTCCAGCAACCGAGCCATTCATTATAAGTACTGACGTGAGAACGGTTTATTTATGAACAAAAACCTGACTAAAACGGATTATTTGATGCGACTGCGCCGCTGTCGCTCAATCGATACCCTTGAAAGGGTCATTGAAAAAAATAAGTATGAATTACCTGAAGATGAGTTAGCGGTATTTTACTCTGCAGCCGATCATCGCCTGGCTGAACTGACGATGAACAAGCTCTACGATAAAGTCCCAGGTTCGGTGTGGAAATTTGTGCGTTAATTCGCGCAGCCCTTTCGTTCGACTGTCTCATCCTTAGCTTTATCATCTCGCCTGCCGGCAATGGATCGGCCTCAGGCGAGTTTCGCCTGTCTGCAATCTGAGTGGGGATTTTTTACGCGGGGGAAATGGGTGGGGGCCCTGCCAGCTACATCCCGGCACACGCGTCACCTGCTGCGGCTGCTTCCTTCCGGACCTGACCGAGTTCACAAGCTAGCATTGCGGGAGAACCAACAGGGCCCCCATTGACAAGCCCTCATTACGAGAGCGCAGGCATTATCGGGGAAGGCCCTGGCAATTGCAAGCGCAGTCGGGACGACCGTTGGTTTCTTGAACAACCGGTGGTTTGCCGCATCCGGCTGGCGCCGCGCGTGCTAAAGTTGAAGCCTTTTTTCCTGACGGGATAAGCAGATGGATCAACCTGACAGTTTTCAGCAACGCATCTGGCAGATTGTTGCTGCCATTCCAGCGGGTCGCGTAGCCACCTATGGCGACGTCGCTCAGCTGGCCGGTTCTCCCCGCGCCGCACGTCAGGTTGGCGGCGTGCTGAGTCGGTTACCGCAAGGCAGCACCCTGCCCTGGCATCGGGTGGTTAACCGTCATGGGGCGATCTCTTTGCAGGGGGACGGACTGTTTCGTCAGTGTGATGCGCTGGAGGCAGAAGGCGTAGAGGTGAGTGATGACGGTCACATCGATCTTGAGGCTTACCGCTGGCGCTACTAAACGCAGCGAAACGGGGCGACAGCGTCGCCCCACAAGGTATTACAGGCTGGTAGGCGCAGGAACCGCAGCCGACGGCGTCACCTGAGTCGGTGAGGTCGATGGGACGCTGGTGGCTGCACCCGGCTGGGTTGGCATCGCCATAGACGGTACCGGTACCAGCAGCAGTTCAGCTTTGGTGCCGCCCTGGTTGATCACCGGCTTCACGCCTTCAGTAATAAAGGCCAGTTTGCCATCAATCGAGATGGCGGCGCTCAGCAGAATACGCGCATTCGGCTGAATGTCGGCTGGGTTAAACGGCAGCACGAACTGGAACGGCGCCTGTTTGCCTTCAGTACGCACTACGCGCTGTGACAGCACCTTCGACGGCGCATCCGCCACGGAAGCGTCAGACAGCGTAACGGTTAATACCGCATCCGGCGGCAGCGCAATACGCTGACGAATATAGACCGAACCGCTGACGTTAGGCTGCGCAATCGCCGCCTGCTGTCCTGCCACTGCCGCTCCTAACGTCGGCGTTGGCACCGGTTTACCTTTGTCGGCGCATCCTGCAACAGCAACCGCCATAACTACCCCACTGAACACATGCCAGAGTTTCATTGATGTCGTCTCCTTTTGATCAAAATGATTTCGGCAGCGAATCCTGCGTACAGCGCTTCACTCGCCGTATGTGCTTAATACTGGCACAAAATCGGGATTTTGCCTGGCCGCAGCAAAGAGGAAAGTCTGATTGACGTAAACTGGTCGGATCTTTCACACTGAGCCGGTCACTATATTGAGGAATGCGCCATGAGCCAGGCACTGCAAAATCTGCTGAATTTATTAAATCTGGAAAAACTGGAAGAAGGGTTATACCGCGGCCAGAGTGAAGATCTTGGGCTGCGCCAGGTGTTTGGCGGTCAGGTGGTGGGACAGGCGCTCTATGCGGCCAAGCAGACGGTGCCGGAAGATCGCATTATCCACTCGTTTCACAGTTACTTCCTGCGCCCCGGCGACAGTCAGAAAGCGATTATTTATGATGTCGAAACCCTGCGTGACGGCAAAAGCTTCAGCGCTCGCCGGGTCAGCGCCATTCAGAACGGTCAGCCAATTTTTTATATGACCGCCTCGTTCCAGGCACCGGAGAGCGGCTTTGAACACCAGAATGCCATGCCGGAGGTTGCCGGCCCTGACAACCTGCTGTCTGAGCAGGTGATGGCGCAGAAAATGGCGCATCTGCTGCCGGAAAAACTGCGTGAGAAGTTTATCGCTGAACGGCCGCTGGAGATTCGCCCGGTGCAGCTCCACAATCCGCTCAAGGGTCACGTCGATAAACCTGAGCGTCAGGTATGGATCCGCGCCAACGGCACGCTGCCGGACGATCTGCGCATCCATCAATATCTGCTGGGCTATGCTTCCGATCTTAACTTCCTGCCGGTGGCGCTGCAGCCGCACGGTAAAGGCTTTCTCGAGGCGGATATGCAGGTCGCCACCATCGATCACTCGATGTGGTTCCACCGCCCGTTCGACTTCAGCGAATGGCTGCTGTATAGCGTGGTCAGCACCTCCGCTTCTGGCGCGCGCGGTTTTGTCCGTGGCGAGTTCTATAATCAGCAAGGCGTGCTGGTGGCGTCGACGGTGCAGGAAGGGGTGATGCGGCAGCGCAGCGAATAAAAAAGGGGCGATTTCTCGCCCCTGATTTCAAACTGTCGAGGAAAACTTACTGGTTATAAGCATTCTCGCCGTGGCTGTTGACGTCCAGACCTTCACGCTCATGCTCTTCCGGCACGCGCAGTCCGACAATCATGTCCGCCAGCTTGAAGCCGATGAAGGCTACTACGCCAGACCAGACGATGGTCAGGCCGACGCTGAACAGCTGCACCCACACCTGATGGCCCATGGTCACGCCCTCAGCGTAGCCCACACCGCCCAGTGAAGAAGAAGCGAAGACGCCGGTCAGGATACAGCCCACGATGCCGCAGACGCCGTGCACGCCGAACACATCGCAGGGATCGTCCACCCGCAGCCATTTCTTCAGGGTGGTGACGCCCCACAGTCCGGCCAGTCCACCAACCAGACCAATAATCAACGCCCCGCCGACACCCACGTAACCACAGGCTGGAGTAATAGCCACCAGCCCGGCAATGAAGCCAGAACAGGCGCCCAGCAGTGAAGGTTTACCGCGTACGGCCCACTCACCAAAGGTCCATGACAGCACCGCGCCCGCAGTAGCGACAACGGTATTCAGGAAGGCCAGCGCCGCAATTTCGTTAGCCGCCGAGGCAGAACCGGCGTTGAAGCCGAACCAGCCCACATAGAGGATGGCGGTACCGGTGAAGACCATTGGCAGGTTATGCGGTTTGAACGCTTCTTTGCCGAAGCCAGCACGTTTGCCAACCAGATAAGCACCAACCAGTCCGGCAACTGCGGCATTGATGTGCACCACGGTGCCGCCAGCGAAGTCCAGCGCGCCATCCTGAGCCAGGAAGCCGCCCGCCCACACCATATGTGCGATAGGCAGATAGGCCAGGGTCAGCCAGACACCAACAAAAATCAGCACGGCAGAGAAACGGATACGTTCAGCAATGGCACCGACAATCAGGCCGACGGTGATACAGGCAAACGATGCCTGGAAGGCAACGTGGATATACTGGTAGAAGCTGCCCATTACTGCGGTCAGCTGGATGTTTTTCAGCATCGCCCAGCCGAAGCCACCAAAGAAGGCGTTACCTTCGCTAAAGGCCAGTGAATAGCCGTAAACCATCCACAATACGCAGACCAGAGAAAAGGTGACCGCAACCTGTGTCAGCATGGAGAGGACGTTCTTGCCGCGAATCAATCCGCCGTAAAACAGCGCAATACCTGGAATCGACATAAACAGCACCAGCGCGGTGCAAATCATCATAAATGCGTTATCAGCCTTGTCCGCAACGGCAGGTGCAGCCATCGCGAGCGATGGTAACAGTGCCAGGCTGGTGAGGCCCAACTTAGCGAAAACTTTATTCATTTTTTTCCATCCCATCACAGTACTGAGTCTTAATTACAGAGCGGCTTCGTCGGTCTCGCCGGTACGAATACGAATGACGCGCTGCAGTTCAGCCACGAAAATTTTACCGTCGCCAATTTTGCCGGTGTAAGCCGCTTTACTGATGACATCCACCACTTCGTCTAACTGATCGTCAGCGATGGCGATGTCAATTTTGACTTTAGGCAGGAAGTTCACGCTGTATTCTGCGCCACGGTACAGCTCCGCGTGGCCTTTCTGACGACCAAAACCTTTTACTTCGGAGACGGTCAGCCCCTGAATGCCGATAGAGGATAACGCTTCACGCACATCCTCCAGCTTGAATGGCTTAATTACGACGGTAACCAGCTTCATTGGATCCCCTCCAGCGATTAAATGAGTGAGTCTCACGGACACGCAGGGATCTAAGCAAAGCCTGTGCCATAAATAAAAAAACCGTGGAATCAATCACCGAGGCGAGACGGGGCAAGGCGTGTTTTGTCGGGGGTCAGTCAGCAGCGCAGAGAATGGCGCACTGCCAGAAAAGCGAATGCACTCCTTTGGTGCGCCAGGCATCAAAGGCGTGCATTTATACAGATTATTCTGATAAAACCGCGCAAAAAAGGTGCAACTTACCCTGCGGTTGTTAAGGGGATGCCCGTCGCCAGATCATCACCTACCTGCTGCAGCTGATACATCTGCCAGTAACGGCCTTGCAGCGCCAGTAATTGCGCGTGATTCCCCTGCTCGACCACCCTGCCACGATGCAGCACCAGGATGTTATCCGCTTCGGTAATTGTTGAGAGCCGGTGGGCGATCACCACCAGCGTACTGTGCTGGCGAAGGGTTCGCAGCGTTTGCTGAATCGCCTGCTCGGTGCCCGAGTCGATATTGGCTGTCGCCTCGTCGAGGATCATCACCTGCGGCAGATCGACAAGGACTCGCGCCAGCGCCAGCAGCTGCTTTTGACCCACAGACAGATTGTTGCCCTGCTCGCCCAGCCGGGTGTGAATGCCGTCAGGCAATGCACGCGCCAGAGGGGCCAGCTGCACCTGCTCCAGCACCGTCCAGACCGCCTCTTCGCTGATCTCGCGACCAAGCCGGACGTTAGCCAGCAGCGTATCCGCCAGCACCACCGGATCCTGCTGAACCATCGCGATACCCCGCCGCAGTACTGCATGGCTGAGTTCGCCAATCGGACGATCGTCAATGCGTATCTCACCGCGGGTAATCGGGTAGTAACCCATTAACAGATTTGCCAGGGTACTTTTGCCGCTGCCGGTATGCCCGACCAGCGCCACAAAGCTGCGTGACGGCACCTCAAGATTGATTTCGCTGAGCACGTCACGATCTTCGCGATAGGCAAAGCTGAGGTTTCTCAGGGTCAGACGACCGGTGGCCAGCGGCCGCGCGTCGGGCCCATACTGCTGCTGCGCCGCATCCATCAGCTCGAAGATCCGCTCGCCCGAGACCACCGCCTGCTGCAACATCGATTGCTGGGTGGTGAGCTCAATCAGCGGCTCATTCAGCCGTCCCAGATAGGTAATAAAGGCATACAGTACGCCGACTTCAAACACGCCGGGCACGGAGAAACTGAACAGCATCAGCAATCCGCACAACACCATGGCTGAAAACAGGCTTAACAACGGGCGCAGCAGGAAACCGTCAAGCCGCAGCGTTTCCATCCGCGCCAGATAGTGCGAACGACTCGCCTCGCCCATCCGCTCGCCAAAACGCGCCTGCTGACGAAACTGCTGGATCACGCTCATGCCGCTGATCACTTCGTTGAAGCCGTTATTAATGTCGGCCAGATAGCTGCGGACCCGGCGGGCAATCGGCGTGCTGTAACGCTGGTAAATCAGCATCACGACCAGCACCAGCGGGAAAATCATCATCGCTACCAGCGCCATACGCCAGTCGAGGCTGAACATCGCCACCATCATGGCGCCTACCAGTGCCGCGCTGCGCAGTACCGTCGCCACCACCGTGACATAGAGATCACGGATTACTTCGGTGTCATTGGTGACGCGCGAAATAATCTGTCCGACCGGCTGGGTGTCGAAGGCGCTGAGCGGCTGGCACAGCGCGGCATTCATCACGTCACTGCGCAAGCGCTGCACCACCCCAATGGCGGCGCGGTTAAACAGCAGTGCCTGCCAGTAATGCAGGGCGGCCGCCAGCAGTTGCAGCAGGATAAAACTCACTACCAGCCCGGTAACCAGCCCCCACGGCATCTGATGTTTCGCCACCAGATTGTCGATGAAGTAACTGACCAGCACCGGCCCGGTCACTTCGGCGGCGGCGGCAATCCATAACATGCCCACCGCCAGCGACAGGGATTTCCGCCACGGCTTGCCGTAACTTAACAGGCGCTTCAGGGTGGGCCACAAGCGGGCAGACTTAGCCATGCGGCACTCCTTTCTCATTCTCATCGTCATCCAGCGCGGCTTCCAGCTGCTGATAACGGTACATGTCGCGATACCAGCCCGGGCGATCCGCCAGCGCTTCATGATCGCCACGCTGCGCGATGGTGCCGTGCTGCAGCACCAGAATTTCACTGGCTTCAGTCAGCGCCGATAAACGGTGGGCGCTGATGATCAGGGTCCGGCCTCGTCCCCACTGGCGCAGATTGTGCAGTATTTCATGCTCGGTACGGCCATCTACCGCCGACAGCGCATCATCAAGCACCAGGATTTCCGCGTTCAGCAGCAGCGCGCGCGCAATCGAGATACGCTGCTTCTGCCCGCCCGACAGCATCACGCCACGCTCCCCGACTTCGGTTTCATAGCCCTGCGGCAGCCGCAGAATATCCTCGTGAACGCAGGCCAGCGTGGCGGCCCGCTCAATTTCCTGCTGGGTCGCACCCGGTTTTCCCAGCGCGATGTTGTTGGCGACGCTGTCAGAAAACAGAAACGGGGTCTGACTGACCACCGCCAGCCGGCTGCGCCAGCTGTCCAGCCGCAGCTGTGGCAGCGGAATCTGGTGATAGCGGATATCGCCCTGCTGGATATCAAAATGGCGCTGGATCAGGCTGAGCAGCGTACTCTTGCCGCTGCCGGTCGGGCCGCACAGCCCCAGCATTTCGCCAGGTTTCAGTTCGAAACTGACCTGACTCAGCACCGGACCGGCACTGGCCGGATAGTGAAATTCACGGATCGCTACCTGCAGGTTGCCTGGTTCCGGTGGCAGGGTTTTATCGCCATCTTCGACCGCTGGCGCTTCCGCCAGCAGCGCGCGGATACGGCTCCAGGCGGCGCTGCCGCGCTCGACGATGTTAAACATCCACGCCAGCGCCAGCATCGGCCAGATCATCAGGCCCAGATACATCACAAAACTGGTGAGCTGACCCAGCGTCATCTGATCGTGCCAGACCAGCCAGCTGCCGCCACCGATCGCCAGCAGATTTGAAAAACCGATGGCGATATAGATGGTGGGATCAAAACGGGCATCCACTCGCGCCACCCGCAGGTTCTTTTCACCGGTATCGCGGGCGATGTCAGAGAACTGCTGCGACTGATGCTGTTCCAGACCAAAGGACTTGATCATCCGGATGCTGGTCAGGCTCTCCTGCGTCTGATCGTTGAGGCTGGAGAAGGCGGCCTGGGCCACCTTAAAGCGATGGTGCAGCTGATTACCGTAGCGATGAATGACGATTGCCATGATCGGCATCGGCACCAGCGAAAGCAGCGTCAGCTGCCAGCTGATTTGGGTGCTCATCACCAGCAGCACAACGCAGCCCATCACCAGCGAATCGACCAGCGTCAGTACCCCTTCCCCGGCGGCAAACACCACCCGATCGACATCATTAGTGGCGCGCGCAATCAGGTCACCGGTACGGTGGCGCAGGTAAAATGCGGGTTGCTGACGGCTCAGCTGGCGATAAAAATCTTCGCGCAACTCGACCGCCAGCTGGTAAGAGGCACCAAACAGCAATACCCGCCAGACGTAGCGCAGCAGATAAACCACCAGCGCGGTAGCCAGCATCACGCCGATCCACAGCATGATGCGGCTCATGCTCATGCTGTTTTGCGTCACGCCATCGACGATTACCCCGACCACATGCGGCGGCAACAGTTGCAGAATGGCAATAATGATCAGTAAGGTGACCGCGCCCAGATAGCGCCGCCACTCACGCAGAAAGTACCAACTTAATTGACTGAATAATCGCACAACGCTGTTCTCAATCTCATGCCTTTATGGGGCGACAGGTAAGGCCGTGGTGTATTTAATCTCTTCCATGGCGAAGCTGGAGGTTACATCAATCAGGCCTGGGACGCCGTTGACTAACCGCTTGTAAAAAGCATCATAACTTTTCATGTCGGCCACCTGGATGCGCAGCAGATAGTCATACTCGCCGGCCATCCGGTAAAAGGCCATCACTTCCGGCATGCTGTTGACCACCGAGACAAACGCCTGATACCAGTCGCGACTGTGCTGTTGGGTTTTCACAAACATAAACGCCGTCAGTGACAATCCGATTTTTTCGCCATCCAGCAACGCCACCCGAGCGCGAATAATGCCATCATCTTCGAGCTTTTTCAGGCGCTTCCAGCAGGGCGTGGTGGTGAGGTTGACCGCCTCGGCTAATGCCTGCAGCGACAGCGTACAATCGCGTTGCAACAACGCCAGCAGTTTCAGGTCAGTTTTATCTAACATTCGCCACTCCGAGAGAATGATTTTCTCCATTAGCGCTATTTTAGCGTCAATATTGCAATCTCTTTTTCCTGCTCGTGCCTTAAAATAGCCGCAACTCTCTCTGCCGGACGCGTAAGATGCACAGCTGCTGGATTCGCCACGCTATCAACGAAATTAACGCCGATTTTCAACGATCGGCTGAAACCCACCTGATCCGTTTCGATCTGGCGGATTATCCCGGCATCTGGTTTTACCTGAAAGATGAGAGCACCCATCCAAGTGGCAGCCTCAAACACCGACTGGCGCGATCACTGTTTCTGTATGGCCTGGTGAACGGCTGGATTAAACAGGATACGCCAATAATTGAAGCCTCGTCAGGCAGCACTGCCGTTTCTGAGGCGTACTTCGCACGGCTGCTCGGCCTGCCGTTTATCGCGGTAATGCCTGCCAGCACGGCGAAACGGAAAATTGAGCAGATCACCTTTTATGGCGGGCAGTGCCATTTCGTTGACGATCCCTGCCAGCTTTATGTCGAATCTGAACGGCTGGCGCGCGAGCTGAACGGCCACTTTATGGATCAGTTTACCTATGCCGAGCGGGCAACCGACTGGCGCGGTAACAACAACATTGCCGAAAGCATTTTCCGCCAGATGCAGCATGAGCCCTATCCGGTTCCCCATACGCTGATCATGAGCGCCGGTACCGGCGGCACTTCCGCTACGCTGGGACGTTATATCCGCTATCAGGGTTTCTCCACGAAGTTACTGGTGGTCGATCCGCAGCACTCGGTATTTTTTGATTACTGGCATCAGCGCGATGCCAGCCTGACCAGCACGCGTGGCAGCCTGATTGAAGGCATTGGTCGTCCGCGGGTGGAGCCTTCGTTTATGCCAGACGTAATAGATGAAATGATCAAAGTCCCCGATGGTGCGACGCTGGCCGCCATGCTGAAGCTGGAAAAAATTCTGGGACGCAAACCGGGTGCCTCTACCGGTACCAATTTCTGGGGCATGATGCAGGTCGCGAAACGTTTACGGGCGGCTAACCAGCAGGGCGCGCTGGTGACGCTGCTGTGTGACAGCGGCGAGCGTTATCCGGATAGTTATTATCAGCCGGAGTGGGTAGCGAAACACATCGGTGATATCACGCCGTGGCAGCGCGAGCTGGAATAAAAAACCGGACATCCTGTCCGGTACACGGCAATCCTCAGCATTCGGGGGAATACGCGAGGTGGGGTGTCGCCAGCCAGTGATTTAAATAGTGAGACACCGCCTGTGTCTCGCAATGTCCTAAGACCGGCAGATGCGGTAACGCCGCCTTTAACTGCGCCATCGCATTGCCCATGATGAAACCGTGCCCCGCCTGCGCCAGCATTTCCCGATCGTTCATCGCATCGCCAAACGCCATGCACTCTGCCAGGGTCAATGAAAGACCATCGCATAACCGTGCCAGGGCGCTGCCTTTGTTGCAGTTTTTCGGCAATACTTCGAGACAATCGGCGGCAGAGAAACAGATATTGGCCTGCTCGCCCAGCGCGGCATCCAGCTGCGTTTTTAACTGGCAGAGCGACTGATGATGATCGACAAAACAGATTTTAGTGACCTGATGTGCCGGCATGGTTTTTAAATCGCGCAGCTGATAGTGGAACCCGCTCATCTGATGGGCCGCCAGCAGATCCGGCTGCGGACGATCGGTAAACCAGCCCTGATCGTTGAAAATATGGATGCTGGCGCGGGTCTGCCAGTGGCTGTGGATCACCTCTTCCGCCACCTGAGGCGGCAGATCCTGGGCAAACAGCAGATTACCCTGCTGATCGTGTATCCGGGTGCCGTTACCCGTGATCAGCCACGCCGGCAGGATCATCTGTTGCCGCAGGATCTGCATCTCCAGCAGGTGACGACCGGTGGCCAGCGCCAGATGAATACCGCGCTGATGCAGGGCATGCAGGCTCGCCAGCGTTTGCTGGCCCAACTGATGATCGGGCAGTAACAGGGTGCCATCCATATCGAAGGCGGCTAAGCGCACCATAATCAATCCTCTGCTGTAAAGGTGAGCCTTACTATTGCCTGTTAATTACGGAACTAATAGTGAATACTTTGAAAAAACTGTTCCGGGTTTACTATGCGTCAGCTCAACCGTCTTAATCAGTTTCAGCGCCTGTGGCAGCAAAGCCAGGGCGCAGCCCAGCAAACCTGCGTTGCCGAGATGGCCCGCCACTGCATTTGTAGTGAGCGCCATCTGCGTACCCTGTTGTCACAATGGCAGCATGCCGGCTGGTTGCAGTGGCACGGCGAACCGGGTCGCGGCAAACAGGGACAGCTGCAGTTTCTGCGCTCGCCTGAGCAACTACGTCAGCAGCTGCTGCAAAGCCAGCTGGATGCCGGGGATACCGCCGACGCGCTGCAATTGCTGGATGTCCCGCCGGAACGGCTGATTAATATGCTGCGGCCGCTGATGGGCGGGCAATGGCAGAACGATTCACCGGTTCTGCGCATTCCGTACTATCGCCCGCTGGAAAGTACCGAGCCGCGACACATCACCGGCCGGGCCGAGCAGCATCTGGTGCGTCAACTCTATTCCGGGCTGACCCGTTTTGAGCAGGACGAGCCGGTCGGGGATCTGGCCCACCACTGGCAACACGATGAGTCCGCCTGCCGCTGGCTGTTCTGGTTACGCCCGCAGCTGGTGTGGCATAACGAGGAGCCAATTCGGGCCGCTCAGCTGGTCACGCAGTTGCAGCAGCTGTTACAGGACCCGCGGGTCAGCACGCTGCTGGCTGAGGTGATCGAAGTCGATGCGCCTCATCCGCTCGCGGTGCGGTTTACCCTGCGGCGCAGCGATTTCTGGCTGCCCCATCGTCTCGCTCACCTGCTGTGCCTGCTGCCCCATCCCGACGATGCCAGTATCGGCAGTGGCCCCTGGAAGCTAATGCACTTCACCCCGGAACTGGTGAGAATTGAAAGTCATGCCCGCTGGCATCTGCGTCTGCCCTTGCTGCAGGCGGTGGAGTACTGGATTACTCCGCAGCTGTTTGATCCGATGCTCGGCAGCAGTTGCCGTCATCCTGTGCAGATTGCGATTGGCGACGCCGGCGATCTGAAAGCCCTGCAACCGGTCAGCAGCAGTATCAGCCTTGGCTTTTGCTATCTGGTCTGTCGTCCACGCGCCGGTTTTACGCCTGCCCAGGCGCGACGGCTGTTCCAGCTGATCCAGCAAAGCGGCATTATCGCGCGCTTGCCGCTTGATGAAGGATTGATTACCCCCAGCCAGGAGTTACTGCCAGGCTGGCCGGTGCCGCCGATTGATGCCGAACCACTGCCACTGCCAGCCAGCCTGACGCTGTATTATCAACTGCCGGTCGAACTGCACCAGACCGCTGAGGCCCTGCGCCAGCTATTACAACAGCACGGCTGCACGTTGCGGGTGGTATTTCATGAGGTTAAGAGCTGGCACAGCGTGCCGCAGCTTGATGAAGCAGATATCGTGATGGGGGATCGGCTGATCGGGGATGCGCCGGTGTTTACTCTTGCAGGCTGGTTACAGCTCGACAGATTATGGCGCCCTTTCATGGCCACCGCTCAGGGTGAAGCGGTACAAGCGCAACTGCTGACCCTGCAGCAACTGGCCGACAGTGAGGCTCGTGATCAGGCCCTGCATCAGCTCTATCATCAGCTAATGCGCGCCGGTATCCTGCTGCCGCTATTCAATTACCGCTATCAGATTTACGCGCCGCCTGGCGTTGAAGGCATTCAGTTAAACACCCTGGGCTGGTTCGATTTCAGTCGTGCCTGGATCCCACCGCCGATTGATCGGCCGCACAGCTGTTCAGCGGCGGAGTGAGGCATTACCATAAGCGCATAACTCACCATCGGGAAAATAGCATGAAACGCGCCGTTGTCGTTTTTAGCGGTGGACAAGATTCCACCACCTGCCTTGTTCAGGCGTTACAGCAATACGATGAAGTTCACTGTGTCACATTCGATTATGGTCAGCGTCATCGTGAAGAGATCGAGGTAGCACGCGACCTGGCCATCAGGCTGGGCGCACGCGCCCATAAAGTGCTGGATGTTACGATGCTGAACGATCTGGCTGTCAGCAGCCTGACGCGAGATAACATCCCGGTTCCGACCTACGATCCCAACGCCAGCGGCTTGCCGAGCACCTTCGTACCGGGCCGCAATATCCTGTTCCTGACCCTGGCGTCAGTTTATGCCTATCAGGTTGAAGCGGAAGCGGTAATTACCGGGGTATGTGAAACGGACTTTTCCGGCTATCCCGACTGCCGCGATGAGTTTGTCAAAGCGCTGAATCATGCGGTCAGCCTCGGTATGGCGCGTGAGGTCCGTTTTGAAACTCCGCTGATGTGGCTGAATAAAGCTGAAACCTGGGCGCTGGCGGACTACTGGCAGCAGTTACCACTGGTACGCGAGCAGACCCTGACCTGCTACAACGGCGTGAAAGGCGATGGATGCGGTGAGTGTGCCGCCTGCCATTTACGCGCCAATGGCCTGCAGGGCTACCTTAACGATCGTGCCGGCGTCATGGCCGCCATGAAGGCCAAAAGCGGCCTGAAGTAAGCCTATCGGGGCGGCAATCACGCCACAGTTGCCGCCTCTGCTTCATCAGGATGCGCCACAATGTGCTCAGGCCATCAGGCGCGTCAGTCGTTCACGCAATTCTCCCTCCAGCGGTACCGCCTTCTGGGTTCTCAGGTCGATGCAAACGAAGGTCAGCGCGGCATCAGCGACCACCGTCTCTTCTCCCGCCAGCAACACCCGCTGCGCAATAATTCCGCTTTTACCGTTCAACTGGGTAATCTGGCTGTCGATTGCCAGTACGTCGCCCAGCACGGCCGGGCGACGATAGTTGATATTGATATTCACCACCACAAATGCCAGTTTCTGTTCCAGCAGCCAGTGAAATGCCTCAACTTCTTCCAGCCATTGCCAGCGCGCCTCCTCAAGGAATTCGAGATAGCGCGCGTTGTTAACGTGCTGATAGACATCAAGATGGTAGCCGCGCACTTTAATTGTGGTCTGCATGTTTATGCTCTCCTGCTGCTGCGAGTGAACTGGTTGGACCTGTTCACTTTAGCAGAGTCGTTCTGCTACAGCAGACAAAGCATCAGAGATGCGTGGCGCCTCACAATTTCAGGCGGGCCGCATTACGCTCCAGCAGCGAATTGCCAATACCCGGCACCTCATTTAACTGCTGGATGGCGCTGAACGGTCCGTACTGCTCACGGTAGCTGACGATTGATTGCGCCTTCTTCAGCCCGACACCTTGCATGGCGGCAGAGAGCTGCTCGGCTGTGGCCTGATTGATACTGACCTGCTCCTGCGGCGTGACGACCGCAGATGGTGTGGACGGCAAAATACTTTTCGCAGCTGCGCTGCTGTCCGAAGCAGGCGCAGGTGCGGCAGACAGTGAGGTCTGATAGAACGCGCCGCCCAGCGCGAGTGAAAAATAGAGGGCACATAAAGTCGATTTAGCCATGCTGTGTTTCTCCTTGTGGTTAACAGCAGCCACAGGATGGCATCCCCGCCGGATGGCTTCAAAAGCCAAATTGCAGATATGGAAAAGGCCGCGAATGCGGCCTTTGATTATTTCATTTGTTACGCAGGTTCTGCGAGGCTTACTGCATTTGTGCGGCTGCGCCGTACTTAATTTTTGCCTCTTTGCGCAGATTTTGCAGCAGGGCTTCAAACGCCAGCTGGGCATTATTCTGCGTCACGCCTTTGACCATTTCATCGATCTGCGCCTGTGGCATGCTGCCGGTAGTGACTTTATCCACCGCCACCAGCACCACATTACCCTGCATATCTTCGCTCACGCCCCACGACGGTTTATTCTCCGCCGGCTGTGGCAGATTGAAAGCCGCCTGTGCAACCGGGTCCTGGGCATTACGATCGACCGTTTTACTGGCGCTCAGGGTCAGACCTGCGGCGGTTAACGCATCCTGTTTACCGGCTTTAAGGTCGGCCAGCAGCTTGTCAGCCTGCGATTTCGCCTGTTGGGTAGCTTTATCGTGTTTCAGGGTGTCAGCAATCTGAGTTTTAACCTGATCCAGCGGCTTCACTGCTTCCGGCTTATGCTCGCTGACGCGCAGCACAAAGGCCCGGTCACCGTCGACGCTGATGATGTCAGAGTTATTGCCCGGTGCACCATTCTGCCCGACCAGTCCACCGTTAAAGATCGCCTGTTTCACCGCGTCAAAGTCGAGTTCCTTCGGCAGCGCATCCTGGCTGAACCAGCCGGTTTCTTTGGCTTTCAGGCCGGAAGCCTGCTCGGCACCCACCAGCGATTCGTTATCGTTGCTGGCCGCTTCGCTGACTTTCTGCTGCAGTTTATAGAAGGCATCGACGCCCTTCTCCTGCTTCACTTTGGCCGCAATGGCATCACGAACTTCATCCAGCGGCTTAACCTGCTCTGGCTGGATATCGTCGAGACGCACAATCAGGAAACCGACTGAGGATTTAATCACCCCGGACATCTGGCCTTTTTCGGTCAGACCGGCATTTTTCAGCTCATCTGGCGTGGTCGCAGGTTCCAGCCAGCCCATATCCCCGCCCTTACGCGCAGAGATCGGGTCGATGGATTTGCTTTTCGCCAGTTCGGTGAAGCTGGCGCCGCCTTTCAGCTGGGTCAGCAACGCATTGGCGTCCGCTTCCGTTTTGGTCTGAATAACACTGTAGCGATTACGCTGCGGCTGGGTGTAGTCAGCTTTATGCTGGTCGTACCAGGCCTGAATATCGGCCTCGCTGGCATCCTGTTGCATGCTGGCTGCATCCATCAGGATGTAGCTGACACGGAACTGCTCCGGCGCCATGAAGCTGGTTTTATGCTGCTGGTAATACTGATTTATCTCGTCATCAGTCACGGTCTGCTTAGCCGCCAGAGCATTGACGTCGAGGGTCGCCTGACGAATAACACGCTGTTGTGAAACCAGCTCCACCAGTTTGCTGGTTTCGCCCTTAAGCATGAAGTCGGTGTTTGCCACCGCATTGATCAGTTGCTGATTAGAGAGCTGCTTACGCAGCGCTTCAGCATACTGGTCGGCAGAAAAGCCCATGTTGCCGATCAGACCGAGATATTTGGCATTATCAAATTTGCCGTTGGTCTGGAAAGCCTGCTGATTAAAAATCGCCTGCTTAACCTGATCGTCACTGATGCTGAGATGTAAGTCTTTGATGTAGCTGTCGAGCAGGGCCTGATCGATTAACTGCGACAGCGCCTGCTGGCGGATCTGCTGCATATAACCATCGTTACTGGCCAGCTGAGAAAATTGATCGCCCAGCATCTGCTGCTGACGGCTGCGCTCGCTGTTGAACGCCTGTTCCAGCTGTGCCCGGCTGATTTCCTGACCGTTAACTTTGGCCGCATAATCGTTGTTGCCGCCAATCAGATAGTTGCCAACGCCGGTCAGCACAAAGGAGAGGATAATCAACCCCAAAATAATCTTGAGCACGACATGGTTCGACGCCGCGCGTAAATTGTCCATCATGGTATGACAACACTCCGCTGTAGTGTGAATGTAAAGCTCGGGCGCAATACGCCGTATCCTGACGCATCACGCAGCTGCAGACTTCGCTGTCAGCCTCAAGCCGGCTCCGGTCCATATTATGGCCTGATTATCGCCGGTTAAAACAAAAAAGGCACATCTGATTGATGTGCCCGTATGTTACATGAGAACGCGTTAACCGTCCTCTGATCCACTGAAGAAAATACGTCAATGAACGTTTTCGTTGTTATTAATTGACTGCGTCTTTCAATGCTTTACCAGCACGGAAGCCCGGTACTTTACCGGCCGGAATTGTAATCTCTTTGCCGGTTTGTGGGTTGCGGCCAGTGCGTGCAGCACGCTCGCGCACGGAGAAAGTGCCGAAACCGACCAGCGCCACTTCGTCGCCGCCTTTCAGCGCGTCAGAAACAGAACCCATGAATGCATCTAAAACACGTCCCGCTGCTGCTTTAGAAATATCAGCATCCGCAGCAATTTTGTCGATCAACTGTGACTTATTCACTCTCTTCATCCCCTCTTTTATTATTTCACATCGTACCCGCGCTTCCCGCCGGATACGCACGCGCAGCAAGTTATATCAAGCCTGTGGAGCCGAAACAACGGAATTTCTCTGAGAACACCGCGTCGGCAGCCACCTAAATTAGCGGCACAAAAAAAAGCTGGCAAGCGCCAATTGCCTTGCCAGCTTCGCTTTTTAACGGTTTATGCCGTTAATCACTATTTTGCGGTCGCAACCTGCATACCGTACGGCGCATTTTCCAGTGCCAGATTCAGCACTTCTTCGATGCGTTTGACCGGATGGATGTCGAGATCGGCAATCACGTTCTGTGGAATCTCTTCCAGATCGCGTTTGTTGTCGTCCGGGATCAGCACCGTTTTAATGCCACCGCGGTGGGCTGCCAGCAGCTTCTCTTTCAGTCCGCCAATCGGCAGTACCTGTCCGCGCAGGGTGATTTCACCGGTCATGGCGACATCAGCACGGACCGGGTTACCGGTCAGGCAGGAGACCAGCGCCGTACACATCGCAATACCGGCGCTTGGACCATCTTTCGGCGTTGCCCCTTCCGGAACGTGAACGTGGATATCACGTTTCTCGTAGAAGTCGCCGTTGATGCCCAGCTTCTCGGCACGCGCACGCACCACGGTTAAGGCGGCCTGAATTGACTCCTGCATCACCTCACCCAGTGAACCGGTATAGGTCAGCTTGCCTTTACCCGGTACGCAGGCGGTTTCAATCGTCAGCAGATCGCCACCCACTTCGGTCCACGCCAGACCGGTTACCTGGCCCACGCGGTTTTCACTGTCAGCACGACCGTAGTCGAAGCGTTGCACCCCGAGGAAATCCTTCAGGTTTTCACCATTGATAGTGATGTGCTTTTTCGTCTTGTCCATCAGCAGCGACTTGACCGCTTTACGGCACAATTTCGACAGCTCACGCTCAAGGCTACGCACCCCGGCTTCACGCGTGTAGTAACGGATAATGCCGACAATCGCACTGTCTTCGACCGTGATCTCATTGGCTTTCAGCGCGTTACGCTCAATCTGTTTCGGCAACAGATGCTGTTTGGCGATGTTCAGTTTTTCATCCTCGGTGTAACCCGATAGACGAATCACTTCCATACGGTCCAGCAGCGGTGCCGGAATGTTCATGGAGTTCGAGGTCGCCACGAACATCACATCTGACAGGTCATAATCGACTTCCAGATAGTGATCGTTGAACGCAATGTTTTGTTCTGGATCAAGCACTTCCAGCAATGCTGAAGCCGGATCGCCACGCATGTCGGACGACATTTTGTCAATCTCATCCAGCAGGAACAGCGGGTTTTTAACCCCGACTTTAGCCATTTTCTGGATCAGCTTGCCCGGCATCGAACCGATATAGGTACGACGGTGACCACGGATCTCGGCTTCGTCACGTACGCCGCCCAGCGCCATACGTACATATTTACGTCCGGTCGCTTTCGCGATCGACTGACCGAGGGAGGTTTTACCTACCCCTGGCGGTCCGACCAGGCAGAGGATCGGGCCTTTGATTTTGCTGACGCGACTCTGCACCGCAAGATATTCAAGGATACGATCCTTCACGCGCTCAAGGCCGTAATGGTCGATATCCAGCGTCTCCTGGGCTTTACGCAGATCTTTTTTGACTTTGCTGCGCGCGTTCCATGGAACCTGCACCATCCAGTCGATGTAGCCACGTACCACGGTCGCTTCCGCTGACATCGGAGACATCATTTTCAGCTTCTGCAGCTCAGCTTCGGCTTTTTCACGCGCCTCTTCCGGCATTTTGGCCGCGTCGATTTTGCGTTTTAACGCTTCGTACTCGTCAGGCGCATCGTCCATCTCGCCCAGCTCTTTCTGAATCGCCTTCATCTGCTCATTCAGATAGTACTCACGCTGGCTCTTCTCCATCTGCTTTTTAACGCGGTTGCGAATACGCTTCTCAACCTGCAGCAGATCGATTTCAGACTCCATCATCGCCATCAGATATTCCAGACGTTCGTTAACGTCGGACATCTCCAGCACAGACTGTTTGTCTGCCAGTTTCAACGGCATATGTGCAGCGACGGTGTCAGCCAGACGGGCCGCATCGTCAATGTTGTTCAGCGAGGTTAAAACCTCAGGCGGGATCTTTTTATTAAGTTTGATGTAGCCTTCAAACTGATTGATTGCGGTGCGCACCAGCACTTCCTGCTCGCGCTCTTCAATCTCTGGCGACACCAGATATTCAGCCTCGGCCACAAAATGATCACCGTTATCCGCCAGCGTGGTGATGTGGGCGCGCTGCAAACCTTCGACCAGCACTTTAACCGTACCGTCCGGCAGTTTCAGCATTTGCAATACAGATGCAACGGTCCCTACCGAGAAGAGATCGTTAATGCCAGGTTCATCCGTTGAAGCCTCTTTCTGTGCGACCAGCATGATCTTCTTATCATGATCCATTGCGGCTTCGAGGCACCGAATTGATTTTTCCCGGCCAACAAACAACGGAATTACCATGTGCGGATAAACCACCACGTCGCGCAGCGGCAACACGGGGATTTCAATGCGTTCAGAACGCTCAGGATTCATAGAGCTCTCTCTTAGTTTAATGTCCGCCAGGTGATGGGAACCGCATCAGGCAGGTATGCAGTTAAACCCACAGGTATCTGAGTATATGGGGATGATCGTCCGACATTCAACGTCACAGAGGCGAGAAAAGCAAAAGGGGAAACATTTTCCCCTTTTTTAAGATGACAACCTGGATGATCTGTTTATTTATTCGCCAGAAGCCTGCGCTTCGTGCTTACCGTAAATCAGCATCGGCTCAGACTGGCCTTCAATAACTGATTCATCAATCACCACTTTTTCGACATCGTCCATCGACGGCAGGTCGTACATCGTTTCCAGCAACGCCCCTTCGACGATTGAACGTAAACCACGTGCGCCGGTTTTGCGTGACATCGCTTTTTTCGCGATAGCGGTTAACGCCTCGTCACGGAATTCCAGCTCAACGCCTTCCAGGTTAAACAGCGCCTGGTACTGTTTGGTCAGGGCGTTTTTCGGTTCACGCAGAATCTGTATCAGCGCTTCTTCACTCAGTTCGCTCAGGGTAGCGACTACCGGCAGACGACCGATGAATTCGGGGATCAGACCAAATTTGATCAAATCTTCCGGTTCACACTGTGAAAGCAGTTCGCCTTCGGTGGCTTTCTGCGATTTGCCTTTTACGGTGGCGCCGAAACCGATACCCGATCCGGTCTCCACACGCTGGGCAATCACTTTATCCAGTCCGGCAAATGCGCCGCCGCAGATAAACAGAATCTTAGAGGTATCAACCTGCAAGAATTCCTGCTGCGGATGCTTACGTCCACCCTGCGGTGGAACGGCAGCCACGGTGCCTTCAATCAGCTTCAGTAATGCCTGCTGCACGCCTTCGCCTGAAACGTCACGGGTAATCGACGGGTTATCAGACTTACGTGAGATTTTGTCGATTTCATCAATATAAACGATGCCGCGCTGCGCTTTCTGCACGTCGTAGTCGCACTTCTGCAGCAGTTTCTGAATGATGTTTTCCACATCTTCACCCACGTAACCCGCTTCGGTCAGCGTGGTGGCGTCAGCCATGGTGAACGGCACATCCAGCAAGCGTGCCAGTGTTTCTGCCAGCAGCGTTTTACCGCTACCGGTCGGGCCAATCAGCAGAATGTTACTTTTGCCCAGTTCGATGCCATTGCTGGTATCGCCGTTACGCAGGCGTTTGTAGTGGTTATACACCGCCACAGCCAGCACTTTCTTCGCCTTTTCCTGGCCGATTACATAATCATCGAGGTGATGGCGAATTTCATGCGGTGTAGGCAGCGCGCTACGTTCGCGATGCGGGGCAACTTCTTTAATCTCTTCGCGAATGATGTCGTTACACAGATCAACACACTCATCGCAGATATACACTGACGGCCCGGCAATCAGCTTTCGCACTTCATGCTGGCTTTTGCCGCAAAAAGAGCAGTACAGCAACTTTCCTGAACCGTCTTTGCGCTTATCTGTCATCAGTTAACCTCTTCTTGTTCTCAGGCCATACCGGCGTACGGCGCTGGCCGTGCGGAGACGGCCGAAATTCATTCAACCCAAACTGGTACCCTTATCCCGTTAACTATAGCGTAAGGACAAGGGTAAGTCGGGTCTTATTCTCGATGCGTCAGAATTGAATCGACTAATCCATACTCTACCGCTTCACTCGCCGAGAGGAAACGGTCACGCTCGGTATCACGCTCAATTTCTTCCAGCGTTTTACCGGTATGCTCAGCCATCAGTTCGTTCATACGCTGCTTAACTTTCAGGATTTCACGCGCATGGATTTCAATGTCTGACGCCTGACCCTGGTAGCCACCCAGTGGCTGGTGGATCATCACGCGGGAATTTGGCAGGCAGAAACGCTTACCTTTGGTGCCCGCAGTCAGCAGGAAGGCGCCCATAGAGCAGGCCTGTCCCATACAGATGGTGCTGACATCTGGTTTGATAAATTTCATGGTGTCGTAGATCGACATCCCGGCGGTAATCACCCCGCCTGGCGAGTTGATGTAGAGATAGATATCTTTTTCCGGGTTCTCAGCTTCCAGAAACAGCATCTGCGCCACGATCAGATTGGCCATGTGATCTTCAACCTGGCCGGTCAGAAAGATGACGCGCTCTTTGAGCAGACGGGAGTAAATGTCGTAAGAACGCTCACCGCGCGAAGTTTGTTCGACCACCATTGGCACCAGCGCATTGTGCGGTGCAGTATATTCACGATCGCCACTGTATGACATTACCGTCTCCTGGATAAATTTCATTGGCAACATTCTGTACCGATTCTACGTAAGACGAGCGGAAAAAACCACGCTCAGCCTGTTTCCGACACCTCAGGACGGCTAATCAGTCAGCATAACTGTTTTCTTGCATACTCCCTGTATCTGGGGATGCTGCCCAGTTGTTTCAAGCATAACAACCTTTTCTTCAATCGCTAACCCGGAAAAAGCGATGCGTGAATAATTTGCCGAATAATTAGGCAAATAGCGCCAAAGAGTGTGCGCTCAAACGCGAAACACAAAAAAGCCCGCGACTTTTCAGTCACGGGCTTAGCACAGACGGTTAAATCGGTGATCAGGCCTGAGCGGTCTGATTCATCAGATCCTGGAAGTTGGTCTCTTTCTCGGTCACTTTGGCTTTCGCCAGAACCGCTTCAACCGCTTGCTCTTCCAGTGCGACGTTGCGCATGTTGTTCATCAGCTCGTTATTCTTGCTGTAGAACTCGATCACTTCCTGCGGATCTTCATACGCAGACGCCATCTCTTCAATCAGCGCGTTAACGCGGGCTTCGTCAGCTTTCAGCTCGTGGGTACGAATCACTTCGCCCAGCAGCAGGCCAACTACCACACGGCGTTTCGCCTGCTCTTCAAACAGTTCGCGTGGCAGTTCCAGCGCTTGCTGCTCGTTGCCACCGAAACGCTGTGCAGCCTGGCGACGCAGAACGTCGATTTCGCTGTCGATCAGAGCGGCGGGCACGTCGATGTCGTTCGCCGCGACCAGGCCATCAATCGCCTGCGTTTTCACGCGGTTACGGATTGCACCTTTCAGCTCACGATCCATGTTCTTACGCACTTCAGCACGCAGACCGGCAACGGAACCATCTTCAACGCCGAAACGCTTGATGAACTCTTCGGTCAGTTCTGGCAGTTCGCGCGTCTCAACTTTCTTCAGCACGATCTCGAACTTCGCGTCTTTGCCTTTCAGGTTTTCCGCGTGGTAGTCGTCCGGGAATTTCACGTCGATAGTGAAAGTCTCGCCCGCTTTGTGACCCACAACGCCTTCTTCAAAGCCTGGGATCATGCGGCCCTGGCCCATTGCCAGTACGAAATCAGAGGCTTTTCCGCCTTCGAATTCTTCACCGTCAACAGAACCGTTGAAATCGATAGTGGCACGATCTTCCGGACCGGCTGCTGCATCGCTTTCGATCCAGTTAGCCTGCTGCTTACGCAGGGTGTCCAGCATGGTGTCAACATCAGCATCAGTCACTTCAACCAGTGGTTTTTCGACTTCGATGTTTTCCAGGCCTTTCAACTCAACTTCTGGATAAACTTCGAATTCAACCGAGTAGGTGAAATCCTGACCTTCTTTATATTCGCCCGGCACATAGTTTGGTGCGCCAGCCGGATTGATCTTCTCTTTGATGATGGCGTCAACGAAGTTACGCGTCATCAGATCGCCCAGCACGTCCTGACGGACAGAAGCGCCGTAACGCTGCGCAACGATGTTCATCGGCACTTTGCCTTTACGGAAACCATCGATACGGACTTTCCTGGCAACGTCAACCAGTTCTTTTTTTACAGCGCTTTCGATGCTGTCAGCAGCGACAGTAATCGTAATGCGACGGCCCAGGCCCTGAGTGGTTTCTACAGAAACTTGCATCTTGTTACCTCAAAAAATCACGTGCTCGGTCAACTTCAGACACCACACATAGTGAAATGCGCCGTATCCAACAACCGGGACGGCTTCCGTGAAGAGAACCTGATCCCTGTTACCAGAAGCGTCCCGAAGACATTCCGGAAAAATAGACGCAGCATTATAGCGACATCGCCGGAATGAGTCGAGGACGCTAACTCACCACTTTTCAGCAGCTTTGCTGCTTTTTTGAGCCGGAGATCGCGTTTCTGGCTAAATAAGCAAAAAAAACGGCCCGCAGGCCGTTTTCGTGAGGGGTGATCAGGCGAGCGTTCCGGCACCGCGACAGTTCGGCGACGCCAGTACCGTATCCTGCAGTCCTTCCCACTCTTTCAGGGTATAGGTATGAAGTGCTAAGGCGTGCACGCTGCCGGCTAATTCGGCCGCGAGTTCACCGTAGATGGAGCGATGACGCGCCAGGAAACGTTGGCCCGCAAAGCAATCACTGACAATGACCACTTTGAAATGGCTCTCAGACCCGGCAGGAACATTGTGTCGATAACTTTCGTCATGCACTTCCAGATGAGCCGGCTCAAAAGCCAGGCGCAGCTTTTCTTCTATTTGTTCGCGAATCATGGGTATTACTCCTCAATGGCGAGCGCTGTGCCCCATCTCTTTCAATATTAGTCGCTTTTACCGCGCTTTCCCGTAGCCGGACGGTAAATATTCGATTTGCGGCCCGCGCTTCGTCGGCGCGCATGATAACGCAGAGGAAAGCATCAGCAAACCCGGCGCTGAACGATCCAATCTAAAATCCGCCTGATACGCATTTTCCACTTTGACGGGGCTTTTTTCACTGCCGGGCAATGCTATGATGGCGGCAGTTTTTGCAAACCAACCCCCGACACCAACGAGAAAAAGTATGTTGAAAAAACTGTTATTCCCGCTGCTGGCTGCGTTCATTTTGGCCGGCTGTGCAACCAGCAATAATACCCTCACTATCCAGCCAAAAATTCAGTTGCCGCAGCAGGATCCCGGCCTGATGGGCGTTACCGTCAGCATTAACGGTGCCGATCAGCGTAGCGATCAGGCGCTGGCGAAAGTGAACCGTGATGGTCAGTTAGTGACCCTGACGCCATCGCGCGATCTGCGTTTCCTGCTGCAGGAAGTGCTGGAGAAGCAAATGACCGCACGCGGTTATATGGTGGGTCCGAATGGCGCAGTTGATTTGCAGATTGTGGTGAACAATCTGTATGCCGACGTGACGCAGGGCAATGTGCGCTACAGCATCACCACCAAAGCGGATATCTCGATCATCGCCACCGCCAAAAACGGCAACAAGCAGGTTAAAAACTACCGCCAGACCTACAGCGTAGAAGGTGCGTTCAGCGCCAGTAACCAGAAGATTACTAACGCAGTGAACTCCACCATGAGCGATGTCATCGCTGATATGGCGCAGGACACCAGCGTCAATGACTTCATCAAGCAAAACGCCCGTTAATTCCGCTTCACGCCTGCCCGGCTCTGTGCCGGGCACATCGCTACATTCAGGGTCAGCATGAACCACTATCTTCGTCTCTTCAGTCAAAAAAACGCCGCCGTATTACTGTTACTCGGTTTTGCTTCCGGGCTGCCGCTCGCGCTGACTGCCGGGACGCTGCAGGCGTGGATGACGGTAGAAAATGTTGACCTGAAAACCATCGGCTTTTTTTCGCTGGTGGGTCAGGCTTACGTGTTTAAGTTTCTCTGGTCGCCCATGATGGACCGCTATACTCCGCCGTTTCTCGGACGGCGTCGTGGCTGGTTACTGCTCAGTCAGCTGGCGCTGATTGGCGGCATTGTGGCGATGGGTTTTCTGCAACCCAGCAGGGATCTGACCCTGATGGCCGCACTGGCGGTCGTGATCGCCTTCTGCTCTGCTTCGCAGGATATCGTTTTTGACGCCTGGAAAACTGACATCCTGCCGCCGGAAGAGCGCGGTAGCGGTGCGGCAATCACCGTGCTGGGCTACCGGCTGGCGATGTTGATTTCGGGCGGACTCGCGCTGTGGCTGGCCGATCGCTATCTGGGCTGGCAGGCGACCTACTGGCTGATGGCGCTGATGCTGGTGCCCGGCATTATCGCCACCCTGCTGGCCAGCGAACCGGACACTCACATCACCACGCCACATACGCTGCGTCAGGCGGTGGTCGATCCGTTAAAAGATTTTTTCCAGCGCAACAATGCCTGGCTGCTGATCACCCTGATCATCCTTTATAAGCTGGGCGATGCGTTTGCTGCCTCGCTGACGACTACCTTCCTGATTCGTGGCGTGGGCTTCAATGCCGGTGACGTCGGACTGGTCAACAAAACGCTTGGCCTGCTGGCGACGATTATCGGTGCGTTATATGGCGGGGTGCTGATGCAGCGCCTGAGCCTGTTCCGGGCGTTGATGATTTTTGGCCTGCTGCAGGCGATATCGAATTTTGGCTACTGGCTGCTGGCGGTAACCGACAAGCAGTTGTGGAGCATGGCGAGCGCGGTATTTGTTGAAAATCTGTGCGGCGGCATGGGGACAGCGGCATTTGTGGCGCTGCTTATGACGCTGTGTAACAAATCCTTTTCCGCCACCCAGTTTGCGCTGCTGTCGGCGCTCTCCGCCGTTGGCCGGGTCTATGTCGGTCCGGCAGCTGGCTGGCTGGTTGAGCTGTGGGGATGGCCGACGTTCTATGCCTTTACCGTAGTCGCCGGTCTGCCGGGCTTGCTGCTGCTAGCGTTCTGCCGCCAGACGCTGGATCAGGTACAGCAAAGCGGCACTTTCCTGGTCCGCAGCTGCTACCCGCAGGGTTATCGCTGGACCAATCGTCTGTTTGCTGCCGGATGCAGCCTGCTGGCACTGTGGTTGCTGGCGCTGGCGATCGACGCGCTCGGCGTGCTGACGCTGACGCTGTGGCTGCCGCGGCTGTTTGAAATCGGGATGGCGCTGACCTTGCTGGCGGTGCTGTCTGGTGTGGTGCTGGACTACCGGGCGCTAAAAAACAGCGGCGCATCGCCTGCCACCAGTCATTAGCAGAATCAATGTTTCACCGCTGATTGCTTATTGTTTTACCGAAGCGCGGCGGGCAGCTGGTTTTATCATCGCGTGTTATTTTTAAAAAAAACATTCTTGCGATAATAGGATCCTCTGAAATACTAAAAACCGGTGAGCAATTAGTTTGGTTAAATTTCATCGATCAAATGATGCGAATTTGTTAAATAATCTGGAGATAAAAGTAAGGGTTATTCCTTTCCCTGATTTTTTAGCGGTTACTTCCATTGGTTTTTGTTATATTGGCCCCAACTGCTTGTCTGCGTTAATAATTTGTCACCTGAAGCAACATCTGTGACACCCTTAGCAAAAGGTGTCAACACGCCTCTGACACATCCTTAAGCTGGTTTACACTGCATAAACCTTCCCGTAAAATGCGCGCACACTTAAACGACAATAGAGCCCTTTGTCATTGAGGTCGTTAAATGAGACTCAGTAAATACAATAAAAGTTTGGGGATTTTGTCATTAATTGCAGGCACTTTATTAATGAGTGGCTGCGATAGTGCATTGTTAAATCCCAAAGGACAGATTGCACTGGAGCAACGTTCGCTGATACTGACTGCCTTTGGCCTGATGTTGATCGTCGTGATTCCCGCAGTCTTGATGGCCGTGGTGTTTGCCTGGAAATATCGGGCGTCCAACACGAATGCGAAGTACAGCCCGAACTGGTCACACTCTAACAAAGTGGAAGCCGTGGTCTGGACCATTCCGATCCTGATCATTCTCTTCCTCAGCGTGCTGACCTGGAAATCAACCCACGCACTGGAGCCCAGCAAACCGCTGCAATCCGATGTGAAACCGGTTGAAATCGATGTGGTTGCACTGGACTGGAAATGGTTGTTCATTTACCCGGAACAGGGTATTGCGACCGTCAACCAGATTGCCTTCCCGGCAAATACGCCAGTGAACTTCAAAATCACGTCCAACTCCGTCATGAACTCTTTCTTCATCCCGACACTCGGCAGCCAGATTTATGCAATGGCTGGTATGCAGACCAAGCTGCATCTGATTGCGAATGAGCCAGGGACTTTCGACGGTATCTCTGCGAACTTCAGTGGTCGCGGTTTCTCTGGCATGAAGTTCAAAGCCATTGCAACCAAAGACGATGCGGAATTCCAGCAGTGGGTGGCTAAAGTTAAAGCAGCCCCTAACACGCTGAACACTATGGAAGATTTCGAGAAAGTGGCTGTGCCAAGCGAAAATCATCCGGTGGAATATTTCTCTTCAGCTGATCCGAAACTGTTCTTGCAAGTCATTAACAAGTTCAAGATGAGCCACGGGAAAATGGACATGCCTGAGCACGAAGGTATGGACATGAGTCACGCCGCTTCCGCGGGAGCCGAGGAATAATACGATGTTCGGAAAATTAACACTGGATGCAGTGCCGTACCATGAGCCGATTATCATGGTTACGGTCGCCGGTATCATCTTAGGTGGTCTGGCGCTGGTTGCTGCCATCACCTATTTTGGTAAATGGCAATATCTGTGGTCAGAATGGCTAACGTCTGTTGACCACAAAAAACTGGGTATCATGTATATCATCATGGCCTTTGTCATGCTGCTGCGTGGCTTTGCTGATGCGATCATGATGCGTACCCAACAGGTACTGGCTTCGGCCGGGGAAGCGGGCATATTACCACCGCACCACTACGACCAGATCTTTACCGCGCATGGCGTGATTATGATCTTCTTCGTGGCGATGCCGTTCGTGGTTGGCCTGATGAACATCGCCGTACCGCTGCAGATTGGCGCACGCGACGTGGCGTTCCCGTTCCTGAACAACCTGAGCTTCTGGTTTACTGCGGTCGGTGTGATCCTGGTTAACCTGTCGCTGGGTGTGGGCGAGTTCGCACAGACCGGCTGGCTGGCATATCCGCCGCTCTCCGGCGCGGAGTACAGTCCCGGCGTCGGGGTCGATTACTGGATCTGGAGTCTCCAGCTTTCCGGTATTGGTACGACCTTAACCGGTATTAACTTCTTCGTGACCATTCTGAAGATGCGCGCACCGGGCATGAGCCTGTTCAAAATGCCGGTATTTACCTGGACCGCGCTCTGCACCAACGTCCTGATCATCGCTGCGTTCCCGGTTCTTACCGTTACGCTGGCACTGTTGACCCTTGATCGTTATCTCGGCTTCCATTTCTTCACCAATGAAATGGGCGGGAACATGATGATGTACGTCAACCTGATCTGGGTCTGGGGACATCCGGAAGTTTACATTCTGGTTCTGCCGGTGTTTGGTGTGTTCGCAGAAATTACGGCGACCTTCTCCAAAAAACGTCTGTTTGGTTACACCTCGCTGGTGTGGGCGACCATCGCCATTACCGTACTGTCGTTCATCGTCTGGCTGCACCACTTCTTCACCATGGGTGCGGGAGCCAACGTTAACGCCTTCTTCGGTATCATGACGATGATCATCGCGATTCCGACCGGGGTTAAAATCTTTAACTGGCTGTTCACCATGTATCAGGGCCGCATTCAGATGCACTCTGCCATGCTGTGGACCGTTGGCTTCCTGGTAACCTTCTCCGTAGGGGGTATGACCGGCGTACTGCTGGCCGTTCCGGGCGCTGACTTCATTCTGCACAACAGCCTGTTCCTGATTGCACACTTCCATAACGTGATTATCGGTGGTGTGGTGTTCGGTTGTATGGCGGGCGTGACCTACTGGTTCCCGAAAGCCTTTGGCTTCACCCTGAACGAAACCTGGGGTAAGCGCGCATTCTGGTTCTGGATCATTGGCTTCTTCGTTGCCTTTATGCCGCTGTACGCACTGGGCTTCATGGGTATGACCCGTCGTCTGAGCCAGGATATCGATCCACAGTTCCACTCCTTACTGGTGGTTGCTGCGGTCGGTGCGGGTCTGATTGCAATGGGTATCCTGTGTCAGCTGACCATGTTCTACGTTTCGGTACGTGACCGTGACCAGAACCGCGATGTGACCGGTGACCCGTGGGGCGGCCGTACGCTGGAGTGGGCAACCTCTTCACCACCACCGTTCTACAACTTTGCTGTCATCCCGCATGTCCATGAGCGTGACGCTTTCTGGGAAATGAAAGAGAAAGGCGAAGCGTACAAACAGCCGGAAAAATATGAAGAAATTCATATGCCGAAAAACAGCGGTGCTGCACTGATCATCTGTGCATTCGCCACGGTTATGGGCTTCGCGCTGATCTGGCATATCTGGTGGCTGGCTGGCCTCTCATTCCTCGGCATGATCGTTACCTGGATTGTGAAGAGCTTCGACGAAGACGTGGATTACTACGTACCGGTTGCCGAAGTTGAGAAGATTGAGAAGCAGCACTTTGACGAAATCAGCAAAGCAGGTCTGAAATAATGTCAACTGAAACTCTGATTAAGCATCACCACGACGCCCATGCGGAGCATGGGCATCACGATGCAGGAGCCAATAAAGTCTTTGGCTTCTGGATCTACCTGATGAGTGACTGCATTATCTTCGCAACCCTGTTTGCGACCTATGCAGTTATGGTCAACAACACTGCCGGTGGCCCGGCAGGTAAAGATATCTTTGAACTGCCGTTTGTTCTGGTAGAAACCGCCCTGCTGCTGTTGAGTTCGATCACTTACGGCATGGCTGTTATCTCGATGAACAAGGAGCAAAAAGGTGCCGTTATCGGCTGGCTGGCGCTGACCTTCCTGTTTGGTCTGGGCTTCATCGGCATGGAAATCTATGAATTCCATCACCTGATTGCTGAAGGCTTCGGTCCGGATCGCAGTGGCTTCCTGTCTGGCTTCTTTACGCTGGTCGGTACCCACGGTCTGCACGTGACCTCCGGTCTGATTTGGATGCTGGTACTGATGTTCCAGGTGTCTAAACGCGGCCTGAATGCCACTAACCGTACTCGTATCATGTGTCTGAGCCTGTTCTGGCACTTCCTGGACGTGGTCTGGATTTGCGTCTTCACCGTTGTTTACCTGATGGGAGCCATGTAATGAGTCATTCTGTTAACGAACATGGCGCTTCTCACGGTAGCGTGAAGTCTTACATGATCGGCTTCATCCTCTCTATCATCCTGACGGCAATCCCGTTCTGGATGGTAATGGATGGCAGTGCATCTCACGGTACCATTCTCGGTGTTGTGCTGGTCTGTGCAGTAATTCAGGTGCTGGTGCACCTGGTCTACTTCCTGCATTTAGACAGCAAGTCTGAGGGTGGCTGGAACATGGTGGCCATTGTCTTCTCGGCAATTATCATCCTGATTGTCGTAGTAGGCTCACTGTGGATCATGTGGAACCTCAACTACAACATGATGCCTCACTAAAGAGTCGCGCGTAATGTTTAAGCAATACCTGCAAGTTACAAAACCAGGAATTATTTTCGGGAATTTAATTTCTGTGATCGGCGGATTTCTGCTGGCCTCTAAAGGCAGCATTGATTACGCCCTGTTTCTCACCGCACTGGTTGGCGTGTCACTGGTAGTCGCATCAGGTTGTGTCTTCAACAACGTGATTGACCGCGACATCGACATCAAAATGGAGAGAACCAGGAATCGGGTGCTGGTAAAAGGCCTCATCTCCGCGAAAGTAAGCCTGGTTTATGCCACTGTATTGGGTATTGCTGGCTTTGCGTTGCTCTATTTCGGCGCTAACCCGCTGGCCATGTGGCTGGCGGTGATGGGCTTCGTGGTGTACGTCGGCGTTTACAGCCTCTATATGAAGCGTAATTCAGTCTACGGAACGCTGATCGGTAGTCTGTCTGGTGCCGCGCCACCGGTGATCGGTTATTGTGCGGTCTCCAACGAGTTTGATGCAGGCGCGTTAATCCTGCTGGCGATCTTTAGCCTGTGGCAGATGCCGCATTCGTACGCGATTGCCATCTTCCGTTTTAAAGATTACCAGGCAGCGAACATCCCGGTTCTGCCGGTGGTGAAAGGCATCTCGGTAGCGAAGAATCATATTACGCTCTACATTCTGGCGTTTATGATTGCCACGCTGATGCTGACGCTGGGCGGATACGCCGGCTACAAATATCTGGTGGTGGCTGCTGCCGTCAGCGTCTGGTGGCTGGGCATGGCGTTATCGGGCTACAAGACCGCTAACGATCGGGTCTGGGCACGTAAGCTGTTCGTCTTCTCCATCGTCGCCATCACCGCTCTCAGCGTGATGATGTCGGTAGATTCGATGGCTCCGGCCTCGAAAGACCTGCTGACCTACGTCTGGTAACCGATACCGCAACAGCATGATAAGGGCGCGATTTTCGCGCCCTTTCTTTTTGTTACCACTGCTTAAAAACTATTATTTTACCCGCCCTGCCCCGCCCCCTAGAATAAACGCAGCACATTAACAGAGGTTGGAATGAACGATAATAAAATGACTCCGGTGGAGCTGCGCGCCACATGGGGCCTCGGTACGGTCTTTTCCCTGCGCATGTTGGGAATGTTCATGGTCCTGCCGGTATTGACCACGTATGGCATGGCGTTACAGGGCGCGAGTGAAACCTTAATCGGCCTGGCCATTGGTATTTACGGCCTTGCTCAGGCCATATTTCAGATTCCTTTTGGTCTGCTTTCCGATCGTATTGGTCGTAAGCCGCTGATCGTCGGCGGACTGCTGCTGTTTGTGCTGGGCAGCGTGATCGCGGCCTGCACCGAATCGATCTGGGGAATTATTCTGGGCCGCGCCTTACAGGGGTCCGGTGCCATTGCCGCCGCCGTGATGGCGCTGCTGTCGGATCTGACGCGCGAACAGAACCGCACCAAAGCGATGGCCTTTATCGGCATCAGTTTCGGCATTACCTTTGCGATTGCAATGGTGGTCGGTCCCATCGTCACCCACGCGCTGGGTCTGCATGCGCTGTTCTGGATGATTGCGATCCTGGCGTCGCTCGGCATCGTGATTACCCTGCTGGTGGTGCCGTCCGCCTCACACCACGTGCTGAACCGCGAATCCGGGATGGTGAAAGGCAGCTTCCGTAAAGTGCTGGCCAACTCCCGACTGGTTAAGCTGAATATCGGTATTTTCTGCCTGCACGTCCTGTTGATGTCGAGCTTTGTCGCCCTGCCCGGCCAGTTTGAACAGGCGGGCTTCCCGGCACCTGAGCACTGGAAAGTCTATCTCGCCACGATGCTGATCGCGTTTGCTGGCGTGGTGCCGTGTATCATCTACGCCGAAGTGAAGCGTCGTATGAAGCGGGTATTTGTCGGCTGCGTCGGGATGATCGTGGTGGCAGAAATTGTGCTGTGGGGCGCGGCGGGCCACTTCTGGACGCTGGTCGTCGGCGTGCAGCTGTTCTTCTTCGCCTTCAATCTGATGGAAGCGATTCTGCCGTCGCTGGTGAGTAAAGAGTCCCCTGCCGGTTATAAAGGCACGGCGATGGGCCTCTACTCCACCAGCCAGTTCCTCGGCGTGGCGGTGGGCGGCAGCATGGGTGGCTGGGTCTTTGGTCACTTCGATGCGCAAACGGTATTCCTGGTCGGTGCTATAGTCGCCGCCGCCTGGCTGTTTGTCAGTATGACGATGCAGGAGCCGCCGTATGTCAGCAGCCTGCGGCTGGTGCTGAGCGATGCGGCACTGGCAGCGCCGAATCTGGAGCAGCGTCTGAAAGCCCAGCCGGGCGTTAACTCTGTGTTTATCGTGCCCGAAGAGAAAAGCGCCTACATCAAAATTGATAGCAAGGTTACCAGCCGCCCTGAGCTGGAAGCTCTGCTGGGTAGTTGCTAGCTTAAAAAATTTTAGTGATAACGTCAGCTCGTTTCGCTTCAGGATCGAGCTGGCTCAGGGAACACGGTCAGATCGGAAAGTCGCAAGAGCCGCCATCCATGGCACGCTCGGCCCGCGCCGTCCTGGTGCGGGACGCTTTCTTCCTCTGACCGTGTTCCCTGCGCCCCTGAGCTTTTGAATTGCTGCCAGGAGCAACCGCATTTAAATTTGTGAGTAGCCTCAAACCCAGTTCAATCCTGGCTCCAGAAAGTTCATAACTTAAGCAATATTGGTCAGCCCCCACTCAACAGCTTCAAACCCGGCACAAGCCTTACTTACAGACGACTCATAAATTGAAAGCGATGGGAGCCTGTGCCTGTAGCAAAGCATCGCGGGCCAAGGATGGCCCGCGCTGAGCCGCCATGGATGGCGCTTTTGCGTCTTTGCGAAAGGCACAGGCTCCCTGAGCCGGAACGCTATCATCCAGACGACCTCTCGCTCAACAACAAAAAACCGGCCTTAGCCGGTTTTTTTCACTACCTTCAGGCTGAGGAAACGCAGCCTGTCCCGCTTAGTCGCGGAAGTTTTTAAACTGGAACGGCTGTCCAAGGTTGCTGCCGCGCACAATCGCCATAGCACCCTGCAAGTCATCACGCGCTTTGCCGGTAACGCGTAACGCTTCACCCTGAATCTGGGTCTGCACTTTCAGCTTGCTGTCTTTGATCAGCTTCACCAGCTTTTTCGCCACGTCGCTTTCAATGCCTTTTTTCAGTTTGGCATCGACTGCCCAGCTTTTACCGCTGTGCTCAATCTCTTCCGGCACCTCTAAGGCACCGCCTTCAATTCCGCGCTTCAGCAGTTTCTCACGCAAAATATCGACCAGCTGTTTGACCTGAAAATCGGACTCGCTGGTGATTTTGATGGTTTCATTCTTTTCGTTGAGCTCAAATTCGGCGCTCACGTTGCGGAAATCAAAGCGGGTAGACACTTCACGGTTGGCATTTTCCACCGCATTGCGAATTTCCTGCAGATCGACTTCTGAAACGATATCGAAAGATGGCATCTCTTCTTCTCCTGACGCTAAAGTGACATGCATAATACGCGTCTTACGGTGCTAAATAAAATCAGGCTGCACACAACGCTATACTTGTTCTGTGACAGTGAAGAATAAATAGATAGCCCGCCAGCGGGAGGCAGTATGAAAATTACCGTGTTAGGTTGCGGTGCTCTGGGTCAGGTGTGGCTCACAGCGCTGGCTCGCCAGGGACACGAGGTTCAGGGTTGGTTGCGGGTACCACAGCCCTATTGCTCAGCCAATGTCGTCGATCCGCAAGGCAACATTTCAAACCGCACCTTTATAGCTAACGATCCGCTGTTTCTGGCTGAGAGCCAGTTACTGCTGGTGACACTGAAAGCGCCGCAGGTCTCGCCTGCGGTTAAAAACCTGGAAAGCGTGCTGGCGGAAAACTGCCCGGTGCTGCTGCTGCATAACGGTATGGGTACGCTGGAGGAGCTAAAAGGGCTGACCCAGCCGCTGCTGCGCGGTGTTACTACCCATGCGGCAATGCGCGACGGGACGGTAATCAAACACATCGCCAGCGGTATCACTCACATCGGGCCGGGCAACCGTAAAAGCGCCGCTTACAGCGATATCGCCGACATCCTGCATCATGCCCTGCCCGACGTCGCCTGGCACGACAATATCCGCGCCGCCTGCTGGCGTAAGCTGGCGGTTAACTGCGTCATCAACCCGATGACGGTGGAATATGATTGCCAGAACGGTGCCTTACGCGCCTATGCCGATCAGATCGCGCGGCTGTGCGATGAGATCAGTTGGGTGATGGAGCGTGAAGGTCAGAACGTCGCCAGCGAAAGCCTGCAGGATATTATTTTCGATGTAATTGAAAGCACCGCGGCCAATACCTCTTCGATGCTGCAGGACGTTCGCGCCCAGCGCCTGACCGAAATTGATTATATCAGCGGCTTTCTGCTGCGCCGCGCCCGAACTCACGGCCTGGTGCTGACGGAAAACAGCCGGCTGTACGACATTGTTAAACGTAAGGAGTCCTATTATGTCCGCGAACGCATCGGTACTGGTTTGCCTGGCACATGGCAGTGAAGAGACCGAAGCCGTCACCACCATCGATCTGCTGGTGCGGGGTGGATTAAAGGTGGTTACCGCCAGCGTTGAGAGTGATGGCAGCCTTGAAATCCGCTGCTCGCGCGGCGTGCGTTTGCTGGCCGATGCCCCGCTGGTTGAAGTAGCCGACAACGATTATGCCGCGATTGTGTTGCCCGGCGGACTGAAAGGTGCCGAGACGTTTCGCGACAGTCCGCTGCTGGTTGAAACGGTGCGCCAGTATCACCTCAACGACAAAATCGTGGCGGCCATCTGTGCCGCGGCCGGTACGGTACTGGTGCCGCACGACCTGTTCCCGGTCGGCAACATGACGGGCTTTCCCGGATTGAAACAGACGATACCTGAAGAGAAATGGATGGAACGACGGGTGGTCTGGGATCCGCGGGTGAAACTGCTGACCAGTCAGGGTCCCGGTACGGCAATGGATTTTGCCCTGAAGCTGATCGATCTGCTGGTGGGAAAAGAGAAAGCGCGCGAGGTGGCCGCACAGCTGGTGCTGGCACCGGGCATTTACGATTATCAGGCCTGATAAGATTGAAGGCGGCCAGTCAGGACCGTGCTGGTCCCGACTGGCCGTGTTACCGGCGTAGATCGACTATGGACGGTAAACTTTGACGTTCTTATAGCCCTGCTCGTGCAGGTAAAGAGCCTGCAGACGACTCATCACGCCGCGATCGCAGTAAAGCAACCAGGTACGGTTCTGGTCGAGATCGCCAAACTGGCTGCTGAGTTTATAAAACGGCAACGATTTCACTTCGGTGGCGTTGAGCTTTAATGGATTCTCTTCCTGCTCGTCGATCGCCCGGATATCCAGCACGATATCATTATCGCCCAGCGAGGCCACGGTTTCGACTTCCACCACCTCTTCTTCGGTCTGTTCGGCGATGGTCCGGATATCGACGTTGGTCGCTTCTTCCACTACCCGATTGAGGATATCGAAGTCGAAATTCTGCTCTTCTGCCTCAATCTTCGCCTTAACCGCTTTCACCGTCGGGCTTTTTGAGATCACGCCGCAATATTCCGGCATAGTGCTGGCAAAATCTTCGGTGCCGATTTCACGCGCTATCTTGATGATGTGTTCTTTATCATGCGAGATCAGCGGACGCAGAATCAGGGTGTCCGAGGCGTTATCAATCAGGCGCAGGTTAGTCAGCGTCTGGCTGGAAACCTGGCCGACCGCTTCACCGGTCACCAGCGCCTGTACGCCGTAGCGCTCAGCAATCATCGACGCGGCACGCACCATCATGCGTTTCAGCACCACGCCCATCTGGCCGTCATCCACTTTTTCGAGGATTTCACCTACTACCGGCTCGAAGTTAATCGCCACGAAGCGAACGCGGTGCGAACGGCCGAAGCGATTCCACAGATAGTGCGCGACCTGACGGACGCCAATTTCATGCGCTGCGCCACCCAGATTAAAGAAGCAGTAGTGCACACGACTACCGCGACGCAGCAGCATGTAGCTGGAGACGCCGGAGTCGAAGCCGCCGGATATCAGCGACAGCACATCTTCCTGGGTACCGATCGGGAATCCGCCCAGCCCTTCGTAACGCGCTGTCACCAGCGTCAGACGGTTCTCTTCCACTTCAAGGTTCACCGTCACGTCCGGATTTTTAAGCTGTACCCGGGCGCTCTCGATGTGCTGGTTCAGCCCGCCGCCGACATAACGTTCCACGTCCTGCGAACTGAAGCTATGCTTACCACGACGTTTAACGCGGACGCAGAAGCTTTTTCCTTCCAGGCTGTCGCGATACTGGGCTAAGGTCTGTTCAAAGATGTGATGAATATCGGTGTACTCACGATCTTCAACCGCCAGAACGTGATGAATCCCTGGAATGCGCGTCAGCTCATCAGGAATAATTTCCCCGAGCGCCGGATTTTTCGAACGCACTTCAATGTGATCCCAGTAACGCACTACCGCGATCTCATCACTGACCGTCTTCAGGACATTGCGGATATTGCTGGCAAGAATCTTAATAAAGCGCAAACGCACCGACGGACTCTTGATGGTGATTTCAGGAAATAACTTGATGATAAACTTCATGGCGACACAGCTTCGTTGGGCAAATAAGTGCTAAAACAGGCAGCACTTAGCTGGTAAAATCACAAAATTGCGGGCTGCATGGCGCAACCGCATCCGAGGCGCAGGAGTATATCACCTTTGTCAGGTGACTGCTTCTTCAACAGCCGCCGCATTGATTATTTTGCTAATCATTTGGTCTCAGCTACCATGACCGATTGCAGGATAATGTCCCAACCGTGAGTCGACCCGAAATATGCCGAAAAAAGCCGAACAGCCAGCCAGCTTTGAAACGTCATTGCAGCAGCTGGAACAGATAGTCAGCCGTCTGGAAAGTGGTGAACTGCCGTTGGAAGAGGCGTTGAATGAGTTTGAACGGGGCGTGCAGCTGGCGCGTACCGGTCAGCAAACGTTGCAACAGGCTGAACAGCGTGTGCGCATTTTGCTGAGCGATGATAAAGATGCCGACCTCACCTCTTTTACCCCGGAAAACGACTAATGGATTTTGCCCAGATGCTCAACGGGTATCACCAGCAGGTGAATGCCGCGTTGACGCGCTTTATAGAGCCACTCCCTTTTCAGAGTTCTCCTCTGGTTAATGCCATGCATTATGGGGCATTATTAGGCGGTAAACGTCTGCGCCCTTTTCTGGTTTATGCCACCGGCGAAATGCTCCATGCCGACCCGGCGAGTCTGGATGCGCCCGCTGCGGCGGTTGAATGCATCCACGCGTACTCCCTGATTCATGACGATCTCCCTGCAATGGACGACGACGCACTGCGTCGCGGGCAGCCGACCTGCCACATTAAATATGGCGAAGATACCGCGATACTGGCTGGCGATGCATTACAGACGCTGGCCTTCTCGATTCTGACGGATGAGCCGATGCCTGGCGTCAACGCGGAGTATCGGCTGATGATGCTGTCAGAACTGGCGCGGGCCAGCGGCGTGGCAGGCATGTGTGGCGGCCAGGCGCTGGATCTGGCGGCAGAAGGTCAGTCGGTCGATCTGGTGCAGCTGGAGCAGATTCATCGCCATAAAACCGGCGCACTGATTCGGGCTGCGGTGCGGCTGGGTGCGCTGGCGGCGGGCGAAGCAGGTCGTGCAGCATTACCGGCACTTGACCGCTATGCTGATGCTATCGGGCTCGCCTTTCAGGTGCAGGACGATATTCTGGATGTGGTGGGCGATACCGCGGTTATCGGAAAACGTCAGGGTGCCGACCAGCATCTCGGTAAAAGCACCTATCCTTCACTGTTAGGATTAGAACAGGCCCGTGCCAAAGCGCGGGATTTGTATCAGGAAGCCCTTGATGCATTAGAAATTCTCGCAGCGCAATCTTATAACACCACAGCATTGCAGGCGCTGGCGAGCTTCATAATTGAACGCGACAAATAACTTCCATAATGAGTCTCTGATGAGTTTTGATATTGCGAAATACCCGACACTGGCGCTGGCAAATACGGTTCAGGAGCTGCGCGCCCTGCCGAAAGAGAAGCTGCCGGCGCTCTGTGATGAACTGCGTCAGTACCTGTTAGACAGTGTGAGTCGCTCAAGTGGCCACTTTGCATCGGGTTTGGGCGTGGTCGAACTGACGGTTGCGCTTCATTATGTCTATAACACCCCGTTCGATCATCTGGTGTGGGATGTCGGCCATCAGGCTTATCCGCATAAAATTCTGACCGGTCGTCGCGATCGCATCGGCACCATTCGCCAGAAAAATGGCGTGCATCCGTTTCCGTGGCGCGGCGAAAGCGAATATGACGTACTGAGCGTTGGCCACTCATCGACCTCGATCAGCGCCGGTCTCGGCATGGCGGCGGCGGCAGAGCGTGAAGGCCTCGGTCGTCGCACCGCCTGTATTATCGGCGATGGCGCGATCACCGCTGGTATGGCGTTTGAAGCGATGAACCACGCGGGCGATATCAAACCTGACATGCTGGTGATCCTGAATGATAACGAGATGTCGATTTCAGAGAACGTCGGCGCGTTAAACAACCGGCTGGCGCAGATCCTGTCGGGCAAAACCTATGCGCGCCTGCGCGAAGGCGGTAAGCGGGTGCTGACTGGCCTGCCGCCGATTAAAGAGCTGGTGCGCCGCACCGAAGAGCATCTGAAAGGCATGGTGGTGCCGGGTACGCTGTTTGAGGAGCTGGGCTTCAACTATATTGGTCCGGTCGACGGCCATGACGTGCTGACGCTGGTCAATACCCTGAGCAACATGCGTAGCCTGAAAGGGCCGCAGTTCCTGCACATCATGACCAAAAAAGGCAAAGGCTACGCCCCGGCGGAAGAAGATCCGATCGCCTGGCATGCGGTGCCAAAATTCGATCCCGCCAGCGGTGAACTGCCTAAAAGCGCAGAAGGCCTGCCGAGCTACTCAAAAATCTTCGGCAACTGGCTGTGCGAGATGGCAGCCGACGATCCGAAACTGATGGCGATTACCCCAGCGATGCGGGAAGGCTCCGGCATGGTCGGCTTCTCTCGCGAATATCCCAACCAGTATTTTGATGTGGCGATCGCCGAGCAGCATGCGGTGACCTTCGCGGCCGGGATGGCAATTGGCGGCTACAAGCCGATCGTCGCCATCTACTCCACCTTCCTGCAGCGCGCCTACGATCAGCTGATCCATGACGTGGCTATCCAGAAACTGCCGGTCCTGTTTGCTATCGATCGCGGCGGCATTGTTGGCGCGGATGGCCAGACCCATCAGGGCGCGTTTGATCTGGCGTATCTGCGCTGCGTGCCGGATATGGTGATCATGACGCCAAGTGATGAGAACGAATGCCGGCAGATGCTCTACACCGGCTACCACTATCAGGATGGCCCGAGTGCGGTACGTTATCCGCGCGGCACCGGCATCGGCACGCCGCTGGCACCGCTGCAAAGTCTGCCGCTGGGTAAAGGCGTTGTGAAGCGCCAGGGCGAAAAACTGGCGATCCTTAACTTCGGTACTCTGTTACCCGAGGCCGCTGCGGCGGCGGAAGCGCTCAATGCCACGCTGGTGGATATGCGCTTCGTTAAGCCGCTGGATGAGGCGCTGATTGCTGAGCTTTCGACCCGTCACGAGGCGTTAATCACGCTGGAAGAAGGCGCGATCAAAGGCGGCGCGGGTAGCGGCGTCAACGAACTGGTGATGGCAAAACGTCTGCGCATTCCGGTGCTGAACATCGGTCTGCCCGACGAGTTTATCCCGCAGGGTACGCAGGACGAAATCCGTCATGACTATTTGCTGGACGCCGAAGGCATTCAGCAACAGATCGCCGCCTGGCTGGCACAGTAACCTCCCTTCCCTGCGCTTCCCTTTGGGGAGCGCAGCCCCTGCTATGCTTATTCACTGCTAAAAATCATGCGCTATGCCGCGGGAGTCATTATGAAAACCATTCAACTGGGTAATACCGATCTGCAGGTTTCACGTCTCTGTCTCGGCTGTATGACCTATGGTGAGCCGACGCGCGGGAATCACGCCTGGACGCTGCCGGAAGCCAGCAGTCGCCCGCTGATTCAGCAGGCGCTGAATGCCGGCATCAACTTTTTTGACACCGCCAACAGCTACTCCGATGGCAGCAGTGAAGAGATCCTCGGCCGGGCGCTGAAAGATTTTGCCCGCCGCGATGAGGTCGTGGTCGCCACCAAAGTCTACTTCCCGCTGACTAATCTGTCGCAGGGCCTGTCACGCCATAATATCCTGCAATCGATTGATGACAGCCTGCAACGCCTTGGCATGGAATATGTCGACCTGCTGCAGATCCACCGCTGGGATTACGACACGCCGCTGGAAGAGACGCTGGAAGCGCTGCACGATGTGGTGCAGGCCGGTAAAGCGCGCTATATCGGCGCCTCATCAATGCATGCCAGCCAGTTTGCCCAGGCACTAAGCCTGCAGAAGCAGCAGGGCTGGCATCGCTTCGTCAGCATGCAGGATCAGTACAACCTGATTCAGCGTGAAGAGGAGCGCGAAATGCACCCGCTCTGCCTGCAGGAACAGATCGCGGTGCTGCCGTGGAGCCCGCTGGCACGCGGCAAGCTGACCCGTCCGTGGGGCGAAACCACGGCGCGATCGACCTCGGATAAGGTGATGGCCTCGCTGTATGCCAATACCGAAGAGAACGATGCGGCGATTGCGCAGCGGCTGGCGCAGGTGGCTGAGGATAAAGGCGTCACCCGGGCGCAGGTCGCACTGGCGTGGCTGCTGAGTAAACCCGCCGTGACGGCTCCGATTATCGGTGCCTCGCGGGCTGAGCAGTTCGATGATTTGGTTAAGGCGGTGGATGTGACGCTGAGTGAGGCTGAGATTGCTACGCTGGAAGAGGTCTATCAACCGCATCAGGCGGTCGGATTCGAATAAACGCTGACGCCCGCACCTGACCGCAGAGTTCGCGGAGTTAAGGTGCGCGGCGATAACGGCATCCCATGCGGGATGCCGACCACCGTTTTAGCCGGCCAGCCAGATACCGATGCCGTACAGCATCGCGGCGGCAATCACGCCAGCAATAATATCGTCAACCATGATGCCCATGCCGCCATGCACGTTGCGATCGAACCAGCGTATCGGCCAGGGTTTCCACATATCCAGAATGCGGAACAGCACAAAGCCGCCCAGCACCCACTGCCAGCTGTTGATCGGGATCGCCATCAGGGTGATCCACATGCCGATAAACTCATCCCAGACAATGCTGCCGTGATCGTGAACGCCCATATCTTTGGCGGTGCGATGGCAGAGATAGACGCCGACGCAGATCCCCACCAGCACCACCAGCGAATAGAGATCCTGCGGCAGATGCGTCATCAGCCACCAGAAGGGGATCGCCGCCAGCGAGCCCATGGTGCCCGGTACCACCGGGCTGAGTCCGCTGCCAAAACCGGTTGCCAGCAGATGCCACGGATTGCTCATCCGCAGGCGGCCTTTTGCCACGTCGTTATTTAGTATCAAAGTGATCAAACCCTTTATGGCGGAACGTCGCTGGCTTGCCGTTTTCCAGCAGCATCAGCCCTTCCGACTCCGGTGCCATCTGACCAATGCAGGTATAGGGCACGCCAAGGTGGCCGAGCGCCACATCCAGCGCGCCGCGGTTCACCTCGGGTACGGTGAAGCAGAGTTCATAATCTTCGCCACCGCTCAGCGCCCAGCGTAAAACCTGCTCGGGTTCGAAGTGATCGCGTAGCGCGGCGGAAAGCGGTAACGCGTCGAGATTAAGGCGCGCGCCACAGCCGCTGGCTTTCAGCACATGGCCGAGATCAGAGATCAAACCGTCCGAAAGATCGACCGCTGAGGTGGCCAGAGAACGCAGCGCCTGCCCCTGCAGAATGCGCGGCATCGGCCGCAGATGGCGTTTAATCAGCGCTTCATGAACCGCCGGATCGCTGATGCGGCAGTGATGTTGCAGCAGCGCCAGGCCGGCCGCACTGTCACCCAGCGTGCCGGTGACGTAGATCCAGTCACCCGGTTTTGCGCCCGAACGTTTCAGGGCGCGGCCCTGCGGCACCAGGCCGTGAATCGCCAGCGTCAGGCTCAGAGGGCCACGAGTGGTATCGCCGCCCACCAGCTGCATATCGTAATATTCCAGCAGCTCGAACAGGCTGGCGCTGAAGGCAGCGAGCCAGCTCTCATCGACCTGCGGCAGGGTCAAGGCCAGCGTCAGCCACGCCGGATCGGCGCCCATAGCGGCAAGGTCGCTGAGGTTAACCGCCAGCGCTTTGTAGCCTAAGTCGGCAGGATGAATATCCCGTAAGAAATGCACGCCCGCGACCAGGGTATCGGTACTGATCGCCAGCGTCTGTTTTTCCGGCACGCTAAGTAACGCACAATCGTCGCCGATACCGAGTTCGACATCACGACGGCTGCGCGTTCTGCGGTTGAAGTAGCGTGCGATGAGTTCGAATTCACCACAAGACATAATTACGTTCCGCTTAACCCTTTATGAAAAAAGGCCGGCAAGCCGGCCTTTTTGTTTATTTGCGATGGGGTCGAATCTGTGGACCGGCTTTATCCAGTACGCCGTTAACAAATTTATGACTGTCTTCAGCGCCGAACACTTTCGCCAGCTCAATCCCTTCGTTGATGGCCACTTTATAGGGCACATCAGCGCGTTTGCTCAGCTCATACAGCGAGATACGCAGGATAGCTTTTTCGACCTGGCCCAGCTCTTCGAGCTGACGCGACAGGTAAGGCTTCATCAGTCCATCCAGATACGCACTGTTGGTCGCCACACCGGACAGCAGTTCGCGGAAATAGCTAATATCGACGTCTTTGACGTCTTGTTCCGCCAGAAACTGGTATTCCACATCGGCAATGTCGTTGTTGGACAACTGCCAGGAGTAAAGCGCCTGAACAGCGCACTCACGGGCGCGACGACGAGCAGCAGGTTTCACAAAATTCCCCTTACAAAAATCAGGCTTTGATGGCTTTCAATACGTTGATCATTTCGAGCGCGGTCAGGGCCGCTTCGGCACCTTTATTACCGGCTTTGGTGCCAGCACGCTCAATGGCCTGCTCGATATTTTCGGTGGTCAGCACGCCGAACGCGACAGGAATCTCGCTGTTCATGGCAACGCTGGCGATACCGGAGCTGGCTTCACCGGCCACATATTCGAAGTGAGCTGTGCCACCACGAATTACCGTGCCCAGTGCAATAACGGCGTCATATTTGCTGGTGTTTGCCAGTGCGCGCGCTGCCAGCGGCAGTTCATACGCACCCGGAACCCAGACTACGGTGATATTGTCATCTTTGACCTGGCCAATACGTTTCAGGGCATCAACTGCACCATCCAGCAGGCTGTCATTAATGAAGTTGTTAAAACGCGCAATAACGATGGCAACATTGGCCTCAGGCGTTGCAACAGCAGCTTCGATAACTTTCATACTTATCCTTTCAGGGGGTTTGTTTGGCCCCGCGCAGGGGGGCGGATTCTATCATACTCTTCGGCGGCGTGCTCTCGCTTTTCCGTCCGTGTTATTGCGGCGTCAGGGTCAGGCGTAAATCCTCACCGACCTGGCGAACGTCGCGGAAAATCAGGCCTGGCGCATCAGCCAGACGATCAAGGCCCGGTAACTGGCACAGGCCGCGTCCCTGGTCGCCGAGTAATTTCGGTGCCAGATAGACAATCAGTTCATCGACCAGTCCGGCCTGCAGCAGCGCGCCCGCCAGGCTGGCACCCGCTTCGACCCAGACGCTGTTCACCTGACGCTGACCCAGCAGCATCATCATCGCCACCAGATCCAGCTGCTGTTCGCGCAGCGGCACGGCGATCTGACTGACGCGCTCTGGCCAATGCTGCTGATCGGGTTGATGGCGCATCAGCCAGGTTTCACCCGGCTGGTCAATGAGCCGATGCTGCGGCGTCACGCGGTTCTGGCTGTCGACAATCACCCGCAGCGGCTGCCGCAGTTGCTGTTGATCAAGTAACGCCTGGGTGTCCGGGTTGAGTTCGGACCAGCGCACCGTCAGCGACGGATCGTCAGCCAGCACCGTGGCGCTGCTGCTGAGGATCGCGGCACTTTGCGCCCGCAAGCGCTGCACATCGCGACGGGCGGCCGCCGAGGTGATCCACTGGCTTTCGCCATTCGCCATCGCGGTGCGGCCATCCAGCGAGGCACCCAGCTTAAGCTGGATCCACGGAAAACCGGTACGCATCCGCTTCAGGAAACCGCGATTCAGCGCTTCCGCCTCTTCCATCATTAGCCCGTGGCTGACCGCAATCCCGGCCTGATGCAGCCGGTGCAATCCGCGACCGGCAACCTGCGGGTTGGGGTCCTGCATCGCGGCGACCACCCGGCTCACGCCAGCAGCAATCAGCGCGTCGCTGCAGGGTGGCGTGCGACCATGATGGCTGCACGGCTCCAGCGTTACATAGGCGGTGGCACCGCGTGCTTTATCACCGGCCATCCGCAGAGCATGCACTTCTGCATGAGGCTCGCCGGCGCGCTGATGCCAGCCTTCGCCCACCACCTGACCGTCACGGACAATCACACAGCCCACATTCGGATTGGGCATGGTGGTAAAGCGGCCGCGGCGCGCCAGTTCCAGCGCGCGCGCCATGTAGATTTCATCGGTCATGGCTTAATCCTGTAACCGGGCGATCTCTTCGCCAAAATCACGAATATCTTCGAAGCTGCGGTAAACCGAGGCAAACCGTATATAGGCGACTTTATCGAGCTTTTTCAGCTCGTCCATCACCAGATTACCAATCAGTTTACTGGGAATTTCGCGTTCGCCAGTGGCGCGCAGCTGGGTTTTAATGTGGTTCACCGCGCTCTCGACCGCATCAGCACTGACCGGACGTTTCTCAAGCGCTTTCATCATCCCGCTGGCCATTTTGTCTTCATTGAAAGGCTCACGCACGTCATTACTTTTTACCACGCGCGGCATCACCAGTTCCGCCACCTCAAAGGTGGTAAAGCGTTCATGGCACATCAGACACTGGCGCCGGCGTCGCACCGACGATCCTTCACTAACCAGACGAGAATCAATCACTTTGGTGTCCACAGCGGAGCAGAATGGGCAATGCATGACGTTTCCTGACGCGAGATAGATGGGCCTGACAGTGTAGCGCGAACTGCCGGTCAACAAAATCTCTTCCGTGCCATTCCGTTGGCCAGCACCCAGCATAAACGGTGTTAAATCGCGGCTGCGGCAAAAGGGTCTACGCTTATAGAGCCGCAAGACGGCGTATATCCACTAACACACTGGAGGTTGTATGGGACTGTTTAATTTCGTCAAAGAAGCGGGTGAAAAGCTTTGGGATGCCGTGAACGGTGGCGACGATCAGAGTAAAAAACTGCAGGACCACATCAACAAGCTGGGATTACCGGACAGCGACAAGGTCGATGTAAAAGTGAATGGCGATACCGTCACGGTAAGCGGTGACGGCCTGTCACAGGAGCTGAAAGAGAAGATTCTGATCGCCGCCGGTAACGTTGCCGGCATCACCAAAGTTGAAGACAAGGTGACAACCAGCGACAGCGCTACCGAGTCTGAACTTTACACCGTGAAAAAAGGCGACACGCTGAGCGCTATTTCCAAACAGGTTTATGGAAATGCTAACGAATACAACAAGATTTTCGAAGCTAACAAGCCAATGCTGTCGCATCCTGATAAGATCTATCCTGGCCAGGTTTTACGCATTCCAAAATAACCGACAAGGATAAACTTATGATCAGGACGGTTTGGGCGCCAGCAGCACTTTCACTGGCGTTACTGAGCGGTTGCAGTACTCCCGCGACCAACCCGCAGGTTAAGCAGTTGCATCAGGAAGTGAGCCAGCTCAATCAGCAGATGCAACACTTAACCACCCAGGCCAGTGCGCTGGAGATACAGGGGCAGCTCAACAGCCATTCCAGCAACGGTGCATGGCTGGTACCGCAGGCGAATACCCCGGTCGCATTGCAGACTCAGCTCGGCACCCTGCGACTGACATTGTCGCCGGTGGTAGCCGAAGCCAGTGGATCGCGGACCACATTGTCGATCCGCGCAATGGGCGATCAACCGTTGCCTGCGTTGCATGCCACGGTAATCTGGGGCGAACTGGACCCGGCAACCGGCAAACCGCTCAACAGCGATAGTCTGAGTCAGAACATCGCCGTGCCCGCCTCACTGTTACCGCAACATACCGTTGAGGTTCCGCTGCGGCTGAGTGGCCTGACGCCGGATCAGCTCGGCTTTATCCGGGTGCACCAGGTTACCGCTGACGCACCGGCTCAAACCGTTCCTGCTGCGCCTTAACTGGCGCAAAAAAAACGGGCCGCCATCACTGGCAGCCCGTTTTTATCATCCCACCGCGCTTACGGCAGGATAGAAGGCTGATCGGCGCCCTCTTTCTCAACTTTCTGCACCAGCATATGTTCACGCTTCATGCCCAGCTTCAGCGCCAGCGCCGAAGAGACATAAATTGATGAAATCGTACCGATGGTCACACCAATCAACATGGTCAGTGAGAAGCCTTTCAGCAACGCGCCACCAAAGATGAACAGGATCAGGATCATCGCCAGCGTGGTCAGTGACGTAATCAGGGTACGGCTTAACGTCTGGGTCAGCGACACGTTGGTAATGTCGTAAGAGCTGCCGCGGCGAATCTTGCGGAAGTTCTCACGAATACGGTCGGAAACCACGATTTTATCGTTAAGCGAGTAACCAATCACCGACATCAGCGAGGCGACAATCGTCAGGTCGATCTCAATCCGGAACAGCGCCAGCAGACCGCAGGTGATGATCACGTCGTGCGCCAGCGCCAGCACGGTGCCCAGCGCCAGACGCCACTCAAAGCGGAAACCGATATAGATCAGAATCGCAATCAGCGCTGACAGCAGCGCCATCGCCCCCGCCTGCGCCAGATCGCTGCCGACGCTCGGGCCGACGAACTCAATGCGCTTAACGGTCGCGTTCTGCTGGGTGGTCTGGTTGATTACCGACACCACTTTGTTGCCTAACTCGGTGCCTGCCGGGCCGGTGACGGGCGCCATGCGCACCATCACGTCACGGCTGCTGCCGAAGTTCTGCACCAGCGGCTCGTCGAAGCCCGCTTTCACCAGATCGCCACGCAGCGTATCAAGGTCGGCCGGTTTTTCCAGCGCGATCTCAATCACCGTACCGCCGGTGAAATCGAGACCCCAGTTGAAGCCACGAATGCCGACAATCGCAATCGCGGCTACGATCAGCAGCCCCGAAATGATGAAGGCCAGCTTATCCCAGCGCATAAAGTCGACGACTTTACGCCCGTGGTTCAACTGCTCAATGTTATATTCCTGTGCCACAACGCACTCCTCAGATAGACAGCTTGTTGATGCGTTTGCCACCGTAAACCAGGTTAACAATGGCACGGGTACCTACGATCGCGGTGAACATTGAGGTCGCGATACCAATTGCGGTGGTAATCGCAAAGCCTTTGATCGAACCGGTGCCGACCGCATAAAGAATGATGACTTTGATCAGGGTGGTCACGTTCGCATCGACAATACTGGAGAAGGCGCCTTTATAGCCCTCATGAATTGCCTGCTGAACCGATCGCCCGTTACGCAGTTCTTCTTTAATACGTTCGTTAATCAGTACGTTAGCATCAACTGCTACCGCCAGCGTTAACACAATACCGGCAATACCCGGCATGGTCAGGGTTGCACCAGGCAGCAGGGACATGACGCCGACGATCAGCACCAGGTTCACCAGCAGCGCACTGGTCGCAATCAGACCAAACTTCTTGTAGAACACCACCATAAACAGGATCGACGCAAGCAGGCCCCACAGGCAGGCTTCCAGACCCTGAGTAATGTTCTGCTGACCCATGGTCGGACCGATAGTGCGCTCTTCCACAATCTGGATAGGCGCAATCAACGCACCGGCACGCAGCAGCAGCGACAGCTGACGTGCTTCGTTCGGGTTGTTGATACCGGTGATGCGGAAGCTGTTCCCCAGACGAGACTGGATGTTGGCGACGTTAATTACCTCTTCCTGTTTCACCAGAATTGAACGGCCATTGGCATCTTTTTTACCGCTGTCTTTGTACTCCACAAACAGGGTCGCCATCGGCTTGCCGATGTTGTCCTTGGTGAAGTTCGACATGATGTTACCGCCCGCGCCATCCAGTGAAATGTTCACCTGTGGCTGGTTGTATTCATCCATGCTGGAGGTCGAGTCGGTGATGTGGTCACCGGTCAGGATCACCCGCTTGTAGAGCACCACCGGCTGGCCGTCACGCATATCTTTGACTTCAGAGTCGCCCGGCACCCGGCCACTGGCCGCCGCGGTAGGATCAACGCTGGTATTAACCAGACGGAATTCCAGCGTCGCGGTCGCACCCAGAATCTCTTTGGCGCGTGCAGTGTCCTGAATACCTGGCAGCTCAACCACAATGCGATCGGAACCCTGACGCTGTACCAGTGGTTCGGCCACGCCCAGCTGGTTCACACGGTTACGCAGAATCGTGATGTTCTGCTGGACCGCATATTCACGCGCTTCGCTCAGGCGCGCATCGCTCATGGTGGCACGCAGCGCATCATTGCCGCTGCTTTTGATCACCAGATCCTGATGACGTGAGGTCAGCCAGGAGACAGCAGCATCGCGGCTGGCGGCGTCACGGAAACGAATTTCCACCCCGTAGTTCGCGATTTTGTTGACGTTGGTATAAGGAATATTTTTGGTGCGCAGGTCGCTACGCAGCGTATCGGCATTCTGCTCCTGCAGCTTGCCTAAGGCGGTGTCCATGTCCACTTCCATCAGGAAGTGCACGCCGCCACGCAGATCGAGACCGAGTTTCATCGGTTCCGCTGACAGCATCGTCAGCCAGCGTGGCGTGGCCGGGGCCAGGTTCAGCGCCACAACGTAGTCTTCGCCCAGCGCCTTCATGATCGCTTCACGGGCGCGTAACTGCACATCGGTGTTAGCGAAGCGCGCGGTAATGGCGCCATTTTCCAGCGCAACGGATTTGCTCTGGATATTGTCTTGTTTTAATGCGGACTGAATGTGATCCAACGTCTGCTCACTGGCGGCGCTTCCGCGCGCGCCAGTGATTTGAACGGCCGGATCCTCACCATACAGGTTGGGAAGCGCATACAGCAGGCCGACGAGAATCACGACGACCAGCATCACATACTTCCACAAAGGATAACGATTTAACACGGCAGTTCCCTTAGGGAAGATAGAATTACAGCGCCTTCATAGTACCTTTCGGCAGGACGGCAGCGACGAAATCACGTTTAATGACCACTTCATTGGTCTCATTCAGCGCGATAGAAACGTAGCCAGTGTCAGACACTTTTGTTACGCGACCTACCAGGCCACCGCTGGTCAGCACTTCATCGCCCTTTGAGATGGAATCCATCAGCTTCTTGTGCTCTTTCGCACGTTTCTGCTGCGGACGCAGGATCATGAAATAGAAAATCAGACCAAACACCACCAGCATGATCACCAGAGAATACGGACTTCCCTGCGACGGTGCGCCTGCTGCGGCCACGGCGTCAGAAATGAAAAAGCTCATTAAATTTCCCTCATTGATGAATTATCAGACGTTAAAGGCGGAACTTCTTTGCCCGTCCGTTGGTAGAACTCGTTTACAAAGCGCTCTAATTTACCCTCTTCGATGGCCTGGCGTAAACCTGCCATCAGGCGCTGGTAATAGCGCAGATTGTGAATCGTGTTCAGACGCGCGCCCAGTATTTCGTTACAGCGGTCCAGATGATACAGGTAGGCGCGGCTGTAATTGCGACAGGTGTAGCAATCACATTCGGCATCCAGTGGCGCGGTGTCATCTTTATATTTGGCGTTGCGGATTTTAACCACACCGTCAGTCACAAACAGATGGCCGTTACGCGCGTTACGGGTTGGCATCACGCAATCGAACATATCGACGCCGCGACGGACACCTTCCACCAGATCTTCAGGTTTGCCGACACCCATCAGATAGCGCGGTTTATCCTGCGGAAGCTGCGGGCAGACGTGCTCAAGAATACGGTGCATGTCCTGTTTAGGCTCACCCACCGCCAGGCCGCCCACAGCGTACCCATCAAAGCCAATCTCTACCAGACCTTTCACCGACACATCTCGTAAATCTTCGTAAACCGAGCCCTGGATGATGCCGAACAGCGCATTTTTGTTACCGAGGCTGTCAAAACGGTCACGGCTGCGTTTCGCCCAGCGCAGCGACATCTCCATCGAGCGTTTGGCATAGTCCCAGTCCGCCGGGTACGGCGTACATTCGTCGAAGATCATTACGATGTCGGAGCCGAGGTCATACTGAATCTCCATCGACTTTTCAGGATCGAGGAAAATCGCGTCGCCATTGATGGGGTTACGGAAGTGCACCCCGGCTTCGGTAATTTTGCGGATGTCGCCCAGGCTGAAGACCTGGAAACCACCGGAATCGGTGAGGATCGGCCCTTTCCACTGCATAAAATCATGCAGGTCGCCGTGCAGTTTCATGATCTCCTGGCCCGGACGCAGCCAGAGGTGGAAGGTGTTGCCCAGAATAATCTGCGCCCCGGTCTCCTGCACTTCTTCCGGCGTCATGCCTTTTACCGTGCCGTAGGTGCCGACCGGCATAAACGCCGGGGTTTCGACCACGCCGCGATCAAAAATCAGACGGCCACGGCGCGCGCGCCCGTCTGTGGTATCAAGTTCAAATTTCACAAAGCCTCCACCGGAGAAACAGTCCGATGTCTACAACCCTGCGCCAGAAGGCGCGTCAGGTCGTGGGTTAATAAATCAGTCGCCAATCTTTTCCATCGGCGCCTGCGGATTTTTGCTGATAAACATCGCGTCACCATAACTGAAGAAACGATATTGCTCAGCCACGGCAGCGCGGTAGGCCGCCATGGTGTGCTGGTAACCGGCAAACGCCGAGACCAGCATAATCAGGGTAGATTCGGGCAAGTGGAAATTGGTGATCAGCGCATCGATCACCTGATAGTGGTAGCCCGGATAGATAAAAATCTGGGTATCGTCGAAGAACGGCGCAATCAGCGCATCCTGACTCGCTTTGGCCGCGCTCTCCAGCGAGCGTACTGAGGTGGTGCCAACCGCGACCACCTTGTTGCCGCGCGCTTTACAGGCCAGCACCGCATCCACGACCTCCTGCGGCACTTCCGCATATTCGGCATGCATGTGATGTTCTTCGATGTTGTCGACGCGCACCGGCTGGAAGGTGCCCGCCCCGACATGCAGCGTGACAAATGCCATCTCAACGCCCTTCTCTTTCAGCGCCTGCAACAGCGGCTCATCGAAGTGCAATCCGGCGGTAGGCGCAGCGACGGCACCGGGACGGGCACTGTAAACGGTCTGATAGAGTTCGCGGTCGGCCTCTTCATCAGGGCGATCGATGTACGGTGGCAGCGGCATATGGCCGACGCTGTTCAGGATGTCGAGTACTGCCCGATCATCGTCAAAGGCGATCTCGAACAGGGCGTCGTGGCGCGCCACCATCGTCGCTTTAACGCTCTCATCTTCACCCAGCAACAGGGCTGCACCCGGCTTGGGTGCTTTTGAGGCGCGCACATGGGCCAGCACGCGCTTGTCGTCGAGCATCCGCTCCACCAGCATTTCGATTTTGCCGCCGCTGGCTTTACGGCCATAGACGCGCGCCGGGATCACGCGGGTGTTGTTGAACACCAGCAGATCGCCTGGATTGAGCTTATCCAGCACGTCGGTGAACACACCGTGCGTCAGTGCGCCGCTGGGACCATCGAGCGACAGCAGACGACAGCCGCTGCGCTGCGCCTGGGGATAGTGGGCAATCAGGGATTCGGGCAATTCAAAAGCAAAATCGGCGACACGCATGAAAGAGTTCTTTCTCAGGCAAAAACAGGCGGCACAGTTTAGCGGAAAAACGACCAATTCTGAACAACTGGCTGCGCAAAGGCAGTTCAGCCTATAATGAGCCATGAACTTTCTTGCTCATCTCCATCTGGCCCAACTGGCTGACAGCTCGCTACTCGGCAATTTAATGGCTGATTTTGTGCGCGGTAACCCGCACCAGCACTGGCCCACGCCGGTGGCTGACGGCATTCTGATGCATCGTCGGCTCGACGTCATGACCGATGCGTTGCCGGAAGTCCGTCGCGCCCGTCAGCTGTTCCGTCCGGAAACCTATCGCGTGGCCCCGATTACCCTTGATGTCATCTGGGACCATTTTCTGGCCCGTCACTGGACGCATTTCACCTCTGATCTGACGCTGGCGCAGTTTTCTGCCGCTGCCGAGCGCGAAATCGTGCCGCAGCTGGCGGCGACCCCGGAGGAATTTCAGCGGCTGAACGCAGTGATGTGGCATGAACGCTGGTTCGAGCACTACGCCCAGCCCGCCCGGCTGGAACGGGTGCTGCACGGCATGGCCAGCCGCCGCCCACGCCTGGCGGCACTGCGCGATTCTTATCACGACTTCACTGAACACTATGAGCAGCTTGAAGCCCTGTTTTTCATTTTTTATCCGCGTTTAATGGCGCAGGCGACGGCCAGAACGCTGTAAAACCCGATCCTCTTCTGTTGGCTGGCAGATGCCGGCCAATACCGCACAAAAAAGCCGCCTGCCCGCCCCCTCCCCATCTTGCCATCGCGTCTTATCTGCGGCTTAATGAAGCCTTTCTTAACAATAGTTAAGCAAAACACACAGCCAGACCGCCTGTTCAGGCGCGCCTTCCGTTCGCTATGGCAAAAAAACATAAGAGGGAAAGATGTCATCCGCTTCGCATTCTGAAATTGACGCGCGTTACCGTTACGCCTGCGACATCGCCCGTGCGGCGGCCAGCCGGGCTTATTCGTGGTATCAGCAGCGTCAAAACCTGGTGGTGGAACACAAGAGGGATCTGCAGGACGTGGTCAGCGAAGCCGATCGCAACGTCGAAGCATTAATCAAAACGTTGATTGAGGAGCGCTTCCCGGACGATGCCGTCTACGGTGAAGAGAGCGGCGGCGAAACAGGCAACGCCAGCTTTATCTGGGTCGTCGATCCAATTGATGGCACCGCCTGCTTCGTCAACGGCCTGCCTAACTGGTGCGTCTCGCTGGCAGTGGTGTGCGACGGTGAACCGGTGATTGGCGTGGTGTGCGATCCTAATCATCAGGAGCTGTTCCACGCCCGACTGGGCCAGGGCGCGTGGGTCAACGAGACCCGGTTGCAGGTACATGCAGCGCAACATCTCAACGAAGGTCTGCTCGGCATCAGTCACTCCAGCCGCACGCCGGGCGAGAGCGTTACCCGCCTGATTGCCGGACTGACTCAACAGGGCGGCATGTTTATCCGCATCGGTTCCGGCGCGCTGACCAGCGCCTGGGCGGCAGCGGGCCGGTTAATCGGCTACTACGAAGCGCATATGCATCCGTGGGATAGCCTGCCGGGCATTGTGCTGATGCGAGAAGCCGGTGGCGTCACTAACGATTACCTCAGTAACGACGGACTGAAAAATGGCAATCCGGTGCTGCTGGCGAATGCCACGCTCTATCCAAAGATAAAAGCGCTGACCGGCAATCGCGCGCTGGACGAATAAATGCGCGCTACCCGATGGTGCCAATGCACGTTAGCCCTGAGTGCACTCTGGCTACTGAGCCTGCCGATGCAGGCGGCCCCGCTGCCCCATTATCAGTTGGAAAAAGTGGTCGAACTGAGCCGGCACGGCGTGCGGCCACCGACGCCCGGCAACCGTAAAGAGATCGAAGCCGCCAGCCAGCAGCCGTGGACGGTATGGACCACGGCGGATGGCGAGCTGACCGGTCACGGCTACAGCGCAGTGGTCAACAAAGGACGCTGGCAGGGCGAACATTACCGCCAGCTTGGTTTACTGCCTGCTGGCTGCCCGACGGCAGACGACGTCTATCTGCGCGCCAGCCCGCTCCAGCGCACCCGAGCCACCGCCCAGGCGATAGCCGACGGTGCGTTTCCGGGCTGTGGCGTACCGATCCATCAGGTGACCGGTGAGGTTGATCCACTGTTTCAGAGCGATAAGCTGGCGTTTGCACAAACCGATCCGCAGCAAGAACTTGCGGCTAAGCAGCAGAAAGCGGGCGATCTGGCGCAGTTACAGCAGCAACTGCAACCGGCTATTCAGCAGCTTAAAGCCGCGGTTTGCCCGCCCACGGCGAAATGTGATTTCTTTGATCGCCCATGGCAATTCAAACAGACCCGCAGCGGCCACACCTACGTCGAAGGACTGAGCGTAATGGCCAGTATGGTTGAGACCCTGCGGCTGGGTTACAGCGAAAATCTGCCCGTCGATCAGCTGGCGTGGGGGCATATCACCACCGCGGCGCAAATTACCCGCCTGCTGCCGTTGCTGACCGCTAATTACGATTTGAGTAATGATCTGCTCTATCAGGCACAGCGGCGGGGATCGATTTTACTGCAGGCGATGCTGACCGAAATCGCCAGCAATGCCTCCACTGCCCGCTGGCTGATCCTGGTGGCGCATGACACCAATATTGCGATGGTGCGTACCCTTATGGGGTTTGACTGGCAGCTGCCGGGCTACGCGCGCGGCAATATTCCGCCCGGCGGCAGTCTGGTGCTGGAGCGCTGGCGTGACAGCCAGAGCGGCGAGCGTTTTCTGCGGCTCTACTTCCAGGCACAGAGCCTTGATGGCCTGCGTCAGTTACAGCCGATTGATGACGCACAGGGTTTATTGCGTCAGGAGTGGCATCAGCCAGACTGCAGAATGACCGACGTCGGGCTGCTGTGTCCTTATCAATCGACCCTGACCGGCTGGCAACAACGGCTGGACAAGCGCGCCACGCAGCCGGTTTCCATCCGGCTGCCCTGAGCTGCCGCTAATCAAATCCATGCCGCGCTCGCTGCGCGGCGTAAATATGCTTTATCAGGCTTAATTGGTTGTATTGCTGTCGCCTGGTACTTTTCTTATTTAAATAACCCAGCTATCAGCGGCGTTAATTTTGTTTTACGATAACCGGGTCAATCATCCCTTTTTATTTCTCTGATTCTCTTGAATATTTCGGCGACTGGTTTCGCCGTTTTTTTATTTATTTGCTGTTCTCTTCGCCCCGCCACAGCCGCCCTGATGCGCTTAACGCCGATGTTTAGCTGGCAATCCCCTTCACCGCAGATAATTAACCGCGCAGGCGGATAGGTTATTCCACCGTCTGAAAGCGCCATCCGCCCGGGTTATTTCGTTACGGTGTTGTGACTGACATAAATAGCCAGCGCAGCGTCAGAGAAGTCAGTCGGGGGAAGAGAGAAGATGGAAGAGATGGCAAAGCGCATCTGCTCCCCCGCCAGGGGGAGCAGCCGACAATCAGCGCGGTTTACGTACCAGCTTATAGCCCAGCAGCAGCACCACTATCCACACCACGCCGACATAGAGCGATACCCGGGTATCCGGGAAATAGCCGATCAGCGCAATGATGAAGCAGAGGAATGCGACACCGACACCCGCGGTCCAGCTGCCGCCTGGCAGCGCGAACTTCAGTTCGCTGGCAGCCTGTTTGCCGATTTTGCGGCGGAAGGCGATCTGCGACAGCAGAATCATGATCCACACCCAGACCGTCGCAAAGGTGGCCAGCGAGGCGATGACCAGGAACACTTTTTCCGGCATCAGGTAGTTGAGATAGACCGCAATCAACATGGCGAACATCATCACCACCACCGTCACCCACGGAATGCCGCGTGAAGAGACTTTCATAAACATCTTCGGCGCATGTCCCTGCTGGGCCATACCGTGCAGCATGCGCCCTACGCCAAACACGTCGCTGTTGATCGCTGACAGTGAGGCGGTCAGGACCACAAAATTAAGAATCGAGGCGGCCGCCGCGATGCCCAGATGCTGGAAGGTTAGCACAAACGGGCTGCCCGAGGTGCCTACCTGGTTCCACGGATAGATCGACATAATCACAAACAGCGTGCCGACATAAAACACCAGAATACGCCAGGGTACCGAGTTAATGGCGCGCGGGATCGACTTCTCCGGTTCCTTCGCTTCACCGGCCGTGATACCGATGATTTCGATACCGCCGTAGGCGAACATCACCATCTGCAGCGACAGCAACATTCCGACCACGCCGTGGGCAAAGAAGCCGCCGTTGGTCCACAGGTTATGGATGCCGGTCGGCTGGCCGCCGTTGCCGATGCCCCAGATAATCATGCCGAAACCGGCCAGAATCATCACAATGATGGTGGCGACTTTGAAGAAAGAGAACCAGAACTCCACTTCGCCAAACACCTTCACGCTCATCAGGTTGACCGCGCCGATGATCAGCACCACGCTCAGTACCCAAATCCAGTGCGGCACCTCCGGAAACCAGACGCCCATATAGATGCCGAACGCCGTCACATCGGCGATCGCCACGATCAGGATTTCGAAGCAGTAGGTCCAGCCGGTAATGTAGCCCGCCATCGGACCGAGATAATCCTGGGCGTAACGGGAGAATGAGCTGGCCTGGGGATTGTTGACGGACATCTCACCCAGCGCACGCATGATGATGTAGGCCACGGCCCCGCCGATAATATAGGCGAGCAGCACGCTGGGTCCGGCCATTTTGATCGCATCGGCGGAACCGTAAAACAGCCCGGTGCCAATCGCCGATCCCAGCGCCATAAAGCGGATGTGGCGCGTGCTCAGTCCGCGTTTGAGCTTATTGGTTTCTTGCATAACAACCTGTACCTGTGAAATGAAAAAACCACGGGCAAGCCCGTGGTTAAAGAAAAATCAGTGCCATCTGCTACGAGTGAACGGAAACCTGTTCGCGTCCTTTAACCCGATCCACCACGGCGGCAATCAGCAGCATCACCAGCGATGGCGGCAACCAGGCAAGTCCCTGATCGGCCAGCGGCAGGTGCTGACTGAATGCAGGCAGCAACGCTTTAAACCCGGTAGTTTTAATCGCATCAATAATGCCGAACAGCAGGCTAATCAGCATCGCTGGCGCAATAATCCGGCTGCTCTTGTTCCACCAGTTCAGGGTGAAGCTCAGCACCACCAGCACGATACAAGGCGGATAAATCGCCGTCAGGACCGGGATGGAGATCTGAATCAGGTGGCTCAGGCCGAGGTTCGACACCACCATCGAGAACAGACCAAGGATAAACACCAGCGTTTTATACGACAATGGCAGGTATTGCGCAAAAAATTCCGCACAGGCACAGGTCAGACCGACCGCCGTTACCATACAGGCAACAAAGATCAGCGCCGCCAGGAAGAAGCTGCCCATACCGCCAAATGTCTGCTGAACGTAAGCGTGCAGAATCGCTGCGCCGTTCGCATTCTGATCGACCAGCGCGCCGCTGCCGGAGCCCAGTTTAAACAGGCACAGGTAGACCAGCGTCAGGCCCACGCCAGCAATCAGGCCGGCCAGAACGGTGTAACGCGTCAGCAGCGCGGCATTATCAACCCCGCGTGAACGGGCCGCGTTCACGATCACGATGCCGAACACCAGTGCGCCCAGCGTATCCATGGTCAGATAGCCGTTCACAAAACCGCTGGAGAACGCCGCACGCTGATAATCTTCCGTCGCCGGAATAGTGCCGCCCGCTGGCCACACCAGCGCAGCAATGCCCAGCACGGTCAGCGCCACAATTTTTAGCGGCGCAAGGAAATGGCCGACGGTATCGAGCAGTTTGCCCGGATAGAGCGACACGCCAATCACCAGCGCAAAATAGACCAGGCTGTAGATAAACAGCGGCATCGCGCCATCACCGGTCAGCGGGGCAATCCCCATCTCAAAGGAGACGGTGGCCGTCCGCGGCGTCGCAAAGAGTGGCCCGACCGCCAGATAGCAGACGGTGGCCAGCACCAGACCGGCAACCTTACCGATTGGGGTACTGAGTGCATCCACGCCGCCGCCGACGCGCGCCAGCGCTACCACGGTCATCACCGGCAGACCCACGGCAGTGATCAGAAAGCCAATAGCGGCGGTCCAGACGTGTTCGCCAGACTGAATGCCAACCATCGGCGGGAAAATGATGTTGCCCGCGCCAACGAACAGGGCAAATGTCATGAAGCCCAGCGCGAGAATGTCTTTCGAGGTTAAACGATGTGTCATACGGCCTGTCACTGATGTTGCGGTGGAAGTTGGGTTTGTGTTGTCCCCTCGCTGCGTTAAAACCACGACCAGCCAGCCAATGTCAGCGCATTATGCTCGTCGTGAGGTGAAGCGCAGGTGATTTAAGCTGCTTTTTTTCTGTTCACGGAGGGATGGATCGACAACGGGGCTAAGTAAAACGTTTATAGCGGGGAAAGGCAATACGGGATCGGAAAACCAGAAGGTTATCCCGTTATTTACGCAACAACCAGTGGATAGCGTTAATTTTTAACCCAGGCACACAAGATGATGTGCCTAAATAATAAACAGACCGCGAGAATTCCCCGCATAACGCCGCTGACAAATGCACAAAAGGCGCGTTTTACGCGCCTGTTTGCACAAGTTTACAGCATTACCACACCTGTTTTGCGATATCGACCACCAGGCGAATCTTCTGCCACTGCTGCTCTTCGCTCAGGCTGTTGCCCTCTTCGGTAGAGGCAAAGCCGCACTGCGGGCTGAGACAGATCTGGTCGAGGCTGACATACTGCGCCGCTTCCTGCAGTCGGGCTTTCACCTGCGCCGGATCTTCCAGCTCACCGGATTTGGTGGTGATCAGGCCCAGCACCACCTGCTGATGGCCTGGCTTGATGAAGCGCAGCGGCTCGAAACCGCCTGAACGGGCATTGTCATATTCGAGGAAGAAGGCATCGACATTGACGCTGCCAAACAGGATTTCCGCCACCGGCTCGTAACCACCTTCTGAAATCCAGGTTGAGCGGAAATTGCCACGGCAGACATGCAGACCAACGGTCAGATCGGCTGGCTTGTCTTCCAGCGCCTTGTTTAGCACCTGAGCATAGGTCCGCGCCAGCGCTTCCGGATCGTCGCCGCGTGCCCGGATATCGCGTTTCTGATCTTCAGAGCAAAGGTAGGCCCAGACGGTGTCATCCAGCTGCAGATAACGGCAACCCGCAGCGTAAAACGCCTTGATGGCGTCTTTATAGGTCTGTGCCAAATCGTCAAAATAATCTGCCAGGTCCGGATAGACCTCAGCGTCGATCACTTTGCGCCCGCCGCGGAAGTGCAGCACGCTGGGGCTGGGAATGGTCATTTTTGCCACCGCATCACCGGCAATGCTTTGCAGGAAGCGAAAGTGTTCCAGCATCGGATGGCTGGAAAAGCCGAGCTTGCTCACTACTTTTACGCCATGCGCTTTGGTCTGCACGCCGTTGAACTGGATCCCCTGCTCAGCTTCATAAGCTTCCACACCATCCAGGCCGTAGAAAAAATCGAAGTGCCACCAGCCGCGACGAAATTCGCCATCGGTCACCACCTGCAGGCCATTTTCGCGCTGTCTGGCGACCACATCGCGGATGGCGTCATCTTCAATCTGGCGCAGCGCTGCCGCATCAATTTCGCCAGCGGCGAACTGCTCACGCGCCTGCTTAATCGCGGCGGGACGCAGAAAACTGCCTACGGTATCAGCACGGAACGGGGCGGTATTTCTTTGCATGATCACTCCTGTCTCGCCTGCCGATGGTTTCAGCAGGAAATAATTGCGTTCTGTTATTTATAGCCATCTGGATGGCTATACGTCTGGACGCAGAATGACATGTGCCGCCGCCCGCTGCAATAGAAGAAAATTCACCGGCCATGAAGAAAATTCATGTTGGCAGATAAGATGGGCTACCGCGCGGTTTTGCAGCAGATAAGCAGCGACATGCGCGCGCCGGGAGAGGAGCACATCCATAGCGGTTAAGGAGAGAATGCGCGCCTGAAGGTGAACCTTCCAGGTTCCGGACAGCGAAAGCCCTACGCGCCTGCAGATCCTCACTTAAACATCGCGCACAGCACACAAGCAGAGCAGAATGCGCCTCTGAAGAGGATCAGTTAAGCGCCGCGCGCGCCTGCGCCATCTGGCTATCAGAGAGTGGCAGATAACCCGCTTCGCTGACCCGTCGCTGTCCCTGCACCGAGAGCACCTGCTGCAGGAAGGCTGCGACCAGCGGTGGCAACGGCTTACCCGGCGCCTTGTTGACATACAGATAGAGCGGACGGGCCCACGGATAGCGACCACTGCGGATCGCGTCCGCGTCGGGTGCCACAGCCTCACCCCGATCGTTCACCACCGCCAGCATCTTTACGCCGCTGAGGTGGAAGCCAAAACTGGCGTAACCGATGCTGCGTGGATTGCCTGCCACCGCCTGCACCACCGCTGCCGAACCGGGAAATTCGGCTACGTCATTGCGAAAATCACCCTGACAGAGCGCCTGCTGCTTGAAGAATCCCCAGGTACCGGACGCCGAGTTGCGTCCGTAGCGCTGGATCGGCCGGTGAGCCCACTCAGCCGCCCGCGCGCCGAGATCGCCCCAGCGTTGCGGCACCGAGGTGGCCCCGCACAGGCGGGTAATCGAGAAAATGGCGTCAAGCTGACGCGGCGTTATCTGCTGCAGCGGATTGCGCTGATTGACCACCACCACCAGCGCATCCATCGCTACCGGTACCGCCAGCGGAGGATAACCATAGCGCGCTTCAAACGCCTGCCGTTCATCCGCCTGCATCGGGCGGCTCATTGGTCCGAGCTGCGCCGCACCGGCAGCCAGCGCAGTCGGCGCGGTCGACGATCCGGATGCCTGCACCTGCACATTGACGCCCGGAGCCTGCCGACTGAAGTCCTCGCCCCACAGCGTCATCAGGTAGCCCAGGGTATCAGACCCGACGCTGCTAAGGTTGCCCGACAGCGCGCCGGGCTGTGCCAGCGCCATGCCCGGCAATAAAATGACCATCAACAAAACAAGTGCGCGCATCAAGCAGATCCGTCAGCCATTAATGGAGGGCATTCTCCTGCATCCCACTGCTGGCAATCAACCTTGCCGGCAAGGTAAAGGTAAAACAGGTCTCCTGATGCGGCACGCTGGTGATATCCAGCCGCGCATTATGGTGGCTCAGGGCATGTTTCACGATCGCCAGCCCCAGTCCGCTGCCGCCGGTCGCCCGCGATCGCGCCTTATCGACCCGGTAGAAACGCTCGGTGAGACGGGGAATATGTTCAGCCGCAATGCCCGGTCCGTTATCGCACACCCGAAACGTTGCGCCCTGCTTACTGCGCAGCCAGCTGATATCAATGCGCGTGCCCTCCGGCGTGTGGTTTACCGCGTTGTAGACCAGGTTGGAGATGGCGCTGCGCAGCTGTTCATCGTTGCCAAAGACTTTCAGATGCGGATCGGTATGGAAATGGATGTCGTGACGTCCGCCGCTCAGGGTGGCGGCCTCGTGTTGCAGCAGCCGGAGCATCACCGGCACATCGACCTTCTCTTTCAGATCGATCGCGGGCGCAGCTTCAATCCGCGACAGCGTCAGCAGCTGCTTGACCAGGCTGTCCATGCGGCGCGTCTGCTCCGACATGGTATGCAGCGCCTTGCCGCGTGAACGCTCGTTCATCACCGAGTCATTCATCATCTCCAGATAGCCCTGCAGCACCGTCAGCGGGGTACGCAGTTCATGGCTGACGTTGGCAAAGAAGTTACGGCGCGCCCCTTCCAGCTGGTGCATCTGGGTGACGTCACGCGCCACCAGCAGCCACTGCCCTTCACTGTAGGGCATGACGCGAAATTCCATGTGGTACTGGTTATTCAGCACCAGCGTCAGGGGTTTGTCGAAGTCACGCTGGCGGATATAGCGCGAGAATTCCGGATAACGCAGCAGGTTGAGGATGTTCTGGCCATTATCTTCCGGCCAGCGTAGCCCGAGATGCTGTTGCGCCAGCCCGTTGCACCAGAAAATGGTGCCCTCTTCGGTGGTGAGGATCACCGCATCTGGCAGCGACTCAGCGCCGCTGCGAAAGCGTTTAATCAGGTTGCCGAGTTCACGCCGCCGCCGCCGGTTGCGTAACTGCATCTGGTAGAGCCCGTAAAACAGCGGTTCCCAGCTGGCCCGCCCAGCCGGCGGCGTCATAGTGCGATCGAGCCACAACCAGTGCGACAGGCGCATCAGGTTATGGAAATGCCACAGCAGCACCGCCAGTACGCTCAGCAACAGCAGCCACGGCAGATAACCGAACAGCAGGCCAAGCAGCAGCGCAGGCAGACACGCCAGCAGCAGTTCTGACAGTAATCTCTTCCAGGAGAGGCGTTCCAGCACGGTGAAAACTCCGTTTAGTAGCGGGCAGAGAAACGATACCCTGTTCCACGGACGGTTTGTACCATGCGATCGTGGCCGGAGACTTCCAGCGCTTTACGTAAACGGCGAATGTGAACATCGACGGTGCGATCTTCGACATACACGTTGGTGCCCCAGACATGGTTCAGCAGCTGCTCGCGGCTGTAAACCCGCTCCGGGTGCGTCATAAAGAAGTGCAGTAGTTTATATTCGGTAGGGCCCATTTCCAGCGGCGTGGTTTCGGACATCACCCGATGCGAGGAGGGATCCAGACTCAGTCCCTGCATCTCAATCACCTCTTCCACCGCCATCGGTGAAATACGGCGCATGACGGCTTTGATGCGCGCCATCAGCTCTTTTGGCGAGAAGGGCTTGGTGATGTAATCGTCAGCGCCGACTTCCAGCCCACGCACCCGGTCCTCTTCTTCACCACGTGCGGTGAGCATCATCACCGGAATATCGCGGGTCATCGCTTCGCGTTTCAGATGCTTAATAAACTGAATGCCGCTGCCGCCGGGTAACATCCAGTCCAGCAGAATCAAATCGGGCCAGGGTTCAATCAGCTTCCCCACTGCGCTGTCATAATCTTCCGCCTCAATTGGCTGATAGTCGTTCTGCTCCAGAACAAAGCACAACATTTCACGGATTGGGGCTTCATCTTCCACAACCAAAATGCGCTTAGCCATTATTACTCCTGCTGATATGACGGCTGTCACTGAGATTCGCGGCGCCATTATGCGTCAGATTTGTGACACTTTTATGAAAAACATAACCGCTCATTCAGGCCAGTGGTAATCAATTATGACAGCGCAGCGACAATTTTTCGCTTTGGCCGCAGAGCCAGTATAATCGCCGGGCGAATTACAACGGCAGGGAGTTTTATGCGCATCATTCATACTGCGGACTGGCATCTGGGGCAGTTCTTTTACAACAAGAGTCGGGCGGCGGAACATCAGGCGTTTCTTGACTGGTTGTTGATCCAGATTGAACAGCATCAGGTGGATGCGTTAATCGTTGCGGGCGATCTGTTCGATACCGGCACCCCGCCCAGCTACGCGCGCGAAATGTTCAACCGCTTTGTGGTGGCGCTGCAGCCCAGCGGCTGTCAGCTGATTGTGCTGGCGGGCAATCACGACTCGGTGGCGACGCTCAATGAGTCACGCGAACTGCTCGCCTGCCTGAATACCCGGGTGATCGCCACGCCTCAGACCAACAGCGATGTGCTGCTGCTCACCACCCGTCAGGGCGAGCCGGGCGTGCTGCTGTGCGCCATTCCTTATCTGCGACCGCGCGATATTCTGCGCAGCCGCGCCGGACAGTCCGGACGCGACAAGCAGACCTCGCTGCTGGAGGCGATTGCTCACCATTATCAGCAGCGCGTGGCTGCTGCGCGGGCGCTGGAGCCGGCTCTGCCAATCGTGGCTACCGGTCACCTCACCACCGTCGGCGTCAGCCAGAGCGACTCGGTGCGTGACATCTATATCGGCACGCTGGACGCCTTCCCGGCCTCCGCGTTCCCGGACGTGGATTACATCGCGCTCGGCCACATTCACCGCGCTCAGCGGGTGGCGGGCACTGAGCACATTCGTTACAGCGGCTCGCCGATTCCACTCAGTTTTGATGAACTGGGCAGTGAAAAAAGCGTCTTCCTGCTGGACTTCACCCCGCGCGGTTTGCAAGCGGTGACGCCGCTGGTGGTGCCGCAGGTGCAGCCGATGCAGGTGCTGAAAGGTTCACTGGCGCAGATCGCGCAGCAGCTCAGCGATTTCAGTGACATGCAGCAGGAAAAACCGACCTGGCTGGATATTGAAGTCACCACTCAGGAGTACCTCAGCGATCTGCAGCGTCAGGTGGAAACCCTGACCGCAGAACTGCCGGTTGAGGTTTTGCTGTTACGCCGCAGCCGCGAGCAGCGTCAGCACAGCCTGGCGCGACTCGATAACGAAACCCTGAGCGAACTGAAAGTGGAAGAGGTGTTTGCCCGTCGCCTGGCGCTGGATAGTGAACTGCAACCGCAGCAGATCGATCAGATGACCACCCTGTTCCGCCAGACGCTGGCCGACATTGAGGAACCACAATGAAGATCCTCACGCTACGGTTTAAAAACCTTAATGCACTGCGCGGTGAATGGTTTATCGATTTCCGCGCTGAACCCTTCGCCAGTAACGGGCTGTTCGCGATTACCGGTGCCACTGGCGCAGGCAAAACCACGCTGCTGGATGCCATCTGCCTGGCGCTCTATCACCAGACGCCGCGTCTCGGCGCCATCTCCCAAAGCCAGAATGCGCTGATGACCCGCGACTGCGCCGAGTGTCTGGCTGAAGTGGAATTTGAGATCAAAGGCGAAGCCTGGCGCGCCTTCTGGAGCCAGAACCGCGCACGCGGCACCGCCGACGGCAAACTGCAGGCGCCGCGGGTTGAGCTGGCGCGCTGTGCCGACGATACCATCGTCGCCGACAAGGTCGGTGACAAACTGAGGCTGATTGAGACCCTTTCCGGCCTCGACTTTGAGCGTTTTACCCGCTCAATGATGCTGTCCCAGGGGCAGTTTGCCGCCTTCCTCAACGCCAAAGCCAGCGAACGGGCCGAACTGCTGGAAGAGCTGACCGGCACCGAAATTTACGGCCAGATTTCCGCCGCAATCTATGAACGTCACAAAGAGGCAAAAACCGCGCTCGACCTGCTGCGCAGCCGGGCGGGAGCCATGGCGCTGCTGGATGACCACACGCGCACCGCGCTGCAACAGCAGATGCTGCAACTGAGCGCGGCGGAACAGACGCTGAGCCGTGACTATCAGCACGCCCAGCAGCAGCAGCAGTGGCAGCAACAGGCGCAGCAGCTCCAGCAGGATATCGCGCAGACCCGCCAGGCGCTGCAACAGGCGGAGGCGGCGGCGCAGGCCGCTGAAGCGGACCGACAGCGGCTGGCGCGCAGCGAACCGGCTGAAAAGCTGCGGGCTACCCTGCAGCAGCGTGACGAACGGGCGAACGCGCTGCGTGAGGTACGCAGTCAGCAGCAGCAGCTGTCCGACGCACACCAGCAGGCGCTGGCTGAACAGCAACGCCAGCAGCAGCACTATGCCACCGCCCAGGCCGCGGCGGAACAGGCACGCCAGCAACAGCAGCAACAGGAGAGCCTGCTGACCGAACAGGTGATGCCGCTGGATCAGTCACTGCAGGCGCTGCAACAGCAGCTGACGCAGCAGCAGCAGGAAAAAGATCGCCAGCAGCAGCAGTGCGATCAGACTCAACGTACGCTGACCGATCAGACTCACCAGCTTACCGTCTTACAACAGGCGATCGCGGAGCAGCAAACCCTGCGTCAGCAGTTAGCCGATATGGCGCAATGGGGCGCATCGCTGCCGCTGTGGCAGGAACGATTTGCCCAGCTGGCGCAGCGCGAGGCGACCCTCGCCGGACTGGCGCAACAGCAGCAGCAACAACAGCAGAAAATCGCGGCGCAGCAAGCAGAACGGGAACAGCAGGCTAAGCAGGCATTACCACGCCAGCAGGCTGAGCAGGCCGCCGCTCAGGCGCTGCTGCAAGCGGAGCAAGTACTAACTTCGCTGCAGAAGCAGCATCCGCCAGCCGCGCTGCGAGAGGCGCTGAGCCAGCTGCACAGTCGCCGCGCGGCGCGGCAGCAGCTGTTACTGCTTTCTACCCAGTGGCACCCGCTGCATCAGCAGCTTGGTCAGCGCCAGCAGCAGCTGGCCGGGCTGGAAAAAGCTCACCAGCAGGCGGAGGCGGAATTACACAGCCTGCGCGAAAGATGGAAACGCGAGAAACAGCAGCTGGATGATGTCGATAAAATCTGCGCGCTGGAGCAGCAGATTGCCGATCTTTCGCAGTATCGCGCCCGGCTCACACCAGACCAGCCCTGTCCGCTGTGCGGCTCCTGCACGCATCCGGCAGTCGCCAGCTACAGCACGCTGGAAATCAGCGCCAATCAACAGCGACGCGCTGCCCTGCAACAGCAGGTCGATGCGCTACGCGAGGCGGGTACCGCCAAAAACGAACAGTTAAAGCAGTCGGCGATCCAGCAGCAGACGCTGCGCGACGACATTGCCGAAACCCAGCGGCAGCTTGTTGGTCTGGAGCAGCAATGGCAGGCGCTCAGCGGTGAGCTGGCACTTACCTTCACCCTGTCAGATCGCGACGCACTGACCCAGTGGCAGCAGCAGCAAAATCAACGCGAACAGCAGCTTGAGCAGCAGCGGCAGGCGCTGGAGGCGGCTGAGCAGGCCCGTCAGGCGGCAAAAGATCACCATCTTCAGCAGTCGCAGGCCTGGCAGCAGCATCTGCAGGCCGAACAGCTGGCACAGCAGTCGCTGGATAACCTGCAGCAGGCGCTGAGCGCGCTGCAACAGCGCCAGCAGCAGGAACAGGCGAGCTGGCAGCAGTTGCAGGACGCGGTACAGCAGCAGTTCAGCCAGCATGGCCTGAGCCTGCCTGCCGCCGCTGAACGAGAATCCTGGCTGGCTGTTCAGCAGTCCCGCTGGCAGCGCTGGCAGGAAAGTGAGCAATTACTCGCTAACCTGCAGCCGCAGCTGCTGCGCGGCGAAACTCAGCTGACCGCGCTGCAACAACAGGCTGAACGTGAACAGCAGCAGCTGACTACTCAGCAGCAGCAACTTCACCATCATCAAACCCGGCTCGACGAGATGCGCCAGCAGCGTCAGGCCCTGTTTGGCGATCGCGAGGTCGCTGTGGCCCGCCAGCAGATGCAGGCCAGCATCCGCCAGCATGAGGCGCAGCTCGCACAGCAGCAGGAGGGGTTACAGCGGGCGCAAAGCGGAGTCAGCAGCCTGCAGGGCCAGCTGGCGGTGCTGGAGAGCCAGCAGCAGCAGCTCGTCACCCGTCTGGCTGAGGCGGAACAGACACTGCTGCAGGCGCTGACGGCCGCCGGTTTCGGTGATGAAGCCACGTTGCGCGCCGCGCTGCTGGATGAGCAGACCGCCCAGCAGCTGCGTCAACAGCTACAGCAGATCGATCAGCACCATCAGCAGCAACAGACGCGGCTGGCGGATCTGCATCAGCGGCAGGCGGCGCACCAGCAGGCGCAGCCCGCTGCGATGCCAGCCTCGGCTGAGGCGCTGGCGCAGCAGCTGGAACAGTTGCGGCTGGCGCTTCGTGACAATGCCAGCCAGCAGGGCCAGATACAGCAACAGCTACAGAGCGATGCCAGCCTACGCCAGCAGCAGCAGAGCCTGATGACACAGATTGCAGAGGATGAAACGGTGCTGGCGCAGTGGGGACTGCTCAACGATCTGATTGGCTCCGCCAGCGGCGACAAGTTCCGGCGCTTTGCCCAGGGCTTAACGCTGGATCACCTGGTGGCGCTCGCCAACCGTCAGCTCGACCGGCTGCATGGCCGTTATCTGCTGCAGCGTCGGGCGCAGGATCTGCTGGAGCTGGACGTGGTGGATACCTGGCAGGCTGACACGGCGCGCGATACCCGCACCCTCTCCGGTGGCGAGAGCTTCCTCGTCAGCCTGGCGCTGGCGCTGGCGTTATCCGATCTGGTCAGCCACAAAACCCGTATCGAATCGCTGTTTCTGGACGAAGGCTTCGGCACGCTGGATGCGCAAACGCTCGATACCGCGCTGGACGCGCTGGATGCGCTCAACGCCAGCGGAAAAACCATCGGTGTGATCAGTCACGTTGAAGCGATGAAAGAGCGGATTCCGGTGCAGATCAAGGTGCGGAAAATGAACGGGCTGGGCTACAGCCAGCTGGAGTTGCCGCAGGGATAACGGGCGCCGCAGCGCCCGCTTTGCCGCCGATCAGCGGACGCTGATCGGCCTGTAGCGCGGACCGGTCAGCAAACCGCCCTGCTCATTCTGCGCCAGCAGGCGATTGCTGGTCAGGCCGGCAATCGAGTGAGCTTTATCGCTGACGTTGTTGGCGATCTGTTTAATCGCCGCATTGACCAGCATGCCGACCAGTCCGCCATTGTTATTGTTGCCCTGTTCACTATCGCTGGCGGTGGCATAACCCTGCCAGATCTCTTTGCCGCTGCGCAGATCAACCAGCCGCGCGGTTGCTGACACGGTGGTCACGCTGTCGATCACCCGGTAGCTGCTGCCGTAATCGGTGATCGAGATATAGAGCGCGCTGTCGGCGTGAAAGATCTTATTCAGGCGAGCCGGACTGACTGCCTGGATTTCACTGCCGCTGGTCAGGCCATTCTGCTGGAAAGTCTCTTCCACTACCGCCACCGGAAACACGTAGTAACCCGCTTCGGCCAGCGGCTGGGTCACCAGCGAGGTCAGGCTGTGAGCGGCATTAATATCCGGAGCTTTGTTTTCGGCCGGTAACACCAGAATCGACGCAGGCTTGCTGGCGCGAAACGCGCTGTAGTCATACGGTTTTTTGTGCTGCGCACAGCCGGTCAGCAGCAGCACGGCCAGTGCGCCGCCCAGGGCAATCAGTTTTTTCACCGGGTCACTCCTTGTTTATTACTCATCAGAAAATCCATGTAAGGGCCGGCTTCCGGAAACAGCTGCTTTTCCATGGCGAACTGGCTAAAGGCTTTATTGGTATCACCGGTTTTGGCGTACAGCAGGCCGAGCTGAGCGTGCAGTCCTGGCGCGACCGGCTGGTTTACCGCACGGGCTTTTTCAACATCCAGATTCAGCGCGTCGATCTGCTTCTGCGGATCGCTATCTTTCTGGTAGTAGCTGTAAATCTGCTGCTGATAATCGCCCCAGTAGTAGAGGGTTTTCGGCGTTTTCGGCGCACAGCCAGCCAGCAGCGCAGCCGCCATCAGCAGACCGCCCAGTGTGATCATTTTCATTTACTGCTTCCTTATTTAGCCGGACGCCAGGCGCCGCTGTTGATTCCATCCACTAAATGATCGACCGCTTCACGAATCGCCAGATCCATGACTTTGCCGTTCAGCGTCGAGTCGTAGCTGCTGGTACCGCCAAAGCCGATGATTTCCCGGGCAGAAAGCTGGTATTCGCCTGCGCCCTGCGCGCTGAACACTACCTCGGAGGTGGCGACGTCCACCACGTTGAGATTAACTTTGGCGTAGGCGATCTGGCTCTTACCCCGACCGAGAATGCCCCACAGCTGCTGATCGCCGACTTCTTTGCGGCCAAACTCAGTGATATCACCGGTGATGATGTAGTTCGCGCCTTTGATATTTTGCTGGCTGCGCCTGAAGTCCGCTTCCTGCTCTAACTCTTTCAGGTTGCTGCGATCGAGCACGCTGAAGCGGTTAGTCTGCTGCAGGTGGGTGATCAGAATGGTTTTTGACTGATTGCCCAGCCGGTCAACGCCATCGGAGAAGATGCCGTTCATATACGAAGAGCGGTTATCAAACTGACCGACGGCAATCGGACTGCGCACGCCCTGGTAAGCGGGCTGGCTGGCCGCGCGGACCTGAGGTGCCTCAATGGCTCGGGATGATTCGGTGGCGCAACCGCTGATCAGCGAAGCACTTAATAAGGTGAGTGCCGCAACGGCATATTTTCTCTGCATTTCTAATCCATGAATAAATAATAAGAAACCGCGCTCGGGGCGGTAAATTCTGGTTCTGCCGACAGTCGGAGTAATGCCATAGCATTCGCCAGTCCGGTCTGTAGACTGTCGGCAACAGCAGAACAGAACTTTAATCAGAATTGGTCAGTTCAATGAATTTAATTAATGTAATTTCGAAAATATTGCCGGGCGTTATTATCGCCGCCCTGCTCAGTGGCTGTCAGCATTCTGAACCACAGCAACGGGATAGCGTCGCCAACCTGTGTCAGCCGACGAAGGATCCCGACAGTGCATCCTGTCAGTGGACTAATCAAATGCAGCACCGACTGAATCAGCAATTCAGCGATGCGTCGCGCTATGCGGGCCAGCAATGCCTGGTCCGGCTGGAGTGGCAACAGAGTGGACGCTATGCGGTGACGCAGACTCAGGGAGATGAAGCGTTGTGCTTACGGGCGTGGCAGCTGGCAGCACAGACGCAGGGATTGCCGCCACCACCGGTGCGTACCCAACCGGCGTGGTTTGGCTTTGCGCCGCGCCAGGCTAGCTTGCCAGCCCATGCTGCCGCCACTGACGCGGGCTGATGCCAAACCAGCGACGAAAGGCGCGCGAAAAGGCGCTGACTTCTGAATAACCCAGCAGCAGCGCCATTTCAGAGATCGGCAGCTGCTTCTGCTGCAGATAGTGAGTGGCCATTTCGCAGCGAACCTGATCCACCAGCGCAGTAAAGCTGCAGCCCTCTTCACGCAGCCGCCGCTGCAGCGACCAGCTCGATAGCCCCAGTTTATCGGCCACCTCTTCCAGCACCGGTTCGCCCTGCATCAGCGACAGATTAACCTGTGAGCGCGCCTGCTCTGCCAGGCTCTGCTGCGAGGCGGCCCGGTTAAGCCGGCGAATCGCATCCTGCATCACCATCAGCAACATCGGATCGCTGTCCGGCATGCTGCGCAGCAGATCGCGCTTCGGGATCACCAGCGAGTTAAACGGTTGATCGAACCAGATTGGGGCATCGAACACTTTACCGTGATCGTGCCACTGTTCCGGGCGCGGATGTTCAAAGTGAACTTCACGCGGCGCCCAGTTTTTGCCTGCCGCATGGCGAATCAGATTCATCAACATGCCCAGCGTCAGCTCCGCATCCTGACGGCGCGACAGAATAGCGCCGTGACGGACCTGATAGTCGAGCCGCCAGCACTCGCCTTTGTCCACCAGCCGGGTCAGCGTGTCGTGCTGATGCCACGGAAAGGCATTAACTACGTTGTGCAGCGCCTGCTCCAGCGTGGCCGAGCAGAGTCCGATATAGCCAATCAGGCCTAATGACTGCGGTTTAAACTGCCTGCCGTAGTGCAAACCGAAGTTATCAAAACCAGAGTGTCGTGCCGCCTCTTCCAGCACCCGACAGTAGTTGACCAGCCCGAGGCTAAGCGTCGGGCTGGCCAGCCGCTCCGGATCGATGCCGCTGATGCCAAAGATGCGGTCAACGTCGCCGCCACGTGTATGAATAAAATCGCTCAGGCCAGTGGCCGCAGCGGCCAGCACGCCGTGATTGCCGGCACCCGCAGCAGCGGAGCAGGCAGCAAACGCATCGGGCTGTTTCATCATCATCGGATTCATGGTCGCCTCAGTCAGAATTTAGGGGATCACCCACTGTCAGACCGAGCAAATTCCGTACCAGCTTAATTGTTCCGGGTTTCAGCCAGTTAGCCAGCCGGCATCGGGCAGGCAGCACTGCGGCAGCGCACTGACGCCCGCCTCTGGTGCATCAGGCACCCACCGGCAACTGCTCGCTCTCCAGATAACGACGACAGAGACGTACCGAGTGGCTGGCCCATTCGGTGCCCAGGCTCTGCGCCATCTCGGTTTCAGCGTGCGATCCTACCCAGGCGGTGAGCTGGATTCGGCGCTGGATCAGCAGCGTCGGCAGCAGCGCCATCTCCCGATCGCTGATGTGCGAGACCTGCTCGTAACCGCGGATCCAGTGATCGATCCATTCTGCCGCGCGCGGATGATGCTCAACAAAACTGATCGCGGCCGCCAGATCGTGCAGATACCAGCCCATCCCGCAGTCATCAAAGTCGATCACCCGGGTTTCGCCGTTGTGCAGCAGCAGATTGGTCAGCCGCAGATCGGCGTGGATCAGGCCATAACGATCCGATCCTTTACCAAACTGCGCCAGCGCCTCGCCCGCCTGAGCGATCGCCTGTTCGACGATCGCGTGATCGGCTGGATGCAGATGCGGCGCATCCTGCCAGCGTCCCCAGTGACTCTGCGCGCTGGTCATGGTGTGGTGATCCCAGATGATGCGCTGGAAGCCTGCCGGCGGCTGCCACTGTTTGCTGTGCTGATGCAGCCGGGCCGTAATCTGCCCCAGCTGCTGAAAGGCACGCGGGTCCACCTCGGTGGTCGGCATCTCGCCGTCAATCCAGTGGAACAGCACCACATAACGCTCGCCGCCGTCGGGCAAACGCAGCGTCAGCACGCGCTCGCCCTGGCTATCGGCTACCGCCTGCGGCACCACAATGCCGGTTTCACGCAGCGCATCCAGCCACAGCAGTTCGCTGAGAATATCCGCTTTTTGATGGTAGTCGCCGCGATGCAGCCGCAGCGCATAGCGTCTGCCGCCCGCCTGGAGCAGGAAGGTGGCATTTTCTGAGCGACAGAGCAGGCGCAGCGTGCCCTGCAGCGCGGCGGGATAATGGCCCAGCGCCTGCTGCGCCAGTGCGGTGAGTTGGGAATCAGTCAGGTTGTCATATTGTTTAGCGCTCATCAGTCCGGCTCCTGGTCACTTGCGTCACCTCAGCATGCGTTGCCAGAACCTGTGCTGCTTGACCGCAGAGCAGTCAAAGTTGACCGCAGCGTGCATCTGGCCCGGTTGTTGCCTGTGAGTTGACCGTGGAGGACAGCATTGACCGCGCCGACGTCAAGTCGCGGCCCGCAAGGCAACGGCATTATCCCTTCACTGTAGCGTAAACCATGATGTGCGGTATCACTGCCGCGCTGCACCAACAACGACGGGGATAACAGTATGACAAACAGACTCAAGCCCACTCTGGGCACCCTGCATCTGTGGGGGATCGCGGTAGGCCTGGTTATCTCAGGTGAATACTTTGGCTGGAGTTACGGCTGGGCGGTGGCGGGCACGCTGGGCTTTCTGGTCACCACCGCGTTGATTGCCACGCTCTACACCTGCTTTATTTTCAGCTTCACCGAGCTGACCACCGCGATTCCACATGCCGGAGGGCCGTTTGCCTACAGCCGCCGCGCTTTTGGTGAAACCGGCGGGCTGATTGCCGGTCTGGCCACGCTGATTGAGTTCGTCTTTGCGCCGCCGGCGATTACGATGGCAATTGGAGCCTACCTCAACGTGCAGTATCCGGCGCTTAACCCGAAAACCGCCGCGGTCGGCGCTTACCTGCTGTTTATGACGCTCAACATTCTTGGCGTGAAACTGGCGGCGATGTTCGAACTGGTGGTCACGGTTCTGGCGGTGATTGAGCTGCTGGTGTTTATGGGCGTGGTGTCACCGGGTTTCAGCCTGGCCAACTTTGCCGCGCACGGCTGGGCCGGCAGCGACAGCTTCGGCATGCCCGCCTTTTCCGGTATTTTTGCCGCTATTCCGTTCGCCATCTGGTTTTTCCTTGCCATTGAGGGAGCTGCGATGGCGGCGGAAGAGGCAAAGGATCCGACCCGCACCATTCCTCGCGCCTACATCAGCGGCATTCTGACGCTGGTGGTGCTGGCGATCGGCGTGATGCTGATGGCAGGCGGCGCGGGCGACTGGCGCAAGCTGTCAGACATTAACGATCCGCTGCCGCAGGCGATGAAAATGATTGTCGGCGAACACTCTAACTGGATGCACATGCTGGTGTGGATCGGCCTGTTTGGGCTGGTAGCCAGCTTCCACGGCATCATTCTCGGCTATTCACGTCAGTTCTTTGCGCTGGCACGCGCTGGTTATCTGCCGCCCGGGCTGGCGAAACTGTCACGCTTCCGGACCCCGCACCGCGCCATCATTACCGGCGGCGTACTGGGGATCGCAGCGATTTACAGCGATGGCATTATTAATTTGCAGGGAATGACGCTGACGGCAGCGATGATCACCATGGCGGTGTTTGGGGCGATTGTGATGTATATCATGAGTATGCTGAGCCTGTTCCGGCTGCGCCGCAGTGCGCCGCAGCTGGCTCGCAGTTTCCGTGCACCAGGCTACCCGATAGTGCCGGGCATCGCCCTGCTGTTATCGGTGGTCTGTCTGCTGGCGATGCTGTGGTTTAACCCGATCATTGGCGCGCTGTTCTTCGCCTTTATGCTGGTGGGCTATCTCTACTTCCTTGCGACCAAAGCCCAGCGCGATCGGGCACCACAGGACAGCATGCTGGTGGGTGAATAGCAGGGCGCGCCCTGCTATTCGGTGCTGATCAGTCGTTGAGCGGCCAGAGCCAGGCCGCTCCACGCACGCCGCTGGAATCGCCATGGTGAGCCTTCAGCACCGGCGTTTCGCATTCGCCGCCAAATACCCATTTTTTCATCAGCGTCGGCACGGTCTGATAGAGACGATCGACATTGCTCATCCCGCCGCCCAGCACGATCACGTCCGGATCGATCAGATTCACCACCTGTGCCAGCGATTTTGCCAGCCGCAGTTCGTAACGGCTCATCGCCTGTTCGGCGATCGGATCCTGCTGCGCCAGCAGCGATACGATCTCCGCGCCTTTACGTGACACCCCGCTCAGCCGCTGATAATCAATAGCGAAACCGGTACCCGAGACGAAGGTTTCAATGCAGCCCTGCTGCCCACAATAACAGGGCACTTCCTGCCGATAACGTAGCTCATCCTCATCCATCCACGGCAGTGGATTGTGGCCCCACTCGCCGGCATTGCCGTTACCGCCGATGCGTGACTGACCATTGATCGCCACCCCGGCACCCGAGCCGGTGCCAATAATCACCGCAAACACCAGCGGCTGACCGGCACCTGCCCCGTCGACCGCCTCAGAAACGGCGAGACAATTCGCGTCGTTGGCGATGCGCACGTCACGATTCAGCGCCTGCGCCAGATCTTTATCCAGCGGCTGGCCGTTGAGCCAGGTGGAGTTGGCGTTTTTTACCCGCTTGCTGTAGGGCGAAATCGTGCCGGGAATACCGAGGCCGACGGTGCCGGTCTGCCCGGTTTTCTGCTCCGCCAGGCGGACCAGATCGACAATCGCCTGTACCGTTGCCTGATAGTCATCACGCGGGGTGTTGACCCGGTGACGAAACAGCTCCTGTCCGGCGTTCGATAACGCAATCACTTCTGTCTTGGTGCCACCCAAATCAATGCCTATGCGCACGGTTTATTCCTCATTATTCGTTCAGGTGGAAGATACAGTAGAAGGCGCCAGCCGGAAAGGCAATGAAACCACTCCGATGTTTCGCTATCATGCGCGCTGACTCTGTTAGACTTGTGCGCCCGATCGCGCCACGGTAAGGAATCCCGATGTTGTGGTTTAAAAATATGATGGTTTATCGTCTGAATCGTGACATTCCGTTGTCCGCAGACGAGATGGAAAAACAGCTCGACGCCTTCACTTTTTCGCCGTGTGGCAGTCAGGATATGAGCAAAACCGGCTGGGTACCGCCGATGGGCAACCGCAGCGATGCACTGACGCATGAAAACAACGGCCAGATTGTCATCTGCGCCCGTAAAGAAGAGAAAATCCTGCCGTCTCCGGTAGTGAAACAGGCGCTGGAAGCGAAAATCGACAAGCTGGAAGCGGAGCAGAGCCGCAAGCTGAAGAAGACCGAAAAAGATTCGCTGAAAGATGAAGTACTGCACAGCCTGCTGCCGCGTGCCTTCAGCCGCTTCAGCCAGACTTACCTGTGGATCGACACGGTGAACAACCTGATTATGGTTGACTGCGCCAGTGCCAAAAAAGCGGAAGATACGCTGGCGCTGCTGCGCAAAAGCCTCGGCTCACTGCCGGTGGTGCCGCTGACGCTGGAAAGCCCGATTGAACTGACCCTGACCGAATGGGTACGCTCCGGCGACGTGCCGGCCGGTTTCGCCCTGATGGATGAGGCGGAGCTGAAAGCAATTCTGGAGGATGGCGGCGTGATCCGCTGCAAGAAGCAGGATCTGGTGTGCGATGAGATCGCTAATCACATCGAAGCGGGCAAGCTGGTGACCAAACTGGCGCTGGACTGGCAGGAGCGCATTCAGTTTATGCTGGCCGACGACGGTTCAGTCAAACGCCTGAAGTTCAGCGACACGCTGCGTGACCAGAATGACGATATTGATCGTGAAGATTTTGCTCAGCGTTTTGACGCCGACTTTATTCTGATGACCAGCGAACTGGCTGCGCTGACCAGCAACCTGGTGGAAGCATTAGGCGGCGAAGCCCAGCGTTAAGCCGGTGCTGCCCTGAAAGAAAATGGCCGCATTGCGGCCATTTTTTTATCCTTTCAGGTAGCGACAGAGATAGGAGCTGGGTTCGCCAACCTGCAAATGAAATTCGCTGTGGCCCGGCACGTTGAACACCGAACCCGCTTCAAACCATTGCCACTCGGTTTCACCCGGCAGCAGCACCTTCAGCGACCCGCTTACCACGGTCATCTCTTCCGGCTGAGCGGTACCAAAGGTATATTCGCCTTCAGCCATCACGCCCACGCTGGCACGGCCGGTGCTCGCACTGTCAAAACCAATGGATTTAACTTTTCCGTCAAAATACTCACTAATGTTGAGCATAATACTTCCTCACAGCACATTAAGGTGTCTGGCAGTGTAGAAGGGAACTCGCTGATCTGTCACGCGAAATGATGGTCGTTTGTGATCTCTCACGTCAGCCCAGCAGTTCCGCCGCCAGTCTGGCCACCAGCTGGTTAGAGAGCAGTACCGGTACGCCAAGCCGCGACTGCAACGCGGCCCGATGCTGCTGGTGATAGCCAATACAGTCCAGCACCACCAGCCCGACATCAGCAGCCTGCAAAGTGCGGGCTGCTGCTGCGAACGTCTGCTCATCAGCCAGATAAGGGCTGGCGACGGCGAAACAGGGCGGCGATGGTAACTGCCGCCATTTACCGGCCTGTTCAACGATCTGCTCCTCTACCGGCACCACGATGCCCACCCGTTGCTGCTGCACCAGTGCGCGGATCAGCGGAGGGATAATACGATCCGGCTCCAGCAGCAGTGCGCGCCGGGTACTTAAAGTACCGAACTCGCCGGTACACAGCAGCAGAATGGTGTCGTAACCGGCCTGCTCCAGCGCGCTGATTTTGCGCTGTAATCCCTGCTCCACCTTTGGTGCCGCCAGCCGTACCTGCTCACCGCTCTGCAGCCGGGAAACCAGGACCGCCTCACCCGCCGCCGGAGCATACTGCACCGCGATGTCGGCCGCGCTTAATCCATCCAGCAAACCAGCATGGTCGGTAACGGCGTCCGGCAGATGCTGGCGCAGCAGTGGCAGAATATCGCTGCGCGGTGACTGACCGATAGTCAGGGTGACCAGAGATTTAGCCATATCAGTGATTCCGCTGGCGCAAGTGCCCCAGGCTGCCGTACAGCGCCAGCAGCCGCGCATACTCTTCAGCGTCATAAAAGTGGCAGGTCTCGCGACCAAACTCTTTCGCCACTTCAACCGCAAATTTTGCCGCGGCGGCGATATCCACCTCATGACTGGCTCCGGTACCGCAGCCCGGTACCACCGATTCCGCAGTGATCGCGACCCCGACCACCGGCACATCGGTGGCGGTCGACGGTTGCAGAATGCTGTTCAGATGGTAGATGCCGTTGCCGTAGGGGGTGATGTCCTGAGTGGTAATCGGAAAAGTGACGGCCGGACGACCGGTAGTCATCTCCATGATGCGCAGCAGATCCTCAGACACCCGCAGGATGTAACCCTCTTTCACCGTGGGCGACAGCGCAAAGCCCTTGTGGTTGATGATACGGTTACCTTTGGTGGTGTCGATTGACAGAATCGCATCCACTCCCGCCATCACCTCATTATCATTCATGGTGACATCGTCAATTGGCGAATCCATAAAGTCGACCGGCTGATGCGGACGGGTTGGTGCATCCGGGCAGATGTGGGTGGTGACAATCACATCTCCGCTCAGGCGATCGCCTTTGAGCTGCATCTGGGCCAGCTTCAGCGCACTGGCGATCGCCGCCACGGCACCGTCCGCATCTGACACCATGCCGATACGGCCTGGACGCGCGCCAATACCGCCAAGACGCCCGATAATGCCCAGCGTCGGTGCAGCGCCGCCGCTGGCTTTGCCCTGGGTGCCGGGAATATCGATGCGGATAAAATCGGTACGGCCTTTAGGGCCGGTAACCCGGGTAAAACTGGCTTCCACCTGCGGATACGCGGCGAACAGATCCACCACCTGCTGCCCATCAATCAGAGCACTATCCAGTAACTCAAAAACCTGTAAGGTCTGCTGTAAACTCATGGTTAATCCTTAGCTATTTCTTACTGCTGCTGGCAAACAACGAATTAAAGAAGCTGTACAGGGCATCGCCAGCAATAAAGCCTGCCGCCATCACTTCCATCGGCGATCGGCCGCGCTCACCCCAGACACGAATGATCACGATACGCAGCGCAATACCCACCACCACCGCCCAACCGGCCATGGCGTTATTGATCAATAAACCGGTGGCTAACAGCACGCCCAGCTGGCGTTTTGGTCCACCAATCAGCTGAATAATCGCGCCTGGGATGGCCCAGATCAGCAGGTTGCCGGCGATGCCTGGCTCTGCGCCAGCCTGAATGGTTTTGGCATAGACCCGCGCGACCGGCGGCAGCAGGTTATCGGTGAAGAACAGCGTGTGGGCATACCAGACCAACGGAATCGAGACCACAAAGGCGATCATTGCGGCGATCAGCTGAATACGACGGCCCCACAGCTCCTGCTGCATATCCGCGCCGTTACCGCGCAGGATAAAGCCCGCCTTGAGGTCGTAACCCATATCGGCAAAGGCTGGCCCGGTCGCGGCGGTAAAGCCGCACAGCAGGCAAAGCGCCAGCGGCGGGAAGCCGATCAGAATACCGATAATCAGGGTGATCAGCGCCACCGCAAACGCCGGAAACCAGCCAGAGTGCATGGCGGCAATACCGACAATCAGTTCGTGAACGAAGGCGGCAAAGGCGGCGTAGAGAATAAACAGCAGCAGCATGGCCAGCCCCATTTCACTCCACAAACCGCCGGCCAGCGCCAGCAGCGCTGAAATAATGATATAGCCCGCACTGCCCAGTCCCAGCGCCCGCTGCACTTCATTGCCGTTACGGCTGACCACCAGCGCGTCATTTTTGCGGCTGCGGATCACCATTACCACCTGAATCAGCGCCACCAGTCCGGCCCCGACCATAACGCCATGAGGAATATAGAGCGCGTTAATATCAATGCCGGCCACCGGCTGGGCATAGGCGCGCAGCAGGAAGCCAATGCCCAGCATCGACAGCGCCCAGATGTTGCCGATAAACGCGGTACCAAAGGCGGACATTGGAATCTTCAGCATCGCGCCGACGATGCCGCCCACAATGCCCATCACCAGCAGCCAGGCCTGACGTCCGCCTCTATCGCCCGCCTTAATCGCTTCTGCGGCCGCGACGCCCGGCGGCCAGGCGTTGCTGGCCGGGAAGACGCGGGTATCAAACAGCCGATAGAGCAGCCAGGCATCCAGCAGCATGGCGGCACTGACGCCACAGAACAGCGGCAGCACCAGCTGTGGCTCGCCCAGCGCCCACGGGACGGCAATTGGCATCAGCAAGCTGTTAGCGGCACCGAAAGTAGCCGAGGAGATGGCGGTCTGCGCCAGATTCTGAATCTCTATTGAGCGATAGCGGCGAAATGCCTGCAGTGGAATGCGCGCCAGTAACATCGCAAACAGCGCGCCGATAATTGAGGTATTGGGCGTCACCCCAATGGTGGTGATCAACTGAATACCAATAATGGCACCCGCAATCGACAGAAAAATTAAAACCAGCGCAACGCCAACGTGCTTAATCGGATTTACCCGTTCCATCTATTCCCCTCTCCCTTCCCAGACGAAATGAAATAACGTTTTGCCAGCCCGCTGGCTTACGTCGTTTTTATATTTCACTGATCTGACACGCTGATCGTTGCGGCAGCAGGACGCGTGTGCGTACCGTCCCGGCGACGCACCTGAGACGTGGGGAGGCCCGCACAGACAACCGAAGCGCTGCGTAAAGAGTGGCGGTCAGATTAAAAGAAAAAGGCCCGAAGGCCTTTGTTTTTCCCTGGTGTGGCGAAATATTACGCCGATAAAATCGTTGTGACGTTACGCGCCAAACTTCTCAGCCATCTGTGCGGCGGTTGCGCGTAAGGCGTCAAGCAGTGCTGGCGGGTAGCCCGGCGCAGTCTCCTGCGACAGAAACGACAGGCAGAGCGCTACCGTTTCGCCATGATGTTTGTTGTGCACGATGACTGACAGCGAACTGATGCCAGGCAAGGTTTCATTGCGTGCCAGTGACCAGCCGTGCTGACGCACTTCAGCCAGTCTGGCACACAGCGCGTCGGGCGTTTGCGGCGAATTAGCTGAAACGACCTGCCAGTCATCACGGTAGCGCGCCTGTACCTCTTCATCGCTCAACTGGGCTAACAGCGCCCGGCCGGTAGAGGTTGCGGCAGCGGGCATCCGGCTGCCTGGCGGTGTCACCATCTGGGTAAAATGGCGACCGTGATACATACGCATAACTAATATTTCGCGTCCGGCCAGCTTAGAGACGTATCCCATGCAGCCGGTGCTTTCAGCCAGTCTGATCATCGCGGCGGAAACGCTATCGACCAGAGGTGCCGAGAGATAATGCCCGGCGGCGGCCAGCAGTACGCGACCAATGTGATAGCCGCGCGTTTCGGCATCCCGCTCCAGCAATCCCTGACTCTCCATCGTCGCAAGCAGACGCGAAACGGTGCTCTTTGGCAGCGTTAATGCCTCAACCACCTCGCTAAACGTCAGGCCGACATGGCCCTGCGTCACGCCTTTATGCTGGAACAATCTGAGTACCGCGGCGGCGTTTTCGAGTGTGGTCATGCTGCTAGTTTCACTATATGGAACTGAGTTCCTGAATCGGGTAAGTCGAAAATAAAGCGTTGAGCTGAATCGGTCAAGTGACAATTTTTAGCACGGTCGATTGGCAGACGGACAAAATACGGGCAGATAAATGATTAGCGGGGCTTTATCTGGTGACGGAGAGATCGGGCAGGACAGAAAACAGTGCAAAACCGGGTTCAGCAGAAAATTTGCACAGAATTGAAGATCGGGTCGGCGGGCTTACAGGCTGGCGTCCCTGCCAGCGGCAACGTTTTACTCTTTTTCGACGTCTTCATAACGCAGTTTGGCGTCGCGCGCTTCCTCTTCCGTTTCATGCTCGCTGATTAACGAATTCGGTTTAGGATGGTCAGCACGTAATTCGTACGACGTCACTTTGTTGGCTTCGGTGCCCTTTTCAACCGGCACAATGCGCGCTTCGCGTGGATAGGGTGGTCTTGTCGGCATACGGTCTCCCTCCGGGCTGAATAACTCTCTGTGAGACAGGCTGATGCCTGCCAGACAGTAAGTATAGACAACCCCGCCCGAAGCGGGATCAAAGCGGGAAAAATCTGAGGGTTAGCTGGCGCGCGCCAGTGACAGAGAATGCAGGATTTCATCGACCACGCCGTCGGGCGACTGCATGGCGTTAACCTGATGATGAGCCGCCGCGCGGTATAAATGGGCGCGCTCACGCAGCACCTCTTCCATCTCGTCAGCGATCGGGCGTCCGGTTAGCGTTGGCCGCTGTGCTGTTTCCGGCTGGCTCTCCAGCCGCTTCGCCAGCACTTCAGGCGAGGCGCTGAGCCAGATGACGCGGCCCTGCTCCTGCATAAAGCGGCAGTTGTGTTCCGCCAGCACCATGCCGCCGCCGGTCGCAATCACCGTCAACGGCGCAGTGACCGCCTGCAGCGATTCGGTTTCACGGGCGCGGAAGCCTTCCCAGCCTTCAGCCGCAACGATTTCCGCCACGCTGCGTTGCGTTGTCAGTTGCAGGTGGTGATCGGTATCGCAAAAGGCGTAGCCCAACGCCTGCGACAACGCTTTGCCGACGGTGGTTTTGCCGCAACCGCGTGCGCCAATCAAAAAGATGGGTAGAGACATCAGGGCCGTTCCTCCGCCTGGCCGCGTGCTGCGGCTGCATGTTTAGCTCAATAATGCGACGCATGATAACTGGAAATCTTTTTTGCCTCTACCCATCAAGCATGATTTGCGCATCGCCCTCGCTCAACTTCGGATAATTCTTTTATTTTCAAGGTGAAACCCATGCACGTTTTGTGCATGGCGGGCACCCGGTTACCGTCGCAACATTTGCTTACCGCCCCAATTTTACTTTGCAGCTTGCCGCCCCCATATACTGATAACAGTCGCAACAGGAGAGTCATCATGCAACGCGAAGAACAACAACTGATTGAAGGGCTGTTCAGCCGTCTGAAACAGGCTGAAAGCCAGACTGCGGCACGCGATGCCGCCGCCGAACAACTGATTAACCAGCACCTGCAGGCACAGCCGGGCGCGCCCTATTACATGGCGCAGGCGATTCTGATTCAGGAAGCCGCACTGAAGAAACTGAATGAGCGGGTGAGCGAGCTGGAGAGCCGCCTGGCGCAACAGCAACAGCAGCCAGCGCAGAGCAGCGGTGGATTTCTGTCGGGTTTATTTGGCAGCGGATCGCGCCAGCAGCCGCCTGCTCAGCAGCAGCAGCCGGTGTGGAACAGTGCGCCACAGCAACCAGCCCAGCCGCCGCAGTATGCCAATGCCCCGGCCCCACGCGGCACGGGCTTCCTTGGCGGTGCGCTGCAAACCGCAGTGGGCGTCGCAGGCGGCGTGGTGATGGCGGATATGCTGACCAGCATGTTTCATCATTCCCAGCCGGAAGAGATTGTAAACATCATTAACGAGCCACCGCTGCCGGAGGTGAATGACAACCTCAACACCTTTAACGGCGGTGATGAGAGCAGTTTCCTCGATCAGAACGCCGGCTGGGATAACGGCTTCGCCGACAACAGCGATCTCAACGATTTTGGTGGCAACGATTTCGACGACGACAGCTTCGTCTGAGTTCAGCGTTTCTGCTGCCTGAGCCAGCTGTCCAGCTCGTTAGCAAATTGCTGGCGGTCACGCGGATTCATCGCCGCGGGGCCGCCGGTCTGCACCCCACTTGCCCGCAGGGTATCCATAAAATCGCGCATCGTCAGCCGTTCACGAATGGTGGCCGGTGAGTAGCGTTCGCCGCGTGGATTAAGCGCCGCCGCCCCCTTTTCAATCACCTCCGCCGCCAGCGGGATATCCGCCGTGATCACCAGATCGCCCGGCTGCGCCCGTCGGACAATTTCATTATCCGCCACGTCAAACCCCGCCGGCACCTGCAGCGTACGCAGATAAGGCGAAGACGGCACGCGCAGAAACTGGTTAGCGACAAAGGTGACGGTGGTCGCCGTGCGGTCCGCAGCACGGTACAGCACCTCTTTGATCACATTCGGACAGGCGTCAGCATCGACCCAGATAGCCATCAGGATTCCTTCTTATCAGAGACAGGCCCCGATCTTGCCGGACTCCTGCGCAATGGCAAATTTTATTTGCAGTGCGGTGACCGGCCTGAGCGCGGCTGACTTGTTATTCAGGCTGGCTGAAGTAAGCTAACCCGCTCAGAACAGCGAACAATGATTAAGGAGACGGCGATGCTGGCAAAGAAAATTGGATTTATCGGCGGTGGCAACATGGCAAAGGCCATTATTGGCGGACTGATCAGCAGTGGTAACATCGCGCCGTCTGATATCTCGGTTTTCGATCGTAAACCCGAGACCAACCAGGCGCTGGCTGAGCAGTACGGCATTAACGCCGCAGAGAGCGCAGAGGCGCTGGCACGCGAGGTCGATATCCTGTTTGGCGCGGTTAAACCCAACGTCATCCTCAAAATTCTCAAGGATCTGACCGGCAGCCTGAAAAAAGAGGCGCTGGTGGTCTCCATTGCTGCCGGAGTGACGCTGGATTCGCTCTCATCGGTGCTGGGTTACGATCGCAAAATTATCCGGGCGATGCCAAATACCCCGTCGCTGGTGAGTGAAGGCATGACGTCTGTCACGCCTAACGCGCTGGTTGAGCAGAGTGAAACCGATGAGGTGGTGGCCATTTTTGAAAGCTTCGGCAAAGCTGCGGTGGTGGAAGAATATCTGATCCATTCGGTGGTCGGCGTCAGCGGTTCTGCCCCTGCCTACGTGTTTATGTTTATTGAAGCGATGGCCGATGCCGCCGTGGCTGGCGGGATGCCGCGTGCCCAGGCGTACCAGTTTGCGGCTCAGGCGGTGAAAGGCGCCGCACAGATGGTGCTGACCACCGGTAAGCATCCGGCTGAGCTGAAAGATATGGTCTGCTCGCCTGGCGGGACCACGATTGAAGCGGTCAAAGTGCTGGAAGAGAAAGGACTGCGCTCGGCGGTTATCGAAGCGATGCAGCAGTGCATGGCGAAATCGGAAAAGCTAAGCCGCAGTTAAAACCACACGTTAAGGCCGCCCGTTAACGCCACAGAAACAGAGCAGGCCAGCGCCTGCTCTGTTGTTTTGTGCCAGTCAGATTAGCTCTGCCGCGCCTGATAAAGCGCCACCGCCTGCGCCACCGTCATCGGCTGCTGCATACGTTCGATCAGTTCCGCAGTCAGGGTGTAGAGGCCGCATGAGCAGACCGCAGCCAGTTGCCCCTGCTGTCCATAAAACGCGATAAACGTTTTATCGGCCGGCGAGCCAAGCAGCTGGTACTCATCCCATTCAGCGGCATGGCCCAGATATTCATAGCGCGTGCCATATTGGGTGGTCCAGAAAAACGGCACACGATCGTAGTGCACCGCCTGATCCAGCATATTGCGGGCCGCCGTCTGTCCCTGCTGGTGCGCCACGCGGTAGTGCTCAATGCGCAACGGTCCCTGCGCGGCTGGCCAGGTGGCGATATCACCGGCAACCCAGATGTTTTCTGCCACCCGTAGCTGAGCATCCGCCTGCAGGCTGCCATCCCCGGCGAGCGGTAAATCGTGGATAAACGGCGTCGCCGGTTTTACCCCGGTGGCAAACAGCACCACATCAGCCGCCAGTTGTTGTCCCCCTTTCAGCCGCACCGCGGTGACATGTTTGTCGCCCTGCAACGCCTCGATCTGGCCGTGAACCCATTTGACGCCATTTTCCTGATGTAGCTGCAAAAAATAGCGGCCAATCTGTTCACCGAACTGTTTCACAAACGGCAGCGGCTGGCGGGCAATCACCGTGACGTCAATGTTACGATTACGCAGCGCCGAGGCCATTTCGGTGCCGATGAAGCTGTTGCCGATGATCACAATTTGCTGGCTGGCATCCACCGCTTTCAGTAATGCGTCGGTCTGATCTTTACTGCGCAGCAGATGTACGCCGGCCAGATCGCTGCCTGGCAGGTCAGGAAGCACTGGCGTCGCCCCGCTGGCGATCAATAATTTGTCGAACGACAGTGACTCACCGTTATCGAAAATCAGCCGCTGCTGCTGGCTGTCGAGCCGGGTAACGGTGGCCGTGATGCGCTCAACGTGATCCATCACATCCTCTTTGAGCAGCTGTGGCACTTCGCTGATATCCATCTTGCCGGAGGGCACAAATTTGGTCAGCGTCGTACGGTCGTAAGGGGCATCCTGCTCGCGTTCGACCAGTACCAGCCGGCCCTTAAAGCCCTCATGACGCAGCCGCCACAGCGCGGCACTGCCGGCCGCCCCGCCGCCCAGCACCACGAAAACCGGCGCACTTGCCCCGCTGCCAATCGGCGCAGCAGGCGACATCGCTTTAGGGTTCACCAGGACCTTGCCGTTTTCAATCCGCAGTGGATACTGTTTCAGATCGGCCAGCGCCAGTGGTTCACACATTCTGCCATCCGCCAGATCAAACGCCGCTTTATGCCACGGGCAGACCAGCCGATCGCCGCAGATAGCGCCCTGCTCAAGCGGTGCGCCAGCATGGGGACATTTCGCCTGGTAAGCACGCACACTCTCTCCGTCCCGGATCAGCAATACCTCCACCTCACCCAGCTTCTTTTTAACCGGCTGACGCTGCGGCAACTCATTCAGGGCAACGGTAAATTGATAGTTCACGACATGGCTCCTTTTGCGTTCTGGTTATCGGATGCGCAGCAAAATATCCGCTGCTGCGCAAACCCCTACAAACAGTAAGTGTGGCAAAGGAATCACACGGCTCATGTCGGAATGTTAACGAGGCGGGTAGCGGGCTGTTTTATCAGGAAATTTAAACAGCGGAGGCGGGAAGGAAAAGGCGGCCACCCGGGTGGCCGGCAGGCGTCAGCTTTTTTTCAGGCACTGACTCATAAAGGTTTTACGGGCATCGCCCGCGAGCTGTTTATTTCCGGCTTCGCTGTTGCAGGTTTTCATTTTCATCTGCTGAGGCGACATGCCCGACAGCTTGCTGTCCTTCTTCAGACAGTCACTCATAAAGCTTTTACGGGCATCGCCTTTGAGGTTTTGTGAGCTGGCATGCTGATTACACATCGACATCTTCTCCTGCTGCGGCGTTTTATCCGCCGCGGTGGCTATACCGCTGACCAGCAGCCCTGCCATCATCATCGCCGTTAAACCGATTTTCATCGTATCTTCTCCATTGTGTGTTAGCCATTCTGATTCTGGCAGTGATTAAGCAAAGCGGGGGAATTTCAGGCGGAACTGCTGCCAGGATCGCAAATCAGGCCCGCGCTGCGCACGGTCAGACACGCGGGTGCCTGAGCAGCCGGTCGATGTAATTACGCAGCAGCACGGCGTTTTCATCACTGGCGTCGGCCGCATTGTCCATTGCCGTTTCAATGCTGGAGGTAATGGCCTGGTGCTGTTGCGGATCCAGCTTACGCACCAGCGCGGTGACCACGATTTCCAGCGCCTCAATCTGTGCGACCTGTTCTTTTGACGCCTCTTCTTTTTCAGCCAGTTTAACCAGTAGTTCAGCTATCAGGTTTTTCATGCTGTGATCTCAGCAGAGAAGAAAAGCAGAAATTAGCACTGGTGAAATAAAAAAAACAGAGGGCAATCCCTCTTTTGTCAGGCAGTTAACCTATGGCGCGTGGCGTGCGCCTGTACCGATGCGGGCTGTTGATGCAGGCGAAACGTTTTGCCAGCGAAAAGTGCCGCCGCGTAACGTTTCGCCCGCCTGAAACCGCCCGTTAAGCGTTAACGAGGATCGACAAAGCCGCGACCCGGCCCGCCACCATGTCCGCCGCCATGTCCACCCCAACCGCCGCCGCCGCCCGGAGGAGGGAAAATACATCCGCTCAGCGCGGTAACCAATGCCACAACGGCAGTCAGCTTAATCAGTCGTACCATATCAACCTCAGGATAAAGAAATCGGGCTGAGTGTAGGGAGACGCCTGCAGGCCGACAAGTGAGAATCCTCCGTATCGGGCGGCTATTCATCTTTGCTGACCAGGCTTAACGCTTTACAGCCAGTATGACGTCACAATCTCAACATCTGCCGGCCTTTCGGGCGCAGGGCGATCGGCTTATTTTGTTCAAAACGTTAAGGCAGACGCTTTACAGTCTGAAGATTTTTGCGCATTGTGAGCGCATTACAATTTAAGGAACTCATCATGTCTCAGGCTGCTTTTCATGACATTATTTCCCGACGTGACTGGGAAAATCCGGTGATCACCGCACTGCACCGGCTGGATGCGCATCCGCCGTTCGCCAGCTGGCGCGACGAGACCGCCGCGCGCGACGATCGCCCCTCGCCCTCACTAAAAAGCCTCAACGGGCAGTGGAATTTTAGCTATTTCACCCAGCCTGAAGCGGTTCCGGCCAGCTGGCTGCTGCAGGATCTGCCCGATGCCGCCACTCTTTCGGTACCGGCCAACTGGCAGATGCACGGCTACGACGCGCCGGTCTATACCAACGTGCAATACCCGATTCCGGTCAATCCACCCTATGTTCCGCAGGAAAACCCGACCGGATGTTACTCGCTCACATTCACTAGCGACGCTCAGTGGCAGGCTAGCGGCCAGACCCGCATCATCTTCGACGGAGTCAACTCGGCCTTTCATCTTTGGTGTAACGGCCAGTGGATCGGCTACTCGCAGGATAGCCGTCTGCCCGCCGAATTCGATTTAACCGCCTGTCTGCGGCCCGGCAATAACCGGCTGGCGGTGATGGTGCTGCGCTGGAGCGATGGCAGCTATCTGGAAGATCAGGATATGTGGCGGATGAGCGGCATCTTCCGCGATGTCACCCTGCTGCATAAACCGACGGTCCAGCTGGCCGACGTTCAGCTTGAAACCCGGCTCAGTCCGGAATTTTCCAGTGCCGAGCTGCGGGCCGAGGTGAAGATAGCCTGGCCCGCCGCGGCCTGCGCCGATGTTAAGCTGCGCCTGACGCTGTGGCAGGGAGATCGGCAGATAGCGCAGTGCCAGCAGACGCCCGGCAGCGAGATTATTGACGAGCGCGGCCACTATCCGGAACGCGCCCTGCTGCGTATGCGGGTGGAACAGCCCCAGTTGTGGAGCGCCGAAACGCCGCATCTTTATCGCGCCACGCTGGCGCTGCTGGATAAGAATCAGCAGGTCATCGAAGTGGAAGCCTATGACGTCGGCTTCCGTCAGGTCACGATTGATAATGGCCTGCTGTGCCTGAACGGCAAACCGTTGTTAATCCGCGGCACCAACCGTCATGAGCACCATCCTGAGCGCGGTCAGGTGATGGATGAGGAGACGATGCGCCGCGATATTACGCTGATGAAACAGCACAATTTTAATGCCGTGCGCTGCTCGCACTACCCGAATCATCCGTTGTGGTACCGGCTGTGCGATCGCTACGGTTTGTATGTGGTGGATGAAGCCAATATTGAAACCCACGGTATGCAGCCGATGAACCGGCTTTCAGACGATCCGCGCTGGTTTGCTGCTTACAGCGAACGCGTAACCCGCATGGTGCAGCGCGATCGTAACCACTGCAGCATCATTATCTGGTCGCTGGGCAACGAGTCGGGGCACGGCAGCACCCATGATGCGCTCTATCGCTGGGTTAAAAGCGCCGACCCGACCCGCCCGGTCCAGTATGAAGGCGGCGGTGCCGACACCGCGGCCACCGACATTATTTGTCCGATGTACGCCCGGGTCGATCAGGATCAACCCTTCCCCGCCGTGCCGAAATGGTCGCTGAAGAAGTGGATTAGCCTGCCGGGTGAAACCCGTCCGCTGATCCTGTGTGAATACGCGCATGCGATGGGCAACAGCTTTGGCGGTTTCGCTAAATACTGGCAGGCCTTTCGTCAGTTTCCCCGCTTACAGGGCGGCTTTGTCTGGGACTGGGTCGATCAAAGCCTGACCCGCTATGACCAGCAGGGCCAGCCGTGGCAGGCTTACGGCGGCGATTTCGGCGATAAGCCTAACGACCGCCAGTTCTGTATGAACGGGCTGGTGTTTGCCGATCGCAGCCCGCACCCGGCACTGTTTGAAGCGCAGCGCGCTCAGCAGTTTTATCAGTTCGAGGCCGATGCGGCCGATCCGTTCAGCGTGACCGTCAGCAGTGAATACCTGTTCCGGCGTAGCGACAATGAAGTGCTGCGCTGGTGTATCGAGCAGGCAGGGGAACGGGTGGCTGAAGGTGAAATGCGGCTGGACCTCGCTGCGCAGGGACGGCAACGCATTACGCTGCCGCCGCCCGCCGGGCTGCAGGGAGAATGCTGGCTCAATCTGGCGGTACATCAGATTGAAGCCACCGAGTGGAGTCCCGCAGACTGGTGCGTTGCCTGGCATCAATGGCCGCTGCCGTCGACGCTGGTGCTGCCCTCGCCGCCGGCGTCGGGCAGTGCGCCGGTACTGCATGAGGAGGAGGGCGAAATTCACGTCACCCATCAGCAACAGCGCTGGTGCTTTTCACGCCACAGCGGCGAACTGGCGCAGTGGTACGTTAATCAGCAACCCACGCTGCTCTCACCGTTGCGTGACTGCTTTATCCGGGCGCCGCTGGATAATGACATCGGCACCAGCGAAGCTGAACGGGTCGATCCCAATGCCTGGGCCGAGCGCTGGAAAGCCGCCGGTTATGACCAGATGATCCGCAGCCTGATATCCATCGAAGCCAGCAGCCTGCCGCAGACGGTACAAATCGACACGCTGCACGGCTGGTACGCCAATGACCAGCTGGCCTTTATCAGCCGCAAACGCTACCAGATCAGTGCCCAGGGCGAGATGCAGATAAACCTGTTCGTTGAGCAGTCACCCGGCCTGCCGCCGCCAGCGCGAATCGGTCTGCGCTGCCAGCTGGCCACCCTGCCGCAGCAGGTCAGCTGGCTCGGACTGGGGCCGCATGAAAACTATCCCGATCGCCAGTTAGCTGCCCGCTTCTCGCGCTGGCAACTGCCGTTGCAGCAGCTGACAACACCGTATGTTTTCCCGAGTGAAAACGGGTTGCGTGGCGGCACCCGCCAGCTCGACAGCGGCAGCTGGCAGGTCAGAGGCGATTTTGCCTTTTCGCTCAGCCGCTTCAGTCTGGAGCAATTACGCGACACTTCACATCGCCATCTTCTACAGCCCGAAGCGGGCTGCTGGCTGCATCTGGATCTGCATCATATGGGCGTGGGCGGCGATGATTCCTGGAGTCCGAGCGTCAGTCCTGAGTTTTTGCTGACTCAGCAGCGCTGGCAGGCGGAGCTGACGATTTGCCAGCCGACGCCGGCAAAGGGGTTTTCGGACGGCGATAGAAGCGCTTCAGAAACACCACGTTAATCAGCACCACCACGGCGGTGGCGAAGAAGACCCAACGGAAGCCCGCCACCGCCGACACCGCTGCACCGAGCAGCGGACCGGCAACGTTGCCCAGGTACATGAACGACTGGTTATAGCCAAAGATACGACCGGTGATGTTGTCGCGTGAATGGCGCACCAGCAGCGTCTGCACCGCCGGCATCATGGCGCCATCGGCAAATCCCAGCAGGAAACGCAGCACCCCAAGCTGGGTGGCGCTGGTGACAAACGACATGGCGACAAACAGCAGCAGCGAGATCACCATAGTGGCCAGCAGAATCCGCTGGGTGCCGATGCGATCGCCTAACCGCCCCAGTCGGGGCGCGGCGAGCAGTGCTGACACGCCCGGTAACGCAGCGATAACGCCGCTGAGAAAGGCGATGTTCTCTGCGGCAGGTGCCAGTTCGCGCACAAACAGCGTCAGGATCGGGTTCACCGATCCGTTGCACATCTGAATCACCATGGTGGTGAAAAACAGACAGACCATCAGCTTCGGGTTATCCAGCGAACGGAACACCTCGCGCCCGCTGAGCTTATCTTTTTTGCTGACCGGGGTGTATCCGGTCTCTTTAATCAAAAACAAGGTGACCAGGAAGCTGACCATCAGCAGCACCGCGGTGACAATAAACACGGTGCGTAATCCGACCCAGTCTGCCAGCAGGCCGCCCAGCATCGGCCCGAGGATCACCCCGCCAATCTGACCGGTGGAGACGCAGCTCAGCGCCCAGCCGCTGCGTTCACGCGGCACCTGCGCCGCCACCAGCGCCATGGCATTAGGAATATAGCCGGAGGTCAGCCCCATCAGCGCGCGCAGCAGTAGCAGTTGCCACGCCTCGGTGACAAACGCCTGCAGCAGAATCACCACGCCCATGCCAAAAGCGGCACGCAGCAACATCAGTTTGCGCCCTTTTCGATCCGCCAGGCTGCCCCACAGCGGCGCGACCGCCGCCGAAATGACAAAGGTGATGCTGAAGGTCAGCCCAGACCACAGGCTGAGCGATTCGCCACCGCTAACGCCAAGCTGTTCAAGGTAGAGCGGCAGAAACGGAATGATCTGGCTGATCGCCAGGCCGGTAAAAAAGCAGCCAAACCAGACCGAAATCAGGTTAATTTTCCAGGGTTCAATTACGCGTGACATCAGCAGAAGGTTTGCAGGAAAGAGAAGCTTAAGTTTACCGCGCCCCTGACTTTGTCGACTGACAAAACATGGCACAGACGGTAAAACGCTGTTTTCCGCTTTGATTCAGCATACGGCCTGGCACAAATTTTCCTTACGCCAACGTTTACAGCAGCTTCCGGTGTCAAAACCGGCCTGTAGCGCATCGGGCAATTATCACTATGAAAAAATATTTCAGCCTGTTACTGACAATTATCCCCCCCGGTTCTATGTTTAAAAAACCGCCAGTCTCGTGCGGTGCGTCGATCATTCTGACAGACGCAGTAGCCTCACAATGACGGTGCCCGCCGTCAGTAAGATGCGAGGTGAGCTGACTCAATGGAGAGAAACCCAGCCCTTATGCCACTGCGTAAGGGGCGTTGTTGTTTTAGCGGAGGTAGGGAATGAGAGTGCAACCTAACAGCGCCAGCCGAGCTATCACCGACTATTTCAATAGCCCGGACTGGCGGATACCGCCTGAGTCTGACCTGCTGGCGGTCATACTGCGTGAACTGATGGAGGCGGGACAGCCCGCCACCAATAAGACCATCGTCGCACGGGTGATCGACAAACTCGAGGTCGAAGGCGATGAGACGCGGCTACAGAATTATCGCACCCTGCTGGCGCAGCTGATGGAAACGCGGCCGGAAGAGTAGTCGCTTATTTCACCCAGCGCAGCTGATCGGCTTCGCTGACGCTGGCGCGTCCGCTGCTGCGCTGAAACAGACAAAGCTCCCGTCCACGCTTATTCCGCATCTGTGGCTGCGGATAGCGGCCTTCCAGCAGCAGCGCGCTGTAACCCACGCTATCGTCATAATCGATAACCTCGCCGAGGACTCTGACCTTGCTCAGGGTGCTGGCGTTGATACAGGCCTGCGTCATCACCTGACGGCTCTGCTGCCAGGCAGTGTCGGTTGAGGCGTACGCCAGTGACGAACTGAGAAGCAGGACGGGCAGGAACGCCCCGATGATCCGCTGCATTTGTGCTCCCTTATCGCACTGAAGGCGATAAAAAAATTCCCGCCGGAGCGGGAATAAACAAGACGAGCATTGTCTATGGAGAGTGACGAGGAAGTCTCTTAAACGCCGCTCTATCCTCGCCTGCCGTTATGACAATGCTATGACAAATCGCCTGATTCAGGGTTAACCGCAATAAACCTGGCTGATATTGCCGCTCTTGTCAGCCAGGAAGTTCAGCCGGCTGAGGTTGAAGTCCATGGTGACGGCGGAGTTATACGGGATAGCCCGCACCTTCTGGTCAAAATGCTGACCCTGCAGTGAGGTTAATGGTTTGCCGACATAATGCTGATACTGCGAGGCACCGCAGCGGTCCGCTTCCGGGTCCTGCGGCGCGGTGGTGGTGTCGGGTTTGCTGGCAGATTGACAGGCCGTTAATGTAAACAGACCCAGTACCAGCAGCGCTTTTCCATAATGTTTCACGTGTGATCTCCTGTTGGACGTGTAAAACCCTGCCCCAAGAGTAGCAAAGCGCGCCCGCTGAGCTGAACCCTAAAAAAGTAAAGTTATCCCCACTGACCGCCAATTCGCTGCGCTATCAGCGTCATTTTTTAAGATTAATCGCACTTGCTGCCTAAAAATACGACAGTCAGCGGCTAAAATACTTAAGAATATTCTGAGGTCCAGAGAGGTGAAATCATGGAACTTATCATTTTTATCGTCTGTGCCATGCTGATGACCGCCGTGGCCGTTAAAGTCCGCTAACTCTGCTCAGGCGGACTTTGCGTAGTTCTTTCCAGAAGCGTGCTGAATGCGGCCAGCGGCATCGGTCGACCGAGGAAGTAGCCTTGCCCCTCTTCGCACGATAGCAGCTTGAGCTGATTCAGTTGCGCTTCTGTCTCAATCCCCTCAGCGGTAATGGTCAACGCAAACGCGCGCGCCAGCGCAATAATCCCTGCCACTACCGACTGCGCCTGTTGTGACTCCGGAAAATCTTTCATCCATGAACGATCGATCTTCAGACCGTTGAACGGGAAGGTTTTCAGGTATCCGAGCGCAGCATAGCCGGTGCCAAAATCGTCAACCGTCAGACGCACGCCCAGCGAGCGCAAACCCTGCATCACTTCCAGCGCGTGCTGGGGATGTTCAAAGGTGACATTTTCGGTAATTTCCAGCTCCAGCCGCGTCGCTGGCAGGCCGCTGCGCGCCAGCGTATTCGCCACCCGCTGAACCAGGTCGGTGGTGCGAAACTCCATCGGGGAAATATTGACCGACACATAACGATCGCCTCCCCAGGCCAGCGCATCTTCACAGGCGCGCATCAGTACCCAGTCGCTGATGGTAGCGATCAGCCCGCTCTCTTCCGCCAGCGGTATAAAGCGATCCGGCGTGATCCACTGATCGGGCGCGATCTGCCAGCGGATCAATGCTTCTGCGCCGGCCAGTTGTCCGCTCAGCAGCTGATAGCGCGGCTGATAGTGCAGCCGGAATTCGTTGTTCTTTAGCGCTTTCTCAATACGCTGCGCCATGTCGCGCTTACTGTTGCGCTGGTTCGCCATCTCGTTGGCGTACCAGACCCACTGATTACGTCCGGCTTCACGCGCTTCATTCAGCGCAATGTCGGACATCCGCAGTAGCGCTTCCGGGTGGCTGGCATCCTGTGGCGCACAGGCGATGCCGAGGCTGGCGGTGAGGTAGTGAACGTGCTGGCCAGTGGTGATCGGCTGCTGGACGTCGTGTACCAGTTGGGCGCAACGTTCATCGACCTTGTCACGGCTGCCTTCACGCAGCACCAGTACAAACTCATCACCGCCCAGCCGCGCCGCCAGCTCATGCGGCCCGATAGCGCTTTTCAGGCGCTGGGCCATCTGATTCAGTACGCCATCGCCTGCCGCATGGCCCCAGGTTTCGTTGATCGGCCGGAATTGATCGAGATCGAGGCTGATAATCATCAGCGGATTGCTTTCGTCGGCCAGCTCAAGATGGTGCGTCAGGAACTCCTGCAAATGGACGCGGTTGGGCAAGCCGGTTAATACATCGTGACGCGACAGGAACTGAATACGCGCTTCGGCCTCCATTCCCTGGGTAATGTCTGACACCGTGCCGCGGAAACCGATGCAGCGCCGATCGTGCCAGACGGTTTTCGCCACCAGCTGACCAATCCGCCGGTCTCCGTGCGCCGACATAAACTGGCAGCGCAGCGGCATCTGTTGCGGCTCCTGCTCCTGGCGCAGTAGCCAGGTGACCAGTGAATGGCTGGGGTGAGTCAGCAAGTGATCGATATGACGCCCCAGCCACTGGGAGATTTCATGGCCGGTTACGGTGTGAAAACGCGCCGACAGGTAGATCAGGCGGCCCTCTTCATCGGTCTCCCAGATCCAGTCCGACGCGGCTTCAGCCAGATCGCGGAAACGGGCCTCGCTGTTTGCCAGCTCCTGCTGACTGATCGCCAGCATGGCAAAGCGTCGATCGGAGAGAATGGCGTTGTACAGCGCGTGACGGCTGACGCGGCGGGTGATCATCCCGATAATAATCGCCATCATCACCAGCAGCGGCAGCAGGAACCAGATCAGCCCCATGCCCGGCATTTTCGGCGTCCAGCGCAGCACCATCGGCGTACTGCCGGTAATCGGCTGCAGCATCCGCGGTTCGCGTTCAGCATCCATCGCGCTGCTGGCCAGCCGCGGTCCCCGGACATCCAGCGCCGCACCCAGCTCTTTCAGCTTGGCGGGGGTAAACAGATTCACGAACACCATGATCGACGGCGGCCCCGATTTCAGCGGCAGCGCAGCGACTTTGCCGCGGCTGATCGGCGCGGCGACCACAATGGCTGCCTGACGATTAATGATGGCGTTACGCACCAGAGCGGCGTTGTTGAGCTGACGCGCGGCCGCAATCATTTCGCGGCTCTGACTGCCAAGCCAGGCTTCCAGCGGCGTATCGGAGAGCTGGCCGTTAATCACCGCGTAGCTGGTGCGTCCGTGACCGTCGACGACGAACACGCCCTCGTAGTGATACTCCTCATACAGGCCCGGTCCAAAGTTCTCTTCGTCGTAGGCCCAGACTTTATTCACCGTCAGGTGCAGGTTACGCCAGGCCTCACCCCAGAAGGCATAGTCACGGATATCGGTGACCATCGCGTCCTGGCGACTTTTCCACGTTTGCTGCATCAGCAACTGGTCGTGCGCCATCGACTCGCTATTCTGTCGCTGAGCGATGGTCAGCACCATCAGCAACGACAGTATCAGCACACCGAACAGCAGCAGCGAAAGCGTGCGCAGGCTGCGCCGCGTAAAGCGGACAGTGCGATCTTCCGCTGCATGCGCAAAAGAGGGTGACGGCGGTGCCGGAGGGTCAAAAGTCATTAAAAGTACTCACTACACGACATAAAGTCCGTTTGGGATAACAGGCCCGCCCGGTGAAGCGCCGAGCTGACCCGATTTGTTTCCTCAGTTATCGGCCCGTGCCGTCGGGTGTTTAGTCTGCGGTTAAAATTTAGCGCTTAAATATTGTGTCATTGGCTGACTCGACAGCGATCAGGCGCATTGCTACTATGCGCTAACCTTCGCTGGCTGGGTCGCCTATGAATACCAATTCCGACAGAGTGACACTGACGCTGTTCTACGTCGGCAGCTTTGTGGTCTATTACCTTGTCACCATGCTGATCACGCTGTTCCCTAATTACGGCGTGCTGCGTAATGACGGTCTGCTGGTGCCGGTGCTCTGTTTGTTTGAATTTGCGGTGATCTATCCGCTCTATCGCTTTTACTGTCAGCGCCGCACCGATTTACCGCTGGGTGAACTGCGTACGCTGCAGACGCTGCTGTTTACCGGCGCGCTGTTTGTGCTGATGGCGGCGCAGATGCAGTTTATGCAGCCGGAAGGCTGGCTGGTGATGCAGGCGCAGCAGGGACGTAACTCGTTGCTGATCCTGCTGCTGACGGCGGTGCTGCTGGCACCGGTGTTTGAAGAGGTGCTGTTTCGCGGTTTCCTGTTGCAGGCTTTCCTGTTGTGGGCGCCCCGCAGCCGCTTCGCCTGTATGTTGCTCACCTCGCTGCTGTTCGCGGTGATGCATACCCAATACGTTCACTGGCAGACGATTATCGCACTGACGCTGTTTTCGCTGCTGCTGTGCTACGCGCGCTTACGCAGTAATAGCCTGGCGTTGCCGATTTTCCTCCACACTCTCAATAACCTGATCGCCCTGCTGCCTGCCTGGTATTTCGCGGGCTGAGGGTGCCCGGTTCTCTCGCCTGCAGTCCCGTATCGCTGTCGGCCTTCCGGTCTGCGGGTGGCTATAGCTCGGGCGGGTAATGCTGCCCCCGACGCGTTTGACTATACTGGATCAAAAAAAGGGATAAAAAGCACCACAGTCCGGACCACCAGACCGTGCAAAGGAGTCGATCTATGTTAATTGGATTTGTGTTATTAGTGAGCGCGTGCGGCTACGATGCCTGTGAGGCTTTACCGGTTTCGGAGCACATCTTTCCGACCAAAAGCGCCTGTGAAACCATGGCGAACCGTATTCATAAAGTCAGGCCCAATGTGGTCCTGCTGTGCGGTGAAGTGCATCGTTAAAACAGGGCCAACTACAATAAACCCGGCTGTAACGTTGCAAGCTGACGCTTTAGCGTACAAAATATGAGCTGTTGTTGACTACTACCGTTGTGAATCCCATGAAAACATCACGTCCCCGTCGTCCAAACGGACGCTGGGTTTATTACATTTTGTATGATGGCATTCTGTGGCCCTGCCCGGTTCGCTGGGAATGGGAAAGCGGCTTCGGCGGCTGGTTGCCGTTTTACTATACGCCGACCTTTGAGTTTGTGGTCGGTGACCCACGCAAGGCGTATCGCATTGCGCGCAGCGACGTGCGTGCCCGGCGGCGGGAAGACGCGTACGTCTGATCGGCATTATTGTCACGGCGGCGTGAAAAGTTGACGTCCGGGCGACGCTATTGCCACGGCAGCCAGGAGGCGGTCAGCAGGAAGTGAATCGCTTCAAGTACCAGTATCACCATCAATAATATGCCCAGCTTATGGCGGCAGATCCTGTTCATCCGGTCAGGCCCAAATCATCGCAGCCCAGCGTATCAGCAGCAGCGCGCCACAGATGCAAAACAGAACCAGCACCATTTTCCAGTGCTTTTTTGCCGCCCGATACTTCGTCACATCGGTTTCCTCCCTGTCAGAAAGCGAAGATGCGCCACAAGGCGCATCTGATTCGGTCAGCTGCAGGACCGGTACTGCGTAGCATAACGCCCCGGCCGCAAAAAGGCGACCGGTGGACGGCATCAGTTATTCAGGGTGTAGTCCAGCGTGATTTCCGCATTCAGCACCTGAGAAACCGGGCAACCCGCTTTGGCTTTATTGATGATCTCATCGAAGGTCGATTCATCAATGCCTGGCAGCGAAATGGTGCTGGTCAGCGCTATTTTGGTAATGGCGAAGCCGTCACCTTTCTTATCCAGCGAGACGTCCGCAGTGGTGTCGATACTTTCTGGCGGATGACCCGCCTGGCCCAGCATCAGCGATAACGCCATGGAGAAACAGGCTGCATGCGCCGCACCAATCAGCTCTTCCGGGTTGGTGCCCTTCTCGCCTTCAAAGCGGGTGTTGAAACCATAAGGTTGCTGGCTCAGCACGCCACTTTCGGTGCTGACGGTGCCTTTGCCCTTGATATCGCCTTCCCAGTGCGCCGAACCTTTCTTATGAATGGTCATGTTATTCCTCCTGTTGGTAAAGAAGCTAAGTATAGACAACGTCTGCGTTTTCGCCGGTTAACTTACTGCGCGCGGCCGTGGCGGGGTGCTCTGCGGGTTCAGCACCGCCTCGGCCTGCACCAGTGATTCACGGGTGATCTCGCTGATTGACTTCGCCCCGGTCAGGGTCATCGCAACCCGCATCTCTTTCTCGATCAGATTGAGCAGGTTCTCGACGCCACGCTGGCCGTGGGTCGCCAGCGCATAGATAAAGGCCCGTCCCAGCAGGACGCTGTCTGCGCCGAGCGCAATCATCCGCACCACATCCAGACCGTTGCGGATACCGCTATCGGCCAGAATGGTGATATCGCCTTTCACCGCATCAGCAATAGCCGGCAGCGCACGCGCGGACGACAGCACGCCATCCAGCTGCCGTCCGCCATGGTTGGAGACCACGATACCGTCAGCGCCAAAACGCACCGCATCACGCGCATCCTCCGGATCGAGGATCCCTTTGATCACCATCGGGCCATCCCAGAATTCACGGATCCACTCCAGGTCTTTCCAGCTGATCGAAGGATCGAAGTTGTTCGCCAGCCAGCCGATGTAATCTTCCAGCCCGGTCGGTTTACCCAGATAGGTTGAAATATTGCCCAGATCGTGTGGCCGTCCCTGCAATCCGACATCCAGCGCCCACTGCGGATGGGTGACCGCCTGCCAGTAGCGGCGCAGCGCCGCATGGTTACCGCTCATGCCGGAGTGCGCGTCACGGTAACGCGCCCCTGGCGTCGGCATATCGACGGTAAACACCAGCGTCGAGCAGCCAGCGGCTTTGGCGCGCTCCAGCGCATTGCGCATAAACCCGCGGTCGCGCAGCACGTAGAGCTGGAACCACATCGGGCGATTAATCTGCGGTGCGACCTCTTCAATCGGGCAGACGGAAACCGTCGACAGAGTAAACGGAATCCCTTTCAGCGCCGCCGCCCGCGCCGCCTGCACTTCACCACGACGGGCATACATGCCACACAGTCCGACCGGTGCCAGCGCCACCGGCATTGACAGCGTCTCATTGAATAATTTCGTTTCCAGGCTCAGCTCTGACATGTTCTTCAGAATGCGCTGGCGCAGCGCCACGTCAGAGAGATCCTCCACATTCCGGCGCAGGGTGTGCTCGGCATACGCCCCGCCATCGAGATAGTGGAACAGGAAAGGCGGCAGGATGCGTTGCGCGGCGGCGCGATAGTCACTGGCAGCAGAGATAATCATCAATCAGATTCCTTACGGTTACGTGATTCAGTGTCCGGTAAGCGGGTGATGCGCGCCTGGCGCGCTTCATCCTCATGCAGATTTTTCATCGTGGTGTGAACAAACCCGAGATGCTGCATCGCCGCCTGGCGTGCGCCCTCGGCATCCCCGGCGAGAATGGCGTCCAGCAGCGCCTGATGTTGCTCCGTCAGCCGGGCGAATATCGCCGGCTGGGTATACATCCGCTGGCGGCTTTGCATCACCGAGGATTGCAGCAGTTCGAAGAAACCGCGCATGGTTTGCAGCAGCACCAGATTGTGAGAGGCCTCGGCAATCGCCAGGTGAAAGCGCACGTCAGCCTGAGCGGCAAGGTCAGGATCGTCACTCTCTTTCAGCTTCAGCGTAGCGTCGAAGGCGTACTGCAGCCGCTCGCGATCCGCCTCGGTGGCACGCAGCGCTGCGTGCCAGGCGGTGCTGGCTTCAATCGCATGTCGTGCCTCGAGAATGTCGTAGCGATAGTCAGGATCGTCGCGTAACAACTGGCGAATCGGTTCAACGATGCGCTGTTCCGACCAGGGTTCCAGCTGTTGCCGGACCCAGGTGCCGCCGCCGCGACGGCTGACCAGCATGCCGCCGCTGATCAGCTGCTGTAACGCTTCACGCAGCGACGAGCGCGACACCCCGAGTTCGGCCGAGAGCTGCCGCTCAGCAGGCAGCCGCATGCCCGGTGTCAGTTGATGTTCAGTGATATACGCCCGGAGGCGCGTCACCAGCGGATCGGAAACGGTATTCATGGAATCATCCAGGGGAAGACGTATGCCTGCAGCGTGGTAATCACGCCGACCATACAGGTAAAAATCAGGCTGTGTTTAACGGTAAAGCGGAACAGGTCAGACTCTTTGCCGACCAGTCCGACCGCCGCACAGGCGATGGCGATCGACTGCGGCGAGATCATCTTGCCGGTGACGCCGCCGGTGGTGTTGGCCGCCACCAGCAGCACGTCCGATACGCCAATCTGCTGCGCGGTAGTGGCCTGCAACGCGGCGAACAGGGCGTTCGACGAGGTATCCGAGCCGGTCAGGAACACCCCGAGCCAGCCGAGGAACGGCGAGAAAAAGGTAAAAGCGTGGCCGGTGTGCGCCAGCGCTAACGCCAGGGTGGCTGACAGGCCGGAGTAGTTAGAGATAAAGGCGAAGGCCAGCACCATGCCAATCGAGTAGATCGGCAGCGCCAGCTCTTTCAGCGTTTCACCAAAAGTTTGCAGCGCAGCCCTGGGTTTCATCTTCAGGTAGAGTACCGCGACGATCGCCGCAATCAGGATCGCGGTGCCGGTGGCGGAAAAGAGATCGAACTTAAAGATAGCCGGATAAGGCGTGGCGCTGCCTACGACCGGCGGCATACGCGCTACCCCTTCGTTGAGCAGCGGTACCGGTACGTTCAGCACCCAGTCAGCCAGCGCGCCGCCTTTGGCGAACAGCGCTTTAAACGGCGGGATGCTCCACAATGTGACGGTCGCAGTCAGAAACAGGAACGGCATCCAGGCGCGTACCACCTGCCCGAGCCGGTATTTTTGCTGTACCACCGGCTGAACGGCGGGCTGCTCGCCTGGCGCTGCGCCGCCATTCTCAAAGCGGAAAATACGCACCGGCTTCCAGACGCGCAGAAACAGCGTCAGCGAAATCAGCGAGGCCAGAGACGAGATGATATCCGGCAGTTCCGGCCCGAGAAAGTTGGAGCTAAGGAACTGGGCGATAGCAAACGATCCGCCGGCCACCAGCACCGCCGGCCAGGTCTCTTTGACGCCGCGCCAGCCATCCATGATCGCCATAATCCAGAACAGCACGATCAGCGTCAGCAGCGGTAACTGCCGCCCGGCCATCTGCCCGATGGCGAAGCTGTCGAGTCCGGTCACCTGCCCCGCCACAATAATCGGAATGCCCATCGCGCCAAAGGCGACCGGCGCGGTATTCACGATCAGGCACAGCCCGGCAGCATACAGCGGATTAAAACCCAGTCCGACCAGCAGCGCGGCGGTGATCGCCACTGGCGCGCCAAAGCCGGCGGCCCCTTCAAGGAAGGCACCAAACGAGAAGCCGACAATCAGCATCTGCAGGCGCTGATCGGGCGTAATCGACAGGATTGAGGCGCGGATAATATCGAACTGACCGGTTTTGACCGAAATTTTGTAGACGAAGACCGCCGCGACAATGATCCAGGCGATTGGCCACAGGCCATAGAGAAAGCCATAAACCACCGACGCCAGGGCCTGCGCCACCGGCATCTGATAGAGAAACAGCGCCACCAGCAGCGCCAGTCCCACGGTGATGCTGGCCGCCAGATAACCTTTCAGCCTGAGCTTGATCAGCGCAAAAAAGAAAAACAGAATCGGAATCAGCGCCACCAGGCTTGAAAGCCAGATATTGCCCAACGGATCGTAGTTTTGTTGCCACAGCTGCATGCCGCTATCTCCAGAGGAAGAGGAAACGTGGTACGCGTACAGCAGCCTGCCGCGCACCATCAGCCCGATGCGATATTTGGTCTGACCAAAAATCACATCCTCGGGCTTTATGGCAACAGATAGTTAATGCATTGTTAATGCAAGGCAACAAAAGCGGCGTAAATTTTCCCGATGTGTGAACCACAGAAAAATTTTTCCGTAATTGGTAGGACCAAAATCAATGATGCTGCTCGGGAAAGGCCTGCGGATAGCTGCGCGGATGAAACCGCAGATTCAGCACGATCAGCACCAGCGTGACTGTCGCCTGTAGCAGCCAGACGCTGGTGAAATGATCGGTCAGCGTACGCAGCTGTCCGGCGATAAACGGCATGCTGCCAGCGATCATAAAACCGATACCCTGCATAAACGCCACCAGCCGCGCACCTGCCTGCGGTTGTGCCAGATGATCCAGCGCCAGAACCAGCGCCAGCGGGAACGCGCCGCCGAGTCCGACACCCGCGATCCCGGCCCAGAGCCACGGTGCCGCCTGCGGTGCCAGCAGAAAACCGAGCATGCCGCAAAGCTGCAGCGTCAGGGTCAGCAGCAGCAGCGGCCGGCGATCGTTACCGCGTGCCAGCAGCGGCAGCAGCAGCGCACCTGTCACCTGACAACCAATCATCATGCCCAGCAGCGAACCACCGGCCTGGGCGCTCCAGCCCAGCTGATGATAGAAATCGGGCAGCCAGGCAACGCAGATCGCATAACCGCCGTTTACCAGCCCGAAACTTAACGCCAGCGTCCAGGCGCGGGTTTTGCGCCACAAGGCGGGCAGCGCGACCGCCGCCGCTTTTGCTGGCGCAGCGGTCGGAATAAACAGCCACAGCAACAGCGCCAGCACCACCGGCAGCGTCCAGCTGCTCAGCGCACCCTGCCAGCCGACATGCGTATTCAGCCACGGCGTCAGCGCCGCGCCAATTCCACCGCCGCCCATCAGCGCGCCGGCCCACAGGCCAGTCACCGGCGCACTGCGACGGCTAAAGCGCTGACGAATCAGCCCTGGCATCGCCATCTGCACCACGCCAATTCCCGCGCCGCCCGGTATCGTGCTCAGCACCAGCCAGCGACCATCGCTGATAAATAATCGGCTCACCAGCGCCAGCAGCAGCAGAAACAGGCCGCCCAGCAGGAGCTTACGCACCGAAAAGCGCTGCATCAGCCGGGCGCTGGTCAGGGCGATCATCCCCATCATCATCATCGGTACGGCGGGCAGCAGCGACGCCGCCAGCGGCGACAGCCCAATACTCTGTCGTAACTGTTCGAGCAGCGGACTGACCGAAGTCATCAGGGGCCGCATATTCAGCCCGGCCAGCACCAGCGCCGCCAGCAGCAGCTTATTTTCTCTGTTCATCACACATCCGCAGCGTTAAAAGTTGTCAGCCTGACAGCAGACGGTACTATTTGGAAATAAAATATTACTCTGCCAGGTAGTGGGAAAATGAATCGTCAGCCGATGTTTACGCCGCAGCAACTGCTTAGCTTTGTGGCGGTGTGTGAAACTGCCAGCTTTACCCGCGCCGCTGATCGGGTGCATCTGTCGCAATCAACCGTCAGTCAACAGGTACGGCGGCTGGAAGAGATGGTCGGTAAAGATTTGCTGGTGCGCTCGTCACATCAGGTTCAAATCACCGAAGAGGGCGAAAAATTGCTGGGCTATGCCCGCCGGATTATCGCCCTGAACGGTGAGGCGCACGACGTGCTGAGCGATCAATGGCGCGATGGCGTGCTGCGTCTTGGCGTACCGGAAGATTTCGCCGCACCGACGGTGGGCCTGCTGGCCGATTTCAGTCGCGATCATCCCCAGCTGCGACTGGATGTGATGAGCGGTATGCAGGTCGAGCTGCGCCGGGCCTGGCAACGTGAAGAACTCGATATCATGCTGATCAAGCAGACCTATGGCGAGCGTCCGCTGGCGTCGCGTCCGGAACCGCTGCTGTGGCTCGACAGCGCGGCGTCACCCTGTTTTGAACAGACGCCAGTGCCGCTGGTGCTGTTTCCGCAGCTGGGATTGTACCGCGATGAGGTCTGCCAGACGCTTGATGCGCTGGGGCGCAGTTGGCGTATCAGCTACAGCAGCGCCAGTCTGGTGGCCCTTGCTGCCGCCAGTGCCGAAGGGCTGGGTCTGACCTTGCTGCCCGCCAGTTGCCGCCTGCCGCAACATCGGGTGCTCGGCAGCGAACAGGGACTGCCGGTGATCGATAGCTTCGAGCTGGCGCTGTTCTGTCGTCAGCCACATGAACCGTTGCAGCGTGAGCTGGCTGAAGCGCTGGTGGCATTTGGTCAGTTACGCTGGCAGTGAAATTTCCACTAGCCAGCAGTGGAAAATAACGCAGCAAAGCGGCCGGCCATTTGTCAGATTAACCGCTTACCCACATTGCAGGAGCCTCTGATGCCCACTTCCCCTTCGCCAGGCCGCCGTGACTTTCTCAGCCAGAGCGTGCGCTGGACCGCGGCAGGCGGTCTGCTGGCCGCCGGCTTTAGCCAGGCCAGCGTGACAGCCAGTGGCCCATCAACAGCCACGAAGCAGTCGACCGCCCTGCCGCATCAGGATCGCTATCTGCTGCGCAACGTGCGGCTGGAAGAGGGATTTGAACGCGAGGGCGACGAGATTATTGCCACCCGCACCGCGCTTTACGACATCAGCGTGCGTGACGGCAAAATTGATCGGCTGCAACCGGCAGGCCAGGGCGACGCTTCGCTGCCGGCGTGGGATGCGCATGGCGCGCTGCTGCTGCCCGCCACTCAGGATATGCATATCCACCTTGATAAGACCTTTTATGGTGGCCCATGGCAGGCACCACGTCCGCGTCAGGGCAAAACGATTATGGATATGATCGCCCGGGAGCAGGTGCTGATCCCACAGCTGCTGCCGCATTCTCAGGCGCGAGCCGAAGGATTGATTGCGCTGCTGAACGCCAAAGGCACCACCCGCGCCCGTAGCCATTGCAATATCGATCCGGTCAGCGGCCTGCAAAGCCTTGATCACCTGCAGGCTGCGCTGGCCAATCATCCCGCGTTTTCCTGTGAAATCGTAGCCTTTCCGCAGCACGGCCTGCTGCATTCTCAGGTCGATGGCCTGATGCGCGAAGCAATGCAGCGCGGCGTCCAGTACGTTGGCGGACTCGATCCCACTAACGTTGATGGCGCGATGGAAAAATCGCTGGATACGATGTTCCGGATTGCGCTCGATTATCAGCGTGGCGTCGATATTCATCTGCACGAAACTTCAGCGGCAGGCGTGGCGGCGATTCAGTACATGATCGATACCGTGGCCCGTAACCCTGCCCTGAAGGGCAAAGTGACCCTGAGCCACGGCTTTGCGCTGGCAACACTGGAAGGCAGCGCGCTGGCAAGGATGATTGAAGGGCTGGCTGAGCAGCAGTTCAGCATCGCCTCGACTCTGCCGATCGGCAAACTCACCATGCCGATTCCGCAGTTACAGGCGGCCGGCATTAACGTAATGACCGGCACCGATAGCGTTATCGATCACTGGTCGCCGTTTGGCACCGGCAGCATGCTGGAAAAAGCCAATTTGTATGCGCAGCTCTATCGGGGATCGGATGAGTTTTCGCTGTCACGGGCGCTGGCGATTGCTACCGGTAATCAGCTGCCGCTGTCGGCAACAGGCGAGCGTCAGTGGCCGAAATCGGGCGATGAAGCCAGTATGATGCTGGTGGCGGCAAGTTGTTCTGCAGAAGCGGTGGCCCGTATTTCACCGGTGGTTGCGACTTTTTCACGCGGTAAAGCGGTATTTGCACTGGCCTCCGCCTGAAATAACAGAGCCTCCGGTTCGGAGGCTCTGCATTTACCTGAATGGACCCGCCTGTCAGGCGGTTTTAGCCCATTTATCATTCGACATCAGTTCCATTGCCAGCGCATATAAGCGACGATCTTCCTGATCACAGGGCTCATCTTCCGCATAACAGCCGATCATCGAAGCGATCTTATCGGTTGATAAGCTCTCTCCATGAACGTGCAGTGTCAGTACGGCGCGGCCTACTATTTTAAGCACATTCTCATGTGGTCCCTGGATGCTATTACTCAATGAAAATACCCTCTACCGGTCGTTGTACCAGGAATATGGCGCGCTAAATATAAAGCAATTAGCGCCAGATTTTTATCGGCATTAAGGGTGATATTTTTTAATGATTAATTCTTTTACTGGAGTTATTTTTAAGGAGTTATCTGATTAACAATGAAATAAATTTTTAAAAACGGCAGGTTATAAACTAATGACTGGCCTTGCTGGATAAACGCAACGGTAGTATTTTCTTTGACCATCGCCAAAGGATTAAAAAAAAACACCAATTCCGGTGTCACTTCGGTTAATTCTTATCCGATCTTCACCAGATTGTTTCATACTGCTTACCTCAAGGTTCCCGTTGCCGTCAGGCCGGCTTTCTGCCAGACTTGCGCGCGCAATAATGCCCTCCACTTTCAGCCTCAGAGGCCGCGCCCGTGACCGCTTTTTCTACCCTCAATACGCTTCCCGATAGCCAGCTCGATAACCTGCGCGAGATGGGCTATACCAGCATGACGCCAGTTCAGGCCGCCACGCTGCCCGCCATTCTGCAGGGTCGTGACGTGCGCGCGCAGGCAAAAACCGGCAGCGGGAAAACCGCCGCTTTTGGTATTGGCTTACTGCAACATATCGACAGTGCCCGGTTCCAGACCCAGGCGCTGATTCTCTGCCCGACTCGTGAACTGGCGGATCAGGTCGGCAACGTGCTGCGTCAGCTGGCACGCTTCACCCGCAACATTAAAGTTCTGACCTTGTGTGGCGGACAGCCGATGAGCGCCCAGCGTGATTCGCTGGTGCATCCACCGCATATCGTGGTCGGTACCCCGGGCCGTATTCTGGATCACATCAAACGCGAAAACCTGAAGCTGGAAAACCTGCGTACGCTGGTGCTGGATGAAGCTGACCGGATGCTGGAAATGGGCTTCCGCGACGATATGGAAACCATTATTGAGGCCACGCCCGCTTCACGTCAGACGCTGCTGTTCTCCGCCACCTGGCCAGAAGGCATCGCTGCCATCAGCAGTCGCTTCCAGCGCGATGCGCTGAGCGTAGTGACGGAAGAAGTCAGCGAACTGCCGTCGATTGAGCAGCAGTTCATCGAAGCCAGCCACGGTGAAAAGCTGTCGCTGCTGATAGCGCTGCTGAGCGAACGCCAGCCTGCGTCATGCGTGGTGTTCTGTAATACCCGTCGTGAATGCGATGAGATTGCTGCGGCGCTTAACGCGCGTGATATCAGTGCGCTGCCGCTGCATGGCGATCTTGAACAGCGCGATCGTGAACGGGTGCTGATCCGCTTCGCCAACGGCAGTGGCCGGGTGCTGGTCGCCACCGACGTGGCGGCCCGTGGACTCGACATCAAATCGCTGGCGATGGTGGTGAACTATCAGCTGGCCTGGGACCCGGAAGTGCATCTGCACCGCATTGGCCGCACCGCCCGCGCTGGTGAGCACGGCGTTGCGGTCAGCCTGGTTGCGGCTGATGAGATGGCTCGCGCCCATGCGCTGGAAGATTTTCTGCAGCAGAAGCTGCCGTGGATTTCCGCCAGCACGCTGAAAAAAGGCAGCAGCAAACCGTTGCCTGCCGCAATGATGACCTTGTGTATTGATGGTGGCCGCAAAGCCAAGATCCGTCCAGGCGATATTCTCGGCGCACTGACCGGTGAAGCAGGTTATCGCGCTGACCAGATTGGCAAGATTGTGCTGACGCCGACTCACGCTTACGTCGCGATTGATGCCGCGCAGGCGAAAGGTGCCCTGGTAAAACTGAAGCAGGGAAAAATCAAAGGCAAAGCCTGCCGGGCGATTCTGCTGAAGGATTAAAACAGGACGGGCGAGGCTGACAACGCCTCGCCCTGGTTATTACGGCTCGTCAATCTGAGTGACATGCAGCGTGGTTTGCTGCCCTTTGCCATGTACCTTGCCGCTGACGCGCACTTTGTCCTCAGCCGAATAGGTTTTACCATCAAAGGTTTTCTTCGGCGCAATGATCGGTAATGTGCCGGTGTTATCGCGGAACTGATAGGTATCGCCCTGCTCTTTCTTCACGATATAGCCTTCAAGCGTCACGTATCCGCCCTGACGGAAGTCGCGAATCTGATCGATGTGAGTCTGCCCGGTATCTTCCGATCCCTTATAGCCTGCATCCTCCTTGTGCTGCGGCGGCGGCGCTTCACCGCCCTTGTAGCCACCCTCATCGGCATACACGCCAGCACTCATTACCACCAACAGCGACGCTAAAATTACTTTTTTCATTTCACACTCCTGTATTGGAAAGGTGTCCATGTCGAACCTTCACCGTTAAGCCTGGCACAATAATTGGCGTCTGTTTTATTTCCCCCTTCTGTTCTCACCTTTTTCCATTTGCTGCCGATAACCTGTTCACACCCTATTTCACCAGCTGCGTTAAGGCAGAGGCAACGATGGATAATTTTCAAAAAGAGATTGATGAGAGAGCGAATCTCGCGTTATCGAACAAATTCGAACTGCTGCTGTTTCGCTTAGGTTCCGATCAGCTGAAAGGCAAGTCAGAACTGTTTGGCATTAACGTGTTCAAGCTGCGTGAAATCGTGCCGATGCCAACCATCACCAAAGCCGCGGGCATGCGCTCACCGCTGCTGGGTATGGCAAGCATTCGTGGCCAGTTCATCCCGGTGATTGATCTGCCGGCGGTGGCAGGCTGTGTGCCAGAAACCGGCCTGAATCTGCTGCTGGTGACCGAATATGCGCGCAACACCCAGGCGTTCGCCGTGGAGTCGGTTGAAAACATTGTGCGTCTCGACTGGAGCCAGGTGCATACCGCTGAAGCCGGGATTGGTGGCCGCAACATTACCAGCATCGCCTGTCTGGACAGTGATAAGCAGAGCAACGATCTGGCGATGGTGCTGGACGTTGAGCAAATTCTGTATGACATCATTCCTTCGGTGCGCGGTGTGGAACCTGAAGCCACCAAAGCGCGTGAATTCAACTATCGTCCCGGCGCCGTCGCCATTGTGGCGGAAGACTCGAAAGTGGCGCGCCAGCTACTGGAGCAGGGTCTGAAGAGCATGGGAATTCCGTCGCTGATGTTTAACACCGGCCTGGAAGCGTGGGAAAAACTCAAGCTGATGAGCCAGGATGCGCAGGCGGCGGGCGAGTCAATTCACGACAAAATTGCCTTTGTGCTGACCGACCTGGAAATGCCGGAGATGGATGGTTTTACCCTGACCCGCAACATCAAGCGTGACGAAATTCTGAAACGTCTGCCGGTGGTAATCCACTCTTCACTGTCAGGCAGCGCCAATGAAGATCACGTCCGCAAAGTGGGTGCCGACGGTTATGTCGCTAAGTTCGAGTTAAACGAACTCTCCGACGTAATTTTTAACGTTCTCGAAGCAGCCCGCTAAGCGAATGCAGACCGACGCGCTGCCGTTCGGTCTGCCGCTCTGGCCTGTTTCGCACTGCGTCTTTACTACTTAGCCAGGAATTTTACCCATGCACAGCGAAACCTTACCTGTTACCTCTCGTCAAAACGTGCTGCGTGGCCGTTTACGCCAGCTTGCCTGGATTAGCGCCCTGTCTCTTAGCGCCCTGTTCTGGGTTGGCCTCTACTTGTTAGTTTTCTGATTTCTTTCATCCCTTACGGTCCAGGCTGCCAGTTTTGTGGCTGTCAGCCCAACCGAGCACATCCGGCCTTTCTGTTATCTCAAGGCAGTTTTGTTAAACACGATTAATCCATGCGGTTAATGGTGCGCTTTCCCCTGCCTGTTACTTCAAAAACATTAAAGGTAAAGCTTAACGCTCCGATAACAGTGTGCGCGAGATCACCCTTTTTTCGGCGGCACGACGCCGGGCACAGCAGGTGAATCGCGCACAGCAGCAAGGAACCTGATTGCTGATAACACAGTGATAAATAATAAAACGGGGAAAAAAGCATGGTCAGTATCAAGAATATGAAGGTGGGTATGCGGCTCGCCGCAGCCTTCGGTATTGTTGTGACGTTACTGATAGTCATTGGGGTGACATCCATAACGAAAATTAACAGCATCAACACCGCGATCGCCTCGATCGTGGACGATCGTTACGTAAAAGTGCGACTGGCATTTGATGTGCGCGATGGTGTCAACGATCAGATCAAATACCTGCGCGGCATCGTGATCGACACTAACCGGCCGGACATGAACGTGAAACGTTACGGCCAGCTGGACGAAGCAACCCAGCGTACTAACGCCGCCATGAAAAAGATCGCCGACATTCAGGTTACGGCAGTCGGTAAGAAAAAAATTGCCGGTCTGCTGGCATCGGCCGAAGCCTTTGAGAAGGTCAAAACGGAGTTGGTTACGCTGGTGAAAAGCGGCAACTTCGACGCTGCCAGCGCCTACGTGCTGAAGTCGATGACCGCGACCCAGAACAAGTTCCTTGATGATGCTGTCGCATTTGCCAATTCACAGGATGCCCAGCTGCGTGGCGAAGGCCAGAGCATCGTGGCCAATGGTCAGTCAGCAATTACCATCACGCTGATTTTCTCTGCGCTGGCGATTCTGGCCTCAATTATGCTGGGCCTTTTCCTGACGCGTTCGATCGTGCGCCCGCTGGTGGCCGCGGTTGATGTTGCCGAGCGCGTTGCCGCCGGCGATCTGAGCTCAAAAATTCAGGTGACGTCACGCGATGAGACCGGCGTGTTGATGCAAGCGCTGCAACGGATGAATGATAATTTGCTCTCTATTGTCACCGAGGTGCGTACCGGTTCCGATACGATTGCGGTGGCTTCAAACCAGATCTCCAGCGGCAACCTTGATCTCTCTACCCGTACCGAGCAGCAGGCCAGCTCACTGGAAGAGACCGCGTCTGCCATGGAACAGATGACCTCAACCGTGAAGCACAACGCTGACAACGCCCGTGAAGCCAACCATCTGGTCGCCAGCACCTCCAGCGTGGCGCGTGAAGGCGGTGTGGTGATGGAACAGGTGATTGAGAAGATGGAGGCAATCGCCCTGTCATCGAAGAAGATTGTCGACATTATCAGCGTAATTGATTCCATTGCCTTTCAGACTAATATTCTGTCACTGAACGCAGCCGTTGAAGCCGCACGTGCCGGTGAACAGGGTCGTGGCTTTGCAGTGGTCGCTTCTGAAGTGCGTAATCTGGCCCAGCGTTCAGCCTCGGCTGCCAAAGAGATCAAAGTGCTGATTGAAGATTCGGTCGCTAAGGTGGATGAAGGCAGCAAGCTGGTTACCCATGCCGGTTCTACCATTGGCGAAGTAGTCAACAGCGTGCAGAGCGTGGCAAACATCATGAGCGAAATCACCATCGCCAGCAGTGAACAAAGCAGCGGCATCAGTGAGATCAATATGGCGATTACCCAGATGGAAGCGGTGACGCAGCAGAACGCCGCGCTGGTGCAGGAAGCGTCCGCAGCTTCACAAGCTCTGCAGGATCAGGCTGAGCGGATGGCGCAGGCGATGAGCGTATTTAAGGTAGGACAGCTCTCGCTGAACGCAGCACACAGTGCCTGATACCGTTGCTGAGAAGTAGCGAAGTTTGTTTGTTTCAGCGGCCTGCTCCGGCGGGCCGTAACGTTGTTGCCCCGCCGCTGTTACAGCCAGACCAGCGTCTGCGCCTGGCATTAATTTCTGTTGAACAGGGAAGCGATGACGTCAGGCCGTGCGCCAGCAACAGGCGGAGCCAGGGATAAGCAACAGAATAGCGGGAACATCAAAGCAAGCTGAGACTCAGGCAGAGGCAGAAGCAAGCAGAAGCAGAAGCAGAAGCAGAAGCAGAAGCAGAATGACAGAAACAAAAAAGGCTGCCATTGGCAGCCTTTCATTACAGTAAATGCAACAACGCTATAAAGCTCAGTTAGCCTTTAATCAGAGAGCGCGAGGCTGGCTCTGAAGTGCAATCCTCGCCGCGTTCACCTGAACAACGACAGATTTGCAGAAAATGCATTTCGCTCCATGCGGATTGGCTCTTGTAACATCAAAGTGTGATGTACGAAACTGTGAGCCATTACAGTGAGGACATTTAAATGTAATTTTCAGTCCTTAGAGACCAACAACGTTCGCAGCAGCTGGGCCTTTGGCGCCATTTTCTACTGTAAACTCAACTTGTTGACCTTCATCTAATGAACGGAAATCAGTACCCTGGATTGCAGAGAAGTGTACGAATACATCTTTGCTGCCGTCCTGAGGAGAGATGAAACCGAAGCCTTTCTCTGCGTTAAACCACTTAACGGTACCGCGAATTTTGTTAGACATGCTTAAATCCTTAATATATCGAGCCTTCCGGCATAATGGCCTGAGAACAGATTTTAATCAGAACGTAAGAGAAGACTCAAAAAGAAGGGATGTCTCGCGACAAACTTAGAGATGAGAACTGCTTTGGATACTTACTTTGATAGTGTCTGTTAATCAAACCGACGATTCATTAGGCCACACTTCTTTAAGTGACGCAAGCGGCAATTGAAATTAATCGTCAGAAGCTGGTTGGTGCGAGTCGCATGCCCTTCTCTGCTGAACTGGAAAGAAATTGGTGCCACGCGCGCTAGCGATGTCGCCCTGAGCGGTAATCGGCGAGCGCGATCCTGCCTGAGGTTAACCGGCCAAACAGACCTAATAAGGAGGTAATAGAAGAAGAGGATCTGATAAAGAGAAAAACTGGTGCCGGTAAGAGGAGTCGAACCTCCGACCTTCGCATTACGAATTCTAAGAACCACCTTTTAACACAGTAACTTACCGCATCCTGTCGCGCTCACACGTCCCATGATGCGAAAAGTCCGCAAAGGTTTGAAGAGGTCTCAAACCTTTGCGTGTCTCAAATCTGTCCCATCAGATGGTCGGCCGGTAAGGCTCATACACCGCCAGCACTTCGGCCGTCACCTTTCCCAGCACCACTACCCCATCAAGCCCCTGACCGTCGATCGTCTCGCCATCCTGAGTGATGATGCCGCTGGGGAACAATTTCCCAATCTGCGGGTAGTCCTCCAGCTGATATGCGACCTTGTCGCCAGGCTTCATCCGGGCAGAACGGTCAACCAGCACAAATCCCTCCGGCGTTTCAATGCGCATCATATTGGCCGGGTTTGGCATCAGAATGCTGTTCAGGTTAAGACGCTGCTCAATATGGTCCTGCGCAGGAGATGGAAAGCCCATGTCAGATTCCCCCGTTCGGGTTGAACATCTGGAAGGTGCGGGCCTCGCCCTCTTCTGTGGAAATATCACGAAAGTTATGAGTGTAATTCTCAATCCACTGATTAGCTTCACGCAGTGACATGTGCCAGTTGTAACGCTCAAGCGCGGCCACGAAGTCACGCGTAGTTATGGTTCGCCGGCCGCTCTCCTCCATCTTGATGGACTGAGTGAATGCAAAAAGAATGTCGTCGGTACGCGCCATGATGAGAATCCTCCATTGATAAATACTGTATGTATAAACAGTAATATCGATCGATGGTTTTGATCAAGGCGGAGCGGCTCACAGATTTGTAAATGCCACTTTTATTGCAAGCACAACAGATAAATCGTGCTTGCATTTCACGCGCTAAATTGTCTAATATGCAAGCATACACAACAGCAAAGGTGCTTGCATATGTCAGATAATAAGAAAGAGCCAAAAGGAAAATCGAAGGGAGGCGTCGCTCGAGCCAAATCCTTGACTTCAAAACAACGCAGCGAACAGGCGAAAAAAGGTGCTGCTGCAAGATGGGGTTATAAGGCAACTCATAAGGGAAGTTTTGTTAAGGAATTTGGGATTGATACAGAATGTTACGTTCTCGATGATGTCGATAAAACAGTCGTAGTATCTAAGGCTGGCCTTGGAAAACTTCTTGGGCTTGGCGTTCACAGTAAGGAGGTTGATCGTCTTTTAAGCGCCCAATATATGGCCCCTTACGTTGATCCAATTTTGATGTCTAAAATGGCAAAACCCTTTATATTTCAATGGAAGCCCGATGGGGCAACTTTAGGTTTCACCGGCGCCCAAGGGTACGATATTACTGTAATTGGTGATATAGCTAACGCACTTATCCAAGCAAACATGGCTGGAGCGTTGCCAAAAACACGTATTGAAGCGGCCAAGCAGGCGCAGGCCTTAGCTAGTGCTTCAATGAAGTCGGGACTTAAAGGCTTGGCATATGCCATTGCAGGGTATCGCCCAGAAGTTCAGGAAGTAATTGACGCATTTAAGGCGTTTGTCCGAGAGGAGGCCAGGCAGTATGAAAAAGAATTTCCGGACGAACTTTATGAGGAGTGGTACCGCTTATATGGACTTAATCGACCTGAAAAAGGCAGGCCTATCCGCTTCGGTCAATTGACTAATATGCAAATTTACGTCCCTTTAGCTAAGAGCAAAGGCAAGATACTGGAACAGATACGTGCCAGTCGAGATGAGAATGGAAAGCAATCAGATAAGCTACACCTGTTTCTTTCTGAAATCGGCGTTAAGGCTTTACGTCAGCACATCGGCAAACTTCTTGGTGTAGCAGCAATGAGTGACAACAAAGAAGAGTATGAGGCCGGGATTGAAAAAGTTTTTGGCCGCATGAAGCCGGAGATTTGATTCACCTACCCGGCCACCGCGCCGGGTTTTTTGTGTCACACGTTCAGCAGCACTACACCAAAAAAACTTACCGCTTACGCTTGTTGTTGAATTCATTATCAATAGACTTTCTGAAGATAGGTGGAAACGGATAGTTCTGCCAATCTGACGCAAGAAGGGAAATCCACCCCACTCCCTTCTTGTGTGCACTGTAGAGAGGCCGATAACAACAGAGCACCCATGCGCGCTCTAGCGCTTCACCTCACTTTGTACCTGCCCTGTTCATTGGGGGGCGGGTATTTTTTTGCCCGCCGTTTCTGTGATGACTAATCTCAAATTACCCACCCCGCAACCTGCTCAGACAGGAGCGGCTGAGTCATTGCCCGGTCGCCGGGCTTTTTTCTTGGCTGCCACCTGTAGCCGCCTCTGGGAGAGCCAGCTCATATCACCCGCCCCACAATGTCGCATATCTGCATGGGTATCAGTCATGACAACGATGTTTTTGTTGAGATGCAAATTCATGAGTGACATTATACCTCCGCTAAAAAATGGAGCTAACTACCCCTCATTTTCAAGGATGAATGGCCTTAAACATGAACGCTGAAAAACCATTTCTATGCGACATACCTCAGTCATATTCATTATTGTTGCGCTACTGGCAACATAAGGCCCTGCCTATATTGGTACGTACGGGTTCTCTGATGATTACTCAACGTATTTTGCAGCAAATTTATCCCATACAAATCTGATCAAATGGGATGTAATGTCTGGAAGGCCGCTATATGCAGCCCTGCGTTATATTGCCCAGAACTTCATAGGAAGCACGCCAGACTTCACGTTCTTCAGAGTAATATCCGTACTTAGCATAATATCGCTAGGGTGTTATTTATTCTTCTTTCTTAAGAGAGCCCAATTCCCTGGCGGGATAATGGCATGGTGCGTTACACCTGTTCTGCTGTGCTGCCTACCTTCAATAGCTCTTTTTGGTGCATGGGCAACGTGCTTTCCGTATGCCGCATCAATATTACTGGCTGGGGCATCATACTCGACACTAAATTACTGTACTAAACTGAGGGAAATCTCAAGGTTTGTGTCGTCTGTAGTTCTTCTTGCATTATCTTTCGCGATTTATCAGCCAACCGGGATGGCGTTTGCGCTATTTATGCTGATAGATAACTGCTTGAATGATTCTCAGTTAAAATATAAAAAGATTTTCAAAGATGTGATTGTTATAGCCTGCGGCATGATGTCATCTCTGATCTTGTCTAAGTTTGTACCAATAATTGTTTATGGTAACAGCTTTCCACGTAGCGCATTAGCCAACTCACTGAAGGAAAAGGTCGTTTGGTTTTTTGACAAACCCTTTCATGATGCTGTATCCAACTACTCTATTTTTCATACTCCATTTTATTTTACAGCCTCCCTGCTGCTCTTCATTCTTTCATTTTTGTTTATTTCCATCCAGAGAGATGGAGTTAAAAAGGCCATTTTAGCAGTTGCGATTCTGGCTGGTAGCTTTTCCCCTAACCTAATCATTGCTGAAGGGTGGGTTTCGTATCGTTCACTTGTTAGCCTAGGGCTTTGCGTTGGTGTTTTGCTGGCATTTAGCATTTCAAAACTTACTGCAAGGCTACAGTTCAGAAACCTCATGATGTCATTATGTGCCGCTTACGCCATAATAAGTTGCAATAGTTTTATATATACAAACTTTGTTAAACAGTTCGACCAGGAAATAATAGTTCTTAAATCAGCAATCAAAGAAAAAATCTCAAGGGACTATAAAGGATACTTGATGTTCGATGTATCTAACCCTGAATGGAATGTATTCTCCCCAACTAAATATGATGAAATCGGCGCTCCATCAATTCAGATATCTTGGGCTATTTCTGGGCTTGCTGATGCCGTTAAAAAGGAAATGGGATACAACTTTAAAGTCAGTAGCGAGCGAACGGATGCAGCTGTTCTGCCTGGCGGGCATAACCCCTGCTCTGAAAACTGCACGGTAATTAACGTTACAGAAAAACTCAGAGCTATTAAAGACTAGATCATAAATCGGGGCAGGCTGAATCCTGCCCTTTCTTTCAGGGTTTTTGTGGCCATGAAATTTCAGCCGAAGAAATGTCAACCCGGCTGAGTAATACCCTGTATTTTTTCCATGCTGTAAGGCTCTCTTTTTCTTCGTCAGTGGCCATTTCCAGATCAACCGCGTCCTGCAGGATTGAAATATTCAGCGTGGCCTCGTCTATCATTCCTTGTTTCATAGAGCTAATAGACTCGATACTTTGTTGATCAATGATAGCCTGCTCCTCATCTGTAAGCGGAGGTCGTGAAAATGACTTGCCGTCAAACAGATATCCAGGACCTGCAATGTTGCTATCATCATATTCAACCAGCAAGGTTCCTTCCTCATGCTGATATTCGCCTTCTCCATCCCATAAGAAGGTGTTGATTACCACACCATCCTTAATTAATGCCCATGATTTCATTATGCGTACTCCCATACAATTACAAGGCCCTGAGATCCATCCCCACCAGCTACAGCGGCATTCCCGCCGTTTACTTTTGATGGTCCTCCGCCAGACCCATATCCCGATCCGTTAACACCTTTAGCGTTGAACGCGGTGATAAAACCACCCGATCCAAATTGAGAGGAACCGCCCGGACCTTCGATTACACTTGATGCTCCTACAACGACTGAAGATAGCGCCCCCTGACCAGGCGTACCCACTATATTTGCGCCATTAGCGCCAGCAGAAACAACCGCGGCTACCGTAGAAAAAGGGAAGTTATTCGTGGGCCCAGCTGGCTGCCCTGCTGCACCTCCTGATGCAGATATGAGCCCCCCGAAGGAAGATGCGCCGCCGTCTGATGCATAACTTCCGCTAGCGGTGCCTCCTGCTCCCTTAGTGCCAACGGTAACCTGTACTCCATTGAAATTCTGACTAAAAATACCCTTAGCATATGAGCCTGCGCCACCCGGACCGCCAACCGACACTTGACCGGCGCCAGCAGCCCGAGACCCGGCGCTGCCTGCTCCCCCCCCCACCATTTCTACTATTACTTTTTTAGTTCCGGCAGTTGCTGTGTATATTCCTGAATTATAAAAAACCTGAACATTAATCAACGACCCGGGGCTCAATGCTAGATTAATATTCACACCATCCCCACTAAGAATTGATGTGGTCTGCGCCTGCACAGGAACCCCGGCGCCGCTAGGGGTTTTTACTGTCACAGAAAAATTACCTGTACAGTTATTGATTACCTTCCACTGCTTAATCCATGCGGGAACAGTCAGGTTAACGTTGGATGTCAGCGAGCCAGAAAGTATGATCGTCTCTTTAGCGGCCTGCAATGTTGTCAGTGTTACGCTGGAGCCGGACAGGCCGGTAATTGTTGTCACTCCATAATTTGAAGACGGTACCCACCCCGTAATGGCTGCGCCGGTTGCTTCAGGATTGCTGGTATTGCCTTCGGTAGTGTTGAGCCAATATCCGTCGAGTGTGGAGTTTGGGATTTTCGCGCCTTTTGGGTATCCACTAATCGCAGTATTGAATGCTGCATTAAACGGGTAGCCCGCGCCTGACTGAGACCATCTAAGAGCGGCAGTTATGTCGTTAAGTACGCCGTTAAAGTCAGTACCAAAGGGAGGAACGCCACCCGCCGCCAGAGGTGTTCTTGTCAATGGGGGGAAGCCGTCAGTGTATGATGCCCGCCCTGCAGTAATACCGATCTGCGAATCGTTAGGGATGTTTTGTTTGGAGCCGGTATCCGCAAATGGAATCGGCAAGAGTTTAGGCTGCGAGCTGGTCTGCATTTTGTATTCCTGAGTCGGGGAAGAAGGTGCCGCTTTCGAATGGCTGCATTTCAGCCTCGGCAAATCCAAAGGTGTTGTTGAAATCGAGTGACATGATGCTGACGCTGACGCCTGCAGGTTTAGCGATCGCATTTGAATTGAGCAGGATGGCCCACTCAACTGGCGTCAGGTTGAAGCCAAATACGTAGCTCATGGACATCACACCGGTAATGGCTACGAACGTGTCTCCCTGCTCACCAAAAAGGTAATACAGCGCCTTATTGAGCGATGGGATGGAGCAATCAGTGATGTTCGCCATTGCCTTAGCCATGATCAGCTTTCGGTATCCGTCGTCAGCCAGCCTGACCGTCGATGTCAGTTGCACGCCTTCAAAGAAAGGTGCCTCATCAAACGGTTTTGGCGAGTCGTCACTGCCGCTGATAAATGCTTCATCAAAACCGAAATACGTCGCTGATTCCCTGACGTTAAGCAGCCTTGATACGCCAACTATCTTTCCCCACACATCAAGCCCGTACCCTATTGCCGTTGAAACATCCCAAATGGAAGTCAGGAATTCGTCGGTGAATTCCGTCATATCCATTGAGGTGTTGAATGTTTCAATCAAGCTTCGGATGTTTGGGCTGGCGGCATATTGCGTGAGGATCGTGTCTTTAACGTTCTTCATACAAGGCTCACTGAGATATCACTGGCGTCAAGGGAGGGTAGATGGATGCACCGATTACACCTACACGCTTATCAGCACAAGCCGCCTCACTCCAACCCGCCCGCAAACGATGCTCATCAGCCGCCGATCACTTGCGGAGCGCGGTGAAGACAAACGCCAGCAAAACATCATCGCAGCCGAAAAGCGGGCGCGCCTCATTAAGCGTGGCTGGTATCCGGGCTGCCTGGACTAACTTTTTTCGCCGCGGCATTGAGCCTGACAGCGGCATAAGGGGTAAGAGATGAGTGAAGTTAAGCGTTATGACCCAGGCTGCGACTACGCAGGCCAGGACGAAATGGTTGAGTCTGCCGATGGCGGATACGTTAAGTGGAAAGACTACGCAGCACTTCAGCAACAGCTGGATGCAGTGCTGTCTAAAGGTATGGAGCTAGCCCAAGAAGCGGCTCATGTTTATGCAGAATACAATAAAGAGATGGCTCCGGATGTCGTTTGTGATGGCCAGACAATACAGGAGTTCTATGACCTGGCTAATGGATGGGCAAGCGTCGACGCCTACCTAAACTCTGTGCGGGCTGAGGGGGCTGACAAGGTTGCGGAATATCACTTTGTCCGTATTGATGCACTTAAAGAAGTGAGCAGGCAGGGCCATCTATTCCACAAAGCTGCATATTCAGATGCTGTCAATGTGGCCAACCTATTCCGCGCCGGTAAGGATGGCAAGGATGCGTGAGCCAATGCGACGCCGTAAAAATGACAGTGACAAAATGAATCTGCCTGCCGGAAAGACATGTAGTGACTGCGTTCATTGCCGCCGCTGCACAATGATGTTTGGACACATCCCTACAGATGAGGTGTGCGACTGGGCACCATCAAGATTCCGCCTAGCTGAGCCGGTTGCCTGCCAAGGAGAGCCATCATGACCGAAGAGCAGAAGCAGGCGCTGATTGAGTGGCTAAAACCTCAGATTGATGAGCTGCAAAATGTGTCCGATGAAATTCCTTTCGGGATGGACTCAGACAGTGCAATGCACTTAAACACCATGCGTGTCGCGCTGGCCGCACTGACTGCGCCGCCGGTTATTCTTCCCGACGATGGGCTTGATGACTGCATCAGAGACTGGCCTTCTCAATGGAGAGACAATTTCGACACCGGCTACAACTACGCAAGCTGGCGTCATCAACAAGCTATGGAAAAGGCTGGTGTTAGTTTTAAGCGGGAGGATGAGTGATGCAAAAGCTGAATGAACTGAAAGAGGCATTTTATCCTCAATACGGCACGCCGGGTTCTCGTGACATGGACGTGACAGCACGGCGCAAAGTCATCGATGAGAATATTGAAACGGTTGCCGAGCACATCCGGGCGCTGGCGCAGCGCGCTAAGCAGCACAGGAGGGTGGCATGAGCGGCTGGACATCATTCCGAGAGCAACTGCCTCAGTTGGATCAAAAAATTCTTCTTTTGTTCAGCCAATATGATGGGCACATAGAGGATGGTTTTATCGGTGATGAGGGGGATGGTTGGTATCACTATTTATTTGACGGTGACTCCATGCCGAGTAACCCCACCCATTGGATGCCACTCCCCGCCCTGCCGAACAACTAAACCCCCACCCACCCTATTCACTATCGCGCTCAAATAGGCCAGATCAAACATGCCTGTTTCAGCCCATATTTACACATCATCTAACTGATATATCTAGATTATATCGGGTGATCAAAGTCGCGCTTTGCGTGAGGAGTTGTTATGTCTGAATTAGCTATGAAGGTTTTGCAGTGGCAGTCCACAGGCAATGTTGGAGTTAGCTCGGCAACGATGGCCTCAATTGCGTTAGGGATGAAAAAGAACTTCTATGGTTCGTATTTCTCTCCGCCGTCAGACCCGTCAGACCTTCATCGATGCATGAAACTGGTTCAGTGCATACCGGGAAAGCAGCACGCTACCGGATGGTACGAAAACGCCAGCCGTTCGAAAGATGCGTTATGACGCAAACACTGCATGGAGGGCAGCGCTGCGCCGGGCAGGTATTGAAGATTTCCGGTTTCATGACCTGCGCCACACATGGGCGAGCTGGCTGGTTCAGGCTGGGGTGCCGTTGTCTGTTCTTCAGGAAATGGGAGGGTGGGAAAGCATCGAGATGGTTCGCAGGTATGCACACCTGGCACCGAATCATCTGACGGAACACGCTAAGCAGATCGACGCGATTATGGGTGCTGTTGTCCCAAATCTGTCCCACATGCTTAAGGGGGAAGGAACCAATGATGTATAAACCATTGATATAACTGGTGCCGGTAAGAGGAGTCGAACCTCCGACCTTCGCATTACGAATGCGCTGCTCTACCAACTGAGCTATACCGGCAAACGGGCGGGATTAGCGGGGAAATACCTTAGAAAAAAAGCGGAAATGCGTCAAGAGAGGCGGCGTTCAACTGCGGATTTTCGCAGCAGCTCGCCTGACAGTCCGATGCCCGCAGCGCAGGCGTCAGACAAAAAAGGGCGAGGCCGCCGCCTCGTCCCAAAAGTGGTGATCATCAATCGTAGTAAGGGACCTTGCGGTCAACGCCGTTGATATTGATCAGCACAAAACCGGTCGGCGCCGTTTTATTAGCCGGGGTGCCCGCCGCCGTTGCGAGAGTCACCACCCCTTTTTCATTGGCACCAATGCCGGCCAGTCCGTTATGCATGCCGAAGCGTGCGGCCGGTTTCAGCGTCCCTACTTTGGTAATGTCAGTCACCACCGACATATCAGACTGGAACAGCGAGCAGGAACCGGTATCAAAACGGGTCGGACCGGTGGTCTTCAGGTTGAACATGGTTTCGCCACTGTTGGCCCGCAGCTTGACCCAGACCACCGCATAGGTGGTGCCGACCCGGCCGTAACGGATATCCATCACCGAAGGCTGGCCCATGTGATACGCATCCGCCCATACCGTCTCCAGTCGCTGCAGATTAATCAGCGTTCTGCCGGTCCCCGGCAGGTTGACCGGCGACCCTGCCGTGCCGGAAGGCGTGGTCGCATCCGCTTTCCCGATCAGTTCCATCACCCATGCCTGATTAGGGTTCGGGAAATAGAGCTGCCCCAGCCGGTACCAGTTATCGGTATCGGTGTTGTTCACCACCTTATAGCCGCTGAAATAGCCGACCCGCAGTGAACCGGTCAGGAAGCTGCCGTGGTTTTCATCACGGCGATAACCGTATTCAAAGGTCGATAGCCATTTCCCGGCGGCCAGGTCGTTAGTGATTTTTGCGCCCGCCTGCAGGTTAATCTGACGCATGATGACGCGGGCATTGTTGAGGTTGAGCGGCGTACCGCAATCTTCAATGTTCAGCGTATCAATGGTCCAGCCACCGTCCGACAGATCGCCCGGATTGCGGGTATGCTCAATCCAGACGTTACGCAGGATGCCCTGCGTCATGCGCGGCATATAGAGCGTGGCATCGCCGTAGCCGGACTGGAAGTTCGCGTTGCTTAACTCAATCGCGGTTGAGTGGTCCCAGACGCCATTGGGTGAGTTCGACCAGCCGACGTCAAACACCCGTGAAAAGGTGCTGGTGGTGTAGATCTGATCGAACTTACTGTCGAGCGTATCCTGCAGCTTAAACACCGTGCCGCCAGTGCTTTGCGCCCGGAAGCAGCTGATATTGACGGTTTGCCCTTCGATACAGGTGTTTTCGAAGAACGGCTGATTGTTGCTGCACTGTTCGGGTAAAATAGTGACTTTGGCGGTGGTATCGGCGCTGGCCTGCCCGTTCCAGACGATGCCTTTGATGGCAGTCCGGCGCGCCTTTACTTTGAACACCGTATTGGCGCTTTTATCGGAAATAATCGTGGTGCGCGGCAGTGAGCCGAGTTCCAGATCGTCCCCTAACAGGCCAAAGAACGGGATTTCGGTATCGCTGATATCGATAGGCGAAATCAGGAAGCGGCCACCGGGAAAACGAACCGGCAGCGCTTTCACGTAGGTGTTATAGGTCTGCGTCCACGCCAGCATCCGCTTAAACGCGTCGGTATCATCAGTTACCCCATCCCCTTTCGCGCCAAAGTGCAGGATATTCACTTCAGTAGGATCGTTGATGGTGCGTTTCCAGTAAAAACCGTTGCCGATAGCGACCGTACCGCCATCATCTTTCAGTGGGGTAGTACTGAGGAAACCAACAAAGTCTGCGCCGCCACGGAAGCTCGAGTCTTTGTCGTAATAGCGTTTCAGGATCGCAATTTCACCTGATTTTGATGGGGGAGTCGTACGCAGTTCAGCAAAAGAGTTAACTTCGATCATAGTATCCTCCTCAGGATAACTTAGATAAGTCGCTGATTATCAGCAGGTTACTTAGCAGAGGCCGGGTGGCCGCAGAGGGTGTCCCACATGTCGTTGTGGGTGTTAATAGCGCGCACGGTGCGAACGTCCATCTTTTGTGCGTCATCGCCGTAGGTATAAAGAGGGGAAAACAGAACGCAGGCTGAATCGGTTATTGCGACCGGTTCAGGGTTGGTGGTATTTCGACTGCTGCAGCTTGTCGCGAGCAGCAGCGTCATCAAGGTTGTGATTGTCAGTCGCCACACGGTTGGCCTCCTCACGGTTATGTTGTTGCTGCTGCGCGACCGCTTCGACGCGGGACGCCTGTTGTTGTGCGTTTTCGACGTCAGAACGCGCTTTTTGCTGCACTTTGCCGATTTTTTTCCCACCGAAATAGCTGGCACCCAGCGCGGCAATGATGCCGGCCAGCGCCGCGATCCAGTGCCAGCCGCCGCCGAGTAACGTGGTTAACAGCGTCATGATTTGGTTACCTCCGCCCGCTGCTTCTCATTCAGCAGGTTTTTCTGACGAACAAATTGGGCAATCACCCCCATCGCCACCATGAAAGCGCCGACCAGCCCGAGGTAGTTGTGCGGCAGAATCGCTTTGACGTCTTCCGGCAGTACGCTCCAGGCATCGACGGCGGCGGAGGGAAAGGATTGCGCCCAGGCGCTGAGCATCGATCCCAGCGAGGCGAGCCAGACCGACCAGGTTTTGAATAACAGACGGGCGTGGGAGACAAACTGCAGAGTGGTAAAGCGCTGCAGCAGCAGCAGAATGATGATCGCGGTCAGCACGGCAATCAGGAACATCAGCCATCTCATAGCAGCCCCCTGTACACCGCATAGCTGCCGCTACGCATCACTTCAGCATGGCGCCGGGCGCGCCCTGGTGTCTGACGCGCCCACAGGCTGTTCATCATCGCGTCTGCGGCCTCGTTGAAGTTCTCACTGGCAATGGCGGTAAGCATGTTTTTAAACTGCATCACGCCATCGACCCCCAGCTGATAGGCCATGCTCAGCAGCACATCAGTGCGGGCGTCATTGCACTTCGCCAGCGCATTACGCAGCAGCTCCCGGCTCTGCATGTCCTGCACCTTGCCTTCCAGAATGCATTGCTTCCACACATCCCCGACGCGGCGCGGAACGCGGAACGCATAGTTACTTAGCGATGCGCCTTTCGGGCCGATACGAATCCCTCCCGCGACCGTCGGGAAGCCCAGCGTGTCGAGATAAGGCACGTCGGCATAGCCCTCTTCAAAATTCAGCATTGCAATTATCTGGCTCATAACGATTCCTCAATGACGGGTCAGAGCAACTCAGCCCTGTGAAAAAATACATAACGTCCGCTGATCAATGCCCCTCACACCTTCAGCCGCAGACAGGGATGACCCTCCAGCGAAACTGAACAGTAAATAACCGGATTGCGGCCAGTGAAAAATGGAGGTAACAGGAATTGAACAGGGAGACAGAACGGGAGATTTCTGACGCTAATCAGCGCACTGCGTAGAGATGCACATGCGGCAGACAGCAATTGTCGAAGCTGGGCGTTTCCTGATTTTTGGCGCGAGGCGCCGTTATCGCACGATCAACGCGCGGGGTGACCTGACGCTGGCAGATTTGCTCTGCACGCCGCAGGGTGGGTGTTTCGGGTGGGAAGTTTAATGCCTGGTCGATGCTCTGTTTCAGGCTGCTGAGAGGTTGGCGCCGCCGATGGCGACGAGTACGTGCGTTGCCCATAAAAACGCTTTTGCCATAGTGAATTATCGCCATAACTCCTCCTGTGAATGAGTCTTTGGCGATGGGGTGGCAGGCGCGAGCTTTCGGCGAACCGAACGGGCCCGAATGTCGCGATTCACGCTCGCACACTCACCGCCCGGCTGCGTGAGCAGCCAGGTGGAAAGTAGGCGAAGGGGAATAAACGGCATCTGACGACGCTGCATTTTGCGCATCCACCCCATCCCAAAGTTCACTGACTTTTGGGTGGTTTGATTCGCGCTTGTGCAGCGCCTCAATTGTTTAAGAGCGGGTCGTCCCTGAAAGAACTGCTTCGTTCATCCATGTTCAAATTATTAACAGGTTCTTATGCTTTATCAAACACTGTTGGTTAATTTTTTATTTACCGCTGGTTAAATTTTTGAATTTATGTCGATTATTTTTTTGCAGGCTGGCGGTCTCGCCCGCTGACAGCGCGCTTAACCGAGGATCTGATAGTGTCGTGCCTGGCTCATGATGACTTTCGCCAGTACCTTCAGGCTGGCCACATCATCGTGGTTGAGATACCAGGTTTCATAGCGCTTATTATCTGATATTACAGCAATTTTCTTATGCTGTAGCTGCAGGCGCTTCAGGTAGAGCTGCTCGTCGAGGGTGAAAATGTAGATGCCGTCACCGTCAAACATCCGCACGCTGATGTCGACAAACAGCTGATCGCGCGGAGCAAAGGTGTCGGCCATCGAATCGCTGTTGATGGCGATCAGACGGATATTTTCTGCCGGCCGGCCGTTGAAAAGCACCCGCGCCTCATCCTGACCATACTCAATGGCCTGGATGGTTTCGACAAACTCATCGCGCGCAGGCAGACCCGCCGCACTTTTCTGGCCGATGTCGAGGCTATCAACGCGAAAGACGTTTTTATGGCCGGTCAGCGCGCTTAACGTCACCGGTTCAGCCGGATGATCCATCCCGTACTGCAGCCACTCCACTCTGACGCCAAGCAGCTGACTCAGGGCCAGCAGATTGCCTCCATCGGGCACTGACTGGGCGTTGAACCACTTCCACACTCCCGGCGTTGAAATCTTGCAGCCTTGCTGTTGCAGGGCCTTAGCAACCTGTTTGTTTCGTCCATGTCCGACAATGCCGGCACTCTCACAGGCCGCAATCAGCCTGGCGGTGAAAGCTTGTCTTGTACTTTCTTTTTTAACCATTAGTTAATAATCAGCCATAGAGGAGGTACTGGATGTTATTTTCATTATTGCTACCAGTTCATTTTATATTACCGTCCGTTTACTACCTAACCGCTTTATCAAGCATTTCTAATTATCATTATCCCCTGCCGTTTGCAGCTGAACAAAAAATATTGCCTCAGGCCGCGTGCAGCCCCGGCTTTCAGGAATCTTCCGTAAGGAATTGCGTGAAATTCAGCCAGCTTTTTTAGCTGAAACGACCCGGCAGCGACGAAAAATTATCTTACAGGCGAGAAACTCCAGATATAACTGGACCGAAAGTGGCAGCTAAAAAAAAACGGGAGTCTGTAAAAGACTCCCGTTTTGTTAAAAAAAAGGGGGGATTATGGCCGCAGCGTGTCGTCGCCCCAGGCAATCCATTTGTAGGTAGTTAGCGCCTCTAATCCCATCGGACCCCGTGCGTGCAGCTTCTGGGTACTGACAGCGACTTCTGCCCCCAGACCAAACTGTCCGCCGTCGGTAAAGCGGGTGCTGGCGTTAACGTAGACCGCAGAGGAGTCGACCTGACGAACAAAGCGCGTGGCATTGCGGGTGCTGCGGGTCAGAATGGCATCGGAATGCTGGGTGCCGTGCGTCCGGATATGGTCAATCGCCTGATCCATATCCGCCACCAGCTTCACGTTAAGATCGAGCGACAGCCATTCATCATCGTATTGCGGCAGACTGACCGGCATCACCTGCGCCGGACCCGCCTGCAGCTGCGTCAGCACGTTACTGTCAGCATGCAGCACAATATTTTCCTGCGCCATCCGGGCGCTGAACGCTGGCAGGAAACGGTCGGCAATCGCCTGATCCACCAGCAGCGTCTCCAGCGAATTGCAGGCGCTGGGGCGCTGCTTCTTGGCATTGACGATCACCTCAAGCGCCGGTTCGATCTCCATGGTGTCGTCGATGTAGATATGGCATACCCCGATTCCGCCGGTGATCACCGGAATGGTGGAGTTTTCGCGGCACAGTTTATGCAGCGCCGCGCCGCCGCGCGGAATCAGCATATCGACGTAGCGATCCAGCTTCAGTAGCTGATTCACCAGTTCACGATCGGGATTTTCGATCGCCTGGATGATAGCCGTCGGCAGACCGTGCTGCTGCAAGGCGTTCTGGATGACCCGCACCGTGGCGGCATTGGTGCGCCACGTCTCTTTACCGCCGCGCAGAATCGCCGCATTACCGGTTTTCAGGCACAGGCTGGCGACATCCACCGTCACATTGGGACGCGCTTCATAAATCACCGCCACCACGCCGAGCGGCACACGGCGACGTTCGATACGCAGTCCGCTGTCGAGCTGACCGCCATCGATCAACTGCCCAACCGGATCGGCCAGCTGACAAACCTGACGAACGTCACTGGCGATGCCGCTCAGCCGCTGCGGATTCAGCGTCAGCCGCTCTAACAGTGCCGCGCTCATGCCATTCTGACGCGCCTCGGCTAAGTCCTGTTCATTGGCGGCCAGAATGTCGGCGCTTTCGGCTTCCAGACGATCGGCAATGGTCATCAGGACCTGATTTTTCTCTGCGGTCGACAGATCGGCCACGCGATATGCTGCCGCGCGGGCCGCTTTACCCATCTCTTCAAGCATTGTCTGCTCCTTAACTGACGATCATGTCGTCGCGGTGAACCGCCACCGGGCCATATTCATAGCCGAGGATCTCACTGATCTGCTGGCTGTGGTGGCCGGCAATCATTCGCATCGCATCGCTGTTATAGCGTGACACGCCGTGGGCGATATCGCGTCCCTGCAGGCTGCGGATACGGATGACTTCACCGCGGGAGAAATTGCCCTGAATGGCGCGGATCCCTTTCGGCAGCAGTGAACTGCCACGTTCAATAATCGCGGCCAGCGCGCCATCATCCACCGTCAGTTCGCCCGCCGGCGGTGCGCCGAATATCCAGCGTTTACGGTTTTCCAGCGGCGACTGCTGAGCATGAAACAGCGTGCCGACGGGTTTGCCGTCAATCACATCGCCGATCACCCCGCTGCGGCTGCCTGAGGCGATGATCACATTAATGCCGGCACGGCAGGCGACATCGGCCGCCTGAAGCTTGGTTGACATGCCGCCGGTGCCCAGCCCGGAAACGCTGCCGCCGGCTAATGAGCGTAACGCATCATCAATCACATGCACGTCGCCGATCAGCTCAGCGTCGGGATTGTTGCGCGGATCGGCGGTGAACAGCCCCTGCTGATCGGTCAGCAGCAGCAGCTTGTCGGCCCCGCCAAGCATCGCGGCCAGCGCCGAGAGGTTGTCATTGTCGCCCACTTTAATCTCGGCGGTCGCCACGGCGTCGTTCTCATTGATCACCGGTACGATGTGGTTATCCAGCAGCGCCCGCAGCGTGTCGCGGGCATTCAGGAAACGCTCGCGATCTTCCATATCCGCGCGGGTCAGCAACATCTGGCCGATGTGGATACCGTAGATAGAGAATAACTGTTCCCACAGCTGGATCAGACGGCTCTGCCCCACCGCAGCCAGCAGCTGCTTTGAGGCGATGGTCGGCGGCAGTTCGGGGTAGCCCAGATGTTCGCGTCCGGCCGCCATCGCGCCAGAGGTCACAATCACAATGCGGTGGCCTGCAGCATGTTGCTGCGCACACTGGCGAACCAGCTCCACCATGTGCGCCCGATTCAGCCGGCGTGATCCGCCGGTGAGAACGCTGGTACCCAATTTGACCACTAAGGTCTGACTGCCACTCATATTTCCTGCCGTAGTGAAAAATTTTTACGAAAGGACGTTTTAACAGGAGTCGATAAGGAAGCCAACAGCCAGCGGGGGAAAAGCACGATTTTACGCGGACAAGGGCGTAGACCAAAAGTTCACGATTAACAAGAAATCACGAAAAGTGTCATAAAAAGTTCATCACCGCCCGGTAAAAAGTCGGTGTTTTACAAAAACTTTCATAACTTTTTGACGTACACATCGGGATTGATAGCAAATGAAGAAAAGCACACTGGCAATGATCATCTCCGCTCTGGCGCTGGCGTCGACCGCACAGGCTGCCGAAGTCTATAACAAAGATGGCAACAAACTGGACTTTTACGGCAAAGTTAAAGCTGAACACTACTTCAGCGATAATGCCGGCTCAGATGGCGACAAATCCTACGTGCGTATCGGCTTCAAAGGCCAGACGCAGATCAACGACCTGATGACCGGTTACGGTCAGTGGGAATATCAGTACAACGTCAATAACTCCGAAGGCAGCGATGCCAACAACGGCAACAAAACCCGCCTCGGTTTTGCCGGCCTGAAATTTTCACAGTATGGCTCGGTCGATTACGGTCGCAACTACGGCGTACTGTATGACGTAGAGTCCTGGACCGACGTGTTCCCGGAATTTGGCGGTGACGGCACCGCGCGTTCTGATAACTTTATGACTCAGCGCGCCACCGGCGTCGCAACCTACCGCAACAATAACTTCTTCGGCCTGGTGGATGGTCTGAAATTTGCGCTGCAGTATCAGGGCAAAAATGACGCCAGCAGCGCCAACAGCCGTACCGACATCAACCGCCAGAACGGCGATGGCTACGGTGCGTCACTCGGTTACACGCTGGGCGATAGCGGCGTGAGCCTGATGAGTGCCATCACCTCATCTGACCGCACCAACCAACAGCAGGCACGTGCTTACGGCGGCGGTGACCGCGCGGATTCCTGGGGCGCTGGCGTCAAATATGATGCAAACAGCATTTACCTGGCCGCTATCTATACCGACACCCGTAACATGACGCCAATCAGCGGTACCAACCGCAACACCGGTGCCGCAGTGGCCGGTGCCGCCAACAAAGCGCAGAACATCGAGCTGGTGGCGCAGTATCAGTTTGATTTCGGCCTGCGTCCTTCTATCGGTTACGTGCAGACCAAAGGCAAAGATATCGAAAACGGTATCGGCGATGCGGATCTGGTGAAATATATCGACGTGGGCGCCACCTATTACTTCAACAAAAACATGTCCGCCTTTGTTGATTACAAAATTAACCAGCTGGATGACGATAACGCGCTGTCAATCAACAATGATGACGTGGTTGCCGTGGGCATGACCTACCAGTTCTGATATCTGTCGGGCCGGCTCCGTCCCTGTTGATTGCTGTGGCGGCGGCGGGCCCGCAGTGCGTAACCCTCAATGTGAAGTGTGTCTGATAAAAAAAGGGCGAGTTTTTCAACTCGCCCTTTCTTATTGCTGAACGCTGTAATCAGGCACTCAGTTTCACCGGTTTCTCATCGAAATCGCTGGCCGGAATCAGATCAAGCTCAAATTCGTGCAGCATCGCTTTCAGACGGGTATGAAAGTTACGTAAGGTCTCTTCCACCCGCGCCGTATTTTCTTTGCCTTTAACCGTCGCCACAGACCAGTCGCCCTCTTTATCGAACAGACCGATATGGTAGACATAGGTAAAGTGATCGGCCTGTGCTTCCAGCTCCATCCACCAGCCCCAGAATTCACGCAGTTCCGGTGCCGGTTTCACATTGACGCAGGCAGCCAGGCAGTCGAAAAAGAAACGGGTTTCACCACATTTCCCATCGCGGATATACGGTCCCAGCTCAGTGAAGCGCTTAAGCAGGCGACTGCGGGGGTGACCACTCGGTAACGTCATGCTAATTCTCCATAGGTTTTGACCGATATCGATCCTCAATCATCCGGACTGTCGCGCCCGCTTCACGCCACGTCACTGGCATCAATCGCCAGGGGGCAGCGAAGCGCGCTGCAGCAGCCCGCAATAATTCAGGTAGTAGTTGTAGCAAATACTGTAAATTTTGCCAGTTACCTTTTTAAACGCTTCTCCAGCCAGTCGCAAATTTCATTTAGCGCCCGATCAAAACTGGCCATCATCGGCTTCACCGGAATCAGCAGCGCTTTGCCCTCCGCCGAGGAGTTGGCGATCAGTTTGCTCTCCTCTTCCGGGCTGAACAGATCGTTCTGCCAGTAGCCTGACAGCATCGGCGTCGGGGTACGCCGGCCCAGCAGCCCCTGGGTTTTCAGCGAATAGCGGTTGAGCTCGGTACGTAACGCGCTGTCAGACGAGGACGCCATGCCGAGCCGGCTTGCCAGCATATCCATGTACATATCCGGGATCTCATCCTGCAGCGCAGTCTGGGTCAGCAGCGCATGCACAATCGGGCCGAGACAGGCGACCGCCCGCAGCCGTGACGACTCAAGGTAAGCCAGCCGTACCGCCACGTTGGCACCAAAGCGATAGCCAAACGCCGCCACGCGGGTGTGATCGATCCACGGCACCGTTTCCAGCTGACGCAGCACCTGCTGATGTAAAAAGCTGGTGTCCTGATTCAGCGTCCACTTCACCGAGTTGCCGACCGACGGTACATCAATGGTCAGCATCGCAATGCCGCGCGGCGCAAGATAGTCATGGAACAGCCGGTAATGATCGCTTTGTAGCGAGTCGAGTGCGCCACAAAACAGGACGGTCGGATAAGGGGCATCGACGCCTGACGGCATATGCAGGAAACCGCTCACCGGACTGCCGCCGCTGATGGCGAAAGTCAGCGGCTTCAGCTCACCCGGCAGCCGCTGCGTCGCCTCTTCGTAGGCACGGTTAGCCAGCGTCTGGGCCTGGTCGGCCAGCTCATCGCCTTTGATATAGGGATAGGCAGCCACGCTGTAGAGATGGGCAGCATGCAGCCAGTACTCGCCCGCTTCGCTGTCGTCGCTGCACTCCAGCGCTTTCTGCTGCCAGAAGCCCGCCTGGCGGCACCATTCGAAATTCCAGTTGCCGCCGCGAAAACCGATCACGGTGTCCAGCAGCGTCTCGTCGGTATGCTCAACGTCGCTGATGGCGATGCGCGCCAGCACTTCGCTGATCTCCTGCGGCGTCAGACCGCGCCAGGTCCACATCAGCTTATTCAGCATGCGATACCAGCCGCGCTGGCTGTCGCCATCAAGGGCGGAGTGCACGTCCGGGGTCGCGTGATGCTGGCGACGCACTAAAGAAGAGGTTTCAGGATGTTTAAAGCGTGGTTTGAACAACTCTTCGCTGAGATTTTTGCTCGACATACTCACTTCTCCTGCGGCATAAAACGGCGATAGCTTAGTGTACTGTACGCCAAATCAGGGTGCGAGGTGCAGAAAGCACAACGCCCGGAAAACCGGGCGTTGTTTAGGGAAGATTAATCAGTTTTTAACAATCGGCGGGATGTAGACCACGCCCATGTCCCACGGCTGCTCAATCCAGGTGTTCTGCGGAATGTCGACGATGTAATCATCGACCAGCTGGCGGCCAGCTGGTTTGGCAAAAATGGTGCAGAAGCGGGCTTTCGGGTACATCTCGCGGATCGCCTGCGCTGTTCCGCCGGTATCCACCAGGTCGTCAATCACGATGAAGCCTTCGCCATCACCTTCGGCGCGCTTCAGCACTTTCATTTCGCGCTGATGATCGTGATCGTAGCTGGAGATGCAAACGGTATCGACATAGCGAATCCCCAGTTCACGCGCCAGCAGCGAAGCCGGTACCAGACCGCCGCGGCTGACCGCGATAATGCCTTTCCACTGTTCAACAGGAAGCAGGCGCTGAGCCAGTTTACGGGCATGAATCTGTAGCATGTCCCAGGTAACGACGTATTTTTCGCTCATAGAATAGGAATCCCAGCCAACCGCGGTGGCTTAAAAATGTGCAACGGGGAAAAGGTTGCGCGAGATTATAAGGAGTTGACGCGCTAAAAACCAGCACCCGCGCGTCGGTTGCGGCTTTTTAGCGCGTCTGAGTGCGCACCCGGGGAAAAACAGTGATATTCTCAGGCCATCTCGCCAGATTCTCTGGCGGCGATCTTTCACTGGAAACTCGCGATGTCCGGCTGGTCCGGCGCACTGACACAGGAGACTTGTCGTGTCTGAATTGTCTCAACTCTCTCCACAGCCACTGTGGGATATTTTCGCTAAGATTTGCTCCATTCCTCATCCCTCTTTTCATGAAGAAGCGCTGGCGAGTTACATCGTCGGCTGGGCCAAAGAGCAAGGCTTCTGGTGTGAGCGCGATCAGGTCGGCAATATCCTGATTCGTAAACCCGCCACTGCCGGGATGGAAAACCGCAAGCCGGTCGCGCTGCAGGCCCACCTCGATATGGTGCCGCAGAAGAATAACGATACCGTACACGACTTCACCAAAGATCCGATTCAGCCGTGGATTGACGGCGAATGGGTCAAAGCGCGCGGCACCACGCTGGGGGCTGACAACGGCATCGGTATGGCATCGGCGCTGGCGGTACTGGCTGACAGCAGCCTGACCCACGGCCCGCTGGAAGTGCTGCTGACCATGACCGAAGAAACCGGCATGGATGGCGCTTTTGGTCTGCAACCCAACTGGCTGCAGGCCGAAATCCTGATCAACACCGACTCGGAAGAAGAAGGTGAGATCTACATGGGATGCGCGGGAGGTATCGACTTCGTTACCACCCTGCCACTGACCCGTGAAGCGGTGCCTGCCAGCTTTGAAACCCTGAAGCTGACGCTGAAAGGGCTGCGCGGTGGCCACTCCGGTGCCGACATTCATATGGGCCTCGGCAACGCCAACAAGCTGCTGGCGCGTTTCCTGGCGGCGCACGCTGCCGAACTGGATCTGCGTCTGCTGGCGTTCAGCGGCGGTACGCTGCGTAACGCCATTCCGCGTGAAGCCTTTGCAACCGTTGCAGTCGACAGCCACCAGGCCGATGCGCTGAAATCTGCTGCGGCGCATTTCCTGACCGCCATCCAGAACGAGCACGGCATTAAAGAGCCGAACATCGCGCTGGTCACCGAACCGCTGGCGCATCAGGGTGAAGCATTAACCGCCGACAGCCGCGATCGCTTCCTTAATCTGCTGAACAGCACGCCGAACGGCGTAATCCGTAACTCAGACGTCGCCAAAGGCGTGGTCGAAACGTCACTGAATATCGGCGTGGTGACGATGGAAGCGGATAAAGCAGAAATCAACTGCCTGATCCGTTCACTGATCGACACCGGACGCGATTATGTGGTGCAGATGCTGACCTCGCTTGGCCAGCTGGCAGGCGCGCAGACCAAAGCGAAAGGCGGCTACCCAGGCTGGCAGCCAGACGCGGACTCGCCGATCATGGCGCTGACCCGTCAGACCTATATCGCGCTGTTCGACAAAACGCCAAACATTCAGGTGATTCACGCCGGTCTGGAGTGCGGTCTGTTCAAAAAACCGTATCCACAGATGGATATGGTGTCGATCGGTCCGACCATTACCGGTCCGCACTCACCGGATGAGCAGGTACACATTGAAAGCGTCGGCCTTTACTGGAAATTGCTGACCACCTTGCTGAATGTGGTGCCAGAAAAGTAATCTCACCGCAAAAAGTTTAACCAGGCTTCGGCCTGGTTTTTTTATGCCCGCCGTGCCGCAACAGCATAATTCACCACCCCGAACGCCCTTCCCCGCCTGAATACGCCACGCTTTCACGCTTCGCTGGTTTTAGCCGCCGTTATGTCCAGATGTCTGGATGGCTAATACCGTTTCGTGCTAGCTTATGCGCTTTCGGTCGTTGCCGCGCCTGAAGCTTCAGGAAAAAATGCGGCCAGTGATTCTTCAGGAGAATGGTGACATGGCTGCGTTAAACCGCCTCGAGATGCGTAACATCTCCATCGCTTTTGGCGGATTTGCCGCACTCTCATCGGTAGATTTCGTCAGTGAAGGCCACTCTGTTCACGCGCTGACCGGCGCGAATGGCGCAGGAAAATCGACCCTGATGGCGGTGCTGTCCGGCGCCCACAGTCACTACAGCGGCGAGATCCTGCTGGATGGCGTTCCGGTCACCCTCCGCAGCCCGCGCGACGCAAAGCAGTTGGGGATTCATCTGGTTCAGCAGGAAGTTGATGTGGCGCTGGTGCCACATCTCAGCGTGGCGGAAAACATACTGCTGGATCGGCTGGCGGAACCAGGCCACCGCTACCGCTGGGGTGAGATACGTCGTCAGGCGCAAGCCTTACTGGCGCAGCTCGAGGTGACGCTGGACGTCAATCGGCTGGTCGAGCGCTGCACCCTCGCTGAAAAGCAACAGATCCTGCTGGCGCGTGCGCTGTCGCACCATTGCCGCTTTCTGATTCTGGATGAACCCACCGCCCCGCTCGACCAGCATGAGAGCGAGCGGCTGTTCACCGTGGTGCGTCGCCTGCAGGCCAGCGGTATCGGCGTGATATTTATCTCTCACCGGATTCACGAGCTGAAAGCGATTTGCGATCGCCTGACGGTGCTGCGCGATGGCCGGCTGATTGAGAGCGGCCCGATGGCTGCGCTAAGCGGTGAGCAGATTGTGGAAAAAATGCTTGGGCATCAGCTCACCGACATCTATCCCGCCCGGCGTGAACCACAGCCGCAGCCGCTACTACTGGCGGTCGACGGACTGCATGATGAACACCTGCTGCAGGATATCTCGCTGCGGCTGCATCAGGGCGAAATTCTCGGCATCGCCGGACTGGCCGGTGCCGGAAAGACCGAACTGTGCAAAGCGCTGTTTGGTGCCAGTAAAAGCCGCGTCAGTCGGGGAGAGCTGCACGGCCAGCCGTGGCAGCCGCGCTCCCCGCACGATTCGGTCAGCCGGCGCATGGCGCTGGTGCCGGAGGAGCGGCGTAAAGAGGGCATCTTTATTGATGAGTCGGTGGCGATGAATCTGAGCGTCAGCGCGGACGACAGTTTCTCGCGCTGGAGCCTGTTCGGCCATCGCCAGGCGTGGCGCTGGGCAGAGGCCATCATTCAGCGACTTCAGGTGCGAACTACCGGTCCGGCCCAACCACTGCGCCGCCTCTCCGGGGGGAATCAGCAAAAAGTGGCGATTGGCAAATGGCTGCGTAACAACGCCGACGTGCTGATTTTCGATGAGCCGACCAAAGGCGTCGATATCAAAGCCAAAACCGAACTGTTCACTCTGATCGACGGTCTGGCGCGCGAAGGCAAAGGCATTATCTACGCGTCAGGTGAATTTTCTGAACTGGTCGGCTTATGCGACCGGATTTGTGTGCTCTGGGATGGACGCATTGTGGCTGAACTGGCCGCGCGCGATGTCACTGAAGAGACGCTTTTGCTTTATTCCACCGGAGGAACCCCTGCGTGAGCAGCAAAGAAACCAGCCTGAATCTGCCATCATCTTCATGGCGTCATCAACTGTTCGACTTCCTCTATAAATGGGGCATGTTACTGACGGTGGTGATCCTGATCGCCGCCTTTGGCCTGGCCTCAGACAGTTTTCTCGAACCTAACAACATCATCAATATTTTGCGATCGATTGCGATTGTTACGGTCATCGCGGTCGGCGTATCGATCTCACTGACTGTCGGCGGCTTCGATCTTTCGGTCGGCTCGACCGCTTCGCTGGCCAACGCGCTGGTGATTTCGCTGTTTGTCTGGCACGGCCTCGACACCACCGAAGCGATCCTGATTACCCTGGCGCTCTGCAGCTTGGTCGGGCTGTTTAACGCCTTTCTGATTGTCATCCTGCGGATCCCCGACATGCTGGCCACGCTGGCGACGCTGTTTGTGATTCAGGGTGTGGCGATGACCTACAGCTTTGGCGGCTCGATCACGGAAAACATGGTGTTGCCGAGCGGCGATATGGCGGAAGGCACTATCCCGGCGGCGTTTGGCCTGCTGGGTCAGGTGCCAGCCATCGTGATCATTATGCTGGTGGTAACGGTCGTGGCCCAGCTGGCGCTGTCGCTGACCAAACATGGCCGCCGGATGTATGCCCTCGGCGGCAATCCCGAAGCGGCGCGACTCTCCGGTATCCGCACTACCCGCTATCGCGTGCTGGCCTATGTGATCGCCTCGCTGCTGGCCGGACTGGGCGGCATTCTGCTGGCCTCACGTATTGGTTCATCACAGGTTAACGCCGGTGGCGGCTACCTGATGGATGCGGTGGCGGCGGCGTGGATTGGCTTCTCGCTGGCGGGATCGGGCAAACCGAATGCGCTCGGCACGCTGGTCGGCGCGGTGATCCTCGGGGTATTGCAGAACGGCCTGGTGATGCTCTCCGTCCCCTATTACGCCATGGACATTATTAAAGGGCTGGTGCTGGCTTTGGCACTGGCAATCACTTATATCCAGCGCCGCTGAGGCGCACTGACCGGAGTTGATAATAATGCAAAAAATAACGCTCTCGCTGCTGGCCCTGAGCCTGCTGAACGCCAGCGCCGCTTTCGCGGAGACCGTTACCCCGGTGCCCGCGGCTATCGCCAGTCACGACGGCCCGATCCGCATCGCGGTGATCCGTAACCTCGGTTCTGACGATAACACCACCCAGTTTGTCGCAGGTGCGATTCAGCAGGGCCGTCAGCTCGGCTTTAAGGTCAGCACTTTCCTCAGTAACGGCGACGACGCGCGTTTCCAGGATTTCGTTAACCAGGCGATCAGCCAGAAGTATGACGGCATCGTGCTGTCGCACGGTAAAGCGCCCTACGCCAGCGGTCTGGTCAAACGCATCGCCGACGCCGGTATTAAGCTGTCGGTGTTTGATACCCCGGTTGATAACCCGATTGAGGGCGTGACCGTGACGGCGCAGGATGACGCATCGCTGGCGCAGCTGTCGCTGGGTCAGTTAATCAGCGATTTCAACGGCAAAGCCAACATCGTCAAATTGTGGGTGGCGGGCTTCCCGCCAATGGAACGCCGTCAGGTGGTGTACGAGAAACTGCTGAAGGAGAATCCTGGCATTCATCAGCTGGAGTCGATTGGCGCCGTCTCTACCGATGTACAGGGTGATACCGCAAACAAGATTGGGGCCATTCTGGCGAAATACCCGAAAGGCAAGATTGACGCCATCTGGGGCGCGTGGGACGCCTTCAGCCAGGGCGCCTATAAAGCGCTGCAGGAGAACGGGCGTACCGAGATCAAGCTCTACAGCATCGATGTCTCGAATCAGGATTTGCAGCTGATGCGTGAGAAGAACAGCCCGTGGGTTCAGACCGTGGCGGTGGACCCGAAAACCATTGGCGCGGTAAACATGCGTCTGGTAGCGAAAAAGATTGCCGGTGAAGCGACGCCAGCCACCTATCAGTTTAAGGCTGCGTCGATCTCTCAGCAGCAGCTCAACAGCCAGCCCGGCGCGGTAAACGTTGCCTCGCTGAATAAAATCGTCCCCGGCTGGGGTGGTAATGACGATTTCGTCGCGCCGTGGTTCGCCACTCTGGCAGCGAAAAATCACAAGTAAGTGACGGCGCGTCAGCACTGGCAGGCACGCCAGGCTGACGCGCACTTATCGCCAGACCGCGCTACAACCCCAGTAACAGCTGTCGTTCCAGCTGGGGATCGAGCAGGGTGACGTGCAGCCCCACCAGCCTGACGCCCCGCCCGACCCGACGCTCATCCCAGGTTTTTTTGGCAATCGCGATCATGTCCTCTTTATTCAGCACCGGCCAGATGTGTTCCTGGGTGGTCTGCTGAAAGTCGCTGAACTTCAGTTTCACGCCCTGCCGCGCCACCTGCTTATCGGGCCGAATCTGGCTCAGCCGGCGATCCAGCTCGGCATAGAGAAAATCGATGATCTCCAGGCAGGCGTCCCAGTCGTTAATGTCCTCGGCCAGCGTACGCTCAACCCCAAGTGATTTACGTTCCCGCTCAACCACCACGCCACGCTCGTCAATGCCGTTGCTGCGCTCCCACAGTACCCGGCCAAACTTACCAAAGCGCTTCAGCAACTGGGCTAAATCCGCCTTCTGCACATCTCCGCAGGTCACCAGGCCCATCTCCTCCAGCTTTTTTGCCGACACCTTGCCCACGCCCGGGATCTTCGCCAGCGGCAGCGTCAGTAAAAAACCGGACATCTCCGCCGGCGTGATGACAAACTGTCCGTCCGGCTTATTCATGTCGGAGGCGATTTTCGCCAGAAATTTAATCGGTGCGATGCCGGCCGAGGCGGTCAGCTGAGTTTCACGCAGGATAGTCGCGCGGATATCCTGGGCGATCAGGGTGGCGGAGCCGTGGCAGTGCGGGCTGTCGGTCACATCCAGATAGGCTTCATCCAGCGACAGCGGTTCAATCAGCGGTGTGTAGCGGGTGAAGATCTCGCGGATCTGCGCCGAGGCTTCTTTGTAGGCATCAAAGCGGCCTGGCAGCAGCCGCAGATGGGGACATAACTTGAGCGCCATCCCGGTCGGCATGGCGCTGCGCACGCCATATTTGCGCGCCGGGTAGTTAGCGGTACTGATGACACCGCGACGTTCGCGGCTGCCGCCGATGGCAATCGGGATGTCACGCAACAGGGGATTATCGCGCATCTCCACCGCAGCATAGAAGCAGTCCATATCGACATGAATGATTTTACGCATACCCCCTCCAGCACTGGATAAGTATACAGTTGGCGAAGGTAACTGCAATATTTGTCGCGGCCGGCATTAAAGTTTACAAATTTCTGGCCGTATTCTGTTCAGGAAATCGCGAATTTCTGGCGCGCTGTCTTGCTAAAAAAACAGACAATGTTTAATGTTGCGCTGCGGTAGCGGATAGTTCCGATAATGCAAGCAGAGACGCACGATTCGCGTCATTGTTCTCTTCACCTCAAGGTACACACAGCATGGGCAAAATCGCACTCCTGTTTGCGATGATTTTACTGCCAGCCCTCAGCATGGCAATGACCCCAGAACCCGCTCAGCAAGCGGCACCGGTCAGTAAAGAATTAAAGAAACAGTTACTCGGCACGCCGGTTTATATTCAGATTTTCAAGGAAGAGCGTACCCTCGAACTGTACGGCAAAATTGGTAACGAATACCGCCTGCTGGATACCTATCGCATCTGTAATTTTTCTGGTGGTCTCGGCCCGAAACGTCGTGAAGGCGATTTCAAAAGCCCGGAAGGATTTTATAACGTCAGGCTGAACCAGCTGAAACCGGATAGCCGGTTTTATCGCGCGATCAATATCGGCTTTCCGAACCAGTACGATCGCAATCAGGGCTACAGCGGTAACTACCTGATGATTCATGGCGACTGTAAGTCGATTGGCTGCTATGCCATGACGAACGCCTATATGGATGAGATCTTTACTTATGTCAATGCGGCGCTGCGTAACGGCCAGCAGGATATCAGCATCAGTATCTATCCATTCCGCATGACCGACAGCAATATGCAGCGTCACCGTTACTCTACCTACGCCAGTTTCTGGCAGCAGTTGCAGCCGGGTTACGCTTATTTTGCGAAGTATCACCAGCCACCAACGGTTAACGTCGCCAGCGGTAAGTATGTGATGAACAGCAGCCCGGTAGTGACCAATCCCGAAGCTGCTTCACGCTCATTCCTGGCGCTCTCCAAGGCAGAATAACGCCCACTCACCTGGCACAATCCGCTGCCAGGTTTCATTGGCCGTCAGCGGCTGCGTCGCAATCACCGTCACCACGTCATGCGGCGTGGTGTGCTGCTGAAAATCAACCTCTACATCCTGATCGAGCAGCTGTGCGCGGCCAAACGGCGCGCGTCGGGTGATCCAGAACAGGTTGGTGGAGCAGAAGGCCATCAGATAACGCCCGTCCGACAGCAGCATGTTAAACACCCCTTTCTGCCGCAGGCTGCCCGCCAGTTCACCGATGAAGCGAAACACCGCTGGCCAGTTACCCGGCGTGCGGGGATAACGCGTCGCCAGCTGATGTAAAATCCAGCAGAACGCCTTTTCGCTGTCGGTCTCCCCGACCGGACGAAAGGTCCCGGTCTCCAGCTGACGGTAGCCCTTTAGCTGCCCGTTATGGGCGTAGGTCCAGTTACGGCCCCACAGTTCGCGGGTAAACGGATGGGTGTTTTCCAGCGAGACCTGACCGCGATTCGCCTGGCGGATGTGCGCCACCACCGAATGCGATTTGATCGGGTACTCCTGCACCAGCCGCGCTATCGGCGAATTGAAGCTCGGCAGAGGATCCTTAAAGGTACGACAGCCTTTATCTTCGTAAAAGGTAATGCCCCAGCCATCTTTATGTGGGCCGGTTCCGCCACCACGCTGCACCAGGCCGGTAAAGCTGAAACAGATATCCGTGGGAACATTGGCGCTCATCCCGAGCAATTCGCACATAGCCACCACCTTAGAGTAAGACGCCTCCCGCCAGGCGAGAGGCCAGAGTGTTACTTCACCATCTCTTTTTCGATCAGCAGCATCAGAATATGGATCACTTTAATGTGGATCTCCTGAATGCGATCGGCATAACCAAAGTGCGGCACCCGGATTTCAATGTCAGCACTGCCCGCCATCTTACCGCCATCTTTGCCGGTCAGGGTGATCACTTTCATCCCCTGCGCCCGCGCCGCCTCAATCGCCTTAATGATGTTGGCCGAGTTGCCGGAGGTGGAGAGCCCCAGCAGCACATCGCCCGGACGGCCTACCGCTTCAACATAACGCGAAAAGACGTAATCGTAGCCAAAGTCGTTACTGACGCAGGAGAGATGGCTGACGTCTGAAATCGCAATCGCCGGATAGCCAGGACGATTTTCACGATAGCGACCGGTCAGCTCTTCGGCGAAATGCATCGCGTCGCAGTGCGACCCACCGTTGCCGCAGGAGAGCACCTTGCCGCCCGCCTTGAAACTGTCAGCCAGCAGCACCGCAGCACGCTGGATCGCATGGATATTCGCGTCATCGCTGAGGAATTTATTCAGCGTATCGGCGGCTTCGTTGAGCTCAGAGCGGATGATGTCCTGGTACATAGGGAGGTCCTTTTTTAGCAGAGGTTAATCGCAGCAAGTTTAACGGAATGCCTGGGCGGCGCAAAGCATCACGCCATTCAGGCCCGATCGCCGCTGGCATTATCTCTGCACAGCCGCCAGCGAAACGGGTCGGAAAATTGATTTTGTGAGTCAGGTTGTAATTGCGATGTAAACGAATTGATAAAAAGAGCCAACTGCTCTAAACCTCTACTCAACAGGTCAGACCTCTTACTACTTACGGAGCGGTTCATTATGATGGTTGTTTCGATACTTGCCACGGTGGTGCTGATTGGCGCCCTGTTCTACCACCGCCTGTCGTTGCGGCTGAGCAGCCTGATTCTGCTGCTGTGGACCGTGGCGATGGCGGCCGCACACCTCTGGACGCCGTGGCTGCTGCTGCCACTGGCTATTATTCTGTTGCCGTTTAACCTGCCGTCGCTGCGCCGTAATCTGTTTTCAAAACCGATGCTGCAGCGTTTTCAGCAGGTGATGCCGCCAATGTCACGCACCGAGAAAGAAGCGATCGATGCCGGAACCACCTGGTGGGAAGGCGATCTGTTTCAGGGCAAACCGGACTGGCAGAAGCTGCATAACTATCCTCAGCCGCACCTGACACCGGATGAGCAGGCCTTCCTGGAGGGTCCGGTTGAAGAAGCGTGCCGGCTGGCGAATGATTTCCAGATTACTCATGAAATGGCCGATCTGCCGCCGGAACTGTGGGCTTATCTGAAACAGCATCGCTTCTTCGCGATGATCATCAAAAAAGAGTATGGCGGGCTGGAGTTTTCCGCTTATGCCCAGGCTCGCGTGTTGCAGAAACTGGCTGGCGTATCGGGCATCCTGGCGATTACCGTCGGCGTACCGAACTCGCTCGGTCCGGGCGAACTGCTGCAGCACTACGGCACTGATGAACAGAAAAACCACTATTTACCGCGTCTGGCGCGTGGCGATGAGATCCCCTGCTTCGCACTGACCAGCCCGGAAGCTGGCTCAGATGCCGGTGCGATTCCCGATACCGGCGTAGTGTGTATGGGTGAATGGCAGGGTCAGCAGGTGCTGGGTATGCGCCTGACCTGGAACAAACGCTACATCACGCTGGCGCCTATCGCGACCGTGCTGGGGCTGGCGTTTAAACTGTCCGATCCCGATCATCTGCTCAGCGATAACACCCATCCGGGCATTACCTGCGCGTTGATCCCGACCAACACCCCCGGCGTGGAAATCGGTCACCGTCACTTCCCGCTTAACGTGCCGTTCCAGAACGGTCCGACCCGTGGTAAGGATATTTTCGTGCCGATCGATTACATCATTGGCGGACCGGAAATGGCCGGACAGGGCTGGCGTATGCTGGTTGAATGTCTGTCAGTGGGTCGCGGCATTACCCTGCCGTCCAACTCGACCGGCAGCCTGAAAAGCGTGGCGCTGGCAATTGGTGCCTATGCCCATATCCGCCGTCAGTTCAGACTGTCGATCGGTAAAATGGAAGGGATTGAAGAGCCACTGGCACGCATTGCCGGTAATGCTTACGTGATGGATGCGGCAGCAACGCTGATCACCGCCGGTATTATGCAGGGTGAAAAACCGGCGGTACTGTCGGCGATTGTGAAATATCACTGCACCCATCGCGGTCAGCGGGCGATCATCGACGCGATGGATATTGCCGGCGGTAAAGGCATTATGCTCGGTAACAGCAACTTCCTGGCGCGCGCCTATCAGGGTGCACCGATCGCGATTACCGTTGAAGGGGCGAACATCTTAACCCGCAGCATGATCATCTTCGGCCAGGGGGCAATTCGTTGCCATCCTTATGTTCTGCAGGAGATGGCGGCCGCGGCCAGTAACGACGTTGACGCTTTTGATCGGGCGCTGTTCAGCCATATCGGCCACGTCGGCAGTAATCAGGTGCGCAGTCTGTGGCTCGGCCTGACCGGCGGACGCACCAGCGCCACCCCGACCCGTGATGCGACGCGTCGTTATTATCAGCATCTCAACCGCATCAGCGCCAACCTCGCGTTGCTGTCAGATGTCTCAATGGCGGTGCTGGGCGGTAGCCTGAAACGTCGTGAACGCATCTCGGCGCGACTGGGTGATGTCCTGAGCCAGCTTTATCTGGCCTCTGCCACGCTGAAGCGCTACGACGATGAAGGCCGTAACGAAGCCGATCTGCCGCTGGTGCATTGGGGCGTTCAGGATGCGCTGCATCAGGCGGAAGTGGCTATCGATGACCTGCTGCGCAACTTCCCTAACCGGCTGGTGGCGGGTGCGTTACGCCTGGTGATTTTCGCCGGTGGTCATCACTGCCCGGCACCGTCCGATCGTCTTGATCATCAGCTGGCAAAAATGCTGCAACTGCCGTCTGCCACCCGCACACGTCTGGGACGTGGACAGTATCTGGCACCGGTTGATAACAATCCGGCCGGTCAGCTGGAACAGGCGTTGCAGGATGTAATGGCTGCGGAAGTGATTCACGACAGACTGAGCAAACAGAGCAAGCAGCACCTCTCCTTTACCCGGCTGGATGAGCTGGCAAAACGGGCGCTGGAGCAGGGCTGGATTGACGATAAAGAAGCCGAGATATTGCGCCGCGCAGAAACCAGCCGCCTGCGTTCTATCAATGTGGATGAGTTTGAAGCGGATGCACTGGCGGTACCGGTGCCAGAGAAGAAACCTCAATCCGCTTCGGCACGTGCCAGCGAGGCGGCATAAGGCGGCGGGTCGATGTGATGTCGGCCCGTTAATTGAGCGCAGGCTCAGGGAGCGTATGCCCTCCGTAAAGACGCAACAACGCCATCAATGGCTTTAGCGTTTAATCTGAGCGTGTTTCCTGCGCTGGCATCCCCCTCATCGCCAGCAAGATTCTTGTTTTATCTAAAGGCCGACATCACGTCGGCCTTTTTTTATCCTGCCTGACGGATGCGGGCAATCAGCGCATCCACATCTTCTACATGATCGGCCGCCAGTATCAGCGTGCGTCCCAGGTTAATCGCGTTACGGATGCAGTCGGTACGCATCGCTGGATCGGCGATCAGCTTCATATCCGCCACATGTGACATTCCCACCGTGCGGCGAATCAGTTCGGTACCGCAGTAGCCGATGGTATCCGCCCATACTTTGCGCAGGAAGGCATCGACATAGCCGGGATAAGCCAGCGCCACGTCAGCGGTTTTCTCCGCCGCCAGCGCCTGGAAACGGCTGGAGAAGGTTGTCCAGACGCTATGCACATCGCTCAGGCGTTGCTCACGGGCATCGGCGGCTTCACGCGGCGGCAGCAGACCGGGCAGGCCGCAATAGTTGATCAGCAGATTGCCGAGCGCGGTGCCGATATCAAAGCCCATCGGCCCGAAATAGCCAAATTCAGCATCAATCGCTTTCAGGCTACCGTCCGCGACAAAAATCGATCCGCTGTGGATATCGCCATGCAGCAAGGCTTCGGCATGGGCAAAGAAGCGGTGCTTGAGACCAGCTACCGCAATACGCAGCGCATCATCGTGACGCAGGCTGGCCACTAACGGCTCCAGCGCCGCCGGATAGCTGTTACGCGGATGATCGGTGTAGGGATCGTTAAAGAACAGATCTTCGGTGATCTCGCACATTTCCGGATTAATGAAGCGCGCCACTTCCGCTTTCTTCTGATGCGGATGCAGCACGAAATCGGAGGTGTTAAACAGCGTCTGTGCCAGATATTCGCCCAGCTGCCGTGGCGCGTCAGGATAGTAAACGCCCTTTACCAGCTCGCTACGCCAGATACGGTGGCTGGAGAGATCTTCCATCACCATCACCGCCAGATCCGCATCGTAATGGGTAATCTGCACCGTGTGCTGTGGGCAATATTTGTAGTGCTCGACCAGGGTCTGCGCTTCAAGCCGCGCCCGATCCAGCGTCAGAGGCCATGACTCGCCGACGCAGCGCACATAAGGCAACGCCTGCTTGACCACCACCCGGCTGTTGCCCTGATCGTCATAAATTTTGAACACCAGGTTAAGATTGCCGTCACCAATTTCCTCGGCACGGCTCAGGGCGGAAGGATTATCCAGACCGCCGAATTGTCGGGCATAGTCCACCGCATCAGCAGCGGTGAAGGTACGGTATTGCGACATTGCCTGTTCCTCATCATTCGAAGGCTGAATAAACCCGGTGTAAAAGCCGTTCAGACGTCTATACATCCGTCGAGCATGTTGGCACAATATCTGACATTAACGCAACAGGGATTTCACCCACCATGCAGACTCTCCAAACCACCAGCTTACAGGTTCGTGACAATCAGCTCTGGATCCTCGATCAGCAGGCGCTGCCGCAGCAAAAAAACTGGCTACCAGCGCACAGTGTGGCGCAGCTGGTTGAGCATATTCACGCGCTGCGGGTGCGCGGTGCGCCACTGATTGGCCTTTCCGCCTCGTTATTGCTGGCGTTGCTGGCAGAACAGGGACAGACGCAGCGGCAACTGGCTGAGTCGCTGGCGATCCTGCGTGCTGCCCGCCCTACCGCCGTCAATCTGATGAATAACCTTGATCGGATGAAACAGGCGCTGGCGCAACCGGCGTTCGCTACCGCGCTGGCCGAGGAAGCCTGGCGACTGGTCGAAGAAGATAAACAGCTGTGCGAGGCGATTGCCACCGCAGGCAGCACGCTGGTAAAACCCAACAGCCAGCTGCTGACCCACTGTAACACCGGCGGGCTGGCAACGGCGGGCGTCGGCACCGCGCTGGGGGTAATCATCCTCGCTCATCAGCAGGGCCGGGTTAACAACGTCTGGGTCGATGAAACCCGTCCGCTGTTGCAGGGCGGCCGGCTAACGGCCTGGGAGCTGGGCGAACGGGCGGTTCCTTATACCCTGATTACCGACAGCATGGCCGCCAGTCTGATGGCCAGCAAACAGGTGGACGCAGTGTGGGTCGGCGCTGACCGGATTGCCGCCAACGGCGACGTCGCCAATAAGATCGGCACCTACAGCCTGGCGGTACTGGCACACTATCATCAGATCCCGTTTTATGTGGCCGCGCCGCACACCACGCTGGATCGCAGCTGCCCGAACGGTGCGGCGATTCCGATCGAGCAGCGCGCTGCCAGTGAAGTGACCGGCGTGGCCGGCAGTTTTGGCAGCGTGCAGTGGGCACCTGAAGCGGCGAACGTCTACAACCCGGCGTTTGATGTGACGCCAGCCGCCCTGATTAGCGGCTGGGTTCTGGATACCGGCGTGGTAACACCGGAGCAGGTAGCGGCGGGAATTTTCCAGCCCCAGTGAGTCAGACGGCCACCGCGCACTGTTCTGCGCGGTAGCCGAAGCGGCTCAGCCGATTACGCCAGTCGTGGATAGGCGTCGGCAATCCTGTCGCCGGTGAAGTTAGCGATCCACCCTTCCTGATTATCAAAAATCCGAATCGCGGTGAAATGCGGCGACGATCCCATATCAAACCAGTGTGGCGTACCGGCAGGCACCGAGATCAGATCGTTCTTTTCGCACAGGATCTGCAGGATCTCGCCATCCAGATGCAGGCAGAACAAACCCGCGCCCTCAACAAAGAAACGCACTTCATCTTCGCCGTGGGTGTGTTCGGAAAGAAACTTTTCGCGCAGCACCGTTTTCTGCGGATTGTCCGCCCGCATGCTGATCACGTCCCAGCTCTGATAGCCCTTCTCCGCCACCAGCCGGTCAATCGCATGCTGATAGGCGGTGATAACCGCTGCTGCGTCCGGGTTCTCCCCCAAATCGCGATCGGCTTCCCAGCGTTCAAAGCGGACGCCTTTAGTATTCAGCCGCTCAGCGATCGCCTGCGGGTCGGTGCTGTGCCATATCGGCTGGCTGGCTTCGCTGTCGGTAAAAATAGTCAGTGCACTCATTCTAAATCGACTCCAGGTTAATCTCAGAAAAATCAGTGACCTGACGGTGGCGGCTTGCGCCATCCGCCTCACCACGTATCAGCTGCAGGGTATGCCAGCCAGCCTGGGCAGCCGCATCCAGCTCCTGATGAATATCCGACAGGAACAGCAGTTGCTCCGCTGGCAGGCCAATCTGTGCGGCAATGGTGTGATACGCCGCGATTTCACGTTTTGCGCCGACGTGCGTATCGAAGTAGCCGCTGAATAAGCCAGTAATATCACCTTCGTCGCTGTAGCCAAATAACAATTTCTGCGCCGCAACCGAGCCTGAGGAATATACATAGAGTTTACGACCCTGCGCCTGCCAGGCGGTCAGGGCCGGGAGCACATCGGGATAAAGATGGCCGGTGAAACTGCCGTTGAGATAGCCATCACGCCAGATCATCCCCTGCAGCGCTTTCAGTCCGGTAGATTTACGATCCTGATCCATAAAGCTGAACAGGATCTGCGTCAGGGTCGGCAGATCGGCCTGCGGCTGATCGACCTCAGCCCGCACCGCCTCAAGTGCAGCCTGCACCTCTGGCTGATGCTGCTGGTCACGCAGGAATGTCGCCAGATGCTGGCGCGCGTAAGGAAACAGGATGTTATGGACAAAGCGGATATCACTGGTGGTGCCTTCAATATCGGTAACAATGGCGCGGATCATGTGTTCTCCAGCAGGCGACGTTGACGTTCACATTCAAATAAAAATTCCAGCCCTTCCAGCTGGCGACGCGCTTCGCTGACATCGCGGCCCCAGCAGGTTAAGCCGTGACCGCGCAGCAGGAAGCCATAGCGCAGCGGAAACCGGGCGGCGTAATCTTCAATTTCCGACGCCAGCGCCGCAATGTCCTGGCTGTTATCGAACACCGGGATGGCGACGGTATCCAGATGATTATGCTGACCGGTGAGCGTTTTCTGCATCTCATAACCGTGCAGCAGCAGCGCCGCGCCCTGCTCGACCCGCGATAACACCGTCGCATTCACGGTATGGGTGTGCAGCACCGCGCCCGCCTCGGGAAAGAGCCGATAGATCAGCGTGTGCAGGCCGGTTTCCGCCGACGGCTTGCGGCCGGAGAGCGCCTGGCTGGTGGCAATATCGACCTGGATAAAGTCATCACGCGTCAGCGTGCCTTTATCTTTACCGGATTCGCTCAGCAGACAGATCTGCGCATCCTGACGCACAGACATATTACCGCCGGTCGCGGGTGCCCAGCCCTTCGCACCAATCCAGTGACAGGCGGCGACCAGCTGATCTAACGGGTGAATATCCGACATAGGGTTTCCTTGCAGTGGAATGTGATGGCTGGTAACTCAGATAACGGTAACGGCCCTAAAAATACAACAGGTTAAGTTTGCTACTTTGCCGGCAAAGCTCACGATGTCTTTTCAATGATTCCTGTATCAGCAAAGCTCATAATCCCTGCCAAATGATCCGTGTGTCAGCAAGGCGGTAAGCGCGCTTATCCCCGGGAGCTGACATCAGTCAGTGACCGGGGTAAGCAAACGCAACCAACGCCGCTGAGGTGCAGAGCATGACGCATTGTAAATGCTAAATGATCCGCACCTCAGCAAGGCGGCAAGTGCGCGCATCCCCGTGAGCTGACATCAGTCAGTGACCGGGGTAAGCAAACGCAACCAACGCCGCTGAGGTGCGGAGCATGACGCATTGTAAATGCTAAATGATCCGCATCTCAGCAAGGCGGCAAGTGCGCGCATCCCCATGAGCTTACATCAGTCAGTGACCGGGGTAAGCAAACGCAACCAACGCCGCTGAGGTGCAGAGCATGACGCATTTAGCCGTCTAAGCGTCTCGATTGCCAAATACTACCATCCTGTTTATAGTGGCACAAACACCGGGTGACTCCGCATCGACATTCGCGCTTAAGGCCAGAAAACCATGACGCAGCACAACCTGATTCCTGACAGCAAACTTCCGGCGCTTGGGACGACCATTTTTAGCCAGATGAGTGCGCTGGCACAGCAGCACAACGCTATTAACCTTTCTCAGGGCTTTCCCGATTTTAACGGGCCGGACTATTTGCAGCAGCGGCTGGCGTATCACGTTAGTCAGGGTGCGAATCAGTATGCCCCGATGACCGGCGCTTTGCCGTTACGCGAGGCGATTGCGGAGAAAACCGCTGAGCTTTATGACTATCGTCCGGACGTCGAGCGCGAGATTACGGTTACTGCCGGGGCGACTGAGGCACTGTACGCGGCAATTACCGCGCTGGTCAGGCCGGGCGATGAGGTGATCTGTTTTGATCCCAGCTACGACAGCTATGCGCCAGCGGTTGAACTGTCGGGTGGGGTGCTGAAGCGCATCGCCCTGCAACCACCGACCTTTCGCGTTGACTGGTCGGCCTTTGGTGCGCTGCTGAGTGAGAAAACCCGGCTGGTGATCCTGAATACGCCGCACAATCCGTCGGCTACCGTCTGGCGGCGCGAGGATTATGCCGCGCTGTGGCAGGCGATTGCCGGGCTGCCGGTGTATGTGCTGAGCGACGAAGTGTATGAACACATCTGCTTTGATCCGGCAGGTCATGCCAGCGTACTGGCTCATCCGGAACTGCGTCAGCGCGCTATTGCCGTCTCTTCGTTTGGCAAAACCTTCCACATGACCGGCTGGAAAGTGGGTTACTGCATTGCACCGGCGGCGATCAGCGCTGAAGTACGCAAGGTACATCAGTATCTGACCTTTTCGGTCAATACCCCGGCGCAGCTGGCGATTGCCGATATGCTGCGTCACCAGCCGGAACATTATCGCGAGCTGCCGGCGTTTTATCAGGCGCGTCGCGACCAGCTGATTGCGGCCTTGCAGCATAGCCGCTTCAGGGTTCTGCCGTGCGAAGGCACCTATTTTTTACTGGTGGACTACAGCGCAATCTCCGATCTGGACGATGTCAGTTTCTGCCAGTGGCTGACCAAAGAAGCAGGCGTGGCGGCGATACCGCTGTCGGTGTTCTGCGCCGATCCCTTCCCTCATAAACTGATTCGCCTCTGTTTTGCTAAACAGCAAGCGACGTTAGATGCCGCCGCGGAGCGCTTATGTCAGCTTTAAACCTCACCGTATTGCAGGAGACCCTGAGCTGGATGGATGGCGAGGCGAATCTGCGCCATTTCGATCAGCAACTGGCTGGCATTACCGGACGCGATTTAATTCTGCTGCCGGAAATGTTTACCACCGGCTTTGCGATGGAGGCGGCAAAAAGCTCGTTGCCTCAGACGCAGGTGGTGGAATGGCTGCAACATCATGCCCGGCAGACTGACGCCCTGATCGGCGGCAGTGCGGCGATCCAGACCGAAAACGGCGCGGTAAACCGCTTTTTACTGGTCGAGCCGGACGGAACGCTGCATCAGTACGACAAGCGGCATCTGTTTCGTATGGCGGATGAGCATCATCACTATTTGCCCGGCGAGCAGCGTCAGATAGTTGAATGGCGCGGCTGGCGCATTCTGCCACAAATCTGTTATGACCTGCGTTTCCCGGTTTTTTCACGTAACCGCAATGATTACGATCTGGCGCTGTACGTCGCCAACTGGCCTGCGCCGCGTGCGTTGCACTGGCAGGCGCTGCTGTTAGCGCGCGCGATTGAGAATCAGGCTTACGTGGCGGGCTGTAACCGGGTCGGCAGTGATGGCAACCAGCATCAGTACCGTGGCGACAGCCAGATTATTTCGCCGCAGGGTGAGATCCTGCAGGCGGCCGAGCCGTTCCAGCGCGCCCGGCTGGATGCTGCGCTGTCGCTGGAGGCGCTCAATGCTTATCGTGAACGCTTCCCGGCCTGGCAGGATGCGGATCGGTTTACGCTGTAGTCTGTCGCGCAAGCCTGGCCGACAGCAATCAGCTGCCGCGATAGGTTGACCACGACCACGGCGAGATCAGGAACGGCAGATGAAAATGGCTGCCCGCTTCGGCAATGACAAAATCGATCTGGGCGCTGACATAAAGCGCATCCCGACCGGCGGCGGCAAAATAGTCGCCAATCTCCGCAGTTAAGCGGTAGTGACCCGGCGTCAGCGGCTCCGGGGTCAGGGTTTTCAGTCGGCCATCGCTGTCGGTTTCGCCCTGAGACAGCGGGAACCACCCTTCCGGGCTGTTCTGCTCCAGCGAAATCGCCACGCCGCTGGCCGGTTTGCCTATTGCCGTATCAAGAATATGGGTCGTGACAGTACTCATTCTATGCTCTCCTCCAGCCGTAACAGGGTAATTTCACGCAGCTGATCCAGCGCTTCCTGCTGCTCAGCCTGCTGATCATTCTGGAGCCGACGCTGCAATTCCGCCAGCATCTGCTCTGCGCTGCGTCCTTTGGCTCGGATTAAAAATACCCGGCCAAAGCGCGCCTCATAAGTCTGATTGCCCTGTTGCATCGCCTGTTGTAGCGACCGATCGGCCTGCTGCATAGCAGACTGTTCGCCGCGCGACAGCGTCGCCTGTTTGTCGCTTCCGCTGGCCCGTTCGCCGATACGTGGATGGGCAGCCAGCGCCGTCTGTAAAGCATCGCCCTGCCACTGTCGCGCCAGTGCATCGCCGGTGGCGAGCAGTGCCGCCAACGATGCATAGGGACGCGCCGCCACCAGCGCCTGCTGCCAGTGCGGGATCGCCACACAGTGGGCAATCGCCGCCAGTGCCTGCTCTTCCGGCAACTGATTAAAGGTGGTTAATTGCATGCTCAGCTCCGTTCAGCAATCAGACAAACCGCCTGCAGGTAGGCCTGCAGTGCCGGGGCAACATCATTCACCGCCACCGACTCCGCCGGATGGTGGCTGATACCGCGATGATTACGCACAAATAGCATGCCGACCGGCCAGCGTTCGGCAATCGCAATCGCATCATGGCCAGCGCCGCTCGGTAGCGACAGGCTGCGCCCTTGCACCGTTTCCACCGCATGACTCAACGCCTGTTGCAGCGCGGAGTTACAGGCGGTGGCCCCGATGCGGTAATATTCGTTCGCCTCAAAGCGTAATCCGCGACGCAGCGCGATCGCCTCCGCCTGGGTTAACAGGCTGGAGAGCAGCGCCTCCAGCGGATTGTCCAGCGGGCCGCGTACATCCAGCGACAGCGCAACCTCGCCAGGGATCACATTTACCGCGCCGGGCGCACAAGTCAGAGTGCCGACCGTCGCCACCAGCTGGGGATCCTGCTCGCGGGTGGTCTGCTCGATAAACACCATCCATTCGGCAGCGGCAGCCAGCGCATCTTTACGGTGGGTCATCGGTACCGTACCGGCATGCCCGGCTTCGCCGATGAAGCGGCAGTTCAGCCGGCGTGCACCGTTGATCGCCGTCACCACGCCCAGGGGCAGATCTGCCTGTTCAAGACACGGCCCCTGCTCAATGTGCAACTCAAGGTAACCGACAATATCCTCTACCCGGCGCGCGGCGGTGGCGATTTGGCTGCTGTCGAGCCCGACATCTGCCATCGCCTGCGCCACGGTAATGCCGTTGCCGTCAGGATGGGTTACCCAGCTCTGCGGCCAGCTACCGGTAATGCCGCGGCTGCCGAGCAGCGTAATGCCAAAACGGGTCCCCTCTTCGTCGCCGAAACCGATCACCTCAATTGCCAGCGGCAAACGCTGCTGGTGCTGATGCAGCCACTGTACGGTTTCGATGGCGCTCAGCACGCCCAGCATGCCGTCATAGCGACCGGCGTTACGTACCGTGTCGAGATGCGAACCGAGCAGTAAGGCGGGAGCCCCTGGTTCGGCTGCTTCGTAGCGGCCACAAATGTTGCCGACCGCATCCTGCCACACCTGCATTCCGGCGGCCTGCATCCACTCTCCGACGCAGGCGTTGGCGCGCAGGTGCTCCGGCGACAGGTAGACACGCGTCAGTCCCTGCGCCGTTTCGCTGATCGCTGCCAGCGCATCACAGCGCGCCATAACGCGCTGTGCAGCAGCGTGGGCTTCGCTGGCGTTCATCATCATGCCTGGCTCCCGTAGTAGTCCCAGGCCGCCTGCGCAGCAGCGCCCTGCGGCGTGCGATAGCCCAGATAGGTCAGCACCATTTCCAGCGCCGCCAGCGTCTGCATGACACAATCCTTGCGGGCATTGAAGCCCATGGTGCCGATGCGCCACACCTTGCCGTGCAGCGGACCAAACGAGGTGCCAATTTCAATGCCGAAATCATTCAGCATCAGTTGCCGCACCTGATCGCCATTGATGCCCGTAGGGATCACCACGCCCAGCACGTTATTCATTTTGTGTTGCAGGTCGCCAAAGGTCTCCAGTCCCATACCCTGAATGCCTTTCAGCAGCGCTTCGCCGTGCAGTTTGTGGCGCGCAATGCCGTTATCCAGACCTTCCTGCAGGATCAGACGGGCGCATTCGCGGGCGCCAAACAGTGCGCTGGTCGCTTCAGTGTGGTGATTCAGACGCTCCGGCCCCCAGTAATCCATGATCATGCCGAGATCAAAATAGTTGGAGTAGATCATCTCCTCTTCCCCATCCTGATGCGCGGCGGTTCGGATCCCCTGTTCGACGCACTTACGCTTGCGGATCACCGCTTCCATCTGTTCGCTCAGGGTGATCGGCGAGGTACCGGACGGACCGCCGAGGCACTTCTGCATCCCGGCAGAGACCGCATCCAGACCCCAGGCATCGGTTTCCAGCGCATTACCGGCCAGCGACGCGGTGGCATCGGTGTAGAACAGCACGCCATACTGTTTGCAGATTGCCCCCAGCTGCGCCAGCGGTTGCAGCATGGTGGTGGAGGTGTCGCCCTGTACCGTCAGCAGCAGCCGTGGCCGCACTTTTTTGATCGCATCTTCGATCTGATCGGGAGTAAAGACCTCGCCCCACGGCACCTCAATAGTGTGAACCTCAGCGCGGCAGCGACGGGCGATTTCACACAGCAGGTGTCCAAAGCGGCCAAACACCGGCACCAGCACTTTGTCGCCGGGCCGGATGGCGGAGAGCAGGATCGCTTCAATCCCGGCGCGCGAGGTGCCATCAATCAGCAGGGTCCAGCGGTTTTCGGTACGGAATACGCCGCGATAGAGCGCCATTACCTCGTTCATGTAATGGGTCATGGCGGGATCGTACTGGCCAAGCAGCTGGCTCGACATGGCACGCAGGACGCGCGGATCGGCGTTGATCGGCCCAGGTCCCATCAGCAGACGTTGCGGTGGATTGAGTTGCGGGTAGCGAGTGATATCCATGATGAATTCCTTGTTGAAGACTTACAGGCGGACCGAGGAGATAAACTGTTTCAGTTCAGGCGATTGCGGCTGCGCAAATAACGTTTTGCTGTCGCCCTGCTCCCAGACGCGCCCCTGATGCATAAAGACCACGCGATCGCCCACGTCGCGGGCGAAGTTCATTTCATGGGTGACGAGGATCAGCGTCATTCCTTCTGCCGCCAGCTGCTCCAGTACTTTGAGCACTTCGCCGACCAGCTCAGGATCGAGCGCCGAGGTGATTTCGTCACAGAGTAAAACTTTCGGCGTCATCGCCAGCGCACGGGCGATTGCCACCCGCTGCTGCTGACCGCCGGAGAGGCTGGCTGGATAGTAATTGAGGCGTTCACCCAGCCCGACCTTCTCCAGCATCTGCGTCGCCAGCGCCCGGCACTCCGCCTCACCCTTTTTCAATACCCGACGTGGTGCCAGCATGACATTTTCCAGCGCGGTCATGTGCGGGAACAGGTTGAAGCTCTGAAACACCATGCCGATTGAACGGCTGATCTCGCGGGCCTGCGAATCGCGGTCGGTGATAGTCATGCCGCCAAGCTTGATGCTGCCTTCCTGATAGCCTTCCAGCCCGTTGATGCAGCGCAACAGCGTGCTTTTACCCGAGCCACTGCGACCAATAATCGAGATCACCTCGCCCATGTCGATATCCAGATCCACGCCTTTCAACACATGGTTGTCGCCGTAATATTTTTGCACCTGATTAATGGTGATGAGCGGCATTGAATTTTTTCTCCAGATACTGGCTGTAGCGAGACAGCGGATAACACATCAGGAAATAACCGAGCGCCACCAGCCCAAAGACTTTGAACGGCTGATAGGTCACGTTGTTCAGAATGGTGCCGGCTTTGGTCAGCTCAATAAAACCGATAATCGACGCCAGCGCAGTGCCTTTGATCACCTGTACCGCAAAGCCGACCGTCGGGGCGATGGCGATGCGGATCGCCTGCGGCGCAACCACCCGCGCCAGGGTCTGGCCGAAACTCAGGCCGAGACAGCGTGACGCTTCCCATTGGCCTTTCGGCAACGCGCGAATACTGCCGTACCAGATATCGACCAGAAAGGCACTGGTGTAAAAGGTCAGCGCCAGCGAGGCCGCCGTCCAGGGCGCGACGTCAATCCCGAACAGCCCGACGCCAAAGAAGGCCAGAAACAGCTGCATCAGCAGCGGCGTACCCTGGAACAGCGCGGTATAGCCGCGTACCCAGCGCGTCAGCCATTTACGTTGCAATAGCCGCATAAACAGCAACGGCAGCGTCACCAGCGTGCCGCCGACAAACGCCACCAGAGAGAGCAGCAGGGTCCAGCGCGCCGCCAGCAGCAGGTTGCGCACGATGTCCCAGTCAGTGAAGGTTGTCATCATGCCTGCACTCCAAACCATTTACGGCCAATCGCCAGCAGCAACTGACGCATCGCAATCGACAACGCCAGGTAGATCAACGTGGTCACCAGATAGACCTCAAAGCTTAAAAAGGTGCGCGACTGAATCAGGTTAGCGGCGAAAGTCAGCTCCTCGTAGGAGACCTGCGACACCACCGACGAGCCGAGCATCACGATAATGCACTGACTCACCAGCGCCGGATAAATGCGCTGCAGCGCGGGCGGCAGCACCACCCGCAGAAACGTCTGGCTACGGGTCAGGCCCAGCACCCGGCCCGCTTCCCACTGTCCTTTTGGCGTCACCTGAATACCGGCGCGGATGATCTCAGTGCTGTAGGCACCAAGGTTGATCAGCATCGCCAGCAGCGCTGCTTCACCGGCGGTGAGCTTTAGCCCCAGATTAGGCAGGCCAAACACGATAAAGAACAGTTGCACCACGAACGGCGTATTGCGGATCAGCTCGACGTAGACGCCCCACAGACGGCTCATCCAGCCCGGTTTACCGCTGCGCAGCGCGGCGCCGACGATGCCGAGGCTGACGCCGCCGACGGTGGCCAGCAGCGTTAACTGGATGGTGACCCACAGGCCGGAGAGCAGCTCCGGCCAGTAGGGCCACAGGGCGGGAAAGTTAAGTTGCCCGATCATTATCCGTTCCTCAGGCGCCGAGGCTGGCGGGCAGCGGGGCTTTCAGCCACTGTTCTGACAGGTTGTTCAGGGTGCCATCTTTGATGCCCTGCTCAATCAGCCCATTGATCTTCTCTTTCAGTGCCGGCTGGTCTTTCTTCAGGCCAATGAAGCAGGGCGAATCTTTCAGCATAAACTGGGCAACCGGTGCTTTGGCCGGGTTCTGACGGGCGATTGCTGCCACCACCAGGTTGCCGGTCGCGACATACTGCACCTGACCGGAAAGGTAAGCTGACAGCGTGGTGTTGTTATCTTCGTAACGTTTCACCTGAGCGTCCTTCGGCGCGACCTCACTCAGCACCATGTCCTCCACTGCGCCACGGGTTACGCCAATCGACTTGCCGCTCAGTGCCGCCGCCGATTTGATCTCTTCGCCTTTCGGCCCAAAGACACCGAGGAAGAACGGCGCATAGGCGCGGGTGAAATCGATCACTTTTTCACGCTCCGCGTTTTTGCCCATGCTGGAGATCACCAGATCGACTTTGTCAGTTTGCAGATAAGGCACCCGGTTGGCGCTGCTGACCGGCACCAGCTGTAACTTAAGTTTCATCTGCTTCGCCAGGTACTTCGCCATGTCGATGTCGTAACCCTGGGGTTGCAGATCGGTGCCGACTGAACCAAACGGCGGGAAATCCTGCGGCACCGCCACCCGGATCACGCCACGCTGCTGGATATCCTGCAGCTGATCGGCCAGCGCGCTGCCCGCCTGTGCCATCAGTAATGCCGCTGCCGCAACCGCCATCAAAACTTTTTTCATTATGCACCCCGGTGAGATTGTGTGAAACAAAAGATTCTTAAGCATGCATTCTGCAACTAATGTGCCAATCAGCGCAGCGGGAGAAAAAGGGTTAGATGGCAATGAGGTTGGGAGAGAAGCGGCCTGATAAGCCGCGAAATGCTGTCGGAAAAGGCTGTACTAAAATGGGGCAAGGCACCAAAAAGGTGCCTGTTAGCGGTGCTCCAGCTCGTCAAACTGCTGGTAAAGATCGGCGATCTGATGAATACGCTGACGGCCCTGCGCCAGCATTTCATGCAGCAGCGCGTTGGCGATCAGGTTGATCAGGCTCATTGCCGAAGCGTAGCTGTCAAAAGCCGAGACGCTGTCGAGCGGCGCGCAGAGCTGCCAGCGTGCCAGCGCAATCACCGTTTGCGCTTGCGGCTCACACAGCGCCAGCAGCGGGATGCCGGCGGTTTGTAGCTGTTGCATCAGCGGGCGAATCATCCGGGTGCGACGGCGGAACGCCATCACTACTACCATGTCATCCGGCGTGATATCCACCAGCTCTTCGGCCAGCGTCTGGCCCGGCTGCGGCAGAATATGCACCTGCGGCCGCGCCTGCATCAGCTGCTGACGCAGGTGCAGCGCCACCGGATAGGCGTTACGCATGCCGATAATAAAGACACGTTTTGCCTGCGCCAGTTGCTGGATCACCTCACCGAAATGCTGTGCATCCAGACTATTCACCCACTGCGTCAGGTTAGCCATTTCCTGCTTATAGTGCCGTGACAGTAAGGTGTTGCCCTGCACCGCATCGCGGTTATCAGTTAGCGGCATGCCGCTCTGACGCAGGGTGCGCAACTCATCACGCATCTCTTTGTACTTCTCATAGCCCAGACGTTTAAACAACCGGCTGACAGTGGCTTTCGAAACGCCGCTAAGCCGCGCCAGCTCGGCGCTGTTGTAGCTGATCAGATCGTCAAAATGGTCAAAAACAAAGTCGGCAATCCGTTGCTCTTGCGGTGAGAGCTGGGAATAGTGGCTTCTGAGTCGTTCATCAAGCTGTTGCATAACAGGTCCTGTAACTTTTGTTTCAGCTGAAGCTAGCATAATTTGCGCCAGGTTAACGCGGCTGCAACCGCGGCCGGAATGAAAACTGGAACAGCTCTTGCTTTGTATACCGTTCTGTCACCCGATAACAGAACGAGAAAAGCATGATTCAAAGCAATATGGCCCCACAGGGGATGGCGGTGACGCCACACCATCTGGCCAGCGAAAGTGCGCTGGCGGTGCTGCGTGACGGCGGCAACGCCATTGAAGCGATGGTGGCGGCGGCATCAACTATCGCCGTGGTCTATCCACACATGAATGGCCTCGGTGGCGATGGCTTCTGGCTGATTATGCCGCCAGGCGGCGATCCTGTCGCGATTGATGCCAGCGGTGCAGCCGGATCGCTGGCTCACTTCGATTTTTACGGCGATCATCAACAGATTCCACACCGCGGCCCGAAAGCGGCATTAACCGTCGCCGGCACGGTCAGCGGCTGGCATGAAGCGTTGCAGCTGGGCGCGGAGCTGGGAGCTGCCCCACTGCCGCTGGCACGTCTGCTGCGCGATGCCATTCGCTATGCGGCCGATGGCATTCCGGTGACCGCTTCACAGGCGGCCGCCACGGCGACCTTCCGCAACGAGTTACAGCATCAGCCCGGCTTTGCCGCCACCTTTATGCCTGATGGCGATGTGCCGCAGCCGGGCAGCCGCTTTACCCAGCCGGCGCTGGCGCAAACGCTGTGTCAGCTGACGGAGCAGGGGCTCGACAGTTTTTATCGCGGCCCGCTGGCGCGCCATCTGGCCAGTGAGATGTCAGCGCTGGGCATGCCGATCACCCTGGAGGATCTGCAACAGCAGCGCGCCCGCCGCTGTACTCCGCTGCATCTTTCACACAGCGAAGGCGATATCTGGAATATGACGCCGCCGACTCAGGGCATGGTGTCGCTGGCGATCCTTGGCATTACCGATGCGCTGGATATGGCTGACGCCAGTGAAGCGCAGACCGTACACCGCATCGTGGAAGCCACCAAAAAAGCCTTCGCGCTGCGTGATAAACACATTACCGATCCGCGCCACGTTACCGAAGATTTACAGGCGCTGCTCGACAGCGATCATCTCGCCACGCTCGCCAGTCAGATCGACGATCGCCAGGCGGCGCCCTGGGGTAACGGGCGGGGTCCGGGCGACACCGTCTGGATGGGCGTGATGGACAGCAGCGGCCTGGCCGTATCGTTTATCCAGAGTATTTATCACGAATTTGGCAGCGGCGTGGTGCTGCCGGGCACCGGCATTACCTGGCAGAATCGCGGCGCGGCATTCAGTCTCGATCCCGATCACCTGCTGGCGCTGGCCCCCGGCAAGCAGCCGTTTCATACCCTTAATCCCGCTGCCGCGCGCCTGAAAGATGGCCGTACCCTGGTCTATGGATCGATGGGCGGCGATGGCCAGCCGCAAACCCAGGCGGCGATTTTCACCCGGCATGTGATTCAGGGCCTGCCGCTGCAACAGGCGGTCAGCGCACCGCGCTGGCTGCTGGGCCGCACCTGGGGTCAGTCTTCCGACTCACTCAAACTGGAGAGCCGTCTCGCACCGGAAACGGTGGAGCTGCTGCGGCAGTGGGGACATCAGGTCGAGCTGCTGCCGGCCTTCAGTGAATTTGTCGGCCATGCGGGCGCTATCGTGCGCCACAGCAATGGCATGTTTGAAGGTGCCAGCGATCCGCGCAGCAACGGCAGCGCCGCCGGTTTTTAACAGGAGCCAACCATGAATCAAGCTGACTGGACCCCCTATCTTGCTCACATGGAGCAGATGCTACAACTGGAGCTGGACGAAGCCCGGCGCGCAGAGCTGTTAATCCAACTGACGCGTATCGCGCAGATGGCCGCGCCGCTGATGGCCTTTCCGCTGGACGATCGACTGGAAGTCGCGGGAGTGTATCAGGCATGAAACTGAGCGACGTTTCGATTCAGACGCTGCGTCTGGCGATCCACAACGGCGAGATCAGCGCCAGAGAGGTGGCTGAAAACACACTGCAGGCGATTGAGCAGCACAATCCGCAGCTCAATGCATGGACTGAGGTCACCGGGCAGCGGATGCTGAAAGAGGCAGAGAGTATCGATACCAAGCGCCAGCGCGGTGAAGATCTGCCGCCGCTGGCGGGTATCCCCTACGCGGTAAAAAACCTGTTTGACGTTGCCGGCTACAGTACGCTGGCCGGAGCCAGCCTGTTCAGTCAACGGCCCGCCGCGCGTGCGGATGCGTTTGCCATTGACCGGCTGCGGCAGGCGGGCGCGATGCTGTCGGGCATGCTGAATATGGATGCCTACGCCTACGGCTTTACCACCGAAAACAGCCACTACGGCGCGACCCATAATCCGCGCGACCTGAGCCGCGTGGCGGGTGGCTCCTCGGGCGGCTCAGCCGCGGCGGTGGCGGCCGGTCTGGTTCATTTTTCACTTGGCACGGACACCAACGGCTCGATTCGGGTCCCCGCCTCGCTGTGCGGTACGTTTGGCCTGAAGCCGACCTTTGGCCGCCTGTCGCGTAGCGGCAGCCATCCGTTTGTCGCCAGCCTCGACCACATTGGCCCCTTCGCCCGCCGGGTCGACGATCTGGCGCTGGTCTATGATCAGCTACAGGGCGCAGACAGCAGCGATGCGTTTCAGGCCAGCCGACCCGCGGCTGCGACGCTGCCGACCCTGTCCCGCGGTGTGGAAGGGTTACGCTGCGGCGTGCTGGGCGGTTTTTTTAATGACTGGTGTGACGAAGAGGCACGGGCTGCGGTTGCGGTTGTCGCCGCCGCGCTCGACGCGCAGCAGCAGGTGGTGATGCCGGAAGCCGAACTGGCGCGCTCTGCTGCCTTTATCATGACGGCGGCGGAAGGGGGTAACCATTATCTGCCTGCGTTACGTCAGGTGCCAGAGCAGTTTGAACCCAACTCCCGAGAGCGTTTACTGGCGGGTGCGATGATGCCCGCCGCCTGGTATCTGCAGGCGCAGCGTTTCCGTCGCCATTTCCAGCAGCAGGTGCTGCCGCTGTTCAGCCAGTTTGACCTGCTGATTGCACCGGCGACGCCGTGCAGCGCGATTACCATTGGTCAGCAAACTATCACGATTAATGGAGAGGAACTGCCCGCCAAAGCCAGCATGGGTATGCTGACGCAGCCGATCTCTTTCCTGGGATTGCCGGTCTGCACCGTGCCGCTGGCGACCCGCAGTGGTTTGCCGATTGGCCTGCAGTTAATCGCCCGTCCCTTTAATGAAGCGGCCGTGTTGCGTGCTGCGTGGGCACTGGAACAACAAGGTATCACACTGGCACAAATCAACATGGCAGGAGCCTGATGGACATTCAACAGATCAATTTACCGCAGATAGTCAGTGAAGTGACGGCACAGTTTTACCGCTACGAGCAGGCGCTGGTCAGCAACGATATTGCCGAGCTGGATGCGCTGTTCTGGCATGATGCCCGCACCGTTCGGCTGGGTGCCGGTGAGAATTTATACGGCATTGATGAGATACGCGCATTCCGTGCTGCCCGCCCTTCTGCCGGGCTGGAGCGAACGCTGCGCAACACCGTGATCACCACTTTTGGCGAAGACCTTGCGGTGTGCAGCACCGAATTCACCCGCGCCGGCAGCGATAAAATCGGCCGGCAACAGCAAACCTGGGTGCGGTTGCCGCACGGCTGGTGCATCGTTGCGGCCCAGGTGAGCCTGATGAGTTAAGCGCCTGAACAGCAGGCGTTTCGTCCGGCCCGGTGGCTGAATGAAACGCCTTGCGCTGACCTCAGGGTGCGTCCGGTGCCGGATGCGTTTTGATCCAGTGCTCGGCAATCTGCTGACGGCTGCAAATCCAGACGTCATCATGCTGCTGGATATGATCGAGGAAGTTCTGCAACGCACGGAATTTTCCGGGACGCCCCAGCAGGCGGCAATGCATGCCGACCGACATCATCTTCGGCGCCGTTTCGCCTTCTTCATACAGCACATCAAAGGTATCGCGCAGATAGGTGAAGAACTGTTCGGCAGTATTGAAGCCCTGTGGCGAGGCAAAACGCATGTCGTTGCACTCCAGGGTGTAAGGAATGATCAGGTGCGGTTTGACCGTGCCATCCTGACAGGTGACCTGGGTCCAGAACGGCAGATCGTCGCCATAATAATCGCTGTCGTAGCTGAAACCGCCCTGCTCCACCACCAGACGGCGGGTGTTCGGGCTGTCACGGCCGGTGTACCAGCCGGTGGGCGCTTTACCAAACAGGTCGATCAGCACATCCACCGCCTGCTGCATATGCTGGCGTTCGGTTTTGGCGTCCATTCCCTGATAGTGGATCCAGCGCCAGCCGTGGCTCACCACATCGTAGTCCGCCTGTTTAATCGCCTCAACAATCTCCGGATGACGTGCCAGCGCCATGGCTACGCCAAACACGGTGAGCGGCAGACCGCGTTTCTGGAATTCATTATGGATGCGCCAGAAGCCGGCGCGTGAGCCGTACTCATACAGCGACTCCATCGACATATGGCGATCCGGATAACTGGCCGCGCCAATGATGTCGGAGAGAAACTGCTCCGAGCCGGCGTCGCCGTGCAGCACGCTATTTTCCGCTCCTTCTTCGTAATTCAGGACAAACTGCACCGCCACGCGGGCGTTGTTGGGCCAGGCGGCGTGCGGCGGATTGGCGCCATAACCGATTAAATCGCGCGGATAGTTTTTGTTAAAGCTGTACTCTTTCTTCTCTGCAGCGTCAGTCATTACTCGCTTCCTGTCATCAATCGGGAGAGTTCCGTTAGTTTAGATGCTGAAACGCACCTGAGAGAGGTTTCTGCAAAGGCCAGGCCAGATCGCCATATTTGCTGGTGCCAAAGCCAAGCGCCACCAGCGACTCGACCATTTTGACCGCTGCACCGACGCCATCAATCACCGGCAGGCCGAGTTCCTGCGTCAGGGAAGCGGCCAGTGTCGCCATACCACCGCAGCCCAGCACAATCGCCCCGCTGCCATCTTCACGCTTCGCCTGGATGCAGCGCTGGCGCACTTTCTCCTGCGCCAGTCCGCTGCCATCTTCCAGTGCCAGTACCGGCAGATCGATGGCGTGCAGCGCTGCGCAGTGATGGCTGAAGCCATACTGCTGCAGCAGATGGCGTGCAATCACCAACGTGCGCGGCAGCGTGGTAACAATCGAGAAACGCGTCGCCAGCAGCGTCGCGGTGTGCATCGCCGCTTCCGCGATTCCCACCACCGGACCGCTGGCCAGCTCCCGCGCCGCCAGCAGACCCGGATCGCCAAATCAGGCAATCACATGGCCGCTGACGCCCTGCGCTTTACCCAGCTTGATCTGCTCCAGCACACCGATAGCGGCTATCGCTTCGTCGAAATGACCCTCAATCGACGGCACGCCGTGCGTCGGGCAGACGGCCAGAATTTCGGTATCCGGAGCCGCCACGGCGCGGGCTGCCTGGCCGATGGTTTCGGTCATTGCCAGGCTGGTATTCGGGTTGATGACCTGAATCAGGCTCATGATGCATTTCCTTTATCCGTGCCAAACAGCCGGGCGAAATCGGGCAGGGTTTCACCGCTGCGTTCAAAGTGCAGGCTGGAGACAATGTGTTCGAAGTGCTGCTGCAGCGCCTGCGTCAGCGGTGCCAGGGCGCGATCGCGCAGCAGGCTGAGCAGCGTAGTGTGATCGTCACAGCGACAGCCGTGCTGCCAGGGCGCGCCATAGGCGGCAATCACCAGCGATGAGCGCTGCGTCAGTCGGGTTACCATCTCGGTCAGCACCTGATTGCCGGAGATAGCCTGCAGCTGAATATGAAACGCGGCCGACAGCCGAATCGCGGCCGGGCCATCCTGGTCGGCATGAGCCTGATTCTCCTGCGCGATTAACTGCGCCAGCGCCGCCAGATGCGGTGCCTGCAGATGCGCCAGCACCGCGGGCAGGTTGGCGCACTCCATTAAACTGCGGGTACGAAAGATATCGCGCGCTTCGTCAACGCCCGGGGTGGCAACCTGTGCACCGCGTTTGGGCGTCAGAGTCACCATTTGCACTGCCGCGAGGCGTTGCAGCACTTTACGGATCCCGGTGCGACTGACACCAAACACCGCAGAGAGGGCCTCTTCCGGTAATTTACTGCCGGGTGGCAGCTGATGTTCAACAATCGCGTTCATCAACGCCTGGTAGATAGCCTCATCTTTATCATGCAGTTCGGCGGCCTTTCGCTGGCCTGTTTCACTCTTCATTACCCGCTCCGGTAGGTGACTGTGCGCAGCATATCGTATACATTAACAATAACTTTTGTATACAAGAAAACAAATCTGGCCTGAATCCTGCAATACGCTTTCACGCAATTATTCATTCCACTCTCGGGTAGAGGAGCAGGTTTCATGCCAAATCATTCAACGGTGGCCAGCAAGGCCTCTGAAGCCAACGCCAGCTACAGCCCACGGCTGTGTAACGACGACCTGGCGCCGACCCGCGACCAGAACTGGTCGTGGTACAACATTTTTTCATTCTGGATGTCGGATGTGCACAGCATGGGCGGGTATGTGGTGGCCGCCAGCTTCTTTACGCTGGGGTTAGCCAGCTGGCAGGTGCTGCTGTGTCTGCTGGTGGGCATCTGTATCGTGCAGATCTGCGCCAACCTGGTGGCGAAACCGAGCCAGATGGCGGGCGTGCCTTACGCGGTGATCTGCCGTCAGGCATTTGGGGTGTTTGGCGCTAACATACCGGCGGTGATTCGCGGACTGATCGCCTTTGCGTGGTACGGCATTCAGACCTATCTGGCCGCCAACGCGCTGATGCTGGTCCTGCTGAAGTTTGCGCCGTCACTGTCGTCGATGACCGAAACCAGCTGGCTGGGTCTGTCGCTGCTGGGCTGGTGCTGCTTTGGTACCATGTGGCTGCTGCAGGCGATGGTGTTCTGGCACGGCATGAGCGCCATCAAGCGCTTTATTGATGTCGCCGGTCCGGCAGTCTATGTGGTGATGGTGGCGCTGGCCGGCTGGATTGTATACAAGACCGGTTTTGATGGTATCTCTTTCACTCTCGCCAGCAAGTCGCTGTCAGCCGGTGAGCAGACGTGGCAGATGATTACCGCCACCGCGTTAGTGGTTTCCTACTTCTCCGGCCCGCTGCTGAACTTTGGTGATTTCTCACGTTACGGCAAAAGCATGGCGGAGATCCGTCGCGGTAACCGCTGGGGCCTGCCGTTCAACTTTCTGCTGTTTTCGATTGTGACGGTGGTGATTGTCTCTGGCACCCAGTCGCTGTTCGGTAAAATGATCACCGACCCAATCGAAACCGTGAGCCGGGTCGGTAATGACCTCGCGGTAGCAATTGGCCTGCTGACCATGATTATCGCCACCATCGGCATCAACATCGTGGCCAACTTTGTCTCACCGGCGTTCGACTTCTCTAACTGCTCGCCGCAGAAAATCAGCTTCCGGACGGGCGGAATGATTGCCGCCGTGGGTTCGGTGCTGTTAACGCCGTGGAACCTGTTCCAGTCACCGGAGCTGATTCACTATACCCTCGACGTGCTGGGTTCCTTTATCGGACCGCTGTTCGGCATTCTGCTGACGGATTTTTATCTGATTAAGCGTGGCCGTATTGATGTGAACGATCTGTTTAATGACACCCCGGCGGGCCGTTACTGGTATCGCGGCGGCTTTAATCCGAAAGCGATTGGCGCACTGCTGCCTTCGGTCGCAATCTGTCTGGTCATCAGCTTTATTCCGTCACTGCATGAGGTAGCGAACTTTAGCTGGTTTATCGGTGCAGGTCTGGCGGCAGGCTGTTATCGCTTTATCGCCCGCGAGGATCGTGAAACCGAAGAGGTGAGCAGCTGGCGCAGTAACGTCGCGGTGCAAAAGGATTAAACACACCAGCAGTGGGTAACACGCAGACAGCAAAAAGCCGATTCATTACTGAATCGGCTTCTTTAAAGAGATTGGCGGAACGGACGGGGCTCGAACCCGCGACCCCCTGCGTGACAGGCAGGTATTCTAACCAACTGAACTACCGCTCCGCGCTTTGTTCCCCGTCGAGAACGAGGCGAATATTAATGGCAGGCTCCCACCACGTCAACGCTTTTTCCGGAGGAAAAAACCGTTTGCTGGTTTTTTCACCTTCGCGTTGATTTTTCCCGCAAAATCACTGACTTCAGCCGCGCCACAGGCAGCTGCCGCCCTTCTTCATCACCAGATCGAGACGCGATTCATGCGCGACGATCTCCTCATCGCTGGCGGTCACCACCCGTAAAGCGGATGCCGGACGCACAATGCGCTGAATGCTCTCCCCCTGCGCCTGACGGGCGCTTTCACTCTCCGATAAAAATGAGAGTGAGGTCTGACCGCCGGTCATGGTCAGAAATACGTCAGCGAGGATCTCGGCATCGAGCAGTGCGCCGTGCAGGGTTCGTTTGCTGTTGTCGATCTCATAGCGTGAGCAGAGCGCATCAAGGCTGTTGCGCTTGCCGGGGAACATCCGGCGCGCCAGTGCCAGACTGTCGGTAATCTTGCAGAAGGTTTCCGTTTTTTCGATACCGCGCTGCAGTTTGGCAAATTCGTAGTCCATAAAGCCGATATCAAACGGCGCGTTATGGATTACCAGCTCAGCGCCGCGAATATAGTCGAGAAACTCATCGGCAATCTCACTGAATGTGGGCTTGTCAGCGAGGAACTCGTCTGCAATGCCGTGCACGCCAAACGCTTCCGGATCCACCAGCCGATCGGGCTTCAGATACATATGAAAATTGTTACCGGTCAGGCGACGGTTAATCACTTCGACCGCACCAATCTCAATGATGCGGTGACCCTCATAATGTACCCCGATCATGTTCATGCCGGTGGTTTCAGTATCGAGTACGATCTGGCGGTTATTTGCAGTGCTCATAAGACCCGTTTTATGTCAGACTTAGCGTTTTTGAGAGGAAGTCTACCAGAGATGCGCAAACAGGTAGAAATATTCACCGATGGATCCTGTCTTGGAAATCCCGGCCCCGGCGGTTACGGTGCCATTTTACGTTACGGCCTGCATGAGAAAACCTTCAGCGCCGGCTATCACCTCACCACCAATAACCGGATGGAGCTGATGGCGGCGATTGTCTCGCTTGAAGCGCTGAAACAGCCGTGCGATGTGGTGCTCAGCACCGACAGTCAGTATGTCCGTCAGGGGATTACCAGCTGGATCCACAACTGGAAGAAACGCGGCTGGAAAACGGCCGATAAAAAACCGGTGAAGAATGTCGATCTCTGGCAGCGTCTCGATCTTGCGCTCAGCACCCACCAGATTCAGTGGGAATGGGTAAAAGGCCACGCCGGACATCCGGAAAATGAGCGCTGTGATGAACTGGCGCGCAGCGCTGCTGAGAATCCTGCCTTTGATGACATCGGTTATAAAACTGAACCCTGATCCTCTTTCTGCCGGAACTGGCGCGTGGCGTTGACCGTCTGACGAATCTTACTGGTGCTCAGGCTTTTCTTCGCCCGGGTCGGAATCAGCGGGAAGGTCCGCTTGCGCGCCACCACAATATTCAGACAGCCCAGCGCTGGCAGGTGGGCGCTGATCACTTTTCCACCCTGCCGATGCCACGGCAGCACCTGAAAGCGGGTACGAAAGACCACTTCATAATTGAGCAGCCCCAGCCAGTCGAGTAATCGCATCTGGCTGAACATCCTGCCGCTCCACGGTGCCTTACGCGGTAAACCCGGCACGATTTTACTGACGCCGAGCAGGCTGAAAGGATTAAAGCCACTGATGATCATCCAGCCATCGTCAATTAAGACCCGATCGACTTCGCGTAATACCCGATGCGGGTCCTGGCTCCACGCCAGGGTATGCGCCAGTAAACAGGCATCAATCGATTTCGATTCAAACGGCAGCTGCATCGGATTTGCCAGTACCTGTAACAGCTCGCCTTCACTGCCGACATTGACCTGATGTGAAATAGCACAGTTTTCAGTGTTGATTTCTGCGCTCAGGTTGCCAAGCTTAAGCATATGAAAGCCATAAAGCTTTCCAAGGTAAGGCTGCAGCTGCTGCGTCAGCGCGTCACGAAAATAGTCTCCCCATGGCATATCGCGCCATGAGAGCGGCGCATTCAGAATCTGGCGTGTTTTAGCGGGCTTCATGCTTTACCATCTTCCTTTTCCTACGGCCTGCGAGAGGTGATGATGAATCTTACCAGTATTCCTGCGTTGCAGGATAACTACATCTGGACACTGACAGATGATGAAGGGAAATGCCTGATTGTCGATCCGGGTGAAGCGCAACCGGTATTAGAAAAAGTGGCAGCCAACGGCTGGCAACCGGTCGCTATCCTGCTAACCCATCACCATAACGATCACACCGGTGGGGTAAAAGCACTGTGCGAGCAGTTCCCGCAGCTTGAGGTTTTCGGTCCACAGGAAACCGCCAGTAAAGGGGCGAAGACCCTGGTACATGAAGGTGATCGGGTCGAGGTGATGGGTTTGACCTTCGAGGTGATCGCGACACCCGGACACACTTTAGGACATATCTCATATTACAGTTCGCCTTATCTTTTTTGTGGCGATACACTTTTTTCAGGCGGTTGCGGACGCCTTTTTGAGGGGACTGCGGAACAAATGTATGATTCCTTTCAAAAGCTTAATCAGCTACCCGGCGAAACACTGGTCTGTTGCGCGCATGAGTATACTTTATCCAATTTGAAGTTTGCTGCGGCTATTCTGCCTCATGACCCGCAAATAACGGCCGAATATCAGAAAATTAAGGACTTACGTGCCGAAAATGGCATTAGTTTGCCAACAAAACTGGCGCACGAACGGACAATAAATTTATTTCTCCGTACCCAAGATGCTGATTTGCAAAGGGCTTTAAGTGTTAATTCAGCTACAGGACCGGTATGGCAAACATTTGCCGTTCTACGCGAGAAGAAAGACGCTTTTTGATTTTTCGGGTTGTGTTGTGAAAACGCGTCACGTATAGTTGCTCGTCTTTTAAGCGAACTATTGACACACACATGAAGGCTAAAGCGATATTACTCGCCTCGGTCTTGCTGGTGGGATGTCAGGCATCAAGGAATGACGCCAATATCCCCGAACAGCATGCCCAGAGTCTGTCTTCAGCTGGTCAAGGTGAAAATGGAAAGTACGGAGACGAGTTTTTGTCGCCGCGTTGGCAGGAAGATGGAACTGGCCTCGCAGCAGACGCAGATCTCTGGAGTTTCATTAGTGACGAGTTGAAGATGGGGATTCCGGAAAACCCGCGAATCCGCGAACAAAAAAGTAAATTTTTAAAAAATAAGAGCTATCTCCACGATGTAACATTACGGGCAGAGCCGTACATGTACTGGATAGTCGAGCAGATACAGAAACGTAAAATGCCGATGGAACTGGTACTGCTACCCATAGTGGAGAGCGCTTTTGACCCCCGCGCAACCTCATCTGCCAATGCCGCTGGTATCTGGCAGATTGTTGCGGCAACGGGTCGTAACTATGGTTTGAAACAGAACCAATATTACGATGGGCGACGTGATGTCGTTGCATCCACCAAAGTTGCGCTGGATATGATGCAGCGTCTCAACACCATGTTCGACGGTGACTGGTTACTGACCATTGCCGCCTATAACAGTGGTGAAGGACGGGTGCTCAAAGCGATTAAGCAGAATAAGGCGCGCGGTAAGCCGACTGACTTCTGGCACTTATCGCTGCCACGCGAAACCACGGTGTATGTGCCGAAAATGTTAGCCCTGAGTGAACTGCTCAAAAATAACAAGCGTTACGGTATCAAACTGCCGACGCCTAACGAAAGCCGTGCTCTGGCACGAGTGGAAGTGGGTCAGCAGATAAAACTGACGCAGGCCGCAGAAATGGCGGGTATGTCGCTCACTAAGTTGAAGAGCTTCAATACCGGCTACAAAGGCGGTGCAACAGCGCCAAACGGACCGCACTACATTATGGTGCCGAAGTCCAACGTCGCTAAGTTGCGTAACTCACTGGCTTCCGGTGATATCGCAGCGGTGCAACCGACCCAGCTCGCGAAAGCCAGCGCCAGTGGCGGTTACAAAGTGCGACGGGGTGATACCCTGTCAGGGATTGCCTCTAAACTTGGCGTTAGCGTGAGTACACTGAAGCAGGAAAACAACCTGCGTGGTGCGGATATCAGACCGGGTCAGACATTGACTATCGGTTCGAACGGCACCCGACTGGCTGATAACGGCAACAGCATCACCTATCGTGTTCGTAAGGGTGATTCTCTTGCCAGTATTGCACGGCATCACGGCGTCAATATTAAAGACGTGATGCGCTGGAACAGTGTACTGGACAATGCGAAAGATATTCAGCCCGGCGATAATTTAACGCTGTTCGTGAATAATAACGCGAATCCTGATACCTGATACGTTGAAAAGGCTGACAATTGTCAGCCTTTTTCTTTGATCTCTCCCGCCTTCGCCCTGCCCTTTTACCGCCCGCCGGTTTAACGTCCACCCATACCCATTAACCTCCTGGATTAAACTCTACCAGTAACGGATTATGGTCAGACGCGCGTGTGACCAGTACCGAGGCTTCACTGACAGCCAGATCGCGATAAAAGACGAAGTCCAGCGGGCGGCCAAACGCTTTGCGGCGATGATCGGCGGTAAACATCACCTCCTCCAGTTTCATCCGCTGTGCAAAGCGATAGAGCGCATTAATACGCTGGCGGCTCCAGGCATTAAAATCCCCCGCCATGATCACTGGTCCGCGATGGTGCATGATCTGTTCGCCAATCGGTCCCAGCTGCTTGCTGTAAACGTCTATGCCTAAACTGAAGTTCACCGCATGGATGTTGACTACCATCAGCATCTCGCCGGTCGGTAACGGGTAGGCGGTAACCAGAGCCGATTTTGCCAGCCTGAGAAGCGGCTCACGCTCGCGCAACGGACAACAGTAGACTGGGTGAGCCGAAGCCAGCGTCATCACGCCTGAGGGATGCTGAGGCAGCACAAAGGCAGGCACCTGATCGGCGGCCAGATAATTACTGGTGGCAAACTCAACCAGCTCCGGTGTGGTCTGCGCCTCCTGCAACAGCACCAGGTGCGCATCTTTACCGAAACCTTCCAGCACTGACATCCAGTCGGCACGTTGCTGCTTAAAAATATTCCATACCAGAACTTTCAGGTTAGGATGAGCGGGCAATGGCACGCCGGGCGGCAGTCCCTGACCGAGATGTAGCATCGCGCCCGGCGGAAAAATCTGTTCCGCTGGTTGTCCCGCAACATATCGCATTGCATAAGTTTTTTTGCGCACTTTCCCGCCTGACTGATGGTTCAAAAACAGATAACACTGATCTGTTATAGGGATTTTAGTCCGGGGTTTCAATGGATGCAGATCAATGTCGGAATCCAGCCCACTTTTCAGCGCTAAATCTGCTGCTTTATCTGCTCTGCTGAAACAGGCATCGCATAGATCAGCCAGAGGCTGATCTCCCCTATAATGATGATAAAAATTGCCCCTGGCACAGTATATCAGCCGGGTACCGCATTCCGGGTAAGGTCACAATACGGAGAGGAGTAATGAAGGCGTCTTCCGACGAGCTCAAAGTGTTTGTCAGTGTAGTAGAAAGTGGAAGCTTCAGTCGCGCTGCTGAACAGATGCGGATGGCGAACTCTGCCGTCAGCCGGACGATTAAAAAGCTGGAGGGCAAGCTGGGCGTCGCGCTGCTGACCCGCACCACCCGTCAGCTGGCGCTAACCCAGGAGGGCGAGCGCTATTTCCGCCACGTACAACGCTTCCTGCAGGAGATGACGACCGCTGAAAGCGAGTTGATCGAAAGCCTGCAGGCCCCGAAGGGGTTGCTACGGGTTGATGCCGCCACGCCGGTGATCCTGCATTTACTGATGCCGATGATCAAACCGTTCCGGGATCGTTATCCTGAAATCACGCTCTCTTTGATCTCGTCGGAGAGTTTTATCAATCTTATTGAGCGTAAAGTCGACGTAGCGATACGTGCAGGCAACCTGACAGACTCGACGTTGCGCGCACGGCTATTGTTTAACAGTTTCCGCAAGCTGGTTGCGTCGCCAGCCTATCTGGCAGAGTACGGGACGCCGAAAACGGTGGCGGATCTGGCGCAGCATCAGTGTCTCGGCTTCGTCGATCCGTCACGTCTTAACCGCTGGCCGGTCGCCCAGGAGAATGGTGAGCTTTATGACATTACCTGGGAAATTTCGTCTAATAGCGGCGAAACCATCAAACAACTGAGCCTGACCGGTAACGGTATTGCCTGCTTGTCTGACTATATGATCGATCGTGAAATTGCCGAGGGGAAACTGGTAGAGGTGCTGGCGGAACAGCGTTTGCCGGTTGAGATGCCCTTTAACGCAGTCTATTACAGTGATATTGGCCTGAGCCAGCGGGTACGTGCCTTTATCGATTTTCTCAGTGAATGGACTGCCGATCAACCCTGGCAGATCGAGGATCGTTCGACGACAGAGTTACCTTAACAGATCCCGCTCTGTGCGCGCTGGCGGTTTACCGCCGCGCTGCTGTGGCAACACGCCGGCTTTTATTCGATGCAATAGAAAAAGCCCTGACCGTTAAGTCAGGGCTTACTCATTAAGTGGCGGAACGGACGGGGCTCGAACCCGCGACCCCCTGCGTGACAGGCAGGTATTCTAACCAACTGAACTACCGCTCCACCGATTCTTTCACAGCTATCAGCAACCGGCTGATACCCGTCTGTTCCTGTTATTTTCCTTGTCAGGGGAAAAGGAACGAATTTGATGCCTGGCAGTTCCCTACTCTCGCATGGGGAGACCCCACACTACCATCGGCGCTACGGCGTTTCACTTCTGAGTTCGGCATGGGGTCAGGTGGGACCACCGCGCTACAGCCGCCAGGCAAATTCTTGGTGCACGAAACGAACCTTTTCCGCCGTGACCGCGTTGCCATCGCTCAGCCGCACCGGTCACATACTTCTGTATGCTCCCGCTGACGTCCTCGCTCTGCGCCTTGTCACGCCGCAAAATCTTTCGTTTCCGCTAATTTTTATCCGGTACAGGCTGAAAATTGTGTCTCTCAAAAACGCCTCTGGCGTTGTAAGGTTAAGCCTCACGGGTCATTAGTACCGGTTAGCTCAACGCATCGCTGCGCTTACACATCCGGCCTATCAACGTCGTCGTCTTCAACGTCCCTTCAGGACCCTTAAAGGGTCAGGGAGAACTCATCTCGGGGCAAGTTTCGTGCTTAGATGCTTTCAGCACTTATCTTTTCCGCACTTAGCTACCGGGCAATGCCATTGGCATGACAACCCGAACACCAGTGGTGCGTTCACTCCGGTCCTCTCGTACTAGGAGCAACCCCCCTCAATTCTCCAGCGCCCACGGCAGATAGGGACCGAACTGTCTCACGACGTTCTAAACCCAGCTCGCGTACCACTTTAAACGGCGAACAGCCGTACCCTTGGGACCTACTTCAGCCCCAGGATGTGATGAGCCGACATCGAGGTGCCAAACACCGCCGTCGATATGAACTCTTGGGCGGTATCAGCCTGTTATCCCCGGAGTACCTTTTATCCGTTGAGCGATGGCCCTTCCATTCAGAACCACCGGATCACTATGACCTGCTTTCGCACCTGCTCGAGCCGTCACTCTCGCAGTCAAGCCAGCTTATGCCATTGCACTAACCTCACGATGTCCGACCGTGATTAGCTGACCTTCGTGCTCCTCCGTTACGCTTTAGGAGGAGACCGCCCCAGTCAAACTACCCACCAGACACTGTCCGCACCCCGGATAACGGGGCCACGTTAGAACATCAAACATTAAAGGGTGGTATTTCAAGGTTGGCTCCACGCGGACTGGCGTCCGCGCTTCAAAGCCTCCCACCTATCCTACACATCAAGGCTCAATGTTCAGTGTCAAGCTGTAGTAAAGGTTCACGGGGTCTTTCCGTCTTGCCGCGGGTACACTGCATCTTCACAGCGAGTTCAATTTCACTGAGTCTCGGGTGGAGACAGCCTGGCCATCATTACGCCATTCGTGCAGGTCGGAACTTACCCGACAAGGAATTTCGCTACCTTAGGACCGTTATAGTTACGGCCGCCGTTTACCGGGGCTTCGATCAAGAGCTTCTCCTTACGGATAACCCCATCAATTAACCTTCCGGCACCGGGCAGGCGTCACACCGTATACGTCCACTTTCGTGTTTGCACAGTGCTGTGTTTTTAATAAACAGTTGCAGCCAGCTGGTATCTTCGACTGGCTTCGGCTCGGGGAGCAAGTCCCTCCACCTACGCGCCAGCGTGCCTTCTCCCGAAGTTACGGCACCATTTTGCCTAGTTCCTTCACCCGAGTTCTCTCAAGCGCCTTGGTATTCTCTACCTGACCACCTGTGTCGGTTTGGGGTACGATTTTGTGTTACCTGATGCTTAGAGGCTTTTCCTGGAAGCAGGGCATTTATCACTTCAGCACCGTAGTGCCTCGTCGTCACGCCTCAGTGTAAAGTGAACCGGATTTGCCTGGAACACACACCTACACGCTTAAACCGGGACAACCGTCGCCCGGCTGATATAGCCTTCTCCGTCCCCCCTTCGCAGTAACACCAAGTACAGGAATATTAACCTGTTTCCCATCGACTACGCCTTTCGGCCTCGCCTTAGGGGTCGACTCACCCTGCTCCGATTAACGTTGAACAGGAACCCTTGGTCTTCCGGCGAGCGGGCTTTTCACCCGCTTTATCGTTACTTATGTCAGCATTCGCACTTCTGATACCTCCAGCATGCCTCACAGCACACCTTCGACGGCTTACAGAACGCTCCCCTACCCAACAACACATAGTGTCGCTGCCGCAGCTTCGGTGCATGGTTTAGCCCCGTTACATCTTCCGCGCAGGCCGACTCGACCAGTGAGCTATTACGCTTTCTTTAAATGATGGCTGCTTCTAAGCCAACATCCTGGCTGTCTGTGCCTTCCCACATCGTTTCCCACTTAACCATGACTTTGGGACCTTAGCTGGCGGTCTGGGTTGTTTCCCTCTTCACGACGGACGTTAGCACCCGCCGTGTGTCTCCCGTGATAACATTCTTCGGTATTCGCAGTTTGCATCGGGTTGGTAAGCCGGGATGGCCCCCTAGCCGAAACAGTGCTCTACCCCCGAAGATGAGTTCACGAGGCGCTACCTAAATAGCTTTCGGGGAGAACCAGCTATCTCCCGGTTTGATTGGCCTTTCACCCCCAGCCACAGGTCATCCGCTAATTTTTCAACATTAGTCGGTTCGGTCCTCCAGTTAGTGTTACCCAACCTTCAACCTGCCCATGGCTAGATCACCGGGTTTCGGGTCTATACCCTGCAACTTAACGCCCAGTTAAGACTCGGTTTCCCTGCGGCTCCCCTATACGGTTAACCTTGCTACAGAATATAAGTCGCTGACCCATTATACAAAAGGTACGCAGTCACCCCCATAAAGAAGGCTCCCACTGCTTGTACGTACACGGTTTCAGGTTCTGTTTCACTCCCCTCGCCGGGGTTCTTTTCGCCTTTCCCTCACGGTACTGGTTCACTATCGGTCAGTCAGGAGTATTTAGCCTTGGAGGATGGTCCCCCCATATTCAGACAGGATACCACGTGTCCCGCCTTACTCATCGAGCTCACAGAATGTGTGTTTTTGTGTACGGGAGTATCACCCTGTACCCTGCGACTTTCCAGACGCTTCCACTAACACACAAGCTGATTCAGGCTCTGGGCTGCTCCCCGTTCGCTCGCCGCTACTGGGGGAATCTCGGTTGATTTCTTTTCCTCGGGGTACTTAGATGTTTCAGTTCCCCCGGTTCGCCTTGCAGCACTATGTATTCATGCTGCAATGATGCACTGAGTGCACCGGGTTTCCCCATTCGGACATCGACGGCTGTAGCGGTTCATATCACCTTACCGTCGCTTTACGCAGATTAGCACGTCCTTCATCGCCTCTGACTGCCAGGGCATCCACCGTGTACGCTTAGTCGCTTAACCTCACAACCCACAGGCGTTTTTCAGCGCTGCGTGTTGCAAGCATTTGAGAGACTCGAACATGTCGTGGCTTTCATTCTTATTACGGAGAATGAAAACGACATGTCGTTTCAATTTTCAGCTTGTTCCGGATTGTTAAAGAGCAAATATCTCAAACGCGGCTCGGCTGCTCACGCAACTGAATCGGTTTTGAGATACTTCGTGGAGACACCTTTCACCTGTCACCAAGCAAGTGGCGTCCCCTAGGGGATTCGAACCCCTGTTGCCGCCGTGAAAGGGCGGAGTCCTAACCGCTAGACGAAGGGGACACAAAGGTGTCACGACTTCGCAGCCGTCTTGCTCATTACTTTTTATCAGACAATCTGTGTGGACACTGCGCCGGAAGGTATCTTCAGGTAAGGAGGTGATCCAACCGCAGGTTCCCCTACGGTTACCTTGTTACGACTTCACCCCAGTCATGAATCACAAAGTGGTAAGCGCCCTCCCGAAGGTTAAGCTACCTACTTCTTTTGCAACCCACTCCCATGGTGTGACGGGCGGTGTGTACAAGGCCCGGGAACGTATTCACCGTGGCATTCTGATCCACGATTACTAGCGATTCCGACTTCACGGAGTCGAGTTGCAGACTCCGATCCGGACTACGACGCACTTTGTGAGGTCCGCTTGCTCTCGCGAGGTCGCTTCTCTTTGTATGCGCCATTGTAGCACGTGTGTAGCCCTACTCGTAAGGGCCATGATGACTTGACGTCATCCCCACCTTCCTCCGGTTTATCACCGGCAGTCTCCTTTGAGTTCCCGACCGAATCGCTGGCAACAAAGGATAAGGGTTGCGCTCGTTGCGGGACTTAACCCAACATTTCACAACACGAGCTGACGACAGCCATGCAGCACCTGTCTCAGCGTTCCCGAAGGCACCAAGGCATCTCTGCCAAGTTCGCTGGATGTCAAGAGTAGGTAAGGTTCTTCGCGTTGCATCGAATTAAACCACATGCTCCACCGCTTGTGCGGGCCCCCGTCAATTCATTTGAGTTTTAACCTTGCGGCCGTACTCCCCAGGCGGTCGACTTAACGCGTTAGCTCCGGAAGCCACTCCTCAAGGGAACAACCTCCAAGTCGACATCGTTTACGGCGTGGACTACCAGGGTATCTAATCCTGTTTGCTCCCCACGCTTTCGCACCTGAGCGTCAGTCTTCGTCCAGGGGGCCGCCTTCGCCACCGGTATTCCTCCAGATCTCTACGCATTTCACCGCTACACCTGGAATTCTACCCCCCTCTACGAGACTCAAGCCTGCCAGTTTCAAATGCAGTTCCCAGGTTAAGCCCGGGGATTTCACATCTGACTTAACAGACCGCCTGCGTGCGCTTTACGCCCAGTAATTCCGATTAACGCTTGCACCCTCCGTATTACCGCGGCTGCTGGCACGGAGTTAGCCGGTGCTTCTTCTGCGGGTAACGTCAATCGACGCGGTTATTAACCACATCGCCTTCCTCCCCGCTGAAAGTACTTTACAACCCGAAGGCCTTCTTCATACACGCGGCATGGCTGCATCAGGCTTGCGCCCATTGTGCAATATTCCCCACTGCTGCCTCCCGTAGGAGTCTGGACCGTGTCTCAGTTCCAGTGTGGCTGGTCATCCTCTCAGACCAGCTAGGGATCGTCGCCTAGGTGGGCCATTACCCCGCCTACTAGCTAATCCCATCTGGGTTCATCCGATAGTGAGAGGCCCGAAGGTCCCCCTCTTTGGTCTTGCGACGTTATGCGGTATTAGCCACCGTTTCCAGTGGTTATCCCCCTCTATCGGGCAGATCCCCAGACATTACTCACCCGTCCGCCACTCGTCACCCAAGAGCAAGCTCTCTGTGCTACCGTCCGACTTGCATGTGTTAGGCCTGCCGCCAGCGTTCAATCTGAGCCATGATCAAACTCTTCAATTTAAGTTTGATTTGCTTAAACAAGTTAAGCGGTGCTCATCTGTAAAACGTCATAATGAATTTCATTATGTGTTCACTCGTGAGACTTGATATTTTTTACGTCCGGAGACGCTGATATCAATCCTGCGAGTGCCCACACAGATTGTCTGATAAATTGTTAAAGAGCAGTGCGAGCAGCGGGTTAACCGTCTGTCGCGAGGTGGCGTATATTACGCTTTCCTCCCTCAGAGTCAACTTCTTTTTCAGAAGTTTTTCTCCGGCGGCGCAGTCTCCTGTGCCTGCTGACCCGTCTCTCCGTAAGCCGGTGTTCCGTGTCAGTGGAGGCGCATTATAGGGAACGCTTCAGATAGCGCAAGTGCAAATTCAAACTTTTTTGCTGTTCGTCTGAAATTTGCACAAAAGCGCCGTTTTAGCCCTGTTTGATGCGTGCCGGCAGCGCGGCAAGGCTATCAATTACCCAGTCTGCTGCGGCTTCGCCTTCGGCGGTGACCGGCTTGCCGCTGCGCACCAGTACTTTTTTACCGACACCCGCAGCCTGACCCGCCAGCATATCTTCCAGCTTGTCACCCACCATATAAGAAGCGGCCATATCAATATGCAGTTCCTGCTGGGCGGTTAACAGCATGCCCGGCTGCGGTTTGCGGCAATCACACTCCTGGCGGAACTCTTCGACCGCCGCCTCAGGATGATGCGGACAGAAATAGATGCCATCCAGATCCACATCGCGATCGGCTAATGACCAGTCCATCCACTCGGTCAGGCGCATAAAGGTATCTTCAGTAAACATGCCGCGCGCAATGCCAGACTGATTGGTCACCACCACCAGCGCAAAACCCATCTGCTTCAGTTGCTGCAGCGCCTCAATAGTGCCGTCAATGAACTGGAAATCATCAATTTCATGGACATAGCCATGGTCGACGTTAAGGGTGCCATCGCGATCAAGAAAAATGGCTGGGACTTTATTCGCCACGTAGAAACTCCTGCTGTAAAAATTGCCGATCAGTATCGCATGATTGCTATAAAAGGGAGAATGCCAGATTGAATCACTTCCATTGATTTAGACGTCTGGATGCCTTACCATCCATCCAGCTTTGACAGCATATCAGGCTTAACCGCCTGCCACACCACGGACAACGCAACACGATAATAAATAACGTAATGATTAAATTAGAAAATATCACCAAGGTGTTTCAGCAAGGCAACCGTACCATTCAGGCGTTATCTGACGTCAGTCTGCACGTGCCTGCCGGACAAATTTATGGCGTCATCGGGGCTTCCGGTGCCGGCAAAAGTACATTGATTCGTTGCGTTAACCTGCTTGAACGCCCTACTTCGGGCCGGGTACTGGTGGATGGCGCTGACCTGACCGCGCTTAACGAACGCCAGCTGACCCAGGCGCGTCGTCAGATCGGCATGATCTTTCAGCACTTTAACCTGATGAATTCCCGCACCGTCGCCGGCAACGTTTCGCTGCCGCTGGAGCTGGGTAACCTGTCACGCGAGCAGATTAAGGCGCGGGTCGCTGAACTGCTGGAGCTGGTCGGCCTGTCCGATAAGCATGATGCCTGGCCCGCAAACCTTTCCGGCGGCCAGAAGCAACGCGTCGCGATTGCCCGTGCCCTGGCCAGTAATCCTAAGGTGCTGCTGTGTGATGAAGCCACCAGCGCCCTCGATCCGGCCACGACCCGCTCGATTCTGGAGCTGCTGAAAGACATTAACCGCCGGCTCGGCCTGACCATTCTGCTGATCACCCATGAGATGGATGTGGTGAAACGCATCTGTGACCAGGTCGCCGTCATCAGTCAGGGTGAACTGATTGAGAAAGATAGCGTCAGTGAAGTCTTCTCACATCCGAAAACGCCGCTGGCGCAGCAGTTCATTCAGTCGACGCTGCATCTGGATATCCCGGATGACTATCAGCAGCGTCTATCAGCCGCCGCCAGCCACGATAGTGTGCCGCTGCTGCGTCTGGAGTTCACCGGCAAATCTGTCGATGCGCCGCTGTTGTCGGAAGCGGCACGCCGTTACAACGTCAATAACAACATTATCAGTGCCCAGATGGATTATGCCGGCGGTGTGAAGTTCGGCATTATGCTGGCCGAAATGCACGGCACAGAAAGCGATACCCGTCAGGCCATCGCCTGGCTGCAGGAGAATCACGTGAAAGTAGAGGTGTTAGGTTATGTCTGAGGCGATGATGTGGTTGCTGGGGCGCGGCGTATGGGAAACGCTGATGATGACCTTTGTCTCGGGCTTCTTTGGCTTTGTGCTGGGTCTGCCAGTCGGCGTGTTGCTGTATGTCACCCGTCCGGGACAGATTCTGCAGAATCAGGGGCTCTACCGCGTGCTCTCGGCGCTGGTGAATATCTTCCGTTCGATTCCTTTTATTATCCTGCTGGTCTGGATGATTCCCTTTACCCGCGTCATCGTCGGTACGTCGATTGGCTTACAGGCCGCGATTGTGCCGTTAACCGTCGGCGCCGCACCTTTTATTGCGCGTATGGTGGAAAATGCTCTGCTGGAACTGCCCACCGGACTGATTGAAGCGTCACGCGCGATGGGCGCCACGCCAATGCAGATTATCCGCAAGGTTCTGTTACCTGAAGCGATGCCTGGCCTGGTCAACGCGGCGACCATCACCCTGATTACGCTGGTCGGTTACTCCGCAATGGGCGGCGCAGTGGGAGCAGGCGGTCTGGGTCAGATCGGTTATCAGTACGGTTATATCGGCTACAACGCCACGGTGATGAATACGGTATTGGTGTTGTTAGTGGTTTTGGTGTATCTCATTCAATTCTGTGGTGACCGCATCGTACGTGCGGTGTCCCATAAGTAAGCCAGCAATATCACTATTAAGGAAAGGATATGTCTTTCAGATTTAAAAAAATTGCCGCTGTGGGTGCACTGATTGGCGCAATTGCGCTGGCAGGATGCGATCAAAAAGAGAAAGATCCCAACCATATTAAAGTGGGCGTAATTGTCGGTGCTGAGCAGCAGGTAGCTGAAGCAGCGCAGAAAGTCGCGAAAGAGAAATATGGCCTCGACGTTGAACTGGTGACGTTTAACGATTACGTGCTGCCTAACGAAGCGCTGAGCAAAGGCGACATCGACGCCAATGCTTTCCAGCACAAGCCGTATCTGGATCAGCAGATCAAAGATCGTGGCTACAAGCTGGTATCAGTCGGTAACTCCTTCGTCTACCCTATCGCGGGCTACTCGAAAAAGATTAAGTCACTGGATGAGTTGCAGGACGGAGCTCAGGTCGCGATTCCTAACGACCCGACCAACCTGGGCCGTACCCTGCTGCTGCTGCACAAAGTGGGTCTGATCAAGCTGAAAGATGGCGTGGGCCTGCTGCCGACCTCACTGGATATCACCGAGAACCCAAAACATCTGAAAATTGTTGAGCTGGAAGCGCCACAGCTGCCGCGCTCACTCGACGATCAGCAGATTGCGCTGGCGGTTATCAATACCACCTACGCCAGCCAGATCGGTCTGACGCCGGCTAAAGATGGCATCTTTGTCGAAGATAAAGATTCTCCTTACGTGAACCTGATTGTGGCACGTGAAGACAATAAAGATGCGGAAAACGTGAAGAAGTTCGTACAGGCTTACCAGTCTGACGAAGTCAACGAAGCCGCAAACAAAGTCTTCAACGGCGGCGCCGTTAAAGGCTGGTAATTCGGTTACTCCTCTCTTCCAGGGCGGCGCTATGCCGCCCTTTCTGTTATTGGGTGCCCTGCCCGACTTGTTATTTATTCTGGTCCTTGTTTCAATAACGCCACTTTTTGAAACTTGAGGATGTTGCCATGCGTTTTTTACCGCTCTGCTTGTTAGCATTGATGCTGACCGGGTGTGTTCACGAATATCACCCAATAAGCAGCGCACCTTCTCGTCCGCAGCAATCCAGCGAACCGACCCGTAAACCTACGCCACGTCCTGCGCCGGTTAAGCTCTATACCGATGCGGCCGATCTGGTCAGCAAACCGTTCCGCGATCTCGGCGAAGTCACTGCTGAAGATTGTCAGATCAGTAATCAGAACTCACCCGCTAACATCGCCACTGCACGTAAACGCCTGCAGATCCGCGCCTCTCAGATGAAAGCCAATGCGGTACTGCTGCATAAATGCGAAATCGTAACCGGTACGCCAGGCTGCTATCGCCAGGCAGTGTGCCAGGGTTCGGCGCTGAAAGTCAGTAATCAATGAGTGACTTCGCCTTTGCGCAAATTGGGGTAATCCGCTCGCCGTGGAAAGAGAAGTTTGCCGTACCACGCCAGCCTGGTCTGGTGCAGGATGGCGGCGGCGAGCTGCACCTGCTGGCACCTTATAACCAGTCGGAAGCAGTGCGCGGGCTGGAAGCTTTCAGCCATCTGTGGCTGCTGTTCGTGTTCCATCAGACCATGGCGGGTGGCTGGCGACCAACGGTACGTCCGCCCCGTCTCGGCGGCAATGCGCGCATCGGGGTTTTCGCGACCCGCTCAACCTTTCGACCTAATCCGATTGGTATGTCACTGGTTGAGCTTAAGGGCATCCATATCGATAAACAGCAGGTCATCCTGCAACTCGGCAGTCTGGATCTGGTCGACGGGACGCCGGTAGTTGATATCAAACCTTACCTGCCGTTTGCAGAAGCCTTACCGCACGCCGAGGCAGGTTTTGCTCAGGCAGCGCCAGCCGCTGATATGCCGGTCCGCTTCTCGGATCAGGCGCAACAGCAATTGCAGCAGCTGCAGCCGCGCTACCCGCATTTAGCGCGCTTTATCAGCGAAGTCCTGGCGCAGGATCCCCGTCCGGCTTACCGTAAAGGCGAAGTGGAGCAGCGGGAATATGCCGCCTGGCTGATCGATTTTAATGTGCGCTGGCGGATCGACGCGGCCGGAACGGAAGTGATCGCCATCGACCCGCGTTAAAACCCGCTTTTGAGCCGGTGATCTCACTGGTACACTAGCCGCCAGCAAAATTCTGTCTGTGACTTTCCGATCAACTGGAATCGTAATCAATGCGTACTACTCAATATCTGCTCTCTACTCAGAAAGAGACGCCTTCCGACGCTGAAGTGATCAGCCATCAGCTGATGCTGCGCGCCGGTATGATCCGCAAACTGGCTTCTGGCTTGTATACCTGGTTACCGACCGGGGTGCGCGTGCTGAAAAAAGTCGAAAACATCGTGCGTGAAGAGATGAACAACGCCGGCGCGATTGAGATTTCAATGCCGGTCGTGCAGCCTGCCGATTTATGGCAAGAGAGCGGTCGCTGGGAAGAGTATGGCCCGGAACTGTTACGTATTGCGGATCGCCATGATCGTCCGTTCGTGCTTGGCCCGACGCATGAAGAAGTGGTCACTGACCTGATCCGTAACGAGCTGAGCTCCTATAAGCAGCTGCCGCTAAATCTGTATCAGATTCAGACCAAATTCCGTGATGAAGTACGCCCGCGTTTTGGCGTGATGCGTTCACGTGAATTCATTATGAAAGATGCTTACTCGTTCCACGTTTCTCAGGAGTCGTTGCAGGAAACATACGAGGCAATGTACCGGGCTTACAGCCAGAGCTTCACTCGCATGGGGCTGGATTTCCGCGCGGTGCAGGCGGATACCGGCTCGATCGGCGGCAGCGCGTCACATGAGTTCCAGGTGCTGGCGCAGAGCGGTGAAGATGATGTGATCTTCTCTACTGAATCGGATTATGCGGCAAATATCGAGCTGGCCGAAGCGGTTGCCCCGGCCGGGGAACGCGCTCAGCCGACGCAGGAAATGCGCATCGTTGATACACCAGATGCCAAAACTATCGCCGAACTGGTAGAGCAATTCCAGCTGCCGATTGAGCAGACGGTGAAGACGCTGATCGTAAAAGGTGCCGAAGAGAGCGGCCATGCGCTGGTTGCCCTGCTGGTGCGCGGCGATCATCAGTTGAATGAGATCAAAGCGGAAAAAGCGGACATCGTGGCTGCGCCGCTGGTGTTCGCTACCGAAGAAGAGATCCGTGCTGCCGTAGGTGCCGGTCCAGGTTCTATCGGTCCGGTCGGCCTGAAGATGCCGATTATCGCCGATCGTACCGTGGCGAAGATGAGTGATTTCAGCGCTGGCGCAAACGTCGACGGTAAACACTACTTTGGCATCAACTGGGAGCGCGATCTGCCGCTGGCCAGCGTAGCGGATATCCGTAACGTGGTTGAAGGCGATCTCAGCCCGGATGGCAAAGGCACCTTGCAGATTAAACGCGGTATCGAAGTGGGACACATCTTCCAACTCGGCACCAAATACTCTGATGCGATGAAAGCCTCGGTTCAGGGTGAAGATGGCCGCAACCAGGTGATGAGCATGGGCTGCTACGGCATCGGCATCACGCGCGTGGTCGCGGCGGCAATTGAACAGAATCATGACGAACGCGGCATTATCTGGCCTGCGGCGCTGGCACCGTTCGAAGTGGCGATTCTGCCAATGAATATGCAGAAATCGTTCCGGGTGAAAGAGCTGGCGGAAGAGCTGTACGCGACGCTGCGTGCCAAAGGCGTGGATGTCATTCTGGATGACCGTAAAGAGCGTCCGGGCGTGATGTTTGCTGACATGGAACTGATTGGCGTGCCGCACACCATCGTGATTGGCGATCGCAATCTCGACAATCAGGAGATTGAATATAAAGCGCGCCGTGCCGGTGAGAAGCAGATGATCAAGCAGGATGAGATCGTCGACTTCCTGCTGAAAGCATTGAATAAGTAATCGTTTCAGACGCCCCGCTTGCGGGGCGTTTTTTATTGCACCTTACCGCGCATCGACTTAGTGGTACTGCGCCGGGCTTTCCCCTCCAGCCGTCGTTCTTTAGAGGCGCGGGTCGGCCGCGTGGCACGACGAGCCTTTTCTACCGTACTCAGTTCCCGAATCAGATTAACCAGACGCTGCAGCGCCGCTTCGCGGTTCATCTCCTGACTGCGGTGCTCCTGCGACTTAATCACCACAATCCCTTCGCGCGTAATCAGATGGTGACTGGCGGCCAGCAGTCGCTGTTTATAAAAGGGTGGCAACGAGGACGCGGCAATATCGAACCGCAAATGTATCGCCGTGCTGGCTTTATTGACATGTTGTCCCCCGTTGCCCTGCGCCCGAATCGCGGTCAGCTCAATTTCACTCTCCGGGATTTCAACACTGCGTGACAGCATAATCATCTGCCACCTTCCCGTACGATTAGGGTGTTTACTGCCGATAACCTGTTCATCAACTTAACCTTTTGTGCTTTGACTCTTTCCGCGTCAGACAGCGGAATCTGTCACTTTAGCAGTGTTTTGCGTGCTGTTCCTGCTTTAAGCGGGCTGATTTCCTGCAAATGGCTGTGATATAGTCGCCAGTTAACCAGAGTATTGACGCTCTGCTGAGGAGGGCCACGTGCAAAATTATTGTGAGTTAGTTCGCCGAAAATATGCCGAAATCGGCAGCGGGGATTTAGGTTACATACCCGATGCGATTGGCTGCGCATTGAAGGCGCTTAATGATATTGCCGCAAATACTGCGCTAAACTCTTCTGTCAGGGAACAGGCGGCCTACGCCGCTGCTAACTTATTGGTGAGCGACTATGTTGATAAATGAAGCGTACCAACCCATCAATTGCGATGATTACGACAACCTGGAACTCGCCTGCCAAAATAACTGGATGCTGTCGCTGGAAATGAAAAATGGCGAGCAGCTCAAAGCGAAGGCCAGCGAGATTTTTTCACGTAAAAATGTGGAATATCTGGCCATCGATCTTGACGGTGAAACCCGCGAGTTACGCCTCGACCATATCGCCAGCTTCACGCATCCGGAGCTGGGAACGGTAGTTGTCAGCGCAGAATAATCCACGCTTTCCGGGCGGGACTTCCCCGCCCTTTCCTCTTTCAGGGCTGTAACGAACCGTAGTACGCCGCTAAATCCGCCATATCTGCATCACTTAATCCCGCGACAAACGCTTTCATCACCTCGGCCTGCCCCCCGCTGCGTTCACCTTTTTTGTACGCCTGCAGGGCATGCTCAAGATAGGCCGCCTGTTGCCCGGCCAGGTTAGGATAGAGCGGCACCGAGGCCTTTCCTTCTGCACCGTGACAGGCCATACAGCTGGCTGCTTTCTGCGCCCCGCTCTGCGCATCACCCGCCGCCCAGGCCGGTAGCGCGGCGGCCAGTAAACACGCCGCGATCCACGTTTTCATCATTGCTCTCCTGCGTTTTTATTTTGAATGCCAGACAGCCTGCCAGCCATGCTGGTCGATGGCCGCGCCCTCACGGGTAATGAAGAGATCCGGCGCGCAGACCAGCGTCTGGTTGTAAAAAATTAACGGAATCCGTTCGCGTTGCCACGGCGGAATGTGCAACGCCTGCCACACCTTCTTCATTTCCCGTCCGCCGCTGCGCCCCACCAGATGAATCTGGCCGTGGGCGTGAAACCGCACGCTGATCTGCTCATCCTGTCGGGGAAGACGTAACGGGCGCTGAGACTGGCTGGCCTGCAACGTGCCCAGATCGTCAGGCAACCGCAGCGGCTGGTGAAGATCGGGCCACGCCAGCTGGATATCGCGTAACGCGCTAAGCCGCGGCAGCAAGTAGAGTTGCTGGCGATAGCGTCGCAGTTCAGCCTGACCAAACTGCAACCGCGGCTGGGCATCTTCGCGACTCGCCATCACCTCATTACGGATGCGGTTCAGGCCATCTCGTGACGGCATCACCCCGCCCTGACCCGCGATCCAGCGGCGCAGCAGCGCATTGGCGCGCGCCTCACTCATCGTCAGTAAGGGCGGAAAGTGCAAGCTGCCGTCAGGCTGGATCAGCGCACTGAGCTGTTCAGCCAGCAGCTCATCCAGCAACTGCTCCTGCTCGCTGCAGAGTGCCGCGCTACGGGCCGTCGCCTCGGCAAAATGGGGCCAGCGCTGACTGAGTTCAGGCAGCAGACGCTGGCGCAGAAAGTTGCGGTCGTAGCGCAAATCCTGATTGCTCTCATCCTCAACCCACACCAGCTGATGCGTCCGGGCATACTGCTCCAGCGACTGGCGGGAATGATTGAGCAACGGCCGTAACAGACGATGCGCGCCCAGCGAGCGGGATTGCGGCATCGCGGCTAAGCCGGCCGGGCCGCTGCCACGCTTCAGCGCCAGTAACAAGGTTTCACATTGATCGTCGAGATGCTGAGCCGTCAGTAAAATTTCGCCCGGCTGCAGCGCCGTGCTCAGCGCCTGATAGCGAGCGGTGCGGGCGGCTGCTTCAATGCCGCTGTCACGCCCATCGACCCTGACCCGCAACACCTCACACGGTAACTGCCATTGCTGGCAGAGCGCCATGCAGTGCGCTGCCCAGCGATCGGCGTTCGGACTCAGTCCGTGATGCACGTGCAGTGCCCGCAGGCGGGATTGAGGAGAGTGCTGTTGCCATCGCCATGCCTGATGCAGCAGTACGGTTGAATCGAGTCCGCCGCTGAATGCCACCACCAGCGCGGCATCCGGTTGCAGCAGTGAATTAAAAGCAGACAAAGACATGGCGCAATCCAGACAATCGGGCCACCGGATGTGGCCCACTGAGCGCGCTATTTTACGCCTGATAAAGCTCCAGCGGCAAACCATCTGGATCGGCAAAGAAAGTACACTGTTTGCCGGTCAGTTCATCAATGCGGATTGGCTCGCACACGACGCCTTTCTGCGCCAGCGTTGCGACAGCTGCCTCAACATCCGGCACGGTGAACGCCAGATGACGCAGACCGCAGGCTTCAGGATGGCTGACCCGTGCCGGTGGCTGAGGAAAAGAGAACAGTTCAATCGTGTACTGACCCTGAAGCGCCAGGTCCCCTTTCCATGAGTCGCGAGCTTCGCGGTAATATTCGCCCAGCAGGCTGAAGCCGAGCACGTCACAGTAGAACGCTTTGCTGCGCTGATAATCTGACGCGATGATCGCAATGTGGTGGATAGCCGTTAACTGCAGCATTTCAATTCCTTAAGTTCAGACGAGTGCCTACCTTACGCAGGCACCCGGTAGCTGACAATCTACAAAGTTCTTAACCAGCGTCGTTTTTCAACACCCGAACGCGATATTCCCCTTCTTCGGTCAGCGTGGCGCCATGAATATCGGTTTCAAAGCCCGGATAGTTACGACCAATGCTGCACAGCATCAGCAGGAAATCGAGTACCGCACGGCTCTCTTCGGTAATCATCTCTCCCGGCATCACCAGCGGCACGCCCGGCGGATAGGGTAAAATCATGTTGGCTGAGATCCGTCCGACCAGCTGACTGATATCGACAGTTTCAATATTGCCTTTCACCTGCTGCTGGAACGCCTGATGTGGCGTCATCTTCATCTCCGGCAGCACATCAAACGCCTGCAGCATCAGCCGCGGCAGATCGTGATGGCGGATCAACTGATGAATGCCCTGCGCCAGCGTCTGGATCCGCATGTTGCGGTAGAAGTCGGGATCTTCAGCATAGAGATCCGGCAACATGTTTTTCACCCGCAGATTAAGATCGTAGGCGCGTTTGAACTCGGTCAGCCCGCGCAGCACGCTCATCGCTTTGGTTTTGTCGATGCCAATACTGAACAGGAACAGCAGGTTATAGGGACCGGTTTTCTCTACCACGATGCCACGCTCATCCAGGAATCTGGCCACCAGCGCGGCCGGGATCCCCTCGTCAGCCATCTCACCCAGTTCGCTCATGCCCGGCGTCAGAATGGTGACTTTGATCGGATCGAGATACATATGATCGCGATCGGCCTGGGTAAAGCCGTGCCACGCCTCGTCGCCTGGCTGGATCGGCCAGCATTGCGCCTCATCGATCTGTTCCGGCTGCCAGATATCAAAGAACCAGCTATCAGACTCTTCGCGCAGGCGCTGGATCTCGCGACGGAAATGCAGGGCGCGTTCCACCGAACGATTGATCAGTCGCTTGCCCGGGTTACCGCGCAGCATCGCCGCCGCGGTTTCAATCGACGAGACAATGGCGTAATTCGGTGAGGTGGTGGTATGCATCATGTAGGCTTCGTTAAAGGTCTGCTCGTCATAGTCGCCTTTAATGTGAATCATCGATGCCTGTGAAAAGGCCGCCAGCAGCTTGTGGGTTGACTGGGTTTCATACACCACTTTGCCCGGAATACGTTCACCACTCATGCCGCTTTTACCGGCGTAAATCGGGTGGAAGTTGGTATAGGGCACCCAGGCGGAATCAAAGTGAATCGACGGCACATCCAGCGTCTCTTTGATGTACTGGGTGTTATACAGCAGGCCGTCATAGGTCGAGTTGGTGATCACCGCGTGGACCGGCCAGCTGGCACGTTCGGTCGCCGCCACTTTTTGCGTGATGCTGGCGCGAGTGAATTCCTGTTTTGGAATACCGCCCAGAATACCCAGCGCGTTGCGGGTTGGCTTCAGCCAGATTGGGACCAGATCGCTCATCATCAACAGATGAGTCAGCGACTTGTGGCAGTTACGGTCTATAAGCACCGTGCTGCCGGCGGGTGCCGCGTACATCCCGACAATTTTATTGGAGGTCGAGGTGCCGTTGGTCACCATGTAACTCTGCTCAGCGCCAAAGGTGCGCGCTACATACTCTTCCGCCTCAAGATGCGGGCCGGTATGATCGAGCAGCGAGCCGAGTTCCGTCACCGAAATTGAGATATCGGACTTCAGGGTGTTGGCGCCGAAGAAATCATAGAACAGGCAGCCGACCGGACTTTTCTGAAAGGCGGTGCCCGCCATGTGACCGGGCGTGCAGAAGGTGTACTTACCCTCTTTGACGTAGGTGAACAACGCTTTAGTCAGCGGTGGCGTGATGTGGTCAATATAGTCATCGGTGTACTGACGGATATGCAGCGCGATATCGTCGGCTGCGTTGAGCGCGTATTCAAAGAAGTGCAGCGGCATCCGCATCTCATTGACGCTGATATCCATCTGCGAATGGGTATTGATGAAAGCATAGAGCGGCAGGTATTCATTGAGCTGATTGATCTCGCCGCACAGTTCCGGGCTGTTGTGCGCATCCCAGTCAAAGATCACCCCGCTGATACGCGGATTGTGTTCAATCAGCTTGAGCAGATCGTCGCTGTTTCTCGGATAAAGTAGCTGAAAACCTTGCAGTTTTAATGCCGCGTCGAGTTCACGCAACGGCTCATCTTTATAAAACACGCCGTGCGCGCCCATGATCGCCAGAATATTCAATGCTCACCTCCCTTTGTCGTGGCATCGGGTAAGCATATACGCTAACCGATTGAAGGTGTAGGCGGAGAGCAGTGCAGGCGGCGGGGCATGCGGAATATCGGGCAGAGTGAGGCTGGCGGCATAAAAAAAGCGGACCGGAGTCCGCTTTGTTTTGACCATCAGCCTAATCAGGCGTAGCCGTAGCTCATCAGACGCTGATAACGACGATCCAGCAGCTCTTCAGTGCTCAGACCGTCGAGATCGGCCAGGTCGGCCAGCAGTTGCTGTTTCAGCGACTGCGCCATATCGACCGGATGACGATGCGCACCGCCTAACGGCTCAGGAATAACCGAGTCGATCAGCTTCAGCTCTTTCAGACGGGGAGCGGTAATGCCCATCGCTTCCGCAGCCAGAGGCGCTTTGTCAGCGCTCTTCCACAGAATCGAAGCACAGCCTTCCGGAGAGATCACCGAATAGGTGCTGTACTGCAGCATGTTAACTTTATCGCCCACGCCAATCGCCAGCGCACCACCGGAACCGCCTTCGCCAATCACCGTACAGATGACCGGCACTTTCAGACCCGACATCTCACGCAGGTTGCGTGCAATGGCTTCTGACTGACCACGCTCTTCGGCGCCCACGCCCGGATAGGCGCCAGGGGTGTCGATGAAGGTGATGATAGGCATTTTAAACCGCTCAGCCATTTCCATCAGGCGCAGCGCTTTACGATATCCTTCCGGCGCTGGCATACCAAAGTTACGACGAATTTTCTCTTTGGTTTCACGGCCTTTCTGGTGGCCGATGATCATCACCGGACGGCCGTCAAGACGCGCAATACCGCCGACAATGGCTTTGTCATCCGCATAAGCACGGTCACCCGCCAGCTCATCGAAATCGTCGAATGCGTTACGGACGTAATCAAAGGTATAAGGACGCAAAGGATGGCGCGCCAGTTGGGCGATTTGCCATGCGCCTAAATCGGCAAAGATTTTACGGGTCAGCTCAACGCTTTTTTCGCGCAGGCGCTGAACTTCTTCATCCAGATTAACGTGTTTATCATCCTGACGACCAATCGACGTCAGCGAATCAATCTTCGCTTCCAGTTCTGCGATCGGCTGTTCAAAATCCAGGTAATTAAGACTCATAATGTTCCTGTTTTAGTCAAACTCCAGTTCCACCTGCTCCGATCCAATCAACGAGCGCAGATCGTTAAGTAAACGATCGCTGGGCGAAATTCGCCACGCTGCACCAAAGCGCAGCTTCGCTCGCGCGTCGGCTCTCTGATAGTAGAGATGCACCGGAATAGTCCCTGAGCGATGGGGTTCCAGGGACTGACGGAGTCGGTTTAATAGCTGGTCATCAATTTGCCTGTCCGTCAGCGATATAGCAAGTCCGCGCGCGTATTTTTCGCGCGCTTCGTCGATGTCCATGACTTCCCGGGCGGTCATTTTAAGGCCGCCGCTGAAGTCATCAAAGCTGACCTGTCCGCTGACGATCAGGATACGGTCTTTCTCCAGCAACTGCTGGTATTTGTCTAACGCATCGGTAAATAACATCACCTCAAGACGGCCGGAACGGTCGTCCAGAGTACAGATACCAATTCGGTTGCCGCGTTTGGTCACCATTACGCGCGCAGCGATCACCAGACCAGCCGCGACGGTAATTTTACCGCGATCGGTAGGATGCATATCTTTCAGTCGCACCCCGCCGACGTAACGCTCAATTTCTTTCAGATACTGATTAATCGGGTGGCCGGTAAGATATAACCCCAGCGTTTCCCGCTCGCCATCCAGCTGAACCTGCTCTGGCCACGGCGTAACGCTGGCGTAGGATTTCTCTACCTGCTCCGGCTCATCGGCCAGCACGCCAAACATATCTGCCTGTCCAATCGCTTCCGCTTTGGAATGCTGATCGGCTGCTTTCAACGCATCGCTGAGGGAACTCATCAGCGCGGCGCGGTGCGGTCCGAGGCGATCGAAGGCACCGGACATGATCAATTTTTCCATCACCCGGCGGTTAATCTTTTTGGTATCGGTGCGGGCACAGAGATCAAACAGTTCGCGGAAGTAGCCGCCTTCGTTACGGGCGTCGATGATCGCTTCGATGGGCCCTTCACCGACGCCTTTGATCGCGCCGATACCGTAGACGATTTCACCTGCCTCATTGACGTGGAACTGATACAGACCGGAGTTGATGTCCGGCGGCAGGACCTTCAGCCCCATGCGCCAGCATTCATCGACCAGACCCACCACCTTCTCGGTGTTGTCCATATCAGCCGTCATGACCGCAGCCATAAACTCGGCCGGATAGTGGGCTTTCAGCCACAGCGTCTGATAAGAGACCAGCGCATACGCGGCGGAGTGTGACTTGTTAAAGCCGTAGCCAGCAAATTTTTCTACCAGATCGAAGATCTTCATCGACAGTTCGCCGTCGATGCCCATTCTTTCCGCACCGTCACGGAATACCGACCGCTGCTTGGCCATCTCTTCCGGTTTCTTTTTACCCATTGCACGGCGCAGCATGTCCGCTCCGCCAAGGGTATAACCGGAGAGGACCTGGGCGATCTGCATCACCTGTTCCTGATAGAGAATGATGCCGTAGGTCGGTTCAAGCACCGGCTTCAGGCTCTCATGCTGCCACTGAATATCAGGATAAGAGATCGCTTCACGGCCATGTTTACGGTCGATGAAGTTATCCACCATGCCGGATTGCAACGGACCCGGACGGAACAGCGCCACCAGCGCGATCATATCTTCAAAGCAGTCAGGCTTCAGACGCTTAATCAGATCTTTCATGCCGCGCGATTCAAGCTGGAACACCGCAGTGGTTTCCGAGCGCTGCAGCATGTCGAAGCTTTTTTTATCGTCCAGCGGGATGGCGGCGATATCGATCGGCTCCAGTCCCTGCTTTTCCCGGCGCGGGTTGATCATCTTCAGCGCCCAGTCGATGATGGTCAGAGTACGCAGGCCGAGGAAGTCAAACTTCACCAGCCCGGCATATTCCACATCATTCTTGTCGAACTGAGTCACCGGGAACTGGCCGTTTTCGTCGCAGTAAAGCGGGGCAAAATCGGTAATTTTGGTCGGCGCGATCACCACGCCACCAGCATGTTTACCGGCATTACGCGTGACGCCTTCCAGCTTACGCGCCATATCGATCAGCGCCTTAACCTCTTCGTCCGCGTCATACATGGCCGGCAGCTGCGGCTCAGCGATAAAGGCTTTTTCCAGCGTCATGCCGGGATCGGGCGGGATCAGTTTTGAAATACGGTCGACGAAACCGTAAGGGTGCCCCAGTACGCGGCCAACATCGCGGATTACCGCTTTCGCCGCCATGGTACCAAAGGTAATGATCTGCGAAACCGCCTCACGCCCGTACATATCCGCGACATGTTCAATCACCTGATCGCGCTTTTCCATACAGAAATCGACGTCGAAGTCGGGCATCGAAACACGTTCCGGGTTAAGGAAACGTTCGAACAGCAGGTCAAATTCCAGCGGGTCGATATCGGTAATTTTCAGCGCATAGGCCACCAGCGAGCCTGCACCGGAACCACGACCCGGTCCGACCGGCACGCCGTTATCCTTCGACCACTGGATAAACTCCATCACGATCAGGAAGTAGCCGGGGAAACCCATCTGGTTGATAACGTTGAGCTCAATCTCAAGACGTTCATCATATTCCGGGCGTTTCTCTGCACGTTCCGCTTCATCAGGGAACAGGAACGCCAGACGCTCTTCCAGCCCTTCACGCGATTTCACCACCAGATAATCTTCGGTGGTCATGTCACCAGTCGGGAATTGCGGCAGGAAGTACTCACCCAGCCGGACCGTGACGTTACAACGCTTAGCAATCTCTACGCTGTTTTCCAGCGCTTCCGGGATGTCCGAAAACAGCTCACACATCTCCGCTTCGCTGCGCATATATTGCTGAGGACTGTAGTTGCGCGGACGTTTTGGATCGTCCAGCGTGTAGCCATCGTGAATCGCAACGCGAATTTCGTGAGCGTCGAAATCCTCTTCATTGATGAAGCAGACTTCGTTGGTGGCGACGACCGGCACACCTTCAGCGATCGCCAGTTCAACCGCCGCGTGCAGGTAGCTCTCTTCATCCTGACGACCGGTGCGCACCAGTTCCAGGTAATACCGATCGGCAAAATGCTGCTGATAAAACGCCAGACACTGCGAAACCAATGCCGTATTGCCACGCAACAGGCTGCGACCGACATCGCCCCGACGTCCACCCGACAACAGGATTAATCCCTCATTTAGCTCCAGCAGCCAGTCACGATCGATGATCGGTCCGGCCACACCGTAGCCTCGCTGATAGGCGCGTGAAATCAATAGCGTCAGGTTCTGATAACCGGTGTTGTTGGCGGCCAGCACTGTCAGCTGGGTCAACTCATCCCCCATCAGCTCACTGGCGACGTTGAAGTCGGCACCAATGATCGGCTTGATCCCTGCGCTGTGCGCACCACCGTAAAACTTCACTAAACCACACAGGTTAGTGAAATCGGTAATCGCAATCGCGGGCATGCCAAGTGCAGCCGCCTTCTTGATCAGCGGCCCGGTTTTCGCCAGGCCATCAACCATCGAATAGTCGCTATGGACACGCAGATGTATAAAACGGGGTTCAGCCATATCAGTTTCCGGTTAAAACAGTGTCAGGCTATTAAAGCGTATGGGGCTGGCGGGCAGCCAGTACGTCAGCATCGATCAGCGCGTTGCGTACCGGAGCAAAACTGCGACGGTGGTGCGGCGTGGCACCATGCTGCGTCAATTTTTCCATGTGCAGCGCGGTAGGATAGCCTTTGTGTTGCGCAAAGCCATACTGCGGGAACAGCTGATCGAGTTCCGCCATTTCGCGATCACGCGTCACTTTGGCAATGATGGAGGCAGCGCTTATTTCCGCCACCAGACTATCCCCTTTGACCACCGCCTGCGACGGCATCGGCAGCGCCGGACAGCGGTTGCCATCAATCAGCACGTAGTCGGGCAGGATCGGCAAACCGGCGACCGCGCGCTGCATCGCCAGCATTGTGGCGTGCAGAATATTAAGCTGGTCAATCTCTTCCGGCTCTGCGCGGCCCAGGCTCCAGGCCAGCGCCTTCTCTTTGATTTCGTCATACAGCGCCAGACGGCGTTTTTCTGACAATTTTTTCGAATCCGCCAGGCCGATAATCGGTTTTGCCGGATCGAGGATCACCGCGGCAGTGACGACCGCGCCGACCAGTGGCCCGCGCCCTACTTCGTCTACGCCGGCAATCAGCCCGACGGCAGGATAGATAAAATCAGGCATTCACCAGCTCCAGTACCGCATCCGCCGCTTGTTCGTCGGCGTTCCAGCGGATCTGTTGATGTAATTCATGAAACGTCTGTAGCAGAGTGTCGCGCTCAGGTCCGGCGTGCAGCAGCGGATCTAACGCCGCCGCCAGCGCGTCCGGCTGGCATTCATCCTGCAGCAACTCGGTAACCAGTTCGCGCCCGGCCAGCAGGTTCGGCAGCGAAACGTACGGCGTTTTCACCAGCCGCTTCGCCAGCCAGAAGGTGGCGGGCTTCATCCGGTAACCCACTACCATTGGGCATTTTGCCAGCATGCATTCGAGTGCGGCAGTGCCTGACGCCAGTAATGCGGCGTCGCTCGCAATCATCGCCTCACGCCCATGCCCATCTAACAGATGCATCGGCAGTTCCGGCGCCACCTCGGCTTTAATTTTCTCAAACTGCTCACGGCGACGGGCGTTAACCAGTGGCACCACGATCTCCAGCGCCGGATAGTGGCGGCGCAACAATTGAGCGGTTTTCAGGAAATCAGCGCTGAGCATTTCCACTTCCGCACCACGGCTGCCGGGCAACAGCGCCAGACAGAGCGCATCATCGGCAATCGCCAGGTGGCGGCGCGCAGCCAGCTTATCGGGATGCAGCGGCATCGCATCTGCCATGGTATGGCCGATAAAACGACAGGGAACGTTATAACGATCGTAAAAGGCTTTTTCAAACGGCAGAAACGCCAGCACCAGATCGGTGTTGCGGCCAATCTTAAACACGCGTTTTTGTCGCCATGCCCAGACTGACGGGCTGACGTAATGAATAGTGCGAACCCCCGCACGCTTGAGGTTGCCTTCCAGCGTGATATTAAAATCGGGCGCATCGATACCGACAAACACATCGGGGCGCAGTTCGCTGAAGCGCTGAGTGAGATCGCGGCGAATCGTCAGCAGACGTCGCAGTCGGCCGAGCACTTCGACGATGCCCATCACCGCCAGTTCTTCCATCTCGTACCAGGCTTCACACCCTTCCGCCTGCATCAGCGGACCGGCTACGCCAACAAAGCGTGCCTCAGGATGGCGCGCTTTTAACGCACGGATCAGGCCTGCACCAAGAATATCGCCGGAGGTTTCTCCGGCGACCAGGGCAATCGTTAAAGGACGCGCTGACATGGATTAACGAATTAATCCACGGGTTGAGCGGGCAAAGAAATCGTAGAAAGGCTGCACTTCGCTGTGCTGCTTCGCGATCGCTTCAATTTCAGGCTTCACTTCATCCAGCGTTCTGCCGCTGCGATAAAGCAATTTGTAGGCATTGCGGATCGCGTGCAGTGACTCTTTACTGAAGCCACGACGTTTCAGACCTTCAATATTGATCCCGAACGGCGTGGCGTGGTTGCCCTGGGCAATCACATAAGGTGGTACATCCTGCGCTACGCCAGAACAGCCGCCAACCATCACATGCGCGCCAATCGTGCACCATTGATGCACCGCCGTCATGCCGCCAATAATGGCGAAATCATCGACCGTGACGTGACCACCGAGGGTGGCGTTGTTGGCGAAGATACAGCGGTTGCCGATCACGCAGTCATGCGCAATGTGCGCATTCACCATCAGCAGATTATCGCTGCCAACCTGGGTGACATGGCCGCCCTGGATGGTGCCGCGATGAATCGTCACGCTTTCACGAATGCGGTTGCGATCGCCGATTTCAACACGCGTCGGTTCACCGGCATATTTCAAATCCTGATTCACTTCACCAATTGAGGCGAACTGATAGATCTGGTTATCTTTGCCGATACGCGTATGGCCATTAATCACGACGTGTGATTTCAGGACCGTTCCTTCACCGATTTCAACGTTGGCCCCAACAAAGCAAAACGGACCAATGTGAACATTAGCGCCAATGATGGCACCTTCTTCGATGACAGAACTGGCATGGATAGTGGCGGTTGGATCAATCACGAATTATGCCTCCCGGCTACGGGCACACATCATGGTCGCTTCACAAACGATTTTGCCATCGACGGTCGCCACGCCTTTAAAGCGGGTCAGACCACGGCGGGTTTTCTCGAAAGTGACTTCCATGATCATTTGATCGCCCGGCACAACCGGACGCTTGAAGCGAGCATCGTCGATGCCGGCAAAGTAGTAGAGTTCGCCCGGCTCCAGTTTACCCACGCTTTTAAACGCCAGAATACCGGTGGCCTGCGCCATCGCTTCCAGGATCAGAACGCCAGGAAAAATCGGTTTACCAGGGAAGTGCCCCTGGAAAAACGGTTCATTAACAGAAACGTTCTTCACTGCGCGCAGGTATTTGTGCTCTTCAAATTCCAGCACGCGGTCTACCAGCAGAAACGGATAGCGGTGCGGCAGCAGCTCTAAAATCTCTTCAATTTTCAGAGTATGAGTTTCAGTAGTCAAAATACTCTTCCTGTCCTAAAAATCTGATGACATCAATAACACGGCCTGCACAGATCAACATGATCTTCCGCAGGCCGCAAATAGGTTCTGTGGCGCCTGGCTTCCCTGCTTAACACTTTTATTATGAAAGCCGGTCAGTTTTGGGATGGCGGTCAGTCGTCTTTACCGACCTTGCGCTCGATGGCTTTTAAGCGTTTGCTCATGTCATCGATGTTCATCACCAGCGCTGCAGTTTTGCGCCAGGTTTTGTTGGGTTGTAGCGGAATGCCTGACGAGTATACACCAGGCTCTGTGATCGGACGCATGACCATACCCATACCGGTCACGGTGACTTTGTCACAGATTTCCATATGTCCGTTAATGACGCTGGCACCGCCAATCATACAATAACGACCAATTTTTAAACTACCCGCCATGATCACACCGCCTGCAACCGCAGTATTGTCACCAATAACCACGTTGTGGGCGATCTGACACTGGTTGTCTATGATAACACCATTGCCGATCAGAGTGTTATCCAGCGCACCGCGATCAATGGTGGTACAGGCACCTATTTCCACGCGATCGCCGATAATCACTGCGCCTAACTGAGGGATTTTCACCCAGTTGCCGCGATCGTTGGCATAACCAAAGCCATCAGAACCAATAACGGTGCCGGACTGAATCAGACAATCCTGACCGATCTGAATCTCGTGATAAACAGAGACATTGGCCCACAGACGCGTGCCGCTGCCAATGCGGGTCTTTTTGCCGACAAAACATCCGGCGCCAATCACCACGTTATCGCCCAGTTCGACCTCTGCCTCAATCACCGCATTCGCACCGATGGCGACGTTTGCACCAAGTCGGGCGCTGGGATCAATCACGGCGCTGGGCGCAATATTTTGTGCCGGTTGGGGGGTGGTATCGAGTATTTGCGCCATACGCGCATACGTCAGGTAAGGGTTTTTCACCACCAACGCTGCGGTGTGGCACCACTCCAGATCCGCTTCCGTCAGCACCACGGCTGAGGCCTTAATCAGGGCGAGTTGCTCGCGGTAACGGCTGTTTGCAAGAAAAGTGATTTGGCCAGTTGTGGCGGATTGCATAGAAGCAATGCCGGAGATGACGATATCGCCATCTCCGTGCAATTCTGCATCCAACTGCTGGGCTAAATCAGCCAGTCGAATAGATGACATCAATTATTTAACCTGTTTCAGCACGTCAGCAGTGATGTCTTTTGCGTTTGACGCATAAGCCACCGCGTTCGCGTCGATCACGACGTCGTAACCATCGCTGTCAGCGACTTTCTTGACGGCATCCTGAATACGGCTCAGCAGCTTGTTACGCTCTTCCATCTGACGACGACGGTTATCCTGCTCAAAAGCCTGCGCTTTAGAGGAGAAAGCTTCGCGCTGTGACATGACGTCTTTTTCCATGCGGCTGCGTTCGCTGGCCTTCATGGTTGAACCGTCACGCTGCAGACGCTGCATTTTGGTTTGCAGATCGCGTTCCTGGCTCTGCAGTTCAGTCGCACGGCCTTTGAACTCATTTTCCAGCTGTTTAGCAACAGTCGCACGTTGCGGTAACTGTTGGAAAATGCTGGACACGTTTACCACTGCAATTTTGTCAGCAGCCTGAACACCAGCGGAAACCGCTAAAGCAAGACCCAGACCTGCGGCACACAACAACTTTTTCACTATAAACTCCTTACCATCAACGTTTGTGTCAGCGACACAGTGTTTGCCCCGGAACAGCCACATGAGCTGCCCGGTGGCAATACTTCAGCTATGCATCCATGCGCAGAACATTACCAGGTTTTACCGATGTTAAACTGGAACTGCTCTGACTTGTCTCCCTCGATTTTCTTGATCGGCTGGGCGTAAGAGAACACCAGTGGGCCGAGCGGCGACATCCACTGCAGCGCAACACCGCTTGATACACGGATGTTGTTTGGATCGCTGTAGTCAGGAATGCCGGCAGCACGCGTCTCCGCGGTATTTTCCCACTTGGTATCCCACACTGTACCGGCATCGACAAACACCGAGGTACGGACCGAGTTAGCATACTTCTCGCTCAGGAACGGCGTTGGCGTGATCAGCTCCAGGCTGGCGATCGCCATGGCGTTACCGCCCACCGCATCATCCGACTTACAGACACCGTTTGGATCGGCGATCCGGCAGTTGGACGAGTTGTTATTGTAGTACGCAGCCTTCGGACCAATGGTATTGGACTGGAAGCCACGCACGGTGCTGGAACCACCGGCATAGAAGTTCTCATAGAACGGCATCTCTTTGCCGTCGAGACCATCGCCATAACCGACACGGCCACGGCCTAACAGCACCCAGGTACGATCCTGGTTAATCGGCACATATTGCTGTGTATCCAGCGTGGCCTTATAGAAGCTGTTATCCGAGCCCGGAATCGTCACCTTACCGTTCAGGTTGGTGCGGTTACCGGAGGTCGGGAAGAAGCCACGGTCGAGGGTGTTGTAAGTCCAGCCGTAGTTAAAGGTGAAGTCATCTGCTGAGAAATCGCCTTCGTCATTGAGCTGTTGCGGCTTGCCGACCGAATTAAGATAACGCCACATCGCAACCTGCGGCTGCATGTTTGACAGGTCATTGTGGACATAGCCCAGACCGACACGCAGAGTGTTGTTTTCGTTAATCGGGAAGCCAAGCGTACCGTCCAGACCATAACTTTTGTTGGTATAGTCAGAAAGGTCAGCGTTATCCGCTTTAAAGTCGTTATAGAACAGGCGACCACCCAGACTCACACCGTCAACGGTGAAGTACGGGTCAGTCAGCGAGAACTCGGCATAGGTCTGGTAATCGTTTTTGGTACCGCTGATGCCAACGGTATTACCGGTGCCCAGCCAGTTATCCTGCGTGACGCCGACCTGGAAGCTGACGCCACTTTCGGTGCCGTAGCCGACGCCGAAGTTAAAGGTCCCGGTGTTACGCTCTTTAACTTTGTAGACCACGTCCACCTGGTCAGGTGAGCCTGGTACACGCTGCGTATCGACATCAACCGTTTCGAAGTAGCCGGTACGGTTCAGACGTTCTTTGCCCTGCTCAACCAGATCGCTGCCCAGCCATGCCCCTTCCATCTGGCGCATTTCGCGACGCAACACCGAATCTTTTGAGGTGTCGTTGCCTTCGAAACGGACATTACGGACGTAGTAGCGGTTGCCGGCATCGACGTTGATATGCAGTTTTACTGTCTTATCCGCATCGTTGATTTCCGGCTGGGTGACCACGCGCGGATAGGCGTAACCATAGCGCCCCAGCAGCTTCTTGATCTCATCTTCCATCTTCGTGACTTTCGCGCCGTTATACAGCTCGCCCGCCGGAATCTTGGTCAGATGTTCAATTTCTGCTGAATGGCCTGCCATGCTGCCGTTGACGATCACGCCAGCGATTTTGTACTGATCGCCTTCGGTGATGTTAACGGTGATGTAGATGCCCTTCTTATCCGGCGTCAGGCTGACCTGCGTGGAATCGATGTTGAAGCGGGCATAACCGCGATCGAGATAGAAGCTGCGCAGGGTTTCAAGGTCGCCCGCCAGTTTCTGTTTCTGGTATTTACGATCGCCAACCACGTTCCACCACGGCACTTCATCGCGCAGCTGGAAACGGGAAATCAGTTCATCAGAACTGAAGGCTTTGTTGCCGACGATGTTGATCTGCTGAATTTTGGCAGAGACACCTTCGGTGAACACCAGCTTCAGATCGACACGGTTACGCGGCAGCGGCGTAACGACCGCTTTCACGCTGGCAGTATATTTACCGACGCTGTAGTAGAAGTCCTCCAGTCCCTTCTCAATCGAAGAGATCATGGTACGGTCCAGCGCTTCGCCGACCCGTACGCCTGAGGCTTCCAGATTTTGTTTGAGCTGATCCTCTTTCACCGCTTTGTTACCGGTGAAGGTAATGCTGGCAATGGTAGGACGTTCTTTGACCTGGACAATCAGCGTTGTACCGTCTCGCAGGACCTGAACATCCTCAAAGTTGCCAGTAGCGAACAGCGAGCGAATGGTATTTCTGACATCATCGTCATTCACCGTATCGCCAACCCGTACTGGCATGCTCAGCAGAGCCGCGCCGACGGCGACTCGCTGCAGCCCTTCGAAATGAATATCCTTCACCACGAAATCGTCTGCACCGTAAACGGTGGCGCTGCTAAACAGCAGCGACGCTATGAGCAACTTTTTCATCGCCATCGTTATTATGCGTTTTCCTAACACATCCCTCGAATGTTCGCGTTCCCGCGATTACAGACGTGAGAAATCATTGAAAAGTGCAAGCCCCATTAACAGCACCAGTAAAATCGAACCGATGCGATAACTAAAGTCCTGAACTCGCTCGGACACCGGTCCACCCTTGATCTTTTCGATCGCCAGGAAGAGCAAGTGCCCACCATCTAAAACCGGCAGAGGGAACAGATTGATGATGCCCAGGTTGACGCTAATCAACGCCAGAAACATCAGGTAGTAAATCAATCCATACTCTGCTGACAATCCTGCACCCTGCGCAATCGAAATTGGCCCGCTCAGGTTGTTCAGCTTTACGTCACCGGTTATTAACTTGCCCAGCATAGAGACGGTGAGCTTCATCAGTTGCCAGGTTTTTACACTGGCCTCGCCGATAGCCGCAAACGCGCCATACTGTCTTACCGTTTTATACTCTTCTGGCAGAGGAACAATTCGTGGGATAACCCCCGCAAATCCTTCCGCTTTATTGCCAGGTTTCGCTTCCGGCGTCATCGTCAGCGCGATTGAGTCACCGCCACGATCCACCTCAAGCGCCATGCTTTTGCCCGGGTTATCCCGGACCTGGGCGACAAAAGCCTGCCACTGCGATAATGACTGACCATCGACTTTAACGATCCTGTCGCCTGCTTGCAAACCGGCTTCACTGGCTGGCGAATTCGCCTGAACTTCGGCCAGCGTGGTTTCTATCTGCGGACCGCGCGGACGAATTCCCAATGCCACCACCGGATCCTGCTTATCAGGTTCAAACTGCCAGTGACGCAAATCCAGCTGCTTCTGTTGCGTGGCATCTTCGCCGAAACGCGCCACGGTTAAGGTGGCATTGCTGTCGCCGATTTTGCCGACCAGCGCCATACGCACAGCATCCCAGTCAGGCGTTTCGATACCATCGACAGCCTTAAGTTCCATGCCGGGTGTAATTTGCGCTTCCGCAGCCACCGAACCGTTTAAAATTTCGCCAATCACCGGACGTACGCCAGGTACGCCGTGAATAAACACAACCCAGTAAGCAAAGATGGCGAAGAGGAAGTTGGCGACAGGACCGGCCGCAATAATCGCGGCGCGCTGCCAGATAGCTTTGTTGTTGAACGCCTGATGACGCAACTCGGCTGGCACGCTCTCGACACGTTCGTCGAGCATTTTGACGTAGCCGCCGAGCGGGATCAGCGCGATAACAAATTCGGTACCGTGACGGTCGCGGCGTTGCCAGAGTGACTTACCGAAACCGATGGAGAAGCGCTCGACTTTGACGCCGCAGCGACGAGCGACCCAGAAGTGGCCGAACTCATGTACGGTAATCAACACGCCCAGCGCGACGATAAAGGCGACAAAACTCCAGAGAATACTCAACATCGTTGCCTGTCCTTAAAGGGTGCGGAACACCAGCAGCAATAAACAGGCAAACACCGGCACCGCCGCAGTCAGACTATCGATGCGATCCAGAATGCCGCCGTGACCGGGAATCAGATGACCGCTGTCTTTAATGCCCGCTTCACGTTTGAACATGCTCTCGGTCAGGTCGCCCAGCACCGAGGCCAGAGTGGCGATAATGGCGCAGATTACCAGCGTGCCTGCTGACACCGTCAGCGGGGCCAGCGAGGCGAACAGCAGCGCAATCAGCGCCGACGAGACCAGACCGCCGAGGAAACCTTCCCAGGTTTTGCCCGGTGAAACGCGCGGTGCCAGCTTGTGCTTGCCAAACATTTTGCCAAACATATACGCACCGGAATCCGCACCCCACACCAGCAACATCACGAACAGTAACCACCAGGCACCGGCGAAATGATCGGTGTCGTAATGATACTGACGCAGCGCCATCATGCCCCAGAAGAAGGGCACCAGCGTTAACACGCCAAACAGTAATCGTAGCGGACGCGAATGGCGCCAGAACGAGGCTGACGCCGGATAAGAGAGCACCAACAGCAGCGCAACGACCCACCACACCAGCGACGCCCAAAGCGATGTCGCGACCTGCGGCAGATGCACATCATGTTGATAGGGTGGCAGAGTGAACAACATCAGCGCCAGCAGCAGCCCACAGAGCACAGCCAGCCAGATGCGTTGTTGACGGGACGCCATGCCGGCCAGTTGCCCCCATTCCCAGGCAGCCAGCATGCAGATGACGATAGTTGTAATTGCAAAACCAACCGGCGGTAACCAGAACAGAGCAGCAATTACCAGCGGAATTAATATCAACGCGGTAATCAGACGAGACTTCAGCAAAGGTTACCCCCAGATTGCTCAGGCGCCGCCTGGTGCAGCGCCGCCAAAACGACGCTCCCGCAGAGAGAATGCATTCAGTGCACCTTCAAAAACGTGTTCATCGAAATCCGGCCAGAGCACATCGGTAAAATAGAATTCAGCATAGGCAATTTGCCACAGCAGGAAGTTGCTAATCCGATGCTCTCCCCCGGTCCTTATCACTAAATCCACTGGCGCCAGCTCCTGCATGCAGAGCTGCGACGTCAGGCTCTCTTCGGTAATCTGGTCAGGACGCAGTAAACCTTCCTGCACCTGTTCTGCCAGTTTTTTCACGCCTTCGATAATATCCCAACGGCCGCCATAATTAGCAGCGATGTTGAGCGTCAGGCCATCATTATTTTCAGTCAACGCCTCAGAACGGCGAATCCGCTCCTGAATACGCGGACTGAAGCGGCTGGTATCGCCAATGATGCGTAAACGGACATTGTGCTTGTGCAGGCTCTTCACTTCACTGTCGAGTGCCCAGACAAACAGCTCCATTAATGCGGTCACTTCCTGTGCCGGACGGCTCCAGTTTTCGCTACTGAAGGCGTACAGCGTCAGGGCCTCAAGTTTGTTACTGACGGCAAAGCTGACAGCGCGGCGTACCGATTTCACGCCCGCTTTATGGCCGGAAATACGCAGTTTTCCCTGATTTTTGGCCCAGCGACCATTGCCGTCCATGATGATAGCGACGTGGCGCGGACCGGTTCCCTGCTGGTCATCAGTGTTGTTGTGATTGTTAGACGACATAACGCGTACTCTATTCCTTTCATCAGAAATGCTGTGGTTTCTGAATACATTGCGCCCGATCTAAATCCCGACACGTTGTGCCAGGCTACACCGAATCCGGTGACAGACCGTGAAACGCGAGCCAGCGACTATACCATTTTCACCTGAAGCGAACAAATGGCCTCATAATGATCGGCTTCACGACGTGAAGCGCGACAACATTTCTGTCGCCAGCGTGCGTGCAGTGCGATCGATTTCGAGGACAGCGTCCACCGAATCCGGTTCCGGACACGCCTGCGCCGCCAGCACAGCGCTGTTCAGCGCGGCGATGTCGGTAAAGCGAATCTGGTGATTCAGGAAAGCCGCAACGGCAACCTCGTTGGCAGCATTGAGCGTGGTGGTCGCCGCCTGCCCTGCTTCGCAAGCATCAATCGCCAGCTTCAGACAGGGATAGCGACCAAAATCGGGTTCTGCAAACGTCAGCGCCGACATGCGGGTGAAATCCAGCGGCGTTACGCCAGCGTGAATACGCGCCGGCCAGGCCATGCTGTGGGCAATCGGCGTACGCATATCAGGAGAACCCAATTGAGCCAGCACGCTGCCATCGCAGTATCGCACCATGGAGTGAATCACCGATTGTGGGTGCAGTATCACTTCCATCTGCGCTGCGCTGGCATTAAACAGCCAACGGGCTTCAATGTACTCAAGACCTTTATTCATCATGGTGGCCGAATCAACGGAGATTTTTCGTCCCATTGACCAGTTCGGATGTGCACAGGCCTGATCCGGCGACATGGCGCTGAGATCCGCTAAATCTGTGTCACGAAAAGGACCACCTGATCCCGTAAGGATAATCGACTCGATGCCATTATCCCGCAGGTCAGCGTAACCTAACTGATGCTGGATGGTAGCCGGTAAACTCTGAAAAATGGCGTTATGCTCACTGTCGACCGGCAGTAAACGGGCATTATGATGACGCACCGCCTCCATAAACAAACGGCCGCAGGTGACAAGCGATTCTTTATTCGCCAGCAGCACGATTTTGCCAGCGCGGATCGCCGCCAGCGTCGGCAGCAAACCTGACGCGCCGACTATCGCCGCCATCACCTGATCAACCTCATCCAGCGCCGCCAGCTCGCAGGCTGCCTGAACGCCGGAGAGCACTTCAGTGTTTACCTTGAGTGCTCTCAGTCGCTCACGCAGGGCGGCGGCGGACGCATCATCGGCCATTGCGGCATAGCGCGGCTGGAAAGTGGCACACTGTTCGGCCATCAGCGCCACGTTGTGGCCGGCAACCAGCGCGGTGACCTGATAAAGCTCGGGGTTGGCGCGAACCACCGCCAGGGTACTGGTGCCGATTGACCCGGTTGAGCCCAGCAGAGTTAATCGCTTCATGATGCTATCCATGTGAAGTCAACAGACGTGCCCGCAGACACAATGTAAAACGCCGCCAGATGTCGCATTCATACGAATACCTCTCTGTACGGCGTTTTTTCCGGCAGTGATGGGATTAGAAATCCATCAGCTCCGTCTCTTTTTCTGACAGTGCAGCATCAACTTTCTTGATGTGTGCATCGGTCATTTTCTGAATTTCATCCTGCGCACGACGCTCGTCGTCTTCGCTGATCTCTTTATCTTTCAGCAGCGCTTTGATTTTATCGTTGGCATCGCGACGGACGTTACGTACCGACACGCGGCCCTGCTCGGCTTCGCCGCGCACGATTTTGATCAGATCTTTACGACGCTCTTCCGTCAGCGCAGGCAGCGGAACACGAATATCCGTACCGGCTGAACTTGGGTTCAGACCCAGATCGGACGTCATGATCGCCTTTTCGACTGCCGGACCGAGTGAGCGATCAAACACGTTGATTTTCAGCGTGCGTGAATCTTCCACGGTAACGGAAGCAAGCTGACGCAGTGGCGTTGGCGTGCCGTAATATTCGACGACGATGCCGTCGAGCAGCGAAGGTGAAGCACGACCGGTGCGCACTTTGCTGATGGTGGTTTTGAATGCTTCGACGCATTTATCCATGCGCGTATCAGCATCTTTTTTGATGTCGTTAATCACGTTGAAACCCTTGGATTCGGTTTGACCTGGCCAGTTCCGGCATAACCGGAAGCGGGATCGATAATCATCGATAATCCTGACTGGTGCGCGATGCGTTATCATCGCGCTGACAGAATATACCTTATTTTATCTCGCCTCGGGTATTAATGCGTAATCAGGGTGCCTTCTTTTTCACCCATGACTACACGACGCAGTGCGCCAGGCTTATTCATGTTGAACACGCGGATCGGCAGTTTGTGGTCACGCGCCAGGGTAAAGGCCGCGAGATCCATCACTTTCAGCTCCTGATCCAGCACTTCGGCGTAGGTCAGTTGTTCATACAGCGTCGCGTCCGGGGTTTTCACCGGATCGGCAGAATAGACGCCATCAACCTTGGTCGCTTTCAGTACCACGTCGGCTTCAATCTCAATGCCGCGCAGACAGGCAGCAGAGTCAGTGGTGAAGAACGGGTTACCGGTACCGGCGGAGAAAATCACCACGCGGTTATTGCGCAGCAGGCTAATCGCTTCCGCCCAGCTGTAGTTGTCACAGACGCCATTCAGTGGAATCGCCGACATCAGGCGCGCGTTCACATAGGCGCGGTGCAGTGCGTCACGCATTGCCAGACCGTTCATCACGGTTGCCAGCATCCCCATGTGGTCGCCCACTACGCGGTTCATTCCCGCCTGCGCCAGGCCTGCGCCACGGAACAGGTTCCCCCCGCCAATCACAACGCCAACCTGGATGCCCAATTCAACCAGTTCTTTTACCTCTTGTGCCATACGGTCAAGCACACTCGCGTCGATACCAAAACCTTCAGCGCCTTGCAGTGCTTCGCCGCTCAGTTTTAGCAGGATACGTTGATAAACAGGTTTTGCGTTGGTCGCCATGGTCAGTTCTTCCTGGAAGATAGGGTGATAAGGAGAAGTAAAATCTGATCGATCATCCGCTTACCGCAATGAAATTGCTATTGGGATGAAACTGAAAACGTGTCTGTTGCGGTTCACAGACAAAAAAGAACCGCCTTCTGGCGGTTCTTTCAGAGCATTAAGACTGTTTGGACATGGCTGCAACTTCTGCAGCAAAGTCAGACTCAACTTTCTCGATGCCTTCACCCACTTCGAAGCGGATGAAATTGATGACGTCAGCGCCCTGCTCTTTCAGCGCCTGGCCAACGGTTTTGCTTGGGTCGATAACGAAAGCCTGACCGGTCAGAGAGACTTCACCGGTGAATTTCTTCATACGGCCTTCAACCATCTTCTCGGCAATTTCTTTCGGCTTGCCAGACTGCATCGCGATGTCCAGCTGAACCTGGTACTCTTTCTCTACCACGTCTGCAGACACGTCTTCTGGCTTAACGAATTCAGGCTTGCTCGCCGCAACGTGCATCGCGATCTGTTTGATCAGATCTTCGCTTGCGCCGGTGGTTGAAACCAGAACGCCGATACGTGCGCCATGCAGGTAGCTGCCCAGCTCTGCGCCTTCCAGGATAGCAACGCGACGGATGTTGATGTTCTCACCGATTTTAGCAACCAGCGCAACGCGCTCTTCTTCGAACTGCGCTTTCAGTACTTCAACGTCAGTGATGCGATCCGCTGCAGCTGCATCCAGAACTTTGTCTGCGAATGCCTGGAAACCACCATCTTTTGCGACGAAGTCAGTCTGGCAGTTCACTTCCAGAATCACACCGTAGTCACCAACGATTTTGGTTTTGATTACGCCATCAGCAGCAACGTTGCCTGCTTTTTTCGCTGCTTTGATTGCGCCAGACTTACGCATGTTCTCAATCGCCAGCTCAATGTCGCCGTTCGCTTCAGTCAGCGCTTTTTTGCAGTCCATCATGCCCGCGCCAGTACGTTCGCGCAGTTCTTTTACCAATGCAGCGGTAATGTCAGCCATTCCAGAATCCTCGGTTCGTGCCTGTGTACGTTTGCACCAGCAGACACTTATTTGCGGAAAATTTACTCTGTCCCGCCGTCCGGTTGGGGGCGTGACAGACTTAGATAAAATAAAGGGGCCAGTATAGGCCCCTTACAGATCACATCTGAATGCTAAGGGCTCTTATGCAGAGCAAACCTTATTAAGCGTTTTCTAAAGACGCTTCTTCAGCTTGCTCAGCCAGGTCCTGAGAGCGGCCTTCGCGAACGGTGGTCGCAACGGCAGTCAGGTACAGGTTTACAGCACGGATCGCATCGTCGTTACCTGGGATAACGAAATCAACGCCATCTGGATCTGAGTTGGTATCAACGATAGCAAATACCGGGATACCCAGGTTGTTTGCTTCTTTGATTGCGATGTGTTCGTGGTCAGCATCGACAACAAACAGTGCGTCTGGCAGACCGCCCATATCTTTGATACCGCCCAGGCTGTTTTCCAGCTTGGCCAGCTCACGCGCACGCATCAGCGCTTCTTTTTTGGTCAGTTTGTCGAAAGTACCATCCTGAGACTGAGTCTCCAGATCTTTCAGACGCTTGATTGACTGACGCACGGTTTTCCAGTTAGTCAGCATGCCACCCAACCAGCGGTGGTTTACGAAGAACTGGTCGCAGCTCAGTGCAGACTCTTTTACCGCTTCAGCAGCAGCGCGCTTAGTACCTACGATCAGGATCTTACCTTTACGGGAAGCGATCTTGTTCAGTTCAGCCAGAGCTTCGTTGAACATAGGGACAGTTTTTTCCAGGTTGATGATGTGAACCTTGTTACGGGCACCAAAGATGAATGGCTTCATTTTTGGGTTCCAGTAACGGGTCTGGTGACCGAAGTGAACACCAGCCTGGAGCATGTCGCGCATGGAAACAGTTGCCATGATAACCTCTAAAGTTTGATTGGGGTTGGGCCTCCATGTATCCCATACGACCGACCTTTTTCAAGGCACCCCGGCGTATGTGTCGATACATGTGTGTTTTATTACACATAATGAGAGTTATGCGTTTCCTGCTGACCGAAACGGCCATACAGAGAATCGTCGGCGCGCTTTATACCACAATCAGCCCAGTGACGCCAATAAATGATCGCTGACCGCGGCCAGCGTGTTCTCTATTTGGCAGCCCATTTGCTGACTGCTAACATGACAGCACAGAGTTCATTATTGTCGAAAATTTCGACAAATGCGGATTAATTTAATGGCAATTTCAATTAAAACCCCTGAAGAAATCGAAAAAATGCGCGTCGCTGGCCGTCTGGCTGCCGAGGTGCTGGAGATGATCGAGCCACACGTTCAGCCGGGCGTGACTACCGGTGAATTGGATCGCATCTGCCATGACTACATCACGCAGCATCAGCAGGCGATTTCTGCCTGTCTGGGCTATCACGGCTTTCCGAAATCGGTCTGCATTTCGGTCAATGAAGTCGTTTGTCACGGTATTCCCAGCGATGACCGCCAGCTAAAAGACGGCGACATCATCAATATTGATGTCACCGTAATTAAAGATAGCTATCACGGCGATACCTCTAAGATGTTTATCGTCGGCAAGCCGACCATCCAGGGCGAACGTCTGTGCCGCGTCACTCAGGAGAGCCTCTATCTCTCATTGCGTCTGATCAAGCCCGGTATCCGTCTGCGTGAGCTGGGCCGGGCGATTCAGAAATATGTCGAAGCGAATGACTTCTCGGTGGTACGTGAGTATTGCGGCCACGGCATCGGCAAGGGCTTCCATGAAGAGCCACAGGTGCTGCATTATGATGCCGACGATGGCGGCGTGGTGCTGCAGGCGGGCATGACATTTACCGTGGAACCGATGGTGAATGCGGGCGATTACCGCATCCGCACCATGAAAGATGGCTGGACGGTAAAAACCAAAGATCGCAGCTTGTCCGCGCAGTATGAGCATACTATTGTGGTGACGGAAAACGGCTGTGAGATCTTAACCCTGCGCAAAGATGACACCCTGCCTGCGGTGCTGGTTGCTGAAGGGTAATTCCCCCACTACAGAATCAAGCCGGCGCTAAGCCGGTTTTTTTTTGGCTGAAGAAGAGAAGAGCTGCATGAGCGTGAGCCTGTCGGAAGAGGTACAAAACGGTCTGATCGATTCCCCGGCCGAATGGGATGACGATCAGCTCACCCGCGACATTCTGAAACAGCGGCTGGAGCAGTTTCAGCACCATCTGTCTGCCGCTTTCGACGCCGGTGAAGCCGTCGAGCCGCTGATTGATGCCCGCACGCTGTTTATCGATCGCCTGCTGCGTCGTCTGTGGCGCTTTTTCGGCTTTGATCAGATGAGCGCCATCGCGCTGGTGGCCGTTGGCGGCTATGGCCGTGCCGAGCTGCATCCGCTCTCAGACATAGACGTGCTGATCCTCAGCCGTCAGCCGCTGGATGAACAGGCTGCACAGCGCACCAGCGAACTGCTGACCCTGATGTGGGACCTGAAGCTGGAGGTTGGCCACAGCGTGCGCACGCTGGAGGAGTGTCTGCTGGAGGGCTTATCGGATCTGACGGTAGCCACCAATCTGATTGAATCGCGGATGCTGACCGGTGACGTGGCGCTGTTCCTTGAACTGCAAAAAAACGTCTTCAGCGACGGCTTCTGGCCTTCATCGTGCTTTTTCGCCGCCAAAATTGAAGAGCAGCAGGAGCGTCATAAGCGCTATCACGGCACCAGCTACAACCTTGAGCCAGACATCAAAAGCAGCCCCGGCGGCCTGCGCGATATTCATACCCTGCAATGGGTGGCGCGCCGCCACTTTGGCGCCACCACCCTGGATGAGATGGTCGGCTTCGGTTTCCTCACTGAAGTGGAGCGCAGCGAGCTGAATGAGTGTCAGGAATTTCTCTGGCGGATCCGTTTCGCATTGCATCTTTCGCTGCCCCGCTACGACAACCGTCTGCTGTTTGATCGCCAGCTCAGCGTGGCGCAACGTCTTAATTATCAGGGCGAAGGCAACGAGCCGGTCGAGCGGATGATGAAAGACTTTTACCGGGTGACGCGCCGGATTGGCGAGCTGAACCAGATGCTGCTGCAGCTGTTCGATGAAGCGATTCTGGCGTTGTCCACCAGCGAAAAACCCTGCCCGATCGACGATGACTTTCAGCTACGCGGCGACCTGATTGACCTGCGCGATGAAACGTTGTTTGAGCGTGAGCCGCAGGCAATTCTGCGCATGTTCTACGTCATGGTGCGTAACGACAGCATCAAAGGCATCTACTCCACCACCCTGCGCCATCTGCGCCATGCGCGCCGCCATCTGAAACAGCCGCTGTGTCAGATTCCGGAAGCGCGCCGCACCTTTATGTCTATTCTGCGTCATCCTGGCGCCGTCAGCCGGGCGCTGGTGCCGATGCACCGTCACAGCGTGCTGTGGGCTTACACCCCGCTGTGGGGCCATATTGTCGGCCAGATGCAGTTTGATCTGTTCCACGCCTACACCGTTGATGAGCACACCATTCGCGTATTGCAGAAGCTGGAAAGCTTCGCCAGCGAAGCCACCCGCTCGCAGCATCCGCTGTGCGTTGAACTCTGGCCGCGCCTGCCGCAGCAGGAGCTGTTGCTGATGGCCGCGCTGCTGCACGATATCGCCAAAGGGCGCGGCGGCGATCACTCGATTCTCGGCGCACAGGACGCACTCGACTTCGCTGAAATGCACGGCCTGAACTCGCGTGAAACGCAGCTGGTTGCCTGGCTGGTGCGCCATCATCTGCTGATGTCGGTCACCGCGCAGCGCCGCGATATTCAGGACCCGACGGTGATCCAGCAGTTCGCCGAGGTGATGCAGAATGAAAATCGCCTGCGCTATCTGGTCTGCCTCACCGTGGCGGATATCTGCGCCACCAACGAAAGCCTGTGGAACAGCTGGAAGCAGAGCCTGTTGCGAGAACTGTTTTTCGCCACCGAGAAACAGCTGCGACGCGGCATGGAGAACAGCCCGGACCTGCGTGAGCGGGTGCGTCACCATCGTCTGCAGGCGCTGGCGCTATTGCGGATGGACAATATTGATGAAGAGCGGCTGCATCAGATCTGGAACCGCTGCCGCGCCGATTATTTCCTGCGGCATACGCCGAATCAGATCGCCTGGCATGCCCGCCATCTGATGGGCCACGATCTGACAAAACCGCTGGTGCTGGTCAGCCCGCAGGCCACGCGCGGCGGCACTGAAATCTTTATCTGGAGTCCGGATCGGCCGCACCTGTTTGCCGCAGTGGCGGGCGAACTGGATCGCCGTAATCTCAGCGTGCACGATGCGCAAATCTTTACCAGCCGCGACGGCATGGCGATGGATACGTTTATCGTGCTGGAGCCCGACGGCAGCCCGCTGGCACCGGATCGCCATCCGATGATTATTCAGGCGCTGGAGCAGGCGATTACCCAGTCAGACTGGGTGCCGCCGCGAACCCGTCGTCCGTCGGCCAGGCTGAAGCACTTCAGCGTCGATACCGAAGTCAATTTTCTGCCAACCCATACCGATCGCCGCAGCTACCTCGAGCTGGTGGCCCTTGATCAGCCCGGCCTGCTGGCGCGAGTGGGCGAAGTGTTTGCCGATCTCGGCGTCTCGCTGCACGGCGCGCGCATCAGCACCATCGGTGAACGGGTCGAGGATTTGTTTATTCTCGCCAACAGTGAGCGTCAGGCGCTGGATGAAGAAATGCGTAAAGCGTTGCAACAACGGTTGACAGAAGCCCTTAATCCAAACGATAAAGTGTGACCAAAGTCGATTTGTGAACCTTAAACTTTTTACTCGTGTCGGGTGATTATCCGGCACTGCACATGACAGATCAGGAAAAAAATATGCAACAGTTACAGAGCGTTATTGAATCCGCCTTCGAACGTCGTGCTGATATCACCCCAGCCAGCGTTGACAGTGAAACCCGTGATGCCATCAACCAGGTTATCTCTCTGCTGGACAGCGGTGCACTGCGCGTTTCCGAAAAGATCGACGGTGAGTGGGTAACGCATCAGTGGCTGAAGAAAGCGGTACTGCTCTCTTTCCGCATCAACGACAACCAGGTGATGGAAGGTGCTGAAACCCGTTTTTATGACAAAGTGCCGATGAAATTTGCTGGCTGGGATGAAGCGCGTTTCAAAGAGGCCGGTTTCCGTGTGGTTCCGCCAGCGGCTGTGCGTCAGGGTGCCTATATCGCCCGCAACACGGTGCTGATGCCCTCTTACGTTAACATTGGCGCATTCGTGGATGAAGGCACCATGGTGGATACCTGGGCAACCGTTGGCTCCTGTGCGCAGATTGGTAAAAACGTTCACCTCTCCGGCGGCGTAGGCATCGGCGGCGTGCTGGAACCGCTGCAGGCCAACCCGACCATCATCGAAGATAACTGCTTCATTGGCGCACGCTCTGAAATCGTCGAAGGCGTGATTGTTGAAGAAGGCTCAGTGATCTCAATGGGCGTTTACATCGGTCAGAGCACCAAAATCTATGACCGTGAGACCGGCGAAGTGCATTACGGCCGCGTGCCAGCCGGTTCCGTAGTGGTCTCAGGTAACCTGCCGTCTAAAGATGGCAGCTACAGCCTCTACTGTGCGGTAATCGTGAAGAAAGTCGATGCGAAAACGCTCGGCAAAACAGGTATCAACGAACTGCTGCGCACCATCGACTGATTTAAGTGACGGGCTGGAAACCGGCCCGTCATCTTTTCTTTACACTTCCCCGCCAACATCCTGTTTTGCGCCGCGAATTAACTGGTGCGTTTATTTTTTATTCAGGTCATAATCCGCGCCAGTTAAATCCCGTCGCGCAATGTTCATCCTGCTTATTTATGTCTACAGTTGTCAGACGTCATGAACAAGACTGCGCGCTTCTCACCTTTTGATGGAAACAACGCTATGTATGACAATCTGAAAAGCTTAGGTATCAGTAATCCGGATGATATTGATCGTTACAGCCTGCGTCAGGAAGCCAATAACGATATTCTGAAGATCTACTTCCGCAAAGATAAAGGCGAGTTTTTCGCGAAAAGCGTGAAATTCAAATACCCGCGTCAGCGTAAAACAGTGGTGGCCGATCACGCTACCCAGGGCTACAAAGAAGTACAGGAAATCAGCCCGAATCTGCGTTACGTGATTGACGAGCTGGACCAGATTTGCCAGCGCGACCAGGTTGAAGTGGATCTGAAACGTAAAATTCTTGATGACCTGCGCCACCTGGAAAGCGTAGTGTCACACAAAATTACCGAAATCGAATCTGACCTCGAAAAACTGACCCGCAACGGTCGTTAATCGGCTGTCAGTGACGAAAAAGGCCAGCTCTGCTGGCCTTTTTTATGTCGGCGTTACCGCCCCGCTCATCCCTGCTCATCCAGCTGCAGCGCCACATAGAGCAGCAGCCGATCGTCAAAGTGCCCGAGATTCAGCCCGGTTAACTCCGAAATCCGGTTCAGCCGATACTCCAGCGTATTACGGTGAATAAACAGCGCACGCGCAGTCGCGCTCGGCTGCACATTATGGGTGAACCAGGCGATCAGCGTTCGCCGCAGCAAACCGTTGTTATCCATACTCTTGAGTTTCGCCAGTGGCCGCGCCAGTTCATTGGCCTGCCAGCCGCCACGCAGACTGTCGAGCAGTACCGGCAGCACCAGATCCTGATAAAAATAGCTGCGCACCTCGGGCATACGCTGTTTGCCAACCATCATGGTGGTGCGGGCGGTACGATAGGAACGCGCAATACTGCCGGGGCCGGTGAAAAAGTTTCCCAGCGCAATCCGCATCCGCAGATGGCCGCTCTCTTTCATTCGCTGTAATAACTGCTCGACCCGCCGACGATGATCCTCCTGATCGTAACGGCCGTGCCCATTCAGCGCCGGCTTCAGCACCACCATTTCGGTCAGCGAAACAATGGCGATCAGGTTGTCGCGCTCCGGCGTGATCAGCAACGTTTGCAGCTGCTGCAACTCTGACATTGCGCTATCGACGCCCAGCTGGCCGCTATCGACCTCAACCACGGCCACCACGCGCGGCTGATTAAGATCGATGCCGAGCCGCTGCGCCCATTCGGTCAGCTGCGGCGACAGGGTATCGCTGCGAATCAGATTCAGCACCAGCTCTTCGCGCAGACGGCTGTCCTGCGCCAGCATATGCAGCAGTCGCGCCTGCTCCAGCATCATCTCCGCCGTCATACAGACCAGCTCACCATAATGCCGCAGCGCCAGCGGCTCACCGGTCAGGCCGATGACCCCGACAATATCGCCGTCTATCCGCAGCGGCAGATTAATGCCGGGCCGCACCCCGTGCAGATGTTTCGCCACCGCTTCATCAATGTCCACTACCCGCCCCTGAGAGAGCACCAGCAGCGCGCCTTCGTGCAATTCCCCAATGCGCTCGCGATCGCCGCTGCCAATAATCCGGCCGCGCGCATCCATCACGTTGACATTGCTGTCAATAATTTTCATGGTGCGCGCCACGATATCCTGCGCCAGCCGGGCATCAAGATGATAGGTAGCCATCCATTACTCCTGAAAAAGAGGGGGAGAGATAGAATACGCATGCAAGGCGGCCAGAACATTGTGCAACTGCACAGAGCCAGGTGGGCATTTAGTGAATTTGCGGTCAGCATCACACTCTGACCGGCACGAATTGAGGCAATAAAAAAGGCGGACCGAAGTCCGCCTGATAGCAATGCCTTGCCGCTTACTGCATCAGCAGGTAGATGTTGCTGTCGCCGCGCTTGACGTTCAGCGCCAGCACCGACGGTTTGGAATCAAGGATTTTACGCAGTTCGCCCAGGTTGGTCACCGGCTGCTGGTTCACGCCCTGAATCACGTCGCCTTTTTTCAGGCCGATACGAGCGGCAGCGCTGCCCGCTTTGACGTTATCCACGCGAACCCCTTTATCGCCAGCGTCGCTATTGCTGAGATCGGCCCCTTCAATGCCGGTGTAGATGGTGGCCGACTGGACTTTCGCCTGGCTGCTCTGCTGCAGCTGAACCGACACATCCAGCGGTTTGCCATCACGCAGCAGACCCAGTTTCAGGGTGGTGCCAATCGGCAATGAACCGACTTCAGCACGCAGCGCAGCAAAGCTGGTCAGCGGTTTGCCGTTCATCGACACCACCACATCGCCCGCTTTGATACCGGCTTTCGCCGCCGCCGAACCTGGCAGTACCTGGCTGACAAAGGCTCCGCGCTGTGCATCGACCTTCATCGCTTTCGCCAGCTCAGAGTTAAGCTCGGTGCCCATCACACCCAGTTCACCGCGTTTAACCTGACCAAACTCCACCATCTGCGCCGTCAGGTTTTTCACCATGTTGCTCGGGATAGCAAAGCCGATACCGATGTTGCCGCCATCCGGTGCCAGAATCGCGGTGTTGATGCCGATCAGTTCACCGTTAAGGTTAACCAGCGCGCCACCGGAGTTACCGCGGTTAATCGCCGCGTCCGTCTGGATAAAGTTCTCGTAGTTTTCCACATTCAGGCCGCTACGACCCAGCGCGGAGACGATACCTGAAGTGACTGTTTCACCCAGGCCATACGGGTTACCGATCGCCACGGTGTAGTCACCGACCCGCAGATTGTCAGAGTCGGCCAGTTTCACCGCCGTGAGGTTTTTAGCGTCCTGCAGCTGGATCAACGCAATGTCGGAGCTGGGATCTTTACCGATCACTTTGGCGTCATAGCGGCGGCCATCGCTCAGCTGGACCTGAATTTTAGTGGCGTTATTCACTACGTGGTTGTTGGTCACCACATAGCCTTTTTCAGCATTGATCACCACGCCCGATCCCAGCGCACGGAATTTTTCCTGCTGGGTATTTGGTGCCGGCGCGCCGCCAGCAGAGCCGTCGCCGCTCTGGCACATCGGTGAACTCTGGAACGGCGAGCCATCCTGACAGAAAGGCGAGTTATCACCAAAGAATTGCTGGAACTGCTGCGGCATACGCGGCGTTTTCACCGTGGTGGTGCCTTCAACGCTGATACTGACCACTGACGGCATCACCTTCTCCAGCATCGGTGCCAGGCTCGGCAGTTGCTGACTATCAGAAGAGGCGGTTTGCGCAGCGGAAACCGTGACGGGCGCCAGGGCCATACTCAGGCTCAGGGCCAGCGCACTTAACATTAAACTCTTTTTTTTCATTTTTGGTTTCTCTTGAGGATAACTGTTCAGACCATTGCTGTGGTCGGTGTTGAGATAAATGTTTTAGCGCGAAGTTCCTTTTAAAGTTTCAAGCAAAGGTAAAAATTTATTCGCGCTCTTTACAATTGGTGATTATTCGACAGCCATCAGCCGCCGGTACTCATCCCAGGCATAGAGATCGGTCATTCCGCTAATATAATCCTGAATCAGACGAAAACGATAATATCGCTCCCACAGCAGGCGCTCATATTTATGTTCCACCACCAGGGTGCGCATTTTATGCAGATAAGCTTTACGATGCTTGCCGGAAAGTTTATGAAAAAGCCGGGTCTCAATCGGATGGTGCCGCAGAAAGTCTTCATTTATCAGCGTGGTAAACGATTCATAATTGAGCAGCATCAGCGGCTGATAAATTTCCAGTAATCCCTTAATAACCCGATATCCCTGTAATTCCAGCTGCTCGACTTCGGAATGATTAAATACCTGCTGGCGCGCCACCGTTTTGAACAACTGCAACAAACGGCCCTCTTCGCCATCATCTTCCAGCAAGGCATGATTGAAATTACCGTCAAATATGGCGGGCAGATTATCAACAAAACGCTTCACTGCATAGGTCACCAGCACGCTCTGAACATTTACGCGTAATGACATAAAGAATTGATCGCTGCGGCTGCGGCGCTTTTTACTGCAGGCCTCACGCCAGGCTTCGCCGATGGTACGGCTGAAAGCGTCATTATTTTTTACCGGCCCCCAGGCTTTATTGAGAAACTCATACAAACTCTCAACATTAAATATATCTTTTTCTACAGCGTCGTCCAAATCGGCAATGCAATAGGAGATATCATCGGCGGCTTCCATTATATAGGTCAGCGGAAAGCGATGGTGCTCTGCCATATTGGTCGCGGCGCGCAGGTCGCTAATATAGTCCTGCTCGGAGAGATAAAAGCCCGGCTTTTTCATTAACACGCTGAATTCGGCGGGCTTCTCGCCCTGCCACCAGGCGGGCGCGGTATATTTAAGAATGCAGGCAACCTGTGAGTAGCTGAGGTTAAGTTGCAGCAGCGTATGAACCATACGAATCGCCTGCGCATTGCCTTCAAAGTGGCACAAATCCTGTCGAATCATCGCGTTTAGCTGATCGAAGGCGCGGCGTTGCGTCTCGCCTTCTACCCCGGCCACCAGCGGATCAACCAGTTCAGCCGGCAGATTATCTTCAAACCAGTCGTTGATCGCCGCCTCACCAAAATGCCCGAACGGGGGATTCCCCACGTCGTGCATCAGACAGGCCATCTCAATCAGGCTCTCAAACGCGCCTTCCAGCTCGTCCAGTCCATATTGCGCCAGTCCGCCCTGCATTTTCAGGGTCTGCAGGATCTCCTTGGTGATATAGCGTCCGGTCTGCTGCACCTCCAGCGAATGCGTCAGCCTTGAACGCACCGCGGCATTGCGCTCCAGCGGAAACACCTGGGTTTTTTGCTGCAAACGGCGAATCGCTGCGGAGTTAATAATCCGTCCACGATCGCTCTCGAAGTGGCGGGTAATGTAATATTCCCCCTCCGGATCTTTTCGACTGGTATAAGGGCGCGAGAAGCTGATCTTCTTCCTGAAATTGATCGCTGACATTCATTACCCCTTATTTTTTGGTGAATTAATCCCCTGTTAGCCATGGTAGACTATGCCTTAAATTATGACTTTTTACATTAGCGGGACTCACTATGAAAGCAGGCATTATTGGTGCGATGGAGCAGGAAGTTACCCTGCTGCGCGACAAAATCGAAAACCGTCAAACTTTATCGCTGGCTGGCTGTGAAATTTATACCGGCACCCTGAATGGCGTTGAAGTTGCGCTGTTGAAATCGGGCATTGGCAAAACCTCCGCCGCGCTGGGTACCACCCTGCTGCTGCAACTGTGTAAGCCAGACGTGGTGATCAACACCGGTTCGGCTGGCGGCTTAGCGGCTTCGCTGAGCGTGGGCGATATCGTGGTATCAGAAGAAGTGCGCTATCACGATGCCGACGTCACGGCTTTTGGCTATGAGCCGGGTCAGATGGCAGGCTGCCCGGCAGCCTTTGTTGCCGACAGGGGTTTGATTGCAGCAGCCGAAGCCTGCATTAAGCAGCTCGATCTGAATGCGGTGCGTGGTCTGGTGGTGAGCGGAGACGCCTTTATCAACGGCGCCGAGCCGCTGGCGCGCATTCGTCAGCAGTTTCCACAGGCTATTGCCGTGGAAATGGAGGCCGCAGCTATCGGTCACGTCTGCCACCAGTTCCAGGTGCCTTTTGTGGTGGTTCGTGCCATTTCTGACGTCGCTGATCAGGCCTCGCATCTGAGCTTTGATGAGTTCCTCAGCGTCGCGGCTAAGCAGTCGTCGCTGATGGTGGAGAACCTGCTGGCGCGTCTGGCGCGTGGCTAAAACTCTGCTGTTCTGCTGGCTGCTGCTGATCAGCGGCAGCCTGCTGGCTTCCCCTCCGCGCGTTATCACCCTCGCGCCCCATCTGACTGAACTCGCCTTCGCCGCCGGCATTACGCCGATTGCGGTCAGCGCCTGGTCCGACTATCCGCCGCAGGCGAAACCGATTGAGCAGGTAGCCAACTGGCAGGGGATTAACCTCGAGCGTATTCTGCAACTGAAGCCGGATCTGGTATTAGCCTGGCGTGGCGGCAATCCGCAGCGACAGATCGACCAGCTGCAGCAGCTCGGGTTGAAAATCGAATGGATCGATCCGGTCACGCTGGATCAGATGATTGCCACACTGGAAAAACTGGCGCCGTGGAGTCCGCATCCTGAACAGGCAGTTAAGGCCGCGCAGCAGTTGCGTCAGCAGCAGGCCGCCCTGCGCCAGCGCTACGCTCACCTGCCGGTGGTGCCGCTGTTTTTTCAGTTTGGTCAGCAGCCGCTGTTTACCGCCGCAAAATCGACCTTACAGAATGAGATCATTGAACTGTGTGGCGGCAGGAATATCTTTGCCGACAGCCGGGTCAGCTGGCCGCAGGTCAGCCGTGAACAGGTACTGATGCGGCATCCGCAGGCGATTGTGATCGGCGGCAGTGACCACCAGGCTGACAACGTCCGGACCTACTGGCAACCGCAGCTCAGCGTGCCGGTGATTGCGATTAATGATGACTGGCTCAGCCGTCCCGGCCCGCGCCTGTTACTGGCGGCAAAACAGCTGTGCGCTGCGCTGCATCCCGCACAAAAATCCAACTAATCGATTAAAGAAACAGCCTTTTTTGCCGTTAATCAAGATATGAGACGCGCGCGCCACGTATGCTCGCCGTCCTTTTTAGCGCTTAGCGCTTTTTGAACAACACCAGGAACTTTACATGACCAGAGCACTGCTACTGGCGATGGGGCTGCTGATCCCGGCGTACACGCTGGCGGGATCGGTCACCGGCTCTATTGGCGTCAGGCTTGTCATCTTTTCACGCTGTGAAATTCACAGTCCTGATGCGCAGGCTGTGCCGCAGATCGATTGCGGCAGACAGGCAAGCGCGCAACCGCGGGTGACACGCAGTGTCATTCAATCAGAGGGGAATCAGAGACGGAACCATCAGCTGGTAACGATAGAGTGGTAAACGAGGCCGTCAGGAAGACGGCCTGCGTCATCAGATACTGAAAGAAGAACCACAGCCGCAGGTGGTTTTCGCGTTCGGGTTAGTGACGATAAAACGCGATCCTTCCAGCCCTTCGGTGTAGTCCACCGAGCCGCCCACCAGATACTGCAGGCTCATCGGATCGACCACCAGCGAGACGCCCTGCTTCTCAATGGTCATATCGCCGTCATTCATCTGGTCATCAAAAGTAAAACCGTACTGGAAGCCGCTGCAACCCCCGCCGGTGATATAAACGCGTAATTTCAGCGCCGGGTTCTCTTCGTCGGCAATCAGGTTCTTCACCTTGGTGGCTGCTGCGTCGGTAAACTGCAACGGCAGTGCTGCTACATCATCACTCATGTTTTACTCCGCTAAACGTCCAGGTCAGAAAACGACCTTAATACCGCTATTATCTGCCAGCACCTCAGCGCAATCAAGCTCTGCCCTTCGCACTCTGTGCCGCTTTCACTAAGGTTAAGTATAGCGGCTGGTGAAACCGGCTTTCGTCTGCTGCGCCTCTTCCGTAGAATGGCGCGATATTTTTATGAACCGCTGGAGCCGAAAATGAGTAAGTCCGAACAACTGTTTGCCGAGGCACAACGCCTGATTCCGGGTGGCGTAAACTCGCCGGTACGCGCATTTACCGGTGTGGGCGGCGTTCCGCTGTTTATCGAACACGCCAACGGTGCCTACCTGTATGACGCCGATGGCAAAGCCTACATTGATTATGTCGGATCATGGGGTCCGATGGTGCTGGGGCACAATAACGCCGGGATTCGCAACGCGGTGATTGAGGCCGCTGAGCGCGGTCTGAGCTTTGGCGCACCAACGGAGATGGAAGTCACCATGGCGCAACTGGTGTGCGAACTGGTGCCGAGCATGGAGATGGTGCGCATGGTCAACTCCGGTACCGAAGCCACCATGAGCGCCATTCGTCTGGCGCGTGGCTTTACCGGCCGCGATAAAATTATCAAATTTGAAGGCTGCTACCACGGTCACGCCGATCATCTGCTGGTCAAAGCGGGTTCGGGCGCATTAACCCTCGGCCAGCCCAATTCGCCAGGCGTCCCGGCCGATTTCGCTAAGCATACCCTGACCTGCACCTACAACGATCTCGATTCGGTCCGCGCCGCCTTTGAACAATACCCGGAGGCTATCGCCGCGATCATCGTTGAGCCGGTGGCCGGCAACATGAACTGCATTCCGCCGCAGCCAGACTTCCTGCCGGGCCTGCGGGCGCTGTGTGATGAGTTTGGCGCGCTGTTGATCATTGATGAAGTGATGACCGGCTTCCGCGTGGCGCTGGGCGGTGCGCAGGAGTATTACAACGTCCGTCCTGACCTGACCTGCCTCGGTAAGATCATCGGTGGCGGTATGCCGGTTGGCGCGTTTGGCGGTCGTCGTGAGGTGATGGCGGCGCTGGCTCCGACCGGTCCGGTCTATCAGGCTGGCACGCTGTCGGGCAACCCGATCGCCATGGCAGCCGGTTATGCCTGTCTGACCCAGATAGCGCAGCCCGGCACCCATCAGACGCTGGATGCCCTGACCCGCAAACTGGCGACTGGCCTGCGTGATGCGGCGCAGCAGCAAAATATTCCGCTGGTGGTCAACCACGTTGGCGGGATGTTTGGCCTGTTCTTCACCGATGCTGACAGCGTGACCTGTTACGCCGACGTGACCCGCTGTGATGTTGAGCGTTTCAAAACTTTCTTCCACCTGATGCTGGAAGAAGGCGTCTACTTTGCTCCGTCGGCCTTTGAGGCTGGCTTTATGTCGCTGGCCCACAGCGAGGAAGATATTCAGCGCACCATCGACGCCGCACGTCGTTGCTTCGCGAAGCTGTAAAATGGGTAATAAGACCGGCTGAGGCCGGTCTTTTTTAGCCTGAACGTCGCAGCAGCCAGATGAAGTAAGGCGCGCCGAGAAAGGTCGCCATCAGCCCGGCCGGAATCTGATCCGGAAACGCCAGCATCCTCCCGCACCAGTCCGCCAGCACCATCAGTCCCGCCCCAAGCAAGCCTGACAGCAGCAACTGCGGTAATGCCCGACGGAAGCCCAGCATCCGTGCCATATGTGGTGCCATCAATCCGACAAAACTCAGCGGGCCGATGGTCAGCGTGGCGCTGGCCGTCAGCGCGGCTGCCAGCAGCAGCAGGCTGAGGCGGGCCGGGGTTAACGCCATGCCAGCTGAGCGTGCCGTGGCACTGCCGAGCGGCAGCAGCGTCAGCCAGCGGCTGGCCAGCGGAGCCAGCGCCACCAGCAGCAGCGCGCAGCCAGCGCTCTGTATCGCCTGGCTGGCACTGATATTGTAGGTTGAGCCGGAGATCCAGCTCAGCAGGCCGCCCATGCGCGGATCGCCACTGGCCAGCAGCAGCATCAGCAGCGTGACAAACGCGCTGTTCAGCGCCATCCCCGCCAGCAGCATCCGCTCCGGTGAAAAACCGCCACGGCTGGCCACCAGCATAATCACCATCAGGGTCAGCGCCGCGCCGATTGCGCCGGCTGGCAGCAGCCACATCAGCGCATCGCCGGGCACCAGGAACATCATCACCACCACACCACAGGCGGCACCGGAACTGATGCCAAGCACTTCCGGGCTGGCCATCGGATTGCCGGTCAGCCGCTGGATCAGGCTGCCCGCTACGCCCAGCATCAGGCCGGTCACCAGCGCGGCCAGTACCCGCGGCGCGCGCCACGGCAGCAGCTGATGGAGCATATCGCCCGCAGACCAGATCCAGCCCTGGGCATTGCGGCCAAACGCCAGGCCGCCCCACGCCAGCAGCGCCAGCGCCAGCAGGCCAGTCAGCACCCAGCGCAGCAGATGCTGGCGCTCGGCCGGAACGTTATCCCCCTGATCCAGCGCCGGTGGCACCGAACCGGTACGCAGCCGCGGCAGCAGCCACAGCAGAATCGGCACCCCCAGCAGCGCGGTGGCGGTACCGGTCGGAATCTCGCGCCAGTGAACGCTTAGCCACTGCACGCACCCATCCGCCAGCCACAGCAGTAGCGCGCCGATCAGCGGTGCCAGCAGCATGCGGCTGAGTAACCGCCGGCCACCCAGCAGCTTCGCCAGCAGCGGCGCAAACAGCCCGATAAAGCCGATAATACCGGCGGCATTAACCAGCTGTGCGCTGAGCAGGATCGCCAGGGTCAGGCCGCCAATTCGCGCCAGCGACAGCGCCAGTCCCAGATTTTTTGCCACGCCATCATCCAGCCCCATCAGCGTCAGCTGACGCAGCAGTGCCAGCGTCAGCAACAGCGCCAGCAGCAGACGCGGCCAGAGTTGCAGCACGTTTTCCCAGCTCATCTGATTCAGCGCACCGGTGCTCCACAGGAACATGTTCTGCAACTGGTCGTGATTGAAGATGGCGAAAATCTGGTTCACCGCGCCGCTGTAGAGACTCAGCACCAGGCCAGCCAGAATCAGGGTGACCGGCGACAGACGTTTGCGCCACGCCACGCCAAACACCAGCACGCCAACCACCACCGCCCCGATCAGGGCAGCAAACTGCTGGGTCACCGCGCCGCCGGGCAACTGCCACAGGGTCGCCACGGTGATGCCGAGCTGTGCGCCAGAGGAGACGCCCAGCGTGGTCGGTTCGGCCAGCGGATTACGCAGCACCTGCTGAAACAGCAAGCCTGCTAATCCCAGCCCGGCACCCACCAGCAGTGCCAGCACCAGCCTTGGCAGCAGGCTGTAGTGAAATACCATCTGCGATACGTTATCGGTGGCAGGCGACCACAGCGCCTGTGACCACTGCGCCAGCGGTAACGCCTGCTGCAGGTTAACCAGCGTCAGGCCAAGCGCCAGCAGAAACAGCAGGCTGAGCAGCGCCGCAGGGAACAGAGCATGGCGCATCAGTGCGTCTCCAGCGCGCGTTCCAGCACGCGAACAAAGTGCAGTGCCGACAGCGTCGCACCGTAATACCAGACCGCCGGTACGCGCTGAAAGCGTCCGGCACGCACAAACGGCAGCGACTGCCACAGCGGGCTGCGCATCAGCTGCTGCATATCTGCCTCGTTATCATGATCAAAGCAGATGACATCCACATCGCCCAGCGGGGCCAGTTGTTCGATCCCAACCACCGCACTGCCCCAGAAGTTAGTTTCGCCCTGCCAGCCATTCTTCAGGCCCAGCAGGGTCATGATTTCAAGAAACAGGCTGTTTTTACCGAAGGTGATAGCATGACGGCTGTCGAGCAGCGACATCAGCAGCAGCGTCCGTCCGGCGTAAGGTGCCAGACGCTGACGTGCTGCGGCCAGCTCGCTGTCGACCGCGCGCAGGTGCTGCTCTGCCCTGCGGCTCAGCCCCAGCTGCGCAGCCAGCTGACGTAACGAGGCGCGCGCGGTGCTGAACGGTTTACCATCACCGCTGTTGAGGTCGAACCCCATAATCGGCGCGATGCGCATCAGTTTCTCTTTTGAAGGGCCGTAGCCATTGGAGCAGAGGATCAGCGAAGGCTGCATCTGCGCCATCAGCTCAAGGTTCGGTTCGGTGCGCAGGCCGACGTCAACCACACCGGCGGGCAGTGACGGCTCACCGACCCAGATGTTGTAATTGTGGAGATCCGCGACCCCATAGGGCGTAACGCCAAGCGCCAGCAGCAGTTCGGTGGGTAACCACTCCAGGGCAATAATGCGCGACAGGTCGGGCGTGGCGGCCTGCAGCGGCAGGCTGCGGAGCAACGGGGCAGCCGCCAGTGCCAGCATCAGCCGACGGCGTAACAGATCGGGCATGAAGCCATCCTTAGTAGACAAAACTGACCGGGGCACCGCCCTGCGGGTGCGGTAAAATGCCCATCGGGATGCCATATATCGTCCCGAGCACCTCAGCCTGCATCATCGTCTCTGGCCCGCCTTCGGCGATCAGTGCACCCTGACGCAGCGCCACCAGATGATCGCAGTAGCGCGCCGCCATGTTGATATCGTGCAGCACCGCGATGACGGTCAGCCCACGCTCACGGCTTAGCGTCTGAATCAGCGCCAGCACCTCAACCTGATGGGCGATATCCAGCGCGGAAGTCGGCTCATCCAGCAACAGACAGCGGCTGTTCTGCGCCACCATCATCGCCAGCCAGGCGCGCTGACGCTCGCCGCCCGACAGGCTGTCGACCAGACGCCCGGCAAACGCGTTCAGTCCGACCCGTGCGATGGCGTCATCCACCCGATCGCGATCTTCCTGACCAAAGCGCCCCAGCGCACCGTGCCACGGGTAACGACCAATCGCCACCAGCTCGCGAACCGTCATCCCTTCCGCGGCGGGCAACTGTTGCGGCAGATAGGCGACCTGACGGGCAAAGGCCTTGCTGTTCCAGCGATCAACCGGCTGCTGGTTGAGCAGCACCTGTCCGGCGCTGGCGCGATGATGCCGACCCAGCATTTTCAGCAGCGTCGATTTGCCTGAGCCGTTATGGCCGATCAGCGCGGTGACCTTGCCTGGCGGAAAGGTCAGCGACAGCGGTTGAAGGAGGGTACGGCCCGGCACCTGGAAGCTGGCGTTATCCAGGGCAAAGGTCACGTCTTCTGCGTGCGGATACGACATGGTAATCCCTGTGAACGGGCGCCGCAGCGCCCGGCTAAATCAAAATCTGAAGGTGGCGGTGCCGACAATCTGGCGTTCCGCGCCCCAGTAACAGGCGTAGTCACGATAGCAGCTGGCAACATACTCGCGGTCAAACAGGTTGTTGACGTTGACGCCGACTGACGAACCGGGCAAACCGAAGCGAGCGAGATCATATTTCAGCGCGGCGTCGACCGTGGTGTAACCGGCAACCTTAAAGTTCTGGTTCGAGAGTCCAGCAGCGCTATTAGCTGGGGTCTCAGCATACAGCCCCTGGCTTTCCCCCACGTAACGAACTCCGGCGCCGATTGTCACCCCTGACAGGGCGGTTTCGTGGAAGGTGTAATCACTCCACAAGGAGGCCATATGCTTCGGTACCTGTACCGGCGTTTTGCCTTTCAGCAACGTGTCTTCGGTATATTCCGCATCAGTGTAGGTGTATGACGCGGTCAGGTTGACGTTAGCGTTGAGCGCCGCTTTGGCTTCCAGTTCGACACCGCGAGACCGGATTTCACCACCCTGTACGCTAAAGAGAACGTTGTCAGGATCGGCGGTCAGGTTTTTGGTTTTGGTCAGCTGATAAACCGCGGCGGTGAGCACGACCGGACGATCTTTCGGTACGTATTTCACGCCAGCTTCATACTGCTTAGCCCGCGACGGGTCAAAGGCTTCGCCGTTTAACGTTGAACCGGCATTAGGAATAAAGGCTTCGCTGTAGCTGAAGTAAGGCGCGATGCCGTTATCGAACACATAATTCAGGCCGCCGCGCCAGGTGAAGGCCTGATCGTTTTGCCGATCGACACTATTCGCCACCCGATCGTAGACGGAGTTCATGGCGTAATCATAGCGGCCGCCAAGGGTCAGTACCCAGCGATCCCACTCCATCTGATCCTGCAGATATAAACCGGTCTGACGCTGCTTATCCAGATGTTGATAAGGCTGGTCATAGGGCGTCACGCTGTCGTTGCCATATTGCGGATTGACCGCATTCAGACTGGAAGCCATACCAAACTGGGCATCAATATCGTTACGGGTCCGCTGGAAGTCCACCCCCAGCAACAGCGTATGATCGAGCTGGCCGGTGGCGAATTTCGCCTGCACCTGGGTATCGACCGCAAACTGATTGAGCTTCTCTTCAGAGACCGCCGAACCGCGCGTGATTTGCTGGGTTTCCGGCAGGAAGCCGTTGCCATAAATACTGCGGTAATCGGTACGCAGGTCGGCATAGCGCAGGTTCTGGCGCACCGTCCAGGTATCGTTAAAGCTGTGCTCAGCGTTATAGCCGACCATTTTGGTGTTACGCGAAATCTTATTGCTCTGTTCGCCTTCATCAAAATTGGTCGGCAGTTTGTACTCGCTGCCGTCGCCACGGGTAATCGGCACCACCGTGCCCTGACGCGGCAGCCAGCCGTAATAGCCGGTTTCAGGCTCGTTCTGGAAATAGGTCAGCAGATCAACGCGGGTGCGATCATCCGGACGCCAGCTGAATGCCGGGGCGAGGGTGTAACGCTTCTCTTTGTTCATCGCCTGCTGCGCATCCTGACTGCGCGCCTGGCCGGTCAGACGGTAGCTGTAGACGCCGTCATCATCCAGCGCGCCACCAAAGTCAAAGCCGGTCGAGAACAGGTTATCGTTACCCATCTGGAACTGAACTTCACGCAGCGTTTCCTGCACCGGCCGCTTGCTGACCAGCGCGACGACCCCGCCAGGGTTGCTCTTGCCGTATAGCACCGAGACCGGCCCGCGCAGCAGCTCCGCGCGCTCCAGGAAGTAAGGATCGATAGCGAACTCAGAGTAGTTATCGCCCTGCAGTTTCAGGCCATCCAGATACTGGTTGGTATTGGTTTCGCTAAAGCCGCGAATCGACAGCGCATCAATCACGTCAGAGCTGCCGCGGTTCCCGGTCAGCACGCCAGGCGTATAGTTAAACGCCCCTTTGACGCTGGTGACGTTGCGCATCTCCATCTCTTCACGCGTCACTACGGAAACCGACTGCGGATTTTTTTCAATCGGCGTATCGGTTTTAGTGCCGGTGGCACTCTGTTTCGCCGCAATGGTCGGCGCAGGTCCCCATGCGCTTTCGCCCGCCACGCCAGCACCGCCGTCTGCTGACACCACCAGGGTCTCTTCCGCGAACAGGTTGCTGCTCAGGCTGGTCAGCGCCAGCGCAATCATTATTGCCAAAGGCTGGCGGTAAAAGTGTTTCTTAGTACAACAAACTGAAGTCGTTCGCGCATTCATAAAGGTGTCTCTTAGCTATGAAGGATGTGCAGGCGAATCGAAACGATAATGATTATTATAACGGTCGAATAATATGCGAAACGATGTCGCGACTGCAAGGATAAATCCCAGGCGTGACGCCGTTTGCAGCGCGATTAACCGGTATTGATCAGGCACAAAAAAAGGGCGCCGAAGCGCCCTTTTTAACCAGTCTGTAAAATTATTTACCAAACATATCTTTTATCCATCCCGCTACGCCGTCGCTCTCTTTCTGCTCCTGCGGTTGCTGGGAAGGTTGCTGCTGCTGTTGCTGTTGATCAAACAGCTGTTGCTGCTGCTGAACCTGTTGTTGCTGTTGCTGACACAGCGCATTCGGGTCCAGCGCCCACACTGGCAGCGAACGCCAGGTGCTGCTGCCGGTGCCGCAGACAAAGTTACCGGCCGAGTCGATATTCATCAGCGACACATCTTCCGGTGGCGTCAGCTGCAACGGCATAGGCGCCTGGTTGTCGAGGTAACGACGATAGAGCTGCATCGCCCCGCTGGCGCCGTACAGTTTGGTCGGCTGGTTGTTATCCCGTCCAACCCAGGTGATCGCCACTTCTTTGCCATCGATACCGGCAAACCAGCTGTCGACCAGATCGTTGGTGGTACCGGTTTTCCCCGCCAGATGTGCATTCGGGAATCGCGCGCCCAGCGCACGTGCGGTACCGTGATCGGCCACCTGCTGCATGGTGTAGAGCGTCAGGTAAGCGGCCTGAGCCGGCTCAACGCGCTGCGCCTGCGGATAGCTCTGATACAGCACGCTGCCATCTTCAGCAATCACCGAACGCACCGCCGACAGTGAGGCGCGGTTGCCGCCGCTGGCGATCGACTGGAACGCCTGCGCCACTTCAACCGGCGTCAGGTTTAACGCCCCCAGCAGCATCGCTGGCACCGGGTGCAGCTGCTCTTTCGGCACGCCCAGCTTGTTCCAGGTATCGACAACCGCATCCAGACCCAGCGTCATCCCCAGGTTAACCGTAGGCACGTTCATCGAGTTGGTCAGCGCATCCACCAGCATCACTTTCCCGCTGAAGCGACGATCGTCGTTCATCGGTTTCCAGACGCTGCCATTCGGTTGTTTCAGCGCGATGGGCTCATCGGCAATCCAGCTGTTAAGACGATAGCTGTTCGGCTGGCTCAGCGCGGTCAGATAGGTGGCCGGTTTTGCCAGCGAACCGATAGAACGACGCGCCTGCAGCGCACGGTTATAACCGGCATACTGCGGATCGGCACCGCCGACCATGGCGCGCACTTCGCCGCTGAAGCGGTCAACGACTACCATCGCGGTTTCCAGATCCTTCAGGCCACGCTGTTTTTTCAGCGTCGGAATGCCGTCGATTACCGCTTTTTCTGCCGCATCCTGCGAGACCGGATCGAGGGTGGTGAAAATCTTCACGCCGGAGAGATCTTTCACCTTGTCACCGAGCTTCGCCTGCAGCTCATTACGCACCATCTGCATAAAGGCTGGCTGCGGCGTAATGACTCCGCCTTTAGGCTGTACGCCCAGCGGACGCGCCGACAGCATGTCATACAGCTCCTGGTCGATCACTTTCTGCTGCTGCAACAGGCGCAGCACCAGGTTGCGGCGTTCCAGCGCCAGTTTCGGGTTACGCCATGGGTTATAGAGCGAGGCTCCTTTCACCATGCCGACCAGCATCGCCTGCTGATCGAGGCTCAGCTCATCAACCGGGCGACCAAAGTAGTAGAGGCTGGCCAGCGGGAAACCGCGGATCTGATCGCTGCCGGCCTGACCGAGATAAACTTCGTTCAGATAGAGTTCCAGAATGCGATCTTTGCTGTAGCGCGCATCCATGATCACCGCCATATAGGCTTCACGCGCTTTACGCCACAGCGAACGCTCGTTGGTGAGGAACAGGTTTTTTACCAGCTGCTGGGTCAGGGTACTGCCGCCCTGCACCGCTTTACCGGCGGTGATGTTGGCGAGGAAAGCGCGACCAATTGAATAGGGGCTGATGCCGTCATGTTCGTAGAAGTGGCGATCCTCGGTGGCAATCAGCGTATCGACCAGCAGATCCGGGAAGCCGGCGCGCGGTACAAACAGACGCTGTTCGCCATTTGGCGACTGCAGCATGGTAATCAACCGCGGATCGAGGCGGAAAAAGCCAAAATCACGGCCGGTTTCGAGATTTTTAATCTCGCTCAGCTCATCCTTGCTGAAACTCATGCGTGCGTGGATCTGCCCCTCTTTACTGTCGGGGAAATCGAACGGACGACGCAACAAATCAATGGTATTGCCTTTAACCGAAAACTCGCCAGGGCGGGTGATACGTGACACTTCGCGGTACTGGGTGCCCTCGAGCAGCGCCACCATTTCACTTTTGTTGTAGGCCATACCCGGTTCCAGGCTGACCATACGGCCATAGACGGTAGCGGGCAGTTGCCACACTTTTCCGTCAATCCGGCTGCGAATTTCCGAGTCGAGGTAGACGCCCCATGCGGCCATCACCACAACAAACACCAGGAACAGCTTGATTAACCATCCCAGCCAACGGCGTTTGCCGCGCGGCGGTTTTCCACCTTTACCTTTACGTGGCACCGGCGCTTCCTCCTCGTCATCATTAAAATCATCCTGATCGATATCCTGTTCGATATCCCTGCGGCGTCCCCGGCGCGCACTGCTGCGCGGCGGCAACGGTTTACCTTTGCGCCCAATAGGTTCGCGATCGTTCCCAGACATTGCTTTTATTCTCCAGGCATAGCTTACGGCTGCGCCGCTACTCTAACTGCTTTCTGGTGTTCCGCATGGCAGAACCCTCTGAATTCGATCCAGCGGCCTCAACCTTGCGGGGACATTTTTTTGGTGCGCCTTGTCGGCAAGGCGGTGGCCGGATCGTCTGGCCAGGGATGTTTAGGATAGCGCCCTTTCATCTCTTTACGGACCTCCGGATATGCACCGCGCCAGAATGCCGCCAGGTCGCGGGTAATCTGTAACGGGCGCTGCGCCGGCGATAACAGCTCCAGCACCAGCGGCACCCGGCCTTCAGCGACGGCGGGATTAGTGGCTTCGCCAAACATCTCCTGAATCCGCACCGCCAGTGCCGGGGGCTTGTCCGCATGGTAGCGGATTGGCAGCCGGCTTCCGGTCGGCACAGTGTAATGAGTTGGCAGCGCACTATCCAGCCGCTGGCGTTGTGACCATGTGAGTAAATGTAATAGCGCGTTGACGAGGTCCACCGATTGCAGCGTTTTCAGATCGCGGACGGCGGACATCTGCGGCAGCAACCATTGTGGCAGGCTGTCGAGCAGCGCGGCGTCATCGACCGCTGGCCACGGCTCTTCCGGCAACCATTGTGCGGCACACTGGATGCGCAGGCGCAGCTGCTCCGCCTGAGGCGTCCAGCCCAACACCGACAGCCCCTTTTCCGCCACCCAGCGCAGAATAGCCGCCTGCAGCACCGCCGGTTCCGGACGGGCCAGCGGCTGGGTTTTCAGCACCAGCGCGCCAATCTGCTCACGTCGCAGGGTGCGCAGGGTGCCCTTCTCCTCATCCCATTCGACTTCAGTCCGCCGCTCAATCAGCGCAGGCTGCTGCTGACACAGCGCCTCAATGTCGACCGGCAACGCCAGCAACATCCGCGCATCCGGCGTGGTGCTGCCCTGTAACAACGCCGGAGCGATCAGCCACGCATTGCGCGTCAGACCATCCTGCTGATCCAGCATGGCACCCAGGCCGTTGGCCAGCTGATAGCGGCCGCTCTCGTCACGCCGGCGCGCCAGCCGATCACCGAAGCCCACCGCCAGTAAGGCGGCAAAACGGTCGTCGTCCACCCGGCCGCCGCTGACCTTAAGCCGTCGCTGCCACTGCTGCGCCCGACGCAGCCACTGCGGTTGCGGCCGGTGCAGCGCATCGCGCAGATCGGCGCTGCCGCTGCGCGGGGGATCTTCCAGAATCGCCACCAGCAGCGCGGCAGTAGCGACCGCATCGGCATCCTGACCGGCGGCGCACAGCATGGCCGCCAGCCGGGGATCGCAGCCCAGCGCTGCCATCCGCCGTCCCAGCGTGTTGAGCAGTCCATGACTGTCCAGCGCGCCAAGGCGGGTTAACTGCTGCTGTGCCGCCGCCAGATGTCTGGCCGGAGGCAGATCAAGCCACTGTAGCTGTTGCGGCTGGGTACAGCCCCACTGCAGCAAATCGAGCCACAGCGATGACAAATCACTGTGCAGGATCTCCGCCTCGCTCTGTGCCGCCGCGCGAGACGCCTGCTCCTGTGGCAGCAGATGCAGACAGATGCCCGGCATTAAACGCCCGGCACGTCCGGCGCGCTGGGTCATGGAGGCCTGGCTGATGCGCTGGGTCTGCAGACGGGTCACGCCACTGCGGGCATCAAACAGCGCGCTGCGTTCCAGCGCACTGTCGACCACCAGCCGGATCCCTTCTATCGTCAGGCTGGTCTCGGCAATATTGGTGGCGAGCACCACTTTCCGGCGTCCTTGCGCCGCGGGAAGGATCGCCCGACGCTGCGCCGCCAGCGGCAGTGCGCCATACAGCGGCGTCAGATCGACGTCATCGCTAATGCGTGATTCCAGCTCGCGTCTGACCCGTTCGATCTCCGCCACGCCGGGCAAAAACAGCAGTAACGATCCGCACTCATCGCGCAGCAGCTGTGCCACTTCACGCGCCACGGCTTCCTCGAAACGCACGGTTGTGTTCAGTGACGCGTAGCGCCGTTCAACCGGATAGCTGCGCCCTTCCGACACGATCAGCGGCGCGTCTGACAACAGTGCCGCCAGCCGCGCATTGTCCAGCGTGGCTGACATCAGCATGATCTTCAGATCGTCGCGCAGCCCCTGCTGGACATCCAGCAGCAACGCCAGCGCCAGATCGGCCTGCAGGCTGCGCTCGTGGAACTCATCAAGGATCACCAGCGAAACCCCGTCCAGCATCGGATCGTGCTGTAGCATCCGCGTCAGCATCCCTTCGGTGACCACTTCCAGCCGGGTCTGCGGCCCGACACAGCTTTCGCCGCGCATCCGGAAACCGACCGTGCCCCCCGGCTGCTCACCCAGTTGCTCCGCCAGCCGTTGCGCCACGTTGCGCGCCGCCAGCCGACGCGGCTCCAGCATGATGATCCGGCCTGGCAGATCCGCCTGCTGCAATAGCTGCAGCGGCAGCCAGGTTGATTTGCCCGCGCCGGTCGGCGCCGCCAGCAGGATTTGTGAGGCGCGGCTCAGTGCCGCCAGGATGTCAGGCAGCACCGCGCTGACCGGTAAATCGCTCACAGCAAACTCCGCTTCTGCCTGTGCTAAGATGGCGCGCATTGTAGCATCCATCCGTGATATTTGCCGGAGAGCGCCATGTCGACCCAACGCTTATTTTTTGCCATCAGCCTGCCTGACGCGATGCAGCAACAGCTGGTGCGCTGGCGGGCCGATACCTTTTCCGCCGAGGCGGGCCGCCCGGTAGCCGCCGCCAATCTGCACCTGACGCTGGCGTTTCTTGGCGAGGTGACGCCAGAGACCGCACAGCGGCTGCAAACCCTGGCGTCGCGCATTGTACAGCCGGCGTTTGATCTTGATCTGGATGACGCCGGTCACTGGCCACGTCCCGGCGTGGTGTGGCTCGGCTGCCAGCGCGCGCCGCGCGGTCTGTTGCAACTGGCCAGCCTGTTGCGAGCGCAGGCCGCCCGCCACGGCTGTCATCAGAGCCCGCAGCCGTTTCATCCGCACATCACGCTATTGCGACAGGCAACGCAGCCGGTCGCCCTGCCGCCACGCGGCTTTCACTGGCGCTTTCGCGTCGCGCAGTTTTCCCTGTTCGCCTCTGACTTCGCTCAGGGCCGGACCCGCTATCGTGCGCTGGCCAGCTGGCCGTTACAGCCTTAATCAGGACGCTTATGGATTTTTTTCCGCCCCTCAAACCCGCTCGCTTGATCGCCCGTTACAAGCGTTTTCTGGCCGATGTCGAAACCCCTTCCGGCGAGATCCTGACGATTCACTGCGCCAATACCGGTGCCATGACCGGCTGCGCCACGCCAGGCGATCGGATCTGGTACTCCACCTCAGACAACCTGACGCGAAAATACCCGCACAGCTGGGAGCTGACCGAGACACAACAGGGCCACTGGATCTGCGTCAATACCCTGCGCGCTAATCAGCTGGTGGCTGAAGCGCTCGATCAGCAACGCCTGCCCGAACTGGCCGGTTATCAGCAGCGACAGGCAGAAGTGAGATATGGCAGTGAAAAAAGCAGAATTGATTTTCTGCTCAAGGCGCAGGACCGACGCAACTGCTATATTGAGGTGAAATCCGTAACCCTTTTACATGAAGGAAAAGGTTATTTTCCGGATGCGGTGACGGTTCGGGGACAGAAACATCTGCGCGAGCTGGCTATGGTCGCGGCAGAAGGTCATCGGGCCGTTTTGTTGTTTGCCGTTCTGCACTCGGGGATTGAGGACGTTTCCCCGGCGCGTCACATTGACGTGGCTTACGCAGAGCAACTGGTCCAGGCGCAGCGGGAAGGCGTGGAGGTTTTAGCGTATCAGGCGGACTTATCCGCAGCGGGCATGTTTCTTAAAACGCCGCTTAACGTAAGCTTGTAATATCTTTTGCAATTTTATGTGATAAGAATGTTCTATGCTAAGGCCCGATTACGCTGTTCCTCACAGGCTTGTCAAGGTGTGTTCACGAATAATTGCCAACCTTGACTGCTTCTGTTATTTATAGCGGCCTGTTTTTTTCCCCAATGGGGGATCGATGTACCCCGTAGATGTCAAACAGCAGGCTAGCAGCAACGCACCTGCAAGACGAAAGTCGAAGGGTATAGTGCGTGTTATCCAGGAGAAACAACATGCAAGAAGGGCAAAACCGTAAAACATCGTCCCTGAGTATTCTCGCCATCGCTGGGGTGGAGCCTTATCAGGAGAAGCCGGGCGAAGAGTATATGAACGACGCGCAGCTGACCCATTTTCGCAAGATTCTGGAAGCCTGGCGTAATCAATTGCGGGACGAAGTCGATCGTACCGTATCGCATATGCAGGATGAAGCTGCCAACTTCCCGGACCCGGTTGACCGTGCCGCGCAGGAAGAGGAGTTCAGCCTGGAGCTGCGTAACCGCGATCGCGAACGTAAACTGATCAAAAAGATCGAGAAGACGCTGAAGAAAGTCGAAGATGACGACTTTGGCTATTGCGATTCCTGTGGCGTTGAGATCGGTATCCGCCGTCTCGAAGCGCGTCCAACGGCCGATCTCTGCATCGACTGTAAGACGTTAGCAGAAATTCGTGAGAAACAAATGGCCGGCTAATGCCGCGTCCAGCACGTTGCCACGCAGTGGAACACCAACCGGTTTTTCCGCTGCGTGGTCACGTTTAACGCCTATGACCGCCTCCTGCATTGGTCGCTTCGCCCCCTCCCCGTCTGGTGAACTTCATTTCGGCTCGTTGATTGCTGCGTTAGGCAGTTACCTGAGCGCACGTGCTCAGCAGGGTATCTGGCGGGTACGGATTGAAGATATCGATCCGCCACGTGAAGTGCCGGGCGCAGCCTCGCGTATTCTGCATCAGCTGGAACATTACGGGTTAACCTGGGACGGCGAGGTATTGTGGCAGTCACAGCGCCATCAGGCTTACCGCGACGCGCTGGCCTGGCTTCAGCAGCATCGTCAGAGTTATTTCTGTACCTGTACCCGTCGTCGCATTCAGCAGATCGGCGGTTTCTATGATGGCTACTGCCGCGATCGGCAGCGCGGGCCGGAGAATGCCGCCCTGCGTTTGCGGCAGCATAACCCGGTCCTGGCGTTTGACGATCGGTTGCGCGGCCACGTGCAGGCGGACCCGCGACTGGCGCAGGAAGATTTTATCATTCACCGTCGCGATGGCCTGTTTGCCTACAACCTGGCGGTGGTGGTCGACGATCATTTTCAGGGCGTCACCGAAGTCGTTCGCGGGGCGGATTTGATTGAGCCGACAGTGCGGCAGATTGCGCTTTATCAGCAGTTTGGCTGGCCGGTCCCTGACTATCTGCATTTACCGCTGGCGCTGAATCACGACGGCAATAAGTTGTCGAAGCAGAATCATGCGCCGTCACTGCCGGATGGCGATGCCCGGCCGCTGTTAGTCGCGGCGTTACGCTTCCTCGGACAGCCGGTTTCCAGCGGCTGGCAGGACTTAACGCAGGACAAACTGCTGTCTGACGCGGTGTCGCAGTGGAATATCGCTTTGATGCCCCAGGACAACGCCCTGAAACCGGATGCAGAGACAACAGCATTCTCAAATGGTTCTCAACAGGCTATGATTAGCCGCTGATTTTACCTACACCCTTTTACGCCACTGTCGAGGTGTCCCATTTTTACCCGAGTAGCTAATTTTTGCCGGAAAGTCCTGAAGCGTGATGAAGAGGAAGCCCCTGCAGAGGTTGAACCAGAGAGTCATATGACCATCATTCCTCGTGAAAGCCACACCATCTCACGCAAAGACATCAGCGAAAATGCCCTCAAAGTGCTCTATCGCCTGAATAAAGCCGGTTATGAAGCCTATCTGGTAGGCGGTGGCGTGCGCGATTTGCTGCTGGGGCAAAAGCCCAAGGATTTCGATGTCACCACCAACGCCACGCCAGAGCAGATGCGCAAGCTGTTCCGCAACTGTCGCCTGGTTGGCCGCCGTTTTCGTCTGGCGCACGTGATGTTTGGTCCGGAAGTGATTGAAGTTGCTACCTTCCGTGGTCACCACCAGGTGGAAGAGAGCGAAGACGATCGCAACAGCTCGCAGCGCGCCCAGAGCGGCATGCTGCTGCGCGACAACATTTTCGGCACCATCGAAGATGATGCCCAGCGCCGCGATCTCACCATCAACAGCCTCTACTACAGCGTCGCCGATTTCAGCGTCCGTGACTATGTTGGCGGTCTGCAGGATCTGCAACAGGGCATCATTCGTCTGATTGGCGATCCGGAAACCCGCTATCGCGAAGATCCGGTGCGGATGCTGCGCGTTGCGCGCTTTGCCGCCAAACTCAACATGAGCATTGCGCCGGAAACGGCTGAGCCGATCCCGCGTCTGGCCTCGCTGCTGCGTGATATTCCGCCCGCGCGCCTGTTCGAAGAGTCGCTTAAGCTGCTGCAGGCTGGCTACGGTTACAGCACCTATCTCAAGCTGTGTGAATACCAGCTGTTCCAGCCGTTGTTCCCGACGCTGGCGCGCAACTTCACCGAGCAGAGCGACAGCCTGATGGAGAAGATGCTGGCTCAGGTGCTGAAAAACACCGATAACCGCATCCACAACGACATGCGCGTCAATCCGGCCTTCCTGTTTGCGGCGATGTTCTGGTATCCGCAGCTTGAAGCGGCCGAACGCATTGCGCAGGAAAGCGGCCTGACCTATTTTGAAGCCTTTGCGATGGCGATGAACGATACGCTGGATGAAGCCTGTCGTGCGCTGGCGATCCCGAAACGTATCACGTCGCTGATCCGGGATATCTGGCAGCTTCAGTTACGCATGTCGCGTCGCCACGGTAAACGTGCCTGGAAACTGATGGAGCATCCTAAGTTCCGCGCCGCGTATGACCTGCTGGCGTTGCGCGCTGAAGTGGAGAATAACCCGGAACTGCTGCGCCTGAGCCAGTGGTGGGGTGAATTCCAGGTGGCGGCACCGCCACACCAGAAAACCATGCTCAACAACCTTGGCGACGATCCGGCACCGCGGCATAAATCACGCCGTCCACGCCGTCGTCCTTCGGCACCGCGTCGCGATAATCAAAACGCCTCATGACCCGGGTTTACCTCGCGTTAGGCAGTAATCTGGCCGATCCGCTGCATCAGGTTGATGCAGCGCTGAGCGCACTGGATGCGTTGCCAGAGACGCAACGCATCGCCACCTCGCCGTTCTATCGCACGCCGCCCTACGGCCCACCCGATCAGCCTGACTTTCTTAACGCCGCCGTGGCGCTGGAGACCGGGCTGAGCGCGGAGGCGTTGCTGGATCATACCCAGCGGATTGAGCGGGAGCATGGCCGGGTGCGCAAGGCAGAGCGCTGGGGTCCACGCACGCTGGATATCGACGTGATGCTGTTTGGCGACGCGGTGATTAACAGCGATCGCCTGATTGTGCCGCACTATGACCTGCTGAACCGCGCCTTTATGCTGGTGCCGCTGCTGGCAATCGCACCCGACGCCACGCTGCCGGATGGCCGGGCGCTCAGCGCCGTGCTTGCCACGCTGGATAGCAGCGCTATCCGTCTCTGGCACGCCTGAGCACACAATCACACATCTTCGATTCCGCTCTTTAACGCTATCCAGTAAACTGCGCCCATCAGAATTTCTGAGTTGAGAGCGCCATGAAACCCACCACAATGTCCCATCTGCGTCAGTGGAAAGCCGACGGCAAAAAATTCGCCACGCTGACCGCCTACGATTTCAGTTTTGCCCGCCTGTTTGCCAACGAAGGCATTCAGGTGATGCTGGTTGGTGATTCCCTCGGCATGACGGTGCAGGGCCACGATTCCACCCTGCCGGTCACGGTCAGCGATATCGCCTACCATACTGCCGCCGTCCGGCGCGGCGCGCCACAGGCGCTGCTGCTGGCCGATCTGCCATTCATGAGTTATGCCACACCACAACAAACCTTCGACAATGCCGCACAGCTGATGCGTGCCGGTGCCAACATGGTGAAGCTGGAAGGCGGAAGCTGGCTGGCAGAGACAGTACAGATGCTGACCGAGCGTGCGGTACCGGTCTGCGGGCACCTTGGTCTGACGCCACAGTCGGTCAATATCTTTGGCGGCTACAAGGTTCAGGGCCGGGATGAGGCAGGCGCAGAGCAGCTGATGACCGATGCGCTGGCGCTGGAAGCGGCGGGTGCACAGCTGATGGTGCTGGAGTGTGTACCGGTTGCGCTGGCTCAGCGCGTAACCGCTGCCCTCTCCATTCCGGTGATCGGCATTGGGGCCGGCAACGTAACCGATGGGCAGATTCTGGTAATGCACGATGCGCTGGGCGTGACCGGCGGGCATATCCCCAAATTTGCTAAAAACTTCCTCGCCGCGACCGGCGATATCCGCGCCGCGATTCGCCACTATATCGCCGAAGTCGAAGCCGGAACCTACCCGGCGGCAGAGCACAGCTTCCAGTAATTCAGGAGAGTAACCGTGTTGATCATTGAAACGCTGCCGATGCTGCGCCGTGAAGTGCGTCGCTGGCGGCAACAAGGTAAGCGCATCGCGCTGGTGCCCACCATGGGCAATCTGCACGAAGGACATTTAACGCTGGTCGATGAAGCACGTTCTCGCGGCGACATCGTAATCGTCTCCGTCTTCGTCAACCCAATGCAGTTTGATCGCGCTGACGATCTGGCGCGCTATCCGCGTACCCTGCAGCAGGATTGCGAGAAACTGAACCGCCATCAGGTTGATGTGGTGTTCGCCCCGTCACCGGCTGAAGTCTATCCGCACGGCCTGAAGAATCAGACCTTTGTTGAAGTGCCGGTGCTCTCTTCGCTGCTGGAAGGGGAAACCCGCCCCGGTCATTTTCGCGGCGTGGCAACCATTGTCAGCAAGCTGTTTAACCTGGTTCAGCCGGACATTGCCTGTTTCGGTGAAAAGGATTTCCAGCAGTTGGCTATCATTCGCAAGATGGTGGCTGACATGGGCTTTGACATTGAGATTGTCGGCGTGCCTACGGTGCGCGCCAAAGATGGCCTGGCGCTGAGTTCGCGTAATGGCTACTTAACCGCTGACGAGCGTAAGCTGGCGCCTGCGCTGAGTCAGGTAATGAATCAGATGGCGGCGCGGCTGGCTAACGGCGAGCGCCACATTGAAGAGATCATCGAAGCGGCCAATCAGACGCTGCTGGAGCGGGGATTACGCCCGGATGGACTGGCCATCTGCGATGCGGAAACCCTGCAACCGCTGACGGTTGACAGCCAGCGCGCCGTGGTACTGATGGCGGCCTGGCTGGGTAATGCCCGTTTAATCGATAATCAAACTGTCGACCTGACGCAGTAAGCTGCATCCGCTGAAGGTCATTTTATTTCTCGTCTGACAAGGTTTCTGGCTATGATTCGCACTGTATTACAAGGCAAGTTGCACCGCGTGAAAGTTACGCAGGCGGACCTCAACTATGAAGGCTCCTGTGCTATCGATCAGGACTTCCTTGATGCGTCCGGCATTCTGCAATATGAAGCGATTGATATTTACAACGTCACCAACGGCCAGCGCTTTTCGACCTACGCCATCGCCGCTGAACGTGGCTCCAAAATCATTTCGGTCAACGGGGCGGCGGCGCGCTGCGCCTGTGAAGGCGACATTCTGATCATCTGTTCCTACGTGCAGGTCGAGGATGCGGAAGCGCGCCAGTGGCAGCCTAAAGTGGCCTACTTTGAGGGCGACAACCAGATGAAGCGGCTGGCGAAAGCGGTGCCGGTGCAGGTTGCCTGATCGAAAAAAGGGCCGCCGATCAGCGATCGGCGGCCCTTTTTTTGCTGACCTGACGGTCGTTACACCGGTTTAGTGGCGAGCGATTTAGACGGCTTTTTCATGGTAAACAGGAAGTTGAACCAGCCACGTTTTCTCAGCAGACACAGCGTCCACGGCAGCGCCAGCGCCACCAGAAAAGCGGAGATAAACTTCAGGTCGTTTACCCAGGCTGACGGGCTTTCAAATTTCACAATCTTACTGAAGAACTGAATCGCCAGATAATGCGACAGGTAAAAGACGATTGAGTTGACCCCGATGTAGTAAACCAGATCCGACTTCAGCTTCAGCGCAATCCAGACAAAGAACGGCACCGACACCAGCGCCAGCGGCGACAGTAAAGCCGGCGAGTTGGTCTCCAGCACAAAGATATTCAAGCAGGAGAGCAGCACAAAGCTTAACAGTGAAATAAATAACGTCGGGCCATGCTGCACTTTATCCGCAATATCGACCTGTTTTCTTACCACGTAGTCACCGAGGTAGAAGAAAACGAACAGGTAGAACGACTTATTCACGTGGGTGTTATCGAAGCTGGCGAATACGCTGTCAGGATCGATCGCCGGAAGACCCCAGCTCAGTCCCATACAGACCGCGAACACCAGCAGGAACGGCAGGTGACGGGCAAAGATAATCACCACAAAGAAAATAAACAGCGACTGCAGGAACCATGTCATATCGCCCCCGCCCGTCAGGTGGGACAGAATGATATTCAACGGTGACTGCGGCGTATTGGCCATTGAGCTAAAGACGATCTTTAACCCGCCATAAATAATCACCCATACCACGAAAGGATAGAGGATGCTGCGGATCTTATTATTAAAAAAGGGACCCAGGCCTTTTCTTAATCCCGCATCGACAAATAAACCTGAAACGAAAAACATCAGTCCTAATCGAACTGGTGCAAGCATTTCATTTAACAGGCTACTGAAGGCGGTAAAGTGTCCGGCATTATTATGCACGGCGATAGTGCTATGCAAAAAAATGATTGCGAGAATACTCAATCCCCGCAGATTATCGATCCACGTAATACGATTCATCTTTTCCTGCCTTTTAATTAAGACTGGCCCTGATTTACCGGCCATCTTTCTTACTGAACTCTCAACATTCCCCCATTTCCATCCATGATCAAGGAAATAACGTTAATCTGACGGTATTTTGCTAACTCGGCTTCAATTAAACAACAGCCAGCTATTCATCCAATTCCTAAAAATTTTTTAACTGAGTTAAATCAGCGCGATATAAAGGAAGCAGGGGTTATTATCAGATAATACTTAGGGTTATTTTATTGCCAGTACCGCGGAGACTGGCATTAATGCCAGCAGCAGAGGAAGAATAATCAGCCGGGGTGGGATTAAGATGTTATTAAAAGGTTAAATTAGATACCGGCCACCAGCTTAAATCGGCCAGTCTTTATACGGTCAAAAAAAAGCCACGCCGTTTTCACCGCGTGGCTGCTTTGTTGAGAGCGGCAATCAGGTACGTAATCCGCGACCGCGCTGAATCAGGGTATATACCAGACCATAGAACACCACGATAAAGGCGATCAGCACCGACAGAGTAAATACCAGTGGCACGTCGTTAATACCGAGGAAGCCGAAACGGAAACCGCTGATCATATAAACGATCGGATTAAGCTTCGAGACTGCCTGCCAGAAAGGCGGCAGCAGCGTCAGGGAATAGAATACCCCGCCGAGATAGGTTAACGGCGTCAGCACAAAGGTCGGGATCAGGCTGATGTCATCAAAAGTCCGGGCGAAGACTGCATTCAGCAGGCCGGCCAGCGAAAACAGCACCGCAGTCAGCAGCAGCGTCACCGCCACCATGGTCCAGGAGTGGACATGGAACGGCACAAAGAACAGCGAAATGGCGGTGACCAGAATGCCGACGCAGACGCCACGCGCTACCCCGCCGCCCACGTAACCGGCGATGATAATGTGGGTCGGCACCGGTGCGACCAGCAGCTCTTCAATATTGCGCTGGAACTTGGCGCTGAAGAACGACGAGGCTACGTTGGCATAGGCGTTGGTGATCACCGCCATCATGATCAGACCCGGCACGATGAACTGCATATAGCTGAAACCGTGCATCTCACCAATCCGCGAGCCGATCAGGTTACCGAAGATGATGAAGTAGAGCGTCATGGTGATCACCGGTGGCACCAGCGTCTGGATCCAGATGCGGGCGAAACGGTTGATCTCTTTGGCCCAGATGCTCTTCAGCGCCACCCAGTACAAATGTGTCATGCTTTTGCTCCTGTTTTTCCCTGCGTCAGGCCGACGAACAACTCTTCCAGACGGTTGGCTTTGTTACGCATGCTCAGCACCTGCACGCCCTGCGCGCTGAGCTGGCTGAACACGCTGTTCAGACCCTGCTCCCGTAACACTTCCACTTCCAGCGTCGAGGTATCCACCAGACGATACTGGAAGCCTTCCAGCGTCGGTAACGGACTGCGCGGCGCCAGATCGAGGATGAAGGTTTCCGATTTAAGCTTGGAGAGCAGTTCTTTCATTGAGGTGTTCTCGACCAGTTCCCCGCTCTGAATAATGCCGATATTGCGGCACAGCATTTCTGCCTCTTCCAGATAGTGGGTGGTGAGAATAATGGTGGTGCCCTTGGCGTTGAGATCTTTCAGGAACACCCACATTGAGCGTCGCAGTTCGATATCAACCCCGGCGGTTGGTTCATCGAGGATCAGCAGCTTAGGTTCATGCATTAACGCCCGGGCGATCATCAGACGGCGCTTCATGCCGCCAGAGAGCATCCGCGCCCGTTCGCTACGTTTTCCCCACAGATCGAGCTGCTTCAGGTACTTTTCCGCCCGCTCATTGGCTTCGCGACGTTCGACGCCATAGTAACCCGCCTGGTTAACTACGATTTGCATCACCGTCTCAAACGGGTTGAAGTTAAATTCCTGCGGCACCAGACCGAGCTGGCGTTTGGCGTTGACCACATCTTTTTCCAGATCGTAGCCAAATACCCGGACGCTGCCGTCAGATTTGTTGACCAGCGAACTGATAATACCGATGGTGGTTGATTTACCGGCGCCATTCGGTCCCAGCAGTGCATAAAAATCACCGGCCTCAACGTTAAGATCGATACCCTTCAGCGCCTGCACGCCGCCGGGATAGGTCTTGGTCAGCCGGGAAAGTTCCAGTGCATAAGTCATTCCGAATCCATACCCTGTTTTGATGGCAATTTAATGCCGTTTAAATTTGTGAAGCCTTCGCCTATAGTACGCGCACGCACTCTGCGCAGTAACCGGTCGCTCAACGCCATGACAGATATCGATACCCTGATCAGTAATAACCGTGAATGGTCCAAATTACTGGTCGAAGAAGATCCCGGCTTTTTTGAGCGGCTCGCCCAGGCCCAGAAACCGCGCTTCCTGTGGATTGGCTGTTCTGACAGCCGCGTCCCCGCCGAACGTCTGACCGGACTGGAACCGGGTGAACTGTTTGTCCACCGCAACGTCGCCAATCTGGTGATTCACACCGATCTCAACTGTCTTTCCGTGGTGCAATACGCCATCGAAGTGCTGGAAGTTGAACACGTCATTGTGTGTGGTCATTATGGCTGCGGCGGCGTGCAGGCGGCGATGGATAACCCGGAACTGGGGTTGATCGACAACTGGCTGCTGCACATCCGTGACCTCTGGTACAAGCATAGCGTGTTGCTGGGGGAACTCCCGCCGAATAAACGTTTGGATAAACTGTGCGAAATCAACGTCGTTGAACAAGTCTATAACCTGGGACACTCGACCGTGCTGCAATCTGCCTGGAAACGCGGGCAGAATGTCTCACTGCATGGCTGGGTTTACGGCATTCAGGACGGCTGCCTGCGTAACCTTGATGTTACGGCAAACAGCCGCGAAATCCTTGAACAACGCTACCGTCACGGCATCGCTAATCTGTTGAATAGCGATAAATAAGCGGAGTCAGGCGCGACACAGCCTACACGAAGCAGGCGGTGCTGGCCTTGGAAGAATGTGCGGTGCGCTGTACTCAGGATTCGATCGGCACCACTTTGCCGATATACGGCAGATGGCGATAGTGCTGCGCATAGTCGATACCAAACCCAACCACGAACTCATCCGGGATGGCAAAGCCGACGTACTCAACGTTGACCTCTACTTCACGGCGTTCCGGCTTATCCAGCAGGGTACAGATCGCCAGTGATTTTGGCTGACGCAGCTGCAGGATTTCGCGCACCTTACTCAGAGTGTTGCCGGAGTCGATGATATCTTCGACGATCAGCACATCTTTGCCACGGATATCTTCATCCAGATCTTTCAGGATTTTCACATCGCGGCTGCTGGACATGCCGCTGCCGTAACTCGACGCGGTCATAAAGTCGACTTCGTGCGGGACATCAATCGCGCGGCACAGGTCGGCCATAAACATAAAAGAGCCACGCAGCAGCCCCACCAGCACCATATCGCTGCCGCTGTCACGGTAATGGTCGTTAATCTCTTTGCCCAGTTCAGCGATGCGCGCGGCGATTGCCTGTTCAGGGATCATCACTTCAACAGTGTGTTTCATTGCTTTCAGCCCGGTTACGTCAGAAAAGCCACGAAGTCTATCATAGAGAGTAGCGCGGCGGCTGCGCCAGCCTTAAAGCAAACGATACCGTGGTGAAAATTATTGCGGCCCGGCGAGGGGCGGTGCAAATGCGCATTACCTTAGAACTTTCTGGCATTTACCAGCATGATTCGCTGCATGGTAGCCTTTATCCAACATATCGTTACTCCACTCGTGCCGCTGGCCGGAGATCTCAATGACTTCATCATCAAGTAAAAAAACCCACATCGGCGATCGCCCGCTGCATCCTGAAACCCAGATGCTGAATTACGGCTATGACCCTCGCCTCTCTGAAGGCGCGGTAAAGCCGCCGGTGTTTCTGACCTCAACCTTTGTGTTTAACAGCGCTGAAGAGGGACGGGATTTCTTTGACTATGTGTCAGGCCGGCGTGAACCGCCAGAAGGCAAATCGGGTGGACTGGTCTATTCGCGGTTTAACCATCCCAACAGTGAAATCGTTGAAGATCGGCTGGCGGTCTATGAGCAGGCGGAGAGCTGTTCGCTGTTCTCTTCCGGTATGTCAGCAATCGCCACTACCCTGCTGACCTTTGCCCGGCCGGGTGAGGTTATTCTGCATTCTCAGCCGCTGTATGGCGGCACCGAAACGCTGCTGAGCAAGACGCTGCACAATCTGGAGATTAAGGCGGTCGGCTTTAGCGACGGCAATGACGAGGCCAAAGTGCGGGAGGCGGCGCAGCAGGCGATGGCGCTGGGTCGGGTAGCGATTATCCTGATCGAGACGCCGGCCAACCCGACCAATAGCCTGGTGAACATCCGTCTGATGGCGCGGATCGCCGATGAGATCGACCAGCAGCAGGGTTCACGTCCGATTATCGCCTGCGACAACACCCTGCTCGGCCCGCTGTTTCAGCAGCCGCTGACGCTGGGCGCGGACCTGTCGCTCTACTCGCTGACCAAATACGTTGGCGGCCATTCCGACCTGATTGCCGGTGCGGCGATGGGCAGTAAAAAGCTGATGGGGCAGGTCCGGGCGCTGCGCAGTGCTATCGGCACTCAGCTCGATCCGCACTCCAGCTGGATGATCAGCCGATCGCTGGAAACGCTGTCGCTACGAATGGAGAAAGCGTTTCACAACGCCGAAGCGGTGGCCGCCTTCCTGCGCGATCATCCTAAAGTGGCGAAACTGCACTGGCTGCCTTATCTGGATGAAGCGAGTGCAGAAGGCAAAACCTACCGCGAGCAGTGCAGCGGAGCCGGTTCGACCTTCTCGTTTGATATTGCTGGCGGCCAGCAGGCAGCCTTCCGTTTTCTCAACGCCCTGTCGCTGTTCAAGCAGGCGGTCAGCCTTGGCGGCACCGAGTCGCTCGCCAGCCATCCCGGCAGCACCACGCACTCCGGTGTGCCGCAGGCGGTGCGTCAGCGTATCGGCATCACTGACGCCACGGTGCGGCTGTCGATTGGTATTGAGAACGCGGGTGACCTGATTGAAGATATCAGGCTGGCGCTGGATCAGGCCTGATTTAGCTGACGGTGAACCCGAGCATCATGCCGGTATCTTCATGCTCCAGCAGATGACAGTGGGCCATATAGGCATGTTCGGCGGCGGCGACGTAACTGAAGCGCACCAGCACTTCACTGCGCCAGCCGTCGACATTCACCATGTCTTTCCAGCCCTGACGATGCGGCGCCGGTGGTTTGCCGTTCTCTGACAGGATACGGAACTGCGTACCGTGAATATGGAACGGATGCAGCATCGCGTCACCCTCGCCGGAAATGGTCCATTTTTCCGTTTCATCCAGTTTTACCGCGAATGACGGCTGGGTCATATTGAATGCCTGGCCGTTGATCTTATTGCCGCTACGGAAATCGTAACCGGCCGGTTGCGCCATGCCGTGCATGCTGTGATCCATCGGCTGATCGTGACTGGCCGCCGGTTTATCGTGCGCCATCGGCATCGTAGGATGACCGCCTTTGCCCATCGCCTTGTCACCGTAGCGCTGCATCAGCGCCTGCATCCCCTGCTGATCCAGCTGAGGATCCATCATCAGTTGTAGCCAGCGACTGGTCAGCCCCTCGGTTTTCGGCAGCGGCGGCAGCGTTGCCAGCCGATCCGGCAGCGTGCCGCTGGCCATCACCCGCAGCGGTAAAATCTGCACCAGCGGCAGCGGTTGATCGAACGGTGCCAGCGTCATGCCCATCTGCCCGACCGGCAGAGTCACCAGCTCAAAAGCCTTACCATCCCCGGTATCGATCATCACTTCAAAGCGCTCGCCCGGCAGCATCGGCAGTGATTCCAGCCTGGCCGGCTCTGCCAGCAGTCCGCCATCACTGGCGATGACATAGAGTGGACGCCGATCGCTGGCGGCGATGTCCAGCGAACGGGCATTGCAGCCGTTGAGTAAGCGCAACCGCAGCCAGCCGCGCGGTACGGCTTGCTGCGGATACTGCACGCCATTGGTCAGCATCATGTCACCAAACCAGCCGACCGCAGCGCGCATCACGTCCAGCTGGTAATCGATGCGGCTACCATCCTGGGTCAGCTGTTTGTCCTGAAAGATCAGCGGTACGTCATCAGCGCCCCACTGAGTAGGCAGCCGCAGTTTGCCGATCTCGTTATCTTCCAGCAGGATCAGCCCCGCCAGTCCCTGTGCCACCTGATGACCGGTTTTCCCGTGCAGATGCGGATGATACCAGCAGGTTGCTGCCGGTTGATCGGGCGTGAAAGAGACCTGCCGGGTGTCGCCAGCGGCGATGCTGGCCTGCGGCCCGCCGTCAACTGCGCCAGGGATCTCCAGCCCGTGCCAGTGCAGCGTCGTCGCTTCGTTCAGCCGGTTATGAATGTTCACCGTGGCGGGCTTGCCGCTTTGCAGCCGGATCGCCGGACCGAGCAAATTGCCGTTATAGCCCCAGGTCGGCACCGCTTTGCCATTCCACTGACTGGTACCCTGCATCGCGGTCAGCGTGTACTGGCCGTTAGCATCCGGCGTCAGCAGCGAGGGAACGGGCAGCAGCGGGCGGCTGGCGGCCATCAGCGAGCGGCTCCAGAGCGGCAGCGCCCCGGCGGCACTCAGGGCGGCGGTGAGTTTCAGGAAATGGCGACGTTGCATGGTGATCATCCTTGTGGCATGAGAGCAGACAGCCTAAACCCTGACCTTATGGGAAGGTCAAGTGTTACCCGCCAGAATGAGCCGAAAAAAGCCGGAGAGCCGCACGGTACGGCAAATTAATCGAAAACCTGATAGCAACTGTGCTAACGTCATTAACAATATCCATTGAAGAGAACGATTATGAAGCAAAGCATTAAGATCCTGCTGCTGACGGGACTCCTTGGCTTCTCCTCCACCAGTTTTGCCCTGAGCGAATCCGAAGCGGAAGATCTGGCCGATCTGACGGCGGTGTTCGTCTATCTGAAAAATGATTGCGGCTATCAGGATCTGCCGGATGCGCAGATTCGTAAAGCGCTGGTGTTTTTTGCTCAGCAGAACCGCTGGGATTTAAGCAACTACAGCAATTACAACATGAAGGCGCTGGGTGAAGAGAGCTATCGTGACCTGAGCGGCATCGCCATCACTAACGATAAAAAATGCAAGTCGCTGGCGCGTGATTCGCTGAGTCTGCTGGCCTACGTCAGATAACCCTCTCCCCTCTCTTCTGCTGGACATTTGACCGTGCAACCACGGTCAGAGTTAGCTATGATGTGCCGCCCATTTTCATGGCGATGTCATCAGAGGAGAGCCCCACCATGGCCCAAAATGAAATGTGGTATGAAACCCTTCATGCCGGTTTTGGCCAGTATTTCACGATTGATAAACAGCTCTATCGTGAGAAAACTGCGCATCAGGATTTAATCATTTTCGAAAATGCCGCGATGGGTCGCGTGATGGCGCTGGACGGTGTGGTACAGACCACCGAGCGCGACGAATTTATCTATCATGAAATGATGACCCACGTTCCTCTGCTGGCGCACGGTGCGGCGAAAAGCGTGCTGATTATCGGCGGCGGCGATGGCGCAATGCTGCGCGAAGTGTCACGTCATCCGCAGATCGAAAAGATCACCATGGTGGAGATTGATGCGGGCGTGGTGACGTTCTGCCGTCAGTATCTGCCGAACCACAGCGCCGGTGCCTATGACGATCCGCGCTTTACCCTGGTGATCGACGACGGGGTTAACTTTGTTAACCAGACCCGCGAAAAATTCGATGTCATCATCTCGGACTGCACCGATCCGATCGGTCCTGGCGAAAGTCTGTTTACCTCAGAATTTTATGCCGGCTGCAAAGCGGCCCTTAATGAAAATGGCATCTTTGTGGCGCAGAATGGCGTCTGCTTCCTGCAGCAGGACGAAGCGGTCAACAGCCATCGCAAACTGGGTCACTATTTTGCCGATGTCAGCTTCTATCAGGCGGCGATTCCGACCTATTATGGCGGCATCATGACCTTTGCCTGGGCCAGTGACAATCCGGCGCTGCGCCAGCTCGATAGCGCGACGTTACAGGCGCGTTTCGAGGCCGCTGGCCTGACCTGCCGTTACTACACACCGGCAATCCATACCGGCAGTTTTGCCCTGCCGCAATATCTGTTGAATGCGTTATCCGCCACGCGCTGATGGCACATTTCTAAGGGGGTGAGTGAAATTGCAAAAGCTAAAACTACATGGCTTCAACAACCTGACTAAGAGCCTGAGTTTTTGTATTTACGATATTTGCTATGCGAATACTGAAGCTGAACGTGATGGTTATATTGCCTATATTGATGAGCAATATAACGCCAACCGTCTGACCGAAATTCTGACCGAGACCTGCTCGATCATTGGTGCCAACGTGCTGAACATTGCGCGCCAGGATTATGAGCCGCAGGGCGCGAGCGTCACCATTCTGGTCAGCGAAGAACCGATCGATCCGAAAGATATCGATAACTCGGAACACCCTGGCCCGTTACCGAATTCGGTGGTGGCCCATCTGGATAAGAGTCATATCTGCGTACACACCTATCCGGAAAGTCATCCGGAAGGCGGACTGTGTACCTTCCGCGCCGATATTGAAGTCTCTACCTGCGGCGTGATTTCACCGCTCAAAGCGCTGAACTACCTGATTCACCAGTTGGAATCTGACATCGTCACGGTCGATTACCGGGTGCGCGGGTTTACCCGTGATGTGAAGGGGATGAAGCACTTTATCGATCACGAAATAAACTCGATCCAGAACTTCATGTCGGAAGATATGAAAGCGATGTATGACATGGTGGATGTGAACGTTTATCAGGAAAACATCTTTCATACCAAGATGTTGCTGAAAGAGTTCGATCTGAAGCACTACCTGTTTAATACCAAACCTGAAGATCTCAGCCCACAGGAGCATAAACGGATTACCGACCTGCTGTGGAAAGAGATGCGTGAAATTTATTACGGCAGAAATATCCCGTCTGTGGGTCTGAAGACGCTGTAATCCTTGCGGGCGGCGCGCTGTGTCTGGCAGCCGCCGCTTACCGTTGTTGCCGCTGGCGGTTATGCCGTCAGCAACAAGCCGATCCCACGCTCCCGCAGCCCATGCCGGGCAGCCTCTTCCAGCCGCTCATCGGTCACAATATCGGTCAGGCTCTCCAGCGGCGCGGCGCAAAACAGCGACCAGGAACCATATTTACTGCTGTCCGCCAGCAACACCCGACGCCCGGCATTGGCCAGCAGATCGTGCTTCAGCCCGGCTTTCTCCTCGGTTGGAGTAGTAATGCCGCGCTCAAGGCTCCATGAATTACAACTGACAAAGGCGATATCCGGATTGATGCTGCGCAACAGTCGACGGCCATGTTCGCCAATACAGGACTGGCTGGAGTCGTCGATGCGGCCACCGATAATCGTTACCTCAATCTGCCTGAATTCCGATAAAAACAGCGCAATGTGCAGATCGGCGGTAATCACCCGCAGCGGCAGATGGGTCAGCTGGCGCGCCAGTTCCAGCATAGTAGTACCGGCATCCAGCACCACCGCGTCGCCCGCCTGAACAAAGCTGGCAGCACAGGCGGCTATCGCCTGCTTTTCCGCCAGATTACGCTGCATTTTTTCCAGCGTGGTCGGCTGCGTAGGAATGAACCGGTTGAGGGTGACGCCGCCATGACTGCGGCTGATCACCCCTTCTTTATCCAGCTTAATCAAATCACGTCGAATCGTGGCCGGCGAGGCGGAAATCGCACTGACCAGTTGCTCAACAGTCACCAGATTATGGCTTTTCAGGTAATCCATAATCTGGTCAAGACGGCTCTGTCCCTTCATATTTCCCTATGCGAGCTGCATCGCGAGTTTGATAGAGATCGCCATGCTCTCAGACTTCGCTTTACCTGTCCAGGCGATATCAAACGCCGTGCCGTGGTCCGCCGAGGTGCGGATAAACGGCAGGCCCGCAGTGATGTTCACCCCATCGTAGAATCCCAGCAGCTTCAGCGGAATGTGTCCCTGATCGTGGTACATTGCCACCACCATATCGTACTGCCCTTCCTGACATTGCAGGAATACCGTATCCGGTGGACAGGGGCCCGACACCGCGATGCCCTGTGCTTTCATTGCCGCAATCGCCGGGGCGACCGTAGTTATTTCCTCATCACCAAACAGGCCATTTTCACCGGCGTGCGGATTGACGCCCGCCACGGCGATGCGCGGCTGGGTAAAGCCGACCCGACGCAGGAAGGTGTCCGCCATGCCGATCACCGTCTCAATGCGTGAACGGCTCAGGGTATCGAGGAATTTACGCAGCGCAATATGGGTGGTGACGTGAATGACCTTCAGCTTATCGGTATAGAGCACCATGGCGTAATCCTGAGTGCCGGTCAGGTGCGCCAGCAGTTCAGTGTGACCCGGATAGAGATGACCCGCCGCGTGCAGCGCCTCTTTGTTGAGTGGCGCGGTGGCAATAGCTTGTACCTCGCCCGCCAGCGCCAGTTCGGTGGCGCGCTTCACGCAGCGCCACGCCAGATCGCCCGCCTGCTTCTGCACCATACCTGGCTTTAGCGCTTCAGGATCGGCTAACGGTTCATCGATCACGTTAATGATGCCGGGCGCAAAGTGGGCCGATGCCACCCGATCCACAATCCGCAGTTCCGCCTGTGGCGTAATGTTCATCGCCATAATCCGCCGCAGCGTCGCAGCGCAGCCGACAACCACCGCTGGCACGCCATTCAACTCACCTTCCAACAGCGATTTGATAATGATTTCCGGGCTGATGCCCGCCGGATCGCCCATGGTGACCGCAATAATTTTACTCACTCGACTTCTCCTCAATAAAACCAATGGCTGCTACCAGGGTGTTTTCATCACCAAAGCCACCGGCTTTGGTCATCACCGGCAGGGTAAATTCACTGTTAAGCAGAACCCCGTGCGGCACACAGCCCGCCACCAGGCCCTGAATCTGAAATCCGCTGGCACCCAGAGCCTGAGCGACGGCAATCGCCACGTCGCCGCCAGACAGATAGAGCGCATGCGGGAGCTGGCTGTCACACAACGTGCGGGTCATCTCACCGAGCAACTGACAAATCGCTTCGCCCAGTTGCTGGCGCGTCAGCTGAAACTGCTGGCAGAGCATTTCAATCTCATGCCGCTGTGAAGCATGCTGACAGGTGCGGATCACCGTATGTCGTCCCTGACGTAGCGCCGCTGTGGCTTGTCCCAGCCAGTCCGCTGCATCGGGCCAGGCGGGCTGGCGGAACAGCTGACGGATATCAACATCCACCACCGTCACCTGCCGCTGGGTCGCCAGCGTGGCGATCTGCTGCTGTGCGCGGCTGCTCATCGAGCCGATAACCGCCAGTACCGGTCGTGCTGCGTGGACACCTGCGTCAACCGCCGTACCGCTAACTCTCCTTTCCGCCGATGACGACGGCGCAGGCCGGGCGGCGAGATGGCGGCCCAGTGCCTCGCTTAAGCCTGCCGCACCCACCAGCAGCGGTTTTTCACTCAGCCGTGCCGCGGCTGCCATCAGGCGAGCCAGGTCAGTGTCGTTTTCAGCATCGACCACCAGCACGCCGCGGGCGTCCGTTAAGCGCTGCTCAAGCCGATCGCTGCGCAGGGTGGCGAGATCGATCTGATCCCCGTCGATGTGCAGTTGCTGAAGCACGCTGGCGCTGACGATGGGGGTTTTGGGATCGCTGGCAAATTCGGTATCAGTCAGCAAACGATCGCCAAGCCAGACCTGACCGGCACGCGTAGTGCGGCCGAGGTACGGCACGGCCGGTGCTACCAGCGCCAGACGTTTACCGCTGGCTGCCAGCGCCGCCCGCAGTTCAGCAGCGACATTGCCCCGCAGCGTGGAGTCGATCTTTTTAAACAGCCAGCCCTGCGCAATCTGCGGAGCGTAGTGGCCCACCGCCTCAGTGATCCGCTCTGCCGCCACCACGGGCGTGACTGCCCGACTGTCGGTGCTGATTACCCAGACATCCGCTGCCTCGCTATCTGCAGGCGTCGTTGGGCTGAACAGCACCTGAACCCGGGCACCGGCCTGTGCCAGCCCACTGCCTGCATCATTGGCTCCGGTAAAGTCATCGGCGATGACCACTACCGGGGTTTTCCACCATGACGAACTCATCGTCTCTCCTGTCAGGCTATTGCCGCTGCAATTGATTATATTCAATCATGATTGATTATATGTGAGCAAGATCAAATTAATCGAAATCGATATGTCCTATAAAATTAGCCACAGCAAGGGGATTACGTCAGCGTTACTCTGAGCGATATCAATCATTGCTTCAGAAATTACCAACAAGGGTGTGAGATGAATATCAACAGCACGGTGATCAGCGGCTATCAGACGTTGAACGACATGCGCTATCTGCTCGACGGCATCACGACAGCGTTAGTGGTAACCGATAACAACATTGAAGCCATTCCCGCCGTGCAGGCACTGGTGGGACAACTCCGGCAGCAGATCCCCGGACTCAGTGTGGTGAACAGCGTTCCGCCAGAGCCAGGTCAGCATGATGTGGCGGCGATTGTCAGCGCCCTGCCAGCGCAGGAGGTTGAACTGGTGATTGGCATCGGCGGCGGCAGCGTGCTGGATGTCGCTAAGCTGCTGTCAGTGCTGTGCGCCGGGGATGCGCCGTCACTGGATGCGCTGCTGGCAGGCGAGAAACCGCAGCGCCGCGTTCGCTCGCTGTTGATTCCGACCACCGCCGGGACCGGCTCGGAGGCCACGCCGAATGCGATTCTGGCGATTCCGGAGAAACAGACCAAGGTTGGCATTATTTCACCGGTGATGTTGCCCGACTGGGTCGCGCTGGTGCCGGAACTCACCACCAGCATGCCGCCGCATATTGCTTCATCCACCGGGATTGATGCGCTGTGCCATCTGATTGAGTGCTTCACCGCCACGGTCGCCAATCCGGTGAGCGATAACTATGCGCTGATCGGCATGAAGAAGCTGTTCGCCAGCCTCGAAACCACGTTACGTGAACCACACAATTTAGCGGCGCGACTGGAGATGCTGTGGGCCTCATACTACGGTGGTGCATCGATTGCCCACGCCGGGACGCACCTGGTCCACGCCATGTCCTACCCGCTCGGCGGCAAATATCATCTGCCGCACGGCGTTGCCAATGCCATTCTGCTGGCCCCCTGCATGCGCTTTGTCCGGCCCGCGGCGGTGAGCAAATTTGCTCAGGCTTACGATCTGCTGCCCGAGGCTGATACCGGCTTAAGCGAGGAGCAGAAATCTCATGCGCTGGTCGATTACTTCAGCGCACTGGTTCAGCGCCTGCAGCTGCCAGCCAGCCTGGAAGCGCTGGGCATCAGCCCGGATCACCTGCCCTATTTAGTCGATGCGGCGCTCGACGTGCAGCGCCTGATGAAAAACGTGCCGCTGGCCGTGACGGCGGACGATGTGCGCGCAGTCTACCTGACGCTGTTTCCTTCTCACCCGGCGCAATGAGGATTGCCATGAACAAAAAAATAACCGGGGTACTGACCGCCATCGTTACCACTTTTGATCGCGACGGTGAGTTTAATCCGGCTGCCCAGCGTGAGCAGGTGCGACGCCAGCTCGATGCCGGTAACGGTATTTTCTGCGGCGGCACCAACGGAGAATTCTTTGTGCTGAATCAGCAGGAGAAGATCGCGGTCACCGAAACCTGCGTCGATGAAGTCAACGGCCGTGCGCCGGTGGTGGCGCACATCGGCGAGATATCAACCCGTGAAACCATCCGCCTCGGTAAGCAGATCGCCAGGCTGGGCGTTGATGCCGTCTCGGTGATTACGCCATGGTTCGTGCCGTTAAAGCAGCAGGAGCTGATCGCGCATTACCACGCCGTTGCAGACGCGCTTGAGGTGCCGCTGTTCCTTTACAACATCCCGGCGCGTACCGGCAATACTCTGCAGCCTGACACCGTCAGGACGCTGGCGGCACATCCGAACATCATCGGTATCAAAGATTCAGCCGGCAGCTACCAGAGTCTGAGTGGCTTCCTGCAGGCTGCCGACGGCATCGATCACTTCGATGTGCTGAACGGCCCCGACTCGCTGATTCATCAGGGGTTCGTCGATGGCTGCTCCGCCTGCATTTCCGGGCTGGCAAACGTGGCGCCCGAGGCGATCAACGCCATCTGGGCGCAGTTTAACGCCGGCGATATTGCCGGTTCGCATCAGGCACAGGAGCGCGTCACCGGTTTACGCACCGATCTCTATAACATCGGCTTCTCTCCTGCTGCGGTGAAAAAGGCGGTCAGCCTGCTGGGCTTTGACGTAGGTGACAGCCGCTATGCGGTGCAGTTCAGCGCCGATCAGCAGCAGCAGATCCGCCAGATCGTCAATCAGTACCTGCAGTAATCGCCAGCAGGGCGGATGCCCTGCGTCTTCGGCAGGACCGGGGTGAGGTCCTGAAACGACACCGCGAACCGCTCGTGGCTGGCACCAATGACTCATCACCTTTTGGCGTGTCGTCAGCCTGCCCTGCCGGGGAACGACCATCATCTTTGTATCCTACCGGTCAGATGAGAACGAACCTGATGGTCGCCATCTGCCAGAACAATCGAGGTCATGATGAAAGCATTTTCTACTGAGAGCACCCTGCTGATCGTTGGCATGGTGGTCGCCTATATCCTGTTTACCACTTGGCTGACCTGGCGGCTGCGCAGCAAAAGCAGCGGTGACTTTATGGAAGGCTCACGCGCGATGCCGGCATTTATCGTCGGCGTGATGCTGATGTCAGAATATATCGGCGCCAAGTCGACCATTGGCACCGCCCAGGCGGCTTTTGAAGATGGCTTTGCCGCCTCGTGGTCGGTGATTGGTGCGGCGATCGGCTTCCCGCTGTTTGGTCTGATCCTGGTGAAACGCATCTATAACACTGGCAAAATCACTATTTCGGGCGCGATTGCCGAGAAATATGGCACCTCAACCAAAAATATCATCTCTCTCATCATGATCTATGCGCTGCTGCTGGTGAACGTCGGCAACTACATCAGCGGCGCAGCGGCCATTTCAACCGTGTTGAAAATCGACCTGACGCAGGCGGCCTTTATCACAGCAGTGGTCAGCACCTTCTATTTTGCCTTCGGCGGGATGAAAGGGGTCGCGTGGGTCACGCTGCTGCACAGCGCGCTCAAATATGCCGGGATCCTGATAATCCTCTTCGTGGCGCTGAAGATGACCGGCGGCGTAGCACCAATGATCGAAAAAATGCCGGCGTTCTACTGGACGTGGGATGGTCACGTCGGGGCCAGTACCATTGTGGCGTGGTTGATCGGGACGGTCGGATCGATCTTCTGTACCCAGTTTGTGATCCAGGCGATCTCATCGACCAAAGATGTGAAGTCCGCGAAGCGTGCCACCTGGGTCGCCTTCTTTTTCTGCCTGCCGATTGGTCTGGCGATGGCACTGATTGGCGTGGCGGCGAAATTTGCCCATCCTGATATCAAAAGCCTGTATGCGCTGCCGGTGTTTCTGCAGGATATGTCACCGTGGCTGGCGGGCATTGTCACCACCTCGCTGGTAGCGTCGATCTTCGTCAGCGTCGGTACCGTGGCGCTGGCGATCGCCTCGCTGGTGGTGAAGGACTTTTACGTGCCCTACCGCAATCCGACCCCGGAGCGTGAATTTAAAATGACGCGCTGGATCTCAATCGCTATCGGCTTCTTCCCGCTGCTGTTCGTGCTGTTCTTCCCGGAAGTGCTGAAGCTGTCATTCTTTACCCGCGCCATTCGTCTGTCGATTACCGTGGTGGCGATCATGGCGTTCTACCTGCCGTGGTTTAAAAGCACCCGCGGTGCCAATGCTGGTTTGATCGGCGCCTGTCTGGCGACGTCGGTGTGGTTCATCCTCGGTAACCCATTCGGCATCGATAATATGTACGTGGCGCTGGCGACGCCGGCGATCATCATGGTGATTGACCGCTGCATCCCGTCACGCCAGTCTCAGCCCAATACGCAACGCAATGCACAAAACAGTGGAGCCTAATATGACTCAGGAAACCGTCACCGTCGAACGCACCGGCCAGCTGGCGCCGCACCCGCAGGATAGCGCGCAACAGGTGGCGATGCTGCCATCGTCCTGCCCGCAAAACCATGCCGCCAATCTGCTCCGCTGCCCAATGGCGATCTGCTCTGCGTCTGGTTTGGCGGTACCCAGGAAGGCATCGCCGATATTTCGATCTGGTGTTCGCGGCTGGCAGAAGGCAGCTCTCGCTGGAGCGAGGCGCAACAACTGTCGGACGATCCGAGCCGTTCGGAACAAAATCCGGTGCTGTTCCTCGACCCGGATCAGGTGCTGTGGCTGCTGTGGACCGCGCAAAAATCGGGGAATCAGGACACCGCGATTGTACGCTATCGTCAGTCGCACGATCTGGGCCGCAGCTGGGGTGCCATCGCCACACTGCTGGATAAGCCGGGCACCTTTATCCGCCAGCCGGTGGTGGTGCTGCCCAACGGTAACTGGCTGCTGCCGGTGTTTTACTGCCTGACCCGGCCAGGTGAAAAGTGGGTCGGCAGTTATGATATCAGCGCGGTAAAAATCTCTGAGGACAAGGGGCAAAGCTGGCGTGATGTTGAGGTCCCGGACAGCACTGGCTGCGTCCACATGAACGTCACGCTGCTGGATGACGGCACGCTGCTGGCACTCTATCGCAGCCGCTGGGCCGATCATATTTACCAGAGCCGCTCCGTCGATCAGGGCGAAAGCTGGAGTGCCCCACAGCCGTTGTCGCTGCCTAACAATAACTCATCGATTCAGGTCACCACGCTGCGCAATGGTCATCTGGCGCTGGTGTTCAATGCGATGAGCGCGCAAGGCGCGAGTGAGCGGCGGCTGTCGCTGTATGACGAAATTGAAGATGAGGATGATGATGAGGTAGCTGTCGCCGCCCAGCCAGTGGCACACGGCGCGCGAACGGCCTTCTGGGGTGCACCGCGCGCGCCCATGACGCTGGCGATTTCGCATGACGGCGGCAAAAGCTGGCCGCTGCAGCGTAATCTGGATGAAGGCGATGGCTACTGCATGACCAATAATTCACAGCAGAAGCTGAACCGTGAATTCTCTTATCCAAGCATCAAACAGGGAGCCGGCGGTGAACTGCATATCGCCTACACCTTTTATCGTCAGGCAATCAAGTATGTTCGCGTTGAAGAGTCGTGGGTGGCGGGAGGTCGCGCGTGATTGACCAAATGGCGCTGGTCACTGGTGCCAGTTCAGGCATCGGCCAGGCGATTGTTGACCGCTTGCTGGTGGAGGGCTGGCAGGTGATCGGCCTGAGTCGCTCGGCGCTGACGCGGCAGCATCCGGCCCTGCAGAGTTATCAGGTGGATGTCAGTGATGCCGCCGCCTTACAGAAGGTGTTAGCCCGACTGCCGGTGCCCCAGGCGCTGGTACACGCGGCAGGCATGATGCAGGCTGCGCCGCTGGGTGAACTCGATCTCCACGCCAGCGCGCGCTTATGGCAGTTGCATGTGGCAGCGGCGGAGCAACTGGCTAATCACTGCGCGCCACGGATGACCAGTGGCGGCAGGATTGTGCTGCTGGGCAGCCGCACCTCAGGCGGAGCGGCAGGACGCAGTCAGTATGTGGCGACCAAATCCGCAATGATCGGGATGGTGCGCAGCTGGGCGGCAGAACTGGCACCGCGCGGCATTACCGCCAATATTGTGGCGCCTGGCGCAACCGACACGCCGATGCTGCAACAGCCGGGTCGGGGCAGCTCACCGCCGAGGCTGCCGCCAATTGGCCGCTTTATTCAGCCGGAGGAAGTGGCCGGGCTGGTGCATTTTCTGCTCACGCCTGCCGCAGCGGCGATGACCGGACAGCAGCTGGTGCTGTGTGGCGGGGCGTCTCTCAGTTAACCGGCTGGGCGGCTCAGGTCGCCCGGCTTTTATTACCGTACTGATTCACAAACTGGCGATAAGCAGCGATCACCAGCAGAAAATCTTCAATGCCGCAGAATGAGAGGCTCTCTTCGTCGTAGTAGTTCATCCCCTCCTCCATGCCGTCATCTTCCAGCGCCAGCAGATTGGCACGGATCATCACCTCTTCCTCGTCCAGCAGGATAGTGTATTCGCTGCCGACGCGCTGCCATTGCCGCACGCTGCCTTTTACATCTTCAATCGCCGCTTCGACTTCATCCAGCAGGCCGGGATCGTCCCTGACTTCTTCATTGAACCAGTGGCCGACCGCTTCGTGATCCATCGACATGCGCACCTTAATCTGGCCGGTCACATCGCGTAAAAATTCATATTCCATCGCCCGTTCCTCTCAACATCATCGCGTCACGTTATCAGTGTCAGCGCTGCCCCAACGGCAAAGTGTGACAAGTGGCGCATTATTGCAGGCTGTCCGGCGAAATCCAGCTTTTCATCGCACCGGTTGCCGTTGCACAGACGAAAAAAAGGGGCGAATCATCGCCCCTTTTTACTGCTGCTGGTCAGTGAATCAGACCGCAGTCTGGAAAATCACGCCGTCAGCTTTATCGGTGTACTGGGTCAGCTGGTCGAAGTTGAGATAGCGATAAGTGTCGCTGGCAGTTTTATCCACCTGCGCCATAAATTGCTGATACTCATCCGGCGTTGGCAGACGACCTAACAGTGAAGCCACCGCCGCCAGCTCGGCTGACGCTAGGTAGACGTTAGCGCCGGTACCCAGACGGTTCGGGAAGTTACGGGTTGAGGTGGAGACCACCGTCGCACCGTCCGCCACACGCGCCTGGTTACCCATGCAGAGTGAACAGCCTGGGATCTCGATACGCGCGCCGCTCTTACCGAATACGCTGTAGTAACCTTCCTCAGTCAGCTGCGCCGCATCCATCTTGGTTGGCGGAGCCACCCACAGACGGGTCGGTAACTGGCCTTTATGGCTATCCAGCAGCTTACCGGCTGCACGGAAGTGACCGATGTTGGTCATGCACGATCCGATAAAGACTTCATCGATCTTCTCGCCCTGCACGTCAGACAGCAGACGGGCATCGTCTGGATCGTTTGGTGCGCAGAGGATCGGCTCTTTAATATCAGCCAGATCGATCTCAATCACTGCGGCATATTCCGCATCCGCATCCGCTTCCAGCAGCTGTGGATCCGCCAGCCATTTCTCCATGCCTTCAACACGACGCTCCAGGGTACGGCGATCGCCATAGCCTTCAGCAATCATCCACTTCAGCAGAACGATGTTGGAGTTGAGGTATTCAATGATTGGGTCTTTATCCAGCTTGATGGTACAGCCGGCCGCTGAACGTTCAGCTGACGCATCTGACAGCTCAAACGCCTGCTCGACTTTCAGATCCGGCAGCCCTTCAATCTCAAGGATGCGGCCAGAGAAGATGTTTTTCTTACCCTTCTTCTCAACGGTCAGCAGACCCTGTTTGATGGCATACAGCGGAATGGCATGAACCAGATCGCGCAGCGTAATGCCCGGCTCCATTTTACCTTTGAAGCGAACCAGCACGGATTCCGGCATGTCGAGCGGCATAACGCCGGTCGCTGCGGCAAACGCCACCAGGCCAGAACCCGCCGGGAAGGAGATGCCGATCGGGAAACGGGTATGTGAATCGCCGCCGGTGCCGACGGTATCCGGCAGCAGCATACGGTTCAGCCAGCTGTGGATAATGCCGTCACCCGGACGCAGCGACACACCGCCACGGTTCATGATGAAGTCAGGCAGCGTATGGTGTGTATTCACATCCACCGGCTTAGGATAAGCCGCGGTGTGACAGAATGACTGCATCACCAGATCGGTTGAGAAGCCGAGGCAGGCCAGATCTTTCAGTTCATCACGGGTCATCGGACCGGTAGTATCCTGCGATCCCACCGAGGTCATTTTCGGTTCGCAATAGGCGCCCGGACGGACACCGTCGACGCCACAGGCGCGACCGACCATTTTCTGTGCCAGCGAGAAACCGCGGGTGCTCTCCGCGACATCTTTCGCCTGACGGAATACGGTGCTGTGCGGCAGACCCAGCGACTCACGCGCTTTGGTGGTCAGGCCACGACCGATGATCAGCGGAATACGGCCACCGGCGCGCACTTCGTCAATCAGCACTTCGGTTTTCAGTTCGAAGCTGGCCAGCAGTTCGTTGGTCTGGTGGTTACGCACTTCGCCTTTGAATGGATAGATGTCGATGACATCGCCCATGTTCAGGTTGTTCACGTCGACTTCGATCGGCAGTGCACCGGCATCTTCCATGGTATTGAAGAAGATCGGAGCAATTTTGCTGCCCAGCACCACGCCGCCGCCTTTTTTATTCGGCACGTTCGGGATGTCGTCGCCCATAAACCACAGCACCGAGTTGGTGGCGGATTTACGTGAGGAACCGGTACCGACCACGTCACCGACGTAAGCCAGCGGGAAGCCTTTTTCCTGCAGCGCTTTAATCTGTTTGATCGGGCCGACGTTGCCTGGCTCATCCGGCTCAATGCCTTCACGGGCATTTTTCAGCATCGCTAACGCGTGCAGTGGGATGTCAGGACGTGACCAGGCATCCGGTGCCGGAGAGAGGTCGTCGGTATTGGTTTCGCCGGTAACTTTGAACACGGTGACGGTAATCTTTTCCGCCAGTTCTGGTCGTGACAGATACCATTCCGCATCTGCCCACGACTGCATCACCTGCTTCGCGTAGTCATTGCCCGCTTTGGCTTTCTCTTCTACATCGTAGAAGCTGTCGAACATCAGTAGCGTGTGTGACAGGGCTTTGGCCGCGATAGGAGCCAGTTTTTGGTCGTCCAGCGCCTCGATCAGCGGATGAATATTGTAACCGCCCTGCATGGTGCCGAGCAGTTCAACCGCTTTTTCAGGAGAGATCAGAGGAGAGGTGGCTTCGCCTTTGGCGACAGCGGCCAGGAAACCCGCTTTAACGTACGCCGCTTCATCGACGCCGGGTGGAACACGGTTGACCAACAGATCGGTCAGAAATTCTTCTTCACCCGCAGGTGGATTTTTTAGCAGTTCAACCAGCGCGGCCATTTGGGAAGCATCTAAAGGCTTAGGTACGATCCCTTCGGCGGCACGCTCGGCAACGTGCTTACGGTATTCTTCTAGCACGACGTTATCCTCGCTCTCATTATGTAGGGCTTTCCGACCACCTTGCTCACTTATAGAGAACAACCTTACCTTATGATGTCCAGGTTGAGGTGCCCGGTTTCGCGGAGGGCAGAATAGCAGGATTTCGGGTGTTTGTTAATCTGTTTACAAAAATACAACATTAAATGCATAACCAATTGCGACGGTTTTACGCCGCCAGCCATCGCCCTTCCGGACGGCAAACCGGCCCGCAAAGCACGCCATTACGCCGCCGGAAAACATCACCACGCGTTGACCTGCCGGTCAGGGTTTTACCAGCAATGATTTATCTGAAATGTATAACGGCGAGGAATAGAACGCCGGCCTGAAGATAATTTTTGGCGAGTTGCTGGCAGAATCAGATACTGTTTCGCAGCAGACAGCAGATGGTTTTGGCGGGTAAGAAAAGCAGAAGAGCCCGGCATGGGCTCTTCTGAACGAGGTTAGTTTTTCAGATTGGCAGGAAAATCGGCGGGCAGTTCACTGGCCGGGCAATCAATCACGCTGTCATTGTTTTCGCCGGCATCGCGGATAAAGGTCAGCGTAGCGAACTCATCAATCACTTCAGTCGGATAAGCCGGACCTGCCTCGCGATATTGTGCCATCTCTTCCAGATGTTCGTTCTGGAAGCAGACAGTTTTTTCCGGATTGTTCATCACCCAGCGAGGGAAGAAGATGGTGCCGTGGAAAATTTTATCGGTCAGGTTAACCGCCAGGCTGACATCGGTGCCGGTTGGTTCGGTCCAGGAGACTTTATAGACATTCTGTGCCAGACGGACGATATAAGCGTGCTGATTTTTCACCCAACGGTTACCCACCATTCCGCTGTGAATCCGGTAATCAACGGTGTTGGCATTTTTTATATAGAGCTCGTAGTTCCAGCCGTTGTCATAGGTATAAACCAGATGTTTGCCGACCAGACCAGACAGGTTGTTTTTATCAAAAGTGCTCATGATGATTTCCTCATTTATTTGCCTTGAGGAGATTATTGCGCGTTACAAAACCGATTAATAACGCTATTTTTAGCACTTATTCATTCAAATTTTAGATATATTATTATGCATAAAACGACGCTCGAACAGTGGTTTCTTCTCGACTCGGTAGTTAACGAAGGAAGCTTTGCACTGGCGGCAGAGAAAAATAACCGCAGCCAGTCTTCAGTCAGTTACCAGATTGGTTTGCTGCAGCAGCGGCTGGGCGTAGCGCTACTGCAACAGGAAGGACGCCGGGCGGTTCTGACGGCGGAGGGCCAGCAGCTACTGGCGCAGGCGCGGCCGCTGCTGACCGGTTTTAGTAGTCTGGAAGCGCAGGCGGCGGCGTTACAGCGCGGCGAGCCTTCCCGTGTCGACCTGATGGTCGATGCCATCGCACCCAAACCGCTGCTGTTTAAGGTGTTACACCAGTTTCAGCAGCGTTATCCGCACGTCCGCGTCTGGTTCAGTGAAATCGTCCGCAGCGAAACGCCGCTCAGGCTGGCGGAACAGCAGGCCGATCTCTGGCTGGTGGCACACAGCGACGACCAGCCATTGGCAGGTGAGAGTCTGATGAGCGTCGATTTTATTGCCGTCGCCCATCGCGATCATCCCCTGCACAGCGAACCGGCTCCGCTCAGTGCGACGACGCTGGCGCGCTGGCCCTGCATTACCATCCTCGATCGGCAGCAACAGCAGCAGTCAGAAGTCAGTGGCGAGCAGGCAGAGAACTGGTCATTCACTACCCTGTCGGCGGCTATTGAGGCGGTGCAGCATCAGCTGGGCTATGGCTGGTTGCCGGAGAAGAACATTGCCGCCTTGCTGGAGAGCGGCGAACTGCGCCCGCTTCCGCTGCTGCAGGGACGCCGACGTTCAACCTCGCTGATGTTGCGCATCAATGAGGAGAGATTACCGGGCAATGCGGCCATCGCGGTACTGGCGCAGATGTTTATCGACCAGGTGGCGGTTGATCGGCGGGTGTGATGGTACGTGTTTCGTTCGTGGGAGAGGATGAGTGCGGGTTGAGGTAGTTAGTCCCCGCAGATGCGGGGAACACCACCAGCAGGATCCGCATCATTTTTTCACGTCCGGTTTATCCCCGCTCACGCGGGGAACACTGCAGACGTGATTACCCGGTGGTTCGAAATTGCGGTTTATCCCCGCTCACGCGGGGAACACGGGTCAATAGATCCGCGCTGGATGACATTTGAAGGTTTATCCCCGCTGGCGCGGGGAACACGCACTCTGCGCAGATGGACGGCCTGCCGGGCACGGTTTATCCCCGCTCACGCGGGGAACACCCTAAAATTATCTGATTGATTACTAAATTCTTTTTCAAGCCCGATAATTCTACCGAATTCTACACCCAGACTTAAGCCAGATGCACAGTTAATCGCCAGTCCAAAATTCAGGCAAAAAAAAGCCCCCTTATCGGGAGCTTTTTCTATCAGGCAGAGTGACTTATTTCTTTTTCGCTTTCGCGTTAGGCAGATCGGTGATGCTGCCTTCGAAGATTTCAGCCGCCAGGCCCACTGACTCATGCAGGGTTGGGTGAGCATGGATGGTCAGCGCGATATCTTCCGCATCACAACCCATCTCGATCGCCAGACCGATTTCACCCAGCAGCTCGCCGCCGTTGGTGCCGACAATCGCGCCACCGATAACCCGGTGCGTTTCTTTGTCGAAAATCAGTTTGGTGATGCCGTCTGCACAGTCAGAAGCGATAGCACGGCCAGAGGCTGCCCACGGGAAGGTGGCGGTCTCGTAGCTGATGCCTTTCTCTTTCGCTTCTTTCTCGGTCAGGCCGACCCAGGCAACTTCTGGCTCGGTATAAGCGATGGATGGGATCACTTTAGGATCGAAGTAGTGCTTCAGACCCGAGATCACTTCCGCCGCAACGTGGCCTTCGTGCACACCTTTGTGCGCCAGCATTGGCTGACCGACGATGTCGCCGATAGCGTAGATGTGCGGCACGTTAGTGCGCATCTGCTTATCGACACGAATGAAGCCGCGATCGTCCACTTCCACGCCCGCTTTGCCCGCATCCAGACCTTTACCATTCGGTACACGACCGATAGCAACCAGCACTGCATCGTAACGCTGTGCTTCGCCTGGCGCTTTTTTACCTTCCATCGAAACGTAAATGCCATCGTCTTTTGCTTCAACGGCGGTCACTTTGGTTTCCAGCATCAGGTTAAATTTCTTGCTGATTTTCTTGGTGAAGACTTTCACCACGTCTTTATCCGCAGCCGGGATGACCTGATCGAACATCTCGACCACATCAATCTCTGAACCCAGCGCATGATAGACCGTCGCCATTTCCAGACCGATGATACCGCCACCCATAACCAGCAGGCGCTTCGGTACTTCTTTCAGTTCCAGTGCATCGGTTGAATCCCAGACGCGTGGATCTTCATGCGGAATGAACGGCAGTTCGATTGGGCGTGAACCCGCAGCGATGATAGCGTTATCGAAGTTGATGGTGGTCGCGCCGCCTTCTCCTTCAACCACCAGGGTGTTAGCACCGGTGAATTTGCCCAGGCCATTAACCACTTTGACTTTACGACCTTTTGCCATACCTGACAGGCCGCCAGTCAACTGGTTGATCACCTTCTCTTTCCAGCTGCGAATCTTGTTGATATCAGTCGATGGCTGACCAAACACAATGCCGTGCTCTTCAAGGGCTTTCGCCTCTTCAATCACTTTAGCAACGTGCAGCAGCGCTTTAGATGGGATACAACCGACGTTCAGACAAACACCACCGAGGGTGCTGTAACGCTCTACCAGTACGGTTTCCAGACCTAAATCCGCGCAACGGAAGGCTGCAGAGTATCCTGCAGGACCCGCCCCAAGTACTACGACCTGGGTTTTAATCTCTGTACTCATCATGACCTCTTATTTGATATCCGGCGGGTCAGACGTTCTTATGATGCCCTTGTTCCACCGGGACTTTCACCGCAAGAGTTTACAGAATTGTTAACAAACTGCCAACCGCGGTGCGACGAATCGTTACAGGAAGGCCGGCTTTCGCCGGCCTTCTTCACATTTACATAACTAAACGACGAATGTCGGAGAGCATATTGCCGATCAGAGTGATGAAACGCGCACCATCAGCACCGTCGATAACACGGTGATCGAAGGAAAGAGAAATTGGCATCATCAGACGCGGCGTAAACTCTTTACCATTCCATACCGGCTCCATCGCCGATTTGGAGACACCAAGGATCGCCACTTCCGGCGCGTTAACGATCGGCGCGAAGTGGGTGGTTCCCAGGCCGCCAAGGCTGGAGATGGTAAAGCATCCGCCCTGCATGTCCCCTGCCGTCAGCTTACCGTCACGCGCTTTCTTCGAAATCGCCATCAGTTCACGCGACAGCTCGGTGATGCCTTTTTTGTTCACGTCTTTGAAGACCGGAACCACCAGGCCATTTGGCGTATCAACCGCCACACCGATGTTGATGTATTTTTTCAGCGTCAGCTTCTGGGCATCTTCAGACAGCGAGCTATTGAAGCGTGGCATCTGCTCAAGCGCCGCAGCAACCGCTTTCATGATGAACACCACCGGGGTGTACTTCACGTCCATCTTACGCTTCTCGGCTTCCGCGTTCTGCTGCTTACGGAATGCTTCCAGGTCGGTGATGTCGGTTTTGTCGAAATGCGTAACGTGTGGGATCATCACCCAGTTACGGCTCAGGTTAGCACCGGAAATTTTCTGGATGCGTCCCAGTTCGACTTCTTCGATTTCACCAAACTTACTGAAGTCCACTTTCGGCCATGGCAGCATGCCTGGCAGACCACCGCCGCTGGCAGCAGCTGGTGCCGCTTCAGCGCGTTTGACCGCCTCTTTCACGTAGCTCTGCACGTCTTCTTTCAGGATGCGACCTTTGCGGCCGGTGCCTTTGACTTTCGCCAGGTTAACACCGAACTCACGCGCCAGACGACGGATCACCGGGGTAGCGTGAACGTACGCATCGTTCTCGGCAAACTCACCTTTGCTCTCCGCTTTCGCTGCTGGTGCTGCGGCCGGTTTGGCTTCGGCTTTTTCTGCCGGTGCGGCTGCGTCCTGCTTCGCGGCGGCCGGTGCTGCGGCTGGCGCGGCACCTTCCACTTCAAACACCATGATCAGCGAACCGGTGCTGACTTTGTCGCCGGTGGCCACTTTCAGCTCTTTCACGGTGCCGGCGAATGGCGCAGGAACTTCCATTGAGGCTTTGTCGCCTTCCACCACGATCAGTGACTGCTCAGCCTCAACTTTGTCGCCAACTTTAACCAGCACTTCAGTGACTTCTACTTCGTCACCGCCGATGTCCGGTACGTTAACCTCTTTTGCGCCCGCAGCCGCAGCCGCAGCCGGAGCCGTTGCTGCTTCTTCTTTCACTTCAGGTTTCACGTCAGCGGCTGGCGCTGCGCCTTCCGCTTCAAACACCATGATGTGCGAACCGGTGCTCACTTTGTCGCCGGTGGCAATCTTGATCTCTTTTACGGTGCCGGCGAACGGTGCCGGGACTTCCATCGAGGCTTTGTCGCCTTCCACCACGATCAGAGACTGTTCTGCTTCAACTTTGTCGCCAACCTTCACCAGAATCTCAGTGACTTCAACTTCGTCACCGCCGATATCCGGCACATTGACATCTTTGCTGGCGGTAGCAGAGGCAGCCGCTGGCGCCGGGGCCGCGTCGGCTTTTTTCTCTGCGGCCGGGGCCGGTGCAGCTTCTGCCGCACCTTCCGCCTCAAACATCATGATCAGCGAGCCGGTTTCCACTTTGTCACCGGTGGCGATTTTGATCTCTTTGACCACGCCAGCCTGCGGCGAAGGCACTTCCATTGAGGCTTTGTCGCCTTCCACGGTGATCAGCGACTGTTCGGCTTCCACCTTGTCGCCAACTTTCACCAGAATCTCGGTGACTTCAACTTCGTCAGACCCGATATCCGGTACCTTAATTTCGATAGCCATTACTCTATTACCTCTTAAGCCAGACGCGGGTTAACTTTATCGGCATCGATATTGAATTTGGTGATCGCGTCAGCCACCACTTTCTTCTCAATCTCGCCACGTTTAGCCAGCTCACCCAGCGCGGCAACCACGACATAAGATGCATCCACTTCGAAGTGATGACGCAGATTTTCGCGGCTGTCAGAGCGACCAAAGCCATCGGTACCCAGCACGCGATAGTCGCTGGCTGGCACATAGCTACGAACCTGCTCAGCGAACAGCTTCATGTAGTCGGTTGAGGCGACGGCCGGTGCATCGTTCATCACCTGAGCAATGTAAGGCACGCGCGGTGCTTCTGTCGGATGCAGCATGTTCCAGCGCTCACAATCCTGGCCATCACGTGCCAGTTCGGTGAACGAGGTCACGCTGTAGACGTCAGAGCCGATACCGTAGTCTTTCGCCAGGATCTGCGCGGCTTCACGTACGTGACGCAGGATAGAACCTGAACCCAGCAGCTGGACTTTACCTTTGCTGCCGTCGACCGTTTCCAGCTTGTAGATACCCTTACGGATACCCTCTTCCGCACCCTGCGGCATCGCCGGCATGTGGTAGTTTTCGTTCAGCGTGGTGATGTAGTAGTAGACGTTCTCTTGCGCTTCGCCATACATCCGCACCAGACCGTCATGCATGATCACCGCGACTTCATATGCGTATGAAGGATCGTAGGAGATACAGTTCGGGATGGTCAGCGACTGAATGTGGCTGTGACCATCTTCATGCTGCAAACCTTCGCCATTCAGCGTGGTACGACCGGAGGTGCCGCCGACCAGGAAGCCGCGCGCCTGCTGGTCGCCCGCCAGCCACATCAGATCGCCGATACGCTGGAAGCCGAACATGGAATAGTAGATGTAGAACGGGATCATCGGCAGGTTGTTGGTGCTGTAAGAGGTCGCCGCCGCCAGCCAGGATGAACCTGCACCCAGCTCGTTGATCCCTTCCTGCAGAATCTGGCCTTTCTCGTCTTCTTTGTAGTAAGCAACCTGCTCACGGTCCTGCGGCGTGTACTGCTGGCCGTTCGGGCTGTAGATACCGATCTGACGGAACAGACCTTCCATACCAAAGGTACGCGCTTCGTCCGCCAGAATCGGAACCAGACGATCTTTGATCGACTTGTTCTTTAGCATCACGTTCAGGGCACGCACAAAGGCGATGGTGGTAGAGATCTCTTTATTCTGCTCTTCCAGCAGCGCACCGAACTCTTCCAGCGCTGGCATTTCCAGCTTCTCGGTGAACTTCGGCTGACGCGTCGGCAGGTAGCCGCCCAACTTCTCACGCTGACCGTGCAGATAGTTGTACTCTTCAGAGCCTTTGTCGAAGGTCACGTACGGCAGTGATTCAATCTTGTCATCGGCTACCGGCACGTTGAAGCGATCACGGATATAGCGCACGCCATCCATGTTCATCTTCTTCACCTGGTGAGCAATGTTTTTGCCTTCCGCGGTGTCGCCCATACCATAACCCTTAATGGTATGCGCCAGGATCAGCACCGGCTTGCCTTTGGTGTCCTGCGCTTTTTTCAGTGCCGCGTAGATTTTCTTCGGATCGTGGCCGCCACGGTTCAGTGCCCAGATTTCATCATCGGACATATCTTTAACCAGCGCGGCGGTTTCCGGATATTTACCAAAGAAGTGCTCACGCACATACGCGCCATCACGCGATTTAAAGGTCTGGTAATCGCCGTCAACGGTTTCGTTCATCAGCTGAATCAGCTTGCCGCTGGTATCTTTGCGCAGCAGCTCATCCCAGCGACCGCCCCAGATGACTTTGATCACTTCCCAGCCAGCACCGGCGAAAATGCCTTCCAGCTCGTTGATGATCTTACCGTTACCGGTGACCGGGCCATCCAGACGCTGCAGGTTGCAGTTGATGATGAAGACCAGGTTATCCAGTTTTTCACGGGTAGCGATGGTGATTGCGCCTTTTGATTCCGGCTCATCCATCTCGCCATCGCCGAGGAAGGCGTACACGGTCTGCGCGGAGGTATCTTTCAGGCCACGGTGTTCCAGATATTTCAGGAACTTCGCCTGGTAGATAGCCGACAGCGGACCCAGACCCATAGAAACGGTCGGGAACTGCCAGAATTCCGGCATCAGTTTCGGGTGCGGATAAGAAGAGAGGCCTTTACCGGCCACTTCCTGACGGAAGTTGTTCATCTGCTCTTCGGTCAGTCGACCTTCAAGGAACGCACGGGCATAAATGCCTGGGGAAATGTGGCCCTGGAAGTAAACCAGGTCGCCGCCATCCTTCTCACTGCGCGCGCGGAAGAAGTGGTTAAAGCACACTTCATAAATGGTGGCAGAAGACTGGAAGGAGGACATATGGCCACCGAGTTCCAGATCTTTCTTCGATGCGCGCAGCACCGACATGATGGCGTTCCAGCGGATCGCGGAACGGATACGACGTTCAAGAGAGGTGTTGCCCGGATAATCCGGTTCATCTTCAACGGCAATAGAGTTGATATAGTTGCTGATTGCAGAAGATCCTGCAGCAACGTTCACGCCGCCTTTGCGGGCTGCACCCAGTACCTGATCAATCAGATACTGCGCACGTTCAACACCTTCTTCACGGATGACCGATTCGATCGCCTGTAGCCAGTCACGAGTTTCAATCGGATCCACGTCATTGTGTAAACGTTCTGACATGGGTGTGTTCCTTATCTGTGTCTAATACGTTGAATAATCGGGAGCCTGTTACAGCACATGCAGGCAGGCTCGTCGCACATGTCCGTACGATCTTTGTCGCACGTTATTCCTTACGTTGCTGTAAACGACGCAGGGAGCGTTCTCGACGGCTCTGCTCCCGACTTCTGTCCAGCAAGATTTCCTCAATGAACGCCAGGTGACGGTGTGAAGCCTCGCGCGCTTTTTCCGGCTCACGAGCCACAATCGCCTCAAAGATTCTGGCGCGGTGACCGCTCACTTTCGCCAGCATTTCCCGGCGCGAGTAGAGCAATTCAAAATTCTGACGGACGTTTCGTTCCAGCATAGGGCCCATAGAGCGTAGCAAATGCAAAAGCACGACATTATGGGCGGCTTCTGTGACAGCGATCTGATACTGCATCACTGCGTCCGCTTCGGCGTCTAAGTCGCCGCTGTCCTGTGCCTGCTGGATCTGCAGATGGCAATCGCGAATCCGCAGCAGATCCTCTTCGGTGCCGCGCAGTGCCGCATAATAGGCAGCAATGCCTTCTAAGGCATGGCGCGTTTCCAGCAGATCAAATTGTGATTCCGGATGGTCGGCGAGAAGCTCTACGAGTGGATCGCTCATGCTTTGCCAGAGATGCTCCTGTACGAACGTTCCGCCACCCTGACGGCGTAGCAGTAATCCTTTGGCTTCTAAGCGCTGGATCGCTTCGCGGAGAGACGGACGTGAGACATCGAATTGTTTGGCGAGTTCGCGCTCGGGGAGCAGCTTCTCTCCCGGACGCAGCGTCCCTTCCATGATCAGGGATTCGAGCTGTTGCTCGATAGCGTCGGAGAGCTTGGGTTGGCGAATCTTACTGTAAGCCATCTTCCCTTCTTATTGAGCCAATCGTCCGGAGTAAATTGGTAATACCAATTGCCAAAAGGTGCCGGTAAAGTAACAAAGTATTCACCTTGTGTCTATACGGTCCGGATGACATTCCAGTGCGGCTAAAGCCAGTGCTGACGCTAACTTACGGTTAAAAAAATGAAAAATTACCGTGGAAGCAAATGTTAAATATTTTCACTTTTACCAAACCTTACACCCGCTTAGCTGCTAAACGCAGCGGCAACCATAAGTGAAACCTATTCGTCATCAGTAACATTTCATGGCAGAAATTTGGGCAACACCAACGTGAGCCGGACGCTGTTTTTTCAGTCAATGCCCAGCACGAAAAGCGAAAGCAGGTGCAAAGCGATTCGCTTATCACTATTCTTGTCGCCAGGGTAGCGCATGGCAGCAGACAGCACGCCAGATACCGTAAAATAATCAATACATTAATGTAACTCCTTCCTTACAGCGGTCTGCGCTGCGAACGAAGAATAAAAACATCACGAGGTTTGTATGGAACAACAGCAAGGCGAAGCGCTGAAACGTGGTCTGAAGAACCGCCATATTCAGCTCATCGCGCTGGGTGGTGCGGTGGGGACCGGCCTGTTTCTCGGCAGTGCATCGGTCATTGAATCCGCCGGACCGGCAGTCATTCTGGGGTATGCCATTGCCGGTTTTATCGCCTTTTTAATTATGCGCCAGTTAGGCGAGATGGTGGTGGAAGAGCCGGTTGCCGGCAGCTTTAGCCACTTCGCTTATAAGTACTGGGGCAACTTTGCTGGCTTCGCGTCGGGCTGGAACTACTGGGTACTCTATGTGCTGGTGGCGATGGCGGAACTGACCGCAGTAGGCAAATATATCCAGTTCTGGTGGCCTGACTTTCCCACCTGGGCCTCAGCCGCCATCTTCTTTGTGATGATCAACGCCATCAACCTGACCAACGTAAAAGTGTTTGGCGAGATGGAATTCTGGTTCGCCATCATCAAAGTGGTGGCAGTGATTGGCATGATCCTGTTCGGCGGCTGGTTGCTGTTCAGCGGCAGCGGCGGCCCGCAGGCAACGGTGCGCAATCTGTGGGAACAGGGCGGATTTTTCCCTCATGGCCTCGGTGGGCTGGTGATGGTAATGGCGATCATTATGTTCTCGTTTGGCGGCCTGGAACTGGTAGGGATTACCGCGGCAGAAGCCGATAATCCGGAAACCAGCATTCCCAAAGCCACCAACCAGGTGCTGTGGCGCATCCTGATTTTCTATATCGGTTCGCTGGCCGTGCTGCTGTCACTGATGCCGTGGACCCGGGTCACTGCCGAAGTCAGCCCGTTCGTCTTCATTTTCCACGAGCTGGGTGATGCGATGGTGGCCAATGCGTTGAACGTGGTGATCCTGACTGCCGCGCTGTCGGTCTATAACAGCTGCGTTTACTGCAACAGCCGCATGCTGTTTGGTCTGGCGCAGCAAGGCAACGCGCCAAAAGCGCTGCTGAAAGTGGATCGCCGCGGTGTGCCGGTGCTGACCATTCTGGTCTCCGCCGTCGCCACTGCACTGTGCGTATTGATTAACTACCTGATGCCGGGCGAGGCTTTCGGCCTGCTGATGTCTCTGGTGGTTTCTGCGCTGGTGATCAACTGGGCGATGATTAGCCTGGCCCACCTGAAATTCCGTCGTAAGAAAGATCAGCAAGGGGTCACCACCCGCTTTAAAGCGCTGCTCTATCCGGTAGGTAACTGGATTTGCCTGATCTTCCTGGCCGCGATTCTGGTCCTGATGGCAAACACGCCGGGCATGGCGATTTCCGTCTGGCTGATCCCGGTCTGGCTGGTCATTCTGGGCATCGGTTACTTCATTAAAAATCAGACGCAGAAAGCCTGATAAGCACTTTCCTGCTGCGACACCGTTGGCGGTCGCAGCAGGCTACTCTCCCCCGCCGGCGTACGCTGCCAAAGACCGATCCAGCTCACACTTCTCCCCGCGCACCTGATTTGTCCATCTTCACGACGATTTATTCCCAGTCATCTCTCTGATTTAGCGACAATAATTCCTGTTCACACCGGATGCGCAGGAGAGAACCATGAAAGGTGCAGCCCTCTCGTTTCGAGAAAAACTGGGTTATGGCATGGGCGATGCCGGATGCAACATGATTGGCGGTGCCATCATGCTGTTCCTTAACTACTTCTATACCGATGTTTTCGGTTTAGCCCCGGCGCTGGTCGGCACGCTGCTGCTGTCAGTGCGGGTACTGGATGCGGTAACCGATCCGATTATGGGCGCGATTGCCGATCGCACCCAGAGTCGCTGGGGTCGTTTCCGCCCGTGGCTGCTGTGGGTTTCCGTCCCGTATGTGCTGTTCAGCGTGCTGATGTTTACCACGCCGGACTGGACCTACCATAACAAGGTGATCTGGGCCTTCGTCACCTACTTCCTGATGTCGCTGACCTACACTGCCATCAACATTCCCTACTGCTCGCTGGGCGGCGTAATTACCAACGATCCCGGTGAGCGCGTCTCCTGTCAGTCTTACCGTTTCGTGATGGTCGGCATCGCAACGCTGATCCTGTCAATGTCGCTGCTGCCGATGGCGGAATGGTTTGGCGGCGAAGACAAGGCGCGGGGTTATCAGATGGCGATGACCGTGCTGGCAACCATCGGCCTGGCGATGTTCTTGTTCTGCTTTGCCACGGTGCGTGAGCGTATTCATCCTGCCGTCCCCAGTAATGACGATCTGAAGAAAGATCTGCGCGACGTCTGGAAAAACGACCAGTGGGTGCGCATTCTGCTGCTGACCTTCTGCAACGTCTGTCCCGGCTTTATCCGCATGGCCGCCACCATGTATTACGTCACCTGGGTAATGGGACAATCGACCCACTTCGCCACGCTGTTTATCAGCCTTGGCGTGATCGGCATGATGTTCGGCAGTACGCTGGCAAAAGTGCTGACCGACCGCTGGTGTAAGCTCAAGGTCTTCTTCTGGACCAACATTGCACTGGCGCTGTTCTCCAGCGCATTTTACTGGATCGATCCGCACGCCACGCTGATGGTGGTGATCGCCTACTTTGTGCTGAACATCCTGCATCAGATTCCGTCGCCGCTGCACTGGTCGCTGATGGCCGATGTCGACGACTATGGCGAATGGAAAACCGGCAAGCGCATCACCGGTATCAGCTTCTCCGGTAACCTGTTCTTTCTCAAAGTGGGACTGGCGGTCGCCGGGGCGATGGTTGGCTTCCTGTTGTCGATCTACGGCTACAATGCCGGGGCTAAACAGCAGTCGCCGGAAGCGATCAACGGCATCATGCTGCTGTTTACCGTGATTCCGGGCGTTGGCTATCTGATTACGGCGGGTGTGGTACGCCTGATGAAGGTCGACCGTAAAATGATGATCACTATCCAGCAGGATCTCGCGCTGCGCCGCGAAAATTTCCGAGACTTACAGACTACTCGCCCACGCGACGGCGTTGTCCCGCAAACCGGAGAAGTAAAATGACCGCTACCTGGCCTAATCCCTTTATTGAACAGCGCGCCGACCCGTTTATCCTGCGTCATGATCAGCAATACTATTTTATCGCCTCGGTGCCGGAATATGACCGGCTGGAGATCCGGCGTGCCGATACGCTGGCAGGCCTGCGCAGCGCTGAACCGGTGGTGGTATGGCGCAAACCGGACAGCGGCCCCTGCAGCGAGCTGATCTGGGCGCCGGAACTGCACGTTATTGATGGCCAGTGGGTGATCTACTTCGCCGCTGCTCCGACACGCGACATCAAAGATGGCCTGTTTCAGCACCGGATGTATGCGCTGGTGTGTGATGCCGCCGATCCGCTGCAGGGTGAATGGCAGCCGTGTCGTCGGGTATTCAGCCAGTTCGACAGTTTCTCGCTTGATGCCACGCACTTCGTGCATCAGGGTAAGAACTGGTATCTGTGGGCGCAGAAAGATCCGGCCATCCCGGGTAACTCCAACCTCTACCTGGCCGAGCTGCTCAATCCCTGGACACTGAAAGGCACGCCGGTGATGCTGAGCCGACCTGAATATGAATGGGAATGTGCCGGATTTAGCGTTAACGAAGGCGCGGCGGTAATCAGCCATGGCGATCGGCTGTTCGTGACCTACTCTGCCAGCGCCACCGATGAGAATTACTGTCTGGGTTTACTGTCGATTGCGATTGATGCCGATCCGCTCGACGTCACCGCCTGGCAGAAATCTGCTCGGCCGGTGTTTGTATCGAGCTGGGATAATCATCAGTATGGACCGGGCCATAACAGCTTTACCCAGGATGAGGCGGGACGCGACGTGCTGGTTTACCACGCGCGTAACTACACCGAAATTGAAGGCGATCCGTTATGGGATCCGAATCGCCATACCCGGCTGAAGTACTTTGACTGGCGGGCAGATGGCACACCTGACTTTGGCGTGCCGCCCGCCGATCACACCAGCGTGCCGTAGATCGTCAGCAACGCAACGGCCACCACCAGCACCAGCGACGTTCGTTTCGCTAACGCCACGGCAACCCGTGGCGTTTCCACTTTATCAGTGTGCGGATCGCGCGACAGCGAGAACTGGGCCAGGCTGGTCAGCACCTGATACTGCGAACGATGACGGTCGGTCAGCGAGGCAAACCATGCCGGCAACGCTTTCTCGCCGTGTCCCAGCAAGGCGTAGGCCACACCTGCCAGCCGCACCGGGATCCAGTCGAGCACATGCAGTATGCTATCCACGCCCGACTGCGCACGCGCCATCGGCGTGCCCTGTTTTGCCAGCCAGCCCTGCCAGGCGCGCAGGAATGCGTAACCCACCAGCAGCACCGGTCCCCATGCGCCGCCCACCACCAGCCAGAACATCGGCGCGAGGTAGAAGCGGAAGTTAATCCAGATTAGCGCATTCTGCAGTTCGCGCAGGAATTCACGCTCGCTGCACTCAACCGGCACACCGTGGATCAAGGTCAGCTCTGCCGCCATCGCCTGATGGGCTGCGGCATCATCGTGGCTGGCCGCCTTCAGATAGGTGTGATAGTGCAGACGGACCGATCCCGCGCCGATACATAACAGCCCAATGACGATCCAGAACAGCAGTTGCAGCACGCCAAACAGCAGGCCTTTCAGGCTCCAGACCACCAGCGCCGTCACGGCCATCGCCAGCACCGTCATCAGCAGGGTGCGCATCAGAGAGAAATGCTGACGACGACGAAAAAACGGCTCCAGCCGATGTTCGAGTTGCCAGTGCTCGCCCAGCTTAAACAGGCGCTCCCAGCCTAAAACCAATAACAAGGTAAACAACGTCATACTGACTCCGCAAAAATCACGATTTTTGCTGCGTTAACAGCTGCTTATAGTAGTCCCAGTCAAATGCAGGTCCGGGATCGGTTTTGCGCACCGGCGCGATATCACTGTGTCCGGTAATGCGCGCAGGCGTGATGGGATAGTGCTGCAACAACACCTGTGTAACCTGTTGCAGCGCCCGGTATTGCGCCTCGGTATAGGGTTGGTTATCCGTCCCTTCCAGTTCAATGCCAATCGAGAAGTCGTTGCAGTTTTCCCGGCCGTCGAACTGTGACACGCCCGCATGCCAGGCGCGTTTATCAAACGGCACATACTGTACAATCTCACCTTGCCGGCGAATCAGGCAGTGCGCTGCCACGCGCAGGCTGGCGATATCCGCAAAATAGGGATGAGCATCCGGCGGCAGCGTACCGGTGAACAGTTTGTCGATCCACGGACCGCCAAATTCGCCCGGCGGCAGACTAATATTGTGGATCACCAGCAGCGAAGGCGCCTCGTCGTCGGGTCGATCATTGCAATGCGGCGAGGGGACCTGACGCACCCCGGTCAGCCAGCCATGTTCAAGTTTCATGCTGCATTTCCTTGTTCAATCAGGCTGAGAATAGCATGAATAGTAAGGGTTTCTTGCGTCTTAATGCGTCATCAGGCCGCAGTCCGATCGGCTCTTGTTAAGGATACTAAACAAAATTCCGCTCATCACTGGTACGCTGCGGCGGTTCAGGCTATTGTGGACGCCTTACTCATCATCCCTTTTTGGAGTTGATCGCTTATGTCTTCGCGTGGTTATGATCCGGACAGTCGCCGCCAGGCGCTGATTAGACGCATTGAAGGTGACATCCCTGAGGCTGTCGCACGCGCTTTACAGGAAGATCTCGGCGGCGAAATTGACGCCGACCGTGATATCACCGCCCAGCTGTTACCTGCCGAAACGCAGGCTCATGCTCAGGTGATTACCCGTGAGGCGGGTGTTTTCTGTGGTAAACGCTGGGTTGAAGAAGTGTTTATTCAGCTTGGCTCGCACGCCACCCTGACCTGGCATGTAGAGGATGGCGATCGCATCGAGCCTGACCAGCCGCTGTTCGACATCGACGGTCCGGCGCGACTGTTGCTGACCGCTGAGCGTACCGCGCTCAATTTTGTCCAGACGCTTTCAGGCGTTGCCACCGAGGTCAGCCGCTATGTGGCGCTGCTGGCGAACAGCCAGACGCAGCTGCTGGACACGCGAAAAACCCTGCCCGGGCTGCGCACCGCCCTGAAATATGCCGTACTGTGCGGCGGCGGCAGTAACCATCGCCTCGGCCTGTCCGATGCCTATCTGATTAAAGAGAATCACATTATTGCCAGCGGATCGATCCGTCAGGCGGTAGAAAAGGCGCAGTGGCTGCAGCCGGATGTGCCGGTAGAAGTTGAAGTCGAATCGCTGGAGGAGCTGGACCAGGCGCTGGACGCAGCGGCGGATATCGTCATGCTGGATAACTTCAGCCTGGAGCAGATGCGGACGGCGGTGGAGCGTAATCAGGGTCGTGCGCTGCTGGAAGTCTCTGGCAACGTCACGGAAACCACTCTGCCTCAGATTGCGCAGACCGGCGTCGATTATGTCTCGGTAGGGGCGCTGACCAAGCATGTGCGCGCACTCGATTTGTCGATGCGTTTTCAGCAACAGTAAGACATTACGCCGTGTAACCGCACGGCGTTTTCTGCGATCCCGCTTCCATGACCCTTTCGGCTGTACTGCAAGCCACAAATATGTTCTCGCCCCCTTTTCCATTGTTTCATTCTGCGTCTGTGATTCTTCTGCCCGCCTTTTTAGTCTGACGTTTTCTTAATCAGGAGGCGATGTGATGAATTATCAAGGCGGATTTACGCTGGTTGAACTGATGATTGTGGTGGGTATCGTGGCGATCTTAAGCGCTATTGGCCTGCCCGCTTATCAAAACTATCTGCAGCGCGCGGCGCTCACCGACATGCTGCAAACCATGGTGCCGTACAAAACGGCAGTGGAACTCTGCGCCATGGAGCGCGGCGATCCGGCTCAGTGTCAGGCTGGCGAGCACGGTATTCCTGCCGTCAGAAGCTCACGCTACGTTTCTGCCCTTAGCGTGACCAAAGGCATCATCACCCTGACCGGTCAGGAAAATCTGAAGGGCTTAAGCGTGGAGATGCTACCGGTGTGGGACAGCACGGAAGGTAGCATCAGCTGGCAACGGAGCTGCACCAGCAGCAATATCAGCCTGCGTGACAACTGCCTTGCTCAGTTCCGCTTTGCCGATAAAGGGGCGAATGATGAACAAGCCTGATGCAGCGATTGCAGCATTATGCCAGCGCTATCGCGCTCTGGTGCTGCACCACGATGCCAGCCAGCTACGGGTTGCCGTAGCGGAAAGTGTGCCGCAGGGGCTGGCTGAAGCGCTTAACTTCGCCAGCCAGTGTCAGATTGAGATTGAGTGCTGGCCGCAGGCGCGCCTCGATCAGCTGCAGCATGCTGAAACGCCGCTGTCAGCCCGCGAAGATGCACCGGCAGAGTCAGCCGTTGAGGCAACGCAACAGATACTGCATCAGGCGCTGGAACGTCGCGCGTCTGACATTCACATTGAGCCCTGGCGGGAGGGTCTGCGGGTCAGGTTGCGGATTGACGGCGTCCTGCATCCGCTCTCCTCACTGCCCGCCACCCAGCCTGCGGCACTGCTGGCGCGCCTGAAAATTCTCGGCGGACTGGATATTGCCGAACGCCGGTTACCACAGGATGGTCAGTTCAGCCTGGAGATTGCGGGCAAACCGGCTTCTTTTCGCCTCGCCACGTTGCCGATCCATGGCGGTGAAAAAGCGGTGGTGCGACTGTTGCAGAGCGAAAGCGCGGCATTATCGCTGGATAAACTGGGGCTTCCTGCCGCCCAGTTACGCCTGTTGTGCTCAGCGCTGGCCCAGCCGCAGGGGCTGATCCTGGTGACCGGACCCACCGGCAGCGGCAAAACCTTTACGCTTTACAGCGGGCTGAGCGCGCTGAATACGCCAGACAAAAACCTGTGCAGCGTCGAAGACCCGATTGAAATCCCGCTGCCCGGCATCAATCAGACCCAGATTAACAGTAAAAGCGGGCTCGACTTCCATCGCGTACTGCGTGCGCTGTTGCGCCAGGATCCGGACGTGATCATGGTCGGCGAGATCCGCGATGCGGAAACCGCTGAAATAGCCGTTAAGGCCGCGCAGACCGGACACCTGGTACTCTCCACGCTGCATACCAATTCAACCGCCGAAACCCTGACCCGCTTACGCCAGATGGGTATTCCCGGCTATCTGCTGGGATCGGCGCTACGGCTGATCGTTGCGCAGCGTCTGGTACGGCGGCTCTGCCCGCACTGTCGTCAGCCGGCTCAGGCGGTGGCGCACTATCCTTCCGAACTCTGGCCCGGCACCCTGCAGACCTGGCGCGCGCCTGGCTGCGATCACTGCTTCTCAGGCTACTTTGGTCGGCTGGCGCTGTTTGAGCTGCTGCCGGTAAACGCCAGGCTGCAAAATGCCATTGCAGCAGAAATGCCGCTTGAAAATCTGCTCAGTCTGGCAAAACAGCAGGGGCTGCGTACCCTGCTTGCCTCCGGGCTGGAAGCGGTAAGCCGCGGTGACACCTCGCTGGAAGAGATGCAGCGTGTTATCGGGCTGGAAGATGGCTAATCCAGCGTTGTTTCGCTGGCAGGCGGTTGACAGCCAGGGCGCGCTACAAAGCGGTCAGCTACTGGCTCTCGACAGTGAGAATCTGCTGCTGATGCTGGCGCAGCGCGATCTGCTGCCGGTCAGCTGGAAATGCGAAAAGGTCTGGCGGCAGTCCGCCTGGACGTGGCAGCACAAAACCGATCTGATACGCCAGCTGGCAACTCTGCTTAAGGCGGGCTTACCGCTGGCGGAGAGTCTGATTCTGCTGGCTGAGGGACATCCGCACGCGGGCTGGCGGGCACTGATGCTGGCGTTGCATCATCGGGTTTTGAGCGGTCAGCCTTTTTCACAGGCGCTGCGTGAGTGGCCGCAAATCTTTCCGCCGCTCTATCCGGCCCTGATGGAGGTCGGCGAGCTGACCGGGCAGCTGGATGTCTGCTGCAGCGAACTGGCACAACAGCAGACCCGGCAGCAACAGCTGTGGCAACAGGTAGTAAAGGCGCTACGCTATCCACTGTTCATTCTGTTAGTCGCGATCGCTGTCAGCTGTGGCATGCTACTGTTCGTGCTGCCGGAATTTGTCACGGTGTATGCCTCGTTTGACGCACCGTTACCGGCGTTTACCGCTGCGGTGATGCAGCTTTCTGCCACGTTGCAGCAGTGGGGACTGTTGTTAGCCAGCGTGCTGCTGCTGGTACTGGTGGGCTGGCAACAGCTGCGGCGACGTTCAGCCAGCTGGCAGCGGCGGGAGCAGCGTTTTTTTCTCCGCATCCCGCTGCTTGCCGGACTATGGCGCGGTTCGCAGCTAACGCAGATTTACACCATCCTGCAGCTGACACAGCACGCCGGACTCACCCTGTTGCAGGGTCTTGCCGCTGTTGAGGTTACCCTCTCCTCCCTGCTGTGGCGGGAAGCGATTGCTGCGCTGCAACAGCATATCGCCGCAGGTAAACCGCTGCATCAGGCGCTGGCGCAGCATCCGCTATTTACTGCACTTTGTGGCCAGCTGATTCGCGTCGGTGAAGAAGCAGGGGCGTTAGATCTGATGCTGGCCCGACTGGCGGAATGGCATGAAGCAGAGACCCGTGAGCGTGCTGACACGCTTGCTGCCTCACTGGAGCCGATGATGATGGTGGTGATAGGTGGCATTGTCGGTACGCTGGTGATTGCGATGTATCTGCCGGTGTTCGGGCTGGGTGATGCGATGCATTAAGGGGCGCGTTATGCGCCCCTTAACATGAAATCAGGGGAGTAATTGATGAAGTCTGATCAGTGACACCGCATAAGTAGCTGTCGAGGCTGAGCATCAATGGGCCACTGCCGGTGCGTCAGTATCGGAAATATCATCAAGTGCCTGATTGTCATTGAATCTCCATCAGTCACTGTCGGCCACTCCCTGACCCTGAATCGCTGACAACCGGCAGCTAACTATCGGTTAAACACCCGGTTTTCCTGCTCAGTCACCCGGATAAAAGTGGTGCGCTTGGTCAGTTCCTTTAGACGCTCTGCCCCTACGTAGGTACAGGCTGAACGCAGGCCACCCAGAATGTCGCGTGCCGTATCAGCTACCGGACCACGTAATGGCAGCTTCACGGTTTTGCCTTCTGCTGCACGGTACTCCGCAACGCCACCTACGTGACGCTTCATTGCCGACTCCGAACTCATGCCGTAAAACAGCATGAAGCTTTCGCCATTCTCTTCGATGACCTTGCCTTCACATTCATCGTGCGCTGCCAGCATACCGCCCAGCATTACAAAGTCGGCACCGCCGCCAAAGGCTTTAGCAATATCACCCGGCACCGCACAGCCACCGTCACTGACAATCTGTCCACCCAGTCCGTGCGCCGCATCAGCGCACTCAATCACCGCCGAGAGCTGTGGGTAGCCCACGCCGGTCTTTACGCGCGTGGTGCAGACTGAGCCAGGGCCAATGCCCACTTTGACAATATCGGCACCAGACAGAATCAGCTCTTCCACCATTTCCCCGGTTACTACATTACCGGCACAGATCGTTTTGCCAGGAAACGCTTCGCGGGCACGCTGCAGAAAATCGACAAAATGCTGCGAGTAGCCGTTAGCCACATCAATGCAGATAAACTGTAATTTCTCTGACAAGGCCATAATGGCGTTCAGCTTGGTAAAGTCCGCTTCAGAGGTGCCGGTAGAGACCATCACCGCGTTCAGTACCGGCGCGGGCACACGCTGAATAAACGCTCGCCAGTCATCTACGCTGTAATGCTTATGCACCGCCGTCAGGATATTAAAGCTGGCCAGCGCTTCTGCCATCAGAAAGGTACCGACGGTATCCATATTGGCGGCAATGATTGGGACACCGCTCCAGCTCAGGCCGGAGTGCTTAAAGGTAAAACTGCGCTCCAGCTCAACCTGTGAGCGGCTTTTCAGCGTGGAACGTTTTGGGCGAATCAGAACGTCTTTAAAGCCCAGTTTCAAATCTTCTTCAATACGCATGTGTCATGTCCTGGTGAGTGGCAACGAACCGCAGTTCGCGAAGCCAGCACGGCTCCAGTGACCTTATGATACGCGCCTGCCGTCCGGCGACAAGACTGCGAATTTCACTTTATTTACGCTACAATCCGTAAAATTTAGCTGAGCATTATCGTTGTGATCTGGCCCGCATTTTTGCGTTACTGATCCAGACCATTAACATGAACCTGTGTCCAAAAGAGAAGTCAGATGGGAAATAGGCCCTACACCATAGCGCTGACAGGGGGAATCGGTAGCGGTAAAAGCTCGATTGCCAGACAGTTCGCTGCGCTCGGGGTCGACATTATCGATGCTGACCTGATTGCGCGCGAAGTGGTTGAGCCAGGGACGCCGGCTTTACAGGCGATTGAAGCACGTTACGGTGCCGCGATCCTGACCGAACAGGGCACCCTGGATCGCGCGCGGTTACGCGAGATTATTTTTCAGACGCCAGAAGAGAAAAGCTGGTTAAACGCGCTGCTGCATCCGCTGATTAACGCCCGCACCCAACAGTTGATCGCTGCCGCCTCTTCACCTTATGTGCTGTGGGTGGTGCCGTTACTGGTGGAAAATCAGTTACAGCACCAGGCTGACCGGGTACTGGTGATTGATGTCGACGAAGCGACACAGATAGCCCGGACTCAGCAACGCGACCAGCTTTCTCTCGCCCAGGTGCAACGTATTCTTGCGGCACAGGCCACGCGGCAGCAACGCCTCGCCTGTGCTGATGACATTATTGATAACAGTGGCGAGCCTGAAGATGCATTGCCACAGGTTGCCGAACTCCATCAGCGCTACCTCAGGCTGGCGGCAACGAAACAGGATTAACACCATGAGCACACCCGTTCTGTTTGAACATCCCCTGAATGAAAAAATGCGAACCTGGTTACGGGTTGAGTTTCTGATTAATCAGCTGGATGAGACCACCCCGCTGGATAAAACCGTTAACGCCCTGACCTTTTTTCGTCTGATCGGTGAACTGCTCGATATTTTCGAGCGGGGCGACATGCGTACCGAGTTGTTGAAAGAGCTGGAGCGCCAGCAGCAGAAATTGCGCGCCTGGGCTGATGTGCCTGGCGTAGATATGACGCTGGTAGATGCCCTGCGTGAAAAGTTAAAAATGCAGTCAACCCAGCTGATGAATGCGCCGCGGATGGGGCAGCAACTGCGGGAAGACCGTCTGATTGCGCTGGTGCGTCAGCGCCTGAGCATTCCTGGCGGCTGCTGCAGTTTTGATTTACCCGGCCTGCATATCTGGCTGCATTTACCCCAGGAAGCGCGTGATGCCCAGGTGGAAGCCTGGATGCAGACGCTGGTGCCGCTGCATCATGCGCTGGCGATGATCCTCGACCTGATCCGTCAGTCCGGGGCGTTTCGCAACCAGACCAGCCTGAATGGCTTTTATCAGGACAACGCTGAGGGTGCCGACCTGCTCCGCCTGCAGCTGTCGCTGGAGGATGCGCTTTACCCGCAGGTCTCCGGACATAAAAGCCGTTATGCCATTCGTTTTATGCCGCTTGATAGTGAGCGTGGTGAAGTACCAGCCCGACTCGACTTTCAACTGGCCTGTTGTTAGAGGTGAATATGCAGCAAGAAGTTATGACCGTCGCCTGTCCACAGTGCGGCAAAGATGTTATCTGGGATGAACTCAGCCCGTGGCGGCCGTTTTGCAGTAAGCGCTGCCAGCTGATTGATTTGGGTGAATGGGCCGCTGAAGAGAAACGTATTCCCAGCAGCGGTGATCTGAATGACAGCGATAACTGGAGCGAAGAAGACCATTAATTGCCGGATGGGGTGAGTCGCCCCATCCTGTCAAAACTCGCCGGCAATCAGGCGGGCAATCAGTTGATGATTCGCCGGAGGAAACTCTTCGGCGATCAGCGCCTGTTGATCAACCCAACGCTGCGGCTGCCCCTCCTTGCCCCACGGCTCTCCCTTCCAGCCTTCAACCAGGAAGAAATGCAGCGTTACCCGCAGATCTTCATAGCTATGATCAGCCTGACCAATCGGACGCGCTTCGGTGACCTCAATGCCGGTCTCTTCCTGCAACTCGCGAATCAGACCCTGTTCGGCGCTCTCACCCGCTTCAATCTTGCCGCCGGGAAACTCCCATTTATTGGCCATATAGGATGTCGCCGCGCGCTGGGCAAGGAAAATCTGTTTATCGGCATTGCGGATAATACCAACCGCGACCTGCAGGTGCTTCATGAAGAATATCCCGAAATTATTGGGTGAATGAGCAGTGAGTTTAAAACAGGGTGTGGCGGAAGTTAACCGCTTTAACCTGCTGCAACAACCAAACTCAGCGTCTGCCGCGGCCAGGCAGCAGCCAAAAAAAAGGAGCCAGTGGCTCCTTTTTCATCAGCGGTTAATCTCAGGCCAGGCGGCCGTGACACTGCTTATATTTTTTACCTGAACCACATGGGCAGGGATCGTTGCGTCCGACTTTGCGTTCACCACTCTGCTGCGCCAGCGCTTCGGCTGCCAGCGTCTCTTCCTCAACGTGGCTCAGTTGTTGCTGCTGAGCCAGACGTTCAGCCTCTTCGCGACGCTGCTGCTCCATCGCTTCAACTTCTTCCGGCATCCGCACCTGGACCTTGCTCAGGGTGCTGATCACTTCATATTTCAGTGACTCAAGCATGGCGGCAAACATAGCGAACGATTCACGTTTGTACTCCTGCTTCGGATCCTTCTGCGCATAGCCACGCAGATGGATGCCCTGACGCAGATAATCCATCGCCGCCAGATGCTCTTTCCACAGCGAATCCAGCGTCTGCAACATCACGCCTTTTTCGAAGTTACGCATCATCTCAGCACCAACCACCTCTTCTTTGGCGGCATAGTTCTCCATCGCATGGGTCATGATGCGCTCACGCAGCACTTCTTCATGCAGATCGGGCTCTTTATCCAGCCACTCCGCAATCGGCAGATTAAGATCGAAGTCAGTACGCAGGCGCTCTTCCAGCCCTGGTACATCCCACATCTCTTCCAGTGACTGCGGTGGAATATAGGTATCAATAGTCGCTTTGTAGACGTCATGACGGATGCTGTTGATGGTTTCGCTCACATCCGACACATCCAGCAGTTCGTTACGCTGGCTGTAGATGGCACGACGCTGATCGTTGGCCACATCATCATATTCCAGCAGCTGCTTACGAATATCGAAGTTACGGCTCTCAACTTTGCGCTGCGCATTGGCAATCGCTTTGGTCACCCACGGGTGCTCAATCGCTTCACCCGGCTTCATCCCCAGTTTGCGCATCATGTTAGAGACGCGATCCGAGGCGAAAATACGCATCAGCGCATCTTCCATCGACAGGTAGAAACGGGAAGAACCGGCGTCGCCCTGACGGCCAGCACGACCACGCAGCTGGTTATCGATACGGCGCGACTCGTGGCGCTCAGTACCCACGATGTGTAAACCGCCGGAGGCCAGTACCGCGTCATGGCGAATCTGCCATGCGGCTTTAATCTCTTCGATCTGTGCTTCGGTCGGGTTTTCCAGCTCGGCCACTTCGGCGTGCCAGCTGCCGCCCAGCATGATGTCAGTACCACGACCGGCCATGTTGGTGGCGATGGTGACCGCGCCCGGCTGACCTGCCTGTGCCACGATTTCCGCTTCGCGGGCGTGGAATTTGGCGTTCAGAACGTTGTGTTTGATACCGGCACGTGTCAGTTCGTTAGAGACCACTTCCGATTTCTCAATCGAGATGGTCCCGACCAGCACCGGCTGGCCGTTGGCGGTACGTTCACGAATATCTTCGATGATCGCGTCGATTTTCTCTTTCTCGGTCATATAGACCAGATCGGCCAGATCTTTACGCACCATTGGACGGTTAGTCGGTACCACAATGGTATCGAGCTTGTAGATAGAGCTGAATTCGAACGCTTCGGTATCCGCGGTCCCGGTCATACCGGCCAGCTTTTCGTAGATACGGAAGTAGTTCTGGAAAGTGATAGAGGCCAGCGTCTGGTTCTCGTTCTGGATCTCTACCCCTTCTTTGGCTTCAATCGCCTGATGCAGTCCGTCTGACCAGCGACGACCCTGCATGGTACGACCGGTGTGCTCATCAACAATCACCACTTCGCCATCTTTTACGATGTAATCCACATCGCGGGTAAACAGCGCATGGGCGCGCAGCGCCGCAGTAACGTGGTGCATCAGCATAATGTTGGTCGGTGAATAGAGTGATTCGCCGGCTTCCATAATGCCCTGGCTGACCAGCAGCTCTTCGACCTTAACCAGTCCACGTTCAGACATGTGCGCCTGACGGGCTTTTTCATCCACCCAGAAGTCGCCTTCACCCTGATGGGTTTCAGTGTCTTCTTTATCCTGACGAATCAGGTGCGGAATGATTTTGTTTACTTTGGTATAGAGCTCAGAACTGTCTTCCGCAGGTCCCGAAATGATCAGCGGGGTACGCGCTTCATCGATCAGGATGGAGTCAACTTCATCCACCAGTGCGTAGTGCAGTTTACGCTGCACGCGCTCTTCCGGGCTGAAGGCCATGTTGTCGCGCAGGTAATCGAAGCCATATTCGTTGTTGGTACCGTAAGTAATGTCAGCGGCGTAAGCTTCACGCTTCGCTACTGCAGGCAGACCCGACATGTTGATGCCGACGGTCAGACCGAGGAACTCAAACAACGGACGGTTATTCTCGGCATCACGCTGTGCCAGATAGTCGTTGACGGTAACGACGTGAACCCCTTTACCGGAGAGCGCATTCAGATAGGCTGGCAGCGTGGCGGTCAGGGTTTTACCTTCACCGGTACGCATCTCGGCGATGCAGCGATCGTTCAGTACCATGCCGCCGATCAGCTGGACGTCGAAGTGACGCATGCCGAACACGCGCTTACTCGCTTCACGCACGGTAGCAAAAGCTTCCGGGATCAGGCTTTCCAGCGTCTCGCCTTTTTTCAGGCGTTCACGGAACAGTTCGGTTTTGCCTTTCAGTTCATCATCAGAGAGCTTTTCAAAGTCCGGCTCCATCTTGTTGATGACATCCACCACTTTACGCATACGACGCAGAGTACGATCGTTACTGCTACCAAAAACCTTGGTTAACATTTTGATTAACATAGTAAATATATTCTCAATTCAGCCGAATCATTCCGGACTGCAAAATCTAAACAGAGTGAATAAAACCAAAAATATTAGCAGGACAATTGGGTGGGTCCGGCGCGGATGCCATGAACGCGGGCATGCCATTCAACCCATGAGCGGGTTACAGCCGTAAACAGCGGTGGAGTCGGGGTCGTCTGCGGCACAGCACGCAACGCAGAGTGTGACGTCAGTAAGTCATGCAGCGAATCGATCAGCGCCAGCTTTTGCGCCGCCAGCGGCAGAGTTTGTTGTTCCGCCTGCGCCTGGGGCGTTAGCGTGAAAGAGAGGTGTCGAATAACGGTGCGGATGGCGTGCTGGTGCCAGTAATCCACATTGAAGCTGGGGCGGCGTGCCGCTTCCTGCAGGCGAATCAGGTGATCAAACCGCGCGGCGTTGCCCATGAACAGGCTACTGGCCGGCGATTCAGATGAAGCATTGAGTTCAGAACTTTGCGCACAGGCAGGTAAGCCGAGACTGGCCGCGACCATCCCTAACAGGAGATGAGGCCAGAAATAGCGTCTACCTAATTGTCGCCAGCGCAGAAGAATTCCGATCACAACCTTTCCATCGCGCATGCTCTGTTGCGCTTCCGTTTTCGTTCGCCCGCCGCGAGCGGCAGCGGTATTCAGCCTGTAAAAGCGCCAGAGATAGTATCACTAATGTGGGGCATCCACACCTGGGATTAAAGTGGCGGTGCGAGAAATTGCGCGCGTTTGTTCAGCAATTCAGCAAAACGGACGGCGCGATGCGAGCAGGCTCGACATCAGCAGAGGCGGGGACCGGAGCAATAAAAAAACGGCTGGCGCCGCTGACCGGAGAGGGTGTCAGCATAACCAGCCGTTTCACGTTCTGAGGTGATTAAGCCAGAACCAGATTCGGTGCTTTGAATGCCAGCGGCAGTTCAGCTTCGTCTTCGAAGGTTGCCCATTCCCAGGCTTCCTGCTTAGCCAGAACCGCTTGCAGCAGCTTATTGTTCAGCGCATGACCCGATTTGAACGCCGTGAAGGCGCCAATGATATTGTGGCCACACATAAACAGGTCGCCGATAGCGTCCAGCATTTTGTGACGGACAAATTCGTCCTCAAAACGCAGGCCTTCTTCATTCAGTACGCGGAAATCATCCAGACCTATCGCACAATCTAAGCTACCGCCCAGGCACAGGCCTTTAGACTGCAGATATTCGATTTCACGCATAAAGCCAAATGTACGCGCCCGGCTGATTTGACGAACAAAGGCGTCAGCAGAGAAGTTCATCGCATAACGCTGCGAGCTGGAATCGATCGCCGGGTGTTTGAAGTCAATGGTGAAGTCGAGCGAGAAACCGTTGTACGGTTTGATCTCGGCCCATTTGTCACCCTCTTCCACACGCACGGTCTGCTTAACGCGCACAAATTTCTTCGCGCTGTTGAGCTGCTCAATGCCTGCATCCATCAGCAGATAGATAAACGGTGCTGCGCTGCCATCCATAATCGGGATTTCCGGTGCATCGACTTCAACAATGATGTTATCGATACCCAGACCCGCCAGGGCGGCATTAAGGTGTTCAACCGTTGAAATACGCACGCCTTCATCATTCACCAGGCAGGTACTCAGCATGGTGTCGCGCACGTATTTTGCATCAGCCGGAAAATCTACCGGTGGATTCAAGTCGGTGCGACGATAGATGACCCCGGTATTAGCCGACGCAGGGCGTAATGTCAGTGTGACTTTCTTGCCGGTATGTAAACCGACACCAGTCGCCTGAACAATACGTTTTAGTGTCCTTTGTTTGATCATCGTATTATCTCGCAATATTACCTTTCCGACCGCTAGTATACTTTACCAGCGGGCAGACACTTTAGCACAAAGAGCGGGGAAACCCAATTATAGGGTTAATCCTAGTCGGCCTGCTTACGCAAAAATGCCGGAATATCAAGGTAGTCTGGCTCTTTGTTTGACTGCGCAGCCTGGTCGTTAACCACTTTAGCTGCCGGTTTCTGCTCCTGCGGCAGCGGTGACATACCGTGCTGCTGATAGCGATGATCCATAACCGGCTGGCTGGCTGGCTTATTGGTCACCAGGGTGATTTCCGGACGTTTGTCCATGCCGATACCGGTTGCCACCACGGTGACGCGCAGTTCGTCATTCATTTCTGGATCCAGTGAAGTACCGATCACCACTGTCGCGTTGTCAGAGGCGAAGGCGCGGATAGTGTTACCCACGGTTTCGAACTCATCCAGACGCAGGTCGAAGCCAGCCGTGATGTTGACCAGCACGCCGCGCGCACCAGACAGGTCGATATCTTCCAGCAGTGGGCTGGAGATCGCCATTTCAGCCGCTTCTTCAGCGCGGTCTTCACCACAGGCAACGCCTGAACCCATCATGGCGTAACCCATTTCGGACATCACGGTACGCACGTCAGCAAAGTCGACGTTCATCAGACCCGGACGGGTAATCAGTTCGGCGATACCCTGAACCGCGCCTTTCAGCACGTCATTGGCTGCGCCAAAGGCGTCCAGCAGGGAGATACCGCGACCCAGAACTTTCAGCAGCTTATCGTTTGGAATAGTAATCAGTGAATCGACATGCTTAGAGAGTTCCGCGATCCCCTGCTCAGCAAACGCCATGCGTTTCTTGCCTTCGAAGTTGAACGGCTTGGTGACAACGGCCACGGTCAGGATACCCAGATCCTTCGCCACTTCCGCTACCACAGGCGCTGCACCGGTACCGGTACCGCCGCCCATGCCTGCTGCGATGAAGACCATGTCTGCCCCTTCCAGCGCAGAACGCAGTGCTTCGCGATCTTCTTCTGCAGAGTTACGGCCGACTTCCGGGTTCGCACCCGCACCCAGACCTTTGGTAATGTTATTACCGATCTGAATCGTCTGGCCGACAGCTGTTTTACGCAACGCTTGCGCGTCGGTATTCACAGCAAAGAATTCCACACCTTCGATACGCTCGCGTACCATGTGCTCTACGGCGTTGCCACCGCCACCGCCGACGCCGATGACTTTAATCACCGCGTCATTGGTTAATTCCATAGGTTCAAACATGATTTCTCTCCGTTATGTGCCTGTCGCCTGGAGATCACTAAAGAAAACAGCATGATCCCCTTTTACAAAAATTAAAACTCTTTTTTCAACCAACTATTGATGCGCTTGAACCAGTTGCCTACCGAAACCCGTTTTTCGGTCTCTGCATCGCCGTTCATGTGCGACTCTTTGCCGTAATGCAACAGTCCCACCGCGGTGGAGTAGTACGACTCCTGCGCATAGTCAGTTAAGCCGGTAATATTCAGCGGTTGTCCGATACGCACCTGCGTATGGAATACGCGTTGCGCACAGGCCGCCAGTCCTTCGATTTGCGCGGCACCGCCGGTCAGGACAATGCCCGCCGCAAGATGGTGCTTCACGCCCTGCTGACGCAGTTGTTCCTGTAACTGCAGAATCTCGTCATTGACCAGATTCAAAAGCTCGGTATAACGCGGCTCAATCACTTCGGCCAGCGTCTGACGCTGCAGGCTGCGCGGTGGACGTCCGCCCACGCTCGGCACTTCAACGTTCTCATCTTTGCCGACAATCGAGCCCAGCGCGCAACCGTGACGCACTTTGATCGCTTCCGCATCGGTTGGCGGTGTGCCAAATGCATAGGCGATGTCGCTGGTGACCACGTTGCCTGCATAAGGAATAACCTTAGTGTGCCGTAAAGCACCGCCGGTATATACGGCAATGTCCATTGTACCGCCACCGATGTCGACAACACAGACACCCAGCTCACGTTCGTCTTCGGTCAGAACCGCAAAACTGGATGCCAGGCCGGCAAAAATCAGTTGGTCAACTTTCAGGCCACATCGTTCAACGGCTTTAACAATATTTTTCGCCATATCGTTGTGACAGGTGATCAGATGCACTTTTGCCTGCATCCGCACCCCGGAAAGCCCGACCGGATTTTTGATCCCTTCCTGATAATCAATGGCGTATTCCTGAGGAATAACATGCAGGATGCGATGCTCGTCACGCACACGCACCGACTTAGCGGTATGCACTACGTTCTCTACATCATCCTGAGTCACTTCCTCTTCGGAAATCGGAACCATCCCGATTTCGTTCTGACAACTAATATGTTTGCCCGATAACGCAAGGTAGACGGAGGAAATCTGGCAATCTGCCATCAGCTCAGCCTGATCGATGGCGCGCTGTACGCATTTCACCACCGACTCAAGGTCATTCACGCCACCTTTATCCATACCGCGGGACGGGCAGCTGCCCACCCCAATAATATTGACCATACCATCGGGCAGAATTTCCCCAACCAGGGCGGCAACCTTCGCGGTGCCAATTTCGAGTCCAACTACCAGTTTTCTGTCCGTTGCCTTGATCATTGTTGTTTAGCCTGTGCCTGGTTCTGTTGCTGATTACTGTCCTGTGGCTCTATCACGACCGGCGTCCAGCCAACAGAGGCGCCCGAGTCGTATCGTAAATCCACGTAGCTGATACGTTTGCTCTCGTTCTGACCTTGCTGTTGCAGCACCGGGTAGAGCTCAATAAAGCGGTTCAGACGCTTCATGGTGTCGCTGCGCCCCAGTTCGATGCGCACATCGTCACTGGTAACCAGCTGCCATGAACGCCGGGCCGTCATCGACGCGACCTTCAGGGTAAACTTTCTGGCCTTCAGTACATCGTCCATGCTGTGATAACCCGCCAGCACCTCTTTCTCACTGCCTTCTGGTCCATACAGCATCGGCAGGGTTTCTTTGCCGATATGGTTAGCCGGGACGCTGAAGGAGACGCCATCCGCGTCAACCATATGCAGATCGTTCCAGCGCGCCACCGGGGTATATTCCACCAGATGGATCTTCAGCTCGTCCGGCCACTGTTTACGCACGCTGACCTGCTTAATCCACGGCAGCCTCTCTATCTGCTGCTGCAGAATATCCACGTCCTGCGACATGAACGTGCCCGGCGCGCCAAGTGACAGAATCGCCTGGCGAATGTCATCGTGGGTGGTGTAATGGGTTTGCCCGGTCACCACCAGTTTCGATAACGGCAGACGTGATGCATCGTTCATCCACTTCAGCACCACCAGCCCGCCAGAAATCATAATGCCTATCACGATCAGCAAAAAAACGATGCCGAACAGTCGGGCTCCGTTACTGCGCCCGGTGCGTATACGCTCCTGCGGTTCACGGTTTCGAACTCTCATCGCCGCCTGTGACATATCAGTCGGCCAACTCCAGAATATGCGCAACCAGCTGCGCGAAGCTCATGCCGGCCTGTTTCGCCGCCATCGGCACCAGGCTGTGGCTGGTCATTCCCGGTGAGGTATTGGCTTCCAGCAGCTGGAAATTGCCCGCACCATCGGTCATCACATCCACCCTGCCCCAGCCGCGACAGCCAAGCGCACGCCAGGCCGCCAGCACCAGTTGCTGTAATTCAGCTTCACGCGCCGGGCTCAGGTCGGCCGGACAGACGTACTGAGTATCGTCAGAAATATATTTTGCTTCATAGTCATAGAACTCGCTGGCGCTCTTTATTTCGATAGAGGGCAGGATGCGATCGCCCACAATCGCCACCGTGTACTCCGCGCCGCTGAGAAACGCCTCGACCAGCACGTTATCGTCGTGCTCAAAAGCGGTTGCCAGCGCGTCAGGCAAGGCGCTCAGCGCATTGACCCGGCTGATTCCCACGCTGGAACCTTCACAGGCAGGTTTGACGAATAACGGCAGTCCGAGCGCAGCAATGGCCGCTTCCGTCTCTGCATCCAGCCCGGCATCGAACTGCTGGCGCGTCAGCCAGACAAACTGCCCGGAAGGCAAACCGCGTCCCTGCCACAGCAGCTTGGTGCGCAGCTTGTCCATGGTGACCGCTGACGCCATCACGCCGCTGCCGGTGTAAGGCAGCTGCAGAAATTCCAGCACCGCCTGTAGCGTGCCATCTTCGCCGCCACGACCATGCAGAGCGATAAACGCTTTGGTAAAGCCCTGCTCTTTGAGCGTCAGTACCGACACATCGCGGGTGTCGACAGCGTGCGCGTCAATCCCGCTTTCACGTAGCCCGGCCAGCACCGCCTGACCAGACATCAGCGAAACCTCACGCTCGGCGGACGTCCCGCCCATCAATACTGCAACTTTGTCAGCCATGACGATCCTCCGCTTTACGTTCCGGCTGGAGCTTACAATCCGCCAGCTTGCGGGCAACCTTGCCGACGTTACCGGCACCCTGCACCAGAATCAGATCGTTGCCAGACAGCAGCGGTGCCAGCATTTCTGGCAATGCGTCATGCTCAGGCACCAGAATCGGATCAACCTTGCCGCGATTGCGAATCGCACGGCACAGCGAGCGACTGTCAGCACCAGGAATCGCCGTCTCGCCGGCAGAGTAGACATCCAGCATCAACAGGACATCGACCTGTGACAGCACGTTAGCGAAGTCATCAAACAGATCGCGGGTACGGGTATAGCGGTGCGGCTGAAATACCATCACCAGCTTTTTATCTGGCCAGCCGGCGCGTGCCGCTTTAATCGTCGCATCGACTTCGGTCGGATGATGACCATAATCATCCACCAGCATCGCACTGCCCACCTGACCGTTTACCGGTTCGGTCGGGAATTCACCCAACAGATCGAAACGGCGGCCGGTGCCCTGGAAACTCTCCAGCGCGGCCAGAATCGCATTGTCATCGATGCCCTCTTCGCTAGCCACGGCTACGGCCGCCGCCGCGTTCAGTGCGTTATGACGACCCGGCGCATTCAGGGTAATCTGCAGCAGCGGTTTATCCTGACGGACCAGCGTAAAGTGCCCTTGTGAGCCGCGCTGATGATAATTTTCAATGCGGAAGTCCGCATCATCACTGAAGCCGTAAGTGGTGATTTGACGTCCTACGCGCGGGATCAGGTCACGAATAACCACATCATCCACACACATCACTGCACGGCCATAAAACGGCAGGTTGTGCAGGAAATTAATAAAGGTCTGCTTCAGGTTCTCGAAGTCGCCCTGATAGGTATCCATATGGTCGGCTTCGATGTTGGTGACAATCGCCACCATCGGCTGCAGATGCAGGAACGACGCATCGCTCTCATCGGCTTCCGCAATCAGGTAACGACTGCTGCCCAGGCGCGCATGGGTACCTGCGGCTTTCACCAGACCGCCGTTAACAAAGGTCGGATCGAGACCGCCCTCTGCATAAATACTCGACACCATCGCCGTGGTGGTGGTTTTGCCATGGGTACCGGCAACGGCAATGCCATGACGGAAACGCATCAGTTCAGCCAGCATTTCGGCCCGGCGGATCACCGGGATGCGCTGCTCACGTGCAGCGACCAGCTCAGGGTTGTCCTGCGCAACGGCGCTGGAGACCACAACCACACTGGCGTCGGTCACATTCTCAGGGCGATGGTTGAAATAAATGGTGGCACCCAACGCAATCAGGTTCTGGGTCACCGGGTTAGGGGCCAGATCTGAACCGCTGATATGGTAGCCTTCATTTGCTAACACTTCGGCAATACCGCCCATGCCAGCACCGCCGATGCCGACAAAGTGGATGTGCCGGACGCGACGCATCTCGGGCACGATAGTTCGCAGTTTTGCCAATTGTTGTGTATTCATCGCTCTCAATTACCTGCTCTTTCAGTTTGTGCTCAACCCGAGCACGGGTCAGACGCGCTGACCGGAATGATTACTTTGCGGCGCGTGCCACTTCCTGCGCGACCCGCTCGGTCGCATCGGGGATCGCAACCTGACGGGCCTGTTCGGCCATCGTCAGTAATGTCGGGCGATCCCAGTGGCGCAGCAGATCCGCTACCGCCTCCGCCGTAAACTGCGGCTGCTCAAAAATTCGGGCCGCGCCCGCTTTCTCCAGCGGCAGCGCGTTCCAGTACTGCTGGCGATCCTTATGCTGAAACGGCACAAAAATCGCCGGTAAACCGGCAGCAGCCACTTCGCTCACCGTTAAGGCGCCGGAGCGACAGACCACCACATCAGCCCATGCGTAGGCTGCGGCCATATCATCAATAAACTCGGTCACCTTATGCTGGGTCTGACCGACCTGCTGATAGGCTTTTTCAACTACCGGCAAGCCGCCTTTCCCGGTCTGGTGCCACAGCGTGATCTGATCACCCAGTTCAGCGGCAACCTGCGGCAGCGTCTGGTTCAGCACCCGCGCACCCTGACTGCCACCAATCACCAGTACCCGTATCGGGCCACTGCGCTGGGCCAGACGTTCAGCCGGCAGCGGCAGCGCCAGCACATCGGTACGCACCGGATTGCCGACCACATCCGCCCGGGGAAACGCGCCGGGAAATGCCTGCAGCACTTTGGTGGCGATTTTCGCCAGCCACTTGTTGGTCAGGCCGGCAATGCCATTCTGCTCATGCAGCACCACCGGGATACCGCAACTCCAGGCCGCTAAGCCGCCCGGTCCGGAGACATAACCGCCCATCCCCAGTACTACATCCGGTTGCCAGGCTTTCATGATGCGACGCGCCTGACGCCATGCGTTGAAGATGCGCAGCGGAGCCAGCAGTAACGCCTTAACGCCTTTGCCGCGCAGTCCGCTGATGCGAATGAAATCGATGTCGATGCCGTGCTTCGGCACTAAATCCGCTTCCATACGGTCGGCAGTACCTAACCAGCGGACCTGCCAGCCCTGTTCCATCAGATGATGGGCAACAGCCAGACCGGGAAAGACATGCCCACCGGTTCCGCCTGCCATCACCATCAATCGCTTACTGCTCATCGACCACCTCGGGTAAACGCCTGCGCTTTCGCCAGGCGCGTTTCATAATCTATGCGTAACAAAAAGACGATGGCGGTCGACATAATAATCAGACTCGACCCGCCGTAACTGATCAGCGGCAGGGTCAGACCTTTAGTGGGCAGCATACCTGCTGCCGCGCCGACGTTAACCAGAGCCTGAAAGCTAAACCAGACACCAATTGAACAGGCCAGAAAGCCGGAAAAACGCTGATCCAGCTCCAGTGCACGGCGGCCAATCGACATCGCACGAAAAGCGACGAAGAATACCATTAACAGCGCCATAACCACACCGATGTAGCCGAGTTCTTCACCGATAATCGAGAAAATAAAGTCGGTGTGCGCTTCCGGCAGATATTCCAGTTTTTGCACCGAGTTACCCAGCCCCTGGCCCCAGAATTCACCGCGGCCAAATGCCATCAGCGACTGGGTCAGCTGGTAGCCGCTGCCGAACGGATCTTCCCACGGGTTCCAGAACGATGTGACGCGGCGCATACGGTACGGTTCGGCGATAATCAGCAGCACCACGGCAAAAATGCCGGAGCCGATGATGGCCAGGAACTGCCACAGTTTGGCACCGGCCAGGAAGAGCATGGCCAGCGTGGTGACGAACAGCACCACCACGGTACCGAGGTCCGGTTGCGCCAGCAGCAGTACTGCCAGCACCACCATCACGCCCATCGGCTTACAGAAGCCCCAGAAGTTGTTACGCACCTCTTCCACTTTGCGCACCAGATAGCTGGCGAGATAGCAAAACAGGGTAAGTTTAGATAACTCGGCTGGCTGGATACGCAGCGGTCCGAGGGCGATCCAGCGCGATGCACCGTTAACCGAACTGCCGACCACCAGTACAATCAGCAGCATGGCGACGGATGCCATTAACATCACGTTGCTGTAGCGCTGCCAGAAATCCATCGGCACCCGCAGCGTGACCAGCGCCATACCGACCGCCAGCGCGATATAAAACGCATCACGCTTGGCAAAATAGAACGGGTCATCATTGAGACGCTGACCAACCGGCATTGAGGCGGAAGTCACCATCACAAAACCAATCACTGCCAGGCCGAACGTCAGCCACAGCAGCGTGCGGTCATACAGCACCAGCGAGGTATCATCGCTTTCGCGCGATCCCATCACCCAATCTTTCAGACGACCCGAGAAGAACCGCGCCAGACCCGCGCCAGGAATATGCATCAGCTCAGCTCCTTCGCCAGTTGGGCGAACTGTTCGCCACGCTGTTCAAAGTTACGGAACTGATCAAGGCTGGCGCAGGCGGGTGACAACAGCACCATATCGCCTGACTTCAGCTGCGGGACGATCTGTTCCAGCGCCTGACGCAGGGTTTCGGTGCGCACCGCAATCTCCGGACGCAGCGAAGCCAGCGCATCGCCATCGCGGCCAAAGCAGTAGGTCCGCACGTTGTCACCCTGCAGATAAGGCGTCAGCGGTGAAAAATCGGCTGATTTACCGTCGCCGCCCAACAGCAGCCACAGGGTGCCGGTAACCTGCAGGCCATTCAGCGCCGCCTCGGTACTGCCCACGTTGGTGGCTTTGGAATCGTTGATCCAGCGCACGCCCTGATGCTCAAGCACCAGCTGGAAGCGATGCGCCAGACCATTAAACTGGGTTAATGCAGCCAGGCTGGAAGCGCGCGGCAGTCCTACTGCATCGGCCAGCGCCAGCGCCGCCAGCGCGTTGGTGTAGTTGTGTTGTCCCACCAGCTTCATTTCAGCGGTGTTCAGCACCTTCTCGCCTTTCACCCGCAGCCAGACATTGCCCTGCTGCTTATTAAGATGATAGTCACCGAAGTCAATGCCAAAGCTGACGCAACGCGCATCTGCGCCGCGTACCGGCATGGTCAGCGCGTCATCTGCATTGACGACGCACACCTTCGCATTTTCATAAATACGCAGTTTGGCAGCACGATACTGCTGCATGCCCAGCGGATAGCGATCCATATGATCTTCACTGACGTTAAGTACCGTCGCCGCTGCCGCTTTCAGGCTGTGAGTGGTTTCAAGCTGGAAGCTGGAAAGTTCCAGTACATAAAGTTGCGCCGGTGACTGCAACAGGCTGAGCGCCGGCAACCCGATATTGCCGCCCACGCCGACCTGCCAGCCGGCCGCTTTCGCCATCTCACCCACCAGCGTAGTCACGGTGCTTTTACCATTGGAGCCGGTAATCGCCACGATCGGCGCCTGGGCTTCACGGCAGAACAGCTCAATGTCGCCGACGATTTCAATGCCGGCTTCTATCGCTTCGCTCAGAATCGGATGGGCCAGCGCGACGCCTGGGCTGGCGACAATCAGGTCGGCATCCAGCAGCCAGTCACCGTTAATGCCACCCAGATGGCGTTCCACCTGCGCCGGCAATTTCTCCAGCCCCGGCGGCGACACACGGGTGTCCATCACGCGAGGCGTTACGCCCTGCGCTAAAAAGAAATCAACACAGGAGAGACCGGTCAGGCCTAACCCGATGATGACGACTTTTCTTCCCCGATAGTCAGCCATGATTAACGCACCTTCAGCGTGGCCAGGCCAATCAGCACCAGCATTAGCGAAATAATCCAGAAGCGCACAATGACGCGCGGTTCCGGCCAGCCCTTCAGTTCATAGTGGTGATGGATCGGCGCCATGCGGAAAATACGCTGGCCGCGCAACTTAAACGATCCCACCTGCAGGATCACCGACAGCGTTTCAACCACGAATACGCCACCCATGATCACCAGTAAAAACTCCTGACGCAGCAGCACCGCAATAGTGCCCAGTGCGCCGCCTAACGCCAGCGAACCCACATCGCCCATAAAGACCTGAGCCGGATAGGTGTTGAACCACAGGAACCCCAGCCCTGCCCCGACGATAGCGGTACAGACAATCACCAGCTCACCGGCATGACGCAAATAAGGAATGTGCAGATACTCGGCAAACTTCACGTTCCCGGTTGCCCAGGCCACCAGCGCGAAGCCAGCCGCCACAAATACCGTTGGCATAATTGCCAGCCCATCAAGGCCATCGGTCAGGTTGACGGCATTGCCGGTGCCGACAATCACAAAGTAGGCCAGCAGCACATAAAACAGCCCCAGCTGCGGCATGATGTCTTTGAAAAACGGCACCACCAGCTGCGTTGCGGGGGTATCCTTGCCGGCGACATACAGGGCAAACGCCACGCCGAGCGAAATCACCGACATCCAGAAATACTTCCAGCGGGCGATCAAGCCCTTAGTATCTTTGCGCACCACCTTGCGGTAGTCGTCGACAAAACCGATGATCCCGAAGCCGATCAGCACCACCAGCACGCACCAGACATACGGGTTTGACGGATAAGCCCACATCAACACCGAAATGGTGATTGAGGTGAGGATCATGATGCCGCCCATGGTCGGGGTGCCGCGCTTGCTGAAGTGCGATTCCGGGCCATCGTTACGGACTACCTGACCAATCTGCAATTTTTGCAGCCAGGCAATCAGGCGCGGCCCCATCCACAGGGAGATAAACAACGCGGTCAGCAGGCTGACAATGGCGCGAAACGTCAGATACGAAAAGACGTTAAAGCCCGAATAAAAAGCGACCAGATGCTCGGCCAGCCAAACTAACATGTTCCTTTCTCCTGTAAGCTCTGTACTACCTGCTCCATGGCGGCACTACGCGAACCTTTAATCAAGACAGTCATTTCTTTGTGTTCGGACAACAGCTGACGTAAACGTTCAGTCAGGGCGGTTTTATCGCTGAAATGTTCGCCAACGCCGCTGCTTTCGCTGATCAACTGGCTAACGTTCCCCACGCTCAGGACCTTATCGATACCGGCAGCACGCGCCGCCAGCCCGACTTCACGGTGACACTGTTCGGTCTCTTCACCCAGTTCCGCCATATCGCCAGTGACCATCACCCGATAACCCGGCATTTCTGACAGTACCTGCGCCGCAGCGGTCATCGATCCGACGTTAGCGTTATAGCTGTCATCCAGCAGCAACTGGTGCGCAGATAAACGTATCGGGAACAGGCGGCCCGGCACCGACTGCAGGGTTTTTAGCCCTTGCTGTATCGCACTCAGCGGAGCATCAACCGACAGCGCCAGAGCCGCCGCGGCCAGCGCGTTGGCGACGTTATGCCGTCCCGGCAGCGGCAGCGTAATCGCCACCTCACCGCGCGGCGTCACCATCACAAAGTGGGTGCCATCATGCGCAATGCTGATATCACGAGCAGAGAAGTCACATCCGGCCGCCTGCGGCGAGAAGCGCCACACCGTCTGGTCCTGCAGATACGTCTGCCAGTTCGGCCAGTCATTGCTATCCGCATTAAGGATCGCCGTACCGTTGGCGGGCAATCCCATAAATATTTCACCTTTGGCTTTAGCGACGCCTGCCAGCGAGCCAAATCCTTCCAGATGCGCCGCCGCCAGGTTGTTGACCAGCGCGCTCTCCGGCCGCACCAGATCGGTGGTGTACGCGATCTCGCCCTGATGATTAGCACCCAGCTCAATCACCGCATACTGATGCTCTCTGGTCAGACGCAGCAGCGTCATCGGGACGCCAAAATCGTTGTTAAGGTTACCGGCGGTATAGAGGGTTTCACCGCACTGGCGCAGGATCGCTGCGGTCATCTCTTTGACCGACGTTTTTCCGGATGAACCGGTCAGCGCTACGACCCGGGCTGTCGCCTGCTGGCGTACCCAGGCCGCCAGCTTGCCAAAGCCCAGTCGGGTATCTTCAACCACTACCTGCGGAACGGCGACAGGTAAATGCTTACTCACTAACAGCGCCTGCGCGCCGCTAGCAATTGCATCACCCACAAAGTCATGGGCATCAAAACGTTCGCCAACCAGCGCGATAAACAGGCTGCCTGCCGTTACCTTGCGGGTGTCCGTGGTGACGTCCGTCACGGTTAAATCACTGCCATACAGCGTGCCGCCGGTGATGTCAGCGAGCGTCTTTAAGGAAACCGGGATCATGCCGCGCCTCCCAGCAGCGCCGCTACCGTGGCACGATCGGAGTAATCCAGCCGGCGATTGCCGATAATCTGGTAGTCTTCGTGGCCTTTACCCGCCACCAGCACGATATCTTCCGGCTGCGCCTGCATGATGGTGTTGGTCACCGCCTGCGCACGCCCGGAGACGACGCGGGCGCGACCCGGGTCCAGCAGGCCGGTCAGGATATCTTTCACAATCGCCTGCGGATCTTCACTGCGCGGGTTGTCATCGGTGATCACCACCACATCGGCGAATTGCTCAGCGATGGCGCCCATTAACGGACGTTTGCCTTTATCACGATCGCCGCCGCAGCCAAACAGGCACCACAGTTTTCCTGTGCAGTGCAGGCGTGCGGCTTCCAGCGCTTTTTCCAGCGCATCCGGGGTGTGGGCATAATCAACCACTACCGTCGGTTTGCCATCAGCACTAAACACTTCCATCCGGCCGTTGACCGGCTGCAACTTCGGTGCTGCCTTGATCAGTGCGTCAAGCGGATAGTCAAGTGCCAGCAGCGTCGCCAGCGCCAGCAGTAAGTTGCTGACGTTGAACGCTCCCATCAGACGGCTGTCGATCTCGCCTTCGCCCCAGCTGGAGCTGAAACGGATGTGCGCGCCGTTATCGTGATACTGCACCGCGTCGGCTTTCAGCCAGCGGCCGTGGCAGCCAGGCTGTAAATTATTTTCCATCGTCACGGCAACGGCATCAGGCAGGCTGGCCAGCCAGCGACGGCCGACTTCATCATCGGCGTTCAGAATCGCCTGACCAACCTGATGCTCAGAGAACAGCAGCCATTTGGCGGACTCATAGCGCTGCATATCGCCGTGATAATCGAGGTGATCGCGGCTGAGATTGGTGAATACGGCGGCCGCAAACGGCAACGCCGCGACACGGTGCTGAACCAGGCCGTGTGAAGAAACCTCCATCGCGGTCAGTGTGGCACCTTGTTCCGCCAGATCGTGCAGCAGATGCTGAACATCGACCGCTGAGCCGGTGGTGTTTTCCGCCGGCACAAGCTGGCCGATCAATCCGTTGCCCACCGTCCCCATCACTGCACTGGTTTCGCCCAGCAGGTTGGCCCACTGCGCCAGCAACTGGGTGGTGGTGGTTTTTCCGTTGGTGCCGGTGACGCCGATCAACGTCTGTTTTTCGCCCGGCTGCTGATAGAAACGTCCGGCTAATGCCGACAGACGCTGATGCAGCTGCGTCAGATAGATAACCGGTACGCCGTGCATTTCACGGATTTCGCCGTCGGCCGCTTCCCCTTCGGCTTCGGCCACCACGGCGGCAACGCCTTGTGCAATCGCCTGCGGGATGAAACGGCGTCCATCGGCCTGATGGCCTGCAATAGCGACAAACAGATCGCCGGAAGCCGCGGTACGGCTATCCAGTGTCATGTCACGCAGTGGACGCGCCGGCGCGCCTGGCACCCAGGGGCCGAGTAAGTCGCGCAGGTTACGATCTGTCACTTGATTCCTCACTTCTGTTAGTCACCAACTCGTTCTTGTCATTGGTTGGTAACGCATCCGGCTCGATGTTCATGGTGCGCAGGACGCCGCCCATGATGGCACCAAACACCGGCGCAGAAACCGCACCACCGTAGTACTTGCCGGCCTGGGGATCGTTGATCACCACCACCAGCGCGAATCGAGGATGACTGGCAGGCGCGACGCCTGCGGTATAAGCAATGTATTTATTGACGTAGCGTCCATCCGGCCCGACTTTTTTAGCGGTACCGGTTTTGATGGCGATGCGATAGCCTTTAATCGCCGCTTTCACCCCGCCGCCGCCGGGCAGCGCCACGCTTTCCATCATGTGCATCACGGTTTTAACCAGTGACTCATCGAAAACGCGTTGTCCCGCGACAGGGGGATCGACCTTAGTGATCGACAGCGGACGGTTGATGCCGTAGCTGCCAATGGTTGCGTAGACTCGCGCTAACTGTAACGGCGTTACCATTAGCCCGTAGCCGAAAGAGAAGGTGGCCCTCTCTATGTCAGACCACCGTTGTTTTTGAGGGTATAAGCCACTGCTTTCCCCGACCAGCCCCAAATTGGTCGGTTTACCTAGCCCAAAGCGCGCGTAAGTATCTACCAGCGCTGAGGAAGGCATCGCTAACGCCAGACGTGAAACCCCGACGTTACTCGATTTCTGTAAGACCCCGGTCAGGGTCAGTTCGCTGTAGCGCGCCACGTCTTTGATCTCATGACCATTGACGCGGTACGGCACGGTATTCAGTACGCTATTCTCTTTGACCACACCGCGCTGCAGGGCGGTCATCACCACCATTGGCTTGACGGTAGAACCCGGCTCGAAGATGTCGGTGATGGCGCGGTTACGCATCAGATCTTTCGGCGTGTTGCTGAGGTTATTCGGGTTGTAAGCCGGGCTGTTGGCCATCGCCAGCACTTCGCCGGTATTCACATCTACCAGCACCGCAGTGCCCGATTCAGCTTTGTTAAAGGCGACGGCGTTGTTCAGTTCGCGATAGACCAGCGCCTGTAAACGCTCATCGATGCTCAGGGTCAGGTTATGCGCAGCGCGGCTATCCACCGAGGAGATATCTTCGATTACCCGACCAAATCGGTCTTTACGCACCGTTCGTTCGCCCGGTGCACCGGTCAGCCATTTATCAAAGCTTTTTTCGACCCCTTCGATACCCTGACCGTCGATATTGGTAAAACCAATCAGATGAGACGTGACCTGCCCCGCCGGGTAGTAACGGCGTGACTCTTCACGCAGATGGATACCAGGCAGTTTCAATTTTTTGACGTACTCGCCGATGGCCGGATTGACCTGGCGCGCCAGATAGACAAAGCGGCCTTTGGGATTGGCGTTAACCCGCGCGGCCAGCTGGTCGAGCGGAATCGAAAGCGCATCCGACAGCGCCTTCCAGCGGCTGTCCAGCGTTACGCCGCCGCCGGCATGCAGCTCTTTGGGATCGGCCCAGATAGCGTTGACCGGCACGCTCACTGCCAGCGGTCGTCCGGCGCGGTCGCTGATCATACCGCGCGACGTCGGCACCGCCTGAACGCGCAGCGAACGCAGATCGCCCTCTTTCACCAGCCTGTCAGGATTAATCACCTGCAGCCAGGCAACACGCGACAGTAATCCTCCCAGCGCCAGCAAAATACAGCCGCACAGCAACGCAAAACGCCAGCTTACAAAGCTGGCTTTATCTTCCGGTTTCTTCAACTTCAGCGTTCTGCCTGCGCCGCTCATTCGCTATCTGAGGTCCTTATTTCTGCACCACAATATTTTCTTGTGAAGGATCAACATGCTGCAATTGCAACTTCTCGGTTGCGATTCGTTCAACACGACTGTGATCGCCCAGGGCGTTCTCTTCCAGGATCAGGTTGCGCCATTCGATATCCAGCGCATCCCGCTCCAGTACCAGCTGTTCACGTTGCGCCGTCAGCAAGCGCGTTTTGTGCGTGGTGGTGACCACCAGTACCGCAGAAACCAGCACGGCGATCAGCAGCAACACCGGAATCTTGCCTTTCCGCAGCAGATCGCCGCCAATCACGCCAGGCAGGCTGTGGCGCTCATTACCGATCATGCGTCGGTCTTCTCCGCGATTCGTAGTACCGAGCTGCGCGCGCGTGGGTTCTCAGCCACTTCAGCCTCGCCCGGCGACAGTTTGCCCAGCAACTTCAGTTCTCGTCCGCCCAGCGCGCGTAACTGCTGTTCCGTCATTGGCAATCCAGCTGGCACCTGCGGCCCGCGGCTCTGATCGCGCATAAAGCGCTTCACCAGCCGATCTTCCAGTGAGTGGAAGCTGATGACCGACAGACGTCCCTGCGGTGCCAGCACCTCAACCGCGCCTTTCAGCGCAATGTCGATCTCTTCCAGTTCACTGTTGATCCAGATTCGAATCGCCTGGAAGCTGCGCGTCGCCGGATGCTTAAATTTATCTTTCACCGGCGTGGCGATGGCGATCACCTCAGCCAGCTCTTTGGTGCGTGTCATCGGCTGCTCGCGGTTGCGCTCAACAATGGCGCGGGCGATACGTTTGGCGAAACGCTCTTCGCCATAGGTCTTCAGCACGAAAGCGATGTCGGCTTCTTCAGCGTGGAGCAACCACTCAGCGGCGGAATGACCCCGCGACGGGTCCATTCGCATATCCAGTGGTCCGTCGCGCATAAAGGAGAAGCCGCGTTCGGCATCATCCAGCTGCGGCGACGACACGCCTAAATCCAGTAAAATGCCGTCAATTTTGCCGACTAATCCCCGTTCAGAAACGTACTCCGCCAGCGCGGAAAAAGGACCATGAATAATGGAGAAGCGCGGATCGGTGATCTCAGCGGCCGCGGCAATAGCTTGCGGGTCACGATCGATAGCGATGAGCTTTCCCTTCGCCCCAAGCTGCGAAAGAATTAAGCGCGAATGACCGCCACGACCGAATGTGCCGTCGATGTAAATCCCGTCTTCCCTGATATTGAGGCCGTTAACCGCCTCATCCAACAGCACGGTGGTATGTTTAAAATTTTCCTGCATAGCTATAGCGACAAGTCCTGCAACCGCTCAGATAAAGGCTCCTGAGCCGACTGTTCTGCGTCAATATCGTCCCTGACTTGTTGATACCAGGTCTGTTCATCCCACAGTTCAAACTTATTGAACTGTCCAACCAGCATCACTTCTTTGGTTAATTTAGCGTGTTGGCGAAGCGTATTCGCCAGCAACAAGCGCCCTGCATTATCCATCTGACACTCACTGGCATGGCCCAGTAACAGGCGCTGCACGCGGCGCTCAAGTGGATTCATACTGGATAAGCGGGCCAGCTTTTTTTCAATGATTTCCCATTCGGGCAGGGTATAAAGCAACAGGCATGGCTGGTGGAGGTCGATGGTACAGACCATCTGCCCCTGAGACTCGCTGTTCAGTAAATCGCGATATCGCGTTGGTACTGCGAGCCGCCCTTTACTGTCGAGATTGACTAACGTTGCTCCGCGGAACATGCCAGCCTTACCCCCCGCTCACCCATTTGCGCCACTTTATCCCACTTTTTACCACGAAACGAGTTTAAGGACCCGATGAAATCCTTGTCAAGCCGGAGCGGCAGTTGAATATCACTATTTGCAGACCGGTGAATTAGCGTCTGGCGACGTTATATTCAAATAAAAGGCAAAAATAAAAATTAAGCTGATGAATACCTGAATAAAAATAGCGGGCCGGGGAAAAACGGCTAAAAATGAAACAATGTAAAGCGCTAAATATTTATCGCAGTTTCTGAGACAGCGGCGGCATTTTAGGGGATTTCTTAAAGGAAGCCCAGCGGCTTCAGGCGGGACGGGAACAGAAGGTTTGTTGAAGTTGTAAACAAATAATAAAAAATAAAGCTTTTTGATTTGTTAGATTCAGTGAGCAGAATTTACGCTTTTTTACCTCCTCCCGCTATCAGAACCGCCAAAGGCCACAATTTAAAACAGGCGGGCAGCTTAATACTGCCCGTCACTCATTTAACTTTTCGGCTTAATTGTCCGCGACGGTATAAATTACGCCGGATGCGCGTTAACCCCGGTTTCGGTTTTCTCGGTTCGTCTAAGGAGGCTAAAACTAATTCCAGTACCCGCTCCGCCACGTCACGATGGCGCTGACCCACCGCCAGCACCGGACACTCAAGAAAGTCCAGTAATTCGTGGTCGCCAAAGGTCGCGATAGCCAGCTCGGTCGGGAGCCGTCCGTCACGTTTCAGCGTCACATCCATCACGCCCTGTAGCAGGCCAAACGACGTGGTGAACAGCGCCTCAGGCATCGGATGATCTTCAAGGTACTTTTCGAACAGCGCCGCAGCAGCGGTACGCTCAAAACTGTTGCAGTAGATGTAGTCGATTGGACGACTATCCTCTTTCCACGCGTCACGGAAGCCCATCTCACGCAGGAAACTGACCGACAGTTCGGGTAGCGCGCCGAGAAACAGCACATTTTTAACCTCGAGCTGACGTAATTCGGCGGCCAGCGTATAGGCATCATCCTGATCGGCACCCACCACGCTGGTGAAGTGCTCGCGATCGAGGGCGCGGTCTAAGGCGATGATGGGCAGAGGATCGTTGATCCAGCGCTGATAAAACGGATGCTCTGGCGGTAATGAAGTAGAAACGATGATCGCATCAACCTGCCGTTGCAGCAGATGCTCAATGCAGCGCATCTCATTATCCGGCTGATCTTCTGAACAGGCGATCAGCAACTGATAACCCCGCTGCCGTGCCTGACGCTCAAGATAATTCGCGATGCGGGTATAGCTGGTATTTTCCAGATCGGGAATGACTAAGCCAATGGAACGGGTGCGCCCGGCGCGCAGTCCGGCCGCCACTGCATTCGGGTGGTAATTGTGCTCACGCACCACCGCCATCACTTTCTCAACGGTTTTGTCGCTGACACGATACTGCCGCGCTTTGCCATTAATCACATAACTGGCCGTGGTACGCGACACGCCCGCCAGACGCGCAATTTCATCCAGTTTCACGATAACCCTCAATCAAAGCCGTTCGCACGACTAAAATAGCCGCAGTTAAGCTATGGACAACTCATGGTTATCATCTAACAGCAGAAAAGTGCGCGGAGCAACCGCTTTTCTGAATGTAACTGGTCTGGCGCATAAAAAATAAAAAAACCCGGCATTTCGCCGGGTTAGAGTCATCCTGAGTGATTACGCAAGGTGATTAACGCATGATGCGATCGCCACGCGACACCCCGACGATTCCGGAGCGTGCCACTTCGACAATCTCCGCCACATCGCGCACGGTATTCAGGAATGCGTCCAGTTTGTCGCTGGTGCCGGCAAGCTGAACCGTATACAGCGTCGGGGTCACATCAATAATCTGGCCCCGGAAGATTTCCGCATTGCGCTTCACCTCTTCCCGGCCGTAGCCGCTGGCCTGAATTTTCACCAGCATAATTTCACGCTCAACGTACGCGCCCTGCCCCAGTTCGGTCACGCGCAGCACATCAACCAGCTTGTGCAGCTGCTTCTCGATCTGCTCCAGCACCTTCTGATCGCCGACGGTCTGTATCGTCATTCGCGATAGCGTCGGATCGTCCGTTGGCGCAACGGTCAGGCTTTCGATGTTATAGCCACGCTGTGAGAACAGGCCGACCACGCGGGATAATGCGCCGGATTCGTTCTCCAGCAGAACCGATAAAATGCGACGCATAGTTATGTCCTCTCCGTTTTGCTTAACCACATCTCATCCATGCTGCCACCGCGAATCTGCATCGGATAAACGTGCTCACTGCCGTCGACGGTGACATCCACAAATACCAGCCGTCCCTGCGCCAGTGTTTCCAGCGCCAGCGTCAGCTTCTCTTCCAGCTCCGCCGGATGCTCAATGGCGATTCCGACATGCCCATAGGCTTCTGCCAGACGGACGAAATCAGGCAGCGATTCCATATAAGACTGGGAGTGGCGGCCGGAATAGATCATGTCCTGCCACTGTTTCACCATGCCGAGGAAACGGTTGTTAAGGTTCAGCACCAGCACCGGCAGATTGTACTGCAGCGCGGTCGACAGCTCCTGAATGTTCATCTGGATACTGCCGTCGCCGGTGACACAAATAACGGTTTCATCCGGCAACGCCATTTTCACGCCGAGCGCGGCAGGCAGGCCAAAGCCCATGGTGCCGAGACCGCCGGAGTTGATCCAGCGACGCGGCTTATCAAACTGGTAGTACAGCGCCGCAAACATCTGATGCTGACCGACGTCAGAGGTGACATAAGCGTCGCCTTTGGTCAGGCGGCAGATGGTTTCAATAACCGCCTGCGGCTTAATTTTTGCGCTGGTACGATCAAATTCCAGGCACTGACGGCTGCGCCAGCTTTCAATCGATTGCCACCAGTCACGCAGGCTGTCGAGCGGCTGTTTGCTGTCAGTCTGGGCCAGTAGCTCCAGCATCTGCTGCAGCACCTGGCGGGCATCGCCAACGATCGGGATATCGGCCGCCACCGTTTTTGAGATGGAGGTGGGATCAATATCAATGTGCATCACCGTGGCATCCGGGCAATATTTTGCCAGGTTGTTAGTGGTACGATCATCAAAGCGAACCCCAACGCCGAAAATCAGGTCGGCATTGTGCATGGTCATATTGGCTTCGTAGGTACCGTGCATCCCCAGCATGCCGACGCATTGACGGTGAGTACCAGGAAACGCGCCCAGCCCCATCAGCGAGGTGGTGACCGGGATGTTCAGGCTCTCCGCCAGCTGCAGCAGTTCCGCCTCACAGCCTGAGGTGATCGCGCCGCCACCGACGTAGATCACTGGCTTATGGGCTGCCAGCAGCGTATTCAATGCTCGTTTGATCTGCCCTTTGTGCCCCTGAATCGTTGGATTGTAAGAGCGCATGCTCACTTCTTCCGGCCAGTGATAAGGCAGTTTATTGGCCGGATTAAGAATGTCTTTTGGCAGATCGATCACCACCGGCCCCGGACGTCCGCTCGACGCCAGCCAGAACGCCTTTTTCAGCACGGTCGGGATCTCTTCGGTGTTTTTCACCAGGAAACTGTGTTTCACCACCGGACGGGAGATGCCGACCATGTCGCACTCCTGAAAGGCGTCATAGCCGATCAGCGACGAAGGCACCTGCCCCGACAGAATCACCAGCGGGATTGAATCCATATAGGCCGTGGCGATACCGGTAATCGCATTGGTGGCGCCGGGTCCGGACGTCACCAGCACCACGCCGACTTCGCCGGTCGCGCGCGCCAGGCCATCGGCCATGTGCACCGCGCCCTGTTCATGGCGCACCAGAACGTGGTCGATTCCCCCGACCGTTTGCAGCGCGTCGTAAATATCCAACACCGCGCCACCCGGATAACCGAATACCTGCTTAACGCCCTGATCGATTAACGAACGGACGACCATTTCGGCTCCTGACAACATCTCCATCTTCTGCCTCCAGGCGTGAGGGCCAGGCTGCGTTAACGCGCGTGGTGCGTTACGTCATCCAGGCACCTGCTTTGCCAATGTAAGATCAAAACCTTATGTTTATGCCCGCACGGCGGAAACGCGTTCCGCCCTGCGGATACAGAGAAATCTGTTGAGTTCATTGTTTTGAGAGTAGGACGATTACCATAACCGCAGTTAACCTGGCAGGCAAACCGCAAACTCGCGCAAATTAAACCGCGCCAACGTAAAGGCTCTGCGCGATAAGAAAGGGCTACGCGGAATACACTAATCACGTCGCACAACCGCAGAGGAAAATGCTGGCGATGAAATTATTTTCAGCGTGATCTAAGAAATAGCGAAAAGTTATTGCCGCTTACCGCAGCCCACAATTTGCTGTGGCATTTCTTTTCTGGCGTAATTAACCTTAAAATCATTAAAGTTCATACGATTATGCTGAAGCAGCGAAAATAAATCCGGTTACTCCGACTGAAAGATAAATTATAAAATCCTTTAATTTCAGTGAATTAATAAAATACAAAGCCACAGCCAGCCGCCACCGATCGTCTGTTTTAACCCGCGCCGCGTGCGCAGTTGTTCAATACGCTGGCTGGCCGATATCTGACAGAATATTTTCCTTATTTAGCCGCATAAATAGCCCTTCATTGAAGGTTGACATCCCACTGGGATTCCAGTACCAATATGTGCAGCACACAATTTTATGAGGTTTGAATCCATGTTTCGTTCTTCTCGCCTACTCGGTCTACTACTAAACGCATTCAGTTTGCGCGGTAGACTTGTGGGCGGAATCAAACACTGATTCAAACCTGCTGAAAGTTAAAAACCCGCGCCTGTCGCGGGTTTTTTTATGCTCGTTGCAAGGCAAGAAATGCATAAGGATGAATACGATGAGCCAGCAAGTCATTATTTTCGATACCACTCTGCGCGACGGTGAACAGGCATTACAGGCCAGCCTGAGTGTGAAAGAAAAATTGCAGATTGCGTTAGCGCTGGAGCGCATGGGCGTAGACGTGATGGAAGTCGGTTTTCCGGTTTCCTCACCCGGTGATTTTGAATCTGTACAAACCATTGCGCGGACCATCAAAAACAGCCGGGTTTGCGGCCTGGCGCGCTGTGTAGAAAAAGATATCGACGCCGCCTACGAGTCACTGCGCGTTGCTGACGCCTTCCGTATTCATACCTTTATCGCCACCTCACCGATGCACATCGCCACCAAACTGCGCAGCACGCTGCCCGAGGTCATTGAACGTGCAGTGAAGATGGTGAAACGCGCCCGTAACTACACCGACGACGTTGAGTTTTCCTGTGAAGACGGTGGCCGTACCCCGATTGACGATCTGTGCCGGATGGTTGAAGCGGCAATTAATGCCGGTGCTCGTACCATTAACATCCCGGATACCGTCGGCTATACCCTGCCGGGTGAATATGCCCACATCATCAGCCAGTTGATTCAGCGCGTACCGAACATCAATAAAGCGATTCTGTCAGTACATACCCATGATGACCTGGGCATGGCGACCGGTAATGCGCTGGCTGCGGTTCAGGCGGGCGCCCGCCAGGTTGAAGGCACGCTGAATGGATTGGGTGAACGTGCCGGTAACTGTGCGCTGGAAGAGGTGATCATGGCAATCAAAACCCGCCAGCAGATCATGAATGTCCACACCAATATCAATCATCAGGAAATCTACCGCACCAGCCAGATGGTCAGTCAGATCTGTAATATGCCGATCCCGGCTAACAAAGCAGTGGTCGGCTCAAACGCCTTTGCCCACTCCTCTGGTATTCACCAGGATGGCGTGCTGAAGAACCGCGAGAACTATGAAATCCTGACCCCTGAATCGATTGGCCTGCACAAAATCCAGCTCAACCTGACCTCTCGTTCTGGCCGCGCCGCGGTTAAACACCGTATGGAAGAGATGGGCTATGCAGAGCACGATTACAATCTGGACACCCTGTACGACGCCTTCCTGAAGCTGGCCGATAAAAAAGGTCAGGTATTTGATTACGACCTGGAAGCGCTGGCCTTCATCAATAAACAGAATGAAGAGCCGGAATATTTCCAGCTGAACGAATTCAACGTCCAGACCGGTTCGAGCATTACCGCCACGGCCTCGGTCAATCTGGGCTGCGGCGAGAGCACCAAATCAGATGCCGCCACCGGCAATGGTCCGGTTGACGCCGTTTATCAGGCGATCAATCGCATTACCCAGCTGGATGCAGAACTGGTTAACTACAAACTGACCGCGAAGGGCCACGGCGAAAATGCGCTGGGTCAGGTGGATATCGTGGTGAGCTACAACAACCGTAAATTCCACGGCGTCGGTCTGGCGACCGATATCGTCGAATCTTCTGCCAAAGCGATGGTTAACGCCCTGAATAACATCTGGCGTGCCAGACAGGTTGAACAAGAATTGCAGCGCAAATTTAAAGATCAGAAGGAAACGGTATAACTATGTCCAGCTCTTCCCATATTGCAGTTTTATCGGGTGACGGTATCGGCCCGGAAGTGATGGCGCAGGCAATGAAGGTGTTAGATGCGATTCGTCATCGCTTCGACATGCGCATCACTACCAGCGAATACGCGGTTGGAGGCATCGCCATCGATCAACACGGCGAGCCGTTACCGCCAGCTACCGTGGCAGGCTGTGAGCAGGCCGATGCTATTCTGTTCGGTTCGGTTGGCGGGCCAAAGTGGGAACACTTACCGCCGGCGTCTCAGCCTGAGCGCGGGGCGCTGTTGCCGTTGCGTAAACACTTCCGTCTGTTCAGCAATCTGCGTCCGGCTGCACTCTACAGTGGACTGGAAGCTTTTTGCCCGCTGCGCAGCGACATCGCCGCCCGCGGCTTCGACATTCTGTGCGTACGTGAACTGACTGGCGGCATCTACTTCGGCCAGCCGAAAGGCCGCGAAGGCAGCGGTCCGCACGAGCGGGCACTCGATACCGAGGTTTACCACCGTTTCGAAATCGAACGCATCGCCCGCATCGCGTTTGAGTCGGCGCGCAAACGTCGTCATAAAGTGACCTCAATCGATAAAGCCAACGTGTTGCAGACCTCGGTAATGTGGCGCGAGATCGTCAACGAGATTGCTAAAGATTATCCGGATGTACAGCTGAGCCACATGTATATCGACAATGCCACCATGCAGTTGATCAAAGATCCGTCGCAGTTTGACGTGCTGCTCTGCTCTAACCTGTTCGGTGACATTCTCTCTGATGAGTGCGCCATGATCACTGGCTCAATGGGCATGCTGCCTTCCGCCAGCCTGAATGAAGAGGGTTTTGGTCTGTTTGAACCGGCCGGTGGCTCTGCGCCAGACATTGCGGGCCAGAACATCGCCAACCCGGTGGCGCAGATCCTGTCACTGGCGTTGCTGTTACGTTACAGCCTGAATGCCGATGACGCCGCCGACAGCATTGAGCGCGCCATCAGCCGGGCGCTGGAAGAGGGCTACCGCACCAAAGATTTAGCCGGCGACGGCCCTGCGGTCAGCACCGATGAGATGGGCAGCATCATTGCCCGCTTTATCGCCGAGGAAAAATAAAATAATGAAAACCTTATACCAGAAGTTATTTGATGCACATGTCGTCCACGAAGCGCCAGATGAAACGCCATTACTCTACATCGATCGTCATCTGATCCATGAAGTGACCTCGCCACAGGCGTTTGATGGCCTGCGCGCGCACGGACGTAAAGTCCGTCAGCCTGAAAAAACCTTCGCCACCATGGATCACAACGTCTCAACCCAGACCAAAGATATCAACGCATCGGGTGAGATGGCGCGTATTCAGATGCAGGAGCTGATGAAAAACTGCGCCGAGTTTGGCGTCCAGCTGTATGACCTGAATCACCCGTTCCAGGGCATCGTTCACGTTATCGGTCCTGAGCAGGGTATGACCCTGCCGGGCATGACCATCGTCTGCGGCGACTCGCACACCGCCACACACGGCGCGTTTGGCTCGCTGGCCTTTGGTATCGGCACCTCAGAAGTCGAGCATGTGTTTGCCACCCAGACGCTGAAACAGGGTCGGGCGAAAACCATGAAGATTGAAGTGCTGGGCGAAGCCGCGACCGGCATCACCGCCAAAGATATCGTGCTGGCGATCATCGGCAAAACCGGCAGCGCGGGCGGTACCGGTTACGTAGTGGAGTTCTGCGGTCCGGCGATTGAAGCGCTGAGCATGGAAGGCCGTATGACCCTGTGCAATATGGCAATTGAGATGGGAGCGAAAGCGGGCCTGGTCGCGCCGGATGAGACCACATTCAACTACCTGAAAGGCCGTCAGTTCTCGCCAAAGGGTGAGAAATGGGAACAGGCTGTGGCCTACTGGCGTACCCTGAAGTCAGATGAAGGCGCGAAATTTGATGCAGTCGTCACTCTGCACGCAGAAGAGATCGCTCCTCAGGTCACCTGGGGTACCAATCCGGGCCAGGTGATTGCCGTCGATCAGGTGATCCCGAATCCCGCCTCGTTCGCCGATCCGGTCGAGCGTGCTTCAGCGGAGAAAGCGCTGGCCTACATGAATCTGCAACCGGGCATTAAACTGACCGATGTGGCGATTGATAAGGTGTTTATCGGCTCCTGCACCAACTCACGCATTGAGGATCTGCGCGCTGCCGCCGCCATCGCCAAAGGCCGCAAAGTCGCGCCTGGCGTGATTGCCATGGTGGTGCCAGGTTCCGGTCCGGTCAAAGCTCAGGCTGAAGCCGAAGGTCTGGATAAAATCTTCCTCGACGCTGGCTTTGAATGGCGTCTGCCCGGCTGTTCAATGTGTCTGGCGATGAATAATGACCGTCTGAACCCAGGCGAGCGTTGCGCCTCAACCAGCAACCGTAATTTTGAAGGTCGTCAGGGCCGCGGTGGCCGGACCCATTTAGTCAGCCCGGCGATGGCCGCCGCCGCCGCCGTTTCCGGCCATTTTGCCGATATCCGTCAACTGACGACAGGAGCTTAACCGATGGCGAATAAATTCACCCAGCACACCGGTATTGTTGCGCCACTGGATGCGGCTAACGTCGATACCGATGCCATTATTCCTAAGCAGTTTTTGCAGAAAGTAACCCGCACCGGTTTCGGCCAGCACCTGTTCCACGACTGGCGTTTTGAAGATGATGCCGGCACCGTACCGACGCCCGGTTTTGTGCTCAACAAGCCCGAGTTCAAAGGCACCAGCATCCTGCTGGCGCGTGAAAACTTCGGCTGCGGCTCATCACGTGAGCATGCGCCCTGGGCGCTGACCGATTTCGGTTTCCACGTGGTGATTGCGCCGAGCTTCGCGGACATTTTTTACGGCAACAGCTTCAATAACCAGCTGTTGCCGGTGAAATTAAGCGAACAGGAAGTGGATGAGATGTTTAAACTGGTGGCGGCGCAACCCGGCATTCGCTTTACGGTCGATCTGGAAGCTCAGACGGTCACTGCGGGTGATAAAGTCTATCCGTTCGAACTCGACAGCTTCCGCCGCCACTGCATGATTAACGGCCTCGACAGTATTGGCCTGACGCTGCAACACGAAGCGTCGATCTCGCAATATGAGCAGAACCAGCCCGCCTTCCTGCGCTGATTGAGTCAAAGCAGGGCGACATCGGGTCGCCCTGCTGTTACTGACAACCTCTGCTCTGCCCCAGTGGTTAGACCGAGCCTGCGAAGGGAACACGGTCAGATCGGAAAGTCGCGTAAACCATCCCTGACCGCTCGTCCCGCGCCTTCCTCCTTTGCCGGTGTTCTCTGCGAATAGAGCTTGTCAGCTGCGGTCCGGTTCACCCGGATTTGGGTTTATCAGCACAATGAGGGCGGCATCCTGTCGCCCTTCTTCTTTATACGTTGCGTACCCGCGCTGACATAATAAAAGCCGCTATCGCCAGCACAAATGCCAGCCAGTAGACCGCTTCATGTCCCAGCCGCTCACTTAACGTTCCCTGAATAACCCCAGCCAGAATCATGCCGGTCGAGATCGAGTTGGTGAACATCGTTGTCGCGGCACCTGGCCGCCCCGGCATTAAATCCTGGAACCACAACATTCCGATGCCAGCGATAATCCCGACAAACACCGCATTAAACAGCTGTAAAACCATCAGTGAGGTGCGCGAGTTGAACAGCACCAGCCCGAGATAAAACAGCACTCCTGCCGCCACCGCCAGCAGCATCAGCCGCCGCTTGCCCAGCCTGCGGGCGTAATGCCCGGCCAGCAGCATCACCGGAATCTCCAGCCCGGCCGCGGTCCCCATCAGCAAACCGGCCAGCTTTTCCGGCAATCCCAGCGTGGTACTGATGTAGAGCGGCATGTCGATGATGTACATGGTGTTGCAGGTCCACATGGTCACCGAGGCCAGAAACAGCAGCCGCACATCCCGGTCACGCCAGCCGCTTAACGGCAGACCACCGCTTTGCAGCAGCGGCTCAGCACGCGGCACCGACGGCAGGGTAAACCATACCAGTACGATGCAGATCAGGAACAGCGCCGCCGCCACCATAAACAGCGTCACGAAACCGTAGTTCAGCGCCAGGGCGAACGACAGCGGCGGTCCGATCACCCACGCCAGCGACAGCTGCGCACGCATCACCGAACTGAACATCACCGCTTCCCGCGCCGACTGGTCAGCATATTCACGCGCCAGCGCGAACAGCTGCGGCATCGACACGCTGGCTAAGGCAGACAATAGCACCCCGAGGGTAATCAGCGTCAGATAATGACGGGTAAAGGCAAACAGCAGCGCATTGACCAGCGCCATCAGGCAGCAGAACAGAATGATGTTGCGGCGATCGCCGACGCTGTCCGATCGCTTTGCCACCAGCATGCTTACCACAATACCGGCCACCGCATTGATAGTGAAAAAAAGCCCGACCCAGAATGGGCGGGCCTGCACCTCACGGGTCAGAAACAGGCTGAGGGTCGGTGCCTGCAATGCGCCCGCCACACCGAGCATGAACGAGGCGACCATAAAAGCGAGGTAAACCGGATTGATGCGGCGCTGCCGCGTTAACAGCGATTTCATACCGAAATCCCTTACAGGATGAACAGGGGAAGAGAAGAAGGGTAGACGATACCGTGCGGCATGAAAAAAGCCAGCAGAGATCATCTGCTGGCGGTGTAATTGCACCCTACTCAGAAAAGCATCCCGCTGAACAGCGGCATGAGGGTCGAACGCCATTCATAGCTGAATGCCTCCCGCTCTTCCCATAAAGCAAAGTTTGCCCTTAAAATGAGGCAAGAAAAACAGAGCGCTTTTCACCGGGAGTTCCTCTTTTATGTCCTCATCTCGCCTGAAGCAGCAGTTCATACGCCTGTGGCAAAGCTGCCAGGGTCAGACGCAGGAGATCACCCTGAGTGAACTGGCTGACCTGCTGCACTGTTCACGCCGTCATATGCGCAACTTACTCAACCGGATGCAGGCGGCTGGCTGGTTAATCTGGCAGGCCGAAGCCGGACGCGGTAAGCGCTCACAACTCACCTTCTGCTACACCGGACTGGCGCTACAGCAGCAGCGCGCTGAGGATCTGCTGGATCAGGATCGCATCGATCAGCTGGTGCAACTGGTCGGCGATAAGAATCAGGTCAGGCAGATGATTGGTGCTCACCTTGGCCGCAGTTTCCGTCAGGGAAAACACATTCTGCGGGTGCTTTACTACCGCCCGCTGCTGAATCTGCTGCCGGGCTCCGCCCTGCGCCGCTCCGAAACCCATATTGCCCGTCAGATTTTTAATGGCCTGACGCGCATAAATGAGGAAAACGGGGAAATTGAGGCCGATATTGCCCATCACTGGCAGCAGACTTCCCCGCTCCACTGGCGCTTCTTTCTGCGTCCGGCGATTCGCTTTCATCATGGCCGCGAACTGGAGATGGCCGATGTTATCGCCACGCTGGAACGTCAGCGTCAGCAGCCGCTGTTTTCCCATATTCAACAGCTCGACTCGCCCGCTCCGTGGACGCTGGATATCACCTTAAGCCAGCCCGACGACTGGTTACCCTGGTTGCTGGCCAGCGTCAGCGCGATGATCCTGCCACGCGAATGGCCCACGCAGCCTGACTTTGCCCGCCAGCCGATCGGCACCGGTCCTTACAGCGTGATCCGTAATCAGGAAAGTCAGCTGAAGATAGAAGCCTTTGATGATTACTTTGGCTTTCGCGCGCTGATTGATGACGTCTCTATCTGGGTATTGCCGGATATCAGCGATGAGCTGGTCTACGCGGGCGTGCGCCTGCAGGGCGACGGCGCGGATGAGATTCAGGAAGAGAGCCGGCTGGAAGAAGGCTGCTACTATTTGTTGTTCGATCAGCGTTCGGAAAAAGGCCGTGACGAGGCGATACGGCGCTGGGTCAGCTATCTGTTTAATCCTATCGCCCTGCTCAACCACGCCGGCGTCGGCTATCAGCGCTACTGGTTTCCGGCGTATGGTCTGCTGCCGCGCTGGCATCACCGCCGCGATCTGGCCCCGGTCGAAAAGCCGCCCGGCCTGACTCATCTGACGCTCACCTGGTACAGCCAGCACGTTGAGCACGAAGGGATCGCTAATGCATTACGTCCGCTGCTGGCGCAGCACGGCGTCACGCTGGAGACGCGCGAGGTCAGTTACGAATGCTGGCATCAGGGCGACGCCGACAGCGACATCTGGCTCGGCAGCGTGAACTTCACACTGCCATTGGCCTGGTCGCTGTTCGCCCAGCTGTATGAGGTCCCGCTGCTGCATCACTGCCTGCCGATCGACTGGCACGCTGATGCCGCCCGCTGGCGTGAAAAAACGCTGCCGCTGGCCGAATGGAGCAAGCGGTTAGTGGAAGAGGCCGGTCTGCATCCGCTGTTCCATCACTGGCTGCTGCTTGAAGGTCAGCGCAGCATGCGCGGCGTGCGGATGAATACCCTCGGCTGGTTCGATTTTAAATCTGCCTGGTTTGCGCCGCCCGCGCTGTAACGCTTTCGCGCTGACGCTGAAATGACTAGAATGTGACGTTCTCAACGGGGTGCCGCCTGCTGACCGCAAACGGCTGAGAGAGACCCGTCGAACCTGATTCGGTTAATACCGACGTAGGGATTTGAGAGACCTGCTGCTCAGATCCTTTGCGACTCATCCCCTATTCTCCTGAAGGAGCGCAAAGTGTTTAACAAAGTTCTGCCACTGCTGCTGTTACTTTCCACCCCGGTACTGGCTGCCAAACCGGTTCTGACGGTTTACACCTACGACTCCTTCTCCGCTGACTGGGGCCCCGGTCCGGCGGTCAAAAAAGCCTTTGAAGCCCAGTGCGATTGCGAACTGAAATTTGTCACGCTGGAAGATGGCGTGTCGCTGCTGAATCGCGTGCGAATGGAAGGCAAAAACAGCAAAGCGGATGTGGTGCTGGGACTGGATAACAATCTGGTGCAGGCGGCGCAAAAAACCGGTCTGTTTGCCGCCAGCAAGGTTGATACCGCACAGCTGACGCTGCCGGGCGGCTGGCACGACAGCACCTTTGTTCCGTTTGATTATGGCTATTTCGCCTTCGTCTATGACAAAACCCGTCTGAAAAATCCGCCGAAAAGCCTGAAAGAGCTGGTAGAGAGCCCGGAAAAATGGCGGGTCATCTATGAAGATCCGCGTACCAGTACTCCGGGATTAGGTCTGCTGCTGTGGATGCAGAAAGTCTATGGCGATCGGGCCCCGCAGGCATGGCAAAAGCTGGCGCAGAAAACCGTGACGGTAACCAAGGGCTGGAGTGAAGCCTACGGTCTGTTCCTGAAAGGCGAAGGCGATCTGGTGCTGAGCTATACCACCTCGCCGGCCTATCACATTATCGAAGAGAAAAAAGAGAACTACGCCGCCGCACCGTTTGCCGAAGGCCACTATCTGCAGGTCGAGGTTGCTGCGCAGTTAGCCAGCAGTAAACAGCCGAAACTGGCGCAGCAGTTCATGCAGTTTATGGTCTCGCCGGCGTTCCAGAACACCATCCCGACCGGCAACTGGATGTATCCGGTGATCGATACCACCCTGCCTGCTGGCTTCGCCACGCTGCAGGTGCCCGCCACCGCGCTGCACTATTCGCCGGAAGAGGTAGCCAGCCAGCGCTCTGGCTGGATTAGTCAGTGGCAACGCGCCGTCAGCCGCTAATGCCGCGCTGGCTGATCCCCGGTTCGCTCGCCACGCTGCTGTTAATCAGCGTGGCGCTGTTCGCCTTTATCTCACTGTGGAATGCCGCGCCGGTCACCGACTGGCGTAGCGTGCTGCTGGATGAGTACCTGCAGCACGTTGTGGCGTTCTCCTTTGGTCAGGCGCTGCTCTCCGCCCTGCTGTCGCTGCTGCCTGCGGTGCCGCTGGCGCGCGCCCTCTATCGCCGCCGCTTTCCCGGCCGTCAGCTGTTGCTGCGTCTGTGCGCCATGACGCTGGTGCTGCCGGTGCTGGTGGCGGTGTTCGGCCTGCTGACGGTTTATGGCCGCGTCGGCTGGCTGGCACAGTTGTGTCAGTGGTTGGGCATCGACTATCACTTCTCGCCCTATGGATTGCAGGGCATTTTGCTGGCGCATGTCTTTTTTAACCTGCCGCTAGCTACGCGCCTGATGCTACAGGCGCTGGAGAGCATACCGGCGGAGCAGCGTCAGCTGGCCGCACAGCTTGATCTGCGCGGCTGGCACCACTTTCGCCTGCTGGAATGGCCGTGGTTGCGTCGTCAGCTGCTGCCGACCGGCGCGCTCATCTTTATGCTCTGCTTCGCCAGCTTCGCCACCGTGCTGTCGCTGGGCGGCGGCCCCCAGGCCACCACCATTGAACTGGCGATCTTTCAGGCACTCAGCTACGACTACGATCCCGGTCGCGCCGCATTGCTGGCGCTGATTCAGCTCAGCTGTTGCCTGACGCTGGTGCTGCTCAGCCAGCGATTCAGTAAAGCGATACCCGCCGGCACCAGCCAGCTGCACGGCTGGCGCGATCCGCAGGATTCGCGTCTGGCCCGGCTAACGGATGGGTTGCTGATTCTGCTGGCGTTACTGCTGCTGCTGCCGCCGCTGGCGGCGGTAGTGGTGGATGGCTTGCACGGCGGACTGCGCGGCGCACTGGCCCAGCCAGCGTTGTGGCAGGCGACCCTGACCTCATTGCGCATCGCGGTCGGTGCCGGCCTGCTGTGCGTGATACTGACGCTGATGCTGCTGTGGAGCAGTCGCGAATTGCGTCTGCGTCAGCGCCCGCTCGCCGCACAGCTGATCGACACCAGCGGCATGCTAATTCTGGCGATGCCCGGCATCGTGCTGGCGACCGGCTTCTTTCTGCTGTTTAACGCCACCGTTGGCCTGCCGGCGTCGGCAGACGGGCTGGTGATCTTCACTAATGCGCTGATCGCCATTCCCTATGCGCTGAAAGTGCTGGAAAACCCGATGCGTGACGTCGCCGAGCGCTACGGCAGGCTATGCGATTCACTGGATATCCACGGCTGGAACCGGCTGCGGTTGATAGAACTGCGTGCGCTGAAACGTCCGCTGGCACAGGCGCTGGCGTTTGCCTGCGTGCTGTCGATCGGTGATTTTGGCGTGGTGGCGCTGTTTGGCAATGCCGACTTCCGCACCCTGCCGTTCTACCTTTATCAACAGATCGGTGCCTATCGCGGTGCCGACGGTGCAGTGACCGCTCTGCTGCTGCTGCTGCTCTGTTTGTTGCTGTTCACCCTGATGGAAAAATTACCGGGCCGCCATGCTGACACTGAATAACCTTACTTACCTTTATCAGCATCTGCCGATGCGCTTCAGCCTGCACGCCGAACGTGGCGAGCGGCTGGCGATCCTCGGGCCAAGCGGTGCCGGAAAAAGTACGCTACTCAGCCTGATCGCCGGTTTTCTGCCGATCCGCCAGGGCACGCTGATGATTGATGGTCAGGATCATAGCCACAGCGTGCCAGCCAGACGGCCGGTATCGATGCTGTTTCAGGAGAACAATCTGTTTCCGCACCTCAGCGTGCAGCAGAACATGGCGCTGGGCTTGCACCCGGGATTGAAGCTCAACGCGGAGCAGCGCCAGCAGCTTGCTGCGCTAGCCGAACAGGTGGGATTAGGCGATCTGCTGGCGCGACTGCCGGGCGAATTGTCGGGGGGCCAGCGTCAGCGGGTGGCGCTGGCACGCTGTCTGCTGCGCGATCGCCCGGTGCTGCTGCTGGATGAGCCCTTTTCGGCGCTGGATCCGGCGCTGCGCAGCGAAATGCTGCAGCTGGTGCGCTCGGTGTGCGAAGCCCGCAGCATCGCGCTGCTGATGGTGTCGCACAGTCTGGAAGATGCGCAACAGATCGCGCCGCGCAGCGTGGTAATTGTTGATGGACGGGTTTACTGGGACGGCGAGACCCGACAGTTGCTGTCGGGCGAGACGCGGGAGGCTGATGTCCTGGGCATCCCGCGCCGCTAACCGGTGATTATTCGAAAAAGACCTGCCACAGCAGATGACGGAAAATCGGCATCATCGGATGGAACTGAATGCCGACCAGGGCGGCGATGGCGATCACCAGCCCCAGCGGTCCCAGCCAGCGCAGTCGTTCCGGCGGCAGCCAGGCGGTCGCCCAATCCTGACTCTTGCCGCTGCGCCACCAGCGCCAGCCTAACCAGCCGCCCAGCCACACCACTATCGCTGCCGTCAGCAGCAGCCACTTAAAGTTACCGCCCTGCGCCGCCTCGGGCACATCGACTGCCACACCAGCCAGAATGCCAGGCAGCAGATAGAGCGGTGGCCACAGCAGGCAGCCAATCAGATTCGGCGGCAGGAATTTACGTACCGGCAATTCCAGCATACCGGCCGCCAGTGGGATCAGCGGGCGCGTCGGGCCGACAAAGCGTCCGACCAGAATGGTAAACATACTGTGCTGATGCAGCGCGTGTTCGGTTTTATCCAGCAGCCCTTTGTACTTTTGCAGATACTTCCAGCGATGCAGCGGTCCCTGAAATTTCCAGCCGATACCGTAAGAGACCCAGTCGCCAATCAGGCAACCGGCAAACCCGGCCGCCCAGGCCGGATAGAGACCAATTTGTCCGCTCCCGACCAGCGCGCCCAGACTCGCCATCAGCACGGTTCCCGGCAGCAACAGCCCGACCAGCGCCAGTGATTCCAGAAAAGTGACCAGCGCAACCGCAAACAGCGCCCACTCCAGCGACTGCGTAAACAGGTGTTGAACCCAGGCTTCCATAAACTTCCTTAGAAAAAGCAGAAGGCTGGATTGTCCTGAGCCAGCCGCACAGCGTCAAGGCAAGAATTGTAGGACAATATTGACAAAAGCCAACCGCGGGAACTGTATAAATATCCATGTTATACTGAGCGGGTTTTATCACCGTTCAAAAATCCTGAGTCTGGAGACGATGTGAATAGGCCCCGCGCAGGTTTTCTGCTTACCCGCCACTGGCGCGACACCCCGCAAGGCAGTGAAATTGTTCTCTGGCTCGCCACCGATCAGGGTGCCCAGCGCGTGGTGCTGCCGGCTCAGGAGTCGGTCGCGTTTATTCCGCGTGAGTTTCAGTCTCAGGTCAGTGAGCTGCTGAAAGATGAACGTCAGCTGCGCATCCAGCCGCTTGAACTGAAAGATTTCCGCCAGCGCCCGGTAGCCGGGATCTACTGCCGGCAGAATCGCCAGCTGCAACGCATCGAAAAGCTGCTGCGCGAACAGGGCATCCCGATCTATGAAGCCGATATCCGCCCGCCCGAGCGCTACCTGATGGAGCGCTTTATTACCGCGCCGGTCTGGTTTGACGGCGAGCCGCAGGGCGACAGCGTGGTAAATGCCCGGCTGAAACCGCATCCCGATTATCGGCCGCCGCTCAAGTGGGTTTCGCTGGACATTGAAACCACCCAACATGGCGAGCTTTACTGCATCGGGCTGGAGGGTTGCGGCCAGCGCCAGGTCTATATGCTGGGTCCGCCCAACGGCGATGCCAGCGCGCTCGATTTTGAGCTGATCTATCTGGAGACGCGTCCGCAGCTGCTTGAGGCGCTGAACCAGTGGTTCGCGCAGCACGACCCCGATGTGATCATTGGCTGGAACGTGGTGCAGTTTGATCTGCGGGTATTGCAGAAACATGCCGATCGCTACGCTATTCCGCTGCGTCTGGGCCGTCAGCAGACGACGCTGGAGTGGCGTGAGCACGGCTTTAAGCCCGGCATATTTTTCGCCCAACTCAGCGGCCGGCTGATCATTGACGGCATCGATGCGCTGAAATCCGCCTTCTGGGATTTCCCGTCATTCAGTCTGGAATCGGTGTCGCAGCAACTGTTGGGAGAAGGCAAGGCGATCGATAACCCGTGGCAGCGCATGGAGGAGATCAACTGGCGCTTCGCCAATGATAAACCGGCTCTGGCGCGCTATAACCTGAAAGACTGCGAGCTGGTCACCCGGATTTTCCACAAAACGGCGATTATGCCGTTTCTGCTGGAGCGTGCGGCGGTGAATGGCCTGGCGGTCGATCGTCACGGCGGCTCCGTCGCGGCATTCAGCCATCTCTATATTCCGCGGATGCACCGCAGCGGATTTGTCGCGCCGAACCTCGGCGATGTGGCCCCGGAAGCCAGTCCCGGCGGTTACGTGATGGATTCGCGTCCGGGACTCTACGACTCGGTGCTGGTGCTGGATTACAAAAGCCTCTATCCGTCGATTATCCGTACCTTTCTGATCGATCCGGTTGGCCTGGTGGAAGGGCTGGCGCATCCTGACGATGCTGATTCGGTGGCCGGCTTTCGCGAAGCGCGCTTTTCCCGTCATACCCACTGCCTGCCCGCCATCGTTGAGCAGATCTGGCTGGGCCGCGAAGCCGCCAAACAGCAGGGCAACCAGCCGCTGTCGCAGGCGCTGAAGATTATCATGAACGCCTTTTATGGCGTGCTCGGCACCAGCGCCTGCCGCTTTTTCGATCCACGGCTCGCCTCTTCGATTACCCTGCGTGGCCATGCCATTATGCAGCAGACCCGCACGCTGATTGAGGAAGAAGGCTACGATGTGATTTACGGCGATACTGACTCGACCTTCGTCTGGCTGAAATCCGCCCACAGCGAGCAGGACGCCGCCGCGATTGGTCAGCAGCTGACGCAAAAAGTAAACGCCTGGTGGCGTGACCATCTGCAGCAGACTCAGGGGCTGACCAGCGCACTGGAGCTGGAGTATGAAAATCACTTCTGCCGTTTCCTGATGCCCACCATCCGTGGCGCCGAACAGGGCAGTAAAAAACGCTATGCCGGACTGATCCGCGAAGCGGCGGGCGAACGTATGGTGTTTAAGGGACTGGAATCCGTTCGCACCGACTGGACGCCGCTGGCACAGCAGTTTCAGCAGCAGCTCTACAGCCGTATTTTTCGCCGTGAGCCGTGGCAGGACTATATTCGCACCACCGTAGCGCAGCTGCTGGCCGGCGAACTCGACGATCAGCTGATTTATAAGAAACGTCTGCGCCGTCCGCTGATAGAGTATGAACGAAATGTGCCGCCGCACGTGCGCGCCGCCCGGCTGGCGGATGAGCAGAATCGCAAATTAAACCGGCCGCTGCAGTACCAGAAGGGGGGCCGGATTCGTTACGTGATGGCGACGGCTGGCCCGGAGCCGCTGGAGGCTCGCACCACGCCGCTGGATTATGATCACTACGTCAGTAAGCAGTTACAACCGGTTGCCGACGGCATTTTACCCTTCGTCGGAGGGGATTTTGCTACACTGATTACCGGGCAGTTGGGTCTTTTTTGACAGGTGACGAATGCCCTGCCATCCAGTACCATAGCGCCCTTCCTGAAACTCACCGCGCTAAGAGAGACTCTCCAGACCTTTTCGTTTGGATGAAATGCTATTGCCTGAGTATCCGGGAACACCTTCAAAAACGTTAAAAATTCGAGCTAAAAATATATGGTTTTTACATTAGGTCAGCGCTGGATTAGTGATACGGAAAGTGAACTGGGACTGGGCACGGTGGTGGCGGTCGATACCCGCATGATCACCCTGCTGTTCCCGGCCACCGGGGAAAACCGCCTCTACGCCCGCAACGATTCGCCTGTTACCCGCGTCATCTTCAATCCGGGTGACACCATCACCAGTCATGAAGGCTGGCAGATGCGCGTCGATGAAGTACGCAACGAAAATGACCTGATGACCTATATCGGCACGCGTCTTGATACCGATGAAAGCGACGTGATGCTGCGCGAAGTGATGCTCGACAGCAAGCTGGTCTTCAGCAAGCCGCAGGATCGCCTGTTTGCCGGCCAGCTCGACCGGATGGATCGTTTCGCCCTGCGTTTCCGCGCCCGCAAATACCAGAGTGAGCAATATCGTCTGCCGATCAGCGGCTTGCGCGGTATGCGCACCAACCTGATCCCGCATCAGCTGCATATCGCCCATGATGTGGGCCGTCGCCACGCGCCACGCGTGCTGCTGGCGGATGAAGTCGGTCTCGGGAAAACCATTGAAGCCGGGATGATCATTCAGCAGCAGCTGCTGGCTGGACGTGCCGACCGCGTGTTAATCGTGGTGCCGGAGACCCTGCAGCATCAGTGGCTGGTCGAGATGCTGCGCCGTTTCAACCTGCGTTTCGCGCTGTTTGATGACGATCGCTATACCGAAGCCCAGCACGACAGCGATAACCCGTTTGAAACCGAACAGTTAATTATCTGTTCACTCGACTTTGTGCGCCGTAACAAGCAGCGTCTTGAGCTGCTGGCCGATGCCGAGTGGGATCTGCTGGTGGTGGATGAAGCGCATCATCTGGCGTGGTCAGAAGGCCAGCCGAGCCGTGAATATCAGGTGATTGAACAGCTGGCGGAAAAAACCGCCGGGGTACTGCTGCTGACCGCGACCCCGGAACAGCTGGGCATGGAGAGTCACTTCGCCCGCCTGCGCCTGCTCGATCCTAACCGCTTCCACGACTTTGCCGCTTTTGTTGAAGAACAGCAGCATTTCCGCCCGATCGCCGATGCGGTGACCTCGCTGCTGGCTGACCAGCCCATCTCACAGGATGAGATGAACCGGATTAACGATCTGGTCGGCGAGCAGGACATTGAACCGCTGCTGCAGGTTGCTAACAGCGATCGCGACGGCAAGCAGGACGCGCGCCAGGAACTGATTTCAATGCTGATGGATCGCCACGGCACCAGCCGTGTGCTGTTCCGTAACACCCGTAACGGCGTCAAAGGCTTCCCGAAACGCGAACTGCACCAGATTCGTCTGCCGCTGCCGGCGCAGTATCAGACCGCAATTAAAGTCTCCGGCATTATGGGTGCCCGCAAAAGCGCAGAAGAACGCGCGCGTGACCTGCTCTATCCGGAACAGATTTATCAGGAATTTGAAGGCGACAGCGGCACCTGGTGGAACTTCGATCCGCGCGTGGAGTGGCTGATGGGTTATCTCACCAGCAACCGCAAAGAGAAAGTACTGGTGATCTGCGCCAAAGCCGCCACCGCACTCCAGCTGGAGCAGGTGCTGCGTGAGCGCGAAGGTATCCGGGCGGCGGTGTTCCATGAAGGTCTGTCGATCATTGAACGTGACCGTGCCGCCGCGTGGTTCGCCTCAGAAGAGAACGGCGCTCAGGTGCTGCTCTGCTCGGAGATTGGTTCTGAAGGCCGTAACTTCCAGTTTGCCAGCCGTCTGGTGATGTTTGATCTGCCGTTCAACCCGGATCTGCTGGAGCAGCGTATCGGGCGTCTTGATCGTATCGGTCAGGCGCACGATATCCAGATTCTGGTGCCGTGGCTGGAGAAGACCGCGCAGGCGGTGTTACTGCGCTGGTATCACGAAGGGCTGGATGCGTTTGAACATACCTGCCCGACCGGCCGGACCATTTATGACAGCGTGCATTCACAGCTGATCGACTATCTGGCCGCACCAGAAAACAGTGACGGCTTCGATGCCTTTATCACTGACTGCCGTAAGCAACACGATGCCCTGAAACTGCAGCTGGAACAGGGACGCGATCGCCTGCTGGAGCTGAACTCCAACGGCGGCGACGCTGCTCAGGCGCTGGCTAACGCCATCGGCGAGCAGGACAACGATACCGGTCTGGTGAACTTCGCGCTCAACCTGTTTGATATCGTCGGTATCAATCAGGAAGATCGCAGCGATAACCTGATCGTGCTGACGCCGTCCGATCACATGCTGGTGCCCGATTTTCCCGGCCTGCCGGAAGATGGCTGTACCATCACCTTTAACCGCGACCAGGCGCTGTCACGCGAAGATACCCAGTTCATTACCTGGGAACATCCGCTGATCCGTAACGGTCTCGATCTGATCCTGTCGGGCGACACCGGCAGCAGCGCTATCTCGCTGCTGAAGAACAAGGCGCTACCGGTCGGTACGCTGCTGGTCGAACTGATCTACGTGGTCGAAGCGCAGGCACCGAAGCATTTGCAGCTGACCCGCTTCCTGCCGCCGACGCCCATTCGTCTGCTGCTGGACCGTAACGGCACTAACCTTGCGGGCAAGGTGGAGTTCGAAAGCTTTAACCGTCAGCTGAATGCCGTCAATCGTCACACCGGCAGCAAGCTGGTTAACGCGGTACAGCAGGATGTGCATGCCATTCTGACCCAGGGTGAAGAGAAAGTGGTCAGCGAAGCGCGCGCAGTGATTGATGCTGCCCGTGCCGAGGCGAACGAGAAGCTGGGGGCGGAACTGGCCCGTCTTGACGCGCTGAAAGCGGTTAATCCGAACATCCGTGAGGATGAAATTGAGGCGCTGGAAAGTAACCGTCAGCAGGTGCTGGAAAGTCTCGATCAGGCTAACTGGCGTCTCGACGCGCTGCGCCTGATTGTGGTGACTCACCAGTAAGCTCAGGGGCCGGGATGAATCTGGCCGCAACTGAGAAACTCAGGATGCAGGGAAAGGAAAGCGTCCCGCGCCATAAATGGTGCGGGCCGGGCCTGTCAGGGATGACAGCTTTTGCGCCTTTCCGATCTGCCCGTGTTTCCTGCGCTGGCACGCTATCACAGCTAATCGGGCCAGACTTTGTAAACAATCTCAGCCGCAGGCCCCTTATTTTTGGAAAGAACCATGGAACCCTACAATCCACCGCGTGAACCCTGGCTGCACATTCTCTATCAGGATGCGCACATCATGGTGGTTAACAAACCCAGCGGCCTGCTTTCGGTGCCCGGCCGGCTGGACGAACATAAAGATAGCGTGATGACACGCATCCAGCGTGATTACCCGCAGGCGGAATCGGTGCACCGGCTGGATATGGCCACCAGCGGCGTGATTGTGGTGGCACTGAACAAAGCCGCAGAACGCGAGCTGAAACGGCAGTTTCGTGAGCGTGAACCCGCAAAGACCTATGTGGCCTGCGTCTGGGGCTATCCGGCCGCGGAGAAGGGAGTGGTTGATTTGCCGCTGATTTGTGACTGGCCAAACCGTCCAAAGCAAAAAGTCTGCTTCGAGACCGGCAAAGCCGCGCAGACCGAATATCAGGTGCTGGAGTACCGGGCTGATAACAGCGCACGCGTATCGCTCAAACCGATTACCGGCCGTTCACACCAGCTGCGGGTACACATGCTGGCGCTGGGCCATCCGATTCTGGGCGACAATTTTTATGCTCATCCTGAGGCTAAAGCGATGGCGCCGCGCCTGTTGCTGCACGCCGAGTCACTGACGATTACCCATCCCGCATTCGGTAACGCCATGACCTTCCGTCAGCCCGCCGACTTTTAATCTCAGTCTGACCTTGCGCCCGTGACGTCTGCCCCAGGGCAAAACGTCACGGTAACCTGGATTTATTTAAAGCCTTTTTCTTTGCGGATCAGGTCATAAGCGGCCTGAATTTCCTGCGCTTTCTGCTTGGCCATCTCCATCATCTCCGGCGGCAGGCCTTTCGCCACCAGCTTATCCGGATGGTGTTCACTCATCAATTTACGGTAAGCGCGTTTGATGGTGGTGGCGTCATCGCTGCTCTTCACGCCCAGCACGCTACAGGCATCTTCCAGCGTCGGTCCGCGTCGCGCCTGCTGGAAACCGCCCGCAGAACGCTGGCCGCCGCCAAATTGCTGACCGCCTTCCATCATCCGCAGGAACTGATCGAACTGACCGCGTGAAATTCCCAGCTCTTCCGCAATCACATACAGCACCTGGCGCTCATTAGGATGCAGCGAACCGTCCGCGAAGGCGGCCTGAATCTGAATCTCAAGGAACATCCGAATCAGGTCAAAGCGGCCGAAACAGGCGCTACGCAATTCACGCAGTTTGCTGCGCAGCGGATAATCGGCCTCTTTACCCTCACGAAACGCCCGCTGAGCAGCGGTACGTGACTCCCCGTGCAGCTGCATCCGCTCCATTAATAGCGAGGCAATCTGGATATCCGCTTCGGTGACGCGCCCTTTTGACTTGGTCAGATGGCCCATCACCTGAAAGGTGGTGCTGAAAAACAGCGTCTGTCGGGTTTGATTATTTGAGAAGTAAGCCTTGCCTTGTGCGCCGCGAACTTTGTCAATCATATGGCCAATGATCAAACCGATCACAATACCCCAAAAGCCTGCGCCGGAAAGTAAACCCAGTGCCAGACCCACAACTTTTCCCCAGTAGCGCATAAACTCCTCAATTCGCCATGCTTGCGGCTGAAAATTGCATTATCATACCTGTCATTTATCTCAGCGCCTAACGGCAACGCGGACAGAAAAGGATTAACACTGGCACAACGCCGGGCAGTAAGTTAGTCTCTGACCCGATTGTCGGCATGATGCCAGTTTTCATGGAATTCTCGATACCGCGTATGAAAAAACATATACCTACCCTGCTGGCCACTCTGATCGGCTCAGCCATTAGCCAGCAAGCCTTTGCCGACGATTTAATGTCGCAGTGTATGTTAGGCGTGCCGAGTTATAACCGCCCGCTGGTCAGTGGCGACACTAACCAGCTGCCGGTGACCATTCACTCCGACGCCGCAAAAGGGAATTACCCTAACGATGCGGTCTTCACCGGCAATGTGAATATTGAACAGGGCAACAGCCGGATGCAGGCTGATGAAGTACAACTTCATCAGCGTCAGCAGGAGGGCCAGACTACGCCGGTGCGTACCGTCGATGCCCTCGGTAATGTGCACTACGACGACAATCAGGTCATCCTGAAAGGTCCGAAAGCCTGGTCAAACCTCAACAGCAAAGATACCAACGTCTGGAATGGCGACTACCAGATGGTGGATCGTCAGGGACGCGGTAACGCCGACCAGATGAAGCTGCGCGGCAACAACCGCTACACCATTCTGGAAAACGGCAGCTTTACTTCCTGCCTGCCGGGCTCGAACAGCTGGAGCGTGGTGGGATCGGAAGTGATCCAGGATCGGGAAGAAGAAGTGGCGGAAATCTGGAATGCCCGCTTCAAACTCGGTTCGGTACCGGTGTTCTATAGCCCCTATCTGCAGTTACCGATCGGCGATCGTCGTCGCTCTGGTTTCCTGATCCCGAATGCAAAATATGGCAGCAACAACGGCTTTGAGTTCGTGCTGCCCTATTACTGGAACATTGCGCCTCAGGCCGATGCCACCATTACGCCGCACTACATGAGCAAGCGCGGCATGCAGTTCGAAAACGAATTCCGTTATCTGACGGTGGCAGGCGCGGGCCTGGTCGAATTCGACTATCTGGGCTCGGACAAACAGTACGATAACGACAAAGCGGTGCGTGGCATCTCAGAGAATGACAGCTCCGATCGCTGGTTATTCTACTGGCGTCATGCCGGCGTGTATGACAAAAACTGGCGCTTCAGTGCGGATTACACCAAGGTCAGCGATAAGTACTACTTCAACGATCTCGACTCGAAGTACTACAGTTCAACCGACAACTACGCCACGCAGAAATTCAGCATTGGCTACGCGGAGTCCAACTGGGACGCCACGCTCTCGACTAAAGACTTCCAGGTGTTTGGCGACACCAGCAGCAGCAATGTCTACCGTGCGATGCCGCAGCTGGACCTGAATTTCTATCAGAACGATATCGGTCCGTTTGACGGCCGCATCTATGCCCAGGCGGTGAAATTCACTAACGTCAGCGATCGTTATCCTGAAGCGACCCGTTTGCATGTTGAACCGACGCTTAACCTGCCGCTCTCCAATGGCTGGGCCAGCCTGGATACCGAAGCGAAACTGCTGGCGACCCATTATCAGCAGACTGACGTCGAGTACTACAACAACAATTTCGCGGGCGTGAACGGCAAGAGTGGCGCGCTTGATGAGTCTGTAAACCGCACCCTGCCGCAATTTAAAGTCGATGGCCGGATGGTGTTTGACCGCGACATGAGTTCGGCGGCGGGCTATACCCAGACGCTGGAACCGCGGGTGCAGTACCTCTATATCCCGTATCGCGATCAGAGCAACATCTATCCGTACGACTCGACCCAGCTGCAAACCGACTACACCGGTCTGTTCCGCGACCGCACTTATAGTGGTCTGGATCGCATCGCCTCGGCCAATGAAGTGGCCACCGGTGTGACCTCACGTATTTATGATGCCGATCTGGTTGAACGTTTTAACGTTTCCGTGGGTCAAATCTACTCGTTTACCCCTTCACGCACTGGCGTTAATCAGACCAGTGAAGAAGATGATACCGGCAGCCTGATCTGGGCTGGCGATACATACTGGAAAGTAAGCGATCGTTGGGGCGTTCGGGGTGGGATTCAGTATGATACCAAACTCGATAACGTCTCCCAGGGAAATGCCGTCCTGGAATACCGTCGTGACGCCGATCGTATGGTGCAGCTGAGCTACCGCTACAGCAGCCCGGAATACGTGGCGACCGCACTGAATGACAGTACGCTGGTGAATAACCCGATCTTCAAAAACGGGATTTCTCAGGTCGGCACCACGGCCAGCTGGCCGATCGCGGATGCATGGTCTGTGGTAGGGGCTTACTACTATGATACCCGCAACACGCGTCCGGCATCGCAACTGGTTGGTCTGCAATACAGCTCATGCTGTTACGCGATTCGCCTGGGCTACGAGCGCAAAATTAACGGTTGGGAAAACAACGACAGTAAGTATGACAACCAAATCTCATTCAACATTGAGCTGCGTGGTCTGAGTTCCAACTATGGCTTAGGCACCAACCAAATGCTGCGTCAGGGCATCATTCCTTACCAGCGCGCTTTCTGATGTTGTGATGTTTGACAGGCAATCCCGCAGTGCGGAACCAACAATGGATAAAGTATGAAGAACTGGAGAATGCTGATTCTTGGTGTGGCGATGAGTGCCAACACCGCGTTCGCAGCACCACAAGTGGTTGATAAAGTTGCAGCCGTGGTCAATAACGGCGTGGTTCTTGAGAGCGACGTGGACGGTATGATGAGCACCGTCAAATCTCAGGCCCAGCAGGCAGGTCAGCAGTTGCCAGATGACAAAACGTTGCGCCACCAGATTCTGGAACGTCAGATCATGGACAACATCATTCTGCAGATGGGCGAAAAAGCGGGTGTTGAGATCAGCGATCAGCAGCTGGATCAGGCCATTCAGAACATCGCTGCGCAGAACCACATGAGCCTTGATCAGCTGCGTAGCCGCCTGGCGTACGACGGCATGAACTACAGCACTTATCGCTCGCAGATCCGTAAAGAGATGCTGATTGCGGAAGTGCGTAACAACGAAGTGCGCCGTCGCGTCACCATCCTGCCGCAGGAAGTGGATACGCTGTCAACGCAGATCGCCTCCCAGAATAGCCAGGGTACCGAGCTGAACGTCAGCCATATCCTGCTGCCGCTGCCAGAGAACCCGACGCAGCAGCAGGTCGATGAGCAGGAAACCCTGGCCAAACAGCTGGTGGGTGAACTGAAAAACGGCGCAGACTTCGGCAAAATGGCGGTCACCTACTCGGCTGACTCACAGGCGCTGAAAGGCGGCAACATGGGCTGGGGCAAAATCGAAGAGTTACCTACCCTGTTTGCGCAGGCACTGGCAACCGCGAAAAAAGGCGACATCGTCGGTCCGGTTCGCTCCGGTGTCGGCTTCCACATTCTGAAGGTGAACGATCTGCGCGGTGAGAGCAAAAACGTCTCGGTCACCGAAGTGCATGCCCGTCACATCCTGCTGAAGCCGTCGCCAATTATGACTGATAACCAGGCACGTGCGCAGTTAGAGCAGATTGCTGCCGATATCCGCAGCGGGAAAACCACCTTCGCCGCCGCCGCCAAACAGTACTCTGACGATCCCGGCTCAGCTAACCAGGGCGGCGATCTCGGCTGGACCTCTCCGGAAGCCTTTGATCCGGCGTTCCGTGATGCGCTGCTGCGCCTGCAAAAAGGCCAGACCAGCCAGCCGGTTCACTCCTCTTTCGGCTGGCATTTAATCCAGCTGCTGGATACCCGTCAGGTGGATAAAACCGATGCGGCCCAGAAAGAGCGTGCCTATCGCATGTTGTTCAACCGTAAGTTTGCTGAAGAAGCGCAGACCTGGATGCAGGAACAACGCGCCAGCGCCTACGTGAAGATTCTGGATAACAATGCAAAGTAATGCCCGAGTGGTGATCACGCCCGGCGAACCCGCCGGGATTGGTCCCGATCTGACGGTGCAACTGGCCCAGCAGGACTGGCCAGTTGAACTGGTGGTGTGCGCCTCGCCGGCGCTACTGCAGCAGCGCGCAGCGCAGCTTGGCCTGCCGCTGACGCTGCGGACTTACCAGCCTGGCGTAGCGGCACAGCCGCAGCAGGCCGGCACGCTGACCATCCTGCCGGTCGATACCGCACAGCCGGTTACGCCAGGCGAACTCTGCGTGGCCAACAGCGATTATGTGCTGACCACGCTGGCGCGCGCCTGTGACGGTTGTCTGAGCGGTGAGTTTGCCGCCCTGATTACCGGCCCGGTGCATAAAGGCGTGATCAACGATGCCGGTATCGCCTTCACCGGTCATACCGAGTTCTTCGCCGATCGCGCAGGCGGCCATCGGGTCGTGATGATGCTGGCAACCGAAGCGCTGCGGGTGGCGCTGGCCACCACCCATTTGCCGCTGAAAGAGGTCTCTGCCGCGGTGACGCGCGAGTGCCTGCATGAAGTCATCACCATTTTGCATCACGATTTGCAGCAAAAATTCGCCATTGCCGAGCCGCATATTTACGTTTGCGGTCTTAATCCGCATGCGGGCGAAAGCGGCCACATGGGTCGGGAAGAGATCGACGTTATCATCCCGGCGCTGAATGAACTGCGTCAGCAGGGTATTCAGTTAACCGGCCCGCTACCGGCGGATACGCTGTTCCAGCCCAAATATCTGCAACATGCGGATGCGGTGCTGGCGATGTATCACGATCAGGGCCTGCCGGTGCTAAAATTTCAGGGGTTTGGCCGGGCGGTAAATATCACCCTTGGCCTGCCCTTTATCCGGACTTCAGTTGACCACGGTACCGCGCTTGAACTCGCCGGACTGGGTCAGGCTGAGCCGGGCAGCTTCATCACGGCGCTTAACCTCGCCATCACTATGATCAAGAGCAGTAATGAATAATCGCGTCCATCAGGGGCACTACGCCCGTAAACGTTTCGGGCAGAACTTCCTGAACGATCAGTACATTATCGACAGCATTGTCTCCGCAATCCACCCGCAGCGCGATGAAGCGCTGGTGGAGATCGGTCCTGGCCTGGGTGCCTTAACCGAGCCGGTGGGCGAACGCCTCGACAGCTTAACGGTGGTGGAACTGGACCGCGATCTCGCTGCGCGCCTGCAAACCCATCCGTTCCTCGGACCAAAGCTGACCATTTTCCAGCAGGATGCCATGACCTTCGACTTCGCCGTGCTGGCGCAGGAAAGAGGCCAGCCGCTGCGCGTATTTGGCAACCTGCCGTACAACATTTCGACCCCGCTGATGTTTCATCTTTTCAGCTATACTGGTTCGATCAAAGACATGCACTTCATGCTGCAAAAAGAAGTGGTCAACCGTCTGGTCGCCGGTCCGGGTAGCAAAGCCTACGGCCGTCTGACGGTGATGGCGCAATATTACTGTCAGGTGATTCCGGTGTTGGAAGTTCCTCCGCACTCGTTCACGCCGCCGCCGAAAGTTGATTCTGCCGTGGTACGCCTGGTGCCGTTTGCCGAGCCGCCACATCCGGTCAGCGACGTGCGTATCCTGAGCCGCGTGACCACTGAAGCATTTGGTCAGCGTCGTAAAACGCTGCGCAATAGCCTGAGTCACATGGTGACCGCCGGTGCGCTGGAAGAGTTGTCGATTGATCCAACCCTGCGGGCTGAAAACGTTTCGGTCGCGCAATATTGTCAGCTGGCAAACTGGCTGGCGAACCATCTGGGAAAATCGCAGGAGTAAGTGATGAGTGAAACGGCCCGCGTCTCGGTTCATGTGCAAAGCCAGTACGTCGCCTCGCAATCCTCACCGGATGACGAGCGTTACGTCTTCGCCTATACCATTACCATTCGCAACCTTGGCCGTTCACCGGTGCAACTGCTGGGACGCTACTGGCTGATTACCAATGGTAACGGCCGGGAAACCGAAGTTCAGGGCGAAGGCGTAGTCGGCGAACAGCCGCATATCGCAGCCGGCAATGAATTTCAGTACACCAGCGGTGCAGTGATTGAAACCCCGATGGGCACCATGCAGGGACACTATGTGATGATCGACGAACAGGGTGAAACCTTTCAGGTCGAAATCCCGGTTTTCCGCCTCGCAATTCAAACTCACATTCATTGATTTGCACGCCTGTTGCCCGCTTCGTCGGGCAAATTTTCATACTGGATAAAAGTCTATGAGCACATACCTGATTGGCGACGTTCACGGGTGCTACGACGAATTACGTGCGCTGCTGCTGCAGGTCGATTTCAATCCTCAGCAGGATACTCTGTGGCTGACCGGCGACCTGGTGGCGCGCGGCCCGGGTTCGCTTGAGGTGCTGCGCTACGTGAAATCACTGGGCGATGCGGTGCGACTGGTGCTGGGCAATCACGATCTGCATCTGCTGGCGGTCTACGCAGGTATCAGCCGTAACAAGCCTAAAGATCGCCTGACGCCACTGCTGGAAGCGGACGATGCGGATGAGCTGATCAACTGGCTGCGGCGTCAGCCGCTGTTACAGGTCGATGAAGAGCACAATCTGGTGATGGGCCATGCCGGTATTACGCCGCAGTGGGATATCGAAACCGCGAAAAAGTGTGCGCGTGAAGTCGAATCGGTGCTCGCCAGTGACAGCTATCCGCTGTTCCTGGATGCGATGTATGGCGATATGCCGAACAACTGGAGCGAAGACCTTACCGGGCTGGCCCGCCTGCGCTTCAGCACCAACGCCCTCACCCGGATGCGCTACTGCTTCCCGAATGGTCAGCTGGATATGATCTGCAAGGATGCGCCGGAGTCGGCACTGCCGCCGTTAAAGCCGTGGTTCAACATCGAAGGACCGGTGGCGCGTGACTATACCATTGTGTTCGGTCACTGGGCCTCGCTGGAAGGCAAAGGCACGCCAGAAGGAATTATTGGCCTGGATACCGGCTGCTGCTGGGGTGGCACGCTGACCCTGCTGCACTGGGAAAGCCAGCGCTACTATGTGCAGCCTTCCAATCGCCAGCAACCGTTGCCGGATGAGGTTATCTCTCAGCAATCCGCCGGCTGACCCGACAAACAAAAACGCCCTGCAATATGCAGGGCGTTTTTTTATTGCGATCGGGCTTAACGGCGGCGATCGAGGATCTCAAAACAGTAGCTGTGTGAGTTCTGTGCATCAGCGTCATGAAATTCGCTGAAGGTCGACTGCCACTCGTCCGGCTCGTAGTCCGGGAACTGAGTATCACCCTCCACTTCTGCATCAATGTGGGTCAGATAGAGACGGTCGGCACGCGGCAGCATCTGCTCATAAATCCGGCCACCACCAATCACCATAACCTCTTCAGCATCACCGGCGGCCTGCAACGCCGCATCCAGCGAGGTGACCCAGGTGACGCCTTCGGCGCTACCCGGCTTGCTGCTGACCACGATGTTCAGCCGGCCCGGCAGCGGACGACCAATAGATTCAAAGGTCAGCCGGCCCATAATCACCGGCTTTTTCAGCGTATTGCGCTTAAACCACGCCAAATCTGCAGGCAGGTCCCACGGCATGGCGTTCTCCATACCAATAATGCGATCTGCTGCTAATGCCGCGATAAGACTAATCATGTTAACCACTCACTGGAAAAAATTGGCGCCATCATACGTAAAGGCGAAACTTTCGTCGATAGCGAGAAAGGTCTATTTGAGTAAAGCTTTTTTGCCACCGCTTTTTTGCGCTGAGGCAGAGTTTTTCACCGTGCAATGACGATGGCTGGCCGCAGCACGCCAGAGATCCGGCTTATGCTGGTACAAAAGGAAGAGAGACAAATAAAAACGGCTCCCGCAGGAGCCGTCAGCGTAATCAGAAATCGTAGCGCAGACGCACCAGATTCATATCACCGAGGTTATCGGTGCTGGAGGTGAAGACGTGTTCGTAATCGACGCGGAAACCGTAGTCGAGGAACAGCGTCACGCCCAGTCCGTTATCGATGCGCTGGTAGTTACGGCCGTTAGCATATTCGATACGGTCACCCATCACGTAAGGCTGCACCGCTTTCAGACCATATTGCGCCACCGGGACTTTATAACCGGCAAAGTACTCAATGCCCCACGCGTCGCCAGCAAAGTAGTCATGCACATCTTTGCGCTTGGTGGTCATGAAGTTCTGATACCAGCCACCGCCTGCTGACAGGGTCCAGTTGCCTGGTGTCCAGCTCAGTGCGGTACCCAGAATGTTCTGGTCATAGTCTTTGCTGTCGCCGTTGTCCGGGTTACGCATCGCCGCATGCGTATAGTTCCACGCCGTGCCCCAGCTCAGATCGTCGGTAATGTGATAATCCAGCCCCAGCGAGCCGCCGCCTTTGCGCTTGTAGCGCAGGCCGTTACCCGGCAGGTATTCGTTATCCTCGAACAGATAAGAAGCGTAGAGATCGACATCGCCGAAGGTGTTTTTATACTTCAGCTGCTTACGCGAACGGTAAGATCCGTCATAGTCACCGTTGATTCCGTTGCCCGGTGCCTGGCCAATCATGTCGTAATCCCAGATATCGGTTTTAGCGCCGACCGTATCGTAATAAACGCTGTTCTGCTGGCCAAAGGTCAGCTGGCCCCAGGTCTTGCTTTTCAGGCCGGTGTAAAGCTGGCGACGGGTGGTGTTATTCGCGCCATCTGCGTAGTGGCGATCCCAGTCGAACACGGCGGGTACGTTGACGCCCAGCTCGTAGTAGCTGATCCAGCTGACATCATCAAACAGATAATAGTCAGCGCCAAAACGGAAACGGGTACCGCCGTCAAAGCCGTCGCGCTTGTAAGATTTGTCGTTCACGCCAGTCTGGTGATTAACCTGGGCACGAATACTGCCGCCCACGGTAAAGTTCAGCCGGCTAAGCGGATCGCCCGCCTGCGGGTCCTGTTTTAACAGGGTGATTTCCGCCTGGCTGGCGAAAGGAAGCATTGCCATCAGTGCAGCCACTGCACTCAGAGAAAAAGTACGCAGTTTCATTTTATTTATGTCCTGAAGCCGCTCTGGTAATGAGCGGCAGGCATAGTACTGATGAAAAATCTGTACAGGAAGTGTTTCATTTATAAAAATGTGCGAAACGGCGTTATTCGCACCGAAAGCTAAAAAATTAAGCCAAATCAGCAGCTTTAATTCAAATGCGTCTGTTTCTGATACGCGATTCAGGGCCAGCGAATGTCAAAAAAAACGGCCCCCGAAGGAGCCGTTGCGACGATTATTTCGCTTTGATTTGCGCGTGCATTTCCTGCACCGAGATAACCTGCTCGGTTGGATCAGCATTCAGCGCCATCGCCGTGGCGAATCCGCCGTTCAGCGTGGTGTCATAGTGCACTTTATACTGCAGTGCGCTGCGGCGAATCAGCTTCGAATCTTCAATCGCCTGACGTCCCGCGGTGGTATTGACGATGTAGGTATATTCGCCATTCTTCAGACGATCCTGAATGTGCGGACGCCCTTCATGCACCTTGTTGACCAGGCGCGGATTGATGCCCGCTTCACCCAGCACCACCGCCGTACCGTGAGTCGCATCCAGTTCGAAACCAAACTTCTGCAGCTTGGCCGCCAGGTCGACGATACGTTTCTTATCGCCTTCACGTACCGACAGCAGCGCACGGCCTGACTTCTTCATGTTGCTCTGCGCACCGAGCATCGCTTTGGCAAAGGCTTCAGCGAAGGTCCGGCCGACACCCATCACTTCACCGGTGGAGCGCATTTCCGGGCCAAGAATCGGGTCGACGCCCTGGAACTTGTTGAACGGCAACACCACTTCTTTCACCGAGTAGTAAGGTGGGATCACCTCTTCGGTCACGCCCTGCTCGGCCAGCGTTTTGCCGGCCATCACGCGCGCCGCTACTTTTGCCAGCGGCACACCGGTCGCTTTGGAGACGAACGGTACGGTACGGGCCGCACGCGGGTTGACTTCAATCAGGTAAACTTCGTTGTCTTTGACCGCGAACTGCACGTTCATCAGACCACGTACGTTGAGTTCAAACGCCAGCTTCTCAACCTGCTGACGCATCACATTCTGAATCTCCTGATTCAGGGTGTAGGCGGGCAGCGAACAGGCGGAGTCGCCGGAATGCACGCCAGCCTGCTCAATGTGTTCCATGATGCCGCCAATCAGCACCCGCTCACCGTCGCAAATCGCATCGACATCAACTTCTACCGCGTCATCAAGGAAGCGATCCAGCAGTACCGGCGCATCGTTAGAGACCGAAACTGCCGTCTGGAAGTAGCGCTTGAGGTCGATTTCGTCGTAGACAATCTCCATCGCGCGACCGCCGAGCACATACGAAGGACGCACCACCAGCGGATAACCCAGGCCGGCAGCTTTCTCAACCGCCTGCTCCAGCGTCGCTACCGTGGCGTTAGCCGGCTGCTTAAGGTTCAGGCGATCGACTGCCTGCTGGAAACGTTCACGGTCTTCAGCACGGTCAATCGAGTCCGGGCTGGTGCCGATAACCGGCACGCCGGCCGCTTCCAGTGCACGTGCCAGTTTCAGCGGCGTCTGACCGCCATACTGGACGATGACGCCTTTCGGCTGCTCAATGCGCACAATCTCCAGCACATCTTCCAGCGTGACCGGTTCGAAGTAGAGGCGATCAGAGGTGTCGTAGTCGGTCGACACGGTTTCCGGGTTACAGTTGACCATAATGGTCTCGTAACCGTCTTCACGCAGCGCCAGCGCCGCGTGAACGCAGCAGTAGTCGAACTCGATGCCCTGGCCGATACGGTTAGGCCCGCCACCCAGCACCATGATTTTTTCACGGTCCCGGTTCGGATTCGCTTCGCACTCTTCTTCATAAGTGGAGTACATGTAGGCGGTGTCGGTCGCGAATTCTGCGGCGCAGGTATCAACGCGCTTGTAAACCGGATGCAGGTTGAACTGCTGACGCAGCTTACGAATTTCGCTTTCGGCCACACCGGCCAGCGTCGCCAGACGTGCATCGGCAAAGCCTTTACGCTTCAGGGCACGCAGGAACGTATAGTCGAGGCTGTTCACCCCTTCGCGTGCGACCTGCTCTTCCAGCCGCACCAGCTCTTCAATCTGCACCAGGAACCAGCGGTCAATGTTGGTCAGGTTGAACACGCCGTCGACGGACATGCCAGCGCGGAACGCATCAGCGATGTACCAGATGCGGTCGGAACCGGCATCTTTCAGTTCGCGACGGATGCGGGTCAGCGCTTCCGGGTCGTCGAGATGAACTTTCGGGTCGAAGCCGTTGGCACCCACTTCCAGACCACGCAGTGCTTTCTGCATCGACTCCTGGAAAGTGCGGCCAATCGCCATCACTTCACCCACCGATTTCATCTGGGTGGTCAGGCGATCGTTAGCGCCGGCAAATTTTTCGAAGTTGAAACGTGGGATCTTGGTGACAACGTAGTCAATCGATGGCTCAAACGACGCTGGCGTTAAGCCACCGGTGATGTCGTTCATCAGTTCGTCGAGGGTAAAGCCGACCGCCAGTTTGGCCGCCACTTTGGCAATCGGGAAGCCGGTGGCTTTCGAGGCCAGCGCGGAAGAACGCGAGACGCGCGGATTCATCTCGATCACAATCAGCCGGCCGTTTTTCGGGTTGACTGAGAACTGCACGTTGGAGCCACCGGTTTCGACGCCGATTTCACGCAGCACCGCCAGCGAGGCGTTACGCATGATCTGGTACTCTTTATCGGTCAGCGTCTGGGCAGGCGCTACCGTGATCGAGTCACCGGTGTGGATGCCCATCGCATCAAAGTTTTCGATCGAGCAGACGATGATGCAGTTGTCATTCTTATCGCGCACCACTTCCATCTCATACTCTTTCCAGCCAATCAGCGACTCATCGATCAACAGCTCATTGGTTGGAGAGAGGTCGAGACCGCGTTCGCAAATCTCTTCAAACTCTTCGCGGTTATACGCGATACCGCCACCGGTGCCGCCCATGGTGAACGAAGGACGGATAATGCACGGGAAGCCGACATCTTCAGCCACTGCCAGCGCTTCTTCCATGGTGTGCGCGATGCCTGAACGGGCAGTATCCAGCCCGATGCTTTTCATCGCGACGTCAAAACGGCGACGGTCTTCGGCCTTATCAATCGCATCGGCAGTGGCACCAATCATGGTGACGCCAAACTCTGCCAGCACGCCCTGACGTTCCAGTTCCAGCGCACAGTTCAGCGCCGTCTGGCCGCCCATAGTCGGCAGTACCGCATCCGGACGCTCTTTTTCGATGATTTTACGTACCACTTCCCAGTGAATCGGTTCGATGTAGGTCGCATCGGCCATTTCCGGGTCAGTCATAATGGTCGCCGGGTTGGAGTTGACCAGAATGACGCGGTAACCCTCTTCACGCAGCGCCTTACACGCCTGCGCACCGGAATAGTCAAATTCGCAGGCCTGGCCGATCACAATCGGACCGGCGCCAAGAATCAGGATGGATTTTATGTCTGTACGTTTTGGCATGATTAGCTCCTGATTACTTCGCTTTCGAACGGAATGCGTCAATCAATTCAATAAAGTGGTCAAACAACGGCGCGGCATCGCCCGGTCCAGGACTGGCTTCAGGGTGGCCCTGGAAACTGAAAGCCGGCTTGTCAGTGCGGTGAATGCCCTGCACGGTCTTATCAAACAGTGAAATGTGGGTCACACGCAGATTAGTCGGCAGCTCGGTTTCATCAACCGCGAATCCGTGGTTCTGCGCGGTAATCATCACGCGGTTGTTATCGAGATCTTTCACCGGATGGTTACCACCGTGGTGGCCCAGCTTCATCTTGACGGTCTTTGCACCGCTGGCCAGCGCCAGCAACTGGTGGCCGAGGCAAATACCAAACAGCGGGATATCGGTGTTCAGAAATGCCTGAATGGCGGTGATCGCATAGTCACACGGCTCCGGGTCACCGGGACCGTTGGAGAGGAAAATGCCATCCGGGTTCAGCTTCAGCACTTCTTCCGCAGGCGTCTGAGCCGGCACTACCGTCAGGCGACAGCCGCGATCCACCAGCATCCGCAGAATATTGCGCTTGGCACCGTAGTCGTAGGCGACCACATGGTAAGGCAGCGCATCGGCTGATGACTGCTCTGGCAGTCCTCCTTCCAGCTGCCAGCTGCCCTGCTGCCAGCTGTAGGTTTCGGCCGTGCTGACTTCTTTCGCCAGATCCATGCCTTTCAGACCCGGGAACGCCTGGGCTTTTTGCAGCGCCAGCGCTGCATCCGGGTTGTCACCGGCGATGATGCAGCCGTTTTGCGCCCCTTTCTCGCGCAGTAAGCGAGTCAGCTTACGGGTATCAATATCGGCAATCGCTACAATGTTATTGCGCTGCAGATAGGCGGATAAGCCCTCTTCACTGCGGAAATTGCTGGCAATCAGCGGCAGGTCGCGAATAACCAGGCCCTGAGCGTGAATCTGACTGGATTCTTCGTCGGCGGCATTGGCACCGACATTGCCGATATGAGGATAAGTGAGAGTGACGATTTGGCGGGAATAGGAGGGATCAGTGAGGATTTCTTGATAACCGGTCATTGAGGTGTTGAAAACGACTTCCCCCACTGCCGACCCTGTTGCCCCGATGGCCCGACCGTGGAATTGGGTTCCGTCTTCCAGAACCAAGAGCGCTGACTTAATCAAAACATCCTCCAGGGAATAAACAGTCACAATATCTGCATATTAATTCAAAATAGTAGCCTGAATCAATGCAAAAACCGCCTGAATTGTCGATTTTTGGCAAATTGCGCGCATTCTAATGATCGACCTGGTACTTGTCTACCCTGAGCCGGAATTTTTTTACTATTATCTGCCTTCTGAACGTGAAACCGCGCATAAGCGGCAAAAAGAGAGGAAAACTCGGCGGAATAATCGTTTGCCAGACGGTAAAAAAGCGAAACAGCCAGCAGGAGACTGTTATTTTTGACCAAATGGTCAAAAACAGCGAAAGCGACAGAAAAAGATCACAGCAAATAACGACAAATAACACTTACGAGAGGAATTTTATCAGAGAGGATTATTTTTTATAAAATTAAGGGCAATGAAAACATTGCCCCTTTTCAATCAAGCCATTACCGATTGAAATAACCACATCACGATGGTTCACAACACTCACAACATCGACAAATCCAGCACATCACGCATGTCAAACAGGCCAGATTTCTTATCTTTCAACCAAAATGCCGCCTTAACCGCCCCCTTTGCAAAGGTCATTCGGCTTGAAGCCTTGTGGGTTATCTCTACCCGCTCGCCGATATCTGCAAACATTGCCGTATGCTCGCCGACGATATCCCCTGCCCGCACCGTGGCAAAGCCGATGGTCTGCGGCTGGCGTTCGCCGGTGTAACCTTCACGGCTGTAAACCGCATGCTCATCCAGTTTCCACTGCATGGCATCGGCAATGGCTTCCCCCATCGCCAGCGCGGTGCCAGAAGGCGCATCCACTTTGTGGCGATGGTGAGCTTCAATAATTTCGATATCCGCGTAGTCGCCCATGACTTTGGCGGCCTTCTCCAGCAACTTCAGCACCAGGTTAACGCCAACGCTGAAGTTAGCGGCAAACACGATCGCAATCTCTTCTGCGGCCGCACGGATCGCCGCTTTACCAGCTTCATCAAACCCGGTGGTGCCAATCACCAACGCTTTACCGTGCTCACGGCAGACAGCCAGATAATCCAGCGTGCCTTCAGGACGGGTAAAGTCGATCAGCACATCGAAATCATCGATCACCGCGCGTAGGTCGTCAGCGATGATGATGCCATTTTTGCCGATACCGGCTAATTCACCGGCATCGCTACCGATCAAAGAGGAGCCAGGACGCGCCAGTGCCGCACCCAGTTCCACCGCTTCCGTCTGCTGCGTCGCCTGGATCAGATTACGGCCCATACGACCCGGTGCGCCGACAATTGCAATACGGATAATTTTCATATTTATTCATTCCTAAAACAAAACTATGCATCCAAAGCGTGATCAGGTTAACCACGAGTTAACAGGCACGCCACTATTAATCAGGGATAATAAGAATTTTATGCCAGCCGCGCACGATTATCAGTAAAAGCAATCGCGATGGCGTAAAGTGCCGTGTCGGCTGTATAGAAAAACAAAAAAGGCCGAACTGAGTCGGCCTTTATTTTTGAATTACATCAGAAGGTTACTGCACTTCACGTACATCGACGCGCAGCTCTTTCGGCACTTCGAAGACGATATTCTCTTCCCGGCCAATCAGCTCAATCGCCGCTTCGCCGCCCATCTTACGCAAACGCTGGATCACCTGCTGCACCAGAATATCCGGCGCAGAGGCACCCGCGGTGACGCCGATGCACTCAACGCCCTTGACCCACTCTTCCTGAATATCATCTGCCGAGTCAATCAGCTTCGCCAGCTTACCGGCACGCTGTGCCAGTTCCGCCAGGCGGTTAGAGTTGGACGAGTTCTTCGAGCCGACCACCAGCACCACGTCTGCGTCACGCGCCAGAGTACGTACGGCTTCCTGGCGGTTGGTAGTGGCGTAGCAAATATCATCTTTACGCGGCCCGATAATCGACGGAAAACGCTGACGCAGCGCGTCAATGATATCAGAGGTATCGTCCACCGACAGCGTGGTCTGGGTCATGAAGCTGAGATTGCTCTCGTCTTTAACCGTCAGCTTAAACACATCTTCCGGCGACTCGACCAGGTACATGCCACCGTTGGGGTTGTTGTACTGCCCCATGGTGCCTTCTACTTCCGGATGACCAGCGTGACCAATCAGAATCGCTTCCACACCCTTACGGCTGGCGCGGGCCACTTCCATATGCACTTTGGTCACCAGTGGACAGGTAGCGTCAAACAGCATGGTGAGATTGCGCGCTTTGGCTTCTGCGCGCACGGCCTGAGAAACACCGTGCGCAGAGAAAATCAGAATCGCGTCATCCGGCACTTCGCTGATCTCTTCAATAAAGATCGCACCACGCTCACGCAGGCTGTTGACCACGTAGCGGTTGTGCACCACTTCATGACGCACATAGATCGGCGCACCATACATCTCCAGTGCGCGCTCAACAATACTGATTGCCCGATCAACGCCAGCGCAGAAACCGCGCGGATTAGCCAACAGGATTTGCATCGTTCGCCTCCAGCGCCGGATCAATTTCCAGCACCTCAATATCAAACTGAATGCGATGGCCTGCCAGCGGATGGTTGAAATCCACAGTGATGGAATCACCCGAGACTTCACGGATCACGCCTGGCATTTCGCTGCCGCCCATGCCGGTAAACAGCATAATGGCACCCACTTCTGGCTCGCCCGCATCGATAAAATCACGCCGGGAGAAGTACTGAATCAGATCAGGACTGACGCTACCGAACGCCTCTTCCGGTGCCAGGGTGAACTGTTTAGTTTCACCGGCTTTCAGCCCGAGCAACGCCTGTTCCAGCGCGGCCGACAGGCTGCCATCGCCCAGACGAAACAGCGCCGGCTTACCGTTTGCACGGGTCGATTCCGCCGTCGAGCCATCTTCCAGCTTCAGCGTAAAATGTACCAACACCGCGCTGTCGCGCTGTACAGACTCACTCATCACTTACCCTTTCTGTTTTGCCTGTTTGCCGGTAGGGCTGAGAAAGCCCTCCAGCACCACTAACGCCGCACCAATACAGATTCCGCAGTCAGCGATATTAAATGTAGCGAAGTGCCAGTTACCGACGTAGAAATCGATAAAATCGACCACAAAGCCGTGATAAGAGCGATCGAACAGGTTGCCTATCGCCCCGCCGATGATCAACGCATAAGCGATGTTGGCGATCTTCTGACTGGCACGGTTGCGATACATCATCACCAGCAGCGAGACCACAATTGCCAGCGCGATGCCGGCAAAGAACCAGCGCTGCCAGCCACCTTTGTCCGCCAGGAAACTGAACGCCGCACCGTAGTTGTGGGCGTAAAACAGGTTCAGGAACGGTATCAGCGGCTGCGTTTCGTGCAGCATCATGTTGTTCATCACCCACTGCTTACTGGCGAAGTCGACAACAATTACCACCAGCACCAGCCACAGCCAGCGCAATCCGGTTGATAAAATAGGTTTACGCATCAGGCAAATTTACGCTCTTCACCGTTACCGGCTACGTTGGTATAACAACGACCGCAGACCTCAGCGTGCTCCGGGTTCTGACCGACGTCGGTAGTGTAATGCCAGCAGCGCTGACATTTCTCGCCTTCCGCTTTATGCAGGGCAATTTTCAGACCTTTCAGCAATTCGCTCTGCTGCGCTTCGTCGTTCGCCAGGGCGTAATCCGCCACCTGCGCACCTGAGGTCAGCAGCACAAAGCGTAGCTCATTGCCCAGCGCCTGCAGTTTGGCTGCCAGCTCCGGCTCGGCATACAGCGTCACCGTTGCTTCCAGTGCACCACCGATGCGTTTGTCGGCACGCGCCTGCTCAATCACCTTGTTCACTTCACCGCGTACTTGCAGCAGCTCAGCCCAGTAGGCGTCGTTCAGCGCTTCATTGTCCGCCAGGCCAAACAGGCCCTGGTACCACTCTTCGGTGAAGACGTACTGAGCGCGTTCGCCTGGCAGGTAGCCCCAGATCTCATCCGCAGTAAACGACATGATCGGTGCCATCCAGCGCACCAGCGCTTCAACGATGTGCCACAGCGCGGTCTGACAGCTGCGACGCGCCAGGCTGTCGCCTTTGGCGGTGTACTGACGGTCTTTGATGATGTCGAGATAGAAGCTGCCCATCTCCACCGAACAAAACTGCATCAGACGCTGAATCACTTCATGGAAGTCGTAGTTTTCGTAGGAGGCGGTGATATCGGCCTGCGCCGCCTGTGCGCGGCCCACTGCCCAGCGATCCACGACCACCATCTCTTCCGGCTGCACCAGATCGGTGGCCGGATTGAAACCGCTGAGGTTAGCCAGCAGGAAACGTGCGGTGTTGCGGATACGACGATAGGCATCGGCAGAGCGTTTCAGGATCTCATCCGAAACCGCCATTTCGCCAGAGTAATCGGTAGAGGCGACCCACAGACGCAGAATATCAGCGCCCAGTTTGTTCATCACATCCTGCGGCGACACGGTGTTGCCGATCGATTTCGACATCTTACGGCCCTGACCATCCACGGTGAAACCGTGCGTCAGTACCTGACGATAAGGCGCTTTGCCTTTCATCGCCGTCGAGATCATCAGTGAAGACATAAACCAGCCGCGATGCTGATCCGAGCCTTCCAGATACATATCCGGGGTGTGACCGCCAAATTCAGGACGCGCATCGACCACCGAATAGCTGGTTGAACCGGAGTCAAACCAGACGTCCAGGGTGTCAGGCACCTTAACGTAGTGATCGGCATCGTCGCCCATCAGGTCACGCGGATCGAGATCCCACCACGCCTGAATGCCATCCTGCTCAACGCGCTGCGCCACTTTCTCCATTAGCGACAGGGTGTCCGGATGCAGCTGCTCTGTCTCTTTATGGACGAACAGCGCCATCGGCACGCCCCAGGTACGCTGACGCGAGATGCACCAGTCAGGACGGTTAGCCACCATTGATTCAATACGCGCCTGGCCCCAGTCCGGGATCCACTGCACGCCTTTGATCTCCTGCAGCGACTGCGCACGCAGGCCTTTCTGATCCATGCTGATGAACCATTGCGGCGTGGCACGGAAGATAATGGGCGTTTTGTGACGCCAGCAGTGCGGATAGCTGTGCAGCAGTTTCTCAACGTGCAGCAGCGCGCCTTTCTCTTTCAGCAGCTCAACGATCATGTCGTTGGCTTTAAATACGTTGACCCCATCCAGCGTCGGATAGGTGCCTGGCAGATAGCTGCCATCCGGGCCGACCGGATTGGCGGTTTCGATGCCATATTTCTGGCCGATGACATAGTCATCCGGGCCGTGGCCAGGCGCCGTGTGTACCGCACCGGTACCGGCTTCCAGCGTCACGTGATCGCCCAGCACCACCAGCGACTGAATCGCCAGGAACGGATGCTGGAATTTCTGCAGCTCCAGCGCCGCGCCTTTGCATTCGCCCAGCACACGCCATTCGCTGACGCCCGCGCGCTTCATCACGCTTTCGACCAGATCTTTCGCCAGGATCAGCGCACGACCATCGATCTGCAGCAACTGATAGTCAAATTCCGCGTTTAACGAGATGGCGCGGTTAGCCGGCAGCGTCCACGGCGTGGTGGTCCAGATCACCAGTGAAATCGGACCCTCAACCTGCGCAGCGCCAAAGGCCTGACGTACCGCATCGGCATCAATAGCGTTGAACATCACGTCAATCGAAGGGGAAGTCTTGTCGTAGTACTCTACTTCCGCTTCTGCCAGCGCAGAACGGCAATCAAGGCACCAGTGCACCGGCTTGGCGCCTTTGTGCAGGTGGCCGTTGTCGATGATTTTACCCAGCGCGCGAATGATGTTGGCTTCGGTCGTAAAGTCCATCGTCAGATAAGGACGATCCCAGTCGCCCAGCACGCCCAGACGAATAAAGTCTGCTTTCTGGCCTTCAACCTGTTCGGCGGCATATTTACGACACGCTGCGCGGAACTCGGCAGCGCTGACCTTCTCGCCTGGCTTGCCGATCATCTGCTCAACTTTGTGTTCGATAGGCAGACCGTGGCAGTCCCAGCCCGGTACGTACGGCGAGTCATAGCCCGCCATGCCTTTCGACTTGACGATAATGTCTTTCAGAATCTTGTTAACGGAGTGACCAATATGAATGCTGCCGTTCGCATACGGAGGGCCATCATGCAGGATAAAGGTTTTTTTCCCTTTTTTGGCTTCGCGGATAATGCCGTACAGGTTGTCAGCATTCCAGCGTTGCAACATTCCCGGTTCGCGTTTGGCCAGATCGCCACGCATCGGGAATCCCGTTTCCGGCAAATTCAGGGTAGATTTATAGTCACTCATCAGATTCTCGATTCCGTTTTTCGCTCAGGTTAACGCCCGAAGAACTGCCGGGCCGTTACCACATCTTTCGCAATTTGTTCTTTCAACGCCTCCAGTGAGGCAAAGCGCTGCTCGTTTCGTAATTTCTGCTTCAGCACCACGTCAATGTGCCGGCCATATAGATTCATATTGATGTCAAGCAGGTGAACTTCAAGCTGCTGGCGTAAACCTTTTACGGTCGGACGGGTGCCAATGTTGGCCACGCCGGGGATCGGCTCAGGTGTCAGGCCATGAACCTCAACCGCATAAACGCCTTTCACCGGCGAAACGCTGCGGCGCAGAGGAAGGTTAGCGGTCGGAAAACCCAGCGTGCGTCCCAGTGCATCACCGTGCACCACACGACCTGAAATACTAAAAGGGTGGCCTAACAGCGATTGCGCCAGCGCTAAGTCATCTGCGGCCAGTGCCTGACGCACGGCGGTGCTGCTGATGCGCTTGCCGCCGTCACAGAAGGTTTCAGTGCTGACAACATCAAAGCCATACTCCGCACCGGCTTTCTGTAATAACAGGAAATCGCCCTGGCGACCAGCGCCGAAGCGGAAGTCATCGCCCACCGCGAGGTATTTCACGTCGAGTTTTTCAACTAATAATTCGCTGATAAAACTCTGCGCCGACAGCGCCGCAAAACGGCGATCAAAGCGAACGCACAGCACTTTATCGACACCGGCTTCAGCCAGATAGCGCAGTTTTTCACGCAGACGCGTCAGACGCGCCGGGGCTTTGTCGCCAGCAAACAGTTCCAGCGGTTGCGGTTCAAAAACCATCACCACCACCGGTAAATTACGCTTCCGTCCCTCTTCACACAGGCGGGACATCAGCGCCTGATGACCGCGGTGCACGCCATCGAAATTACCAATGGTCAGAACGCAGCCGCGATGCTGCTCGTTAAGATTATGAATACCGCGGATAAACTTCATGGCTGACTCAAACCGGTGGAAATCGGCGGATTATACCCTTGAAACCGGCTAAGGTTAACCCGTCAGCACGCCTTTCATGCTTAACGGTGCGCATTTACTGGCGCGGAGGCCGCGGATAAGAATTTTGTCGCGAAATACTGTATTCAGCGAGGGGAAGCTGGTAGAATCTTGCGCCATCAAATACGTAACCGAGTGCTGCTCATAGAGCGACGCTTATTTGCACAAATCCATTGACAAAATCAGGTTGGAAGGGCATAGTCCTCGGCCTTTGATTTGTCTCTATAGAACACATTTGGGAGTTGGACCTTGGCTAATATCAAATCAGCTAAGAAACGCGCCGTAACATCTGAGAAACGCCGTAAGCATAACGCTAGCCGCCGCTCTATGATGCGTACCTTCGTTAAGAAAGTATACGCGGCGATCGCTTCAGGCGACAAAGCTGCTGCGCAGAACGCATTCAATGAAATGCAACCAATCGTGGACCGTCAGGCTGCTAAAGGTCTGATCCACAAAAACAAAGCTGCACGTTATAAAGCAAACCTGACTGCACAGATCAACAAACTGGCTTAATCGCCGCTTGTTCATCGCTTTGTTGAAAGAACCGGCTTTTACGCCGGTTTTTTTTCGTCTGTAACAGGGCGTGGAAACAGCGTGCTGAAGTCTGCATGACAGATGCGCTGTACCGCCGGATGCTGAATCATTCGCTCAGCAAAGATGATGTGATACTCCTCTAATACCGTATCCAGCCGCCCGACCTCTTCGATCACCTCACGCTGCCAGATATCCTGCCGGTCCAGCACCGGAGCGACAAAAATGGCATTCTGCCCGGCCCCGAACGCTTTCATTAACGCCGCATCATCAAATTCGCCCAGGATGTCGACCTGCAATCCCTGACTATTGATCCAGTTAAGAATCTTACGTCCCAGCATCGAACGGCGTCCCGGAATCAACAGCCGGCGCGTCTCCAGACAGGCCGGAAAAGGCCGCTCGGGCAGCGGCAGCGTTGACCAGAAGCTGACCGGACACTCGCCCAGCTTGACCGAAAACAGCCCCTCCTGCTGGGTCGAATCGATCGGGCAGTCAGAGATAATCATATCCAGCTTGTGCTGGCTGAGCTGCTCCAGCAGCATTTCATGGGTCGACTCAAAGCAGCGCAGATGAATCTTCTCATCCGCCACCACCGCCGTCTCCAGCACCTTGCTCACCAGTTGTTTAGACAGCGCGTCCGCCACGCCGACGTCAAACAGCAGATGCGACTCTTTGCGGTAGTTAACAATATCCAGCATCTCCTGGCCGAGCATGAACATCCGGTCCGCATAGCGGAACACCAGCTGTCCCAGCTCGGTCGGCACCAGCCCACGCCCCTGCCGGCGGAACAGCTTGCCCTGCAGGCGCTCCTCGAGCGCCTTAATCTGTCCGGTGATGGTTTGCGGCGTCAGGGAGAGCGCCTCAGCGGCACCGACAATCGATCCGGTCCGGCAGGCGTGCCAGAAGTAGTAGAGATGATTGTAGTTAATGTGCGACATCATTCCTCACTCCCAGCTGCTCAGCCGGCACGCTGTGCCAGACGCCGCCACAGAATCAGGTAGCCCAGCACCGCCGAGAGAATCGATCCGATCAGAATGCCCAGCTTCGCCAGGGTAATCAGTTCAGCATTAGTGTCGCCATAAGCCAGCGAGCCGATGAAGATCGACATGGTAAAACCGATGCCACATAACACCCCAACCGCTGCGATATCCTTAATGTGAGTATTTTCAGGCAGCCGGGCGAGGCCCATTTTTACCGCCAGCCAGCAGAACAGCGTGATACCCAGCGGCTTACCAATCAGCAGACCAGCAATGATGCCGAGCGGCAGCAGCGAGAACAGGCTGTCGAAGGAGACGCCGTCCAGCGAGACGCCGGCATTAGCGAAGGCAAACAGCGGCAGGATCAGCCAGCGCACCCACGGATGCAGCGCATGCTCAAGGTGGATTGCCGGTGAATGCCCCTCTTTCTTCGCCAGCGGGATCAGGAAACCCACCACCACACCGGCCAGCGTGGCGTGTACGCCTGACTTAAGCACCGCGGTCCACAGCACCATGCCCACCAGCAGATAGAGGCCGGTATTGCGCACGTTAAGCAGGTTCATCAGCGCCAGCACCCCAATCGCGGCGGCAGCGACGCCCAGTGACGCGACCGACAGATCGTGGGTATAGAACAGCGCGATAATCACAATCGCCCCGAGGTCATCAATGATCGCCAGCGCCATCAGGAAGATCTTCAAAGCCGGTGGCACCCGGTTGCCTAGCAGCGCCAGAATACCCAGCGCAAATGCAATGTCGGTGGCGGTCGGGATCGCCCAGCCGCTGCGCGTCTCAACGTCAGCGCCGTTAAACAGCAGGAACAGTATTGCCGGGGCCACCATGCCACCCAGCGCGGCGATCAGCGGAAAGATGGCCTGCTCACGTTTCGCCAGCGCGCCCATCACCAGTTCACGCTTAACCTCCAGCCCGACCATCAGGAAAAACAGCGCCATCAGCGCGTCATTGATCCACAGCAGCAGGTTTTTGTTGATATCGAGATCGCCGAAACGGAACTGCACCGGAATCGCCAGCAGATCGCGATAGCCCTGCTGCGTTGCGTCGTTATTGGCGAGGATCATCGCCAGCGCGGCGGCCAGGATTAATACCACGCCACCGGTGGCATCACTATGCAGGATTTTTTTTAGTCTGATATTCATACGCAGGGTCCTTCTCCAGAGATCAATCAAGGCTCTAAGAATACCGATAATGATAGCTCGAAAAAAACAGATTATTTAGCGTATATCACTCGGAAAAGACGAGTTATGGTAACAGGCAAAAAAAAGCCAGCGACAATGCGCTGGCTTCAGAGGGTGATGCGCTTAACGGGTTAAGTCATCAAAGAATTTTTTCACGCCGTCGAAGAAGCTTTTGGAGCGCGGGCTGTTGTGTTCACCGCTCGGGCCACCAAAGCTCTCTTCCAGTTCACGCAACAGCGCTTTCTGTTTCTCATTGAGGCTGACAGGCGTTTCCACCACTACCCGGCACAGCAGATCGCCGACCGCGCCGCCGCGTACCGACTTCACGCCGCGTCCACGCATGCGGAACAGTTTGCCGGTCTGGGTTTCAGACGGCACTTTGAGCTTCACGCGACCATCCAGCGTTGGCACTTCAATCTCACCGCCCAGTGCTGCCATTGCAAAGTTGATCGGCACTTCACAGTAGAGGTTGTTCTCTTCACGTTCGAAAATCGGGTGTTTCTTCACCGATACCTGAACGTAGAGATCGCCGGCTGGTGCGCCCTGCTCACCCGCTTCACCTTCACCGCTCAGCCGAATGCGGTCACCGGTGTCGACCCCGGCCGGGATTTTCACTGACAGCGTTTTCGACTTCTCTACCCGGCCATGACCATGACAGGCATTGCACGGATCTTTAATCACCGAGCCACGACCGTGACAGGTCGGACAGGCTTGCTGTACGGTGAAGAAGCCCTGGCGCATCTGCACCTGGCCGGCACCGTGACAGGTCGAACAGGTCTGAGGCTGCGTGCCCGCTTTCGCGCCGCTGCCGTGGCAGACGTCACACTCTTCCAGCGTTGGAATGCGGATCTCTTTGGTCACGCCGCGTACCGCTTCTTCCAGCGACAGCTCCATGTTGTAGCGTAAATCGGCGCCACGGGCTGCGCGCTGACGGCGGCCACCACCAAAGATGTCACCGAAAACGTCGCCAAAGATATCGCTGAAATCTGCGCCGCCGCCACCAAAGCCGCCGCCGCCGAATCCACCGCCGCCCATGCCGCCCTGTTCAAAGGCTGCGTGGCCATATTGATCGTAAGCCGCCCGCTTCTGCGCGTCGGTCAGGATTTCGTAGGCTTCCTTAACCTCTTTGAATTTGGCTTCGGCCTCTTTGTCACCGGGATTACGGTCCGGGTGAAACTTCATTGCCAGGCGTTTGTAAGCCTTTTTGATTTCACGCTCGTCTGCGGATTTGGCGACGCCTAAAATCTCGTAGTAATCACTCTTCGCCATATTTATTTAGCCCTTAACATGATCGCACGGGCGTGGAGAGAACTCCTACGCCCGTGCTGGTTTCAACGGCTGTCAGGCCAACCGTCGCGCCCGGTCAGGGGCAATTATTTCTTGTTGTCTTTCACTTCTTCGAATTCAGCGTCGACAACGTCGTCATCTTTCTTCGCTGACGCATCGCCGGCATCCGCCGCACCCGCCTGAGACTGCTGTGCTGCTTCCATCAGTTTGCCGGACACTTCCATCAGCGCCTGCATTTTGGCGTCGATTTCCGCTTTATCTTCGCCTTTCAGCGCGGTTTCCAGTGCAGCCAGCGCAGCTTCGATAGGTGCTTTATCGTCAGCGGTCAGTTTGTCGCCCGCTTCATCCAGCTGCTTACGCGTGCTGTGGGCAATCTGGTCACCCTGGTTACGCGTCTGTACCAGCTCTTCGAACTTACGGTCAGATTCGGCGTTCGCTTCCGCGTCGCGCACCATTTTTTCGATCTCTTCATCGTTCAGACCAGAAGAGGCTTTAATGGTGATTTTCTGCTCTTTACCGCTGTTCTTATCTTTCGCTGACACGTGCAGGATACCGTCCGCATCGATGTCGAAGGTCACTTCGATCTGCGGCATACCGCGCGGTGCAGCCTGGATACCGTCGAGGTTGAACTGGCCCAGTGACTTGTTGTCATTGGCGCGCTTACGCTCACCCTGCAGCACGTGAATGGTCACGGCTGACTGGTTATCTTCAGCAGTTGAGAACACCTGGCTGTGCTTGGTCGGGATCGTGGTGTTCTTGCTGATCAGCGACGTCATCACGCCACCCATGGTTTCGATACCCAATGACAGTGGGGTAACGTCCAGCAGCAGCACATCTTTCACGTCGCCGCCCAGTACACCACCCTGAACCGCTGCACCCACTGCAACCGCTTCATCCGGGTTCACGTCTTTACGTGGCTCTTTACCAAAGAACTCAGTCACTTTGGCCTGAACCAGTGGCATACGAGTCTGACCACCGACCAGGATAACGTCGTTGATGTCAGAAACGGACAGACCGGCATCCTGCAGCGCAACTTTCAGCGGCGCGATAGAACGGGCAACCAGATCTTCGACCAGTGATTCCAGCTTCGCACGCGTCACTTTGATGTTCAGGTGTTTAGGACCGGTCGCATCAGCCGTGATGTACGGCAGGTTCACGTCGGTCTGCTGAGCAGAAGAGAGCTCGATTTTCGCTTTTTCTGCCGCTTCTTTCAGACGCTGCATCGCCAGCGGATCGTTGTGCAGATCGATGCCCTGATCTTTCTTAAATTCAGCCACCAGGTAGTTGATCAGGCGGCTATCGAAGTCTTCACCACCTAGGTGAGTATCACCGTTGGTTGCCAGTACTTCGAAGGTTTTCTCGCCGTCAACTTCGTCGATCTCAATGATTGAGATATCGAAGGTACCGCCACCCAGGTCGTAAACTGCGATGGTGCGGTTGCCCTGGCCTTTATCCAGACCATACGCCAGCGCTGCTGCCGTTGGTTCGTTGATAATACGCTTAACTTCCAGACCCGCGATACGGCCGGCATCTTTGGTCGCCTGACGCTGCGCATCGTTAAAGTAGGCCGGAACGGTAATAACGGCTTCAGTTACTGGCTCACCGAGGTAATCTTCGGCGGTTTTCTTCATTTTTTTCAGCACTTCAGCAGAGATCTGCGGCGGTGCCATTTTCTGACCTTTCACTTCCAGCCAGGCGTCACCGTTGTCTGCATTGGTGATTTTGTACGGCATGATTTTAATGTCACGCTGTACTTCTTCGTCCTGGAAGCGACGACCGATCAGACGCTTAATCGCGAACAGGGTGTTCTGCGGGTTGGTCACTGCCTGACGTTTAGCCGGTTGACCGACCAGAGTTTCGCCGTCCTGCGTGTAAGCAATAATTGAAGGCGTGGTGCGATCGCCCTCGGCATTCTCCAGCACGCGTGCTTTAGTGCCATCCATGATCGCAACACAAGAGTTGGTTGTACCCAGGTCAATACCAATAATCTTACCCATCTAAACATCTCCCACTTAAATTCGTTGCCAATTTGGGTTGTGAACCTTTTATGTGGGCGAGTTGTTTGCATTCAACCTGCCAGCACATGCTTTTTTTCCAACGTTCACAACGCTCGATGACAAGTAAATGGGGCCGCTTCGATGCGCATCAAGGGTTAAACCAAAAAAAATTTTTCAATATTGGCCCTGTTGGGATCAAAGACCGTGGGCAGGACACTGAATATGATGCGGCGCTCTGCTCACCTCGCGGATCGAGGCTGAGACCTTTTTTATCATCAATGATCATTTTACCGCCGAGGAACTATGGCAAATTCAACACTGGCTAACCCTGCCCCGCTGGGATTAATGGGATTTGGCATGACAACCATCCTGTTAAATCTGCACAACTCGGGCCTGTTCGCCATGGACGTGGCGATTCTGGCCACCGGCGTTTTTTATGGTGGTATTGCGCAGGTGCTGGCCGGACTGCTGGAATACAAAAAGAACAATACCTTTGGGCTGACCGCGTTTACCTCTTACGGCATGTTCTGGCTGAGCTTTGTGGCGATACTGTTGCTGCCGCAAATGGGCCTGACAAAAGCCACTGACCCACACTTTCTGGGAGCCTGGCTGGCCCTGTGGGGCATCTTCACGCTCTTTATGTTCGTCGGGACGCTGAAGGGTGCGCGGATGCTGCAGTTTGTGTTTGCCTCGCTCACGCTGCTGTTTGCCCTGCTGGCGGTAGCGCATCTCGCCGATCTGCCGGCTCTGGTGCCGTATGCCGGCTGGGTGGGTATCGTCTGTGGTGCCAGCGCCTGTTATCTGGCCATGGGTGAAGTGCTGAACGAAACCTTCGACCGTACCATTCTGCCGATTGGCGCAAAGCCGGTCTGATTGCGTTAACACGCGGAGCCCGGCTCCGCGTGTCGCTACTACGCCTGTTTCACCGCCTCAGGCAGGCCAGGCGCATGGCTGATATCACGCCGCAGCCAAATCCCGGTAACCAGTCCTGCCAGCGCCAGCGCCATCACATACCAGCACGGTGCCATCACTGAAACATTCATCAGCAACGACACACAGATCGGCGTCAGGCCGCCAAAGATCGCATAGGAAAGATTGTAGGAAAAAGAGAGTCCGGTGAAGCGCACTTCCGGCGGAAAGGCCCGCACCATCACGAACGGCACCACGCCGACCACGCCGACGCTCAGCCCGACCAGCCCATACAGCAGGAACAGCTGCTGCGGATAGAGTGCGGTCAGGTGATAAAACTGCCAGCTGCAAAGTGCCAGCAGCACACTACCGGCACACAGCGTACGGCTGGCACCAAAACGGTCAGCCGCCATACCGGCAATAATACAGCCGAAGCAGAGCATAATAGTGGCGATGCTGTTGGCCTGCAGGGTCAGCGCAGGCGCCATCCCTTGCTGCTTCTGCAGCCAGACCGGTGACATCAGGATCACCACCACAATGCAGGCGGAGAGCAGCCAGGTCAGCAGCATTGAGATCACAATCGATTTCTTATGATTCGCCAGCATGGTTTTCAGCGGCAGGGTTTCGGCCAGCGCTTTGCGCTGCTGCATCTCAGTAAACACCGGCGTTTCATGCAGCCAGCGACGCAGGTACATCGCAGCCAGTCCAAACAGGCCGCCGAGGAAGAACGGGATACGCCAGCCGCCATCATGAATCGCCTGCGGTGACAGTGAGGTATTGATCAGCGTCGCCACCACCGAACCCAGCAGAATACCGACGGTCAGCCCGGCCGTCAGCGTGCCGCAGGCGATGCCGATGCGTTTATAGGGCACATGCTCAGCGACAAATACCCAGGCGCCCGGCACTTCGCCACCAATCGCCGCTCCCTGCAACATGCGCATCAGCAGCATCAGCAACGGTGCGGCGATACCGATAGTCTGATAAGTCGGTAGCGCGCCCATCATCAGTGTCGGTAACGCCATCAGCAAGATGCTCAGACTGAACATCTTTTTACGCCCGACCTTATCGCCAAAGTGCGCCATGATGATGCCGCCCAGCGGACGCGCCAGATAACCTGCCGCAAAGATGCCAAAGGTTTGCAGCTGACGCAGCCATTCCGGCATGTCGGCGGGGAAAAACAGTTCGCCAATCACCGTGGCGAAGAAGACAAAAATAATGAAGTCGTAAAATTCCAGCGCGCCGCCCAGAGCGGCCAGCGCCAGCGTTTTGTAATCTTTGCCAGTCAGGCGCTGAGCAGGTGTCGGATTCATAATATTCCACAGGCAAAAGAAAAAGGTTGTAAAGCTGGGCTTACTATACCGTCAATCTTTTGCCACACCAGTCAGGCTGTAGCTTATGCCTGAAATGCGGAATATTTAGTTATTTATCTCACGTATCGCGCTTTTAGGCCGAAAAGCTGCTACCACTTCGGCGTGCGTTTCGACGTACGGCCCTTCCAGCAACTGTAAACAATAAGGTACGGACGCGAAGATACCGTGCACCTTCACCTTGCCCTGCTGGTCCTTCAATCCTTCCAGCGTCTCTTTAATCGACTTTGGCTGGCCGGGCAGGTTGAGGATCAGCGACTGCTTACGGATCACGCCGACCTGACGCGACAGAATGGCGGTTGGCACAAACTGCAGGCTGATCTGGCGCATCTGCTCACCAAAACCGGGCATTTCACGGTCGGCGACGGCTAAGGTGGCGTCGGGTGTGACGTCACGTCGTGCCGGTCCGGTACCACCGGTGGTCAGCACCAGATGGCAGAAACGCTCATCAACCAGTTCACAAATGGCCTGCTCAATCATCGGTTGCTCATCCGGCACCAGCCGTGACTCAATCTCAAATGGCGTGCTGATGGCGCTGCTCAGCCAGCTTTCCAGCGCCGGAATGCCCTGATCCTGATAGATGCCGTTGGCGGCGCGATCGGACACCGAGATCAGGCCTATGCGTAGTGTGTTCATGATTATGTTCGCTGTGATGTACCGCAGTGCGGCAGAAAAAAAGGAAAGAGCAGAAAGGATAATACAAAGCGAAAGTGACGGAAAAGGGAAACCGTGACGGACGGTGCCGTCACGGTGAATCATTACAGCAGTTCTGCCAGCATTTTCTCAAGTTTGCCCTGATCAACGGCAAAATTGCGGATACCTTCCGCCAGTTTCGCCACCGCCATTGGGTCCTGGTTGTGCTGCCACAGGAACTCAGACTCGGTCATTTTAGCCGGACGCGCTTTCACTTCGCCGCTGTAGCTCAGTTTACGCTCCAGTGTGCCTTCGCTCTCTGCCAGCTCTTTCAGCAGCGCAGGTGAAATGGTCAGACGGTCACAGCCAGCCAGCTCGATGATTTCGCCAACGTTACGGAAGCTGGCGCCCATCACCACGGTTTCATAGCCGTGCTGCTTGTAGTAGTTGTAGATTTCAGAGACGGAAACCACGCCTGGATCTTCGTGTGCCGCGTACTCTTTCTTATCGGTGTTGGCTTTGTACCAGTCGAGGATACGGCCAACAAACGGTGAAATCAGGAACACGCCCGCTTCGGCACAGGCACGGGCCTGAGCGAAGGAGAACAGCAGCGTCAGGTTACAGTTGATCCCCTCTTTTTCCAGCTGTTCCGCCGCGCGGATACCCTGCCAGGTTGAGGCCAGTTTGATCAGGATGCGGTCGTTGCTGATGCCGGCATCGTTATAGAGTTTGATCAGGCTGCGGGCTTTAGCGATGCTGCCTTCAGTATCGTAAGAGAGACGGGCATCGACTTCAGTCGAGATGCGGCCCGGGATCAGCTTAAGAATTTCCAGACCAATGTTAACTGCCAGCTTGTCAGAAACCAGCTGCAACTGCTCTTCTTTGTTGCTGCTCTGCTCACGCGCCCAGCCGATCGCTTCATCGATCAGTTTGCGGTATTCAGGGATTTGTGCGGCGTTGAGAATCAGAGAAGGGTTGGTGGTAGCGTCTTGCGGCTGATACAGCTTCATGGCTGCAATATCACCGGTGTCGGCTACCACGGTGGTGAGCTGACGCAGGGAAGTAAGTTTGTCCGTCATGTTCTTTTCTCTTAGTTAACTGTCAGGGTGAAAAAAGGCTGTTGCGATAATATCACGCGGCACCGGTGGCGCAAGGTCAGGGAATGCCGTTTACCCTCGCCTGAACAAATCGGTGTGATTCGTCATTCTTTACGCCTTTTTTGTTACACTGCGCGGCTATACCCACTGCCAATGCCCTGTAAAACCAGGTGTTAACCGAGGAAGCAACTATGTTGATGGTGATCTCGCCCGCCAAGACGCTGGATTATGAAAGTCCGCTGGCGACCCCGCGCTTTACCCAGCCGGCCCTGTTAGAAAAGTCACAACAGCTGATTGAGATTGCGCGCGATCTGTCACCCGCCAACATCGCCTCGTTAATGGGGATCAGCGACAAACTGGCCCACCTCAACGCCGAGCGTTTCAATAGCTGGCAGCCTGATTTCACCCCGGACAACGCCCGTCAGGCGATTCTGGCGTTTAAAGGCGATGTGTATACCGGTTTACAGGCAGAGACCTTCAGCGATCAGGATTTCGACTTTGCTCAGCAGCATTTGCGTATGCTGTCAGGTCTGTATGGCGTACTGCGTCCGCTCGACCTGATGCAGCCCTATCGGCTGGAGATGGGCATCCGGCTGGCCAATCCGGCGGGCAAAGATCTCTACAGCTTCTGGGGCGATTTACTGACTGAGACGCTGAATGCGGCACTGGCGGAACAGGGTGATGCGGTGCTGATTAACCTCGCGTCAGACGAGTACTTCAAAGCGGTCAAAGCGAAGAAACTGCAGGCACAGGTGATCAAGCCGGTCTTCCTCGATCAGAAAAACGGCAGTTATAAAGTGATCAGCTTCTACGCCAAGAAAGCGCGTGGATTGATGAGTCGCTATGTGATTCAGCAGCGCCTGACGCGACCGGAGCAGCTGAAGCAGTTTGATCTGGAGGGTTACTGCTTTGATGCCGCCAGCAGCAGCGAGACTGAGCTGGTCTTCAAACGCGCCGAACAGTAAGCGTCCGTATCGCCTGTGCTGGCCAGCAACGGCAAGCACAGGCGGAACCGGGTTCGCGCTTATTTCAGTAAAAACGCCCGCAGCGCGGCAAAATCGGCCTGCATCGGGTGTGACAGCAACGGCAATTCTGCCCGCTCGGCTAACTCTGGCGGCAGCGTCAGCGTCTGCTGCAGAATCTCTTCTACGCTCTCTCTGAATTTCGCCGGATGCGCGGTGCCGAGGAACAGACCATATTCCCCTTCCTGCAGCTGATCGCGCAGCAGACGCCAGGCAATTGCAGCGTGCGGTTCAGAGACATAGCCAATTTCGGCCAGCTCACGCATCGCAGCGCGGGTGGTCTCATCCGAAACGGCACCGTAGGCCAGATCGGTTAAACGCCAGGTCTTACGACGGAACAGCTCTTCGACGCGCGGCCAGTTGTTTGGCTGGCTGACATCCATCGCATTCGACAAGGTAGACACCGTCAGATTAGGCTGCCACTCACCGTTCCCCAGGAAGCGCGGCACCGTATCGTTGGCGTTGGTGGCGGCAATAAAGCGCTTGATTGGCAGGCCCAGCGATTTCGCCAGCAGACCGGCAGTCAAATCACCAAAGTTACCGCTCGGTACTGACACCACCAGCTGATTCCGCTTCTCTTGTGGCAGCTGGGCGACCGCTTCAAAGTAGTAACAGATCTGTGCCAGCAGACGGCTGATGTTGATCGAGTTCGCAGAGTTCAGGCCAATCGCCTGCTTCAGTTGCTGATCGTCAAACGCCTGCTTCACCAGCGACTGACAGGCATCAAAGTCACCGTCGATGGCGATGGTTTCGATGTTGCCGCCCAGGGTACAGAACAGTTTTTCCTGCAGCGGACTGATTTTGCCCTGCGGATAGAGGATCACCACCCGCACATTTTTCATGCCGTAAAAGGCGTGCGCCACCGCTGCGCCGGTATCGCCGGAGGTGGCGGTTAAGATGGTGATTTGCTCATCTGAGCCGCTGACGTAAGCCAGCATCTGGGCCATAAAACGGCCACCGAAATCTTTAAACGCCAGCGTCGGGCCGTGGAACAGCTCAAGGCAGGCGATATCTTCACTGACCGCTTTGACCGGTGCCGGGAAAGCAAACGCGGCTTCGACGCGCTCGGCCAGCTGGTGGGCCGGAATTTCGTCACCAATATAAGCCGAGAGAATTTTGCTGCTGCGGCTGACAAAATCCATCTCCAGCATCGCGTCGATGTCGGTCAGTTCAAACTCTGGCAGCTCGAGCGGAAAAAACAGCCCCTGCTGCGAACCCAGACCCTGTTTCACCGCCTGGGCGAAGCTGACCTGCTCGTTGTGATCCTTAAGATTGTAGAGTTTCATGCGTTATCCCAATTGTCGTGCGCCAGCCGTGTCAAGACGGCAGATATGGACGAAGCCTTCATCATTCTGCAGATAGTGCTGGCTCAGCCAGTCAGCCATCCGCTGTGCCGTTTCCATCTGATTGCAAACGGCGAAAAGGGTCGGACCGGAGCCGGAAATACCGCAGGCCAGTGCGCCAATATCCTGCGCGGCCTGTCGCGCTTCGGCAAAGCCGGGCAGCAGGCGGGTGCGATAAGGTTCGGCAATCACATCCTGCATAAGTTTAGCTGCCAGCTGCGGCTGACGCGTATGGCAGGCATGAATGAAGCCCGCCAGCAGGCGACCGTGCTTGATGCAGTCCTCTTTGCGGTACTGCGCCGGCAGGATCGCCCGCGCTTCGGCGGTAGAGACTTTAATGCCCGGATAGGCCATCACCCACAGCCAGTCATCAAAGCCCGGCACCGGCTGGCTGATGATGCCATTCTCTTCCAGCATCAGCTGAATGCCGCCGAGGAAGCACGGTGCCACATTATCATAATGGATGCTGCCGGAAATCCGCCCTTCCAGCTCACCCATCAGGCTCAGCAGCTGGCTGTCGCTGAGCGGTTTGCCGCAGAATTCATTAATCGCCATCAATCCGGCAACCACCGAACAGGCGCTCGACCCCAGCCCGGAGCCGATCGGCATGTTCTTCTCCAGCGTCATCGCCACCGGAATCTCTTTACCCACCGCCTCGCAAAACCGCTGCCAGCACTGATAAACGATATTCTCTTTGGGATCGGCCGGCAGCTTGCTGACAAAGCGGCCCGCGTTGGTCAGGGTGAAACGATCGGCCGCTTCGACCGAAACGCAGTCGCCCAGCAGTGAACCATCCACCGGCGATACCGCCGCGCCCAGCACATCAAAGCCGACGCTGACGTTGCCTATTGAGGCCGGTGCATAAATTTTTACCATTATTAAACTCCCAACTTCCACGACAGCGTGCGCAGCAGGTCAGCAAAAACACCGGCTGCCGTCACATCATTTCCTGCACCGTATCCGCGCAGCACCAGCGGAATCGGCTGATAGTAGCGGCTGTAAAACGCCAGGGCATTCTCGCCGTTTTTCACTTTATACAGCGGATCGTTACCGTCGACTGCGTCGATTTTCACTTTGCAGACGCCGCCCTCTTCAATCACACCGACGTAGCGCAGCACTTTACCCTCATCGCGTGCCTGTGCCACTCGCGCGGCAAACGCATTATCCAGCTCGGGCAGACGCTGCATAAACTGTTCGACATCCTGAATGGCGGTCAGGTTATCCGGCAGCAACGGCTCAATCTCAATGTCGCTCAGCTCCAGCTGATGACCCGCTTCACGCGCCAGAATCAGCAGCTTGCGCGCCACGTCAGTACCGGAGAGATCGTCACGCGGATCGGGCTCGGTGAATCCCATCTCCCGCGCCATGTTTGTCGCCTGCGACAGCGACACGCCCTCATCCAGCTTACCGAAGATAAACGACAGCGAGCCGGAAAGGATACCGGAGAAGCGCAGCAGCTCATCACCGGCATTCATCAGGTTCTGCAGGTTTTCGATCACCGGCAAGCCTGCGCCGACGTTGGTGTCGTAAAGGAATTTACGCCGTGACTTCGCAGCCGCCGAGCGCATCTGCTGGTAGTAATTCCACGACGAGGTATTGGCTTTTTTGTTCGGCGTCACCACGTGGAAGCCCTCGCTGAGGAAATCCGCATACTGATCGGCCACCGCCTGGCTGGAGGTACAGTCGACAATCACCGGATTCAGCAGATGGTACTCTTTCACCAGACGGGTCAGACGGCCGAGGTTGAACGGCTCTTTGGCTTCGCTCAGCGCCGCTTTCCAGTTGCTGAGATCGATGCCGTGTACGTGGGTCAACAGCGCGCGCGAGTTGGCAATGCCGCAGACCCGCAGATCGATATGTTTCTGCTTCAGCCACGTCTGCTGACGATGTAACTGATCCAGCAGCGCGCCGCCAACCCCGCCGACGCCGACGACAAACACCTCGATCACCTGATCGGTGGCGAACAGCATCTGGTGTACGACGCGTACCCCGGTGATCACTTCGTCATTGTTAACCACCACCGAGATTGAGCGCTCGGAAGAGCCCTGAGCAATCGCCACGATGTTGATATTGGCGCGCGCCAGCGCCGAGAAGAATTTTGCCGAGATGCCGCGCAGAGTGCGCATGCCATCGCCGACCACCGAAATCACCGCCAGGTTTTCAATGATATCCAGCGGATCAAGCAGGCCATCTTTCAGTTCAAGATAGAACTCCTCTTCCAGCACGTGACGCGCCCGCGCCAGCTCATTTTGCGGCACGCAGAAGCTGATGCTGTATTCGGAAGAGGATTGGGTGATCAACACCACTGAGATACCGGTGCGTGACATCGCAGCGAACACCCGGGCCGCCATGCCCACCATCCCTTTCATGCCGGGACCGGAGACGTTCACCATCGCCATATTATTCAGGTTGGTGATGCCTTTGACCGGATTTTCATCCAGCTCGCCGTGGCCGCCGATCAGCGTGCCTGGCGCCTGCGGATTGGCGGTATTTTTAATCAGGCAGGGGATCTGGAACTGGGCGATGGGCGCGATGGTGCGCGGGTGCAGAACTTTGGCGCCGAAGTAAGAGAGCTCCATCGCCTCCTGGTAGGACATTGACTTCAGCAGACGCGCATCCGGTACCTGACGCGGATCGCAGGTATAGACGCCATCCACATCGGTCCAGATTTCGCAGCAGTCGGCGCGCAGACAGGCTGCCAGTACCGCCGCCGAATAGTCTGAACCGTTGCGCCCCAGTACCACCAGTTCACCACGTTCGTTGCCTGCGGTGAAGCCGGCCATCAGGATCATGTTGTGCGGCGGAATCTGGCTGGCGGCAATGCGGCGGGTCGATTCGGCGATATCCACGGTCGATTCGAGGTAGTGACCGACCGCCAGCAGTTTTTCCACCGGATCGATTACGCTAACTTCGTGACCACGCGCCTGCAGCAGCGCTTCCATGATCGCAATCGAGAGTTTTTCACCACGGCAGATAATGGCCGCATTGACGCTGTCGGGGCACTGGCCTAACAGGCTGATGCCATGCAGCACCTGTTTCAGTTGCGCAAATTCAAGATCAACGCGGGTTTTCAGGCGATCATACTCAAAGCCGGGCTGGGCGGCAGCCAGACCCGTCAGCAGCTCGCTGAAGATGCGTTCGGCATCGCTGATATTCGGCAAAGCATCCTGACCGCTGATGGTTTTTTCAATCATCGCCACCAGATGGTTAGTAATCTTTGCTGGCGCAGAGAGCACGGTTGCAACCTGTCCTTGTTGCGCATTACTTTCCAGAATGTCGGCGACGCGAAGAAACCGTTCCGCATTCGCCACCGAGGTCCCGCCGAATTTCAGCACTCGCATGATATAAACTCTCCTGAATTTAAGCCGAAAAAAAAGCCCGCACTGTTTAGGTGCGGGCTTTTTTCTGTTTTTTCCTGTATGCGTCAGCCCGCACCGTTACCTGTGGTAATGGTGGTGGTAATAATTGTGGTGTTCAGGCTGATTTTACGCATTAAGATTTATTTTCTGTCTGTTTTTGTCTGTCCGTCTGGCTTTCAGAAGTAAAGCAAAGCGCACGTTAAGTCAACGAATTTGTCCGAAGCTCAAATTTCCATCACTGCGCACAGCTGCCTGTGAAAGCGCAAAATGGTGTGCGATCGTTTGCCTTGCTAAAATTCTCTACGATCTGTTGCTGTGAAATCAGCTTTTTCCCGAGGATTTATCTATAAGTTTTTTTTCTATGTCGTGCAGCAGGCGATGCAGCATCGCGCTGTCACGCTGTTCCAGCAGGCCAATACGCTGATCGATCCAGTCTGCCATTTTCTCGTCGTCACTGACCTCCAGCGATTGCAATAACTGGTGAAAACGCTGACGCAGCGCCTGCAGCTGCTGCCCATCTGCCGCTGTTACCACCGGTGCCGCAATCTGATTCAGCTTCGCCAACTGGTAACAATAAACCATCACCGCCTGCCCCAGATTCAGCGACGGGTAGTCATTTGCCATCGGGATACCGGTCAGCAGATCAACCTGCTCCAGCTCCTCGTTAGTCAGCCCACTGTCTTCGCGGCCAAACACCAGCGCCATGCTGTTTACCCACTGCCGTTTTTCCAGTAGCTGGGTTTCGACCTGTTCAGGCGTGGCATAGTAGCGGAACTTTGCCCGGCTGCGCGCGGTGGTCGCTACGGAGAAATCGATGTCAGCTAACGCCTCGGCCAGGGTCGCAAACGTCTGAAGGTTATCGAGAATATCACCGGCGCCATGTGCAACCCGGCGTGCAGCCGGCTCCTGCCAGGCATCGCTGGCGACAATCCGCAGCTGGCTAAAGCCCATGGTTTTCATGGCACGCGCCGCAGCGCCAATATTTTCAGCCCGTGCAGGCGAGACGAGAATCAGGGGGAAAAGCATGTTTATTCCATTGGTTTGCTGACATAACGCCATATTAACACGGCTGTTAATGATTAAGCCGCCCGCTGAGAATAAGAAAACAGGATGTGAAAACTGGTTAAAATCATCGATCGGTGGCCTTTTCGGCCTTAAGCATCTGTTCTTGACGAAAGGTTAATAAAGTTTTTTTAATTCAATAAGATAAAATATCATTGCCGGCCGGTTTTAGTTTGCGATTTGTCCGTCATAAATGTAGCGAAAAAGCTGCTTTTTGTGAGCTAAGCAGGCAATCTACGAGAAGTTTTTCACAAAAGTGTTAACGTGCTACAATTGCATTTGATATAAGTCAACGAAGCGTTGTTTTTATGCTTATCGGTTGTAGTTGGTGCTGTTAGGTTGCTGTTAATGCAGTTAGGATATGCGCCATTATTATTCTCTCACGGGGCATGCAATTTTCATCCTGACTGGCTGAGCTAATCCTGTTGTTGACGTTGATAGATGGCTTATCAAAATAGTATTCCATACAACGGTTCAGCACGGTCCGCCGCTCTCGATGATGAAGAACGCCATACCGATGTACGCCCTGTTTTCAATTTGTTGGCAAATTTTAGGTAGCTAAACATGCAGACCCCGCACATTCTTATCGTTGAAGACGAACTGGTCACGCGTAATACCCTCAAAAGTATTTTTGAGGCGGAAGGTTATGTGGTGTATGAGGCGACTGATGGTGCTGAAATGCATCAGGTGCTGACCGACAATGACGTCAATCTGGTGATCATGGACATCAACCTGCCCGGTAAAAACGGCCTGTTACTGGCCCGTGAACTGCGCGAACAGGCTAACGTCGCCCTGATGTTCCTGACCGGCCGTGATAACGAAGTCGATAAAATTCTCGGTCTGGAAATTGGCGCTGACGACTACATCACTAAACCATTTAACCCGCGTGAACTGACGATTCGAGCCCGTAACCTGCTGTCACGCACCATGAATCTGGCGCTGCCAAGCGAAGAGCGTCGTCAGGTTGAAAGCTATAAGTTCAACGGCTGGGAGCTGGATATCAACAGCCGCTCACTGATCAACCCGAACGGTGAACACTATAAGCTGCCGCGCAGTGAATTCCGCGCCATGCTGCACTTCTGCGAGAATCCGGGCAAGATCCAGACCCGTGCGGATCTGCTGAAAAAAATGACCGGTCGCGACCTCAAGCCGCATGACCGCACCGTTGACGTCACCATCCGCCGGATCCGTAAGCATTTCGAATCCACGCCGGACACGCCAGAGATTATTGCCACCATTCACGGTGAAGGTTATCGCTTCTGCGGTGATCTGCAGGACTAATCGCTGCGCAGAGAAAAAACGCCCTGACGGGCGTTTTTTTTTGCCTTAGTGCCACGGCATTATTGGTACGGCGCTCAGCGCATTTTTCGGCGAGCCTTCCACCACTTTGTCGGAGTAGGTCAGATAGACTAAGGCGTTGCGCTTTTTATCGAAGAAGCGTACAACCTGCAGCTTCTTGAAGATCAGCGAGGTGCGCTGGCGAAACACCACGTCGCCCTGCGCTTTGCCCTGCGCAATCTTGTCGCTCAGCTCGACCGGACCGATCTGCTGACAGGAGATTGCCGCATCCGAGGTATCTTCCGCCAGACCCAATCCGCCTTTAATGCCTCCGGTTTTCGCCCGACTGATATAACAGGTTACATTTTTAACATCGGGATCATCGAAAGCCTCAACGACAATTTTATGGTCGGGGCCAAATATCTTGAATACCGTATCTACCGAGCCGATCTCCTCGGCGAGCAGCGGGCTGGAAAAGGTCAGGGTGGCAAATGCGGCGATCATAAGGCGAGATATTGTCATGGAGTTACCATTGCAAATGGAATAGATGTGACTGTAATGTACTGTCAATCGAGTTAATGACCAAACCAAAACGGGTTTAAGCCCGCACTGACGTAGCACAATCTTCCCGAGAAAGCTGCCCACGCCTTTTGAGCATTTAGTGCTATTATTCGACGACTGCGTTTAGCTGCACCACCAGAGTATGAGGATGTTTTATGGACCAAGCCGGTATCATTCGCGATTTGCTTGTCTGGCTGGAGAGCCATCTGGATCAACCCCTTTCACTGGATAACGTTGCCCTGAAAGCCGGTTACTCTAAATGGCATTTACAAAGGATGTTCAAGGACGTCACCGGCCACGCGATAGGCGCTTATATTCGTGCGCGGCGTCTGTCAAAAGCCGCGGTCGCGCTTCGCCTGACCAGCCGTCCGATTCTGGACATCGCCCTGCAGTATCGTTTCGACTCGCAGCAGACCTTCACCCGCGCGTTTAAAAAGCAGTTTAATCAGACGCCGGCCTGGTATCGTCGCTCTTCGGAGTGGAACTCATTCGGTATTCGTCCGCCGATTCGCCTCAGCGATGAGAAGCAGCCTGAACCGACGTTTGTCACCTTGCCGGAAACGGTGCTGGTGGGTCAAACCCAGAATTACACCTGTACGCTGGAACAGATTTCCAGTTACCGCGACGAAATGCGCATCCACTTCTGGAAGCAGTTCCTGCTGGAAACCGACACGGTGCCGCCGGTGCTGTATGGCCTGCATCAGGTGCGCGCCAGTCAGGATAAGGATGACGAGCAGGAAATTCTCTATACCACGGCGGTGCCGGCCGACAGCGCAATGAACCTGCACTCCGGCCAGAGCGTGATCCTCGAAGCGGGCGACTATGTGCAGTTCACCTACACCGGGCCGCGCGTCGAGCTGCAGGAGTTTATCCTGTTGCTGTACGGCACCTGTATGCCAACGCTGGGGCTGACCCGCCGTCAGGGACAGGATATTGAACGCTTCTACACCCACGGTGGCAAAAAGCGCAGCGAGCCGCCATCCGAAATCCAGTGTGAATATCTGATTCCGATTCGTCGCCAGCCCGCCGGCAACTAAGCGATTCTGCCGTCATCACGACGGCAGAGGCGCTTCACCGTCGTTAGCGTTGCAGCTCATCGAGCGCAGGCGCATCCAGATGGGAAATATCCCCGGCGGTTTCCACCACCCAGCCTTCTGCCAGCCAGGCGCTCTGCTGATGATCGACGCGTGAGATCGAGCAGTTGCGCAGCCGCAGGCGCCGTTCCGCATGCGCTGGCAGGCCGAGGATGGTGCTGACCAGCACGCCCAGCGCCATACCGTGACTGACAATCAGAGGCCGGCTGCCGGCAGGCAGTCCGAGACAGGCATTCAGCGCCTGATGCATCCGCTCCGCCATCTCGGTCATCGACTCACCTTCCGGGATACGTCCCCCTTCCGTGCCGTTAACCAGCGTGGCGCGCCACTGTTCCTCTTCGGCGGTTAACTCATCCAGCGGGCGCTTCTCCAGCACTCCCATGTTCAGTTCGCGCAGCCGGGGATCGAGCGTCACCACGCAACCACAGGCATCAGCAATGATCTCAGCAGTGCGACGTGTACGCCCGAGATCGCTGGAGATGACGTGCGTAATGCCCAGTTTTTTGACGCGTTCTCCCACCTGATGGGCTTGTTGCTCACCTTTTTCCGTCAGCGGACTGTCGGACTGACCCTGAATGCGGCGTTCCGCATTCCATACCGTTTCACCGTGACGAACAAGATAGACCTGTAGCATGCTTAGTTTCCGTTATACTGCGACAAAAATCGCCTTAGAGCCTCCCCCCATCAGGCGTCATTGTTGCAGCCAGTCTGGACACGGATAGCGCGAAACAACCGGAGCGTACACGGAGTACGTGAGGATTGTGAGCACTGCCCAACTTCAGACTGCCAAATAAAATAGCCCGATGGGATAGGCTCTTAATCACCTAAGGGTTCAATCAATTATGTACCATGTTGTCGCAGCCACCACCAACCCAGCGAAGATTCGCGCGATTGCGCAGGCATTCAACGACGTTTTCGGCGAGGGATCCTGCCATATTGAGGGGGTCGAGGTCGATAGTGGCGTTGCAGCACAACCGTTAACCCACCTTGAAACGCGAACCGGCGCACGCCAGCGCGTGATGAATGCGCGACAGGTCCGACCTGAAGCGGCATTCTGGGTGGCCATCGAGGCCGGCATTGAAGATGACTGCGCCTTCGCCTGGATGGTGGTAGAAAATCAGAAACAGCGGGGAGAATCGCGTTCGGCCAGCTTCACCCTGCCGCCGGTGGTACTGGCTGGATTGCGTGAAGGCCGCGAACTGGGCGAAGAGATGGCACGGTTAACCGGCATTGAGAATATTAAACAGCAGGGCGGCGCGATTGGTGCCTTTACTCAGGGTCTGCTCAGCCGCTCCAGCGTCTATCATCAGGCACTGATTCTGGCGCTCTGCCCGTTTGTTCATCCGCTTTATCAGCAGTAATCAGCCGCGACCCAGGCGCACTTCCAGCCAGCGTTTCAGCTCCGGTGGCGCCTCTTTCAGACTGTTTGAGCCACGTGTGATGGTCGCGATGCCGACGCCAAGCTCGTTTTTCAGCTCGCGCTGGCTCATCTCGCCGTTCATCAGCTCTTCAATAATCCGCAGACGGGTGCCAAAGGCTTCGCGCTCATCTGGCGTCATCATCAGCTGCATCAGCGGCAGCGCATGGCCGTCAGCAAAGGCCTGCTGCATCAGCGCAACAAAGCGATGCCAGCTATCTTCGGTGGCGTGAGAATCAGGTTGGGTCATGAAGAGGCTTCCGTACTCGCTAAAGAGTACGGAAGCTTAGCACAGCTAGTAACGGCGATTCCACTCGCCATCTGACAGGATCTTGTCAGGCTGGCCCATGAAGTGACGATAGTAGGCGTCATACGCCAGCACGTTCTTCACGTAGCCGCGGGTTTCTGAGAATGGAATGGTCTCAATAAACGCCACCGCATCGAGATTACCGCCACTGGTTTTCTGCCAGCTACGTACCCGGCCGGGACCGGCATTGTAAGCCGCCGAGGCGAAGATCCGGTTCTGACCAAACTGCTGGTAGACATACTCCAGATACTGGGTGCCGATCTGAATATTGGTCTCAGGGTCCAGCAGCTGACTGGCGTTCGCATAGCCCGGCATGTTGTACATCTTAACGGTATGTGCCGCAGTGGCGGGCATAATCTGCATCAGGCCGCTGGCTCCGACCGGTGAACGTGCTTTCGGGTTCCACGCGCTCTCCTGACGTGAAATGGCCATCGCGTAGCTCGGTGGAATCTGCTTATCCTGAGTATTACGCTGATAAACGCTCTGCCACGCCAGCGGGAACCGCTCTTTCAGGCTGTCCCACATCTTCGCAGTAATGGTGGCCTGCACGCTGAGATCCCACCAGTCCTGCTCGTTAGCGTAACGCGCCAGCATCTGCTGCTGATTGTGCGGACGGCTGGCAATCAGGTTGGCCCATTCGCTGCGCGCCAGGTTATCCAGACCCCAGTACATCAGTTCACGCACCCGGGCCAGTTCTGCGCCCTGCACCGTTGCGCTATCCGGCTTCGGTGCTTCATCAACCTGCAGCGGATAATCGACGCCTAACCGCTGCGCCGCCACCATTGGATAGAAACCGCGAGCCCGCATCAGCTTGCGCAGGATCTCTTCCGCTTCCTCTTTACGATCTTTCTCAAACAGCAGATCGGCCTGCCAGTACTGCCATTCATCTTTCTGTTTGGCTTCCAGCGGCAGACGGGCGATCCAGGTATTCAGGCCGCGTCGATCGTGCTGGCTGAGCGCCAGCCGCACCCGGCGCTCCACCAGCGCGGTCGATTCACTGTTCATGACTACCGCATCACGCCAGCGCGCCTGTTCCGATGTCAGATCGCTGCCCATCATGCGCCATACCACAATCTCTTTCAGCGCCTGCTCATCTTCCGGCCCCATCTTCTGCGCCCGCACCAGAATCGGGATCAGGCTGCGGGCATTCTCCATATCCTGGCGGGCGACCCGGGTGAAGGCGTAGATCGTCGCCTGGCGGGTAAAGTCTGTTGGCCCGACGGCGCTGGCAAAGGTGCTGACCGTCAGCGGGTCCTGCTGCAACGCCTGGATCGCGTCAGACATGGTCTGGTAATCAGCCGGCAGCGTTTTCGCCAGGAAGCTCACCAGGCTGTCGTTACCGGCTTTCATCGCCAGCCGGATACGTTCGAGAATGGTGATCGGTGAGAGCTGGCCAGAGGATTGCCATACCGAGAAGAGTTTATCGCAGTCATTGGGCAGCGCCGTGCCGCGCAGCCAGATCTGTTTGGCACCGTCAAAGGCCGCCTGCTGCTGACCGGTGGCCCATTTGGCGTAGTACCAGTTACAGCGTGCCTGCACCGGTTTCGGCTCGGTCGGGCTGAAGTTGAGCACGCCCTGCCAGTCCTGACGATGCGCCAGCACGTTGATAAAACGGGTGCTGAGCGATCGCGCCGGCGGCAACGTCGGATATTGTCGGATAAAGTTTTGTACCGCCAGGCTGGTCTCCTGATCGAGATCCTGCGCCAGCAGGCGATATTGCAAATAAGGATAGAGCGGATAATCCTGTAGCGTTGGCAACAGTTGATCCACCGTGGCCATCTGGTTACTGTCCCAGGCCTGTTTAATTTGTTGATAACGCTGTCGTTGTTGATCAAGCGAATCGGCCCATGCGCTGCTGGCCGTGCCGACCAGGCAGATCCCTACCATCCAGTTACGCCACTTCACCACGTAAATCTCCTCTGTTGCTGGGCGTCGGCGAGTTGCCAGACTCCCTTCATGCTAACCAGGCCACCCGGCTCTTGCCATGTTCTTCACAAAATTTACGCACGGCAGGACTAAACGCACCGCTATCGCCCGCCTCCTGCGCCGCCATTGTGCAAATAATCATCACAAATTCTTATGACAAACGCGGATAACCCGTTGAATCAGGGTGTTAAAAAAATGGCACAGCCTTTGCTCTGTTGAACTCCATCTTGTATACCAGCTGGAATTCATCGTATGGCTTCGACCTTTGGCTTGACCCTTCACGACTGGCAGCAACGGCTGCAACTGGCCCCACAGCAGGTCATTCCGCTGCTGGCGTCCCATCTGGCGGCGCTGGATCCGCAGGATAATGCCTGGATCTATCTTGCCACGCCGGCGCAGCTGATGGCGCAGCTGGAACCGCTGCTGGCACAGTTTCAACGCGATCCGGCGTCGCTGCCGCTGTTTGGCGTCCCGTTCGCCGTCAAGGACAACACCGATGTCGCTGGCTGGCCGACCACCGCCGCCTGTCCGGCCTTCACTTACATCGCTGACAATGATGCGACGGTGGTCGCCAGGCTGAAAGCCGCCGGCGCGGTGGTGATCGGCAAAACCAACCTTGACCAGTTCGCGACCGGCCTGGTCGGTAGCCGCTCGCCGTATGGCGCGGTCACTAATACCTTTGATGCCGACTACGTCAGTGGCGGCTCCAGCTCCGGTTCAGCTTCGGTACTGGCGCGCGGGCTGGTCGGCTTCTCCCTCGGTACCGACACCGCCGGATCGGGTCGGGTCCCGGCCGGGTTTAACAATATTGTCGGTCTGAAACCGACCAAAGGCTGGTTCTCTGCCCGCGGCGTGGTGCCAGCCTGCCGGCTGAATGACACCCTGTCGGTGTTCGCGCTGACGGTGGAAGACGCTTTTACCGTCGCCAGCCTCGCCGGGGGATTCGACGCCGGTGACGCCTATTCGCGCGTCAATCCGCATACGGCCCCGGCCAGCCTGCCCGCTCATCCACATTTTGCCGTACCGGCCAATCCCGAATTCTTTGATGATGCGGCGGCCGAAGCGGCCTGGGATCAGGCGCTGGAAGCGCTGCTGGTGGCGGACGTGACGCTGCATCCGATTGATTTCACTCCGTTCCGCCAGCTGGCTGAGCAGCTCTATTCCGGTCCCTGGGTAGCCGAGCGCACCGCCGCAGTCGGCGAGATGCTGCAACGTCCGGCTGAGATGGACCCGGTGGTGCACGGCATCGTCGCCAGCGGCCTGAAATACAGCGCCGTTGAGGCTTATCAGGCGGAGTACCTGCGGGCCGAGCTGACGCGACAAATTCAGCAGACCCTGGCGCAGTTTGACGCGCTGGTGGTGCCGACCTCCCCCACCATCCACACGCTGGCGGAGATGGCTCAGGAGCCGGTGCATTACAACTCGCAGTTCGGCACCTATACCAACTTCACCAATCTGGCCGACCTCGCCGCGCTGGCGCTGCCCGGTCCGTTCCGCAATGACGATTTACCGGCGGGCATCACGCTGATCGCACCCGCCTGGCACGATCGTGCACTGGCTGAGTTCGGTCTGCGCTGGCAGCAGCAACTGGCGCTGCCGCTCGGTGCCACCGGCCAGCCACAGCCCACCCGATCGCGCGCCCTGCCGCCCTCCTCCGATCACGTGCGTATTGCGGTGGTCGGCGCTCACCTCACCGATATGCCGCTCAATTTCCAGCTGACCAGCCGGGATGCGGTGTGGGTAGAGGAGACGCAAACAGCCGCTCACTATCGGCTGTTCGCACTGCTGGACGGTGCGATCAAAAAACCGGGCCTGATGCGCGATGAACGCGGTGCCGCCATCACCGTCGAGCTGTGGGATATCCCGCTGGCGCGCTTTGGCGAGTTCGTGGCAGAAATCCCGCCACCGCTGGGCATCGGCAGCCTGACGCTGGCAGACGGTCGGGTAGTGAAAGGCTTTATCTGTGAAGGCTCGGCGCTGAACAACGCGCTGGAAATTACCGAAACTGGCGGCTGGCGCAACTGGCTGGCGACACAAGGGAGTCTCTGAACCATGTTCAGCACCGTATTAATTGCCAACCGCGGCGAAATTGCCTGTCGCGCCATCCGTACCCTGAAGCGCCTCGGCGTGAAAAGCGTGGCGGTCTACTCCGATGCCGACCGTAATGCGCAGCACGTTAAGCAGGCCGATGTGGCGATTGCGCTGGGCGGCGATAAAGCCAGCGACAGCTATCTGCGCATCGACAAAATTCTGGCAGCGGCACAGCAGAGCGGTGCTGACGCTATCTGGCCAGGCTACGGCTTCCTGTCAGAGAGCCTGCCGTTCGCCGAAGCCTGTGAGCAGGCGGGAATCGCTTTTGTCGGCCCGACGGCACAGCAGATCGGTGAGTTCGGCCTGAAGCACCGCGCCCGTGAACTGGCCGCGCGAGCCGGTGTGCCAATGACGCCCGGCACGCCGCTGCTGGATTCGCTGGAGACGGCGTTGCAGGCCGCCGAACAGATCGGCTATCCGGTGATGCTGAAGAGTACCGCCGGCGGCGGTGGGATTGGTCTGACGCGCTGCGCCGATGCCGCCGCGTTAGCCAGTGCCTGGGAGAGCGTGCGCCGCCTCGGCGAACAGTTTTTCAGTGACGCGGGCGTCTTTCTGGAGCGCTGCATCGATCGCGCGCGTCATGTTGAAGTGCAGATTTTCGGCGATGGCCGCGGCACCGTGGTGGCGCTGGGTGAGCGCGACTGCTCGCTGCAACGCCGTAATCAAAAGGTGGTAGAGGAGACCCCGGCGCCGGGCCTGTCCCCGGCCACGCGTGACGCGCTACTGGCCTCGGCGGTCCGTCTGGGCCAGCTGGTCAACTACCGCAGCGCCGGCACCGTGGAGTACATCTACGACGTCACCCAGCAGGCGTTTTACTTTCTCGAAGTGAATACCCGTCTGCAGGTTGAGCATCCGGTTACCGAATGCGTGACCGGGCTGGATCTGGTCGAGTGCATGCTAAAAGTGGCGGCGGGCGATGAGATTGACTGGCCGCGCCTGCAGCAGGCTCCCCAGGGTGCCGCCATTGAAGTGCGACTCTACGCGGAAGATCCGCTGAAGAACTTCCAGCCCAGCCCCGGCCTGTTAACCGCCGTCAGCTTTCCCGCTGGCGTGCGCATCGACAGCGGCATTGAAACCGGCAGCGAAGTCTCCAGCTTCTACGATCCGATGGTGGCGAAGCTGATTGTACATGCCGACAGCCGCGAGGCGGCGCTGGCAAAAATGCAGCAGGCGCTGGATGCCACCCAGCTGCACGGCATCGCCACTAACCTCGACTACCTGCGCCAGATCGTGGCGACTGAGGCCTTTCACAGCGGCACGGTCTGGACACGCTTTCTCGACAGTTTCACCCCGGCCGCCCCGGTGATTGAAGTGCTGCAGCCGGGTACCTTCAGTTCGATTCAGGATTATCCGGGCCGCCTCGGCTACTGGGATATTGGCGTTCCGCCGTCTGGTCCGATGGATGATTTCGCCTTCCGTCTGGCGAACCGGATTGTCGGCAATGACGAATCGGCGGCCGGCCTCGAGTTTACCTTGCAGGGCCCGACGCTGCGCTTCCACACTGATGCGACGGTGGCACTGACCGGCGCTGACTGCGCAGCCACGCTGGATGGCGAACCGGTCAGCAACTGGCAGCCGCTGACGGTGAAAGCGGGACAAACCCTGGCACTGGGCCGCGCGCAGCAGGGTTGCCGCGGCTACCTCGCGGTACGCAACGGTTTCGACGTACCGGAATATCTCGGCAGCCGCAGCACCTTCTCGCTGGGTCAGTTTGGCGGCCATGCCGGACGGACGCTGCGGGTTGCGGATATGCTGCCGATCTCCCGGCCTGCGCTGGCAGCCTGCACCACTCCGCCTCCGGTCAGCGCCCCTCAGGCGCTTGATGCCGCATTGATTCCGCACTACGGCACCGAATGGCGTATCGGCGTGCTCTACGGTCCGCACGGCGCACCAGACTTCTTCACCCAGGCTGCCATCGACGAATTCTTTGCCAGCGACTGGCAGGTACATTACAACTCCAACCGTCTCGGCGTGCGGTTAGTCGGTCCGAAACCGAGCTGGACCCGCGCCAACGGCGGCGAGGCGGGCCTGCACCCTTCTAACGTTCACGACTGTGAATATGCCATTGGCGCCATCAATTTTACCGGTGACTTTCCGGTGATCCTGACGCACGACGGCCCGAGCCTCGGCGGATTCGTTTGTCCGGTGACCATCGCCAAAGCCGAACTGTGGAAAGTCGGTCAGGTTAAACCAGGCGATCGCATTCGTTTCCATCCGATCAGTGCCGATGACGCGCTGGCACGAGAAAAGGCGCAGCAGCAGGTGATCGCCACCCTGCGTCCGCACCATGCGCCGACGTTTGCCGTGCCGTCGCTGGCCGAAACCGCCAGCGGCTCCGCGACCATACTGGCGGCGATTGACGCCACCGCAACCACGCCGCAAGCGGTCTACCGTCAGGCCGGTGACAAATATGTGCTGATTGAATATGGCGACAACGTGCTGGATCTGGCGCTGCGACTGCGCGTTCACCTGCTGATGATGGCGCTGAGCGAACGAGCGGTGCCCGGCGTAGAAGAGCTGTCACCCGGCGTGCGTTCACTGCAGGTGCGCTACGACAGCCGCATCATCAGCCAGTCCGACCTGATGTCGCTGTTGCTGGGGCTGGAGGCGACGCTGGGCGATGTCAGCACGCTGAAAGTGCCGTCGCGAGTGGTGTGGATGCCAATGGCGTTTGAAGACAGCGCCACCCTCGGCGCGGTAGCGCGCTACCAGGAAACGGTACGCGCCTGCGCTCCCTGGTTGCCGAACAACGTTGACTTTATTCAGCGCATCAACGGCTTAATCCAGCGTGAACAGGTCAGAGACACCCTGTTCAACGCCAGCTATCTGGTGCTAGGACTGGGCGACGTTTATCTTGGCGCACCCTGTGCAGTGCCCATCGATCCGCGCCATCGTCTGCTGAGTTCCAAATACAGCCCGGCCCGCACCTTCACCGCCGAAGGCACGGTCGGCATCGGCGGCATGTACATGTGCATCTATGGCATGGACTCACCCGGCGGCTATCAGCTGGTCGGCCGGACGTTACCGATCTGGAACACCTTCCTGAAAAATCCCCAGTTTGCCGCCGAACAGCCGTGGCTGCTGCGCTTCTTCGATCAGGTGCGTTTCTATCCGGTGAGTGAAGCCGAGCTGACGCAGCTGCGGGAAGATTTCCGCGAAGGCCGCGCCAGCCTGCGGATCGAAGAGACGCTGTTTGATTTTGCTGCCCACCAGCAGTTCCTGGCGGACAACGCTGATGATATCGCCGCATTCCGCCAGCGTCAGGCCGCCGCGTTTGAGCAGGAGGTGACGCTGTGGGCGCAGGAAGAGCAGAGTGCGCCGCCGACGCTGGACCCGCCGCCCCCGATCGCTGAGCAGGATGACAGCGCGCTGGCGGTGCAGGCCGATATGAACGGCAACATCTGGAAAGTTTTGGTGCAGCCGGGTGAAACGGTCAGCGCCGGTCAGACGCTGGTTATCGTCGAAGCGATGAAGATGGAGCTGGCGATTGTCGCTCCCCGGAGTGGTCAGGTGAAACGCATTGCCTGCCAGGCGGGCCGTCCGGTCAGTCCGGGCGAAACCCTGCTGTGGCTGGAATAAGGAGTCACCATGACGATGCAGTCTCCCTCCCCGAAAGCCCGCCCGGAAGCGCTGGCGGAACGGGTTTATCAGGCGCTGAAGGAGGAGATTTTCGCCTTTCGCCTGATGCCCGGCGATCGCTTCAGTGAAAGTGAAATTGCCGGGCGGATGGCGGTCAGCCGCACGCCGGTACGTCAGGCGCTGTTCCGGCTGGAACGCGAAGGCTTTGTTGAAGTCTGGTTCCGCAGCGGCTGGCAGATCAGGAACTTCGATTTCGCCTGGTTCGAAGCGCTGTATGACCTGCGAACCGTGCTGGAGTGTGAAGCGGTAAAACGGCTGTGCGCCCTGCCCGCCGCCCAGTGCAGCGCCCTGTTAACCGGGCTGACGCGCTTCTGGTGCCAGGCGGAGCGACTGACCGCCGGCCTGACGGTATCGCAGCACGATGAGGCGTTTCACATGACGCTGGTGGCCGCTGCGGGTAATCCGGAAATGGCGCGTATTCACGCCGAACTGACGGAGAAAATCCGCATTATCCGCCGTCTCGACTTCACCTCTGACGATCGGATAACCGCCACCTATCAGGAGCATGAACAGATCTTACAGGCAATTTTTCAGCAACAGACCGAGGAGGCACAACGCATCCTGACTGACCACATCGCCGTCAGCAAGGCGGAAGTCAGGAAAATTACTTTGCACCGACTCCAGCAGGCCCGGCTTCAACCCATTGAATAACAAACACAACATTGAGGGGTTTTAACACGATGAAAAGACGTTCATTGCTCAAGGCTTTTGCTCTCTCCGCTACCGTTGCCAGCATCGGCCTCGCCTGGGGCGCGCAGGCGGCTGACACCATTAAGGTCGGCATCATGCACTCCCTGTCAGGGACCATGGCGATTTCGGAAACGCCACTCAAAGATGTGGCGCTGATGACCATCGATGAGATCAACGCCAAAGGCGGCGTGCTGGGGAAAAAGCTGGAGCCGGTGGTGGTCGATCCCGCCTCTAACTGGCCGCTGTTTGCCGAGAAGGCACGACAGCTACTGACCCAGGACAAGGCGGCGGTGGTGTTTGGCTGCTGGACCTCGGTATCGCGCAAATCGGTGCTGCCGGTGTTTGAGGAGCTGAATGGCCTGCTGTTCTATCCGGTGCAGTATGAGGGCGAAGAGATGTCACCTAACGTGTTCTATACCGGCGCAGCGCCCAACCAGCAGGCGATCCCGGCGGTTGAATACCTGATGAGCGAGGATGGCGGCAGTGCTAAACGCTTCTTCCTGCTCGGCACCGATTATGTCTATCCCCGCACGACCAACAAGATCCTGCGTGCCTTCCTGCACAGTAAGGGCGTCCAGGATAAAGATATCGAAGAGGTCTACACCCCGTTTGGTTACAGCGATTACCAGACCATCGTCTCAAACATCAAAAAGTTTGCTGCCGGCGGCAAAACAGCGGTGGTTTCCACCATCAACGGCGACTCTAACGTTCCGTTCTATAAAGAGCTGGCTAATCAGGGCATTAAAGCCACCGATATTCCGGTGGTCGCCTTCTCGGTGGGCGAAGAAGAGCTGCGCGGTATCGATACCAAACCGCTGGTCGGTCAGTTAGCGGCGTGGAACTATTTTGAGTCAATCGATAACCCGACCAACGCTAAATTTGTCGCTGACTACCGTGCTTATGCCAAAGCCCACAACCTGCCGAATGCCGCCAGCGTGGTCACCAACGATCCGATGGAAGCGACCTATGTCGGTATTCATATGTGGGCGCAGGCGGTAGAAAAAGCTGGCACCACCGACGTGGATAAAGTACGGGCGGCGATGGCCGGTCAGACCTTCAAAGCGCCAGACGGCTTTACCCTGACCATGGATCAGACCAACCACCATCTGCATAAGCCGGTGATGATCGGTGAAGTGGAAGAGAACGGTCAGTTCAACGTGGTGTGGCAGACCGATCAACCGGTACGCGCTCAGCCATGGAGCCCGTACATAGCCGGTAATGATAAGAAGCCCGACCACCCGGTGAAAGCCGCGCAGTAAGCGCGTGACGTGCCGGTCTGCGGCTCTGCCGACCGGCGCCTGCCCGTTGCGCTGATGGCGTACGGCAAATCAGGTCGTCCGCTGCCATCCATTTAACGAGGTCCTCTCTATGAACCTTTGCCGCTGCCTTTTCAGCCTGCTGCTGCTGATGCCGCTGTTTGCCAGTGCCGGACCGGCGGCAGACTTCGCCGCTGCCAGCCGTAGCCAGCAGGCGACGCTGCTGCAACAGTGGGCTGCCGCGCCAGACAGCAGCCGGTTACCGCTGCTGGAAGCGCTGCACGCCGAAAACGTGGTCATCGACCAGAATAAACAGCCGTTCAGCCAGCAGGGCAGCAGGTTGCTGCCGCTGGATGCCCAGCCACAGCCGAACGGCAGCCTGAAAAAACTGTTTATGAACAACCGGCTGCGGGTGCTGGTCAACGGCGCGCTGGCGGCGCATCAGCTGGTGAGCGACGATGCCGGACTGCGGTTGCGCGCGGCGCGACAGTTGCAAAATGACGGCGCGGCCGATCAGCTGTCGCTGATTGAGCAGCGGCTGGCCGCCGAAAAAGATAGCCGGGTGCATGCCGCACTGGCGCTGGCGCTGGCCAACCTGCAGCTGGCAGATGCCCAGCCGATGGTGCGGCTGAAGGCAGTTAAGCTGCTGGGCGAATCCAGCGATCCCAATACTCAGGCCAGCCTGCAACGCTTAACCCAGCCGGCGAACGAACCGGACGCCACGGTGCGTGCCGCCGCCGCCGACAGCCTGCAACAGATTCAGAAACGCCTGATGTGGGGCGATCTGCTGGGTCAGGCGTTCAGCGGCCTGTCGCTGGGCTCGGTTTTGCTGCTGGCGGCGCTGGGACTGGCGATCACTTACGGTCTGCTTGGCGTAATCAATATGGCGCACGGTGAAATGCTGATGCTCGGTGCTTATGCCACCTGGTGGGTACAGAGCCTGTTTCAGCAGTTTGCGCCGCACTACCTGGCCTGGTATCCGCTGCTGGCACTGCCGGTGGCGTTTATGGTGACGGCCGCCATCGGAATGGCGCTGGAACGCACGGTGATCCGCCATCTTTACGGTCGCCCGCTGGAAACGCTGCTGGCAACCTGGGGTATCAGCCTGATGCTGATTCAGGCGGTGCGCATGCTGTTCGGTGCGCAAAACCTCGAAGTGGCAAATCCGCAGTGGCTGTCAGGCGGACTGCAGGTGCTGCCTAACCTGGTGCTGCCGTGGAACCGCATCGCCGTGATTCTGTTTGTGATCTTTGTGCTGGCACTCACCTGGCTGTTGCTGAATCGCACCCGTCTTGGCATGAACGTGCGCGCCGTTACGCAGAATCGCGCCATGGCCGACTGCTGCGGCGTGCCGACCGGCCGGGTCGATATGCTGGCGTTTGGTCTGGGGTCTGGTATTGCCGGACTGGGCGGCGTGGCGCTGTCGCAACTCGGCAACGTCGGGCCAGAACTGGGACAGGGCTACATTATCGACTCGTTTCTGGTGGTGGTGCTGGGCGGCGTCGGCCAGCTGGCGGGCACCGTGGTCGCTGCCTTCAGCCTCGGCATTGTTAATAAAGTGCTGGAACCGCAGATCGGCGCGGTGCTCGGCAAGATCCTGATTCTGGTAATTATCGTGCTGTTTATCCAGAAACGTCCTCAGGGACTGTTTGCGGTGAAAGGAAGGGTGACTGACTGATGACGCAACCCATAACGCTCCGCGCCGCGCGCAAAGCGCCGCGCCTGACCCTCAGCATCGGCATGGTGGTCACTCTGGCGCTGCTGGTGATGCCGTTTCTGGCGCTGCTGCCCGCCGGCCATCCGCTGGCGATCTCCACCTATACCCTGACGCTGATCGGCAAAATCCTCTGCTATGCGGTGGTGGCAGTGGCCCTCGACCTGGTGTGGGGTTACGCCGGATTACTGTCGCTGGGTCACGGCCTGTTTTTTGCTCTCGGTGGTTATGCGATGGGCATGTATCTGATGCGCCAGGCGGCAGGTGAAGGCTTACCGGCGTTTATGTCCTTTCTGTCGTGGCGTGAGCTGCCGTGGTTCTGGAGCGGAACCGAGCACTTCGCCTGGGCGCTGTGCCTCAGCGTACTGGCACCGGGATTGCTGGCGCTGGTATTTGGCTTTTTTGCCTTCCGTTCCCGCATCAAAGGCGTTTACTTCTCGATCATCACCCAGGCGCTGACCTACGCCGGTATGCTGCTGTTTTTCCGTAATGAAACCGGCTTTGGTGGCAACAACGGTTTCACCGGCTTTACCACCTTGCTCGGCTTTTCAGTGAGCGCGACCGGCACCCGCATCGGCCTGTTTATCGCCACGGTAGGATTGCTGTTGCTGAGCCTGGCGATCGGTTTCGCACTGGCACGCAGCAAGTTTGGCCGGGTGCTGACTGCGGTGCGCGACGCCGAAAACCGCCTGATGTTCTGCGGCTACGATCCGCGCGGCTTTAAGCTGTTTGTCTGGACCCTGTCGGCGATGCTGTGCGGACTGGCCGGGGCGCTTTACGTACCGCAGGTCGGGATCATTAATCCCGGCGAGATGTCGCCAGCCAACTCGATTGAAGCCGCCATCTGGGTGGCGCTGGGGGGGCGCGGTACGCTGATCGGCCCACTGCTGGGTGCCGCGATTGTTAACGGCGCGCGCAGCTTTTTCACTGTCGCTTTCCCGGAATACTGGCTGTTTTTCCTCGGCCTGATGTTCATCCTGGTGACGCTGTTTCTGCCGCACGGCGTGATTGGCCTGCTGCGCCGGAGGAAACATGACTGACGCACTGTTTACTCAACCTCATCCGGCGGATCGCCATCGGGCGCAGCGCGATCCGGTGCTGCAACTGGAGAAGATCAGCGTCTCGTTCGACGGCTTCCGCGCCCTGAGCGATCTCTCGTTGCAGATCGGCGTCGGCGAACTGCGCTGCGTGATCGGCCCCAACGGCGCGGGCAAAACCACGCTGATGGATGTGATCACCGGTAAGACGCGGCCCGATTCCGGGCGGGTGATCTACGATCAGGACAGCGATCTTACCCGCCTGTCGCCGGTTGAGATCGCCCGTGCCGGGATCGGCCGTAAGTTCCAGAAACCAACGGTGTTTGAAGCGTTAACCGTGTTCGAGAATCTTGAGATCGCCCTGAAAGCCGAAAAAACGGTGTGGGCCAGTCTGCGCGCGCGCCTCAATGGCGAGCAGCAGGATCGGATCGATGAGGTGCTGAAGCTGCTGCGGCTCGGCGCAGAACGACAGCGTAGCGCGGGCCTGCTGTCGCACGGCCAGAAGCAGTTTCTGGAGATTGGCATGCTGCTGGTGCAGGAGCCGCACCTGCTGCTGCTGGATGAGCCAGCGGCGGGAATGACCGACGCTGAAACGGACTACACCGCCGAGCTGTTCCGCAACCTGGCGGGTAAGCATTCGCTGATGGTGGTGGAGCACGATATGGGCTTTGTCGAAACCATTGCCGACCACGTGACGGTGCTGCATCAGGGTCAGGTACTGGCCGAAGGATCATTGCGTGATGTGCAGGCCAATGAGCAGGTTATCGACGTTTATCTGGGGCGATAAGATGTTACAGGTTACTGAACTGAATCAATATTATGGCGGCAGTCATATTTTGCGTGGCCTGTCGTTTGAGGTAAAAGTGGGCGAGATCACCTGCCTGCTGGGCCGCAACGGCGTGGGCAAAACCACGCTGCTGAAATGTCTGATGGGGTTAATCCCGGCTAAATCGGGTGAGATCCGCTGGCAGCAGCAGAAGCTTAACGGCCGTAAACCGCACCAGCGGGTGCAGTCCGGCATTGCTTACGTGCCACAGGGTCGGGAGATTTTTCCGCGGCTGACGGTGGAAGAGAATCTGCTGCTCGGTTTGTCCCGCTTTCCGGCATCGCAGGCTCGCCAGGTGCCGGATGAGATCTACCAGCTGTTTCCGGTGTTGTTTGCCATGAAGTCGCGGCGCGGCGGCGATCTGTCCGGCGGCCAGCAACAGCAGCTGGCGATCGGCCGGGCGCTGGCCTGTCGGCCGCAGCTGTTGATCCTGGATGAGCCAACCGAAGGGATCCAGCCGTCGGTGATCAAAGAGATCGGCGCGGTGATCCGTCAGCTGGCGCAGCGCGGGGATATGGCGATCCTGCTGGTTGAGCAGTTTTATGACTTTGCGGCTGAACTGGCGGACAGCTATCTGGTGATGTCGCGCGGTGAAATCGTGCAGCGTGGCCGCGGCGACAGCATGGAAGCCGATGGCGTGCGCGGCCTGGTGGCGATTTAGGCCGCGCATCGGGTTTACAGCAATCCGGTCTCGACGGAAAAGTGGCGTTGTTCGCCGCTGGCGAGGGTGATTAAGCTGCCCGCCTGCTGCGCCGCCAGAAACCCTTCCGGCCGACAGGTGGCCGGCAGGATATAGGCCGCGACCTGTTGGTCGGCATTGTGCAGCAGCCAGCGGGTGGCGTGAGGAAACTGAGCGGTAGAGAAGCGCGTCATCATGGCGTATCCCGCCGGCGCGTGCAGCTCAAACTGCACCTCATCGCCATACTGCGGCAGATCGTCGGCGAAAAAGACGATCTCCGGATCGCATAACTGTGGCTGATCGAGCTGCTGCAACGCCTGCGGATCCTGCGCCAGCCGTGCGGTGTAGTCGCGCCAGGCGGGCGTCGGCCGTAAATGTGCCGGTATTGAGGTGCGCAGCCGGAATGCCCGATCCGGGATCGACTGCCGGAAACGTCCCTGCGCAATCCAGCTGCTGTTGAGATGACACATATACTGCAACGGCATCGGCGCACCGGCCAGATTGGTGACCGTCATCTCAATCTGCAGCCGCGGCCGATCGGCGTGCAGGCGTACCGCCGGTGCGGCCAGATAGTGATGGCCGAAGCCTTTGACATATTCACACTCGCCCTCCAGCGACAGCGTATCCGCGTCCAGCAGCAGCCACGCACTGTCCATCCGGGCGCAGGGCATTTCGCCATGCAGCGGATGATCGTCCTCGGGCGACGGACAGCCGTTAGCCAGCAGTCCGGAGTGGAAAGCGAAACAACCGTAAGTGTCGATGATCGAATTGCCGGGCAGCGGCTGCTTAAAGCTGTTGCCCATGGTCAGCGTATGCCCTTCAAACTGCACATCCCAGATCATCTGACCAAAGAACGGCAGCACCGTCACCGACCCGCGCCGGTTATGGATCCGCACCGCTTCAATCCCCGCCGGATAACGGAACAGTTCCACCCGGAAGTCATCGCTCTGCAGCAGAACCTCAGGGGTAAAATGAAACTGCTCACGGCGCAACGGTAAACGGGTTTTCATGATGCATCCTCCACCAGACGACCGCCGGACACGGTCTGTTTCTTGTGGCGCAGTTCGCCATAGAAGTAAAAACCGACCCAGGCGAAGCAGAGCAGCGAGACGCCAAACGCCAGCTGCATTGAGCCAACCGAGTCTGAGACCAGCCCCTGCAGCGCGGGCACAAATGCTGCACCGACAATCGCCATCACGATAAACGCCCCTGCCACTTCGGTATACTTATTATCGACCGTCGCCAGGGTACCGGCGTAAATGGTCGCCCAGCAGGGACCAAACAGCACGCTGACGAACACCGCGGCGTAAACGGCGGTAAAGTCAGGCACCAGCATCACATAAGCCAGCGTCAGCACCCCCAGCACCGAATAGGCGATCAGCACTTTTTCAGCGCGGAAACGGGTCATCAGGAAGTTCGCCACGAACTTGCCGATAAAGAAGCAGATAAAACTGTAGATCATGAAGTTAGAGGCGTGACGTTCATTGGCTGCGCCCAGCGTCAGCGCCAGACGAATGGTGAACGACCAGACCGCTACCTGCATCCCGACATAGAGAAACTGCGTCACGATGCCGCGTTTAAAGTGACGGTTGGTCGCCAGATAGCGAAAGGTCTCCGCCAGTGAAGGCAGCGATGTTTCGTTACTTTGCGGTTTGCAGCGCGGATAGCGGGTGAACATAAACAGCAGCATCACCACCACTAACACCATCACCAGATATTTGTAGGGTTCCAGCGTATGCTCCAGCATCGTCAGGCGAAACGCATGCGCCTGTTCAGCGGTCATGGTCGCCATCTGGCTCTGCAGGCTGTCCCCCTCCTGGAACACCAGATATTTACCCAGCACGATGCCCATCAGTGCGCCAATCGGATAGAACGTCTGGCTGATGTTGAGCCGCAGAGTTGCGTGATCCCGATGCCCAATCATTGAGCTGTAGGTATTGGCCGCGGTTTCCAGAAAGCTCAGGCCGATGGCGATGGCAAAGATCGCCGCGAGAAACATGGTGTAGGTCGCCATGTGCGAGGCGGGATAAAACGCCACGCAGCCCAGGATGTAGAGCGCCAGCCCGGTCAGGATCGCCAGCTTGTAGCTGGTTTTGCGGATCACCAGTGACGCCGGGATCGCAATCAGAAAATAGCCGCCGTAAAAGGCACTCTGTACCAGCGCGCTGGCAAAATCGCTTAAGGCGAAGACGCTTTTGAACTGGGTAATCAGGATATCGTTAAGGCTGGCAGCGCAGCCCCACAGCGGAAACAGGCACGACAGCAGAATGAACTGAAAGCGCGGCGTTTTATTCAGGTAGCCATCCGATTGCTGAACAATTTTCTGTTGCATAGCATCACCTCAGTGAAGATTAAGAAAGCGCTGAAAACCCTCTGCGTCGGGATAGGCGCGCTGGGTCCCGCGTCCGGTCACGCTGCAGGCGGCATAGGCCGAAGCCTGGGTCATGGCGGCCGCGATATCGCCGGTTTTAACCAGCAGGTGAGCAAAACAGCCGATAAAGGCATCGCCGGCACCGCTGGTGTCGACCGCCCGGACTGGCGTTGCCGCCACCCGGTGCACCGTATCGCCGTTCATCCATACCGAACCGCGGCTGCCCAGTGTGATAATCAGGTTTTTCAGACCGCGCTTCAGCAGCGACCGCCCGGCAGCGATCACCTCCTCATCGCTGGCTACCGGCAGACCGGTGAGGATCTCCAGTTCGGTTTCATTAGGCATAAAGAAGTCACACTTGCAGGCGTAGTGGATGTCGAGATCGGCCACCGCTGGCGCAGGGTTCAGGATCACTTTTATCTGATGCTGACGGGCAAAATCGATGGCGTAATAGACCGTTTCCAGCGGGATCTCCAGCTGCAGAATGATCAGCTGGCAGGCTTTCAGCGCCTCAGCGGCGGCGTCGATATCGGCCGGCTTCAGCTGCTGGTTGGCACCTTTAATAATCAGGATGCGGTTCTGTGACCGATCGTCGACAAAGATCGGTGCCACACCGCTTGAGGTGCCCGCCGCCGTAGTGACGAAGCGGGTATCCACGCCCTGCTGTTGCAGATTCGCCACGGTATTGGGCGCAAACAGATCGTCGCCCACTTTGCTGACCATCATCACTTTCGCGCCCATTCGGGCGGCAGCAACCGCCTGGTTAGCCCCCTTTCCGCCACAGCCAAGGGCAAAATCGGGTGCTTCAAGGGTTTCGCCCGCTTTCGGCAGGCTGTTGGTATAGGTAATCAGGTCGACCATGTTTGAGCCGATGACCGCGATATCCATGACTGTTTTCTCCGGATGTTTTTTAACCATCAAATGTTATAAAATTAACAATAACAATTCTCAAAGGTTAAATATGTGATAAAAACCACATCCTGAAGGCGCAGATCTGCCAATATATGCCGAATTACGGCCGCTCATCGTGTTACGATTGTAACAATCAGACATTACCGGACACCACCGCGCCGGACGCCGCCTGGCCGGTTTGATATCACCGCCGGACGGTAGCGGATGAGGTTTGCGGGGTTTAGCCGTTGCAGGTAAGATTGAAAATCAGCCTGGCGGAGAGGACGCAACTCCTTAAAATCTGTTAGGTTTGTCGCGATGATTACGCCGGTTTCCGGCTCCCTCAATCAGCCCAGCAGGATACTGAACAGACAGAGATGACCATGGAAACCCGGCGCGACGAACGTATCCACAAGCTGACTCAGGCGCTTAAACGCACCGATAAACTGCATCTGAAAGACGCAGCTCAACTGCTTGGCGTGTCAGAAATGACCATTCGCCGCGATCTTAGCGAGCCCGCCTCCAGCGTGGTGCTGCTGGGCGGCTATATCGTCAGCGACCCGAAGAGCCACGCCAGCCACTACTTTGTTACCGATCAGCACGGTCAGAATGCCGCCCGAAAACAGCGGCTGGCCCAGGCTGCGGCTAGCCTGATCGGTGAAAATGACACGGTATTTTTCGACTGCGGCACCACCCTGCCTTATATCGTCGATGCGATCCCGGACACCCTGCCGTTTACCGCGATCTGCTGCGCTATGAATACCTTCCTGGCGTTAAAGGAGAAACCGGCCTGCAATGTGATCCTCAGTGGCGGCGAGTTCCACGCGGATAATGCGCTGTTCACACCGATCGGCGGCCATTCGATCCTCGACGATCTCTGTCCGACGCTGGCGTTTATCTCGGCGGCCGGGATCGACAAAGATCAGGGTGCAACCTGCTACAACACCAATGAGCTGGCGATGAAGCACCACGCGATGCTGCGGGCGCGTCAGTGCATTTTAGTGGCTGACAGCAGCAAATATGGCAAGGTGCTGCCGGCCCGCATCGCCGAACTGCGCCGCTTTGATCTGCTGGTCAGTGACAGCGCGCCCGATCAGGCGCTGCAGGACTGGCTGGCACAACAGGCGATTCCGCTGCGCCTGCCGTAAGTTCACGCCCAGCGGTTTGCCACCGCTTCGCCGTCACGCAGGCGGCGCAGGTTGTCACACACTCCGCTCAGGTTGCCCGCCAGAGAGATATCCGTGACGCCGCCAATGTGCGGCGTGGCGATGACGTTATAGCGAAACACCTCATCCTGCGGATCGGGCGGCTCCTGCCAGAATACATCCAGCCCGGCCCCGGCCAGCGACCGGTTTTTCAGCGCGCTGAGAAAGGCCGCTTTGTCGATTAATCCACCGCGACCAAGGTTGATCAGAAAGCTCTGCGGTTTCATCTGCGCCAGCGCCGTGGCGTCAATAATCTGGTGAGTCTGCGGGTTATCCGGCAGGCTGAGCACCACAAAATCGGCCTGCTGCAACAGCTGCGGCAGTTGTGTCATGTCACCCAGCCACGCCAGGCCGTGCTGGTGAGCGAAAGCCGCATCGGCTTCACGCCTGACGCCGATCATCCGCATGCCAAACGGCCTGAGCCGCGCCGCCAGTGCTTTGCCGATGCCGCCTAAACCGACCAGCCCGACCGTTTTGCCCTTCAATCCCAGGCCGACCGGCTGGCCCAGCTGCTGCTGCGCCAGGCAATCAGCGATTTCGTGATAGCGACGCGCCAGGCCAATCATCATCCAGATACCGAGTTCTGCCACCGAATCGGCATTGCCTGAGCTGTCGGACGGCACATTGGCGACCATGATGCCGCGCTGTTTCGCCGCCGCGATGTCGATCCCCTCCAGCCCGGTGCCCGCCTGCTGGATCAGCGCTAAGCGATCGGCGGTCGCCAGCAGCGCCGCGTCCACTTTGCACATGCCGGGGATCAACGCATCGAAGCCGGCGAGACTTTCGGCGGCGTGGCCTGCCGAGGCGACAAACTCCACGTCCGGTAGCCGCTGACGAATAGACGGAATCAATCCGCCCCAGGCGTGTTCATCTGCTGCGATCAATACTCTCATCGTCACTCTCCCGGTTTTTAAGGCAAAAAAGCAGCATAGTGTCGGGGTTGTGCGGAAATCAAACAGTTATCCCGAACTGCGGCACGCATCGGAATATTCGCCGCGGCCCGACTGTGATTAGACGGTGAAAAAGGCTAAACTTCGACATCATCCAAATGACCAACAGACCCAGAGGCTCAATACAACGTGGCTCAATTCGTCTATAGCATGCACCGCGTCGGCAAAGTCGTTCCGCCGAAGCGACACATCCTGAAGAACATCTCCCTTAGCTTCTTCCCGGGCGCCAAAATCGGCGTACTCGGCCTGAACGGCGCGGGTAAATCCACCCTGCTGCGTATCATGGCCGGCATCGATAAAGATATCGAAGGGGAAGCGCGTCCGCAGCCTGGCATCAAGATTGGCTACCTGCCGCAGGAGCCGCAGCTTAACCTCGAACATACCGTGCGCGAGTCCGTTGAAGAGGCGCTGTCTGAAGTGGTTGGCGCGTTAAAACGCCTCGACGAAGTCTATGCGCTGTATGCCGAAGAGGGCGCGGACTTTGACAAACTGGCCGCTGAGCAGGGCCGTCTGGAAGAGATTATCCAGGCACATGATGGCCACAACCTGAATACCCAACTGGAACGTGCGGCAGATGCGCTGCGTCTGCCAGACTGGGAGGCGAAAATCGCCACTCTCTCCGGGGGTGAACGTCGCCGCGTCGCACTGTGCCGTCTGCTGCTGGAAAAGCCAGACATGCTGCTGCTCGACGAACCAACCAACCACCTGGACGCCGAATCTGTCGCCTGGCTGGAACGCTTCCTGCACGACTTCGAAGGCACCGTGGTGGCGATTACCCACGACCGTTACTTCCTTGATAACGTTGCCGGCTGGATTCTGGAGCTGGACCGTGGCGAAGGCATCCCGTGGGAAGGTAACTACTCTTCCTGGCTGGAGCAGAAAGATGCGCGTCTGGCGCAGGAAGCCTCTTCTGAAGCGGCCCGCCGCAAGTCGATTGAGAAAGAGCTGGAGTGGGTTCGTCAGGGTACTAAAGGCCGTCAGTCTAAGGGCAAAGCCCGTCTGGCGCGCTTCGAAGAGCTGAACAACACCGAATACCAGAAGCGTAACGAAACCAACGAACTGTTTATTCCGCCTGGCCCACGTCTGGGTGACAAAGTGCTGGAAGTCAGCAACCTGCGTAAATCGTACGGTGACCGCGTGCTGATCGACGATCTCTCGTTCTCCGTACCGAAAGGGGCGATTGTCGGCATCATCGGTCCGAACGGCGCCGGTAAATCGACGCTGTTCCGCATGATGTCCGGTCAGGAACAGCCTGATTCCGGCAGCATTGTGCTGGGCGATACCGTCAAACTGGCGTCAGTGGATCAGTTCCGTGACAGCATGGATAATTCCAAAACCGTGTGGGAAGAAGTCTCCGGCGGTCAGGACATCATGCGTATAGGCAACACCGAAATGCCAAGCCGCGCCTACGTCGGCCGCTTTAACTTCAAAGGCGTCGATCAGGGTAAACGCGTCGGTGAGCTGTCGGGCGGTGAGCGTGGTCGTCTGCATCTCGCCAAGCTGCTGCAGGTTGGCGGCAACATGTTGCTGCTGGATGAACCTACCAACGACCTGGATATCGAAACCCTGCGCGCGCTGGAAAACGCCCTGCTGGAGTTCCCAGGCTGCGCGATGGTGATCTCGCATGACCGCTGGTTCCTCGACCGCATCGCGACCCACATTCTGGACTACCAGGATGAAGGCAACATCGAATTCTTCGAAGGTAACTTCACTGAATACGAAGAGTACAAGAAGCGCACCCTCGGCGCTGAAGCGCTGGAGCCGAAGCGTATCAAGTACAAGCGTATAATTAAGTAACAGAACAGTGTTAAAGGCGGCAGCACTGCCGCCTTTTTTATTGCTCGATTAACGATAAAACTCCCTGAACACCGGCGAGTGCAGCGCGAACTCCACGAAGCGTGCCAGCGCCGGGGAATTGAGTTTACGTCCCGGATAGACCAGCCACAGCTCATTTCCTTCCATCTGCCACTCCGGCAGCACCGGCACCAGACGCGGGTCCGCCATCATTCCATCGGTGAGAAAACGCGGCAGCAGCGTGATACCGGCATCGCCGAGCGCCGACTCACGGGCATAGATCAGATTATCGGTCAGATGCGCGGGCGGCAGCAGCCAGCGATAAAATTCCTCATCCCGCTGTAATACCCATTCATTCCAGGCACGATGGGCGATGCAGCGATGGGCAGAAAGCTGTTGCGGATGAATAATGGGTGGATGCTGATCAAGATAGTGCTGCGAGGCCACCAGCAGCCGCTGGCAGTAACCGACCCGACGACCAATCAGCGATGACTCCTGCGGCTGACCGGTGCGCAGCGCCACATCAAAGCCCTCCTGCACCAGATCGCGAATATCATCTGAGATCGAAATATCCAGCGTCACATCGGGATAGAGCCGTAAAAACGCCGCATTGCAGCGCGCCAGCAGGGTTGCGCCGATGCCCGCCGGGCTGGTGATGCGCAGCCGGCCGCTGGGGTTTTCACGCAGGCTGGCGATCGCCTGATCGGCACGTTCGCTGGCCTGCATCATCTCCTGGCAGTGCAGCAGATAGCGCTCACCGGCAAAGGTCAGGTTGAGCTGGCGGGTGGTGCGATTCAGCAGCCGGATGCCGAGTCGTTGCTCCAGCTGGCTGATGCGCTGGCTGACGCTCGATTTTGGCAAACCGGCGCGTTCCGCCGCGCCGGTAAAACTGCCGCACTCCGCCACCAGCGCGAAAAGAGCCATGTCCTGCCACTGACGAAACGCTATTGTTCACCTCAGACGAACACTCTATGAAAGATTGTCCATCTTATCACCGCTAAATCCAGGTTCTACACTTAGCGTAACAACACAGGAGATCCACTATGTCTATTCGCGCTATTGCTGTTAATCCAGAGAGTCCTGAGAACTTCATTGAAATCTTGCCCGAAACCCCGACGCCAGGCGAGTACGACCTGCGGGTTGAGGTCAAAGCCGCCTCGGTCAACCCGGTCGATACCAAAGTTCACAAAGGCGCAATCAAAAACGGGCTGCAGGCACCGCGTATTCTCGGCTGGGATGCCAGCGGCGTAGTGCTGGAAGTTGGCAGCAAAGTCAGCAACTTCAAGCCGGGCGATGAAGTCTACTATGCTGGCGATCTGACCCGTGCCGGCAGTAACAGCACCGAGCAGCTGGTCGATTCACGTATCACCGGCCACAAGCCGAAGAGCCTCGACTGGGCGCAATCGGCGGCGATCCCACTGACGGCACTGACGGCGTGGGAAGGATTGTTTGAGCGACTGAATCTCGACGCGGCGACCGCAGATCAAACGCTGCTGATCGTGGGCGGCGCTGGCGGTGTCGGATCGCTGGCGATCCCCCTGGCGAAGCTGCACAGCAAGGTGAAAGTCATTGCAACAGCCTCGCGCGAAGATTCGGCGCAGTGGTGCCGCGATCGCGGTGCCGATCTGGTGATTAACTACAAAGATATGCCGGGTGAACTGGAGAAACAGGGGATTAAGCAGGTCGATTATATCTTCTGCCTCAACGATACCGACGGTCACTGGGAAACCATGGCGAAGCTGATTGCGCCGCAGGGCCACATCTGCACCATCGTTGAGAACGAGCATCCGCTGTCGATGGATCAGCTGAAGCTGAAAAGCGCTGCGCTGCACTTTGAGCTGATGTACACCCGCAGCATGTTTAACACGCCGGACATGGCGCGCCAGGGTGAAATTCTGGATGCCGTGGCAGCCTTGCTGGATGAAGGTAAGCTGCAAACCACGCTGAGTGAGACGCTGCAGGGCTTAAGCGTTGAAACGCTGAAAGCGGCCCATCAGCGGGTGCTGGAAGGCCATATGCGTGGCAAGGTCGTGATGGTCTATTAATCTGTCCGCCAGGGGGGCCGCGCCGGTCCCCCTGGTTCGATCACGGCTGGGCGTTCTTCTCGCCCAGCATCGCTCTCACCAGTTCAATGCAGCGCAGGAAACGGGTGTCGTAATCATCCTCACGCACATGCACAAAATCGATATTGTTTTCACGCAGCATCGTCACCAGCATCGACTGGAATTCGCGACGATCGACTGAACTGCCCAGACTGCGCAATCCATCCGCCACCCACGGCACATTGTTCTCAAGCAAAATGACTAAATCGAAGCGATATTCGTCGATCAGTGCCTGAACAAAGGGATGTTCGCGCCCTTCGTACTTCAGGCAGAACGCCTGGGTCGTCACGAAATCGGTGTCGATAAACGCCACCTTGTTGGCATATTTTACCGCGAAATCGATGTACTGCGCCTGACCGAGCGCGATTTTGTCGTAGTCCGAATATTGCAGCGCCATTTCATCGCCACCGAGGTGCGAAAAGACATAGTCGCGGCCATATTCCCAGGCACTGGTGGTGTTGAAAATATTAGCGAGCTTATTCACCAGCGTCGATTTGCCGCTTGATTCCCCGCCCAGTATCGCCACGGTGCGGACAAAGAACGGCTTCACTTCGGTCGGGATATATTCCCAGAAGCGGAACGGATCCTGACGGATCTGCGCGCCGCTGATGCTCATGAAAGATCGGTCGGGATCGACCAGCACCGTCCGAATCCCCAGGTGCTGCTGATACATCTCCGCATCAGGCGCTTCGCTGGTGTAAATGCAATCCGGCGCGATGCCGTGCTCGCCGAGAAACGCGCTGACCCCTTCACTCCAGACGTCCCAGCCGTGCGGATACGGCTCAATCCCCTCCTCGTTAAAGGCGTGGATACGGATGTTTTTCTGATATTTAAAGGTCTGTAGCAACCAGCGCAGTCGGTCGCTGACCGTCGGCTGCTGCGACATGGCGCTGTTATCAAACAGCTGGCGATCGCGCGGCTCGTCATAGCCCATGATGATGTGCAGCTCATCCACCTGACTACAGGCGCGCTGAATCAGATAGATATGGCCGGTGTGCAGCGGGTAAAACTTGCCGAATACCACGCCGACCGTTTTATCACGGCGCGGAAACTCCAGTCCGAGAAAGCGGTGCAGTGCTTCCAGTTTCTGCGCGCTGGGGCTTTTGATTTTGGCGTTGAGCAACTGGCTCAGATAGCCTTTGGTCATGCCGCTGGCATCAGCGACCTGTTGCAGCGTGTGGCCCTGCTGGCGAATGGCCGTTTTCAGATAATCAAACGACGACATGTCGTGCCTCCTGCGTGAATGCGTATAAGGTTGAACGCGCCGCCCTCGCCCGCTGACGGCAAGCCATCAGCGGACGCCAGCCGCATTACAGATCGTCGAGAATCGCCAGCGCGTCGGCCAGCTTCTTCGCGCTGAAAACCTGCATGCCATCGATCGGTTTTTTCGGCGCATTGCCAGCCGGCACAATGGCGCGTTTAAAGCCATGTTTCGCCGCTTCCGAAATTCGTTCCTGACCGCTGGGGACCGGACGGATTTCGCCCGCCAGCCCCACTTCGCCGAAGATCACCAGATCCTGCGGCAACGGGCGATCGCGCAGACTCGATACCATCGACAGCATCAGCGCCAGATCGGCACTGGTTTCGGTCACCTTGACCCCGCCAACCACGTTAACGAACACATCCTGGTCCGCCATCTGCAGGCCGCCATGACGATGCAGCACCGCCAGCAGAATCGCCAGGCGGTTCTGTTCCAGCCCGACCGCAACGCGACGTGGATTGCCCATCATCGAATGGTCCACCAGCGCCTGAATCTCCACCAGCAGCGGACGCGTCCCTTCCCACAGCACCATCACTGAGCTGCCGGAAGTGACCTCTTCGCCGCGCGACAGGAAGATAGCCGACGGGTTGCTGACTTCACGCATTCCCTGCTCGGTCATGGCGAAAACGCCTAACTCGTTGACCGCGCCGAATCGGTTTTTATGGCTGCGCAGGGTGCGGAAGCGGGAGTCGGCATCGCCATCCAGCAGTACCGAACAGTCGATGCAGTGCTCCAGCACTTTAGGACCGGCCAGCGAGCCATCTTTGGTGACGTGACCGACCATAATGATCGCCACGCCGCGCGTTTTGGCGAAGCGCGTCAGGTAGGCGGCAGTTTCTCGCACCTGCGCCACGCTGCCCGGCGAAGACTGAATCTCCGCCATGTGCATCACCTGGATCGAGTCGATTACCATCAGCTGCGGCTGCTCCTGCTCGGCGATCAGGCAGATCTGCTCGATGCTGGTTTCCGACAGCATATTGACGTTTTCGGTGGGTAATCCCAGACGATGGGCGCGCATCGCTACCTGTTGCAGCGACTCTTCCCCGGTGACGTAGAGGGTTTTCATCCCTTCCGACAGGCGGCACATCACCTGCAACAGCAGGGTCGATTTACCGGCACCCGGACTACCGCCGATTAAAATGGCGCTGCCCGGCACTACGCCGCCGCCGAGAACCCGGTCAAACTCTTTAAAGCTGGTCGAGAAGCGCGGTAGCGCCTCCAGACTGATTTCGGACAGCTTCTGTACCCGACTGGTACCGGCACTGCCCGCATAGCCGCTCAGACGCTCGTTACGCGCCGCAGCAGGCGAGGCGGCAATCCGCACCTCGGTGATGGTGTTCCAGGCGTGACAGGCGCTGCACTGCCCCTGCCAGCGTGGATAGTCTGCGCCGCATTCGTTACACACAAATGCGCGTTTTGCCGCTTTGGCCAAATCAATACCTCAGTTAACGCTCTTCATGGATCAGGCTGCCGGAGAGGATGCAGAACACCCCCATCAAATCGGCATGGCGAATGGTGACCGCAGTCTGCTCATTCACCTTAGGTTTAGCATGGTAGGCAATGCCCAGCGCTGAGGCTTTAATCATCAGCAGGTCATTGGCCCCATCGCCGACCGCGACGGTCTGTTCCGGCGCGATGTCAAAACGCTGCGCCAGCTTTTTCAGCGTATCGGCTTTGTATTGTGCGTCGACAATCGGACCCAGCAGGTTGCCGGTCAGTTTGCCGTCGCGAATTTCCAGTTCATTGGCCACTACCGCCGACAGATGCAGCTTATCGCGCAGGTATTCGGCGTAATAAGTAAAGCCGCCCGAGGCAATCGCCACCTGCCAGCCCAGCGCCTGTAATTTTTGCGTCAGGGTAGTCAGGCCCGGCATCAGCGGCAGCGCATCGCGCACCTGCTTCAGAATATTAGCATCGGCCCCCTGCAGGGTCGCCACCCGCTGACGCAGGCTGGCAGTAAAGTCGAGTTCGCCGCGCATCGCGCGTTCGGTCACTTCTGCCACCAGCTCGCCACTGCCAGCCAGTTTTGCAATCTCATCGATACACTCGATCTGAATGGCGGTCGAGTCCATATCCATCACCAGCAGGCCCGGCGTTTTCAGGTGCGGGATTTTGCCGAGTGGCGCCACGTCCAGTCCGGCGTCGTGCGCCAGTCTGCTGGCGAACGGCGTCAGCGAGCCAGCCAGGCGAATCACCTGATATTCATCTACGTTCCAGGCACTGACGATCACCATCGCCGCACCCAGCCGGTGCTGGTAATCGGTCAGCCGTTGCTTATCCAGCCCGCGGCCATACAGTAGCCAGCCAGTCCGGCCAGCGCGATAATCCAGCGGCATCACTTCATCACCGCTAAGGGAAAGGGGCAAACCCGGCCAGAGGGAAACATCGGCGGGCAGATCGCACCAGGTTAAACGATTTGGCATCACAGCTCCTGTAGGGACAACAAAACCACGCAAGAGGCTACCTTGTCTGCGCCGCTTCTGGCAACATAATCTCCAGGCTTTCTGTTGTGACGTGACACGGATTATTGATGGCTAAAACCGCACTAAAATTTCGCTTACATCGCACGGTGATCGTTCTGATCTCAATGGCACTGCTGGTGGCCCTGATGCAGGGTGCCTCCTGGTTCAGTCTCGGCCATCAAATGGCACGGTCTGAACAGGTTGAGGAGCTGGCGCATACCCTGACCAATCAGGTGGCGTTCAGCCTGAAGCCCCTGATGGACAACAGCGAAAATAACCGCAACCAGATTGAAGCCATTCTCAATCAGATGACCGCTAACAGCCGCATTCTCGACGCCTCGGTATATGACGGCGACGGCAGCTTAGTGGCGCACAGCGGTGAAAATATCAACGTGCGCGACCGGCTGGCGCTGGACGGCAAACGCGCTGGCAGCTACTTCAATCATCAGATTGTGCAGCCGCTGGCGGGTAACGACGGCCCGCTTGGCTTTTTGCGCGTTACGCTCGATACCCACGTGCTGGTCACCGAATCGCGTCAGGTGGATAACACCACCAATATTTTGCGCCTGATGATGCTGCTGGCGCTGGCGATCGGCATTATTCTCTCCCGCACCCTGCTGCGCCATCGCCGTACCCGCTGGCAGCAATCGCCGTTCCTGCTCACCGCCAGCACACCGGTGAAAGAGGATCGCGATGAGGACGACGAGAAGAAAGAGTAACGCTCCGGCTGCGGTAAAGATAAAACGAAAAGGCCCGCTATGCGGACCTTTTTTATGCTGCCACTTTAGATTTGCGAGGTGGCTTCCGTCAGCCGATCAGCAGCGCTTCCAGCTCGTTCAGCGATTTGACCTGCCAGGTCGGATGGATATGTTGCGGCAGCGGTCGGGTGCCGTGATCGAGCCAGCAGGTTTTCAGACCGGCATTGATCCCGCCGAGAATATCTGACTCCGGGGTATCCCCCACCATCAGCACCCGCTGACGATCCGGGTTACCCATCTGCTTCAGCGCATAATCAAAAATTTCTGCGGCCGGTTTCGGCACGCCCACCTGCTCTGAGATCACCAGCGCGGAAAAATAGTCACGAAAACCGGTACGTTCCAGCCGTATCTGCTGCAACGCGGTAAAACCGTTGGTGATGATGCCCATCTTCACCCGGCCATGCAGCCGGTTCATCAGGCTGACCGCGCCCGGCAGCGGGGTGCAGATCTCGCCCATCGCGCTGAGAAAACCGCTGTTCAGAATCTCCGGCGCTACGCTGAGCTTTTCGCTCCAGTGATTAAAACGCTGAGTCTGCAGCTGTAGCGCTGAAATGGTACCGTTCTGATAATCGACCCACAGCGGTTTGTTAACCGCCTGGTAGTCGGCGTAATCCTGATCGGTAAACTGCACGTCGTAGCCAGCGAACAGACGCTGCAAACCGGCATAGGCGTCGAAGTGAAAAAGGGTATCGTCTGCATCAAACAGGATGCAATCCCAGTTATCTGACATCAAAGCTCCTTAACACCGCTACAGCGTCAGCGCCATGATGATGGCATCTTCACGACCGCTGGCAGTGGGATAATAGTTTGGGCGACGACTGACCTGGTTAAATTCCAGCTGCTGGTAGAGCGCAATGGCGGGCAGATTTGAAGCCCGCACTTCCAGCCACAGCGTCAGCACGTCGCGTTTAATCAGTTCATCAATCAGATGCTGTAACAGCTGGCGGCCAAATCCCCGGCGCTGCCAGGCGGGATCGACCGCAATGTTGAACAGCGAGGCTTCATCCAGCACCACCTGAGTGATGGCGAAGGCGGCCATTTGACCGTCGACGTCGAGCCGCAAATTAAGAAAGCGTTCGCCCTGATTTCTGGCAAAGGTCTGTTCACTCCATGGAAAGGCGTGACTACGACACTCGATGGCGAAGGCCTGCGCCCGATCGTCAGGGGTGAGAAAAGAGATGGCTGTCATGGTTACACATCTGTTGCCAGAGCGCGCGTTTGGCGGCGCCGCTGCTGATCAGTTCATTGAAGGAAGCGCTGGTTAATGCCACGCCGTTAAAGGTTTGTTCACTCTCAACGCCGAGCAGCCATCCTGCGCAATGCAGCGTCTCCGGCAGCATTTGCAGCTGGTCCGGCGTCACGGTCATCACCTGAGCCGGTTGCAGATTAAGCGTATGTAGCACGTCGCGCATCAGCGGTTCGTGCAGGCCGGGGGGTGTCTCAGCCACGATAATCAGCTGCGTCTCCGGTGCCAGCGTGACGGCAATTTCGCCCTGAAGCACGCGCGGGCGGCGCAGCTGATACTGCGTAATTCCCATTTGCTGTAAAAGCCAGTCGCGCCTGGACGTCATAGTGTTACCTGTTCTGCTGCCTGAATGCGACGCTATGCTAGCAAACCCATCGAACATGCGCCAACAAACCACTATAATCCCCGCTCAGATCTTACAGGAGCCCCACATGTCTGCTTTTACCCCGGCCAGCGAAGTCATTCTGCGCCACAGTGATGAATTTACCGCCCGCCATGTTTTATTTGCTGGCGATCTGCAGGATGACCTGCCCGCTCAGCTGGAAACCGCCTCTTCGCGGGTGCATACCCAGCAATATCATCACTGGCAAAACCTGAGCCACCGTATGGGCGAACAGGCGCGTTATGGACTGGTTGCGCAGGCGGAAGATGTGCAGGGCTGCGATACGCTGGTCTATTTCTGGACCAAGAACAAACCGGAAGTGCAGTTCCAGCTGCAAAACCTGCTGTCACTGCTGCCGGTGGGCTGCGATGTGTTCGTGGTGGGTGAAAACCGCAGCGGCGTGCGCAGTGCCGAAGGGATGCTGGAACAGTGGGTCACGCTGGAGAAGATCGACAGCGCACGTCGCTGTGGCCTCTATCACGGCCGCCTTGATCGGCAGCCGACCTTCGACGCCAGCGCCTTTGGTCATACCTATCAGCTGAACGATCTGACCGTGCATACCCTGCCGGGCGTGTTCAGCCGCGACGGCCTGGATAGCGGCAGTGCACTGCTGCTCTCGACCTTCACCGCACATACCAAAGGCAAGGTGCTGGATATCGGTTGTGGTGCCGGAGTGCTTGCCGCGTCGTTGCCGGCGCGTTCGCCAAAAGTCCGTCTGTGGCTGTGCGACGTGCACGCCGCGGCAATTGAAGCGAGTAAAGCGACGCTGGCCGCCAACGGTCTGGAAGGCGAAGTGTTCGCCAGTAACGTCTTCTCGGACGTGACCGGCCGTTTCGACATGATTATCTCGAATCCGCCGTTCCATGAAGGCACCCAGACCAGTCTGGATGCGGCACAGACGCTGATCCGCGGCGCAGTGAAGCATCTCAATACCGGTGGCGAGCTGCGTATCGTGGCTAACGCCTTCCTGCCCTACCCGCAGGTGCTGGATGAAACCTTTGGCAGTCACGAAGTGCTGGCGCAAACCGGCCGCTTCAAAGTTTATCGTGCCGTTTACGGTCGCGGTGCCAAAGCGCGTTAAGACTTTTTCCGCTGTTTAACCGCGTCGCCGGGCTGAAAACGTTGCTTTTTACAGCGATCGTTTCAGCCCGACAAAATAGTTGTTGACGCATTGAGTAAAATCTCTAGAATGCGCCTCCGTGGTTGTAACATTCTCAAGGTGTTACGGGTATGCGAAGGTGGCGGAATTGGTAGACGCGCTAGCTTCAGGTGTTAGTGTCTTAACGGACGTGAGGGTTCAAGTCCCTCTCTTCGCACCAAAATCACAAGTTTCATATCGCGAGCACTGCGCGAAGGTGGCGGAATTGGTAGACGCGCTAGCTTCAGGTGTTAGTGTCTTAACGGACGTGAGGGTTCAAGTCCCTCTCTTCGCACCATTGCGGTGATATGAACAGACAACTCGATGCGAAGGTGGCGGAATTGGTAGACGCGCTAGCTTCAGGTGTTAGTGTCTTAACGGACGTGAGGGTTCAAGTCCCTCTCTTCGCACCAACGTTGTCATCTCCCTGCGTTACTTCCCCTTTATGATCGTTTCTGTTACCGCAACCCGGTTACACGCTGTTCACTCCCTGCCTTTAATTCAGATGAAAATTCACTGACACTGCCGCCAGTCCGCCCGCTAATGCCAGACAGGATGGCAGCAGCAGATAATGACGTAAGCGCTGGTTAAACAGCATTACAATGGTCAGCAGCAGTGCCACGATCATCACTACCCGCCACTGGCTGAAGCTCGGTCCCCATAACGCGAACAATGGCATTGCGGCGCACGGCAGCAGAACGCCCCAGGCGCTATCCAGTTTCTTCCCCATCACCCAGCTAAATCCCCACAGGCCGCAGGCGGCAATAATGGCCATCCCCATGATCCGAACCTCAAATGATAAGCATTCCCATTATCATATGACAGTTTTGTGCCTTATGCAGCCTGTTTTTGTCTGGCCCGGCCAGGAAGATGACAGACCAGTTGGAAAATGCTAGATTGCGGCCGATAACACTATTAATAACAGCAATAATTTGCTCACTGTCCGGTAAAGCGCTTTACCGGTTTGCGCTTTGATATTTCAGGGCCGTTACGAGTATTTATAATGAAATTACAATCTTATGAAGAACTGAAACACAGCAAATATCGGCTTTCGCTCATGCTTTTGTTGTTTCTTAACGTTGTTATTACACTATTCTGCTGGACGCCGGTCAGAAAAAGCGAAATGACGTTACCGGTAATTTGCGTCGCTATTTTCAGTAGCGCAATATTATGTCTTTGTTTAATCCGTCCTAAACTAAAATTACCGTTATTAAATCCGGTGTCGTTTATACTGGGTGCTCTCTGGGCCTGGCACATTAACTATCGCTTTCATCAGGCATCTTATTTTGATGATGGCTTTCTGATTATCAGTTTGCTCAGCGTTTTTTTTATCAGCGCCATCGCTCTGAGCGATCATCTGCTGGCGTTTTGCCTGCATATCACCCCGCCGGTGGTCACCGTATTGCTGCTGGATAAGGGGGAACATCTGCCGCTGATCCTGCTGAACATCACCCTGCCGCTGATTGGTTTTTCGTTGCAGCATCTGATGCGTCGTCGCGCCGATAACTTTACCCTGCGCCTGATGCGCCAGCTGTATCAGGAGAAAGAAGCCTTCAGTGACCTCAGCATGCTCGATCCGCTCACCGGACTGTATAATCGCCGCGGACTGAAAAACCGGCTCGACAATATTCTGGAAAACCATGCAGGCAGTCATTATGTCCTGCTGCTGGATATCGATCATTTCAAAGCCTATAACGACAATTACGGTCATGCGATGGGTGACCAGGCGCTGGCGCGGGTGTCGGTGGCCATTCGCGATGCGGTGCGTTCACGGGATGTGGTTACCCGTTATGGCGGCGAAGAATTTCTGGTGCTGATGACAAACGTCAACAGTTCCATTGCAATGAAACTGGCGGAGCGAATTCGTCAGTATGTGGTCGATTTAGAAATTCCTCACCGCTTTAATGAAAAAGTTTCGACCCATGTAACGATTAGCGCCGGCATTGCGCCTATTTATGATAATGAATTTGATCAGGCGGTGGCGAACGCTGACCGCGCATTATATGTGGCTAAAAATCAGGGAAGAAATACCATTCTCGCCTGGGAAGATTTACCTAAAGCGCATCATCCAACGTCCGGCGAACACGCGTAATACCCTTGCGTATTAAGCGGCTATTATTATGCCGTAACCGCGGTATAGCGGATTTTTATTCTATTAGTTCCTGTTCCTGACTTATTTCCTCTCCCCGGCCAGCCGCCCTTTCCTGCTGATGTTTTGTACGGCTTGAAGAGTGAATCAATAACGATTATCATTTGCTTTCTTATCTACTCTTTCGCGAGTCGACATGGCAACCGTAACCGCTCAGGAAAATCGCTTTAGCTCCCAGTCGATGATCTTCCGGCAAAACGACCGTCCGCTGGCGGAAAGTTTGCAGCAACGGTTATTGCAGCAGCCTGACTATCTGCAGCAGTCGATTAAGCTCGATCAGCCTGCCGCGCCCGATTGCCTGACGCTCGCCGACTGGTCACAGCCCGCCGTGTTTACGCCGCTGATTCAGCGTTACAGCGACTATCTCTATCGCGATCATCCTGATGCCGTGCGGGAAGCGAAACCGGTGCTGTCACTGTGGGCACAGTGGTATTTTGGTCTGCTGCTGCCGCCACTGATGATCGCCCTGCTGCAGGAGTCGCGCGCGCTCGACTGCTCGCCCGAGCATATCCGGGTGGAGTTTCAGCATGGACATCCCGCCGCGTTCTGGATTGCGGTGCAGGAGGATGAGGATGCGCACTACCTGAATGCACAGCAGCGCCTCGATCGGCTGATACAGCAGCATCTGATCCCGGTAGTGAACAGCATTACCCGCCACGGCGATATCAATGCCAGGCTGATCTGGAACAACATGGGCTTTTCGTTTCAGTGGTTCCTCGGCGAGCTAAAAAACACCCTCGGTGAGCTGCCGGTGGCACAACTGGAACAGGCGCTGTTCTTCAACCAGCAGCTGCTGGATGGCAGCGATAATCCGCTCTACCGCACTATGATCCCCCGCAACGGCGAACTGGTCCGTCGCAGCTGCTGCCAGCGTTACCGCATCCCCGATGTGGCGCAATGCGGCAACTGCACCTTAAGCAGCAGCTGATCGCGACGCATTCTGTCACTAAATCTCCGTTTATCTCGTTTACAGGCTGCGAGGCTTGTGGCAATTTTTACGCCTTCGATCAGCCTGGAGAGAAAGATGAGCCTGGAGTCAGTACGCCAGTTCTTTGCCGAACACGCCCCTGAAATTGAGATTATTGAGTTGGCCGAAAGCACCGCAACGGTTGATATGGCCGCCCGCGCCCACGGCGTTACGCCAGGCCAGATCGCCAAAACCCTGTCATTGAAGGTCAAAGATGAAGTGGTGCTGATTGTGACGCGTGGCGACGCCCGGCTGGATAATCGCAAGCTGAAAGCGGCGCTGGGAGCCAAAGCGCGGATGCTTAGCGTGGATGAAGTGATTAACTGGACCGGCCATCCGGTCGGCGGCGTCTGTCCTTTCGGGCTGGAAAATCCGCTGACCGTTTACTGCGACGTTTCGCTGCGCGGTTTTGACGAGGTGTTACCTGCGGCGGGCGCCATCCATAGCGCCGTGCGCATCAGTCCGCAACAGATGGCCGAGCTGACGGCTGCCCGCTGGGTCGACGTCTGCGAAGCGCGTTAATCGGGCTGCCGGGCCACCGCGCCGGAGATTTCGATGCCGCGCGTCTCGCGACCAAACGCCACTAACAGAGAGATCAGCACGGCTACCGTGCCCGCCACTATCGCCATGCCCAGTCCGTAATTGCCGCCGTGGGCTTCTGCAATACGCGATTGCAGCGTGGCGTTGACCGAAGCGATCAGATTCCCCAGCTGGTAGACAAAGCCCGGCAACACGGCGCGTGCGTTGGCCGGAACCAGCTCGGTCAGATAGGTCGGAACGACGCCCCACGCGCCCTGCACCATAAACTGCATCAGGAACGCACCGATGCCAATTGCCCATGAGCCGCTGGAAAAAGCCCACAGCGGCAAAATCGGCAGCGTCAGCAGTGATGCCAGAATAATCGCTTTTTTACGGCCGATACGCTCAGACAGTGACCCAAAGCAGATGCCGCCCAGCATCGCCGCAATGTTGTAACCGATGGCGATCAGGCTGACGGTATGGGCATCAAACTGGTGCTGCACTTTCAGGAAAGTGGGATAGAGATCCTGGGTGCCGTGACTGAAAAAGTTAAAGCAGGCCATCAGCAGCACCATATAGAGACAGATTTTCCAGTGCTGGCGAATGATCGGCATCAGCGCCGAACTGGTTTTATGCTGGCGCGCCGCCAGCCAGACCGGGGATTCAGGCACTTTAAAATAGATAAACGGCAGCAGCAGAATCGGTACTGCGCCAATCAGGAACATGCCCCGCCAGCCAACAGTGGCAAAGAACAGGCCAAAGACAATCGACGCCAGCAGATAACCGCACGGATAGCCCGCCTGGAAAATACCGGACATCAGCCCGCGGGAGCGATCCGGAATGGTTTCCATCGCCAGCGACGAGGCCACGCCCCAGATGCCGCCCATCGCCACGCCGTAGATCACCCGGAACGTCAGAAACGCGCCAAAGGTCGGTGACCAGGCGGAGAGCAGTTCAAACAGCGAAAACAGCACGATATTCAGCATCAGAATCGGCTTGCGGCCGTAGCGCTCCGCCAGACGACCAAACAGCAGCGCCCCGATCGGCCGCACCGCCAGCGTCAACATAATCGCCAGCGAGACCTCCGAAACCGAGGAGTGAAAGTAGTGCGCCAGATCGCTGAGCACAAAAACCAGAATGAAGAAGTCGAAAGCATCCAGCGTCCAGCTGGCAAAACTGGCAAACGCCACGTTTCGCTGGGTCGGAGTCCAGTTAAGCATGTCACTATCCTGTCTGAGCGGCTTCGGCACAGCGGCCGGAAAGGGATGGGCGCAACCCACTGCGCGGTTGCAAATTTGTTAACCACTTGTATATATCATGTCAGAAAGGTTAGCGTGCTACGCAATTGTCAGCCGCTGCTTCAGGCTGTAAATAAGCGTGTCAGAATGGCGATTCAGGAAGGATACGGGGCGGATTGCGCCCCGGTATTCAGGCTTTCAGGCTTTCAGGCTTTAGGATTCGGGATTCAGGCGACTGAAAGCCTGGCCGATGATCGCTAACAGCCGGGCATTATCGACACGATGCAGCACGTGCACTAACGCGCCACAGTTCTCCGGGATGCCGGTAGTGACGCGCAGCGGCTGACGATAACGCCAGCTTTTCCCGCGCGTCGGCCCGGCCCGCAGTTCGATATCCACCCGGTAATCGATGCCGGATGCCACCCGCTGATTCATCAGCCAGGCGATCACCAGCGCATCATGGATCCAGCAGCCTGCCAGCTGGCGGGTCTGTATGGAATAGTCGATCCACGGCCGCAGAGTCTCGCGCACAAACTGCGTCAGCGGATGATCAACCGCGGTCAGCCGGGTTAAATCCTGCTGGGTCAGCAAGGTCTGGGTGGTGACATCCATTGGCACCAGCGTCAGCGTGGCACCACTGTGTAACACCTGATGCGCCGCTTCCGGATCGAGTCCAAAATTGGTGTCTTTGATGTAATCATCCAGCGCGAATACGCCGCCCATGATCACAATCTCCGCCACCGCTTCCGCCATGGCCGGATAACGCTGCATCGCCAGCGCCACATTGGTCAGCGGACCAATCGCTACCAGCGTAATCTCGCCCGGATTGTCGCAAATCAGCTTACCGATGGCGTCGGCCGCCTCGCCCGCATCCGCCGGTAAATCCGCAGGCTGGCGCACATCCTGCCACAGCGTACTGAGTCCTGACTCTATCACCCGATTATCCAGTGCATCACGCCACGGGGCCGGATCTTCCTCAAGTGCCTGCTGAGCGCCCTGCACCACCGGAATGGCTAAGCCCAGCCGGGTTACCAGATCTTTGGCGACGCGCGTACCCAGCTCGCAGGGCGTGTTGCCCGCCACGGTGGTAATTAATTCCAGCGATAGCGCCGGAGACGCCAGGGCCAGCGCTATCGCCAGCCCGTCATCGGTATTAGCACCGGCGATACCGTTGCCCGGATCGCAATCAATAATTATTCGTTTCATGGTGTTATCTGGTTAACTCTGGCTTTGCGGTTTACAGCCGCAGGATTCGCCGATTTCAAGATAGTGGGGAAACTCTTTCAGCTGTGCTTCGTTCTGACCCGCTTTCAGCATCTGAATAGCGCAACGCGCCATCTCACGCAGCGGCTGGCGCACGGTAGTTAACGTCGGAACATGGAAAGCGGCGTGTTCGGTGCCATTGAAACAGACCAGTGCCACATCCTGCGGCACGCGAATCTGCTGTTCGGAGAAGGCGCGGAGCGCGCCAAGTGCCTGACCTTCATTGCTGGCAAACAGGGCGCGCGGCACACGACGCTGTGTAATCATGGTGCGGGCCGCCGCATAACCGCCCTCGCGGCTGTAACTGGCCGGGAAGATCAGCGACTCATCAACCGGCAGGCCACGCTCCTGCATCGCGTCACGCCAGCCCTGGATACGATCCTGGGCGTTAAGCATCTCTGTCGGACCGCTAATCATCCCTACCTGCTGATAACCGTGACTCAGCAGATGCGATGTGACCTGCCAGGCCGCCTGGCGCTCATTGACCCGCAGCATACTGACGCCCGGCTGCGGCTCGACCCGTTCCAGCATCACCAGCGGCGTACCGCTGGCTTTAATCATCTCAATGTAGGGATGGCGATCGACGCTGTTATAAAACAGTCCATCCACCTGCCGGTTCAGCAGCCCCTGAATCAGCTCCAGCTCGCGTTTACGGTCATCGCCGGCATCACCCAGCAACATCACGTGACCGTGGTTCAGCGACTCCTGCAGCAGCACATGCGCCATCGAGGCGACAAACGGATTGCTGATATTCGGCACCACCAGGCCAAAGGTTTTGGTATTGCCGGAGGCCAGGGCGCGCGCCGCAGCGTTTGGCCGGTAACCGGTCGCCTTAATCGCTGCCAGCACCCGCTGACGTGTCGCATCGGCAACCGGACGTGGCCCGTTATTAATCACATAACTGACCACCGCCACCGAGGTGCCTGCCGCTTTCGCGACCTCACTGCGGGTGACTTTTCCTGTTAACGACTTAGCCACATCACTTTCCTCCATAAACAAAGCAGGCCGCATTACACGGCCTGCTGTACTTTTTTGTTGGTCCGGCTATATCGCATCATCCGGCAGGTTGAGATCCCGCCCTCGCGTCTCCGGCGCCACAAAGGTCGTCAGGAACCCGACAGTGGCCATCGCCGAGAAGTAGACCGCAATCGGCCACCAGTGACCGCTGTAAGAGAGCATCGCTGCGGCGATCAGCGGTGCGGTGCCGCCAGAGAGAATGGAACCCAGCTCTTTGGCGACCGCCATTTTGGTGTAGCGGTGGTGGACGCCGAACATCTCCACGCCCCACGCTGCCTGAACGCCAAAGATACCCAGCGACGCCAGCGCCATTCCCACCACGATTACCGGAATGACCAGCATCGGCTCGCGGCTATCCAGCAGCGTAAAGGCCGGCCAGGCGTAGACCATCAGCAACAGGCAGAACACGCGGTAAACCACCCGGCGGCCAAAGCGGTCCGACAGCCAGCCCGCGCAAGGGATAATGATAAAGCCTAGCAGCGACGCCAGAAAAACGGCGGTGGTCGGCACCGATTTATCCACCATCAGCACCTTCGCGACGTAACCGACAATAAACCCCTGCGCCAGATAAGAGGGGCCATTCTCGCCGATACGCAGACCCACCATGGTCCAGAAGGCGCGGGTACGCTGAAAGAAAGGACGCGAGTCGACCGCTGGCTGCGCCGCCAGCACGCCGGCACGTTCCGCTGCCATCTGCGCTTTTTTACGCTCAAATACCGGCGTTTCACGCAGGTGACGTCGAATCCATAAGGCGACCAGCGCAATCAGCGCACTGCTGAGGAACGGGATGCGCCAGCCCCATTCGAGCAGGCTCTGCTGATCCATCTGCACCACGATCAGCCAGACCAGCGAGGCCAGCAGCGTACCGCTGTTGGAACCAAGCGCGATCACGGAAGAGACCAGGCCGCGACGCTCCACTGGCGCATATTCGCCCAGCATCACCGTACCGCCCGACAGTTCAGCACCCGCGCCAAAACCCTGGGTAAAGCGCAGCAGCACCAGACAGGCCGGTGCCCAGACGCCAATCGAGGCATAGCTGGGGATTAAACCGATAAAGGTGGTGGAGGCGCCCATCAGGATGATGGTGGCGATCATCACCACCTTTCGCCCTTTGCGGTCGCCGAGCCAGCCGAAGAACAGTGCGCCAATCGGGCGGGCAACAAAGCCGACCGACCAGGTGGCAAAACTGGAGAGCAGCGCCATCGCCGGGGTCGATTCCGGGAAGAAAACGTCACCAAAAATAATGCCGGCGGCAAGGCCATAGAGCGCGAAATCCGCGTACTCCATGGCGGTACCTAACCAGCATGAGAAAGTGGCGCGCCAGAAATCTTTGCGGCCGGAAGGCGTATTAAACCGCTCGTCGGCGGCTGAGGAGGAAGGCAGAGATGCCTGCTGCTTAACGGTGCTGTGTGCCGTCATAACCCTGTCCCTGAATGAGTATGCAGATCGATAAACGCCCGTCCGTGGGTCGGTTCCCTGGGTGTAAGCGGAACATCCCGGTGGCGACGTTCAGTTGACTAACCATGATGAAAGGTTAAAGGATTCCCTGGTGTTGGAATCTGGCCCCTCGCCCGCTTTCGCCGATCTTTTTTGACCGGTCGCTTTAACGAAGCGAATGTAACTTCACAATCAATGGCGCCTGCTGTGCATCGTGCACCGTGAGCAATCACTGGAGACATAGTGTATCTACGCGCGTAGATAAATCAATAGATCTTCAGCTAATTTGTTAGATAAACTTCATTATCACACTGCGTCATCAAAAGTTTTTATTGCAAATTCAGGCAGTTAACCGAGAGCCGTCGCGCATAAAAAATACATCAGGGCGTGCGAAGTAGAATTTTCTCTTAACATTAAGCTAAATCGGGAGCAGGCCCCTTTCATCGCGCTCCGTTATCGCACCGCGCTGTTACCGTGGCATGACAGCCGGGTTATTCTCCGAAAAAATATCCGGGGATTGGCAAATGCAGACAATGCTTTACCCTGTGGTGAAAGCGGTACAGGAGAGTTATGACGATTATTCTAATGCGGCACGGTAAGCCCAATCACCAGCCCGGCGGACGGCACAACGTGCAGGCGCTGGCGGACTGGTGCGAAGCCTACGATTTGTCACAGGTCAGCGACGGACCGCCGCCGCGTAGCCTGTCTATTGCGCGTCAGGCGACGGTGGTGGTGTGCAGCCCGCTTCCCCGCGCCCGCTCCTCACTGCGCCAGCTCGGGTTGCAGCCGCACGAGGTCGACGCGCTGTTCAGCGAGGTGGCAGTGCCGCTGCTACCGGGCAGTCAGCTCCAGCTACCGACGCTGATCTGGCTGGCACTGCTGCGGCTGCTGTGGCTGTGCGGTTATGCCGGCCAGAGCGAGTCATTGCAGCACGCCCGCCATCGCGCTTCACTGGCGGCCGACCGGCTAATTGAGCACGCCCGCCACGGCACGGTGCTGCTGCTGGGTCACGGCATCATGAACAAGATGATCGCCCGTGAGCTGCGCAAACGCGGCTGGCAGGCGGAAAAGCACGCCAGCAGCCGTCACTGGAGCTCGGCGATCTATCATCGTCCGTTTATCTGATCGCGCGGATAGTAGCTCAGCACTTCACAGCCGGTGCCGACCCGCGGCGTGGCAATCACCTTGCGCTGAGCCAGATCGATCACGCTCAGGGTGCCATCGCCCTGATTGGCGATCAGCAGCAACTGCTTGTCAGGGCTGAAGCAGCCATCCATCGGCATAGTGCCGACCGCGATATCGCCCAGCGGATTGAGCAGATCGTCAAACAGGGTGACAACCGGCTCACCCTCGCCAATCGCCACCAGCTGTTCCCCATCCGCGCTAAAACGCACCACCTGACAAGGCTGCTGATGACCCGGCAGCGCCAGACGCTGGCGAATCCGGTGGCTTTGCCGATCGATAACGTACAGCAGCGGCGCGTCGGCGGCGCTGGCCACCAGGTAAGGGTGTCTGGGTGAGGCGGCGATACCGGCAATCGGCCCCGGCAGCAGGATGGTATCGATGATCCGCCCTTCCGCTTCGCACAGATCGACGACCGTGATGGTGGCGTCCTCTTCGTTATCGGTAAACAGCTTGCGGCCGCTGGGTGACAACGTCAGACGATGCGCATTGTGCGAAGGGATCGGAATGACTTTTTCCAGCCGATCGGTGAGCGGATCGATCACCGCCACTGCGGCACTCTGCTCACAGCAGAGGTAGACTTTGCCGTCGCGCCCCAGCTGACCACTGTGCGGCGCCCGCAGCGGAGACAGATCGATAAAGCCGCTGATCTCCCGATGCTGCAAATCAATTATCGCCACTTTATGGCCCGGATGCGGATTGTTGCCATGAACGCCATCGCCATAAATCGGCACATAGGCTTTGCCCCACGCCGTCAGCATCAACAGTTCATGCGGTCGCGGTGGAAAGGCGTTCAGCTCCCGCTCGACCGCAAACGTCTCCGGGTTAAGAAACAGGACGCGATTGCCCCGTTTATCTACCGCCAGTAAACCGTGAGAATCACTCTGCATGCGCGCTCCTTTCTCAGTAAGATCCTCTTAAGCGTAGACAATCGTTAACGCGCGGCACGCCGTGAGCGATTGATGAGCCGGGCTAACGCGGCAGTTTAAGCGCAATCCGCTGCCGAAAAAGCCACCAGGCCGCAGCAGCGGCGATAACTCCGCCGCGCGATTCAGACTTTCCTTACACCGGCGAAAAAGAGTGATTAAATAAATAATACAGTCCGCTTAATCTATTATTTTCATCGGCTGCCCGGTTTATTTCCGTATTATCCGAAAGTCAAAAAAAGACATAGCTTATAGGTAAATAATGTTTTATTAAAAAGGTGCAGTGCAATTTAAACCGCCGTGAGGAAACTAGCGCGCGCTTTTACACTGCGCCACCATCAGGGAAACCCTTTAATAATTCCCGCACTGATTGAGATTGCCGCCAGGCTGCATCGCCCCGCCATCGCGTTAATTATGGGGCGCGCAGGTGCTGCAATATGACGGGAAAATAAAAACAACAGGTGCACCATGACTTTACATCGCCAACGTCCTGCGCATAAGATCTGGCGCAACTGGAAAAGAATATCATTCAGTAGCCAGATGTTATGGAATAAAAAACGACACAGCGTCTTTAGCGCACCGGAATATGACCCGGGGCAGGAAGAGAACGTCGTGTTGATATCGCAGCAGAAAAGCTTGCCGGAAATTCCGAAGATTGTCTGGATGTACTGGCATAACGATCAGCTGCCTACCTCAATGGCGCTGAATATCAGTAAAATCCGGCGGGATAACCCCGATCACCAGGTTTATCTGATTACTCAGCACACCCTGTCGCAGTGGCTGCCCGATCTTGACTTTATCTCTTCCGATCTGACGCTGGCGCATAAAAGTGAAATCATTCGTCTCGAACTGATTCACCGTTACGGCGGCATCGGCATTGATTGCAGTACCCTGTTATTTGAAGATCTCGCCTGGGTCCATCGCGTGCATCTGGAGCGGTCGATGGATTTAATCGGTTACTACCGCGAACAATCAACCCTGAATTTCCTCGCCCCGGTGATCGAAAGCTGGTTTGTCGCCGCTGCGCCGCAAAATCCGTTTATCCGCGAGTGGCTGAAACAGCTGGCACCGGTGAAAAACGTCGGCATTCAGAACTATTTTCAGGAACTGAAAAAGCGCGATGATTTCCCGATGATTGTGCAGAACATTGATAATCCATCGCGCCAGCTATTGTCACTGGCCCAACAGGTAGCGATGCGCGAATACCGACGGGCCAATCTCTACCTGCGGAAAGGGGAAGCTAACGCTTACTACTATCAGCGCCTGCACGCTGACAGCAGCAGCGCCTTCGCCCATTCCGTGCTGTTTCAGCAACGACCGCAAACGCCGCCGCCAATCATCAAGTTAACCGGAAACGAACGGCTGCATCTCGACTTCAATCTGCGGCTGGGTTTGTACAATCGCCGCAGCCTGATGGGTGAGATGATGCAGCAGACCGCCCCGACGCTGGCGCTGCCGCTAACCGTCAAAGCGCGCGCGTAACCAGTGGGCAAAGGTGGTGACCGCACGTGGCACCTGCGCCGCCCAGGGACGCACAATCCACAGGCGGGCGGCGAACGCCTCGACCGCCTGCCATTCAGGCAGAACCTGTTGCAGTGAACCGGCTGCCAGCGCCGCCCGGGCGCTGAAGTCCGGCAGCATCGCAATGCCTAATCCCTGCAGCGCCGCATCGCGGATCGACTCACTGTTATTGGTGGCAAAACAGCCCTGAATCCGCACCTGGATCCGCTCATTATCGCCGTCGGTCACAAAGCTCCAGCGTGGCGATTCCACCCCGCGTGGATAGTAAAGGCAGTTATGCCGGGCCAGATCCTGCGGCATCAGCGGCGTACCCTGCGCCGTCAGATAGGCCGGTGACGCCACCAGCAGCGTGCGCGTCTCACACAGCGGCAGCGCCACGTGGGTTTCCGGTAGCGTGTCGCTGTGGCGTATCGCCAGATCAAACCCTTCACTGCTGAGCGACACAATGCGGTCCGTTACGTCGAGCTGCAGGCGGACCTGCGGATAGTCACGCAGAAACTCACCAATGATCGGCACCAGCTGCTGACGGGCAAACGCCACCGGCGCGGTGATGCGCACCAGTCCCCGTACCGGACCGGCAGTATCACGCACGCTGAAAAAGCTCTGTTCGATACGGGCAAACGGCTCGCGCAACTCCTCCACCAGCTTTTCACCCGCCGAGGTCAGACGCACGCTGCGGGTAGTACGCTGTACCAGCAGCACGCCCGCCATCTGCTCCAGCTCTTTAATTTTTTGGCTCATCGCCGCTTTGCTGACGTCGAGCCGCTCTGCGGCACGGGTAAAACTGCCCTGCTCGGCCAGCACCGTCAGCCAGTGCAGGTGATCCCACAGCGCATCGGTCTTCATCTCTTTCATCTTGATTGTTCAATATAGTGAATAATCAGTTCAGGCTACGCGCTTTTTCCCGGCGGATAAAGCAGTCACTATAGTCACAACAGACTATCACTCTCACCGCGAGGAAAAGCCGATGCCACTGCTGCAATTTGATGTTATTCAGGGTCGTTCAGAATCCGAACTGCGTACGCTGCTGGATGCAGCACACCGGGCCGTGCTCACCGCGTTTCAGGTGCCTGAGCGCGATCGTTACCAGATTGTTCAGGAAAACAAGCGCCACCAGATGGTGTTTCAGGATACCGGGCTGGGATTCAGCCGCAGCGATAATCTGGTCATGGTGCGGGTCTACACCAGCCCGCGCAGCAGCGAACAGAAACAGCACTTCATGGCGGAGCTCGCGCGCGAGCTGCGCGAAAGTTGTGGCGTGCAGGGTAACGATTTAATGATCAGCTTTATCACCAATGACAAAGGCGACTGGAGCTTTGCTGATGGTGAGGCGCAATACCTGACCGGCAAACTCTGAAATTACAGTCCGCTTTGCTCTGCTGACGGTGCGCGCCAGCCGCCGTCAGGCCTGATAAACTCCCCGCCGATGCTCTCTGTCACCAATATGATCCTCACCGCACAAATCTGGCTGGATGTGTTGCAGCCGGGTTACAGCCAATATAGATTGTCGAAAAACCCTCCCCCCGAAGGTGGCCGGCAGTCTGAAGCGCCGCGTACTCATATCAACAGAGGATTTGCCGTTGTCCGAATTAGCGTCACTTGGGCTGTTTCTGGCCGCTATTGCTATCTATTCCTGTAAAGCCGGGCGTAACAAATTTTGGTTCTTTGTGGTGTTAATCCTGCTGGTGTTGTTTGTGGTGCTGAATGCAACGCTTTACGCCAGCAACTACTTCACCGGCGACGGCATCAATGATGCCGTGCTCTATACCCTGACCAACAGCCTGACCGGTGCCGGTATCAGTAAATATGTGGTGCCGGGCATAGGGCTGATCATCGTGCTGTTTCTGCTGTTCTGCCTGCTGTCGTGGATACTGCGGCGGCGTGAGCGGCCACATCATATCGGCTGGTCGCTGCTGGCGGTGGCCTGCGCGCTGGGTTCAGTGCAGACCACACCTGCATTTCGTCAGGTGGCGTCCCTGATTGTGTCGCACACCCAGCTGGCCGATTCCGACTTCGATGCGTTCTACAAAGTGCCACGTAACCGCATTGCGCAGCCGCACCTCAACGTGGTCTATATCTACGGCGAAAGCCTGGAGCGCACCTATTTTGATCAGCACGCTTTTCCCGGCCTGGCACCGGAGCTCAGCCGCCTGAAAGAGCAAAGCATCGACTTCAGCCAGACTGAGCAGCTGCCGGGCACCGATTACACTATCGCTGGCATGGTCGCCTCAATGTGCGGCATTCCGCTGTTTGCGCCGTTTGACGGCAATGCCTCAGCCTCGCTCTCCAGCTTCTATCCGCAAAACGTCTGTCTGGGCGACATCCTGAAAAACTCCGGCTACGACAACTGGTTTATTCAGGGCGCTGATCTGCGCTTCGCCGGCAAAGATGTGTTCCTGAAATCACACGGCTTTGATCCGGCCAACCTTTACGGCGCGCAGGAGCTGAAAAGCCGCGTTGCCGATCCGACCTATCGCAACAACTGGGGTTATTACGACGATACGGTGATGGATGAGGTGTTTGAAAAATATCAGGAACTGTCAAAAGCCAACAAACCGTTTGCGCTGTTCACCCTGACGGTCGATACCCATCATCCCGATGGCTTTATCTCCCGCAGCTGTGAACGCAAGAGCTACAGCTTTGATGGCAAACCAAACCAGTCATTTAGCGCGGTGGCCTGTTCGCAGGAGCACGTCGCGCGCCTGATTGACCGGATTAAAGCCTCACCGTGGTTTAAACAGACGGTGATTGTGGTGACCTCCGATCATCTGGCGATGAATAACACCGCCCACCAGTACCTGATTAAGCAGCCACGCCACGATCTTTTTATGGTGATCCGCGGCGATAAACCGCAGGCAGAAGTGATTGATGCGCGCCGCAGCACACTGGATAACGGCGCGACGCTGCTGGATATTCTCGGCGGTGACAACGCGATTGGTCTGGGCCGCAGCAGCCTGAGCAGCGTTTCGCTATCGACGCAGTTTGAAGATATGAAAAGTAAGGTGATGAGCTGGAAGCCGGATATTATCCAGCTGTGGAATTTCCCGAAGATGATGGACAGCTTTACCGTCGATCAGGTGAAAAATACCTTTAGCTTCTCGGGTACCACCTTCCGGTTACCGATTCTGTTCCGCATCAGTGATAAGCATGTTGAGCCGATGCCGGAAGGGGAATATTCGGCACCGCTGCGCTATCAGCTGGCCGATTTCACCTCGACCGATAAGTTTCTGTGGGTCGATCGCTGTTTTAAAATGGCGCGACTCTGGCAGCCGTCGCTGGCGCTGTCCGGCGATCTCTGTGTGGCAATGGGCCAGCTCGGCGCAACGCCTGCGGTAACGCATATCGATCAGCCACAGTGGAAAGGTAAAGTGAAATTCCCGACCACACCGACCAGCGATGCGGCTTATCAGCGCAATCTGGCGCAGATCCGCATCGAAGATAACGACATTCGCTACAGCGCCGACAGCTTCCGGCTCGACGTGCCTGGCGCACCGCAGAGCATCAAGCGTTTTAGCGGCATTTCCCGACCGGAAAGCTGGGGTCGCTGGTCTAACGCTAATCTCGCGCCGGAAGTGAAGATAGAGTACGTCGATCCGCTACCGCCGAAGTTTGACCTGGTGATTACCGCTCGCGCTTATGGAGCTAACGTCCACCGCCAGATCCCGGTGCGGGTTGGCGATCAGCAGCAACTGCTGTCGCTGGGTGAAACCTTCTCTACCCATACGCTGCATTTTGACAACCCGACCGCCACGCACCAACTGACCATTGCGCCGCCGGAACCACAGCTGAGTAATATCGGCAATATCACCGGTCAGGACCCACGCAAACTGGGCATTGGCATGGTGGAAATCAAGATCGTGCCTCAGCCGTAACGCCTGCTTTTCTCTTCTCCTCTGCGGATTCACGCAGAGGAGATCTTCCCGCATCAGACGCCGAAGGTTGCGAGACCGCTCGCAATCCACTGCACGTTACTTGTTGAACTAATTGATATTTTTCGGAAAGGCGCGCAAAGTACAACCGGCTTAGTGGTACCCTTTGTGTGATCTGTCATCCTCTCGCTATCGCCGTATTGCCGGGAGAGAGGCAGACATGACAAGCACCATGATGAAGACCCACCAGGCCTTTAAAGCCCTGCAGCGGGCAGGGATCGATGAGCAGCAAGCGGAGGCGATGGTGGAGATCTTTACGGATATGCAGCAGGGAAAACCGGACCAGCCAGACGATAAGCAACTCAGCCGGGTTGAACAAAAAGTCGACCGGGTCGATGAGCGCGTCGGCCACGTTGAGCAAAAAGTCGATCAGGTCGAACAAAAAGTTGAACTGATCGATGAGCACGTTGGCAATGTTGAACGCAAAGTCGATCAGGTCGACCGAAAAGTTGAACAGACAGATGAACGCGTTAGCAATGTTGAACGCAAAGTTGATCAGGTTGACCGAAAAGTTGAACAGATAGATGAGCGCGTTGGCAATGTTGAACGCAAAGTCGATCAGGTTGACCGAAAAGTCGAACAAATCGATGAGCGGGTTGGCAATGTTGAACGCAAAGTCGATCAGGTTGACCGAAAAGTTGACCTGATGGATGAGCGACTCGGCAATGTTGAACGCAAAGTCGATCAGGTTGACCGAAAAGTTGACCTGATGGATGAGCGACTCGGCAATGTTGAACGAAAAGTCGACCTGATGGATGAGCGACTCGGCAATGTTGAACGAAAAGTCGACCAGATCGATGAGCGACTCGGCAACGTGGAACGCAAAGTTGACCAGATCGATGAGCGTCTGGGGCACGTTGAAAGAAAAGTCGATAAGCTGGGTATCCGGCTTAACCAGGTTGAAATCAAAGTCGATAAGCTCGAGGCTGGCCTGATCAGCTTAACCCGAACGGTCGAGAATCTCAGAGATGAAGTGATGACAGTGAAAAACGACATGCGCTGGATTAAGCGACTGTTAATGGTGATGACCACCACCCTGCTGGTGGCGGCCGTGAAAACCCTGTTTATCTGAATAAGCAGCGACCGGTCAGGGCAGCTTGCGCAATGTTTCCAGCTTTTCGCGCTGCTGGCCATCGGCAGTAAAGTTGTCGCTGGCCAGCCAGCGCTGCAGGCCCTTTTTCACCTGCGCCCATTCACCATCAATGATCGACAGCCAGCTGGTATCGCGACTGCGGCCTTTGTAAACAATCGCCTGGCGGAAATCGCCTTCGTAGCGGAAACCAAGACGTTCTGCCGCCCGACGTGATGGCGCATTGCAGCTATCACACTTCCACTCATAGCGGCGATAACCCAGCGTCTCAAAGGCGTAACGCATCAGCAGGAAATGGGCTTCCGTCGCCATGCGGGTCCGCTTCAGATGAGGTGAAAACGCCACATGTCCGACTTCGATCACGCCATGTTCCGGCTGAATCCGCATCAACGCCAGGCTGCCTGCCGCCTGCCCGCTGACAAGATCGATTACCGCAAAGTGCAGCGGGTCACGGCTGGCCTCCAGCTGCGCCGCATGCTCCTGCCACACCTGCCGGTTATCAAACGGCCCGACAAACATATAGGTCCAGTCGCGGCCATCTTCCGCCGCGGCGTAGGCATCGAACAGCGCTTCGCCATGGCGCGCCACGCTGAACGGCTCAAGCCGGCAAACTTCGCCAGTGAAAACCTGCGGCTGCGGAAAAGGACGGGGTTGCCAGTCCGGTAAATCGACCCCGACCGGCTGACCATACTGATTAGTGTGTTGTGACATATCGCCTCCAGGCTTCAGATGATGCCTGCAGATTGCCACTATCATGGTGGGTTAAAAAGTACCACAATGTTTGAAAATGATAGATCCACGGGAGCGCGCCATGAAGCCGGAGAGCCATCCTTTACTGCTGGCACCGTTAACGCCAGCCGCCGGAACCACGCTGCAGCAGCAGCTTTACCAGCGGATTAAACAGGGCATTTTGCAGGGCCAGCTGGCTGCCGGCGCGATGTTACCTGCCACCCGGCAACTGGCCGCTGAGCTACAGGTTTCACGTAATACGGTGCTTAACGTCTGGACTCAACTGCAGGCGGAGGGCTATCTGATGAGCGATCGACAGGGTAGCCGCGTCAGCCTGCTGGCGTTACCGACAGCCCGGCCAGATGACAACGGGTTAGCTCACTGGCCGCTGGCAAAACGGCTTGATGCCCTTCAGCTCAGCCAGCGTTTCGATACCGGAACGCTGCCGCTGCGCCCCGGCATTCCGGCGCTGAATCATTTTCCGTTAGCCGCCTGGCGTCGGGCGCTTAATCATGTGCTGAACCACACGCCATCGCGCCAGTTGGGTTATGGCGACCCGCTGGGTGATCCTGAACTGCGTGCCGCACTGGCGCAGCAGTTGCGTATCACGCGCGGTGTTCGGTGTGATGCCGGACAGATTGTGATTACCGAAGGAGCGCAACAGGCGCTGATGCTGTGCGTCACTCTGCTGAGCGATCCGGGTGACCACGGCTGGGTTGAAGATCCAGGCTATCGTGGGGCCAAAGCGGCCATGCAAGCCGGCGATCTGCGCGTGGTTCCGATTCCCATCGATCAGCAGGGCCTGGCTCCGCAGCCGCAACACTGGCAACAGTCCCCACCGCGCCTGATCTACACCACGCCAACCCATCAGTATCCGACTGGCGCGGTGATGAGCGCAGCCCGGCGGCTGGCGCTGATTTCGGCGGCGCGGCAGCAGCAGGCGTGGATTATCGAAGATGATTATGATGGCGACTTCCGGCACCACGGCGAGCCGATTGCCGCCATGCAGGGGATGACCGATAACGCGCCGGTGATCTATCTCGGCTCCTTCAGCAAGACGCTGTTCCCTGCCCTGCGTATCGGCTTTATGGTGCTGCCCGCGCCGCTGGTCAGTAATCTGCGACCGGCGCTGCATCAGCTGCTACGTGGCGGTAATCCGCTGGAGCAGCAGGCGCTGGCACGCTTTATTCTCAGCGGCGATTACAGCCGGCATTTGAGTAAAATGCGCCGCCTCTATCGCCAGCGTCAGGCCCTGTTGCGCAGTGAACTGCAGCAGGCCGCGGGCCAGCCGATACCCTTACTGGGTGGCGACAGCGGAATGCATCTGGTCTTGCCAATCGAGGCGCATCAGAATGACGTGGCGATAGCCAACAGGCTGATTCAGGCTGGCTACGCGCCTGCGGCACTCTCGACCTTTTATCTGACCGAACCGGCACAGCGCGGCCTGGTGATTGGCTATGGCAACAGCAGCAGCACGCAGATCACCGCGGCGGTACGACAGTTGCGCCGGGTGCTGGGCTGGCCGGGTTAACGTCTGCCGCGTGGCTCACTGTCGCTGGCCGGAGCAGCAATCGATTCCCGCAGTATCAGCCGGGCATCAAAGCGCGGCATTGGACCGGCCGCTTCGCCACGAATTTCGGCAATCAGCCGGCGTGCCGCTTCACGCCCCATCTCGTATACCGGTTGCGCCACTACCGTCAGCGGCGGCGTCACAATTTCGCTCCATGGAAAGTTGTCATACATCACGAAGGAGAGATCCGCCGGGATGCGCAGCCCGCGCTGCGTCACTTCACGCAGCAGCCACATCGCTACTACGCTGTCAGAGGCCACCAGCGCACTGGGTGGCTGCGGGCGCTGCCACAGCTCAGCCACGATGCGGGCGATCTGCGCTTCATCCAGCGCATTCACTTTTACCAGCGACGGATCAAATTCCACTCCCGCCGCGGCAAACGCCTGCATCATGCCACCGACGCGCTGGGCAACCGGCGTCAGGCCAAAATCAGCTGGCGCACGGTAGTCACCGGTCAGCGCCATGCTGGTGACATAGGCGATATGACGATGGCCGGCCTGCAGTAACCGGCTGGTGGCGTCAGCCGCCACTTTGGTGAATTCACAGCAGATCGCTTCGACATCAAGGCCGGTAACTGCACGATCGAACAGTTTCAGCGCCCGGCCCTCTTCCAGCACCTGCATCAGATGGCTGTTTTGATCGCGCTCTGAACAACTGGGGGCCACGATAATGCCGTCGACCCGCTTCTCCAGCATCACCCGTACCGCATCCTGTTCAGCCTGCAGCTTTTCGTCGCTGTTGCTGAGCAGCAGATGGTAACCGGCGGTACGCGCCACATCCGCCATGCCGCGCAGGGCGAGGCCGAAGTGGGGATTTTCAATATCCCCGACAATGACACCGATGGTGTTAGAGCGCCCGGTATTCATGCTGCGCGCCAGCTCATTCGGACGGTAGCCCAGTGCGGCAGCGGCGCTGTTTACCCGCGCCTGCACCTCATCACTGACCGCGCCATAGCCCCCGAGCGCACGCGCCGCCTGGGCCTTGGAAACCTTTGCCGCGCGCGCCACATCCGCCACGGTGGGTGCTTTAGAACGTAATTTCTGGCTGGTCATAATTATTTTGAATCACAGGTTGATGACAGGAAGATTGACGCCGAAAAAAGGCTGTGCTTAAACTCATTGTAACCCCTTGAGACCGGTCTCACAACGCCCACGTCCACAAGGTGTCACCTGCGTTGAGACCGGTCTCAAAAATAATCACCGGCTCAACAGTCTCTGATGTTTAAACCTGCAAAAACGGATGAGCTATGAAATCGCAAACCAAACCGGGCAAACGGCCTGGCATGCTGTTCGGCACTGTGTTCAGTAAGACGTTCAGCACCCTGCTCGCACTCTGTGCACTTTCGTTCTCTACGCTGGCTGCCAGCGATGACAATCCCTACGGCCTGATCGAACCGGGCCAGCTACGCGTCGCCAGCGTCGGCGATTCCAGACCTTATACCTTCACCGATGCCAGCGGTCAGTTCACCGGCTTTGACGTCGAATTCTTTAAAAATGTCGCCCATCGCATGGGAATCGATAAGGTCGATTTTGTCGGTCAGGACTTCTCCGCCATCATGCCGGCGGTCGCCAACGGTCAGTATGATGCGGCGGTCGCGGCGATCGGCATCACCCCGGCACGTGAAAAAACCGTCGATTTCTCTACTGGCTATCTGGCGGGCTTTCTCACCGTGCTGACCCGCAGCGACAGCGGCGTGAAGAATGTCGCCAGTCTGGCAAAACGGCGGCTTGGCGTCGTTCAGGGCACGCTGCAGGAGAACTACGCGGTGGAACACTTCACCCAGACCGACATCGTGCGCTTCCCGGATAACAACAGCGCGGTCTCGGCGCTCAATAATGGCACGCTCGACGCCATCTTCCTCGACTATGAGGCCGCCAAAAGCTACGCCGAACGCTTCAAGCTGGTCTCTGCTGCCGATATCCCCTCTTTTGATGCCCCGGCCGGTATCGCCATCGCCAAAGGCAAACCCGCCTTTAAGGCCGCACTGGACAGCGCCATTAAAGCGGCGATGCAGGACGGCACCTGGCAGCGGCTCTATCAGAAGTGGTTCCCCGGCTCGCCAATGCCCAAACAGTATCTGCCTGGCGGTCAGTAAAGTGGCGGACGTTCGCGTCCTGAGTTAACCGGGGAATGCCCCGCACTGCATGGAGACGGCGATGGACTTGCTCACGATTCTTTCCCGCACCTTCTTTGATTTTTCCTCAATGAGGGAAGTGCTGCCGCAGATGCTGACCACCGGGCTGGTGAATACGGTGATTATCTCGCTGGCGGCCACCCTGCTTGGCACACTGTTTGGCCTGCTGCTGGCGCTGATGGGCATTTCGCCCTCGCGCTGGCTGCGCCTGCCCGCCCGGCTGTATACCGATCTGTTTCGCGGTCTGCCGTCGATTCTGACCATCCTGCTGATTGGTCAGGGCCTGGCGCGATTCAGCTATCAGCTGTTCGGTCCGACGCCTTACCCGCTGGGGATCTTCGCCCTCAGCCTGATTGCCAGCGCCTACATGGGCGAGATTTTCCGCGCCGGCATTCAGAGCGTCGAACGCGGCCAGATGGAAGCCTGTCGCGCGCTGGGGATGAGCTATGGCCGGGCGATGCGGCTGGTGGTGATCCCGCAGGGGATCCGCCGGGTGCTGCCCGCCATCGTCAATCAGTTCATCGCCATCATTAAAGACTCGTCGCTGGTCTACCTGCTGGGGCTGATGACCCAGCAGCGCGAGCTGTTTCGCGTCGGCCAGGATGCAGCGGTGCTGACCGGCAATCTGTCGCCGCTGATGCTGGCCGGGCTGTTCTATCTGATCATCACCGTGCCGCTGACGCACATGGTCAACTACGTGGATGTGCGTTACCGCACCGGCCGCCGTCGCCTGACCGCGCCGCAAAGTGGTTTAAAAGAGGTGGAGGAAGTCAGACGGCCCAACGGCGCGCTGGCCACTCACCCGCTGACCGGAGGCAACCATGAATAACCGCACAACCAGCGCCAGCTGGCACGGAGCCAGCCTGGAGCTGCGCGATCTGACCCTCGCCTATGGCCCGATTGAGGTGCTGCGTAACGTCTCGCTGCGGGTCGCGCCCGGCAGCACCACCTGCATTATCGGGCCATCCGGCTCGGGCAAATCGACCCTGCTGCGCGGTATTAACCGGCTGCATGAGCCGAAATCGGGCGATGTGTTGCTGGCCGACCGATCGGTACTGCGCGACAAACCGGACGCACTGCGGCTGCGGATTGGCATGGTGTTTCAGCACTTCAACCTGTTTCCCGATCACAGCGCGCTGGAGAACGTGGCGCTGGCCCCGTGGCGCGTCAAAGGCTTGCCCAAAGCGCAGGCGATGGCGATTGCCCGTCAGCGGCTGGAAGAGGTTGGTCTGGGTCCGCGCGCCGATCACCGGCCACGCGATCTCTCCGGCGGCCAGCAGCAGCGGGTGGCGATTGCCCGCGCGCTGGCGATGGATCCGGAGGTGATGCTGTTTGATGAGGCGACCTCGGCGCTCGATCCCGAACTGGTGAAAGGCGTGCTGACGCTGATGGCCGATCTCTGTCGTCGCGGCATGACGATGGTGGTGGTAACGCATGAAATGGGCTTTGCGCGCAAAGTGGCGGATCAGGTGGTGTTTATGGACGAAGGCGAGATTGTCGAAGCCGGGCCGCCAGCCGCTATTTTCGATGCGCCGCAGTCACCGCGCCTGCAACGTTTTCTCTCTGAAGTGCTGTAACTGAGTAAGGAACCTGATAATGGCGGTAAAAACTGAAATGAAAGTGGTGGTGCTGGGCGGTGGCGTGCTGGGCGTATCGACGGCGCTCGAGCTGGCGAAACGCGGGGCAGCGGTAACCTTAGTGACCGAAGCCGCGCTCTGCTCCGGCGCCTCAGGACGCTCGCTGTCGTGGCTCAACTCAGCGGGCGAGCGGTCGAAACCTTATCATGCGCTACGCATGGCCGGCATCGATCGCTATCGCACCCTGTTTGCCCGGCATCCGACACTCGACTGGCTGCGGTTTGACGGCGGGATCTGCTGGTCGGACAGCGACGTTGCCGCGACGGAGGCGCGCCACGCTTATGAAAAAGCCCACGGCTACGATTCACAGCTGATCACGGCTGAAAACGTGGCGCAGGCGGATACTGCGGTCGATCCCGATGCGCTGGCGGCCCAGGCAATATTTAATCCCGGTGAAGGCTGGGTCAGCCTGCCGCATCTGGTGGATTATCTGGTCAATCAGTTCCGGGCACTGGGCGGCGAAGTGGTAGAACACGCCGGTAAAGCCAGCGTGATCACCGATCGGGGCCGGGCCTGTGGCATTCGTAGCGATAAAGGCGAGCTGCGCGCCGATGCGGTGCTGGTTGCCTGCGGTCCCTGGACGCCGGATGTGGTGGCACCGCTCGGTGTGACTATCCCCAACGGCTCGCCGGTTTCGATGCTGGTGATCACCGAACCGTCCGCCCAGCCGCTGAAAGCGGTGCTGAACACCCCGCGCGCCGCGGTTCGTCCCAATCCTGGCAACCGTTTTGCGCTCGATCACGACTGGTATGAAGCTGATATCCAGCCGCTGGCCGACGGGGAATACCGGATTGATGAGCAGGTGGTGGCGCAGCTGGCGCAGGAAGCCAGCCGGTTATTGCGTGGCGATCGGCCGCTCAAAGCTGAGAGCTGGAAGATTGGCCTCAAGCCGATTCCAGGTGATGGCGATCCGGTGCTGGGTGAACTGCAAAAGGTACCGGGCTGTTACGTGGCGTTCAGCCACTCCGGTGCCACGCTGGCGCTGATTGTCGGGGAATTACTGGCGGACGAGATGATCAGCGGCGAAAAACATCCGATGCTGGCAAGCTTTGGTGCGGAGCGTTTCAGCTAAAAAAAAGCCGGTCGTGCTGACCGGCTGATTTTTTAACCGCTTATTTTAACCGCGGAAGAAGATATCGCCCGATTTCCCCATGACGATTTTGCCGGTGTCATTGGTAATCAGGATGTAATTGGCGTTGATATAGGCCCAGTGGGTATTCTCCTGCGGCGCAGGCAGATTACGTTTTTGCCACTCGGTAATGGTGTAGGTTTTATCAGTGTACTTCTCTGGCACCGTGTCGCCGACTTTATACTGTTTGTAGTCGATGATGATGATGTTGAGATCGTAGTTCGGCTGTCCGCCAGTCGACGGCGCTGGCGTGGTCGGCGTAATGCCATCATTCGATTGTGAGCTGGATGGCGCCTCAGTCTGTGCGGCACCGGCATCCGGCTGAGCGTTAACCGCGCCAGGCTGCGACTGGGCGTCAGGATTGGCAGGCTGAATCTGTGGCGGCGGCGGAACGGTATCCGTTGCTTCACCGGCGGCCTGCACAGCAGGGATCAGGCTCAGCGAGCCAACCAGTAATCCCATTGAGAAAAGTACACGTTGAGTCCTGCGCATAATGATTTCCACGTTAAATTGATTTTAGTGACGGTAGACAGGCTAAAGACAATCTTTATAGCGATACAGTTCCCCTCGCGTCAAAGCTAAGTGTAAGGAAAGACGACGCTATTCGTTTCACCACGCACCGGTTACTGTCCAACCACTTTATCCTTAGTTGCCAGATCGACCAACAACGCAATGCCTAAATAGTTGCTCCAGTTAAAGGCGTTTTGCAGCACTACAATCGCGTTGCCACGGGCTTTATCGTAGCCGATAAAGCTGGCATAGCCGCCAATGTAACCGACCTGGTAGGTTATTTGCTCTCCCGCGACCCGATCGGTGACCCAGGCGATATTCTGTGCCTGGCTTCCCTGTTGATACCACGCCCGATTCACCGCGGCAAAGGCCTGATCCAGCGACCGATCGCCGGTGGCGCTCAGATGCGCACGCAGATAAGCGATCAGATCGCGTGCATTGCTGTAAAGACTGGCTGCCGCCACCATGTTGCCGTGGAAATGCCAGTCCGGCGTCAGCGCGCCACGGGCGATAAATTTGGGCTGATCGCCGGCGTGACCGAGTGCGCGCAGCGGATACCCGGCCAGCGTTTCGGGCCGGAAGCTGCTGTGCGTCATCTGCAACGGCGTAAAAATCAGCGTTGAGGCCAGCGACTGGATATCCTGATGAAAGCGTTCACGCAGAATATAGCCGAGCAGCGCATAGCCGAGATTGGAGTAATGCGGCACGCGCACCGCTGGCGCAGAGAAATCGGCGAGATAATCGAGCAGCGCATCGCTGTCGAGATTGCTATAGAAGTTTTCGCCATTGCCCAGATAGCGGATGAACTGATACAGCATCGGCAAGTCCATATCCTGACGCGGCAGACCAGCGGTGTGGGTGACCAGTTGCAGCAGCGTAATGCGTTTTGCGTCCTCGCTCAGCCGCACCCCAGGCAGCAGATCGGCCAGCGTGTCGTGCCAGTGCAGCTGGCCCTGATTCACCAGCTGGCTAATCACCTCTGCCGTCACCCCTTTACTCAGCGAACCGAGCGCAAACAGCGTGTCGGGCGTAATCGGATAACGGTGCTGCCGATCGGTCACCCCATAAGCGTAAAATTGTGCCGGACCACCACGATGAACGATCGCAATGCTGATGCCGGGAACCTGCTTTTGCTGCATGTAGTGACGCACAATGTCGTCAACATTTTCATGGAAGGTGGCGTGAGTCAGGTAAACGCGGTCGCCGACCGGGGCCGACGTCTGCGACAGAGTGCCACAACCCGCGAGGATCAGGATGATGGCAGGCCACAGCAGGGCTATTATTCTGAATCGGCCTGAGGCACGGCGGTGGAGATCCCGCCAGGTGCGAAGCGTGCTCGCCCGACCGGAGAAAAAGTCTGTTCTCATTTTTTATTATAATAATCAGTTAATTAAGTTTGATCGTGATGTAACAGACCCGCTGTCGCGCAAAAATGTATCACAAAGCGACAGTCGGCTATAGCGCGCTAAACCGACTAAAAGTGGTGTAACCGGCGGATTGAGGGTCGCCGTGCCGGCAACTGAAACCACCTGCCCGGCCTGAGGTAAGCTGTGTTGCAGCGCGCAAGGGTGTACACTGCTGCGGCTTTATGGCTTGAACGCCGTGCTCACATTTTTGAAATGCCCGGGAGGCAACCGCATGAAAGAAGGCCCACTGTCCGAGAAAGAGCTGCAATGGCTGGAAGATATGCTGGAAAAATATGGCAACGAAGCGTCGATTCTGGATGTCTCCGAGCTGGACGGTCTGCTGACCGCCGTGCTGTCCGGACCGACCACCGTCGAACCCAGCAAATGGCTGGTGGCGCTGTGGGGCGGCGAGAAGCAGATCCCAAAATGGAGCAACGAACGTGAAATGACGCGTTTTATGGAGCTCTGTTTTCAGCACATGAATGATGTGGCTGACCGGCTGTCTGAATTCCCTGAGCAGTTCGAACCGCTGTTTGGCATCCGTGAGATGGAAGGTCTGGAATTTACCGTGGTTGAAGAGTGGTGCTTCGGCTACATGCGCGGCGTATCGCTGACCGACTGGTCTGCCCTGCCGCAGGATCTGCAACCGGCGCTGGACGCCATCGCCTTACACGGCGTGGAAGAGAATCTCGAAAAACTGGATGCGATGACGCCGGATGAGATGGAAGCCAGCATTGAGGCGATCCGCCCTGCTGCGCTGGCGCTGCACGATCACTGGATCTCCCAGCCTGAAGCGGTGCCGGTGCCGCAGAAGCCGATCTCGGTAGAAAAGCTGCCAGGTCGTAACGATCCCTGCCCGTGCGGCAGCGGTAAAAAATATAAGCAGTGCTGTCTGCATTAATTCGTCACCTGGCCGGAGTGGGATCGCCGCCCGGCCTGCCACGCCAGACGATCCTGCCGCTGCGCTGATGATCGCTCCGATCCCACCGGGATCAACATCCCGCCACCGTCCTCGTGCCAGACTGCTCACGACTTGAACAGCCACGCGCTTATCGCTAAGGTAAGCGCGAATTTACCCGCCAGGAACGCATCATGATTACCATCGCGCTTATTGACGATCACCTGATCGTCCGCTCCGGGTTTGCCCAACTGCTGGGACTGGAACCCGATTTTCAGGTTGTGGCCGAGTTTGGATCGGGCCGAGAGGCGCTGGCGGGTTTACCGGGACGCGGCGTGCAGGTCTGTATCTGCGACATCTCGATGCCCGATCTCTCCGGTCTGGAACTGCTGAGCCAGCTTCCCGCCGGCTTAGCCACCATTATGCTGTCGGTACACGACAGTCCGGCGCTGGTGGAGCAGGCGCTTAACGCCGGCGCGCGCGGTTATCTCTCCAAACGCTGTCGCCCCGATGAGCTGATCGCTGCCGTGCGCACGGTCTCGGCCGGTGGCTGTTACCTGACGCCGGAGATCGCCCTTAAGCTGGCCGCCGGACGTCAGGACCCGCTGACCCGACGCGAACGCCAGGTAGCCGAGAAGCTGTCGCAGGGGATGCCGGTGAAAACCATTGCGGCCGAGCTGGGCCTGTCGCCAAAAACCGTTCACGTCCACCGCGCCAACCTGATGGAAAAACTCGGCGTCAGCAACGACGTCGAGCTGGCGCGCCGCATGTTTGACGGCTGGCAATGACGCCGCTTCTGTCGCGGCTGATATCAGTGGCCGCCAGCGTCTGCATCTTTTCGGCGGCGTGGTTCTGCCTGTGGAGCATCAGCCTGCATCTGGTGCAACGGCCCGAGCTGGCGGTGCTGCTGTTTCCGTTTGGCCTGCGGCTGGGCCTGATGCTGCAATGTCCGCGCGGCTACTGGCCGGTGCTGCTGGCCAGCGAGTGGATGCTATTGATCTGGCTGTCGCACCAGGTCGCGCTGGCGCATCTGCCACTGCTGATGGTCGGCGGCGTGCTGACGCTGCTGCCGGTGGCGCTGATCTCCCGTTATCGCCACCAGCGCGACTGGCGCACGCTGCTGCGTCAGGGTGCCGCGCTGATCGCCGCCGCACTGCTGCAATCGCTGCCGTGGGCCGGTCAGCAGGAGATGCTGAACGCCCTGCTGCTGACGCTCACCGGCGGGCTGACGCTGGCCCCTACCTGCCTGGTTATCTGGCACTATCTCACCCGTACCCGCTGGCAGCCGCTGGGACCGGCGCTGATCTCCCAGCCGGTTAACTGGCGCGCCCGACATCTTATCTGGTATCTGCTGCTGTTTATCATCAGCCTGGGATTGCAGCTTGGCCTGCCGGCAGAGCTGGCGCGCTTTACGCCATTTTGTCTGGCGCTGCCGATTATTGCGCTGGCGTGGCACTACGGCTGGCAGGGTGCGCTGATCGCTACCCTGATGAATGCCATTGCCCTGATTGCCAGCCAGACCTGGCACGATCATCCGGTCGATCTGCTGCTATCGCTGCTGGCGCAAAGCCTGACCGGACTGCTGCTCGGTGCCGGTATCCAGCGGCTGCGTGAGCTTAATCAGTCGCTGCAGCATGAGCTGGCGCGCAACCGGCGGCTGGCTGAACGTCTGGTCGAGACCGAAGAGAGCGTGCGCCAGGAGGTAGCGCGTGAGCTGCACGATGACATTGGCCAGACCATCACCGCGATTCGTACCCAGGCGGGCATCGTCCAGCGGCTGGCACCCGATAATGGCCGGGTGATCCAGAGCGGCGCGCACATCGAGCAGCTGTCGCTGGGAGTGTACGATTCGGTGCGGCGACTGCTGGGACGGTTACGGCCGCGTCAGCTAGACGATCTCTCGCTGGAGCAGGCGGTCCGCTCGCTGATGCGTGAGATGGAACTCGACGATCGCGGTATCGTCAGCCATCTCGACTGGCACATTGATGAGAACCTGCTCAGCGAAGGCCAGCGCGTCACGCTGTTTCGCGTCTGCCAGGAAGGCCTGAACAATATCGTGAAGCACGCCAGCGCCAGTGCGGTGATGCTCAAAGGCTGGCAGCAGGATGAACGAGTGATGCTGGTGATTGAAGATGATGGCTGCGGCCTGCCGTCCGGTTCCGGCCAGCAGGGTTTTGGTCTGGCCGGAATGCGCGAACGGGTGGCCGCGCTGGGCGGCACGCTGGCGATATCCTGTACCCACGGCACCCGCGTCAGCGTTCATTTGCCGCTGCGTACGGTGTGAGGAGTGAATGTGTTTAGCTTTCTGAAAACCCCGGCCAACGCCGCCCCGCTGCAGGATAAAGCGGAGATCGATCGCCGCTATCGCTACTGGCGACGGCATATCATGGTGACCATCTGGCTGGGCTATGCGCTGTTCTATTTCACCCGCAAAAGCTTCAACGCCGCCGCCCCGGAGATCCTCGCCAGCGGCGTGATGACCCGTACCGATATCGGCCTGCTGGCGACGCTGTTTTACATCACCTACGGCCTGTCGAAATTTTTCTCCGGCATCGTCAGCGACCGCTCCAACGCCCGCTACTTTATGGGGCTGGGACTGATTGCCACCGGGGTAGTGAACATCCTGTTCGGCTTCTCCACCTCGCTGTGGGCCTTTGCGTTGCTGTGGGCGGTTAACGCCTTCTTCCAGGGCTGGGGCGCGCCGGTCTGCGCCCGCCTGCTGACCGCCTGGTATTCGCGCAATGAACGCGGCGGCTGGTGGGCGCTGTGGAACACCGCGCACAACGTAGGTGGCGCACTGATTCCGATGATGATCGGGGCGGTGGCGCTGCATTACGGCTGGCGCAGCGGGATGATGGTGGCGGGCGGATTAGCGATTCTGGCCGGTCTGTTTCTCTGCTGGCGACTGCGCGATCGGCCTCAGACCGTTGGCCTGCCCGAGGTCGGCGACTGGCGGCAGGATGAGATGGAGATGGCGCAGCAGCAGGAAGGCGCGGGCCTGAGCCGCAAAGCGATCCTCACCCGCTACGTGCTGCTGAACCCCTACATCTGGCTGCTGGCGCTGTGTTATGTGCTGGTTTACGTGGTACGCGCGGCGATCAACGACTGGGGCAATCTCTACATCTCGGAGACGCTGGGCGTCGATCTGGTAACCGCCAATTCAGGGGTGACGATGTTTGAGCTGGGCGGATTTATCGGCGCGCTGGTGGCCGGCTGGGGATCGGATAAGCTGTTTAACGGCAACCGCGGCCCGATGAACCTGATTTTCGCCGCCGGGATCCTGCTGTCGGTGGGATCGCTGTGGCTGATGCCGTTCACCAGTTACGTGATGCAGACGGCGTGCTTTTTCACTACCGGCTTCTTTGTCTCGGGTCCGCAGATGCTGATTGGCATGGCGGCGGCCGAGTGTTCTCACAAGGAGGCGGCGGGTGCGGCGACCGGCTTTGTCGGGCTGTTCGCCTATCTTGGCGCGTCGCTCTCCGGCTGGCCGCTGGCGTGGGTGATCGACAGCTGGCACTGGAGCGGCTTCTTTGCGGTGATTGCGATTGCGGCCGGTATCTCCGCACTGCTGCTGCTGCCATTCCTCAATGCGCAGGCGCCGCGTCCGGTCGACGAAGCGTGATGCGCCTCTCCTTTTTGCCGCATGTGGGGCAAAACTAAGAAATTTTCCTGGTTTCGCCTGGCGGCTGTCTCAGGCCAGGCGGGCGGCTGATTTTTACAATGCCAGCCATTCGCTGCCCGTTGCAGCTTTTCCAACCAGGAGAACCCCCATCCATGCTGGCCTTTCTTAATCAGGTGCGCAAACCGACCCTGGACCTGCCGCTCGACGAGCGGCGCAAGCTGTGGTTCAGACCCTTTATGCAGTCCTATCTGGTGGTGTTTATCGGCTACCTGACCATGTATCTGATCCGCAAGAACTTCAACATTGCGCAGAACGATATGATCACCACCTACGGGCTAAGCATGACGCAGCTGGGGATGATTGGTCTCGGCTTCTCGATCACCTACGGCGTCGGTAAAACGCTGGTCTCCTATTACGCCGACGGCAAAAACACCAAGCAGTTCCTGCCGTTTATGCTGATCCTGTCGGCCATCTGTATGCTCGGCTTCAGCGCCAGCATGGGCACCGGATCGGTCAGTCTGTTCCTGATGATTGCGTTTTATGCCTTGAGCGGTTTCTTCCAGAGTACCGGCGGCTCCTGTAGCTACTCGACCATCACTAAATGGACCCCGCGCCGCAAGCGTGGCACCTATCTGGGGATGTGGAATATTTCGCATAACCTCGGCGGTGCCGGTGCGGCAGGCGTGGCGCTGTTTGGTGCCAATTATCTGTTCGACGGCCACGTGATTGGGATGTTTATCTTCCCGTCGATTATTGCGCTGATTGTTGGCTTTATCGGTCTGCGTTTCGGCAGTGATTCGCCGGAGTCGTATGGGCTGGGCAAAGCCGAAGAGCTGTTTGGTGAAGAGCTGAGCGAAGAAGATAAAGAAGCCGAAGATGAGTCGATGACCAAATGGCAGATCTTCGTTGAGTACGTGCTGAAAAACAAAGTGATCTGGCTGCTGTGCTTCGCCAATATCTTCCTGTATGTGGTGCGCATCGGCATCGATCAGTGGTCAACCGTTTACGCGTTTCAGGAGCTGAAACTCTCTAAAGAGGTGGCGATTCAGGGCTTTACCCTGTTTGAAGTCGGTGCGCTGGTCGGCACGCTGCTGTGGGGCTGGTTATCCGATCTGGCCAACGGTCGTCGCGGGCTGGTGGCCTGTGTGGCGCTGGCGCTGATTATCGCCACGCTGGGGATCTATCAGCATGCCAGCAACCAGTATATTTATCTGGCTTCGCTGTTCGCACTTGGTTTTCTGGTATTTGGTCCGCAGCTGTTAATCGGCGTCGCCGCGGTCGGCTTTGTGCCGAAAAAAGCCATCGGCGCAGCGGATGGCATCAAAGGTACCTTCGCCTATCTGATTGGCGACAGCTTCGCCAAACTCGGCCTGGGCATGATCGCCGACGGCACGCCGATATTCGGCCTGACCGGCTGGGCCGGCACCTTTGCCGCGCTGGATGCCGCCGCTATCGCCTGTATCACTCTGATGGCGATGGTTGCAGTGATGGAAGAGCGCAAAATCCGCCGCGAGAAACGGCTGCAGCGGCTGAAGATGGCGTGATGTTAGGTAGCTGATAGGTGCCGCTGACGGTAAATCGCAACGGCCAGCGTGGCGGAGAGCAGTGCGCTCTGCTGCGCTGGCCGTTTTTTCATTAACCGTTTAATCAGAAGGTTAGTTAACAGGACTGGTGCCGGGCAGATGGCTGCATTTAACCGGCGCGCCGCTGGTTGCTTCACTATGTGAAGCAAAAAAACGATTCAATCTTTGCTCCACCTCACGCAATCCTCGCCCGTTCCGACATGCTGCGCCTAAAGCTCATACGCTCATTCCAACAGCCACCCAATGTGGTCATCGTTATTACCTTCAGGAGAGCGTATGGATCATTCAGCCCGCCAGTACGGTATTGAGGTCGCGCCGACGACAGTTAAACGTTCGCCCAGACGCACCGCCAAAATTATGATGTCTGCCGGGATAGGTCACTTTATCGAGTGGTTTGACTTTGGCTTGTACGGCACCCTGGCGGCCATTATCGCCAGCAACTTTTTTGTCAGCGCCGATCCGGCAACCGCGCTGTTAAAGTCTTTCGCCGTGTTCGGTTCCGGCTTTCTTATGCGTCCATTGGGCGGGCTGTTCTTTGGCTCAATGGGCGATCGTCTGGGCCGACGCAAAGTGCTGGTCACGGTGATTGTGATTACCTCACTCTCAACCTTTGTGATGGGGATTTTGCCGACCTGGCACCAGGCAGGCATTATCGCCCCTATCCTGCTGGTAATAACCCGACTGGTGCAGGGCTTTGCGGCGGGCGGTGAAAGTTCCGGGGTTATTACTTATCTGGCCGAAAGCGCCGCACCGAACCGGCGGGCTACGCTCACCTGCTGGAGCGAAAACTTCAGCTTTATGGCCTTCGTTTGTGGCTCGGGGCTGGTACTGCTGCTGACCCATACGTTAAGCGACGCCGCAATGAACGACTGGGGATGGCGCATTCCCTTTCTGCTTGCCGCCCCGCTCGGCCTGGGTGGGCTGTATATGCGCCGCAATATGGAAGACTCGGCTGCATTTTATAAGCTGCAGGCCAGCGGAAAGATCGAGAAATCGCCGCTGCGCAAAACGCTCAGCTCATCTGGCCGCGCCCTGCTTTTCTGCGTCGGCTTTGTGGTGGTTAAAGCGGTCAGCAGCTGGGTGCTGCAATCCTTTATGCCGGGCTACCTCTCCACCCACCTGCATTACAGCCGGACCGACTCTTATCTCATCACCACGCTGGGCTTGCTCAGTGTCGCTGTCTGTATGCCGCTTACCGGCTATCTTTCCGATCGCTGGGGCCGCCGTCCGTTAATGCTGATGGGATGTGGCGGCTTCATTCTACTGACCTATCCCGCCATGTTGCTGATGACGCAAGGTTCGGTGATGACGTCGATAGCGGCCATGAGCCTGCTGGGCGTATTTGTCGCCATGTTTAACGGCGGCTGTGGCGCAGCGATGGTGGAGCTGTTTCCCACCGCCATTCGCTACGGCGGCATTGCCGTCGCCTACAACCTGACGGTGGCGGTGTTTGGCGGCGTAACGCCTCTGGCCTCAGCCAGCCTGATTGCCTGGACCGGCGATCCGCTCTCTCCCGCCTGGTACGTAATGATCACTGCCCTCGTCTCTTTTATTGCGGTGTGGTTCGCCAAAGAGACCGCCGGCAAAATCCTTGATTAATCTGAACCGGAGTTAATATGCAAATCAGTCAGGTTGAATGCTTTCCGCTGAAAATTGCCGCTGACCAGATCTATCTGGGCGGCAACGCCACTGGCAATGAAGCGGATTATTATTATCGCCCTGAATACCGCTGCGTCTATTCCCGCAAGATGGAAACCTGCCTGGTAAAGATTACCACCCGCGACGGCCACGTCGGCTGGGGCGAGGCGCTGGCACCGGTAGTACCGCAGGTGATTGCTGAACTGATCAACCAGCTGTTCAGGCCGTTAATTATCGGTCGATCGCCGTTCGATAGCGCCGTGCTGAATTCACGCATGTACGATGCGATGCGCGATCGCGGCCATATCACGGGCTACCATATTGATGCGCTGGCCGCCGTAGATATCGCTCTGTGGGATCTTAAAGGCCAGATCCTCAATTTGCCGGTGTATCAGCTGCTCGGGGGAGCCTACCGCGAGACCATTCCTTGCTATGTCTCCGGCTTGCCGGAACCGGATCTGGAATCCCGCGCTGTGCTGGCCAGACGCTGGCAGGAAAAGGGGTTCAGCGCCTTTAAACTGGCATTGGGTTATGGCGTCAGCGAAGACATCCACAATGTAAAAGTTATCCGTGAAGCGCTCGGCCCGGAAGCACAACTGTTCGTTGATGCCCACTGGAATTACAGCGTTACCGAAGCGAGTGAACTCGCACAGCGCCTGCACGCGCTTGGTGTTGGCTTCCTTGAAGCGCCGCTGCTGCCAGAAGATGTTGCCGGTCATCGTGAACTGCGCGCCAAAAGCCCGATAGCCATTGCGCTGGGTGAAACGGAACGCACCCGCTACCAGTTTAAGCCGCTGATTGAGCAACGCGCCGCAGACATCCTGCAACCTGATGTTGGCCGTACCGGTATCAGCGAACTGATGCATATCGCCGCGCTGGCGGAAACCTGGAACCTGCGTGTAGCCCCTCATCTGAGCGTGGGTCAGGGGCCGTGTATCGCCGCCTCAATCCATGCCGCTGCCGCAATACCTAATCTGTTCATGCTTGAGTACCAGCCTCCGGTTTTCAACGTCGCTAATCAGTTACTTAAACAGCCGCTGGTCTGTGAACAAGGCGCATATCAGTTGCCAAGGGGAGCCGGACTGGGGATTGAAATCGATGAAGAGGGTCTACGTAAACATCTGACGGAGGCAACATGCTAAAAGGTAACGTGCCTATTCTGGCCACCGCGTTTACTGAACAAGGCGAGCTGGATCTTGCCTCAGTTGAACGCCTGGTCCACTTTCTGTTGCAGCAGGGCGTTGATGGGCTGGCGCTGTTTGGCAATGCTTCTGAAGGCTATGCTCTGACGCAGGATGAGAAGCAGGCGCTTTTTTACTGCGTCAAAAAACAGGTCGGCGATTTGCCGCTGGTGGCGGCGGCGGGCGGTGCCTCTTCAGCCGTCGCAATTGATGAGATCAACCGGGTACAGCGTTGGGGTGCCGATATCGCTATGGTTAATCCCCCCGCCGTGGTTAAACCCGGCCCGGAAGAACTCTACCGCTTCTGGCGGGATATCAGTCAGGCCTGCAGCATCGATATCATGATTCAGGATGCACCGCTGATGACCGGTGTGACCATGCCGGTAACGACGCTGGTTCGTGTTTGCGAAGATTTCCCGACCATCAAGTACATCAAAGTTGAGCAGCCACCGACGACGCTAAAAATCAGCGCACTGAAACAGGCATTAGGCGATCGGGTCGGCCTGTTTGGCGGCCTGAATGCCGGCTTTCTGTTTGAAGAACTCTGCCGGGGGATAACCGGCACGATGCCGGCCTGCGAATTCCCGGACGTGATTAATACCATTCTTCACTGCTGGCATCAGGATCGAAAAGCAGCCCAGAGCCATTTTTACCGTTACCTGCCCTTTCTTCGCTACGGTGTCCAGCCCGGTATCGGCGTGGCTATTCATAAAACCGTGCTGCACCGGGCAGGGATTTTTAGCAGTGATTACGTCCGCGAACCAGCAAAAAGTCTGGATGAGATTACCCGTCTGGAGCTGAAGGAACTGACCGATGCGCTGCCGCTGGCGGTACTGGAGAGGCAGGCATGAACTATATCGCGGTCGACTGGGGCACCAGTAATTTTCGGGCGCTGAGCGTACGAGATGGCAGGATGATCAAAACGGTCGAGGCGGACTGCGGGGTCGGTAAATGCCAGCGCGCTGCCTTGCCGTTAATATTGCAGCAGCAACTGTTACGGCTCGGCGAGGCTTATGATGAACAGCTGCCGGTTATATTGTGCGGCATGATTGGCAGCAATATCGGCCTCGCTGACGCGGGATATCTCAGTTTACCGCTTAGCTTCAGCGCGCTTTTCGGTAAAGGCCAGCCGCTGCCGGGGATCATCCCGAACCCGGTGAGTCTGCGCCCGGGTATCTGTGACCGACGGGTGAATGAAATATGCCGCGGGGAAGAGATGCAACTGGCCGGCGGGTTGATGCTCTCTGCTGCGCAGAACTTTGCCGCTGTCGGCACCCACAGTAAGTGGCTCCGAGTCGATCGTCAGCAGCAGCAGGTGACCCGATTACAGACGCTGATGACCGGTGAGCTGTATGCGCTATTGCTTAATCACTCGGTGCTGGGCAAGGGATTGCCCGAGCAATGCTGGTCACATCAAGCCTTTCTAAGCGGTATTGAAACGGCGCAGAGAATTCAGCATCAGCAAACCGATTTGATTAGCGAGCTTTTCCGCTGTCGGGGGCGTTATATCCTTAAGGCCCTCGCGGCAGAGGCGGCAGCGGCATGGCTATCCGGGTTACTGATTGGCCATGAACTTTTATCCGGGGCGACTGACCCGGAGACGATCTGTTTTATCGGCAGTGAAAGCCTGTTAGCGCATTACCGGCTGGCCTGTGAGGCGCTAAATCAGCCGGCAGAATTTCTGCCTGCGGAAACCGCCCTGATAGCCGGACTGAATGAGGTGTTCCGCCATGGCTATTAACTCACAGGTTATCGCTATATTACGCGGCATTCGTCCGGAAGAGGTTAATCACCATATCCGCTGCCTGCTGGATAATGACATCAGCCAGATAGAAATCACAGCTAACTCGCCTGACTGGCAATCCAGTATTCAGGCAGCGGTTAAGCACTTCGGTCCTCACCTGAATATTGGCGCAGGAACGGTGGTTAATCGCCGCCAGGTCGATGAAAGCCTGGCCGCCGGAGCCCGGTTTATTCTCACACCCAATCTTGATCCGCAGCTGGTAGCCGAAGCGAAAAAGCAGGGATTAACGGTGTATGCCGGAGTGTTTAGCGCCAGTGAAATTTTCCTTGCTGCCGGACTGGGCGTGGAGGTGATGAAAATATTTCCGGCCTGCGCATTGCCGGTTAATTATCCGCAACTGATCAAAGGCCCGCTTTCTCAGCCGGTACGGTTTTCAGCGGTCGGCGGGATAACGGTCGATAATGCGGCTGACTATCTGGTTCACTATGACAGTGTCGGGATAGGTTCGTCGTTGTACAGGCCCGGGCAGTCGGTTGCCGAAACGGCGAAGCGCTGTAAATTATTGATTTAACATAGTCAGTGGTTCGCCACTGATTTTTTTCGCGGCAGATATCAGGTACAAACTTAACATCTCAACGTCCATCTTTTCACTGTTGATATTGGATAAGGCGATGGCCGCTGGCATGCCAGGGATATTACATGCCAGTCGGTAATCATGCTGACCATAGGCCTTGGCGAACACCTGATGGCGGCGTGCCTGTTCAATATCATTTTTCAGCAGCCGATAATCATGAATACCGATTTGGCTGATAATTTCCTGATTACTCATTGCTGATAATAATTTGATGCCAATCACCGAGTCATGCACCGGATAGGATTGATAATTCCCGATAGCACGGGCAATGCTTTCTCCTCCGCGTGTATGGATGATGTAGACCACATTGGTGCCGCTCAGGACGCCGATAACAATAGAAATAGCCGGGTTGCCGCTCTCTTCCAGAATGCCGATCACCGCATTATAAAACGCTGAATTATGGATAGCGTAGGCCGAGAGACGATGGATACCGATGCCGAGGCTGTATTTGCGCCGCGCATCGCGATGCACCATATCCAGCGCCAGCAGCGTTTTCATCAGGCGCGTTATTTTGGCCGAGTCGAGCGCCAGTTCACGTCCCATTTCACGAATGCCCTGCGGCCGGGCCGCTGAAGCGAGCAGCTCCAGGCAACGGAAAGCGTCATAGACGGTACTGTTCATGATGAACTCCGGGTCCGGGCGTGAGTCATGCCGTTATTCTCCAGCCTTTACTCACGCAAGCAACCCGCAATGGTCAGATCTGGAACCTGTTTCAAATGCTGAGAGGAATGGGGATTTTTAAAGCTGGTTCTGTGAGGAGCGGGTCAGCACCTGACCTGGCCAGGGGATATTTATCTGTTTCTTTCCGACAGGTTTCGACTAAATGGGTCAGGTTAGTTGCCTTAAATGAATGGCAGGAGAGCGATAACGCGTGCACGCTCATTGAGCAATGAATCATCATTAGCTATTGGAATGGCAGCAGGCCGGAGAAAGGAAAAATCTGAAGGCAAAAGAAACGACATGACTGACCGGCGATGGGATTCAATACTCCCTTCGCGGTCTGCAACATCAGATGAACCACGAATCATTGCTCCCCCATCATCAGTTAAAAATAAGTGTACAGGCACAGCCATTTTTAATGCTTCTTGCTGTTGATTAGTCGTATAACCATTTACCGGCTTTTGCTGATTCAATCAGCATTCCGATAGTTAAATCGGGCACCGCAATGGGGTTAGGCTTGTTGAACGGGTTCCAGAAAATTGGTTCATCAGGATAATAATTTTCAATCCTTAAGCTTCCCCTGGTGACCTGAAACTCGGTGAAAAACTCATCCATTAGCTCTTCGGCTTCGCCCACATCCAACTGCATATCCGTATCTAAGTCGGTTTCGGGTGTAAGTAATCTTTGCTTGTTCTCATTGTTGAATAAGTAAAAACCGTTATGCCGTTTGGCTAAAGCAAAAATGCGTTGTCCAATGTCCTCTACCATAATTTATCACTACCTCGCGCTATACGATTGTAATCACGTATGGAGACGTAAGTTATTTGCGTTATATCTGCAATTAAAATCACCTCACCGATGAGAGGAATAGTCCGACCTGTAAAAGCGCTCAATTTTGAGACCATTCTTCGTTTAGCTGTCCATGGGGTGTATCCACCAACCCATGTCGGTAACTTTATACCAAATGGAAATTTGGCAGACTTAAAATATTTCCGCATCGTTGAAATACGTGAAGTTCCTGCTTTAGCGCCTTTTGGTTTAGTACGGGTTTTCTGATCGTTAATACCACTGTAAAGCGCGACCACGGCTAGCAGATCATCAATTCTAAAGTGGTCTGCTGTGGTTTCACAGAAAATAACAAACAGTATTCTGAGACGTTATGGTTGGATACCCTGAATAAAACCAGCTTCATTTAGTACTTGTGGCGTATACGAACCAAAATTCTTATAAGTCTGTGTGGGAATTTTTTAGGTAATCCAGAAGGCATCCGGATAAAAGAATCGTTAATGCTTGTTGTGGTGCTGAGAGGTTATAATTGAATGTCTCCTTACAACCCTTCAAGTCTTGCCGAATGCTTCAGCGCTAAAAGTGAGCTTAAGCATCTGTAATCAAAATCCTTCAGGTCCGTACATTCCAGTCATCTGTGTACTGCACATTGCCATCAACATAACGCCAGGTAATTTTTTCGTACATCAGGGAAACAGATTCCATATGGTTAATCTGTAAATTACCGGTCATTTTGGTATTTGGCATCCCCGGATTAATACCCGTAATTTTCACTCCCTCCATAGTCATAATAAAATAGCACTCTTCCTGCCCCGCATAATTAATCCGATACCAACGAATTTCGGCGCTTTTCAGCGTCTGTCCTGTTGCGACAGCCTTGTAAAGATAAGGGCTGGCACTATCGAATTCTTTTTCAATCATCATTGGCGAGTGTGAGCGCTTACCGGTAATTTTACCGTTAGCACTGTCTACCGGAATGTTCAGTCCGTGACTAAAACCAACAATTTCAATACTGCCTTCACGTTCCTGAACATCAACTGAACCTTTGATGTCAGCACCGCCGTCATCTTTAAGCCACATATACGCGGGAATAGGCATTTTACAAACTCCTTTTGAATGTCATTTTCTTGGTGATTAAGCTGTAGCAGGCAATCGTCAATAGCAGGTTTAAGACTACCAATGTCGCCAGAGTAAATGCTGAAAACACCTTTTCATCTGGAAAAAAAGCGTGATAAGGCAGGCAACGGAACAGTATCCAAAAAATGCATGTGAACGTGAATATCTTTGCTAACCGGCGTAATGTTGAAAAAGCCCACTCTTCAGGAAGACGAGCCAGCTCAATATTATGCGTCACGCCCTTAAAAACAGAGAGAACCACGCTCATGACAGGAACACTGATCAGTGTATTTATTAAGAGACTAAAGTAAACCTGTAACGCTTCCCAGGACTCCGGATCAGGCTCACCCAGAATGAAATGGGTAAATCTCTGTGCGCTTTGAAAATCAAATAATGCCGTTATAGCAACAACTAAACCATCATAGGGAACCACTTTAGCTACGATCAGCATAATTGCAGTAAACAGCGCTATTTTGATAAAAAGATTAAGGGCATGTTTTGCCATTGGCAATTACCTCAATCGTTCCGTAGGCCATTAGTTGCTTCATACAAGGAACCGCTATCTTTTGCGTTCTCAGTAATGCGTTACGTAACATGGCATAATCAGAGTCATGCGGAAGCGTAATACACCCTTCGGATAGTGCGCCCGGATGCAAACGAAAGTTACCTCGCTTGACGTTCTCTACCCATGTGTAATCATCGATCGTCCCATCATCCCGCCATATTGCGAACCATTCGGAATGCCTGAACGTAGCGCCACTGGCAAAGTGGTTATAAATATCCCTGACACCGGCATTTAATTGTGATTTGAGCCCTCCCTGAGGACGGTCAACAATCCAGTATTTTCCTGCTGGTACCGGCCCCTCTCCGGAAATCATTCCACAGGCTCCACGATTGCGGTAAGCACCATTGCCAGAGAACGCTAAGAACGTTCCCACGCCCGGAAAGAATAAGGGTGAGTAGTAAGCATCATTAATTACAAACTTTCCATGTAGCGCCATAAGCATCCCTTATTCAGGCTAGTTGATTGATAATGCTACAGGCGATTTTCCAACCTTTATAGTGAAAATCAGACTCATTACAAAGTTAATGAGGACAAAAGGGGTATAGATTTACAATGATTATTACAAGGTTGTTATAACTAAATCACTTTTTTTAATATTCTGAAGATAATGTTACTTTCATTATCTTCATCCGGGACAACCACTCCATATAAGAGCGTTTATATAAATTATTTTTCAGGGAGAGATCGAGGAGTGATTGCGATGATTATCATATTTCGCAATTAAGCAAGGGCATGTAATTCGAACCAATAATATTTACAGTAAACTTTCATGGTAGCCGGTTCAGGAAACTGTGGCAGATGGGTCTGCGACAGGCCAGTAGCGGTAAGTAATAAAAGTAAGGTGTCAGACAAAGAGTCTGACGCAACGTCGTGCCTGTATTCTGACAGGCTTGTCTTTGTCGGCCAGCCGCTATGATGACGTCCGGCTGTGGATGTTCATTTATTCGGGCACATTCTGAACTTGTGCTTTAGCTCAGACACTTTGGCTAACGCCGCGTCTGGCGGCACCCCAACCTTATCTGGCCGATAGAATTTTGAGATGGATACGCGCTCCAGCGATCGCGAATCAGGTGCCTGACTAATACCCAAACCCGGTACGGTTGAAAACATATGCAGCACGCTGAGTGACTGAGCTACGCCCATTGAATCTCCTCGTTTTTAAGAGCATGATCGCAATAATTTTTCACTGCTTACCCTCGATTATGACCTCAGGTAAAACGCTACAAGCCGCTATTTCCGATGTCGCTGTCTGGCGCAAAGGCGACCAATGTGCCCCGCACAAGCCTCTTTTGCTCCTCTACGTCTTATCTCAATACAGGAAAGGTCATTCCCGTCTATTTGATTACGGCAATGAAATTCACGAACCGTTAACCCGATTACTGATCGAGTTTGGGCCTAAAAGACGGGATTACTACCCGAATATGCCTTTCTGGCGCTTAAGGACTGATGGGTTCTGGACGCTGGAAAACAGCGAGAGTTGCAAACCGCGTAAAGGCAACATCCAGCCGACAAAACGAGAGTTAATCGAAAACCAGGTTGCCGGTGGGTTTGATGAAGACAGCTTCCAGACTCTGCAAAAAAATCCAGCCCTAATCGATAAACTGGCACAGCAGATTCTGACCGAGCGATTTCCGGAAAGCCTGCAGATAAAGCTGGCCGAACTGCTGGGCTTCGATTTAATTACGCTGATGAGAGCACGCGACCCTCGCTTTCGTGACATGATTTTACGGGCTTACCATTCGCAATGTGCTATCTGTGGGTATGATTTAAGACTGGACGGAGCTTTGGTTGGGCTGGAGGCTGCGCATATACGCTGGAAGCAATATGGCGGACCTTGTGAAGTTAATAACGGGCTGGCGCTCTGCTCTGTACACCACTCTGCATTCGACAAAGGTGCCATCGGCATTGATGAAGATCTCAGGATTCAGATATCAGGTGGAATCAACCGTAGTCCGATGGTGGAGCAGCTTTTCTGGTCACTTGAGGGGCAAACACTTCATCTGCCTAAAGATAAAGTACTGTGGCCTGCAGATCAGTTTATTGAGTGGCATCAGACGCAGGTGTTTAAGGCCTGAGTGTAATAAGAGATCCAGCATTCGATATAAAGCAGGATAACTATTTCAGGATATTCAGTGTGTCATAAGCCTAACAGATTAAATGAACCTCAATTTATCCCGATGATAAATGTGGTCAGACATTAAAGATCCATTTTGTTCAGGGAATGGGCAACTGGCGCATTAACTTTGCATCAAAGTGGTATAACGTTGACTTCAACGATAGCGTTTCTTTCCGGTCAGGCAATATGGCGCTGTCCTGCAAGAAGGGAAATGTGGTCAACAGTGAAGAAAGCTGAGCAACTGATGTGCTGGTTGAAGTGATCGCGTCCTGATAGTTAACCGCTCCCGATGCGATGTCGGGAGCGGTTACTCATTCAGACGACTTTCTGTTTACCGGCAATGACCTGAATGAACTCCTGCACCTGCTTTTGTTTCCGCGCCGACAGCCTGCACACCTGGCGCATCGACTGCATCAGTTCACTGTCGTTGTGCCGGGCGGTGAGCACAATACAGCCTTGCATTACCTTTACGTCTACTGCTGTGCCAGTGGCAAAGCCAGCAGCTTCCAGCCATTGTCCTTTCATTGTGATGGCGGGTACCCGGCTGTAATCCGGATAGCGACTTGCATAGCCAACAGTTAATTGGTGGTTATTTGCCGGATAGACTTCTGGTTCAGACAGTTGTGCAATAGAATGGGCGTCAGTCATGATTACTATTCCCTAAAATAGTGATTGTGATTAGCGGCGCGGGTGTGTTGGCGCACATTCGTGCCGCGCTAAACACCTGTATATATCATCAGGAAAGAGAAGAGAAGTCCAGCTTAAAACAGCCTGGAATAAGCCATTTATAAAATCATTTGAATATAAAGCGCCAGGTTTATCTGGCAGGAAATAATAAGAGGCGCACCAGCAAGGTGCGCAATAAAATAAGTGTCAGGATTTTTTATCTGTGCTGGCTGCACGTCACGCTACTAAATTTTATTTTAGTGACCTACCCCCAGACTTAGATACAACGATTAGTTAGTAATGTCGGTTTGATTAACTTGTAATTTTCTATTTCTCTAGCCCGCTGCAAATTCAGATGGTGTCTGGTAATTCAGCGACGAATGTGGACGGCACTCGTTATAATACTGCCACCAGTTATTAATCGTTTTCATGGCGTGAACAATATCGCTGAACCAGTGCTCATTCAGGCATTCATCGCGAACGCGTCCGTTAAAACTCTCAATAAATCCGTTCTGTGTCGGCTTGCCGGGCTGGATAAGTCGCAGCTCCACTCCATGCTCAAAGGCCCACTGATCGAGCGCGCGGCAGGTAAACTCCGGGCCCTGATCGGTTCTTATCGTAGCCGGATAGCCGCGAAACAGCGCAATGCTGTCCAGAATACGCGTGACCTGCACGCCTGAAATCCCAAAGGCAACAGTGACAGTCAGGCATTCCTTTGTGAAATCATCCACGCAGGTCAAGCACTTGATCCTGCGACCGGTGGCCAGTGCGTCCATAATGAAATCCATCGACCAGGTCACATTCGGCGCATCCGGGCACAGAAGCGGAAACCGTTCGGTCGCCTACGTTTTACGCTTCGTCCGCTAACGTAGAAAAGGTGATATACCTGCTTGTGATTGACGTGAAGGCCCTTCTTACGCAGCAACTGCCAGATGCGCCGATAGCCAAAACGTCTGCGTTCAAGCGCCAGCTCAGTAATACGCCCTGACAAATGAGCATCAACAGATGGACGCTGAGCAGCATAACGGCAGGTCGACAGAGACAAATCGGTAAGTCTGCAGGCACGACGTTGCGACAGACCGATCGCATCACACATCAACACCACAACGTCCCCCTTCTGGTCTGTCGTCAGAACTTTCGACCCAGAGCCACCTGAAGCGCCTCCTTATCCAGCATGGCTTCAGCGAGCAGCTTCTAGAGTCTGGCGTTCTCTTCCTCAAGCGAATTCAAGCGCTTAACCTCAGGGACTTCCATGCCGCCAAACTTCTTGCGCCAGGTGTAGAAAGTAGCGTCTGAAATAGCATGCTTACGGCAGAGTTCCCAGGCAGAAACCTCGGCTTCAGCCTCGCGGAGAATATTGATGATCTGTTGGTCGGAAAACGCTTTTTCATAGGGTTGTCCTAATGTGGCTTATGAAGGCATTACTAAGATCGGGGTGTACTAATCAACGGGGAGCAGGTCAAATGAGCAATTTTGCCAAAGGTGAAGCCGGTGCCTTCCGGACTTTATGCCACATCTTTTGCTTAAATGTGTACGATCAGCAGCGCGGCGACCGATAACATTAGAGATTCCATCAACGGGCTACCCGGAGGGCTCAGCCACGGGGATATCGGCAGGATTTTAGTCTTCTCGCTTTTTCGTTCAGACAAGTGTTCCATTAGAAGGTTTAGGAGGCTGGTTTTACCTGCACCCCACCTGCCTTCAATACCGATAACGGTCCTATTCAGAGCTAGGATTCTTCTGGCAAGTCCAGCAGCCAGTGGTTCAAAACCATAGCGGTCATCTTGTCCTTCTTTTACTGGCCTATCATTTCCGGCGTGACTAACATTCTGCATGTTAATAATCTCAGAGCTCTCTGCACAGGTAGCGCAGGGTGTAAGTGGGGGCCGTGTCGAAGCTTTGACTAAGGGGCGGCTGTCGGTAAAGTTGCCCGATCGAAGCGTCCCTATCTCTGATCTGATCCAGATATTTATTCCCAGTAGTGGAGGTTTGCAGAGCGTCATCCAGAAAGCGCTCTGCCGGTGTGATGGAGGATAATTTTTCATCTGCCGCCCTGAGTTTGTGGGTTGCATTCTGTTTTTTTGAAAAGCGAAGAATCAACTCGCTAAACATAGTGATACATCCTGTATTTTATGTTTTTAGTATAATGCTAACGCAGCGTAAAAAATAAATGCAATTAGCCGAATTAAACCAAAGAAGAAAATTGCAACCAGATCACTGAATCTTGTACCTGCTTATAATTAAGATGAACACTTTCACTTCGTAGAAGTTAGCATGTATGTGTATCAACAACTGGGCACTGCGCTTCATAGCGGCTAGTTGAAACAGACAAATCTGTCATTTTACATGCCCGACGTTGGCATAGAGCACCTTCGTCTCACGCGTCTCATGTATCACGTATCACAACCATGGCTTTCTGTGCACGCTCGGTATTCTCTGGCAATACCCAGATTATTGGGCGCGGTTAAAAAACGTACAGATCATAAGAAACGGTAAACATGAAAATAGCGTGGCATTATGTTAAAGCGAATAATAACCATGTTATTATTCGCTTTATTTTTTACAGAGGATCTTTGAGTAAAGTGATTTGTATTTTTATATAGATGTCCCAGTGGTAACATGTATATAAATTTAATATGAAACCTTACATGGATGTAGAGTTAATTCATTTGTGCGCGTTTGCTAAACTATTTAAAATCATATAGTTAATTAAAAAATGGTGTTGCAGCCGTTGCTAGAACTGTATAAATAAACATGATATAATTGAGCTATTATTCTTAAATAGAAACACTAAAAATGGATGAGCTAAGTTTTAAAATAGAAATAATGAATTTTTTTGGGGGGACACCTCAGCGAATTATCAACTTCGAATTTCCCTTTGACTATAACAAAAGAAGATGTGATGTTCTCATATTAGATGATGAGGGCACAACCGCAATTGAGATAAAAAGTAATATTGATAAATTAACTAATTTGAAAGAGCAGCTTTTTTCTTATAATCAGGCATTTAACACAATTTATGTAGCCTGTGGGGAAAAACATATCAATGAAATAAAATCAATTAAAGGGCGGTTTGGGATTATTTTTGTTGATAAAATCAATACACGAATCGTTAGAAAGCCAAGATATAGAAAACTACTTAATAGCCACATGATATTAGATATGTTAGACAAGTCAATTTTGGAAAAAGAAACAGGTATCAAGCTTTTAAGCAAACAAGAACTAATAGACGATATTATAAAGAGGCTTTCACCATTAGAAATTCAAAGCATTTACTATAAGGTTTTAAGGAATAAGATTTCTCCCATCTACAATATTTTTTTGAAAGAGAAAGGAGCGCTTATAACTAGAGAAGATATAGCTCTCCTTACACTTAAAACAACTAAACTAACCATTAATTAATGCCATTCGTGACATGTGTATATTTGATCGCACGGAAATCCAATAGGATGGACTCTTACCTCCAGGGTCACCAATGCTTGTCTTTTTAATCTCGGTCATTCCCCAGCAACTAAGGTTATCACTCTTAAAACGACTAAGGGCACTAATTTTTTTTGCACACTCTATGTATCCTCCTTCTTCACGACGATTTCGCGAAAAATAGATTATATCTTGGGTAGGATAATCGATGCGTGGTATCCAGTTATATGCTTTGCTTTCATTCCTGTGAGGATGTATGCACGCATAATCACCAAAACAAATAGGGTTCTTTACTCCGGATATTATTAGTTCCTCTAAAACCCGTGTAAATAGAGGTAGTGTTTGAAGTCGAAAATTATTATCAAATTTATCCCCGGTTATTTTTTCTAAAGTAGATGCGGGGAATGATGATGAGGAAAATATAAGCTTTCCTTCATAATTTTGCGGGATCTCAGAATAAAAACTTGAGATAATCTGTACAAATGGTGATACATCAGTAATTTCATCGAAGATATATCCACTATCAAAAATGATATACCCTATATCATTATAGTTTTGTCTGATGAATTGACGAAGTATCGAAAATAGATCTTCAAGATCGGGTTCACATATTGGAATCCTCACTGCTATCTTTTTTGATACTGCGCATAATTGTTGTGATTCAAGTGTCAACTCCTCAATTCTGCTGTCTGGATAAGCGATAAGAACAGGAACAACATTAAGATTTTGATCACATACGTCAGAAATGAAATTACACCAATTTTCAAAACCATTTACATCGGATTGAAATGATTCAATTTGATCATTTGATAATGATTCAATACTCGTTAAATCTAAAATGAACTCATTTCCATTAACAATATCTTTTATCTCTTCTATTTTCCTATATACACAGCTTTCCTGGTTTTTTTTACTTTTTCTTGATTTCGTAAGCTCTAAGATTGGAGTAAAATAATTCCACGTTGAAGAATTCAAATTTTTCAACGCTCTCATTTCTGCTATTGTTGTTTTTAATATGGGGTAATAACTAGTAGGCATAATAATTCCTTTTTACCATCTCAACTCGGATTTTAGCAGCAAGAGCCGAAACATTAAAATGATCTGCAATAAAATCAATGTCGTTTGATTCATTCTTTAAGACAAGTAAAAGTGCATCTTTAGGCATTAATATCGCCCCAGCAAAGTTATTAGCCTCATATTCCATTGAGGACATTTCTTTACCACGGAAAAGAGCTTTGTCTGTAAAAATATTACTTTGATTTCTGTGCATAAAGTAATGCCCTAGCTCATGAGCTAGAGTGAATCGCTGTCTTCTTGGATGATGAAGAGCGTTAACACTAATTTCCCAAACCCCACTTTTATTCTTTTCTAATTTCCCTGATATCTCATTGTCCATAATTATTCTATTCAGAACAATTCCAAGCTTATGAATAAAAAGATCTAAATCAAATGGGACTGTCGTAATTCCCATGCTATTTGCTAATCTAATGACAGATTCAGGATTAGTTAAGTTAGCAGCCGCAATCGATTTTACATCATTAGGGTTAGCTGTTTTTCTTCTCAAAATAGCCATATTACCCCCTAGTTCCTGATTGATTATGTGCTTGAGCAATTTCATCTACAGTATTTTCTAGATCAGGATCGCTTTCAGGTGCCAATACTGAAACGGCCTCTTGTAAACTTTGTATTTGAGATATTAAAGACTCTATTTTCGTGTTTATCTCATTTTTAATATTTTCGATTGTTTCATCTAACATCATTGATTCTAATTCAGCGCTCACAGCATCTGTTGCAGATGAATTAGATACACGAGTCATTTCTTCAGAAAAACCCCGATCATTTGAGAAAAAATATGTGACCTTTTCTTTAATCGTTTGGTCAAATCGATCCTCAGTATTCATTTTTATATAAATAACTGCAAAAACACATGCGAAAGCGCAAAAGAAAATTAGTATGGTTATTGTGTTAGAGTAATAGCTTCCTACTCTTTCGAGAAGGTCGTTGCTACTAAAAATGTATCCTTTGGACATTAATTTTAATAGTAAACTCTTATCCTTGAGAGATGCAGAAGCTAAATTATCACTAAATAAAAAATGCTTACCAGCATTGAAATATTCCTTGAGAGGATTTTGGAATGCATAGGAGACAAGAAATAACACTATTGCAAAAATAAAAAAAACGACTAAAAATATACAGGAAAGTTTTAATCCTCTTTGAAATACGTCTTTAAACCAGTCGCTCATTTCAAACTCCAACACAAGATAAAAAAGCTCTTAAATTTTAACATGATATGTGAAATAATTCCATAAGATTTTTCGGACATTGATCATGATGTTTACCTGCATTCCTTTGTGAATTATAAAAGTCAAAACAACAAAAGTGTTTTGACTTCTTTTTCTAAGCGATCATAAGCGTTTTATTTAAATCGAGTTTTTCACGTTTAGAGTCAATATAATGGTGGTTTGACGCCGAATAAATCAGAACGATTGTTCTGGAAAAACTCTAAAGCGGTGGCCAATTTTAGTTGTCCACTACAATGTATACAATGCAGAAGAAAGCATGGTCGATCACTGCCTAAGCTTTGCAAAATCAAACGGACTAACCCCCTTCTCCCGATTCACATCCAGATAATCCGCCCACCACTGCACCATCAGCCTGCGCTCCCCTAGGTGCTCGGCCTTATGGATATAAGCCGCACGCACAGAGTTACGCTCCTGATGGCTCATCTGCCTTTTTACCGCATCCCTCGACCACAATCCTGACTCAATCAACGAACTACAAGCCATCGTTCTAAAACCATGACCACAAACTTTCGTATCGTAGCCCATCACTCGAAGTGCTTTATTCACCGTGTTCTCACTCATCGGCTTACGCGGATCGTGATCGCCAACGAAGATCAGCTCTCGGTTCCCATTCATGCTTTTGATCTTTTCCAGAATAGCTAAGGCCTGACGCGATAAGGGAACAAGATGGGGCGTCCGCATCTTTGAACCACGCTGCGAATGTTTAACACCGTCCAGCGGTTCACGCTCACCCGGAATCGTCCACATAGCAGTTTCGAAATCGACTTCTGATCAGCGCGCAAAACGCAGCTCGCTTGAACGGATGAAAACCAACAAAGTGAGTTCAACCGCCAGTCGGGTTAACGGCCTGCCAGAATAGCGATCGATGCGGTGAAGCAATTCAGGAATGCGATTAAGTTCCAGAGCCGCACGATGCTGTCTTTTCGCCGTAGCAACCGCACCGGCAATTTCTTGTGCAGGGTTGTAGTCGATTAAACCGCTCTGCACAGCAAAGCGCATAATCGCAGTAGTACGCTGCTGTAAACGGGCGGTGACTTCAAGACGCCCGGATGACTCCACAGCTTTGATGGGGACAACCAGATCTAGCGTCTTCAATTCAGCAATGTTCCGCTTATTAATAGCAGCGAAGAGATTATACTCCAGACTTTTCAATACACGAGCGCTATGCGATGCAGACCACTTCTGATTGCTGGCATGCCAATCTCTGGCGACTACTTCAAACGTTATCGCCTCTTGTTCCTGTTCTACCTTAACGGCTTTCTTGTTCTCACTGGGATCGATGCCATTAGCTATTAGCTATTAGCTATTAGCTTACGAGCTTCGTTCCGGCGCGCTCTGGCATCAGCCAGCGAAACTTCAGGATATTTTCCCAACGCCAGCATCTTCTCTTTGCCGCCAAAGCGATAACGAAGCCGCCAGTATTTAGAACCGCTAGGGTGAACCAGCAACACCATGTCTTAGCCATCAGTCAGTTTATAGGCTTTACTTCAGGTCTCTCAGAACGAATCTTCATATCACTTAGAGCCATGATGAGTATCCTTTCAAGGGTTCTTTGTGGGTACAAATACTATCGAACGGATATCAACTCGCAGACGCACGCACATCAGTCAGTTGATGCATATAGAATCAGGTTGGCTTAAATGACCGATTAAGTAAGCAGGCCCTGCAGACACCAAACCCCAGAAACAAAAAAAGCCACCCTTAGGTGACTTGATTGCATACTTGGTGCCGAAGGCCGGACTCGAACCGGCACATCTTTCGATGGTTGATTTTGAATCAACTGCGTCTACCGATTTCGCCACTTCGGCACTGAAGAGGATGCGGAAAACGTCGGGGATTATACCCTTACGGCCACCATGCGCAACACTATTCATCCGGGATGTGCATTAAGCGGCGAAAAAAACAGCGTAGCGTGACATGGCCGCGCGGTCAGACATCGGCCAGCGAGATGGTCTGCTCGCTGAACATTACTGCCCCCGCAGCTGCAACGCTGAATCATACTGAAACCGCTCCCGTCACATTCCTCTTGCTCACACACCTGTGTAATCCTTCTCCGACATTCTCCATACGAAAAACTCACAACAATCATTTAACCAGGCGTCCTGCTCCCGAACCCCGTTCTCAATCCCCGCCCAAAACAAAAGAGCCAACCTCACGGTTGACCCCTTTTGCATGCTCAGCATGGGGCATCAGCGATGCCCGTTAGCACTCATTGTTGACAGGATGAGCACCTCAATGCGAATGGTCGTAATCACGCTGTTTCAGCTTGTTCTCAACCTTGTCTTTCGCTTCGCTGGCTTTCTCACTCACCTTCTCAGTCAGGCCGGCTTTGTGATCGCGCTCGGTGGCTACGCCTGGCGACTGCGTGCCTACACCTGCTGCGGTAGCGGGTTTCACCCCTGCCGTTCCGGTTGGTGACAGTTCGTTATCCAGTCCAGCCCGCGCATGGTCGATGTCCACTTCCTGACGACGTACTGTGTCATTAATGGTCTCGGTACGTTCACTGCCGTCAGTACGCACCACCACTTCTTCTTTCACGTGGGTCGTTTTGTTGATCACCGGCTGCTCGTGGGTTTCAGCCACTTCGACGGTTTTCTCGGACCAGTCCACTTCACCTGCCAGCGCCGGTTCATTCACTGAACGACGGAAGATGTCAGCGTGCTGCTCGTGCAGCGAGATATCTTCAGAGACCTGATCCGTCACGGTGTAGCGGCGCACCCGGGTTGAGCCTTCACTCACCAGACGCTTACCGACTTCAATCTGTTCTTCCGCCAGACGCAGAATATCTTCTTCGCTCTCATCACCGGTCAGTGAGGTGCGTCGTGGCTCAACCTGTCGCTCGCTAACCAAACTATCGTTGGTCTCTCCGGCAAACTGCTTACCGGCAGTCGGATTAATACCTGCTGCAGGTGCGCCGTTCTCAACGGTGCTTTGCATCCGCGATGGCACATCCACCGAGTCATGCGAGTGCAGAATAGTCATGGCGCGCGCCAGCTTCTCTTCTTCAGTACGCAGCGTCAGTACCACGCCGCCTTTATCCATCGCTCTGGTGTAGACATCCGCCTGCTCTTTATCGACGGTGTGGCCAAACAGGCGCTGCCAGATGCTCGGGTGCTTAATCGACTGGCCTTCCTGCTGCAAACGTTCTCCACTGATAAGACTGATGTCCCGATCAGAAAAGCCTGCTTTCACGAGATTTCTTTTCGCGGCCTCTGCCTGAATCGCAGAATCGAACAGTGTTACGATTTTTTCTTGTGCCATGATAGATTCCTCTCTTGTTAGCTGTTTATTACCGATCGTCGTCTCTCTCTATTTTCACCTGCTGCTCACGTCGGGTAACCACATCCTGAAAAGGAACGCTGTCCTGCACTTTTCGGATGTGAATCTCCTCTTTAAGCACCAGTCTTCTGACTACTTCAATCTCTTCTTCTACTACCGGGATAATCAGTACACCGTTCTCTTCCCTGATTTCGGGCATCGTCTCGACGCGTTGTGCTTTCGCTACATGCTCAACCTCAACCTTCTCCCGGTAAAGCAGTGTACTGATCACCTCGTCATGCTCGGTTGTGGAACGGGTTACGCGGACATGTCCATCGACAACGGTTTGCTTTGTCAGCGCTATCTGCTCTTCAGCGAGCTTCAGCGTTACCTCAGCATCATTATTGTGTTCTGGCTGCCCCGCCATATATTCGCTCCCGTTAACTCAAGACTTTTAAATAATCGCCACAACTGCCTGACACAGTGATTAAGCATGAACACTCTCACGGATTTCGCAAGGCGGAATAAAACATTGATTGCAGTAAAAGTGATGATAAGGGCGTGCCGATCGGGTTATTTAACCGCATTCTCCGCCAGTCTCTGACATCAGATAAAAAATGAAAATAACCATAAAAACAGCATGTTGCCTGCATGCAACCTTCACCAAAAATAATAGCCTCACAAAAGCATTCAGCGTAAAAATAAAAATTTAAGCCCAGCGGTAAAATTTACGTTAACCAGGAATAATCCGGCGAAAAATAACAACGATATAAATAAATATTAAAGAATATTACAGAGAATGAAATGATATTATCTGAACCAGCCAGACTGGCAGATAAATAATCCATTCCTGTTTGTGAATTCTATTTAGACAGCAATTACAGAATATTCTCAAAGGTCTTATCAATGGATAAATTCAGGAACTTTCTCCTCGTCAGCTGCTCTTAGCAAGGCTGAATAAGCCATACAATTACAGACAGAGGTTGAGATGAAACTAGCACAACGCAGTGCGTGGGGATGGGGATTAGCGGCACTTCTGGTGGCGGGCAGTGCATCAGCCGCCAGCTGGCAGGATCAACTGAGCAGTGCAGCATCGCAGCTCAGCCAGCAGAACAACGGTAACACCTCCGGCACCACCACCGGGACCACCCAACAGAATGGCGGTCTGTCACTCTCTTCCCTGACCGGGTTGCTGAACGGTGGCGACAAAGCGGTCAGCGCTAACAGCATGACCAACGCGGCGGGCGTGATGCAGTATTGCGTCGAGCACAACGTGGTGAAAAACAATGTGCAGTCGGTTAAAGATCAGGTGCTGAGCAAACTCGGTCTGAACACCACCACCGCGCAGGAACAGAAGACTGACTACACCCAGGGTGTGGCGGGTCTGCTGAATACCGGCAACGGCCAGCAGCTCAACCTGCAGAGCCTGAGCAGCTCGCCGATGGGCGAGAAGCTGAAAACCAAAGCCTGTGACGTGGTATTAAAACAGGGCAAAAACTTTATCTCCTGATAAAGCCGTAACGCCGCTGCCTCCCCGCTTGAATCGACAAAGTGGGGAGCATTGGCCGGTCCAGTCCTCTCTGCACTTCACGCTGTGAACCCCGACACTCCCTTATCCGCACGTTGAGCGCTATAGTGTTGTTTTGATTTCTACAGGACAGCACGCATGAAAGGCATCAACATCGCACTTTACTTCGACCCCGATCGGATTCAGGCCTGCGTTCACGACCAGGACGACAGCTATTTCACCAAAAAATTCGAGTACGACGATGGCGTGATTGAGGAGATCTACCAGTGGCTGGATCAGTACGAGCCAAACCGCACTCATATCTGTCTGATTGAAAATGAAACCGCCGAGCTGCTGGCCGATGAGCTGGTCGACAGCGGCTTCCGCGTCCACCAGATCACCATGCACCAGCTGCTGAGCTGGTTTGCCGCCGAGCCACCGTCCACACCAGACGGCACCCCGATGCGCGCCATGCTGCGCTTCCTCGAAGATGAACATCCCCGTGAATATGAGTCACGCACGCCGCAAACCGAAGCGCTGATGGAGATGTTTGACGAGCTGGATGCGCTGGAGATGATCGACGATGCGGATGATGAAGATTCGCTGCCGGCTGATCTGCTGCGCGCGATGAAGAAACACAAAATCACCGCCAGCGCCGCGGCTCAGCGTCTGCTGCCGGACATCAACGAACGTATCCGCGAACATCTGATGCAGTACCCGGAACTGATGACGCCGGAAATCTTGCAGGATTTCTTCCCGGAATTAATCGAAGCGCTGGAGCGCCCGAAACACTAATCACTCACGGATGATTTAACATGCTGGAGTTAATCAAAGCGGTCAGTCTGGGGCTGGTGGTGCTGTTGCCGCTCGCCAATCCGCTCACCACCGTGGCGCTGTTTCTCGGCCTCGCAGGTGACATGAACTTTGAGGAGCGCAACCGCCAGTCCAGACAAGCCTCAATCTACGTCTTCGCCATCATGATGGTGGCGTGGTATGCCGGCAACGCGGTGCTGGATACCTTTGGCATCTCGATCCCTGGCCTGCGGATTGCCGGCGGGTTAATCGTGGCGTTTATTGGTTTTCGGATGCTGTTCCCGGTGAAGCCGGCCGGTCAGTCGGTGGAAGCAAAGCAAAAGCAGGATGAGCTGGATCACGCCAAAGAGCCGGTCAATATCGCTTTTGTGCCGCTGGCCATGCCGAGCACCGCCGGACCGGGCACCATCGCGATGATCATCTCTTCCGCCTCGACGGTGAGAAGCGGCATCGATTTTCCGGTCTGGGTGGTGAACACCGCGCCGGTGCTGACCTTTCTGCTGGTGAGCCTGATTTTATGGATTTCGCTGCGCAGTTCCGGGGCGATCATGAAAATCGTCGGCAAAAGCGGCATTGAAGCGATTTCGCGTTTGATGGGATTTTTGCTGGTCTGCATGGGCGTGCAGTTCGTGATTAATGGCGTGCTGGAAGTGGTACGCACTTTCCACTGAACATCAATAAAGGGTGCCCGTTGCGGGGTACCCTTTTCATTTTTACTTCAGCGTTTTCCGTACTTCAGCGACCTGATCTTTGCTCACTGCTGGCGCATTGTTGCTCCAGCCCTGACGGATAAAGGTTGCCAGCTGCGCCACCTCTTCGTCACTCAGACGCTGACCAAAGCCTGGCATCGCCAGTTTCGACGGCGCTTTCGCGGTCGAAGGCTGCTGCGCGCCGGCCAGGATGGTGTGGATCAATCCGGTTGGATCTTTGGCATTCACAATCGTCGCCTGATCCAGCTCCGGGAAGATCCCTGCTGCGCCCTTGCCGGTAACAAAGTGGCAGGCGCCACAGTTATCCAGATAGAGACGCTCGCCTTCGCTCAGGTTCTTCGCCGCGGTCAGCTTCGCTTCTGTTACCTGCTGGGCCTTAACGTCGTAGGCCTGCAACGGCGGGTTACCGCCGAGGAATTTCAGGTAGGCGGCAATCGCTTTCAGATCGACGTCGGTCATGTGCGAACTGCTGTGCTCAATCACCGAAGTCATCTCACCGCCGACCGCAGCTTTATCGTTGCGGCCGGTCTGCAGGTAATCCACCACTTCCTGCTCGCTCCAGCGCGGCAGACCGCGCAGTGACGGCACATCCCAGTTATTCAGGCTACCGCCCGCCAGGAATTTATCGTCACCGCTATCCAGCGCTTTCTCGTTCATGCCCAGACCGCGCGGCGTATGGCAGCTGCCGCAGTGGCCCAGACTTTCGACGATGTAAGCACCACGATTGATCTCGGCAGAGGCGCCGCCAATCGGCTGGAACGGTTTGTCCGAGGTGAACGCCCAGTTCCAGAAGCGCATGCCCCAGCGCTGGCTGAACGGGAAGCTCAGTTTGGTTTCCGGCGGCTGTTCCGCGCTCGGCTGGACGCCTTTCATAAAGTAGACATACAGCGCGTGCATATCGGCATCGCTGATTTTGGCGTAATCCGGGTATGGCATTGCCGGATAGAGCCGCGATCCGTCCGGTAATACCCCTTTACGCACTGCATCAGAGAACTGCTGTTCGCTGTAGTTGCCGATGCCGTGGGTTTTATCCGGCGTGATGTTGGTGGAGAAGATGGTGCCAAGATTCGACTCAATCGCCAGCCCGCCCGAATAATCCGGTTTGCCAGGTAACGAGTGGCACGCCATGCAATCGCCCAGCCGGGAGAGATATTCACCCTGCTTGATCAGTTGCGCCTCATCTTCAGCGTGCGCTGGCAGGGCAAAACCGCTGGCCAACAGCACTGCGTTGGCGAATAAAAAGGATGTCAGTTTCAGCTTGTTCATGCGCTTATGCCTGTACCAGTGGGCCGGGATTTTTCAGATACTGATCTTTGATCGCCTGTGCCGCCATCAGCGTAATGGCGCCGATGGTATCGGTCGGGTTCGCCTGGAAGTTCTGCGGGAAGGCGTTGCCGCCCGGCACAAACACGTTATGCACGTCCCAGCTCTGCAGGTACTTGTTCAGTGCCGAGGTTTTCGGGTTATCGCCCATCACCGCGCCGCCCACGTTGTGGGTAGAGACATATTTGGTCAGGTCGAAATCCGCGCCCATCGGCAGGAAGCTCATGCTCATGCTGTCCGGGTTCAGCTCTTTGGCGATGTTGCCGACAATGCCTTTCAGGTGCTGCTGTAGCTTCAACTCATTCTCTTTCCAGTTGAAGGTCATACGCAGCAGCGGCAGGCCACGGTGATCGTTATAGTTCGGATCGAGATCCAGATAGATATCGCGGTAAGACTGACAGGTGGTGGTGATGCTGATCTTCATCGAATGACCGTACCACTCTTCCAGCCCCTCTTTGTAACCCAGGCCCCAGGTTGGCGTGCCTTTTGGCAGCGCGGTGCTGATCGGCGTACCGGTCGCCTGTGAGCTGTGGATCTTCGCGCCGCCGAGGAAGCCGAGCGAGGGACCATCAAAGTTGCCTGGCGAGATATCGTTAAACATCTGGCCGGTCGCGCCAGCGGTGGCGTACGGGTTGAAGTTTTTATCCTTGAAGAACAGGGTCGCGCCGCCGTTCGACAGGAAGGCGTAGTTACGCCCTACCACACCTTCTTCGGTGATCGGGTTGTACGGTTTGCCAATGCCGGACAGCAGCATCAGGCGCACGTTGTAGAGCTGGAAGCTGCTCAGCACCACAATTTTGGCTGGCTGGAAGCACTCGTTGCCCTGTGCATCGATGTAGATCACCCCTTTGGCGGTTTTCTTATCATCGTTCAGCACTACCTTGATCACTTCCGCGTTCACTTCGTAAGAGAAGTTCGGCATACGCTTCAGCGAATCCATTACCGCGGTTTGTGGCGAGGCTTTGGAGTAGTTGAGGCACGGATATTTACTGCAGTAGCCGCAGTAGTTGCACGGCGCGATCTGGTTGCCGTACGGGTTTTTCCACGCGCGTGACACGCAGGCTGACGGGTTCGGGAACGGATGGTAACCGAGCTTTTTCGCCGCTTCTTTAAACATCACGTTGTTCAGCGTGTCATCCAGCGCCGGCAGCGGATAAGGCTCCGAACGCGGACCTTCAAACGGATCGCCGCCTTCGAGGATCTGGCCGCGCAGGTTGCCGGTGTTGCCCGACTGGCCGCAAATCAGTTCGAATTTATAGTAGTAAGGCTCGATCTCTTCCCAGCTGAACGGGAAGTCCATCACCCGCATATCATCCTGCAGAATGCCCGGCTTGTAAGCCTCATCGACATAGGTCTTCAGTTTGATATCGGTCGGTGTCGGACGGATCAGCACTGCCGTCCAGTGCAGGCCGGAACCGCCAACGCCGGTGCCGGGTGCAAACGCGCCCCATTTACGGGTTGGCAGCGCCGTCTGGCTGCTGTTGTAGCGGACGGTAACCGCCACTTCTGCCGGGGTAGCGAACACTTTGTTGCGCACCGCGTAGGCGTATTCATCCGCCGGTTTTGGATAGGCGAACTCGTCGTAATCACGATCGCCGCCGCGCTCCAGTGCGCGCACTTCAAGTCCTGCCAGTGCCAGTTCGATGCTCATCAGCGAGCCGGCCCAGCCGAGGCCGCAGACGACGACGTCGACTTCTTTTTTAGTAACCTGTGCCATGATAATCCTGTTTCAAAACCCTGATTCGGAATGCGTCTTACGCGCGCTCGCCTTTAACACTGACCGGACCCAGCGGATACGGAACGTTGTGCTGTTTCACCCATTCGGTGAAGCTGGCACGCGCGCCCGGGAAGCCGATGGCGATCCAGGCTTTCATGCCTTTATTGCCGCCGTACATCGGGTCCGCGAGGTAGCCGTGCTTGGTATCGGAAAGCAGCTGGCTGAAGAACTGAGACGCCTTCAGGTTGGGTTCGCCCAGTGCCGCAAAGTCGATGCCGTTTTTATTTACCTGAGTCAGCACCGCATCTTTCTCTTCCAGCGTCAGCGCATGGAACGCTTTCTGGTGAGTGCTCTGCGACCACTGATTAATCAGCCGGATACTGGTCTGATACATCTGTTGCGGACGGAACGGGATCTGATAGCCCATGGTGGCGGGCGCCTGGGTGTTGAACGGGCCCTGCAGGTAGATTTCGCTGCCAAACTCTTCGCTGTGCAGCTGCTGATCGATAAAGATCGGCACGTTGGTTTCCAGCGCGCCTGGCGCTTTACCTTTGCCGCCCGCCGGAATCAAACGATCGGTGGCCGCGAGGATAAACTGCCATTCATCGGCAGAGAAAAAGATCGGTTTATAGTCAGCTAATTCCGGGGCGGCCATCTCTGCGGCCTGCGCAGCAGTAATACCTTTAAAGACCAGCTCACTTAATGGCAGCGCCAGTAATGAGCCCAGCAAAAATTTACGCCTGGTGGTGGGTTTTTGTAACAGCATATCCGCACGACTCTCATCTGCTAAATACCCGACTGATACGCTATGCAACAGAAAGGCTGGCAGCGCGAGCGGCTGGCAGGTCACCAGTCACTTCAGAGAATTAACGCGCACAGCACAGACGCCTGCAGAACCTACGAGGTGGGTATAATAATTTTTATGTGAATAACGGAACATATCGGTTAATAACCTGGCAATCTTAGGGATATAAATGTGTCTGAATGTAAAAATTGAATTTAAGATGTGTTTTAGTGAAAATTTATCATGGTGTTGCGTTGAGGTTACAGGCAGGTAAAAGTTTTAGATCGAGGAAATTTATACTAAAACCACACAATCGTCGGGTAATAGCGGGTTTTTACCGCGTAACGACCGGCTATTATTTTCGGCTGGTCATCATCACGCCAAATAACCGATAAAAAAATATCATACTTCCATACAAGAGAATTATTCTCATTGGCAACATTATATTTACTTTCATTGCCAGACAATCAGCGCATGCGCAAATTGTGATCGGCAGCGCGTAAGCCGGATGATTTAAATAATGGACAAAATTACGCCAGAATAATCACGGCAGGTCATTATCGTTATTTGGTCATATGCCCGAGCTGGCGTGGCAATAATTGTGCAAAGCTCAGAACAAACCGGCATTTTGAGTTTTTACCGCGCCAGATAGAGTAGGTGAATCAACGACTCAGGATATCCTTTTATGCGCAAAACGCTCCTGTCACTGCTGACCGCAGTGGCGCTGGTTCACCCGGTGCACGCCGCCACGCCCGCCGATACGCTGGTGATTGCGGTGCCGCTCGATGGCATTATCAGCTTTGACCCGGCCGAAAGTTTTGAAACCATCAGCACCAGCAGCCTGCGTAACATTTATCAAACACTGCTGGAACCGAATCATCAGGATCCGCAGCAGTTATCTCCGCTGGCGGCCAGTCGCTGGCAGCCGGGCAATACCCCGCATAGCCTGGTATTCGATCTTAATCCGCAGGCCCGTTTCGCCAGCGGCAATCCGCTGACCGCCCAGGATGTGGTGTTTTCGTTAACCCGCGCGGTGAAGCTGAATAAAGCGCCCTCGTTTATTCTGGGCGAGTTTGGCTGGACGCCGGACAATATCGACCAGCAGTTTACGGTGATTAACGACCACCAGCTTGAGCTGCGCTGGCCGGCACAAATCGGCAGCGATCTGGCGCTACGGCTGCTCACCGCGCCGGTGGCGTCGCTGGTCGACAGCAAACTGGCGCAACAGCATGCCGCCAACAACGACTACGGCAATGGCTGGCTGAAAACGCATTCCGCCGGCAGTGCCGCCTATGCCATCAAACAGTTCGTGCCGCTGCAGGCGCTGGTGCTGGAAGCCAATCAGTACAGTACGCAACAGCCGCATCTGAAGCGGGTGCTGCTGAAAGGCGTCGCCGAACCGGGAACCCGCCGCCTGCTGATCCAGCAGGGGGATGTGGATGTCGCCTACCAGCTCGGGCCGGATCAGATCGCTGCCGTAAAAGGCGTGAAGGATGTCCGGGTCGATGCCTTCCCCTCCAGCCTGATCTACTACCTCGGCTTTAATACCCAAAGCCCGCAGCAACCGGCGCTGGCCAATCCGGCGTTATGGCAGGCAGCACGCTGGCTGGTCGATTATGACAGCCTGGCGAATCAGCTGTTAAAGGGGCAATACCGCATTCATCAGAGCTTCCTGCCGGAGGGCTTTGATGGCGCGATTACCCGCACGCCGTTCCATTACGATCTGAACAAAGCCCGGTCGATTCTGCAACAGGCCGGCATCAAGCCTGGCACCCACATTGCCCTGACGGTGGTCAATCAACCGCCGTATATCGACGTGGCGCAGGCGTTGCAGGCCAGCTTCGCGAAGGCGGAGGTGAATCTGGATATCCAGCCGGTGGCGGAATCGGAGCTGTGGAGCAAAATGCGCAGCCGTAACTTCCAGGCGATCTTCTCTTACTGGGGCGCGGACTACGTCGATCCTAATACCAACGCCAGCACCTTTGCCTATAACGTGCCGGGCGGCGGCAAAACGCTGGCGTGGCGCGTCGGCTGGACCATTCCTGAACTGAGCGCGGCCACCCGCGCTGCAGCCGGTGAGAGCGATGCGGTCAAACGCCGCAGCCGCTACCAACAGTTGCAAACCCAGCTGCAGCAGCAGTCGCCGTTTGTGGTGATGTTGCAGGGCGCCACTCAGGTGGCGGTGCGCAGCAACATCCGCAACGTGCAGCAGGGCATCGGTGTCAGCCTGCTCAATTTCGAAGAAGTGCAGAAGTAACCGGCTCCGTTGCTCTGCGGAGCAACGGGCTGCTTTTCGGTGAAATCTTCTCCGCTTTCCCCCGCCCCGCTTGCTATTCTTCAGGCATAACCCGTTGCCTGAGAGTGGAAAATCATGACTTCGCCCCTGTTGATTGCCCGGACGCCCGACGTTCAGCTCGATCTATTACCGCAAATGGCCAATCGCCACGGTCTGATTACCGGCGCGACCGGTACCGGTAAAACCGTCACCCTGCAAAAGCTGGCAGAATCGTTCTCGTCGATTGGCGTGCCGGTATTTATGGCCGATGTGAAAGGCGATTTGACCGGCGTCGCGATGGCAGGCGAGTCGGGCGAAAAGTTGCAGCAGCGGCTGGCGAAAATTGGCGTTACCGACTGGCAGCCGCAGGCCAATCCGGTGATGCTGTGGGATATCTTCGGTGAAAAAGGCCACCCGGTGCGGGCGACCATCTCCGATCTCGGCCCGCTGCTGCTGGCGCGCCTGCTGAACCTTAATGAAGTACAGAGCGGCGTGCTGCAGATCATTTTCCGCATCGCCGACGATCAGGGCTTACTGCTGCTGGATTTCAAAGATCTGCGCGCCATGACGCAGTACATCGGTGATAACGCCAAAAGCTTCCAGACCCAATACGGCAACATTAACAGCGCCTCGGTTGGGGCGATTCAGCGCGGACTGCTGGCGCTGGAGCAACAGGGCGCGGAGCACTTCTTCGGTGAACCGATGCTGGATATCGCCGACTGGATGCGGGTCGACGATCAGGGTAAAGGCTTCATCAATATTCTTTCGGCGGAGAAGCTCTACCAGATGCCGAAGCTCTACGCCACCAGCCTGCTGTGGCTGCTGTCTGAGCTGTATGAACATCTGCCGGAAGTCGGCGATCTCGATCAGCCGAAGCTGGTGTTTTTCTTCGATGAGGCACATCTGCTGTTTAACGACGCGCCGCCGGTGCTGCTGGAAAAAATCGAACAGGTGATGCGGCTGATTCGCTCCAAAGGCGTTGGCGTCTGGTTTGTCACCCAGAACCCGGCGGATATTCCGGATCGGGTGCTGGGACAGCTCGGTAACCGGGTGCAGCACGCCCTGCGCGCCTTCACGCCGAAAGATCAGAAAGCGGTCAAAACGGCGGCCGACACCCTGCGCGCCAATCCGGCGTTCAGCAGCGTGGAAGCGATTCAGGCGCTGGGCACTGGCGAAGCGCTGATCTCCTTTCTCGATGCTAAAGGCAGCCCGTCCGTGGTAGAGCGGGCGATGGTGATTGCGCCTGGCTCGCGCATGGGACCGGTGACCGCAGATGAACGCAACGGCCTGATTAACCACTCACCGCTGTACGGCAAATATGACAGCGGCGTCGATCGTGAATCGGCATTTGAACGGCTGCAACAGGGCTTTCAGGCCAGCAGCGAACAGAGCAACGCGCCGCCTGCCAAAGGCAACAGTGTGGCGGTCGACGAGGGAATTCTCGGTGGGCTGAAAGAGATTCTGTTTGGCCGCACCGGACCACGCGGCGGCAAGCACGATGGCGTGGTTCAGACCATGGCGAAAAGCGCGACCCGACAGATTACTCAACAGATCATTCGTGGCGTGCTCGGCAGCCTGCTGGGTGGCCGTCGCCGCTGATAACGCTCTCTGCTAAGATCAGGATATGGATAAACAACACGAACTGAAACGGACTAAACGTCTGGCGCTGCTGCTGCTGTTACTGGCTGCCGCGACCTTCATCATCACCCTGTTTCTGCCGCCCGGCTTTTGGGTCAGCGGCGTGAAAGCGATAGCGGAAGCGGCAATGGTCGGTGCGCTGGCTGACTGGTTCGCGGTAGTGGCGCTGTTTCGCCGGGTGCCGGTGCCCTTTATCTCGCGTCATACCGCGATTATCCCGCGTAACAAAGATCGTATCGGTGAGAATCTCGGCCGCTTCGTGCAGGAGAAGTTTCTCGATACCGATTCGCTGCTCAGCCTGATACGCCGTCACGATCCGTCGCACCTGCTGGCGCAATGGCTGAATGCGCCCGGCAATGCTGACCGAATCGGCCGACATCTGCTGCAGGTGATGCGCGGCTTCCTCGATCTGACCGATGACACGCGTATTCAGAACTTCATGCGCCGCGCAGTGCATCGCGCCATCGATAAGGTCGATCTGACGCAGACCAGCGCGCTGATCCTGGAGAGCCTGACCAAAAACAATCGGCATCAGGCGCTGCTGGACGCGGCGATCGAACAGTTGCTGGCGCTGCTGCATAAGCCCTCAACCCGCGAGTTCATTGCGCAGCAACTGGTGCGCTGGCTGAAGCGTGAACATCCGATCAAAGCCAAAATGCTGCCGACCGAGTGGCTGGGCGAGCACAGTGCTGAACTGGTGGCGAACGCGGTCGATTCGCTGCTGGATGATGTGGCGCTGGATCAGGGCCACGAGCTGCGTCTCGGCTTTAACCGGGCGGTGGATCGGCTGATCGTCAAACTGCAAACCGACCCGGAGATGGCGGAGCGCGCCGAGGTGATCAAGAGCTGGCTGAAAGAGGATGCCACGCTCAATCGCTACATCGGCGAGCTGTGGAACGATATGCGTAACTGGCTGAAAGCGGACCTCAGCAGCGACGATTCGCGGGTGCAGGAGAAAGTGCGCGGTGCGGCGCTGTGGCTGGGCGAAACCCTGGCCGCCGATCCGGCACTGCGCGACTCAATGAATCAGCACCTCGAACAGGCAGCGCGTAGCGTGGCACCGGAATTTGCTGGCTTCCTGACGCGCCATATCAGCGATACCGTGAAGAGCTGGGATGCACGCGATATGTCGCAGCAGATCGAATTGAATATCGGTAAAGACCTGCAGTTTATTCGCATCAACGGCACGCTGGTTGGCGGCACCATTGGCCTGATTCTCTATCTGCTGTCACAGCTGCCGCAGCTGATTCCGCTGCTGTCGCGCTGAGTCACCGGGCGAGCCGGCCGTCGGCGGGTAGCGGCCAAACTCAGCGAGGATGGCGTTCACAAAGCTGCGGATTTTCACCGTCTGCCGACGGCCAGCCGGGATCAGCAGATTCATCGGTCGCGCTGGCCCGGCATAATCGGGCAGCACCTGCACCAGCCGCCCCAGCCTGATCTCCTCAGCCAGAATGGTGGCCGGTCCGAGAGTAATGCCATAGCCTTCCAGCGCCGCATGCAGCAGCGCTTTCCAGTCATTCGATCGCATACGTCCCTGCGGATGCACCTCTTCGGTTTTACCCGCCCGGGTAAACACCCAGCGGCAGGGTTTCGACGGCGACCAGATGCCATACACCAGACAGGCATGTTTCACCAGTTCAGCCGGCGTGGCGGGCACCCCGTGCCGCGCCAGATAGGCCGGCGATGCGCAGGCAATCAGCTGATAAGGCTGCAACGGATGGGCGATGATCGAACTGTCGGCTAATTCACCAATCCGGATCACCACCTCATAGCCCTCTTCAAACGGATCAACCAGCCGATCGCTTAATTCAAGATCGACTTCCATCTCGGGAAACTGGCCCAGGTAGCGGGTGACAAACGGAGCGAGGCTAAAAGAACCAAAGGTGACCGGCGCGCTGACCTTCAGCGTCCCGGACGGTCGGCGCTGCATATCCAGCGCAATCGCATCGGCTTCCTGCGCTTCCGCCACCACAATTTTGCAGCGTTCGTAATAGTTGCGCCCTACATCCGTCAGGCTTTGTCGCCGGGTGGTGCGATGCAGCAGCAGCGTGCCGAGATGCTTTTCAAGCGTGGCGATGTGCTTTGCCACCATCTGCGGTGAGAGTTGCAACTGTCCGGCCGCGGCGGCGAAGGAGCCTGACTCGGCGACTTTGACAAACACGTTCATGCTGGTAAGCCGATCCATGATTCCCTCCTGTTGGTTGTTTATATTGCGTCTGTTTGTCGATTTATTCACCCATTGTTTTTAATTAAGGTCAGAGTGTGATCAACATTGAGGAGCACCCCATGAAAATAGGCATTATTGGCGCAGGCTTTGTTGGCCGGGCGATAGCGAAACTGGCGATTCAGGCGGGACATCAGGTGATGCTGAGCAATTCCCGCGATCCCCGTACGCTGTTCAGTCTGAAGCCGATGATTGGCTGCGAAACCGGCACCGCCGCTGAGGCTGCCCGCTTTGGCCAGGTGGTGGTGATTGCCGTGCCGCTCACCGCGCTTGAGCAGCTTCCGGCAGCGGAACTGCAGGGTAAAACCGTGCTGGATGCGGTCAATTACTATCCCGAACGCGATGGCGAAATTGAAGAACTGCTCACTGGCCGCATCAGCAGCAGCGAGCGGCTGGCTCGCCTGTTACCCAACAGCCGGATCACCAAGGCCTTCAATGCCATCCGTATGACCGATCTTGAAACCCAGGGCGTGCCCGCAGGCGATGCTCATCGTCGGGCGATACCGCTGGCAGGCGATGACCGCGAAGGCAAAGCCATCGCCATGGCGCTGTATGAAGCCTTTGGATTTGATGCGGTGGATGCAGGAGCCTTAGCGGAAGGCTGGCGTTTCGAGCGTGCCACCCCCGCCTACTGTGTCGCACTCAACAGAGAGCAACTCATCACGACACTGAAAGAGACTCCCCGGCCATAAGCCCTGAACAGACGGTCAGCGCGGCATAAAGTCGCTGCTACTGCCAGACCGCTGACAAACCTAAAGCGATGGCAGCATACGCCTGCAGCAAAGCATCGCGGGCCACGGATGGCCTGCGCTGAGCCCGCCACGGATGGCGTTTTTGTGTCTTTGCGAAAGGCGTATGTTCCCTGAGCCTGAGCCTGAGCCTGAGCCTGAGCCTGAGCCTGAGCCTGAGCCTGCAGGTTAAACAGATCAGCGCCGTAGCGTACAGGCAATCACAGCCGCTGAAACCGTAACATCCAGACCGCTGACAAACCTAAAGCGATGGCAGCATACGCCTGCAGCAAAGCATCGCGGGCCACGGATGGCCTGCGCTGAGCCCGCCACGGATGGCGTTTTTGTGTCTTTGCGAAAGGCGTATGTTCCCTGAGCCTGAGCCTGCAGGTTAAACAGATCAGCGCCGTAGCGTACAGGCAATTCCAGCCACTGAAACCGTAACGTCCAGACCGCTGACAAACCTAAATCGATGGGAACATACGCCGGTAGCAAAGCATCGCGGGCCACGGATGGCCTGCGCTGAGCCCGCCACGGATGGCGTTTTTGTGTCTTTGCGAAAGGCGTATGTTCCCTGAGCCTGAGCCTGCAGGTTAAACAGATCAGCGCCGTAGCGTACAGGCAATCACAGCCGCTGAAACCACTACTCCCAGACCGCTGAATCTAAAGCGATGGCAGCATTCGTCTGCAGCTTAAAAAACAAAAAAGGCCGCAAACGCGGCCTTTTTCAGTTGCGGTGCTCGCTTAGCGCCGCTTGATCAGCATAAACAAGCTGATGGCGAAGAAGGCGAAGCTCGGCAGAATTGCCCCCATGATCGGCGGCAGACCGTAAACCAGGCTCAGCGGGCCAAAGATCTGGTCGAGCACATAGAACAGAAAGCCAAAGCTGATGCCGGTTACCACCCGCACGCCCATCGACACACTGCGCAGCGGACCAAAGATAAACGACAGCGCCATCAGCATCATCACCGCCACCGACAGCGGCTGGAAGATTTTGCTCCACATATTCAGCAGATAACGCCCGGACTCCTGGCCGCTCTGCTTCAGATACTTGCTGTAGTTATACAAGCCGCGAATCGAAAGCGCATCCGGGTCGAGCGCCACCACGCCCAGCTTGTCCGGCGTCAGGTTGGTTTTCCACTCGCCGCCCAGGCTCTGCGAACCGGTGATTTGCTTCGGATCGGTCAGGTTCGACTCATCCACCTGTGACAGCGCCCAGTGCTTTTTCGCCGCATCCCAGGTCGCGGTCGCGGCATAGCGCACGCTCTGCAGCCGACGCTGATCGTTAAAGCTGTAGATGCTGACGCCATCAATCTCATTGTCGCCTTTGATGCGCTCAATGTAGATGAAGTTGTTGCCATCTTTCGCCCACAGGCCGTTTTGCGTCGACACCAGCGCCCCGCCATACAACTGCTGCGCCCGATAGTTACGCGCCAACTGCTCGCCCGACGGCGCAACAAATTCGCCAATCGCCATGGTCAGCAGCACCAGCGGAATCGCGGTTTTCATCACCGACAACGCCACCTGCATGCGGGTGAAACCGGCGGCCTGCATCACCACCAGCTCACTGCGCTGTGCCAGCGTCCCCAGCCCCAGCAGTGCGCCCAGCAGCGCCGCCATCGGGAAGAAGATCTCAATATCTTTCGGCACGCTGAGCAGGGTGTAATAACCGGCCGAGAGCGCGCTGTAGCTGCCCTGACCGGTTTTACGCAGCTGATCGACGAACTTGATGATGCCGGAGAGCGACACCAGCATGAACAGCGTCAGCATGATGGTATTGAAGATGGTTTTGCCGATATAGCGGTCAAGTACGCGAAACATCAGACCGATCCTCCGCGTGTGAAGCGGGCACGGACCCGACGCATCGGCACCGTATCCCACAGGTTAAGCAGCACCGCCAGCAGCAGATAGCCGATATTCACTACCCACATCCAGACCGCCGGATCGAGCCGCCCTTTCGCCCCGCTCGACTTCAGCGAGCTTTGCAGCAGGAAGAAGATCAGATAGAGCAGCATCGCGGGCAGCATCGACAACACCCGGCCCTGACGTGGATTGACCACGCTGAGCGGCACCACCATCAGCGCCATCACCAGCACCGAAAACACCAGCGTCATACGCCAGTGCAGTTCGGCGCGGAAAGTCGGCGAGTCGTTGCCGAACAGGCCGGTAAAGCTCGACTGTTCCGCATCGTTCGGGTCCAGCGTGGCCTCTTTGTAGCCCACCAGCGCCTGATAATTGGTGAAGTCAGTGATGCGGAAGTCGCGCAGCAGCGCGGTGCCCTCAAAGCGGGTACCTTTATCCAGCGTCACCACCTGCGAACCGTCTTTATGCTGTTCCATATGACCGCTGTCAGCCAGCACCACCGAAGGCCGCGCGTTGCCTTTCGGCCGTAACTGCGCCAGGAACACGTTGCCGAACTGGTTGCCTTTGACATCCTCAATGAACAGCACGGCGCTGCCATCGCTGGAGGTCTGGAACTGCCCGGCCGCCAGCGCCGCCGTGCCAGGGTTGGCTTTGGCGTTCTGGGTCACTTCATCCTGATAACGGGATGACCAGGGACCGAGCCAGATGACGTTCACCGCCGCCACCAGCGACGTAAACAGCATCAGGACCATCGCCGCCTTGACCAGCACCGCTTTACTCAGGCCGCAGGCGTGCATGACGGTAATTTCACTTTCCGTATAGAGTCGTCCCAGCGTCATCAGGATCGCCAGAAACAGACTTAAGGGCAGTATAAGTTGTGCCATTTCAGGCACGCCGAGTCCTAACAGTGTCAGAACGAGGTTTGTCGGCACTTCGCCATCCACCGCGGCTCCTAAAATCCTGACTAACTTCTGGCAAAAGAAGATCAATAGCAGGATGAAGAGGATAGCCAGCTGGCTTTTGAGCGTTTCCCGAACCAGATATCTAATGATGATCACGCTTAGTACGCCTGTGAAAACTTGTCTTTTTGCAGGAAAATCGCTAGTTTCAACGCTTATTTGCCATTTTTCTTCATCAATGGCCGTCATCGTAGCTAAAATTGTATGACAAACGCGCTTGGGTGGTGGAAAAACAACATCTTGTCACCCTGATTCATTATGACCTCCAGCGGCAGAATGTCATGCTGCCGTGATGAATAAATGGGTCATGAGCGCGCTACATTCTAGCGGCAGCAGCGGCCGTTGTCTTTAAGATTCAGGAGAGTGCATGGAGTTCAGTGTAAAAAGCGGAAGCCCGGAAAAACAGCGCAGTGCCTGCATTGTCGTTGGCGTTTTCGAACCGCGTCGTCTGTCACCGATTGCCGAACAGCTGGATAAAATCAGCGACGGCTATATCAGCGCCCTGCTGCGCCGTGGCGAGCTGGAAGGAAAAGTGGGCCAGACACTGCTGCTGCATCATGTGCCAAACATCCTGTCTGAGCGTATTCTGCTGATTGGCTGCGGCAAAGAGCGCGAGCTGGACGAGCGTCAGTACAAGCAGGTGATTCAGAAAACCATCAATACGCTGAACGATACCGGCTCAATGGAAGCGGTCTGCTTCCTGACTGAACTGCACGTCAAAGGCCGTAACACCTACTGGAAAGTGCGTCAGGCGGTCGAAACCTCAAAAGAGGCGCTGTATAACTTCGATCAGCTGAAGAGCAACAAGGCCGAGCCGCGCCGTCCGCTGCGTAAGCTGGTGTTTAACGTGCCGACCCGCCGTGAACTGACCAGCGGCGAGCGCGCCATTCAGCATGGCCTGGCGGTTGCTGCCGGCATGAAAGCGGCGAAAGATCTCGGCAATATGCCGCCAAACATCTGTAACGCCGCCTATCTTGCCTCGCAGGCGCGTCAGCTGGCGGATGCCTTCAGCAAAAATGTCACGACCCGCGTCATCGGCGAACAGCAGATGAAAGAGCTGGGCATGAATGCCTATCTGGCGGTAGGTGCCGGTTCGCAAAACGAATCGCTGATGTCGGTGATTGAGTACAAAGGCAACCCGGATGCCGACGCGCGGCCGATTGTGCTGGTCGGTAAAGGCCTGACCTTCGACTCCGGCGGCATCTCGATTAAGCCGTCCGACAGCATGGACGAAATGAAATATGATATGTGCGGCGCGGCCTCGGTGTATGGCGTGATGCGTATGGTCGCCGAGCTTAACCTGCCGCTCAACGTGGTCGGCGTGCTGGCCGGCTGTGAAAACATGCCGGATGGCCGGGCGATGCGTCCGGGCGACGTGCTGACCACCATGTCTGGCCAGACGGTGGAAGTGCTGAATACCGATGCCGAAGGCCGTCTGGTACTTTGCGATGCGCTGACCTACGTTGAACGTTTCGATCCGGAAGTGGTGATTGACGTCGCGACCCTGACCGGTGCCTGCGTGATTGCGCTGGGCCACCACGTCAGCGGTCTGCTGTCGAACCACAATCCGCTGGCGCATGAGCTGATCAGCGCCTCTGAGCAATCGGGCGACCGCGCCTGGCGTCTGCCGATGGCGGACGAGTATCAGGAGCAGCTGGAGTCCAACTTTGCCGACATGGCTAACATTGGCGGCCGGCCTGGCGGAGCGATTACCGCCGCCTGCTTCCTGGCGCGCTTTGCCCGCAAATATAACTGGGCGCACCTCGACATCGCGGGTACGGCCTGGCGTTCAGGCAAAGCCAAAGGCGCCACCGGCCGTCCGGTGCCGATGCTGTCGCAGTTTCTGTTGAATCGGGCAGGATTGAACGGCGACGACTGATCGCCGCAATGCTGACTACAAGGGCGGATGAGATTCCGCCCTTGATCTTCTGACGAGCAAGCTGATGAAAAACGCAACCTTCTACGTGCTGGAAACCGATGCACCGAGCGACGGCCTGAGCGCCATCGAAGCGCTGGTGTGCAATCTGGCGGAAACACGCTGGCGGGCCGGAAAGCGGGTGTTGATCGCCTGTGAAGATGAGCAGCAGGCGATTCGTCTCGACGAAGCGCTGTGGCAACGTCCGGCGAATGCCTTCGTGCCGCATAACCTCGCCGGTGAAGGCCCGCGCTACGGCGCGCCGGTTGAACTGGCCTGGCCGCAGCGTCGCGGCAGTTCGCCCCGCGACCTGTTAATTAGCCTGCTGCCACAGTTCGCAGATTTTGCTACTGCTTTCCATGAAGTGATAGACTTCGTTCCTTACGAAGAATCTCTCAAACAGCTGGCGCGCGACCGCTATAAAGCGTACCGCAGCGTTGGTTTCCAATTGAATACGGCAACGCCGCCACAGCCGCAAACGACATAGCAGAAATGGAAAAGACATATAACCCGCAAGATATCGAGCAGCCGCTTTACGAGCATTGGGAAAAGCAGGGCTACTTCAAACCGAATGGCGATACCAGCCAGGAAAGCTTTTGCATCATGATCCCGCCGCCGAACGTCACCGGTAGCTTGCACATGGGTCACGCCTTCCAGCAAACCATCATGGATACCATGATTCGCTACCAGCGCATGCAGGGGAAAAATACCCTGTGGCAGGCCGGTACCGACCACGCGGGCATCGCCACGCAGATGGTGGTTGAGCGCAAGATTGCGGCTGAAGAGGGCAAAACGCGCCAGGATTATGGCCGTGATGCGTTCATTGACAAAATCTGGCAGTGGAAAGCGGAATCCGGCGGCACCATCACCCGTCAGATGCGCCGTCTCGGCAACTCCGTTGACTGGGAGCGCGAGCGTTTCACCATGGACGAAGGTCTGTCCAACGCGGTGAAAGAGGTGTTCGTCCGCCTGTACAAAGAGAACCTGATTTACCGTGGCAAACGCCTGGTGAACTGGGATCCGAAGCTGCGCACTGCCATCTCTGACCTGGAAGTGGAAAACCGCGAGAGCAAAGGCTCTATGTGGCACATCCGCTATCCGCTGGCCGACGGTGCCAAAACGGCTGACGGTAAAGATTATCTGGTGGTCGCCACCACTCGTCCGGAAACCCTGCTGGGCGATACCGGCGTGGCGGTCAATCCGGAAGATCCGCGCTACAAAGATCTGATTGGCAAATTTGTCATGCTGCCGCTGGTTGGCCGTCTGATCCCGATTGTTGGCGATGAACATGCTGACATGGAAAAAGGCACCGGCTGCGTCAAGATCACCCCGGCACATGACTTTAACGACTACGAAGTCGGTCGTCGTCACAAGCTGCCGATGATCAACATTCTGACCTTTGACGGCGATATCCGCGAGCGCGCCCAGGTGTATGACACCAACGGCGAAGTCAGCGATGCCTGCTCAGATGAGATCCCGGCCGCGTTCCAGAAGATGGAGCGTTTTGCGGCACGTAAAGCGATCGTCGCTGCCGTCGATCAGCTTGGCCTGCTCGAAGAGATCAAACCGCACGACCTGACCGTACCTTATGGCGATCGGGGTGGCGTGGTGATTGAACCGATGCTGACTGACCAGTGGTACGTGCGCACCGCCCCGCTGGCGAAAGTGGCGGTCGAAGCGGTTGAAAACGGTGACATTCAGTTTGTGCCGAAGCAGTACGAAAACATGTACTTCTCCTGGATGCGTGATATTCAGGACTGGTGTATCTCTCGTCAGCTGTGGTGGGGTCACCGCATCCCGGCCTGGTACGACAACGACGGTCACGTCTATGTTGGCCGCACCGAAGATGAAGTCCGCGCTGAAAACAACCTGGCCGCCGATGTGGCGCTGCGTCAGGATGACGACGTGCTGGATACCTGGTTCTCCTCTGGCCTGTGGACGTTCTCCACTCTTGGCTGGCCGGAAAACACCGAAGCACTGCGCACCTTCCACCCGACCAGCGTGCTGGTGAGCGGCTTCGACATCATCTTCTTCTGGATTGCCCGCATGATCATGCTGACCATGCACTTCATCAAAGATGAAGATGGCAAACCGCAGGTGCCGTTTAAAACCGTCTACATGACCGGTCTGATTCGTGATGAAGAAGGCCAGAAGATGTCAAAATCCAAGGGCAACGTGATTGACCCGCTGGATATGGTTGACGGCATTTCGCTGGAAGCGCTGCTGGAAAAACGCACCGGCAACATGATGCAGCCGCAGCTGGCCGAGAAGATCCGCAAACGCACCGAGAAGCAGTTCCCGAACGGCATTGAGCCGTCAGGCACCGATGCGCTGCGTTTCACCCTCGCCGCCCTCGCCTCAACCGGTCGCGACATCAACTGGGACATGAAGCGCCTGGAAGGTTATCGCAACTTCTGTAACAAGCTGTGGAACGCCAGCCGCTTTGTGCTGATGAACACCGAAGATCAGGATTGCGGCCAGAACGGTGGCGAAATGACGCTGTCGCTGGCAGATCGCTGGATCCTGACCGAGTTCAACAGCACGGTGAAAGCCTACCGTGACGCGCTCGACAGCTACCGTTTCGATATCGCTGCTAACCTGCTGTATGACTTCACCTGGAACCAGTTCTGTGACTGGTACCTGGAGCTGACCAAGCCGGTGATGAACAGCGGTAACGAAGCGGAACTGCGTGGCACCCGCCATACGCTGGTAAACGTGCTGGAAGGCTTGCTGCGTCTGGCGCACCCGATTATTCCGTTTATCACTGAAACCATCTGGCAGCGCGTGAAGGGACTGAAAAACATCAGCGACGACACCATCATGCTGCAACCTTTCCCGCAGTTTGATGCGGCGAAAGAGGATGCCGAAGCGAAAGCGGATATTGAGTGGATGAAACAGGCGATCGTGGCGGTGCGTAATATTCGTGCCGAAATGAACATCGCGCTGAGTAAACCGCTGGATGTGTTGCTGCGTGACTGCTCACCAGCGGCACTGCGTCGGGTAGAAGCGAACCGTAACTTCCTGTCGCGCCTGGCGCGTCTGGAAAGCCTGACCATTCTGCCAGCTGGCGAGAAAGGCCCGGTCTCGGTGACCAAAATCGTTGAAGGCGCTGAGCTACTGATCCCGATGGCTGACCTGGTGGATAAAACTGCCGAACTGGAGCGACTGGCGAAAGAGCTGGTTAAACTGGAGGTCGAAATCGACAAGATTCAGGTCAAGCTGGCCAACGAAGGCTTTGTTTCCCGCGCGCCGGAAGCGGTAGTGGTGAAAGAGCGTGAACGCGTCGCCGAACTGCAACAATCAAAAGCAAAACTGATTGAACAGCAGGCAGTGATTGCGGCATTGTAAGCGTCGTAGCTGACAGCTTATTCATAAAGCCGGGCTCGCCCGGCTTTTTTATTGACCTCGTACAAATCCGGAAGAGATGATGACGACACCCACCACCACGCGCCTTGATCTGCAGGTGCGGCCGATTACTGCCGCCGACAATCCGCATATCGCCCAGGTCATCCGCGACGTTTCAGCGGAGTTCGGCCTGACGGCTGATAAGGGATACACCGTATCCGACCCGCAGCTCGACCACCTGTTCGAGTTGTACAGCGCCGAGCACAGCGCCTACTGGATTGTGGAGCATCAGGGTAAAGTGGTCGGTGGCGGCGGCGTCGCCCCGCTCGCCTGCAGCGCGCCCGATATCTGCGAGCTGCAGAAGATGTATTTCCTGCCAGAAGTGCGCGGCTTCGGCGTGGCGCGCGAACTGGCGCTAAGAGCGATGGAACATGCGCGCCAGCGCGGCTTCCGCCGCTGCTATCTGGAAACCACCAGTAGCCTGACGCGCGCCATCAGGCTCTATGAGTCGCTGGGCTTTGAGCTGATCGACAGCGCATTAGGCTGCACAGGCCATACAGACTGTGAAGTGCGCATGTTGCGAACGTTATGAGCCGCGCCCGACGTAACTCATGTCGTTGATGGATTCAATCACGAACTCCCCGCTGTCGGTATAGCGCAGCCGGGTCACGCTCGCATTTTGCAGCGGCTGGTTTAACGTGGTATCACCCAGCGCCATCAGCAGCGTCGCAATCGCCATGCCGTGCGTCACCACCAGAACGTTACCGCCGCCCTGCTGTTGTGCCTGCTGCGCTATCCGGGTCAGGCTATCCACCATACGCTTCGCCACCTGCTGATAGCTTTCGGCCATCCCTGCTGATTTAATGCCTGCCAGTGACGACGTGCCGGCTGCTTCCACCTGCCGGATCGTGTCGATCATCTGGTCGATATGAACCTTGCCTGCGGCAAATGCCTTCATTATTGCCGCTTCAGAGGCATAACCAGCCTGACGGGCGACGGCATCCCACATGTTCTTATCCAGATCGCCTTCATACAGTCCAAAGCCCACTTCCCGCAACCCTTTCAGCTCGTTTAACGGCAGCGGCGCTTTCCATCCGTGCATCACAAGCTGCGCGGTTTGTCTCGCCCTGCCTGCATCGCTGGACCAGACGGCGATAAACGGCACCGTCTGCAGGCCACGTCCCAGCTTTTCCGCTACCTCCACGCCCGCTGGCGTTAGCGGCGTATCTGCCCATCCCTGCACGCGCTGAACCGTGTTAAACATCGTTTTGCCATGCCGCGTAACAAAGATTGTCACATCGGCAGCGAAGGCTTCGCCTGCACCGGCCCCAATTGCCACAAAAATCAGCAATGCTTTAACTATTTTCTTCATGCTATTTTCCTTATTTGAACAGGTTTAATTTATACTCAATCGCGATTTCGGCCGAAAGACAGGGAGAACGCATAGCGTTTCCTTGCGCATTAAATAGCGGCGTTTCTTTATTATTCTTATATGACCAGCCATAACCGAACAGCGTAGAGATGGAGAGATTTTTCAGGGCTGGATGAGGTTCGATAAAGCGATTAATCAGCGCAATTTCTCCCGAACGTATATGCGCATTACGGTATTTAAACTGCCCATAGTTAATCTGAAACCCACTAAAAATGCCTTTTGAAATTTCAAACTCCGTCTGCGCCACCAGGGCCAGTTCTTTATCACGGGTATAATCTTTCCCGGCAGAGGTGAGTGAGGTAAAACGCCCGCGGGTATTTTTTGTCAGCGGCCGCGCATAATATCCCACCGCATTATGTTTGGGCGCCGAGGTCCAGGCGGCAGCCAGTTTTTGTGTCCATCCATCGTTAATCCAGTCAGCTTCGCCGACATAGTGCCAGGCACGATCGTCGAACGATCTTTTGCTGGCCGCCATATTTTTATAATTTTCCAGCCCCTGACTGCCATAAATTTGCGAGGAGAGACGCCAGTGCGGCGAGAGCGAGTAACTCGCTTCGATAACATGACGCCGCTGGTAATCCTGCGCTTCGCCAAATGCGTAGGCGAGCCGTCCACGGTCACCGGTATAGCTCAGTGCGCCAGTATAGATCGCCGCAATGGTTCGTTTATCCTGGGTTTGCAGGGCAATGCTGTCCGGCGAATCGTGGCGTATCGTTTTGGTCACATAAGCCAAATCCAGCCGCACATTCTGCAGGTTCAGCGCGCCGCTATAGCCTGAGTAACTGTTACGCGACAGGCGGTTAGTGTTGGTCAGCACGCCAATGTTTTTTAACTCCTGCCAGCCCGCTTTCCCTTCGAACCCCGCCTGCCTGTCGCCCAGTTTCACTTTCAGATAGCGCTGGCCAAACTTGCTAAAGCCGTGTGCGTCCGCTTTTTGCTGATTACCGCCGCTGTCGTAAAGCAGACCGCGCGAGGCAAAGTTGTCGCTGGCCCCCAGCCTGATTACGCGGGTATAGGTTGCATCGAAACCCAGCCAGTCCCACAGATAGCCGGAACGATAATCCAGACTTGCCGCCTGCCCCCAGGCGTTATGAACGGTGGTAGGGTGTGTTGCGTTTTCCTTGAGATATTTCCAGTAATTGCGCAGCCTGAGATCGAGCTGCGAATCGTGCAGGAAAGCATTGTCAGAGAGCGCAGGCGCATCGGAATAATCGGCCCACGCCACAGACGGCGGAAAAAACAGTGGAATAAATAACAGAATACAGGTCCTTCCCCTCATTTTAAGACTCCTTCCATTAAATGCGTGTTAGCAAAATTGGCAGTCCGGAATAAGGTGTCTGACCTGTTTTCCGTCTGTACCAGGCGCAAAAAAAAACCTGATTCACACTCCCTCTCTGGCAAAGAGAAAGTGTAAATCAGGTTTTGCTTAAAATAATAACAACCCTAATTCGGCAAGGGCAATATACTTATTCCGCAGAGAAAAAACAGCAGAGAAAAAACATTCTGTGAGGGATGACGCAAATAATATTTAGCGAAAGTTACTAAGCCGCATTAACTTAATAATTAACGTTTACATGATTATTATTAACTAAATCAAACCGGTTCAATTTAAAAAAATAAACGGCCGCCGTAACAGCGCCGTTTACTTTTATCAGAATGCCGGTAACCCGCTGTGAAAACGTAGTTCGCTGTCCGGTTCGCTGATTAAGCGCGCTTCGGTTGCCCCGATCGCCTGTACCCTGGGCGCGATATCCTTCGCGGATATTCGGGCCGCCAGGGTTAAATAGTCCTGATAGTGACGCGCTTCCGATCGCAGCAGTGAGATATAAAAGCTCTCCAGATCCGCATCCAGCCACGGCGCCAGACTGGCAAACCGCTCACAGGATCGCGCTTCAATATAGGCACCGCAAATCAGCTTATCCACCAGCGTCTCTGGCTCATGGGTGGTGACCTCACGCAGCAGCGATTTCGCGTAGCGGCTGGACGTGATCTTCTGATAGACCAGCCCGCGCGACTGCATAATTTCCCATACCTGATAAAAGTGATGCAGCTCTTCTTTAATCAGCAGCACCATCTTTTCCACCAGATCATCCGCCCACGGCAGTTCATTACGGACGATGATGCGTTTGGTGAGATTTTTATGCGCATTGATAAAGTCGCTGTCGCCATCTTCGCGGAAGATAAAATCTTCGTACGGTTTCAGCCAGCCGAGAATCGCCTCACCGCTGGGTTTGTCGGCCACATATTTGCGGATCAACCACACCGCGGTCTGCGCGGCTTTCAGCTCGCACACCAGGTGATCGGTTAATAACAGGGTCAGATTTTCCGGTTTACGCGCCTCATCAATCCAGGCCTGGGGCGTACGGCAGTGCAGAAACTGATAAATCGGTTCAAGTAACGGTGCGTAGTTCATGGTGTTAAAACGAGGCTGGAAAAGAAGAGAGGCGGAGAATTCCCCGCCCTGCGCGACTTAGTGGCGAATGCCGTTATCATCTTCATCGTCGATGGCGTCTTCGTCATCTTCATCTTCGGCGTCCGGGTCTTCGAAGTAGGTGCCCCAGCCGTCGTAGTCGACATTGTATTTACCGATCAGGTTCACCAGTTGCTCAACCTGCACATCAATCAGCTCTGGCTTGAGCGCCGATTCGCTGATGATGTCAACGCACATCACGGTGGTACCATCTTCCAGTTCCAGCTCTTCCGGCTCGGTCACTTCATAACCCAGCTTAAAGGCGTCAACCGCGGCCTTTTCCAGTGAATCGAAGTTGTTGCACGAGAGATGGTGCTCGATGGTATAAAGCGCATCGGGATCGCTGCCATCCTCCAGCAGCTCTTCAATGATCAGGCGCGTCTCTTCACGCTGCTCTTCCAATAATGCTTCATATGCCATGACGATGTCCTCTCTGAGTTCGGCAATAAACAATTATTTTCCCACACTGCCTGTCGCGCCACTACACAAAACGAAAAGTTTATTCTCATCGGGCTTGAAAATGCATATTCATACGGTTAGATTGAATTTTAATTCACTTTATATGGTTACCGGAGTGTTGTATGAGTCAGCTGTATCAGCGCCATTTCCTCAGGCTACTGGATTTTACCCCGGCCGAAATTGATTACCTGCTTAGCCTTGCGGCTGAATTAAAACACGCTAAAAAAAGTGGCAGTGAAGTCCCCTCCCTGAAAGGCAAAAACATCGCGCTCATCTTCGAAAAAGACTCGACCCGTACCCGATGCTCTTTCGAAGTTGCCGCTTACGATCAGGGCGCTAACGTTACTTATCTCGGCCCAAGCGGCAGCCAGATTGGCCATAAAGAGTCGATGCGCGATACCGCGCGGGTGCTGGGCCGGATGTACGATGGCATTCAGTATCGCGGTTACGGCCAGGCGCTGGTGGAAACCCTGGCTGAGCATGCTGGCGTGCCGGTGTGGAACGGCCTGACCACGGAGTTTCATCCGACCCAGTTACTGGCCGATCTGCTGACAATGCAGGAGCACCTGCCGGGTAAAAAGCTCAGCCAGATGACGCTGGTCTACGTCGGCGATGCGCGTAACAACATGGGCAACACCATGCTGGAAGCGGCGGCGCTGGTCGGGCTGGATCTGCGGCTGGTGGCACCGCAAAGCTGCTGGCCAGAGGCCGCGCTGGTAGAACAGTGTCGCAAAGTCGCGCAGCAGACCGGCGGTAAAATTACCCTCACCGATAATATTGCCGACGGCGTCAACGGCGCTGACTTCATCTACACCGACGTCTGGGTATCGATGGGCGAAGCCAAAGCAGTGTGGGAAGAGCGCATCGCCCTGCTGCGAAATTATCAGGTCAACCAGGCGATGCTCGATCTGACCCACAATCCTGAGGTGAAGTTCCTGCACTGTCTGCCCGCTTTCCATGACGATCAGACCACGCTGGGCCGGCAGATGGCGGAACAGTACGATCTGCATAATGGCATGGAAGTGAGCAACGAGGTGTTTGAGTCGCCGCACAGCATCGTGTTTGATCAGGCGGAAAACCGCATGCACACCATCAAAGCGGTGATGGTGGCGACGCTCGGTCAGCGCTGACCCGCTGCGTCAGATTGCCGGTCTGTCTGCGTGCCAGTCAGGCCGTGCCGGAGCGGGCGCAAACGATTCCCTCGGGCACGATTTTTCCTTGCTGCCCGGCCGCGAATGGGTATAATGCGCCACAATTTGCCGGAGGAAATATGCTACAGCGCAGCGGACAATTTGACGCTCAATCACGCCTGACCGCAGGCGGCGCCGCTGTTTCTTTCGGTCATCGACCCGATCATAAAAAAGCCCCTTAAGCAGGGGCTTTTTTTTGTCCGCAATCCGGCCGCGCAGAGGAGAAAGCTATGGCTAACCCGCTATATCGCAAGCACATTATTTCGATCAACGACCTCAGCCGTGACGAGCTGGAACTGGTGCTGCATACCGCTGCACAGCTCAAAGCGCATCCGCAGCCGGAACTGCTGAAGCACAACGTGATCGCCAGCTGCTTCTTTGAAGCCTCGACCCGCACCCGCTTGTCGTTTGAAACGGCGATTCATCGGCTCGGCGCATCGGCGGTAGGTTTTGCCGACGGCAGCAACACCTCGCTGGGGAAAAAGGGCGAAACTCTGGCCGACACCATTTCGGTGATCAGCACCTATGTCGATGCGATTGTGATGCGTCATCCGCAGGAGGGTGCGGCGCGGCTGGCGACCGAGTTCTCCGGCGGCGTGCCGGTTCTCAACGCCGGTGACGGTGCCAACCAGCATCCGACCCAGACGCTGCTCGATCTCTTCACCATTCAGGAGACCCAGAGTCGCCTGAACCAGCTGAATGTGGCGATGGTCGGCGACCTGAAATATGGCCGCACCGTCCATTCCCTGACCCAGGCGCTGGCGAAGTTTGACGGCAACCGCTTCTTCTTTATCGCCCCTGATGCGCTGGCGATGCCGGCTTACATCACCGATATGCTGGATGAGAAAAACATTGTCTGGTCACGGCACGACAGCTTTGAAGAGGTGATGCCGCAGCTCGACATTCTCTACATGACGCGGGTACAGAAAGAGCGTCTCGACCCGTCGGAATATGCCAACGTCAAAGCGCAGTTTATTCTGCGGGCGTCCGACCTGGCGACGGCACGTGACAACATGAAAGTGCTTCATCCGCTGCCGCGCATCGACGAAATCACTACCGATGTCGATAAAACCCCTTACGCCTGGTACTTCCAGCAGGCCGGGAACGGCATCTACGCCCGCCAGGCTCTGCTGGCGTTAGTATTAAACAGCGAACTCGCCCTGTAAGGAGATCCTCAGATGACACATGACAACAAATTGCAGGTCGAAGCGATCAAGCGCGGCACGGTCATCGACCATATCCCGGCGCAGGTCGGCTTTAAGCTGCTCTCCCTGTTCCGTCTGACCGAAACCGATCAGCGCATCACCATTGGCCTGAATCTGCCGTCAGGTGAGATGGGGCGTAAGGATCTGATCAAGATTGAAAACACCTTTCTGACCGACGATCAGGTCAATCAGCTGGCGGTCTATGCACCGCATGCCACGGTCAACCGCATCGACGATTATGAAGTGGTGGCGAAGATCGCCCCGACGCTGCCGGAGCACGTTGAGCGGGTGCTGACCTGCCCGAACAGCAACTGCATCAGCCGCAGCGAGCCGGTCTTCTCCAGTTTTGCGGTCAAGCAGCGCGCCGATGATGTCCACCTGAAGTGCAAATATTGTGAAAAAGAGTTCGCGCGCCATGTGGTGCTGGGTCACTGGTAATCGTTCCGGCCAACCCTATAATGGTCAGCACCGGCGGGCTCACCGCCCTACTGTCTTATTCAAGGAGCAATAATGTCTCGTGAAATCAGTACCGAAAAAGCCCCTGCCGCTATCGGCCCTTATGTTCAGGGTGTCGATCTCGGCAGCATGATCATCACCTCCGGCCAGATTCCGGTCGATCCCGCCACTGGCCTGGTGGCCGATGATGTGACCGCCCAGGCGCGTCAGTCACTGGATAACGTAAAAGCGATTGTTGAAGCGGCTGGCCTGCAGGTCGGAGATATCGTGAAAACCACGGTTTTCGTCAAGGATCTGAATGATTTCGCTACGGTGAATGCGGCCTATGAAGCGTTCTTCACCGAGCATCAGGCGGCGTTCCCGGCCCGGTCCTGTGTCGAAGTAGCGCGTCTGCCGAAAGATGTGAAGATTGAAATTGAGGCCATTGCCGTTCGTCGCTAACTGACAACGGCGGCGTAGCCGCCTCTCTGCCTGCGACGGCAGGAGGCGGCCAGCGGATTAGCGCTTAGCCGGTCGCCATAGCCACAACAGCGCGATGGCCAGCGCGAACAGCACGCCAAAACCGATACCGGTCGCCACCGCCGGCGCACCGGCTTTAATCGCCAGCGTATAGAGCCCCAGCATCAGCAGCATCGCGCTGTTCTCCCCGAGATTCTGCACCGCAATCGCATTTCCCGAGCCGACGCTCTCTTTACCGCGTGCCTGCAATAGCGCATTCAGCGGCACCACAAAGAAGCCCCCCAGCGCGCCAATCACCATCAGCAGCAGATAGGCATTCAGCAGGGTATGCTGCAGCGAGAAGACCACTACCATGACGCCAATCAGCACCCCGGCAGGCATACAGCGGCGCACCGTCTCCAGCGTCACCAGTTTTGCGGCCGCGGCCGCACCCAGCACGATACCGATCGCCACCATCGCATTCAGGGTGGTCGGCGTGGTGTTGTCATTGATGCCCAGCGCCACCGGCACCCACAGCACCAGCAGGAAACGCAGCGTGACGCCCGCGCCCCAGAACAGGCTGGTGCCGAGCAGTGAAAAGCGCGTTTCGGCGTCACGCCATAGCACCGCTGCCGCACGGAAAAAGCTGCGCAGCATGGCGGCGATCTGCCAGCTTTGCCCCGGACGCGCCGCCTGCAGTTTCGGGATAAACAGGTTGGCCACCACCGCGATGCCGTAGGTGACGGCGCAGAGTCCCAGCGCGGCCAGCAGGTGCCAGTCAGCCAGCATACCGCCCGCCACCGAGCCAAGCAGAATGGCGGCGATGGTTGAACCTTCCATCAGCCCGTTGGCTTTCACCAGCTTTCCGCCGTGGGTGATTTCACCGAGGATGCCATATTTCGCCGGTGAGTAGGCCGCAGCGCCGACTCCTACCAGGGTATAGCAAAGGAACGGGTTGAAGCCGAAGCAGATCGCCAGCGCGCCCAGCAGTTTCAGGCTGTTGGCGATCATCATCACCCGCCCTTTCGCCATGCTGTCGGCCATCTGCCCGACAAACGGGGCCAGCAGAATGTAGGTCGCGACAAACAGCATCTGCAACACCGGCTGGCTCCAGTCGGGATAGTACTGGCTTTTCAGCACCGCCAGCGTGGCAAACAGCAGCGCGTTATCGCCGAATGCCGAAAAGAACTGGGCTACGATCACCGCGATCATGCCGCGCGACATCAGCGGCGCATCCCGTTCGATGTTCATGCCTGCTCCTCTTCAGCCAGTTTTTTCAGCGTCACGTAATCCGGTTTGCCGCTGCCGAGCTGTGGCAACTGCTTCATCACGCGGATATCACGCGGCAATGCCAGCTCCGGCGCACCCAGCTCACGGGCGGCTTTTTGCAGGCCATCACGCGCCAGTTCGCTGTCGGTGGTAAACAGCACCAGCGCCTCGCCACGCTGACCATCCGGCCGCAGCGAGGCGGCATGTTGTTTGTCCGGCGACGCTTTCAGGGCGATCTGCTCGACGATCTCCAGCGACACCATCTCGCCAGCGATCTTGGCGAAGCGTTTGGCGCGTCCCTGAATCTGGCAGAAGCCCGCCTCATCAAAGCTGACGATATCGCCGGTGTCATACCAGCCCGCTTCCTGATTGCCTTCACCATCGTCGGCGACCGGCACTTCCAGCACGCCGGGATTTTCAACCCGCAGATAGCCTTTCATTACGTTCGGGCCGCGCAGCTGCAGCCGTCCGCCCTGCTCAATGCCCGGCACCGACATCAGTCGCGAATCCATCCCCGGCAGAATGCGTCCCACGGTGTGCGCTTTCGCCGCCATCGGCACGTTAATCGCCACCACTGGCGCGCATTCGGTTACCCCATAGCCTTCGAGGATGCGAATGCCATATTTTTCCATGTAGAGCTGGCGGGTGTTTTCCTGCAGCTTCTCGGCTCCGGCCACCACATAGCGCAGGCGGGCAAAGTCGTAAGGGGCAGCAAAGCGGGCATAGTTGCCAAGGAAGGTCGAAGTACCAAACAGTACGGTGCAGTTTCGGTCATAGACCAGCTCCGGCACGATGCGGTAGTGCAGCGGACTGGGATAGAGAAACACCTGCGCGCCGGTCATCAGCGGCGTAAACAGGCCGACGGTCAGGCCAAAGGCGTGGAACAGCGGCAGCGCCGACATAAAGCGGTCACGCGGGGTAAAGTCGGCCACGGTGCGAATCTGTTCGACGTTCGCCAGCAGGCTTTTATGCGAATGCACCACCCCTTTAGGGTTGCCTTCTGAGCCAGAGGTGAACAGCACCATCGCCGCGTCTTCCGGCTGCTGGGACAGCTGAGCGCGATGAGGCATCAGCAGATGGCCGACAATCCACAGTTTGTCCTGTAGCGTCACCGTATCTTTCAGATCTTCCAGATAGATCCACTGCACCTCGTCGAGTCCCTGCGGCAGATGCCACAAATTACCTTTGTCGAGGAACTGACGCGAGGTGAAGACGGTTTTAATCTGCGCCGCAGTCAGGGCAGCCCGCATGCCGTTGACGCCCGCGGTGTAGTTGAGCATCGCCGGTACCCGGCCACGCAGCGAGGCACCGAAAATCGCCGCCGCGGTGACGGTGGTGTTTGGCAGCAGCAACCCGACCACTTCGCGCGGCTGGCTGTAGCGTTCAAGAATACGGCCGACGCCGAGCGATTTCTTCAGCAAGCCGTTATAGCTGTCGGGCTTGAAATTGACATCTTCGATGCAGCGCCTGAAGGCACCGTAGCGTGAACGGGCCGCGAGAAAGGCTTCAAACAGAGTTTCACGCGGGCGTACCGCCATGCGGGCTTCCATCATCACATGATGCAGATGTTCGCCCGCCAGTATCCGCCGATCGCGGGCGCGTTTCGCTTCCGGCATCGGGATACGGGTCGCCGGCAGAATGCTGAGGGTGATGCGCGGAAACAGGCGGCGTTTGAATATACCCGCCAGCCGGCCAAACGGCGTAAACTCCGCCCCTTCAATCCGCATCGGTACCACGTTAGCGCCAGATCGCGCCGCGACAAATCCGGCCCCGCTGTAGATTTTCATCAGCGATCCGGTCACGGTGATCCGTCCTTCCGGGAAGATCACCACCGGGCGGCCGCTGTCGATCAGCCGCACCAGCTGTTTCAGCGCCATCGGCTTAGTGGGATCGAGCGGCACATAGTCGATAAAGGGTTTAACCAGCCGCATAAACCAGCTTTCGCTGATGGTTGAATAGACCGCGTAAACCGGCTTAATCGGCAAAAATAACGCCAGCAATATGCCGTCGAGAAACGACATATGGTTCGGCGTGATCAATACCTTCTGCTTATGCAGTTCGGCAACGTCGCCGCGCAGTTCGACCCGCCATAACAGGCGGAATACCAGACGCAATAATGTGAATACCATGCCTGCTCCTTAGCATCGTGAAAAATAGCCCCTCACGATGCAGGATTTGACGCAGTTCGACAACAGAATTATCCGCCGCAATCAGGGTGTCTGCCAGCCACCGCCCAGCGCGGCAATCAGCGCCACGCTGCTGACCCACTGGGTGCTTTGCAGCGTCAGTAAACTCTGTTGTTCGGTCAGGCTGCTGTTTTCGGTGGTGGCCACGTCGAGATAGTCGATCATCCCGGCCTCATACTGATTGCGCGTCACCCGCGCTGATGTCTGAGCCGCCACGGCTGCGCGCTGCTGGGCCGCAATCTCGCCCTGCAGGGTGTTGAGTTCCACCAGCTGATCTTCCACCTCCTGTAACGCTGCTAATACCGTCTGACGATAGCTGGCGACGCTGGCATCCCAGCTGGCACGTGCCTGATCAACCTGCGCCGAGGTGGCGCCAAAGTCGAGCAGCGTGCCGCTTAGCTCCGGCCCCAGCGACCAGACGCGGTTGGGCAATGAGAACAGCGAATGCAGTGCCGATGAACTGACGCCGCCGCTGGCGCTGAGGGTGAGATCCGGATAGTAACCAGCCACCGCCACGCCAACCGCGGCGTTAGCGGCCGCCATGTTACGTTCGGCATAGGCGATATCAGGACGGCGTTGCAACAGCTGGCTCGGCAGCCCGGCCGGCACCGTGGGCAGCGTGGCGTGCAACGGCGCGGCAGGCAGGCTGAAGTCCGCCGGCGCTTTGCCCACCAGCAGCGCGATGGCGTGTTCCATCTGGGCACGCTGCCACTGATAATCCTGCGCCGAGGCGCTGGCGCTCTCCAGCTGCATCTGCGCCTGTGCCTGGGTAGCGAGCGACGCCGTGCCAGCCTGATACTGGTTAGTGATCACCTTTAGGTAGCGCTGGTAGGCCGCCACGCTCTGCTGATAGAGCGCAATTTTCTGGTCGATAAAACGCAGCTGGAAATAGTCCTGCGCCAGTTCAGACTGGGCGCTAAGGGTGATATTGGCCAGTTCCGCCGCGCTGGCCGCCGCGCTGGCGCGATTCTCTTCCAGCGTGCGACGCAGTTTGCCCCACAGATCCAGCTCCCAGCTGGCACTCAGTTCGGCCTGATGGCTGCTGCTGGTGGTGCGGGCGCTGCTGCTGGTGGCGTGGCTGCCGCTGCGCGTCACGCTGCTGTCATAACCCAGTGACGGAAACAGCGCGGCGCGTGACTCGCTCGCCAGCGCCTGCGCCTGACGGTACTGCGCCGCATAATTGGCGACGTTCTGGTTCGAGATACTCACCTGGCTAAGCAGGCCGCTCAGGGTGGCGTCGTGATAAACCGCCCACCATTCGCCTTTGCCCTGCTGATCGCGCGGCGTCGCCTGCTGCCAGCCTTTGGCCTCTTTATAGTGAATCGGTATCGCCATCGCGGGGCGCTGGTAGTCGGGACCAACAGTACAGCCGCTCAGCAGCAGCATCAGAACAAGCGGGATAACGGGTTTCATCAATCAGGATTCCGCATGGCGCAGACGACGCCATTGACGTTGAGTGGCACGGCTCAGACGATCGAGCCACAGATAAATAACCGGGGTGGTGAACAGCGTCAGCAGCTGGCTGAGCGCCAGACCACCCGCGATAGCGATCCCGAGCGGACTGCGCAGATCGGCATCGCCGCCGCTGCCAAGTGCCAGCGGTAAGGCACCAAAAAAGGCCGCCAGCGTGGTCATCATGATCGGCCGGAAGCGCATCAGACAGGCCTGGGTAATCGCCTGCTGCGGCGTCATGCCCTGCTCTCTTTCGGCGCTGATGGCGAAGTCGATCATCATGATGGCGTTCTTTTTGACGATGCCGATCAGCAGAATGATGCCAATCAGCGCGATCACCGTCAGCTGGGTGTTAGTCAGCAGCAGCAGTAACAGCGCGCCGACGCCCGCTGACGGCAGGGTCGACAGAATGGTCAGCGGATGGATATAGCTCTCATACAGCACGCCGAGCACGATATAGACCGCCGCCAGCGCCGCCAGAATCAGCCACGGCATGGTGGCCGTGAGCTGAGAAAAGGCGGCGGCCGTCCCGGCAAAACCGGCCTGGATGGTGGCGGGCAGGCCCAGCTTCGCCATCGCCTGCTTGATCAACCCCTGCGCCTGCTCGAGCGAGACGCCATCATTGAGGTTAAAAGCCACGGTGCTGGTGGCGGACTGGCCCTGATGCGTCACGGCCAGCGGGGCGTTGCCGCCGCTGAAGCGGGTAAAGGCCGACAGCGGAATACGATCGCCGCTGTCGTTAATCACATACAGCTGTTGCAGCATCGCCGGATTGGCGGTGTCGCTATCCTGCAACGACATCACCACGTGATACTGATTCAGGGTGTGATAGAGCGTGGCGATCTGCCGCTGGCTGAAGGCATTATTCAGCAGCGTATCCAGCATCTGCACGTTGACCCCAAGCCGGGTGGCGCGATCACGATCGATGGTCAGTTCCACTTCCTGGCCGCCGGTCTGCGAATCCGAATCAACGCTGTTGAGCTGGGGGATCGCCGCCAGCGCCGCCTGCACTTTCGGCGTCCAGCTGCGCAGCAGATCGAGATCGTCAGCCTGTAAGCTGTACTGATAAGTGGCGTTGGCGCTGCGTCCGCCAATGTGCAGGTCCTGCGCCGCCATCAGGAACATCTGTGCGCCAGCCAGCTGGCTGGTTTTACGGCTCAGCCGGTTCGCCACTTCGGTGGCGGTGGCATCACGCTGATCGAAATCTTTCAGCCGGACAAAGAAGTTGGCGCTGTTGCGCGCACCGAACATCCCGCTGCCCATCGACGACATGACGCTCTCTACCGCCGGATCGGCCTCGATGATTTTGGTGAACATCTGCATCTTCGGCTTCATCGCCTGGAATGAGATGTTCTGGTCGGCGCGCAGTGCGCCCATCAACAGCCCGGTATCCTGATTCGGAAAGAAGCCCTTCTGTACCACCGAATAGAGAAACAGGTTGAGCAGCACGGTCAGCAGCAGGCTGAGCAGCGTCAGTTTCTGATGACGCATCACCCATGCCAGCCCGCGCGCGTAGGCGGCCAGCAGGCGATTCAGCAGGTTCTCAATCGCCTGGTAGAGCGGGTGCGGCCGCTGGCTGAGCGGCGGTTTCGGCTTCAGCAGCCGGGCACAGAGCATCGGGGTCAGGCTGAGTGAGACAAATAGCGAGATCAGCAGCGACACGGTGAGGGTAACGGCGAATTCGCGGAACAGTCGTCCGACGATGCTGCCCATCAGCAGGATCGGAATAAACACCGCGATCAGTGAGATGGTCATCGACAGTACGGTGAAACTCACCTCCTGCGCCCCACGCAACGCCGCCCGCAGCGGACTCAACCCGCGCTCAATGTGGCGGGTAATGTTCTCCAGCACCACGATCGCATCGTCAACCACGAAACCGGTGGCGATAATCAGCGCCATCAGCGACAGGTTATCGAGGCTGTAGCCAAGCAGATACATCACCGCGCAGGTGCCGATCAGCGATACCGGCAAGGCCAGCGCCGGAATGATCACCGCCTGCAGATTGCGCAGAAAAACAAACACCACCGCGATCACCAGCAATACCGCAATCAGCAGCGTCTCTTCGGTGTCATACAGCGAGGCGCGCACGCCGGGCGAGCGGTCGACGACGATGCGCAGTTGCGTATCCGCCGGCAGATCTTTTTCCAGCTGCGGCAACTGCGCTTTTATGGCGTCGATGGTGTCGAGCATGTTGGCGCCTGCCTGACGCTTGATGCCGATCATCACCGAGGGCGTGGCATTGAGAAAACCGGCCTGATAGCGATCTTCCACCGAGTCGTAAACCGTGGCGACATCGTGCAGCCGCACCGCTTTGCCCTGCTGATAGCTAACGATCAGATCGCGATAGCTGGCCGCCTTATCCAGTTGACCATTGCTGTCGACCAGCCATGACTGCCCGCTGCCCTGCAGCACGCCTTTGGGCAGATTGGTGGTGCTGTTCGCCACCGCGCTGCGCACCGTATCCAGCGAAATACCATAGTGGGTCAGCTTCAGCGGTTGCAGATCAATCCGCACCGCCGGCAGGGCACTGCCCATCAGCGAGACTTCGCCCACGCCGTTAACCTGGCCCATCGCCTGTTCGATTTTGCTCTCGGCCAGATCGTAGAGTTCACCGGGCGTGCGGGTGGCAGAGGTCAGCGCCAGCATCACAATCGGCGCATCGGACGGATTGGCTTTGCGGTAGGTCGGCAATGACGCCATCGCACTCGGCAGCAGGCTGCGCGCCGCGTTGATCGCCGCCTGCACGTCACGCGCCGCGCCGTTGATATCGCGATCCATTTCAAACTGCAGAATGATGCTGCTGGAACCCTGCGAGCTGCTGGAGGTCATCTCGGTGATACCGGCAATCTGTCCGAGTGAACGCTCCAGCGGCGTGGCGACGGTCGCCGCCATGGTTTCCGGACTGGCACCGGCCAGGCTGGCGCTGACCATGATGGTCGGGAAATCGACCTGCGGCAGCGGCGCGACCGGCAGCAGACGATAGCCGAGTACGCCGAGCAGCAGAATCGCCAGCGTCAGCAGCAGCGTCGCCACCGGGCGGAAGATAAACAGCCGGGTCAGATTCATTGTCCGCTCCGCGCCGGTTGCTGACGACGTTTCACCCAGCGCTTGCCGCGCTGTGCCAGCGCATCAAACCACAGGTAGATCACCGGCGTGGAGAACAGCGTCAGCACCTGACTGACGATCAGTCCGCCGACAATCACCAGCCCCAGCGGCTGACGCAGTTCTGCGCCAGACCCGGACGCCAGCATCAGCGGCAGTGCGCCGAGCAGCGCCGCCATGGTGGTCATCAGAATCGGCCGGAAGCGCAGCAGGCAGGCCTGGTGGATCGCCTCGCGCGGGCTGAGATGCTGCTGATGTTCCGCCTCCAGCGCAAAGTCGATCATCATAATCGCGTTCTTTTTGACGATGCCGATCAGCAGGATCACGCCAATCAGCGCAATCAGGCTGAATTCGGTGCCGGCCAGCAGCAGCGTCAACAGCGCCCCGACCGCCGCCGACGGCAGCGTCGAGAGGATGGTGACCGGATGGATAAAGCTTTCATACAGAATGCCGAGCACCACATACATGGTGATCAGCGCCGCCAGAATCAGCCACAGCGTGTTGCTGGTGGCACTCTGGAACGCCGAGGTTTCGCCCTGATAGCGCAGCGTAATGCTCTGCGGCAGCGCAAGCTGCTGCCGCACTGCCGCGATCGCCTGTTGCCCCTGCTCCAGCGAATAGCCGGGATTGAGGTTGAAGGAGATCATCACCGCCGGGAACTGGTTCAGCCGCATGTGCATCAGCGCGCCGGTTCGCTGGTGAATCGTGGCAATTGAGGTCAGTTTTACCATCCCGCTGCTGGCCGTGGTGCTGGTGGTCGAAGCGGTGCTGCTGCCGGAGGTTGTCGTGCTGCTGTCCGAACTATCCGAACTGTCCGAACTGTCCGTGCTGTCGGACGGTTGCAGATAGATATCATCAAACGATGCCGGACCCTGCTGCCAGGCGGGCGCGACTTCCAGCACCACCCGATATTGATTCGACTGGGTGAAGATGGTCGACACCAGCCGCTGACCGAAGGCGTTGTAAAGCGCAGTGTCCACGTCCGCCGCCGTGATGCCGTAGCGCGCCGCTTTGTCGCGGTTCAGCTCCACAAAGGCGACACGTCCCTGATCCTGCAGGTTGCTCACTACACCGTTAAACTCTGGCCGCTGCTGCAGGGCCGCCACCAGCGCAGGTGACCATTTCACCAGGTTCTCGCTGTCGGCGTCGTCAAGTGTGAACTGATACTGGCTCGGTGAGACCTGATCGTTAACCGTCAGATCCTGCGCCGGTTGCAGATAGAGCTGAATCCCGGTCACACCGGCGGTGGCCTGCTGCAGTTGTTTAATCACCTCATCCGCCTTGACGTCACGCGCGGCAAACGGCTTGAGGTTGATCTGCAGGCGGCCACTGTTAAGGCTGCTGTTGGTGCCATCAATGCCGATGATCGAGGAGACGCTTTCCACCGCCGGGTTTTTCATGATCAGCGCCGACAGCGCCTGCTGCCGGGTGGCCATCGCGCTGAAAGAGACATCCTGCGACGCGACGGTCACTCCCTGAATCAGACCGGTATCCTGAGTCGGGAAGAAGCCCTTCGGCACCACCAGATAGAGCAGTGCGGTCAGGGCTACCGTCGCCAGCGCCACCAGCAGCGTCAGTTTCTGGTGGTTCAGCACCACCGTCAGCAGCCGGTCATAGCCGCCAATCAGGCGATCAAACAGCACGCCGCCTTTGCGGGCAAAAGTGGACTGCCGCTCTGGTGGAATGTGGCGCAGCAGATAAGCACACAGCATCGGCGTCAGGGTCAGCGATACCACCATCGACACCAGAATCGCCACTGCCAGGGTGATGGCAAACTCGCGGAACAGCCGCCCGACCACGTCACCCATAAACAGCAGCGGGATCAGCACCGCAATCAGCGAAAAGGTCAGCGAGATGATGGTAAAACCAATCTGCTGTGATCCTTTCAGCGCCGCTTCCAGCGGGGATTCGCCCTGCTCCAGCCGCCGGGAGATGTTCTCGACCACCACAATCGCATCGTCGATGACAAAACCGGTGGCGATGGTCAGCGCCATCAGCGACAGATTGTTGAGGCTGAAGCCCGCCAGATACATCACGCCGAAGGTCCCAATCAGCGACAGCGGCACCGCCACGCTGGGGATCAGCGTCGCCGCCACGTTGCGCAGGAACAGGAATGTCACCATCACCACCAGCGCAATCGACAGCATCAATTCAAACTGCACGTCGCTGATCGAGGCGCGAATGGTCTGGGTACGATCGGACAGGATAGTCATCTTCACCCCATCCGGCAGCGCCGCCTGCAGCACCGGCAGCTGCGCCTTGATGTTGTCCACCACCTGAATCACGTTCGCGCCGGGCTGACGCTGCACGTTGATCACAATCGCTGGCCGATTATTGGCCCACGCCGACTGAAAACTGTTCTCCGGCCCCTGCTCAATGAGGGCAATATCCTTCAGCCGCAGCGCCGCGCCATTCTCATAGCTGAGGATCAGGTTGCCGTACTCAGCGGCGGTGCGCAGCTGATCGTTGGCATCAATGGTTACCGAGTGATATTTGCCGTCAAAGCCGCCTTTGGAGCCGTTGACGTTGCTGTTGCCAATCAGTGTGTTGACCGCTTCCAGCGTCAGATGGTGGGCAGCGAGCGCTTTCGGGTTGATCCGGACCCGAATCGCCGGCTGTTGTCCGCCCGCCAGCGTCACCATCCCGACGCCAGAAATCTGCGACAGCTTGAGCGCCACCCGGGTATTTACCAGATCCTGCACCTGCGTCAGCGGCAGCGTGTCGGAACTGGCCGCCAGCGTAATCACCGCGCTGTCCGCCGGGTTAACCTTTTTATAGGTTGGCGGATTGGGCAGATCGTCAGGCAGCAGGCTATCGGCGGCATTAATCGCAGCCTGCACCTCCTGCTCGGCGACATCCAGTGACAGATCGAGGCTGAATTTCAGCGTAATCACCGACGAGCCGCTGGCGCTGGCGGAGGTCATCTGACTCAGTCCGGCCATCTGGCCCAGCTGGCGCTCAAGCGGCGCGGTCACCGACGACGCCATCACATCCGGACTGGCACCGGGATAGAGCGTGGTGACCTGAATGGTCGGATAGTCGACCTGCGGCAGCGCCGAGGTGGAGAGAAACTTATAGGCAAAAATGCCGGCAATCAGCACGCCGACCATCAGCAGGATGGTGGCGACCGGACGCAGTATAAACAGCCGTGACGGATTCATTTGGCCTCAGCGCTTGCCGGTGCAGGCGTCTCATCCGCCAGTGAAACCTTGCTGCCGTTAGTCAGCCGATCGATTCCTTCGGTGACCAGCCGATCGCCCGGCGCAACGCCGCTGAGGATCGCCTGATGATCGTCGTCAACCGCCGGACCGGTGGTGACCGCTTTACGCGTGACGCTGTTGTCCTGATTGATGACGAAGACAAAGCTGCCATCGCTGCTTAACTGCAGTGCCTGGGCCGGGATCACCGTTACGCCTTTCAGCACCCGGGTCTGCAGCCGCAGATTGACGAACTGGTTGGCAAACAGCGACTCATCCTGGTTGGCGAACAGCGCTTTCAGTTCTACGGTGCCGGTGGCGGTATCGATCTGGTTACTGATGTACTTCACCTCGCCATTGGCGAGCAGATGCTGGTTATCCTGGTCAAACAGCGTAGCGGGCAGGCTCTGGCTCTGATGCAGGGCGCTCACCAGCGTCGGGATTTCGCTCTGCGGCACGCTAAAGGTGACCGCCGCTGGCTGCATCTGGGTGATGGTTACCAGGCCGGTGCTGCTGGAGGTCTGTACCATGTTGCCCGGGTCGACCTGACGCAGTCCGACCCGACCAGCGATCGGCGCGGTGATGCGGGCATATTCGATACTCAGTCTGGCGCTGGCGATCTGCGCCTGATCGGCGGCGACTGCCCCGCGATACTGCCCTACCGTGGCGATCTGGCTATCCAGATCCTGGCGCGACAGCGAGTCCTGCGCCGCCAGCTTGCGGTAGCGTGCCAGCGTCAGTTCGGCGCTTTTCAGCAGCGCCTGGTTCTGATTAAGTTCGCCCTGATACTGATTCAGCGTCGCCTGGTAGCTGCGCGGATCGATCTGCGCCAGCAGCTGACCAGCGCTGACCTTCTGACCTTCGGTGAAGAAGACCTGTTGCAGCTGACCATCGACCCGGCTGGTGACCGTCACGCTGGCGTTGGGGATCACCGTGCCGAGCGCATTCAGCCAGACCGGCACATCGGCACGGGTCGCGACGCCGCTGTGTACCAGGGTCGCGCCGCCGCCCATTCTGCCGGGCGCACCGCGTCCGCCAGGCGGCATCGCCCCGCCCGGTGCTTTGCCGAGGGGCAACAGACGCCAGGCCACGCCAGCGATGGTCGCCGCCACAATCAATAAAAGCAGCCATTTCAGCCAGCCGGAACGCGCGGAGCGTGAGTGGTGAGTCATCATCGAACTCTTCAGATAAACAGAAAATGAACATCCCGGAGGGTGCGGAATATGAAGTGAGCCACCTGCAGTGGCTGATGGCGCTGCCGCGAATTCGCCAGCATGAAAACCACCAGCCGGGGCTTCACGGCGGGCATTATCGGCGAAATGTTACGCGCCTTTCTATCGGCAAAAGGTAAGGGTTTCGTTAAGAACAATGATGATGTTGACGGCACGCGCAGGCGGGAAAATACGGACGACGCGCGCGGCCTGACGCAGGCAAAAAAAAACCCACGCATCTGCGTGGGTTGGTGCAATAACAGGGTAATCACTGCCGAAGCGGTGTTGTTTTCACACCCATCAATACCTCTGGGACCTCTATCCTCGCACTGTTTCGTGCCGCAGCAATAGAGGGAAAACGCAACCGAATTCGGGGAAATGCAACGAGGTGTGAATATCTCCCTCGCCGCACTTACACTCTGATTTGTCTAAGATTTATCTTAGTTGTTCGCTGCGGTAGCGCTGTAAATGGCATCCGGCGCGATGTTCATGTGCTTTAGTACCGGCCCCATGATGTTGCCGAATACCGGCGCCGCTACCGAGCCACCAAAGTGATCGCCAGCGGTCGGATGGTTAATCATCACCACCAGCGCCACTTCCGGATGACTGGCAGGCGCGATACCGGCGGTATAGTTGACGTAGCCGCCATCATATTTGCCGCTGTTGCCCATCTTCTCAGCGGTACCGGTTTTGGTCGCCAGACGATAGCCCGGCACCGCAGCTTTCACCCCGGTCCCGCCCGGCAACACGTCGCTCTCCAGCATGTGTACCACCTCTTTCACCGTTTCCGGATTCGCTACCTGCTTGCCCAGCACCGGCGGGGTGACCCGGGTAATCGACAGCGGACGGTAGACGCCGTAAGAGCCGAGGGTGGCGTATTCACGTGCAATCTGCAGCGGCGTGACGCGCAGGCCGTAACCAAAGGAGAAGGTCGCCCGTTCGATGTCCGCCCAGCGGGTGCGGTGCAGCGGGAAGTAACCGACGCTCTCGCCGGTTAAGCCCAGGCCGGTCGGTTTACCGAGGCCAAACGCATGATAGGTATTCACCAGCGCTTCAGCCGGCATGGCCAGCGCAATGTGCGACACGCCGATGTCACTCGACTTCTGCAGGATGCCGGTCATGGTCAGGCGCGGCCAGTGGCCAACGTCGCGGATCAGGTGGCCGTTGACCCGGTACGGCGTGGTATCAATCACCGAGTCCGGCCGCACCAGATGACGCTCCAGCCCTTCCATCACCACCAGCGGCTTCACCGTCGAACCGGGTTCGTAACTGTCGTTAATCGCCGCGTTTCGCATCTGGGCGGGCGTGGCGCCATCGTAGTTATTGGGGTTGAACGACGGATAGGAAGCCATCGCCAGAATCTCGCCGGTGTCGATTTTCACCAGCACCGCCGCACCGGAGTCCGCCTTGTTGATCAGCACGCCGTCGCGCAGTTTGCTGTACAGGGTGTATTGATCGTATTTGTCGATGCTGAGCTGCACCGTCGGCGGCTGCGTCGGCGGCTGATAGTTGATCATCGCGATGATATTGCCGGCAGCGTCCTGGCGATAAACCTCTTTACCCGGCTCGCCCTGCAACACCTTGTCAAAGCCCTTCTCCAGCCCGTTCAGGCCGACATTATCGGCACCGACGATGCCAATCAGCGGCGCAGACGCTTCACTCATCGGATAGAAACGGCTGTCGTCGTAGACCTCACTGATGCCTTTCAGCTTCAGCTCTTTAATATCTTTGGCGATACCCAGTTCGATTTTACGTCCCAGATAGAGGAAGCGGCGTTTTGGATTGGCGGTGATCTGCGCCGCCAGTAACTCCGGCCGGGTATTCAGGGCGGCAGCCAGATAGGCCCATTTTGCACTGGTGAAGTCGGGGTTGCTCTCCAGCACACGTAACGGATCGGCGATCACGTCGCGTGACGGTACGCTGAGCGCCAGTGCTTCGCCGTTGCGATCCAGCAATGTGCCACGGCTGGTTGGCAGCGTGACGGTGCGCAGCGAGCGCTGATCGGCTTCGTGCTCCAGCATCGGCTGGTTGAGAAATTGCAGGTCCGCGACGCGCGCCAGCAATACCACCATGCAGGCCAGCACACCAAGGCAGATAAGACGGAAGCGAAAAGGGTTAAACGGGGCTTTAATCTGGTCTTTTCCCAGTAGTTTTTTAATCCGGGGCATGGCAATCCGCTGCGCTAAAGAGATAAAAGAGGGCTTAATTGAGCAGTTATAAAGAAAGCGCTGACCGGTTAACAGGAAAACTGTGTATCAGTTCGTTATCGGCCGCTAAATGCCGGGCAAAAAAAACCTGCGCATCTGCGCAGGTTGGTGTAATCAAGAAAATCTATTGATGTTCACCCATCAATACCTCTGGGACCCTGACTGTAGCAAGCGGGCTCGATCGGCTGCCATCGCTCAAACGCAACAGTTACCGGCAAAGTGTAACCAGCCATGAGATCCTTACGCTATTTTGCAATCCGGATGTTTTTTGATTTCTACCAGACAACTCATGGCGTTAGGTCCCTGGGTCAGTGACGAAGTGCCGATATCGAGCGTCAGGACGTTGGGATTACCGGCGCGATCGTAGGGCTGCCATGCCTGACCGAAACCGGGATCAAACCAGGCGCCGGTGGCGATAATCACCACGCCCTGGGTCAGCCCCTCGGTCAGCCGGACGCCGGCCAGCATCACGCCGCGTGCATTGCTCACCTCAATTTCGTCACCGTCCACGATGCCACGCGCCGCCGCATCCAGCGGATGCATATACAGCGTTTCGTGACCGGCGGTTTTATTGCCTTGTACGGTGCCGGTGCCATCCAGCTGGCTGTGCAGCCGGTCAGCAGGCTGGATCGAGATCATATGCAGCGGATAGTCGCGGCTGATCGGCGCACCCAGCCACTCCTGCGGCTCGCGCCACTCCGGATGGCCGGCAAAATCGTCAAGCTGGTAGTCGGCAATCGTCTGGCTGAACAGCTCGATTTTGCCGCTGGCGGTGTTGATCGAATTGGCCTGCGGATCGGCGCGGAAAGCATCCATAAACACGTAAGGTTTGCCGCCCTCGGGGATCTCAACAAAGCCGCGCTGCCAGAACGCCTCAAACTCAGGGAAGCGGATGCCTTTGCGCTGGTGCGCCACGGCACATTGCTGATAGAGATGCGCAATCCACTGCATCTCGTTGCGTCCTTCGGTAAAGGTGTCGCGGTAGCCAAGACGCTCCGCCAGATCGGCAAAGATATCGAAGTCGTTGCGCGCCTGATGTTGCGGTTTGATCGCCTGATGCATCGCCAGCACAAAGCGGTCGCGTGACGATCCACCAATGTCGTTGCGCTCCAGCGTCGTGGTGGCGGGCAGCACGATATCGGCCATCTGCGCCGCCGGGGTCCAGACAATGTCCTGCACCACTACGGTGTCAGGCCGCTGCCAGCCCGCCACCAGCCGGTTGAGCTGCTGATGGTGATGGAACGGATTCCCGCCCGCCCAGTGCACCATATGGATGTCAGGATAGTGCAGCGTCTCGCCCTGGAAGGTGTAAGGCTGGCCGGGATTGAGCAGCATATCGCTGATACGCGCCACCGGAATCGACAGGCCGGACGGGTTGGGTCCGGTACTCATCATCGGTGCCGGGCCGTCCTGGCGCGGATTGCCAACGCTGTTCATCGACCCGTGACCGAAGGAGAAGCCCGCGCCCGGCAGCCCTGGCTGACCAAGCATCGATGACAGGGCGATCATCATCCAGTACGGCTGCTCACCGCGATGGGCGCGCTGAACCGAATAGGAACAGGTGATAAAGCTGCGTTTACCGATCAGCTGCTGCGCCAGTTGCACGATGCGATCGGCCGGGATGCCGGTGATACGGCTGGCCCAGCCGGCGGTTTTCGCCACGCCATCCGCTTCGCCCAGCAGGTAAGCGCGCAGTTGCGGCCAGCCGGTGCAGTGGCTGGCGAGAAACGCCTCGTCCACCGCGCCGCGCTGGGTAATCTCATAACCCAGCGCCAGCATCAGCGCCACGTCGGTATTCGGGCGAATCGGGATCCACTCGGCGTTGAGGAAGGCCGGGCAGTCATCGCGCATCGGGCTGATATTAATCACCGGCGTGCCTTTGGCCGCCAGTTGCTGCAGCGCCGGTTTCAGGCTGTGCTGCCCGGCTCCGCCCGACGCGACCTGGGCGTTCTTCAGCGCCAGTCCGCCAAAGGCGACAAAAATCTCTGCATGTTCCACCACTTCCGGCCAGTCAGTAACGCGACCGGTCAGCGGCATATAGGTGCCAATGACATAAGGCAGGAAAAATTGTGCCGCGCCCCAGCTGTAGTTGCCCTGCTGGTCGACGCCGCCACCGCCCTGAAAATAGAAGCGGCGGATCAGGGTGCGGGCATGGTTAACCCGTCCGGCTGATGACCAGCCGTATGAGCCATTGAAAATGCCCGATGCGCCGTAGCGCTCGCGGATACGGCGGTTTTCATCCGCCACCAGGTCGAGCGCGGTGTCCCAGTCGACCGCCACAAAATCTTCCCGGCCCCGCAGCGTGCGATCGCTGTTTTCACGTGACTTCAGCCACGAGCGACGCACCATCGGCTGGCGGATACGCTTATCGGAGTAGACCAGTTCAGGAAGGGTGTGGATCATCGGGGACGGATCGGCATCGGCGAAAAAAGGCTCGCAGCCAATCAGGCGATCGTTTTCAGTGACGGCGGTGAAGGCGCCCCAGTGCGCCAGGTGTGGCACTTTGGTTTTCATCGTTGTTTTTCACGGCAGAGATTTGGGGATAATCAGCATAGCATGGCGTGCCACTTCAGCAGAAGGCGTGCCGGACGGCCCGATTTCGCCCTCTTTTGCGACGACGCTGGCATTCTGCTGGCTTGATGTGGCGGCCCTTTTCCGTAACACTGATGCGATGTGTAAACGTTTTCCCCGGAAGCAGGTAAACGCATGGCTACCATAAAGGATGTTGCCCGACTGGCTGGCGTTTCTGTCGCCACAGTCTCCCGTGTAATCAATAATTCTCCCAAGGCCAGCGACAGCTCGCGCCAGGCCGTCGGCCAGGCAATGGAGCAACTTCAGTATCATCCAAACGCCAATGCACGCGCGCTGGCGCAGCAGTCGACCGAAACCCTCGGGCTGATTGTCGGTGATGTGTCGGACCCGTTTTTTGGCGCGATGGTCAAAGCGGTCGATGAAGTTGCAGGAAAAACCGGCAACTTTTTGCTGATTGGTAACGGTTACCACAATGAGCAAAAAGAGCGGCAGGCGATTGAACAACTGATGCGCCACCGTTGCGCAGCGCTGGTGGTGCACGCCAAGAAAATCCCGGATGCAGAACTGGAACTGTTAATGAAACAGGTGCCAGGTATGGTGCTGCTTAACCGGCTGATCAAAGGCTTCGAAAAGCGCTGTATTGCGCTCGACGATCGCTACGGCGCCTGGCTGGCGACCCGCCATCTGATCCAACTGGGTCACCAGAATATCGCCTTTATCTGCTCGACCCACACCATTTCCGATGCCGAAGATCGCCTGCAGGGTTACTACGATGCGCTGAAAGAGCACGGCCTGCCGTGCAGCGATCGGCTGGTGACCTGGGGTGAACCGGATGAGGTGGGCGGCGAAACCGCGATGACCGAACTGCTGGGACGCGGTAAAAATTTCACTGCGGTCGCCTGCTACAACGACTCAATGGCCGCCGGCGCGCTGGCGGTGCTGAGCGATAATGGCGTCCGCGTGCCAGAGGAGATGTCGCTGATCGGTTTCGACGATGTGCTGGTATCACGCTACGTGCGTCCGCGCCTTACCACCGTGCGCTATCCCATCGTCACCATGGCGCAGCAGGCCGCCGAACTGGCGCTGGCGCTGGCCAATGACCAGCCACTGCCGGAAGTAACCCACATGTTCAGCCCGACGCTGGTGCGCCGCCATTCGGTCAGCGGTCCGGCATCATAATGGGTCGCGGCCGGTTCAGGCCGCGCCCGTCTACTTAAAGGCGCGCAGCAGCGTTTCCAGCGGCCTGACCAGCGCAATCACCGTCTCATCCTGCACCTCTGCCGCCGCGTCCAGCGTGGCGTGCATCTGTGCCACTTCGCTGGCCCCAAAGGCCTGGTTGCGGGCCCAGGCATTCACCAGCGAAATCCCCATCCGACTCAACGCGTCCACCTGTTGCGCACTGTGGGCCAGCGGCTTCAGCAGGTAGTTAGCATTAAGCAGTGGCATCACCTGGGCGGTATTAGCCTGCCAGCGCTGGAGCTGATGTTGAATCGCCGCTGCCGCCGTTGGATCGGTGCGATTGGCGATCAGCGCGGTAACCTGATGTTCCAGCTGACGCACCGCCTCACTCTCGGCGGGCAACACATCCGCTAGCCGGTTTAACGGCTCATGGTAATCATAATGGCCGGCCTGAAACTTCAAATGCTGGCGGGTATAGTACTGCGCCGGTTCCAGCACCTCGGCCAGCACCTGCAGCGGCGCGATATCACTGCGGTTGGCCAGCCGCATCATCTGACGTTCCGCCTGGGCGTGTTGCTGAGTGCCGACAGAGACGCTGCTCCAGCGATCCATCGCCGCCAGCCGCTGATACATCTCATCGCTATCGGTAACATCCTGAGCGGACCACAAACGCTCGGCGACCACAAAGGCGCGCGGCCACAGTTTGGTATCGATAATCTGGCTGTTGATATTCTCGGCCCACAGCGCCGCCTCACCGCCCAGCAGGTTTTGCTGCATCTGCTGCGGTGTCGGCAGCGTGGGCGCAATCCCGGCCGGTGCCTGCGCCAGCTTTTTGCCGCTGACCGGATACCGCACGTTCCCCACCAGCACATAGCCGCTGAGCGCCTGCGTATGCGGTTGCAGCGTCACCACCGGCTGCAACGGCCCCATCCAGCTGTCGACCTGAAAACGCACCTGTTGCGTCGATAGCCAGTCGATCTGGCTGACCATCCGCCGCGCTTTGCCGGCAAAGTCGATAAAGCCACGCCAGCCCTGCTGCCCCTCAATCAGGGTAAAACTGCCCTGCACCGGACTGCCTTTCAGTCGCGGCAGAGTGAATGCCCAGCTTTGCGCCTGCTCGCCCGGCTGCAGCTTATCCTGGCCGTTGAGTCCCTGCGGATAGATTTCGTTGCGGTAGTGATAGCTGGCGGGCTGCGGCTGATCGAGATAGAAGCCGGTGGAAAGGATGCCGCGCATGTTCTCTTTGGCGACCTCGCTCAACGCATCCTGGCCCTGCCACGACTGGATCAGAATGCTGCGCGGCAGATCGGGATGGGCGATCTCATCCCAGCCGACCATCTGACGCTGGTGCTTCTCAAGGATCTTCTCAACCCGCTGGTTGAACCAGGCCTGCAGAGCATGGGCATCTTTCAGCCCGCGATCGCGCATAAATTGCTGGATGTGCGGAGACTGGTTCCACTGGGTCGGATCGACCTCATCGCCGCCAATATGCAGCCACGGATCGGGAAAGATCGCCGCCATTTCGCCCACCAGGGTGTCGATCACCTGATAGACCTGCTCATTGCTGGGATCGAGCAGCGGTTTAAACACCCCCCAGCCACGCTCCATCTGATAGGGACCCGGCGCGCTGATCAGTTCCGGCATCGCCACCGCCAGCGCCGAGGCGTGGCCCGGCAGATCCAGCTCCGGCACCACCCGCACGCCGCGATCGGCGGCATACTGCACCAGTTCACGCATCTGTTGCTGGCTGTAATAGCGGCCATCGCTGGCTTTTTGCTGGAGCTGGGGATAGTGGCTGGAAGCAAAGCGCCAGCCCTGATCGTCGGTCAGATGCCAGTGAAAGACGTTCATCCGGGCGGCAGCGATGCCATCGATTTGCCGCCTGAGGGTTTCAATCGGCATAAAGTGACGAGCACTGTCGATTAATATTCCACGCCAGGGGAATCGCGGCTGATCATCAATGGTCACGTAAGGAAGGGTGGTGCCCCGATCGCCGTTCTGAATCAGCTGCAACAGGGTTTCCATGCCGCGCATCGCGCCGAACCGGCTGGGGGCGCTGAGCAGCACGCCGTTGCCATCAATTTGCAGGTGATAACGTTCATCACTGTCGGGCTGCGGCAGCGGATCGACCGCTTTATCAATCACGATACGGATGGTTGGCTGTGCCACCGGCTGGCGGGCGGGCAACAGCGGCCAGCCGGTCTGATTAGCGATGCGTTCCAGCCAGCGCGCCTCGGCCCCCGCCAGATGATCGCCGGTAATCTGCAGTGTCAGCTGCGGCGTCAGGCTCAGCGTCCCGCCGCTGGCTGGCTGTTCAACCCGCTGCGGCCAGGGCATTAAGGGAAGCTTTTCAGCCAGCGCGGGTGAGACCAGCGCCACACTCATCACGCAACTTATCGCACCATAACCAGCAATCAGAGAACGGCGTAACCACATTGGCGGGCATCCTTGTAGAGTCAATGACTTATCACGGACAAACCCTGATTAAAGTTGTTTCGCGCAGTTAAGCAAGTTAATCCGTTAAGAAATTTGAACTGAAGGCGAAATAGTTAACATCCGACGCTTTTTTCTGCCCGCTTCGCCCTTCCTTGTTTCAGGTCAAAATTCGGTGGAATAATTCGCAACAATCACTACATGTAGGGATTAGAATCCTTCAAATACCCATATGTAGTCTCTGGAGGGATAATGGCGACGGTAGTGATTAAGCGTGATGGATGCCGGACAGGCTTTGATGCACAACGTATTCAGCAAGCTGTGGCCGCTGCCGCGCGCGCGGCAGAGGTGGACGATGCGGCCTGGTGCGCGCAGGTGGCGCAGCGCGTCAGTACGCTGCTGGCCGACCGTCAGGAAGTCGACATCCGCGAGATCCAGTGTGCGGTTGAAGAGACGCTGATGGCCGGTCCCTATCCGCAGCTGGCCCGGACCTATATCGAATATCGCCACGATCGTGACGTCGCACGCGATCGCCAGAGCCAGTTGCATCACGCCATTCGCGGGCTGGTCGATCAGACCAATGCTGCTCTGCTGAACGAAAATGCCAATAAAGACAGCAAAGTGATCCCGACCCAGCGCGATCTGCTGGCCGGGATCGTGGCGAAGCACTATGCACAGCAGCAGATCCTGCCGCGTGATGTGGTGCTGGCCCACGAGCGCGGCGAGATCCACTATCACGATCTCGACTATTCACCCTTCTTCCCGATGTTTAACTGCATGCTGATCGATCTGAAAGGGATGCTGACCAACGGCTTTAAAATGGGCAATGCCGAGATTGAGCCGCCAAAATCGATCGCCACCGCGACCGCCGTTACTGCGCAGATCATCGCTCAGGTCGCCAGCCATATCTACGGCGGCACCACCATTAACCGGATTGATGAGGTGCTCGCCCCGTTTGTTGAACTGAGCTACCGCCGGCATCACGCCATCGCCGTGGAGTGGCAGATCGCTGAGGCGGAGCAATACGCGCAGCAGCGCACCGAAAAAGAGTGTTACGACGCCTTCCAGTCGCTGGAGTACGAGGTCAATACCCTGCATACCGCCAACGGTCAGACGCCGTTTGTCACCTTTGGCTTTGGGCTGGGCACGGACTGGGCGGCCCGGCTGATCCAGCAGTCGATTCTGCGTAACCGGCTGGCCGGTCTGGGCAAGAACCGCAAAACCGCGGTGTTCCCTAAACTGGTGTTCAGCATTCGTGAAGGGGTCAACCGGCGCGCAGGCGACATTAACTACGACATCAAGCAGCTGGCACTGGAATGCGCCAGTAAGCGCATGTATCCCGATATTCTCAATTACGATCAGGTAGTAAAGGTCACCGGTTCATTCAAGACGCCAATGGGCTGCCGCAGCTTCCTCGGCGTGTATGAAGAGGATGGCGAGCAAATCCATGAAGGCCGCAACAATATCGGGGTAATCAGCCTCAATCTGCCGCGTATCGCCCTGGAGGCGGCGGGTGACGAGACGCGCTTCTGGTCACTGCTGGATCAACGTCTGCTGCTGGCGAAACGGGCATTAATGACCCGCGTGGCGCGCCTGGAGAAAACCAAAGCGCGGGTGGCACCGATCCTTTATATGGAAGGGGCCTGTGGCGTTCGCCTGAACGCCGATGATGAAATCGGACCGATTTTCCGCAACGGCCGCGCCTCACTGTCGCTGGGTTATATCGGCCTGCATGAAACCCTGAACGCGCTAAGCGGCGGCCAGCATCATCCGTATGATGATGCGGCTCTGCGCGCCAAAGGGGTGGAGATTATCGCCCATCTGCGCGCCGCGACCGATCGCTGGAAAGACGAGACCGGTTACGGCTTCAGCCTCTACAGCACCCCAAGTGAAAATCTGTGCGATCGCTTCTGCCGGCTTGATGCAGCGGAATTTGGCGTGGTGCCCGGCGTCACCGACAAAGGCTACTACACCAACAGCTTTCATCTCGACGTCGAGAAGAAGGTGAATCCGTACGACAAAATTGACTTTGAAGCGCCCTATCCGCCGCTGGCGAATGGCGGTTTCATCTGTTACGGCGAATACCCCAACATCCAGCACAACCTGAAGGCGCTGGAAGATGTCTGGGATTACAGTTATGACCGCGTGCCCTATTACGGCACCAACACCCCGATTGACGAGTGCTACGACTGCGGGTTCAACGGCGAGTTTACCTGCACCAGCCGCGGCTTTACCTGTCCGCAGTGCGGCAACCACGATCCGGCCCGCGTCTCGGTCACCCGCCGGGTCTGCGGCTATCTCGGCAGCCCGGACGCGCGACCTTTCAACGCCGGTAAACAGCAGGAAGTGCAGCGCCGGGTGAAACATCTCGAGGGCCCGCTGGGATGATGCGTATCCATCGCTATTACGATGTGGATATTGTGAACGGGCCGGGCACGCGCTGTACCCTGTTTGTCGCAGGCTGCGAACATCAGTGTCGCGGCTGCTACAACCAGAGTACCTGGCGGCTCGATTCGGGCGTTCCCTTTACCCTGGCGATGGAAGAGCAACTGCTGGCAGATTTGCAGGATACCCGCATCCCGCGTCAGGGACTGTCCCTGAGCGGCGGCGATCCGCTGCATCCGCATAACGTGCCGCACATTCGCCGGCTGGTGAAACGGGTGCGGCAGGCGTGCCCCGATAAAGATATCTGGCTGTGGACCGGTTACCGGATGCAGGAGCTGAATGGTGCCCAGCGCGAGGTGCTGGACTATCTCGACGTGCTGATTGATGGCCGCTTTGTCGAGGCCGAAAAAGATCTCCGGCTGCTGTGGCGTGGCAGCCGCAATCAGCGTATCTGGCAGCTACGCTGAGTGACGTGGAATATCTCCTGACTCGATGATAGTCACGCTGTCGCCGCCCGGCGTAAAGGCCTGCTGATGCAGACAGCGCGCCACGTCACGCGCGGTGACTGAGCGCCAGTTGCCCGGCAGCAGGCCAAACAGCGGCGCCATCAGACTCTCTCCTCGGCGCGTCTGCGCCCGATCGCCCAGCAGTAACGAGGGCCGCACCAGCGTCAGCCGCGGCCAGCCCTGATGCCGCAGTGCATTTTCCATCTCACCCTTGACCCGATTGTAAAAAAACGGCGAGTGACGACTGGCACCGTGCGCACTGATCGCCAGCATCTGCTTCGCCCCTAAACGTAGTCCGCTCAGGCCACTGTCGACCACCAGCGTGTAATCGACGTGGATAAAGGCCTGCTTGCTGCCCGCCTGCTTGCGGGTAGTGCCCAGACAGCAGAACACCGTATCCAGCGAGGTTTGTAATGGCCCGAGCACGTCGGTGAGATCCGCTTCAACCGGATTAACCACCTTGCGCATCGCGGGTAACGCCCGCCGGGTCGGCGCAATAATTTCATCAACCCGCGGGTCCTCAATCAGTAAGCGCAGCAGATGCGATCCGACTAATCCGGTGGCCCCAGTCAGTAATACGCGATTCATTTCAGATTCGTCCTTATTTCACTGCTCACAGGTTAAAAGATAGCTGATCTACGCGGCCTGGCTTGCGTTCTGACATGGAGCGGCCAGGCTTAATACATTAATCAGGAAAGCGCATCCCGCGCTCCACCGTTTAAGGAGGAAAAGATGAGCAAGAAAGTTGCGGTTTTGATTACCGATGAATTTGAAGACTCAGAATTTACCTCACCGGCCGAAAGTTACAAAGGCGCTGGCTTTGAGGTAATCACCATCGAGAAGCAAGCGGGTAACGTGGTCAAAGGGAAACAAGGCGAAGCGGAAGTGACCATCGATCGCAGCATCGATGATGTCAGCCCGGCCGAATTTGATGCGTTGCTGCTGCCCGGCGGTCATTCACCGGATGCCCTGCGCGGCGACGATCGCTTTGTCGCGTTTACCAAAGAATTCGTCGCCAGCGGCAAACCTATCTTTGCGATTTGCCATGGCCCACAGCTGCTGATCAGTGCCAATGGCGTACGTGGCCGCAAGATGACCAGCGTGAAGGCGATTGCCATTGACCTGGTAAACGCGGGTGCTGACTTCCACGATAAAGAAGTGGTGGTTGACGACGATAAGCTGGTCACCAGCCGGACGCCTGACGATCTGCCGGCGTTTAATCGCGAATCTCTGCGGATCCTCGAAGCGATTTAACCCGCTGCGCCCCTTTCCTGCCGGAGAGGGGCCGCTAATCCTGCCTTACCTCTTGCCGTACCCAGGCAATTTTCTTGCCGAAGCCCAGCGCATTATCGGTCATCTTCACTTCATCCAGCTGAATCTCCCACAGCGGTGCGGACACCTTACGCGCAATCGGAAATCGCTTGTGGTAGGCGCTGCGCGCCACGTGCTCTGCCTCGTCGCTTAGCCGCACGATATGGCCGCGATACTGCACGCCTTTGATCAGCAACACGCTTCTGGGCTGGCCGTTCACCGTGCCCGCCACCTGCGGATTTTTCATCACCAGCAGGCCGTGACGGGTATCCGGCTCCGTCATGATCCAGAACGCCATGCGTGCTTCGTCGAAGACGTAATAACAGTTGGCGCACCACAGCTCATCATCGGCGGTGCAGCAGAGGGAAAGGACGTGCTGTTTTCTGAGGTAGCGAACCAGATGGGCATGGTCGGACAAGGTGATCTCCTGACGGCGCACCGGATGGCGACAGGCGGCGAAGCGCGCTAGACTGCCCGGCACTGTTTTTATGGAATCCATTACGATGAGTCAGCGCTGGCAACTCTACATCGTCCGCACGGCGAAAGGGAGCCTCTACACCGGCATCACCACCGACGTTCCGCGCCGGGTGGATCAGCATCAGCGTGGACGCGGCGCCCGGTCGCTGCGCGGCAAAGGCCCGCTGGATCTGGTGTTTCACTGTGAGGCGGGCGATCGCGCCAGCGCCTCCAGACTGGAGTATCAGGTGAAGCAACTGACCCGCCAGCAGAAATTACTGTTGGTGGCGAGCCAGCCGGTTAGTCTGGAAAGCTGGCTGGGTACGCCGGTTAAGGCTGACGGTTAAAGGGTTCAGCGTATTCGATGCGCCCTTCGGCACCGTCGAAGGCATTATCCGCCAGACGGTAGACCTGGAAAGCGGCTTCGCTACCGGGCCAGCGGCTGTGCAGGCCATAGCGGGCAGCAGGCTCAAAGCCAAAGCGGTTAAACAGCGCCGGATCGCCCAGTACCACGACTGCGCTATAGCCGAACTCATTCAGCGTATCCAGCCCTTCATAAATCAGCTGTTTCGCAATGCCCTGACCGCGCAGGCTTTCGTCCACCGCCAGCGGGGCCAGTCCGACCCAGTTGCGATCGTCGCCCTGTACGCTAACCGGACTGAATGCGGCATAGCCCAGCACCTGTCCTTCCTCGTCGGTCGCTACCACGCCCAGCGTCAGCAGGCCATCTTCACGTAACGCCTGGGTCAGTTCAGCTTCGGCTGAGGTGCTGAAACAGCGCCTCAGCAAACTGTCGATGCCCGCGGCATCAACGCCAATCTCGGTACGTATTAACATGCAACACCCGCGCGCGCCTGTGTGGCCTTCGCGTCCTGTTTCATTCCGGCTTCAACAAAATTCGCCATCTGCTGAATTGCCGTGCGTAATGCGGTGGGCATGGCGTCGAGTTCAATAGCATCCATTACGTTCTTCACCTCCAGTCCCAGCTCGGTGTCGCCTTCAATCGCCAGACGGCGCTGAAAGAACAGCATGTCGGGATCTGCTTTGCGTGCTGCCACCAGCAACAAGTCATTGGCATTGCCCCGAAACCAGACATCCGCTTCGGCGTGCTGCAATACCGCCAGTCGGCCATCCTGCATCGTCGTGATCCATTGCAGACTGACATCCGCAATGTCTATCCCCAGCAGGCGTCCTTCGAGAAAGTCTAACTCACCTTCGGCCAAAGCATGGCGAAATTGCCAGTTTAGGAGTTGTTGCAAAAGCAACTTTTTAACCGGGAATGGGGTTAGCGCTGCGGGTAAGCCTAAGATTTCAGGCGCCTTTTTCACAATATGGGCATGTAACCGCTCTAACACTTTCTTCACTCCCTTCAGAAAATTTTACGTATATTGCCACATCCTTTTCTGCGCGCCTCCTCTGAGATCAATAAAAACCGCTGACGGTCGATTAAAAAAACATCATCGGCGATGATCAATTGGAATTTCACTGCCCCAAATCAACGTTTGCCCGTCGGCAGATGCCTAGACTCGTTGCCCATCTGCATGTCGAGAGGATTACCGATGGAACTGCTCTGCCCGGCAGGAAATTTACCCGCAGTGCGCATCGCCGTAGAGAATGGCGCCGATGCCGTATATGTGGGACTGAAAGATGACACCAATGCGCGCCACTTTGCGGGCCTGAACTTCACCGATAAAAAGCTGGCTGAGGCCGCGCGCTATCTGCATCAGCATCAGCGTAAACTGCATGTGGCGATCAATACCTTTGCCCATCCGGACGGCATGGGACGCTGGCAGCGGGCGATTGACGTGGCGGCACAAAACGGTGCAGATGCGCTGATTCTGGCGGATATTGCCACACTGGAATATGCCGCATCCCGCTATCCGCAGGTTGAACGCCATCTGTCGGTGCAGGCCTCCGCCACCAATCTTGAGGCGGTTCGTTTTTACCATCGACACTTCAACTTACACCGCGTGGTGCTGCCGCGCGTGCTGTCAATTCATCAGGTAAAACAGCTCGCCCGCTCAACCCCGGTGCCGCTGGAAGTGTTTGCTTTCGGCAGCCTGTGCATTATGGCTGAAGGACGTTGCTACCTCTCTTCATGGCTGACCGGTGAATCGCCCAACAGCGCCGGTGCCTGTTCGCCAGCGAAGTTCGTGCGCTGGCAGCAGACGCCACAGGGCATGGAGTCACGTCTGAATGAGGTGCTGATCGATCGCTATGCGCCTGACGAAAGCGCGGGCTATCCCACCTTGTGCAAAGGTCGCTATCAGGTTAACGATCAGCGCTATCACGTGCTGGAAGAGCCCACCAGCCTCAATACGCTGGAGCTGCTGCCGGAGCTGCTGCGTGCCGGCATCGCCTCGGTGAAGATTGAAGGCCGCCAGCGCAGCCCGGCTTACGTGGCTGACGTGGCGCGCGTCTGGCGTCAGGCAATCGATCGCTGTAAGGCACAGCCGGAACATTTCGGCGTGACGCCAGAGTGGATGAAGACGCTGGGCGATCTCTCAGAAGGAACACAGACCACGCTGGGTGCCTATCACCGTGAATGGCAATAAGGAGTCATGATGCAATATGCCCTGGGACCGGTGCTCTGGTACTGGCCAACCGAAACACTGGAAAACTTTTATCAGCAGGCAGCCCGCAGCAGTGCGGATATCATCTACCTCGGCGAAGCGGTGTGCAGCAAACGACGCGCCACCAGTTATGCCGACTGGATGACGCTGGCCCGCGAACTGGCTGCCAGTGGCAAACAGGTCGTGCTTAGCACCCTGGCGCTGCTGCAATCGCCGTCGGAACTGAAAGAACTGAAGCGCTACGTTGAAAATGGCGAGTTTCTGATTGAAGCCAATGATATCGGCACGGTGAATATGGCCGCCGAGCGCCATCTGCCGTTTGTTGCCGGGCCGACGCTGAATGTCTATAACGCCGAGACGCTGCAGCTGCTGGTAAAAGAAGGCATGACGCGCTGGTGCATGCCGGTTGAGATGTCGCGCGACTGGCTACTGCAGTTGCTGCAACAGTGCGAAGAACGGGGTATCCGGCAGCAGTTTCAGGTCGAAGTGCTGGGCTATGGCCATCTGCCGCTGGCGTTATCTGCGCGCTGCTTTACCGCGCGTTCAGAAAACCGTGCCAAAGACGCCTGTGAAACCTGCTGCATCAAGTATCCAGAAGGACGTCGCGTGCTGTCGCAGGAAGGTCAGCAGGTATTCGTGCTTAACGGTATTCAGACCATGAGCGGCTACTGCTATAACCTCGGCAACGATTTGCCAGGTATGCATCGCTGGGTCGACTGCGTGCGGCTCTCACCGCAGGATAGTGGAACCCTGGCGGAGATCGATCGCTTCCGCGCCAATGAAAACGGTCAGGCACCGCTGATGGTGGCGAAAGGCAACGATTGTAATGGCTACTGGCGCAAACTGGCGGGCATGACGCTGGCATCCTGAGTAAAAGCACATACCGGCTATATTCCTGCTGAGGTTAGCAGTTTTAATATAAGGAATGATGCGTAATACTAAAAGGTGCAGAATCTGACGTCTGCGCCATATAACGGGAGTAGCCATGTCTGAGAAAAAACCTCTTCGTCTGTCCGTGCTGGATCTGGCGCCGATCCCCCAGGGCGCGACCGCACGTGAGGCGTTCCACACGTCGCTGGCGCTGGCGCGTCAGGCTGAAAAGCTGGGCTACCAGCGCTACTGGCTGGCTGAACATCACAACATGACCGGCATTGCCAGTGCCGCTACCTCGGTGCTGATTGGTTATCTGGCGGCGAATACCGACACGCTACAGCTCGGGTCCGGCGGCATTATGCTGCCTAACCATGCGCCGCTGGTGATTGCCGAGCAGTTTGGCACCCTGGCCTCGCTGTATCCCGGCCGTATTGATTTAGGCCTGGGCCGCGCGCCCGGTTCCGATCAGCGTACGATGGTGGCGCTGCGCCGCCATCTCTCCAGCATGCACGCCGATACCTTTCCGGATGATGTCGCTGAACTGATTGGCTGGTTCGATGCCGATCCGGGCGAACAGCCGGCGGTACAACCGGTGCCCGGTCTGGGGCTGAAAATTCCGGTCTGGCTGCTTGGTTCCAGCCTCTACAGCGCCCAGCTGTCAGCCAAATTGGGTCTGCCGTTCGCCTTTGCTTCGCATTTCGCGCCCGACCAGCTGTTCCAGGCGCTGCACGTCTACCGTGAAAACTTCCAGCCGTCGGCGCGTCTTGAAAAACCTTACGCCATGGTCTGTATCAACGTGGTGGCTGCCGACAGCGAACGTGATGCGCGCTTCCTGTTTACCTCGCAGCAACAGCAGTTTATTAACCTGCGCCGCGGTAAGCCGGGCCCGTTACCCGCACCGGTTGAGAACATGGATAATCTCTGGTCGCCGTCAGAACAGTATGGCGTGCAGCAGGCCTTGAGCATGTCGCTGGTCGGCGATAGCGACAAAGTGCGTCACGGTCTGGCTTCGCTGATGCGCGAAACTCAGGCTGACGAGATCATGGTCAACGGCCAGATTTTCGATACCGAGGCGCGTCTGCGTTCATTCGCCATTGCGATGGAAGCGGCCCGCAGTCTGTAATTCTGCCGGCGGTGGGGGCAAGCCATCGGCACCCACCGCCAGCTGCCGACTGTCACGCGCCGGCGATCGGCCATAAAAGCGGCTGTACTCCCGGCTGAACTGCGAAGCGCTCTGATACCCTACCCGATAGCCCGCCGTCCCTGCATCCAGCTTTTCCACCCGCATCAGCCGTCTCGCCTCATTCAGCCGTAGCTGCTTCTGGTATTGCATCGGCGTCATCGCCGTCACCGCTTTGAAGTGATGATGCAGCGACGAGACGCTCATCCCGACGTTGCTGGCGAGCTGATCAATTTTCAGCGGTCGGTGGAAGTTTTCCCTTAGCCAGCGCGCCGCCTGCGCCACCCGGTTGCCGGGGCGCTCTGCCAGCGCCATATTCAGAATGCGCGGTCCTTCCGGCCCGGTCAGCAGTCGATAGAAAATCTCCTGTTCAATCAACGGCGCCAGCGCGGCGATATCCTGCGGATGATCGAGCAAGCGCACCAGCCGTATCACCGCATCGACCAGCAGCGGTGACATCTTATGCACCGTAATGCCCCGCTCGCTGCGTGCCTGCGACAGCGGCAGCACGGGCGGAAACTGCTCGAGGTAACGCATTAACCGGGTTTCATTGATGGTGATGCCGATACCCAGATTGGGCTTTTCCGGCGTGGCAACGGTGACGCAGCCGCGGACCGGCATATCCAGCGTCACTAATAGCAAATCACCCGGCCCGTAATGCAGGATCTCATCCCCGATATGCAGCGCTTTACCGCCCTGCGCCACCAGCGCAAAGCTGGCCCATTGGGCAATGTGCACCGGCTCGCTGGGGGCTGAACTACGGCCAAAAAACAGACAATCTATGGCGCTGGTGTGCCGGCCATCACTCGGCGCGTGACGATCGATCAGCTGCGCCAGCGCTTGCCACTCAGGGGCTTCTGTCATCACTCCTCCCGTCTCCGTCCGCTCTGTATTCAGATGCGGCAGATCTTAACGTAAGTTAATCCCGACACCCGCCTTGCCCGGTCATCTTTGCAGGATCGTGCAAAAAGCTTGCAGGATTGCGCTACCCACATCCGGCACCAGCGCGCATAGTCTACCGACGCAATCATTACGACAGAGAACAATATTATGAAAGCTCTGGAAAACAAAATAGCGCTGGTGACGGGCGCGTCAAAAGGTATTGGCGCGGCGATTGCCATCGCTTTTGCCACCGCTGGCGCGCGCGTGGTGGTCAACTATCGCCAGGACGAGCCGGGTGCGGCCGATGTGGTGAGCGATATTCTGTCGCTGGGCAGCGAAGCGGTGGCGGTACAGGCGGATATCTCACAACCTCACGAGGTTGAGCGGCTGTTTGCCACCACCGTGGCGGAGTTCGGGGCACCGGATATCGTGGTCAATAATGCCGGCAGTTTCCATCACGGTGACTTTGCAGCCCTGACGCTGGAGGTAATGCGCCAGCAGATCGACGTTAATCTGCTCGGCACCATGCTGGTGTGTCAGCAGGCGATTCACCACTTTCCGCCGCACGGTGGCAGCATCATTAACCTTAGCGCCCTCAACAGCAAAAACAGTACTCCTGGCTCGGTGCTGTGGGCCGCCACCAAAGGGGCGATTGATACCCTGACCCAGGGTCTGGCACGGGAGCTGGGGGCAAAAAATATTCGGGTCAATGCATTAGCGCCGGGGATGATCCTGACCGAGGGTTTGCTGGCAGCCAAGAAGATCAGCCCGCAGCTCAAGGCGCAACTGCTGGCGGCTACACCGCTGGGACGGTTTGGCCTGCCGGAAGATGTCGCCCAGGTGGCGCTCTTTCTCGCCTCTGAGGAGTCAGCCTACGTCAGCGGCGAGCGCGTGATGATCAGCGGCGGCGCCTGACAGGCATAAAAAAAGGGAAGCCCGAAGGCTTCCCTTTTTATCACGATTTAACGGCTGTTATGCGTCACGACGACGTGGTGCTGCGGCAGCGCCATCTTCACGACGTGGACCACGACCGCCTTCACGGTTGAAGCTACGTCCGCCTTCACGACCACCTTCACGGCGTTCAGAAGAGAAGCGACGACCACCTTCACGGTTTGCGCCCGCGCCTGCACCAGCAGGACCACGACGCTCACCACCGGCTGGACGACGATCGCCACGGCCTTCGTTCGGCTGTGCATCACCCAGCAGCTGCATATTCATCGGTTTGTTCAGAATACGCGTACGGGTGAAGTGCTGCAGCACATCGCCTGGCATGCCTTTCGGCAGCTCGATGGTTGAGTGAGTGCCGAACAGCTTGATATTACCAATGTAACGGCTGCTGATGTCGCCTTCGTTAGCAATCGCACCAACAATGTGACGAACTTCAACACCATCATCGCGACCCACTTCGATGCGATACAGCTGCATTTCGCCAACGTCACGACGCTCGCGACGTGGACGGTCGCCATCACGGCTTTCACGTGGACCACGTGAGTCACGCGCTTCGCGGCTGTCACGACGGCCATCACGCTCATCACGATCGCGGAATTCGCGACGTGCCGGACGCGGTGCTTCTGGTGGCAGAATCAGAGGACGTTCGCCCTGTGCCATCTTCAGCAGTGCAGCTGCCAGTGTTTCCAGATCCATCTCTTCTTCTGGCTGCATCTTAGCCAGCAGCGCACGGTACTGATCCAGATCGCTGCTTTCCAGCTGCTGCTGGACTTTAGCCGCAAATTTAGCCAGACGACGCTGACCCAGCAGTTCTGCGTTTGGCAGCTCTACTTCAGGAATAGTCAGCTTCATCGTACGTTCGATGTTGCGCAGCAGACGACGCTCGCGGTTCTCAACGAACAGCAGGGCGCGACCGGCACGGCCCGCACGACCGGTACGGCCGATACGGTGAACGTAAGATTCTGCGTCCATCGGAATGTCGTAGTTCACCACCAGGCTGATACGCTCAACGTCAAGGCCACGGGCCGCAACGTCAGTCGCGATCAGGATGTCAAGACGACCATCTTTCAGGCGCTCCAGCGTCTGCTCACGCAGAGCCTGGTTCATATCACCGTTCAGCGCGGCGCTGTTATAGCCACTACGTTCCAGCGCTTCTGCCACTTCCATGGTTGCGTTTTTGGTACGCACGAAGATGATGGCAGCATCAAAGTCTTCAGCTTCAAGGAAGCGAACCAGTGCGTCTGTTTTACGACCGTAAGCGGTCCAGTAGCTCTGGCTGATATCAGGACGTGTGGTCAGGCTTGACTGAATACGCACTTCCTGTGGATCTTTCATGAAGCGTTTGGTGATGCGACGAATCGCTTCCGGCATGGTTGCAGAGAACAGCGCGGTCTGATGATCGGCTGGAATTTGCGCCATGATGGTTTCAACGTCTTCGATGAAGCCCATGCGCAGCATTTCATCTGCTTCATCCAGCACCAGGCCACGCAGGTTAGAAAGGTCTAACGTGCCGCGTTTCAGGTGGTCAAGCAGACGGCCAGGCGTACCCACAACAACCTGTGGTCCCTGACGCAGTGCGCGCAGCTGCACGTCATAACGCTGGCCGCCGTACAGGGCAACCACGTTCAGGCCACGCATATGTTTAGAGAATTCGGTAACTGCTTCAGCAACCTGTACCGCCAGTTCGCGGGTCGGTGCCAGCACCAGGATTTGTGGCGCTTTAACAGTAGGATCAATGTTGTGTAACAGCGGCAGAGAGAACGCCGCGGTTTTACCACTCCCGGTCTGCGCCATGCCTAACACGTCACGGCCCGCCAGCAGGTGAGGAATACACTCAGCCTGGATTGGGGATGGCTTAACGTAGCCCATGCCATTCAGTGATTCAAGGATGTCGGCGTTCAGGCCAAGGTCAGCAAAAGTGGTTTGAATATCAGTCATGTAGTACACGTGCCTCTTAGATTGCGGCGGCCAGTCTACATAACTCGTCGTGAAAACTTTCAGTCATTTTCATCAAAAAGTGTGAACCGGCTCAAATTAGAAGTTTTGACGAACAGAAAAGCCCTCATCCCTGAAGATGATGACTTGACAGGTTTTACAGGCAATTAAAGTTCGTCAGCTATTGCTGGTCAGATTCTGATAAATCGTCTTGTGCCTGGCCGAGTTGCGCCAGTTCCAACAATGCGTATCGGTGTTCAACAAAGTTATTGACGTTGTTGGCCACCGCCAGTTTGAACAACGCTTTCGCGTCGTCCTTCTCCCCCAGACTTAGGTAGTACTTACCTAAATAGAAGTTGGTTTCACTGAGATGTTCAGCGAGCGAGGTGTTATCCGTTGCGTCCGCCTGGAGACTTTCCATCAACGACTTTTCGCTGATGTCACCCAGGTAGAACTCGACAATATTCCATCCCCATTGGTCTCTGACCGCTTTGTCGTGACGCTGTTGAAGCGCGACTTTTGCCTTGTCGACATCCATCTCACGTTCAACGAGATAGAGCCACAGACTGCGGAAAGGATCGTTAGGATCGTCTTGATAAAACGCCAGCAGATCATCTTGCGCTAACTTGTATCGACCGCCGTAATAGAGGGCGATACCACGGTTTAAATGCGCATAGTTGTAAGTTGGATCAAGCTCAAGTACAGAATCAAACGCTTCATAGGCGGCATCAAAGTTGCCCGCCTGCGTTAAATATATGCCTAAGTAGTTAAACACTTCTGGCATATCTGGTCTTATAGACAGCGCTTGCGAAAAATCGTTCCGCGCTAATGCCCGCAGACCTAAACTATCATACAACACTCCGCGCTCATATAACAGCTGTGCGCGTTCATCATCGGTGAGGGCACGACTGGCAAGAATTTGTTCCATGCGCGCCAGAATCACTTCCTGCTGCAGTGTGGGCTGTAAAGGTACTGCAAGAACTTCGTTCTTACGCCAATTGGAGTTGCTGCATCCTGCCAGCGTCAAAGCTGTCGCAACAAAACACCAGCGCAGAAAAGGCTTCATTTCCCACTCCCGAATACAAACATTGGGATAACCATCCTGTCATCCGCCTGCTGTGCACAAGGATTCCCGCCCTCGCGATGACACAAACGCCCCTCCCTGCCAGGCAAGGAGGGGCAAATCAGCAACGACTTATTCAGCGTCAGGTGTGCTCACCGCTGCAGCTTCTTCAGTCTGCGGCTTAGATTCTGTCGCTTCTTTGATGCTCAGACGAACGCGGCCCTGGCGATCAACTTCCATCACCTTAACCGGAACTTCCTGACCCATCTGCAGATAGTCAGTCACTTTCTCAACGCGCTTATCGGCGATTTGAGAAATGTGCACCAGACCTTCTTTACCACCGCCGATAGCGACGAAGGCGCCGAAGTCAACGATGCGGGTCACTTTACCACTGTAAATGCGGCCCACTTCGATCTCTGCGGTGATCTCTTCGATACGACGAATCGCTTCTTTCGCTTTCAGACCATCGGTCGCGGCAATTTTCACCGTGCCATCATCTTCGATTTCAATCGTGGTGCCAGTCTCTTCGGTCAGTGCACGAATCACTGAGCCGCCTTTACCGATCACATCTTTGATCTTATCAGAGCTGATTTTGATGGTGTAAATGCGCGGTGCGAATTCAGAAATCTCAGTACGCGGGGTGCTGATAGCCTGTTCCATGACGCCCAGAATGTGCAGACGCGCACCCTTGGCCTGGTTCAGCGCTTCCTGCATGATTTCACGCGTGATGCCTTCGATTTTGATGTCCATCTGCAGCGCGGTGATACCTTCACGGCTACCAGCTACTTTGAAGTCCATGTCGCCCAGGTGATCTTCGTCGCCCAGGATGTCAGACAGAACAACAAACTTCTCGTTTTCTTTCACCAGACCCATCGCGATACCGGCAACAGCAGCCTTGATCGGTACGCCTGCATCCATCAGTGCCAGTGAGGCACCACAGACAGAAGCCATTGATGAAGAACCGTTAGATTCGGTGATTTCCGACACTACGCGGACGGTGTACGGGAATTCTTCCGCTTTTGGCATCACGGCCAACACGCCGCGCTTCGCCAGACGACCGTGACCAATTTCACGACGCTTAGGCGAACCGACCATGCCGGTTTCACCGACAGAGTACGGAGGGAAGTTGTAGTGGAACAGGAAGCTGTCGGTACGTTCGCCCATCAGCTCATCCAGATTCTGCGCATCGCGGGTGGTACCCAGCGTCGCGGTTACCAGCGCCTGCGTTTCACCACGGGTGAACAGCGAAGAACCGTGAGTACGTGGCAGCACGCCAGTACGCACATCCAGACCACGGATCATGTCTTTCTCACGACCATCGATGCGCGGTTCGCCGTTCAGAATGCGGGTACGAACCACATTCTTTTCAAGGCTGTGAACGATATCGCCAATTTCAGCGCTATCCAGCGTTTCATCTTCAGCCAGCAGCGCAGCGATGGTTTCATCTTTGATCACGCCAACCTGGGTGTAACGTTCCTGCTTATCAGTGATGCGGTAAGCATCGCTGATGCGCGCTTCAGCCAGCGCAGCCACGCGAGAAATCAGCGCGGTGTTTGCGGCTTCTGGCTGCCAGTCCCAGCGAGGTTTGCCCGCTTCGGCGACCAGCGCGTTGATGTTTTCGATCACAACCTGCTGCTGATCGTGGCCAAATACCACCGCACCCAGCATCTGCTCTTCTGACAGGATCTCAGCTTCAGATTCCACCATCAGAACGGCATTCTGCGTACCGGCAACCACCAGATCCAGACGAGACTGTTTCAGCTCATCGGCCGTTGGGTTCAGCACGTATTGATCGTTGATGTAGCCGACGCGCGCGGAGCCAATTGGGCCGTTGAATGGCAGGCCAGAAAGAGCCAGCGCAGCAGAAGCACCAATCATTGCCACGATGTCCGGGTGAACCTGTGGGTTCACGGAAACCACGGTCGCAATGACCTGGACTTCGTTAACAAAGCCTTCCGGGAACAGCGGACGAATCGGGCGGTCAATCAGACGCGCAATCAGGGTTTCGCCTTCGCTTGGGCGTCCTTCACGACGGAAGAAGCTGCCTGGGATACGACCAGCAGCGTAGGTACGCTCCTGATAGTTAACGGTCAGAGGGAAAAAGTCCTGACCTGGTTTCGCTTTTTTCTGGCCGACAACGGTAACGAATACCGCGGTATCGTCCATGCTCACCATCACAGCGGCAGTCGCCTGGCGAGCCATCATGCCGGTTTCCAGCGTGACGGTATGTTGACCATATTGGAATTTGCGTACGATCGGATTCAGCAAAATCAAAGTCCTTAACTTCGGGGCACGGCTATCTGTAGCCTGCCATTGATTACCGATCTTTAGTTGCATCCCTCGCGACTAATGACAACCCTTAACCGCCCCTGCGGTAAAGCCTCTCATTAGCCGCGCGAAACTCTGCAAACAAAGATCACACTAAGCAACAATACATGAGTTTGGTCCGGATTGCTGCCGATTGCTCGAAAAAAGGGGCCATAAAGGCCCCCTTTTCGCGAAACTCGCACAAATCCGATCGCAGGTCACGTACGGTGCAAAAACGCTGCATGACGCGCCGACGACCCGATTTTTCAGACTTAGCGACGCAGACCGAGGCTTTCGATCAGGCTGCTGTAGCGTGCAACGTCTTTACGCTTCAGGTAGTCCAGCAGCTTACGACGCTGAGATACCATGCGCAGCAGACCGCGGCGGCTGTGGTGGTCTTTTTTGTGCTCAGAGAAGTGACCCTGCAGATGAGTAATCTGCGCAGTCAACAGGGCAACCTGAACTTCGGTTGAACCGCTGTCGTTAGCACCACGGCCATATTTAGCAACGATCTCTGCTTTAGCTTCTACGCTTAGAGACATAATAAACTCCAGTAAAAAATGAATGTATGGGTGCCGATCTCTAATTCAGCATCCCGCTTTAAAGCCGCGCTATTCTACTCTTCGCCCGATAGCAACGCAATTGCGCTATCAGCGAAAAAACATCACGCCACTTAATCCTGATACTCAACCACTAAACGCCGGGGCGCCACGCGGCCATCGTCGGCGATTTCCGCCATGCCGATAAATTTACGCGCCTCGCCTTCGGTGACCCGGACCAGTCCCTGCGCCGGCACGTTGCTGGCCTGCACGGGCTGTCCCTGTTTGAAGTACGCCGCCACGGTAGACAACAAATTCACTTCAGGGAAATCCGCAGCGGGACTGTCCATCGGCAGCAGCAGCGGATCGAGCTGGGTTTCCAGCGGAAGACCGGCTTCGGTCGCGGCAGTCAGCAAACCATTGAGCTGTTCCAGCGTGACCATGCGCTCATACGGGTAGCGTGCAACCTGCACCCGACGCAGCATGATAACGTGCGCACCACAGCCGAGCTTTTCGCCCAGATCATCGATGATAGTGCGGATATAGGTCCCTTTGGAGCAGTGGATTTCCAGCTCCAGTTCATCACCTTCCCAGCGAATAAATTGCAATTCGTAGACGGTGATCGGACGCGGCTCGCGCGCAATCTCAATGCCCTGACGCGCATATTCATACAGCGGTCGGCCCTGATGCTTTAACGCAGAAAACATCGACGGCACCTGCAGCGTTTCGCCGCGGAAGCTGTCCAGTGCCGCATCCAGTTCTGCCTGACTGAAGCTCACCGGGCGCGTCTGCACCACGTTGCCATCGGCATCGGAGGTATCAGTGCGCTCCCCGAGGCGAGCAATCACCCGATAACGCTTATCGGAGTCCAGCAGATACTGTGAAAACTTCGTCGCTTCACCCAGGCAAATCGGCAGCATGCCGGTCGCCAGCGGATCAAGCGCGCCGGTGTGTCCTGCGCGGTTGGCGTTAAAAATACGCTTCACTTTCTGCAGCACATCATTCGACGAGACGCCTTGTGGCTTATCCAGCAACAACACGCCATGGACGTCGCGACCGCGACGACGCGGACGACTCATTACGCCTCCTCGTCTTCACCGGTGGCGTCAGGGCCACGGCGCTCAGCATCGTTTTTCACGACGCTGCTGACGAGGTTAGACATGCGCATCCCTTCGATCAACGAGTTGTCGTAGAAGAAGGTCAGCTCCGGCACGATACGCAGGCGCATCGCTTTGCCGAGCAGAATACGGATATAACCTGAGGCTTCTTTCAGCGCTTTCAGGCCATTTTTTACCGCTTCTTCATCTTTATCATTCAGGAAGGTCACGAACACTTTGGCGTAAGCCAGATCACGTGAGACTTCAACACCGGAGACGGTGACCATCATGCCAAGACGCGGATCTTTAATCTCGCGCTGCAGGATCATCGCAATCTCTTTTTGCAGCTCTTGTGAAACGCGCTGCGGGCGACCAAATTCTTTCGCCATCATTATTTCTCCCAAATAATTCGGGAGGCCAGTGGCCTCCCAAATTGCATCACATCAGCAGTGACTTACGCGATGGTGCGTTTAACTTCAATCACTTCAAAGACTTCAATCATATCGCCGACACGGACGTCATTGTAGTTCTTCACGCCGATACCGCACTCCATGCCGTTACGCACTTCGTTGACGTCATCTTTAAAGCGACGCAGAGATTCCAGCTCGCCTTCGTAAATCACCACGTTGTCACGCAGGACGCGGATTGGATTGTGACGTTTGATGTTGCCTTCGGTCACCATACAACCTGCCACTGCACCGAATTTCGGTGATTTGAACACGTCGCGGACTTCAGCCAGACCAATGATCTGCTGTTTGTATTCCGGAGCCAGCATACCACTCATCGCCGCTTTCACTTCGTCAATCAGGTTATAGATGACGGAGTAGTAGCGCAGATCCAGGCTTTCTGCATCGATGACGCGACGCGCAGAGGCATCGGCACGGACGTTGAAGCCAAGGATGATGGCGTTAGAGGCCGCAGCCAGCGTCGCATCGGTTTCGGTGATCCCGCCCACGCCTGAACCGACAATCTTCACCTTCACTTCGTCAGTGGAGAGTTTCAGCAGGGAGTCGGAGATCGCTTCCACAGAACCCTGAACGTCCGCTTTCAGCACGATGTTCAGTTCAGACACTTCGCCTTCGGTCATGTTAGCAAACATGTTCTCCAGCTTAGATTTCTGCTGGCGAGCCAGTTTAACTTCGCGGAATTTGCCCTGACGATAAAGTGCCACTTCACGCGCTTTCTTCTCGTCACGGACCACGGTCGCTTCATCACCGGCAGCCGGCACACCGGACAGACCCAGAATCTCAACCGGGATAGACGGACCCGCTTCTGTTACTTCGCGACCCAGTTCGTCACGCATTGCACGAACGCGGCCATATTCGAAGCCACACAGCACGATGTCGCCTTTGTTCAGCGTACCTTCACGTACCAGCACGGTTGCAACCGGACCACGACCTTTATCGAGGAACGATTCGATTACCACGCCGCTCGCCATACCTTCACGGATAGCGGTCAGTTCCAGCACTTCCGCCTGCAGCAGGATAGCGTTAAGCAGATCGTCAATGCCGGTACCCGCTTTCGCAGACACGTTGACGAACATGTTTTCGCCGCCCCACTCTTCCGGAATGATACCGTACTGAGTCAGTTCGTTTTTAACGCGATCCGGATCGGCTTCTGGCTTATCGCACTTATTCACCGCAACCACAACCGGCACTTTGGCCGCTTTGGCGTGCTGAATAGCTTCGACAGTCTGTGGCATCACGCCATCGTCTGCTGCTACCACCAGGATAACGATGTCAGTCGCCTGCGCACCACGTGCACGCATTGCGGTAAACGCGGCGTGGCCTGGGGTGTCGAGGAAGGTGACCATGCCGTTATCGGTTTCAACGTGGTATGCACCGATGTGCTGAGTAATGCCGCCCGCTTCGCCAGAGGCGATTTTGGTGGAGCGGATGTAGTCCAGCAGTGAGGTTTTACCGTGGTCGACGTGGCCCATGATGGTCACAACCGGTGCGCGAGATTCCTGCGCTGCATCGGTATCACGATCGTCCATTACCGCTTCTTCCAGCTCGTTTTCACGACGCAGGGTCACTTTGTGGCCCATCTCTTCGGCAACGAGTTGTGCAGTTTCCTGGTCGATAACCTGGTTGATGGTCGCCATGGCGCCCATCTTCATCATCGCTTTGATGACCAGAGAACCTTTCACCGCCATTTTGTTAGCCAGTTCGGCTACGGTGATGGTTTCACCAATCACAACATCGCGGTTAACCGCCTGGGCTGGCTTGTTAAAGCCCTGCTGCAAGGCGCTTGGTTTGCGATGCTTACCGCCTTTACCACCACGAATCTGCGCACGCGCTTCTTCACGGTCAGTTTTGGCTTCAGAATGTTTGTTGCCTTTTTTCGCCGGACGCGCAGCTTTAGCAGTAGTACGCGCACGCGCACGACCCGCTTCAACCTGACGGTCATTTTCGTCTTCAGCCTGACGGGCATGGGTCGAAGTGGTGACGTGATAGTCGCCTTTATCCTCTTCTTCCGGTTTTTCCCATTCAGCTGACTTCTCTTCGGCCAGACGGCGGGCTTCTTCTGCTACGAGGCGGGCAGCCTCTTCAAGCTTACGGCGGGCTTCTTCTTCAGCTTTACGCTTCAGTTCGGCAGCTTCAGCTTCGCGACGGGCTTTATCGGACTGCGCAGCCTTGGTCACTTCGTCGGTAGGTTGATTTGTCACTTTCTCATTTTCCGCTGCTGCACGTTTGGCCTTGTCAGCGGCTTCGCGCTTGGCTTTCTCTTCGGCTTCACGTTGCGCTTTCTGTTCAGCTTCGCGACGGGCTTTTTCTTCAGCCTCGCGTTGCGCCTGCTCTTCCGCTTCACGCTGCGCCTCGGCTTCTGCTTCGGCCTGAGCTTGCTCAGACTCTGCATCACCTTTCACGTATGTGCGCTTTTTGCGGACTTCGATTTGCACCGACTTACTTTTACCCCCGGTGCCTGGAATATTCAAGGTGCTGCGCGTTTTACGCTGCAGCGTCAGCTTAGCTGAACCGACCTGACCGTGCTCACGATTCAGGTGAGACAATAAGGTTTCTTTCTCGTGCTGGGTCACTGCGTCATTTTCAGACTTAGGGATCCCCGCATCAGCAAATTGCTGTACCAGGCGATCGACCGGAGTCTGAATTTCTGCGGCCAGCGATTTTACGGTTACATCTGTCATGCTGTTCCTTCCTGTTATTACGCGTCATCGCCGAACCAGCAGATATTACGGGCGGCCATAATCAGCGCGCCGGCTTGCTCATCAGACATGCCTTCAATATCCGTCAGATCGTCAACACCTTGCTCAGCGAGATCTTCCAGCGTGCAAACGCCTTTCGACGCCAGGCGGAAAGCCAGAGCACGATCCAGACCTTCAAGATTCAGAAGATCCTCAGCGGGCTGCTGGTTACCAAGGCTCTCTTCTTTCGCCAGTGCCAGGGTGGTTAACGCATTTTTTGCTCGTTCACGCAGGGCTTCAATGGTCTCTTCGTCGAGGCCGTCAATTTCCAACAGCTCGTTGATTGGCACGTATGCCAGTTCTTCCAGCGAAGAGAAGCCCTCTTCCACCAGTACGGTGGCGAACTCTTCGTCGATGTCGAGATGTTTGGTGAACATATCGATTGCTGCGTGTGCTTCAGCCTGATGTTTGGCCTGCAGATCATCGACGGTCATTACGTTCAGCTCCCAGCCACTCAGCTGTGAAGCGAGACGCACGTTTTGGCCGTTACGGCCGATCGCCTGAGCCAGATTGCCAGCTTCTACAGCGATATCCATGGTGTGGTTATCTTCATCAACCACGATTGACGCCACATCAGCCGGAGCCATGGCGTTGATAACAAACTGCGCCGGGTTGTCGTCCCACAGCACGATATCGATACGCTCGCCGCCCAGTTCACTGGAAACCGCCTGAACACGCGCGCCACGCATGCCCACACAGGCACCCACCGGATCGATACGTTTGTCGTTGGTCTTGACTGCAATTTTAGCGCGCGAGCCCGGATCACGAGCAGCGGCTTTAATTTCAATCACTTCTTCGCCAATTTCTGGCACTTCAATGCGGAACAGTTCAATCAGCATTTCCGGTTTGGAACGCGTCACGAACAGCTGCGCGCCACGTGCTTCCGGGCGAACGGAGTAGAGCACGCCACGAATACGGTCGCCTGGGCGGAAGTTTTCACGCGGCAGCATATCTTCACGCAGGATAACCGCTTCGGCATTGCTGCCTAAATCGAGGGAAATATTGTCGCGGTTAACTTTCTTCACCACGCCAGTAATAATTTCGCCTTCCTGCTCACGGAACTGATCAACCACCATCGCGCGCTCAGCTTCGCGCACTTTTTGCACGATAACCTGCTTAGCGGTCTGGGTGGTGATACGGTCAAAGGTGACCGATTCAATCTGATCTTCGACATATTCGCCCAGATTGAATGCTTCATCTTCGAAGCGGGCCGCATCCAGCGTGATCTCGCGCGTCGGCTGCGTCACCTCTTCTACGATTTCCCAACGGCGGAAAGTATCGAAATCGCCACTTCGGCGATCAATGCTGACGCGTACGTCAATTTCTTGCTCGTACTTTTTCTTGGTCGCAGTCGCCAGCGCGCTCTCCAGCGCTTCGAAGATTTTCTCACGCGGCAGGGCTTTTTCGTTAGAAACGGCTTCTACAACAGCTAAGATCTCTTTGTTCATCCTGGTTAGCCTCAATCCGGACTTTTAAAAGTGGGGGACCAGGTTCGCTTTCTGAATATTACTCAGCGCGAACACTTCATCGTTACCCTCAACGTTCACCGTGATCATCTCGCCATCAACGGACTTGATGATACCCTGCCATTTACGGCGGTTCTGAACGGCCATACGCAGCACCAGACTCACTTCATCGCCCATAAAACGGACATAGTGTTCTGCAGTGAACAGAGGACGATCGAGTCCCGGTGAGGACACTTCTAGGTTGTAAGGCACGGTAATGGGATCTTCGACATCCATTACGGCACTTACCTGGTGGCTGACATCGGCGCAATCATCGACATTGATGCCATCTTCACTATCAATATAGATGCGCAGGGTTGATGTGCGACCACGAACGAATTCAATTCCAACCAGTTCGTAGCCCAGCGCTTCTACCGGAGCCGATACCAACTCTGTCAATTTTTGCTCTAATGTGGACAAGCCCACCCCCAAGACATAAAAAAAGGGCCTATAGCCCAGTATTACGATTCGCTAATAACAAAAAACCCCGAATATTCGGGGCTTTTAATCACTGGACCCTGTACGCCGCAATGCGGCTCGGACTCCATCCAAAGAATTTTCTTTCAAAAATGAGCCGTGAATGCGTCCGTCGATGCACACAGTATATTTGAAAAACAACTCAAAGGGAAAGTGGTTGCGGGGGCCGGATTTGAACCGACGACCTTCGGGTTATGAGCCCGACGAGCTACCAGGCTGCTCCACCCCGCGTCCGAAAACGTGGCGAATAATACGCCAAACCTGCATAAAATGCAAGTAATACTAAGATTTGGTACCGAGGACGGGACTTGAACCCGTAAGCCCAATCGGGCACTACCACCTCAAGGTAGCGTGTCTACCAATTCCACCACCACGGCACTACACTGACCACAACGATTCGTTGTGTTGACGAACTTACTTAGGAATATCGCTGCCCGGCGTGGCCGGTTGAGCTGGCTTTTCAGTCTGTTGAGAAGACTGCGCCGGCGCAGAAAGATTTTCCCACTCGCTTCCTTTCGAGGCTTTATTACTGTTCAGGTTACCGAGAACCAGGCTGATGATGAAGAACAGTGCCGCTAAGATGCCGGTTGTACGTGTCATGAAATTACCTGAACCCGTAGAACCAAACAGCGTACCGGATGCGCCTGCACCGAATGAGGCTCCCATATCAGCGCCTTTGCCTTGCTGCAGCATGATCATACCCACGAGGGCGATAGCTACAATAAGGAAAACAACTAAAAGAGCTTCGTACATATTCAACCTGTTCCTTGCACGATAATCGTACAGTTAAAGCTTCAACCAGTATTGATGGGGAGTCTCGTCATCACCCATCAGAAGCGGGTGTGAATACTAACCAAAGGCGGATACCTCTGCAAGCGCAATTTTCATCACCCAAACTAATTGCAGAAAAAAACGCCATCCCGGTGATTTTACAGGCGGTTCGGTAACCTGCGAACCGCCTGTCAGCCGATTAAAACGCCTTTACCTGATCGGCGATGCGGTTTGCCAACTCGGTTACCTGCGCCTCATTCTCGCCTTCCACCATCACCCGAATCAACGGCTCGGTGCCCGACTTGCGCAGCAACACCCGCCCCCGGCCGGCCAGCGCTTTTTCCACCTCTGCCGTCACGGTTTTCACCGCGTCGCTCTGTAACGGATCGTGCTCACCGGTAAAGCGGACGTTGACCAGTACCTGAGGCAGCATTTTCATGCCGCTGCACAGATCGTGCAGGCTCATGTGGTTGCGCACCATTGCAGTAAGTACTTGCAAACTTGCCACGATGCCGTCACCGGTGGTGGTTTTATCCAGCAGGATCACATGGCCTGAGTTCTCTGCCCCCAGACGCCAGCCCTTCTCCTGCATCTTCTCCAGCACGTAGCGGTCACCCACTTTTGCCCGGGCAAACGGAATACCGAGCTGCTTAAGCGCCAACTCCAGGCCCATATTGCTCATCAGCGTGCCGACTACGCCGCCGCGCAACTGGCCCTGACGCAGCCCTTCGCGCGCAATGATGTAGAGAATCTGGTCGCCATCCACCTTTTCGCCCAGATGGTCAATCATCATGATGCGATCGCCGTCGCCATCGTAGGCCAGACCGATATCCGCTTTCTCCGCCAGCACCCGCTGTTGCAGCATCTTCAGATCGGTAGCGCCACACTCTTTGTTGATGTTCATCCCATCCGGCTGGGTGGCAATGGCAATCACCGTAGCGCCCAGTTCACGCAATACATTCGGTGCAATGTGGTAGGTGGCCCCGTTAGCGCAGTCGACCACGATTTTCAGGCCGTTAAGGTTTAGCTCGCTTGGGAAGGTGCCCTTGCAGAATTCGATGTAACGTCCGGCGGCATCAACAATACGGCTGGCACGGCCCAGTAAGGCGGATTCAACACAGGTAATCGGTTTTTCCATCTCCAGTTCGATCGCTTCTTCAACGTCGTCCGGCAATTTGGTGCCTTCGGATGAGAAGAATTTGATACCGTTATCGTCGAACGGGTTATGCGACGCCGAAATCACAATCCCCGCTTCGGCGCGGAATGTACGGGTCAGGTAAGCGATGGCCGGGGTCGGCATCGGTCCGGTAAAGGCGGCGGTCAGGCCCGCGGCCGCCAGACCGGCTTCTAAGGCTGACTCCAGCATATAGCCGGAGATGCGGGTGTCCTTACCGATAATGATCTTTTTCGAACCGTGACGCGCCAGCACTTTCCCTGCGGCCCAGCCCAGCTTCAGGACGAAATCAGGGGTGATTGGCGCTTCACCGACTTTGCCACGAATGCCATCTGTACCGAAATATTTACGATTACTCATGATTATCCTTTTGCTCTTCGGGTCGCTTCGACCACGCGCATCGCTTCGGCCGTCTCTTTGACATCATGGGCGCGAATAATCTGTGCACCCTGCATCGCGGCGATGACCGCACAGCTCAGGCTGCCGGTTAAACGCTGTGACGGACCGACATTCAACAACTGACCTATCATCGATTTGCGCGACATGCCCACCAGCAGTGGCAGGCCGAAATGGTGAAAATCGCTGAGATGAGCCAGCAGTTCATAGTTGTGGCTAAGATTTTTACCGAAACCGAAGCCCGGGTCGAGTATCAGCCGCTCTTTTTTGATTCCCGCCGCTTCGCAACGCGCGATCTGCTGCGCGAAGTAAGTGTCCACTTCGTGCAGGATGTTTTCATAGTGTGGCGCCTGCTGCATGGTGCGTGGTTCGCCCTGCATATGCATTAAACAGACCGGCAGGCCGGTCGCTGCCGCCGCTTCCAGCGCACCTGGCTCTGAGAGCGAGCGCACATCGTTGATGATGTGAGCGCCCACTCGCGCTGATTCCCGGATCACTTCGGCTTTAGAGGTATCGACCGAAATCCAGACCTCAAAACGCTGGGCAATCGCTTCGACCACCGGGATGACCCGCTCCAGCTCCTGCTCGACGCTGACCTCATCGGCCCCCGGACGGGTCGATTCACCGCCGACATCGATAATGGTCGCGCCAGCATTGACCATCTCATTGGTGTGGGTGAGCGCATCGACCAGCGCGTTATGCTTACCGCCATCGGAAAAGGAGTCGGGCGTGACATTCAAAATACCCATCACATGGGGAAATGATAAATCGAGATGGGAATCACCGGCGAACAACTTCATGGCGAATCACTCCTTGCTGATCAATATCTGGATGTAAAAAACCCCGGACCAGCCGGGGTTTTGTCTGACGAGGTGACGTCTTATTTATCGAACTGTTCTGACATGGTGTTGCCTGGGTTTGGCGTACGCGGTTCATCGACCGGACGCGGCGCCTTTGGCGTGCCGTTGCTGTCAGAGTTGCTGCTGCCTGGATCTTCCCAGCCGGCTGGCGGACGCACTTCGCGGCGCGCCATCAGGTCGTCGATCTGCGGTGCATCAATGGTTTCATACTTCATCAGCGCGTCTTTCATCGCGTGAAGGATGTCCATGTTCTCACCCAGAATGCGGCGAGCACGCTGGTAGTTGCTGTCGATCAGGTGTTTAACTTCCTGGTCGATAATGCGGGCTGTTTCATCGGACATATGTTTCGCTTTCGCGACTGAACGTCCGAGGAACACTTCACCCTCTTCTTCGGCATACAGCAGTGGACCCAGTTTTTCTGAGAAGCCCCACTGCGTCACCATGTTACGTGCCAGGTTGGTCGCGACTTTAATGTCATTCGACGCACCGGTAGAAACATGTTCAGCACCGTAGATGATCTCTTCTGCCAGGCGGCCGCCGTACAGCGTTGAAATCTGACTTTCCAGTTTCTGACGGCTGGCGCTGATCGCGTCGCCTTCAGGCAGGAAGAAGGTCACACCCAGCGCACGGCCGCGCGGAATGATGGTCACTTTGTGCACCGGATCGTGCTCAGGCACCAGACGACCAATGATCGCGTGACCCGCTTCGTGATAGGCGGTTGACTCTTTCTGCGCTTCCGTCATCACCATGGAGCGACGTTCCGCACCCATCATGATTTTGTCTTTCGCTTTCTCAAACTCAACCATCGACACTACACGCTTGTTCGAACGGGCAGCAAACAGCGCCGCTTCGTTGACAAGGTTAGCCAGGTCGGCACCGGAGAAGCCAGGCGTACCGCGCGCAATGATTGCCGCGTCAATATCGGTCGCCAGCGGAACACGGCGCATATGCACTTTCAGAATCTGCTCACGGCCACGCACGTCTGGCAAGCCCACCACCACCTGACGGTCGAAGCGGCCTGGACGCAGCAGCGCCGGGTCAAGCACGTCAGGACGGTTAGTCGCGGCGATAACGATAATACCTTCGTTACCTTCGAAACCATCCATCTCAACCAGCATCTGGTTCAGTGTCTGCTCACGCTCATCATGACCACCGCCTAAACCCGCGCCACGCTGACGGCCCACCGCATCGATTTCATCGATGAAGATGATGCACGGTGCCGCTTTTTTGGCCTGTTCGAACATGTCACGCACACGAGATGCACCGACACCAACAAACATTTCAACGAAGTCAGAACCGGAGATAGTAAAGAAAGGCACTTTCGCTTCACCGGCAATCGCTTTCGCCAGCAAGGTTTTACCGGTACCCGGAGGACCGACCATCAGCACGCCTTTCGGAATCTTACCGCCCAGCTTCTGGAAGCGGCTCGGTTCACGCAGATATTCCACCAGCTCGGCGACTTCCTCTTTCGCTTCGTCACACCCGGCAACGTCGGCGAAAGTGGTTTTAATCTGGTCTTCCGTCAGCATGCGGGCTTTACTCTTGCCGAAGGACATCGCGCCCTTGCCGCCGCCGCCCTGCATCTGGCGCATAAAGAAGATCCACACCCCGATCAGCAGCAGCATCGGGAACCACGAGATGAAGATCGACGCCAGCAGGCTTGGCTCTTCCGGTGGTTCGCCAACCACTTTGACGTTTTTGGTCAAGAGGTTATCGAGCAACTTGGGATCATTGACAGGAATGTAGGTGGTGTATTTATTGCTGTCTTTTTTAATAACGTTAATTTCACGCCCGTTAATACGTGCCTCGCGGACCTGATCCTGGTTCACTTCCGACAGGAAGGTTGAATAATCAACCCTACGGCCATTCGACTCGCTGGGCCCAAAGCTCTGGAATACTGACATCAGCACGACCGCGATGACTAACCAGAGAATCAGGTTTTTCGCCATGTCACTCAAGGGATTAACCTCATATTACAACGGTGTTAACAGATAGCGTAGGGTACTATAGATCCTTCATACATGGAATCGCAGCAAAACTGCGGACTACTCCAGCAATTTGGTTATAGTTTGCGCCCAGTCGCCACAATGTACACTTCACGTGAACGTGACCGTGAAGCGTCCGGCTTACGAATTTTCACTTTCGTAAACAGGGAGCGAATTTCCCGCAGGTATTCATCGAAGCCATCTCCCTGAAACACTTTCACTACAAAACTGCCGCCGGGTGCCAGGATATCCCGACACATTTCCAGCGCCAGTTCGACTAAATACATCGACCGGGGAATATCTACGGCAGGTGTACCACTCATATTCGGTGCCATATCGGACATGACAACCTGAACTTTCTGATCGCCAACGCGCTCAAGCAGCGCATTGATCACCGATTCTTCACGAAAATCACCCTGAAGGAAATCGACACCGACAATCGGATCCATAGGCAGGATATCACAGGCAATAACGCGCCCTTTGTTCCCAATTTGCTGTACGACATATTGTGACCAGCCACCGGGTGCAGCACCCAGATCTACCACGGTCATGCCGGGTTTGAAAAGCTTGTCACCCTGTTGTATTTCATCAAGTTTAAACCAGGCGCGCGAACGCAACCCTTTTTTCTGCGCCTGAAGCACATATTTATCGCTAAAGTGTTCCTGGAGCCAGCGGCTGGAGCTGGCCGAACGCTTTTTACCCGTCATAATATTTCCAACTAAATCGTCATCGTAGCGATAAACCTGCACGCAATGGGTTGCGTCGATTTGGTGATATACCCGAGATGGCGGTAGAATGAACCGTTTTCAATCCCTGAGTAAGTAAAAAACTACGATGAATCTAAGTACCAAACAAAAACAGCACCTCAAGGGCCTCGCCCATCCGCTCAAGCCGGTGGTTATGCTGGGTGGCAATGGCCTGACTGAAGGCGTGCTGGCCGAAATCGAGCAGGCTCTGTCGCATCACGAACTGATTAAGGTGAAAATTGCCTCAGAAGATCGTGAAACAAAGCAGCTGATCGTTGAGGCGATCGTGCGTGAAACCGGTGCCAGCAACGTACAGGTGATCGGCAAAACGCTGGTGCTGTATCGCCCGTCTAAAGAGAGCAAGATTTCTCTGCCACGTTAAGTGGGCAAAGAAAGTGCCATGCTCTTACCTCAGATAAAAGGCCGCAATGCGGCCTTTTTCCTTTCTTTACATTGTGCTTTAACGCATTTCAAAGCGTAGCAACATCTTAAAGGTATTCCACCTTCAGGATTTCATATTCAACATCGCCGCCAGGGGTTTTGATAATCGCCACATCATCTGCCTCTTTACCCACCAGGCCACGCGCCATCGGTGAATTTACAGAAATCAGATTTTGCTTAAAGTCAGCTTCGTCATCACCCACGATACGATAGGTCGACTCTTCGTCGGTATCGATGTTCAGTACGGTTACCGTCGCGCCAAAAATGACCCGGCCGGTTTTGGGCATCTGGGTGACGTCAATCACCTGGGCATTGGAGAGTTTGGCTTCAATCTCCTGTATGCGGCCCTCACAAAAACCCTGCTCTTCACGTGCGGCATGATATTCCGCGTTCTCTTTCAGGTCGCCATGCTCGCGCGCGTCAGCGATAGAGGCAATAATGCGCGGACGCTTCACGGTTTTCAGCTCGTTCAGCTCTTCGCGCAATCTTTCTGCGCCTCTTAACGTCATCGGAATCTGATTCATTTAAGCTCCTCGTCATCTATCCTGTTTAACGGTGTCATCCTGACCGGTGACTGCAGAAAAAAGCGTTCTGCGACGCATTAGCCGGTTTTGCAAACAAAAGAATCCTGACCCGGACAGTATTCCAGGCCAGAAAAGGGTTTTGCAATTTGATACGTATTTTACCCCAGAGTTCCCTGCGGGTCATCGTTTACTTTCCACCACCCAGCGACGTAGTATTGACGGCTTCACCTGCCAGTTACCGCGAGATTATGCGATTTTCACGACTTGTTACCGGATTAACCTGTGCATTTATGCTGCAGGCACAAGCAGCGCCAGTTGATGAATACATGCAGTATCTGCCAGACGGCGCCAATCTGGCGCTGATGGTGCAGAAAGTGGGTGCATCAACGCCGATCATTGATTACCACGGAAAACAGATGGCGTTGCCCGCCAGTACCATGAAGGTAGTGACGGCGTTGGCGGCATTACTGGAACTGGGCGGAGACTACCGTTTTCAGACCACCTTTGAGACCAAAGGCGCGCTGGTTGATGGCACGCTGAACGGCGATTTAGTGGCACGTTTTGCCGGCGATCCCACCTTAAGCCGGCAGGATCTGCGCAACATGGTGGCAGCGTTAAAGAAGCAGGGCATCACCCATATCAAAGGCAATCTGGTGATTGATACCTCGGTGTTTGCCAGTCATGACATGGCACCGGGCTGGCCGTGGAACGACCTGACCCAGTGCTTCAGCGCCCCGCCGGGTGCGGCGATCGTCGACAAAAACTGTTTCTCCGTTTCGCTCTACAGTGCTAACACGCCGGGCGAGAATGCGTTTGTGCGTATCGCCTCCTATTACCCGGCGCATATGTACAGCCAGGTGCGCACCATCGGCCGCAACAGCGGCGAAGGGCAATATTGCGAACTGGACGTGGTGCCGGGCGAACTGAACCGTTACACCCTGACCGGCTGCATGCGTCAACGTGCCGAACCGCTGCCGCTGGCGTTTGCGGTTCAGGATGACGCCGCCTGGGCTGGCGAGATTCTGAAAGCGGAGCTGCGTGCCGCGGATATCGATTACAGCGGGCATCTGGTGCGTCAGTCTCTGGTCACCGAGCCTGGCACGGTACTGGCCTCAACCCAGTCGGCACCGCTGCATACGCTGCTGCATACCATGCTGAAGAAGTCTGACAACATGATTGCCGACACGGTGTTTCGCACCATTGGCCATCATTACTTCAACGTGCCGGGAACCTTCCGCGCCGGTCAGGATGCAGTTCGCCGGATCCTGAAAGCCAAAGCCAATATCGACATGGGCAACAGCATTCAGGTCGACGGTTCCGGCCTGTCGCGTCATGACCTGATTTCGCCGCAAACCATGATGCAGGTACTGCAGTACATTGCGAAGAATGACAGCACGCTGGACTACATCTCGATGCTGCCGCTGGCTGGTTATGACGGCACGCTGCAGTACCGTGGCGGGCTGCATGAGGCGGGACTGGATGGCAAAGTGTCGGCAAAAACCGGCTCACTGCAGGGGGTCTACAACCTGGCGGGCTTTATCACCACCTCGAGTGGTGCCCGGGTCGCCTTTGTGCAGTTCCTCTCCGGCTATGCGGTTCCACCGGAAGATCAGCGTACCCGCCGTATTCCGCTGGTGCGTTTTGAGAGCCGGCTCTACCGCGATATTAACCAGAACAACTGATTAAGTAGCGAAAAAAAACGCAGCAGGCGATCAACCTGCTGCGTTTGTTAATAAAGTCTGGCCCCGTCAGCGATGAGACCGAGCCTGCACTGGAAACAGAGGCAGCTCAGAAAAACGCTTAAGCCAATCCCTGGTCGTCCGGCCCGCGCGATTACGCACCTCATCTCTGAGGTACGCCCGAAGTCGGGACACCGCCTGGCGTTTTTGTCCATGGTGTGGAACGCTTTCCTCCCCTGCTCCCTGCGCGTTGAGCTTATCAATTGCGGCCAGATTCATCCGGATCGGGTTATGGCTAACCCCATCAGAAGTGGGTATTCACACTCATATAGTAAGTGCGGCCCGACTCGTTAAAGGTGTTAGCACCGGCACCGTACAAATACGCGCCGGTAGTGGCGTTACCGGTGGTCTGCGCATTGCCTTCGCGGAAGTGGCGCTTATCGAACAGGTTGTCGATCCCCACAGTGACGCTGGCATATTTGTTGACGTCATAGGTACCGCTCATGCCGACCACTGAGTATGGACTAACCTCATCGGTGGCGCTGCCCGTGACCGGATTGCCTTTATAGTCATACTTTTTCGGCACCTGTTTGCCGTACCAGGTCAGCGTGGTTTGCAGTGACAGATCCTGTGTCGCCTGCCAGCTCAGCGTCGAGTTCAGGGTGTATTCCGGGATAACCGACAGGCGATCGCCGGTCTCTTTGTTCTTACTCTGCAGCATGTAGGTGAAGTTATTGTTCCAGCTCACGCTGTCTGAGAACGGCACGTTAACCGTCCCTTCCAGCCCTTCCACCACCGCTTTCGGCACGTTTTCCCACTTATAGATGTCGGTTTTACCGTTCGAGGCGGTACCGGTTGGCAGCGTGCCTGCCTCAATCTTATTGCGGTAATCATTGCGGAACCAGGTCAGACCGGCCTGATAACCCTCATGTTTCCACTCCAGCCCCACCTCTTTGTTGATGCTGTTTTCCGCTTTCAAATCGTCGTTGCCCATCAGATAACAGGCACCGGCGCTAGAGGCGCAGCCCTGGCCGTTACTGTAAAGCAGATAGTTCGGGTTGGTCTGATACAGGCTCGGCGCTTTGTAGGCGCGGGCGATGCCCATTTTCAGCGTGAAGTCATCGCCTAATCCCTGTGACAGGTTGAGCGACGGGCTCCAGTTGTTACCTGCGATGGAGTGATGATCGAAACGCAGGCCTGGCGTCAGCATGGTGCTGTCAGTCAGTTCAATGTTGTCTTCAGCAAACAGTGAGAAGATTTCAGCCTGAGAATAAGGGCTGCGACCGGTGGTGGCGATGCCCGGAATGGAACCGTAGCTAGCCGCCTGAGTGGTCGATGACGGATCCTTCATCCGCTGCTGGTTCCACTCGGTGCCGAGGGTAGCCGTCTGATTGACCAGCCATTCAAACGGAATACTGACCTCACTGTGCAGCAGCACATCGTCCAGCTGAATGGTGTTGAAGTCGCTGTTGGAGAAGATCCCTTCGGTGCCGCCCGCCAGCCCTTCATTCAGGCGCGAGTTGCGGGTGTTCTCATATTGCGCATAGGTATTGGTACTGATGCCATTATCCCAGGCGCCGGTCCACTTCAGCGAGAAGCTCTGCCGATAAAGGCGATTAGTTTCATCACCATATTTGCTTTTCACCAGCGCGTTGGTGTTGGTGTTCTGTGTATCACCGGCATACAGGTTGCCCTGCCGACTGTAACCGGCGCCAAACTCCAGTGCCTGCATTGGCGCAAAAGCCCAGCGCAGTAAGGCATGAACATCTTTATTGACCGAGCCTTCACGGCCGGCCGGATAGGATCCGGCATAGGTACCGGTTCGCTGGGCAGCATGTCCTTCATTAATGTCGTACGCATCGGCCTGAGTTTTTGCCAGTCCGCCATACAGCCGGAAGCTGGAGTCGTCGCCTAACGGCCCTTCGAGGCTAAAGTTAGTGCGTCGGGTTGCCCCTTCATCTTTATGCTGCGGCACGTTGTAGTAGGCGCTCCACGAGCCGTGCCACTGATTATCCAGCTCTTTTTTGGTGATGATATTTACCACCCCGCCAGCAGCACCATTACCGTAACGGGCCGCCGCCGGACCACGGATCACTTCAATATGATCAATCATCTCAGGCGGAACCCAGTTGCTGTCGCCGCGCGTATCACGCTCGCCACGCCAGCCCAGACGCACCGAGTTGCGGCTGGTCACTGGCAAGCCATCAACGAGGATCAGGGTGTTTTCCGGCCCCATGCCGCGGATATCGATCTGTCGGTTATTACCGCGCTGGCCGCTGGTGGAGTTACCGGTCAGGTTAACGCCGGGCATGGTACGAATGATTTCAGAGACGTCGCGAGCAGGCGGATGTTTTTTGATTTCGTCGGCGGTGATGGTCGACACACCGGGTGCCTGAAGCGTTTGCTCGGCGGCGGTGACCATCATGGTGCTGTCGCTGGCGGTATCGGATGAGTTGCTGGTGATGCCCGGGTCAGTAGCGGCAGCTACTGACCCGGTAGAAATGAGAGAGGTGGTGACGCCAAGTTCAATCATAATGGCTAACGAAAGCCGGGATAACTTTTTCATTTTTTTATTCCTGGATTGCCAGCGAAAGGCCACTGCCGGCGCGCCGGTGAAAAGGTAAGTACCTTGCCTGCAACGCATTCCAGTTCTCTCCGGACCATCTTCAACAGACCCTCGTCCCGGTCTGAAGCCCGATACGGCAGAGAGGATGCGTGCGCTCCCTGTAGAGCGGAAACACCCTATTGCAAATGAAAATAATTATCAATAGTATTATTCATAACATGCATCACCCCTAATCAAGTGTAGTGATCGACTGATGGCGCGTATGACGTGGTTAAATGAAGTGACCGGCAGTGACGCCTGGTGGCAACAGCAGCAGCAACAGGGCATTCCCTTGATTGAACCCGGCGAAGAGGGAACCTGTCAGGTCACCTTCTTCTGGCGTGATCCCCACGGCGATGAGTCCCACTCGGCGATCCGCCGCGTCTGGATCAACATCACCGGCGTGACCGATCACCATCAGTCCGCCGCCCCCTCCTCCTTAACACGCGTTCCCCATACCGATGTCTGGTGGTGGCAAACCACCCTGCCCGCTGACTGGCGCGGCAGCTACTGCCTGATACCCGATCGCCAGGCAGAGAAATTTGACGGCCAGACTGATATGCAGACGCTGCGCCAATGGTGGAGCGGCAAATTCCCGTCAGCGCAGGCAGACCCGCTCAACCCATTGCGCGGCTGGGCCGGCGGACGCGGCATGCGGGTATCACCGCTGCACCTGCCGCAGGCGCCCGATCAATCGGTGTGGCACGAGGTTGATCGCGGCCAGCCGGCGGCTATCCCGCTGCAACCGCTGCTGTGGCGCAGCGAACGACTGGGTAATCAGCGCACGGTGTGGCTTTACTGCAGTGGCGAGGCCTCTTCCGCCGCACGTCCGCTGGCGTTATTGCTGGATGGACAGTTCTGGGCGCAGACCATGCCGATTGCCGGTCCGCTGCGGCAGCTCACCGCCGCAGGCGAACTGCCACCGGCGGTCTATGCGATGATCGACATTATCGACCGGGAACACCGCAGCCGGGAGCTGACCTGTAATCCTGAATTCTGGCTGGCGGTGCAGCACGAACTCCTGCCGCTGATTCAGCAAACCGTCGCCTGCCGGGTGCAGGGCGACAGCACGCTGGTGGCGGGACAGAGTTTTGGCGGACTTTCCGCAGCTTACGCCACCTTAAGCTGGCCAGAGACCTTTGGTGCCGCCATCAGCCTTTCCGGCTCCTTCTGGTGGCCGGCGCGCGGTAACCCCAACGGCTGGCTACCGCAACAACTACAACAAGGTTTGCTGCAGGCGCCGCCGCGCCGCTTTTATCTCGAAGCTGGACGGCGTGAGCGGCTGATTCTGGCAGCGAATCAACAATTTGAGCGTGATTTAATCGCGGCCGGGCATCAGGTTAGCTATCAACCGTTTGAAGGCGGTCACGACGCGCTCTGCTGGCGCGGCGGCCTGCTGGCCGGATTAAAAGCAATGTGGCAATACCCGTAATTCGCTTATCGGCCCTCTTTCACGCCCGAGGTCGCTCGCGGTCAGCGGCGGCGCGCAGGATGAGGGCGATATCTCGCCTGGATATCACGGGCAGGAGACCAATATGCAACATCTCAATCCGTTCGACGATCCGCAGCAGGATTGTCATGTACTGATCAATAACCAGCAACAGTACAGTTTATGGCCCGCCTTCCGGGCGATTCCGTCTGGCTGGCAGCCGGTATTTGGTCCCCAGCCACAGGCGATCTGCCTCAGCTGGCTGAATGAAAACTGGCACGATATTCGTCCGGTCACCGCCAGCGCTAGCACCAGCCGGAGCGACGATGTCTGAGATCATCATGAACCCGAACCTGACTGAACAGAAAACGTTGCCGCTGGTTGCCGCTCAGCCCGGCATCTGGATCGCAGACCAGTTATCCCCGCACGCTAATGCTTACGCGGTGGCGCATTTTGTTGAACTGCGCGGCGCGCTCAACAGCACGCTGCTGGCCAAAGCAATCGTTGCCGGCATGCAGGAAGCGGATACGCTGAATATGACGTTTGGCGAGCAGGACGGTGAACCACAGCAGTGGTCTGCACCGCAGCGCTTTGCTACGCCGCAGGTGATTGACCTGCGCAATTCAGCCGATCCGGTCGCCGCGGCTCGTGCGCTGATGCAGCAGGATATGTCTGGTGACCTGCGGGTGATAAGCGGCGCGCCGCTGTACCACCACAGCCTGTTGCGGCTGGGTGATGAGCACTGGTACTGGTATCAGCGTTATCATCATCTGGTGGTCGATGGCTTCAGCTTTACCGCCCTGACCCGCCGTATTGCCAATCTTTATAGCGCCTGGCAGCGTGATGAAACGCCCGAGCCGACGCCCTTTACGCCGTTCAGCGAGGTGGTCGAAGAGTACCAGCGCTACCAGCAATCTGCTGGCTGGCAGCGTGATGCGCAGTTCTGGCGCGAAAAAGGCGCGCAGCTTCCCGCGCCTGCGTCGCTCTCCGACCAGCCGCTGGCGGGCCAGAGTGCCAGTACCGATCTGCTGCGCCATCGCTTTGCGCTGGACAGCAATAACTTTCAGGCCCTGCTGGCGCATACCCAACAGCTGCAGCTCAGCGCGGCTGACACCGCGATTGCGCTGGTCTCGCTGTGGCTGGCACGTCTCAGCGGACAAAACGACTTTGCCGCCGGTTTTATCTTTATGCGCCGCATCGGTTCAGCCGCGCTGTGTGCCACCGGTCCGGTGATCAATGTGCTGCCGATGGCGGTGCACAACGATCCGGCCCAGCCGCTCGGCGCGCTGGCGGCGCGACTGGCGGGCGAAATAAAAAAAATGCGTCGACATCAGCGCTACGATGCCGAGCAGGTACAGCGTGATCTGGGCCGTTCCGGCGACAGCGATCCGCTCTACGGACCGGTGATCAACCTCAAGATGTTTGATTACCAGCTCGATTTTGCCGGCATTAAAGGCGTGACGCATCAGCTCGCCTCCGGCCCGGTACGCGATCTGGAGATTGCCATCTACCTCAGCGAACAGGGTGACCTGACGCTGGAACTGCTGGCGAACGCGCAGCGTTACAGCGAAGTAACCCTCAGACAACACGCCAGCCGCGTTGATCTGCTGCTGTCGCAGCTGGCCGCCGATCCCGATCGCCCGTGTGGCGAGCTGGATATGCTGACGCCGGCTGAACATCAGCAGTTAGCCACCCTTAACCAGACGGCAATGCCGCTACCGGCAGAGACGCTGAGCAGCCTGCTGTTAAGCCAGGCGCAGCGTACTCCGCAGGCCCCGGCGCTGGCGGATGAGGCCCATCAGCTTACTTATCAACAGATGCAGCAGCAGGTGGCGGCGCTGGCGCAGCAGCTGATTGCACAGGGTGTGAAGCCGGGCGATATCGTCGCCGTCGCCCTGCCGCGATCGGTGTTCCTGTCGCTGGCGCTGCAGGCTATCGTTAGCGCGGGTGCCACTTACCTGCCGCTCGATACCGGCTATCCTGACGATCGTCTGCAGATGATGCTGGAAGATGCCGCGCCGAAAACGCTGATCACCTGTCATCAGCTGGCCGGACGACTGGCCGCCCTTACGCCGGTCACCCCGCTGTTTTATGACGCACTGTTAACCCCGAACACGTCAGAGATCAGCCAGCAGCCACGCCCGCAGGATGGCGCTTACATTATCTATACCTCCGGCTCAACCGGTCGGCCGAAAGGGGTGCTGGTCAGCCATCAGGCGATCGTTAACCGCCTGCTGTGGATGCAGGATCACTATCCACTCGGCAGCAGTGATGTGGTATTGCAGAAAACCCCGAGCAGCTTCGACGTGTCCGTCTGGGAGTTCTTCTGGCCGCTGATGGTCGGCGCACAGCTGGTGATGGCCCCGCCGGATGCCCATCGCGATCCGGAAGCGTTGCAACAGCTGTTTGCCCGCCATCGCGTTACCACGACCCATTTTGTGCCGTCGATGCTGGCGGCCTTTGTCGCCACGCTGCAGGATGCGGACGCCGTGGCGCGTTGCGCTACCCTGCGCCAGGTGTTCTGCAGCGGCGAAGCGTTACCGGCTGAGCTGTCACGCCAGTGGCAAAAGCTGACCCATGTCGCGCTGCACAATCTCTATGGTCCGACCGAAGCAGCGGTCGACGTCAGCTATTACCCGGCCTCGGGTGAAGAACTGGCGGCGGTCGAAGGTGCCAGCGTGCCAATTGGCTTCCCGGTCTGGAACACCGGCTTACGGATTCTGGATGCCCGTCTGCAACCGGTGCCGCCTGGCGTGGCTGGCGATCTCTATCTGACCGGCGTACAGCTGGCGCATGGCTATCTTGATCGCCCTGACCTGACCGCCAGTCGTTTTGTCGCTGATCCCTATGGCGACGGCAGCCGGATGTACCGTACCGGCGATGTTGCGCGCTGGCTGGCCAATGGCGCAGTCGAATATCTCGGCCGCAGCGACGATCAGCTTAAAATTCGCGGACAGCGGATTGAACTGAATGAGATCGACCACGCCCTGGCTGCCCTGCCCGGCGTGGAGCAGGCGGTGACGCATGCACTGGTGCTGGGTGGCGCAGACCCTCAGCAGGGAGATGCGCGCCAGCTGGTGGGCTATGTGGTGGCGGATCAGCCGATTGATGCCGTGGCGATGCGTCAGGCGCTGGCGACTCAACTGCCTGCGCACATGGTACCGGTCGCTATCGTGCAGCTGGCGGCGTTACCGCTCAGCAGCAACGGCAAGCTGGATCGTAAAGCGTTGCCGCTGCCGCAGACGCAGACAGCGGAAGCGGGCCGGGACCCGCATCCGGGACTGGAAACCACCCTGGCACAGGCGTTCGCCACGCTGCTGGAGCGGGAGTCGATCAGCGCTCAGGATGATTTCTTCGCCCTCGGCGGCCACTCGTTACTGGCGATGCGGCTGGCGGCACAGCTGCGCCGCCGCCTCAATCAGCCGGTGTCGGTCGGCCAGATTATGGTCGCTTCCACGGTGGAAAAACTGGCAGCCTTGCTGAGCAGTGAATCGGCTGAGGCCAGCCGTGCCGGCTTTGAAGCGGTGCTGCCGCTGCGGCGCGGCAGCGGGCCGACGCTGTTCTGCTTCCATCCGGCTTCAGGTTTTGCCTGGCAGTTCAGCGTACTGCAACGCTATCTCGATGCACGCTGGTCGCTGCTTGGCATTCAGTCACCGGATCTCACCAGCCCACTCAATCAGGCATCGCATCTCGATGCGGTGTGTGAGGCGCACCTGGCGACGATACGCCAGCAGCAGCCGCACGGTCCTTACTATTTCCTCGGCTATTCGCTGGGCGGGACGCTGGCGCAGGGTATTGCGGCGCGGCTGGAAGCCGCAGGTGAAACCGTTGCCTTCCTCGGCCTGCTGGATACCTGGCCACCAGAGACGCAGAACTGGGATGAGAAGCGCGGGGAAAACGTACTGGATCCGGCGGTACTGGAAGAGGTTAACCGGGAGCGCGAGCAGTTTATTGCGGCGCAGCGCCAGCAGGCGGGAGAAGGGATGGAGGCGCTGTTTACCACCATCGAAGCCAACTACGCCAGCTCAGTGCGACTGCTGGCCACGGCCCGCAGCGCGCGCTTCAACGGCCGGGCGACCCTGTTCCTGGCGGAACAGACGCAGCAACCCGGTCAGGATGCCGGTCGCGCCTGGTCACCTTACGTTGCCGAACTGGACATATGGCCGCTGGATTGCGCCCACGTCGAGATCATTTCGCCGCGGATGTTTGAACAGATTGGGCCACGCCTGCAGCAACTGCTGGCGGCGTTTTAATCCCCGACCGACTCGCGCCTTCCCGCAGGGGAGGCCGAATCAGCTGGCTGCACGCCCCAGCGGCACAATCATCGGGGTGTGGGCCACCGGATCGTCAACAATCATGCAGCGCAGGCCGTAAATGGTTTCAATCAGCGCCGGCGTCACGATGTCGGCCGGTTTACCTTGCGCAATAATCTTACCGTCCCGCATGGCAATCAAATGGCTGGCGTAGCGGCATGCCTGATTGAGGTCGTGCAGCACCACCACCAGCGTACGGCCATGCTGCCGATTCAGATCCTGCATTAACTCCAGCAGTTCAATCTGATGCGCGATATCCAGCCAGGTCGTCGGTTCATCGAGCAACAGCAGTGGCGTTTGCTGCGCCAGCACCATCGCAATCCAGACCCGCTGCCGCTGACCGCCGGACAAGGTATCGACCTGCTGCTGTGCCAGATCGGCCACGCCGGTCGCCAGCATCGCCTGCTGCACTGCCACTTCATCTTCCTGCCGCCAGCGACCAAACAGCGGCTGGTGAGGATAACGTCCGCGCGCCACCAGCTCACTGACGCTGATGCCGGCGGGTGCATTGGAGCTTTGCGGCAACAGCCCGAGCCGACGCGCCACCTCTTTGGTGGAGTAGTGGGCAATCGCATTGCCATCCAGCAGCACCTCGCCCTGTAACGGCCGGGCCAGCCGGCTCAGGGTACGCAGCAGCGTCGATTTACCACAGGCGTTGGGGCCAATGATCACCGTCAGCTCACCGTCAGGGATCGCCACTGAGAGATTCTCCGCCACGATTTTTTTGTCATAACCGAGCGTCAGCGCGTTGCCCTGCAAACGTGTTGTTACTGTCATTGGCGTCGCGCCTCCCGCACCAGTAGAGCAATCAGATAAAGTCCGCCCAGGCTTACGGTAATCACGCCAACCGGCAGTTGATAGGGCAGGAAAAAGTGCTGCGCGGCGTAGTCAGCGGCGGTTAACAGCAGCGCGCCACATAATGCCGCCAGCGGTAATGCGCCTTTGATTCCGCCGCACAGTCGACGGGCGATCTGCGGTGCCAGCAGCGCAATAAATGAGATCGGCCCGACCAGCGCAGTCGAGGCCGCCGTCAGGATCACCCCGGTCAGCATCAGCAGGATGCGGCTGCGCTCAACCGCTACGCCAAGCGCGCAGGCGGTATCATCGCCCATCTCCAGCAGCCGCATCCGCCGCGCCAGCAGTGCGGTTGCCAGCAGCGCCAGCAGCAGCACGCTGATTACCGGCGTGGTTTTCGCCCAGCTGATGCCGTTCAGCGAGCCGGCGCTCCACAGGCCAGCGCTCAGTGCTGCCTCGAGTGAGGCGCTGATGATAAGCCAGCTGTTAAGCGCCATCAGCAGCGCCCGCACGCTGATACCGACAATGATCAGCCGAAAAGTCTCGACGCCGTTGCGCCAGCTAAACAGCCAGACCACACCCGCCGTCAGCAATCCGCCGATCAGCGCCGCCAGCGTCATGCCTTCCATGTTCTGCTGGAACAGCACCAGCGCCACCAGCACACCGCTGTAGGCGCCGGTGTTGAAGCCCAGAATGTCCGGGCTACCGAGCGGATTTCGCAGCAGCGATTGAAAGATAGCGCCGCTCACGCCGAGCGCCGCCCCGATCAGCAGCGCCATCATCACCCGCGGCAGACGCCACTCCACCACAATCAGCTGAATATTGCGCGCCGCCTCGCCGTTAATCACCTGCCACAGCTGCGCAGCCGTGATCGGCAAGGTGCCGCGCGTCACGCCGAGAAAAGCCAGCGCCAGACACGCCAGCAGCAGCCAGACGCCGTTGAAGGTTACACGCTTCATACTGCACCTCTGCCAGCCTTACGGCGCACCAGCACAATCAGCATTGGCGCGCCGAGGATTGCGGTCACAATCGATACGCGCAGCTCGCCCGGTACCAGCACGCGGCCGAGAATATCAGCCGCCAGCAGCAGACAGGGCGTAATGAGAATGGTGCCAGGCAGCATCCAGCGATGATCGTTACCGAACAGCCAGCGTGCCAGGTGCGGCGTCATTAATCCGACAAAGGCAATCGGCCCCACCGCGGCGGTGGCGGCCCCGCTCAGCAGGGCAATCGCCAGCAGCCCAATAAGCTGGGTGCGGGCAACGCGGGTACCGAGCGCGGTTGCCATATCACCGCCCATGCTGAGACTGTTGAGCGAGCGTGCCAGCAGCAGCGCCAGCAGGCAACCGATCGCCACGGCAGGAAAGGTCGTGCGCAGCATGGTGAAATTACGGATATCCAGCGAACCGCTGTGCCAGAAACGCAGATGATCATAGATGTCAGGGTTGAGCAGCGATAAGCCAGAGGTTAAGCCCTCTAACACCGCGCCCAGCGCCACCCCGGCCAGCGTCAGACGCACCGGATTAACCCGTCCACCACCGATAGCGCCGGTCAGCGCCACCAGCAACGACGCCAGCAGCGCCCCGCTAAAGGCAAAGCCCAGCCAGTCGGCCGGTGAATCGGCACCGAACAGCGCAATGCCCAGCACCACCGCGAAGCCGGCCCCGGCATTGATGCCCAGAATACCGGGATCGGCCAGCGGATTGCGCGTCAGGCTTTGCATCAGCGCGCCCGCCACGCCGAGGCCAACGCCCGCCAGCAGCCCGGCCAGGGTGCGTGGCAATCGGGCGTCACGCACAATGATGCAGTCAGCGCTGGAGCAGTCGGTCAGCAGCGCCTGAGTGACATCATGAAAGGCAATGGATTTGGCACCCAGCATCAGACTGAGCGCGAGGAGCAGCAACAGCAGCATCCCTGAACCTGCTATTACATGGAATTGACGCATAACGTTTAAACCTTCACGAATTCAATGGCATCGCGGTGGATACCTTTATGATAATGATACTTGTTATCGTTCTTACGCGTTTTTTGTATGTTACCATGACTCGTAAACTCAATGATGAGGAAAATGGGTGCAAAAAGGCGACGTTATGAACAAACCCTCCCACTTTATCGATCTCAGCCTGCTGAAAACCCATCCCGCCTTCCGCGCCGTGTTTATCGCCCGATTTATCTCAATCGTCGCGCTTGGCATGCTGGCGGTCGCGGTACCGGTACAGATTCAACAGCTGACACAATCCCCGCTGCTGGTCGGACTGGCGGTCACGCTGGCCGGTGCCGGCATGTTTATCGGCCTGCTGACCGGCGGCGTACTGGCCGATCGCTACGAACGCCGACGCCTGATTTTGTTTGCCCGTTCCACCTGCGGCCTCGGTTTTGTCGCGTTGTGCATCAATGCCCTGCTGCCCGCGCCCTCGGTGATCGCGGTGTTTGTGCTGGGCCTGTGGGATGGCTTTTTTGGCGCGATTGGCGTCACCGCGCTACTGGCCGCCACCCCGGCGCTGGTGGGGCGCGAAAATATCATGAAAGCGGGCGCTATCACCATGCTGACGGTCCGCTTTGGTGCGATCCTGTCGCCGGCGATTGCCGGACTGGTGATCGCCCATGCTGGCGTGGTCTGGAACTACGGTCTGGCGGCGATCGGCACCTTACTGACGGTGCTCACCCTGCTGCGACTGCCAACGCTTGCCCCGCCACCACAACCGCGTGAACATCCGCTGACCGCGTTATCCGCCGGGATCGGGTTTCTGTTCGCCAGCCCGATCGTCGGCATGGCCGCGCTGGTTGGCGCGCTGGTGACCTTAGCCAGTGCGGTGCGGGTACTCTACCCGGCGCTGGCTCCGCACTGGCAGGTCGGGCTGGAGCAACTGGGGCTGATGTATGCCGCCGTGCCACTCGGGGCGGCGGTCGGTGCCTTAACCAGCGGCCGGCTGGCACAGTCGTCGCAGCCGGGTCGATTGATCCTGGCCAGCGCCATTGCCGCCTTTGTGGCGCTGGGCCTGTTCAGCCTGATGCCGTGGTTCAGCCTGAGTCTGGTCTGCCTCTCCGCGTTTGGTTATTTCAGTGCTATCAACAGCCTGGTGCAATATGCCCTGATCCAGACGCTAACGCCGGATGCGCTGCTTGGGCGGATCAACAGCCTGTGGACGGCGCAGAATGTTACCGGTGATGCGCTTGGCGCGGCGATGATCGGGGCGATGGGGTCACTATTGCTGCCGCAGCAGGCGGCAGGCCTGCTGGGTCTGGCCGCCACCGTGCTGGGCGTTGTGATGTGGCTGCTGATGGCGCGTTTGCGCCGTTATCAACCGCCTGCACATGGGCAGGCGGAAACAGCATCATGATTTAGCGAACAGCGCCTCCAGCCGGTTCAGCAGATTGGTGGCGCTGTAGTAATCCAGACGGAAGGTATCCAGCCCCAGCGCATAGACCGCTTTGCTACGCACCGCGGGCGTCTGGGCCAGGAAAGGATTCTTCATCACCTGCTCTGCTGTTTGCGGCTCGGCGGCAAACAGCAGATACGAGTGGCCATTCAGCCCGGCGGCCAGATTTTCCCCTGACAACTGAATAATGTCTTTACGCTGCCCCATGCTGTGACCATGCTGCATGTCGGCAGGTGGCGTAGCCAGGGTGAACCCCAGCTGCTGCAGCAATTTGCCCTGCGCGGATGCCTCAGTCCACAGATTAACTGCGCGACCGTCGCCGTTCCAGACCATGGCGGAGACCGGCTGCGGCGGCAGCGTCAGCGCTGAGCGGAGCGCTTTTTCACGTGCATCGAATGCGCTTACCCGGGCAGCGGCTTGTGCTTCATGGCCGGTTGCTTCACCCAGCAGCGTTACCAGCTGCTGCCAGCTTTTATCGTCGTAGTTGATCACCAGCACCGGCGCGATGGCGGACAGCTGATCGACCAGTTTGATCGCTGAGTCATTGCCGGTGGCACTGACCACAATCAGGTCCGGCGCTTCCGCCGCAATCGCTTCGGCACTCGGCTCGCCAATATAAAGGCGTTTTACGCCGCGCTGTTTTGCCACCTCACCCCACTGACGGAAGAAACCCTGCCCATCGGCCAGCCGGCTGTTGGGTGCCGTTGCGCCGCTGGCGATCACCGGCGCATCTATCGCCAGAAGCGAACCGGTCAGGGTGACGCTGGTCGAGACAATGCGGGTCGGCGCCTGGGATAACGTCACACTGCCTTTTGCGCCCGCCACCGTGCGCGGCCAGCCGTTCTGTGCCGTCGCCGCGAAACTGATACAGAAGAAAAACAGCGCTATCGCCGCCTTTACACCACGTTTAGTCATAAATTTCAGTCCACTTTTATACTGGCTATTTGCCCTGCTGTTTGTGCTGATTTAGCAGGAAAACGCAGCCGAAACACCGCGTATTTATTGACACTTCCGGCTAATCAACGTAGGTTACTGGGCCACAATACAAATGATAATCATTATTAATTATCTTATCATTTATAGGTGAAAATTATGGTGGAATCGTTGACGTTTGAACATCCCTTGTTGCAGGATTTCTCCGCGTTGTGCCGCGGCTTCCTGTTTACTTCTCCCTGGAAAAGCCTGACCACGCAGGGCTGCTTCACCACGCTGACCACCCCGGTAACTGCGGGTGATGTGCTGACAGGGGATTTTCAGCAACAATTGCAGCACCATTTCGCCTCAGCCAGAAAACAGGGTATTACCCACCCTATTCTGGTCGGCGCGATCCCGTTTGACGTCAATCAGCCATCGGCGCTGTTTATCCCCGAATCGTATCAGACCTTTAACCGCGCCGATCTGCATGCGGTCACCTCACCGCCCGACTCTGCCTTGCCGCAGGTGCGTCGCCGTACGGCGGTGCCGGATCATGACATTTTCACCGATATGGTGGCGCAGGCGGTAGCCGCAACGCAGCGTGGCGATCTGGATAAAGTGGTGCTGTCGCGACTGATGGATATCACCGCTGAACAGCCGGTGGATACCGCGGCGCTGATGCAGCGCATCGTGGCGCAGAACCCTAACAGCTATCACTTTCATCTGCCGCTGCCGGAAGGGGGTTCGCTGGTCGGGGCCAGCCCGGAATTAATGATCCGCAAACAGGGTCGGGATTTCAGCTCCTGTCCGCTGGCCGGATCGGCCCGCCGTGATGCCGATCCGATCCGTGACCAGGCCGCAGGCCAGAGCCTGATGCGCTCGGACAAAGATCGCCATGAACATAAGCTGGTGACCGATGCGATGCGCCACACGCTGCAACCGCGCAGCCGGACGCTGTCGGTGCCGGAGGTGCCGTCGCTGATCACCACCGCAACCTTATGGCATCTCGCCACTCTGATTGAGGGTGAAGTGCTCGACCCACGCGAAAATGCACTGTCGCTGGCCTGCCTGCTGCATCCGACGCCGGCACTGAGCGGCTTCCCGCATCAGCGCGCCCAGCAGCTGATACAGCAACTCGAACCGTTTGAGCGTCAGCTGTTTGGCGGCATCGTCGGCTGGTGCGATGACCAGGGCAATGGCGAATGGGTTGTGACGATTCGCTGCGGCACGGTCAATGGGCCACGCGTGCGGCTGTTTGCTGGCGCGGGTATCGTTGCTGACTCACAACCAGAATCAGAATGGCGTGAAACTGGCGTCAAACTTGACACCATGCTTCGCGCTTTTGGACTGCAATAAAGGAACCTGTATGACCATTTCCTACAGCCGCTGGCCTGACGATCTGGCCGCGCGTTACCGCGAAAAAGGCTACTGGCTGGATTTGCCGATGACCGATATCCTCGAACGCCACCAACAGAGCGACAGCGTGGCGGTGATTGATGGCGATCGGCAGTTCAGCTATCGTCAGCTGGCCCGCTTAAGTGACAACCTGGCGGCGGCGTTGCAGCGTCGTGGCCTCAAACCGGGTGATACCGCGCTGGTGCAGCTCGGCAACGTGGCCGAATTTTACCTGACGCTGTTTGCGCTGTTTAAAATTGGCGTCGCGCCGGTTAATGCGCTGTTCAGCCATCAGCGTACTGAGCTGACGGCTTACGCCAGCCAGATTGCGCCCCGCCTGCTGATTGCCGATCGCAGCCATACGCTGTTTGCCGATGACAGTTTTATCAGCCAGCTGTGCCGCGATCATGACTCGCTGCAGCAGGTGATCCTGCGCGGTGACGGTCAGGCTGAAAACAGCCTTGAGGCGCTGCTGGCGGAAACGGCGGGCGATTTCGTTGCTACGCCGACCGCCGGTGATGAAGTGGCCTTTTTCCAGCTTTCAGGCGGCAGCACCGGCACGCCGAAACTGATCCCGCGCACCCATAACGATTACTATTACAGCATCCGCGAAAGTGACGTTATCTGTGGAGTGACTGCCGACACCCGTTATCTGATCGCCCTGCCCGCTGCGCATAATTTTCCGATGAGCTCACCGGGCGCACTGGGGGTCTTCTACGCGGGCGGACAGGTTATTCTGGCGGCCGATCCCAGCGCTACGCTCTGCTTCCCGCTGATTGAAAAGCATCAGGTAACCGATACCGGTCTGGTCCCGCCAGCCGTCAGTCTGTGGCTGCAGGCGATTCAGGAATGGGGCAGCAATGCCGCACTGGCTTCGCTGCAACGCATTCAGGTCGGTGGCGCGAAGCTGGGCGAAACCCTGGCGGCGCGCATTCAGTCAGAGATAGGCTGCAAACTGCAGCAGGTGTTCGGCATGGCTGAAGGTCTGGTGAACTACACCCGGCTCGATGATGATGAAACCACCATTCTGACCACGCAGGGCCGTCCGATCTCGCCGGATGATGAAGTGTGGGTGGCCGATGAACAGGGCAATCCGCTGCCGACCGGCACCATTGGCCGTCTGATGACGCGCGGACCTTATACCTTCCGCGGCTACTACAACAGCCCGGAACATAATGCCGCCAGCTTCGATTCACAGGGCTTTTACTGCTCTGGCGATCTGATTGAGATCACCCCGCAGGGCAACATCATTGTTCAGGGGCGTGAGAAAGATCAGATCAACCGCGGGGGCGAAAAGATCGCGGCGGAAGAGATCGAGAACCTGCTGCAACGCCATCCTGATGTGATCCACGCAGCACTGGTGTCGATGAACGATGAGCTGATGGGTGAGAAGAGCTGCGCCTTTATCGTGGCCCGTCAGCCGGTGAAACCGGTGGCGCTACGTCGTCACCTGCGTGAACTCGGGGTAGCGGAATTCAAACTCCCCGACCGTATTACCTGCGTAGATGCCCTGCCGCTGACCCATGTCGGCAAGGTGGATAAAAAACGTCTGCGCCAACAACTTGCCGATCAACAAGCGCAAGCCTGATCTGTCCGGAGATTTTTCTATGGCTATTCCAAAACTGACCTCTTATCCGCTGCCAGCCGCCACTGAGTTGCCGACCAACAAGGTAAAATGGGCGCTGGAGTCGGGCCGTGCGGCACTGCTGATCCACGATATGCAGCGTTATTTCCTCAACTTCTGGGGCGAGAATAGCCCGCTGGTGGAGCAGGTAGTCGACAACATTGCCCGCCTGCGCCGCTACTGCAAAGCGCAGGGGATTCCGGTGTTCTATACCGCGCAGCCGAATGCGCAGAGCGATGAAGATCGTGCGTTGCTCAACGACATGTGGGGCCCGGGCCTGAATAAGCATCCCGATCAGCAGAAGATCGTGGACGCGCTGGCACCGGATGCCGACGATCATGTGCTGACCAAATGGCGCTACAGCGCCTTCCATCGCTCGCCGCTTGAGTCGATCCTGCAGGAGATGGGCCGCGATCAGCTGATCATCACCGGCGTCTATGCCCATATCGGTTGCCTGACCACCGCCACCGACGCGTTTATGCGCAACATCCAGCCGTTTATGGTGGCGGATGCACTGGCGGATTTCAGCCGCGACGAGCATATGATGGCGCTGACCTACACCGCTGGCCGCAGTGGCAAAGTAGTAATGACCGCCGACCTGATGCCGCTGCCGCTGAGCAAAGACGATCTGCGTGCGCTGATTCTGCCGCTGCTGGAAGATGACGACGTGCCGGAAGATGATGAAAACCTGATCGATTACGGTCTGGATTCGGTGCGGGTGATGGCGCTGGCGGCGCGCTGGCGTCAGGTGCACGGCGACATCGACTTTGTCAGCCTGGCCAAAAATCCGAGCATTGATGGCTGGTGGGCATTGCTGTCACGGGAGCCTGCGCAATGAGCCATTCGTTCGACTTCAGCGGAAAAATTGTCTGGATAACCGGTGCCGGCCAGGGAATTGGCTATCATACCGCGCTGGCGTTTCATCAGGCAGGTGCGCAGGTTGAAGCTTTCGATCAGCGTTTTCACGGCCACGACTATCCGTTTCCCTGCCATACGCTGGACGTGTCCGATCCTGACCAGGTGAAGACGCTCTGTCAGCGACTGCTGGCGACGCAGCCGCGTATTGATGTGCTGGTGAACGCGGCCGGTATTCTGCGGATTGGCGCGACCGATGAGCTGTCGTTTACCGACTGGCAGGCCTGCCTTAACGTCAATGCCGGTGGCGCGTTCAACCTGTTTCAGCAAACCCTGCCGGTGTTCCGGCAGCAGCGGGCGGGCGCAATTGTCACTATCGCCTCCAACTCAGCGCACGCGCCGCGTATTGGCATGTCCGCCTATGGCGCCTCAAAAGCCGCCCTGCGCAGCCTCTGTTTGACGGTGGGTCTGGAGATGGCACCGTATGGCGTTCGCTGCAATATCGTCTCGCCCGGTTCAACCGATACCGATATGCAGCGCAGCCTGTGGCATACGCCGACCGGTGAGCAGGAGATGATCGCGGGCTTCCCGGATCAGTTCAAACTCGGTATCCCGCTAGGAAAGATCGCACAGCCGCAGGAAATTGCCGCTAACGTGCTGTTCCTCGCCTCCGATCTTGCCAGCCACGTCACCTTACAGGATATCGTGGTGGATGGCGGCGCAACCCTGGGAGCCTGATCATGTCAACGATCTGGAAACGATCTATCGATCTTGATGCCCTGAATGCGTTGGGGGAGAACTCGCTGGTGGCACATCTGGGGATCATTTTTACCGTAATCGGCGAGGATTATCTGGAAGCGACCATGCCGGTCGATGCCCGAACGCATCAGCCTTTTGGCCTGCTGCACGGTGGCGCATCTGTGGTACTGGCGGAGTCGATGGGATCGATTGCGGGCTATCTGGCCGTTGAGGAAGGCAGCAGCGTGGTGGGCGTGGAAGTGAATGCCAGCCATCATCGTGCGGTATCAAGCGGGTTGGTACGCGGCATTTGTCGTCCGCTGCATCTGGGCAAGCGCAGCCAGAGCTGGCAGATTGAGATTCGTAACGGTCGCGATCAGCTGTGTTGCAGTGCCCGGCTGGGCGTGGCGGTAATGAGCTAACGCCGGTGTGATGCTCCCCTTTCAGGGCGAAAAGGGAGCATCGCGCATCAGCCGTGATTCGGTGATGCGCGCAGAGCGTTAGCGCTGATAGATAATTTCGACGCCTTCGTCGTCTTCATCATCCCAGTCTTCATCCCACTCTTCATCTTCCACTTCAACCGCGTTTTCAATGGCTTCTTTGTGGTAATCATCCCACATGAACTCCACTTTCTCCGGCTGTTTCTCTTCGAGCTCGGCTTCTTTCGGGTTGGCGTTGATGAAGCTCATCACGTCCCAGCAGAGTTCGTTGACACCGGTACGGCTGGCTGCCGAGATCAGGTAATACTTCCCTTCCCAGCCCAGCGCGTCAGCGATCGCTTTGGCGCGTGACTGCGCTTCTTCTTCGCTCAGCAGGTCAATTTTATTGAACACCAGCCAGCGCGGCTTGTTGAACAGCTTATCGCTGTATTTTTCCAGCTCGCCGAGAATGATGCGCGCGTTTTCAATCGGATCGCTTTCATCGATAGGATCGATGTCGATCAGGTGCAACAGCACGCGGCAACGCTCAAGGTGTTTCAGGAAGCGAATACCCAGACCCGCGCCTTCGGCTGCGCCTTCGATCAGGCCAGGAATATCGGCCACCACAAAGCTCTGTTCGCTGTCCATACGGACCACGCCAAGGCTCGGGACCAGAGTGGTAAACGGATAGTCCGCCACTTTCGGTTTGGCTGCCGAGACGGCACGGATAAAGGTCGATTTACCGGCATTCGGCAAGCCCAGCATCCCGACGTCGGCCAGCAGCATCAGCTCCAGCTGCAGATCGCGTTTTTCACCGGGCGTACCCATGGTTTTCTGACGCGGACTGCGGTTAACCGACGATTTGAAGCGGGTATTGCCCAGGCCATGCCAGCCGCCTTTGCCGACCATCAGTTTCTGGCCGTGGCGCGTCATGTCGCCTAAGGTCTCACCGGTACCCTGGTCGATGACCCGGGTGCCGACCGGCACTTTCACCACGATATCTTTGCCACGTTTGCCGGTACAGTCACGGCTCTGGCCGTTCTGCCCACGCTCGGCGCGGAAAGACTTTTCGAAACGATAATCGATCAGGGTGTTAAGGTTTTCGTCAGCGATCAGGTAAACGTCACCGCCGTCACCACCATCACCCCCGTCCGGGCCGCCTTTCGGGATATATTTTTCGCGGCGGAAGCTGACGCAACCATTACCGCCATCGCCGGCGACGACCAAAATTGTCGCTTCATCAACAAACTTCATTTTCTATCTCCGTCACACAATCGTCTGCAGCACTCTGCAAACGGGTCCGCCAGGGTCTTCTGCGCTGACCAGCGGCGGATAAATCAGGATTGGCTTTCGCCAGTGCGTACATAAAGTGTACAGCAATCTTTTGTGATGCGTTGCCTTTACGGCAACCGAGCGCAGAATGTAAAAAGCCCCGCAGCAGTTGCGGGGCCTTTAATTCGTGCGTTCAGACGTTAAACGTCTGCGTCACGACAACCTTACTCAGCAACGATGCTGATGTATTTACGGTTGTTCGGACCTTTGATTTCGAATTTTACTTTGCCGTCTGCGGTAGCAAACAGGGTGTGGTCACGACCACAACCTACGTTGTTACCGGCGTGGAATTTGGTGCCACGCTGACGAACGATGATGCTACCCGCCAGAACGGATTCACCACCAAAACGTTTTACACCCAGACGTTTTGCGTTGGAGTCACGACCATTTCGAGTCGAACCACCAGCCTTTTTATGTGCCATTTGTCAGATCTCCTCTTAGGCAGTGATGCCAGTGATTTTCACATCAGTGAACCACTGACGGTGGCCTTGCTGCTTACGGTAGTGTTTACGACGACGAAACTTAACGATCTTAATTTTCTCGCCACGACCATGAGCAACAACTTCCGCCTTGATCATACCGCCTGAAACCAGTGGCGCGCCGATTTTCACGTCTTCGCCATTGGCAATCATCAGAACCTGGTCAAACTCAATGGTTTCACCGGTTGCGATGTCCAGCTTTTCCAGGCGAACGGTCTGACCTTCGCTTACTCGGTGTTGTTTACCACCACTTTGGAAAACCGCGTACATATAAAACTCCGCTTCTGCGCTTGCCTTTTAGTTCATCAGGCGGCGCGCTAAATATTCACAATAGGGCGCGAATTCTACGCAAAACTCCAGGAGAAGACAAGAGCACTTTGCACTCTCTTGCAGAAAAAAAACACAGGCCGAACGCAAACGTTCCTCAACCAGAAAATTCAAGTACAATCAGTAACAGATTACCTGAACGCTGGCTGGGTAAAAGCACTTACCATGGCAGAGAAACGAGTCATAGCTGAAAAGACGAATGAACTTAGAACAGATTAATGAATTAACCGCACAGGATATGGCTGCCGTTAACCAGACCATCCTCGACCAGCTGAATTCAGATGTCTCGCTCATCAACCAGTTGGGCTATTACATCATCAGTGGTGGGGGCAAGCGTATCCGCCCCATGATCGCCGTGCTATCCGCACGCGCCATGGGTTACAAGGGCGATCTGCACGTTACCAATGCGGCGCTGATCGAATTTATCCATACCGCCACGCTGTTGCATGACGATGTGGTGGATGAATCCGATATGCGTCGTGGCAAAGCCACCGCCAATGCGGCGTTCGGCAATGCGGCGAGCGTGCTGGTCGGTGATTTTATTTACACCCGCGCCTTCCAGATGATGACCAGCATGGGCTCATTGCGCATTCTGGCGCTGATGTCGGAAGCGGTGAACGTGATTGCTGAAGGCGAAGTGCTGCAGCTGATGAACGTGAACGATCCTGACATCACGGAAGAGAGCTACATGCGCGTGATTTACAGCAAGACTGCGCGCCTGTTCGAAGCCGCATCGCAGGCGTCCGCGATTCTGGCTGAAGCCACACCGGAAGAGGAAAAAGCGCTGCAGGATTATGGACGCTATCTGGGTACCGCTTTCCAGTTAATTGACGATTTACTGGATTACAGTGCCGACGGTGAAACGCTGGGTAAAAATACCGGCGACGATCTGAGCGAAGGGAAACCGACGCTGCCGTTACTGCATGCGATGCAGCACGGATCGCCGGATCAGGCGAAAATGATCAGAGAAGCGATTGAGCAAGGCAATGGCCGGCATCTGCTGGAGCCGGTGCTGGAAGCGATGAATCAGTGCGGCTCGCTGGAATGGACGCGCAAGCGTGCGGAACAGGAAGCGGATAAGGCCATTGAAGCATTGAAAATCCTGCCGGAAACGCCGTGGCGCAGCGCACTGGAGTCGCTGGCGCACATGTCCGTTCAACGCGACTTCTAATCCCTGACGGAGCCAGCCCTGGCTCCGTTTTTGTTTATCTGCTCCCACTTCTTTCACGCTTCTTTCTCTGGTTGCACCTCTTTTGCGCGGGTTCACGCAGATCTGGCTTAAGATCCAAATTTTACTGGAAACATATGGAATCTATTTGCTATAAATCCCACTAACTTTCCAGATAACATTGCAAAAAGGAAAGCCGTCGCCCGTGTGGGTGACGCAATAACACGGAAAAGGAGAACAGGTTTATGCAGAAAAGGATTGAAGACTGGCATCCCGCCGACATTATCGCCGCCTTACACAAGCGCGGCACGACTCTGGCCGCTCTGTCACGCTCGGCAGGCCTGAGTTCATCTACCCTGGCCAATGCGCTGTCGCGACCGTGGCCCAAGGGTGAGTGGCTGATTGCCGAGGCGATTGCTATCCATCCCGCGGAGATCTGGCCCAGCCGCTACTACGATGCCGATACGCATTGCCTGCTGGATCGTAAGAAACGGATCCGATCGCTGCCCGATCAACCTACCGATCACAGCGATCTTTAGTTCTTACCCGGCGAAAAAAAACCAGCTCCGGATGCCGGAGCTGGCTCATGGTCTTGCCGCGAAGCGGGATTACTCGTCGCCGCTCACGCGCTCAATGTTTGCACCCATCGCTTTCAGTTTATCTTCGATGTGTTCATAGCCACGATCGATATGATAGATACGATCGACCAGCGTGGTGCCTTCCGCGATGCAACCCGCCAATACCAGGCTGGCAGACGCACGTAAATCGGTGGCCATTACCTGCGCGCCAGACAGCGTTTCAACGCCGTGGCAAATCGCGGTATTGCTCTCAATTTCCGCGTGCGCACCCATACGAATTAATTCCGGGATGTGCATGAAGCGGTTTTCAAAGATGGTTTCGGTGATCAGGCCGGTGCCTTCCGCGACCAGGTTAAGCAGCGTGAACTGCGCCTGCATATCGGTTGGGAAACCCGGATGCGGTGCGGTGCGGACGTTAACCGCTTTTGGCCGCTTGCCGTGCATATCCAGACTGATCCAGTCTTCACCGGTTTCGATATCCGCACCCGCGTCACGCAGTTTCGCCAGTACGGCATCCAGCGTATCGGGCTGCGTTTTATGACACACCACTTTGCCACCTGAAATGGCGGCCGCTACCAGGAAGGTGCCGGTTTCAATACGGTCCGGCAGTACGCGGTAAACTCCGCCACCCAGACGTTCAACGCCTTCGATGGTGATTTTATCGGTGCCTGCGCCGCTGATTTTTGCGCCAAGGGTATTCAGGAAGTTGGCGGTATCGACAATTTCTGGCTCACGGGCGGCATTCTCAATCACCGTCGTGCCGGTCGCCAGCGTCGCGGCGCTCATGATAGTGACGGTCGCACCGACGCTGATTTTGTCCATCACGATCAGCGCGCCTTTCAGACGGCCGTTGACTGACGCTTTAACGTAGCCCTCTTCCAGTTTGATCTCGGCACCCAGCTGCTCAAGGCCGGTAATATGCAGGTCGACCGGACGCGCGCCAATCGCGCAGCCACCCGGCAGGGAAACCTGTCCCTGACCAAAACGCGCCACCAGCGGACCCAGCGCCCAGATCGAGGCGCGCATGGTTTTCACCAGATCGTAAGGGGCACAGAATACGTCCACCGCGCTGGCATCGACATGCACAGAACCGTTGCGCTCCACCTTCGCACCCAGCTGGCTCAGCAGTTTCATGGTGGTATCGATATCGCGCAGCTTCGGCACATTCTGGATCTCGACCGGCTCTTCAGCCAGCAGGGCAGCAAACAGAATAGGCAGCGCGGCGTTCTTCGCCCCGGAAATGGTTACTTCACCACTTAAGCGGGTGGGGCCTTGCACACGAAATTTGTCCATTAACACGGCTCTCAATTAACTAGCTAAAGGTCGGACTCGCGCACGGCGAGTTCACCAGGCTGACGGATCAGAAACCGTTGAGTTTACGGTCACGCGCCCATTCAGCGGGAGTATAGGTTTTGATGGAGACAGCATGAATGCGGTTATCCGCGATGAACTCCATCAGCGGCGCGTAAACAGCCTGCTGCTTCTTAACGCGGCTCAGCTCACCAAACAGTTCGCCGACGGCGATAACCTGAAAGTGGCTGCCATCATTGCTCATCACATGCACTTCATCTAAAGGCAATGCTGCCATCAGCACGGCCTGAATTTCACTGTTTTCCATTGCGCTTAACTTCACCTGATAATAATAAGGGAGACATCTTAGAGGAAAGCGGCTGACTCTTAAATACGCAAAAGCCCCTGTGTAAAACAGGGGCTTAGCGTAACGACCGGAAATCAGGCGCTTTTATCCGCAGAAACAATAATCTGTTGCAGATTGTAAAGGGTAATCAGCGACTGCAGTTTGTCGCTGATGCCGGCGAACCGGGGAGTAATGCCCTGGGTCCGGGCGATTTCACGCAGATGCACCAGCAGCGCCAGCCCGGAGGAATCGACCCGCTCCAGCGCGGCGACATCAATAATATCAACATCTTTGATCAGCGTGTCGCGCTGCTGCCACAGGCTGAGCAGCGTATCGCGGTCCAGCTCGCCTTTCAGTAATAGCGTGCTGGCTTCACGCTGCCAGCTTAACGATTCGCGCATTATTGCTGTTTATCCAGCGTAATCGGCTGCGCCGCGGATGATTTCAGCTGCGCGGTCAGGCCATCAATGCCTTTGGTACGTAACAGATCGCTCCACTCATTTTGCTTGGTGGTGATCATGCTGACACCTTCGGCGATCATGTCATACGCCTGCCAGTTGCCGGTCTGACTGTTCTTGCGCCACTGGAAGTCGAGGCGAACCGGAGGACGGCCATTCGGGTCGATAATCGAAACGCGGATTGCGACAATTTTAGCGTCGCCTAACGGCTGTTCAGGCTGAATCTGGTAGGTCTGACCGTGATACAACGCTAAGGCCTGGCCGTAAGCCTGTGCCAGATAATCACCAAAGGCGCTGAAGTAGGCTTCACGCTGTGCAGGAGTAGAGTCGCGGTAGTAGCGGCCCAGCACCAGTGCGCCGGCATATTTAATCTGCACATACGGCAGCAGTTCCTGACGTACGATGTCGCGCAGGTAGTTCGGGTCCTGCTTGATTTTCGGCTGCTCATTCTTAAGACGGGTAAAGGTCTTCTGCGCCGCTTCGTTCATCAGTTTGTAGGGATTGCTCTGGTCGGCTGCCGCATTGGCCGTCAGCGGCACCGCCACCACCAGCATGGCAATCATCAGTAAACGTTTAAACATAGTATACCCTCTTGTTTTAAGGTTGAGCCGGTACCGCAGGTGCGGCATTCTCGCTGCCCTGCGCATCCTTACTGTCATTATTTTGTTTGTTGTCGCCGCTCTTGTAGAGGAACTGACCAATCAGGTCTTCCAGTACCATCGCCGACTTGGTATCACGTAACGTGTCGCCATCTTTCAGCATCGACGAACCCAGTTCAGGATCGTCAAAGCCTAAGTTAAGCGCCAGAAATTGTTCCCCCAGCAATCCTTGTGTCCGGATCGCCAGCGAACTGGTGTCTGAAATTTTATTAGCGTACTGATCGCTGATGTCCATGGTGACACGCGGCAGCAGCGTTTTCGGTTCCAGTTCAATATCGGTTACCCGGCCAATCACCACGCCGCCAATTTTTACCGGCGAACTGGCTTTCAGGCCGCCAATATTGTCAAAGGTCGCGTAGAGCTTCCACGTCGGCTCGGTGCCCATCGACTTTAAATCGGCGACGCGCAACGCAAGAAACAGCGCAGCCAGTAACGCCATGATCATGAAAATGCCAACCCAGATTTCGCTTTTTTTGCTTTGCATTGCATCAATTCCCAAACATCAGTGCTGTCAGCACAAAATCCAATCCGAGCACCGCCAGTGACGCGTGCACCACGGTGCGCGTCGTCGCGCGACTGATCCCTTCAGAGGTTGGAATCGCATCATAGCCGTTAAACAGCGCTATCCACGTTACGGTGATAGCAAACACCGCGCTTTTAATCAGGCAGTTAACGACATCGGTACGAAAATCAACGGCATTCTGCATCGCCGACCAGAAGAAACCAGGATCAATCCCTTTCCAGCTCACGCCGACCAGCGCCCCACCGGCGATACCCACCGCGGTGAAAATCAGCGTCAGCAGCGGCATGCTGATAAAACCGGCCCAGAAACGCGGCGACACCACCCGTCGTAACGGGTCAACCGCCATCATCTCCATACTGGAGAGCTGTTCGGTGGCTTTCATCAGGCCGATTTCGGCGGTCAGCGCGGACCCGGCCCGTCCGGCGAACAGCAGCGCGGTCACCACCGGTCCCAGTTCACGCAGCAATGACAGCGCCACCAGCATACCGAGACTGGTTTCTGCGCCGTAAGTGGTTAAGACCAGGTAACCCTGAAGGCCAAGCACCATGCCGATAAACAGACCGGAAACCACGATGATCAGCAGCGACAGCACGCCGACGCTATACAGTTGCTTAATCAGTAGCGGCGTGTGTCTGCGGAACGCTGGTTTGCCCACCAGCGCATGAAACAGCATTAATCCTGCGCGGCCAAAACTGGCGCACGTTTCAATTCCCTGACGTCCAAATGTCGCCAGCGCCTTCAACACCATCAGTTTAGTTACTCCCTGAGCCGGTTAAATCAGCGAGATAGTCGCCGGCAGGAAAACGGAATGGAACCGGACCATCCGCTTCTCCATCAATAAACTGGCGGACACGCGGATCGTTGTTTTCTCGCAGTTCCGGCGTGGTGCCGTGTGCGATAATTTTCTGTCCGGCCACGATATAGGCGTAGTCCGCAATACTTAATACTTCCGGTACGTCGTGCGACACCACAATACAGGTCAGTCCCAGCGCGTGGTTAAGTTCATCAATCAGCTTAACCAGCACGCCCATGGTAATCGGGTCCTGTCCGACAAAGGGTTCGTCGAACATAATCAGTTCAGGTTCTAAGGCAATGGCACGCGCCAGCGCAACGCGCCGCGCCATTCCGCCCGACAGCTCAGCCGGTTTCAGCTGGGCGGCGCCACGCAGACCGACCGCTTCCAGCTTCATTAATACCGTACTGTGCAGTAACGGAGCCGGCAGGCGGGTGTGTTCACGCAGCGGCCAGGCGACATTTTCATACACCGTTAAGTCGGTAAACAGCGCGCCTGACTGGAACAGCATGCTCATTTTTTTACGCGCCTCATACAACTTAGCGCGAGATAATGACGGGATGTTTTCGCCACGGAAATAGATTTCGCCACGGGTCGGCTGAAGCTGACCCCCAATCAAGCGTAGCAGAGTGGTTTTACCGATCCCCGAAGGTCCCATTATCGCTGTCACTTTGCCTTTCGGTACGGTCAGCGAAATGTCATCGAAGATTTGGCGATCTCCGCGCGAAAAACTCACGCCACGAACCTCGACCAGATTCGTCTGCTGCTGGATCATTATTACCTCTTGTAAGGATCGGGCGTAAACATGGGTTACGATGGTAGCCTGTTCGGTCCTGATTCACGATAGCTTTACAGAAACTTATCGCTAACATTTGGCGAAAACGGCCATTAAATTTACTTTTGCCTTTCAGACGGTCAAAATCAGCGCCTGTTATATCGCACAGAACCTGAAACCCGCCGGACAAGGCGTGCCGGGCTGGGGTTTTTACGCAAGGATTTTTCATGTTCGTAGCTTCTGCACTGCTGATTATCGGTTTGCTTTTACTGGCTTATGGTGCCGATCGTCTGGTGTTTAGCGCCTCGATACTCTGTCGATCGTTTGGTATTCCACCCTTGATCATTGGCATGACCGTCGTCAGCATCGGCACCTCGTTGCCCGAGATGATTCTCTCCTTCTCGGCCGCGCAGCATGGCCAGATGGATCTTGCTGTCGGTACCGCGCTGGGCTCGAATATTACCAACATTTTACTGATCCTGGGTGCCGCTGCGTTAATGCATCCACTCAGCGTACACTCTAATCTGATTCGTCGTGAACTCCCTTTAATGCTGCTGGTGACGTTGCTCAGCGGTTTTATGCTGTTTGATAACCAGCTTAGCCGACTGGATGGCATTGGATTGATCGCCATCGCCGCGGTTTATCTGATGGTGGTGATCCGCATTGCGCGTAAAGCGGAGCGTGATAACAACGACACCCTGACCCGTGAACAGCTGGCGGAATTACCGCGCGAAGAGAGCGGCAACACGGTGGCGTTTCTCTGGCTGGCCGTCGCCCTGATTATCCTGCCGATGTCGACCCGGATGGTGATCGACAACGCCACGGTGTTTGCCGACTATTTTGGCGTCAGTGAACTGGTGATGGGTCTGACGCTGATTGCCGTCGGCACCAGCCTGCCCGAGCTGGCGACGGTGATTGCTGGTGCGCTGAAAGGCGAAGATGATATCGCGATCGGTAACCTGATCGGCGCCAACATTTATAATATTGCTATCGTACTCGGCCTGCCGGCGCTGATGCATCCTGGCAGCATCGATTACCACGCGTTCGCCCGTGATTACTGGGTGATGCTCGGCGTCAGCGTACTGTTCGCCCTGCTCTGCCTGTTACGTCGCCGACGCGTTGGCCGTACGGCAGGCGCACTTTTACTCTGTGGTTTCTTCGTCTGGGTGACGCTGCTGTGGGTACAGCCAGCGTTCATGGACGGCTAACAAGGACAGACTGACCATGTCATATCAGCAACCGGCAGTTTTTGATTTCCAGCGCGCAGGCAAAGCGGTATTGCGCATCGAGCGCGAAGGTCTGGAGCAGCTCGATCAGTACATTAACGACGATTTTGCCCGCGCCTGCGCCCGGATTTACGCCTGCCAGGGTAAAGTGGTGGTGATGGGGATGGGCAAGTCAGGCCACATTGGCAAAAAAATGGCCGCCACCTTTGCCAGCACCGGCACGCCAGCCTTTTTCGTTCATCCGGCGGAAGCCAGCCATGGCGATCTCGGCATGGTCAGCAAGAATGACGTGGTGATTGCCATCTCCAACAGCGGCGAGTCGAATGAAATTCTCGCGCTGATTCCGGTGCTAAAGCGGCAGAATATCACCCTGATCTGCATGACCGGCCGGCCAGAAAGTGCGATGGCCCGGGCTGCCGATGTGCATCTGTGCGTCAGTGTCCCGCAGGAGGCGTGCCCGCTCGGTCTGGCTCCCACCAGCAGCACTACCGCCACGCTGGTAATGGGCGATGCGCTGGCCGTTTCACTGCTGGAAGCGCGCGGCTTCACCGCCGAAGACTTTGCGCTCTCCCACCCCGGCGGCGCACTCGGACGTAAACTGCTGCTGCACGTGGCCGATATCATGCACAGCGGCGATGAACTGCCGCACGTCACGCGCGATGCCTCGCTGCGTGATGCGCTGCTGGAAATTACCCGCAAAAACCTCGGGTTGACGGTGATTGTTGACGATCTGATGAAGATTGAAGGCATCTTTACCGATGGTGACCTGCGCCGCATCTTCGATATGGGTGTCGATTTCCAGCGCGCCACCATCGGTGAAGTGATGACGCCAGGCGGCATTCGCGTGCGGCCGAACATGCTGGCGGTTGAAGCGCTCAACCTGATGCAAACCAAAAACATTACCTCGATCCTGGTCGCCGATGACGACCATCTGCTCGGTGTGGTACATATGCATGACATGCTGCGCGCTGGCGTAGTCTGAACAGGAAAAGACAATGCAACTGGCAACTCCCCCGATTGATACCTGCTATGGCCCGGTCAGCGCCGAGGTGATGGCTCGCGCCAGCCAGATTCGCCTGCTGATTTGCGACGTCGATGGCGTGATGTCCGACGGGGTGATCTACATGGGCAATAATGGTGAAGAGCTGAAGGCGTTTAATGTGCGCGACGGCTACGGTATTCGTTGCCTGCTGACCTCAGATGTGGAAGTGGCTATTATTACCGGCCGGAATGCCCGCCTGATGGAAGATCGCTGTAAAACGCTCGGCATTCGTCATCTTTATCAGGGACAATCGGATAAGCTTTTGGCCTATGGCGAACTTCTGGATAAACTGTCTCTTTCCGATCAACAGGTCGCCTATATTGGTGACGACCTGATCGACTGGCCGGTGATGGCAAAAGTGGGATTAAGCGTGGCGGTTGCGGATGCACATCCGGTGCTGTTGCCGCGCGCGCACTACGTGACGCGCATTGCGGGCGGACGTGGCGCGGTACGTGAAGTTTGCGACCTGATCTTAATGTCGCAGGACAAATTTGAGGATGCCAAAGGGCAATCAGTATGAGTAAAAGCAGGCGTTGGATGACGCTGATTCTGACCTTGATTGCACTGGTTTTAATCGGCTGGAATCTTACCAACCAGGATGAGAATACGCCGGTTGCCACCGATAACCAGGCACCGACCTATACCAGTGCGGATTCCCACACCGTGGTTTATAACCCACAGGGTGCACTGTCGTATAAGCTGGTTTCCGATAAAGTGACCTACTTTTCGGATCAGGAACTGAGCTGGTTCGATAATCCGGTGATGACCACCTACGACGAAAATAAAGTGCCGACCTGGACACTCCGTGCCGACAAAGCAAAGCTTACCAAAGATCGTATGCTTTATCTGTATGGTCATGTGGAACTGAATACGCTGACACAGGATTCCCAGCTTGACCGGGTCAAAACCGACAATGCGCAGGTTAACCTTGTCACTCAGGACGTTACCTCTGACGACCAGGTGACGCTGTATGGCCGCAGTTTTAACTCCACCGGCATGAAAATGCGCGGCAATTTACGGACAAAAAACGCCGAGTTAATCGAAAAGGTCAAAACTTCTTATGAAATTCAAAATGAACAAAAATAGCCTTAAGCTTTTACTCGCCAGCATGCTGCTGGCGAGCAGCGTGCCTGCGCTGGCCCTGACCGGTGACTCGGATAAGCCCGTCAATATTGACTCGCAGAACCAGGCGCTGGATCTGCAGGGCAATGTCGCGACCTTTACCGGCAACGTTATCGTCACTCAGGGTTCGATCAAAATCACCGCTGATAAAGTGGTGGTGACCCGTCCGGGCGGCGACAGCAAGAAAACCATCGTCGATGCGTACGGCAATCCTGCCACCTTCTACCAGATGCAGGACAGCGGCAAACCGGTGCAGGGCCATGCGGCAAAACTGCACTATGAACTGGCTAACGACTTTGTTGAACTGACCGGCAACGCCTTCATTGAGCAGCAGGACAGCAACATCAAGGGCGATCGCATTACCTATCTGGTGAAAGAGCAGAAAATGCAGGCTTACAGCCAGGGCCAGAATAAGCGCGTCACCACCGTGCTGGTGCCGTCGCAACTGCAGGATAAAGGTTCGTCCAACAGCGGAAAGAAGAGTAACTGATAGCTATGGCCACATTAATCGCAGAAAACTTGGCGAAGGCATATAAAGGCCGTCGCGTGGTAGAAGATGTCAGTCTGCAGGTAAAGTCAGGCGAGATTGTCGGCCTGCTGGGTCCCAACGGTGCCGGTAAAACCACCACCTTTTACATGGTGGTCGGCATTGTGCCGCGCGATGCGGGACGCATTATTATCGATGACGAAGATATCAGTATCCTGCCGCTGCATGCCCGTGCGCGTCGCGGTATCGGCTATCTGCCGCAGGAGGCCTCTATTTTCCGTCGCCTCAGCGTCTACGATAACCTGATGGCGGTTCTGCAAATCCGTGACGACCTCACCGAAGAGCAGCGTCAGGATCGCGCCAACGAGCTGATGGAAGAGTTTCACATTGAGCACCTGCGCGACAGCATGGGTCAGGCGCTCTCCGGCGGTGAACGTCGCCGGGTCGAGATCGCCCGCGCGCTGGCCGCCAACCCTAAATTTATCCTGCTGGATGAACCGTTTGCGGGTGTCGACCCGATCTCGGTCATCGACATCAAGAAAATCATTGAGCATTTGCGTGACAGCGGCCTTGGCGTGTTGATTACCGACCATAACGTGCGCGAAACCTTAGCGGTGTGCGAACGGGCATATATCGTCAGTCAGGGCCACCTGATCGCGCACGGTACGCCGAATGAAATTCTGGCAGATGAGCAGGTTAAGCGGGTTTATTTGGGTGAAGAGTTCAGACTCTGATAAGGTGTCGTAAATACTGATGTTTACCTGGGAACTACCATCCTGTCTATGAAGCAAGGTTTGCAACTCAGGCTCAGCCAACAGCTGGCGATGACACCGCAGTTGCAGCAGGCGATTCGTCTGCTGCAACTCTCTACGCTTGAACTCCAGCAGGAGTTACAGCTGGCACTGGAAAGTAATCCGCTGCTTGAACAAACCGACCTGCATGATGAAATCGACTCTCGTGAGGCTCCCGAAGGCGAAGCGCTGGATACCCGTGAAGCGCTTGAGCAGAAAGAGATGCCTGACGAGCTGCCGCTGGACGCGACCTGGGATGAAATCTACACCGCCGGCACGCCATCCGGGACCGGTACCGATTATCAGGATGATGAGTTACCGGTTTATCAGGGCGAAACCACCCAGTCACTGCAGGATTACCTGATGTGGCAGGTTGAGCTAACGCCATTTAGCGATACTGACCGCGCCATTGCCACTTCGATCGTGGATGCGATCGACGATACCGGATACCTCACCGTTTCGCTTGACGAGATCCTCGACAGCATCGGCAACGATGAGCTTGAGGCCGATGAAGTCGAAGCGGTGCTGAAACGCATTCAGCGCTTTGATCCGGTTGGCGTCGGTGCGCGCGATCTGCGCGACTGTCTGCTGGTGCAGCTGTCGCAATATGCGCCCGAGACGCCGATGCTGGCGGAAGCCCGCCTGATCGTCAGTGAACATCTGGATCTGCTGGCCAACCACGATTTTCGCAGCCTGATGCGGGTGACGCGCCTCAAAGAAGAGGTGCTGAAAGAGGCGATGATGTTAATTCAGTCGCTGGACCCGCGTCCCGGTCAGTCAATTAATACCGGTGAACCGGAATATGTGATCCCCGACGTGCTGGTGCGGAAAGTCGGCAGCCGCTGGACGGTTGAACTGAACGCCGACAGCGTCCCGCGCCTCAAGATCAACCAGCAGTATGCCGCCATGAGCGGGGCGACGCGTAACGACAGCGACAGTCAGTTCATTCGCAGCAACCTGCAGGAAGCGCGCTGGCTGATTAAAAGCCTGGAAAGCCGCAACGATACGCTGCTGAAAGTGACACGCTGTATTGTCGAGCAGCAGCAGGCCTTCTTTGAACAGGGCGAAGAGTTTATGCGCCCGATGGTGCTGGCCGATATCGCCCAGGCGGTTGAGATGCACGAATCGACCATTTCCCGCGTCACTACGCAAAAGTATCTGCACAGTCCGCGAGGCATTTTTGAACTGAAGTACTTTTTCTCCAGTCACGTGAATACTGAAGGTGGCGGCGAAGCCTCATCGACAGCCATTCGCGCACTGGTGAAAAAATTAATCTCGGCGGAAAATCCAGCCAAACCCTTGAGCGACAGTAAACTCACCTCCATGTTATCTGATCAAGGGATCATGGTGGCACGTCGTACCGTCGCCAAATACCGCGAGTCTTTATCCATCCCGCCATCGAACCAGCGCAAACAGCTGGTTTGACAGAAATGAGAAGGAAGACCTATGCAGCTGAACCTTACCGGGCAAAATGTTGAAATCACCGCACCACTGCGCGATTTCGTCAGCGGTAAATTTGCCAAACTGGAACACTATTTCGAACATATCAATCAGGTTTATATTGTGCTGAAAGTTGAGAAAGTCACCCAGGTGGCTGACGCAACGCTGCACATAAACGGTGGCGAGCTGCACGCCACGTCCGAAGCGGAAGATATGTATGCGGCGATTGACGGGTTGATCGACAAGCTCGCCCGTCAGCTGACCAAACACAAAGATAAACTGAAAAAACACTAACCTTCACGCTAGCTACGCGCGCCTGCCGCGCAGAGCCGACAGGATGGGGCGGATAATCCGCCCCGTTTTGTCATCTAAGCAAGCGCCATTTACCGCCAGCATCATGATACGCTGGTGGCTGATGGCCAGGTTAACTCGCAAGTGAAACGATAATGAACAACGATCTAACACTGGAATTGAGCACAGTGCTTTCGCCTGACTGCACCCGCAGCGGCGTACACTGCCAGAGCAAAAAACGCGCGCTGGAAATCATCAGCGAACTGGCCGCTAAGCAGCTCAACCTGCCGCACCAGACGCTTTTTGAAGCGATCCTCACCCGTGAACGCATGGGCAGTACCGGTATTGGCAACGGCATTGCCATTCCACACGGTAAACTAGAAGAGGATACGCTACGTGCTGTCGGGGTGTTTATCAGCCTTGAACAGCCGATCGCGTTTGATGCCGTTGATAATCAGCCGGTCGATCTGTTGTTTGCCCTGCTGGTACCGGCTGACCAGTGCAAAACTCACCTGCACACCCTTTCACTGGTGGCGAAGCGTCTGGCGGATAAAACCGTCTGTCGCCGTTTGCGCGCCGCGCAAAGTGATGAAGAGCTCTATGCCATTATCACAGAAGGCCAGTCAGAGCAGTAAAGCGTCTTTACCGGCCGCGTGCCGGTTTTAAAACGGGAGAGAAGGTCATGGTGCTGATGATCGTGAGCGGTCGGTCAGGCTCGGGGAAGTCAGTGGCGCTACGCGCGCTGGAAGATATGGGTTTTTACTGCGTCGATAACCTGCCGGTGGTGCTATTGCCCGAGTTGGCCAACTCGCTGGCGGAGCGCAACATCTCGGCAGCGGTGAGCATCGACGTACGCAACATGCCTGAATCCCCTGAGATTTTTGAAACCGCGCTGAATAACCTGCCCGACTCATTTTCACCCCAGTTGCTGTTTCTTGATGCCGATCGTAATACCCTGATTCGCCGCTACAGCGACACCCGCCGTCTGCATCCGCTCTCCAGTAAAAATCTGTCGCTGGAAAGTGCCATTGATGAAGAGAGTGATTTGCTGGAGCCACTGCGTTCACGGGCCGATCTGATCATCGATACCTCAGAAATGTCGGTCCACGAACTGGCAGAGATGCTGCGTACCCGGCTGCTGGGCAAGCGTGAACGTGAGCTGACGATGGTGTTTGAGTCGTTTGGCTTCAAGCACGGCATCCCGATTGATGCCGATTATGTGTTTGACGTGCGCTTCCTGCCGAATCCGCACTGGGACCCTAAGCTGCGCCCGATGACCGGCCTCGATCGTCCGGTGGCTGCCTTTCTCGATCGCCATACCGAAGTGCACAACTTCATCTATCAGACCCGCAGTTATCTGGAACTGTGGTTGCCGATGCTGGAAACCAATAACCGCAGTTATCTGACTGTCGCTATCGGCTGTACCGGCGGGAAACATCGTTCGGTCTATATTGCAGAACAGCTGGCGGACTACTTCCGTTCACGCGGCAAGAATGTACAGTCACGTCACCGTACGTTGGAAAAGCGTAAATCATGACCGTTAAGCAAACTGTCGAAATCAAAAATAAACTGGGTATGCATGCCCGACCGGCAATGAAGCTGTTTGAACTGGTACAGAGCTTTGACGCTGAAGTGCTGCTGCGCAATGAAGCCGGCACCGAAGCCGAAGCCAGCAGCGTGATTGCGCTGCTGATGCTCGATTCAGCTCAGGGCGGCCACATTGAAATCGAAGCCAGCGGTCCGGAAGAGATCCCGGCGCTGGCAGCGGTCATTGAGCTGTTTGAAGCGGGTTTCGACGAGGATTAACCCTCAGTCCAGCCGGTTACGCTGTAAAAATCCTTCCCCGCCCAGCTGGCGCATCTGACGCAGGATCCACTGCTGCCGCTGCCGTACATAGCCAGACGGCGTTGCAGCACGGAAGCGGATAGGATTAGGCAGCACCGCGGCCAGCAACGCCGCTTCGCCAGCCGTCAATCGGCTGGCTGGCTTGTGGAAATAGCGCTGTGACGCCGCCTCCACACCAAACACCCCAGGCCCGAATTCGGCGATATTCAGATAGACGGTCAGAATACGTCGCTTAGTCCAGACGGTCTCAATGCCCACCGTCAGGCCCGCCTCCAGCCCTTTACGCACCCAGCTCCGCCCATCCCACAGAAACAGGTTCTTGGCCGTCTGCTGCGACAGGGTAGATGCACCACGCATCCGGCTATCGCTGTTATCCAGCACCGACTCGATCGCCGCGACGTCAAATCCCCAGTGGGTCGGAAACTTTTGATCTTCAGACGCAATCACCGCCAGGCCCATCCACGGCGAAATTTCATCGTGTCCGACCCAATCCGAATGGGCAACATAGCTGAAGTCGCCGCGAAGCCAGGCACCGAGCTGGCGCTCAACCATAACCGCGGAGAACGGCACCGGTAAAAATGAAAACAGCAAAATCCCTGCCAGCCAGATGCCCAGCCACGCCAGAATAATACGCACAGCAATCCGTTTAATACGTTGTCCGGCGCTTCCTTTATGCTTACTCATGCAATCTTCCCATACTTGTTTCAGGCGTTAATCAATTACTCGCGTAATCAGTGCGCAAAAAAACCTTTTATTGCCTTTATCGGTGAAAATGACCGTGCAGTTTCCAGACATCAGGTCGACATTTTGCATTAAAAAGCTGCAACAGATCGAAATAGTTCAAGCACTTCCGTCAGAAAGGAATCGGTTCCATTCGCCGCGACCGTTAATTACCTTTCCAGATAAACACTTAATAATTAGTAATAAGCACTAATTTGAATGGTTTGCATTGCTTAACTATACTGTTTTTATGTCTTCGGTATTTTTCACTAATTGGCCGAAATCATGCCGATAACCGGTAAATTTCTTGCCAGAATAGCGCGGTCATTGACCGTCTGTCGCTTAAGCTTTCGCCACCGGTTAAGGTCCGACCTGATGGGTGGAAGCGTAAATAAGCGAAATCTTTTTTCTCTTTCCAAAACGTTTTGGATAAATCACACCATTTTGCGCCGGTGGCGAGCAATATCAGCGCGTTAGCAGCATTAATGGCCCAGATTCGTCCGCCGCTTCGCTTTAAGGGGTGACAGGGCCAGCAACCCGGCTATCGCCGGGTTAAAAGCGCGCAAAAAGTGGGATAACTGATTAAAATAACCGCAATACAACGCAGAAAATGATTCCTTGCTTGACTGTGTTGCCAAATTAATGTTTTCTGTATTTAAACGCTGCTCAACATCACACATTTTAATGAATCTTCTAACACGTTAAGATGAATTTGCTAAGGTGAAGGCAGTGTTAACCAATACCATGCGGCTGCGTTTATTACTCAAAGCATAGCAACCGCTACTTTTTCCCTGGTGTTGGCGCAGTATTCGCGCACCCCGGCCTCGGCTGGGGTCATTTTTTTCTGGCGGACGACGCTTCCTGCTCCGCAACCCAGTCGCGCAATACCTGCACATCGTGTCGCCACTCGTGCTTCAGCTCATCAATCCATTCAACCACGTTATCCCACCAGGCTGGCAGTTCCGGGCTCTGGATCTGTTTCGCCAGCTGCTGCAGATGTTGTAACCCTACCGATCCCGCCGCACCCTTGATTTTGTGCCCCTCTTCGGCGATGCCTTTTTGATCGCGCGCCATCAGATTAGATTCGAGCACTTCAAGATAGCCTGGCATCATCTTTTCAAACATCGTCAGGCTTTGGGTAATCAGGCTCGGCCCGACCAGATCGAGATACTGCTCCAGCATCGGGATATCCAGCAGCGTCTGGCTTTTATCTGCGGCTTCGTGCGGCAACGCCTCCTCCGGCTCCGCCTGATAATCCCAGAACTTTTTGATGATGGCGGTCAGCGCCGGTACCGCCAGTGGCTTGCTGAGCACATCATCCATTCCGGCATCGAAATACTCTTTTTTGTCCTTCAGCACATTGGCGGTCAATGCTACCAGCGGCGGCAGATGGATGCCCTGGTGCTGCTGGCGGATCGCCCGCGACACATCCAGACCGGTCATGTCTGGTAACTGAATATCCAGCAGCACCAGATCGAACTCCAGCGGGTCAAACATCGCCAGCGCGTCGCTGCCGGTCATCGCCACCTCGACGCTGCAGCCCAGCTTCTCCAGCACCGAGCGCGCCACAATCACGTTCAGTTCGATATCTTCCACCAGCAGCACGTGCAGCGCCGGCAGAGGCAGGCTGTCATCCACGCCTTCATCTTCCACCTCTTCAGCAATGCGTGGCGCTTTGATCTCAACGGTGAAGCAGGAGCCCTGCCCCGGCGCGCTTTGCACCCGGATATCGCCGCCCATCGCCTGTGCCAGCCGGCGGGATACCGCCAGGCCAATGCCGGTGCCGGTAGCCGGTTTGCCGCCGTGCTGATCCTTCACCTGATAGTACATGGCGAAGATTTTGTCCTGCTCCTCCTGGCGGATGCCCATACCGGAATCCTGTACCTCAAAGCGCAGCGTTTCATCCTGCTGATACGCCACCCGCACTACGATCTCGCCGTGCTGGGTGAACTTGACGGCATTGCCAATCAGGTTCCACAAAATCTGCCGCAGACGGGTGCCGTCGGTGGAGATCATGTGCGGCAACGGTAACTGTGGTGCGAGGACAAACTTCAGCCCTTTTGGCTGCGCCAGCAGGCCGGACAGGTTTTCTAAATCGGCGAGGAAGCTGGTGAAGTCGAGCGGCTGATTATCCAGCTGCACCTTACGCCGCTCAATCTTGTCCACTTCAATCACATCATTGAAGATGTTGCCCAGCGTGATGGCAGAGACGTGGATGGTTTTCAGGTATTTCAGCTGTTCCTGATTCAGATCGGTATCGAGCAGAATACGGCTCAGTCCGACAATGCCGTTAAGCGGCGTACGCAGCTCGTGGCTGATAGTAGAGATAAAGGTGGTCTTCTCCCGGCTGGCGTTCTCTAACGCGTCCTGGTAGCGCTTACGCTCGGTTATATCGCGGCCAAATCCCATCAGCCCGCTGCGTTTGCCGACGCGGTCGTAATAAGGCACTTTGCGGATTTCAAAACAGGCTTTGCGCCCGTCCGGATATTGCAGCCACTGTTCATAAGTCAGGGAGACGTTGTGGCGGAACACTTTCTCATCGGTTTCCAGCACTTTAGTGGCCGCTTCATCATCGTAGATATCGCGTGGCGTCAGGCCGATAAGCTGTTTTTCACTTTTACCGGTCAGCAGTTCCATCGCGCGGTTACAGCCGGAGAACTGTTTGTCGATGTTGCGATAGAACACCAGATCCGGCGACGCATCAAGAAACGAACGCAGGAAGGAGGATTGCTGCTCCAGTTCAATCTGCGCCTGTTCGCGCCGCGTCACTTCTTCACGCAGCTTATCCATCACCTGCTCACGCGCCTGCTCCGCCTTTTTACGGTCGGTGATCTCCTGATTCAGCTGGGTGATGGTCTCTTTCATCTGCTGATTCAGTTCCAGGTCGCGGGTGCGCATCTCTTCCAGTTTATCCACCAGCCTCGCCAGCCGCTGTCGCGATTCCTCCAGCTGATCGACCACCACCGACAGGAAATAGACCGCCCACGGGGTGATCAACAGCCCGAAGAACACCGATCGCACCATGTCGATGCTCTCGACATGCCCACGCAGTACCATGGTGACCGCCATCTGGACAATCATCGCCAGCACCACCAGCGCCGAGGCCAGCAGCAGCGAGAACCGCACCAGTCCAAGCTTCACCATCAAATCCACGTAATATTGTGCCAACAGCCGAATTTGTTTCATAAAAACTCCCTGGAAGAGAAACAGCCTCATGATAGCGTAATTAACCGGCCGACGTCGCAACGCCGCAGCGGAAGATAAGCGATGTAGTGCGCTTTTATGGTGCATCGGCCCGGTTGTTCGGCGACGTTTATGACAACCGGCTTAAAACCCTTGACTGCGTGTGCCAAATGAATAATCTGTAAGGCCGCTGCTAAAAACGGCGCATCCTTTGCCCGGTGTTTTTTCAATATCCTGTCGACGTTCTGTTGCGCAGGCTCATTCCTTTTTATGAATACTCATTCATCTTTAATGCTGTTTTAAGCACATCCAGCCCGATTAATTTTTCTTATAACCCCCGGCTGTTTCATTCAAATAATCGGACATAAGAAAAACAGATACATGCTGTGCAACAGCGGTGCGGAACAGCATTAAATGCTGTTAAAGCCCTACTCACCAGCATGGTGCAGAGATCTGACGGCTGCACTACAGTGAGTCAGTTCACATTTATCAGGCGATCGCCACCGGCTAAAGCACCATAATTTAAACCTCTTTATCTTTTTAATTCATAAGCTTAGCATCAAAAACAGCACAATAACCTCGGCTAAGGCCCTCATTTGACCTGATTACGCTTTCCCGATAAGTTGGAAATCCGCTGAAAGCTTTCCTGACGGGCCAGTGTCTCGGCATATCTATGCAACAAGAAGACTCCCGCGTGGTTTAAGTCATCTCCTTTAAGAGACCGGAAATCGAAGAGCAGCTCAATTAAGGACGTTTCACCGATGTCTGGAGAGAAATGCTCAGGGCTATGACGCGCGCTCGACAGAGCATGGCGATGAAAATGAAGTGCGCCTCAGTTGCGCTCAGACCCTGAAACAGTGCAGGTAATGTCAAAAGCAGTTTAAGGAGACCCTCAATGTCCACTAACAAACCTCATTCCTATGGCTTGTATGATCCAACAGCAGGCAGTGATAGCTGTGGTGTAGGTTTCATAACGCGTAAGGACGGCGAGCAGACCCATGAGATTTTGCAGATGGCGCACAGCGCCCTGTGCACCGTACCGCATCGTGGCGGCATGTCGGCTGAAGGCGTGGGCGACGGCGCCGGGGTCAACGTTGATCTCTCCCTGCACTTCTTCCGTAAAATTACCGGCCAGCCGCTGGAAGCGGGCCGCTTCGGCGTCGGCAACTTCTTCGTGCCGAAAGATGCCGACCTGCGCGCTAACGCAGAACGTCTGGTCGATGAAACGCTGAGCAGCTTTAATCTGCCGGTGATCATGAAACGTGACATGCCGCTCGACAGCAGCGTGACGCGTCCGGCGGCAGTGCAGTTCCAGTTACCGATTCTGCAGTGGATTTTCACTGCGCCGCAGGACGTGGCCGACCAAAACGACTTCGAACAACGCATTTATCGCGCCCTGTTAACCATCGAAGCCCGGGCTTTTACCGAGAGTGAATTTGGCGGTCTCTATCCGCTGTCGCTCTCTTCACGCACCCAGGTTTTTAAAGCTCGTCTGAATTCCAATGAAGTAATCCCTTACTTCAGGGATCTGACCGACCCCGATCATCAGGTGCGCGGGCTGTTTTTCCATACCCGCTTCTCAACCAACACCGATCCGCACACCACCATGGCGCAGCCGTTCCGCCTGATGGCGCACAACGGTGAACTGAATACCGACCGTAAGAACCGCATCGCCGAATCGGCGCTAGCGCTGGCGCGCGGCAAGAAAATTGTGCGGCCGAAAGGCCAGTCGGACAGCTCACGTCTCGATCAGAGCATCCATAGCCGTCTGATGGAAGATAACCTCGATCTGATCACCGCAGTGGTCTCGATGATGCCGCCTGCCTGGGAAAACGACAGTGCGTTATCGCCGGAAGTGCGCGCTATGCTGGAGTACTTCTCGCTGTATGAAGAGAAGAACGACGGTCCGGCTGCGTTAATCTTTGGTAATGGCGAAGTGATTGGGGCGCGTCTTGACCGTCTCGGCCTGCGTCCGCTGCGTTCAGTAGAAACTGCAGAGTATATCGGTGCGATGTCCGAAGCGGGCCAGATTGCCTTCCCGCCGGAAAGTGTGCTGCGTCGCGGCCGTATTGAGGCCGGTGGCATGCTCTACTTCGATCATCGCGAAAAACGCAGCTACACCACGGTACAGGCGCTGGAAAAACTGGCTGCCGAAAAAGATTATCCAGCTCTGCTGCGCGAGGCGCGCGTCGGACTGGAAGACCTGCCCGCCATTCCGGCTGAGCAGCAAGGTTCACCGCTGCGCTATCGCGGTGACCTGAAAACCTATCAGCGCTTTGTGGCCTACTACTACAACCAGGAAAGCTTCAAGTTCATGATGGACCCGATGCTGAACACCGGCGCAGAGAAAATCTCCGCCATGGGTTACGGCAACGCAATTAACGGTCTGTCCGATCATGAAGGCGGCATGGCGCACTATTTCTCTCAGCGCTTCGCCCAGGTGACTAACCCGCCGCTGGACTCTATCCGTGAAGTGGATGGCATGACGCTGCGGGTCGCGCTGGGTGCCAAACCGCATCTCGGTCGCAGCAAAGGCCGCCAGATTGTGGTGCCTTCGCCGATCCTGAGCCATCTCGATATGCTGCGTTTACGTGAGCAGGATGTCGCACCGTACGCCCGCTTTGAGATGCTGTATGAGCCGGTTATTGGCAAAGATCTGTTGAGCACCACCGCTAACGCCAACGCGCTGGAGAAGGCGATTGACGATCTGGCACAGCAGGTGGTTGATTTTGCCCGCAGCCAGGGCGGCATCGCGGTGCTGACCGATCGCCACATCTCCTCTAAACAGGCAGCAATTCCGATGCTGCTGGTGGTCTCTGCCATCAACCAGCGTCTGGTGCAGGAAGGTCTGCGTCTGGATGTGTCGCTGGTGGTGGAAAGTGGTCAGAGCATTTCATCGCACCACATTGCCGCCACGCTGGGCTTTGGTGCCTCCGCTATCTATCCGCTCGGCGTGCAGATGCGTGCAGAAGAGAAGTTCGGTGAAGGCGAAGAAGGCAACAAAGCCTTTAAACGCTATGCCAAAGCGGCTGAAAAAGCGTTAATGAAAACCATGGGCAAAGTGGGTCTCTGCACCGTTGAAAGCTACAGCAGCGGCGAATTCTTTGAGCCAAACTTCCTCAACACCGACGATCCGGTGCTGAAAAAGTACTTCCCGAATATCAAAACGCCGGTGGGCGGCGCCGGTTTTGCCACCATCGCGCAGATGGCGGTCGACTGGCATCAGAGCGCCCTGAAAATTCAGGGTGAATCTGAAGTGCCGTTGCTCGGTCTGTTTAAAGAACGTGCCGAAGGCGCCGGTCACTCGTACGGCACCATTGCGGTACGCACCTTTATTGATATGACTGAGGAGCCGATCCGCTTCGCCGATAAAGCGCGTGAAGAGGATAACTTTATCCGCCTGATGACGCTGGCGAAGCTCGATAACGCCTTTGGCATCAAGCCAGAAACCTTTAAAGACAGCAGCTTCGAGCGCATTCCGGATGAGGTGATCAACAATTTCACTATCACCGCCGATTACCGTCAGTTCTCAAGCCTGATGTATGAAGAGCGTAAACGTCGCCCGGCGGCGCTGCGCGATATTCTGACCTTCCCGGCTGACCTGACCCACATCGACAGTGAAGCGGAGTTTCGCCGTAAGCTGGGACGCTACTCGCTGACCAACAACGGCTTTGCGATCCGCGGCCTGGTCTGTGAAGCGATGGATGGCAGCCTGAATCACTTTATGCTGCGCCTGACCGATGCGATTGCTGGCCTGAAGCCAGAGCATGAGCGTCTGCAGAACCTGTCACGCGCACTGAAGTTGCGGTTTAACGACGATATCGAGAGCAGTGAAGTGGTCGATGGCGGCCTGAAAGTGACCGCTTACGGCAAAGCGGCCGATTATCTGTCGCGTATTTTCACCACCCTGCCCTCACTGCCGCTCAGCGAGGTTCAGCCCGCCTGTGAAATCACCCGCACCTTTGCTTCCGGTGCGATGAGTCACGGTGCGCTGGTGGCACCTGCTCATGAGGCGGTGGCACACGGTACCAATATGGTCGGCGGCATGAGCAACTGCGGTGAAGGTGGCGAACACTACTCGCGTCACGGCACCATCCGTGCATCGCGCATCAAACAGCTGGCTTCGGGTCGCTTCGGCGTCTGGGCGGCCTACCTTGCTGATCCGATGCTGGAAGAGCTGGAAATTAAAATTGGTCAGGGTGCCAAGCCTGGCGAAGGTGGCCAGTTACCGGCCGCTAAAGTCACGGTGGAAATTGCCGCGGCCCGTGGCGGTACGCCTGGCGTTGAGCTGGTCTCACCGCCACCGCATCACGATACTTACTCGATTGAAGATCTGGCGCAGCTGATCCATGACTGTAAAGCCGCGCGGGTACGGGTGATCGTCAAGCTGGTTTCGTCGGAAGGCATTGGCACCATCGCGGTTGGCGTTGCCAAAGCGGGTGCTGACGTCATCAACGTAGCCGGCAACACCGGCGGCACCGGCGCGGCCTCCGTTACCAGCCTGAAATACACCGGCCGCGTAGCGGAAATCGGCATCGCAGAAGTGCATCAGGCGCTGTGCGCCAACGGCCTGCGTGACAAAGTGCTGCTGCGCTGTTCAGGCGCTCAGCAAACCGGCAGCGACGTGGTGAAATCAGCGCTGCTGGGCGGCGACAGTTTTGAATTCGGTACGACCGCCCTGATGATGCTGAAATGCGTGATGGCGAAAAACTGTAACGTCAAATGCCCGGCGGGCTTAACCACCAATGCCGAAGCCTTTGATGGCGATCCACGCCAGCTGGCACAGTACTTCCTCAATGTCGCGCATGAAGTCCGTGAGATTCTGGCGCGGATGGGATTACGTTCGCTGCGTGAAGCACGCGGCCGCGCTGATCTGCTGCACCTGATGGATCACCCACTGGAAGTCGGCAAACTCGATTTGCGCGCCATGCTGACCGTGGTACCGGAGCTGAAAATCGAACATCCGGTTTACCTCGAAAAAGATTTCGAGCTGGATGATGGCTGGGTAGAACAACTGAAACTGGCGCTGGTTGAACAGCGTAAGCCTGACATCACGCTGGGCGATAACGTGGTACTCAACAACCGCAACAAGAGCGTCGGCGGCCAGCTGGCGATCGATATTGAGCGGATGCTGAACCATCAACTGAGCGCAGAACAACTGCAGGCGATGCCGGCGGTGCTGGCCGACGACCGTGGCCGTCACTATCTGGCACCGGAGAGCGTGAAAATTTCCACCTCCGGTTCCGCCGGTCAGTCGTTTGGCGCATTTTGCAACGATGGTATGCAGATGCGTCACTACGGCACCTGTAACGACGGCGTTGGCAAAGGACAGTGTGGCGGTGAACTGGTGGTGATGTCGCCAGGCGGCGGCGCACAGGACGGCGATGGCAACGTGCTGATCGGTAACTTCGCACTGTTCGGTGCCACCGGTGGACGCCTGTTTGTGCAGGGGCAGGCCGGTGACCGTTTCGCGGTGCGTAACTCCGGTGCCACGGCGGTGGTTGAAGGGGTCGGCGATTTCTGCTGCGAGTACATGACCAACGGCGCCATTCTTAACCTCGGCACCTTCGGTAAAGGGTTTGGTAATGGCATGAGCGGCGGCTTTGCCTATCAGTACGATCCCTATGGTTCACTGGCCAGCCATGCTGCCGGCGATTCCGTGCTGTTCGGTTCAATCGCCGATCAGGATGAGATGGCGCAGGTCCATAAGCAGGCAGTGCTGACCATGCTGAACTGGCATCTGGAGGCAACGCAGTCCCCGCGTGCGGCGTGGCTGCTGGAGAACTGGGAAACCGAGTGTCACCACTTTGTCTACGTCATGCCGCGCTCGCTGCTGCTTTACCAGGATGGGGGAGAAATCCTGAAGGCCAAAACCCGCAAAGATTTGCTGGAAGAGCTGTCTACTGCGCTGGCGGGCCATCAGGTGGCGAAGTTTAAAGCTGCCTGGCGTCAGGGTAAAACCATCGCCAACGGCGCGGTACCGGCTTACGGTGCGACCGACACGCTGGAGATGTTTGTCCTGCTCAACAACTACACCGTGCTGAGCTTCGCGCAGCAGCTGGCATTGGGCAAACTGCCAAAAGGCACGCCGGTTGAAGATCCGGCCGTAGAAAAAGCGGTTCGCAACCTGCTGATGACCGAAGATTTTTCGCTGGTCAGCAAGCTGCAACGTCATGCCCGCTCAGCGATTGAAAGCTACAGCGATGATGAACTGGCCAGCCTGATCGGCACCAAACGGATGTCCGATTACAAAGCTGCGCTGACGCAACGCAACATCCGCTCGATGGACAGCCTGGCGACGTATGGCTGGATCATGTATCAGGACGCCTGTAACCGCGAAGTGCTGGGACATCTGCCTGATTTTGAAGAGCTGTTTGCGCGTGCAGCGTTACCTGAAATTGCCGCGGCGGTGGGAAAACTGTCCTGACAGGGCGACTGACCTGATTGAACGTGAATATTATTAATTGATATTACCCGGATTAAGCGTGGTAACACGCAGCGTAAGCTTCACGTTTCCCGCCACCACGTCAGGCGGTGCGGAAGGTGAAGCGGCTCTCTGCGATGGCGGCGTCGCTTATGACGGGTGAGAACGGGATTGAGTAAAAGTACCCATGAAAATTCCTTATATTCCAGAAGATGCACCCTTTAATGGCGATCAGAAATACTGGCTGGCGGGCTTCCTCGCCGGTCTTCACTCCCGTTTACTGGTGTTAGAAGACAAGCAGCAGCCTGCGGCAGGTACCGGCGCCGCCGCCACCACCCAACTGCATATTCTCTACGGTTCGCAAACCGGCAACGCGGAAGCGCTGGCGCAAACCGCCGCCAAATCAGCACGTGCTAAAGGACTGGTGCCGGTAGTTCAGGCGCTGGGCGATGTGGATCTCGACGTGTTCGCGACCATGCGTCACGTACTGATCGTCACGTCTACCTATGGCGAAGGCGAAATGCCAGACAACGCCCAGTTATTCTGGGATGCCATCTCCGCCAGCACCGCCCCGCGTCTGGAGCAGATGCACTTTGCCGTGCTGGCGATTGGTGATACTGGTTACGATGGCTTCTGCCAGGCGGGTAAATTCATTGATATGCGGCTGGAGCAGCTGGGCGCGAAACGCGTAGTCGATCGTATTGATTGCGACATCGACTACGAAGAGCCGTCCAGCGAATGGCTGAACAGTTCGATGCCGCAGTTTGCCGCCAGCGCGGGCAGCAGCGGCACGGTGCTGGAAAGCGCACCAGAAGCGCCGGTGATCCCGGGCAGCAACAAGTCCAATCCTTACGCTGCGGCGCTGATCACCAACAAGCGTCTGTCAGGCGAGCAGTCGGCGAAGGATATTCGTCACTTCGAGTTTGATCTGACCGACAGTGGCCTGAAATATGAAGCGGGCGATGCGCTGGGCGTTATCCCGGTCAACGAACCGTCGCTGGTCAGCCTGCTGCTGACGCAGCTGAATGCCGATTACCAGACGCCGGTGCCCGGCTTTGACCGCAGCCTCGGCGATCTGCTGACCTATCAGTTTGAAATCTCAGAACCGTCGCGCAAGCTGATTGAGTGGGTCGGACAGAACACCACCAACCAGGAACTGCGTCACGTGTTGCAGCACGACGATAAAGATGCGCTCGGCGTGTGGCTTTGGGGCAAAGATACGCTTGACCTGCTGCAGCTTGAGCTGACCCGCTCGCTGCCGGTACCGGAATTTGTCGCGCTGCTGCGCCCGTTGCAGCATCGTGCCTACTCCATCTCGTCAAGCTCGAAGGCGCATCCTAACCAGGTACACCTGACCGTCGCCTCCGTCCGTTATCACAGTGGTGGCCGTAACCGTGGCGGTGTCTGTTCAACCTATCTGGCCGAACGCGTGCGTCGTGGTGAGAAGCCCGCTATCTTCATTTCGCCAAACAAAGCATTTCGCGTGCCGGCTAATAACAGCGCCCCGCTGATCATGGTGGGTCCAGGCACCGGTATCGCCCCGTTCCGCGCCTTTTTGCAGGAGCGTCAGGCAACCGGCGCACAGGGAAAAAACTGGCTGTTCTTTGGCGATCAGCATCAGGAACATGATTTCATCTATCGCGAAGAGCTGACCGGCTGGCACGACAGCGGCTTGCTGACCCGGCTGGATCTGGCGTTCTCACGCGATCAGGAGAAGAAGATTTACGTGCAAACCCGCATGCTGGAACAGGGCGCAGAGCTTTATGCCTGGCTGCAGGAAGGTGCCTATTTCTACGTCTGTGGTGATGCGTCACGCATGGCGAAAGATGTCGACAGCGCGCTGCATGAAGTGGTGCGTCAGTTCGGCGGGCTTTCCAGTGAACGTGCGGCGGATTACATCGATCAGCTGAAGAAAGAGAAGCGTTACCTGCGCGACGTCTATTAATTCGCGCGCGTCAACGTAACAACACATCCGGCTTGCGCAGGCAGCCGGATTTTTTATTGCCTTAACAACCGGCAAAAAAATACCCGTCGTGAGGACGGGTATTGGATGTTATTTCACGACGCGCAATGAAGGGCGTCCGCCACGCGGTGGTGGATCGTCATCAGGCGGTGTCTCGTCATCGCTGGCATCGTCAGGACGATCGCCATCAATCACGGACATCATGGTCTCTTCCTGACCGTCTGACGTCTCCTGAGAGGCCAGTTCGTAGGCCGGCTCAGGTTCGAACATCGTTCCAGCGCCATTTTCACGCGCATAGATCGCCAGAATCGCCGCCATCGGCACGTTAACCTGACGCGGAACGCCGCCGAAACGGGCGTTGAACGACACCTGATCGTTAGCCAGATCGAGATTGCCCACGGCGCGCGGCGCAATGTTCAACACAATCTGACCATCGCGCGCATACTCGAGCGGCACCTGCACACCAGGCAGATTAATGTCGACCACCAGGTGCGGCGTTAACTGGTTGTCGAGCAACCAGTCGTAGAAGGCGCGCAGCAGATAGGGGCGACGTGCGGTAAGTTGCGACATTTCCATAAATCAGCCCCGGGCTTGCAGGCGCATTTCACGTTCAGCTTCAGTTAATGAAGCGAGGAAAGAGTCACGCTCGAAGACACGATTCATGTAGCCTTTCAGCTCTTTTGAACCGGAGCCGATCAAATCGATGCCCATTGACGGCAGACGCCATAACAGCGGTGCCAGATAGCAATCGACCAGGCTGAATTCTTCGCTCATGAAGAACGGTGTGCGACCAAACAGCGGCGCAATCGCCAGCAGCTCTTCACGCAGTTGTTTGCGTGCGGCTTCGGCTTCCTGACCGCTGCTGTTCTCAACGGTTCTCATCAGGCTGTACCAGTCCTGCTCGATGCGGTGCATCATCAGACGGCTTTCACCACGGGCAACCGGATAAACCGGCATCAGCGGTGGATGCGGGAAACGCTCATCTAAATATTCCATGATGATGCGTGATTCATACAGCGTCAGCTCACGATCTACCAGCGTCGGCACCGTGCGATACGGGTTGAGGTCAATCAGATCCTGCGGCAGGTTATCCATTTCGACCTGCTCGATCTCTACGCTGACACCCTTCTCCGCCAGGACAATACGTACCTGATGGCTGAAAATGTCAGTAGGACCAGAAAACAGCGTCATTACCGAACGTTTGTTGGCAGCGACAGCCATGAAAACCTCCAAGTTTGTTCACAAAAAGTTACTGCGAATAGCCAACCATCCGGCGACTCACTTGCTCATAGAACTCGCACGCAACCCACGTTAGCTGCGTCGTATACTAATATCCCGACGGCGGGGAGACGCATAACGCACCGGCCTGCGGGCGCAAAGTGACACAGAGTTTACCAGATTTTAGGCAGCTTGTGGGCGTGGAATGAATCTTTGCGGGGAAATTGGGAGCGCCGTTAACGTTTTTCCGCCTGCATCGGCGGTGCAGCAGAAAGCAAAAAACCCGCCGAAGCGGGTTTTTTGTGCCAATTGTCTCTGCCGAAGCAGCAACAATTAACGCTTGGAGAACTGAGGACGACGACGTGCTTTACGCAGGCCGACTTTCTTACGTTCAACCTGACGCGCATCACGGGTAACGAAGCCAGCTTTACGCAGCTCCGCACGCAGAGATTCGTCATATTCCATCAGAGCGCGGGTGATACCGTGACGGATCGCACCAGCCTGACCAGAAATACCACCACCTTTAACGGTGACGTACAGATCGAATTTACCAACCAGGTCCAGCAGCTCAAGCGGCTGACGAACTACCATGCGGGCAGTTTCGCGACCGAAGTACTGTTCCAGAGAACGTTGGTTAATAACGATGTTACCGCTACCCGGCTTAATAAATACGCGAGCGGTAGAGCTTTTGCGGCGACCAGTGCCGTAGTTTTGAGTTTCAGCCATTGCCTTTAATCCCGATTAAATGTCAAGAACTTGCGGTTGCTGTGCCGCATGGGTGTGCTCGTTGCCTGCGTAAACTTTCAGTTTACGGTACATAGCACGACCCAGCGGGCCCTTCGGCAGCATGCCTTTAACCGCGATCTCAATCACACGCTCAGGACGGCGAGCAATCATCTCTTCAAAGGTCGCCTGTTTGATACCACCGATGTGACCAGTGTGGTGATAGTAAATCTTGTCAGTACGCTTGTTGCCGGTTACAGCAACTTTTTCTGCGTTCAGAACGATGATGTAATCACCAGTATCAACGTGCGGAGTGTATTCCGCTTTATGCTTACCACGCAGACGGCGCGCCAGTTCAGTCGCCAGGCGACCCAAAGTTTTGCCCGTTGCGTCAACTACAAACCAGTCACGTTGGACGGTTTCTGGTTTAGCTGTAAAAGTTTTCATCGAAAAGCTTACCCAAATTAAGTTACACGTTGGTGAAATCCCAAACGCTTAAGTAAACGATTGAGGCTCACACGACCATTTTGACCAGCAAGCCACCCCTTCGGATAGAGTTACTGGAACACAGAGGATTTGGGAAAAAAATCCTTTGCTGTAACGTGGGGTCGCAAGATTATAGAGAAGTCAGTTACAAAAATCGAACCCTATTTCACTATTTATCTGCTTTATTCTCACGGCAGGTGCGGCAGGCGCAGATACTCCTCGCTCTGCATCTCCTGCAGACGTGATAAGCAGCGCTGATACTCAAATTTCAGCCGCGTGCCCTGATAAATCTCGGTCAGCGAGGTTTCCGCTGCCACCACCAGTTTCACATGGCGTTCGTAGAATTCATCGACCAGCGCCAGAAAACGACGCGCCTGATCCTCGGTCTTATAAATCATCACCGGCACATCATGCAGCAAGACGCTGTGGAAGCGACGCGAGAGCGCAATATAGTCATGCTGGCTGCGTCCTTCCCCGCACAGCGTGGTGAAGTTGATCGCCAGTACCCCGTCACTGACGCCGAGCGTCGGCATCTGGCGATGGTTGATCTCCAGGACCGGTGCCTGTTCCGGTTTGCCGCCCGCCAGCGCCTGAAACATCCGCCCCATTTCAGCGTGGGTCTTGTCATTCAGCGGGTAGTTCCACAGATGGGCCGAGGTCAGCGTCCGCAACCGGTAATCGATGCCGGCATCGACGTTCATCACATCACAGTGGGTTTTGATCTGCTCAATCGCCGGCATGAAACGCGCACGCTGTAACCCGTTGCGATAGAGATCGTCTGGCGGAATATTTGAGGTGGCAACCAGCGCGATACCACGTTCAAACAGCGCTTCCATCAGGGTGCCAAGCAGCATCGCATCGGTGATGTCAGAAACGAAAAACTCGTCGAAACAGAGGATATCGGTTTCGGCTTTAAACCGGTCGGCGATGATCAGCAGCGGATCGCTCTGTCCCTGCAGTTGCGTCAGCTCTTCGTGTACCCGCAACATAAAGCGATGAAAGTGCAGCCGCAGTTTGCGATTGCCAGGAATAGACTGAAAAAACAGATCCATTACCCAGGTTTTCCCGCGACCCACACCGCCCCACATATATAAACCGCGTAGCGGTGGCAGGGGTTCGTTTTTCTCTTTGCCGATCAGTTTCGACAGGCGTCCCAGCAGGCCAGATGTCGCAGGCGCAGCAGTTTGCTGACGTGCGGCCAGTGCTTGCTGGAGCGCGTCTAAACGGGTAATGGCTTCACGTTGTACGTCATCGGGCTTGAATTCGCCCTGCGACAGCGCCTGCTCATAGCGGGCAAGCGGAGATGAGGTTTGCATTGTTCTCTCAGAGTCCCTGAATTTTGTCTGATTCATACAGCTGTTGTCGAAAAAAAGGCCGTTCTACACTAAGCCATGCCGCTCCAGAGTTCCACATCCATAAGATTAACGGGTATAGTGACTACTATTGGAATGGTGCAATGCCCTACGGAACAACGGAAATAACACGGGAGTCATTATGACCTGGGAATACGGGCTAATTGGTTTAGTGGTAGGCATTATTGTCGGCGCAGTAGCCATGCGTTTTGGCAACAGGAAATTGCGTGAGCAGCGCAGCATGCAGTACGAACTGGAAAAATCGAAAGCGGAACTGGCGGATTACCGTCAGGAACTGACTAACCACTTCGCGCAAAGCGCGGAATTGCTGGACAACATGGCGCGTGACTATCGTCAGCTCTATCAGCATATGGCGAAAGGGTCGAATGACCTGCTGCCCGATCTGCCGGGTGAAAAGAACCCGTTTGCTTATCAGTTAACCGAAGCTGAAGCCGATAACGATCAGGTCCCGGTACAGATGCCGCGCGACTACTCTGAAGGGGCATCCGGTTTACTGCGCGGCGAGCGCCCTGCCCGCGACTAATCTTTTTGGGGCGCAGCCCGTCTGCGCCCACGGTTTTTGCGAACCCTGACCTCAAACGACTGTCACACTGAGTAATTTCCCCCACTTTTTGCAGCGAGAGCGTTGTAGCAATGAAAAAACAAGCACGACTGTTTAGCGCATTAGCCTTGAGTATTGGGATGAGCCTTGCCGCCGCGCCAGACGCGATGGCGACGCTGCCAGCACAAATTGCCGGCCAGCCGCTGCCAAGCCTGGCGCCAATGCTGGAGAAAGTGCTGCCCGCCGTGGTCAGCGTTCACGTTGAAGGTACCGAATCGGCCGATCAGGCGCAGGATATTCCTGAGCCGCTGAAACGCTTCTTTGGCCAGATGCCCGGCGGCAATAATCAGCCACAGCCGTTTGAAGGTCTGGGGTCGGGCGTAATCATTGATGCGGCCAAAGGATACGTGCTGACCAATAACCACGTGGTCAACGGCGCGGATAAGATCAATGTGCAGTTGGGCGACGGCAGTGAATATGAAGCCAAACTGATCGGTCATGATGAGCAGACCGACATCGCACTGATTCAGATCCAGGGCGCAAAAAACCTGACGCAGGTAAAAGTAGCCGATTCCGACCAGCTAAAAGTGGGCGATTTTGCGGTAGCGATCGGCAACCCGTTTGGTCTGGGTCAGACTGCGACCTCCGGTATCATCTCTGCATTGGGCCGTAGCGGCCTGAATCTGGAAGGACTGGAAAACTTTATCCAGACCGATGCGGCGATAAACCGCGGCAACTCAGGCGGCGCGCTGGTTAATCTCAACGGCGAGCTGATCGGGATTAATACCGCGATTCTGGCCTCAAGCGGCGGCAATATCGGCATCGGCTTCGCCATTCCCAGCGACATGGCGATCAATCTTGCCCAGCAGCTGATCAAATATGGTGAAGTGAAGCGTGGCCAGCTCGGTATTAAAGGCACCGAAATGACTGCTGACATGGCCAAAGCGTTTAACGTTGATGCGCAGCGCGGCGCGTTTGTCTCTGAAGTATTGCCGCAGTCAGCAGCCCAGAAAGCGGGTGTGAAATCTGGCGATATCATCACCTCAGTGAATGACAAACCGATTACCAGCTTTGCCGAACTGCGGGTGAAAATCGGCACCACCGCGCCAGGCGAGCAGGTCAAACTTGGTTTGCTGCGTGAAGGTAAACCGATCACCGTCACCGTTACGCTGGAGCAAAGCGCACAAACCACCGCCAGTGCCCAGTTGATGTCGCCTGCGCTGCAGGGTGCCACCCTGAGTGATGGCCAGACCAAAACCGGTGACAAAGGGGTTAAGGTCGACACCATCGAGAAAGGCACGCCAGCTGAACAGGTTGGTCTGCAAAAAGATGATGTGATTGTTGGCGTTAACCGCAATCGCGTTCAGTCGATCGCTGAAATGCGTAAAGTGCTGGAAGGGAAACCGCCGGTACTGGCGCTGAATGTGGTCCGCGGTGATGAAAGTATCTATCTGTTGTTGAGATAAACCTCGCATTATGGCGGACACAAGCACGTGTGTGTCCGCCGCTCTCATGCTATTCTGCCCAGCGATCTCCCCTGGCGTGATTTAACACCATGTTTCTTAAACTTTTGCGTGCCGTGGTGCTGGGCCTGATTGTGGCGGGTATTTTGCTCGCAGCACTGCCTGCACTGCGTATGGGCAGCGACGCCCTCTATAACCACGATGACAGTAACGACGAAACACCCTTTAGCTTTAATCAGGGGGTGCGCCGCGCCGTGCCTGCGGTCGTCAACGTCTACAACCGTAGCGCACACGGTAATAACAATCGTGGCATCACTACCCTGGGTTCCGGGGTGATCATGAACGCAAAAGGTTACATCCTGACCAATAAGCACGTCATCAACAATGCTGACCAGATTATTGTGGCGTTACAGGATGGCCGTTTCTTCGAAGCGACGCTGGTTGGTTCAGACGCAATGACCGATTTGGCGGTGCTGAAAATTACCGCCTCCAGCCTGCCGGTAATCCCGATCAATCCTAAACGTCTGGCCCATATCGGCGATGTGGTAATGGCGATCGGCAATCCCTACAACCTCGGCCAGACGGTTACCCAGGGCATTATCAGCGCCACCGGACGGGTCGGCTTAAGTTCATCAGGCCGGCAGAACTTCCTGCAAACCGATGCCTCTATCAACCAGGGTAACTCTGGCGGCGCGCTGATCAACTCGCTGGGCGAATTGATGGGCATCAACACCCTGACCTTCGACAAAAGCAATGACGGCGAAACGCCGGAAGGCATTGGATTCGCTATTCCGACCGCGCTGGCCTCAAAAATTATGGATAAGCTGATTCGTGATGGCCGGGTGATTCGCGGCTACATCGGCATTACCGGCCGCGAACTGCCGCCGCTGCACGGTCAGGGCAGCAATCTGGATCGGGTTCAGGGCATTATCGTTAGCGTGGTGACCCCGGACGGTCCGGCCGATAAAGCCGGTATTCAGGCCAATGATGTGTTGCTGAGCGTCAACGGCAAGCCCGCAGTGTCCGCCCAGGAAACGATGGACCAGGTGGCTGAGATTCGCCCGGGTTCAGTGATTGATGTGCGGGTACTGCGAAATGATCAGAAGCTGACGCTGCCGGTAACGATTCAGGAATTTCCGGACAGTAGCCAGTAGCACAGCACGCGGCATACCAGCCGCCATGATTTAGCCTGACAGGCAGGGCTGGCCCAGCTGAAGAGCAAAGCGTCCGAGCCAGGAAGGCGAGGCCGACCTACAGGGAAATAGGTCTCCTTTGCGATCGGCTGGGCCATCCCTGCCCTTTCCACCGTTTTCCCGCCAGATGGTTAACAGCGATCGACCGGGAAGGCGATCACTTCACTCAGTGATTCCGCTTTCAGCGCCAGCATAATCAACCGATCTACACCCAGCGCCACCCCGGAACAGGCTGGCATACCGTGCGCCAGTGCATCCAGCAGGTTGGTATCAATCGGATGCTGTGGCAGGCCGCGCGCCGCGCGCCGACGGTTATCCTGCTCGAAGCGCTGACGCTGTTCGCGGCTGTCAGTCAGCTCACGGAAACCGTTCGCCAGTTCGATGCCCTTGTAGTAGACCTCGAAACGTTCTGCCACACGGTGATCCTCGGTGCTGATCTCCGCCAGCGCCGCCTGGCTGGCCGGGAAGTGATAAACGAAGCAAGGCTTATCCTGACCAATCTTCGGTTCCACGCCCAGCATAAACAGCAGCATCAGCAGGGTATCGCGATCCTCTTCCGCCCGCGCCAGTTCGCCTTCACCCAGCTTTTCCGCCGCTTCACGCAGCTGGGCCTTGTCTGCCGACAGCGGATCAATCTCCAGATGACGAATAAACGCCTGCTGATAAGAGAGTGATTCTGCGCTGTCGCACTCCAGCACCTGCTGCATCAGATCGTCGACTTCGTTCATCAGACGATACATGTCGTAGTGCGGCCGGTACCACTCCAGCATGGTGAATTCCGGGTTATGGTGACGCCCCGCTTCTTCATTGCGGAAGCTGCGCGCCATCTGGTAAATCGGCCCGCTGCCGGCGGCCAGCAGGCGTTTCATGTGGTATTCCGGGCTGGTCATCAGCCAGAGATCGCGCCCTTGTGCGGCACCCGGCCCGACAAACCGCGTCTGGAACGGCACCAGATGAATATCGGTGATGGTCGCCTGACTCATCGCTGGCGTATCGACTTCCAGTACGCCACGATCGGCAAAGAAACGACGCACTTCGGCTAAAATCGCCGCGCGTTTTAACAAATTGGCGATGGATGCGCTTGGTTGCCAGCTTGCCGTTTCGCTCATGGTGATGACTCCTGATACAAATAAGGGGTGGAAGTCTACCTGCAATGCCTGCGGCAAACAATCTCGCGCCCGCGCTGCCAAAAACAGCGTTTCGGCTTCTATACTTAAGCAGTTAAATCACAAAGGAATCCCACTATGTCTCCATGGAAAACTGTTGTTGCCAGCCTGAGCGCTTTTCTCTCCGTCGCCTGTAGCACCACGCCGCCAAAGAACGTCACCGTAATCGAAAACTTTGACAGCCAGCGCTATCTCGGTCAGTGGTATGAGATTGCCCGCCTGAATCACCCTTTCGAACGCGGCCTTGAACAGGTGACGGCGAACTATAGCCCGCGTGAAGATGGCGGCCTGAAAGTGATCAATCGTGGCTACAACGTGAAGAAACAGCGCTGGCAGGAGAGCATCGGCAAGGCCTACTTTACCGGCGACCCGCAGCGTGCGGCGTTGAAAGTCTCCTTCTTCGGCCCCTTCTACGGCGGCTATAACGTGATTGCTCTCGATCCGGACTACCGCTATGCGCTGGTATGTGGACCGAATCGCCACTATCTGTGGATTCTGTCGCGCACTCCGCAGCTGGAGCCGGGCGTGAAAGAGAAGCTGGTCGATCAGGCGCGTCGGGATGGCTTCCCGGTTGACGAGTTAATCTGGGTAAAACAGAAATAGTGCGGAAGCGAACAGCCGGTACGAAAAAGGTTTCGTACCGGTTGGAATAACGGGTTACTTCGTGCTGTTTTGAATCGCCTGACCACCCGCTTCTACGTCTTCGCCCACGCCACGTGTGGTATTACAAGCCGTCAGCAGTGAAGAGAGCACCAGTACAGAGAAGAAAGTGACAATACTTTTCTTTAACATAACAATGTCCTTTTTGATGGATGTAAAAGTACAGCGTTTTAAGCATAGCCGGATTTCCGACGACTGCCGCTGACGATTCCACAAAATAGACGAAGGTTAACAGTCAGTTTGCCGCACGTGAAATGGCACCACCTAAGTGGGAGACATCTTCGCCAAAACCGTGGAAAGTGTTGCAGGCGCTCAGCGCAGAGGAGACCAGCAACGCGAATGCGATTAATTTTGCCAGTTTTTTCATTTTTTCACTCACACAAGAAAAAGGCGCATCTGAGATGCGCCTGCGGCACTTATTTTACGCGTGACACGTATTCGCCAGAGCGGGTGTCAACTTTGACCACTTCGCCCTCTTGCACGAACAATGGCACTTTCACCACTGCGCCGGTAGACAGCTTGGCTGGCTTACCGCCTGTACCCGCGGTGTCACCTTTCAGACCAGGATCGGTTTCAACGATTTCGGCTTCGATAAAGTTCGGCGGCTGAACGGCGATTGGACGGCCATTCCACAGCGTAACGATACATTCAGCGTTATCCTGCAGCCATTTTGCGGCATCGCTGACGGTTTTCTCTTCAACCTGGAACTGCTCGAAGCTTTCCGGGTGCATGAAGTGATAGAACTCACCGTCGTTGTACAGGTAGTTCAGGTTGGTATCCATAACGTCTGCGCCTTCGGCGGAGTCGGTGGATTTGAAAGTTTTCTCAACGCGAGAACCCGTCAGCAGGCGACGCATTTTAACGCGCGCGAATGCCTGACCTTTACCCGGTTTAACGAACTCACTGGATTCGATGGCATACGGCTCGCCTTCGAACATGATTTTAAGACCGGGACGGAAATCGTTGCTAGAATAAGTCGCCATGAAGGCCCTCTACGAAAATTGATACTGGTACTAAGCCAAAAAAATGGCACACATTGTAACCCTAAAAACACCTTCCAGAGAAGATTGGTTGCAGCAACTTGCTGATGTTGTCACTGAACCTGATGAATTACTGCGGATTTTAGCCCTGGATCAGCACACTGAGCTGGCCGACGGGGCGGATGCGCGGCGTCTTTTCGCCTTGCGCGTTCCCCGTGCATTCATCAACCGGATGAAGAAAGGTGATGCGCACGACCCGCTGCTGCTTCAGGTACTGACTCAACGCCAGGAATTCATCGATGCGCCAGGTTATAGCACCGATCCGCTGGATGAACAAAGCAACGTTGTCCCTGGTTTGCTGCATAAATACCAAAACCGCGCCTTATTGCTGGTGAAAGGCGGCTGTGCGGTCAACTGTCGCTACTGCTTCCGCCGTCATTTTCCTTACCAGGATAATCAGGGAAATAAGCGTAACTGGCAGGCGGCACTGGACTATATCGCCGATCATCCGGAGCTGGATGAGATCATCTTCTCCGGCGGCGATCCGCTGATGGCGAAAGATCATGAACTCGCCTGGCTGATTGCGGCGCTGGAGAAAATCCCGCACCTGAAACGACTGCGTATCCATAGCCGTTTACCGGTGGTGATCCCGACGCGGATTACCACCGCACTTTGTCAGATGCTCAGTGAAACGCGGCTGCAGGTGCTGATGGTGACGCACATCAACCATGCGCAGGAGATTGACGACGCACTGCGTGAGGCGATGAGAGAGCTGAAGCGTGCAGGCGTGACGCTGCTCAATCAGAGCGTGCTGCTGCGCGGCGTCAACGACAATGCCCGGACGCTGGCAACGCTGAGCAATGCGCTGTTCGATGCGGGCATTCTGCCCTACTACCTGCACGTGCTGGACAAGGTGCAGGGTGCCGCCCATTTCTACGTATCAGACGACGACGCACGGCAACTGGTGCGGGCGCTGCTGTCGCAGGTTTCGGGTTATCTGGTGCCTAAGCTGGCGCGGGAAATTGGCGGAGAGCCGAGTAAAACGCCGCTCGATCTGCAACTGCGGCAGGAATAAAAACGGCCGGCGCAAGGCCGGCCGTCTGAAGAAGGCATGATGCCGGATTCACCTTACGGGCACTTGTAAACCTGACCGGACATTTTACTGTCGAGTGGTGCGAATGCGGACAGCAGGTTCTGCGTCGGACTGGTTGCGCCGTAAATCACGTTGCCGCCCATTTCCGCTGCACGGTTGCGCAGGTCATTTGCTGCACCGCGCAGGGCGCTGGTTTCCCCGCCTGCCCCGCTCAGCCAGTTACTCTGTGAGCCGGTAAGATTCCCCAGAAGCTGACACTCACTGCCGGGCTGCTGATCGGTAAAAGTCACGCGCTGGCCTGCCGAGGACAGTTGAGTAGAGCTGCTACAGCCCGCCAGCAATAACGCGCCAGCCGTCAGTCCGAGCAAGAGGTTAATCCGCATTGTAATCCCCATTTATTATCATCAGTGTCGGGTGGCAGCGTAGCAGAAAAATGTTTTTTCTTTCTGCACATTCATTGCCCTTATCCCGTTATATCGTCTCAATATTTCATGCCGCTTGCAGGCTGGCAAGCATGCCGATCCTGATGGTCTGGTTTAAGCCAGTGGATCCGGCGGCGCAGCAGCAGACAGCGTGACATATCAAGAGGAAAGACGAACGATTGCGCCACTACTTATACTATTTTCCGTCCCAAAAGAAAAACCCCCGACCGTTTCCGATCGGGGGTTCCAGATGACTTAAGCAGTCAACGGCAGATTACATCATGCCGCCCATACCGCCCATGCCACCCATACCGCCAGCGCCGCCGCCTAAATCAGGTGCGTCGCCTTTTGGCAGGTCAGTGACCATACATTCGGTGGTGATCATCAGACCCGCAACAGAAGCCGCGTACTGCAGAGCAGAACGGGTCACTTTGGTTGGGTCCAGGATACCGAAGTCGATCATGTTGCCGTACTCTTCAGTCTGCGCGTTGTAACCGTAGTTACCGTCGCCCGCTTTCACGTTGTTAGCGACCACTGATGGTTCTTCACCGGCGTTAGAAACGATCTGACGCAGTGGAGATTCCATTGCGCGCAGCGCAACTTTGATACCGACGTTCTGATCTTCGTTCTGACCACGCAGATCGGCCAGCTGGGCTGCAACGCGAACCAGCGCCACACCACCACCAGCAACCACACCTTCTTCTACCGCAGCACGGGTTGCATGCAGGGCATCTTCAACGCGGGCTTTCTTCTCTTTCATTTCAACTTCAGTTGCTGCGCCCACTTTCAGAACGGCAACGCCGCCTGCCAGTTTAGCGACACGCTCCTGCAGTTTTTCTTTGTCGTAGTCAGAAGTGGCTTCTTCGATCTGCTGACGAATCTGGGTAACACGTCCCTGAATCGTCGCTTCTTCACCCACACCGTCGATGATGGTGGTGGTGTCTTTGTTGATCACAACGCGTTTTGCCTGACCCAGATCTTCCAGAGCTGCTTTTTCCAGCTCCATGCCGATCTCTTCAGAAATCACAGTACCACCGGTCAGGATAGCGATATCCTGCAGCATGGCTTTACGACGGTCGCCGAAGCCTGGTGCTTTAACCGCAGCTACTTTCACGATGCCGCGCATGGTGTTAACCACCAGGGTAGCCAGCGCTTCGCCTTCTACGTCTTCCGCGATGATCAGCAGTGGTTTGCCGGCTTTCGCCACGGCTTCCAGCACTGGCAGCATTTCACGGATGTTAGAAATTTTCTTGTCAGCCAGCAGGATGAACGGAGATTCCAGTTCAATCGCACCGGTTTCTGGTTTGTTGATGAAGTAAGGTGACAGGTAACCGCGATCGAACTGCATACCTTCTACCACATCCAGCTCGTCCTGCAGGCCGGTGCCTTCTTCAACGGTGATCACGCCTTCTTTACCGACTTTCTCCATCGCCTGAGCAATCAGCTGGCCCACGGTTTCATCGGAGTTAGCAGAGATGGTACCTACCTGCGCAATCGCTTTAGAGTCTGAGCACGGTACAGACAGCGCTTTCAGTTTCTCAACCGCAGCGATAACTGCCTGGTCGATACCGCGCTTCAGATCCATCGGGTTCATACCCGCGGCAACGGCTTTCAGGCCTTCGGTGATGATAGACTGCGCCAGTACGGTAGCGGTGGTGGTACCGTCGCCCGCAGCGTCGTTCGCTTTAGAGGCAACTTCTTTCACCATCTGCGCGCCCATGTTCTCGAACTTGTCTTCCAGTTCGATTTCACGTGCCACAGAAACACCATCTTTAGTGATGGTCGGTGCACCAAAAGATTTATCCAGAACCACGTTACGGCCTTTTGGGCCCAGGGTAACTTTTACTGCATCTGCCAGTACATTCACGCCACGCAGCATTTTTACGCGTGCGTCATTACCGAATTTTACGTCTTTAGCTGCCATTTTAAATATCCCTTAAATTCGTTTCGTTCAGTGAATTACGCGAAAAAATTACGCTTCAACAACCGCCAGGATGTCGCTCTCAGAGATGATCAGCACCTCTTCGTTATCGATTTTCTCGGTTTTCGCGCCGTAACCTTCGCTGAAGATCACGATGTCGCCAACCTTCACGTCCAGCGGCTTAACGTCACCACTCTCAAGGATGCGGCCGTTGCCGACAGCCAGCACTTCACCACGGGTGGATTTGCCGGCTGCAGAACCGGTCAGCACGATGCCGCCAGCTGATTTAGCTTCAACTTCTTTACGCTTGACGATAACGCGATCGTGCAATGGACGAATTTTCATTTGATAGCTCTCCTTTGAGAAGTCCAATCATTCAGTTTTGGGGTTGAACACCGGGCTGCATGGCTTCCGGCCTCGTGACCTGAGAGATAGGGCCGCGACCACGCCCTTTCAAGGGGGCAGACAACAAATTTTTTACGCAGATGTGATAACTGATGGCTTTTTGAGCAACCGGCAGAAAGATCGCCAGCGGAAATAAAAAACGCAACCCGAAGGTTGCGTTTTACTGTGGCGATGACACCGTCAGCGATCTTTCGGATCGTCATGGTGCTCAAGGCGATCGCTGTTTTTGCGCTCGAACTCGCCATCCATGGTATAGCCGCTGTCAGGGCCGGCACCCGGACCGCGCCAGACGCGCAGATGCGGCATCAGCTTCAGCGTCAGATGCTTCTGCACCGGCGGCAGCAACAGCAACAGGCCCAGCAGGTCGGTAAAGAAGCCGGGCAGCAGCAGCAGAAAACCGGCGATGATCAGCGACACGCTCTTGATCATCTCTTTCGCCGGGCTTTCATTACGCGCCAGCTTCTCCTGCATCAGCATGAAATTCTTCATGCCCTGATTTTTGACCAGCGACACCCCGATGCAGGAGGTGAAGACCACCAGCAGCATGGTGAGCAGCACGCCCATGACGTGGGCGACCTGAATAAACAGTGAAATTTCAATCCAGGCCAGGACAAAAAAGACTAATAACGGTATCCAGCGCACCGTACTCTCCTGTAAGTGTGGGCTGACCGGCAGCGTGCCGTTCAGCAGAAAGCGTTCATCTTAGTGATGATAAGAAAAGAGATGGGCACCCGTGCCGCCATTTTCAACCGATCCTGTCAAATTTATCCCGCAGGGTTAATTTTGTAACCTGTTTCACATATCGTTAACCTGACGGCAGCATTAAGTGATCTGCATGCGTACTTTTCTGATGCATCAGAATATGATCGTGCTCACCAGTATGAAGACGGATAAAATGTCGTTACGGGTACACCACGACAAAATAAACACATCATCTGTGATGGTTAGCGGCAACAACAAGAAGGTTATCATGGCGAACAACATTCGTATCGAAGAAGACCTGTTAGGTATGCGCGAAGTACCGGCGGATGCCTATTATGGCGTTCATACTCTGCGTGCGATTGAAAATTTTTACATCAGCAACAGTAAAATCAGCGACATACCCGAATTTGTCCGCGGGATGGTGATGGTAAAAAAAGCGGCGGCGATGGCCAACAAAGAGCTGCAAACGATCCCCCGCAACATTGCCGATACCATCATTCAGGCCTGCGATGAAGTGCTCAATAAAGGCCGCTGCATGGATCAGTTTCCGGTGGATGTCTATCAGGGCGGTGCTGGCACCTCGGTCAACATGAACACCAATGAGGTGCTGGCAAACATCGGTCTGGAACTGATGGGCCACCAGAAAGGTGAATATCAGTACCTCAACCCTAACGATCACGTGAACAAATGTCAGTCGACCAATGACGCCTACCCGACCGGTTTCCGCATCGCGGTTTACAGTTCGCTGCTGAAGCTGCTGGATGGCATCAGCCAGCTGGCCGACGGTTTTGAGCGTAAGGCCGACGAGTTCCAGACCATCCTCAAAATGGGCCGAACCCAGTTACAGGATGCGGTGCCGATGACGCTGGGTCAGGAATTTCACGCCTTCAGCGTGCTGCTGAATGAAGAGACCAAAAGCATTCTGCGCACCGGCGAGCTGCTGCTGGAAGTGAACCTCGGCGCGACCGCCATCGGTACCCGCCTGAATACGCCGGACGGTTATCAGCACCTTGCCGTGCAGCGTCTGGCGGAAGTCAGCAACCTGCCGGTGGTGCCGGCGGAAGATCTGATCGAAGCGACCTCAGACTGCGGTGCCTACGTGATGGTGCACTCGTCACTGAAACGCCTGGCGGTGAAGCTCTCTAAGATCTGTAACGACCTGCGCCTGCTCTCTTCCGGTCCGCGCGCTGGCCTGAATGAAATCAACCTGCCGGAGTTACAGGCCGGTTCGTCGATCATGCCAGCCAAAGTCAATCCGGTAGTGCCGGAAGTGGTTAATCAGGTCTGCTTCAAAGTGATCGGCAACGACATCACCGTCACTATGGCTTCCGAAGCCGGTCAGCTGCAGCTGAACGTAATGGAGCCGGTGATTGGCCAGGCGCTGTTTGAATCGATCAGCATCCTGACCAACGCCTGCTACAACCTGCTGGAGAAGTGCGTCAACGGCATTACCGCCAACCGCGCGGTGTGCGAAGCCTACGTCTTTAACTCAATCGGTATCGTCACCTACCTTAACCCGTATATCGGCCACCATAACGGCGATATTGTCGGCAAAATCTGCGCCGAAACCGGTAAAAGCGTACGTGAAGTGGTGCTGGAGCGCGGCTTGCTGACCGAAAGCGAGCTGGACGATATTTTCTCGGTCCAGAACCTGATGTATCCGGTTTATAAAGCGAAACGTTATACCGACGAAAATGAGCAGTAAGGTTTAACCGACGCTGGTTTACTAAAGGCACACCGCGATCAACACGGTGTGCCTTTTTCTTTGGTAAACAGCACAACTGATAATCTCAGGTTAAATTCTCAGGAGTGATGCATGTTTGTGGTTGAGCTGCTGGTCGTCTTACTGGCGATCTGGTTGGGTGCGCGCCTTGGCGGCATTGGCATTGGGTTCGCTGGCGGCATGGGCGTGCTGATCCTGACGCTGGGCTTTGGCCTGCCGCCGGGCATGATCCCGTTCGACGTGATCGAAATTATTATGGCGGTCATTGCGGCTATCGCGGCCATGCAGGTCGCCGGCGGAATGGATTATCTGGTCAGCCTCGCCGAACGGCTGCTGCGCCGTCATCCGCGTCACGTCACGCTACTGGCACCGCTGGTAACCTATCTGATGACGCTGCTGGCGGGTACCGGTCATACGGCCTTCTCGACGCTGCCGGTAATCGCTGAAGTGGCGAAAGAGCAAGGCGTCCGCCCTTCGCGCCCGCTGTCGATCGCCGTGGTCGCTTCGCAGATCGCCATTACCGCCTCGCCCATTTCTGCGGCGGTGGTATTCTTCGCTACCCTGCTTGAGCCGCGTGGCATCAGCTACATTACGCTGCTGGCTATCGCGATCCCCTCGACCATGGTCGGCCTGTTTCTGGCCGCGCTGGTGACCAACTTCCTCGGTAAAGAGCTGAAGGATGATGAGGTCTACCAGGCGCGACTGGCGAAAGGCGACGTTACGCTGCGCGGTGCCAGCGTCTACCAGCCCAAACCGGGCGCGAAAAAATCGGTGCTGCTGTTTCTGCTCGGTATCATCGCCGTGGTGGTCTACGCCACGCTCACCAGTGCCAGTCTTGGCCTGATCGCCAACCCGCTGCTGCCGCGTAATGAAGCGATTGTGGTGTTTATGCTGACTATCGCCACCCTGATCAGCCTGACCTGTAAACTGGATACCAGCGAGATCCTCAGCGCCAGCACCTTTAAGTCCGGCATGAGTGCCTGTATCTGCGTGATGGGTGTCGCCTGGCTGGGCGATACCTTTGTTAAAGCCCACCTGGCAGAGATCCAGATGGTGGCCGGCGATATGCTGAAAACCTACCCGTGGATGCTGGCGCTGGTGCTGTTCTTCGCCTCAATGCTGCTCTACTCGCAGGCGGCAACCACTAAGGCGCTGATGCCTGCCGCCTTGCTGCTGGGCGTGTCGCCGCTTACCGCCATCGCCTCGTTTGCCGCGGTTTCGGCGCTGTTCGTCCTGCCGACCTACCCGACTTTACTGGCGGCCGTGGAGATGGATGACACCGGATCGACCCGGATTGGCAAGTTTGTTTTCAACCATGCCTTTATCATTCCCGGCGTGATCGCCATTACGCTGTCGGTGATGGCGGGCTTTGTCTTTGGCGGGTTGCTGTTATAGCCCGATAATCGCGTCGCTGACTGAGCGTGCTATCATCGGGGCTCTTTTAAACAGGAGCATTACGATGAACGCCATCGTTGTCCTTTGCACTGCACCCGATCAGGCGACGGCGCAACGTCTGGCCGCCCTGGCGCTTGAGGCCAGACTGGCGGCCTGCGTCACGCTGCTGCCGGGTGCTACCTCGTATTACGTCTGGCAGGGTCAGCTCGAACAGAGCAGCGAAGTGCAGATGCTGCTGAAATGCGATAGCGATCACCAGCAGGCACTGTTCGATCTGCTCAGGCAGGCGCATCCCTACGATGTGCCTGAACTGCTGGCGCTTCCGGTTCAACATGGAGACAGTGAATACTTGTCATGGCTGCACGCATCTCTCGCTTAATTACGCTGCTGCTGGTGCTGTTTATCAGCCTGCAGGCGCACGCATCGCTTTTTTCCAACCCCGCCAGCAGCCGCTTTGTCCCGGTCGATCAGGCGTTTGGTTTTGATTTCGACCAGCAGGGAGCGCAGCTCAACCTGCACTGGAAAGTAAAAACGGGCTACTACCTCTATCGTCAGCAGATCCACGTCACGCCGGCCAACGCCACGCTGGCACCGCTGACGCTGCCCGCCGGTCAGCCGCACGAAGATGAATTCTACGGCAAGAGCCAGATCTATCGGCAGGATCTGACGGTGCCGGTAACGCTACAACAGGCCGCCCGTGGGGCCACGCTTAGCGTCACCTATCAGGGCTGTGCCGCCGCCGGATTCTGTTATCCCCCCGAAACCCGCACCGTGCCGCTGAGTCCGGTAGCGGCCAGCACTGCTGCTGCGCCGGTTAATACCGCGCCTGCACCAGCCACGCCGCTGCCGTTTTCACCGCTGTGGGCGTTGCTGATCGGCATTGGCGTCGCCTTCACGCCCTGCGTGCTGCCGATGTATCCGCTGATTTCCGGCATTATTCTTGGCGGCCAGCGCCACTATTCGTTTGGCCGACTGTTTGCGCTGGCGATGGTCTATGTCCAGGGCATGGCGCTGACCTACACTCTGCTGGGTCTGATCGTGGCGGCTGCCGGGCTGCGTTTCCAGGCAGCCCTGCAACATCCGTGGGTGCTGTCGGCACTGTCGGCGCTGTTTATCGTGCTGGCGCTGTCGATGTTTGGTCTGTTTACGCTGCAACTGCCGGCCAGCCTGCAAACCCGCTTAACCCTGTGGAGCAATCGCCAGCAGGGCGGCTCGCTGCCAGGCGTATTTTTGATGGGCGCGCTGGCCGGTTTAATCTGCTCGCCCTGCACCACCGCGCCGCTCAGCGCTATTCTGCTCTATATCGCCCAGAGCGGTAATTTATGGGCCGGCGCCGGTACTCTCTGGCTCTATGCGGTCGGGATGGGCTTACCGCTGATCGCCGTGACCCTGTTTGGCAATAAGCTGCTGCCGAAGAGCGGACCGTGGATGCAGACGGTAAAAGAGGGCTTTGGTTTCGTTATCCTGGCGCTGCCGGTTTTCCTGATGGAGCGGGTGCTGGGCGACCTGTGGGGACTGCGGCTGTGGAGCCTGCTGGGCGTGGCCTTTTTTGGCTGGGCGTTCAGCGTCAGCCTGCGCGCCAGCAGTGGCAAGTGGCGCGTCGTACAGATTATCGTGCTGGCCGCCGCACTGATCAGCGCCCGTCCGCTACAGGACTGGGCCTTTGGCGGCCCGGCGCAGCAGCAGGCTGTCGCCCACCTGTCATTCCAGACCGTCCAGACGCCGCAACAGTTGCAGACGGCGCTGCAACAGGCCAACGGCCGCATCACCATGGTCGATCTGTATGCCGACTGGTGTGTTGCCTGTAAAGAGTTTGAAAAATACACCTTTAGCGACAGCGCGGTACGCGATAGCCTGAGCCGGGTGCAGCTGCTACAGGCCAACGTGACCGCCAATAGCGCCAGCGATAATGCGCTGTTGCAGCATCTTCAGGTGCTGGGATTACCGACCATTTTATTCTTTGATGCGCAAGGCCACGAGATCGCTGACTCGCGCATCACCGGGTTTCTCAATGCCGCCGATTTCCGGGCACATTTGCAGAAACTCACCCCGTAAACAACACTGGAGTCAGGCTTGTGTCCGGCGAACAGCCGGGCCTGCATACCAGAGGAGAGTCACTTGCAGCGTGAACAAATACTCGAGCATGCACTGAATGTGCTTGAACAGAACGGCCTCGCCGCCACCCTCTCATTGGAAACCCTGGCGGGCCAGACCGGCCTTTCTCTCGATCAGCTCCGGCTGTTCTGGCCCGATCGTGACGCCCTGCTCTATGATGCGCTGCGTTATCACGCTCAGCAGATTGATACCTGGCGGCGTCAGATCATGCTGGATGAGACGCTGTCGCCGGACCAGAAGCTGATGGCGCGTTATGAAGTGCTAAGAGAACACGTCAGCAAAGGCCGCTTCCCCGGCTGTCTGTTTATTGCCGCCTGTAGTTTCTATCCGCAGCCGGATCAGCCAATTCATCAACTGGCGGAACAGCAGAAGCGCGCGTCATGGCAGTTTACGCATGAGATTCTGCTAGACCAGGCGCTGGACAACCCGAGCATGGTGGCCGATCAGATGGAGCTGATTCTGGAAGGTTGCCTGAGTAAACTGCTGGTGAAGCGCAACGTGCAGGATGTCGCCACGGCTCAGCGGCTGGCGGAAGATGTTTACAGCATTGCGTTGTGCCGTAAAAACGGCGCGCTGGCCTGAGGTTTTACCCGCTTTGACTGAAAATCAGGCAATCAGTCACGTTTCCCGTGGTTTTTTGGTGAAAGCCGTTGACGCCCAGCGGCCTTTACGGTTTAATGCGCCCCGTTGCCCGAATAGCTCAGTCGGTAGAGCAGGGGATTGAAAATCCCCGTGTCCCTGGTTCGATTCCGGGTTCGGGCACCATATTTAAAGAACCCGCCTCTGGCGGGTTTTTGCTTTTCAGCGCGGCAAACCCGGCTCCGAAGGTTCGATGTACTCGCCACTTCCCTGTGGCTCGCCCTGCGGGTCTGCACGCCAGCGTGCGATGAAAAAATGCTCCCGGCATTTTTTTCCGGGTTCGGGCACCATTTTTAAAGAACCCGCCTCTGGCGGGTTTTTGCATTTCAGAGCAACGAACCCGGCTTCGAAGGCTCACGCCACGCCTTGCCTCAGCATTCGACCCATACCGCACCGGCATCCGCTGATTTCACGCATTGCGCCACCCAGCGCACGCCCATCAATCCGGCATGCACATCGGGATACCAGAAATCCTGCAGGAAGGCGCTGTCGCCACGATCGCTGGCGTCCATTGCAAGCGCGAAGCGACGGTAAAGGTTCGACCAGGCTTCGAACAGCCCTTCGGAATGACCGCCGCCGATACGGTCCTCCTCCAGTGCGCGCGGGCTGAGATACCCCATGCCACGCTCCAGAATCCGCACCGGTTCGCCCTGCACTTCATAACGCAGCTGATTTGGCTGTTCATCCCACCACTCCAGGCTGGCTTTAGCGCCCACCACCCGAATCTTCTGGCCGTGCATTGAGCCAGCATTCACCGCCGAGGCCCACAGCGTGCCAACCGCGCCGTTGTCATACTCCATCATCACAAAGGCGTTATCTTCCAGCGGCGCGCGGGTGGCGACAAAACTCTGACGAGAACAGAGCAGCCGCGTCACTTTCAGCTGTGGCAGCATCGTTTCTGCAATAAACAGCGGATGCGTAGCGAGATCGCCCAGCACATAACTCGGGCCGACAAAGCGCGGATCGACCCGCCAGCGGGTGCTTTCACTCTGTAACTCCACCGCCTCGTTGTGGAAGCCGTGAGCAAACTGCATATTGACGATGCGGATCTCACCCAGCGCACCGGCAGCGATCATCTCACGCGCCTGATGGACCAGCTGATGTCCGGCATAGCCGTAGGTCACGCCGACCACCTTCTGCTTCTCCCGGCTCAGCTGTTCCAGCTCATCCGCCTCTTCGACGGTGAAGCAGAGCGGCTTCTCACACACCACATGCAGTCCGGCGTTCAACGCTGCCCGACAGATGGCGAAATGGGTATTGTTGGGCGTGGCGATCGAGACCGCTTCTATCCCGTCTTCCCGTTCGGCTTCTGCGGCAAACAGGCTGGCGTAATCGGGATAACAGCGGTCTGACGCCACGCCAAGCGCATTGCCAAATTCACGCCCGCGTGCGGCATCAATATCAAACGCGCCCGCCAGCAACGAAAAGTTGCCGTCACGCAGCGCCGCTGAACGGTGGATATACCCAATCTGGCTGGTCCCGCCGCCGCCAACCATGCCCCAGCGCAACGAGCGATTCAGTGCTTTTTTACCGTTAATCATGATGTTGTCCTCAGAATCCGATTGAGCGCAGGTAGTGCAGGCTGGCGGTAACATCAGCCAGGCTGGTGTCGGCCTGGCGCGGGTCACGCTCCTGTTCGATGGTGATCCAGCCCTGATAGTCACGTTCTGCCAGCAGAGCACGCACCGCCGGATAGTCGATCGCGCCCTGCCCCAGCGGACACAGTACGCCTTCAGCGCAGGCGCTAAAGAAGTCGAGTCCACGCGTAATGGCGTCGCGCCACCGCTGATGATGAACGTCTTTGAAATGCAGATAGTCGATGCGCGCCCAGTAACGTTGCAGCGCGTCAATCGGGTCCATCCCGGCATAGTAGAGATGGCCGGTGTCGAGACATAAACCGGCCACCTGATGCGGAATATCGTTCACCAGCCGCGCCAGTTCATCGGCGAACTCAATACAGCCACCCGCATGCGGATGGATCACCGCTCGCACGCCATACTCCTGCCAGGCGATCTGACTCAGAATGGTGATGTGCCGCATCATGCGATGCCACGCCTCATCGTCGAGCCGCGGCGATTTTTCCGACTGACCGGCATATTTCGCCCGCTGCGGATTGCCAAAATCGATGATCACCAGATAAGGCGGCGGCGCGTTAACACCTGCGGTTTTTGTTGCAGTCGGGACCTGCGCCAGGTTGCGGCACAGGTTGTGGGTCAGCGTCACCAGCGCCGGAAAATTCGCTTCACTGACTAAATCATCAAAAATGGTGCCCGCCACCAGCGACAGGCCATGATGATTAAGCTGCCGGGTCAGCTCATCGGGATCGGTTGGCAGGTAGCCCCAGGGACCCAGCTCGATACTTTGGTAGCCCGCCTGCGCGGCCTCCGTCAGTACTTTCTGGCAGGGCGGCAGCCATGGATTATTCGGATCGTCTACGCCCCAGCTGCAGGGCGCATTTGCAATGTGTAGGGTCATGATATCTGCCTGTGCGATGAGAACAGCTGGCAGTATCAAATAAAAATTTCATCACAGACAACAATGAAAGTTTCATTTTTTGATAGCGATCGCATTTAATAACTTCATTTTATGATAGTTTTCTATCATAAATGCGTTAAAACCGCTGTTTTACAGGTTTTCGCGCGTCACCAGTTCGAACGGTACGGTCACCTGGGCAAAGTTACCGCGTTGCTCGCTCCCGCCGCTCAGGCAGGTGGCGATCACCGCATCGGCCATCACATCAATCCGGTGCCGCAGCATCAGTGATATCGTGCCGTCAATCAGCGCCAGCTCATCGCCGGGCAGCGGACCGTGGCACAGCAAATCAATCTGACGGCGGCCGCTGTCTCGCAGGGCCTGCACCACACCTTCAATGCCACCGCAGGGCGCATAAATCATCACCAGATCATCATGCTGCTCCAGCAACTGGCGGGTGGCCTGATAGCCGCCTTCATTTGATTCATGGGTTTTTAACGGCTCAAGCACCCGCTGGCTGACGCCCGATTCACGCAGATAGGAACGGAAGCTGATCTCGCTGCTCTCCTGACAGGTAAAGCGATGGTCGCCAAGCAACACGCCGACGCAGCCCGGCTGACGCAGCAGATGTTGCGCCATCCAGGCGGCGGTTCGCCCCGCCTTCTGATTATCAATGCCAATAAAACCGGCGTGCTCGCAGGGCGAAAAATCTGACAACAGAGCGTAGACCCGCACGCCCAGCCGCGACACATCCTGGATAGCGTGACGGATTAAGGGATGATCCAGCGCCACCAGGCCAATCACATCGTTACGCTGCGCGAGCTGGCGCAGAGAGCTGGCGACCGCCTCCACTTCATGAATGTCGTGCCAGCGAAATTCAGTTTCGCTGCCTGCCGGCTGATGCCCGCGCGCCCGCTGTTGCAGCGCCTCACTCAGCTGCTGATAAAACGAATAACGGGCCGGCAGCAGGATAAAACCAAAACGCAGCTGAGCCGCAGCGGGTTGCGTCTCAGGCAGGCTGTACGCCGCAGGCAGCCGATAGCCGAGCTGTCGGGCCGCCGCCAGCACCTTCTGCTCGGTTACGCTGCGCACCGGTGCCCGGCGGTTCAGTACCCGATCGACCGTCGCCACCCCTACGCCTGCCGCGTCTGCAATTGCCGTCATGGTTACTTTTGACATCATCCTTCTCCCGCTGTCGATCCTCATTTGCCGAAATGGGCAGTTTCCCTTCAGCGTTTTCTCTGCCGTTGCGCGGCAGCAGTTAATCCTGTCATGACCAGGCACATTTTCTCTCATTTTTTTGATAGAAAATACGTCATTACTTTGATCACCTTCGCAAAATGAAATTTTCATTTCTTTTTTGATTCTTTTTAAAACGGGCATTTGCTAAAACGGGTAAAAATCTGGCGTTAACTTCCCTGATGGAATCGCATCATCAAATGATTAGAGCGGTGGCAACAGGCTTTCTATAGTGGGGTTCTGACTGGACCCTGCACGCAAAAGAAGGAATGGGTATGTTTCCCTCAACGCTTCCCACCCCACGCTTACCCGATGCCCGAACTCTGCCGTCGCTGCGCTGGGGAATTATCGGTCCCGGCTGGATTGCCGACCATTTTGCGCATGCGCTACGCCACCATACCGACCAGCAACTGACAGCCGTGGCGGCGCGTAATCCGGCCAAAGCTCAGGCGTTTGCCGAAAAGTGGTCAATTGCGTATGCCGCCAGCAGCATGGATGCGCTGCTGGCGCGTGAGGATGTCGACGCGGTCTATATCGCCACGCCGCATAATCACCATTTTCCGGATGGCCTGCGCGCTATCGCGGCCGGAAAGCACCTGCTGATTGAGAAGCCGCTGGCGCTGAATGCGCAGCAGGCAACGCAGCTGAAGCAGGCGGCCGCAGCCTGCAACCTGCTGTGTATGGAAGCGATGTGGTGCAACTTCGCAGCGAAATATGACGTAATCCGGCAGTTACTGGCAGATGGTGTGCTCGGCGAGGTTCACACCCTGATTGCCGATCACGGCGAATTTTTTACCGCGGATCACCGCATCTTTAACCACGATCTGGCAGGCGGGCCGATGCTCGATCTCGGCAGTTACCTGGTGGCACTCAGCGTGTTTATCGGCGGTGGCGCGCCCGACAGCATCATCGCCAGAGGCCAGCCGGTGCCCGGTGGCAGCGTAAACGGTCAGACGTCAATGCTGCTGACGCATCGCCACGGCATGCATTCGCTGCTGAATACCACACTGTTCAGCAACACGCCTGGCGCCGCGGTGATTGCCGGCAGTGATGCCAGCCTGGTGCTGGAGGGGCAGTTCTATGCGCCAGGCAATTTTCGCCTCACCTCCAGCGAGGGTCGCCACAGCCTGTACTGGGAAGAACCCGCCAACCGCTATCTGCAGCTGTGTCATGAAATCAACCACTTCGCCTGGTGTATCGGGCAGAACCTGACTGATTCGCCGATCCACTCGCTCGACCAGGCGATTACTACCCTGGCCACCATCGACAGCGTCAGGCAGCAGATCGGCGTCACCTTTAATGAAGAACAGTAACGTTAATGTTTCCGGAGCAGACAGATGAAAATCGCTTTTGATGTGGATGTGATTAAAGACCTGGGCATCACCCGCATGGTCCATCAGGTGGCTGACTGGGGGTATAAATATATCGAACAGTCGCCGCATCCGCAGATCAACCCGTTTTATAAGCATCCCAAAGCCAGCCGCGAAATCATGACTGAATATAAAAACGCGCTGCGCGCCACCGGACTGGAGATCTCCTCTTTTATTGTGGTCTATCGCTGGTCCGGTCCGGACGAGCTGCGCCGCCAGGCGGCAGTGAAAAACTGGAAACGGATGATTGAGATTGCGGTTGAGATGGGCGTGCAGGTGATCAACACCGAACTCTCCGGCACGCCTAATGAGCCGGAGATCTGTGAAGAGATGTTTTATCGTTCGATGGAGGAGCTGCTGCCGATTATCGAACGTGAAGGGATCCGGGTCGAGATTCAGGCGCACCCGTGGGATTTCTGCGAAGAGAACAACGAAACGGTGGATATCGTGAAGTCGTTCCGCAGCGATAACGTCAAGTACATCTACAGTGCGCCGCATACCTTCTTCTACGACAAAGGCAAAGGCGATGTAAAACCGATGCTGGAGTATGCCGGAGACGATCTGTCGCACATGCTGATCGCTGACACCATGAACCACACCAAACATTGCCGCTACATCGTTAACCCGCCCGGCGTTGATGCCACGATTCACCAGCACGTCGGCGTTGGCGAAGGCGAAGTCGATTTCGATACCCTGTTCCAGACGCTGCGCGACACTAACTTTGCCACACGCAGTTACAAAGTGGGTGGTGAGCCGATCATCGCCGCCTCGCTGTTTGGTTACCCGGAAAAGATGAAGGTTCAGGCAGTGCAGACCCGCGAACTGATCGAGCGCGAGTTACTCAGCAAATAACCTCACCCGGCCGCAGCCAGTCGCGCTTTGCCGCCTTTCTGCCCGCCTCGCCATCCGCGCGGCGGGCACGGTTTGCCCTTCATCTCTCGCGTCGCCCTCAGCCGATAACCCATACGGCAGGCAACGGGCCAGGCCGCGATCACCGCCAGCAGAGTTAAACCGGCTTTTATTCACCTGCTACACTCCAGACAAACATCACACCACAAGGCGAACCTTCACTATGTCGGAAAATGCATATCAGCCCGCAAAAGTCTGGAGCTGGGATCCCGAAGCAAAAGGCAACGGCGCTAAAACCAATCGCCCGTTCGCTGGCCCTACCCATGAAAAAGCGCTGCCGGTCGGCAAGCATCCTTTGCAGCTCTATTCGCTCGGCACGCCGAACGGCCAGAAAGTGACCATCCTGCTGGAAGAGCTGCTGGCGCTTAACGTGATTGATGCCGAATATGATGCCTGGCTGATCCGCATCGGCGAAGGCGATCAATTCTCCAGTGGTTTTGTTGAGGTTAACCCTAACTCCAAAATTCCGGCGCTGAGTGACCACTCCGCCACGCCGCCGATTCGGGTCTTTGAATCGGGCAATATCCTGCTCTATCTGGCAGAAAAATTTGGCTACTTCCTGCCAAAAGATCTGGCGCAACGCACCGAAACGCTGAACTGGCTGTTCTGGCTGCAAGGCTCTGCGCCTTATCTCGGCGGCGGTTTTGGCCATTTCTATCACTACGCGCCAGAGAAAATTGAATACGCCATCAACCGCTTTACCCTTGAAGCCAAACGTCAGCTCGACGTGCTGGATCGTCAGCTGGCCGATAATCGCTATCTCGCCGGTGAGGATTACACCATCGCCGACATCGCGACCTGGCCGTGGTACGGCAATCTGGTGCTGAATGACCAGTATGGCGGCGCCGAATTCCTCGATGTGCAGTCCTATAAAAATGTGGTGCGCTGGGCGAAAGAGATTGCTCAGCGTCCTGCCGTGATCCGTGGCCGCAAGGTTAACCGTGTAATGGGCGACCCGGCCGATCAGCTGCATGAGCGTCATGATGCATCTGACTTTGATACCCAGACCCAGGATAAAAAAGCTTAAGGAGACACCCTGTGAGTGCTTATGTTGTATTTATTCGTGATAACACCCTGAACGAAGATGAAATGGCGATCTACGCCGAGAAAGCGGGCCAGGCACGCGGCGATCACCCGATCAACCCGCTGGCCTTTTATGGCGAACTGGAAACGCTGGAAGGCCAGGAAGCGGAAGGGGTAGTTATTCTGGAATTCCCGAGCCGTGAAGCGGCACATGCGTGGTATGACAGCCCGGAATATCAGGCGGCCAAAGTGCATCGTCTGAAAGGGGCGAACTATCGCGCGATCCTGGTTCAGGGTATTGAAAAATAAAAAAGGGACGCTGCGGCGTCCCTGAATTTTCAGGCGGCAACCTGCCGCCTGCGTCCGTCATTCCAGCCCGATCCGCACCACGCTGTCCGGCCCCTGGCTGCTGTGATCCGGATTAAAGCCCTGCTTCACCGTCACATACAGGGTCTGACCATCGGGTGATACCAGCAGGCTGTTTGGATGACTGTCAAATGACCAGCTATTTTTCACCGCATAGGTGGTGCCATCCAGCTGCAGCACTTTCTTCGACTCACGCTGACTGATGTAGATCTCATTGCGCTTGCCGTTAAATTTAATCCCCAGTGAATCCCCGAGATCCAGTCGCTTAATCACCTTGCCGCTGCGTTCATCAAACACCAGCGTATTTTTAGCTTTTGAATTATCGGTGACGAACAGCCGGCCAGTCGCCGGATCTTCGGCCATATTGAGGAACAGATACTCTTTGCCATCGCCCGCGGTCAGGCGCTGTTCAATTTTGTTATTGCGCGGATTGATCACCAGGATTTCGCCGCTGCCGTTGGCCGCATAAATCCGATCGCTGACCGGAGAATAGATGATGCCGGTGACCCATTTGCCGGCGTTTTTAATCCGGGTTTTCAGCGTCAGGGTTTTCGCATCCACCACCCAGATCAGACCGGGATCGCCGACGCCGCCGACATACAGCAGCCCGTCGTGCAGGAAAATTTCACGTGGCCCGAACGGCAGACCTTTTTCATTCTTCTCGGTGAACATCAGGCGCTTCAGCACCTTACCGCTTTCCGGATCGATAGCAGAGATGCCGCCATCCAGCGAATTAGTGGCGTAAAGTGCGCTGCCATCAGGCGCGCTGGCCAGCCCGAAGTTCTTCAGGTCGTAATGCCCTTCGCCGGTGGTCTTCAGCGTGGTGGCATCCAGCCGATAGATCATGCCGCCGCTGACATCTTTAAAACCCTGGGCGCTGGCCACATACAGCGCATTTTTTGCCGGCAGGTAAGCCATTTCATACAGACCTTCGCCCAGTTCACGCTGGGTCAGATGGCCCTGGCCGGTGGTTTCTACCGTAACCGGCGTGCTGGCATCTGCTTTTCGGGCTGGCAGCTGACATGCCGTCAGGCTGAAAGTGGTGACAATCGCCAGGGCGAGTGCCGCTTTGCGCGGGCTGAATAAGGTTTTCATTCTTAACTCCAGTAAGGGGCGAACGGCTTCCATCAGGCCGCAGCACGGCGGGAAGACACAGAATAAAAAGAATGAGAATCATACTCATTAGTAAAAAAGATGTAAACGCAGCGGTGGATTGAGGGCTGCTCAGCGCCGCGTGTCGCAGGCTATCTCCGGCCGTCGACGACAACCCCGTCAGGGTTCACGGCCCGACCTGCAAATGCTGTTGCAGAAACGTGACGAAGGCGCTGATGCGCGCAGGCAATTGCCGTTGCGCCTGCCAGACGGCAAAAATATCGCCATCCGGTGCCTGCCAGTCCGGCAGTACCGGCAGCAGATCGCCCGCGGCAATGCTGTGCTGCGCATCCCACCACGAACGCAGCAGAATGCCGTGTCCATCCATCGCCAGCCGCATCGCCACTTCACCATCATTGGTAATCAGACTGCCGCGCACCTTCTGGCTGACACTCTGCTCACCGCACGTCAGCCGCCACAGGGTGAAATCGCTGTCGTGCTGGCGCAGCAGAATGCAGTTGTGCTGCGCCAGATCGCGCACCGTCTCCGGCAGGCCATGCCGCGCCGCGTAGGCCGGAGAGCAACAGAGAATACGCGGATTGGTGCGTAACTTGCGCGCCACCAACCGGGAGTCAGGCGGTTCGCCGACGCGGATATCGATATCCATGCGCGCGTCCAGGAAATTGAGCGGCTGACTGGTGAGCTGCAGTGACAGGGAAAGCTGCGGATGCAGCGCGGCAAATGCCGACACACAGGGCGCAATATGACGACGGCCAAAACCAAACGAGGCGTTAATGTTAAGCGTGCCGCGCAGCTGCGCAGTTTCGCCGCTCACCGCCTCTTCCAGTGCCGCCAGCTGGTCCAGCAGCGGACGCGCCCCCGCCAGATAGCGCCGCCCTTCCGGCGTCAGCTCCAGCCGACGGGTGGTGCGGCGCAGCAGCTGCACGCCGAGCCGCTGCTCCAGCTGGCTCAGTCGTTTGCTGACGGCCGCCAGCGACAGCCCGAGTTCAAGGGCGGCGGCGGTCAGGCTGTCCAGCGCCGCAAGCCGTACGAAGAAAGCGAGGTCGTCGGTTGAGGTGCGGGATTCTCTACTTTGATTCAACACTGGATTGCGCTTCAGGCTCATTATTTCCCCGGAATCGACAGTTATACTGCGTACACAATTCGAACATCAACCGGAAAGGTGCCCTGTGACTGACAAAATCCATCGTATTGCGGTAATTCCTGGCGACGGTATCGGCAAAGAAGTGATGCCGGAAGGCGTGCGCGTGATGAATGCGGCGGCTGAAAAATTCAATATTCCGCTGCGCTGGGAGTGGTTTGATTACGCCAGCGCCGACTACTGGCAGCAGCATGGCAAGATGCTGCCTGACGACTGGTTTCCGCAGCTGAAAGCGTTTGATGCCATCTACTTTGGTGCGGTTGGCTGGCCGGACGTGGTACCCGACCACGTTTCCCTGTGGGGATCGCTGTTGCAGTTCCGCCGCGAGTTCGATCAATACGTCAATTTGCGTCCGGTACGCCTGATGCCCGGTGTTAAAGCGCCGCTGGCCAACCGTCAGCCGGGTGATATCGACTTCTATGTGGTACGCGAAAATACCGAAGGCGAATACTCCAGCGTTGGCGGAACCATGTTCCCCGGCACCGATCGCGAGGTGGTGATCCAGGAAACGGTGATGACCCGCACCGGTGTCGATCGCATCCTGAAATTTGCTTACCAGCTGGCGCAGAGCCGCCCGAAAAAACACCTGACCTCCGCCACTAAATCGAACGGTATTGCGATCACCATGCCTTACTGGGATAGCCGGGTTGAGGCGATGGCTGGTCAGTTCCCCGAGGTGAAAGTCGACAAGTATCACATCGATATTCTCACGGCCAATTTTGTGCTGCACCCGGACTGGTTTGATGTGGTGGTCGCCAGTAACCTGTTTGGCGATATCCTGTCGGATCTCGGTCCGGCCTGTACCGGCACCATCGGCATCGCGCCCTCCGCCAATATCAACCCGGAAGGCCACTTCCCAAGCCTGTTTGAACCGGTGCACGGCTCAGCGCCAGATATTGCCGGTAAAGGCATCGCCAACCCGATTGGACAGATCTGGTGCGGCGCGATGATGCTGGAGCATCTGGGCTATAAAGCGGCGGGTGATGCGGTATTAGCGGCGATTGAGCGTACGCTGGCCGCAGGTGAGCACCTGACACGCGACCTCGGCGGCAGCGCCAGCACCGAACAGCTCGGTAGTGCCATCGCCGCCGCGCTCTGAGTTATTCCGGCAGCTCTACCACGCTGTCGGGGTGCCAGCCTGGCGGTAACGGCTCCGGCCGCACGATCGCCAGGTTGTGCAGTTGCAGATTCTCCACGCCGCGCGCAAACAGTCCCGGCAATCCGCCGGGATAGCGCTCAACCCCGAACGCCTCTCCGGTTTTCGGATCGAGCTTATAGGCGTTATCCAGTCCCATGCCGGTCGGTGAGTCAGGGTTACACGGCGGCCGGACGTCATACTGCCCCTGCGCCACCGACGCCACACTTTGCCGCAGCTGCACCTGACTGATTAACACATCGCGGATCGCGCCCGGCTGCGCCGCATGCAGGTTAATCGCCCCTTCCGCTACGCCCGTCACGTTAGTGAACTGCACCTGCTCCACGCGGCCCGGCACAATCGCCGGATCGCGACTGCGCACCGAGATAAACAGCGGATCGGCTTTGCCCCAATGGCACGGTGGTGCATGGTGGCAGGCAAAGGTCAGATTGCTGAACAGCAGCCGCCGCATCGCCCCGCCATCGCGTGACAGAATGCCAATTGCGCGGTTGGAATCGAAAATGGTGCAGCCGGTCACCGTCACATCTTCCACATCATCCCAGGTTTCGGTGCCGATTTTAAAGGCACAGCTGTAACTGCGCAGCAGACAGTTGGTGATCATAATCTGGCGGGCCGGACGTCGCAGCGCCGCAGGCTTGTGGGTGGTTTTAATGCAGATGGCATCATCCGCGGCGCTGAGGTAGCAGTTACTGACAAACACCGCCTCGCAGCTGTCGATATCCAGCGCATCGGTGTTCGGCATGGTCATGGCGTTATCGATGGTGAGATGGTCGATATGCACATGGCGGCAGCTCACCAGATGCACGGTCCACATCGGCGCCTGCACGATGGTGAAATCTTCCAGCCTGACCTGCTCGCAATCTTCAAAAACGATGATGCGCGGGCGGTCGGCGCGCGGCAGACGATAGCCCTGCTCATCACGTTCGGTGGCAAACCAGGCTTCGCCCTCGCCATCAATCCGGCCGGTGCCGCTCAGGGTGATATTGCGCTGGCCAAGGGCGTAAAGCAGCACGTTGTGTGACTTCTCGGCGCTGCTCAGCGCCTGTACCGGCTGGTAATCGGCCAGCTGCTGGCTGGCGATCAACACCGCACCCGCCTCCAGGTGCAGTTCAAAATCAGAGGGCAGATTCAGGCAGCCGCTGCGGTAGCGCCCGGCAGGCAGCGTCAGGCGGCCACCGCCGGCGGCGGCAATCTGATCCATCGCGCGTTGCAGCACCGCGGTATCCAGGGTTTCGCCGTCGGCGGCAGGATGAAAATCGGCAAGGGAAAGGTGCATCATGCGTCTCCCGCAAGAGTGAGGAGGAAGAATTGCAGCACGTTCCGGTGCCGCAAACCTTTGTCTGGTCGCCACTGCCCCGTTCCGTGCCGGCGATCACAGATTACTTCACGGCGCCTTCGGTCACGCCGCTGATAAACTTGCGCTGGAAAATCAGGAACACCGCCACCAGCGGCAGGATGACAATCATCGCACCCGCCATCAGCACCGGAATGTCGATAGTGTTTTTATTCTGAAAGAACATCATGCCGATCGGTAAGGTACGCAGCTCATCTTTATTGACCAGAATCAGCGGGATTAAAAACTCATTCCAGGTCCAGATAAACAGCAGCAGCCCGAGCGTCGAGAGCGTCGGCCAGATGGCCGGCACCAGGATGCCCCACAAAATTTTGACCCGCGAGGCACCATCCATCACCGCCGCTTCCACCAGCTCTTTGGGCACCTGCTGAAAGGCACTGGCGATCATCAGGGTTGTAAACGGCAGCGACAGGGCAATCTGCGGCAAAATCAGCGCCAGATAGGTATTGGTCAGCCCCATCCAGCGCAGCTCGTGGTAGAGCGGGATGATAAACGCCTCGCTCGGCAACACCATGCCGAGCGCCAGCATCGCCGCGATCGCTTTTTTACCGGGGATCTTCAGCCAGGCGAAGCCAAATCCGGCCAGAATCCCCAGCAGCACGCTGCACAGCACCACCGGGATGACCACCAGCACCGAGTTGAGGAAGTAGACGTTAAAATGTCCCTGCTGCCAGGCGGTGAGGTAGTTTTTAAAATTCAGCGAGGCGGGCAGCGTGAATACCCCCTGGAACAGCTCCATCTGGGTTTTGAACGAGGTCATCAGCGCCATCAGAAACGGCAGAATAGTCATCAGCGCCACGATCCAGATCAGCGTGCGTGAAATCACCGGCGTACTACGCATCAGTACCGCTCCTTTAAGGCCAGGTGAATCAGGTAGTTAATCCCTAACACAATCAGCATGCTGAACACCGCCACTGACGACGCATAGCCAAAGTAGTGCAGGTCAAAACCCTGCTTATACATAAAGATATTGGTCACCATGGTGGACGTGCCCGGCCCGCCCTGGGTCATCACATAGACCAGGTCAAAGGCTTTCAGGCTGGCAATCACCGTCAGCAGCAGCGCAATCCGCACCTCAGGCCGCAGGGCCGGCAGGGTAATGCGCATAAACTTCTGGCGACGCGACGATCCATCCAGGTCGGCCGCTTCCAGCAGCGAGGGATCCATTCGCTGCAGGCCCGCCATAAACAGCACCAGACAGAAGCCGAAGAAGTACCAGGTGGCGACTAAGCCGACAGCCGGCAGTGCCCAGGTAAAATCGCCCAGCCATGACATCGCCAGCTGCGGTAAGCCAATGGCACGCAGCAGCTGGTCGATCGGGCCAAACGCCGGGTTATATAACCAGCGCCACACCACGCCCAGCACCGCCATCGGCATGATATAGGGCAGAAAGAAGAGAATGCGCAGCACGCTGCGTTCGCTGTTGTTGCGCGTGTCATACAAAAAGCTGCACAGCAGCAGGCCAATGCTAATCGGCAGCAGGGTATAGAACAGCATCAGGGTGGCGTTATTGCCCAGCGCGATCCAGAACACCGGATCGCTGAACATCCGCAGATAGTTGCTGACGCCGCTGAATACCGGCAGTGAGGTGCCGTCCCATTCGGTAAAGCTGATACCGAGCGAGGCCAGCAGCGGCAACAGCAGAAATACCGCATACACCAGCACCGCCGGCAGAACATAGAGAAAATTACGCCAACCGCTTAAATTCAACATAACCGTACTCGTGGCTCAGAACGACGCTCAGGCCCGGCGATGCGCCGGGCCACCGGCTTAATGTTTCAGGGTTTTCAGGTAACGCTGATAGTTGTTGTCGAAATTGGCGACCATCTGATCGGCAGTCTGACGGCCGGCCAGCAGCAACTGGACGTTCTGATTCAGTTCGGCATTCATGGTCGGCGTTGCCCAGTCTACGTAGTGGCCTAAACCGTCATAGTCATTGAGCGTCAGCCACACCTGCCAGGCTTCGGCCAGCAGCGGATTGTCCGTCGGCATTTTCGCCGCTTTGTTGGTGCTGGCCGGCAGGAAGCCGACCTTCAGCCAGCGGTCAGCCATCGCATCTGACACCATATAGTTGATGAACTTCGCCGCCGCATCCTGCTGCTCTTTGCTCTTCGCGGTGCTGGTCACCGAGAAGGCCAGATCGGTGCCACCGACCATCAGCGGTTGTTTCACCCCCTCACCGGCAGGCATCGCGGCAAAATGGATATCTTTATTATCTTTAAACTGGCCGAGATACCAGGTACCGCTCACCAGGAACGCCGCCTGATTGTTCTGGAACAGCGTGGCGGCATCATCATGACCGATGCCCTGGAAGCCAGGGAAGAAGTAGCCTTTATCGGTCCAGCTCTTCATCATGCTGGCGGCCTTAACCAGTTTGTCATCTTTGAAGCTGCCGCCGACGTCGTAGATCAGATTATCCAGCGTCTTGCGGTCATGACTTTCAATCTGCGCCTGCCACAGCGTACTGAGCAGTTGCTGGCCCATGTTGCCATCCAGCAGGCCGAGCATCATCGGTGCGGTGCCCTGCTGCTTCAGCTTCGCCATGGCGCTCTCCAGCTCGGCCAGCGTTTTGGGTACCGCAATGCCCGCTTTATCCAGCAGGGCCTTGTTGTAGTAAAGCCCGACCATCTCGCCGAGGCTGGCAACGCCGTACAGTTTGCCGCTGCCGAACTCACCGCTGTCTGACCAGCGGTTACGCTTGAGGACCGAGTCAGGGAAGCGCGTGGTCCAGCCATCAGCGCTGGCGTAGCTATCAAGCGGTAGCAGCAGCTTATCTTTTACCAGCGATCCCATATCGCCACCGCCCTGATTCACCTGGGCGATCTGCGGACCGTCGCCCGCGGTCAGTGCCAGCTTGAGCGGAATACGCGTATCTTCAAACGAGTGAACCGAGCGATTAATCACGATGCCCGGATTCTGCTGCGTAAACTCTTTGATACCCTCATCCACCGCCGCGGTCTGCTGTGGATAGTTATAGATATCCCACTCATTCAGGGTAACGGCAGCCTGCGCGGCGTGGGCAACGCTGCCCGCCAGCAAGCCCGCCGCCAAAAGCCGACCCAGACTGCGAACCCGGAACGAACCAACTGAGGAAACAGACATTATGATCACCTTCTCCAGACCAGGATCGGCATCCCTTCATCTCACCGCCTGCATCCCGCAGACTGAAGCCGCATAGAAAACGCGCTCACCCATACTTACTTTAATAAAAAAATAAAGTCAAACAGCCCGCCGGTGAAATTACAACGCTGTGAGCACGCGCAAATAAACAGCGACCTGGCGGTAAAAACAGCAGACTCCGCTGGACAGATGGCCGGTTGCCGCGGCAGCACAGCCTGAACCAGCGCTTCCGTAGCACGATCTGCCAGCGCGATTGTCGCAAAATAACTCGCTGATAAAACATATGAAAATCCTATCACGCTCACAGTTTGCCGTTTTTCCCGCGGGTCAGGAGAGAGACAAGCGCCGTGCGCCGGGCGTGTTGGCGATCACAGTTGTGAAGCGAGAAACCGGTAAAGATTGCTGAACCGCCGGCGTTAGTGCGATAAGGTAATTATTCTATCTTGAAAACTAAGTCCACTTTCATTAACGTAACTTTTCATCGGCGGACCGCGTCAGTGACGGTCCCCTTCATCCACTCACGAGAAATCACCATGGCGAATCAAGGTGTCATTCGTCCGGCGACCCCGGCGGACTATCCGGCGCTCTACCGCATCTGCCTGGAAACGGCGGATGCCGGCGGGGATGCGCGTGCGCTCTACTCTGATCCTGACTATCCCGGCCAGCGGTTTGCCGTGCCCTATGCGCGTTTCGCACCGGATTTTGCTTTTGTGCTGGAGATCGAGGGTGAAGTGCTGGGCTATGTGGTGGCCGCACCGGATACCCGCGCCTTTGAAGCGCAGTTAGCCGCGCAATGGTGGCCACAGTTACAGCAGAAATATCAGCAACGCAGCGCCGACGCGCCGCTTGACGACAAGATACTTGACGCCATTCGCCATCCTGACGCTGCGGCTGAGGCGCTGGTGAGCCGCTGGCCGGCTCATCTGCATATCAACCTGCTCCCGGCGGCGCAAAAAGGAGGCTGGGGCCGCAAAATGATTGAGCACCAACTGGCGGCGCTGCGGGCAGCGGGCGTCAGCGGCGTTCACCTTGGCGTCAGCCTGCAAAACGAGCAGGTCTGCGCCTTTTATCAGCGCATGGGATTCAGCCCAATCCTGCGCAGCAACGCCATTTACATGGGCCAGTTACTCTGAGTGAGGTAGTCCGATGACCAGCCTGCGCTTGCAGAATGTGAAGAAGTCTTACGAGCACGTTAACGTGATTCATGGCATCGATCTGACGATTAACAGCGGGGAATTCGTGGTATTTGTCGGGCCATCCGGCTGCGGCAAATCGACGCTGCTGCGGATGATCGCCGGGCTGGAGGAGATCAGCAGCGGACAGTTGCTGATTGAGGAGCAGGACATGACCCGGCAGCCCGCCACCGAGCGCGGCATTGCCATGGTGTTTCAGTCCTATGCGCTCTACCCCAACATGACGGTGCGCGGTAACCTCGCCTATCCGCTGGAGGTGATGAAGAAGTCGAAGGCGGAGATCGCCCAGGCGATCGAGCAGACGGCCGCCCGCCTGCATCTGACCGAACTGCTTGACCGGCTGCCGCGCGCGCTGTCCGGCGGGCAGCGCCAGCGCGTGGCGATTGGCCGGGCAATTATCCGTCATCCGCGCATCTTCCTGTTCGATGAACCGCTCTCTAACCTTGATGCCGAGCTGCGCCTGCAGATGCGGATTGAGATTGCCCGACTGCACGCCTCGCTGGGTAATACCATGATCTATGTGACCCACGATCAGCTGGAAGCGATGACGCTGGCGGACCGGATTGTGGTGCTGCGGCAGGGCCGGATTGAGCAGGTTGGCGCGCCGCTGACGCTGTATCACGATCCGGATAACCTGTTTGTTGCCGGTTTTATCGGCTCGCCGAAGATGAATTTTCTGCAGGCGGAGATCGCCGCGATCGGTGAAGGTGAAGTGCAGCTGCGGCTGCCGGAGCTGAAGATTGATGGCCTGGTGCTGAAAATTGCCGCCCCGTGCCACGAGGGACAGACCGTGACGCTCGGCATCCGCCCGGAACACTTCCAGTCCGCCGCCCAGACGCCGGAGGCGCTGCGTTTTCAGGGTGAGCTGTCGTTTGGCGAAATGCTCGGCCACACTAACTATCTCTATCTCGATATTGGCCGGGAGCAGATGCTGGTGGTGGAAGAGCGTGAGGCGCATCAGCGTGAACTGGGGGCGCAGGTCGAACTGGGGATTTCCGCCGCGCACTGCCTGCTGTTTGATCAGCAGGGATTACGCCTGCGTTAAGGCGCGGAGGGTAAGGTCAGCGGGCGCTTCGGCGCCCGTTTTGCTGGCAGGAGAACTCAGGTGACCGGCTCTTCATCTGCCTGGGCAGCCAGCAGGTCGAGCAGACGGTTAACCGCAAAGCCCGCTGCACCGAGTGCCCACATCCGGTTTGATTCGGTCAGAAACTGCAACGGCGTCATGTGCGGCGTCAGTTTCAGCCGGTAAGCCTGGAAACTCTGGGTAATGTGATCAAGCAGAATGCGTGACGCCATATGTGGCTCCATCGCCAGATAGACCACGTCCGGATCGTAGGCCACCGACAGGTTGGCCAGCGAGATGCCCAGTTCACGGCCCGCCTCTTCCAGCGCCGCCAGCACCTCAGGCGTCGGACGTTGATCCAGCGCCTGTAAGGTCAGCGTTGTCGGTTCGCCTTCTGCCACCCGCTGCAAAATAGCACGCGAAGAAGCGACATCTTCCAGCAGGCGCAGCGAGCCATCACCGACCAGCCCGTTGCCAATCTCACCCGCTTTGCCGTGGCGACCGCGATAGAGCTGGCGATTGAGGATAATCCCGGCGCCGATCCCTTTACCGTAGGTGGCAATCACCGCCGACTGCGCGGTACCAAGCTGGCCAAACACCAGCGCCGCCATCGCCATCGCGTTGGCATCATTTTCGATAAACACCGGCAGCGAGAAGCGTTCCTCCAGCTGGCGGGCAATCGAAACGTTATCCCAGTCGAGCACCTTCGAGCGGATGCAGTAGCCATTTTCGGCATCCACCAGCCCCGATAATGCCAGCCCGATAGCTCCGACCCGCTTCTCTTCCACGCCGCGCAGGAATTTCGCCAGCGCATCGCCAAGCTGGCGTGGCGTCATGGTGCCCGGCGGCATCTGCTGTTCACCCAGCAGGTTGCCACTGAGATCGGTCATGACGATCAGGTTGCGTTCAGCGTTGAGCTGGATGCCGATCACGCTGGCGCGATCGGGATTGAGTCCGAGCAGAGTTTTTGGCCGCCCCATCGACACGCGACGCAGTCCCAGCTCCTGCACAATCTCTTGTGCCAGCAGCCGATTGGTCGCTTGCGAAACCGTCGACATGCTCAGTCCGCTGCGTACTTTCAAATCGGACTGGCTAATCGGCGCGTTTTCAACAATCAACCGCAGAATGCGCGCGGTCACGTTGGGAGCGGTCATAAATTCCTCAGGTTGACGCACTGACGCTGGGCAACAGGCTTCAGGTCAGTGACGGGATAAAGGGATCGGGCGGGGCTCCGGCACACCGCTAGCCTGCGTCCGGGCGAGCGTAAGTGCCCCGCTCAGCGCGTCACCCAGCGGCGTGACCAGCCGGGTCTGAATATCGGCTGCCAGCCAGCGGTAAATCGGCACGGCCAGTCCGCCCATCAGCGCCACGCGTCCACTGCTCAGCGCGGTCAGACGACGCACCATCATGCCAATATCAGCCGCGGTCTGTTGCAGCAGCGTCTGCGCATGGCCGTCACCGGCGTCGGCCGCAGCAAACACCTGCGGCACCACGCGCGCCCAGTCAGCAGGCGCGGCGGTGCGGGTCCACAGCAGCATGGTTTCCGGGCTGTGATCAAACTGCGCCATGAGCTGATGCGTCAGAGGGCTGTGTTCGACCATCGCTTCATGGGCCAGCAGCGCCAGACGCAGCGCCCGGCGGCCCAGCTCAGCGCCCGATCCCTGATCGGAAAGCGCAAAGCCCCAGCCGCCCAGCAGAGTAAAGCGCTCGCCATCCCAGGCCGCGCCCTGACTGCCGGTGCCGATGATAAATACCGCACCAGGCTGGCCCGCGTGCGCACCTGCGCAGGCGATTTCCACATCGCTGACCACCTGCAACGCGGCACAGGCCGGTTGCCAGTCAGACAGGCGCGCCTGCACCGACGCGACGTTGGCACCGGCTAATCCGGCCACCAGCGAGGTCTGCGCCAGCGCCTGTGGCGCTAAGCCGGCCTGTAAAAATACCTGATCGATCAGCTGCGTGACGCAGCTCAGCGCCGCCTCATACTGCGACCAGACGTTGGCGGGTCCGCCAGTGGCTTCCGCCAGCACCGTACCGTGAAGGTCGGTTAACCGCGCACGGCACTGGGTGCCGCCGCCATCAATACCAAGGAGATAGTGTGAGTGCACGCGCTTCCTCCCGCCTCCACAGATTCAGAGTTGTCGCCATAATCAGCGAACGATAGGGGAAAAAAACTTAAATCGCAATAACAAATAAATATGGTAATTAAAGATAGCCTGTTTTGCTTTGTTTTACATAAGGATAACAAAAAAGACCTTCGCAAAACATGCAGGCCGATATTGACATTAGTTTTTCTGTCGTAATAAGTTGATGGTCAGATTATCAACAGCCACGCCTGGCTTTGGGCGGGTTCTGCGTTATCCGATTTCAGGATCAGGGGTTTAAACATGAAAGTAGGCATTATCGGTCTTGGCTTTCGTCTGTCCCACGTTATCAAAGAGTTCAACAACGCCGACGACGCCTTCTCCGTGGTAGGTTATTACGATCCGGCCCCCGCCGGACTGCCCAATCTGCACAGTTTTGCTATCGATCCCGGCCAGTCGTTCGATTCGATTGAAGCCCTGCTGCAGCACGGCGGGATGGATGTGGTGCTGGTCGGCTCGCCCAACTTTTTGCATCTTGAGCATGTCGGCCAGGCGCTGGCTGCGGGCTACACCGTGTTTACTGAAAAACCGGTGGTGATCAACGAACAGCAGACCATGGAGATGGCGAAGCTGGTGCGTCAGTATGGCGAGGCGCGCATTCTGGTCGGTCTGGTACTGCGCTATTCACCGCTCTATCACGATCTGCTGGCGGCGCGTGACGCCGGTCGGCTGGGCGAGATCACCTCAATTGAAGCCACAGAACATATCAAGCCTTATCACGGTGCCTTCTTCCAGCGCGACTGGCGGCGGCTGGAAAAATATGCCGGCCCTTATATTCTGGAAAAGTGCTGCCACGACATCGACCTCTATCAGGGCTTAATGCAGCAGCGCCCGGTGCGGGTCGCCAGCTTTGGCGGCCGCAAATCCTTCACGCCAGCCCATGCGCCACAGGGCGCGGTGACCGCCGACTCAGAGGTCTATCACATTAAGCCCAGCGGCTGGTCCAGTACCGACGCAGTATTCAACAGCGATGCCGACATTGTCGATTACCAGACCGCGCTGATTGAGTATGCCGGTGGCGCCACCCTTGCCTTTCACGCCAACCTTAACGTGCCGGATGAGTTCCGTCGCTTCTGCGTGATCGGCACTGACGGCATGGCTGAGGGCGATTTCGTCCGTAACTACTTCCGCGTTCACAATGCGCGCAGCGGCGAGAAAGAGGTCGATACCGCCTACAGCGGCAATGCGTACGATGGCCACTACGGCGCTGACGCGCTGATGGCGGAAGAGATCGTGAAACACATTAAACAGGGAACACCGCTGAAAGTTTCAGTGGTGGACGCGCTGGAAGCGGGCCTCACCGCCATAAAAATCGATGAGGCCCGCAAAACCCGCAGCGTAGTGGATATGCGTGAAAGCTGGCTAACATTTGACGCCAACCTGGGAAAAACCGGGGCCTGATGGCCCCACCTGCGGGTCAGCTTCCCCCTCTGGCCCCGGGATTTGAATGGCAGTATGACTGGTCGCTTCCTGAACTGGCCTTCGGGCCAGTTACCACTTCGCTTACGAAGATCATCTTACCTCCAGATTTTCCTGCCTTATTACAGGACTCTCAAGGGCCGCAGATAGGCTCTGGACACAAACAAACTAAAGCGAGGGGAACATACGCCTGCAGCAAAGCATCGCGGGCCGGGGACAAAAACGCCGGGAGCGTTTTTGAACAACGCAACGCGTTGGCCCGGCTACGGGCGCACCTCAGGGATGAGGTGCGTAATCGCCCGCGCTGAGCCTGCCAGGGATGGCGTTTTTTGCGTCTTTGCGCAAGCCGTATGTTCCCTGAGCCTGCGTCGTGGTCCACTGCCGCACAAATCCCCTCACCTAATCCCAACGCCGGTTATTAAACCGGATCGACCTCATTCTCCAGCTTCTGACGCCGGCGTAAATGCGGGAACAGTTTCATCCACAGCGCCACCACCACCAGCGTACCGATACCACCAATCGCCACCGCCGGTACTGCACCCAGCCAGGCCGCCAGCAGCCCCGACTCAAATTCGCCCAGCTGATTAGAAGTGTTGATGAAAATGGCGTTAACCGCATTGACCCGCCCGCGCATCGCATCGGGCGTATCGAGCTGCACCAGCGCACCGCGGATCACCATGCTGACCATATCAAACCCGCCCAGCGCAGCCAGCGCCAGCAGCGACAGCCACAGCTGGCTGGAGAGCGCGAACACCAGCGTAGCGACACCAAACCCGGCCACCGACCCGAACATAATCATCCCGACATGCTTATCCAGCTTGTGACGACTCAGCCAGATACCCACCAGCAGCGCACCCACAGAGGGTGCACCGCGCAGCATGCCTAATCCCCACGGCCCGGTATGCAGAATATCTTTAGCAAAGATCGGCAGCAGCGCGGTGGCTCCGCCCAGCAGCACCGCAAACAGGTCAAGCGAGATCACCCCCAGCACATCTTTGCGCTCACGGATGAAGTGAATACCTGCAAACAGGTTCTTCATGTTCATCGGCAGCCGTGGCTGACTGGGACGCTGATAGCGCAGCAGGCTGACCAGCGTTAGCGAGATAAAGTAGAACAGCCCGGAGACGCCATACACCACTTCCGGGCCTGCCACGTAGAGCAGGCCGCCAAGGGTCGGTCCGACAATTACCGCCGCCTGTCCGCCGACTGAATTCATCGCCATAGCGCGCGCTAGAATGCCGGGCGGCACCAGCGACGGCAGCATCGAGGACATGGCGGGCCACTCCAGCGCTTTGGCGACGGCGATCATAAACACCAGTCCCCACAGGGCGGTTTTATCGACTGAATGGAACAGCGTCAGCACCACCAGCGCCAGCAGGGCGGCAAACTCGACCAGCTGGCCGAACAGCACGATGCGACGTCGATCGTACTGATCGGCCAGGTGTCCGGCAGGTAATGCCAGTAGCACCGAGGGCATAAACTGCATCAATCCGATCATGCCTAACGCCAGCGCACTGTTGGTCAGGGCGTAAATCTGCCAGCTGATCGCCACTGAAAACATCTGAAATCCAAACGACGAGCAGGTGCGGGCCAGCCAGAACGCGACAAACGTCCGGTGTCGCCACAGCGACTCTTCTGCTGCAGGTGCCATAAATCCCATGTTTTGTTCCATTTAAAGTGATGATTCCCGCGTCGTTGCGCGGTGTTGAGAGTGCCGTCAACCTGGCCTGACTGCGCGATGGGCTTCAGGATGCGGAAACTGGCGGTGCCGGTCGACGCCGCCGGTGCGGCCAAAGGGTTCAGCCTGGCAGCAGTCGGCGGATACGGGCCGGATAATTACCCGCCTATTGGTCCTGACTGATGAATATATTCCAGGTAATCATCAGATGCCAAAGGAATAATTTTCTCTTTCATCGCGGATTTATTTACTTTTTCGGCGGATAAAGGGGGTGATTTAGAATATGCAGTTGATCTATATTTATTCACGCATTCAGAAAAGTGCGACGTTTTATATCAATAATTATCAACGACACCTTTTATATTGCATTTCATAGAGATAAATGAAAAACAGTTTATATAACCCCTATGTTACTGAACCTATCCATCATGTTGAGCGACACGTCGCTGGCATATGCTATAGCGTTCCCTATCTTCAACACCACCAGGACAGCAGCAATATACTTAATAGTCACAACATTATTTCACTGCACAATCAAATTGCCACTGAAGCAGCATTAATGGTTATTCCGGTTGAGGATATTCGATTACAGGGAATGATTGCGGTGCCGGATGCCTATTTGCATTTACAGGATGCGCGGGTGCGGGTCGGGATTAATTATCCCAGTTTAGTCAGGCATGGCGCGGCATTGCTTGAATTAGCAGAGAAATTTAGTTTCTGGCTGTATGACTTTGCCCCACCCGGCGCCGACTGGCGATTAATGGAATCGTTCCCATTTTCCGGTATTGTTTTAAGCGAACCGTTCTTCAACGACAATTATCAAAAATTCACCTTCCCTTATTTTATGGCTGCGTTTCGGGCCAAAGGTGCCGAAGTGATCGTACGAAGTCAGTCGCCTTGTTTAACTACGGAACAATTTGCTGAGATAAATATCAGCGGCTGGCAACAACAACGCTCGGATGGCGAACTTATTAGCTGCTGATTCACAAATCCTGCCTTCCGGCGTTAAGGGCACATGGCGGTGCGCTTAACGTCTCATAAACCCTCATAAAATGTCGTATTACTTCATTTGTGAAGCGCTTTGAGCTAAAAAAATCAAAACTTGATCTAATTTTGCTATAACATTTAACACAAAGGGATCGTCTGACTTAGTGGAAGAGTGATTTAAGAACACCCTTCATCATTTGTACTTGATAACTGAGAACAACCTATCTGGTTGTTTTCGTGTGTTTTATGGCAACGAAACGAGGTCGATATTATGGGGAAAAACTCCTCATCTTTTGGCGTAATTCGTTTCCTGACGGTGCTGTTCGCAGTGCTGACGGGCGCGTTTATGCTGATTGGCGGTATTTGGTTAGCCGCCATTGGTGGTTCCTGGTATTACATCGTCGGCGGTGCAGCGATGCTGATCACCGCTTTCCTGCTGTGGCGTCGTAACAGCGCCGCGCTGGTAGTTTACGCCCTGCTGCTGCTGGCTACGCTGGCATGGGGTGTCTGGGAAGTCGGTACTGACTTCTGGGCACTGGCACCGCGTACCGATGTACTGGTGATCTTTGGCGTCTGGCTGGTGCTGCCGTTTGTCTGGCGCAGCCTGCACAACGTTGGCAAAGGCCCACTGGGTGCAATGGCCGTGGCGCTGGTTGCCAGTGCTATCGTGCTGGCTTACGCGGTGTTTAACGATCCGCAGGTCATCAACGGTACGCTGCCAGAAACCGCTGACAACGCACCGCAGGCCCAGCCGCTGAGCAACATTCCGGACGGTGACTGGCCAGCTTATGCTCGCGATCAGCAAGGGACCCGTTTCTCTCCGCTCAAACAGATTAATCACCAGAACGTTAAAGAGCTGCAGGTCGCCTGGCAGTTCCAGACCGGCGACTTAAAAACCGCTAACGATCCGGGTGAAATCACCGATGAAGTGACGCCGATTAAGATCCGCGACACGCTCTACCTCTGTTCGCCACACCAGATCCTGTTTGCACTGGACGCGGCCACCGGCAAGCAGAAGTGGAAATTTGATCCAGGCATGAAGGTCAACCCGACGTTCCAGCACGTTACCTGTCGCGGTGTCTCTTATCATGAAGTTCCGGCCGCCGCCGATGCAGCTAACAGCCAGCCTGCGCTGTGCTCACGCCGCATCTACCTGCCGGTCAACGATGGTCGTCTGTTTGCTCTTGATGCGGAAACCGGCGAACGTTGCCCGTCTTTCGGCGTTAACGGCGAGCTGGATCTGCAGCATAAACAGCCGGTGACCACTCCAGGTCAGTATGAGCCGACGTCACCGCCGGTGATTACTAACACCACCATCGTGATGGCGGGCGCCGTTACCGATAACTACTCAACCCGCGAGCCGTCAGGCGTGATCCGTGGCTTTGATGTGAATACCGGTAAACTGCTGTGGGTGTTCGATCCGGGCGCGAAAGATCCGAACGCGATTCCGGCCGATGAGCACACCTTCACCATGAATTCCCCGAACTCATGGGCACCGGCGGTCTACGATCCGAAACTGGATACGGTCTATCTGCCGATGGGCGTCACTACGCCGGATATCTGGGGCGGTAACCGCACGCCAGAACAGGAACGTTATGCCAGCAGCGTGCTGGCGCTGAACGCCACTACCGGCAAGCTGGTATGGGCTTATCAGACCGTTCACCACGACCTGTGGGATATGGACCTGCCGTCGCAGCCGACACTGGCTGATATCACCGACAAAGATGGCAATACCGTACCGGTGATTTATGCGCCGGCGAAAACCGGTAACATCTTTGTGCTGGATCGTCGTACCGGCAAACCGGTTGTCCCGGCACCTGAAACGCCAGTCCCACAGGGTGCGGCGAAAGGTGACCACGTCTCTGCTACCCAGCCTTACTCTGAGCTGACCTTCCGTCCGAAACAGAATCTGACGGACAAGGACATGTGGGGCGCGACGATGTATGACCAGCTGGTGTGCCGCGTGATCTTCAAGCGCCTGCGCTATGAAGGTCCGTTCACGCCGCCGTCTGAGCAGGGTACGCTGGTATTCCCGGGTAACCTCGGTATGTTCGAATGGGGCGGCATCGCTGTCGATCCACATCGTCAGATCGCGATTGCTAACCCGATGGCGCTGCCGTTTGTCTCGAAGCTGGTACCACGCGGTCCAGGCAACCCGATCGAACCGCCGAAAGGCGCTGAGGGTGGTTCAGGTACTGAAACCGGTATTCAGCCGCAGTACGGCGTACCGTACGGTGTTGAGCTGAATCCGTTCCTGTCACCGTTTGGTCTGCCGTGTAAACAGCCAGCGTGGGGTTACATCTCTGCGGTGGATCTGAAGACCAACGACGTGGTGTGGAAACAGCGTATTGGTACGGTACGTGACAGTGCGCCAGTGCCACTGCCGTTCAAAATGGGTATGCCAATGCTGGGTGGTCCTATTACCACCGCCGGTAAAGTGTTCTTTATCGGAGCGACCGCTGACAACTACCTGCGTGCTTTCAGCACCGATACCGGTGAGCTGTTATGGCAAGCCCGTCTGCCAGCCGGTGGCCAGGCAACGCCAATGACCTATGAAGTGAATGGCAAGCAGTACGTTGTCATCGCAGCCGGTGGTCACGGTTCGTTTGGCACCAAACTGGGCGATTATGTGATCGCCTACGCCCTGCCAGATCAGAAATAACCCCGTCCTCAGGGACTGACATCAGGCGGACTTCGGTCCGCCTTTTTTGATCGCGCTACTTTTTCATCACGCGCCAGTTGAGCCATCCGCACAGCAGCATTACCGCGCTGGTCGCCAGAAATACCGGCCTCATGCCAAACGTTCCCCCGACCAGGCCGCCGAACAGCGGGCCCGTTACCTGGCCGATATACTGGGCCGACGTCGAATAGCCCAGCATCCGACCGACCTGCGATCCCGGTACGCTATGCCGGATAATGGCGGTAATGCACGGCAGCAGCCCACCCAGCGCCATCCCCATCAGAAAACGCAGCAGCACCAGTTGCCAGGCGGCGGTAATAAACGCCTGCGGGATCAGCAGCAGCGCACTCAGCAATAAACCTGCCGTCAGCACCCGCCAGTGACCAATGCGGTCCGCCAGCCGTCCGAGACGCGGTGCGGCGATCACCGTTCCCAGCGCGGCAGCCGACATCGCCAGTCCGGCGATCAGCGTAATCTGATGGTTGCCCTGCACAAACTCGCCGACGTAGAGGGTGATAATCGGTTCAATCGACATACTGGCGAAGATCAGCAGCATGCCTGACAGCCACATCAGCCGCACCAGTCGCTGGTTCACCGGCGGTGTCGCGGGTGCTGAGGCTGGATTTTCACCGGGCGAGGCAGCAGCACGCGGCTGCTCTTTCAGCAGAAAGGTGGTCGCCAGGAAGGCGAGAAAAATAACCGCGCCGGTTAACCAGAAGGTCTGACGTATACCGATCAGCGGCGGCAGCACGCCGCCCAGCAGCGGCCCGACCACGTTGCCGGCCATAATACCGGAGGACAATACACCCAGCGCCCAGCCGGTCTGCCCTTTGGGGGTTTGCGCCGCCACCAGGATGGTCGAGCCGGAGGCGTAACCGCCCAGCAGGCCCGCCAGCAGACGCAGCGCCACCAGCTGCCAGGGCGCAGTTGCCATACCGATCAGCGACATGGCGATGGCCATACCGAGACTGGCGCGGATCAGCATCAGCTTACGGCCATAGCGGTCAGCCAGCCTGCCCCACAGCGGCGCGGTCAACGCCGCACTAAAGAAGGTGGCACCGTAGGCCAGCCCCGACCAGCGCGCGATGGCGGCTGGCTGCTGCACGCCAAGTTGCTGAACATAGAGCGGTAAAAACGGCAGCAGCAGCGTCATGGCCACAATGGTGCTGAAAGAGCCCAGCACACAGACCCATAAGTTGCGCTTCCAGTGCTGAAATTCTGCGTTTTCTGCTGACTGTTGCATAAAGATATCCCGTCATTAATCAGGGATACAGGCTAACCAGGCGCGTCAGATAACAACAGTGGTAGCGCGATAGTTACTTTGTGGCGCTGATTGTTGCTGTATTGCAACAATCAGGCGCTGGCCAGCGCCGCGATCAGCGTATCGCATAATAAACTGACCGGCGAAGCGGGTTGCAGCGTCTCACGCAGCAGCAGATAGCTCTGAAGCCGATCCATCTGCCATTCCGGCAGCAGCTGCTGAATATCACCCCGGCTCACCGCCTCCTGCGCCATATAGGAAGGCAGATAGGCGATGCCGCTGCCCGCCAGCGCCGCGTTCAGCAGCGCCATGCTGTTGTTGGCGCGAAAACGGCTGCGGACATCCAGCGCCAGCCGCTGCTTGTCACGCCGGAACGGCAGCGCGGCGGTGTGTGCCGGCCCGTGAAACAGCAGCAGATCGTGGCGCGGCAACATCTCAGGATGTTCGATGGCAGGCCGCTGCGCCAGATAACCCGGTGCCGCATACAGGCCCCACTCAATATCGCTTAGCACGCGGAAATTGCCCTGCTGCGGGGGCCGGGATCGAATGACGATCGCCACATCGATCTGACCGTCCAGCGTATCGCGATTACGATCGGTCAGATCCAGATCAACGTTGATATGCAGGTGACGACGCAGAAAGCGATTAAGCACCGGCACCACACACTGACAGCCGTAAGTCACCGGGGCCTGCAGCCGCACATTACCGGCCGGTTGCTGATGCAGCTGCTGAACAAACGCATCGGCCCGCTGCACTTCCGCCAGCATGCGTACGCAGTAGGGATAGTAAGCCTGGCCGAGTTCGGTCAGTGCCAGCCGCCGGGTGGTGCGCTGCAACAGCCGGATGCCCAGCCGCAGCTCCAGTCGGGCAATTTCCCGGCTGACATGGGATTTGGACCAGCCGAGTGCCCGCGCCGCCTCACTGAAACTCTGGAGTTCCACCACCCGCGCAAACACCAGCATGGCGGTTAAATTGGCACTGTTTTCCATGCGTTACCGCTCCGATAGCCTGAGGATTCTGGCATCAAACTAGCATGTTCGGGGCAGCTTACGGCGACGGATCGGCAAAAAAGAAGGGGGAAATCAGACAGCGGCGCGACGCGCATCGACCTTCCCGCGCTTTTCACCTGGCGGGAAGGTCATCGCGGGCCTCAACTGGCCATGGCCAGTGGAAACAGTAACCGATCCGGCTCCACCCGCCGCTGGCGGCGCAACTGGCCTGGCGTCACCATAAAATAGTTTTTGAAGGTGCGGGTATAGGCTTGCTGGGTATCGAACCCGTAGTTCATGGCGACCTGCAATATCGCTTCATTGCTGCTCAGCAACGTCAGCGCAGATTCAGTTAATCGCCGCTGGCGAATATATTCAGCCAGTGAAAATCCGGTATGCTGGCGAAACAGCCGTTGCAGGTGCCAGCGGGAATAGCCAGAGCGGCGCGCCACCTCATCCAGATGCAGATCGTGTCCTAGATTGTTCTCTATCCATTCCAGCAAACTGCGAATAAACTCGCGCTGATTCATGGGTTCCTCCTGGTTTACGCTGATGTGCAGTGAACCCACTTTACCCGGTTAAATTTATCCCTTAATTAGCAGAAAATTAGCGCAGAATTAGCAACCGTCAGATTCGGGCCTGCGGCTAGCGTTTATCCACCAGGTAACAACAGCAACCCGCCTGAATAATAAGCGTTAAGTAACACCGGCCTTCCGGTAAAATAATTTGTGTTAAATCACGCCAGCGTCGATTTAACTATTCTTCGTTAAGCCATAGCGGCCAGAATTTAAATAATTTGCGTTAAGTCACGCCCGGGTCCGTCAGGCAAATTTGTGTTAAATAACGCCAGAGTAATTCACGTTGCAGCAAGCCGACCAATGCAGCCACGCTGCTATAGCGCGAAGTACGAAGGCGGAAGTGACTGAGGTGAGTAAATGCAGCCAACGCGGCTGTAGTACGAAGTATGACGGCGGAAGTGACCAGGGCGAAAAAGTGCAGCCAACGCCGCTGTGGCGCGAAGTATGACGGCGGATAATTCTGTGCTAACTATCCGGGCATAAACTGCTCCCATCTTTCCAGAGGAGATCAGCCATGCGCGTGTTATTGGTTGAAGATGATGAAATGATCGGCGCGAACCTGCAGCAGGCTTTAGAGGGCGCGGGCTGGTCGGTGGATTGGGTACGCGATGGCGTTTATGCCCATAACGCCTGGAGCGAAGGCGGCTACAGCTGCGTGTTGCTGGATCTCGGCTTGCCGCGTGATGATGGATTGCAGGTGCTGCGCCGGGCGCGCGGGCGCGGCGATTCCACGCCGGTACTGATTCTGACGGCGCGCGATACTGTGGCGCAGCGGGTGCAGGGGCTCGACAGCGGTGCTGACGATTACCTGCTTAAACCGTTCGATTTACAGGAAGTGCTGGCCCGGATGCGGGCGATTACCCGACGTCGCCACGGTGCGGCTGACTCGCTTCTCGGCAGTGGCGACGTACAGCTGGATATGATGACGCGCGAAGTGCTCTATAAGGGCCAGCGCGAGCAGCTGACCGCACGTGAATACGCCCTGCTGTATGCTTTGCTGGAGCGTCCGGGTGCCATTCTTTCTCGCGAGCAGCTGGAGAATCGCATTTACGGCTGGGGCGACGAAGTGAGCAGCAACGCGGTCGATGTGCTGATCCACGGGATGCGGCGCAAACTGGATAACGACGCGATTCGTAACGTCCGCGGGCTGGGCTGGCGGGTGCCGGCGATATGAAATCGTTCCCCTTTATGCGCTCATTGCGCAATAAATTACTCAGTACGCTGCTGATTATTCATCTGCTGATGATCGGCGGCGTCACCTGGTATTTCTTCAGCTGCTACGGCGACATGGTAGGCACCATGAAGGACGATCAGCTGTCAAAAATCGCTGATGCCTGGTCTACCAACAAACAGATGCCGGCGCTGTCACCGATGATTACGCCTGACAAAGCGAAAAGCGCCTTTGTGGTTCAGCTGTGGGATAGCCAGGGCCGACTGCGCGCCAGCTCGTGGCCGGAACTGCACGCGCCGCTGCAAACTCAGCGCGGTTATCGTGATGTCGACGTAGGACACTGTGATGACTGTGAGTGGCGTATCTACACCCGTCCGGGCCAGCCTGGCAGTGAGATCAAGACTATTCAGGTGATGCACAACCTCAGCTACATGAAAGCGCTGATGGTAAAACGGGCGCTGTCGGCGATCATTCCGTTGATCCTGATGATGCCGCTGTCGCTGCTGGTGATCTGGCTGGTGGTCCGCAAGATCACTCGCGATCTGCAGGTCGCCTCGCGGCAGATTGCAGCGCAGGAGACGCATCATCCGCACAATGTCTCACCCGAAGGGCTGCCGGATGAGATCCTGCCGCTGGTCGCCGCGTATAACTCGTTGCTGAACAAGCTGCGTGAAGCCTGGTCATCCCAGCGGCAGTTCCTGGAAGATGCCGCCCACGAACTGCGTACGCCGGTCACCGCTGTCACATTGCAGCTGGAGAACCTGCGGCAGCATATTCAGCCTGGCGAGGCCAGCCGGCAGTTCAGTCAGCTCGAAGCAGGCGTGACGCGCACCCGCCATCTGGTGACCCAGTTGCTGAATGTGTCTCGTCAGGAAGATCAAAGCGTGGTCGCCAGCATTGAGCAGATTGAACTGGAAGATCTGCTGAAAGAGAGCATCGAGCAGCTAATGGTGGTAGCGGATAAACGCGGCATTGATATCGGCTTTAATGGCTCGACCCAGTATCGTCTGCAGGCCAGCCGATCTGAGCTGCGCAGCCTGTTTGATAACCTGATTGGTAACGCCATGTTGCACACCCCGGAGGGGAGCCTGGTGGATGTTCTGCTGCATCGGGTCGCGGGCCGGACGGTGGTCGATATCGTCGATAACGGACCGGGAATGCCGGAGGCGTTTATTGAACGCGCCTTTGACCGTTTCACCCGTTCGCCTGACGTTAAAGCGCAGGGCAGCGGCCTCGGCTTATCGATTGTGCGCAGCGTCGCGCAGAAGCATCAGATTCAGGTCGCCCTCTCCAATTGTCTGACGCCACAGGGTGCTATTTGTGGTTTGCAGGTCCGCGTCACTTTTCCCTGATCCCGCCCATTTGATCACGAACCAGACAACGTAAACGGTTGCCTGGTTCCGTTCGATCATCGCCATTATTGTGAATCACGTCACATTTTCACTGAATTGTAATGCAACACTTTTTGACAAACGTGAGCAAAATCTATTTTCTATCGCTGTGTTGCAGGCACGCTACGCGAGCTGAAAACCGGCTGTTTTGTCCTGACTAACTCACTCCCCACCCAGGGATCGACTTCTCTCTGACTGCGCCTGCTGTGCAGCGGTCAAAAGCATGTGGTTAATGATAATGAAATTCAAAACGTTGATAGCAGGTGCCGTGCTGGCATGTTCCTGGACAGGTGTTGCGCAAGCCGCTGATAGCGATCCGCAATACCTGTCCGACTGGTGGCATCAGAGCGTAAACGTGGTGGGCAGCTACCACACGCGCTTTGGACCACAGTTCAACAACGACGTTTATCTGGAATATGAAGCGTTTGCCAAAAAAGACTGGTTCGATTTTTACGGTTATCTCGATCTGACCAACTTCTTCGGCGTAGGTAACAGCAACGCCAACGGGATTTTTGACCACGGTTCCCCGATGTTTATGGAGATTGAACCGCGCTTCTCAATCGACAAACTGACCGGCACCAGTCTGGCGTTTGGTCCGTTCAAAGAGTGGTACTTCGCCAACAACTACATCTACGACATGGGCCGCAACAGCGATAACCGCCAGAACACCTGGTATATGGGCCTGGGTACCGATATCGATACCCACAGCGATGTCGGCCTGTCACTGAACGTCTATGCCAAATACCAGTGGGAAAACTACGGCGCCGCGAATGAAAACAGCTGGGATGGCTATCGCTTCAAGGTGAAATATTTCGTGCCGATCACCACGCTGTGGGGCGGTAATCTTGGCTATGTGGGCTTCACCAACTTTGACTGGGGCTCCGATCTCAACGAGAAAGGCGGGTCGTCGCGCACCAGCAACTCCATCGCCTCCAGCCACATTCTGTCACTGGGTTACGATCACTGGCACTTCTCTGCCGTGGCGCGTTACTTCCACAATGGCGGTCAGTGGGCGGATGGGCAGGAGCTGAACTTCGGCAACGGTCCGTTTGAAGTGAAATCGACCGGCTGGGGTTACTACCTGGTGGCGGGTTACAACTTCTGATGAGCACGCGGCTGGCTGCAAAGCTGGCCGTTGTGACTGTGAGCTGAAAACGGCGCCGCTGTTGCCGGCGCCGATCGGCTAAACCACACCATTATTCCTGCGGTTTCACCACGTTGATGCGCCATGGAATGCCGAACTTATCAATAAACATCGCAAAGCCATTCGACCAGAACGTCTCCTGCCACGGGGTCGTCACGTTACCGCCCACTGACAGTTTCTCAAACCAGGCTTTACCCTGTTCCGCGTCAGTAGTGGCGAGGCTGACCGCGTAACCGGCATGATCGGACGCAGGCGGCTTCTGCGTGTTTCCGTCGCTCAGCATCAACTCTCCCTGACCGATGCGCAGATGTGCGTGCATGATTTTTTCCGGCGGCTGTGGCGGCGCAGATTGATCGCCTACCTGCTCGCCCTGCTCTGGCATGTCGCCAAAGGTCATTTTCTCCAGCAGTTTCCCGCCTGTGGCCTGCAGGTAAAACTCAATTGCCTCTTCACAGCGACCATAGAGAAACAGATATGGACAGACTTGCATCGTCACCTCCGATTGTGGGTTGAACTCACGTTTACGCGAATACACCAAGTGTAGACGATGAAAGAACGCTGCCGGTCAGCGCTGGCAATAACGGCGAAATAACTGCGCCATATAACTGCTCATCGGGGTCAGCGCGGTATCCTTACGCTGAATCAGATAGAAGACCGCTTTGGGCAGCGGCTCATCCAGCGTCAGTGCCACCAGTGACCGGCCGAGAATCGGATCGTCGATCACATCCACCGATAAAATACTGATGAAATCGCTTTGCGCCACCAGGCTGGTACAGGCCATAAAGGTCTCGCAGGTCACCACGATTTTCGGTGCCATGCCGCGTTCGTCGAACAGATCGTGCAACAGGCGGTAGTAGCTGCCTTTGGGCGTCGGCATGGTCCAGTCAGCCTGCTGCAACGCCGCCAGCGACCGGGCTTTTTCCAGCGGATGACCCTTACGCACCACCACTTTGTACTCACGCTCCATCATTCGCTCATACATCAGCTCCTGATCGAGGTGGCTTTGATCGTAAGTATTGATGGTGAAATCGAGCGCGCCCTGCCGCAGTTCATGCACCATCGACACCAGTTGCCCTTCAACGATGCGCACCTTCACCAGCGGGTATTCGCGATGAAACTGGTTAATCACCTGCGGCATGATGGTGCGTGCCACGCTGCCGCCAACGCCAATGTTCACCTGACCGCCACCCAGCCCCAGCCGCTGCTGAATATCCTCCTGCGCCACCCGCAGCTCGGCCAGTACCAGACTGGCATGACGAAAAAAGTTATCACCGATATCGGTTAAGACCACGCCCTGCTGACGGCGGATAAACAGCCGCGCGCCAAGTTCACGCTCCAGCTCCTGGATCGCTTTGGTTAATGCTGGCTGAGAAAGCCCGGAAAGACGGCTCGCCGCGCGGATACTGCCCTGACGCGCCACATCGACAAAGGCGCGCAGCTGGTGAAGCTTGAGGTTGGCAGACATAGATTTTGTGATAACCGTTGTTTATCAGTCACAAGATATTCGCATCTTATGCCGGTTATTACCATTGTGTAGATTCGAGACAGTGCGTAAAAAACCAACAGTAAGGATCGTGCCGATGAATACTCTTTCCGACCATATCAGTGCCCGGCTGGCGCAGTTAAAAAGCTGGCGACGGGAGTTCCACCATTATGCCGAATCTGGCTGGGTCGAGTTCCGCACCGCCACCCGGGTGGCCGACGAACTGCACAAGCTGGGTTATCAACTGCAACTGGGCCGTGAGGTGATCGATGCCGACGCGCGCATGGGCTTACCCAGCGAAGACGTGCTGAAGCAGCAGGAAACCCGGGCGCTGCAACAGGGGGCTTTACCGCAGTGGATTAGCCACTTCTCCGGCGGATTTTGCGGCATCGTGGCGACGCTGGATACCGGCCGTCCCGGTCCGGTTATCGGCTTTCGGGTAGATATGGACGCACTCGATCTCAACGAGAGCCAGGCCGCAGATCACCTGCCACAGCGTGAAGGCTTCGCCTCCTGCAATCCCGGCATGATGCACGCCTGCGGTCATGACGGTCACACCACCATCGGCCTCGGCCTGGCGTCGGTATTAATGGCGATGAAAGATCAGCTGAGCGGCACGATTAAATTAATTTTCCAGCCGGCCGAAGAGGGTGTGCGCGGCGCCAAAGCGATGGTGGCGGCAGGCGTGGTGGATGATGTGGATCTGTTTACTGCCATTCACCTCGGCACCGGCGTGCCGGCGGGTGAACTGGTGTGCGGCAGCGACAGCTTCCTCGCCACCACCAAGCTCGACGTCAATTTTACCGGCGTCGGCGCGCATGCCGGTGGCCGCCCGGAAGAGGGTCGCAATGCCCTGCTGGCGGCGGCCCAGGCCACGCTGGCGCTGCACGGTCTTACCCAGCACAGCGGCGGGGTGGCCCGGGTTAACGTTGGCGTATTGCAGGCCGGTACCGGTCGTAACGTGGTACCTGACTGTGCGCTGCTGAAAGTCGAAACCCGCGGCATTACCAATCAGGTTAACGATGACATTTACCAGCAGGCGCTGCGGGTCATTGCCGGCGCGGCGGCGATGTATGGCGTTGAACATCAGGTGCAGCTGATGGGGGCTGCCCGCAGCTCCACGCCGACCCAGCCGTGGGTGGACTTCATCCACCAGCAGGCAGATGCGCTCGGGATTTTCGATTCGGTGGTCGATCGCAAAGCCCAGGCGGCCGGTTCGGAAGATGCCACCTACATGATGGAGCGGGTCAAGCAGCACGGCGGTCAGGCCTCGTACGCCATTTTCGGCTGCGATCTGGCGGCGGGACACCACAACGCGAAGTTCGACTTTGATGAGCAGGTGATGCCCGTGGCGATCACCCTGCTGGCAACCCTGGCGCTGAATCAGGCGCAGTTTGGCGGTGGCCGATGATGGAAACCTTCATTGCTGATTATATCGACCGTCATCAGGCACGCTTCAGCGCCCTCAGCGATGCCATCTGGGACACACCGGAAACCCGCTTTGCCGAAACCCGCTCGTCCGCCCTGCTGGCCGATGCGCTGGCAGATGAGGGCTTCACCGTGGCGCACGGCGTCGGCGGCCTTGATACCGCCTTTATCGCCAGCTTCGGCAGCGGTAAACCGGTGATCGCCATCCTCGGGGAGTTTGATGCGCTGGCGGGTCTGAGCCAGCAGGCCGGATGCGCCCGACCGCAACCGCTGGAGGCCAACGGCAACGGCCACGGCTGCGGCCATAACCTGCTCGGCACCGCTGGCGTGGCGGCGGCCAGCGCGGTAAAAGCCTGGATGCAGCAGCATGCCACTGGCGGAACGGTACGGTTTTACGGCTGTCCCGGCGAAGAAGGCGGCTCCGGCAAAACCTTTATGGTGCGTGAAGGGCTGTTTGATGATGTCGATGCTGCGGTGACCTGGCATCCCGAAGGCTTCAGCGGGATGTTTAACCTACGCACCCTCGCCAATATCCAGGCGGCGTTCAGCTTCAAAGGGGTGGCGGCGCACGCTGCTAACTCACCGCACCTCGGTCGCAGCGCGCTGGATGCGGTCACCCTGATGAACACCGGCGCCAACTTTCTGCGTGAGCACATCGTGCAGGAAGCGCGGCTGCACTATGCGGTCACCAACAGCGGCGGCGTCTCGCCGAACGTGGTGCAGGCCGACGCGGAAGTGCTCTACCTGATCCGCGCGCCGGAACTGCAGCAGGCGCAGGATATCTATCAGCGGGTAATCAACGTCGCCCGCGGGGCCGCGCTGATGACCGACACCACGCTGACGGTGCGTTTTGACAAAGCCTGCTCTGACTACGTGCCTAATCGCGCGCTGGAAGCGGTGATGGAGCGTTATTTGCATCAGTTTGGTCTGCCCGCTTACAGCGACGAGGAGCGGGCGTTCGCAGCAGAGATACGCGCCACCCTGACCGACGACGATCTGCGCAATGCGCGGCTCAACGCAGCCCGTACCGGCGGCGAAGCAGGCCAGGCCTGGGTTGAGCAACTGGGTGACAAGCTGTTTATGGATCAGGTGGCGCCCTATGCAGTGACCCGTGAACTGCTGTATGGCTCGACTGATGTCGGGGATGTCAGCTGGGTGACGCCGACCGCACAGTGCTTTGCGCCCTGCTTCACCTTCGGTACGCCGCTGCATACCTGGCAGTTGGTGGCGCAGGGTCGCACCAGCATTGGGCACAAGGGGATGCTGCTGGCGGGCAAAGTGATGGCCGCCACCGTCGTCACGCTGTTGCAGGATCCGGCGGCGCTGGCTCGCTGTCAGGCCGAGTTCAACCGGGTCCGCGCCACACAACCTTATCACTGCCCGATCCCTGCCGGGATCACACCAACAAAACTGGCCGAATGAGCCAACGGCCGCGTCACCGGCGCGGACCGCTATAAAAAATATTATTGCAAACACCTTCTCTGATTCCGCCGTGCCGCAGGTGAATGTATTGCCGGACGCCTTACTCAACGTCCGGTATCGCGCGCGCTGCCGTGGATGACGGGACACAAGACGAGACCAGAAACGATGGAAGCAACATCAGAGAACCGCAGCCCTGGACGACTTTTTAGCTGGGTTGAGCGGGTGGGAAATAAAGTCCCCAATCCGTTTTTACTGTTTGTCTATTTGATTGTGGTGCTGATGGTGGCCACCGCCATTATCAGTGCGCTGGATCTGGCGGTAAAAAATCCCAGCAACGGCGAAATGGTGCGGGTAAATAACCTGCTGAGCGTCGCCGGTATTCAGTGGATCCTGCCGAATATCATCAAGAACTTCAGCAGCTTTACTCCGCTGGGATCGATTCTGGCGCTGGTGATTGGGGCCGGTCTGGCGGAAAAAGTCGGCCTGTTGCAGTCGCTGATGGTGAAGATGGCGTCGCGCGTCAGCCGTCGCTACGCCAGTTACATGGTGCTGTTTATTGCCTTCTTCAGCCATATCTCGTCGGATGCGGCGCTGGTGGTGATGCCGCCGCTCGGTGCGCTGATCTTCCTGGCAGTCGGCCGTCACCCGGTAGCGGGACTGCTGGCGGCGATTGCTGGGGTGGCGTCGGGTTTTACTGCCAATCTGCTGATCGTCACCACTGACGTGCTGCTCTCCGGCATCAGTACCGAAGCGGCCAAAGCGGTCAGCGATACGGTGCACGTCAGCGTCATCGATAACTGGTTTTTTATGGCGACCTCGGTGATTGTCCTGACCTTTGTCGGGGCGCTGCTGACCGATAAATTTGTCGAGCCGCGCCTGCCACAGTGGCAGGGCAACGGTGAAAGGCTGGCCCCGCTCACGCCGCTGGAGAACCGTGGCCTGCGGGCCGCCGGGATTGCTGCGCTGCTGTTTATCGCCCTGATGGCACTGCTGGTGGTGCCGGAGAATGCCCCGCTGCGTAACCCCACCAGCGGGGCCATCATTCCCTCGCCGTTTATTCAGGGGATCGTACCGATCATCATCCTGTTCTTCTTTGTGGTGGCGATTGCCTATGGCGTGGTCACCCGCCAGATCCGCCGCCCGGACGATATTCCGCAGCTGCTGGTCGATCCGATGAAAGGGATGGCGGGCTTTATCGTGATGGTGTTTCCGCTGTCGCAGTTCGTGGCGTTCTTTAACTGGAGCAACATGGGCAAGTTTATGGCGATTGGCCTGACAGATGTGCTGGAAAGCGCGGGTATCAGCGGCGCGCCGGCGTTTCTCGGACTGATGTTCCTGTCGGCGTTTCTCTGTATGTTTATCGCCAGCGGCTCGGCGATCTGGTCAATTCTGGCCCCGGTGTTTGTGCCGATGTTTATGCTGCTCGGCTTTCATCCCGCCTTTGCGCAGATGATTTTCCGTATTGCTGATTCAGCGGTGCTGCCGCTGGCGCCGATGTCGCCGTTCCTGCCGCTGTTTCTCGCCTTTTTGCAGCGATACCAGAAAGATGCGCAGCTCGGCACCTATTACGTGTTGATCTTTCCCTACCCGCTGGTGTTTTTTATCAGCTGGATAGCGCTGCTGGTGGTGTGGTACTGGCTGGGACTGCCGATCGGTCCGGGCGTCTGGCCGCATCTGCCGTAAGGCACAACGCCACGGACGGCGAAAAGTGCAACGTACGTTGCTAAAAACTCACCATCATCCCTCTCGGCAACCGCAGGCGAATTGATTATTCTGCTATTTCTTCGCGTGCTAAGGGTTAACTATTTTAATAAGCATCAGCCCTGCGACACCTGCAAACACTGCCCGAGGTTTAGCCTGACATGACAACCACCTGTACCACCGGGATTACGCCGATTGCCACCGCAGCGGCTGCCCGTTCCAGCTTAGCCGGCCGCATTGATGCGCTGCCCTCCTCCGCCGGATTATGGCGGTTTATCACGCTGCTGGCGCTGGGCGGCTTTTTCGAACTCTACGATCTGTTTGAAACCGGCTATATCAGCTCCGGCCTGCTGGCGGCCGGACTGTTTCACACCGGCGGCGCTGGCGTGTTCGGGTTTTCCGATCAGGCGGCGTTTGCTTCCGCCACCTTTCTTGGTCTGTTTATTGGTGCCAGCCTGCTGGCCCCTTATGCCGACCGGTTTGGCCGCCGTCTGACCTTTATGTGCGCGCTGCTGTGGTACGGCCTGTTTTCACTGCTGATGGCGTTTCAGCAGAGCGCGGAGATGATTATCCTGTTTCGCCTGCTGGTCGGTATTGGCCTCGGGGTCGAACTGGTGACTATCGATACCTATCTGTCGGAGTGGGTTCCCAGCCATCTGCGCAGCCGGGCGTTCGCCTTCTCCTTTTTTGTGCAGTTTCTGTCGGTGCCCAGCGTGGCCCTGATGTCGTGGTGGCTGGTGCCACAAACGCTGCTGAACCTTGAAGGCTGGCGCTGGGTGGTAATCGCCGGTGCCGTCTGTTCGCTGGTGATCTGGTTTATCCGTAAGAACCTGCCCGAATCGGCGCGCTGGCTGGCGCAGCAGGGCCGTCATCAGCAGGCACATCAGGTATTATCCACCATGGAACAACGCTGCGGCCTGACGCCTGGCGCGCTCTTTCCGCCCGATGACGCCGCTGCACAGTTACCAAAACGGGGCAGTTTCCGTGAGATCTGGTCACCGGCCTGGCGCCAGCGCACCCTGATGCTGGTGGTAATGAACTTCTTCCAGGCGATCGGCTTTTTTGGTTTCGGTAACTGGCTGCCTGCGTTGCTGTCGGGCAGCGGCACCACGGTGACCCACAGTTTGCTGTATGCCTTTTTTATCACCCTGGCCTACCCGCTTGGTTCGCTGATCTGTAGCCGCTACGCGGATAAGCTGGAGAATAAATGGCAGATCGTTCTGTCGTCGCTGATGACCGTGGTGTTCGGTACGCTGTTCGCCTTCCAGACCAATCCGCTGTTGTTGATCGCCTGTGGTTTCCTGATCACCTGGTCTAACGCCTGGCTGACCTTCAGCTATCACGCCTATCAGACCGAGATTTTCCCGACCCATATTCGCGCCCGCGCCGTGGGCTTCTGCTATTCGTTCAGCCGTCTCTCTACGGTATTCAGCAGTATTCTGATCGGGGTAATTTTGCAGTACGCCGGTACGCCAGGCGTGATCGCCTTTATCGTCCTGAGCATGGTGATCGTGATGCTGTCGGTGGGCTTTTACGGGCCGAAAACCCGCGGCATCGATCTGGAGAATATTTAGCAGAAAAGAAGCGGCCGGCACCGCCAGGGGACCGGCCCGCTTTATGGCAGATTACTGACCTTCCAGCACCCGGATATCGGCGCTGCCCAGCCGATCTTTCTCATCTTTACGCAGCGCAGCGACCTGCTTCGCGCTGACCGGTTCAGACGCCTTGTTGCCCCAGCTGTTACGCACGAAGTTGACCACATCGGCAACCTGCTGATCGTTCAGACGCCAGCCAAACGCCGGCATGGTGATGGTCGACGGCGCGCCCTGTACGCCAGGCAACTGTCCGCCCACCAGCACGATATGGATCAGCGAGGTCGGATCATCGGCCTGCACCACCGGGTTGCCACGCAGCGCCGGGAAGAAGCGCTGATAGCCACTGCCGTCGGTTTTATGACAGGCGGCACAGCTGTCGACATAGGTGGCTGCGCCGGTCGCACTGTCGTCACCTTTCCACAACGCTTTGGCGGTGGCGTCATCGACGCTGAACACCGTCTGATGCGGATCTTTCGCGCCGAGCGACTTCAGATAACGCGCAATGGCGGTGATATCGGCGTCGCTCAGATGCTGCAGACTGTGCTCAACCACCTCGGTCATGCCACCAAATGCGGCGGTCTGATCGTTGCGGCCATAGCGCAGGAACTGCCGCAGATCGTCTTCACTCCAGCGGCCCAGCCCATCGCGGTTATCGCCGCGCAGGTTGCTGGCGGTCCAGCCATCAATCGGCGCGCTGCTGCCAGCCAGATAGTCACTGCCTTCCTGGTTGGTCAGCGCCTTCTCCTGCATGGTGACGCTGCGCGGCGTGTGGCAGGCGCCACAGTGGCCCAGACCTTCCACCAGGTAGCGGCCGCGCGCCAGCACCGGATCTTCCTGTGCGGCAGGCTGGAACGCCTTCACCTCAGGAGCAAACACCGTACGCCAGATCGCCAGCGGCCAGCGCATCGACAGCGGCCACGGAATGTCGCTCTCTTTATTCGGTTGCTTCACCGCCGCCACGCCGTGCATGAAGTAAGCATAAAGCGCCTTCATGTCCTCATCGCTGACCACCGCGTAAGAGGGAAACGGCATCGCCGGATAGAGCGTATCGCCATTTTTCGCCACGCCATGACGAACCGCCTTCTGGAAGTCGTCGTAGCTGTAGTCGCCAATGCCGGTTGCCGGATCGGGCGTGATGTTGGTGGAATAGATGGTGCCAATCGGCGTAGCCATCGGCAGGCCGCCAGCAAACGCCGCGCCGTCTTTCGCGGTGTGACAGGCAACACAGTCACCGGCCCGCGCCAGATACTCGCCCCGTTTCACCAGCTCGTCACGGTTGTCGTCCGCCAGCGCGGCGAAGGTCAGGGTGCCCAAAATCAGGGCCAGAATGCCATTTTTCATCGCCATGTTCCTTATGCCTGCACCAGTGGACCTGGGTTCTTCAGGTACTGCTCACGAATCGCTTTGGCTGACCAGTACGTCAGCGCCGCCACCATGCCGGTCGGGTTGTAGCCCAGTCCCTGCGGGAAGGCGGAAGCGCCTGGCACAAACACATTCGGCACATCCCAGCTCTGCAGATAGCGGTTTACCGCGCTGGTTTTCGGATCGTCGCCCATGATCGCCCCACCACTGATGTGGGTGGTCTGATAAACGGTCGAATCGAAATGGCTGCCCGGCTTTTTCGCGCCACCAATGATCATTTTCGGGTTCATGGCTTCAGCGATTTTATGCATCTTGCCGACCATGAACTGCGCCATTTTGATGTCGTTCTCCTGCCAGTCAAAGGTCATACGCAGCAGAGGCTGGCCGTAGGCATCTTTGTAGTTCGGATCGAGATCAAGGTAGTTAGCGCGATAGGACTGGTGCGCACCGTGGGCATCCATCGACAGGTGATGGGTATAGGTGTCGGCCACTGCGGCTTTCCACTGGCTGCCCCAGTTTGGCGTACCCGCCGGCACCGGCAGGCCAGAGATCGGTTTGGTGCCCGCCTGGTTAACCCAGAATGGCGATCCCCCGACAAAGCCGTGCGGACCGTGATCGAAGTTATCGGCATTGAAATCATCAATCCCGACGCCCGCGCCACCCGCACCGATAAATGGGTTGGTGGTGGTGTTTTTGTCGAACAGCGCCTTCAGCGTCGAGAGGTTCTGATAGGCGAAGTTACGGCCGACGGTGCCTTCGTTGGTGATCGGGTTGTAAGGTTTGCCAATGCCCGACAGCAGCATCAGGTGCACGTTGTGGAACTGGAAGGCGGAGAGGATCACCAGATCTGCAGGCTGAATCTGCTCGCGGCCCTGACCATCAACATAGGTCACGCCGGTGGCGCGCTTTTTGTCGTCGCTGAGGTTAACCCGCAGCACGTAGGCGTTGTTGCGCAGCTCAAACTTCGGTTCCTGACGCAGCGCAGGCAGAATATTGACGTTTGGCGACGCCTTGGAGTACATGTAGCAAGCATAACCACTGCAGAAACCGCAGAAGTTGCACGGGCCCATCTGTGCGCCGTAGGGATTAGTGTACGGGCCGGAGGTGTTAGCGGACGGCAGATCGTAAGGGTGATAGCCCACCGACTCTGCTGCCTGGGCGAACAGCTGCGCTGAATAAGTGCGCTTCTGCGCGGGCAGCGGGAAGTTATCTGAACGATCGGGCGCAAACGGGTTACCGCCCTTGTCTTTCCCCACCACCTGACCTTTGATGCTCCAGGCGCTGCCTGAGGTACCAAACACCTTTTCCGCCTTGTCGAAGAACGGCTCCAGTTCGTCATAGCTGACGCCAAAGTCCTGAATCGTCATACCCTGCGGAATGAAGTTCTTGCCGTAACGCTCTTCGTAATGGCTGCGCATCCGCAGTTCAATCGGATCGACGCGGAAATGGACGCCAGACCAGTGCAGACCCGCGCCGCCGGTGCCGGTGCCCGGCAGAAACGCGGCCAGCTGGCGATAAGGTACCGCGGTCTGCGAAGCATCATGACGAATGGTGACGGTGCTTTTAGAGAGATCCTGGAACAGTTTTTTGCGGACGTTGTAGGTCAGCTCATCAATTGACTGCGGGTAAGAGCCGTCAGGATAGGTATCGCGATGCGGTCCGCGTTCCAGCGCCAGCACGTTGAGACCCGCTTCGGTCAACTCTTTCGCCATGATCGCGCCTGCCCAGCCGAAACCGACGATCACCGCATCCACTTTTTTCATTTCGTTTGCCATGCTTACGCTCTCTCCCCGCGAATCGACACTGACGGGAACGGATAACGTTCGCCGCGCTCTACCCAGTCCATAAAGTCGGCGCGTGCGCCAGGGAAGTTGATCAGCTTCCAGCCCACCATTCCCTGATTACCGCCGTGGATAGGATCGCTGAAGAAGCCTTCGCGGGTGTTTTGCAGCAGAAACGCAAAGAAGGTTTTGGCTGGCAACTGGCTGAATTCAGCGCTGCCACTCTCCATCGCCTGCAGTAAAGCATCCTGCTGCTCGCCGCTCAGCTGCGCAAACACCTTGCCATGTTGCTGTTTGCTGTAGCCATCGGCATCGGCAATGCCCAGGCGGTAAATCTGCTGCGGCACCAGCGGCAGCTGATAGCCCAGCTCTTTTGGCAGGTCGGGATTAAACGGTCCCTGCATATACCAGTTAGAGCCGGTGGCATATGGGGTATTCATCTGGCGATCAATGAACTCCGGCACGCCGGCTTCCAGCGCGCCAGGGCCGCGCTCATCGCGCGGGATCAGGCGTGCAACCGCGGCGGAGATAAACGCGAACTCTTCGGCGGTGAACCAGGCGGGCTGGTAGTCACGCGCCTGCTGGGGCGCGGCCGGGGTCTCAGCCGCCTGTGCCGCCAGCGGCAGCGACAGTGCGCCCATCGCCGTACTGCCTACCGCCATTGCTGGCGCCAGGGTGATAGTCTTCAGCAAAAAATCCCTGCGTGAATGACCCTTTTTTTGTTCTGACATGACATTGCCTCATTCCCGCCAGTCGGCGGTATGAAAGGGTAAATGGTTGCGTTGTTATGATTTTTATTAGCGGATTAAGGGTTACAGCTTCATTGTTACCGGTAACAATGCGCGCTAGTGTAACACCACTGTCGATAAAGATTTAGTTCCTGGAAACAAAACCGCACAATTTCATTAACATCCACCCCGGCTGTCATCAGCAGAAACAACAGACTACAGACATCAGGCAGGCAAAACGTTATAACAGGCAACACACAACAGCGGAGTGCCTATGTTTAAGTCTTTTTTCCCGCGGCCAGCGCTGTTTTTCAGCTCAGCGGCCCTCTGGAGCTTATTAGCGATTTTTGCCTGGTTTGGCTTTGCCGCGCATCTGCCCGGCATGTGGCCCACCCTCGACGCAGCGATGAAACAGCCATTACCCACCAGTGCCGCGCGGTTTATTGCCGCCAGCCAGCTGTGGTTTTATCTCTACTACTGGATAATGGTGGCCGTTTTTGCCCTCGCCTGGCGGCTGATTGACAATCATCCGTGGCAGCGCTGGTCAGTCTGGGGATCGGCGCTGATTATTTTTGTCACCTGGTTTGGTGTGCAGGTCGGCGTGGCGGTCAACGCCTGGTATGGTCCGTTTTATGACTTAATTCAGAAGGCGCTGACGAAAGCAGGATCGGTGCAGATCGTTGAGTTTTATCACGAAGTGCGTGCTTTTCTCGGCATCGCGTTGATCGCGGTAGTGATTGGCGTGCTCAATTCGTTCTTTATCAGCCACTGGGTTTTCCGCTGGCGTACCGCCATGAACAACTACTATATGCATAACTGGCAGCGACTGCGTCATGTCGAAGGCGCCGCGCAGCGTGTGCAGGAAGACACCATGCGGTTTGCCTCTACGCTGGAAGACTGGGGCGTCAGTTTTATTCAGGCGATCATGACCTTAGTGGCCTTTTTGCCGGTGCTGGTGGCGCTGTCGCACCATGTCAAAGATGTGCCGTTCCTTGGCAATATTCCGTATGCGCTGGTGATTGCCGCCGTGCTGTGGTCGGTATTCGGCACCGGTTTACTGGCGATAGTCGGCATTAAATTACCCGGCCTGGAGTTTCGTAATCAGCGGGTGGAAGCGGCTTACCGTAAAGAGCTGGTGTATGGCGAGGATAATGCTGACCGCGCCCGGCCACAGACGGTGCAGGAGCTGTTCGGTCGGGTACGGTTCAACTACTTCCGTCTCTACTTTCACTATCTCTACTTCAACATCACCCGCATTCTCTATCTGCAGGTGGATAATGTGTTTGGCCTGTTTCTGCTGTTTCCGTCGATTGTGGCCGGCACCATCACGCTGGGCCTGCTGAACCAGATTACAAACGTATTTGACCAGGTGCGTGGTTCATTCCAGTACCTGATCGCTTCATGGTCAACGCTGGTTGAACTGATGTCGATCTACAAACGTCTGCGCAGCTTTGAGCAGATTCTGGATGATATCCCGCACGATGAGATGATGCGCGAAGCGTCAGAAGAGGTATAACGGGCTGGAAAGAGAGAAGCCGCAATAATGTGGCTTCTTTTTTTTAATCACAGATCAAACGCTATTCTTTTGCCTGTCGGCAATTTGAAATCGATACTTATCTCGCCTCCCAGAGCGGTAACATAACGCTTCAGCGTAGAAAGGCGGGGATCGTTATCAGCCTGTTCCATTCTGGCGATAGTTGGCTGTTTCACACCCATTGCGTGTGCCATCTCTGTCTGTGAAAGGTTGAGTTCTTCCCGCAACATGTTTAGCGCGACAACCTGCCGCATTGCATCAACTTTTTCGGCAATGCGCTCGCGACTTTCCGAGCTTTGTTTTGCTATCAGCTCTTTTAAATTAGCCATTATCCGCTCCATTCAGGTACTTACAGAATTCAGCATCTGCCAGTTTGATCATGTCTTTATAGAATTTCTTTTCCTTAACCCCGGTTTTATCGCCTGCACACAACACAATGCGGCGGCGAGAAGGGTCAAAAGCAAAGAAGGCTCGTATCGGTTTGCCTTGATGCTGCACTCTTAGTTCTTTCATATTCGGAAAATCAGAGTCGTCTACGGTATCAGCAAACGGCCTCCCTAACTGCGGCCCATACTCAGACAGGATAACCCTCGCTGCAAGCATATCCTCTTCAGTTCCTCGGTCTGAGTCTTAAACCACTCATCAAATCTATTAGTTGTATTCTCATCCCACATCGCAACATCCTTATAGCGAATAGGCTATAAAGACAAGTGTCTCGCGAGCGACCAGGGCAAAAGGATCTCCCAGACCGCAAACCGGCTCTGTAAATAATAAAGCCACTCTGATGAGTGGCTTTATTATTTACAGAGGCTGGAGGTGAAAGAACGCCCCCGCGCCGGTAAGTGGCAATCACCTTTTACAAGGCAATACGCATGACGCTGTCGGGATCTTTTGGCGGCGCTTTACGCGAACCCGGTTGCTTGACGCTGACATAGAGCGTATTACCGTCGGCGGACAAAGCGAGGCTGTTCGGCAGACCTGGGGTTTTCACGCTCCGTTTCACGCGGTAGTTGCTGGCGTCAATGATGCTGACTTCGCCCGCTTTACGGTGAGTAACATACAGCTCATTGCGATCCTGATTGAACAGCACCGCCAGTGATTCCGGCACGTCAATTCGCTGGATCACCTGCTGAGTGCGCAAATCGACCACCAGCACCTGAGCCTGCTTCGAATCGCTGAGGAAGGCACGCTGACCGCGCGTATCCAGCGCAATGTTGAGGAAAAAGTGCTCTTTATCGCCGTCGATCTTCTGCTTCTTCTCAATCGCATTAGTGCGGGCGTTGAGGGTAACCAGCTCACCGTCGCCATTGGTGACGTAAACTTTCTGCGCCGCTGAATCTACCGCCAGCCCGGTCGCCATTTTGCCGGTATTCGGCACGGTACTGATCAGCTGCAGCGTGCTGCCATCCACCACCCAGACCACGCTCTGCGGTCCCAGACCGGTAACATAAACGCGATTGGTTTTCACATCGACGGCCACCTGACGCGGCTGCAGCGGACGTACCGTTTCACTGCGCTTGCGGCCATCGAGTAGCAGGCTGTTGAGCACTTTGCCGCTGCTGGCGTCAATGGCGGTCAGTGAACCCTCAACGGTATTGCCGACGTAAAGCACGTTAGTCTGCGGGTTGATCGCTGCGCCAAACGCTTTCAGGTCACTGTTAATCGACTGCTGCACCGCCAGCGTGGTGGGATCGAGACGGAAAACCGTGCCACCGTTTCCGTTGCTGTTCTGTGACGTGGCGACAAAAACCGCGTTATCTTTCGGGCTGAAGGCCAGTTCGTACACGCCTTTGCCGATCGGCTGGTTGAGTTCATCTGCCTGCACCGCCAGTAAGCCTGACGCAGAAAACAGTGCTGTCGCCAGCATCATAGGACGCAGCGCCCAGCGCGTATTGATTATCGCTTTCATAACTTCTCCATAGTAAATCCACCGCAGACACGGTGAAAAGAAAGCCCGACATTGCAACCAGAAAGCATCTGACCCGCGATCAGATGAGAATGTTTTTGAGAATAATAATTATTTCGGTGGGAAAGTGACAGGATTATTATTGGTCAGCAACCAACGCCGCCAGGACGCCCGGGGGCGTCCTGTCAGCACAAGCGGAGAATGCGCAGCTTATTTCAGCAGCTCAGCGGTCATGTGAACGCCGTTGTTGGTGTAGGCTTCGGTGATTTTATATGAAGCACCGTGTTCCTGCGCCTGAGCAGCGATTTTCGCTTCAGCGCCGTCCAGCGTAGAGTCGACAGCGGTCACAGACTGGGCAAAGCTGGCGAATGGCAGAACAGAAAGCGCGATAACTGCTGCAAAAGTTTTGATAGATTTCATGGTCAATTCCTCGATTAAGTTTTATCAGGTAAGGCGTGTTGCCTTGTTGATAGATATACTAGGCCGAATCTTGATCAGTAAAAAGCGGAGACTTTTGCTTATCTCTTTCAATAAAACTGATGATGAAAAGCACATTTCGCACAGTTATTGCTCAAAAGGTTAATAATCCACAGTCAATAAAAAAGGCAGCACAAATGGCTGCCTTTGATCGATTAACCGTGATGCCGCACCCGGCTGAAGATAGTCAGCGCCGCCAGCAGCATCAGTACCCCGCTGGCGAGGAATACGCCACCCGCACCGCGCAGGTCAAACATCCAGCCCCCCGCTGCGGCACCGACGGTGATCGCCAGCTGGATAGTCGCCACCAGTAAACCCCCGCCTGATTCGGCATCATCCGGTACCGCGCGCGAAATCCAGGTTGACCAGCCGGTTGGCATCGAACCAAACGCCATGCCCCATACCGCCACGCCCACGCCAACCAGCCAGCTGACGTCGCCGAAGCTCACCAGCAGCAGCGCGGTGAGGCTCATCAGCAGCGCCATGCCACTGAGGGTCAGCGATACGCTGCGGGTCACCAGGTAGCCAGCCAGCGAAGTCCCGAAAAAGTTCGCTACACCAAACGCCAGCAGCGCCAGCGATAGCTGATTGAGATTCAGCTGAGCAACGCCTTCAAGGAACGGGCGCAGATAGGTAAAGAAGGCGAAGTGGCCGGTAAACATCATGATGACGGCCAGCATGCCCCAGCGCATCACGCCGATCCGCAGCAGATCCAGCACCCCGCCGCTACGCGCCTTATTCTCTGCCGGCATCGCGGGCAGGGTGAAAAATTGCCACAACAGCGCCACGGCCCCCAGTCCGGCGGTCAGCATAAAGATGTTGCGCCAGCCGACCAGCCCACCGAGATAACTGCCGAGCGGCGTGGCGATAATGGTCGCCAGCGAGATACCGCTAAAGACGATGGAGAGCGCGCGCGGCACCTGATCGGCCGGCACCAGCCGCATGGTAATCGCGGTCGACAGCGTCCAGAAGCCACCAATCGCCATGCCCAGCAGCACGCGCGCCAGCAGGATGGTCGTCAGGTTCCCCGCCAGCGCCACCATCAGCGCTGAAGCAATCAGCAGCAGCGAAAACACCAGCATCACGATGCGGCGGTCAATCCGTCGGGTGATGCTGGCGGTGATCAGGCTGGTAAACAGCGCGACCAGTGCAGTAATGGTTACGGTCTGACCCGCCTGACCTTCGGAGACGCCAAGACTCTGAGCCATCGGCGTCAGTAAACTGACCGGTAAAAATTCGGCGGTGATCAGGCTGAATACGCCAAACGCCATTGCAAATACCGCGCCCCACGCGGGACGGGCGGGCGAGGAAACCTCATCAGCCACTTCGGTTGTCAGACTCATGCTGCTTCTCCGGATGCAAAAAAAAGTAAGTGTGATGATAGTGGGCAGCCGCAAGACGATCTATGATGCTTACACCGTCATTTTTGATAATTCGTCTGGAATCGTATGAGCCATTATGAAGACCTGACCAGTGAACTGCTGATGGGAATGCGGCTGTATGGGGTTAACTATCAGCGCATCGCCGTCAGCGCCCCGTTCGGATTGCGCTTTGATAACGCGCCAGGACGGGCACAGTTTCACTTTGTCGGACGCGGCACGTTGCAGGTGCGCAGCGCCTCAGGCGAGGTGTTTCAGCTTAACAGTGGCGATGCGCTGTTAGTGCCGCATGGCAAACCGCACAGCCTGATCTCCAGCGAAGAGGTGGAGTGTCAGTGTGTCGCCAATATGGCGAGCAAACCGATCTGCGACAGCGTCTGCGCCATCACCGCCCCGGCCGATGCCTGTGACGACGAACACAGCGTGCTGTTGTTCAGCGCCTGTATGGCGTTTGAACTCGGCGGCATGCAGCCGCTGATTAATACCATGCCGGATGTGATGCTGGTGAGTACCCTGCTGTCGCAGTACCCGGAGATCCGGCCGATTCTGGAGGCGATGGAACGCGAGTCGCGTACCCGGCAGGCGGGCTTCGCTGGCATCCTTTCACGTCTGGCGGATGTGGTAGCGGCGCTGATTGTGCGTGGCTGGGTGGAGAATGGCTGCGGTAAAAGCAGCGGACTGGTACAGGCGATGCGCGATCCGCGGCTCAGTCAGGCAATTGCCGCCATGCACCGCGAACCGGGCGAGAACTGGACGGTGGCGCGGCTGGCCCGCGTGGCGGGCTGCTCACGTTCGGTATTTGCCGAGCGCTTTCTTAACGCCACCGGCATGACGCCGCTGCGTTATCTGACCGAGCTGCGGATGCGGCTGGCGGTGCAGCGCATTGTGAATAACGGTGAGGCGGTGGAAGCCGTCGCCTTTCATCTCGGCTACGGCTCAATTGCGGCTTTTAGTCGCGCCTTTAAGCGCATTGTCGGTCAGTCACCTGGCGCGCTGCGTGCCGGACGCGACAGCAGCCAGGCGCTGGCCTCTTAGCGAAATACGCTGATCGCTTCCACCAGGCGGTTGGCCTGATGCGTCATGCGGCCGGATGCTTCGGCGCTTTCGGCTACCCGGGCAGCGTTCTGGTGGGTGATGTCATCCAGATCTTCTACCGCGCTACTGACTTCGCTCAGCGCCGTAGCCTGTTCAGCGGTGGCCGCACTGATCTGTGCAATCAGTGTGGTGACGTTCTGCACCTGCGAGACGATATCCTGCATGGTGCGGCCCGCTGCGCTGGCGTGCTGATTGCCGGAACTGACCCGGCTGGCGCTGGTCTCTACCAGCATTTTAATCTCGCTGGCGGCTTTGGCGCTACGCTGCGCCAGGCTGCGGACTTCACCTGCCACCACTGCAAACCCCTTGCCCTGCTCGCCCGCCCGCGCTGCTTCAACCGCCGCGTTAAGCGCCAGAATATTGGTCTGGAAAGCAATACCGTCGATCACGCTGGTGATGTTGGCGATGCGCTTTGAACTGTCAGCAATTTCGCCCATCATCTCCATCATCTCTTTCATTACGTCGCCGCCTTTCATCGCCGCGCTGCTGGTATCTGACGACAGGGTATTCACTTCATGGGCGGTTTCGGTGTTGCTTTTCACCGTTGCGGTCATCTCATTCATGGTGGCGGCGGTTTGCTGTACGTTAGCGGCCGCCTGCTCGGTGCGGCGACTCAGCTCGTTGTTACTGCGGGCGATGGCGTCGCTGGCGCTGAGTACGTTTATCGCCTGTCCGCTGACATCATCCACCAGCCAGCGGAACATTAACCCGAGCTGGCCGATGGCGCGCAGCGTGACGCCGACTTCATCAACCCGATCCATCTGATCAACTTTATGGCTGGCACCGGTCGCCACGCTCAGCGCCTGTTTGCACATCCGCTCGATAGGCCGTGAGATCTGCTGCTCCAGCCACAGGCTGGCCAGCGTCAGCAGTGCCGTCATTCCCACCGTGAAGCCGCCCAGTGCCGCCGGCGTGACGCCTGCGGCCCAGACGCCCGCCACCGACAGCGGCAGTAAGGTCAACAGGGTGCTGCGGATACGCCAGCGAAGCGGCAGCGTTTTCAGGATAGAAGCAGGTCGCCGCCAGCCGCTGCGCACCACCAGGCCTTTATAAAAGCGTCGTCCTTTCGTACGCCCTGCCTGAAAATCCTGATACAGCGCCTCCGCCTGACGTACTTCTTCCGCGCCCGGTTTGGTGCGCACCGACATATAGCCCTGCACCTTCCCGTCGCGCACCACCGGTATGGCATTGGCGCGTACCCAGTAATGATCGCCATTTTTACGGCGGTTTTTCACCAGTGCTGTCCAGGGTTCGCCCTGTTTCAGCGTGGCCCACATATCGGCAAAGGCTTCTGCCGGCATATCCGGGTGACGCACCATATTGTGTGGCTGGCCGTTGATCTCTTCGGTAGAGAAGCCGCTCGCCTCAATAAACGCATCGTTAGCATAGGTGATGTAACTGTTGAGATCGGTAGTCGACATCAGGGTCGCGTGATCGTCGAACAGATATTCACGCTGGGAAACGGGCTGGTTATTACGCATCTCAAAAGTCCTTGAAGACCCATTATCCTGCACGCTGGGGTGATGTTGTCAGCGTGGAAGCGTTGGGCAAATAAATAACGATTACCTTTTTTTATGTTTTCGGCATGCTTTCCTACTCTCTTTAGCGTTTCCGTTAAATTAGTGGCAATAAAAAAGCCGCTTTGCAGCGGCTTTCACATTTTTCCGTCATGTCATTCGTTAGCGCCACTGGAGAATGGCTGCATTACGCTGGCGTCAGCTGAGATCGACATTGCGGGTGCCAAACCACCAGGTGAGGAAAAAGCCGCCGACCCAGGCCACCATCAGTCCGGCCAGATAGACCGCCATGCCAGCAAAAATGCCCTGGCTGGAGGTCATTAGCGGCAGCGTCACCAGTCCCGACGGGCCAAACACGGTATTCATGCCGATCGGTAAGCCCAGCCACGCCACCAGGCCGATAAAGAAACCGCCCAGCGCCCCGCCGCCACAGGCGGTGATAAACGGCTTGAGTCGCGGCAGCGTGACGCCGTAAATCAGCGGTTCGCCCACCCCGAGCAGCCCCGGCACAATCGCACCTTTGATTTGCGCCCGCAGCAGCGCCCCTTTTTCTGCCTTACACCACAGCGCCAGCGAAGCGCCAACCTGGCCTGCACCGGCCATCGCCAGAATCGGAAACAGTGAGTTGAAGCCCTGGGTTTCCATCAGCGCGAAGTAGACCGGAATAAAGCCCTGATGAATGCCAAACATCACCGCGATCAGGAACAGTCCGGCCAGCAGCGCACAGCCAAAGGGGTTGTTATTCAGGTGGATGAACAACCAGGACATGCCTTTAAACAGTTCGCCACCCAGCGGCATGATCAGCAGGTAAGTAATCGCACCGGTGATCAGCAGGGTAAACATCGAGGTGAGGATCATATCCAGATTATCCGGGATGATTTTGCGGATCTGCTTTTCAATCCACGCCCCGATAATGGCCGCCAGCAGCACGCCGATAATATTGCCGCGCGGGTCGATAGTCAGGCCGAAAAAGCTTTCCATCCCGCTGTAGTAGCCGACCGTGGCGGTCGGGACGTAGCCGAGAACAAACAGTGAGGCGATGATCGCGCCATTCACCCCGCTGCCGCCAAAGGCTTTCTGGGCGTTATAGCCGATCAGGATGCTGAGGAAGGTGAACAGTCCTTTGCCGAACACCTTCATGTACGCCACGCTGTGCAGCAGCCAGGGCGCGTGCTCGCCCGGCGCATTCAGGTGCAGGCTCTGTTCAAGCAGAGTGGCAAATCCCAGCAGTAATCCTGCGCCGATAAAGCCGGGAATGAGTGGGGTAAATATAGTGGCGAAGCGCGACAGAAACTGATGCAGGCCGCTGGTCTGTTTTGCCTTCATCTGTTGCTTGTGCTGCGCGGCCAGCTCGCTGAGCACCGGTGCTTCACCCTGTGCCAGTAAGGACTGCATCCCCTCTGCTGCGGTCTGCGCTTTGCCGGGGCCGAGCACAATCTGCAACTGGGCATCACTGTCGATCACTCCCAGCACGCCCGGCAGGCTTTTCAGCCGGGTGAGATCAACCCGTTCGGGCTGATTGAGCGTCAGCCGCAGCCGCGTCATGCAGTTGCCGCAGTTAGCGATATTTTGCCCCCCGCCGACCGCCTGCAGAATGTCGCGTAATAGTGCGTCGGTAATTTTCGCCATCAGCGTGCTCCCGCTGCCTGCAGCGCCTGACGAATAAAGCCCTGATGTTGTGCGAGTAGCGTCTGCGCTTCATCAGCGGTCAGTCCGGCCAGCACCATCAGGATGGCCGTTTTGCAGTGGCCGCCGCAGGCGCTCAGTGCGGCACTGGCGGTGGCGTCATCGCAATCGGTCGCCTGCCTGACGATGTTCACCTGGCGCTGGACCAGCTTCTGATTGGTCGCTTCAACATCCACCATCAGGTTGCCGTAGACTTTACCGCTGCGGATCATCGCCCCGGTGGTCAGCATGTTAAGCACCAGCTTCTGGGCGGTACCCGCTTTCATGCGTGACGAGCCGGTGACCACTTCTGGCCCCACGACCGGCGTCAGGGCAATCGCTGCGGCCTGAGACATCGGACTGCCGGGGTTACAGGTCAGGGCGACGGTGGTAGCACCGAGCTGACCGGCATACTCCAGCGCGCCAAGGACGTAAGGCGTGCGGCCACTGGCTGCGATGCCGACCAGCACATCCTCGCGGCTGAAGTTGATATCCCGCAGATCCTGCGCGCCCTGTGCCCGGTTATCTTCAGCATTTTCCACCGCCTGTAGAATCGCCCGATGGCCACCGGCGATCAGTCCTACCACCTGTTCCCGCGGAGTACCAAAGGTGGGCGGACACTCGCTGGCATCCAGAATACCCAGTCGCCCGGACGTTCCTGCACCGCAATAGATCAGGCGTCCACCGGCCTGAAACGCAGCGCTGATAGCATCAACCGCTTCGGCTATCTGCGGGACAATCGCTTCAACCGCCAGCGCCACCTTCTTATCCTCGTCATTAATGACGCGCAACATCGCTTCGGTCGATAGCTCGTCGATGTTCTGACTGGCAGGATTACGGCCTTCGGTGATCATCTGGCTGAGGTCAATTTTCATAACAGGCTCCGCATAGGAATAAATTATTCAATATATGACTCATCATAACGAATGATTAATTCATCGGTGAGATCTTTTTTGCATGGATGCGAAGAGGGATCAAATAAAGCGGGGATTCTGGCTGGCGGGTGTTCGCTTCAGGTTGGGTGATGGGATTTAGTGATGCATCTGACCCTGAAGGTGTGAGCCAGAAGCGCGCGTGCTTCACGCCGGGTGCAGGGGAAGAGAAGATTCAGCCGATCGTGCCAAGACGCGCTTGCTTCACGCCGGGTGCAGGGGCAGAGAAGATTCACCCGATCGTAAAGACGCATTCGTCATCCCTGACGCTCGGCCCACGCCTTCCCTGGCGTGGGACGCTTTACTCTTCGGGTGAACCTGCTCTTCCCGCGGACTTTTGTGTCGCTTTTGAAAAGAGACAAGGTCAGGTGTCAGGTGTCAGGTGTCAGGTAAGGTGTGCGGTTGAACCGGTCACAGTCATTTGCCGGAAACAAAAAAGGCCCAACTTTCGTTGAGCCTTTTTTATTAAGCAGTGCGATTAACTGGCGGTCTGAGTGCGCAGTTGCAGTTCATACTCTTTCGCCTGTTCGGCGTCGAACTGGTTTTCCCAGCGGGCGATGACCAGCACCGCCAGAGCGTTACCAATGACGTTCAGGGCAGTACGCGCCATGTCCATTATACGGTCAACACCGGCGATGAATGCCAGCCCTTCCAGCGGAATACCGACGCTGCCCAGCGTCGCCAGCAGCACCACGAAAGAGACGCCTGGCACGCCAGCAATGCCTTTCGAGGTCACCATCAGCGTCAGCACCAGGATAATCTCGTCGCTCAGCGACAGATCGATGCCATACAGCTGGGCGATAAAGATGGCGGCGATACTCTGATACAGGGTTGAGCCATCAAGGTTAAACGAATAACCGGTCGGCACCACGAAGCTGGTGATTGCTTTCGGCGCGCCGTAGGCTTCCATCTTCTGCATGATGCGTGGCAATACCGTCTCTGAGCTGGAGGTGGAGTAAGAGAGAATCAGCTCATCTTTGAGGATACGCATCAGCGTGGTGATACGCAGCTTACAGAAGCGCGCAACGCCACCCAGCACCACAAAGGCGAAGAACAGAATCGCCGCATAGACCAGCAGCACCAGCTTAGCCAGCGGCCACAGCGAGGCGAAGCCGAAGTTAGCGATGGTGACGGCAATCAGGGCGAACACACCGACCGGCGCATAGCGCATGATCATGTGCGTCACTTTGAACATGGTTTCAGAGATGCCACGGAACAGATTCACCAGCGGATCGCGCTGTTCTGACGGCAGAGATGACAGGCCTAAGCCAAACAGCACCGAGAAGAAGATAATCGGCAGCATGTCACCTTTCACCATCGAGGCGAAAATGTTCTGCGGGATCAGCGACAGAATGGTGGCGACGAGGCTGTGCGGACCGCCCTGCACTTCCGCCGTGGTGGCTTCATATTTAGAGATGTCCACCGTTGCCAGCGTTGACATATCGATGCCGGTGCCGGGTTGAAATACGTTGGCCAGGGTAATCCCGACCACAATGGCAAGGGTGGTGATCACTTCAAAGTAGAGAATCGTTTTGACGCCGATGCGTCCCAACTTTTTGGCATCGCCGACGCCGGCAATCCCGACGATCAGTGATGAGATCACGATCGGTACCACAATCATCTTAATCAGGTGGATAAAGATGTCGCCCGCCGGGCTGAGAATATTGGTGACTAACCATTCACGATTGTCTGGCTGATTATGCAGCACGGCACCCACAACGATGCCAAGCACCAGGGCTATCAGAATCTGCCAGGCCAGGCTGATTTTAAAACCTTTCATAACGCGTAATTTCCTCAGTCAAAACCCGTTTCTCTCTACTGCGAAGGTGCAGAAGACAATACACACAGGGAAGTGAGCAAAAAGCCCGGTAAATTAGAGGGTGTTTGGAGACAGCGCCTCGCACGAAAATCTGATGATTCCCATACCCATTTTCAGACGCGGTCTGAGTTGATACCTGCAGAACAGGGGCGAGATAAGTACCATTTTCGCTGTGGTAAATGCAACCCTTGGCGTCTTCGTTTAAAAGTTCACCATCTAAGTAGCATAAAATGCTGCGCCAGCCGTAAATCCCTAACCTGCTGTTATGAAAAGTATTAGTTCGATGAATTAACGCATAGCTATGCAGAATTGCGCAAAAACTCACCCGACGCGTTTGCTCGCTTTTTAAACACGCCTGAACACAAAAAGTTACACCTTTATTCCTTATTGCCAGCAGGGACTTATCACCAATTGCCGCTTCATCAGCCCTTTATCGCGCGCGGTGTTGAGGGCGTGATCTACGGCGCAAAAAAGAAACAAAGCCTCAGTGCGGGCTTCAATTAACCATTGGTTGACATATCATTAACAACTTCAAGGAGATCCGCCATGAGCCAAATACATAAACATCCCGTTCCAGAGAATATTGCAGCAAACACGCTGATCACCGCTGAACAGTATCAGACGATGTATCAGCAATCTGTCGCTGATCCGGATACGTTCTGGGGCGAACAGGGCAAAATCCTCGACTGGATCAAGCCCTACAGCAAAGTGAAAAACTGCTCGTTTGCGCCGGGCAACATTGACATTCGCTGGTACGAAGATGGCACGCTCAATCTGGCGGCAAACTGCCTTGACCGGCATTTGCAGACCCGCGGCGACCACCCGGCGATTATCTGGGAAGGCGACGACGCCAGTGAGAGCAAAACCCTGACCTTCCGCCAGCTGCATGCTGAAGTCTGTCGCTTCGCCAACGTGCTGGAATTGATCAAGGTGAAGAAAGGCGATGTGGTGGCGATCTATATGCCGATGGTGCCGGAAGCCGCCGTGGCGATGCTGGCCTGTGCGCGTATCGGTGCCGTCCATTCGGTAATTTTTGGTGGTTTTTCGCCGGAAGCCGTGGCCGGCAGGATCGTCGATTCCAGCGCTTCGCTGGTGATTACCGCCGATGAAGGTGTCCGTGCCGGACGCAGCATCCCGCTGAAGAAAAATGTCGATGATGCGTTAAAAAATCCTAACGTCACCAGCGTGAAAAACGTGGTGGTGTTCCAGCGTACCGGCAACGATATCGGCTGGATCGAAGGTCGCGACCGCTGGTGGCATGAGCTGATGCTGAATGCCAGCACCAACCATTCTCCGGCCGAAGTCGGAGCGGAAGATCCGCTGTTTATCCTTTATACCTCCGGCTCGACCGGTAAGCCGAAAGGGGTGTTGCACACCACCGGCGGTTATCTGGTCTACGCGGCGACCACTTTTAAATTTGTCTTCGATTACCATCAGGACGACGTCTACTGGTGTACCGCCGACGTCGGCTGGATCACCGGCCACAGCTACCTGCTATACGGTCCGCTGGCCTGTGGCGCGACCACCCTGATGTTTGAAGGGGTGCCGAACTGGCCAACGCCGAGCCGCATGGCGGAAGTGGTGGATAAACATAAGGTGACGCTGCTCTATACCGCCCCTACCGCGATCCGCGCCCTGATGGCTGAAGGTGATAAAGCGATCCAGGGAACCGACCGTAGCAGCCTGCGCATCATGGGGTCAGTCGGTGAACCGATTAACCCGGAAGCCTGGGAGTGGTACTACAAGAAAATCGGCAACAGCCGCTGCCCAATCGTCGATACCTGGTGGCAGACTGAAACCGGCGGCTTCATGATCACCCCGCTGCCGGGTGCGACCGAACTCAAAGCGGGATCGGCCACTAAACCGTTCTTCGGGGTACAACCGGCGCTGGTGGATAATGAAGGCCAGCCGCAGCAAGGCGCCTGTGAAGGCAATCTGGTGATCACCGAATCCTGGCCGGGTCAGGCCCGTACGCTGTATGGCGACCACGATCGCTTTGAGCAGACCTACTTCTCTACCTTTAAAAATGTCTACTTCAGCGGCGACGGTGCGCGTCGTGATGAGGATGGCTATTACTGGATCACCGGCCGTGTGGATGACGTGCTCAACGTCTCCGGCCACCGTCTTGGCACCGCCGAGATTGAGTCGGCACTGGTGTCACATCCGAAAATTGCTGAAGCCGCAGTGGTCGGCATTCCGCACAGCATCAAGGGCCAGGCGATTTATGCTTACATCACCCTGAACCACGGTGAGGAGCCGTCGCCCGAACTCTATACCGAAGTGCGTAACTGGGTACGTAAAGAGATCGGCCCGATTGCCACCCCGGATGTGCTGCACTGGACCGACTCGCTACCGAAAACCCGCTCCGGCAAGATCATGCGTCGTATTCTGCGCAAAATCGCCACCGGCGATACCAGCAATCTCGGCGATACCTCCACCCTCGCCGATCCTGGCGTAGTGGAAAAACTGCTTGAGGAGAAACAGTCGATCAAAATGCCTTAAGCGCACCTTATCCGGCGGGAAGATCATTTCCCGCCATGCCCGCCCTACGCAGTGTGTTTCTGTAGTCACAAATAAAATTACCAGCCGAACCCGCGCCCTGGCGTGAGGTTTACGCCTGCAAGACCTCTGGAGAAAATGTGATGAATGACGCCCTTTCGAAACAGGATGCAATCTACCAACAGATTGAACGTAATCCCCGCTTTCATGAATTAGTCCGTAAGCGCCAGGCGTTCGCCACGCTGCTGTCGCTGATTATGCTGGTGCTGTATGTCGGTTTTATCCTGCTGATCGCCTTTGCGCCAGGCTGGCTCGGCACACCGCTGCATCCGGGAACCAACGTCACCCGCGGTATTCCCATCGGTGTCGGACTGATCGTGATGTCGTTTGTGCTGACCGGCATTTACGTCTGGCGTGCCAACGGCGAGTTTGACCGGCTGACCAAAGCGATCCTGAGCGAGGTGAAATCATGATGCGTCTCTGCTTATGGATGCTGGCGGCGCTGCTGCCGTTTTCGGCGCTGGCCGCCGATGCGATTACCGGCGCAGTGCAGCGTCAGGCGGTTAACTATCAGGCGATCGTCATGTTTGTGATTTTCGTCGGGGCCACGCTGGGCATTACCTACTGGGCGTCTAAGCGCACCCGTTCGCGCAGCGACTACTACACCGCTGGCGGCAATATTACCGGCTTCCAGAATGGGCTGGCGATGGCGGGCGACTTTATGTCTGCCGCCTCGTTCCTTGGCATCTCGGCGCTGGTTTACACCTCCGGTTATGACGGGCTGATCTACTCGCTCGGCTTTTTAGTCGGCTGGCCGATGATTCTGTTCCTGATCGCCGAACGGCTGCGTAATCTGGGCCGCTACACCTTCGCCGACGTCGCCTCGTATCGCCTGAAGCAGAAACCGATCCGTACCCTCTCCGCCTGCGGCTCACTGGTGGTGGTGGCGCTCTATCTGATTGCCCAGATGGTCGGTGCCGGTAAACTGATTCAGCTGCTGTTTGGCCTCAACTATCACGTAGCGGTGGTGCTGGTCGGCATTCTGATGGTGATGTATGTGCTGTTTGGCGGCATGCTCGCCACCACCTGGGTACAGATTATCAAGGCAGTGCTGCTGCTGTTTGGTGCCACCTTTATGGCGGTGATGGTCATGAAGACCACCGGCTTTAGCTTCAACACGCTGTTTACCGAAGCGATGGCGGTCCACCCGAAAGGGATCGCGATTATGCAACCGGGCGGGCTGGTAAAAGATCCGATTTCGGCACTGTCACTCGGGCTGGGATTGATGTTTGGTACCGCTGGTCTGCCGCATATTCTGATGCGCTTCTTTACCGTGGCCGATGCCAAAGAGGCGCGTAAAAGCGTGTTCTGGGCCACCGGCTTTATGGGCTACTTCTACTTCCTGACCTTTATTATCGGCTTCGGTGCGATCTTGCTGGTTGGCGCGAATCCGGCCTTTAAAGATGCCAGCGGCGCGCTGATTGGCGGCACCAATATGGCAGCGGTACATCTGGCTAACGCGGTGGGTGGCAGTACCTTCCTCGGCTTTATTTCGGCGGTGGCCTTTGCCACCATTCTGGCGGTGGTAGCGGGCTTAACGCTGGCCGGTGCCTCGGCGGTCTCGCATGACCTCTACGCCAGCGTCTACCGTAAAGGTCAGGCAAGCGAACGTGATGAGCTGCGGGTCTCTAAAATCACCGTGCTGGTATTAGGTGTGGTGGCGATTGCGCTGGGCATTCTGTTTGAGAAGCAGAACATCGCATTCATGGTCGGACTGGCCTTCTCGATTGCCGCCAGCTGTAACTTCCCGATCATTCTGCTGTCGATGTACTGGTCAAAGCTGACCACGCGCGGCGCGATGGTCGGTGGCTGGCTGGGGCTGATTACCGCCGTGGTGCTGATGATCCTCGGCCCGACGGTCTGGGTACAGGTGCTGGGTCATGCTAAGCCAATCTATCCGTACGAGTATCCGGCGCTGTTCTCCATGGCGATTGCGTTTATCGGCACCTGGCTGTTCTCGGTTACCGATCATTCGCAGCAGGGCGCGGAGGAGCGTTCACGCTTCCGGATGCAGTTTATCCGTTCGCAGACCGGCTCCGGCATCGACCAGGGCAGAGCGCATTAGTTTTCAGCTAAGCGCGAGATAAAAAAAGGGCGGCACCCCACAGGGTACCGCCCTTTTTTCAGGATCGGCAGAATCAGAAACGCAGCGATGCGCCGACGTATGGACCGTCGACCAGCACGTTATCTTTACGGCCATCTTTGTTGTTCAGCTCGATGTACTGATAACCGACGCGCAGGTTAAGCAGTGAAATCGGGGTGAAACTCAGGCCACCGCCCGCTTCCTGGTAGCTGTCGAGCTGATCGGTGAAGGATTCTGGCGCGTAATAATATTCGCCATACAGACCCCACATGCTGTTGAAGTTGTATTGCGCTGCGCCACCCAGCGCCACCGCAAATCCATCTTTTCCATCTTCAGGATGGGTGAAGATCGCTTTTGCGGTCGGCGCCAGACGCAGAGGTCCGAAGTCAACGTTGTAACCCAGACCGGCACCGTAGGTGCTGCCGTCATGGTCGCTGCGCAGCCAGTTGCCTTTCAGAAACAGGCCAGGGGTTGTGGTGCCGAGACCCACATTCAGGTTGGTGTTGTGCTCGCTGACGTCAACACTGCCTTCGATTGCCTGAGCGGCACCGCTCAGTAAAACGAGGCCAAGTGCGCTCCCGGTAACAAGTTGCTTAAACATGATTCCACTCCGTGAAGGACAATTAATTCGGCCGCAAGGTTAACAGTCTGAAACGCGGAGACAACATTATTTAGCAAGCTTTACGTAAAAATACGTGTCACCGGTCCGGTGTCGCGCCACGGCTGGCAGCACGACGCGCCGGTTACGCCGGTATCGCCCACATCAGGTGGCCAATCAGCGGGGCCAGTACCACGGTAACAACGCCGGACAGCATCATCACCAGGCTGGCCACCACACCCTCCTGTGGGCCCATCTGATACGCGCGTGCCGTACCGGCACCGTGCGAGGCGGCACCTAATCCTGCCCCTTTTGCCACGCCCTGCTTAATCGCGATCCGCAGAAACAGCACATCGCCGACCGCCATGCCAAACACGCCGGTGATCACCACGAACAGCGCCACCAGATCTGGCTGGCCACCAATCGGCCCGGCCGCCGCCAGCGCAAACGGCGTGGTAATGGAGCGCACCGCCAGGCTGCGCTGAATCGACTCCGGCAGCGTTAACAGACGCGCCAGCCATACTGAGCTGCACACCGCGACCACCGTGGCGGTAAGCACCCCGGCGCTGAGCGACAGCCAGTGGCGTTTGATGATTGCCACGTTCTCATACACCGGCACCGCAAACGCCAGCGTCGCCGGACCCAGCAGCCAGAGTAACCAGTGATTTTCGGCAATGTAGTCCTGCCAGCTGATGTGAGTCAGCAGCAGCAGCGCCACCAGCACCACCGGCGTCATGACCAGCGGCATCAGCAGCAGCGTGCGCCAGCGGCGATAAAGCCGTTTATTCAGTGCGTAGACCAGCAGCGTCACCACCACGCACAACAGGCTGATTATCAGATCACGCATCGCCGGCCTGCTTACGCGCAGCGCGCGCGATTTCATAGCGGTAGAGTCGATCAACCACCAGCGCCGTCGAGGCCAGCACCAGCATCGTACTGACGCCAATCACCACGCAGATGCGCCAGCCGTCCACCCGCAACAGGTCGCCGTAGTTCACCACCGCCACCACCGCCGGAATAAAGAACAGCAGCATCTCGGCCAGTAACCAGCGGGAGCCCGCTTTAACCCAGCTCAGCGGCACTATCCGGGTGACGATGAGCACCAGCATCAGCACCATGCCGACAATATTGGCGGGCAGCGGCAGGTGCAGCCAGTTGACCAGTTGCTCGCAGGCGACAAAGACGCCGATATATAACCCCAGCTGGAGCGGCAGGCTGAGCCATTGCAGCCGGCTGGGTCTGCGTGAACTGATTGCGAATGCCATCGCCTTTTCTCCCCGATTAAATTCAGGAGGACAGTATAAATCGCCGACAGAAGGTGAAAAAAATGAATTAATATTATTGGAATCATGCCGAAAAGGAATAGTTATGGACGTTCGTGCCCTGCGTTACTTTACCGAAGTGGTACGCCAGCAGAGTTTCACCCGCGCGGCGCAAAAACTGTTCGTCACCCAGCCGACCATCAGCAAGATGTTACGCCAGCTGGAGGAAGAGCTGGGCTGTACCCTGATCCTGCGTGATGGCCGTCGCCTGCATCTGACCGACAGCGGCCAGGCGGTCTATCAGCGTGGCGTGGCGATTTTGCAGGAATTCCATCAGCTTGAAGCGGAGATCGGCGATATTAACCAGCTGAAGACCGGAGAACTGCGGCTCGGCATTCCGCCGATGGTCGGTATGCAGATTGCCGGATCGATCTCTGCCTTTCGCCGTCGTTATCCTGGCGTGAAGCTGAAAATTTCTGAGTTCGGCGGCCTGACCGTGCAGCAGGCGGTGCTGGCCGGCAGCCTTGATATTGCTCTGACGGCGCTGCCGGTTGATGCGGAGCTGCCGCTGAATACCCTGCCGCTGATGCATCACCCGCTGTGCGTGCTGCTGCCGCGCCGGCCGGAGTGGCTGAGTCGCAGCCAGATTGGGCTGGCCGAACTGGCGCAGCATCCGCTGCTGATTTTTAATGAGGAGTTTTCACTGAACCGGCAGTTGATGCAGGCGTTCCAGCGACAGAACCTGACGCCAACGGTAGCGGTACGCAGCGGCCAGTGGGATTTTCTGGCGGCGATGGTGCAGGCGGAAATGGGGCTGGCGATTCTGCCGGAGCCAATCTGTCAGCGGCTGGATAAACAGTCGTTGCTGTGGCTACCGCTGGAATCGGAGCTGAAGTGGAGTCTGGGTTTGATCTGGCGTGAAGGTAACTATCTGTCGCGCAGCGCTCAGGCGTGGATCGCCTGCTGCCGCGAACACTGGCCAGACCAGGCACCGCGCCTGTCGGTCTGAACCGGCGGCACGCTGCACTGGCGGTGCAGCGTGCCGGCAGAGGCTTACTCTTCTTTTTCGATCAGTAATGCTTCAAGCAGGTCGAGATCGTGCAGCAGTTTCTGCATCGTCTCATTGGAGATCTGCTGGGTCGCGCGCAGATGGTAGACCTCGGCCCGTTCGGCACGCAGGCCGGTCAGGCGGAAGCGGCGCTCCAGGTTCTCAGCGAACAGCGCGTGCTCAAGGTCATTTTTCCCTTCAGCGCGGCGGCGTAAGTTGCCGATCACCCGCAGACTCACCTCTTTCAGCAGTTCCGGATCGATGTTCTGGTCCGACTCTTTTTCCAGTCGCGCTTCCATCTTATGCAGGCTCTCAATCGCCACGCTGGCCATTACTGCGCGGGCATTTTGCAGCTCACGACGATGCGCACCTTTATCAATGGTATCGATACCACGCAGCAGAATCGGCAGGATCACCACTCCGACCAGCAGCGAGAACAGGATCACCCCGGTGGCGATAAACACCAGCTCATAACGCGCCGGGAACGGATCACCGTTGCTGAGGAACAGCGGAATCGACAGCACACCAGCGAGGGTAATCGCCCCGCGGACGCCGGCAAAGGAAGCGATCAGCAGTTCACGCAGCGAGTAGTTGGAGAACTCCAGCGGCTTCTTCTTCAGCAGGCGTTTGCTGAAGCGCTGCATGATAAACAGCCAGCCAAAACGCACCAGCATCAGCGCCAGATAGACCAGCCCGATATCGGCGAACAGCATCCACAGCTCAACGTTTGGATCAGCATTAGCCTGATCCACCGAGGTTTGCAGAATGTCCGGCAGCTGCAGGCCCAGCATCAGGAACACCATGCCGTTGAACACGAACTCCAGCATCTGCCAGACGCTATTGGCGCGCAAACGCATCGCCAGCGGTGCCTGACGGATAATGCCGGAACGGGTGATGGTCATCCCCGCCGCGACGGCCGCGAGGATACCCGATACGCCGAGGTGTTCCGCAATCAGGTAAGAGGCGAACGGCAGCAGCAGCAGCAGCACGGTCTGGGTGGCCGGATCGTCACCGCTCCAGCGGCTGAGTATGCGCAGCGATTTACCGTACAGCCAGCAGACCGCCACACCGGCGATCAGACCACCAATCGCCACTTTCAGGAATTCGACGCTGGCACCGCCCCAGGTAAATACCATGGTGCCCATCGCGACGGCGACGGCGAATTTCAGCGACACCAGACCTGACGCGTCGTTCATCAGGGCTTCGCCCTGCACAATCGACATGATTTTCTTCGGGATACGCCCTTCGCCGACAATCCCGGAGAGCGCCACGGCATCGGTCGGAGACAGCACCGCCGCCAGCGCAAAGGCCGGGATCAGCGGAATGCCGGGCACCATCCAGTAGATCAGATAGCCAATGCCGACCACGGTAATCAATACCAGCGCCAGCGCTAAGCCAATAATCTCGCGACCATGATGCAGGAACTCGCTGATTGGCGTTTTCCAGCCGTCAGCAAACAGCAGCGGCGGGATAAACAGCACCAGAAACAGTTCCGGGTCAAAATCTACATGCAGACCAAAAGTGGGCCAGGCCAGCAGTGCGCCAGCGGCGATCTGCACCAGCGGCAGCGGGATCTGAAAGGGCAAAATACGGGCAGCGACGCCAGAGAGCGACACCACCAGCGTCATGATGAGAATAGTAAAAAAGATTTCCATGCTTTCCTTAGGCGCGTCGTTATCTTTCAATCATTGTTGAGCGCTAAAGTGTAAAACAAACCGAAGCCTGAAGGGTCAGCTACGCGTGCGGCTGGCGGGAAAAAAGTGAAAAATTCCGGACGCACCGCTGCGCGCCCGGTTGATCAGTCAGATCGCCCAGCCGCCGGCGTAAAACGCCACCAGCGCTACGGCGATCAGCACCGTCCCAAGGTTCAGCTTGCGCCATTCACCCGCAAAAACGCGGCCGACCACCAGCGAGGCAAAGCCGATCATGATGCCGGTGACGATGTTGCAGGTCAGCACGATAATCACCGCGGTCAACAGGCCGGACATCGCATCGACGAAGTCATTAAAGTCGATTTTCGCCACGTTACTCAGCATCAGCAGACCGACATACATCAGCGCGGGTGCGGTAGCGTAAGCCGGTACCAGCCAGGCCAGCGGTGACATAAACAGGATCACCATAAACAGCAGGCCGACCACAATGGCGGTCAGGCCGGTTTTGCCGCCCGCCGCAGTACCGGCCGCTGACTCGATATACACCGCCGCAGGTGACGCGCCGACCAGGCCCGCAAACAGGCTGCTGACCGAATCGGTCGTCAGGGCGCGACCGCCATTGATAATCTGGCCCTGCTTATCCAGCAGATTGGCCTGCCCCGCCACCGCGCGAATGGTGCCGGTGGCGTCAAATACTGCGGTCATTACCAGTGCCAGCACGCTCGGCAGCACCACCGGCTGCAACGCGCCCATGATGTCGAGGCTGAACACCAGCGACTGACCGCTGGCGTCACGCAGGCTCGGCAGAGCAAACAATCCTTTGTAGCTCACCGCCGGATCGAAGATCAGCCCGAGCAGCGAAATGGCGATAATCGTCATCAGAATGCCGCCCGGTACCCGCCGTTTTTCCAGGCCAAAAATCGCCGCCAGTCCCAGCAGCGTCATGATCACCGGGAAAGTAGCAAACTGACCCAGCGCAACCGGCAAACCCGGTGCCGGGTTTTTTACCACCAGACCGACGCCATCCGCCGCGATCAGCAGCAGGAACAATCCAATTCCGACGCCGGTGCCATGCGCCACGCCCATTGGCAGGTTGCGCAGGATCCACGCCCGAATGCCGGTCACCGAGATCAGGGTAAACAGCAACCCCATCAGGAATACCGCACCGAGCGCGACCGGTACGCTGATGTGCTGGCCCAGCACCAGGCTAAAGGCGGTAAAGGCGGTCAGCGAAATGGCGCAGCCAATCGCCATCGGCAAATTGGCCCACAGCCCCATCAGGATGGAGCCGAAACTGGCTACCAGGCAGGTGGCGACAAATACCGCGGTTGGCGGAAAACCGGCTTTACCGAGCATGCCCGGTACCACAATGACCGAATAGACCATCGCCAGAAAGGTAGTCAGTCCGGCCAGAATTTCCTGACGCACACTGCTGCCGCGCGCCGAGATCGCGAACCAGGCGTCCAGTTTTCCACTGGCCGGGCGTGATTCAATTGACATAGTTGAGCCTCAAAGATTTTTTGTAGTGTGGATCGCTCTGCGACCGTCGCTGTCCCTGAAATAAGCGGGTAATCCGGCTGCGCTGATGGAGTAATTCCGCCAGGCAAACGTTTACCTTGCCGCAGATAGTTGGCAGTCAAAGGACCGCCAGATAAAAAGGCAAACGATTATCCGGCGTTTACCGGCACATTTTCAACTGGCGGAAGGACATTAATCAGCATAAAGATCAGGTGGTGAGCGCCGTTTTCGGCCAGGCAGCGGCTGACCGCATCGGCTGAGGCGTTGAAGTTACAGACATTTTTAAACGCTGAACAACTGGCAGCGCCGCACGAAAAAAAACGGTACGCCAGCAGAGAGAGGATTAACCTGGCAGAGAGAGTTCGCCGCCCTGATCGATAGCCCGCTGCCAGGCAGCACGCTGCTGAACGGTTTGCAGCCATTTCTGACTGGCCGGCATCTGCTCCATCCCGACACGTTGCGCCAGGGCCAGCAGCGGAAAGCTCATCTGAATGTCGGCGATACCGAAGCGCTGACCCGCGAACCACGGATTAGCCGCCAGATGCTGCTCAATCATTTTCATATGCGGTTGCAGCTGTTTATCGAGCCAGGCCTTCTGCACCCCTTTGCCAAACGCCGCGCCAACCGGGCGCAGCAGCCAGGGCACCGGCGCTTTCCCCATCTGTCCGAAGATCAGCTTCATCACCAGCAGCGGCATCAGCGAACCCTCGGCGTAGTGCAGCCAGTAGCGCGACTGCAACAGCGACTCTTCATCACTCAGCTTCAGCCGGAATTCGTGATCATATTTCTGTTCCAGATACTCGAGAATCGCCCCGGATTCCGCCACCACCCGGTTTTCATCGGTAATCACCGGTGATTTTCCCAGCGGATGCACTTTTTTCAGCGCCTCGGGCGCCAGCATGGTTGGCTCGCGTTGATAACGTTTGATCTGATACGGCACTTCCAGCTCTTCCAGCAGCCATAGCACCCGATGTGAACGTGATTGCTCGAGATGGTGAACGGTGATCATCATGATTCCCTGTGTGTTGACCTCCCACCAGTATAGACGTCACTCCGCGTCCGGATGGTTACCGTCCTGTTCCGGGTCGAGCAGCACCGCTCCTGACCCTTGCTGACCCAGCCGATCGCCCGGATTGCGCAGCGGACAATCGCGCATCGACAGACAGCCGCAGCCGATACAGCCATCAAGGTCGTTGCGCAACCGGGTCAGGGTTTCGATGCGCTTATCCAGCTCTTCGCGCCAGTGCTGAGTCAGGGCGTCCCACTCCGGGGCCGACATCCGCTTATTGGCCGGAATATGCTCAAGGCTGTCGCTGACGGTCGCCAGCGGAATACCGATGCGTTGCGCAATTTTGATGATAGCCACGCGTCGCAGCACATCACGGCTGTAACGCCGCTGATTACCGCCGTTACGGGTACTGAATATCAGCCCTTTGGTTTCATAGAAGTGCAGCGCTGACACCGCGACGCCGCTGCGGCGCGCCACTTCGCCCGGCGTTAATACCGGTTTGGGGTAGTTGCGATCTTTTTTCATCTGGCTCTTTACCTCAAGTTAACTTGAGGAATTATACTCGCTTCCCATCAAAACGACTAAACTCCCATTACCGCTTATTAAGCACCAGAAGGATGAGGCCATGATGCAAGAAGAGATCATTCATTCCCTGACGCACTGGATTGACCAGAATCTGGACAAAAGTTTGTCCATTGATGAAGTGGCAGCAAAATCGGGTTATTCGAAATGGCACCTGCAGCGGATGTTCCGTACCGTCACCAAACAGACGCTTGGCGGCTATATCCGTGAACGCCGTCTGACGCTGGCAGCCGAAGCGCTGTCTCAGACCCAGCGCCCGGTGTTTGATATCGCGATGCAGTACGGCTATGACTCGCAGCAGACCTTCTCGCGGGTGTTTCGCCGCCAGTTCTCGCAAACCCCTACCGCCTACCGTCACACCATGCGCCGTCAGGCGATTCAGCGCCCTCGCCTGCTGAGCTTCGGCTGCAATGACAGCATGGCCAGCTTTACCCAGCGCACCACCGGCGAGTGCTGCCCGGTCCGTTAACTGTCAGGACGCCCGTCTTCGGGCGTGCCTGATCGCCTCTCTGATTTGCCCTTCCCGCTGTTCATATCTGCAACAATTTCCTGCCATACCAGTGTCAAATTTTGTTCAAAATTTCAAATCGGGTGATATAATGTGACTCAAGTCACACTATGAACTTGGGTTGACGGCGCTAAAGCACTTCCTGACACGCTTTTCCGCCGCCGGTGATGTCCGCAAATTGTCAGGAATACTAACTGATATTGAGGTCCGGCCGATGGCTACGTTAACCACCAGTCTGCTTGTTATGCGTTGGGAATTGTTGAGCGCAGTAATGATGTTTTTCGCCAGCACCCTGAAAACCAAATTGCGTCAGGATAGTCATCATGTGATGGCATTCATGTGTGGCGGGATTGGTTTAGGCATGACCTGCTGGTTCGTTACCGGTCTGATGGGAATTACCCTGAGCATGGAAAACGTGCACAACTTCATGGAAATCTCTAAGCACGCCTTTATCGACGTGATGAGTCAGGCGCCTGCTGAATGGCCGATGCCCTGATCGAGTGATACGCTGAGACTGTCGCGTCGATAGCCTGATTTTTGCCAATAAAAAACCCCGCCAGGCGGGGTTTTTTACATTGCTGTGTGTGCTTAAACTTTCTTCAACATGGCAGGGATATTAACATCCTGCACTGTGACGCCCGGTCTCTGCGTTCCGCGGCGGTCCTGAATCCACATATCTCCCATCATCTGGTTTAAACCCCGATCCAATCCGGTCACCAGGCCTGCACCCGGCGTGAAAGTGAGTTCACCGAAATAGATCTGTTCTTCATGGATATACCAATCGACCCGCACGTAATCGAAATCACTGGCCAGCTTTTTGCTCAGATCGAGCGCATGTTGCAGTGACGGCAGAATCGGCGAGACATCCAGACCGGTATCGCGAATCTTGTGAAACGCCTCGTTGAGGTTATTCACGTAGAAGTTCATCGACAGCAGCGGCTGGCAGCGGTTGTAGATCACCTGCAGCACATATTCGAACTTGCCATCACGCTTGTTGAACATGTGAAACTTGTAATCAATCGGCGCGCTTTTGCCATCACCGATGTATTTCTCCACCAGGATGCGCGGCTTGATGTAGCGATAGTGGATCTCACGTGCTTCGTTAGCGAAGTCGGTCTTCAGCCAGCGGTAGCAGTCGTGAATAATCTGCTGTTTGCGCAGCGCGTCTGGCTCTTCCAGCAGAATCTCCACCATGTTGGAGGCGTGGTTCGGCTTAATCACCGTCCCTTTCCAGCACGGTAAGCTGTTCAGCGTGGTCGGGTCAGTGGTTTCGTGTACCAGCGGAATCAGATATTCATTACCGATTTTTTCGGCAATAAATTCACGCACCGAATATTTGTCCGACAGGCGGCCATAGTTCTGGTAATCGCCATAGACAAATTTACGGTACAACACCTTTTCGTTGAACACTTTCGGCTGACGCAGATTGGGCAGCTTTCTGAACTTGTGGAAGTAGTAGATGCGGTCCTGGTACGCCCAGGGCATCTTCTTAATAAAGTACTGCACACTTCTTCTGAGTTCTTCTTTCAACTTGAGCATATCGGACCTCATTTGTAGGTTTTGTAGTTGAGTGAGGAAACTTGAATCTTTTGAATGACGCCGTTTTTAAAGAAGTAATTCATGACGGTCAGGGACAAAAGCTCTGAAAGGAAAACGCTCCACGCGGCTCCCATGATGCCGTGGCCCTGAATCAACCACCATGAGAGCGGCAAACTGATGACCATCAGACAAATGATTTTCTTCAGCAGATAGTTAAACCCTCCCTCCTTAACCATGTAGCGATAAGCTACTGTCCCCATTGCCGAAAAGCTGGTCGCTATCGACAGCAACGTTATGAGACTTCCTGACTGTGTAAATTCCGGACCATACAACGCGATAATGATCTGCTCGCCGAATAACGAGATGACCAGCAGCATCAGCAATGAAACACCCATAACGTAACCATTGAGCCGGGCCGCCAGCTTGATGGCCACCTCGCCACGCTCTCTGAAGATTTCAGTGAAGCAGGAGGTAATCAGCGCCACCGGGATAAAAATCCACGAGGCAGAAATGGTATTAGCCGCGGCAAACAGGCCAAGGTCGCGCGCCGGGGCGGTGCCCGCCAGGAACATCTGCGCCGCTTTGACCTGGACAGAAATAAAGATGCTGGAGATCGCCAGCGGCAGACCGGCATACATCAGGTAACGCAGATAGGCAGTCCGCTTTTCACGCGGCGGCATCTGATCCTGGTGTTCCTGATAAAAGTTGTGCCGCTTGATCAGGTAAGGCACCAGCGTCACCGCCACAATCGACAGCGTCAGCCACAGCGGATTCAGCCGCAGCCAGGCGATGGTGAAGCTGATAGCGAAACTCAGCAGCATGCCGACCGCATTGGCGATGGTATTCAGACGCGAGGCAAGACGCGCATTGTTGTAAACGCTGAACGTATCCTGGGTGACAAAAACCGAGGCAACAAATGAGGCCAGTGCAAATGCCAGGAAATTTTCCTGCATGTTGTACCAGACCCAGATTAAGACTGGCACCGAGGTGAGCAGTAATAGCACCATGCGCAAGGTACGCGCGATGGTCATCAGGCGTAAGCCTTTCGACGCATTTTTACTGACACGCTTAAACAGAATGGTTTCGGTGCCAAAGATTGCAACGGTTTGCACCATCGCAAATAGTGAGGTTGAAAACGCCATCTGGCCAAACACCGTTGGGCCAAAGGATTTCGCCACGTAAGAAGTCACAAATATGACGCCAAACACGGAGATGATCTTCTCAGACATCATCCAGGCGGCATTAGACATTACGCTCAATTTCATCGACTCTTCCTTAGTATTACTCAACTACAACCGCTTCGGTACAACATCCCTGTAACGAATTAATAAGCGCTCAGTGGGCCTGGCGAAAATGTAAGACTTCAAACCAAGCTGGTCCGAAAATTGAGAATCACATCATGATCCGGAGAATAAATTCAGGACAATTCTTATTATATTTGGCGCGAATCGGTTCGGTTGGAAACGATTTCAGCCTGAAAATAGTGCAATCTTCATGAGTCATAACCGCTAAATTAATCAAGTCGGTTATGCTAAATATCCAACGTACGTAGAATTTTTTCGTATTTGGGATGCGATGAATTTATAACAAAAAACCGCCTCCAGGAAGGCGCGCCCCTCGGATCGGAATAAAATAAGATTTATCCCATGATGATATTTATTCTAAATATCTTAATTTAACCTTCGCAATTCAATACGCACACTTTAATACTGCATTAATAGAAACTTACAGTGCCAGGAATTATTAAAGTCATTCTCATCCATTAATCGATAAGAAAGGTAAGAGCATTTATGAGAAAGTCACGATACAGCGAAGATCAAATCACAAATGCCATTAAAGCTTCTGAATCGGGCGTTAAAGTCAGAGAGATTTGCGAAGAGCTGGGTATCTCTGAAGCAACTTTCTACAGCTGGAAGAAGAAGTTTTCTGGGCTGTCTTCCGAAGAAGGCAGAAAAATCAAAGAGCTGGAGGAAAAACTGCAGAACCTTACCCGTGAACTGCAAACCCTGAACTCTGATAAGGAGATGCTGCAAAGCGTTCTGAAGAACTTCTTTACTACGAATGAAAAACGTCAGGCGGTCGACTTCCTGCAGAGCACCTTCGACATCGGCACCCGTCGCAGCTGTCGTTTATTAGATATCAGTCGCAGTGTATATCATTATCCGTCCGGCACAGAGAATCGCTAAACCCAATGCTACCGCGCTTTTTAGACTTAACGCTGAGATTTGTTCTTACCAGAAGAGATGAAGATCATTTAACAGGACAATTGCGGCACCCTTTTCCGCTCCATTTATAACTAATGAATGGCTTCACGGCTAAGCTTCTTTTTTTGCGGTAAAATTGATTCACAACAGCAAAAGTCTCGCATTCTACGCACCTTTCCCCTCTCCCAATCCCGTTTCGGCGGGATTGGGGTCTCATGTTTCTTCGTTAAGCTCGGCTAATCATCGGAACTGAATTGCATCCATTCCGTTAAGCCGGCTTAAACATCGCTTTCAAAATAACCTACTCGCCTTTAAGTTAATGATGGATCTAATCCCCATTTTTGCGGTTACGCTTTAATTCGCGAGTAGTGTCATTCGGCAAAACTTTCCCCAGGATTAATCCAGGATAAATAGTTTATTACTGCTTATCACTAACGTTATGTGCCTACTCATTTTGCATCCTTAGTGCGCATCAATGATGCCAGACGTTAATCTTTAAATAAAAACGCAGCGGCGGAATTCTCTTACTCTTTTATCAATGAATGAAGTTAATAGTGGTTTTTAGTCGCCGTTCTTCAGGTCCGGAAGGCAATGACAGCAGGTCGTTAATCACTTAATCGCCATTATCTGGCCGAAATTCGTCTCATTAATGGATGAATTTCAACCACTGCCCCGGCGTTACACATCAAAAAGGATCTGATTCTGACCTGTGCTGGCTGTTTTTTAGCCTTGGCTTGTCGTCAATGGCGTGAAGATGAAGCGGCCTGTCCGGCCGGATGTGAGGTATGAAATCGATTACGTAGCGAATATGGGTGCAAAATCGTTCAAATCGGAATGCGACTTAATCTTAAAAAGCCGCGCGGACGGCTGACCGCGCGACAGAACAAAGATTATCCACTGGCAGCGTTACTCGTTGATCGCCACCACCTGCGGTTGCGGTTTTATCCGCATCGCCCACAGCACGCCAGCCATCAGAAAAATAATGCCGGCCACGGTCAGCAGCGGCGGCCAGCTTTGATGCCAGAGAAAAGTCCACAAAAGGCCAAAGAGGATTTCAAAAACGATCAATGGCCCCATCAATACAGTGGGTAAGCGCTGGCTGGCGGCATTCCAGCACAGCGTCCCCAGCCAGGAGCAGAGCAGACCAATCGCCAGCATTAGCGGAATGAAGACCTGAGGATGAGGCCCAAACGGCAGCGTGAAGTCAGGCTGCTGCCAGGCGAGCTGAGCGCTGACCAGCGCATACAGCACCAGCGCCATCGGCAGCGTGACCAGCCCCTGCGCCGTAGCCCAGGTAGAAGGCCGGTGTTCAGGGTGCGTGCGCAGCCAGCGCGCGTTACGCAATGGATACCAGGTCCAGCACACCACGGCCAGCATCGCCAGCACAATCCCGGTGAGATACCGGCCGATGTCCAGCGTGCTGCCATGAGCCTGCAACTCGGCAGCATTCACGCACACCAGCCCGGCCGCCATCAGTATTAAGGCAGGAAACAGTCGCCGCCACGGCAGTCGCCCTTCAAGATGACCGTAACAGAGGTTCGCGGTGACAGCGATCACCACCGGCAGCGTACCGATTATCATGGTCGAGACCGGCGCGCCGGTGCGCTGAATGGCATTGGCGAGAAAGGCGTAATAAAGAAGGTTGCCCACCAGCGAAAGCTTTACCGCTTCCCGCCAGTCAGCCACAACCAGCCGCTGCAATCGACGGCGGTCGTGCCACGCCAGCGGCAGCGCAATCAGGCCAAAGGCAACGTAGCGGCCAGCTGATTGCAACGCCCCGGGATAGTCCGGCACCAGCAACGGGCCAACAAAGATCAGTCCCCACATCAGACCTGCGGTCACAGCAAACAGTACGCCAGCGAGCATAATTTTTCCCTTTATCGTTTGTCTGGCGCAGTGTGGCGAAATGAGGCGGGAAAGGCTTGTAGCAGATTGCGATTTTCAGGCCTGGCGCACCTGTTTCTGATAGCGGACCGGAGTAATACCGTACCGGTTGGCGAAGGCGCGGGTCAGGTGAGCCTGATCGGTCAGCCCCACCGCAGCCGCCACGCTGGCTGCACTCTCCCCCTGCGCCAGCCGCTGTTTGGCATCATACAGCCGAAAGGCCATCAGCATCTGATGCGGCGTCACATGATAATGCTGGCGAAAAGCACGTAAAAAGTGCCAGGGCGATAATGCTGCCAGCGCCGCCAGCTCCTCAAGGCGCACCGGTTGCGCCAGGTTTTCCCGCAGGTAATCACGTACCTTATCGAAGCGATGCGCTGGCTGAAGCCGGGCGGACGACGCCATCCGCGCCAGCGGCCGAATCTGCAATAACAGTTCCGACAGCAATCCCTGACGTGCCAGCACCGAGTCCGCCTGCCACAGTGCCGCCAGGGTGCGCGACAGCGGCTGGGCCAGACGGGAATCAGTCAGCAGTGCCTCATTAAACCACCAGCCGCGATCGCCGGTCAGCTCATCCATTAACTGTGGCTGGATATAGATCATCTGATAACGCCAGCCTTCGGCACAGGCGGATTCCCCGGTATGCAGTTCATCCGGATTCATCATCACCAGCGAATCTTTGGGTGCGGTGTATTGGGTGCCGCGATAGCGAAAGCGCTGCGCGCCAGCTTCAATAGTGCCGATACCAAAGGCTTCATGCGTATGCGGTTCAAAGGCGTAGCGAGAGATGTGAGCCTGATACAGTTCCACACCGGGTAACTCAGACAGCTGCTGAAACTGCGCGCGATCTGTCTCGCAGGGAAAAATAGCCGGAACGCCCTCCACTTCACTCTCCTCATTTAACCGACAGGCAGTTCAGCATGCCTGTGATGGACGATAAAATGCAAAATATTGCTATTCATCCGCCTGGTGCCAGGCAACACTGCTTTTTTCCGTCGCGATAGGATCAAGCATGGCACAGCGAGTGGTGTTGGTTATAGATATGCAAAATGGCGTATTCGCTACGCCGCGTTTTGACTGGCAGGGGCGGGTGGCGCAGATAAATCGTCTGACTGAGCGGGCCGATGTCACGGTGTTTATCCAGCATACCGAGGAAAGCCTGCCTGAAGGCAGTCATGCTTTTGCGCTGTTGCCCGAGATCCACCAGCCTGCCGGCGCGCATTTTATCACTAAAACGGCCTGCGACAGCTTCTGGCAGACTGGTCTGGCTGCGTTGCTTCAGACGCTGGCGGTGAAGGAATTTGTGATTTGCGGCTGTGCCACAGACTACTGCCTGGATACCACCATTAAAGTTGGTGCCAGCGCCGGCTATCGCATCACCGTGGCGGCAGATGCGCATACCACCGCCGATCGCCGCTGGGTGAGCGCAGAACAGCTGATAGGTCAGCATAATGAGGTGTGGTCGTCGCTGCTGATACCCGGCAACGTGCCGCGCGTGCTGAGCTGTGACGCAATCCTGACCGAATGGGCGTCCCTCGCCTGATCTGTTTGTGCAGCCGCTATTAAAGGTAATAAAAAGGCCCGGTATACCGGGCCTGTTTGCTATCAATGTCGCGCTGTCAGGCGGATCAGAACGGGATATCGTCGTCAAAATCCATTGGCGGTTCGTTGTTGTTGCTGGCAGGTGCGCTCTGAGGCTGCTGCTGCGGACGGGACTGCGCGCCGCCGCTGAACTGATTATTGCTGCCCTGCGGCTGCTGTGGCTGGCCCCAACCGTTGTTGTTACCGCCGCCCTGCACGCCGCCTGCTGATGCACCGGCGTTACCGCCCTGCTGACGGCCGCCCAGCATCTGCATGGTGCCGCCGACGTTAACCACCACTTCGGTGGTGTAACGCTCCTGGCCACCCTGATCCTGCCATTTACGAGTGCGCAGCTGGCCTTCGATATAGACCTGAGACCCTTTTTTCAGGTATTCACCCGCGACTTCAGCCAGTTTGCCAAACAGCACCACACGGTGCCACTCAGTGATCTCTTTGTTTTCACCGGTCTGCTTGTCGCGCCAGCTTTCCGACGTAGCCAGCGTAATGTTGGCAACAGCGCCACCATTTGGCATATAACGTACTTCCGGATCCTGACCCAGATTCCCGACAAGAATCACTTTGTTAACGCCACGACTGGCCATGTTGCTGTCTCCCGATGAGTTAATGCATACAGTCTAATCTATCAATTCTAACACGTCCTGCTGACTGTTTCCCACTTTAGAGCGGGGTTCCAATTTTAATCATCCGCCGCCAAAAGGCAAAGAGTACTGGATATTTATTCAGTCTATTTTTTGTGCCATAATGATGCGTTTATTCTGGCCGTGTCGGCAAGGCGCGGTGAGTGCTGCTAATCCGGGAAAGGTGAATGGATAAGATCGAAGTTCGTGGTGCCCGCACCCATAATTTGAAAAACATCAACCTGACCATCCCACGCGACAAACTCATTGTGGTGACCGGCCTGTCTGGCTCCGGTAAATCCTCACTGGCGTTTGATACGCTGTATGCGGAAGGTCAGCGCCGCTATGTGGAGTCGCTCTCTGCGTATGCGCGCCAGTTTCTTTCGCTGATGGAAAAACCGGACGTCGATCATATCGAAGGTTTGTCGCCCGCCATTTCCATTGAGCAGAAATCAACCTCACATAACCCGCGATCTACGGTCGGTACCATCACCGAGATCCACGACTATCTGCGTCTGCTGTTTGCCCGCGTCGGTGAGCCGCGCTGTCCGGATCACGATGTGCCGCTGGCGGCGCAGACCGTCAGCCAGATGGTTGATCAGGTGCTCTCTCAGCCGGAAGGCCGCCGCTTGATGCTGCTGGCTCCGGTGGTGAAGGATCGTAAAGGCGAGCACACCAAAACGCTGGAAAACCTGGCGACGCAGGGCTACATTCGTGCGCGTATCGACGGCGAAGTATGCGATCTCTCCGATCCGCCAAAGCTTGAACTGCAGAAGAAGCACACCATTGAAGTAGTGATTGATCGCTTTAAAGTGCGTGCCGATCTGGCAACCCGGCTGGCCGAATCGTTTGAAACCACGCTGGATCTCTCTGGCGGCACGGCGATCGTGGCGGATATGGATGACAGCGCGGCTGAAGAGCTGCTGTTCTCTGCCAACTTTGCCTGCCCGATTTGTGGCTACAGCATGAGCGAGCTGGAACCGCGCCTGTTCTCGTTTAACAACCCTGCGGGTGCCTGTCCGACCTGTGATGGGCTGGGCGTGCAGCAATATTTCGACCCGGATCGGGTAGTCCAGAACCCGGAGCTCTCGCTGGCGGGCGGTGCAATCCGCGGCTGGGATCGCCGTAACTTCTACTATTTCCAGATGCTGCGCTCACTGGCGGAACATCTCGATTTTGATATCGAAGCGTCGTTCGGCAGCCTGCCGGATAACGTGCAGAAAGTGATTCTGTACGGTTCCGGTAAAGAGACCATTGAGTTCAAGTACATCAACGATCGGGGTGACACCTCCGTGCGTCGCCATCCGTTTGAAGGCGTGCTGAACAACATGGAACGCCGTTACAAAGAGACCGAATCGTCAGCGGTGCGCGAAGAGCTGGCGAAATTTATCAGTAACCGGGCCTGTGCCACCTGCGATGGGACGCGTCTGCGTCGTGAAGCGCGCCATGTCTTCGTGGAAAACACCACGCTGCCGACCATCTCGGAGATGAGTATCGGTCATGCGATGTCGTTCTTTGAAAACCTGAAGCTCAGCGGCCAGCGCGCCCAAATCGCGGAAAAAGTGCTGAAAGAGATCAGCGATCGCCTGAGCTTCCTGGTGAACGTCGGCCTGAACTACCTGTCGATGTCTCGTTCGGCTGAAACCCTTTCCGGCGGTGAAGCACAGCGTATCCGTCTGGCCAGCCAGATCGGCGCGGGCCTGGTGGGCGTGATGTACGTGCTGGATGAGCCCTCTATCGGCCTGCATCAGCGCGATAACGAGCGCCTGCTCGGCACCCTGATTCACCTGCGCGATCTCGGCAATACGGTGATTGTGGTTGAGCACGATGAAGATGCGATTCGGGCGGCTGACCACGTGATCGATATCGGTCCCGGCGCGGGCGTGCATGGCGGCCAGGTCGTGGCAGAAGGCACCGTGGATGAGATCATGGCGCAGGAAGCGTCACTGACCGGCCAGTTCCTTAGCGGCAAACGTGAAATTTCCGTGCCGCCGCAGCGGGTTAAAGGCGATCCGGCCAAAGTGCTGAAGGTGACGGGCGCACGCGGCAACAACCTCAAGGACGTGACGCTGACGCTGCCGGTCGGGCTGTTTACCTGCATCACCGGCGTATCGGGTTCAGGTAAATCGACGCTGATCAACGATACGCTGTTCCCGATTGCCCAGCGCGCGCTCAACGGCGCGACCATCGCGGAACCGGCGGCCTATCGCGAGGTCACCGGCCTCGAGCATTTCGATAAGGTCATCGACATCGACCAGAGCCCGATTGGCCGGACACCGCGCTCTAACCCGGCAACCTACACCGGCATCTTCACGCCGGTACGTGAACTGTTTGCTGGCGTGCCGGAAGCGCGCTCGCGTGGATACAATCCGGGCCGCTTCAGTTTCAACGTGCGTGGTGGACGCTGTGAAGCCTGTCAGGGCGATGGCGTACTGAAAGTCGAAATGCACTTTTTACCGGACATTTATGTGCCGTGCGATCAGTGCAAAGGCAAACGCTATAACCGCGAAACGCTGGAAGTGAAGTACAAGGGCAAGAGCATCCACGAAGTGCTGGAAATGACCATTGAGGAAGCGCGGGAGTTCTTCGATGTGGTGCCGGCGCTGGCGCGTAAGTTGCAGACGCTGATCGATGTGGGTCTCTCTTACATCCGTCTCGGCCAGTCCGCTACTACTCTTTCCGGCGGTGAAGCGCAGCGCGTTAAGCTGGCGCGTGAGCTGTCGAAGCGCGGCACCGGTCAGACGCTCTATATCCTTGATGAGCCCACTACCGGCCTGCACTTTGCCGATATCCAGCAGCTGCTGGAAGTGCTGCATCAGCTGCGCGATCAGGGCAATACCATCGTGGTGATTGAGCACAATCTCGACGTGATCAAAACTGCCGACTGGATTGTCGATCTCGGTCCGGAAGGCGGCAGCGGCGGCGGTGAAATTCTGGTGGCCGGCACGCCAGAAACCGTGGCGGAGTGTGAAAAATCACACACCGCACGCTTCCTCAAACCGTTGCTGAACAAGTAATCTGTCAGGCCCGCCTCGTGCGGGCCTTTTTTTTACCGGCTGCCCATTCAGCCAGAGAAATGCAGGATCAGGCAAGATTCAGACACCTATAGGCATATACGCTTTTCGCTACGCTGACTATCCTTAAGCGGTTCCTCTTTGGCACGCCCTGCGCGTCGCCCTGTTTTCGCTGCAGCACACTGCTGCCGCACTTCACCGAAAAACACGCACGACACATCGAAACTGGAGACACCATGAATATTACGCATGCGTATGCTGCTCAGGATGCTAAATCCAAACTGGCACCGTTCGATTATCAGCCGCGTGAGCTTCGCGCTCATGACGTACAGCTTGAGGTCCTGTTCTGTGGCGTCTGCCACTCAGACCTGCATCAGGCACGTAATGAGTGGAAGAACACCATTTTCCCGGTGGTGCCTGGCCATGAAATCGTGGGTCGCGTTACTGCTGTGGGTCCACAGACTCAGAAGTATAAGGTGGGCGACCTGGTCGGCGTCGGCTGTATGGTCGACTCCTGCCGCAGCTGTCCAAGCTGTCAGGAAGGTTTAGAGCAGTATTGTGAAAATGGCTTTGTTGGCACCTATAACGGTGAAGATCGTGAAACCGGCGCCATTACCTATGGCGGTTACTCAACGGCGATGGTGGTGGATGAGAGCTTTGTGCTGCGCATCCCTGAAAACCTGGAACTGGCTGGCGTTGCGCCGCTGCTGTGTGCCGGTATCACCACTTACTCACCGCTGCGTCACTGGAATGTCGGTCCCGGCAAAAAAGTAGGCATCGTCGGATTGGGCGGTCTCGGCCATATGGGCGTCAAAATTGCCCATGCGATGGGCGCGCATGTGGTGCTGTTCACCACCTCGCCGTCTAAAATTGAAGACGGTAAACGCCTGGGCGCAGATGAAGTGGTGATTTCGAAAGATCCGGAGCAGATGGCACAGCACGCCAACAGCTTCGACTTCATTCTGAATACCGTGGCGGCACAACACGATCTCAACCCGTTCATTACCCTGCTGAAGCGCGATGGCAACATGACGCTGGTCGGCGCACCAGAGCACGATCACCCTGCGCCGCAGGTATTTAACCTGATCTTCAAGCGTCGCAGCATCGCCGGTTCACTGATTGGCGGCATTGCCGAAACGCAGGAGATGCTCGATTTCTGTGGTGAGCACGGCATCACCTCAGATATCGAACTGATTGCGATGGATCAGATCAATGAAGCCTACGAACGTATGCTGAAGAGTGATGTGAAATACCGTTTCGTTATCGATATCAACACATTGCGCAATCAGTCCGCCGCGTAATCGCTGCACCTTATCACCCTCTTCCAGCCGGGAGAGGGTTTTTTATTGCCGCCTATTTGACGGTCGCAATCTGATCAAAAGACGCATCAACCAGATAGTAGATCTGCGAATCTTTCAGTGAGCCATCAAGATACAGAGTGCTCCAGTGAGATTTGTTCAGATGCTGGCTTGGAAAAATGTCGTTATGCTCTTCGCGCAGTAATTCCGCCAGCGCCGGGGTCGATTTCAGTGAAACCGCGGGACGACCTTTCACCTCATGCACCATGGCAAACAGTACGCCGTTGCTTTTAATCTGAGTGGCTTTCCAGTCACTATGGACGCTCTGTTCCGCGCCCGGCTTGCTCATGCAATAGGTCAGTAAGTCTGAATTCGTCATTACGCTTCCCCTTGTAAAGTGGCGACAATTCGCCGCGCACCGCCATCAATGCGGTGTTCGCCCAGCCAGATCCCCTGCCAGGTGCCCAGCACCAGACGTCCGCGCTGAACCGGCAGTAACAATGATACCCCTAAGGTCGATGATTTAATGTGCGCTGGCATATCGTCACGCCCTTCGTAGTCGTGCTGATAAGGCGCATCTTCCGGAACGTGCCGCATAAAGTGCTGCTCCATGTCGCTGCGCACCGTCGGGTCGCAATTCTCGTTTAAGGTTAACGAAGCCGAGGTGTGCTGCAACAGCAGATGCAACAGGCCGGTGTTGATGTTACGCAGGGCGGAAAGCGCATCGACGATCTCATCAGTGATCAGATGAAATCCGCGTGGTTTCGCGCTAAGCGTCAGAATTTGTTGATGCCACATAGCTTTTTCCTGAAACGGTCTCCCGTTTAAGTGTGCAGCATGTCGGCGAAAGGTAAACCCTGCGGGCAAATAAAAAACCGCCGGGCTGGGCCGGCGGTTTTTACACAGCGGAACGGCGATTACATTACGGCAGCAAATGCTTCCGCAACCTGATGTACATTTCTGCTGTTCAGGCCGGCGACACACATCCGGCCGCTGCCGACCAGATAGATGCCGAACTCGTTGCGCAGGCGATCAACCTGCTGTGCGCTCAGGCCGGTATAGCTGAACATACCGCGCTGCTTCAGCAGGTAGTCAAAGTTTTTACCTGGCAGTGCGGTGTTCAGCACATCGACCAGCGACTGACGCATCTCCAGGATGCGTAAGCGCATCGCTTCTACTTCCGCCAGCCAGCTCGCTTTCAGAGCATCATCATTCAACACCCGTGCCACCACCTGCGCACCAAAATTCGGTGGGCTGGAGTAGTTGCGGCGTACGGTCGCTTTTAACTGACCCAGCACCCGGCCGGCTTCCTCTGCGCTGTCGCAGACGATAGACAGACCGCCGACACGCTCACCATACAGTGAGAAGATTTTCGAGAAGGAGTTGCTGACCAGCGCTGGCAGGCCCGCTGCGGCCACGGCGCGCAGTGCATACGCATCCTGCTGCATGCCCGCACCGAAGCCCTGATAGGCAATGTCGAGGAACGGAATCAGCTGCTGCGCCTTCAGCACCTCAACGGTCTGGTCCCACTGCGCATCGGTCAGGTCGGCACCGGTCGGGTTATGGCAGCACGGATGCAGCAGAACGATGCTCTGCTGCGGCAGGGTTTTCAGCGCGCTGATAAATGCATCGAACCGCACGCCGTGGGTCTCTGCGTCATACCACGGATAGGTGTTCACCTCGAAACCGGCACCGTTGAAAATCGCCACGTGGTTTTCCCAGGTCGGATCGCTGACCCAGACCGCTGACTGCGGAAAATAACGTTTAAGGAAATCCGCACCGACTTTCAACGCGCCAGAGCCGCCCAGCGTCTGAATAGAGGCAATCCGGCCCGCCTGCAGCATCGGATGGTCGGCACCAAACAGCAGAGGCGCAATCGCGCTGCGGTAGCTGTTCAGCCCTTCCATTGGCAGATAGAGCGACGCCTGCTGTGGCTCAGCGTGCAGCTGCTGTTCAGCAGTCGCAACCGCTTTCAGCTGCGGGATGATGCTCTGCTCGTCATAGTAAAGCCCGATACTGAGGTTAACTTTGTGTTCGCGTGGGTCTTGTTTAAACGCTTCCATCAACGACAGAATCGGGTCGCCAGCATAGGCATCAACGTTTTGAAACACGGTGTAGGTCTCCATGAGTGGTCTTCGGGTAACAGAGTGTCATTAAACCAGGTAGCGTCCTGGACGGTGGTTCATCGCGATAATCAGATTAAGAATAACCGCGCCGCCAATCGAGGCGAGCAGAATCGGTACGCTCACCACAAACAGGGAGGCCAGCACCACGCAGGTATCCACCGCCATTTGCAGCTTGCCGGCGCGAATGCCAAAGCGATCCTGTAGCCACAGCGCCAGGATATTGATGCCGCCCAGGCTGGCTTTATGACGAAACAACACTATAAACCCGATTCCCATGATGACGTTACCGAACAATGTCGCATAGAACGGATCGAGGGCGGAAAAATGGACAAACAGCGGATGCAGATGGGTAAACAATGATACCAGCCCAACGGCACAAAAGGTTTTCAGGGTAAATTCCCAGCCCATGCGTTTTACCGCCAGCCAGTAGAACGGAATATTGATCAGAAAGAAGGCGCTGCCGAAGGATAACGGCGACAGGTAGCTGATCAGAAAAGCGATGCCCGCCGTACTGCCGGTCAGCGCGCCCGCCTGTTTCAACATAATGACGCCGAACGAAACCATTAGGGTGCCAAGCACAATCGCCAGTGCATCTTCAATGCGGGAATGGGGAATGCGGGCGGGTTCTGCAACGTTATCCATGGAGTTATCTCAGTGCAAATGATGCGGTTCAGATGCAAAAAACGCACCATACCGGCAGCCGATGACGGCCACCGGTAGGGTGCCAGCGATTATCCCATTGATATCTAAGGTGCTTTATTGCAGGGTTTTGTGCAAAAAACTTCGAAAAAACCGTTAATTCATGCACAAATGTTTGTTCTGGTGCGTATTACTTGCATTATTTACCGCAGTGATGCACCAAAACGGCACAGGACGCACCTTTTTAGCGCGTCTTGTGTTCTGGAATCATCATCAGCCCGTTCTCTTTCAGACGTCCCAGCACCACCGAGGTTTTTACATGAGAAACGCTCTGGTGGCCGGCGACCAGCTGGCTGATTAAGGCGCTGAGCGAATTGAGATCGGCCACCGCCACTTTTAACAGATAATCGGCATCACCGGTGGTTTTGTAGGCGTCGACAATCGCCTCTTCCTGCTCCACCATCCGATGAAAACTGTCGACATATTCGGCAGTATGATTAATTAACCGCACCTCGATCAGCCCGACCATACCCAGCCCAATCGCATCCGGTGACAGCCGGGCGTGGTAGCCAAGGATAAGGTTGGCCTGCTCCAGGTTGATCCGGCGGCGTGAGCATTGTGACGCCGACAGGCCGACTAAATCGCTCAACTCCTGATTGGTCAGGCGGCCATTAGATTGTAATAAAGTCAGGATTTTAAGGTCGTAATCGTCTACGTGAGTCATTCCGTTTCCACAGCGTTATTGGCATCGCTTTGTTACAGATAACCCGATAATCGGCGGGGTTGTCCAACACTATTTTCTGATGACGGGGGCTGTCATGCACAGATCGTGCATGACAGCACAAAGAAGGGATTATTCGTCGTCGTATTGCGGACCCGCGTAGTTATCGAAACGCGACCACTGTCCGTTAAAGGTCAGACGCACCGTGCCGATGGGACCGTTACGCTGTTTACCGAGGATGATCTCGGCGATCCCTTTAAGATCGCTGTTTTCGTGGTAAACCTCATCGCGATAGATAAACATGATCAAATCCGCATCCTGCTCGATCGAGCCCGATTCACGCAGATCCGAGTTCACCGGCCGCTTATCGGCACGCTGCTCCAGCGAGCGGTTAAGCTGCGACAGCGCCACCACCGGCACATTCAGCTCTTTGGCTAACGCTTTCAGTGAGCGCGAGATCTCGGCGATCTCCAGCGTACGGTTATCCGACAGGGAAGGCACGCGCATCAGCTGCAGGTAGTCGATCATAATCATGCTTAAGCCACCGTTTTCACGGTAGATGCGGCGGGCGCGCGAGCGCACTTCGGTCGGCGTCAGGCCAGAAGAGTCATCAATGTACATGTTCTTCTTCTCCAGCAGGATGCCCATGGTGCCGGAGATACGCGCCCAGTCCTCATCATCCAGCTGGCCAGTACGAATACGGGTCTGATCGACCCGCGACAGCGAAGCCAGCATACGCATCATGATCTGTTCGCTGGGCATTTCGAGGCTGAAAATCAGCACCGGTTTGTCCTGCAGCATCGCGGCGTTTTCGCACAGGTTCATCGCGAAGGTGGTTTTACCCATTGAGGGACGCGCGGCGACGATAATCAGGTCAGAGCGCTGCAGGCCCGCGGTCTTCTTGTTCAGATCCTGATAGCCGGTATCCACGCCGGTGACGCCATCGTGCGGCGTCTGATAAAGCGATTCGATACGTGAGACGGTCGCCTCAAGGATCTGCTCAATATTTTTCGGGCCAGCATCCTTACTGGCACGCGCTTCGGCAATTTTGAAAACGTTGGATTCGGCGAAATCCAGCAGCTCTTCGCTGTTGCGGCCCTGCGGATCGTAGCCAGCATCGGCAATCTGGTTGGCGACCGAAATCATCTCACGCACTACCGCACGTTCACGCACGATGTCTGCATAAGCGCCGATGTTAGCCGCGCTGGGGGTATTTTTCGCCAGTTCAGCAAGGTAAGCAAAGCCGCCAGCCATCTCCAGCTCGCCGCGGGTTTCCAGCGATTCAGAGAGAGTGATCAGGTCGATTGGCTTGCTGTTTTCCAGCAGCCGCTGCATCTCGGAAAAAATCAGCCGATGCGAGCGGTTGAAGAAATCATTGGCGACCACGCGCTCGGAGACGTTGTCCCAGCGCTCGTTATCCAGCATTAACCCACCGAGCACCGATTGCTCCGCTTCCAGCGAATGCGGGGGCATTTTCACGCCTTCCAGCTGGCGATCCTGCGTTTCGTTCGATTTGTTGGTGGGTTTATTTCCTGCCATAGTGAATGCATTACCGATGTTCTGTGGGGACGCGCAAGTATACCTCAGTTGGGGTGCGCGCCTCACCCTCATGATGAAACAATCACAGGAGTCAGAATGGCAAAGCGTATTCAGTTCAACGCGCACGGCGGTCCGGACGTTTTACAGTGGGCTGATTTTGAACTTGCCGATCCTGCCGGTAATGAGGTGCAGGTAGAAAATCGCGCCATCGGCATTAACTACATCGATACCTATCTGCGCAGCGGGCTCTATCCGGTGGCAGCCTTCCCGTCCGGTCTCGGTACCGAGGCGGCGGGCGTCGTTACCCGCGTCGGCCGTGACGTGACGCTGTTTAAGCCTGGCGATCGGGTGGTCTATTGTCAGGCAGCCCTCGGCGCCTACAGCGAAGCGCACAACGTAGCAGAAGATCGGCTGATGCACCTGCCCGACGCGATCGGCTTTGAGCTGGCGGCAGCCAGTTTTCTGAAAGGGCTGACCACTCAGTATCTGCTGCGCCAGACCTATAAAATCAAAGCGGATGAGACCTTCCTGTTTCATGCCGCCGCCGGCGGTGTCGGGCTGATTGCCTGCCAGTGGGCAAAAGCGTTGGGCGCGCACCTGATTGGTACCGTCGGTTCGGCTGAAAAGGCGACGCTGGCGAAGAATGCCGGTGCCTGGGCAACAATTAACTATCGCGAAGAGGATATCGCCGCACGCGTCAGCGAGCTTACCCAGGGGAAAAAGGTTGGCGTAGTGTATGACTCGGTCGGTAAAGATACCTGGGAAGCATCGCTGGACTCGCTGCGTCGTCACGGTCTGATGGTCAGTTTCGGCAACGCTTCCGGCCCGGTGACCGGGGTTGATCTGGGCATTCTGAATAAAAAAGGCTCACTGTTTGTTACCCGCCCGTCGCTGTTCGGTTACATCACTAACCGTCAGGAGCTGGAAACCGCCAGTGCCGAACTCTTTTCGCTGCTGGCCAGCGGCGCGATCAAAGTGGACGTGCCGGAACAGCAGAAGTTTGAATTGAAGGAGGCGGGCAAAGCGCATCAGATGCTGGAAAGCCGCGCTACTCAGGGGTCGAGCCTGCTGATTCCCTGACCATCGGCAACGCCGTCTGGCATACAAAAAGGGCTTCCCGCAGGAAGCCCTTCTCTTTTTTTATTTTCGTTCGCGCTGGTGTAGGGACAGCGGCGATGAATTCGTTTCGACTCAACGACGACTATCCTGCCAGAAAACATAAGTAAAAAATATGTTTAATTGCAGATATCGTCTAAGCAAAACGTCACACTGTGATCATCTCCGCATTTAACGCCAGCCTTTTCGGTCTAAGTTGTTGATCTTACGCTTTAGCTTACGCCATTCTCGCGTGTTGCGATCGCCGAAAAAGGCGCGATGCAGCCAGACCGCGACCACTGCCAGCACCAGCCACGGCAACACTTTGATAACAAGTGCAAACAGTCCACCGACGAACATTACCAGCGTGGCGACCACCAGCGCAGCCAGTACGCCGAGCAATGAAACACCGGTCAGCAACAGCATCAGGAAAAACCCCAATACAAATAAAATTTCCACGTTAGCGCTCCTTATTGAGACTCATTGTGTCAATCTTTACAAGAAACGTGCCAATGTTTAACTGCTTGTTTTACCTGACAACAGCCCGGTGTGGCTATCCTGCAAGCAGTCAAAATAACCAAAAAATGGCGCAAAAAAAACCAGCCGTTGCGGGCTGGTCTCCTGGGCGCAGGTCGATCAGGCTTCCTGCGGGATTTTGTCCGCCACCAGTGCCAGTGCAGCTTCCAGTACGCGCACATCCGCGCCTGGTTTGTGGGCATTTTCACTCAGGTAGCGTCGCCACTGGCGTGCACCCGGAATCCCCTGGAACAGACCGAGCATATGACGTGTCACATGGCCCAGATAAGTGCCCTTCGCCAGTTCGGCTTCAATATAGGGGTACATGGCGCGGACCACTGCCACCGGATCGGCCGCCGGATGCTGACGACCAAACAGTTGCTGGTCCACCTGTGCCAGAATGCCGGGATTTTGATAGGCTTCACGCCCCATCATGACGCCATCAAGATGCTGCAGGTGGGTTTCCGCCTCTTCCAGCGTTTTCACACCGCCGTTAATCGCCAGCGTCAGGTGCGGGAAGTCCCGCTTCAGCTGATAAACCCGTGGATAATCAAGCGGCGGAATTTCGCGGTTCTCTTTCGGGCTGAGACCTGATAGCCAGGCTTTACGCGCATGAATGATAAACGTCTCGCATCCACCGCGCTCGGCCACTGTCCCGACAAAATCGGTCAGAAACTGATAGCTGTCCTGTTCATCAATCCCGATGCGCGTTTTCACCGTCACCGGAATCGACACCACATCACGCATCGCTTTGATGCCGTCAGCAACCAGATCGGCTTCTGCCATCAGGCAGGCCCCGAAGCGGCCATTCTGCACCCGGTCAGAGGGACAGCCGACGTTCAGGTTCACTTCATCGTAACCGCGCTGCTCTGCCAGTCGGGCGCAGTGCGCCAGCGCAGCGGGATCGCTGCCGCCCAGCTGTAAGGCGACCGGATGTTCATCCTCGCTATAGGCCAGGTAATCGCCCTTACCATGAATAATCGCGCCGGTGGTCACCATTTCGGTGTAGAGCAGCGTATCGCCGGTCAGCTGGCGATGAAAATAGCGGCAGTGGCGATCGGTCCAGTCGAGCATCGGGGCAATCGAGAAACGTTGCGAAGAAACAGTATCGGTCATGAAGCGCAGATAATCCGGTAAATGAGGGTGATTGAATTCTGTGCAAGGATAACACAAGGGCGGGCGATAGTGCATCGCCCGCCCCGAACTGCGGTATCAAAGAAGATCAGAAATTGAAGCCCAGCTGCATCATCGCGCCCCAGGTATTGTTCGCCCCGACCGAGCCAGCCAGATCCAGATGCACCGCTTTATTAAACGGTGACAGGCCGAAACCGGCGGTTGCGACGTTTTCATCGTTCGAACGCATATCCGCACGATAACCGGCACGTAACTGTAACCAGTCGAGCACCCGATATTCCGCACCGACCGCCGCATACTGGCTGTTTTCCTGCGTTTTGAAACGCTTGGTTTCGGTCAGATCGACATCGCCGGTCACGGTGAACGGACCTTTATCCCAGGCCAGACCGGTGGTGACCAGCGGACGGATCTGGTAAGTATCACGGAAGCCGTTGACCTCTTTGGTCTGCAGATCGCGGGATACCAGGTTTTGACCGGTGATGCCCAGCGTCCAGTTTTCAGCAAACGTGGTCGCCAGACCGGCATCAACGTTAAAGCCGGTGTCCGTGCTGCGATACTGGCTATTGTTGATGTCACTTTTGTCGTAGTTGTAAATGCTGGCGGTGTAGTTATACAGCCAGGTTTTTTGCAATTTCGGCGTGACGCCTACCGACACCGGCTGACCGGCAATGGTGAACTCATGCGCCAGTGCGACGCCATAATCGGTGACCAGCGCCGCCAGGCCGTTGGCGCTGGAGCGCAGATTGTCCTGATCGCCCGGACGCGGAAGCACCGTGCCGTTAGCTACGCCGCGCAGATAGTCGATATCGCTCTGGACCACATTGGCTCGCACATGTGCCGATCCATAGGCTTTGGTGATAAAGGCGAAAGGCAGCGTCTCGTTAGGAATAGTGACCGCCAGCGCCACCCCGGTGTTGCCGTCCGCTTTGTTGCCACGCAAATCACTTAACTGGTTAGCAACATCGCCTGAAGCAGCGCGCACTTCAGGATAGCCACGCAGATAATCGGCAAAGGTCAGGTTGCCGATCACCTCGCGGTAGCGATCAACGGTATCGGTGATGTCATCCACTTTGTCGATCAGGTGATCTTTGTCGGTGACCTGAATACCGGCTGAAGGGAAAATAATACTGACGCTATCGTCGGGTTTAGCTCGCGTCATCAAAGCCGGGTTGGCCAGCACGGCTGAGCCATAAAGAGAAGATGCGACGCCGGTTCCGCCCATGGCATCATTGCGTGCATCATACCAGGTCCCCGCCGCCATGGCGGAAGAAGAAAGGAAAAGCGCGTTCACTACAGCGGTGTACTTCAGCGCTGAGCGTTGAGCGGATTTTTTCACCATTTGCCTGCCATCACCTGAGAAAGTGCCGTTGAAACATTCAACGACTGAATAGTTTGTTAGCCCTATTGTGAACCCTGGCTAACGCGTTATTGCTGTGAATTCAAAGGAAACAGTCGCTTAATTCAAAGGATTGGATGTTTTCCAATCAATAAAACTTTATTTTTGTTCAAAATACCCGGTAATAAATAAAATAATACCAGACATTTCTTAAGTCTTGCTGAACATTACTTCTTAACTCAGTGAGATGCAAAGCAAAAGCGCTGAAAAGGCCACCTTAACCGGTCGGCGAGTGGATCTGATTGGGTGCCGATAGCGGCCTCTCCTGATCCTCACACAGCGTTTTTAATCGACCACCGGCCAGAATTTGCTGTTTTATCAGGCAAAAACCAACCTCTGCGCCGCGAAAATTTGTGTGATAAAATAACATCACTTATCCAGCGGAGAGTTTCCATGTCAAACATGACGTCACAGCAAATAATGACCCAGGCGGAAAAACTGTGCCTGCAGCGCGGCGTGCGTCTGACATCGCAGCGGGCTGAAGTGTTGCGATTAATGGCTGAGCAGCCAGGATCGATCAGCGCTTATGATCTGCTGGATCAACTCCGGGTTAGCGAACCCCAGGCCAAGCCCCCTACGGTCTATCGGGCGCTGGACTTCCTGCTGGAACAGGGCTTTATCCACCGGGTGGAGTCCAATAATAGCTACGTAATGTGTCACCATTTCGAGGCACCGGCACACACCTCGGTCATGCTGGTGTGTGATCGCTGTGCGGCGGTAACCGAAAAGCAGGCGCAGGGAGTAGAGAAGATTATCGCCACACTGGCTGGTGAGGCACAGTTTGCCCTGCGTCATAGCGTGATTGAAGCGCATGGATTATGTGAGAATTGTGTCGAAGTCGAAGCCTGCACCCATCATGAAAGTTGTCAGCACGATCATCAAAGTGAGGGTAAAAAGCGGGGAAAACGCGGGTAATGTGCACATCCTTGTGCGGTTGCCGGTATGAGCGTACCGGCGGGTAGGAGCTTTATCCGTAAATCTTTGTGATTACCAACGGTAATCTTTGTTCTGACCTTCCCAGTCCGTTACTTCACGCTCTGCATCTTCTTTCGCATAGCCGTAACGTTCCTGAATTTTTCCGACCAGCTGATCGCGTTTGCCTTCGATAACCTGCATATCATCGTCGGTCAGCTTGCCCCATTTCTCTTTTACTGTGCCTTTGAACTGCTTCCAGTTGCCGCTCGCTTGATCTTTATTCATGGCAGACCTCTATGTCATCCTTTGGTTACATCATTTATCTTGAAAGAAAACAAAATGACGATATAAAGCGCTGGTTCACTGCGCTGCTTACGGTTAATTGTAGTAGAAGATTTTAGGTTTGCCGGAACAATACAGAATAATCTGTAGCCGGAGGACATCAGATGCCAGCTATCAGGCGTTAAACCAGCTGTTCTGCTGCCAGTGTTTACGCCAGATCAGCCACAGCGACAGGCCACGCAGCGCCAGGAAAACGGTGACCGCCAGCCACAAGCCGTGGTTGCCCAGCAGCGGGACGCTAAGCAACGTCAGGAAGTAACCAAGTGCCGCCACCATCATGCTGTTACGCATCTCCCGGCCGCGGGTTGCACCGATGAACATGCCATCCAGCAGATAGCACCAGACGCCCGCCAGCGGCAGGATCACCTGCCATATCAGATAGCGATCGGCCGCCTGTTGCAGCTGTTCAATCGAGGTCAGCAGCGCCACGATATGCGAGCCGAAACACGCATAAATTACTGAGAACATCAGAGCCACCACCAGCGCCTGTCGGCAGGCAGAATGCCAGACGCGCAGCAGCCTGCTGCCATCTTTCGCGCCATGCGCCTCACCGGCGAAGGCTTCGACTGCGTAGGCAAAACCATCCAGCGCATAGGCGGTAAAGGTGATAAACATCAGCAGCACGGCGTTCACCGCCACCACCTGCGGACCGATACGTGCGCCCAGCACGGTCAGCGAGGCAAAACAGAGCTGCAGCATTAACGAACGCAGCATAATGTCGCGATTAAGACGCAGTAGCCGCTGAATATCGCCGCGCCAGCTCTGCTTCAGCATTGCGGTGGTGATGCCACGTAGTTTCAATACCCGCCAGACCATCACTGCCCCGACGACCAGCGTTATATACTCCGCCAGCGCGGTCGCGGTTGCCGCGCCTGCCACTCCCCAGTGCAGCCCCATCACCAGCCACAGATCGAGCACAATATTGACCAGATTGCCGATCACCAGCAGGATGACCGGCGCACGCGCGTACTGCACGCCCAGCAGCCAGCCAAGGATCACCAGATTTGCCAGGGTGGCGGGCGCACTTAACCAGCGGATCTGAATAAACAGTGCCGCCTGTTGCAAAACTTTGGGATCGCCGCCAATCAGATCGGCCGCCAGCGTAGTAATCGGCGAGCGCAGGCAGATGAACAGCACGCCAGCCAGCAGCGCAATAATTAAAGGCTGGGTCAGCGCACGTGCCAGCGCCATTTTATCGCCGGCACCAAAAGCCTGCGCCGTCAGGCCGGTAGTACTCATCCGAAGGAACAGCAGCAGCATGAAGAGGAAACTGGTGACTGTCGTGCCGACCGCAACCCCGCCCAGATAGACCGGGCTGTCGAGGTGACCAATGACAGCAGTATCGACCACCCCCAGTAAGGGAACGGTGATGTTAGAAAGGATCATCGGCAGCGCCAGCCGCCAGAGGTTTTTGTCGGTAGCCGTTAAAAAACGCATTCGCAGTTCCGTGCTCGGTGTCGCTGCAGAGAGGGGAGCAGCAGCGACAAAATTAGGGCAGACAGAATAGCATCAGACGCTACGAATGCGCGGTTATGTCAGACTCAGAGCCATTCGCCGTTGCGAACCACACCGACCGCCAGACCTTCTACCGTCAGCGACTGGGCGCGCGTATCGACAATGATCGGCTCAAAATCACTGTTTTCAGGCAGCAAATGCACAATAGCACCCTGCTTCTTCCAGCGTTTAACCGTCACTTCATCATCAATACGGGCCACAACAACCTGGCCGTTGCGTACGTCCTGGGTTTTATGTACCGCGAGCAGGTCGCCATCCATAATCCCGATATCTTTCATCGACATTCCACTGACGCGCAGCAGAAAATCGGCAGAAGGTTTGAACAGGCCCGGATCCACTTTGTAATGGGTTTCGATGTGCTCCTGCGCCATGATCGGCTCACCGGCAGCAACCCGGCCAATCAGCGGCAGACCTTCAGATGCTTCTTCTTCCATCAACAGGCGAATACCGCGAGAGGCGCCAGAGACAATCTCAATCACCCCTTTGCGTGCCAGTGCCTTCAGATGCTCTTCTGCCGCGTTCGGCGAGCGGAAACCCAGCTGCGCGGCAATTTCTGCACGCGTAGGCGGCATGCCCGTTTGAGTAATATGGTCGCGAATCAGGTCATAGACCTGCTGCTGCCTGCTGGTTAATGCTTTCATCCCGCCCCCTGGTTGTTTATACAGTCGCTGTGAGTATATACAGGTATTGGTGAAATGGAAACCGATTCTCAGGCAAAACGCGCCATCTGGCGCGTTGTGGAAGGCTTATCGCAAATGCGACCAAAGCAGCGCGATCCAGACAAACAGTGCCAGTAAGATGCTGATCAGCACCGCCGCCGAGCCCATATCCTTTGCCCGTCCGGCTAAAGGGTGGCGCTCCTGGCCAATACGATCCACTACCGCCTCGATGGCGCTGTTGAGGATTTCAACAATGACCACCAGCACCACTGCCCCGATCATCAGGATGCGAGAGACAATATCGACATCCAGCCAGCAGGCCACAATAATGGCCACCAGCGCGGCCAGCGCCTCCTGGCGGAAAGCCGCTTCGTGTTGCCAAGCGGCACGCAGGCCCTGCCATGAGTAACCTGCGGCTTTTACTATTCTTACAAGACCCGTGGCATTATTTGCCATATAAGTGGAACCCTTTCATCGGATTGACGTCAATGTCTGGGCTGCGTGCAAATGGCACCACCACAGATCTTCGCTGCGCTTTCTGGTATGCTTGCGGCGCTTTGCTAACAAGAGGCTTCATGTTGTCTATGTCAGGTTGGCGTAAACTTTATTACAAATTACTGAATTTACCACTGTCGTTTTTGGTAAAGAGTAAGGCCATTCCGGCCGATCCCGTTTCTGAACATGGTCTGGACCCGACCCGGCCCATTATGTACGTTTTGCCTTACGATTCGAAGGCTGACTTACTGACTTTACGCGCGCAGTGCCTGCGGCATCATCTGCCCGACCCGCTTTCTCCGCTGGAGATTGATGGTTCGCTGCTGCCGCGCCACGTTTTTATCCACGATGGCCCGCGTGTGTTCCCCTATTTTGTGCCCAGCGTCGAATCGGTGAAGATTTTTCACGATTATCTGGACCTGCATCGCAATAACCCCAAGCTGGATATCCAGATGCTGCCGGTGACGGTGATGTTTGGCCGGGCGCCTGGTCGTGAGGTTCAGGGCGAAGATACGCCGCACCTGCGGGTGCTGAACGGCGTGCAGAAATTCTTTGCGGTGATCTGGCATGGACGCGACAGTTTTGTCCGTTTCTCGCCGACCGTTTCGCTGCGCCGCATGGCAACCGAACACGGCACCGACCAATCAATCGCCCAGAAACTGGCCCGGGTGGCGCGCATTCATTTCGCCCGCCAGCGGCTGGCGGCGGTTGGCCCACGCTTACCGGCACGTCAGGATCTGTTTAATCGTCTGCTGCAATCGAAAGCGATTGAAAAAGCGGTTGAAGATGAAGCGCGCAGCAAAAAAATCTCCCATGAAAAAGCGCAGCAAAATGCGGTTGAGATGATGGAAGAGATCGCGGCAAACTTCTCCTATGAAGCGATTCGCGTCACCGACCGCGTCATGGGCTGGCTCTGGAGCCGGCTCTATCAGGGCATCAATGTTAATGGCGGCGAAAAAGTCCGTCAGCTGGCGCAGGATGGCCATGAAATCGTCTATGTGCCGTGCCATCGCAGCCACATGGATTACCTGCTGCTCTCTTACGTGCTTTATCATCAGGGACTGGTGCCGCCGCACATTGCCGCCGGTATCAACCTCAACTTCTGGCCAGCCGGACCGATTTTCCGTCGTCTGGGCGCGTTCTTTATCCGTCGTACCTTCAAAGGCAACAAGCTGTATGCCACGGTGTTCCGTGAATATCTTGGCGAACTGTTCACCCGCGGTTACTCGGTTGAATACTTTGTCGAAGGGGGACGTTCACGCACCGGTCGCCTGCTCGATCCGAAAACCGGCACCTTAGCCATGACCCTGCAGGCGATGCTGCGCGGGGGGAATCGCCCGATCACCCTGGTGCCGATTTACATTGGCTACGAACATGTCATGGAAGTGGGTACTTACGCCAAAGAGCTACGCGGCGCGGCGAAAGAGAAAGAGGGCTTCATGCAGATGGTGCATGGCTTACGTAAGCTGCGCAACCTCGGCCAGGGCTACGTTAACTTTGGCGAACCACTGCCGCTGGTTAACTATCTCAACAAGCGCGTGCCGGAATGGCGTGAGTCGATCGATCCTATCGAACCGCAGCGTCCAAGCTGGTTAACGCCCACCGTGAATGACATCGCGGCGAGCTTAATGGTACGCATCAATGAAGCGGGCGCGGCCAACGCCATGAACCTGTGCGTCACCGCGCTGCTCGCCTCACGTCAGCGCTCACTAACCCGCGAACAGCTGATTGAGCAGCTTGAGTGCTATACCCAGCTGCTGCGTAACGTGCCTTATTCAGCCAACGCCACGGTGCCCGATCTCTCGGCAGAGGCGCTGCTGGATCATGCAATGGGCATGAATAAGTTTGAGAGCGAGAAAGACAGCATTGGCGACATCATCATCCTGCCACGTGAGCAGGCGGTGCTGATGACCTATTATCGCAACAACATTCACCACATGCTGGTGATGCCGTCGCTGATTGCCGCTATTGTGCAGCAGCATCAGACCATGAGCGAAGCCGAGTTGTTGCGCCAGGTGAGTCTGATCTACCCGATGCTGAAGAGCGAACTGTTCCTGCGCTGGCAGACCGATGAGCTGCCGCAACTGCTGACCGAACTCTGTCAGGAGCTGGCGCGTCAGGGACTGATTACGCTTGAGGCTGGTCAGCTGCGCTTTACGGCGGCGCGCTACCGTACGCTGCAACTGCTGGCGGCCGGGGTGCGAGAAACGCTTCAGCGTTATGCCATCACCTTCTCTATTCTTAGCGCCAAGCCAGCCATTAACCGCGGGACGCTGGAAAAAGAGAGCCGCACACTGGCACAACGTCTGTCAGTGCTGCACGGTATCAACGCGCCGGAGTTCTTCGATAAAGCCGTCTTCACCTCACTGGTGCTGACGCTGCGTGATGAAGGGTATATCAGCGACAGCGGTGATGCGGATGTCGCGCAGACCCTGGCGACCTGGCACATTCTGGCCGATCTGGTCACCAGCGATGTACGCATGACCATCGAAAGCGCCGTGGCCCACGACTAAATGCCCTGCGCAGTAAAAAGGCGACCCCGAAAGGTCGCCTTTTTTGTGCCTGAATGATGTTGCAGCCTAATCCTTTCCTGCCTGACTCGTTGCCTAATCCTTTCCTGCCTGACTCGTGGCCTGATCCTCTGCTGCCTGACTCGTTGCCTGACTGCGCGCCAGGTACCGTTGCGCTGAATCGCGTCGGGACTTAGCCCGCCTGCAACCCGCCCGGCCTGTCGATCACCACGATCACAACAGCTGGGTAAACGGCGGGGTGTTCATCAGCACACCGAGGAACAGCACCAATCCGACATAGTTGTTGTTGAGGAAGGCTTTAAAGCAGGCAGGGCGTTCACGCTGGGCGATCAGCGTTTGCTGGTAAATAAACAGGCCAGCTGCCAGCAGTAGCGTCCCGTAAAACGCCACGTTGAGCTGCAGCAACATGCCAACCCATGCCATCAGCAGCAGCGTTGCCAGTTGCAGCAGGCCGATTATCAGCTTGTCGAAACGGCCAAACAGAATCGCGGTCGACTTAACGCCAATCTTCAGGTCATCGTCGCGATCCACCATCGCGTACTGGGTGTCATAAGCCACCGTCCAGCAAATGTTGGCGCAGAATACCAGCCAGCAGACCAGAGGTAAGGACTCACTAACTGCCGCCCAGGCCATCGGAATCGCCCAGCCAAACGCGGCCCCCAGCACCACCTGCGGCAGATGGGTATAGCGCTTCATAAACGGATAAACCCAGGCGAGCGCCAGACCGACGACCGAAAGCAATATCGTCATCAGATTCATGGTCAGCACCAGCGCAAACGCCACCAGCGCCAGCCCGGCAAATAACAGTTTGGCTTCTCTGGCACTGACCGCGCCGCTGGCTAAGGGCCGATGCTTTGTCCGCTCAACATGCCCATCCACCTTACGGTCAGCAAAGTCGTTAATGACACAGCCGGCTGCACGCATCACGAAAACGCCGGCAACAAACACCAGCAGCACCGGAAGCGGCGGGATCGCCATATCAGCCAGCCACAAGGCCCACAGGGTGGGCCACATCAGCAACAGGGTGCCGATCGGCTTATCAATGCGCATCAGACGGCTGTAGGCCTGCCATTTATTGATGTGTAAGCTCTTTTCCACCACAGATTTCCTCAGGCCAGATCGCGATAAAGCGGCGAAGCCGGTAAAAACAGTTCCGTCAGCAACAGCGGTTTGCCGGACAGCCGCAGACGTGAGCGGCGTCCCCACAGCGCTTCAACCTTGCCCGGTTCGATAAAATCACGGGTCAGGGTTGAAGAGGAGAACAGATAACGCCCCAGCGGGCGCGTGCCCAGCTGTTGAAGCATCGCCTCAGGACCATTCAGGGTACTTTCCGGCACCAGCGTGCGACCCGCCAGCCAGGGTTCACCGTCGCCGAACAGCAGCACTTCCCGCAGCCAGAAGCGTTTGTCGTCCGGTAAAAAGGCTTTTTCCTCTCCCAACTCGCTGGCATCAATAAAGCCTTCACGTACCGGCTCTACGGTAACCTGCTGGCAATGCTGCTCAAAACGGCGCGTCATGGAGTCTTCTTCCATCAGCCAGTCGAGCAGGGACGGCGCAAGCGTAGCCTGCGTCGATGAAAGCCAGTTGATCGCACGTAATAAGCTGAGCGCGTCTTGCGACATAGCACCACTCCCAAAAATTTTCAGGGCGTCAGTTTAGCGCAGAGTCGCGGCATGAACACCTGCCGTCGTTACCGACGGCAGAGGTTTATTCGCGTTTGAGGCGGTTGCTGTTCGCCAGCCACAGCGTCACCACCAGAATCAGGATCGCGGCGGAGTAGCAGAGGGTATCGAAAGGATTTTTATGATCGACAATAATCAGGCGAATAATTGCGGTAATGCCGATATAGACAAAATAGCGTAACGGGAAGTGATAGCCAGACTGAAAATACTTCACAATCAAAGCGATAAACTCAAAATAGAGGAAATAAATGACAATTCCCTCTATCAGCAGATAGGACGAAGCCTGTTCACCGGTGCTGAACAGCACGTTAGCCAGGTGAATGGTTTCTTTGCCGAGAAAGACGATAAGGATAATCGCCAGGCTAAGCAGACCCAGATTCAGCACCCATTGCAATACGGTCGCAAGGTGGCGGGCCAGGGGATTCTTGTCACTCATGTAGCGCCTTAGAAAAGAGTTAATAGCGAACGCTATCATGCGTTAGTGTGACCTGAATCACAATATGGCCCTCAGGCTTCGACATCAACACACAGCGCATCGTAGCGCCAATATTCACAGTCGCAGTCAATCACCTGTTTTAGCCGATCGCGATTAATCCGGGTAATCAGCAGGCCCGGACTGCCAGGCGCGACGTTCAACGCCGGCGCGGCGATCTCGGGCAAAGGGCCGGGCAGAATGGTAAAGCGCGCCCCGCCGTAGCGAATACCGTAGCGCTGGTCATAGAGATCGGTCAGTGAACGGGTAAGATCTTCATCCAGCAGGCCGGGGAAAAAACGCGGATTAAGGTAATGTTCAACGTACAGCACCGCCCGTCCGTCAATGCGCCGCAGGCGGCGAATGCGGTAAACCGTTGATCCCGGCGCCAGCAGCAGCGCTGTCGCTATCTCGCCCTGCACCGCGACCTGTTCAGCCGCGATCACTTCGGTGGTCGCCTGACGCCCCTGTTCCGTCGCCATGGCATGAAAATGGCTGTGATGCAGCGGGTTATAGATCAGTCGTGGCGGTGCGATAAACCAGCCACGGCGCAGTTCACGGTAAATCATTCCCTGCGCCTCCAGCTTGCCTAACGCTTCACGCAGGGTAATGCGGGTGGTGCCAAATGCCTCGCTCAGGGCCCGTTCCGCAGGCAGTCGCCCGCCGCTGAACTCACCAGCCTGTATGCGGCTCAGCAACGCGCTGGCGATCACGTCCGCCGTTTTGAGTGCTATCGACTCCACAACAGTAGCCTCATTTTGGTGCGATTCCGCACTGTAACCGTTCAGATAAACGTCCCGGACCCTGCCTGCCGCGGTGGGACGCTGCTGGCTTGCTATCTGCTATCCGCTACGCGCCCTCGCTTTGTCATAAATCGTTCATATACAGGGGCTACATTGGCTCGGTTCTTGCTGGACTAGACCAGCCAGGCCCATCAACTTACACCCGGAGCAACTGAGATGAAAGCGTTTATCGCCTCTGTAGTAGCCAGTGCTGTAGTGCTCGCCCTGCCCGTTGCGCAGGCTGCCGATAACGACCTTGCCGCGCTGGAAAAAGCCGCGCGTAGTGAAGGTCAGGTTAACAGCGTCGGCATGCCGGACAGCTGGGCCAACTGGAAAGATACCTGGAACGATATCAGCAGCAAATACGGTCTTAAACACAGTGATACCGATATGTCGTCCGCCCAGGAGCTGGCGAAGTTTGACGCTGAGAAAGAGAACGCCAGCGCCGATATCGGTGATGTAGGCGCGGCATTCGGCCCGGTGGCGGTGGCGAAAGGCGTTGCTCAGCCTTATAAACCGAGCCACTGGGATCAAATCCCCGACTGGGCCAAGGACAAAGACGGTAATTGGGCGCTGGCCTATACCGGCACCATTGCCTTCCTGATCGACAAGCAGCAGGTTAAAGATATTCCGCATAGCTGGGCCGATCTCAAAAAAGGTAAGTATGTGGTTACTATCGGCGACGTCGGCGTGGCTGCTCAGGCGGCCAATGGCGTACTGGCTGCAAACTACGCTTTAGGCGGCGATGAGAAGAACCTGAAACCGGCGCTGGCCTTCTTTGCTGACCTGGCTAAACAGGGCCGGCTGGGCGTCACCGATCCGGTGATTGCCAACATTGAAAAAGGCGAAGTACAAATGGCGGTGGTGTGGGACTTTAATGGCCTGAACTATCGTGACCAGATCGATAAAAATCGTTACGAAGTGGTGATCCCGTCTGACGGCTCCGTGACCTCTGGCTACACCACCATCATCAACAAATACGCGAAGCATCCGAATGCCGCCAAACTGGCGCGTGAATATATCTTCTCAGACCAGGGTCAGATCAATCTGGCGAAAGGTTACGCCCGACCAATCCGTGCCGAGCATCTGACCCTGCCTGCCGATGTTCAGGCTCGCCTGCTGCCGCAGTCTGAATACAAAAATGCCCGTCCAATCCACGATCAGGCCGCCTGGGATAAGTCCTCGAAAATGCTGCCGCGTCTGTGGCAGGAAAATGTCGTCATCAATATGCAGCAGTAAATCGCGGCAAGGAGAACGGAATGAAGACTATCCTGGTGGTGCTGGACGGGTTGAGCAATCAGGTCGCGCAACATGCAATGGGCTATCTGCACGCCGAATGTGCGCAGGGTAACGGTCACTATTACCGTCTGACCTGTGAACTGCCGTCGCTGTCGCGCCCGCTCTATGAGTGCATTCTGACCGGCGTTACGCCGGTCAGAAGCGGTATTATTCATAACGGCGTCAACCGTTTAAGCCGCGAGCGCAGCGTATTTCACTATGCGCGCGCTGCCGGGCTGACCACGGCCGCCGCCGCCTACCACTGGGTCAGTGAACTGTATAACCGGACGCCGTTCGTGGCGGCGCGCGATCGTCATACTGATGCGCCGGAGCTGCCGATTCAGTACGGACATTTCTACTCTGATGATAGCTATCCCGATTCACACCTGTTTGAAGATGCCGAAAGCCTGCGGCTGCGCCATGATCCGCACTTCCTGCTGATTCATCCGATGAACATTGACGATGCCGGCCATAAATCCGGCCTCTCGTCACCGCAATACCGCAATCGGGCGCGGATAGCGGACGGCCTGCTGTCGCTCTGGATGCCGCGCTGGCTGGCCGAAGGCTATCAGGTGATAGTGACTGCCGATCACGGCATGAACGACGATCGCTCACACGGTGGCATTCTGCCGGAAGAGACTCAGGTGCCCCTGTTCGTTTTCGGTGCGGCTTTCTCGCTGCAACCCGACCTCCTGCCACAGCAGACCGACCTGTGCGGCACCCTGTGTGAGCTGCTTGGGGTGCCCCACGATAAGCCGCTCTGTCGCGGGCTGCTGGCGGAGCAGCGTGCATGAAGGGAAAAGTGTTAGCGCTGTTTCTGCTGCTGCCGTTTGCCCTGTTCTGGATTGCCTTTCAGCTCGCCCCGCTGCTGTGGATCACTATCAATAGCTTCTGGAGCGAGATGAACACGCGCTGGGGCTGGGACAACTATGTCGACATTCTGAGTTCGCCGTTTTATCAGCAGGCATTTCGTTTTTCGCTGGATATCTCTTTCTGGTCAAGCGTGTATGGCTTACTGATTGCGCTGCTGACCGGCTATTCGCTGCATCAGCTTGGCGGCGGTCGCCTGCAGCGCTTCCTGATTTCGTTCACCAACATGACCAGCAACTTTGCCGGCGTGCCACTGGCGTTCGCCTTTGTGATCCTGCTGGGGCTGAACGGTTTTCTGACGCTGCTGCTGCGTCATTATGGAGTCATTGACGCGTTCAGGCTGTTTTCACGTAACGGTATGGTGCTGGTCTACACCTGGTTTCAGATCCCGCTGGGCGTGCTGCTGCTCTATCCCGCTTTTGATGGGCTGAAGCGCGAGTGGCAGGAATCCGCCGCCCTGCTGGGTGCCAGCCGCTGGCGCTACTGGTGGCATATCGGCCTGCCGATTCTGTTTCCGGCGCTGCTGGGGACTTTTGTCATTCTGCTGGCCAATGCGCTCGGGGCCTATGCCACCATTTATGCCCTGACCACCGGCAACTTTAACGTGGTGCCGGTCCGTATCGCCGCGCTGGTGTCCGGTGATATCTCGCTCGATCCCAACACCGGCAGCGCACTGGCGATGCTGCTGGTGGCGATTATGGCGCTGATCACCCTGATACAGCAGTATCTGGTGCGCCGTAGCTACCTCAACGCCAGACAACCATGAAAGGAGCCGTCATGTCGCGCGCCGAACATCTCTATCATCGGGTGATGGTCTGGTTACTGTTTATTCTGCTGGCGCTGCCGCTGGTGGCAACGCTGTTGTACGCGCTGTCATCTGACTGGAGTAATACCATTCTGCCGCAGGGCTACAGCCTGAAATGGTTTATCCAGCTCTGGAGCGATGGGCGTTTTCTGACCGCGCTGGGCCATTCTTTGCTGATTTGCTTCGGCGCCCTGCTGTTCTCGCTAGTACTGGTGCTGCCTGCGATGTTTGTAATCGCTTACTACTATCCACGGCTGGATGCGGTAATGAACATCCTGATCCTGATGCCCTTCGCCGTGCCGCCGGTCGTGTCCTCGGTCGGATTGCTGCAGCTCTACTCCTCGTCACCGCTGATGCTGACCGGTACGCCGTGGATCCTGATCGGCTGCTACTTCACCATCGCGCTGCCGTTTATTTACCGCGCGCTGGCCAACAATATGCAGGCGATCAACCTGAAAGAGCTGATCGATGCTGCCCAGTTACTCGGTGCCAGTACCTGGCAGGCGGCGCTGTGGGTAGTGCTGCCTAACCTGCGTAAAGGGATGCTGGTTGCCGTCCTGCTCTCTTTCTCTTTTCTGATCGGTGAGTTTGTATTCGCTAACCTGCTGGTCGGCAACCGCTATGAAACGCTGCAGGTTTACCTCTACAACATGCGTAACGGCAGTGGTCACTTCACCAGCGCGCTGGTGATCTCCTACTTTTTTGTGGTGCTGCTGGTCACCTGGCTGGCCAATGCCCTGAATCCAGAACGAGGCTGAGTATGAGCTACCTTGAGGTCAGACAACTGAATAAGCGCTATGGGCCAACGACGATATTCGAACAGATCAATTTCAGCACCGCCGAAGGGGAATTTGTGACGCTGCTCGGCCCGAGCGGCTGCGGCAAATCGACGCTGCTGCGCTGTCTGGCCGGTTTAACCGAAGTCGACAGCGGCGAAATCGTGATACAGGGCAAGGATATCGTGCCGCTGGCCCCGCAGAAGCGCGCCATTGGCATGGTGTTTCAGAGCTATGCGCTGTTTCCCAATATGACGGTGGAGAAAAACGTCGCTTTTGGCCTGAAGATGCAGAAGCTGCCGGAGACGCAAATTCGTCAGCGGGTGCAGGAAGTTCTGGAGCTGGTCGAGCTCACCGACTATGCGCGCCGCTATCCGCATCAGCTGTCGGGAGGACAGTGTCAACGGGTGGCGCTGGCCCGTTCTCTGGTCACCCGCCCGCGCCTGTTGCTGCTGGATGAGCCGCTGTCGGCGCTGGATGCGCGCATCCGTCGTCATCTGCGCGACCAGATCCGTCGTATCCAGCGCGAGCTGAATCTCACCACCCTGTTCGTTACCCACGATCAGGAAGAGGCGCTGACGCTGTCAGATCGCATCGTGCTGATGAACCGCGGCAAAATTGTGCAGAATGGCGACGCCGAAGCGCTCTATACCCAGCCGGTCGATCTGTTTGCCGCCGGTTTTATTGGCAACTACAACCTGCTGAGCGCCGAACAGGCAACGCAGCTAACCGGCCAGCCTTTCCACAGTCAGGTGGCCATTCGCCCCGAGTCGATGCAGTTCACCGCGCCAGGGCTCGGCATTCCGGCCGAAATCCTCAGTCACAGCTTGCTGGGCAACGTGATTCGCTACCGCATCCGGGCGCAGGGAGTGGAGCTTTCTGTCGATGTCCTGAACCGATCCGCCGCGGAATTACACCCCGCCGGACAGCAGATTGGTCTACAGTTAGAGATGTCGACTTTGCGCCAGGTGGCTTAAAACACAGGAAAAATTTACGCAAAGTCCGGCAATCCCCTTCACAGATTGCTCTCTCCGTCAGGCTGGCAGTCTGTGCTGCTTAAAGCCTGATGGTCGAGGAGCATCGCGACGTGTTAACCCTGCTTAATTTACTCTCTGCTGTCGCCCTGCTGGTGTGGGGAACCCATATTGTGCGGACCGGCATTATGCGGGTGTATGGTGCCGATCTGCGGCGGGTACTGAGCCGCAGCGTGGAGAAAAAGCCGATGGCGTTTCTGGCTGGCATTGGCGTGACGACGCTGGTGCAGAGCAGTAATGCCACCACGCTGCTGGTGACCTCTTTCGTGGCGCAGAACCTTGTCAGCCTGACGCCGGCGCTGGTGGTGATTCTGGGTGCTGATGTCGGGACCGCCATCATGGCGCGTATCCTGACCTTTGACCTCTCCTGGCTATCGCCGCTGTTCATCTTCTTTGGCGTGGTGTTTTTTCTCAGCCGTAAGCAGACCCGGGCCGGTCAGCTCGGCCGGGCCAGTATCGGCCTTGGGCTGATTCTGCTGGCGCTGCAGCTGATTGTCGAAGCAGCCCGCCCGATTACCCAGGCCGCCGGGGTACAGGTGCTGTTCTCCAGCCTGACCGGCGACATCATGCTGGATGCGCTGATTGGCGCCGTCTTCGCCATCATCAGTTACTCCAGCCTGGCGGCCGTGCTGATTACCGCGACGCTGACCGCCACCGGCGTCATCTCATTCAAGGTGGCGCTCTGCCTGGTCATTGGTGCCAACCTGGGTAGCGGTTTGCTGGCGATGATCAATGCCAGCGCGGCCAACGCGGCCGGCAAGCGCGTCGCTCTCGGCAGCCTGCTGTTTAAGCTGATTGGCTGCGTGGTGATCCTGCCGTTCGTTAATCTGGTGGCGGACTGGCTGGATAAGCTGCCGGTCAACGACGAAGAGCTGGTGATCTTTTTCCATGTTTTTTACAACCTGATCCGCTGTGTGGCGATGGTGCCGTTTGCCGATCTGATGGCACGTCTGTGCCGCCGGCTGATCTCTGATGACGTGGAAAATGATCTGCATCTGAAGCCGAAACATCTGGACCGCAGCGCGCTGGATACGCCGGCGCTGGCGCTGGTCAATGCCGCCCGTGAGGCGTTACGTATGGGTGATGTGCTGGAACAGATGCTGGAAGCGTTCAACAAAGTGGTGCATGGCGAACCGCGTGAAGAGCGTACGGTGCGGCGGCTCGATGATGACGTTGACGTGCTTTATACCGCCATCAAGCTCTATCTGGCGCGGATGCCGAAAGAGGATCTGCCGGCGGAAGATTCGCGCCGCTGGGGTGAAATTATTGAGATGTCGCTTAACCTGGAGCAGGCCGGTGACATCATTGAGCGGATGAGCGGCGATGTCGCGGATAAGTCGCTGGCTGCAGGCCGCGCGTTCTCCGCTGAGGGATTAAAGGAGCTGGAGGCGCTGCAGGAGCTGTTGATCGCCAATCTGCGCATGAGTCTGTCGGTGTTTCTGTCGCACGACGTCACCAGCGCCAAACGGCTGCGCCGCGCCAAACATCGCTTCCGCCTGATGATTCGTCGCTATTCTCATGCGCACGTCGATCGCCTGCATCAGCAGAACGTACAGAGCATAGAGACCAGTTCACTGCATCTGGGTCTGCTGGGCGATATGAAGCGTCTGAACTCGCTGTTTTGCAGCGTCGCCTATACCGTGCTGGAGCAGCCGGATGATGAGCGTGATTACGAGTAACAGCGAATAGGCGTAACCTACAGCGCCGGGCGAAACGTGCCCGGCGCAAGCAGATTGCGGTGCGGTGTTACTCGCCGTGCCGCGTTGATCCCTTGGTGATCGGCTTACCGGACCAGTAACCGGCCAGCAACGAACCGGAAAGGTTGTGCCAGACCGAGAACAGTGCGCCAGGCAATGCCGCCAGCGGTGAGAAGTAGAGCTTGCCCAGCGTTGCCGCCAGACCGGAGTTCTGCATCCCGACTTCCAGCGCCAGCGTCCGGCAGGTTGACTCATCGAAGCCAAACAGCTTACCGCCCCAGTAACCGCCCAGCAGGCCAATCGCGTTATGCAGTATCACCGCTGCGATCACCATTAATCCAACCGATCCGATAAAGCCCTGGCTACCTGCCACCACCGCGCTGATGATCAACAGAATGCAGACCATAGAAAATGCCGGCAGCCAGGGTTCGACCCGACGCACCACGCTGTTCATGCTGTGATGAATGATCAGGCCGAGGCCGATCGGGATCACCACGATCTTTACGATGCTCAGCAGCATGCCAACCACATCCACCTGAATATGGGTATCGACATACAAACGCGTTAACAGCGGCGTGGCGAACACGCCCACCAGCGCCGATACCGACGAAATGGTCACCGACAGGGCGACATCGCCCTTAGCCAGATAGATCATTACGTTACTGGCCGTGCCGCTGGCGACGCTGCCGACCAGGATCATCCCGGCGGATAGATCCGGCGGCATATGAAACAGTTTCGCTAATCCCCACGCCGCTAACGGCATCACCAGATAGTGCAGAAAAGTGCCGGCAATCACCGGCGCAGGCCGGGTCAGTACCCGTTTAAAATCGCCGATATTTAAGGTCACGCCCATCCCAAACATGATCAGCATCAGCAGGTAACTCACCCACGGACCGATGCCGAGGAAAGTGGCGGGAGAATAATAGGCGGCGACAGATAACAGCACGGCCCACAGCGGGAACAGGCGGGTGACGGTGGCGAGCATGGCCAGACTTCCTTATAAGAATGTAATGATTTATGCAGGTTTGCCATAGAGATACGCCCGACAGGAACGACTGCGCAGGCGAAGGCGGGATCATAACATTTCGTTATCACGGCGTAAGGCGCAGATGGGGTCAGAGCGGAAAATGCGGATCGACTGCTGCCGATCCGCCGATCGTTGACGAAATTACGCTGCTTTTTCGCCTAAACCGCGGTAGATCGCACCACCAATCATCGCCCCGATGACCGGCATCAGCCAGAACATCCACAGCTGGGACAGCGCCCAGTCGCCCTGGAACAGCGCGACGGCGGTACTGCGCGCCGGATTGACCGAGGTGTTGGTGACCGGAATGCTGATCAGATGGATCAGCGTCAGCGCCAGACCGATGGCGATTGGAGCAAAGCCTTTGGGCGCGCGCGGGCTGGTGGCGCCCATGATAACGATCAGGAAGATCGCCGTCAGCACCCCTTCGGCGATCATGCCAGCCTGCAGGCTAAAGCCACCGGGTGAGTGCTCACCATAGCCGTTCGCCGCAAATCCGCTGGCAGCGGCGTTAAAGTCGCTCTGGCCGCTGGCAATCAGGTACAGCACCGCGCCTGCCGCAATGCCGCCTGCCAGTTGAGCGATAATGTAAGGGATCACCTTTGAAGCAGGAAAGCGCCCGCCCGCCAGCAGGCCCAGCGTTACCGCCGGATTAAAATGGCCACCGGAGATAGGACCGACCGCACAGGCCATTACCAGCACGCTTAGCCCGAATGCCAGCGCCACGCCCATAAAACCGATACCCAGGCCGGGGAACGCGGCTGACAATACCGCACTCCCGCAACCGCCCAGTACCAGTACGAAGGTGCCCAGCGCCTCTGCCACTAACCTTTTCATATTATTTCCTAAAATGTGTGTATTGATTTAGCGGCGGGATTATAAAACTGCGCAGCAGCAGCGCAACGAAAGTGACTGAAATCCCTGAATAAAGTGGATTTCATTTGGCAATGAAGGAATCTAACGTCTTGTAGAATAAGGCTTAAATCAGGAAGAGGGACAGAGCGGGATGGGGATGATTTTCAGGCCGCGCGCACGCGGCCTGATCGACGCGCTGGCGTCTATTCGAACAGATTGTGATGCAGCGTACGGACCACGCTTTCCGCGTCCGTGCCGGGGACCAGGAAGCAGAGGTTATAGCTGCTGGCACCGTAGCAAATCATCCGCAGGTTAAACGGCTCAAGCACGCCAAACACCTCTTTGCCGACGCCACAGGCTTTTGACAACTGGTTGCCAATAATCGCCACCAACGCCAGATCTTCTTCTACTTCGACCCGACACAGTGACGACAGCTCAGTCAGCAGCGCCTGCGTCAGCAGGCTGTCGCCGGTTGAGGTAGAACCGGTGGTGTCGAGCGTCAGCGCCACGCTCACTTCAGAGGTGGTAATCAGGTCCACGGAAATATTGTGGCGGGCCAGAATATTAAACAGTTCGGCGAGGAAGCCAGGCGTATGCAGCATGTTAAGGCTGTGCAGCGTTAGCAGCGTCTGCTTGCGACGTAATGCCAGCGCGCGGAACAGCGGTGGATTACGGGTTTCATTACAGACACGCGTTCCGCCCGCGGCCGGATCTTTGCTGGAGCCGACAAACACCGGAATATCACAGCGTACCGCCGGCAGCAGTGTGGCCGGGTGCAGCACTTTGGCACCAAAGGTCGCCATTTCAGCGGCTTCTTCAAAGGTAATTTCGTCGATGCGCTTGGCGGTCGGTACCACACGCGGATCGGTGGTATAGATGCCTGGCACGTCAGTCCAGATATCGACCCGCGCCGCTTTCAGCGCTTCACCCAGCAGCGCCGCCGTGTAATCACTGCCGCCACGGCCTAAGGTGGTGGTGCGGCCTTTGCTTTCGCTGCCGATAAAGCCCTGAGTGATGACCAGCGCCTGCTCAACGCGCGGCTGCAACTGGGCAATCGCCTGCTCCGCCAGCAGCTTCACGTCCGGCTCGGCACGGCCAAAACGGTCATCGGTGCGCATCACTTTACGCACGTCAAACCACTCGGCATTCACCTGGCGTTCACGCAGAATTTCGACAAACAGCAGCGACGACATCAGTTCGCCATGGCTGACCAGCTCATCAGTCAGCGCATGCGACGTCGCCAGCGAGGCGGCTTCAGACAGCATAGCAATGTTGTCAATCATCCGATCGATTTCGTCGCGGATCACGTCCGGACGCTGTAAGCGATCGATAATGGCATATTGGATACGGCGGATATCATCCAGCAGGATGGCGCGCTCGGTGAGCGGCTGGCCTTCAGCCAGAGCCACCAGCAGATTGGTAATGCCCGCCGAAGCGGATAGCACCACCAGACGCGTACTGGCATCTTTCAGCACCACGTCGGCGCTGCGGTTCATCGCATCAAAATCGGCTACGCTGGTGCCGCCGAATTTTGCCACAATCAGAGTTTGAGACATGTATGACCTCGTGTCAGGTTATCTTGTTCTCGCCGGCGATAATGCGGTCGGGAAACATTCTTTCAGCCAGGCACAAGGGAAGAGCAGAAACGGGCAGACCAGATCGGGTAGACGAGTCACCCAGAAGCGCCCCACCTTGCGAAACGTCCGACTGTGGACGTTTCTGGTGACAACCCAGAGGATTCAGCCCCTGTAGCCGACAGGCAACACACCGCGTGTTGACCCACCTCGGCGTCGCTCCCCATCATGTGTCTTCACCGGATACGGTTCCTCCAACACACTGCCTGGGCGACGCGCCTCTTCTGGCTTGCGCACGGGTGCGCAAGTAGCCGCATACATTTATCGGTTTCTGGCTCTGCTGTCAATCTCAGAGGCAGGCAGATTTTTGCTTTGCGGCGCACCGTAAAACAAATTTACCTGCCTTACAGCGACTAGAGTGCTAAATGGCTTCAGCCAGTGCAGCAATCTCTGATGCGGCACAATGATTTATCGCCGCGTTCACGCCACACTTTCGCCGCGCGATCTCGTCGCCGTCTGCAGGCCATTCGCACCAGCCAATGCTGGCGATCCGGCGCAGGCAGGCCGGCGACTGCGCCCGGCTTACCCGCAGCCGGATGACAAAATTTTTCCTTTCAGTAGCAACTGTGGTCATACTGAAACGCTAACCGGGTACGATGTGCCCCCGATGGAATGACGGTTCTTAATATCAACAAGAGTGTTGCCATGAAAAATATCAATCCGACACAAACCGCAGCCTGGAAAGCGCTGCAACAGCATTTTGAGCAGATGAAATCGGTAGAAATTGCCGACCTGTTTGCCCAGGATGCCGATCGTTTTGCCAAATTCTCTGCCACCTTTGATGATCAGATGCTGGTGGATTTCTCCAAAAACCGCATCACCCAGGAAACCCTCGACAAATTACAGGCGCTGGCGATAGAGACCGATTTAAGCGGCGCGATTAAGTCTATGTTCTCTGGTGAGAAAATAAACCGCACCGAAGACCGTGCGGTGCTGCACGTTGCGCTGCGTAACCGCAGCAACACGCCGATTCTGGTCGATGGCAAAGATGTGATGCCTGAGGTCAATGCGGTGCTGGACAAGATGAAGGGCTTTTCAGAGCGCATCATCAGCGGCGAATGGAAAGGCTATACCGGTAAAGCAATCACCGACGTGGTGAACATCGGTATCGGCGGGTCTGACCTGGGTCCTTTCATGGTGACCGAAGCGCTGCGTCCTTACAAAAACCACCTGAACATGCACTTTGTCTCCAACGTTGACGGCACCCATATCGCTGAAACGCTGAAAGACCTCAGCCCGGAAACCACTCTGTTCCTGGTGGCGTCAAAAACCTTCACCACCCAGGAAACCATGACCAATGCGCACAGCGCGCGTGACTGGTTCCTGAAAACGGCCGGTGACCAGCAGCACGTAGCGAAACACTTTGCGGCACTCTCGACCAACGCCAAAGCGGTCGGCGAATTTGGTATCGACACCAACAACATGTTCGAATTCTGGGACTGGGTTGGCGGTCGCTACTCGCTGTGGTCAGCGATTGGCCTGTCGATTATTCTCTCTATCGGCTTCGATAACTTCGAGCAGCTGCTGAGCGGCGCGCATGCGATGGACCAGCACTTCGCCTCTACCCCGGCCGAACAGAACCTGCCGGTCCTGCTGGCGCTGATTGGCATCTGGTATAACAATTTCTTCGGCGCGGAAACCGAAGCGATTCTGCCGTATGACCAGTACATGCACCGCTTTGCCGCCTATTTCCAGCAGGGAAATATGGAATCGAACGGCAAGTATGTCGATCGTGACGGTAATCCGGTGGATTACCAGACCGGCCCAATCATCTGGGGCGAACCGGGGACTAACGGCCAGCACGCGTTTTACCAGCTGATCCATCAGGGCACCAAGCTGGTACCGTGTGACTTTATCGCACCGGCTATCACCCACAATGCGCTGGCGGATCACCATCCAAAACTGCTGTCTAACTTCTTTGCACAGACCGAAGCGCTGGCGTTTGGTAAATCACGCGAAGTGGTCGAGAAAGAGTTTACCGATGCCGGTAAATCGGCCGAATCGGTCGCCCACATCGTGCCGTTCAAGGTCTTTGAAGGTAACCGTCCGACCAACTCCATCCTGCTGCGTGAAATTACGCCGTACAGCCTCGGCGCGCTGATTGCCCTGTATGAGCACAAGATCTTCACCCAGGGCGCGATTCTGAATATCTTCACCTTCGATCAGTGGGGCGTGGAATTAGGTAAGCAGCTGGCAAACCGTATTCTGCCAGAACTGGAAAATGACGAAAAAATTACCAGTCATGACAGTTCCACCAATGCCTTAATTAACCGCTATAAATCCTGGCGTTAATCGGCGATAAAATATCCGGGCGGCATGATTGCCGCCCTTTTTTTGCCCGGATCGGACAATTTATTCACTGCGCTACCGCCGCTCCGGTTGGATAATTCTTAAAATCACCTAAGATAATTCTGAACATGCCGTGATTAACCACGTCTTAATCCAGTTAAAAATGGACCTGAAATAAGTGCATGATAGCAGTTACTCTTTGATTATTAATGGGATTAAAATAAGGCAATCCTGAGTAAATTCTGATTATTCTTATTCCGTACCAAATATAACTAAAAAAGAACAATCCGCTTTGCATCTGTTTTATGACCAGTGAAATATGCGGCATTAACCGGAAATATTCCGATATAAAAAGGTGTTAAAACCAAACTGACTTAATATCCCGCCGTTTTACCCCGCCCGATCGCCTGCTTTTTCCGGTGCTGAACTCTGGTATTTTGTTGCCCTATACTGAACGCGCCCGCAATGGGACTGTCCGTCGCCTTTGCTGCGTAGTTATCTGCGCGGTGAATGTGGCGGATCAGAGATCCTTCATTCACTCAATGCAGGAAACGTTGTTATGAAAAAAACCATGGTTGCCGGTGCAGCCCTGATTTTCGTTGCTGTCTCTTCTAGTGCTTTTGCAGCCCCGGAAGACGCAGGTGCCGCAGCTGGCGCGCAGGCGGGAGCAATCTCCGCTGGCACGTCGACCGCTGTAGGTATCGGCGCACTTGGCGCGTTAGTCGGGCTCGGCATTGCTGCTTCTGGCGGTGGTGACGGCGCAAATACCGGTACAACAACCACGACCACGACGAGCACCACTCGTTGATGGATACCCAGCAGGTGTTCGGGTGCCAGACAGCGGCAAACGGGCAACGGCGGAATCGCTGACCACGGTGAGTGATCTGCCGGGCAACGCAGTCTTGCTGTACCGACACGCGAACCCTGCGGGTATAGGACCTTTAAACATAACCACACGCCTGTGTGGTTATTTTTACTTTGGCATGACTTATCAGGGACACACAGTGCGCCAACTTCCTCTGCTGCTCGCTTGCCTGCTGCTGCAGGCCTGCACACAAACGCAAAAAGGCCTTGAACAGACCCTTATGCTGGCCGTTAACGGTCCGGATGACGTCACCGTCACCGACCAGCAGGTCAACGCATTACCCTACGCCAGCCTCTATGCCCGCCTCAATGAAGGCCCGCGAATCTTCGTGGTACTTGGCTACAACGAAGCCGGCCAGCAGAAATGGGTAACGCAGGATCAGGCGATGCTGGTGACACAGCATGGCCGGCTGGTTAAAACGCTGGGATTACCCGATAACCTGATTAGCGTGAGTAATCTGCAGCAGGATCCGCTGGCGGATAGCCTGCATCTCAGCAACGGTGCCAGCTGGACCCGCATCGTGCAGTGGACCGAGCAGGGCAACATCCGCGCGGGGACGGTTCGGTCCACCTTCCAGCGCGGCACCGATGAAGTGCTGACCGTGGCGGGTAACCGTATCGCCTGTCGCGTCTGGCATGAGCAGGTGAGCCTCGACAGCAGCAACCGCGAGTGGGAAAACACGTTCTGGATCGATAACAGCAGCGGCGATGTGGTGCAGGCCCATCAGATGCTGGCGGCTGACGCCTTCCCCGTAGACACCACCATTCTGAAGCCGGCGAAATCATGAAAAAAATCACTTTCCTGCTGGCCGGATTGAGTCTGCTCAGCACCGCAGGCGCGCAGGCTGCTGCGCAGGTTACGGTCCATGCGCCGCACAATGGAGCACAGGCAGAACTGAGCCAGGTGCCCGATCTGGCACAACTGGTCAGCCAGCCCGCCCTTCAGCAATCGATCGACTGGCGCAGCAGCGTCATTGCCGAACGCGGCGCCAGCGCCGTGGCACAGCAGCAGTATCAGCAGACGCTGGGCCAGCTACGTGCCTGGCGAGCCGACAGCAGTGGCGATCGTGCCGCCGCGATTGATGAGGTGATCCGCCAGCTAAGCGCGATTAAGGTCACCGGCCGGCAGTTCACCTCGCTCGATCCGGACTGGGTGCGCCTGCATCCGGCCGACAATCGCCGCCTTGAAGGCAGCTACGATCTCTATCTGCAAACCCGGTCTGATTCGGTGTTACTGCTCGGCGCGCTGAGCGGCGCAGGCAAGGTCAGCTGGCAACCGGGCCGCTCAGTGCGCGAATACCTGGCCGATCATGCACGCCTTTCCGGCGCGGAACGAAACTTTGCAACGGTTATCGCCCCCTCAGGTGCCACGCAGCAGGTGCCGATTGCTTACTGGAACCACCGTCACGTCGAAGTGGAACCGGGCAGCATTATCTGGCTGGGCTTCTCATCATGGAGCCTGCCAGGCGCCTATGACGATCTGAATAATCGCATCCTTTCCGTTCTGACTCACCGGATACCAGACTGATGAAAAAACGTTATCTCTTCAGCCTGTTGGCTGTTTCTGTGGCGACAGCCTGTCAGGCGCAGGCTGAAACCTGGCCCGCGCCGGTGGGCCCTTCACAATCCGATTTCGGTGGTGTTGGCCTGATGCAGGTGCCGACGGCGCGCATGGCCAGAGAGGGCGAGTTCAGCCTTAACGCGCGCGACAACGATCAGTACCGCTATTACTCCGCGTCGCTGCAGCTGTTCCCGTGGCTGGAAACCACCGTGCGCTATACCGATGTACGTACCCGCCGCTACAGCGCCGTGTCAGATTTCAGTGGCAATCAGAGCTACAAAGATAAAGCCTTCGATCTGAAACTGCGTCTGTGGCAGGAAGGTTTCTGGCTGCCGGAAGTGGCGCTGGGTACCCGTGATCTTGGCGGTACCGGGCTGTTCGACAGCGAATATCTGGTCGCCAGCAAAGCCTGGGGTCCGTTTGACTTCACGCTCGGCCTTGGCTGGGGCTATCTCGGCAACAGCGGCACGGTTAAAAACCCGTTCTGCTCCTACAGCGACAGCTACTGTCAGCGTCCACGGGTCGGGGAAGCGGGCTCGATCAATGGCTCACAGATGTTCCATGGTCCAACGGCCCTGTTTGGCGGCGTCGAGTATCAGACACCGTGGCAGCCGCTGCGGCTTAAGATGGAATATGAAGGCAACGATTATCAGGATGATTTCGCCGGCCGGCTGACGCAGAGCAGCAAGGTTAACGTCGGTGCCATCTATCGCGTGACCGACTGGGCAGATATTAATGCCAGCTACGAGCGCGGCAACACCTTTATGTTTGGTGTGACCATCCGCACCAACTTTAACGATCTGCGTCAGGCGCACATCGACAGCGAGAAACCGGCGTATAACCCGCAGCCTCAGCCGAAGCTGCTGGAGCCGACCGTGGTCGGTAATCAGCTAACTGACCTGAAGTACAATGCCGGACTCGACGGTCCACGCATTCAGACCAAAGGCCACACGCTGTATGTGTCGGGCGAGCAGACCAAATATCGCGACACCCAGGAAGGGGTCGATCGCGCTAACCGCATCGTCATGAACCACCTGCCGGCGGACATTGATACCATCAGCGTCACCGAGTCCCGCTTCAATATGCCGCAGGTCACCACCGTGACGCCGGTCGCCAGCCTGCACAATACGCTGGCGGGCTATCCGCTGGGCCACGAGCAGCCGCTGCAGCAGACGCGTGAAAATCCGGTGGATCCGGGTCAGACTGAGCAGGGAATGTTTATCCGTAAAGATCGCCTGAACTACAGCCTGTCACCGGTGCTCAATCAGTCAGTGGGCGGCCCGGAAAGCTTCTACATGTATCAGGTTGGCGTGATGGGTAACGTCGATTACTGGCTGACCGATCACCTGCTGGTGGGCGGTAGCCTGTTCGGCAACCTCGCTAACAACTATGACAAGTTCAACTACAACGGCGCGCCAGCGGACTCCAGCCTGCCCCGCGTGCGGACCCATATCCGCGACTACGTTGAGAACAACGTCTACGTTAACGATCTGCAGGCTAACTATATGGGCCACCTCGGCAATGGCTTCTATGGTCAGCTGTATGGCGGTTATCTCGAAACCATGTATGGCGGCGTGGGCGGCGAGCTGCTCTATCGTCCGGTCGATGCCAACTGGGCCGTGGGCGTTGATGCCAACTATGTCCGGCAGCGTGACTGGGACAATATGATGCAGTTTACCCGTTACAAAGCCTCAACCGGCAACCTGACCGCCTACTGGCGTCCGTGGTTTATGCAGGATGTGTTGGTCAAAACCAGCGTCGGTCAGTATCTGGCGAAAGATAAAGGTGTGACGGTAGACGTGTCGAAGCGCTTTGACAGCGGCGTAATGGTGGGTGTTTATGCCACTAAAACCAACGTGTCGTCTGAAGAGTATGGCGAAGGTGACTTCACCAAAGGGTTCTACATCTCGATTCCGATGGATCTGTTCACCGTCACCCCAACCCGTGGTCGGGCGCAGGTCAACTGGGTGCCGCTGACGCGTGACGGTGGTCAGATGCTGGGCCGTAAGTACCAGCTGTATGATTTGACGTCGGATCGCGACGCTCGCTTTAACTAAACAGAGGCGGCCTCCGGGCCGCTTCATGCTGTTGATAGAAAGCGGGCTCAGGGAGCATACGCCCTGCGTAAAGACGCAAAAAATGCCATCCATGGCATGCTCAGCGCGGGCCATCCCTGGCCCGCGCTGCTTTACTCCGGGCGTATACTCCCATCGCGTTGACTTCGGTACACATTTCAGACGGCCCTCTGAACGCTTCAGACGCTGAAAAGCCGAATCAGGGTGAGGCTGGCCGCAGCACCTAAGCTCAATGCGCAGGGAACGCGGTCAGAAGAGGAAAGCGTCCCGCTGCCCGGATAAAAACGCCGGGAGCGTTTTTGAACAATGCAAAGCGTTGGCCCGGCTACGGGCGCAATTCAGGGATGAGGTGCGTAATCGTGCGGGCCGAGCGGCCAGGGACTGGCTTTAGCGCCTTTCCGATCTGACCGTGTATCCTGCGCTGGCTCGATTTCACTGCTGACCGGGCCAGACTGTGCAACAACCTCAGGCGGCCATCAGGCCGCTTTTTTGTTTAGTCTGCGTCGTAGCCGAGATTTGGTGCCAGCCAGCGCTCGATCTCGGTCACTGACATCCCTTTACGCGCCGCATAATCCTCCACCTGATCGCGCTGAATCTGCGCCACAGCGAAGTAGCGACTGTCAGGATGGCTGAAATACCAGCCTGAGACTGCCGCGCCTGGCCACATGGCAAAGGATTCGGTCAGCTGCATGCCGGTCTGCTTTTCCACATCCAGCAAGGTCCAGATCGCCGCTTTCTCAGTATGCTCGGGACAGGCCGGATAGCCTGGCGCTGGCCGTATGCCCTGATAATTTTCGCGAATCAGCTCTTCATTACTCAGGTTTTCGTTGGGCGCAAATCCCCAGATCACTTTACGCACGCGTTCATGCAGATATTCCGCAAAGGCTTCAGCCAGACGGTCAGCCAGCGCTTTCACCATGATCTTGTTGTAGTCGTCATGCTGACGATCGTACGCCTCCGCCAGCGCATCCTCTTCCAGTCCGCCGGTCACCGCGAAGGCACCGAGATAGTCCGCTTTACCGCTTGATTTAGGTGCGACAAAGTCCGCCAGACAGTAGTTGGCGAAGTCGGTTTTTTCGGTCTGCTGACGTAAGTGATGACTCACTACCAGTAACTCACTGCGGCGCTCATCGCGATAGATCTCGATGTCATCGCCGACCCGGTTAGCCGGAAAAATACCGACCACGCCGCGCGGTTTCAACAGTGCCTGCTGGCTTAGCTGGTCCAGCATCGCATTCGCATCGGCGAACAGGCGCTGTGCCTCTTCTCCGACCACCTCATCTTCCAGGATGCGCGGATACTTGCCAGCCAGCGACCAGGTCATGAAGAACGGCGTCCAGTCAATGTAGTTGCGCAGCGTTTCAATACTGGCCTCGACCTGACTGACCCCGAGACGATGCGGCACCGGCGGCGTATAGCTCTGCCAGTCAATCGAGGTGGCGTTGTCGCGGGCCACCTGCAACGATACCGGCGGGGTGCGCGGTTTTTTGCGCGCATGCTGAATACGCACGGTTTCGTACTCTTTACGGGTCCGCGCCACAAAATCCTCTTTCAGCGTGGCGGAAAGCAGTGAAGAGACCACGCCTACGGTACGTGAGGCGTTCTGCACGTAGACCGTCGGACCGCTGTAGTTCTGCTCAATTTTGACCGCCGTATGCGCTTTAGAGGTGGTCGCGCCGCCGATCAGCAGCGGTAGAGTGAAGCCCTGACGCTCCATCTCTTTCGCCATATTGACCATCTCATCCAGCGACGGCGTAATCAGGCCCGACAGGCCAATGATGTCAGCATTCACTTCACGCGCCGTTTTCAGGATCTTCTCGCCCGGCACCATCACGCCGAGGTCAATAATTTCGTAGTTGTTGCACTGCAGCACTACGCCAACGATGTTTTTTCCAATGTCGTGAACGTCGCCTTTGACCGTGGCCAGCACGATTTTACCGTTGCTGCGCCCCGCCTCTTTGCTGGCTTCGATAAAGGGCTCCAGATAAGCCACCGCCTGCTTCATTACCCGCGCCGATTTCACCACCTGCGGCAGGAACATCTTGCCTTCGCCAAACAGATCGCCAACCACGTTCATGCCGGACATCAGCGGGCCTTCGATCACCTCTATCGGACGCGGCACCTGCTGGCGCGCCTCTTCGGTATCCTGCTCAATGAATTCGGTGATGCCTTTGACCAGCGAATATTCCAGCCGCTTCACCACGTCCCAGCTGCGCCACTCGGCCAGCTGTTTTTCCTGAGCACCGTCACTTTTGCCGCCACGATATTTTTCCGCCAGATCCAGCAACCGCTCGGTCCCGTCATCACGGCGATTGAGGATCACATCTTCTACCGCATCGCGCAGCTCCGCCGGCAGATCGTCATAAATCGCCAGCTGGCCGGCGTTGACGATGCCCATATCCATGCCTTTGCGGATGGCGTAGTAGAGAAATACCGCGTGTATCGCTTCGCGCACCGGATCGTTGCCGCGGAATGAAAACGACACGTTGGAGACGCCACCGGAGATCATCGCATGTGGCAGCTCGCGCTTGATATCCTCACAGGCGCCGATGAAATCCATCGCGTAGTTGTTATGTTCTTCAATGCCGGTCGCCACCGCAAAAATGTTGGGGTCGAAGATGATATCTTCCGGCGGGAAACCGACCTGCTCCGTCAGGATGCGATAGGCGCGGCGACAAATCTCAATCTTACGGGCGCGGGTATCCGCCTGGCCCACCTCATCAAATGCCATCACTACCATCGCCGCACCGTAGCGGCGGACCTGGCGCGCATGATGAATAAAGGCCGCTTCACCCTCTTTCATCGAAATGGAGTTAACGATGCCTTTACCCTGAATGCACTGCAGCCCTTTTTCAATCACCTCCCACTTTGAGGAGTCGATCATGATCGGGACGCGGGCAATATCCGGCTCACCAGCAATCAGATTCAGGAAGCGCACCATCGCCGCTTCGGCGTCGAGCATTCCTTCATCCATGTTGATGTCGATGATCTGAGCACCGCTTTCAACCTGCTGCAGCGCTACTTCCAGCGCTTCGTTATATTTCTCTTCTTTAATCAGCCGTTTGAATTTGGCTGAACCGGTAACGTTGGTCCGTTCGCCGACGTTAACAAACAGCGATTCTGCGGTAATGTTGAGCGGCTCAAGACCGGCCAGACGGCAGGCAACCGGGATCGTCGGCAGCTTACGCGGAGCAACGCCCTCAACGGCCGCCACCATGGCGGCGATATGCTGCGGTGTGGTCCCGCAACAGCCACCGATAATATTCAGAAAACCCGAAGTCGCCCATTCGCCAATCTGCTGCGCCATCAGCTCCGCATCCAGATCGTATTCGCCAAAAGCATTGGGTAAACCAGCGTTCGGGTGCGCAGTGACGTAACCCTCGGCGATGCGCGACAGCTCCGCCACATACTGACGCAGCTCGTCCGGTCCGAGGGCGCAGTTAAGGCCAAAGGAGAGTGGTTCAGCGTGCCGCAGGGAGTTGTAAAAGGCCTCGGTGGTCTGGCCGGAGAGTGTCCGGCCGGAGGCATCGGTGATGGTGCCTGAAATCATCAGCGGCAGCGTCACGCCGAGCGCTTCCATCTCGGTCTGGACCGCATAGATCGCCGCTTTGGCATTCAGGGTATCGAACACCGTTTCGATCATGATGATGTCACAGCCGCCTTCCACCAGCGCACGGGTCGATTCGCGGTAGGCGTCCACCAGCTGATTAAAAGTGACGTTACGGTAGGCGGGATCGTTAACATCGGGCGAGATCGAGCAGGTACGGTTTGTCGGCCCCAGCACGCCCGCGACGTAGCGTGGGCGATCCGGCGTTTTTGCCGTCCATTCATCGGCGCAGACGCGCGCCAGACGGGCGGCCTCGTAGTTGATCTCGGCCGATAACGCTTCCATCTGGTAATCCGCCATCGCAATGGTGGTGGCGTTAAAGGTATTGGTTTCGAGAATATCGGCACCGGCAGCCAGATAGGCGTCGTGGATCTCGCGGATCACCGCTGGTTTAGTCAATACCAGCAGATCGTTATTGCCCTGAAGATCGCAGGGCCAGTCGGCAAAACGGCTGCCGCGAAAATCCTGCTCATCCAGCTTATAGCTCTGGATCATGGTACCCATACCGCCGTCCAACACCATAATGCGTTGTGCGAGCTGCTGATGTAGCGCTTCGATTTTATTGCTCACTGATGGCCCACCCACGTCAATCTGCTGGCTGAAATAGCTGTTAGTCATTCTGTCATAAGCGGGTTAACCAACAAAGCAACCTTAGCTGAGACATTTTCAGGTCGGCCATGAACAGGTCTGACCAGAAAACCAGCATTTGCAAAGCGCGTGATTAAAACGAAAATGATTTCCACATTCCTAAGGAGATTTGATCATGGCGACGCCTGTTCCCGTTAAGCGCGGCAAAAAACCTCGCGGCACTGCCGCCACTGCCGCACCCGCGGGTGGCCAGGTGCAATCCCTGACCCGCGGCCTGACACTGCTGGAGCTGATTGCCGATTCCCACGGCAGCGTGGCGCTGACCGAACTGGCACAGCAGGCAGGTTTGCCGAACTCCACGACTCATCGCCTGCTCAGCACCATGCAGCAGCAGGGGTTTGTCCGCCAGGTGGGCGATCTGGGGCTGTGGACCATCGGAGCACATGCCTTCGTGGTGGGCAGCAGCTTCTTGCAGAGTCGCAATCTGCTGGCGCTGGTGCATCCGGTACTGCGCAGCCTGATGGACGCCTCGGGCGAGACGGTTAATCTGGCGGTGCTGGATCTCAGCGATCATCAGGCGGTGATCATCGATCAGGTGCAGTGTACCCAGCTGATGCGCATGTCCGCACCGATTGGCGGCAAGCTGCCCATGCACGCGTCGGGAGCCGGCAAAGCGTTTCTGGCCCATCTCAGCGATGAGCAGGTCACGACGCTGCTGCATCAGAAAGGGTTGCATTACTACACGCCGAAGACCCTGATGTCGCCGCAGAGCCTGAAAGAGAATCTGGCGCAGGTGCGTAAAGCGGGCTTCTCGTTTGATGATGAAGAGCATGCGCTTGGACTGCGCTGTGTTGCAGCACCGATCTATGACGAACACGGCGAGCCGTTTGCGGCCCTCTCCATCTCCGGCCCGATCGCCAGGATGACCGACGATCGCATTACCGAACTGGGTGCGCTGGTGATCCGTGAAGCGCGTCAGGTCACGCTGGCGTACAGTGGTCGCTGACTGCCTCCGTCGCGTAGCGCACGCAGAAGCGCTGCGCCTGCCGCCAGGCAATCACCTCTTCCACGTGTCCCCCGGCAATGCGTTGTTGCTGGGCTCGCCACCAGCGGGCCTCAAAAATCTCCGGATGCAGTTCCAGCAGCAAAGCACCGATGGCAGCGTCGCTGCATAGTGCATAACGGAAGGTTTCCGGAAATACATCGTCCGGCCCGACGCTGTACCAGGGTTCGGCGCTGAGTTCATCCTCTTCGTAGCGCGCGGCCGGCACCTCACGGAAGTGCAGTTCCTGCATCGGTCGGATCTCATCGTAGTCGTAAAACACCACCCGGCCATGGCGGGTTATGCCGAAGTTTTTAAACAGCATGTCGCCCGGGAAGATATTCGCCGCCGCCAGCTGGCGGATAGCATTGCCATACTCCTCAATCGCCTGACGCCGTTGTTCGGCACTGGCCTGCGCCAGATAGAGGTTAAGCGGCTGCATGCGGCGTTCGAGCCACAGGTGCCGAATGATCAGCCGGTCGCCTTCAATCTTCAGCTTCTCCGCCGCGCAGGCGTTAAGTTCGGTCAGCAGTTCAGGCGAGATACGCGCCAGCGGCAGCGCGAACTGCTCAAACTCCTGAGTATCCGCCATTCGTCCGACGCGATCGTGCTCTTTAACCTGCTGATAGCAGGCGCGCACCTGGGCCTCCGTTACCTCTTTTTGCGGCGCGAAGCGATCTTTAATCACTTTAAACACCCGATCAAAGCCAGGCAGCGTGAAGACCAGCATCACCATGCCGCGAATGCCAGGTGCGATCTCAAATTCAGCTTCACTCTGTTCCAGCGCCTGCAGGTATTCGCGGTAACTTTCGGTCTTGCCATGCTTCTGGCAGCCAATCGCCATATAACGTTCGGCCAGCGTTTTGCCTGGCAGAATCGGCTGCAGCCACGCCACCAGCGCTGCGGGCATCGGCGCATAAACCATGAAATACGCGCGGGCGAAACCAAACACAATACTGGCGTCATCCACATCGGTCAGACAGGTATCGATCCACAGTTCGCCCGTCGCGCTGCGCTGAATCGGCAACAGACAGGGATGGATGGCATCCGGCAGGTGCAGACGCGCCACCAGCCATGCAGTTTTATTGCGATAAAACAGTTCGCAACTGACCTCAAGCCAGCCCTGCTCCAGCTGCGGAAACTGCGTCTGCAGGTGGCGCACAATCCAGCCGATATCACGTTCGCGATGCTGCCATGGCAAGGTTAACGGTAAATCACGCAGCACCTGTCCGATCAACGCCTGCCAGCCCTGCTGTGGCTGATAGCCGCGCGCCAGCGGCCGCGACGGACTTATCTGTGCTGACGGTGATTGAGAACTGAAGATAAATAGCCGTTCTGGCTGCAAATCGGCATGACCGTGCAGCCGGCAGTAGACCGAATTAAAGAAACTCTCTGCAATTTCATAGCGCGGATAGCCAGGCAATAAGCTTTCATACTGGCTCTTTACCCGTAGCCAGAACGCCTCATCCCAGCAGGCTGCACCGTTCAGCACCCGCAGCTGATCAGCGACCAGCCCGACATGATGATCGTAGAGATGGATTCTTGCTTTCATGGCCTGCTGCACCGCCTGCCATTCAGCCTGTTCAAAGCGCTGCTGGGCTCCGGCCGTGATGTCGAGAAAGCGGCCATATTGTGCGTCGAAGCCCTGCAGGATGGTGTGCGCAATCAGCGATTCGCGTGGCGGCATAATCAGCTCCGATAAAAGCCCGCCCGCGAACAGCCGGGCAGGAGACTGTCAGGGATTTACTCAGAACTGGTGCTCTTCAGTCGAACCGGTCAGCGCCGTCACCGACGATTTACCGCCCTGGATGGTGGTGGTGACCCGATCAAAATAGCCGGTGCCCACTTCCTGCTGATGCGATGAGAAGCTGTAACCGCGATCGCGCGCGGCAAATTCAGGCTGCTGCACTTTCTCAACGTAGTGGCGCATGCCCTCGCCCTGCGCATAGGCGTGAGCCAGGTCAAACATGTTGAACCACATGCTGTGAATCCCGGCCAGCGTGATGAACTGGAAGCGATAGCCCATCTCGCTGAGCGCCTGCTGAAACTGTGCGATGGTGCGATCGTCGAGATTTTTTTTCCAGTTGAACGATGGCGAACAGTTATAGGCCAGCAATTTACCGGGATAGCGGGCGTGGATGGCATCGGCAAAACGCTGCGCCATAGCCAGATCGGGCGTCGAGGTTTCACACCACAGAATGTCAGCGTAAGGGGCATAAGCCAGACCGCGGCTGATCGCCTGCTCGATACCGGCATTGGTGCGGAAGAACCCCTCTGCAGTGCGGTCGCCACTGATGAAAGGACGATCGTATTCATCGCAGTCTGAGGTAATCAAATCGGCTGCATCGGCATCGGTACGCGCCAGCAGCAGCGTGGGCACGCCCATGACATCGGCCGCCAGCCGGGCAGCCACCAGTTTTTGTATCGCTTCCTGCGTCGGTACCAGCACTTTACCGCCCATATGACCGCATTTTTTCACCGCCGCCAGCTGATCTTCAAAGTGAACGGCCGCCGCTCCCGCCTGAATCATCGCTTTCATCAGCTCAAACGCATTCAGCACGCCGCCGAATCCCGCTTCGGCATCGGCAACGATCGGCAGAAAGAAGTCGGTATAGCGACTGTCACCCGCTTCAATCCCGCTGGACCACTGAATCTGGTCGGCGCGCTGAAAGGTCTGATTGATGCGCGTCACCACTTCAGGTACCGAGTTAACCGGATAGAGCGACTGATCCGGGTACATCTGTCCCGCCACGTTGGCATCGGCAGCCACCTGCCAGCCAGAGAGATAGATCGCCTCTATACCGGCCTTTGCCTGCTGTAATGCCTGCCCACCGCTTAACGCGCCCAGACTATTGATGTAACCCTTCTTCGCGTCTCCGTTAAGCAGCGCCCACAGTTTTTCCGCACCGCGCTGGGCCAGAGTGCAGGCGGGCTGTACCGAGCCGCGCAAATTTACCACCTCTGCCGCACTGTAAGGACGGGTGATGCCTTCCCAGCGCGGGTGCTGCCAGTGCTGCTCGAGTTGCTGAATTTGTTGAGTACGTGTCATGGCAATGTCTCCGAGAGTCAGGGGATCAGGCGGTAGCCCGGCAGAGTAAGGAATGAGACCAGCTCGCGTTCGGTGGTGATTTGCGCCATCAGCTGTGCCGCTTCGCCATAGCGACCGGCACTGAACCGGGTTTCGCCCAGGCTCTGCTGCAACAGATGGAGTTCTTCGTTCAGCCAGCGCAGGAACAGTTCAGCGGTAACCTGCTGACCACTGCTCAGGGTTTGCTGATGACGTATCCATTGCCAGATTGAGGTGCGGGCAATCTCTGCCGTGGCGGCATCCTCCATCAGGCCATCAATCGGCACACAGCCGTTGCCGCTGATCCAGGCTTCAAGGTATTGCAGCGCTACGCGAATATTGGCGCGCATACCCGCTTCAGTGCGTTCACCGGAACAGGGCGCCAGCAGCGTGGTCGCGTCGATCGGCGCATCCTCTTCCCGTGTGACCGATAGCTGGTTAAGCCGGTTGCCCAGCACCGCATCAAATACCGCCATCGCGGTGTCCGCCAGACCGGGATGGGCGATCCAGGTGCCATCATGACCGTTGTTCGCTTCGCGCTGCTTATCTTCCGTAACGCGTTGCAGCACCCAGGCATTACGCGCCGGATCTTTACTCGGGATCAGCGCTGACATGCCGCCCATCGCAAACGCGCCGCGCCGATGACAGGTTTTGATCAGCAGGCGTGAATAGGCGTCCAGAAAAGGCTGAGACATAGTGACGGACTGGCGATCCGGCAGTACCCGATCCGCATGCTGTTTCAGCGTTTTGATATAGCTGAAGATGTAGTCCCAGCGCCCACAGTTAAGGCCAACGATGTGATCGCGCAGATTCCACAGGATCTCATCCATCTGGAAGACCGCCGGCAGAGTTTCTATCAGTACCGTGGCTTTGATGGTGCCGCGCGGCAGATCGAAACGATCCTCACTGAAGCTGAAGATCTCACGCCACCAGGCGACCTCCTGCCAGCTTTCGGTTTTGGGCAGATAGAAATAGGGACCGCTGCCTTTCGCCAGCAACGGGTGAACGTTGTGAAAGAAATAGAGCGCGAAATCAAACAGCCCGGCGGGAATCGGATTGCCCTGCCAGCTGACATGCTTTTCCGATAGATGCAGGCCGCGCACCCGACACATCAGCACGGCTGGATCGGCGCGCAGCTGGTAAATTTTGCCGGCATCGCTGGTATAGCTCAGGGTGCCCTGTACCGCTTCACGCAGGGTCAGCTGCCCCTCCATCAGCTTATTCCACTCCGGTGACAGCGAGTCCTCAAAATCTGCCATAAATACTTTTACATTCGCATTCAGGGCGTTAATAACCATTTTGCGATCCGGCGGACCGGTAATTTCGACCCGACGATCCTTCAAATCTTCCGGAATCGAACGGATTGCCCACTTACTAGCTCGAATGGAAGCTGTTTCCATATCAAAGTCGGGCAGATAACCCTGATCGTACTGTTGCTGTCGCAGCTGGCGGGCCGTCAGTAACGCGTCACGCTGTGAGGCAAAGCGCGTAACCAGCGCATCTAAAAACAGAATCGCCTCGGCAGTCAGCAACTGCTGTTCGGCATGGTTAAAGGGCTGGCTGAAGGTCAGGGTATGGCTGATTACAGAATCTGTCATGCTGGCGCTCTCCTGTATTCAGAGGATCGAATAACGCGGATCCCCGGATCGACTGTTTTGTGAACTACAGGATCAGAGCATATTCATTTAATTTTCTAAATCAAAAACTATTTCCATTTTATTGGAATAAATTATCCATCCGATTGTTTTTAAAGTAGTTAAACTTTTATTTTCTAAGGGAACAGTTTTCACCGTCAATTTCAGGTGAAAAAAAACCGTGTCGCCAGCGGCTAACACGGTTCAGTTGAGGATATCCCGGCGCTATTCAAGAGTCGGATTCATGCGGCGTAAATCAAACGGTGTGATCTGATAGACGTAGTAGTTAAGCCAGTTAGAGAACAGCAGATTACCATGGCTACGCCAGGCGGCACGCGGTGGCAGTGCCGGATTATCCTGTGGGAAGTAGTTATAAGGCACCTCAGGATTGAGGCCGGCTTCATAATCACGGTGATATTCACCCGATAAGGTCAACGCATCGTATTCAGGATGACCGGTAACAAACACCAGTCGTTTGTCTTTACTCGCCATCAGGTAGGCACCGGTTTGTTCCGATTCAGCAAATAATTCCAGATCGGTATAATCGGTAATCAACTGCGTCGGGAAATCAGCATAACGTGAATGCGGCGCCAGAAAATTATCATCAAATCCGCGGGTCAGTAAGGCATGCGGATGCAATATCTGATGCTCAAAGACACCTGATAGCTTGTTATGCCTGGTCTGCTTTGGAATGCCATACAAAATATTAAGCGCCGCCTGCACTGCCCAACAGACAAACAGCGTTGAGGTAACATGCTCTTTGGCCCAGTGCAGCACGCGCTGGATCTGTGGCCAGTACGCCACATCATTAAAGTCGACCAGTCCCAGCGGAGCACCTGTCACGATTAAGCCATCAAAGTTGTCGTGCTGGATATCTTCAAAATTGCAGTAGAAGTTATTGAGATGCTCAGTCGGCGTGTTACGTGACTCCCGGCTGTCGATGCGTAACAGCTGAATATCGATCTGTAACGGTGAATTTGAGAGCAGGCGCAGGAACTGATTTTCCGTTTCGATCTTTTTCGGCATCAGATTCAGTACCAACACTTTAAGCGGACGGATCTCCTGAACACTGGCGCGTGACGAGGTCATCACAAAGACGTTTTCGTTACGCAAAAAATTCACTGCCGGTAATTCGTCGGGAACCCTGATTGGCATAGCCTGCTCACCTCTTACAACCATATAAACGTTTAGACATCTGGATGCCCAACATTAGCCTGGTGGTCCTGTAATGTCGAGGTTTCATGCAGAAAATGAAAATGTTTCAGCTTAAAGTGGCAAATCGCAGACGTAAAAAAGCCCCGCACTTTCGTGCGGGGCTTCTTCACTCGTATGATGCCTGGCAGTTCCCTACTCTCGCATGGGGAGACCCCACACTACCATCGGCGCTACGGCGTTTCACTTCTGAGTTCGGCATGGGGTCAGGTGGGACCACCGCGCTACAGCCGCCAGGCAAATCTTGGTGCACGAAACGAATCTTTTACGCCGTGACCGCGTTGCCATCGCTCGGCCACACCGGTCACATACTTCAGTATGCTCCCGCTGACGTCCTCGCTCTGCGCCTTGTCACGCCGCAAAATCTTTCGTTTCCGCTAATTTTTATCCGGTACAGGCTGAAAATCTTTCGTCTCTCAAAACGCCTCTGGCGTTGTAAGGTTAAGCCTCACGGGTCATTAGTACCGGTTAGCTCAACGCATCGCTGCGCTTACACATCCGGCCTATCAACGTCGTCGTCTTCAACGTCCCTTCAGGACCCTTAAAGGGTCAGGGAGAACTCATCTCGGGGCAAGTTTCGTGCTTAGATGCTTTCAGCACTTATCTTTTCCGCACTTAGCTACCGGGCAATGCCATTGGCATGACAACCCGAACACCAGTGGTGCGTTCACTCCGGTCCTCTCGTACTAGGAGCAACCCCCCTCAATTCTCCAGCGCCCACGGCAGATAGGGACCGAACTGTCTCACGACGTTCTAAACCCAGCTCGCGTACCACTTTAAACGGCGAACAGCCGTACCCTTGGGACCTACTTCAGCCCCAGGATGTGATGAGCCGACATCGAGGTGCCAAACACCGCCGTCGATATGAACTCTTGGGCGGTATCAGCCTGTTATCCCCGGAGTACCTTTTATCCGTTGAGCGATGGCCCTTCCATTCAGAACCACCGGATCACTATGACCTGCTTTCGCACCTGCTCGAGCCGTCACTCTCGCAGTCAAGCCAGCTTATGCCATTGCACTAACCTCACGATGTCCGACCGTGATTAGCTGACCTTCGTGCTCCTCCGTTACGCTTTAGGAGGAGACCGCCCCAGTCAAACTACCCACCAGACACTGTCCGCACCCCGGATAACGGGGCCACGTTAGAACATCAAACATTAAAGGGTGGTATTTCAAGGTTGGCTCCACGCGGACTGGCGTCCGCGCTTCAAAGCCTCCCACCTATCCTACACATCAAGGCTCAATGTTCAGTGTCAAGCTGTAGTAAAGGTTCACGGGGTCTTTCCGTCTTGCCGCGGGTACACTGCATCTTCACAGCGAGTTCAATTTCACTGAGTCTCGGGTGGAGACAGCCTGGCCATCATTACGCCATTCGTGCAGGTCGGAACTTACCCGACAAGGAATTTCGCTACCTTAGGACCGTTATAGTTACGGCCGCCGTTTACCGGGGCTTCGATCAAGAGCTTCTCCTTACGGATAACCCCATCAATTAACCTTCCGGCACCGGGCAGGCGTCACACCGTATACGTCCACTTTCGTGTTTGCACAGTGCTGTGTTTTTAATAAACAGTTGCAGCCAGCTGGTATCTTCGACTGGCTTCGGCTCGGGGAGCAAGTCCCTCCACCTACGCGCCAGCGTGCCTTCTCCCGAAGTTACGGCACCATTTTGCCTAGTTCCTTCACCCGAGTTCTCTCAAGCGCCTTGGTATTCTCTACCTGACCACCTGTGTCGGTTTGGGGTACGATTTTGTGTTACCTGATGCTTAGAGGCTTTTCCTGGAAGCAGGGCATTTATCACTTCAGCACCGTAGTGCCTCGTCGTCACGCCTCAGTGTAAAGTGAACCGGATTTGCCTGGAACACACACCTACACGCTTAAACCGGGACAACCGTCGCCCGGCTGATATAGCCTTCTCCGTCCCCCCTTCGCAGTAACACCAAGTACAGGAATATTAACCTGTTTCCCATCGACTACGCCTTTCGGCCTCGCCTTAGGGGTCGACTCACCCTGCTCCGATTAACGTTGAACAGGAACCCTTGGTCTTCCGGCGAGCGGGCTTTTCACCCGCTTTATCGTTACTTATGTCAGCATTCGCACTTCTGATACCTCCAGCATGCCTCACAGCACACCTTCGACGGCTTACAGAACGCTCCCCTACCCAACAACACATAGTGTCGCTGCCGCAGCTTCGGTGCATGGTTTAGCCCCGTTACATCTTCCGCGCAGGCCGACTCGACCAGTGAGCTATTACGCTTTCTTTAAATGATGGCTGCTTCTAAGCCAACATCCTGGCTGTCTGTGCCTTCCCACATCGTTTCCCACTTAACCATGACTTTGGGACCTTAGCTGGCGGTCTGGGTTGTTTCCCTCTTCACGACGGACGTTAGCACCCGCCGTGTGTCTCCCGTGATAACATTCTTCGGTATTCGCAGTTTGCATCGGGTTGGTAAGCCGGGATGGCCCCCTAGCCGAAACAGTGCTCTACCCCCGAAGATGAGTTCACGAGGCGCTACCTAAATAGCTTTCGGGGAGAACCAGCTATCTCCCGGTTTGATTGGCCTTTCACCCCCAGCCACAGGTCATCCGCTAATTTTTCAACATTAGTCGGTTCGGTCCTCCAGTTAGTGTTACCCAACCTTCAACCTGCCCATGGCTAGATCACCGGGTTTCGGGTCTATACCCTGCAACTTAACGCCCAGTTAAGACTCGGTTTCCCTGCGGCTCCCCTATACGGTTAACCTTGCTACAGAATATAAGTCGCTGACCCATTATACAAAAGGTACGCAGTCACCCCCATAAAGAAGGCTCCCACTGCTTGTACGTACACGGTTTCAGGTTCTGTTTCACTCCCCTCGCCGGGGTTCTTTTCGCCTTTCCCTCACGGTACTGGTTCACTATCGGTCAGTCAGGAGTATTTAGCCTTGGAGGATGGTCCCCCCATATTCAGACAGGATACCACGTGTCCCGCCTTACTCATCGAGCTCACAGAATGTGTGTTTTTGTGTACGGGAGTATCACCCTGTACCCTGCGACTTTCCAGACGCTTCCACTAACACACAAGCTGATTCAGGCTCTGGGCTGCTCCCCGTTCGCTCGCCGCTACTGGGGGAATCTCGGTTGATTTCTTTTCCTCGGGGTACTTAGATGTTTCAGTTCCCCCGGTTCGCCTTGCAGCACTATGTATTCATGCTGCAATGATGCACTGAGTGCACCGGGTTTCCCCATTCGGACATCGACGGCTGTAGCGGTTCATATCACCTTACCGTCGCTTTACGCAGATTAGCACGTCCTTCATCGCCTCTGACTGCCAGGGCATCCACCGTGTACGCTTAGTCGCTTAACCTCACAACCCACAGGCGTTTTTCAGCGCTGCGTGTTGCAAGCATTTGAGAGACTCGAACATGTCGTGGCTTTCATTCTTATTACGGAGAATGAAAACGACATGTCGTTTCAATTTTCAGCTTGTTCCGGATTGTTAAAGAGCAAATATCTCAAACGCGGCTCGGCTGCTCACGCAACTGAATCGGTTTTGAGATACTTCGTGGAGACACCTTTCACCTGTCACCAAGCAAGTGGCGTCCCCTAGGGGATTCGAACCCCTGTTGCCGCCGTGAAAGGGCGGAGTCCTAACCGCTAGACGAAGGGGACACAAAGGTGTCACGACTTCGCAGCCGTCTTGCTCATTACTTTTTATCAGACAATCTGTGTGGACACTGCGCCGGAAGGTATCTTCAGGTAAGGAGGTGATCCAACCGCAGGTTCCCCTACGGTTACCTTGTTACGACTTCACCCCAGTCATGAATCACAAAGTGGTAAGCGCCCTCCCGAAGGTTAAGCTACCTACTTCTTTTGCAACCCACTCCCATGGTGTGACGGGCGGTGTGTACAAGGCCCGGGAACGTATTCACCGTGGCATTCTGATCCACGATTACTAGCGATTCCGACTTCACGGAGTCGAGTTGCAGACTCCGATCCGGACTACGACGCACTTTGTGAGGTCCGCTTGCTCTCGCGAGGTCGCTTCTCTTTGTATGCGCCATTGTAGCACGTGTGTAGCCCTACTCGTAAGGGCCATGATGACTTGACGTCATCCCCACCTTCCTCCGGTTTATCACCGGCAGTCTCCTTTGAGTTCCCGACCGAATCGCTGGCAACAAAGGATAAGGGTTGCGCTCGTTGCGGGACTTAACCCAACATTTCACAACACGAGCTGACGACAGCCATGCAGCACCTGTCTCAGCGTTCCCGAAGGCACCAAGGCATCTCTGCCAAGTTCGCTGGATGTCAAGAGTAGGTAAGGTTCTTCGCGTTGCATCGAATTAAACCACATGCTCCACCGCTTGTGCGGGCCCCCGTCAATTCATTTGAGTTTTAACCTTGCGGCCGTACTCCCCAGGCGGTCGACTTAACGCGTTAGCTCCGGAAGCCACTCCTCAAGGGAACAACCTCCAAGTCGACATCGTTTACGGCGTGGACTACCAGGGTATCTAATCCTGTTTGCTCCCCACGCTTTCGCACCTGAGCGTCAGTCTTCGTCCAGGGGGCCGCCTTCGCCACCGGTATTCCTCCAGATCTCTACGCATTTCACCGCTACACCTGGAATTCTACCCCCCTCTACGAGACTCAAGCCTGCCAGTTTCAAATGCAGTTCCCAGGTTAAGCCCGGGGATTTCACATCTGACTTAACAGACCGCCTGCGTGCGCTTTACGCCCAGTAATTCCGATTAACGCTTGCACCCTCCGTATTACCGCGGCTGCTGGCACGGAGTTAGCCGGTGCTTCTTCTGCGGGTAACGTCAATCGACGCGGTTATTAACCACATCGCCTTCCTCCCCGCTGAAAGTACTTTACAACCCGAAGGCCTTCTTCATACACGCGGCATGGCTGCATCAGGCTTGCGCCCATTGTGCAATATTCCCCACTGCTGCCTCCCGTAGGAGTCTGGACCGTGTCTCAGTTCCAGTGTGGCTGGTCATCCTCTCAGACCAGCTAGGGATCGTCGCCTAGGTGGGCCATTACCCCGCCTACTAGCTAATCCCATCTGGGTTCATCCGATAGTGAGAGGCCCGAAGGTCCCCCTCTTTGGTCTTGCGACGTTATGCGGTATTAGCCACCGTTTCCAGTGGTTATCCCCCTCTATCGGGCAGATCCCCAGACATTACTCACCCGTCCGCCACTCGTCACCCAAGAGCAAGCTCTCTGTGCTACCGTCCGACTTGCATGTGTTAGGCCTGCCGCCAGCGTTCAATCTGAGCCATGATCAAACTCTTCAATTTAAGTTTGATTTGCTTAAACACGTTAAGCGGTACTCATCTGTAAAACGTCATAATGAATTTCATTATGTGTTCACTCGTGAGACTTGATATTTTTTACGTCCGGAGACGCTGATATCAATCCTGCGAGTGCCCACACAGATTGTCTGATAAATTGTTAAAGAGCAGTGCGAGCAGCGGGTTAACCGTCTGTCGCGAGGTGGCGTATATTACGCTTTCCTCCCTCAGAGTCAACTTCTTTTTCAGAAGCTTTTCTCCGGCGGCGCAGTCTCCTGTGCCTCTCAACCCGGCGGCCGGTAAGCCGTTGTTCCGTGTCGATGGAGGCGCATTATAGGGAGTTGTTCGGCAGGCGCAACCAGTAAATTGCATAAAAACAACCGTTCGCTGCATTCCACAGCAAAAGCCCCTGTTATACGCAGTTACGCACAAACTTATCCACATTCATCGGCCACAGCGAATTTAGGCGAGCATCACGCAAACGTTTTCGCTACAATGCCCGGCGACGTAACGGACGCCCCTTTTCGGGGCGTTACCTGAAGTTTTCGATCTTTTCTTCTTATATAAGCAAAGGAAGGATCGTTAAGCTTGATGTAACGCTCTTATATACGCGAAACAAAGCCAAGGGATAAAACCACCATGCAACAACGTCGTCCTGTACGCCGCGCTCTGCTCAGTGTGTCTGACAAAGCCGGTATCCTCGAATTTGCTCAGGCGCTCGCTGACCGCGGTGTCGAGCTGCTCTCCACAGGTGGCACGGCTCGCCTGCTGGCGGATGCGGGCCTGCCTGTCACTGAAGTCTCTGACTACACCGGCTTCCCGGAAATGATGGATGGACGCGTCAAAACCCTGCACCCGAAAGTGCACGGCGGCATTCTGGGCCGCCGCGGCCAGGATGATGCCATCATGGCGCAGCACGACATCAGCCCAATCGATATGGTGGTGGTAAACCTGTATCCCTTTGCCCAGACGGTGGCACGTGAAGGATGTTCGCTGGAAGATGCCGTTGAGAACATCGATATCGGCGGCCCGACTATGGTGCGCTCCGCTGCAAAGAACCATAAAGATGTGGCGATCGTAGTGAAGAGCAGCGACTATCCGGCTATCGTGGCCGAGATGGATGCGAATCAGAACGCCCTGACCCTTGAAACCCGCTTCGACCTCGCCATTAAAGCCTTCGAGCATACAGCCGCCTACGACAGCATGATCGCTAACTATTTTGGATCGCTGGTGCCGGCCTATCATGGCGAACGCGGCCAGCCAGCCGGTCGCTTTCCGCGTACCCTTAACCTGAACTTCATTAAGAAGCAGGATATGCGCTATGGCGAAAACAGCCATCAGGATGCGGCCTTCTATATAGAAGAGAATGTGGCGGAAGCGTCCGTCGCTACCGCACAGCAGGTTCAGGGCAAGGCCCTTTCTTATAACAACATTGCCGATACCGATGCGGCGCTGGAATGCGTAAAAGAGTTCAGCGAGCCAGCCTGTGTCATCGTTAAACATGCTAACCCGTGCGGCGTCGCGGTCGGTGATTCTCTGCTGACGGCCTATGAGCGTGCCTGGCAGACCGACCCGACCTCCGCATTCGGCGGCATCATCGCCTTTAACCGCGAGCTGGATGAAGCAACCGCGCAGGCCATTATCAGCCGTCAGTTTGTTGAAGTGATCATTGCGCCTGCAGTTTCCGAGGCGGCTTTGAAAATTACCGCGACCAAACAGAATGTCCGGGTGCTGATCTGCGGTCAGTGGCAAAACCGGGTGGCAGCGCTGGACTTCAAACGGGTTAATGGCGGCTTACTGGTGCAGGATCGCGATCTCGGTATGGTCGATGCCAGCCAGCTGCGCGTGGTCAGCAAACGCCAGCCAACGGAGCAGGAACTGCGTGATGCGCTGTTCTGCTGGAAAGTGGCGAAGTTCGTTAAGTCTAACGCCATTGTTTATGCGCGCGACAATATGACTATCGGTATCGGCGCTGGCCAGATGAGCCGCGTCTATTCCGCTAAGATTGCCGGCATCAAAGCGGGCGATGAAGGGCTGGAAGTGAAAGGCTCGGCGATGGCGTCTGACGCCTTCTTCCCGTTCCGCGACGGTATTGATGCGGCAGCGGCGGTAGGTATCAGCTGCGTGATTCAGCCTGGCGGCTCGATCCGTGATGACGAAGTGATCGCCGCAGCCGATGAACACGGCATAGCGATGATCTTTACTGATATGCGCCACTTCCGCCATTAATCGTTTGGAGAGTACAGATGAAAATTTTAGTGATTGGCAATGGCGGACGTGAGCACGCATTAGCCTGGAAAGCTGCACAGTCTCCGCTGGCGGAAACTGTGTTTGTGGCACCGGGCAACGCTGGCACCGCATTAGAGCCGGCGCTGCAAAATGTGGCGATCGCCGCCACTGACATCCCTGCCCTGCTGGCCTTTGCACAACGCGAAGCCATCGATCTGACCATCGTCGGCCCTGAAGCGCCACTGGTGGCGGGCGTGGTCGATGCGTTTCGCGCTGCCGGCCTGAACATTTTTGGCCCGACCCAGGCAGCCGCTCAGCTGGAAGGCTCAAAAGCCTTCACCAAAGATTTTCTTGCCCGCCATCAGATCCCGAGTGCCGAATACCAGAACTTCACCGAGGTTGAGCCTGCGCTGGCCTATCTGCGTGAGAAAGGCGCACCGATCGTCATTAAGGCTGACGGTCTGGCTGCGGGCAAAGGCGTGATTGTGGCGATGACGTTGCAGGAAGCGGAAGCGGCGGTTCAGGATATGCTGGCCGGCAATGCTTTTGGCGATGCCGGCCACCGGATTGTGATCGAAGAGTTTCTCGACGGTGAAGAAGCCAGTTTCATCGTCATGGTCGATGGCGAGCATGTCCTGCCAATGGCCACCAGCCAGGATCACAAACGCGTCGGCGACGGCGATACCGGCCCGAACACCGGCGGTATGGGCGCCTATTCTCCGGCACCGGTGGTTACCGATGAGATCCACCAGCGGGTGATGGATCAGATTATCTGGCCAACGGTGCGTGGCATGGCCGCTGAAGGTAACGTCTATACCGGCTTTCTCTATGCCGGCTTGATGATCGATCAATCCGGTCAGCCTAAAGTGATCGAATTTAACTGCCGCTTCGGCGATCCGGAAACTCAGCCGATCATGCTGCGTATGCAGTCGGATCTGGTCGATCTTTGCCTGGCAGCCTGTGCCGGCACGCTGGATCAGAAAACCTCTGAGTGGGATCCACGGCCGTCACTGGGCGTGGTGCTGGCGGCGGGCGGCTATCCGGGCGATTACCATCAGGGCGATCAGATTCACGGTCTGCCCCTGGAAGAGGTTGAGGATGGCAAGGTATTCCACGCCGGAACTCGCCTGGAAGACGATTTAGTGCTTACCAACGGTGGCCGGGTACTGTGCGTTACCGCGCTGGGCGACGATGTGGCGGCGGCCCAACTGCGGGCTTATCAGCTGGCTCAGCCGATTTCCTGGCAAGGCAGTTTCTGCCGCCGCGATATTGGCTACCGCGCTATTAACCGCAAATAAGTCAAAGGGGCACTGTGTGCCCCTTACTCCTGCGCTTACATATCCTCTTCTTTCGGCTGCTGTGCGCAGTCATCCTGCGGGCTTACCCGCAACAGTTGCACCCCTTCCGGCGCTTCCAGCCATGAAACCATCAATGGCGAGGCCGACCCACGCTGCTGCTGCGCCAGCGTCCGTAGGGCATCGCTATCGAAGGCGGGCCTGACCTGCTGGCCTTCACAGCTTTCGATCAAATTGCCGCCCTGCCAGTGACCCTGGCGCAGGAATATCCGGCCGCTGAGCAGCGCGTCACTAACGTGGCGCATCCGCTGGGCGTCGAACTTATACAACTCAACCGCATCCGGACTGACCGCTTCGCGCCGGCCAGCCAGCTGGCGCTGCATAAAGTTAAGGCCGCCTTCCTGGTCAAACCGTAAGGTGACGTCATCGGGATGCTCGCCTTTGACCTGACGATGAACGCTGATTAACGCCTCTTCCAGCCAGATGTAATCGGTAATTTCCCCTTCACCGCTGGCGAACGGGGTAAAAATGGTGCGGATATGGACCGACTGGTGATCGTTATTCTTGCGCCAGATGCGCACGACGCCACGGTCAGCAAGATAACCACTGGCAGAGAAAGGAGGAATATCGGGTGTTGAGCTGCAACCGAAAAGCAATAAGGAGAGAGACAGGGCGGAAAAACGCTGAAGCAGCGTGGTCATGATGGCAGGCCCCTTAAACAAAAGGGGCGAATCGCCCCCTGTTTTAAAGCTTAACCGCAGTGCGACGTCTTACTTAACGGCGTCTTTCAGCGCTTTACCAGACACGAATGCCGGTACATTTGCTGCAGCGATTTTGATCTCTTTGCCAGTCTGCGGGTTACGACCGGTACGCTCAGCGCGGTGGTTCACTTTAAAAGTACCAAAACCAACCAGTTGTACAGCATCACCATCTTTCAGAGACTCAGTGATCGCAGCCAGAGTAGATTCCAGCGCTGCCTTTGCCTGGGTTTTAGACAGGTCAGCTTTTTCTGCGATCACATCAATCAGTTGAGTCTTGTTCATAAGTTATCCTTAAAGTGTATTTATCGCTTGCTAAGCAACGAGTGCGAGGGAAAAGCCATATTCTGGCACTCTTCAGCCTGCACGCACCGATAGCCACAATTTTCAGCCCCCCAAATGTAGACCAGAGAGGGGGCCGATGTGAAGCCTCCAGGCGCGCTAATTCGGGCCTGAAGTCACGTTTTGTCGCCTTACTGCTGGAAATTTATACCGATGTTGCTAATTCCCGCTTCACGCAGGTCCGATCGCAGGCCTTTGATTAATTCAAGGTCACGCTCTTCGCACTCGGCAAGCAGGCGGAAAATCTCCCATTGAAGGTCCCATTCATCAATGATGGCCGGGTTTTCACGAAGCTCTTCGTCGGTCATTTCGCGTCCAGCCTGGGTCATTTCCAGCATGGCAACGGTAGTAATTGAGGTCTCGCTGACTTCAATCGCGTGCTCAAGTGTGTCGCCGCTCAGCTGCGCATGAACCACTTCGCTTAATGCCACGCAGGCATCAATCGCCGGATACACACCGTAAACCTCAAACGCATCACCATCAGGAATGGCAGCTTCAAGTTTTTCCAGCTGGCTGTCGAAGTTGATCTTCGCATCTTTGACCGTCAGGTTTTCCCAGATCAGATCAAGAATGCGGCGATAGAGTGCCGGATCGGCAAATTCGGTCTGCTCGCAGAATGCCCGATAATTCGGGTACATACGCTCACACAGGCAGGCCATAAAAGTAAGATGCTGCCAGCTTTCCAGCTTCGCCAGACGCAGATGAACGGGATTTTGTAACATAAAGGTGGCTCTTATTCGTTTCGCTGGCGGCAGTGTAACTGCAAAAGCGCAGCACAAACAGTGTTAAAGCGCGTTTTGCCAGCGCTGGAAAGCGGTTCGGTTCGAGGCAACCGCGTCGGCCCAGCGGGTCGGTTCCGGCAGCCGGTAACCACGCGTACAGTTTTCGACCCACTGCAGCGCGGTATCCAGGCTGACACGATGACCGGTGGCGACAAACAGCGGATTGCAACGCTGCTTGCTGCGCCATACCCAGCCTATCTGTTCGCCTTTGTCGATCAGTGGCTGACGACTGCCAGGCTGCGCATCCAGATCGGCAAACCGGCCACACAGACGACTTTTCGCGACACCAATGGTGGGCACATCGACCAGCAGGCCAAAATGCGACGCAACGCCGAGCCGTCGGGGATGGGAGATACCGTGACCGTCGACAAACAGCAGATCCGGTTTTTGCTCCAGCATCTGCCATGCGGCCATCAACGCCGGATACTCACGGAAGGAGAGAAAGCCGGGAATGTAAGGCATGGTGGTCTCAATACGCGCAATGCGATGTTCCACCAGCGTTAGCGAAGGCCACTCAAGCACTACCAGCGCCGCCCGGGTGACGGCACCTTCCTGTTCAAACCCGACGTCCGCCCCGCCAATAAAGCGCGGCGGCAATACGTCAAAGTCATCTTCACGCACCACATCAGCGGCGCGTTGCAACTGCTCAGCGCGAAGTGCGGCAATATCCATGGTTACTCCTGATGGAAAGGACGCGATAAACGGTGCACCGCTTCAACAAACACGCCCGCATTTTCCGGCGGGACATCCTGATGAATACCGTGACCGAGATTGAAAACATGACCGGTGCCATTGCCAAAGCGCTGCAGAATCCCGGCCACTTCCTGTTCAATACGGGCGGGTGGCGCATAGAGCATTGAAGGATCCATGTTGCCCTGCAGCGCAACTTTGTCACCGACACGGCGGCGTGCATCGTCGATATCTGTGGTCCAGTCGAGGCCCAGCGCATCGCAGCCGGTTTCGGCCATCGCTTCCAGCCACTGCCCGCCCCCTTTGGTGAACAGGGTAATCGGCACCCGACGACCGTCGTTTTCACGCAGCACGCTATCGACGATTTTGTGCATGTAGTGCAGCGAGAACTCGCGATAATCACGGCCGGTCAGGACGCCGCCCCAGGTATCAAACACCATCACTGACTGCGCACCGGCGCGAATCTGGGCATTGAGATAGAGAATAACGCTGTCCGCCAGTTTATCCAGCATCGCATGCAGCGTGGCGGGATCGGCATACATCATCTTTTTGATTTTGGTGAACGCTTTGCTGCTGCCGCCTTCCACCATGTAGGTGGCCAGCGTCCACGGACTGCCGGTAAATCCGATCAGCGGCAGGTCGCCGTTCAGGCTTTTACGGATGGTGCGCACCGCGTTCATTACGTAACCCAGTTCCATTTCCGGATCGGGCACCGGCAAACGCTCTACATCTGCCCGGCAGGTAATTGGATGCGAAAAGCGCGGACCTTCGCCGGTTTCGAAATAGAGGCCCAGGCCCATCGCATCAGGGATAGTCAGGATGTCACTGAAGAGGATTGCAGCATCCAGCGGATAGCGGCGCAGCGGCTGCAGCGTCACCTCACAGGCCAGCTCAGCATTTTTACACAGCGACATAAAGTCACCCGCTTCGGCGCGCGTCGCTTTGTATTCTGGTAAATAACGTCCGGCCTGGCGCATCATCCACACTGGCGTTACATCTACTGGCTGACGTAACAGGGCACGCAAATAACGATCGTTCTTCAGTTCACTCATTTCATTACTCTCTCAATTTCAGGCGTGTAGTGTAGCACTTTCACGCTTCGGCGCGGCACAGGGCGACGGTATCTTCAATCAGGCGGCGCGCCACGGTGCCCGGTGGCGGCAGCAAGGGCAAGGCATCAAAACGAAACCAGGCCGCATCCAGCAGCTCTTTGCCGTCATGTTGCAGATCGCCACTATCATATTCCGCCATAAACGCCGTCATCAGCGATTGCGGGAATGGCCACGGCTGGGAGGTGACGTAGCGGACATTTTTGACGCGGATATTACTCTCCTCCATCACTTCACGTGCCACCGCCTGTTCCAGCGTCTCGCCGACTTCGACAAAGCCAGCCAGTACGGTATAGACGTTATTACGATGACGGGCGTGATTCGCCAGCAGGATCTCATCGCCACGCCGGATCGCCACGATAATGCAGGGCGCAATCTGCGGATAATAGCGCTCGCGGCAATGACTGCACAGGCAGGCAAACTCATGTTTGCTGTGGTGCATTTCGTGACCACAGTAGCCACACCAGCGATGGGAACGGTAGAACTCCGCCAGCTGCACGCCGCGTCCCGCCAGCTGAAACAGCCCCACATCCAGATCGATCAGTTGCCGTACCGAGAACATGCTCTCTGCACGTGGCTCGCAAATCAGCCAGACTTTTTCCCCCTGCCACTCGCCAATCTGTCGGGCTTTGGTACCCGTCAGACCGAAATTTTCGGCGCTTCCGTGGGGTAAATCACCTTGCGGCAACCAAAGTTTCTGCTCGTGGCTGACAATCCACCATCCAGCGTCTACGCTTGAGATTTCGCATTGCATTTATTTCGTCATCCTTAGCGTCAACTCGCACGCTGAAGTCCTGATGTTAAGTGTGTAGATGAACAACTATAACTCACATGGAGTTAGATATGCTTAACCAGTTAGACGTCCTGGCCGAACGCGTAGGTGGCAGTAACGAACTGGTCGATTCGTGGCTGGAAGCCCGTCGCCAGCTGTTAGTAACCTATTACCATCTGGTCGGACTTAAACCGAATAAAGAAGCCCTGACCCGCCTTGATGAGCAGGCGCTGGATAACTTTTGTCATGGCCTGGTCGATTATCTTTCCGCCGGTCACTTTAGTATTTATGAACGCATCATCAGTGAGATGAGTGGTGACAGCCCGATGATCGCGGCGGCCCAAATCTATCCCCCGCTGGAAGCCAACACTGAGCGCCTGATGCAGTTGTATGATGGCCATCTGCAGCAGGCGATCGATGATGATAACTGCATGACGTTCCAGCAGGCGCTATCTGAAGTCGGTGAAGTGCTGGAGGCGCGCTTTACGCTGGAAGACAAGCTGATCCAGCTGGCGTGGGATAACCATCTGGCACCACCGCCGGTGGCCAATGACAGCCAGATTGCTCGTCCGGCATAAGGTTAAACGCAGGTAAAGGGGTTGTGATTCAGTTGCAGCCCTTTTATGCTGAAGGGGTTCTGATGGCTGAGGCCAGAAGAACCCATTTTTTTCTGTTAGAACGTTAAGGTTTTTCGTCTTCAGCGGGCGCTCTGCCAGCCGCAGCGTAAAACCGCATTCTTGTCGGAGTGCCCAGTTGGGCTGAGACCGTTAATTCGGGATCCGCGGAACCTGATCAGGTTAGAACCTGCGAAGGGAACAAGAGTAAATATTGTCGGTACGCCAGTCTCTTGCACTGCCCGTGCTGTTACTCCTTCCGAACTCCGGACAAGCATCATTCCCACTCAACTGGAAGATTGCTATGTCTGACCCAAAAATGACCCGTCGTGAACAGCGTGCCCTGGCGCAGGAATTTATCGATTCACTGCAAGGCGGCAGCGCATTTCCCCGTTCTGAACGCATCTGGATTACCGGCAGTCGGGAGGATATTCGCGTACCGATGCGCGAAATCAGTCTCAGTCCGACCCCGGTCGGCGGCAGTAAAGATCAGCCACTTTATGAGCAGAATGAGGCGGTGCCGGTCTATGACACCGCCGGTGCCTATGGCGATCCCGCCGCGCAGATTGATCTGCATCGCGGGCTGACAAAGCTGCGGGCAGGTTGGATCGAAGAACGCAATGATAGCCAGCCACTGCCACAGCGCAGTTCAGACTATACCCAGCAGCGTCTGGCGGATGATAGCCTCGATCATCTGCGCTTTGACGCGCTGCCCACCCCGCGTCGCGCCCTTGCTGGCCGTTGCGTCACGCAGATGCATTACGCCCGCCAGGGCATCGTGACGCCGGAGATGGAGTTCATCGCCCTGCGGGAGAATATGGGCCGTGAGCGAATTCGCAGCGAGGTGTTACTGCAACAGCACCCGGGCCACAGTTTTGGCGCGCATTTGCCAGATAACATCACCCCGGAGTTTGTGCGTCAGGAAGTGGCGGCTGGCCGGGCGATTATTCCCGCCAACATTAACCATCCTGAATCGGAACCGATGATTATCGGGCGTAACTTCCTGGTCAAGGTGAATGCCAACATCGGCAATTCAGCGGTCAGCTCGTCGATTGAGGAGGAGGTAGAGAAACTGGTCTGGTCGACCCGCTGGGGCGCCGATACGGTGATGGATCTCTCTACTGGCCGTAATATTCATGAAACGCGCGAATGGATTTTGCGTAACAGCCCGGTGCCAATCGGCACAGTGCCGATTTATCAGGCGCTGGAGAAAGTGAACGGCGTGGCCGAAGCGCTCAACTGGGCAGTATTCCGCGATACGCTGCTGGAACAGGCTGAACAGGGAGTCGACTACTTCACCATTCATGCGGGCGTACTGCTGCGCTACGTGCCGATGACGGCAAAACGGCTGACCGGGATTGTCTCGCGCGGCGGATCGATCATGGCGAAATGGTGTCTGTCGCATCATCAGGAGAGCTTCCTCTATCAGCATTTCCGCGAAATCTGTGAAATCTGCGCGGCCTACGATGTCTCACTGTCGCTGGGCGATGGCTTGCGTCCAGGCTCGATTCAGGATGCTAACGATGAAGCGCAGTTCGCCGAACTGCAAACGCTGGGCGAGCTAACGCAGATCGCCTGGGAATATGATGTGCAGGTGATGATTGAAGGCCCCGGCCACGTCCCGATGCATATGATCCGCCGCAATATGACAGAGCAGCTCGATCGGTGTCACGAGGCCCCCTTCTATACGCTTGGTCCCCTCACCACCGACATTGCGCCCGGCTATGACCACATTACCTCCGGTATCGGCGCCGCAATGATTGGCTGGTTCGGCTGTGCGATGCTGTGTTATGTCACGCCCAAAGAACATCTTGGTCTGCCAGATAAGGAGGATGTGAAGCAGGGTCTGATCACTTATAAAATCGCCGCTCATGCCGCCGATCTCGCCAAAGGCCATCCGGGCGCGCAGATCCGGGATAACGCGATGTCAAAAGCGCGCTTTGAATTCCGCTGGGAAGATCAGTTCAATCTGGCACTCGATCCGCATACGGCGCGCGCGATGCATGACGAAACATTGCCTCAGGCGTCCGGCAAGGTGGCCCATTTCTGCTCAATGTGCGGCCCTAAATTCTGTTCAATGAAAATCTCTCAGGAGGTACGGGATTTTGCCGCACGCCAGCAAGCCAGCGCGCAGCCGATTGAGGTTGGCATGGCACAGATGTCTGAACAATTTCGCAGCCGGGGTGGTGAGCTTTATCATCCGGCAGATGCCATGAAGGAGGAGTAACTATGTCCGCATTTCCTGCTACTGTGTCGCGTCTCGGCCTGTATCCGGTAGTCGATAGTGTTGAATGGATCGAACGCCTGTTAGATGCCGGCGTCCGTACCCTGCAACTGCGCATCAAAGATCAGTCGGACGAGGCGGCAGAAGCGGCCGTCGCCCAAGCCATTGCGCTGGGCAAACGCTACGATGCGCGCCTGTTCATCAATGACTACTGGCGGCTGGCGATAAAGCATCAGGCCTACGGTGTCCATCTGGGTCAGGAAGATCTGGCGGTGGCGGACCTGGCACAAATCCGTCAGGCGGGATTACGACTCGGCATTTCAACCCATGATGATGCCGAACTGGATCGTGCGCTGGCCATTCAGCCCTCTTACATCGCGCTCGGGCATATTTTTCCGACCCGCACCAAACAGATGCCATCCGCGCCGCAGGGACTGGCAGAACTGCAGCGGCATCTGGCCCGCCTGACGCACATTCCGACCGTGGCGATTGGCGGTATCTCCGTTGCGCGGGCATCCGCGGTGCTGGCGACCGGCGTAGGCGGCATTGCAGTGGTAAGCGCCATCACCGAGGCAGAGGACTGGCATGAAGCGACGCGTACCCTGCTGGCGCTGGCTGAACCGGCGCAGCCAGCGTGAGTATTGTTGGGTAACAGCGCGCAAAAATAATTAAACTGCTGTAACGGCAGCGATAAATCAGGAATACCGCGCGCAGTTAGCCAATCAGTCACTGGCGCGGTGTCAGACAGCCGTTTAGTGTGGCCTTCGTCAGGTACGGTTACCTGACCAGGGCCAGTTCCCTCCTCTTTCTGGCCCTGCTTCTTCCCTACTTAGCCACCAGCAAATCGGGCGCTAAGGCGGCAGGAAGATCATCATGCTGGCAGGCCTGCATCGCCCGCTCGACGGCTGCCCCTACCCGCGCCACCGCCTGTTCGGTTTGTTCAGTGATCGGCAAGCCGTAGTTTAAGCGCAGGCAGTTACGGTATTTGCCCGAGGCGGAAAACAGTGAGCCGACGGCGATCTGAATTTTAGATTCACGCAGTTCGCGATTAAGACGAACGGCATCAAAGGGCTCCGGCAACTCAATCCACATCAGGAAACCGCCCTGCGGACGGGACACGCAAATCCCACAGGGGAAGTAATGACGCACCCAGCAGCTGAAGGTTTCATAGTTGCGATGATAGATCTGCCGCATCCGCCGCAGATGGGGTTGATAATGGCCCTGACGAATAAACTCCGACACAGCATGTTGCGGTTGCGTGGCGGTAGAGCCGGTAACAATGTACTTCATATGCAGGACGCGGTCCCGGTAGCGGCCCGGTGCCACCCAGCCAACCCGTAATCCGGGTGCCAGCGTTTTAGAAAACGAGCTGCAGAGCAGGACCCGGCCATCCAGATCTAACGCTTTGATGGTCGGCGGACGCGGATATTCCCAGGCAAGCTCACCATAGACATCGTCTTCAATCACCGCAGCGTCAAAGCGTTGCGCCAGCGCCAGCAAGGCGCGTTTACGCGGTTCCGGCATAATGAAACCCAGCGGGTTATTGCAGTTCGGTACCACCACCACCGCTTTGATTGGCCACTGATCAAATGCCAGTTCCAGCGCTTCCAGGCTGATGCCGGTCACCGCATCGGTGGGGATCTCAATGGCGCGAATGCCAAAGCCGCGCAGCGTCTGCATGATGCCGTGAAAGGAAGGTGACTCAACCGCGATGATATCGCCGGGCTCGCAGACCGCGCGTACTGCGACGGATAACGCTTCATGACAGCCGGTGGTGATCACAATGTCATCAGCGGTAAACTGACAGCCGCTATCGATCGCCAGACGCGCAATCTGTTGTCGCAGCGCGAGCACGCCGTACAGGTTGTCATAATTAAGCAGCGCCGTTTCCTGCTTCTGGGCCTGACGGCTAAATGCTTTCCACAGCGGCTTTAGCGTCGGCTGGGTCAGATCGGGCATGCCGCTGCCAAGTTGCAGCACGTCATCTTCCAGACGGCTGTTGATCAACTCCAGTACCGCGTCCCACTGGGTGACTTCAACCGGCCGCTGCGCAGGCCGCGTCAGTGCGGGTATCGGCGGGGTCGCTTTCCGTGATGCCACAAAATAGCCTGAACGCGACTGCGGTGTGATCATCTGCTTCTCTTCCAGCAGGTGATAGGCCTGTTGTACCGTACTGATGCTCACGCCATGTTCGGCGCTCAGGCTGCGTACTGAAGGAAGACGCTCTCCGCTGCGGTATAAGCCCTGTTCAATGCGCTGCGCCAGTAGCGTAGCCAGATGTTCATATCGGGTCATCGTATCCCCTCGTTGCAATTTTCAAAGCCTGAACCAGTACAGTTAGTCACTATTATTACCATTCAGATCGCACTGACAGCAATCTGTATGTTAAATAAAAGTGATTTTTGGGTCTGTATCATACAGCGCTACTTTACGAAAATAGTCCTCAGGCAAAACAATGAGGGCAGCATGATGGGATACGATGAAAATCGCGCAGGCAAACCGTTTACCGGTACACCTTACACACTGGTGCGTTATCTGTGGCGCAGCTTCAGACGCTGGCAGTGCCGGCGTGAAACCCGCCTTATTCTGTCGAAACTCAGCGACAGCCAGCTAAAAGATATCGGCCTCAGTCGCAATGAATGGAACAAGCTGAACTGAAGACAAAAAAAACCCTGCCGAAGCAGGGTTTTTTATTACGCCAATGACGATTACTCGTCGTTGTTACCGCCGAGACCGGCGTTCAACAATTCGGCCAGGCTGGCTGAGGCTTCATCCGCAGTAACCTGCGGTGCTACCGGCACTTCACCTGCCGCTTTGCGGCGCATACGATCCTGATGGTAAGCGTAACCGGTACCGGCCGGGATCAGACGACCCACGATTACGTTCTCTTTCAGACCGCGCAGTTCGTCGCGCTTGCCTGCTACAGCAGCTTCGGTCAGGACACGAGTAGTCTCCTGGAACGATGCGGCAGAAATGAACGATTCGGTTGCCAGTGACGCTTTGGTGATACCCAGCAGGTCACGCATGAAAGTGGCACCAACTTTTCCGTTCGCTTCCAGATCGCGGTTAGCAATCTTGATGCGAGAGAATTCAGCCTGTTCACCTTCGAGGAAGTCTGCACTTCCTGCGCTCATGATGGTTGCTTTACGCAGCATCTGACGAACGATGACTTCGATGTGCTTATCGTTAATCTTAACGCCTTGCAGACGGTAAACTTCCTGCACTTCGTTAGTGATGTAACGGGTCACCGCATGCACGCCACGCAAGCGCAGGATGTCATGTGGAGACTCTGGGCCATCGGAAACCACGTCACCACGCTCAACACGTTCACCTTCGAACACGTTCAGCTGACGCCATTTCGGAATCATCTCTTCGTACGGCTCGCTGCCATCCAGCGGAGTAATCACCAGACGACGCTTACCTTTGGTCTCTTTACCGAACGAGATAATACCGCTGATCTCGGCCAGAATAGCCGGCTCTTTCGGACGACGCGCTTCGAACAGGTCAGCAACGCGTGGCAGACCACCGGTAATATCTTTGGTACCGCCAGATTCCTGCGGTACACGCGACAGCGTGTCACCGGCGCTGATTTTAACGCCATCTTCCAGCTGAACAATCGCTTTACCTGGCAGGAAGTACTGAGCCGGCATATCGGTGCCCGGAATCAGAACGTCGTTGCCGTTGGCATCCACAATTTTCAGCGCTGGACGCAGATCTTTACCGCCCGCAGTACGCTCGGCGCTGTCCAGAACTACCAGCGAGGAGAGACCGGTTAAGTCATCTGTCTGGCGGGTAATGGTCTGGCCATCAATCATGTCGGTGAAGCGAATGAAACCGCCCACTTCGGTGATAACCGGCATGGTGTGCGGATCCCAGTTTGCGACGGTTTCGCCCGCTGCAACCTGCTCACCATCACCTTTCGCCATGGTGGCACCGTAAGGAACTTTATAGCTCTCTTTGGTACGACCAAATTCGTCGATCATTTTTAGTTCAACGTTACGCGAGGTGATCACCAGCTTGCCAGCCGAGTTGGTTACCGACTTAGCATTGGTCAGCTTGATGGTACCTTTGTTCTTCACCTGAATGCTGGATTCAGCAGCCGCACGTGATGCCGCACCACCGATGTGGAACGTACGCATCGTCAGCTGTGTACCCGGCTCACCGATGGACTGTGCCGCGATAACACCGATCGCTTCACCTTTGTTGATGATGTGACCACGTGCCAGGTCGCGACCGTAGCAGTGTGCACACACACCAAAGTCGGTTTCACAACCTACTACCGAACGGACTTTCAGGCTGTCTACTGAGTTCAGTTCCAGCACGTCACACCAGTGCTCATCGAGCAGGGTGTTACGTGGAACCAGAATGTCAGCGGTGCCTGGCTTCAGCACGTCTTCTGCCGTCACACGACCCAGTACACGTTCACGCAGTGGTTCTTTAACGTCGCCACCTTCGATGACCGGAGTCATCATGATGCCTTCGTGCGTACCACAATCGTCTTCGGTAACCACCAGATCCTGTGCAACGTCAACCAGACGACGCGTCAGATAACCGGAGTTCGCCGTTTTCAGTGCGGTATCCGCCAGACCTTTACGCGCACCGTGGGTTGAGATGAAGTACTGAAGTACGTTCAACCCTTCACGGAAGTTCGCCGTGATTGGTGTTTCGATGATGGAGCCATCTGGCTTCGCCATCAGACCACGCATACCGGCCAGCTGACGAATCTGTGCAGCAGAACCACGCGCACCGGAGTCGGCCATCATAAAGATGCTGTTAAAGGAAACCTGTTTCTCTTCTTCGCCATGACGGTTGATCACGGTTTCGGTTGAAAGGTTTTCCATCATCGCCTTGGCAACACGTTCGTTCGCTGCTGCCCAGATATCGATGACTTTGTTATAACGTTCGCCGGCGGTAACCAGACCAGACTGGAACTGTTCCTGAATCTCAGCCACTTCGGCTTCAGCTTCAGAGATGATTTCCACTTTCTTGGCCGGGATAACCATGTCGTCGATACCGACTGACGCACCTGAACGGGCTGCGTAAGCAAAACCGGTGTACATGGTCTGGTCAGCAAAGATAACGGTCGGCTTCAGGCCCAAAATGCGGTAACAGGTGTTCAGCATTTTGGAGATGGCTTTTTTACCCAGCGCCTGGTTAACGATTGAGTACGGCAGACCTTGCGGTACGATCATCCACAGAATCGCACGACCAATGGTGGTGTCGATAATGCTGGTTTTCGGAACGAATTCGTCCTGCTCGTTTTTGCTGTATTCAGTGATACGAACTTTAACGCGGGCATGCAGCTCAGCCAGGCCAGCGCGGTAAACACGCTCAGCTTCTTTCGGGCCAGTCAGCACCATGCCTTCGCCTTTGGCGTTCACTTTGTCGCGGGTCATATAGTACAGACCCAGAACAACGTCCTGTGAAGGAACGATGATTGGCTCGCCGTTCGCTGGAGACAGAATGTTGTTGGTCGACATCATCAGCGCACGCGCTTCCAGCTGGGCTTCCAGCGTCAGCGGTACGTGAACAGCCATCTGGTCACCATCGAAGTCGGCGTTATAAGCCGCACAAACCAGCGGGTGCAGCTGGATCGCTTTACCTTCGATCAGAACCGGTTCAAACGCCTGAATACCCAGACGGTGCAGCGTAGGCGCACGGTTCAGCAGAACCGGGTGCTCACGGATTACTTCGTCGAGGATATCCCAGACAACCGCTTCTTCGCGCTCAACCATTTTCTTCGCGGCTTTGATGGTGGTGGCGAGGCCACGCAGTTCCAGCTTGCCGTAAATGAACGGTTTGAACAGTTCGAGTGCCATTTTCTTCGGCAGACCGCACTGATGCAGGCGCAGGTATGGACCTACGGTGATAACCGAACGACCTGAATAGTCGACACGTTTACCCAGCAGGTTCTGACGGAAACGACCCTGCTTACCTTTGATCATGTCAGCCAGCGATTTCAGCGGACGCTTGTTGGAACCGGTGATCGCACGACCGCGACGACCGTTGTCCAGCAGGGCATCTACCGCTTCCTGCAGCATACGTTTTTCGTTACGTACGATGATATCTGGCGCAGCCAGATCCAGCAGGCGCTTCAGACGGTTGTTACGGTTGATCACACGACGATAAAGATCGTTCAGATCCGACGTAGCAAAACGGCCACCGTCCAGCGGTACCAGCGGACGCAGATCCGGCGGCAGTACAGGCAGCACGGTCAGGATCATCCACTCTGGCTTGTTGCCAGACTGAACGAACGCTTCCAGCAGCTTGATACGCTTGGTCAGTTTTTTACGCTTGGTTTCAGAGTTGGTTTCGTTCAGCTCTTCGCGCAGCTGCTCGCACTCCTGCTCCAGATCCATGTTTTTCAACAGGGCCTGGATCGCTTCGGCGCCCATTTTGGCGTCGAACTCATCACCGAACTCTTCCAGCGCGTCAAGGTACTGCTCTTCAGTCAGAATCTGGCGCTTCTCGAGGTTGGTCATGCCACCTTCGATTACCACGTAAGATTCAAAGTAGAGCACGCGCTCGATGTCACGCAGGGGCATATCCAGCAGTAAGCCGATACGCGAAGGCAGTGACTTCAGGAACCAGATGTGCGCAGTTGGCGACGCCAGTTCGATGTGGCCCATGCGCTCACGGCGCACTTTAGTCTGGGTCACTTCAACGCCGCACTTCTCACAAATCACACCACGGTGTTTCAGGCGCTTATACTTTCCGCACAGGCACTCGTAGTCTTTTACCGGCCCGAAGATACGGGCACAGAACAGACCATCGCGCTCTGGCTTGAAAGTACGGTAGTTAATGGTTTCCGGCTTTTTCACTTCACCGAAAGACCAGGAACGGATCATGTCTGGCGAAGCCAGCGCAATTTTGATCGCATCAAACTCTTCGGTTTTAGTTTGCGCTTTCAGAAACTTAAGTAAGTCTTTCACGGATTAGCTCCCGTCGGAGTGAGACTCAGGGGCGTCCAACCGAAATTGAACGCCCCATAACCAGTACAATTGCGAGCGCTTAAACCCTGCGCTTTCAGGCGGCGGGGTTGCCCGCCAGCCTGAAGTGGGGGTTACTCGTCTTCCAGCTCGATGTTGATACCCAGCGAGCGAATCTCTTTCAACAGTACGTTGAAGGATTCTGGCATGCCCGGTTCCATCTGATGGTTGCCGTCAACGATGTTTTTATACATCTTGGTACGGCCGTTGACGTCATCAGACTTAACGGTAAGCATTTCCTGCAGGGTATACGCGGCGCCGTATGCTTCCAGCGCCCACACTTCCATCTCACCGAAGCGCTGACCACCGAACTGCGCCTTACCACCCAGCGGCTGCTGAGTAACCAGGCTGTAGGAACCTGTTGAACGCGCATGCATCTTGTCATCAACCAGGTGGTTGAGTTTCAGCATGTACATGTAGCCAACGGTTACCTGACGTTCGAACTGCTCACCGGTACGGCCGTCAAACAGGGTAATCTGACCAGAAGAAGGCAGGCCGCCGAGCTGTAACAGCTCTTTGATTTCGCTCTCTTTCGCGCCGTCAAACACCGGAGTGGCGATTGGCATACCTTTTTTCAGGTTCTCAGCCAGACGCAGGACTTCGTCGTCGGTGAACGTATTCAGGTCAACTTTCTGACGTACGTCGGTACCCAGGTCGTAAGCGCGCTGGATGAACTCGCGCAGTTTCGCGACTTCTTCCTGCTTCTTCAGCATGGCGTTGATTTTCTCGCCGATGCCTTTCGCTGCCATACCCAGGTGGGTTTCGAGGATCTGACCGATGTTCATACGTGACGGTACGCCCAGCGGGTTCAGTACGATGTCAACCGGCGTGCCGTGTTCATCGTAAGGCATATCTTCGATCGGGTTGATCTTGGAGATAACACCTTTGTTACCGTGACGACCCGCCATTTTGTCACCCGGCTGAATCTGACGCTTAACCGCCAGATAAACCTTAACGATTTTCAGCACGCCTGGTGCCAGATCATCGCCCTGGGTGATCTTACGACGCTTACCTTCGAGCTTCTTCTCAAACTCGTGTTTCAGTTCGTCGTACTGCTCTGCCAGCTGCTCCAGCTGGTTTTGCTTGGCTTCGTCAGTCAGACCCAGTTCCAGCCAGCGCTCACGCGGCAGCTTGTCCAGTTTGTCTGCTTCAACGCCACCCGAAATCAGCACGCTCTGGATACGGCTGAACAGGCCCGCTTCCAGAATCTGCAGTTCTTCAGACAGGTCTTTCTTGGCCTGCTTCAGCTGCATCTCTTCGATTTCAAGTGCACGTTTGTCTTTTTCCACGCCATCGCGGGTAAAGACCTGAACGTCAATCACGGTGCCTGACACGCCATTCGGTACGCGCAGTGACGAATCTTTCACGTCAGAGGCTTTTTCACCGAAAATAGCGCGCAGCAGTTTTTCTTCCGGCGTCAGCTGGGTTTCACCTTTCGGCGTAACCTTGCCCACCAGAATGTCACCACCGGTCACTTCAGCACCGATATAAACGATGCCGGATTCATCCAGTTTAGACAGAGCGGCTTCACCCACGTTCGGGATATCCGCAGTGATCTCTTCTGGCCCCAGCTTGGTGTCACGCGACACACAGGCGAGTTCCTGGATGTGAATAGTGGTGAAGCGATCTTCCTGAACCACACGCTCGGAGACCAGGATGGAGTCTTCGAAGTTGTAGCCGTTCCACGGCATGAACGCTACGCGCATGTTCTGGCCCAGCGCCAGTTCACCGAGGTCGGTGGACGGGCCATCTGCCAGCACGTCGCCGCGCTCAACCGGCTCACCCAGAGAAACACATGGCATCTGGTTGATGCAGGTGTTCTGGTTAGAACGGGTATATTTGGTCAGGTTGTAAATGTCGATACCGGCTTCGCCAGCGTGCATTTCGTCTTCGTTAACTTTGATAACGATACGGGATGCATCAACGTACTGCACGGTACCACCACGTTTCGCTACGGCGGTTACACCGGAGTCAACCGCAACCGCGCGCTCCATACCGGTACCAACCAGCGGCTTATCAGCACGCAGAGTCGGAACGGCCTGACGTTGCATGTTCGCACCCATCAGGGCGCGGTTGGCGTCATCGTGTTCCAGGAATGGGATCAGTGATGCACCGACAGAAACCACCTGTTGGGTGGAGACGTCCATGTAGTCAACCTGATCGCGACTGAACAGGCTCGACTCGCCTTTGCTACGGCAGGTGACCAGATCATCAACAAACGCGCCGTTATCATCCAGAGAGGCGTTAGCCTGAGCGATAACGTAGTTACCCTCTTCGATAGCGGAGAGGTAGTGAATCTCATCAGACACTAAACCGTCGATAACGCGACGATAAGGTGTTTCAAGGAAACCGTACTCGTTGGTCTGCGCATAGACAGACAAGGAGTTGATCAGGCCGATGTTCGGACCTTCAGGGGTTTCGATTGGGCAGACACGACCGTAGTGCGTTGGGTGTACGTCACGCACTTCGAAGCCGGCACGCTCACGGGTCAGACCGCCTGGGCCGAGAGCAGAGATACGACGTTTGTGCGTAATCTCTGACAGCGGGTTGTTCTGATCCATAAACTGAGACAGCTGGCTTGAACCAAAGAACTCTTTCACCGCCGCCGAAATTGGCTTGGCGTTGATCATGTCCTGTGGCATCAGGGTATCGAGGTCGCCCAGTGACAGGCGCTCTTTAACCGCACGCTCAACACGCACCAGACCGACACGGAACTGGTTCTCAGCCATCTCACCCACTGAACGAATACGACGGTTACCGAGGTGGTCGATATCGTCCACTTCGCCTTTACCGTTACGGATGTCGATCAGCTTCTTCATCACTTCGATGATGTCTTCTTTGCTCAGGATGCCTGAACCTTCGATTTCATCACGCAGCAATGAACGGTTGAACTTCATGCGGCCAACCGCAGAGAGATCGTAACGATCTTCAGAGAAGAACAGGTTCTCAAACAGGTTCTCTGCAGCTTCACGCGTTGGCGGCTCACCAGGACGCATCATGCGGTAGATCTCAACCAGTGCGCTCAGGCGATCGCTGGTTGGGTCGACACGCAGGGTCTCGGAGATATAAGGACCGTGGTCCAGATCGTTGGTGAACAGCGTCTCGATGCGCTTATGACCCGCCTGGCTCAGCTTAGCCAGCAGATCCAGCGACAGCTCCATGTTGGCAGCAATGATCAGCTCACCGGTGCTCTCATCGATATAATCTTTAGAGACCACTTTGCCCGCGATATATTCAACCGGGACTTCGATGTGCTGAATGCCATCTTTTTCCAGCTGACGGATATGGCGCGCAGTAATACGGCGTGCTTTTTCGACGTAGACGGTGCCGTTAGCTTCGATATCGAAGGTCGCGGTTTCACCGCGCAGGCGCTCAGGCACCAGTTCCATCTGCAGCTTGTTGTCACGGATTTCAAACACCACTTTCTCGAAGAAGATATCGAGGATTTCAGCGGTGGTGTAATGCAGTGCGCGCAGAATGATACTGGCCGGCAGCTTACGACGACGGTCAATACGGACGAACAGGTTATCTTTCGGGTCAAACTCAAAGTCGAGCCATGAACCACGGTAAGGGATGATACGTGCGTTATACAGCACTTTACCCGAAGAGTGGGTTTTACCCTTATCGCTGTCAAAGAACACGCCAGGACTACGGTGCAGCTGAGAAACGATAACGCGCTCGGTACCATTGATAACAAAGGTACCGTTGTCGGTCATGAGCGGAATTTCGCCCATGTAGACTTCTTGCTCTTTAATGTCTTTTACGGTGCCTTCTGGCGCTTCGCGCTCATAGATCACCAGACGCAGTTTCACGCGCAGCGGTGCCGAATAGGTCACGCCACGGATCTGACACTCTTTCACGTCAAAGACAGGTTCACCTAAGCGATAGCTCACATACTGCAACTCAGAGTTGCCGCTGTAGCTCGCGATAGGGAAGACGGAACGGAATGCAGCTTCCAGTCCGTACTGACCTTCTGGATCTTGCTCGATAAACTTCTGGAACGAGTCAAGCTGGATGGAAAGGAGATAAGGTATGTCCAGAACTTGTGGACGTTTACCAAAATCCTTACGAATACGTTTTTTCTCGGTATAGGAGTAAACCATAGGGTTCCTCAGCTAGCTGACAAGTCGACCCACGCTGTCCGTCCTGACAGGACAGTTCATGCAACACGATTTTGTTTGATTCACTGGCTGCGCGGCAGCAGTGCAATACCTCTTTCTATCACGCTTAAATCATTTCATCGCTGTTGCGAGGGCAGGGAACCCGCACAGGAAAGCGGTATATTAAGTCGTCGATAGAGAAAGATATTGAAGAGCAACAATGGACAAACAGTGTGAAACCCCATTGAGGCCCTGGAGCGCAAAAAGGCTGGTGACCAAAAAGTCACCAGCCATCAGCCTGAAACTACTCAGACTGCAACCCGAAGGTTGTCTTACTTAACTTCAACTTCAGCGCCAGCTTCTTTCAGAGCAGCTTCAAGTGCAGCTGCGTCATCTTTGCTGATGCCTTCTTTGATTACGCCAGTTGCTTCAACCAGATCTTTGGCTTCTTTCAGGCCCAGACCAGTTGCAGTACGTACGGCTTTGATTACTGCTACTTTGTTCGCGCCAACAGCTTTCAGGATAACGTCGAATTCAGTTTTTTCTTCAACAGCTTCAGCTGGGCCAGCAGCAACAGCTACAGCGGCAGCAGCAGAAACGCCGAATTTTTCTTCCATAGCAGAAACCAGCTCAACTACTTCCATTACGGACATAGCTGCAACAGCTTCCAGAATTTGGTCTTTAGTGATAGACATGACAATTGTTCCTAAGAATCAGAAAAAGTTTATACGTTAGCAAGTACGAAGAAAAAGAATCTGGCCTTAAGCCGCTTCTTTTGCATCGCGTACAGCAGCCAGAGTGCGGACCAGTTTGCCAGCAGCGGCTTCTTTCATGGTCGACATCAGACGTGCCAGTGCTTCTTCGTAGGTCGGCAGAGTTGCCAGACGGTCAATATTAGCCGCCGTGATCAGCTCACCTTCAAAGGCTGCAGCTTTGACCTCAAATTTTGCATTCGCTTTCGCGAAATCTTTGAACAGACGAGCAGCAGCGCCCGGGTGTTCCATAGAATATGCAATCAGGGTCGGACCAACAAACGTGTCTTTCAGGCACTCAAACTGAGTACCTTCAACGACGCGGCGCAGCAGGGTGTTACGAACAACACGCATGTAAACGCCAGCTTCACGACCTGCTTTACGCAGTTCGGTCATTTTATCAACGGTAACGCCACGGGAATCCGCAACAACCGCTGAAAGCGCGCCTTTGGCTACTTCGCTGACTTCAGCAACAATCGCTTGTTTGTCTTGAAGATTTAATGCCATTAGCTTTTGCTCCTGGATTTGACCGGGGAAGGATTTCCCCGGAACTCACTTCACTTACTCACCCGAAGGAAAATAAGCGCTCGAACACGGTGAGCAGAATCCAGCTAAGAAAAAATTCTTTTGGTTCTGTCACCGTCTACGCAGGGAATTAAGCGGAATATCCGAAGATAAGCTGCTCCTGCGGTCTTGGACGGAGGCCAGGATAAGGCCTGGCTCCAACCTAAATTCTGTTTGATGCAGCAGGGTTCAAAGCGGGAAGGCGATAAACGCAGCGACCGGTTCTGACTCTCTGGTATCGGTTCTGCTATTAACAGAACAACGGGCGTAAGATTCTAGGTGAATTTTTCGCCCGTTTCAAGCAGCAATTAGTTTGCTGTTGCGTTCAGACCAGCCTGGTCAACGGCAACGCCGGCGCCCATGGTGGTTGAAAGGCTAACTTTCTTGATGTACACGCCTTTCGCCTGAGATGGTTTAGCTTTTTTCAGCGCAACCAGCAGAGACTCCAGGTTTTCTTTCAGTTTGTCAGCGTCGAAGTCCACTTTACCGATGGTAGTGTGGATGATGCCGTTTTTGTCGTTACGATAACGAACCTGACCCGCTTTAGCATTCTTAACTGCTTCAGCAACGTTAGGGGTTACAGTACCGACTTTCGGGTTTGGCATCAGGCCACGTGGACCCAGAACCTGGCCCAGCTGGCCAACAACGCGCATTGCATCCGGAGAAGCAATAACAACGTCAAAGTTCATTTCGCCTTTCTTGATCTGATCGGCCAGGTCTTCCATACCTACCAGCTCAGCGCCTGCTGCTTTAGCAGCTTCAGCGTTGGCGCCCTGGGCGAAGACAGCAACACGTACTGAACGACCAGTACCGTGTGGCAGAACGGTCGCGCCGCGCACGTTCTGATCAGATTTACGAGCATCGATGCCGAGGTTTACAGCAACGTCAACGCTTTCTACGAACTTAGCGGTAGCCAGTTCTTTCAGCAGAGCGATCGCTTCAGCAATGTCGTACTGCTTGGTCGCGTCAACTTTGTCGCGAATTACGGTCATGCGCTTGGTCAGCTTAGCCATTTCTTAGTCCTCTACTACCAGGCCCATGGAACGAGCAGTACCTTCGATGGAGCGAGTCATCGCTTCAACGTCAGAACCAGTCATGTCCGCAGCTTTAGTTTCTGCGATTTCACGTACCTGAGCACGAGTCACTTTACCGACTTTATCTTTGTTCGGCTTACCAGAACCAGACTTGATGCCCGCTGCTTTTTTCAGCAGTACGGCAGCCGGAGGCGTTTTGGTAATGAAGGTAAAAGAACGGTCGCTGTATACAGTGATAACAACAGGAGTCGGCAGACCTTTTTCCAGAGATTCGGTCTTCGCGTTGAACGCTTTACAGAATTCCATGATGTTAACACCCTGCTGACCCAGTGCTGGACCAACCGGTGGACTTGGGTTCGCCATACCAGCTGCAACCTGCAGCTTGACGTAGGCTTGGACTTTCTTAGCCATGATATTTCCTCAATTGGGTTATAGCGCCTGAAAAGGCTCCCCGTGATAACGATTCACACGCTGTTGCCAGCGCATAAAAACAAAAGGCGCGAAATTGTAGTTAAATTTCGCGCCTGCTGCAACAGCTAAATTGTGAGCGGAAAGAGGTTAACCTTTCTCCACCTGACCGAAGTCGAGTTCAACCGGTGTTGCACGTCCAAAGATGGAAACGGAGACAGTCAGACGACTCTTCTCGTAATCCACATCTTCAACGACGCCATTAAAGTCAGCAAACGGACCGTCATTAACGCGAACCATTTCACCTGGCTCGAACAGCGTTTTCGGCCGTGGCTTATCGCCAACCTGCTGCAGACGGTTCATGATCGCGTCGACTTCTTTGTCACTGATAGGCGCTGGACGGTCAGAGGTGCCGCCGATGAAACCCATCACGCGCGGAACGCTGCGGACCAGGTGCCAGCTTGCGTCATTCATGACCATCTGGACCAGGACATAACCCGGGAAAAACTTGCGCTCGCTCTTACGACGCTGGCCGCCACGAATCTCAACGACTTCTTCAGTCGGAACCATGACGTCGCCAAACAGCTCTTCCATGTTGTGCAATTTGATGTGCTCGCGCAGCGACTGTGCTACGCGGCCTTCAAAACCGGAAAACGCCTGTACGACGTACCAGCGTTTCTTTGGAGCTTCAGACATCTCAGAACCTCAGGCCAGTGATAAACGATACCAGACGGACCAGAATACCATCCAGCCCCCACAAAATCAGTGACATCACGGCGGTAACCGCGGCAACGATTAACGTGGTGTGCAGCGTTTCCTGGCGGGTTGGCCAGATAACCTTACGCATTTCGGTTCTTGCTTCACGAGCAAAAGCCACGGTCGCTTTGCCTTTGGTCGTTAAAAGCGCAATGCCGCCGGCCGCTGCAATCAGCACAACTACAGCTAACGCGCGCAGAGGCAGTGTCACATCACGATAGAGGTAGTTACCTACGATCGCTGCGAGCAGTAGTAACACCACTACTACCCACTTTACCGCTTCCAGGCCGCGCCCGCTCCCTTGAGCTTCGGTATTCGCACTCATAAACCAACCTGCCACAATAATTCAGAAACTATTCTGCCCCGCAGTGCGAGGCATCCAAACCGAATGAGCTTTTGGGGCGTAACTCGGTATCCTACGCCGCATAACAGAGCCTGTCTCAGCAATGATTATGATCGAAAATCACTGATGAGCCAGGTTCTATGAAGCAGCGTGCAAAAAGGGCATCAAATGATGCCCTTTTCGTGTGCATTGCGTCAAACGTTATCGATAATTAAGCGATAACTTTAGCAACAACACCCGCACCAACGGTACGGCCGCCTTCGCGGATTGCGAAGCGCAGACCTTCGTCCATCGCGATTGGGTGGATCAGGGTAACAACCATTTTGATGTTGTCGCCTGGCATTACCATCTCAACGCCTTCTGGCAGCTCAACTGAGCCCGTTACGTCAGTAGTACGGAAGTAGAACTGAGGACGGTAGCCTTTGAAGAACGGAGTATGACGGCCGCCTTCGTCTTTAGACAGAACGTAAACTTCTGACTCGAACTGGGTGTGTGGCTTGATGGTGCCTGGCTTAGCCAGAACCTGACCACGCTGGATGTCTTCACGCTTGATACCGCGCAGCAGAACACCACAGTTTTCGCCTGCCTGACCCTGGTCCAGCAGCTTACGGAACATCTCAACACCGGTACAGGTTGATTTCGCAGTATCTTTGATACCCACGATTTCAACTTCGTCGCCGACTTTAACGATGCCGCGCTCAACACGACCGGTAACAACAGTACCACGGCCAGAGATTGAGAATACGTCTTCGATTGGCAGCAGGAACGGCATGTCGATCGCACGAACTGGATCCGGGATGTAGTTATCCAGGTGTTCAGCCAGTTCAACAATCTTCGCTTCCCACTCTGGCTCGCCTTCCAGCGCTTTCAGCGCAGAACCACGAACGATTGGGGTGTCGTCGCCTGGGAAATCGTACTGTGACAGCAGGTCACGCACTTCCATCTCAACCAGTTCCAGCAGCTCTTCATCATCAACCATGTCGCACTTGTTCAGGAACACGATGATGTAAGGAACGCCAACCTGACGACCCAGCAGGATGTGCTCACGGGTCTGTGGCATTGGGCCATCAGTCGCAGCAACAACCAGGATCGCGCCGTCCATCTGCGCAGCACCAGTGATCATGTTTTTCACATAGTCGGCGTGGCCTGGGCAGTCAACGTGAGCGTAGTGACGTGAAGCCGTCTCATACTCAACGTGTGCGGTGTTGATGGTGATACCACGCGCTTTTTCTTCAGGCGTGCTGTCGATCTGATCAAATGCACGCGCCTGGCCTCCGTTAGTTTTTGCCAGAACGGTGGTGATAGCTGCAGTCAGGGTGGTTTTACCGTGGTCAACGTGACCGATGGTGCCCACGTTTACGTGCAGTTTGTTACGTTGAAATTGCTCTTTAGCCATCGCTTGTCCCTCTAAGACACGGATATATCAAAGATATCATCACATTAACCAGGCAATGCCTGACTGCAAGGAAGTTACAGAGAGAAAATCAGGAGGGAGATAAAGGAAGTGGTGCTGATACCCAGAGTCGAACTGGGGACCTCACCCTTACCAAGGGTGCGCTCTACCAACTGAGCCATATCAGCACATCTGGAGCGGGCAGCGGGAATCGAACCCGCATCATCAGCTTGGAAGGCTGAGGTAATAGCCATTATACGATGCCCGCATCCTGGAACTCGGCTACCTGTTCTTTCTGTAGCTTGTGAGTAACAGAGGATGTTCCCCTATTATTCACAGCCTGTCAGCGAAGCTGACCGACTTTGACTGCGCTAATGCCCAGCCTGAATTCAGGGTGAGAAGAAGTGACTCACCTGACAGATAAACAGGTTGTTTATCTGGTCTCAACCGTGAGGTTGAGATGGTGGTGGGAGAAGGATTCGAACCTTCGAAGTCTGTGACGGCAGATTTACAGTCTGCTCCCTTTGGCCGCTCGGGAATCCCACCTACTTGATGGTGCCGGCTACCGGAATCGAACTGGTGACCTACTGATTACAAGTCAGTTGCTCTACCAACTGAGCTAAGCCGGCATCAAGTGACGCGCATTCTAGGAAGGTCGGCTTCAGGATGCAACAAAAAAATCGCTTAAATTGCGCTATCGCTTACTATTTGTGCAAATCATCGCAATTTAGCGTTTTTATGCAGAATTATTGTGCAATTCACTGGCGTTTTACTGGATGGCAGCCAGTCTGCGGACGCCTGTGACTGGCTGATCGCTCCCCCTTTTTGCCGGTCAGCGCGCTGCAGCAATAAATTTATTTTGCGGCCAGGAGATTAAGTGCTGCTTTTTTAGCCTGCCCCTGCGCCTTTACTTATCCGGCGGCTAAATCGGGCGCACCTGACTGACTGCGGGTCAGACCCACCCTGCCAACCTGATTGCCTCCTCTACGCGCTCATAGGCGGTATGCTGTCCTGTTCTGGCGTATCACCGCCTGATGATTCATCTGCGCCACCTTGCACTCAGTGCCAGGCTGTTGCGTCAGCGTGGCGACAGATGCGGTTACAGGCCTCATCGGGCGAATCAGCATTGTCACGCTATACTCAGCGTGAGTAGCAATAGCACAGCGCAAAGTTATGACGTAATGCGGGTCAGCCTTTAACAGGATTGCACTATTTTATGGGCTGCCCGACGTAAGTTTGTGGGCCTGCCGACGAAAGCGAGTGCACATTTATCTTTTTACTTCTGTTAAAAGCCTTACTGGTGATACCCTCCAGCCCATTGTTCTCAATGATAAACTCGTGATCCGCGATTCATATTTACCATGTTGTCTTACCCTATCCGGGTGACAATCTCCTGAATGTAACGAATTTGCGGTCAGATGCATGCTTATGGATAAAACGACACCCTTGACGACGCCTTATTTGCAGTTCACTCGTGAACAGTGGGCTGCATTACGCGATTCTGTCCCTATGACGCTGTCAGAAGAGGAGATCGCCCAGCTGGAGGGGATCAATGAAGACCTCTCGCTGGAAGAAGTCGCAGAGATTTATCTGCCGCTTTCACGTCTGCTCAATTTTTATATCAGCTCGAATGTACGTCGTCAGGCGGTGCTGGAGCAGTTCCTCGGGACTAACGGGCAAAAGATCCCCTACATTATCAGCATCGCCGGCAGCGTCGCGGTGGGAAAAAGCACCACTGCACGCGTGTTACAGGCGCTGCTGAGCCGCTGGCCTGAGCATCGTAAAGTTGAGCTGATCACTACGGATGGTTTTCTTCATCCCAATGCCGTGCTGAAAGAACGGGGCCTGATGAAGAAAAAAGGCTTCCCGCAGTCTTATGATATGCACCGACTGGTGAAGTTTGTCTCCGATCTCAAGTCCGGTGCCAGTCAGGTGACCGCACCGGTTTATTCGCATCTGATTTACGATGTCATCCCGGATGGCGACAAGGTTATTCAGCAACCTGATATTGTGATTCTGGAAGGGCTTAACGTATTACAGAGTGGGATGGATTATCCACACGATCCCCATCATGTCTTCGTTTCCGATTTTGTCGATTTCTCTATTTATGTCGATGCGGCAGAAGATCTGTTGCAGAGATGGTATATCAATCGCTTCCTGAAATTCCGTCAGGGTGCGTTTACCAATCCTGATTCTTATTTCCATCATTATGCCCAGCTCTCTGAAGCGGAAGCGATTGAAATAGCAGGCAACTTGTGGAAAGAGATTAACTGGCTGAATTTGCAGGAAAACATTCTGCCAACGCGCGAAAGAGCCAGCCTGATTATGACTAAGAGTGGTAATCATGCGGTCGACAAGGTCCGACTGCGTAAATAAACGGTTCAATGAAAAAGGCCTGCGTTCGTGCAGGCCTTTTTATATTCAGACTGGCCGAAGTGATATTTCTCCGCCAACCCACGATTTTATTTCGCCATCCTGCTCTAATAACAGCCCGCCCTGGCTATCCACTCCCCGGGCAATGCCATGCACCTCACGTTCGCCAATAAGCAGCTTAACCGGTCGATTAATAAAATTATCGAGTGCTGCCCAGCGCGTAACAAACGGCGCTAGTCCTTCCTGCTCAAACATCGGCAGTGCGTCACGCAGGCTGTTAATCAGGCTGGCGGCCAGTTCATTACGGTTAACCGTTACGCCTGCTTCCTGCAGGTTGATCCAGCCCTGATTGATCTGGGACGCATCCGCTGAACGCATCGCCAGGTTAATCCCGGCCCCCATCACAATATGCGCAGCATCGCCGGTTTTACCGGTAAGTTCGACCAGAATACCCGCCAGTTTGCGATCGTTGAGGTATATATCGTTGGGCCATTTTACCCGTACATCCGTGGCCCCTAGCGCGTGCAATGTTTCAGCCATGATAATACCAATCACCAGGCTAAGCCCCATAGCGGCTGCAGGCCCCTGATCCAGACGCCAGTACATCGACATATAGAGATTGGCACCAAACGGTGAGAACCATTGCCGACCACGGCGTCCGCGACCCGCCTGCTGATATTCAGCAATACAGGCAGCCCCCGATTGCAGCTCATGCATCCGCTCCAGCAAATACTGATTGGTCGAATCAATAACCGGAATGACTGAAACATTGCCCTGCTTAACCCGTGACAGAATCGCCTGTTCATCCAGCAACTGGATGGGCGCGGACAGGCTGTAGCCTTTCCCGGTTACGGTATAAACGTCGAGGCCCCAGCTTTTTAGCGTCTGAATATGCTTATTGATGGCTGCCCGGCTCATACCGAGGGTTTCACCTAACTGCTCGCCAGAATGAAACTCGCCATCAGACAAAATATCGACCAGTTTCAGCGGGACATTATGGTCCTTCATGCGATCACCTCAACAGCATTGCATTCACCCTGTGCCTGAATGAACCGGACTTCAGGCTCAAGCCAGACATCAAATTTTTCACCCACCCGGGTACGTACGGTTCGGGCCAGCGCCACAATGTCGTCAGGGGTCGCATCATCAGCATTGATCAACACCAGGGCCTGCTGCTGATGCACAGCTGCGCCACCCATACGAAAGCCCTTTAACGCGCATTGGTCAATAAGCCACCCTGCAGCCAGTTTGGTTTCGCCGCTCGCCAGTGGATAATTTGGCATCGACGGAAAGCGAGCCAGCAGCAGGCTGGCCTGCGCCTGGCTGATCACCGGGTTTTTGAAAAAGCTGCCCACATTACCGGTGATTTTGGGGTCGGGTAACTTGCTCTGACGCATCTCACAAACTGCTTGATAAACATCCCAGGCATTTGCGGTGACGGGATTAAGCGTTTTTAGATCGCCGTAGGTCAGGATCGGTCGCCATTGTTTTGGCAGAATCATCCCTACGGCCACAATCACGTAGCCAGACTGGTAGCGGTGTTTAAATATACTGTCGCGGTAGCCGAACTCGCAGGCGTCGCGATCGAGCCGCTCCGTCTGACCGGTGCGCAGATTGAGCACATCGACATATTCGCATACGTCTTTTAATTCAACGCCATAGGCGCCGATATTCTGGATCGGTGCAGAACCGACCATGCCAGGGATTAACGCCAGATTTTCCAGGCCGGTAATGCCCTTTTCCAGCGTACTTTTCACCAATTGATGCCAGTTCTCACCTGCCCCAACGTGCAGTTTCCAGTACTCGAACTCATCCCGGATCCCGATTCCTTTGATACGGTTCAGTACCACCGTGCCGGCGAAATCCTCCAGGAACAGCACGTTGCTGCCCTCACCTAACACCATAAACGGCGTTTGTTGATGCTGGCTTGCTTGCCAGGCAGCCAGGATAGCGGCTGGAGTTTCCGCCACAATGCGTTGTTGGGTATGAATGGCAAGCCCAAGCGTATTGTCGGCTTTTAATGAGGGGTGTTGGCTGGACATTTGACGGCCTTAACTGATTAATCTGGCCGTAGTTTACCGTATCAGACGGGTGTTGCAGGGGGAATTTCAGGTTCTCAGCGAAAATTTCAGCGATCTGCAGACGTAAAAAAGCCCCGCACTTTCGTGCGGGGCTTCTTCACTCGTATGATGCCTGGCAGTTCCCTACTCTCGCATGGGGAGACCCCACACTACCATCGGCGCTACGGCGTTTCACTTCTGAGTTCGGCATGGGGTCAGGTGGGACCACCGCGCTACAGCCGCCAGGCAAATCTTGGTGCACGAAACGAATCTTTTACGCCGTGACCGCGTTGCCATCGCTCGGCCACACCGGTCACATACTTCAGTATGCTCCCGCTGACGTCCTCGCTCTGCGCCTTGTCACGCCGCAAAATCTTTCGTTTCCGCTAATTTTTATCCGGTACAGGCTGAAAATTGTGTCTCTCAAAAACGCCTCTGGCGTTGTAAGGTTAAGCCTCACGGGTCATTAGTACCGGTTAGCTCAACGCATCGCTGCGCTTACACATCCGGCCTATCAACGTCGTCGTCTTCAACGTCCCTTCAGGACCCTTAAAGGGTCAGGGAGAACTCATCTCGGGGCAAGTTTCGTGCTTAGATGCTTTCAGCACTTATCTTTTCCGCACTTAGCTACCGGGCAATGCCATTGGCATGACAACCCGAACACCAGTGGTGCGTTCACTCCGGTCCTCTCGTACTAGGAGCAACCCCCCTCAATTCTCCAGCGCCCACGGCAGATAGGGACCGAACTGTCTCACGACGTTCTAAACCCAGCTCGCGTACCACTTTAAACGGCGAACAGCCGTACCCTTGGGACCTACTTCAGCCCCAGGATGTGATGAGCCGACATCGAGGTGCCAAACACCGCCGTCGATATGAACTCTTGGGCGGTATCAGCCTGTTATCCCCGGAGTACCTTTTATCCGTTGAGCGATGGCCCTTCCATTCAGAACCACCGGATCACTATGACCTGCTTTCGCACCTGCTCGAGCCGTCACTCTCGCAGTCAAGCCAGCTTATGCCATTGCACTAACCTCACGATGTCCGACCGTGATTAGCTGACCTTCGTGCTCCTCCGTTACGCTTTAGGAGGAGACCGCCCCAGTCAAACTACCCACCAGACACTGTCCGCACCCCGGATAACGGGGCCACGTTAGAACATCAAACATTAAAGGGTGGTATTTCAAGGTTGGCTCCACGCGGACTGGCGTCCGCGCTTCAAAGCCTCCCACCTATCCTACACATCAAGGCTCAATGTTCAGTGTCAAGCTGTAGTAAAGGTTCACGGGGTCTTTCCGTCTTGCCGCGGGTACACTGCATCTTCACAGCGAGTTCAATTTCACTGAGTCTCGGGTGGAGACAGCCTGGCCATCATTACGCCATTCGTGCAGGTCGGAACTTACCCGACAAGGAATTTCGCTACCTTAGGACCGTTATAGTTACGGCCGCCGTTTACCGGGGCTTCGATCAAGAGCTTCTCCTTACGGATAACCCCATCAATTAACCTTCCGGCACCGGGCAGGCGTCACACCGTATACGTCCACTTTCGTGTTTGCACAGTGCTGTGTTTTTAATAAACAGTTGCAGCCAGCTGGTATCTTCGACTGGCTTCGGCTCGGGGAGCAAGTCCCTCCACCTACGCGCCAGCGTGCCTTCTCCCGAAGTTACGGCACCATTTTGCCTAGTTCCTTCACCCGAGTTCTCTCAAGCGCCTTGGTATTCTCTACCTGACCACCTGTGTCGGTTTGGGGTACGATTTTGTGTTACCTGATGCTTAGAGGCTTTTCCTGGAAGCAGGGCATTTATCACTTCAGCACCGTAGTGCCTCGTCGTCACGCCTCAGTGTAAAGTGAACCGGATTTGCCTGGAACACACACCTACACGCTTAAACCGGGACAACCGTCGCCCGGCTGATATAGCCTTCTCCGTCCCCCCTTCGCAGTAACACCAAGTACAGGAATATTAACCTGTTTCCCATCGACTACGCCTTTCGGCCTCGCCTTAGGGGTCGACTCACCCTGCTCCGATTAACGTTGAACAGGAACCCTTGGTCTTCCGGCGAGCGGGCTTTTCACCCGCTTTATCGTTACTTATGTCAGCATTCGCACTTCTGATACCTCCAGCATGCCTCACAGCACACCTTCGACGGCTTACAGAACGCTCCCCTACCCAACAACACATAGTGTCGCTGCCGCAGCTTCGGTGCATGGTTTAGCCCCGTTACATCTTCCGCGCAGGCCGACTCGACCAGTGAGCTATTACGCTTTCTTTAAATGATGGCTGCTTCTAAGCCAACATCCTGGCTGTCTGTGCCTTCCCACATCGTTTCCCACTTAACCATGACTTTGGGACCTTAGCTGGCGGTCTGGGTTGTTTCCCTCTTCACGACGGACGTTAGCACCCGCCGTGTGTCTCCCGTGATAACATTCTTCGGTATTCGCAGTTTGCATCGGGTTGGTAAGCCGGGATGGCCCCCTAGCCGAAACAGTGCTCTACCCCCGAAGATGAGTTCACGAGGCGCTACCTAAATAGCTTTCGGGGAGAACCAGCTATCTCCCGGTTTGATTGGCCTTTCACCCCCAGCCACAGGTCATCCGCTAATTTTTCAACATTAGTCGGTTCGGTCCTCCAGTTAGTGTTACCCAACCTTCAACCTGCCCATGGCTAGATCACCGGGTTTCGGGTCTATACCCTGCAACTTAACGCCCAGTTAAGACTCGGTTTCCCTGCGGCTCCCCTATACGGTTAACCTTGCTACAGAATATAAGTCGCTGACCCATTATACAAAAGGTACGCAGTCACCCCCATAAAGAAGGCTCCCACTGCTTGTACGTACACGGTTTCAGGTTCTGTTTCACTCCCCTCGCCGGGGTTCTTTTCGCCTTTCCCTCACGGTACTGGTTCACTATCGGTCAGTCAGGAGTATTTAGCCTTGGAGGATGGTCCCCCCATATTCAGACAGGATACCACGTGTCCCGCCTTACTCATCGAGCTCACAGAATGTGTGTTTTTGTGTACGGGAGTATCACCCTGTACCCTGCGACTTTCCAGACGCTTCCACTAACACACAAGCTGATTCAGGCTCTGGGCTGCTCCCCGTTCGCTCGCCGCTACTGGGGGAATCTCGGTTGATTTCTTTTCCTCGGGGTACTTAGATGTTTCAGTTCCCCCGGTTCGCCTTGCAGCACTATGTATTCATGCTGCAATGATGCACTGAGTGCACCGGGTTTCCCCATTCGGACATCGACGGCTGTAGCGGTTCATATCACCTTACCGTCGCTTTACGCAGATTAGCACGTCCTTCATCGCCTCTGACTGCCAGGGCATCCACCGTGTACGCTTAGTCGCTTAACCTCACAACCCACAGGCGTTTTTCAGCGCTGCGTGCTGCAAGCATTTGAGAGACTCGAACGCATCGCCTTGCCATTCCTTATTACGGAGGAATGACGCGCTGCGTCGTTTCAATTTTCAGCTTGTTCCGGATTGTTAAAGAGCAATATCTTAAACATGACTCGTAAGTCATCTTTAAGATATGTGGGCAACACCTTTCACCTGTCACCAAGCAAGTGGCGTCCCCTAGGGGATTCGAACCCCTGTTACCGCCGTGAAAGGGCGGTGTCCTGGGCCTCTAGACGAAGGGGACATTTAAGCCTGCTTCGCAAGACGCTTTGCTCGTTACTTTTTATCAGACAATCTGTGTGGACACTGCGCCGGAAGGTATCTTCAGGTAAGGAGGTGATCCAACCGCAGGTTCCCCTACGGTTACCTTGTTACGACTTCACCCCAGTCATGAATCACAAAGTGGTAAGCGCCCTCCCGAAGGTTAAGCTACCTACTTCTTTTGCAACCCACTCCCATGGTGTGACGGGCGGTGTGTACAAGGCCCGGGAACGTATTCACCGTGGCATTCTGATCCACGATTACTAGCGATTCCGACTTCACGGAGTCGAGTTGCAGACTCCGATCCGGACTACGACGCACTTTGTGAGGTCCGCTTGCTCTCGCGAGGTCGCTTCTCTTTGTATGCGCCATTGTAGCACGTGTGTAGCCCTACTCGTAAGGGCCATGATGACTTGACGTCATCCCCACCTTCCTCCGGTTTATCACCGGCAGTCTCCTTTGAGTTCCCGACCGAATCGCTGGCAACAAAGGATAAGGGTTGCGCTCGTTGCGGGACTTAACCCAACATTTCACAACACGAGCTGACGACAGCCATGCAGCACCTGTCTCAGCGTTCCCGAAGGCACCAAGGCATCTCTGCCAAGTTCGCTGGATGTCAAGAGTAGGTAAGGTTCTTCGCGTTGCATCGAATTAAACCACATGCTCCACCGCTTGTGCGGGCCCCCGTCAATTCATTTGAGTTTTAACCTTGCGGCCGTACTCCCCAGGCGGTCGACTTAACGCGTTAGCTCCGGAAGCCACTCCTCAAGGGAACAACCTCCAAGTCGACATCGTTTACGGCGTGGACTACCAGGGTATCTAATCCTGTTTGCTCCCCACGCTTTCGCACCTGAGCGTCAGTCTTCGTCCAGGGGGCCGCCTTCGCCACCGGTATTCCTCCAGATCTCTACGCATTTCACCGCTACACCTGGAATTCTACCCCCCTCTACGAGACTCAAGCCTGCCAGTTTCAAATGCAGTTCCCAGGTTAAGCCCGGGGATTTCACATCTGACTTAACAGACCGCCTGCGTGCGCTTTACGCCCAGTAATTCCGATTAACGCTTGCACCCTCCGTATTACCGCGGCTGCTGGCACGGAGTTAGCCGGTGCTTCTTCTGCGGGTAACGTCAATCGACGCGGTTATTAACCACATCGCCTTCCTCCCCGCTGAAAGTACTTTACAACCCGAAGGCCTTCTTCATACACGCGGCATGGCTGCATCAGGCTTGCGCCCATTGTGCAATATTCCCCACTGCTGCCTCCCGTAGGAGTCTGGACCGTGTCTCAGTTCCAGTGTGGCTGGTCATCCTCTCAGACCAGCTAGGGATCGTCGCCTAGGTGGGCCATTACCCCGCCTACTAGCTAATCCCATCTGGGTTCATCCGATAGTGAGAGGCCCGAAGGTCCCCCTCTTTGGTCTTGCGACGTTATGCGGTATTAGCCACCGTTTCCAGTGGTTATCCCCCTCTATCGGGCAGATCCCCAGACATTACTCACCCGTCCGCCACTCGTCACCCAAGAGCAAGCTCTCTGTGCTACCGTCCGACTTGCATGTGTTAGGCCTGCCGCCAGCGTTCAATCTGAGCCATGATCAAACTCTTCAATTTAAGTTTGATTTGCTTAAACAAGTTAAGCGGTGCTCATCTGTAAAACGTCATAATGAATTTCATTATGTGTTCACTCGTGAGACTTGATATTTTTTACGTCCGGAGACGTTGATATCAATCCTGCGAGTGCCCACACAGATTGTCTGATAAATTGTTAAAGAGCAGTGCGAGCAGCGGGTTAACCGTCTGTCGCGAGGTGGCGTATATTACGCTTTCCTCCCTCAGAGTCAACTTCTTTTTCAGAAGTTTTTCTCCGGCGGCGCAGTCTCCTGTGCCTCTCAACCCGGCGGCCGGTAAGCCGTTGTTCCGTGTCGATGGAGGCGCATTATAGGGAGTTCGCGCGGGCTGACAAGCGTTTATTGCAAAAAGATTACCGTTCGAAGTAATTTTCATCAAATCGCGTTATTTCGCTACGATTTGCCTGGTAACTGTGCAAAATCATTGGCAAAACGGCTGACCTGTTGCCAATCGGTGTACTCCACTTCTTTAGTAGAATCGGTCTCGCCACCGGTCATTCGCATAATCAGCTGAATCATGATGCGATCAAACCAGCGATAACGCGGGTAATAGAGCGCACCAGCAAACACCGCACAGCAATCTGGCCGCCACGGCGACTGTGATAAGAACTTCTGGGTATAGGCATTGGTTTCCGGGGAGCGCTTCTCGGGTTTACGCGCCGTCAGGTTCACCGAGAAGAAACCACTGGTACGCTGCTGCAATTGGTGCAAATGCTGCTTAACAAATGCATCGACCACCGGCTGGAAATGGCCGTAACGAATCGAGGCACCAATCAGCACCCGATCATACTGTGCCCAGTCAGGCGAAGTGGCATGCTGGATATTCATCACATCACAGTTTTGCTGCTGACCGATCTGCTCAGCTATATAAGAGGCGATTTTTTGCGTTTGTCCGTCACGGGTCGAGTAGAGAATTAGCGCTTTCATTTCAGCATCCTTATTAATTACTCACGCCAGAACGTCGGCGTGAACAGCACCAGCAAGGTAAAGACCTCGAGACGCCCGAATAGCATGGTGGAGATCAATATCCACTTCGCCACATCATTCATTGAGGTGAAGTTATCCGCGACCACCCCCAGACCGGGTCCGAGGTTGTTCAGCGTGGCGGCGACGGCAGCAAAGGCCGAGAAGTCATCTACCCCGGTGGCGATGATTGCCAGCATGCTGATCAGGAACACCAGCGCATAGGCCGAGAAGAATCCCCAGACCGCTTCGAGGATACGCTCCGGCAGCGCCCGGTTGCCCAGCTTGATAGTGTAAACCGCATTCGGGTGGACCAGCCGTTTAAGCTCCCGGTTACCCTGCTTGCACAACAGCAGGATGCGGATCACCTTCAGGCCACCGCCGGTTGAACCGGCGCAGCCACCAATAAAGGCGGAGCACAGCAGCAGAACCGGCAGGAACAGCGGCCAGCGCGCGATGCTGTCGGTAGTAAAACCGGCAGTAGTCGCCATGGAGACGACCTGGAAGAACGCCTGGTTCAGGGTCTGCCAGCCACCGGCGTAGACATTGTGGAACCAGAGCACCAGCGTGCAGATCAACACCAGCGTCAGCTGGACGCCGATAAACATCCGTAACTCCGGGTCACGCCAGTAGACGCGCAGATTACGGCCACTCAGCATGGCAAAGTGCAGACCGTAGTTACAGCCGGAGATCAGCAGAAACACCGCCACGATGGTATTGATGGTGCCGCTATTAAAATAGCCGATACTGGCATCATGGGTGGAAAATCCGCCGATGGCGATGGTCGAGAAGCTGTGGCCAATCGCATCAAAGGCCGGCATCCCCGCCAGCCACAAGGCCAGCGCACAGGCCACCGTCAGCAGCACATAGATCAACCACAGAGTCTTGGCTGTTTCAGCAATGCGCGGCCGCATTTTGTTATCTTTCAGCGGGCCAGGCATCTCAGCGCGATAGAGCTGCATCCCCCCCACGCCCAGTATCGGTAATATCGCCACCGCTAAGACGATGATCCCCATACCGCCGAGCCATTGCAGCATTTGCCGATAGAACAGAATCGCCTTTGGCAGTGAATCCAGTCCGACCAGGGTAGTGGCACCGGTGGTCGTCAGGCCAGAGAACGATTCGAAGAACGCGTCGGTAACCGACAGGTGCGGCTGTTCGGCAAAGATAAACGGCATTGCCCCCACGCTGCCCAGCACCGTCCAGAACAGCACCACAATCAAAAACCCTTCGCGTGGCTTGAGCTCTGTCTTCTGTTTGCGGTTTGGCCACCACAGCAGCGAGCCGATCACCAGCGCCATCATAAATGTCTGGCTAAAGGCCCGACCGGCACCGTCGCGATAAATTAATGCGACCAGGCCGGGCAAAATCATCGTCACTGAAAAGAGGATCACCAGCAGACCGACTATGCGGGTAATGGCGCGAAAGTGCATTCAGCCGTTCCTTTAAATAAAAGAGAAGAACATCAAGGTATGAGCGGGATAAGCGCTAACGCGCCCCGACTAAAGTCTGACAGATTTTGCTGGAATCCGTCGATTTGTCCATAAGGCACGGCCAGCGTCAGTGCAATGCGGTCCTGATACTGGCTGTCGGTGACCTTGCCTTCAAAGCGCTGCACCAGCCGTTCGATATCGCTGAGCTGCGCGTAGTCGCATTGCAAAGTGAACAGTTTCATCGGCACTTTACGCTGGCGCGCCAGTTGCTTAAGCCCCTGCTGCACCCCGCCGCCATACGCTTTCACTAAGCCGCCCGTGCCCAGCATGATGCCACCGTAATAGCGCACCACAACCGCAGTGATTTCACCGATACCGGCGCCCATCAGCTGCGCCAGCATCGGTTTACCGGCGGTGCCGGACGGCTCACCATCGTCAGAGAAACCCAGCTGTTGTGAATCATCTGGCGCGCCAGCCACCCAGGCCCAGCAGTGGTGACGCGCAGCAGGATGTTCATGCCTGACCTGCTGAACAAACGCCCGTGCCGCTTCCGTGCCGTCGGTGTGAGCCAGCAGCGTGATAAAGCGGCTCTTTTTGATGGTCTCCTCGCTGACGCTTAACGCCACCGCGGGAATATCAAAGGCGTCCATCAGGCCAGGTGCAGATCGCGGGTCATATTTTCAACGCGATGCGCATGGATCACCACGTTATCCTCAATGCGAATACCGCCGTAAGGCCTGAGCGCATCAATGGCCTGCCAGTTAAAATGCTGGCTGAACCGGCCTTCACGCAGTGGCGTCAGCAGCGAGTCAATAATATAGAAGCCAGGCTCGATGGTTAATACCATGCCGGGTTGCAGCACGCGAGTGCAGCGCAGATAAGGATACTGCGCTGGCGCCGCAAGATGGGTGCCCTGCTCATCCTGCATAAACCCGGCGACGTCATGCACCTGCAGGCCGAGCGGATGCCCTAATCCATGTGGCATGAACGGACCGGTCAGATCTTCCGCCACCAGCGCCTCTTCACTGATGCCCTGCACCAGCTCGAACTTCAGCAGCAATCTGGCGATACGCTGATGCATCTGCAGATGATAATCGGTGTAACGCACGCCTGGCTTCAGGGTCGCGATCAGCGCCAGCTCTTCTGCATTCATCGCCTCGACCATCCGGGCATACAGCGAGCTGCTCTGCGCCGCGTAGCTGCGGGTTAAATCAGCGGCATAGCCAAGATATTCGGCACCCGCGTCAATTAAAAAGCTGTGGCGCTTTGCCGGTGGCTGATGATCCAGACGGGTGTAATGCAGCACCGCCGCGTGTTCATTCAGCGCAATGATGTTGCCGTAAGGTACGTCGGTATCGCGATGTCCGGTGGCTGTCAGATAAGCCTGATTGATGTCGAACTCGCTTAACCCGGCAGAAAAAGCCTCTTTGGCGGCGCGATGTCCGGCCACGGCCAGCTTCTGCGCCTGGCGCATACAGGCCAGCTCATACTCGGTTTTGATGCTGCGATGGTAATGCAGGAAATCGATCACCGCTTTGGGATTGATATTGCCAGAACTGATACCGAGCTGCGCTGCCCGCGCATTTACCGGGCCAATATAGGCGACATTCTCACGTTGAGCCGGCAACAGCTGCGCAATCTCATCCGCATTTTTCAGGCCGATGACCTCAATCTCAGCGGTCCAGAAGCTGTCCGGCAGCGGCTCAACGTTATGCCAGTAGTCAACCGGAGAGTAAAACCACAACTTTGGTTTACTGACCCCATCAACCCACAGCCAGCAGTTCGGCACCTGCGTTACCGGCACCCAGGCTTTAAACTGTGGATTCACCTTGAACGGATAGGTGTGGTCATCCAGAAACACCGTCAACAACTCACCGGAATGGATCAGCATCGCATCCAGTTTATTGTGTGCCAGCACCTGCTGCGCCCGTTGCTGCAACGTGGCGATATGCGCGTGATACAAGGTCTTCAGGGAATCCATTGACGTCTCTCCAGTGTCGCGAAATGGCCGCAGTTTAGCATACCCCTTAAGCGGATGCCGTGTTGAGAGCGGCTGTGATCTTGTTAGCAAATAAGCAAAGACCCGTTTGCAAAAAATTAACATCACTCCCACACTCTCGATCATCTGGTATGACCAGATCACTTTTCCGCGGTTTCAGGAGACGCACATGCTCTACCAAGGCGCTAACCTTTCTCTTCACTGGCTGGACGATGGCATCGTCAAGCTGGTTTTTGATGCCCCTGGCTCGGTCAATAAGCTTGATACGCAAACCGTCGCCAGCCTGGGCGAAGCCATTGCAGTGCTGGAGCAGCAGTCTGACCTGCGCGGCGTGCTGCTCAGCTCGGCTAAACCGGCCTTCATTGTCGGTGCTGACATCACCGAATTCCTCTCACTGTTTGATGCACCGACCGAAAAACTGAGTCAGTGGCTGAGCTACGCCAACAGCATTTTTAACCGGCTGGAAGATTTACCGGTACCGACGCTGGCCGCCATCGATGGCTATGCGCTGGGTGGTGGATGTGAATGCGTACTGGCAACCGACCTGCGCGTTGCCACTGCCGATGCCCGCATTGGCCTGCCGGAAACGAAACTTGGGATCATGCCAGGCTTCGGCGGCAGCGTCCGTCTGCCGCGTCTGTTAGGAGCCGATAGCGCAATGGAGATCATTGCCGCTGGTAAAGACGTCGACGGAAACGCGGCACTTAAACTCGGTCTGGTCGATGCGGTGGTGGAACGCGATAAACTGCGCGAGGCGGGCATCACCATGCTTAAAGCTGCGGCGCTCGATGGTAGCTGGCGTGCGCGCCGGGCACCGAAACTGGCACCGCTGAAACTGAGCCCGATTGAAGCGGCGATGAGCTTCACCCTTGCCAAAAGTATGGTGATGCAGACCGCAGGCAAACATTACCCGGCGCCACTGATGGCTGTGAAAACCATTGAAGCGGCTGCCGGTCTTGGCCGTGAAGATGCGCTGAAACTGGAAAATGCCGCTTTTGTTCCGCTGGCGCAGTCTGACGAAGCGCGGGCGCTGGTCGGCATCTTCCTCAACGATCAATACGTTAAAGGGCTGGCTAAAAAACGCGGCAGCGAAAGCGGCGCGCCAACGCAGGCGGCCGTACTGGGTGCCGGTATTATGGGTGGCGGCATCAGCTACCAGTCAGCCTGGAAAGGCGTGCCGGTCAAAATGAAAGACATCAATCCACAGGCCCTGACGCTCGGGATGAACGAAGCCAGCAAGCTGCTTAATAAACTGCTGGAGCGCGGCAAGATTGACGGCAATAAGCTGGCCAGCGTGATTGCAACCATTCAGCCAACGCTGGATTACGCCGGTTTTGAACACGCCGACGTAGTGGTCGAAGCGGTGGTCGAGAATCCCCTGATTAAAGCTAAAGTGCTGGCCGAAACCGAGCAGCACCTGCGGGACGACGCCATCCTGGCCTCCAATACCTCCACCATTCCCATCAGTCAACTGGCACAGGCGCTGCAACGTCCGGAAAATTTCTGCGGCATGCACTTCTTCAATCCGGTGCCGCGTATGCCGCTGGTAGAAGTGGTGCGTGGCGAGAAAACCAGTGAAGCGACCCTGAGCAAAGTAGTGGCCTGGGCCAGCAAAATGGGTAAAACCCCGATTGTGGTCAATGATTGCCCCGGCTTCTTCGTCAACCGGGTGCTGTTCCCCTACTTCGCCGCCTTCAGCCTGCTGCTGCGCGACGGTGCTGACTTCCGTCAGATTGATAAAGTAATGGAAAAACAGTTTGGCTGGCCAATGGGACCATCGTGGTTGCTGGATGTAGTCGGCATCGATACCGCGCATCATGCGCAAAGCGTAATGGCGGAAGGTTTTCCACAACGCATGAAACACGATTATCGCGATGCGATCGATCTGCTGTTTGAGGCCGGTCGTTTCGGTCAAAAAAATGGCAAAGGCTTCTGGCACTGGGAAACCGACAAAAAGGGCAAACAGAAAAAAGTGGCAGACAGCGAGGTCGATACGCTGCTGCAACAGGTCTGCCAGCCTAAGCGTGTCTTCAGCGACGAAGAGATCCTTAATCGCATGATGCTGCCAATGCTGAATGAAGTGGTGCGCTGCCTGGAGGAGAAAATCATCGCCTCGCCGGCCGAAGCAGATATGGCGCTGGTATACGGTCTCGGCTTCCCGCCTTTCCGCGGCGGCGCCTTCCGCTACCTCGATACCCTGGGCAACAGCAATGTGGTCGATCAGGCCCGGCGCTACAGCGCACTCGGTGGCCTGTATGAATTGCCTGAACTGCTGGTGCAAAAAGCGCATCAGCATCAAAGCTGGTATCCCGCCGCCAAACCAATTGACGAAGCCGCGCTAAAAAGCGCCTGAGGGCAAGAATATGGAAAATGTGGTGATTATCGATGCGGTACGTACGCCGATGGGTCGTTCAAAAGGCGGTGCTTTTCGTCATGTACGTGCCGAGGATCTTTCCGCCCACCTGATGCGTGAGCTGCTGAGCCGCAACCCGGCGGTCAATCCTGCCACGCTGGATGACATTGTCTGGGGCTGCGTGCAGCAGACGCTGGAACAGGGGTTTAACATTGCGCGTAACGCCGCCCTGCTGGCTGAAATACCGCACTCGGTACCGGCAACCACCGTCAACCGCCTGTGCGGCTCATCGATGCAGGCACTGCATGATGCCGCCCGTGCCATTATGGTCGGCGATGCGCACAGCTGCCTGATTGGCGGAGTGGAACATATGGGACACGTGCCGATGAATCACGGCGTCGACTTTCATCCGGGCCTCGGCCGCACCGTGGCCAAAGCGGCGGGGATGATGGGTCTGACCGCTGAAATGCTGGCGCGTATGCATCATATCAGCCGCGAGCAGCAGGATGCGTTTGCCCTGCGTTCGCACCAGCGCGCCTGGCAGGCAACTCAGCGCGGTGATTTCAAAGCGGAGATCGTCGCCACTGCCGGTCACGACAGCGACGGCATTCTCAAACGCTACGATTACGATGAGGTCATCCGTGAAGAGACCAGCGCCGAAGGTCTGGCGGCACTGCGGCCGGCGTTTGATCCGGTCAATGGCACGGTAACGGCGGGCACCTCGTCAGCTCTGTCTGATGGCGCGGCCGCGATGCTGGTGATGAGCGAATCCCGCGCCCGTGAACTGGGGCTGACCCCGCGTGCCCGCATCAGAAGTATGGCGGTGGTCGGCTGCGATCCGTCAATCATGGGCTACGGCCCGGTGCCGGCCAGCAGGCTGGCGCTGAAACGTGCCGGTCTGAGCGTCAATGATATTGACGTGTTTGAACTCAATGAGGCGTTTGCAGCACAAACCCTGCCATGCATAAAGGATTTGGGTTTGCTGGATCGGCTGGATGAAAAGGTCAATCTGAATGGTGGTGCGATTGCGCTGGGTCACCCGCTGGGCTGTTCCGGGGCACGTATCAGTACCACATTGCTTAACATCATGGCGCGACGCGATGCGCAGTTTGGTCTGGCGACCATGTGCATCGGTTTAGGTCAGGGCATCGCCACCGTATTCGAGCGTCTGTAATACGTTGGGTCACTTCTTTGTCCGATTTACCCGCCCGTGATGGGCGGGTTTTTTCTTTTGGCTTGACGTCGATCAGATGAAGGCGAAAGCATCACCATACATCTGCGATTCCAGCGCACCGCGTTCGGCGCAGAAGCGATCGCGTGCGATCTTGGCCATCTCGAAACGGCCAGCAATATAGATCTCATGCTCGCTCAGCGTGCTGAAATCCTGCATTACCGCGGTTAATACCGTACCCGAACGTCCCTGCCAGCCCGCTTCCGGCTGCTCGACCACCGGGATCACCTTCAGGTTGGGGTGTTTCACCGCCAGCGCATCCAGCTCATCCAGATCGTACAGATGCTTCAGCTCACGTCCGCCCCAGTAAATGGCGATATCACGATCCGGCTGCTGCGCTAACGCGGTCAGCAGAATGGAACGGGCATAGGAGAAGCCGGTACCGCCAGCGATCAGGATCAACGGTTTGCTGCTCTCTTCGCGCAGCCAGGCATCACCGTGCGGCATGTCGACGGTGATCTGGCGATCGTCACGAATACGATCCATCACCGCCATGGCGTACAGGTTGAGATCGGACGCACCGATGTGCAGCTCAATGATATCCTTTTCCATTGGCGTTGAGGCCAGTGAGAACGGGCGCTTATCACGCTCATCCATCACCACCATCAGATACTGTCCTGCGCGAAAACTGAAATCCGCTTCCGGAATCAGGCGAACGCGATACACCGTGTCGGTAATCGCTTCAACTGAAGTTACTTTACAGCTTAACGTTGTCATGCGTTCCCTCTGTCGGGTCGTCTTTATGGTTGTGCTCGCCATCAACGCTGTGGCGGCTGATCAAAAATACCTAACTCATCCCAGATAGCATCAATGCGCGCGGTAATCGCAGGATCTTTCACGATAGGTGTGCCCCATTCGCGCTGCGTTTCGCCCGGCCATTTGTTGGTCGCATCCATCCCCATCTTCGACCCCAGCCCGGAAACCGGTGAGGCGAAATCGAGATAGTCGATCGGCGTATTTTCCACTAATACCGTGTCACGCGCCGGATCCATGCGGGTGGTAATCGCCCAGATCACATCATTCCAGTCACGCGCATTAACATCATCGTCACACACAATAACAAATTTGGTGTACATGAACTGCCGCAGAAATGACCAGACGCCAAACATTACCCGTTTGGCATGCCCGGCATACTGCTTTTTGATGGTTACCACCGCCAGCCGGTAGGAACATCCTTCCGGCGGCAGATAGAAATCGACAATTTCCGGGAACTGCTTGATCAGAATCGGCACCAGCACTTCATTCAACGCCACACCCAGTACGGCGGGCTCATCCGGCGGACGGCCGGTATAGGTCGAGTGATAAATTGCCTGATGCCGCTGGGTAATGTGCGTCACGGTAAAAACCGGGAAGCTATCTACTTCATTGTAGTAGCCGGTGTGGTCGCCGTAAGGCCCTTCAGGTGCCATGTCGCCTGCCTCGATGTAACCCTCCAGCACGATCTCCGCGCTGGCTGGCACTTCCAGATCGTTCGACAGGCATTTCACCACTTCGGTTTTATTGCCGCGCAGCAGACCAGCAAACGCATATTCTGACAGCGTATCCGGCACCGGCGTTACCGCACCGAGAATAGTCGCAGGGTCAGCACCGAGCGCCACCGAGACCGGAAAACGCTCGCCCGGATGCGCTTTGCTCCACTCCTGAAAATCGAGCGCGCCGCCACGGTGCGACAGCCAGCGCATAATCAGCCGGTTTTTGCCGATCACCTGTTGGCGGTAAATGCCGAGATTCTGTCGCTCTTTATGAGGACCACGGGTGACGGTCAGACCCCAGGTAATCAGCGGCGCGGCATCGCCCGGCCAGCATTTCATCACCGGAATGCGCGACAGATCGACCTCATCACCGCTGAACACCACTTCCTGGCAGGGCGCATTGCGCAGGCGTTTAGTCGGCATGTTGAGCACCTGCTTAAACTGCGGCATCTTATCGAACAGATCGCGAAAGCCTTTTGGTGGCTCCGGCTCTTTCAGAAATGCCAGCAGTTTGCCTACTTCCCGCAGTGCACTCACCTCTTCCTGACCCATCCCCATGGCGACGCGCTTTGGCGTGCCAAACAGGTTACACAGCACTGGCATGTCATACCCTTTCGGGTTTTCAAACAGCAGCGCGGGCCCGCCGGCACGCAGCGTGCGGTCGGCGATTTCGGTCATTTCCAGGACGGGATCAATCGATTGCTTAATTCTTTTTAACTCACCGCGCTGTTCGAGCAGCGCGAGAAAGTCGCGTAAATCGTGATATTTCATGCGGCTTTAGCTTTCCGGCCAGAGTGAATCGGCCATTATAGGGCTGATTATGCGGTTGTGTTGAGGTTTATGCGGCAACCTTAATCACAGCGAAAAGGCACCAGCGGCTGAAGCGCGCGGGTATCGTGATAAGCCTGAATCGGCTCGCCGTGGCGGAACACCTTAAAGTCTTCGTTGCGCACACTGTGATAGCGTAGCCGATCGTCATGCAGATGCAGAAAGCTGCCTTCACGCAGCGCAATCACCGACTCGGACGGATTGACGGCACAGAATTCAGACAGCCGCTCGTCGCGTGTTTCGCCCATATGACCGCTGACGCTGGCATCCAGATAGTGAGGATTGATCTGCACCGGGAACAGCCCCAGCGCAGGCAGCACCACGCTACTACGCACCGGCATATCATTGGTGGTGCGAATCGACGGCGTCGCCACATTACAGCCAGCACTCCAGCCGACATACGGCACCTGCCGTTCACGCACCGCGCGCTGTATCGCCACGATTAAGCCCTGCTCATGCAGCATCTGGTTCAGCAACCAGGTATTACCGCCGCTGACTAAAATCAGCTCCGCCTGGGCGATTGCCTCAGCCGGTGAGGTAAAAGCGTCAACGGTGCGCACCGCAATGCCCAGTGACGCACTGAGATCGGCGGCGCGCTGCGCATGATCGCCCCGGATAATGGCGTAAGGAATCAGCACCGCTGAACGGATAGCACGTCTGGCAATCATGGCGTGTAACTGCGGCTGAGCATAACCCAGTAACGGCGCATCATCCGCCAGCTTGCCGTTGCTTAACAAAAAGAGTTCCATCAGATGATCCTTTTCGCCGGTATGATGGCCACCGAGTCTGATACAGAGCAGGGTGAAACGTCAATTTCCAATCGCCTTTTCTGTCACTATCCGGCATCTTAAGAAAAGTCTCAGTTTATTTTCTGCGCGCTGCGCTTTTCCCCTGCCCGATGCGCTATAACTCTGGCAGCAGGTTTGCTATTCTTAGCGTCCATTCGATGGGAGCGGTTATGGAATCCTGGTATTTACTCTATTGCAAACGTGGTCAGCTATTGCGCGCGAAGGAGCATCTGGAGCGGCAAGAAGTGAATTGCCTCAGCCCGATGATCGCTCTGGAAAAGATCGTGCGCGGTAAACGCACCACGGTGAGTGAGCCGCTGTTTCCTAACTATCTGTTCATCGAATTCGATCCGGAAGCGATTCATACCACCACCATCAGCAGCACGCGCGGCGTCAGCCACTTTGTGCGCTTTGGCACTACGCCCGCTACGGTGCCGCCTGCGGTGATTGAAGCGCTGGAAACCGATGTCCCGCAAATTCTGCTCGATCCTGAAACGCCACAAATCGGCGATGAAGTTGTCATCACCGAAGGGACGTTTGAAGGGCTACGCGCCATCTTTGCCGAGCCGGATGGCGAAACCCGTTCGATTCTGTTGCTCAACCTGCTGAATAAACAGGTGATGCGCAGCGTGGATAACAAACAGTTCCGTAAGATCTAAACCAGTCGGAACAGCGTCCGCGCATTGTTATCAACGCAGGCCGCCAGCGCCTCGCTGCTCTCGCCACGCCATGTCGCCACCTGTTGCACAATATGCGGTAAGAAGCAGGGTTCGTTACGACGTGAAGTCGGACGCGGTCGCATATCGCGCGGCAATAAATAGGGCGAGTCGGTTTCCAGCAGCAACTTATCGGCCGGGATCAGCGGCAGCATTTCACGCAGTTCAAGCCCGCGACGTTCATCACACACCCAGCCAGTAATTCCTATCGATAATCCCAGCGCCAGGCACGCTTCCAGTTCATCGCGCGTGCCGGTAAAGCAGTGAATCACCGCACCCGGCAATTTTGGCAGCCAGGGCGCCACGATGGCCGCAAAGCGCGCATGGGCTTCGCGGCAGTGCAGAAACACCGGCATATTCAGTTCGGCTGCCAGCGCCAGCTGTGCTTCAAACGCATATTCCTGCTGCTCATGGGCTGACAGGTTGCGGTTAAAATCGAGCCCGCATTCGCCGATAGCCACCACTTCCGGTTTCTCCGCCAGCCGACGCAGCGTGCTGGCGATCTCCGTTGACCATTCACTGGCGTGGTGCGGATGCACGCCCGCGGTAGACCAGCAGAAGCCCGGCTGATCTTCAGCCAGTTTCTGCGCCTGCTGGCTCTCCAGCGCATTGGTGCCGGTAATCAGCATGCCGGTGACGCCCGCTTCACGCGCGCGTTTTACCACCTTTGGCCGGTCGGAGGCGAATTGCGTGCTGGTCAGGTTTACACCGATATCAAACATAATTTTTCCCACAGTTTTACTAAACAAAAACCGCCCCGGAGGGCGGTTCGGATTGATCTCTGCCCGCCAGAGCGGGACCTGAAGATCGCGTCAGGATTCGGTGTTATGTTCCTCATCCTGTGCCCGGCGGCCTTTGCCCACATAGTATCGGGAAAAGAATACGCCGACTTCAAACAGGCAGTACATCGGAATAGCGAGCAAAGTTTGGGAAAAAACGTCCGGCGGCGTCAGTAACATGCCGACCACGAAGGCCCCGACCAGAATATAGGGACGTTTCTTTTTCAGATCGTCCGGGCTGGTGATACCAGTCCAGCACAACAGTACAATCGCTACCGGCACTTCAAACGCCACGCCAAACGCCATAAACAACGTCATGACAAAATCGAGGTATTTGGTAATGTCGGTCGCCATGGTGACGCCAATCGGCGCGGTTTTGGTAAAGAAACCAAACGCCAGCGGGAAGACGACAAAGTAGGCAAATGCCACACCGATATAGAACAGAAAGGTGCTGGAAAACAGCAGCGGCATTACCAGTCTGCGTTCATGGCGATAGAGCGCAGGCGCAATGAACGCCCAGACCTGATAGAGGATCACCGGCACCGCCAGAAATACCGACACAATAATCGTCAGTTTAATCGGGGTGAAAAACGGCGAAGCCACATCGGTGGCGATCATGCTGGAGCCGATTGGCATCTGACTGATGAGCGGTGCCGCCACCAGTTGATAGATATCATTGGCAAAATAAACCAGCGCCAGGAATATCACTAAAACGGCGATGATGCAGTTCAGCAGTCGCTTACGCAGCTCAATCAGATGACTGATGAGCGGTTGGGTATCTTCAACGGCCATTATCGTTCATCACTTGCAGAAGAGGGGGAAGCGGAAGTGCGCGTAGTGGCGGCGTCAGGTTTGCTGGCTAATGCCGTGTCAGCACGGGCTGGTGCCTGAGCGGGCGCGCTGGCTACAGTCGCTGCCAGCTGCCCGGCTGATGCCGTTTCCACAGACGGTGCCTGAGCGGGCGCGCTGGCTACAGCCGCTGTCGGCTGCCCGGCTGATGCCGTTTCCACAGACGGTGCCTGAGCGGGCGCGCTGGCTACAATCGCTGCCGGCTGCCCGGCTGATGCCGTTTCCACAGACGGTGCCTTAACTGGCGCGCTGGCCTGATGATCAGCCGCCGCAGGCGTGCCTGACGGCGACGCAGTGCCGGCCGCTGCCGGATGCACTTCCGGCTGGTCCGCCAGAGGCGGCGCCGATCGGTGCTGTGGCGAGTGAATAGTGTTGGCTTCGTCTTCCTCTTTTTCAATGTCGATGCTCTGGCTGACCGAGCGCTTCATTGAATCCGCAGTCTTACGCAGCTCTTCCATTGACTCTTTCAGCTCCGGCGACAGTGTCCCGCGGCCCGCTTCTTCCACCTTTTTCAGACTGTCCTGCAACTCCTGCAGTTTCAGCTCCTGCGCCAGTTCGTTTTGCACATTGGCTGCCAGCGAACGAATCGCCCTGATCCAGCCGACCACGGTTTTCACCGCAACCGGTAAACGTTGTGGGCCGAGTACAATCAGCCCGATAACGAACACCAATACCAGTTCACTAAAACCAATGTCGAACACGGTTTACACCTGCTTGTCGTTCTTAACTTCTTCTTTAGTAGCCGAAGTTTGCTGTTTGTCCGCCAGCGTTTTGGCGCTGAAGTCAGCGTCCTGCTCTTTCGGTTGATCCTTTTTGTCGTCCTCATCGCCCATGGCTTTTTTGAAGCCACGAATCGAGGAACCCAAATCCGAACCCAGATTACGTAATTTATTGGTACCGAACAGAAGTACAACAATCACGGCAATAATTAACAATTGCCAAATACTGATACCGCCCATGAGATAGCCTCTAATATTCTGTGAAAAACGATGGGGTAATGCACCACAGAGCGCCCTTATCAACCCGGGCCTGAGCCAGCGACATTACCGTGTTTTTGGCTGAAGTGACAATCAGTTTGTCTTACGCCAGCCGATTAACCATGAGACGATGCCCGCTGCCATTAATACCGCCGGAAACAGGTCCCAGTCCGGTCGCGAAAGCAGCACTGCCGTGCCGCTGAGCAGCAGGGTTGCGCCAACGCCAAACAGATAGCGTGCCTGGTGATGCCGGGTACGCTGCGCATTGAGATCGCCCACTAATTTGTCAACGCTATGCCGCAAAAGTTTATGCTGGCGCATGCTGTCATAAAACAGTTCCGGCAGTTCCGGTAACTTCTCGGCCCAGAACGGTGCTTTCTCTTTAACCGCGCGAATGATGGCGGGCAGACCGACCTGATCCTTGATCCACTCTTCGAGGAACGGCTTGGCGGTCTTCCACAGGTCAAGCTGCGGATAGAGCTGACGACCAATACCTTCCACATACAGCAGAGTCTTTTGCAGCAGCACCAGCTGCGGCTGGACTTCCATATTAAACCGACGCGCGGTATTGAACAGATTCAGCAGCACGTGACCGAAGGAAATTTCAGCCAGCGGCTTTTCAAAAATCGGCTCACAGACGGTGCGAATCGCAAATTCAAAATCTTCGACGTTGGTATCGGGCGGCACCCAGCCAGAGTCAACGTGCAGCTCCGCCACCTTGCGGTAGTCGCGGTTAAAGAAGGCGATAAAGTTTTCAGCCAGATAGCGCTTATCTTCTTTGTTGAGCGACCCGACAATACCGCAGTCGATGCCGATGTATTGCGGATCTTCCGGATGCTCATAGCTGACAAAAATATTGCCGGGATGCATATCAGCATGGAAGAAACTGTCGCGGAATACCTGGGTGAAGAACACCTGCACACCACGCTCTGCCAGCAGCTTCATGTTGACCCCGTGTCGCTCCAGCGTGGCGACGTCCGAAATCGGAATGCCGTAAATACGTTCCATCACCATCATGGTTTCGCTGCAGTAGTCGGAATAGACTTCCGGTACATAAAGCATCCGGCTGTCTTCAAAATTGCGGCGTAACTGAATGGCGTTCGCGGCTTCGCGTAACAGGTTCAGCTCATCAAGCAGGGTTTTTTCGTAGTCGCGCACCACTTCAACCGGACGCAGACGACGGCCATCAGGCAGTAAACGCGGCACCCAGCGCGCCAGGCGATAGATCAGCTTCATGTCAGCTTTGATCACCGGCAAAATATCCGGACGAATGACTTTGATCACCACTTTCTTGCCGGTCGACTTCAGCGTTGCCGTGTGAACCTGGGCAATCGACGCTGATGCCAGCGGCTTAATGTCAAAATCATCAAACCAGGTTTCGATCGGTGCGCCCATTGAGGCTTCGATCTGCGCTTTCGCTTTAACGCCATCAAACGGTGCAACCCGGTCCTGCAGAATGGCCAGCTGATCGGCGATCATCGGCGGGAACAGGTCACGGCGGGTCGACAGCATCTGACCGAACTTAATCCATACCGGCCCCAGCTGCTCCATCGCCATGCGCATGCGGGCGCCGGTCGGTTCATTCTGATGCAGATTGGGTAACCAGAAAATACAGCGACGCCACAGGCGAAGCGGAAGGGTAAGGCGCGTGTTGGGAATCAGTTCATCAAGGCCGTAAGTCAAAAATACCTTCATGATCAAATATAAGCGGCGGATCTCTCCAAAACTCATTTTGCCTCCAGCTGCGCCAGACGCGCATTAAGCGCCTCAAGCGAACGTTCCATCGCGTCGACCTCCTCGGAAAACCAGGCTAATTCGAGCGAGCCTGGCGCGACACGCCACTCTTCGGTCAGTGCCTGACCGAGGTAATCCTGCCGACGCCCGACTTCGCCTTTTATCCGGCGAAAGACTCGTAGTGCGCCCTGACTGATGCCCTGTGCCGCAATATCGCCGACCCACGGCGCCAGGTATTCCGCCGGATCCAGCTCGGCCAGATCCATCAGCGCGGAAAACTGCTGCACTACCTGCAAATCACCTTCTACCTGCAACTCACCGCTGCGAATCAGCGGCGTCAGCTGCTGGCGATCGCGCAGCTTCGGCAAGGTTTTCAGTGAAGTAATCACCGTGCAGTCGCTGGTATCCTGCCAGTCAGCCACCACATCCAGCTGCTGCTCACTGAATACCAGCACCAGCGGATGGGAAAACTCGCTCAGACGCAGCGTCAGGACCTTACCGGTCAGACGCTGCCGTGCCGCCTTCAGGCCGCGATCGCGATACAACATGCGGTTAAGCGCTGTTTCCAGGCCCGCGGTAATCAAGGGCGTTAGGTTCATCACCATCTCACTCAGAACTTAAATCCACGGTGTAAGGCCACAATGCCGCCGGTCATATTGGAGTAAGTGGTATTTTCAAAACCGACGTCGTTCATCATCGCTTTCAGCGTTTCCTGATCGGGATGCATGCGGATCGATTCGGCCAGATAGCGATAGCTCTCGGCGTCCTGCGCCACCAGTTGCCCGATACGCGGCAGAATATGGAACGAGTAAGCGTCATAGGCTTTGCTCAGCGGATCAATCACCGGTTTGGAGAACTCCAGTACCAGTAACCGTCCGCCCGGCTTCAGCACACGGAACATAGAGGCCAGCGCCTTCTCTTTTTCCGTTACGTTGCGTAAGCCGAAGGAGATGGTGATGCAATCGAAGTAGTTATCCGGGAACGGCAGAGCTTCTGCGTTGGCCTGCACGTAGCTCACGTTGCCGACCACGCCGAGATTGCGCAGCTTTTCACGGCCCATCTTCAGCATCGAACTGTTGATATCGGCCAGCACTACCTGACCCGTTTCGCCCACCAGGCGAGAAAATTTAGCCGTCAGATCGCCGGTTCCGCCGGCCAGATCTAACACGCGTTGACCGCGACGTACGCCGCTGCTGTCAATGGTAAAACGCTTCCAGACACGATGGACGCCAAAGGACATCAAATCGTTCATCAGGTCATATTTTGCCGCTACGGAGTGAAACACATCCGCAACTTTGTCGGCTTTTTCGCTTTTGGCGACCGTCTGAAAGCCAAAATGGGTGGTTTCCTGCTGTGATTCATCTGCCATCGGTTTTACCTGCTCCACAAACAATACTTCCCGAAGTGTATCAGAGTCACGGAAGTCAGGCACGCTGCGCCCATACTATTCGTGGAGGCGTCTCACACGCATGGCTCTGTCATCCGCATCATCATCGTCGTCCTGCTCTTCATCAGCCGGATTTTCCGGCATCGCCCGCTCCACCAGCTGAGGATTAATCGACCGTTTCACTTCAACCCCCAGCGCACGGAAACCTTCCGTCTGCGCTATCAGGTTGCCGCGTCCTTCGGCCAGTTTTTTCATCGCCTCGCGGTAGCTGATTTGCGCCTTATCCAGGCTGTGACCAATACCACTCATGTCATCAACGAAAAGCCGCATTTTGTCATACAGCCGGGTGGCGCGGTCAGCGATACGCTGTGCATTGCGGCTTTGGTGCTCGTAACGCCACAGGTTATTGATGGTACGCAGCGCTACCAGCAGCGTGGTGGGACTGACCAGCATGATATTCTGCTGCAGCGCCTCGCCAATCAGCTCTGGCTGGCGATCGATCGCCAGCAAAAACGCCGGTTCGACCGGAATAAACATCAACACATAATCAAGCGAGCGTAAACCGGGCAATTGTTGATAATCTTTACGTCCCAGCAGACGAATATGGCTGCGCATCGCGCTGACATGTTCCTGAATCGCCTGTTCACGCTCAACCTCATCTTCCGCATTGAAGTAACGCTCATAGGCGACCAGCGTCATTTTGGCGTCCACCACCACATCTTTGCCCTGCGGCAGACGCACAATGACATCCGGCTGCATCCTGCCCTGCTGCTCCGACTGAATGCTGACCTGGGTTTCATACTCATAGCCTTCACGCAGCCCGGACGCTTCCAGCACCCGGCTGAGCACCACTTCGCCCCAGTTGCCCTGAATTTTATTGTCGCCTTTCAGCGCCTTGGTAAGGTTGAGCGCTTCCTGCGCCATTTGCGCATTAAGCTGCTGTAACTGACGGATTTCGTGGGTCAGGGTGTGCCGCTCACGCGCTTCCGCGCCAAAGCTCTCATGCACCTGACGACGGAAACCATCCAGCTGTTCACGCAACGGGCCGATCAGGCTGTCGAGGCTCTGGCGATTCTGTTCATCGACGCGGCGGCCGCTATTTTCGAAAATACGGTTGGCGAGGTTTTCAAACTGGGCGCTGAGGCGTTGCTCGCTGTTGGTCAGCAGACGCTGCTTCTCTTCGGCGGCGAAGCGGGTCTCTTCAAGACGGATGGTTACCTCACGCAGCTCCGCTTCCTGAGCGCTGTTGACCTCCAGCTGGTTGCGCAGTTCCCGGTTAAGCTGTTCGCTCTCGTTGCGCCAGTAATCGAGCTGTTGCAGACGTTCATTGGCACCACTCAGCGCACCATGAAGCTGGCGCAGTTCCTGCTCACGCTGCTGCGCCTGCTGCTGAAGCTGTTCAATCTGCTGCTGCTGGCGCTGTTGTGCCTCTTCCAGCAGACGGCGCTCGGTTAAGAAACTGGCGGCCTGATGCCCGACACGTAACTGTGCCAGCATCCAGCCAATTCCTGCGCCGGCGAGTGCCAGACAGACGCTGATAATGATGTGCTGATCCATGATTTCCCCGCGACTCAAGCTGCTGAGGGAAAAGGTAGAGTCGCACTGTATGAATGTCCAGATATATTTACCTGCACTCAATCACTTACCGCACGGTCACCGTCAGCTTTCCGGCCTGCCAGTCTTCAATCAGGAAGAACGGCATCGGCAGCAGCCATTGGCCACTTTTCACCTGGGCCGGATATTGCCAGCTTTTGCCGCCCGCGCTGATGTCCACCACCTGCCGGGTGCCGTCGGCGGCGGCGGACTGTCCGGTCAGGCTGGCAAAGCCCACGTTGCTGCCAACGTGAAATCGGGGCATCTGCCAGCGTACCGGCGGATGCGCTGGCCACGGCTGAGCCTGATGGAAATGAAACAACTCATCATGATTGAGAATGCTTTCACGCACCGTTGGCCACAGCGCCGTCTTGAGGAAGTACTGATCGGTAAAGCGTTCGCTGCCACGGTACTGCGCAATAAATTCGCGCATCGTTTGTTCAACCTGCTGGAAAACGCCATGGCAGCCGCCCCACATGCCGGCCAGCAGTAACTCGGTGTGGGAAAAATAGTCGCGCATGTGGTGGAACCAGTACGGCGATGCCAGCCAGGCGTTGACCGCCGCCGCTTCGCGCTCGGAAAGCAGCGAGTCGGCATCACGCACAATAAAGCGTTTAACGCTGGGATCGTCCATCACCAGAAAGCGCCACAGCGTCGGGAACAGCGTTTTTTCCTGCGACATATCAACCCGCTCAACGTGGGGCTGATCGAGCCGTTGCCAGACATGCTGCGGCACGCTGTCATCCAGATAGATGCGGCAGATCCAGCCGGGAAAGAGCTGCGGTGCCACCTCAACGTTTTTAATCAGGGTTTCACAGTAGCGCGGCTGGTCGCCATACAGGCTGAACGCGATCACGTTCTGCCGCGGCTGGCTGAGATCGATTGGCTCAGGCTGCGCAGCGGGAAAGGCGACCCGCGGCCCCTGACGAAAGCGGGCGTCTGACTGCATCAGCGATTCCAGGCCGTAACGCGCCACCTCATCCTGCTTATCCAGCCAGCCACACACTTCGGTCAGGCCATCCAGCCAGGTTTCTGACGCGGTGGCGCGCACGGCCGGCGGCGACTGGTAAATTTTCTGGTAGGTTTTGTACGCCTTGTGATGCTGACCGAGACGCATCAGGCAGAGCGCATAGTCACTCAGTACCTGCATCTGGTGAGGCTGATAACGCAACACCTCTTCGCAAGAGCGGACGGCCTGCGCATAATCGCCCTGCTGCATGGCGGCGCGGAACCGGGCGGCACTGCTCTCCAGACGGGCATTGAGCGCGGCGGAATTCGGGTTAACGACGGGACGACGAACGGGAATAGTTTTGCGCATCGGGCACTCTCAGAGTCCGTTGAAAGGCTGCGCCGGGGTTATCCGGCAGCAGGCAGGCCTCATAGCGGCCCGTTAACCTGCTGCCTGGCTGTGAGGGTTATAACAAGCGGCGTGCCGCTTCAACCACAATTTTTACCGCATCGCTTTCGGTCTGTTTCATCGTCACCGCATCCGGGATCTCTTTCTGGGTACGGTTAACGATCACACCAGCCACCATGCCGGCGCGCAGGCCCTGGCTGGCACACATGGTTAACAGTGTAGCGGATTCCATCTCATAGTTGAGTACGCCCATCTCCTGCCACTCTTTCATCGATCCCTGGAAGCGATTCACCACCCGACCAGAGAAGGTATCGTAGCGTTCCTGTCCCGGATAGAAGGTATCAGAAGAGGCAGTAATGCCGATATGGGTCTTCGCGCCACAGGCTTCTGCCGCAGCCACCAGCGCCGTGGTACAGGCAAAATCGGCCACTGCCGGAAACTCCATCGGTGCGAAATGCAGGCTGGCACCGTCGAGCCGCACGGAACCGGTAGTCACCAGCACATCGCCAACGTTGATGTGCGGCTGGATAGCGCCGGTGGTGCCAACGCGCAGAAAAGTGCGTACGCCAAGCTGTGCCAGTTCCTCAACCGCAATGGAGGTAGAAGGACCGCCGATACCGGTTGAACAGACCACCACCGGCTTACCGTCGAGTTTTGCCAGCCAGCTGGTGAATTCACGGTGTGAGGCCAGATGCGTGGCATCCTCCATCAGTCCGGCAATTTTCTTCACGCGCTCCGGATCGCCGGGCACAATCGCCAGGGTAGCGCCCTGCAGATCGGCTTTAGTCAGGCCAAGATGGAAAACGTCAGACTGTGTCATTTCAGACTCCTGTTAAGGGAAGGTAGCGCGTCACTCTACGTCAGCACGCCCGATAAATATGTGACAACATTCACTTAAGAAAATGAAAGTTACATTTTTCACTAAAAACAATGTGATGATTATCACAATATCACATCGGGTTCGCCGTCATTGCGATCGGCGGGGCTGTGTCGGGGTCATCGCAGTGTTAAAGAGTTGGGTGATATTGTCCGCTGCTGACTCTGTTACCCGACGTCTGGCTCGCACCGTTTCCGGCCAGGCTATAGTTACGTGATTGCGCAATTGCTCGCACGGAGAGAATAATGAAAACCAGTGATAATATGACACAAAAAGCCGCGGCAGGGACCTTTGCGCCTGCCGTTCAGCCGACCGCTTCCACCACCATTATTACCGACAGCCCGGCGATTCAGTCGGGTGAGACCTCAGTGCCAAGCCAGGGCGAAAATATGCCCGCGTTTTTTGCCCGACCAAAATCCGCAGAGGGTCCGCTGCCAGTGGTGCTGGTGGTACAGGAAATTTTCGGGGTGCATGAGCACATCCGTGATATCTGCCGCCGGCTGGCGCTGGAAGGCTATCTGGCCATCGCCCCGGAACTCTACTTCCGTGAAGGCGATCCCAACGATTACCAGGATATTCCGACGCTATTCAGCGAGCTGGTGAGTAAGGTGCCCGACAGCCAGGTGCTGTCCGACCTTGATCATGCCGCCAACTGGGCAGCGCGTAACGGCGGTGATATCCGGCGGATGGGCATTACCGGTTTCTGCTGGGGCGGCCGCATTAGCTGGCTCTATGCGGCGCACAATCCACAGCTGCGTGCCGCCGTCGCCTGGTATGGACGGCTGACCGGCGATCGGACCATGAAGCAGCAAAAGCACCCTATTGATGTCGCCGTCGATCTCAGCGCCCCGGTATTAGGCTTATACGGCGGTCAGGATGACGGAATTCCGCTGGAGAGCGTTGAGCAGATGCGTCAGGCGCTGCACGCCGCCAATGCCACCGCGGAAATCATCGTCTATCCCGAAGCCGGACATGCGTTTAATGCTGACTACCGTCCGAGCTATCATGCCGAATCGGCCAGCGATGGCTGGGCGCGGATGCTGGCCTGGTTCAGGCAGTATGGCGTAGCTTCACAGTAAGCGAAAAAAGGGGCGCCTGCGCGCCCCGATTATTTCTCATTCCCTGCCGGACGCCCGTTTACGCCGTTTTAGCCCGCAGGTTTTTTGCCGCAGTGACCATGTTAGCCAGCGCCTGCCGCGTTTCGGTCCAGCCACGCGTTTTCAGCCCGCAGTCCGGATTTACCCACAGCCGTTGCGGCGGAATACGCTTCGCCGCTTTCAGCAACAGCGCTTCAATCCATTCGACGTCCGGTACATTAGGCGAGTGAATGTCGTAGACGCCTGGGCCAATCTCATTCGGATAGTCAAAGTGTTCAAACGACGCCAGCAACTCCATGTCAGAGCGCGAGGTTTCGATGGTAATCACATCGGCATCCAGCGCAGCGATGGAATCCATGATGTCGTTAAACTCGCAGTAACACATATGGGTGTGGATCTGGGTGTCATCCTGCGCCACAGCGGCATTCAGGCGGAAAGCATCGACCGCCCAGTTCAGATAGGCAGCCCAGTCGGACTGATGCAGCGGCAGCCCTTCGCGCAGCGCGGGTTCATCAATCTGGATAATGCCAATACCGGCTTTTTCCAGATCGGCCACTTCATCACGCAGCGCCAGCGCAATCTGTTTTGCGATGGTTTCACGTGACACATCTTCACGCGGGAATGACCAGCAGAGAATGGTCACCGGACCGGTCAGCATCCCTTTCACCGGTTTGTCCGTTAGCGACTGGGCATACTTCGCCCACTCAACGGTGATCGCTTCCGGCCGGCTGATGTCGCCGATAATCACCGGTGGTTTCACGCAGCGTGAGCCATAGCTCTGTACCCAGCCGTTCTGGGTGAAGACGAATCCATCCAGATGCTCGCCGAAATATTCAACCATGTCGTTACGTTCCGCTTCGCCGTGCACCAGCACATCCAGCCCCAGCCGCTCCTGCTCAGTAATCGCCTGTTTGATATGTTCAGCGATGCCGGTACGGTAATGATTGCTGTCGAGGCGACCCTGTTTGAAATCGAGGCGCAGACCGCGAATTTCCGGGGTTTGTGGGAAAGAGCCAATCGTGGTGGTCGGCCAGGCGGGCAGATTAAAGCGCTGACGCTGTGCCTTAGCCCGCTCGCTGTAGCGGCTGTGTCGTTCGCTGTCCTGCGGCGTGATAGCCAGCAGGCGCTGAGCGACCGCGGCGTTATGTACGCGGCTGGAGTGAGCACGGGCGCGAACCGGCGCGCTCCAGGCCGCCAGTGACGCGGCATCGTTGTGGTTGAGCGCCTCGGTCAGCAGCGAAAGTTCGGTGCATTTCTGCAGCGCGAAGGCGAACCAGCTTTTCACTTCCTCATCCAGCCGGGTCTCAACGCTCAGATCGATAGGGCTGTGCAGCAGCGAGCAGGAGGAGCCGATCCACAGCTGCGCGCGCTGAGCGACCAGCGGCTGCAGGCGCTCAAACCAGCGGCTCAGATCGGCGCGCCAGACGTTACGCCCGTTGATCACCCCCAGCGACAGCAGCCAGCTGGCGGGCAATTGCTGATTCAGTTGCTGAATATCATCCCGGCCATGCACCAGATCGACATGCAGCCCCTGCACCGGCAGCTGGCGAATCACCTCAATGTTCTGACCGATACTGTCGAAATAGGTGGTGAGCAGCAGTTTACTTTGTCCCTGCAACGCATCGTAGGCGGGCTTAAACGCCTCACGCCACGCCTGCGGCAGCTCCAGCGCCAGCGCAGGTTCATCAATCTGCACCCATTCGATATCGCGTTTTGCCAGCTCGGCCAGCACCTGCTGGTAAACCGGCAGGATCGCTTTCAGCAGCGACAGACGATCAAACGCTTCCCCTTTGACCTTACCCAGCCACAGATAAGTCACCGGCCCCAGCAGCACCGGCTTGATGTTGTGGCCCAGTGCCAGCGCCTCGTCGACTTCATCCAGCAACTGAGTCCAGGCCAGCCGGAAGGTCTGGCCCGGCGTAAATTCTGGCACCATGTAGTGATAGTTGGTGTTAAACCACTTGGTCATTTCCGCCGCCGCCGCAGGTTCGCCGGTCGGCGCGCGGCCTCGGCCCAGACGGAACAGCGTATCCAGATCAACCGAACCCTCTTTATTCTGATGACGTGCTGGCACGTTGCCCAGCATCAGGCTGGTGGTCAGCACATGATCGTACCAGGCAAAGTCACCCACCGGCAGCAGATCGACCCCGGCCTCTTTTTGTTGTTGCCAGTGACGTGCACGCAATTCACGGCCCACCGCCAGTAATTCCTGCTGGCTGCAGTCACCGGCCCAGTAGCTCTCCTGGGCTTTTTTCAGTTCACGGCGCAGGCCGACACGCGGAAAACCAAGGGTATGGTTAAGGATTGTCATTCGCTGTTCTCCAGATAATCTTTCACTTTGGCTGACAGCCAAAGATGTTTAGCCGTCCAGATGTTTACACCGCTATAATCTGCGGGTACTGTATGTTCCTCAAGCGCAATATGTTCACTTTCGATGTGAAGGACTCTCATGATCGAACTCAAGCACCTGCGGACGCTTCAGGCTCTGCGTAATACGGGTTCGCTGGCGGCGGCGGCATCCCAGCTTCATCAGACGCAATCGGCGTTGTCCCACCAGTTCAGCGATCTGGAACAGCGGCTGGGATTCCGCCTGTTTGTGCGTAAAAGTCAGCCGCTGCGCTTCACGCCACAGGGCGACATCCTGCTGCAGTTGGCCGAACAGGTGCTGCCGCAGATCCAGCAAGCGTTGCAGGCCTGTCATGAGCCGCAGCAGACCACTCTCAGGGTGGCGATTGAGTGCCACAGCTGCATCCAGTGGCTGACGCCGGCACTGGATAATTTCCGTCAGAGCTGGCCGCAGGTGGTGATGGATTTCAAATCAGGCGTCACCTTTGATCCTCAGCCTGCGCTGCAGCAGGGCGAGCTGGATGTGGTGCTGACCTCCGACATCCTGGCGCGCTCCGGGCTGTTCTATTCGCCGATGTTTGATTTTGAAGTGCGACTGGTGCTGGCACCGGATCATCCGCTGGCGCAGGTTGAACATATTGCCCCTGAGGATCTGGCCGACGAGGTGCTGATGATCTATCCGGTGCAGCGTCAGCGCCTTGATATCTGGCGTCACTTTCTGCAACCGGCCGGCGTCAGCCCGGCGCTGAAAAACGTAGATAACACCCTGCTGATGATCCAGATGGTCTCGGCCCGCATGGGAATTGCCGCGCTGCCGCACTGGGTGGTAGAGAGTTTTGAGAAGCAGGGACTGGTGGTAACCAAAACGCTGGGTGACGGGCTGTGGAGCCGTCTTTATGCCGCGGTGCGCGATGGCGAGCAGCGTCAGCCGGTGCTGGAAGCCTTTATCCGCTTTGCCCGCCAGCATGCCTGTGAACATCTGCCTTTTGTCCGCGATGCGCTACAGCCCGGTGCGATATTGCAGCGTTAAGTCGGAGGGTACAAACCTGCGCGGAGGTGGGCAAAATCCCCTATAATGCGCAGCCTGTCGACTGACCATGAGAAGATCTCACCATGACTAACAACGATATTCTGCGCAGCGTGCGCTACATGCTCGATCTGAGCGATGCCAAAATGGTGGAAATTTTTGCGCTGGCGCAGTGTGAAGTCCCACAGACGGATATTCAGGCGTGGCTGAAAAAAGATGAAGATGCGGCGTTCCGTCCCTGCCCCGATGTGCTGATGGGCTACTTCCTCAACGGCCTGATCTTTTACCGTCGCGGTAAAAGCGAAGAGATGCCCGCCCCGTCCATTGAGCGCAAGATGAATAACAACATCTTTATGAAGAAGTTGCGCATCGCCTTTGATCTGAAAACCACCGATATTCCTGAGGTACTGAAACGCGTGAACTTTACCGTTTCGCAGGCGGAAATCGGTGCAATTTTCCGCAAGCCTGACCATAAGAACTATCGCGAATGCGGTGATCAGATTCTGCGCAACTTCCTGAAAGGGCTGGCGATGATTCAGCGTCCGAAGAGTGAAAAACCTGCTTAACTTCTGTTGCCGATCGCGTCGGGTACCTGCGTGGTCAAAAGTGGCGCACCTGATCGCAAAGAAAGCCTGCATCCATGCAGCACGGCCTCGCCATCCCTGGCCCGGACGATCCACAGGGATGTGAGATTCCTTCGCGATCGGACGCGCCAGCCCGGGAGGCCGCATCCATGCAACAGCCCTGTTTATGATCGGTCACCGCGCCCCACCACCCAGCGCTTATGCACCCACAGCGAGGCGAGGATCACCAGCGCTCCGGCAATGAAGCTCGGCCAGTGCGGTTTCTCCTGCCAGATAGCCAGATTAACCAGCAGACCGGCAGGCACGTGCATGTTGTTCATGATGCCAAGCGTGCCGGCATCAACCTGGGTCGCGCCATAGTTCCACATAAAGTAGCCCAGCCCTGAAGCGGCCACGCCCAGCCACACCAGAATGCCCCACTGCAGTGAGGTGGTGGGTAATTTCTGCGGATTGCCCCAGGCAAACCAGGCGATTACCGCGATCACCACCGCCCCCAGATAGAACCAGGAGAAGGCGGTGTGCTGCGGCATCGGACGGGTTTCCTGCAGGCGCTTATAGCCCACCATACCGGCAGCAAAGCAGATGTTTGCCAGCTGCACCAGCAACAGGCCGGTCCAGAAGTTATCGCTGACTTTGTCGTAGCGAATGATGGCCGCACCCGCTACCGCCAGCAAGGCGCTGAAGATATAGCCGACCCGCAGCGGACGGCGGCTGATCAGATCATAAATCAGGGTGACATAGAGCGGCGTCATCACGGTAAACAGCAGGAACTCTGACACGCTGAGATAGAGGTAGGCTTCGAAACTCAGCAGGTACATCACCCCTAATTGCAACATCCCCACCAGCATATAGAGCAGCAGCGTTGAGGGACGATAGCCGCGCCAGCGCAGGAACGGCAAAAAGACCAGCGCGGCCAGCGCCAGTCGCATCAGCACGGAAAACCAGCTGTCCACCTGACCGGCAAGATATTCGCCAATCAGGCTAAACGAAAAAGCCCACAGAATGGTGGTAATAATCAATAAGAACACGGTAACGACCCCGAAATTAACAGAGCGACAGTGTAAACAATGTGCTGTCAGGCGGCTGCACTATCTGGTTTACATCTGGTTATTTACCAGGCAAACAAATACAACCGACAAGAGCTTTGTTACGGCTGGTTAGCATCACCTTCTCTTTTCACGCCTGCCTGCGGCGCAAAATGCGCGAAATAAACCATCTGATGATCACTTTCGCTCTTAAGTGTAATAAAACTGTAACAAATGTGTCACACATCACAGTAACGCCGCGTCACTAATTTTATTCTTTGCGCGAAATGGAACATCACACCGCCATTTTCCCTTTGCTTTTTTTTGACCCAACCACTGGGAATGTAAAAACCATAAAGTGCCCTGGAGGGCCTCACTGATGCTGAGTATTTTTAAACCTGCACCACGTCAGCCGCAGGTGGCAGCGGATCGCGTTGATCCGCTCTACCGTCGCCTGCGCTGGCAAATTTTCATCGGGATCTTTTTCGGCTACGCCGCCTACTACCTGGTCAGAAAAAACTTTGCGCTCGCCATGCCGTATCTGGTGGAGCAAGGCTTTTCACGTGGCGACCTCGGTTTCGCCCTGTCAGGCATTTCCATCGCCTACGGCTTCTCCAAATTCATCATGGGCTCGGTGTCCGATCGCTCAAATCCGCGCGTCTTTTTACCGGCCGGGCTGATCCTGGCTGCTGCGGTGATGCTGTTTATGGGATTTGTGCCGTGGGCCACTTCCAGCATCATGGTGATGTTCGTCCTGCTGTTTATCTGTGGCTGGTTCCAGGGAATGGGCTGGCCACCGTGCGGACGGACCATGGTGCACTGGTGGTCACAGAAGGAGCGCGGCAGCATTGTCTCAGTGTGGAACTGCGCCCATAACGTTGGCGGCGGCCTGCCGCCACTGCTGTTTCTGCTCGGTATGGCGTGGTTCAACGACTGGAAAGCGGCGCTCTACATGCCCGCTTTTGGTGCCATCCTGGTGGCGTTCATCGCCTTTGCCCTGATGCGCGACACGCCGCAGTCCTGTGGTCTGCCGCCGATTGAAGAGTACAAAAACGACTATCCGCCGGATTACGATGCCAGCCATGAAGAAGAGCTGACGGCTAAGCAGATCTTCATGAAATATGTACTGCCCAATAAACTGCTGTGGTACATCGCCCTGGCAAACGTGTTTGTCTACCTGCTGCGCTACGGCATTCTGGACTGGTCACCGACCTACCTGAAAGAGGTGAAGCACTTCACGCTGGATAAGTCCTCCTGGGCCTACTTCCTGTATGAGTATGCCGGCATTCCGGGAACGCTGTTGTGTGGCTGGATGTCGGACAAAGTGTTCCGGGGTAATCGGGGTGCGACCGGGGTGTTCTTTATGACGCTGGTCACCATCGCCACCGTGATTTACTGGCTGAACCCGGCGGGCAACCCCGGCGTTGATATGGCCTGTATGATCGTGATTGGCTTCCTGATTTACGGGCCGGTGATGCTGATTGGTCTGCACGCGCTGGAACTGGCACCGAAGAAGGCCGCCGGCACCGCTGCGGGCTTTACCGGTCTGTTTGGTTATCTGGGCGGTTCCGTCGCGGCCAGCGCCATTGTCGGCTACACCGTCGACTACTTTGGCTGGGACGGCGGCTTCCTGGTGATGATTGCTGGCTGTGTACTGGCGGTGATCCTGTTGTTACTCACCATGGTTAGCGAGCATAAACACAAGCAAAAACTGGCCTGACGGCAATAAAAAAGGGCCGGTTAACCGGCCCTTTTTTGCGCTGTTCTGTCAGGAAAGATAGAGGTCACGCAGCGTCTGCGGCACCGCATCGTCGGCGTTGGACCCGATCACTTCCAGTTCAGGCAACCGGTCTTTCAACCGCTGGTGCGCGTTGTGCATGATGAATCCTTTACCCGCCATGCTCAGCATCTCGACATCATTCATGCCGTCGCCAAAGGCGATGCAATTATGCAGCGTATGACCCAGTTGCTTCGCCACGGCTTCGAGCGCATGCCCCTTCGATACGCCGCCCGCCATCACTTCGAGGCAGGTAGGCAGTGAAAAACTGACGTTGACCCGATCGCCCCAGCGCGCTTCAATCGCCTGCTCCATCGGAATCAGATGCTCGGGATCTTCGCAGGTAAAAAAGACCTTACTGATGTTATCCGTCGGCAACAGACCCGGTTCATAAACCTGATAGTTGAATACCGATTCACGGAAATAGTCCTGCTCAGCGGGACGTGAACGGCTGACAAACCACTCATCATCACGGTAAACGTGGGTCAGAATATCGCTGTGATGATACTGCAGGCCAAACAGGTCGTTAGCGATATCCTCATCCAGATTATGGCTGAACACCAGCTCGCCCTGGGCGTTATGTACCCGCGCGCCGTTTGAGGTGATCATATACGCCGGGATAGCCAGGCTGTCACGCATCTGTCCGACATCGATATGATGGCGACCGGTGGCGAAAACAAAGTGGATATCCTTTGCCACCAGTTGTTGCAGCGTTTCACGTGCAAAAGGCGTCAGGCGATGTTCGGGAGAAAGCAGCGTGCCATCCAGATCGGATGCAACGATGTGGTACATGAAAACCTCGGGTATCTGATTCTGCTGGCCGTGGCCAGTCGGATAATGAACGTCAGCGATGCGATGAAAAAAAGTCGATCACTGCATTAAGCGCTTCGGCGCGCATGTCGTCTTTTTCGAACAGGATCTCATGACGCGCACCGTTGATCACCCGCGGTTTGTTGCCTTCGCACGGATGACCCGCCGCCGCCATGGCAGCACAAAAAAGATCCTGCGAACGATTATCCACCACCTGATCGTCGCTGGCCTGCAGCAGCAGCAGCGGGGTGGTGATTTTATCGGCCTGACTGATAATGTTGCGGCCGGCATGAATGCCTTCGCGCACCCAATGATAAGTCGGGCCACCGACGCGAATCGCCGGATCGTCGGCATAAAAACGCAGGCTGCGCCGATAACGCTCAGCACTGTGCGTCAGCCGGTTAATGCCAAACGGATGCGCCCGCCAGCGCCCGGTACCCAGCGCGTAACCGTCGCGCAGCGCCGGGCGTTTCTCGGCCCAGTCGAGGATCCGGTGCGCCAGAAATGAGGGCAACGGCAGCGCGATACCAAACATCGGTGCCACCAGCGCAACCGCATGAAAAGCCTGCGGCTGTCGCGCCAGAAACAGCGTTAGAATGGCCCCGCCCATGGAGTGGGCCAGCGCATAACGCTGCTGATAGTGGCCGCTGACAATTTCTTTCAGGTAGAGCGTCTCCAGATCGTCGACGTAATGCGCGAATTCTGCCACGTGGCCGCGGTGTGAATCTTCCAGCAGACGATCGGAGCGGCCCTGACCACGATGATCGAGGATCACCACGTCAAAACCGCAATGGAACAGATCGTACGCCAGCTCAGGATATTTTATATAGCTCTCGATGCGGCCGGGCACAATCAGCACCACACGCTTATGTTGTGGTGAGGTGAAGCGTACGTAACGCAGAGTGAGATTACCGACGCCGGTAAATTCACGCTCCTCACGCCGATGCCAGAAATCAAGCAGTGGCCCGGTAGCGAAGGCAGCAAAGGCTTTTTCTCGTCGCAGCCAACTGGCTTTGTGTTGATTCATTCGCCCCCCTGATGACCGGAAAAAAGTGTCCTTAACGCTGTGTGTCGGCCATAGCGCCGCGCTTATTTCTGGCGTATTGTGTCACATTTCCGCCGCTAAAGAGAGCGCAACCCATGACCATTGAATGGTGGCTGACCTACCTGCTTACCACCACAATTCTTAGCCTGTCGCCCGGTTCGGGCGCTATTAATACCATGAGTACCGGCATCAGCCATGGTTATCGCGGCACGGTTGCCTCGATCTCCGGTTTGCAGGTCGGGCTGGCCGTGCATATTGTGCTGGTCGGGATCGGTCTGGGTGCGCTGTTCTCCCAGTCGCTGCTGGCGTTTGAAATTCTCAAATGGGCCGGTGCTGCCTATCTGGTGTGGCTTGGCATTCAGCAATGGCGATCGGCTGGCGGCATCGATCTTGATGCGGTTGCCAAAGCGATGCCGCGTCGTCGTCTGTTCAAACGCGCCGTTCTGGTTAACCTGACCAACCCGAAAAGTATCGTTTTCCTGGCCGCGCTGTTTCCGCAGTTCATCCAGCCGCATCAGCCGCTATTGATGCAGTACGTGGTGCTGGGCGTGACCACCGTGGTGGTCGATATTATCGTGATGATTGGCTACGCCACCTTAGCGACGCGCATTGCGGGCTGGATTAAAGGGCCGAAGCAGATGAAGCTGATGAACCGTATTTTTGGCGGGCTGTTTATGGCGGTGGGTGCGCTGCTGGCCAGCGCGCGGCGCATTGCCTGAGAGCTACCAGCCGGTGAAAAAGACGCAATCGCCCTGCCCTCTGGCGATTGTGGCGCGGCCTGGCGATGAACCGGCCGCACGCGTTCCGCCTTAGCGGGAAATGATCAGATGAATACCAAAGCCGGCAAACAACACGCCAGCCATGCCATCGACCCACTTCGCCAGGCGCTGATACCTGTTACGCATCCACGGCATTGCGAAGATAGCGGCAACCAGCGCAAACCAGGCAAATGTCTCGCCGATAATCAGTAAGAACAGGCCCCAGCGCTCGGCTGCACCGACGTCATCGCCGACAAACAGGGAAAATACGCTGCCGAAGTAGATGATCGCTTTAGGGTTGGACAGGTTGGTCAGCAGACCCTTGATGAAACTCATGCCACGTTTCGGCAGCTCAACCACCGGCTCATCCTGCTGCGGCTGTTTATGACGCTGACGCGCTGAACACATCAGCTGCCAGCCCATCCACAGCAGATAAAGACCGCCGCCCACCATAATGATCTGATGCAGCCAGGCCATTTTCTCCAGAATCAGATGCAGCCCCATCAGCGCTACCCCGGCCCAGACCACGATGCCGAGTGTAATGCCCAGCACGCCCATCATCGCCTCTTTGCGTGAACGGCTGGCGGCGGTTTGCGAAACGAAAAAGAAATCGGGGCCGGGGCTCATCAGTGCGACCAGATGAACCAGTGCCACGGTGGCGAATAACATCAGCATTATTAGTATCCTTTACTCTTCATCATCAAGATGCTCTTTGATCATCACCAGGAAAGGTTTGCCAAAGCGCTCCAGTTTGCGGTGACCGACGCCATTGACGCTGAGCATCTCTGACGCGCTAACCGGCATCTGTTCTGCCATCTCAATCAGCGTGGCGTCATTGAACACCACGTAAGGCGGAATATTCTCTTCATCAGCGATCGCTTTACGCAGCTTGCGCAACTTGGCAAATAGTTTGCGATCGTAGTTGCCGCCATAAAATTTCGCCGAACTGTTGCTCTTCGGCTTCGCGGTAATCAGGCGCGGCACTGCCAGCATCAGCGGCACTTCGCCGCGCAGCACCGGCCGTGCCGCTTCGGTCAGCTGCAGCGCTGAATGCATCGCGATGTTTTGCGTCACCAGTCCGAGGTGAATCAGCTGACGTAACACGCTGACCCAATGCTCATGGCTCTGGTCTTTGCCCAGCCCATAAATCGGCAGTTTGTCGTGACCGTGCTCGCGGATCCGCTGGTTATTGGCACCGCGCAGCACTTCGACAATATAGCCCATACCGAAACGCTGGCCGACGCGATAGATACCGGACAGTGCTTTCTGCGCCTCGACCAGTCCGTCGTAACGCTTGGGCGGATCGAGACAGATATCGCAGTTGCCGCACGGCTGCTGTCGGCCCTCACCAAAATAGTTGAGCAGCACCAGACGGCGACAGGTCTGCGCTTCAGCAAAGGCGCCCATCGCGTTGAGCTTATGACGCTCAATGTCCTGCAACGGGCCTGGCGCTTTCTCTTCGAGACATTTTCGCAGCCACGCCATATCCGCCGGATCGTAGAGCATCATCGCCTCGGCAGGCAGGCCATCACGCCCCGCTCGCCCGGTTTCCTGATAGTAGGATTCGATGTTGCGCGGGATATCGAAATGCACCACGAAGCGGACGTTGGGCTTATTGATGCCCATCCCGAACGCCACCGTGGCGACCACGATTTGCAGATCGTCACGCTGGAATGCTTCCTGAACCCGGGCGCGCTGCTCGCTGTCAATGCCGGCATGGTAGGCCCCGACGCTCAGTCCCCGACTTTGCAGGCGCGCGGCGGTATCTTCGACCTTCGCCCGGCTATTGCAGTAGATAATGCCGCACTTACCGCGCTGATCCTGCACGTAACGCAGCAGCTGCTCGGTAGGTTTAAATTTTTCGACCAGCGTGTAGCGAATATTGGGACGGTCAAAGCTGCTGATCTGGATCAGCGGATCCTGCATATGCAGCAGGTTAACGATATCGTTACGGGTGGTTTCGTCGGCGGTGGCGGTCAGCGCCATCACCGGCAAATCCGGAAAACGCTGACGCATCTGCCCCAGCGCGCCATATTCCGGACGGAAATCGTGACCCCATTGAGAAATACAGTGCGCTTCGTCGACCGCCAGCATGGCCGGCTGCCAGTACGCCAGATTCTCCAGGAAGTTATCCATCATCAGGCGTTCTGGCGCGATATAAAGCAGCTTAACCCGACCGGTACGGCAATCTGCCATCACCGCCTGCTGTTGCTCACGCGTCATGGTCGAATTGAGATACGCCGCCGCAACACCGTTGGCCAGCAGTTGATCGACCTGATCTTTCATCAGCGAAATCAGCGGCGAGACCACCAGTGTCAGCCCCTCGCGCACCAGCGCCGGAATCTGATAGCACAGTGATTTACCGCCGCCGGTCGGCATCACGACCAGACAATCACGCCCGCTCAGCGCCTGGTTGATGATCGTCTGTTGACCGGGACGAAACTGCTGGTAGCCGAAGGTATCCTGCAATACCTGCTGCGCCAGCGCTTCCTGATTTAGGACTGCCGAGGTTGCCACTCTATTCCTGTCTTACGTAATTGATTAGAACAAGTCGTTAAGCGTTACGCCTACACCCAGACGGGTCTGACGATGGTCGTAATCGATCAGCGATTCGCCATAGCCGCTAAACACCTGGGTATAGAAGCGAACATGCTCCGAGATCGGATAGCTCCAGGCCATGGTCGCGCCGCCATAACCGCTGTTCCAGTTATAGTTGCCTTCGACGCTAAAGATGCTGTCGCCGAGCTTATAGCCAACTTTGGCGCGGTAGTAACCCATATATTTGGTGATATCGGGATTATCATCGCTGCTTTCGCCTTCCGGAATCCGGTACCAGGGTTTGATTTCCGCCAGGAAATTCCCGTTCTCCGCCATCAGGCGGGTATAGACGCGGTTCCAGCTACGTGAGGTCGGGTCGCTTCGGCCATTGGATTCATGGTTCAGGCCCACTTCCACGTCACGCAGCGTCCAGCCAGCAAAAGAATAATCGGTTGCCCAGCCGAGGAAAATCTGAGGCTCATAGTTGGTTTCGCGGAATGGTGATGACTCACCGCGATTCGACAACTGCCACCAGGAACGCTGCGTATATGAGGCAGCCAGCACCGAGTTATCGCCCAGGATACCGCGCCACAGCGGGAATGCCAGACTGAGCTGGAATTTTACCTCATCCTTACGGGCGTTTTCTGCCCAGTTGTAGGAGGAGATCGCCTCTTTATTGAGATCGCTGGTGTAAGTGTAGAGAAGATAGTTGTTCTCGTAAGGATAGAGGACGAACGGATTATCATGCTTCTCCAGCAGGTTAGCGATGATGCTGCCACGAACCTGCGGCGCGTCATGCACTTCATTAACCTGAGCTTCGTCCGCCTGCGCCAGTGCAGGAAGTAATAACATAGCCGCCAGCAAGGCGCGATGCTTACGCATAAAATTCTCCGGTGAGCGCTGCGTAGTAAAAATTTCTGAAAGGGTGTCGTAAAAAGCAGGCCATTCTACACGCAAATGGCAGTGAAGATGAGAGCTGATTTCTTAAACTGGAAACCCCCTCGCGAGCGGCATAGAATACACATCTCATTAACATTACGCGCCCCTCTGGCCCGAATTTTTCAGGACACTTCATCATGTCATCACTTGTGCTGACGCAGCAGGATGCCCGCCGTCTGGTTGGCGAGATTTTCGTCTACCACATGCCGTTTAATCAGGCGCTAGGTCTGGAGCTGACGCGGCTGGATGCCGACTATGCCGAAATCAGTTTCGCCAATCAAACCATGCTGGTCGGCAACACTGCCCAGCAGATTCTGCACGGCGGCGTGATCGCTTCCGTGCTGGACGTCGCGGCGGGCATGGTGTGCGTCAGCAATGCCCTGACGCGCCAGGAGAGCATCAGCGAAGAGGAGCTGCGTCAGCGCCTCTCCCGCATGGGCACCATCGATATGCGCGTTGACTATTTGCGTCCGGGACGCGGCGAACGCTTTACCGCCACCAGCAGTCTGCTGCGCGCCGGTAACAAAGTCGCGGTGGCCCGCGTCGAATTGCACAACCAGCAGGGTGATTATATCGCTACCGCAACCGCCACTTATCTGATCGGCTAATTTCGCCTTACAACAGGACAGACATGGATACGCAACAAACTCGCCAGGGCGTTGGCTTTGCACTGGGCGCTTACTTTATCTGGGGCATCGCCCCGGCTTATTTCAAGCTGGTAAAAAATGTTCCGGCAACCGAAATCATGACGCACCGGGTAATCTGGTCAGCCCTGTTTATGCTGATCCTGATCTCCCTGACGCGCAGCTGGCCAGGCGTTCACAGCGTCCTGCGCCAGCCGAAAAAAGTGCTGCTGCTGGCGCTTACCGCGCTCACTATCGGCGGCAACTGGCTGCTGTTTATCTGGGCGGTGAATAACCAGCATATGCTGGAGGCCAGTCTCGGCTACTTTATTAACCCGCTGATCAACGTAGTATTTGGCATGCTGTTTTTGCGCGAGCGTTTTCGCCGCTTACAGTGGCTGGCAGTGGTGCTGGCTACCGTCGGTGTGCTGGTACAGCTCTGGCAGTTCGGTTCGCTGCCGATTATCGCGCTGGGTCTGGCGCTGAGCTTTGCTTTTTATGGGCTGTTACGCAAAAAGATTCAGGTGGATGCGCAGAGCGGAATGCTGATTGAAACCCTGTGGCTGTTTCCGCTGGCGGCCATCTACCTGTTTGCTTTTGCCGACAGCGCCACCAGCCATCTATCGGCCAACCCGCTGAGCCTGAACCTGAAGCTGGTAGCGGCAGGTATTGTCACCACCATTCCGCTGATGCTGTTCGCTGCCGCCTGTAGCCGCCTGCGTCTCTCTACCGTCGGCTTCTTTCAGTATCTTGGCCCGACGCTGATGTTCGTGCTGGCGGTGGTGTTCTACGGCGAAACCATCACGCCAGACAAAATGGTGACCTTTGGCTTTATCTGGCTGGCACTGCTGGTGTTTGTCTGTGATGCGGTGGCATTTTCATTCCGTGGCCGGCCGCGCATAGCGTGAGATAAAGCGCGCCATTGCCGGACCGGTCAGCAGGATGGTAAACAGCCGCAGCGTCTGTAATGCCATCACAAAGGCCATATTGACCTGGGTTCCGGCAGCAATAATCGCCACCGTGTCCAGTCCGCCTGGGCTGGTGGCGAGATAAGCCGTCATCAGATCGATGTGCAGTACGCGCGTCAGCATCCACGCCAGTCCGCCACACAGCAGCATCAATCCAAAGATCGACGCCAGCATCTGCGGCAGCGTGCGCAGAGCCAGCAAAAATACCGGCCGGGTGAAGCGCAGGCCGACGCTCCAGCCAATCAGCGCGTAAGCCAGTGCCAGCAGCCATTCCGGCACCTGCAAAATTGCCATCCCGCTGGTGTTCAACGCCGCACCCGCCAGGGCAGGCAGCAATAAGGCACCGGAAGGAATGCGCAACCGGGTCCCGAGCCATGCTCCAGTCAGCATCACCGCCAGCGTTACCGCAAAACCGCGATTCAGCGGCGGGAACCACAGCAGCGAAACGCTATGGGCCGCATCGCCCAGTCCGATCCGGGCCACCAGCGCCGCCGCAGTGGCGACAAACAGCACCCGCAGATATTGCATGAATGCCACCAGCCGCACGTCGGCACCGAAATCGCCAGCCATCGCGACCATTGCCGATGCGCCGCCCGGTGACGATCCCCATGCGCCGGTCGGGCCGGGCAGATGACTGAAGCGGACCAGCAGAAAGCCTGACAGGCCGCTGGCCGCCAGCGTCAGCAGCAGCACCGCCAGCACCACCGGCCAGTCCTGAATCAGCGGAGTCAGAATAGAGGGCGAAAGGCTCTGCGCAATCATGCAGCCCAGTACCGCCTGCGCCAGCAGAAACAGCCGTTTATCAATGCGCATTGTCGCGCCTGACAGCCCCATCACCACACCGACAATCATCGGTCCCAGCAACAGCGCGGCGGGCAGATGAAAAAATTGCAGCACGCCGCCCAACAGCACCGAGCTGAATAACAGCAGTGTCCACTGCGCGCGCAACGAGAGTGCATCCATAAGAAGTTAATTATTTGTAAAAAGAGGGGGTAAGATTACGCAGAAATGCAGACGGGGACCAGCAAAACGGGCCGTCTCAGACGACCCGCTGCCTGCTTTATAACCAGTTCTTACGTTTAAAGTAGAGATAAGGCGCCAGTCCGGCCAGAATCATCAGGCCAATCGCGGCGGGATAACCAAAGCTCCACTTCAGCTCTGGCATAAACTCAAAGTTCATTCCGTAGCTTGAGGCGACCAGCGTCGGCGGCAGGAACACCACCGAAACCACCGAGAAGATCTTGATAATGCGGTTCTGCTCGATGTTGATGAAGCCCATCGCTGCCTGCATCAGGAAGTTCACCTTCTGGAACAGCGATTCGTTATGCGGCAACAGCGACTCGATATCGCGCAGGATTTCACGCGCCTGCTCCAGCTGATTGCCCGGCAAACGCGCTTTACGCACCAGGAAGTTGAGCGCGCGCTGGGTATCCATCAGGCACAAACGCACCTTCCAGCCGATATCTTCCAGTTCGGCTAAACGCGACAGCGCCAGATCGTACTCTTCGCCCTGCTGACCTTCCATGATCACCCGGCTCAGTTTTTCCAGGGCGCTATAGATGTTCTCAATCTCATCCGCCAGCTGTTCGATTTTGGTTTCAAACAGGTCGAGCAGCAGCTCAAACGCATTGCCGTCGATCAGCGTCTGATTACGGGCGCGCATGCGATAGAGCCGAAAGGCCGGTAGTTCGCGTTCACGCAGCGTATAGAGACGGCCTTCACGGATGGTGAACGCCACGGTGGAGTTACCGGCGTGATCTTCAGCATCTTCATAGAAGAAGAAGGAGTGAATATGCAGGCCATCTTCATCTTCGAAGAAGCGCGCCGAGGCCTCAATATCCTCCAGCTCTGGCCGGGTTGCGAGGCTCTGACCGAGTTCGGATTGCACCCGGTCACGCTCGCCCTCTTCCGGTTCGATCAGATCGACCCAGACGGAGGTGGTCAGTTTGTCGTTTTCGTCTTCCAGCTCCAGACGCGTCAGGCGGCTGTGATCCAGTTTAAATGCGCTCAGCATAGCAATACTCCCCATTGCAGACTAAATGGGACAAGGCAGTCCGCCGTTCACCAAGCGGAACGGGCAACCTGAACACGGAAACACAGTTTCAAGGGTAAATCAGTGCTGACTCGTGCGACGGGATTAGAAAAGGGAGGTCGCTGATAACCGCTAAGGCTACCCGCGTAGAGAGGTAGCCTTAGATGTTATTCCTGTTATCCAGGTTAGTGAGCCAGCATCGACTGGGCGTGTCCAAGGCATTGTCCTCTCATGATAATAGTGGGCGCATGTTACGCTGAGACGAAAATGTCGTCAACCGCAGGCTACAGGGTTTCCAGTTTGGCGTAAGCCGCCACTAACCACTTGATTCCCTGCCCCTGGAAAGCCACCTGCAGGCGGCTATGCTCACCGCTGCCTTCCAGATTAATGATGGTGCCTTCACCAAATTTCGCGTGATGCACCCGCTGGCCCAGCGCGAAACCGCTGTCGTTTTTGCTTATCGGCGCCCCCATCCGCTGATGATTCACCGGACGGCTGACGCTGGCGCGTAAGCGCACTTCTTCAATGCACTCTTCCGGCAGCTCGCCGATAAAACGTGAAGGACGGTGATACACTTCTTTACCATACAGTCGGCGGGTTTCGGCGTAGGTTAGCGTCAGCTTGATCATCGCGCGGGTCACACCAACGTAAGCCAGTCGACGTTCCTCTTCCAGCCTGCCGCCTTCGTCCAGCGACATCTGGCTCGGGAACATCCCCTCTTCCATGCCGACGATAAACACCTGGCTGAACTCCAGCCCTTTCGCCGAGTGCAGCGTCATCAGCTGCACCGCATCCTGCCATTTGTCGGCCTGGCCTTCGCCTGCCTCCAGCGCCGCGTGCGATAAAAAGGCCTGCAGCGGCATTAAGTCTTCATCTTCATCCTGATAGCTGAACTGGCGTGTGGCGGTTACCAGTTCCTCAAGGTTTTCGATTCGCGCCTGACCTTTTTCACCTTTCTCCTGCTCATACATCAGCCACAGACCGGAGTCTTTGATCACCCGGTCAGTCTGGACGTGCAGCGGCAGCTCTGCGGTTTCCGTCGCCAGCGAATCGACCAGTTCACAGAAACGTTGCAGCGCCGACGCGGCCCGGCCGGCCAGCGCGCGGGTTTGCAGCAGTTCGCGCGTTGCCTGCCACAGCGTCATCTGTCGTTCACGCGCGGTCTGGCGCACCACGTCGAGCGTACGATCGCCCACGCCACGCGTCGGGGTGTTAACCACGCGCTCAAATGCTGCGTCATCATTGCGGTTGGCCATCAGGCGCAGATAGGAGAGCGCATCTTTGATCTCCTGACGTTCGAAGAAGCGCATACCGCCATAAATACGGTACGGCATACTGCTTTGCAGCAGCGCCTCTTCCAGCACGCGTGACTGGGCGTTGCTGCGATAGAGAATGGCGCAATCATTCAGCGCGTTGCCGTTTTCCATCCACGTCTTGATGCGGTTTACCACGAAGCGCGCTTCATCCAGCTCATTGAAGGCGCAATAGATGGAGATGGGTTCGCCGTCGCTGCCGTCGGTCCACAGCTCTTTACCCAGACGGCCGTTGTTGTTGGCGATCAGGGCGTTGGCGGACTTCAGAATGTTGTTGGTTGAGCGATAGTTTTGCTCAAGGCGGATGGTTTCCGCGCCGGGGAAATCCTGCAGGAAGCGCTGGATATTCTCGACCTGCGCCCCACGCCAGCCATAGATAGACTGATCGTCATCGCCGACGATGATCACCCGGCTGCTGTCGCCCGCCAGCATGCGGATCCACGCATACTGAATGTTGTTGGTATCCTGGAATTCGTCCACCAGCACGTTGGTGAAGCGTTCGCGGTAGTGATTCAGAATGTGTGGCTTATTGAGCCACAGCTCATGGGCGCGCAGCAGCAGTTCAGCAAAGTCGACTAAACCGGCACGGTCACAGGCTTCCTGGTAAGCCTGATAGATACGCAGCCAGGTCTGCTCAACCGGATTGCCATAACTTTCAATGTGCTTTGGCCGCAGACCTTCATCTTTTTTGCCGTTGATGTACCACATGCCCTGGCGAGCTGGCCACTGCTTCTCATCCAGATTCATCGATTTGATCAGGCGTTTTAGCAGCCGCAGCTGGTCTTCACTGTCGAGGATCTGAAAGTCCTGTGGCAGATTGGCATCCAGATGGTGGGCACGCAGCAAGCGGTGCGCCAGGCCGTGGAAGGTACCGATCCACATGCCGCCCTGGCTGGTGCCGATCAGCTGCTCGATACGGTGACGCATCTCGGCCGCCGCTTTGTTGGTAAAGGTCACCGCCATAATCGAGTAAGGCGAACAGTTTTCGACCGACAGCAGCCAGGCGATGCGATGGACCAGCACCCGCGTTTTTCCACTGCCCGCGCCTGCCAGCACCAGCAGGTTACTGCGCGGTGCCGCTACGGCCTCGCGCTGTTTGTCATTCAAACCGTCGAGCAGTTCAGAAACGTCCATAAGCCCCGTTTACCAAAGAAAAAAGGTCGTCACCCGGTCTGTTACGCCTGACGCCAGGCGACGGCTGCCGGTGTCCGGCCTGCGGCGGGAACAAACCCGGCTGCCGCCACGGCCGCAGCGCGAAAGTAAGGGAGACGACTGGATAAATTTACAGCCATTATAGCAGTGAGGTGAGTGATGCCAACTGCGAAATTTCGACATGCGGCAACAGGCGCGCATCGGCGATCTGCATCAGGTTGCCCTGACGCAGGTTAATCCAGCAGGCCTGCATACCGCAACGCAACGAGCCAGCCACATCGGTGGTGAGGTCGTCGCCGACGTGCAGAATGTGCTGAGGGGCGATGTTAAGCCGCTGTGCCGCCAGCTGATACATATCCTGCCACGGCTTCGCACGTCCATCCGGCCCCGCCCGCAGCGTGAACCGGAAGTAATCGGCAATGCCCATTTTTTCCGGGCAGGCATTGCCGTTGGTGACCGCCACCAGCGGGACTTTCTCCGCCAGGATTTTCAGCGTCTGATGGGTCTCATCCGGCATCTCAACCTGACTACGCCATTGATGAAACACCGCCATGACCTGCTCCGCTCCGGCCGTCGCATCAGCCGCAGACAAGCCGATATTGAGCATCGCCAGCTCAACCGAACGCCGCCGCCACTCCGACACATCGTGGTAGATCTCCGGTTCACGCAGCAGCAACTCATCGCGCAGCGCCTGATAAGCCTGCGGCGTAAAATCGCGCAGCGCCGGATGAAAAGCCTGTAACGCCGCGTGGGACTCAGCGGTGGTCCGGCGGATCACCGGATGGTTATCATACAGCGTGTCATCAAGGTCGAAGGTAATCGCTTTGATGGCAGCCAGCGGACGATAAAACTTCATTCGTTCTTTCCTCGTTTGGCCCGGGGATGCGCAGCATCATAGACCGAAGCCAGATGCTGAAAGTCGAGATGGGTATAAATCTGGGTGGTCGAGAGATTGGCATGGCCCAGCAGCTCCTGCACCGCGCGCAAATCACCGCTCGATTCCAGCAGGTGAGTCGCAAAGGAGTGCCGCAGTTTATGCGGATGAATATGGCTGGTCACGCCCTGCTTAATGCCCCATTCGGCGAAACGCTTTTGCACGTTGCGCGCCGATATCCGGTTGCCGCGCGTAGAGAGAAACAGCGCGTCATCCTGGCCGCCAAAGCTGGTGCGCAGCGGCAGCCACTGCTGGATCCAGCTGACCGCGGTACGGCCAATCGGCACACGACGCTCTTTGCTGCCTTTACCCACAACCCACACCTCGCCGGAATCGAGATCGACATGACGGCAATCCAGATTCACCAGTTCAGAGAGACGCAGACCACCGCCGTACATCACTTCCAGCATGGTGCGGTCGCGCACCGCCAGCGGATCGCTGGGATCGATCTCCAGCAGCTGGTTTACGTCATCGACATCAATATTTTTCGGCAGATGGCGCGCCTTACGCGGCGTCATCACCCCTTTCGCCGGGTTCGCGCTGAGCAAACCCTGGCTGACCTGCCAGTCGAGAAAGCTGCGCAGCGCGGAGAGGCGTAATGCAAGACTGCTGGCGGCCAGACCGGCGCGACGACTGCGTGCCGCCATGCTGCGCACCTGCGCCGGTTCAAGCTGCGTCCAGGCGCTGAGCTTCATCTCATCAGCAATCGCGACCAGCGCCGCCAGCTGGCGAGCATAGCTGCTCTGGGTCAGCGGACTGAGCTGGCGCTCCACCTTGAGGTAGCGCAGAAATCCGTCGACGGCCTCCTGCAGCGCGCTGCTCATGCGCGTTCGATCCAGCGAGTCAGCAAATCAGGCATCATCTGTGACAGGTGCTGCAGCAGCAAGGTACCCATGCCAGATTGATAATGCTGGCTGTCGCGGCTGCTGAAGATCAGCACGCCCAGATCGCCGGCTTCGCCCATCAGCGACATCGCGACCGAACCGATCGCTTTCGCCTGCGGTAGCAGCAGCAGTAATTCCGGGCCATTGATATTGCCCAGATAGTGATGCTGATTACCGAAGCGCTGGATGCGCAGCGGCTCAAAGGCCTGACGCGACAGGCTAAGCTGGAAAAAATCCGAAGGCGCGCCGAGCTGCCATTTATCGCTGAAGAGCCGCACGTTGGCCCCGGCCAGGCCGAGTTCACGCGCCCAGCGGTGCAGACGGTTCAGCATCTCCTGCAGCGAATCCGCTGCCGCCAGATGGCTTTGCAGCGCCAGCAAGCGATCAAACAATTCGTGATTGGCGGTGGCCTGTTCCATCAGCAGGGTAATCTCTTCTTCCAGCTGCTGGATATGGTTACGCTGCCGCGCCATGTGCCACTCAACCAGTGACACGCTACCGCGTACCGGATGCGGCACCGCCATCTGTTCAATCTGGCGGGCGTTGCGGATGAAGAAATCGGGATTTTGCCGCAGATAATCACTGACGGCCTGATCGTCCAGCAGGACCGTACTGTCCGCCTGCTCTTCGATATTTTTCATAGATGAATAAACCCATCGTAGACATGTGTGGCGGGACCGGTCATGTAGAGTGGCTGACCCGCCCCCTTCCAGGCGATATGCAGCGTTCCGCCGGGCAAATCAACGCGCACTTTCGGCGCCAGAATACCCTGCTGAATGCCGCACGCAACGGCAGCACAGGCTCCGCTGCCGCACGCCTGCGTTTCCCCTGCGCCGCGTTCATACACGCGCAGACGAATGTGTTCCGGATTGATGATTTCCATAAAGCCGACGTTAACGCGATCCGGGAAGCGCTCATGGCTTTCCAGAATCGGCCCCAGCAGTTCAACCTGCGCGGTTTTCACGCTTTCGACCTGAATAACGCAGTGGGGATTGCCCATGGAAACCGCCCCCAGCATCACCGTCTGCTCGGCCACGCGCAGCAGATAGAGATTCTCGGCTTTATTGGCGCGAAACGGCACCTGCTGCGGCTCAAAGTTGGGCTCGCCCATGTTGACGCGCACCTGATCGTCCGGCGTCACGCTCAACACCATACGGCCATTCTGGGTACTGACGCGAATATCACTTTTGTTGGTCAGCCCTTTCAGCTGAACGAAGCGGGCAAAGCAGCGCGCGCCGTTGCCGCACTGCGCGACTTCGCTGCCATCGGCATTGAAAATGCGATAGTGGAAATCGAGATCGGGATCGTAAGGCGGTTCAACAATCAGCAATTGATCAAAACCGATCCCCAAATGACGATCGGCCAGCCGGCGGATCAACTCCGGCGAGAAAAAGACGTTTTGTGTCACCGCATCGACCACCATAAAGTCGTTGCCGAGACCGTGCATTTTGGAGAACTGCATTTTTAGCTCCGCCGGATAAGCCATTATATTAGTTCGCTTGCGCGCTTGAATCGCCGGTCACCAGACCGTTGACATCCGCTTTAGAGGCGTCTGCTTTCTGGCGTTCAGTCGGGGCTTGTTGCTTCTTCGGCTGGTCCTTCGGCGGGAAGTAAAGCGGCCCTTTCAGACCACAACCGGCAAGGCTGGTCACGGCCAGCGCCATCGCCAACAGGCTTATCACTTTCTTCATTCTTTATGCTCTTCATGTCCTTTACCTGGATGCTTATCATCGCAGTTGAAGTTGGAAAAGCAACAGGAAATCCCCGCAAATAGCGTGAGCAGAGTGTCAGGCCGGAAAGATGACGGCCACCTGAGCAGGCAGGCGGCCGATCGGGTTCAATGCACCTGATAGCGCGGTTGATAGTCGCCGTTGTCGTTATCAGGCGGCGAGGCGCACAGCTGCGTCAGCGTCTGGCTGCGGAACGGAATCACCTGGAAACGTTCACCGGTATTCACGATCTGATAGAACTGCGGCAGGTTGAAGTTGATAAAACTTGAGCCGTAGGTAAAGCGATCGTGCGACGAGGAGTAGAAACGGCTGACGTCTCGCACCAGCTCCTCTTTGCTGCCTTCGCAGTGATGGTAAACCTCAACCCGGTTAGTCTCATCAAGAATGTAGATGTTGAAACCGCGCTCATCGGTGGTGTTTTCAAAGAAGAACTGGATGATGCCTTCGCTGGCATAGCCGTTAACCACCGGCGGCAGCGGCGTCTGGTTGGTTTCCACCTTGATCGACAGGCCGTGCAGCTTGTTATTGGAAATCGCGCCGTAAAATTCGACGGCGTTTTCCAGCTTCTGTACCGAAACGCTCATGCGTTCAAAGAACAGACCCCAGGTCTGGCCGGCCATACGCAGCGCTTTGAAGCGGCCCGGCTCCTGTCGCGTACTGGAAAGCCGTAGCTCAATGCATTCCGACACCAGTTGCTGCACGCGGGTCCGGATCAGCCCGCGCAGATGCTGGCTGTAGCAGAACACTTCGACCGTATCCGGCGGCGCGGCATCCTGATGCATCTTGCCAAGAATGGTTTTCAGCCCTTCGATCATCGCCTGTTCGCCGCTGAAGTGCAGCGTACGCACTTCATTCCACGAGTTACGATAGAGCAGGTCGATACTGCCAATCAGGCACTGCTGCTGCTGGCCGAAGCTGAACACGTCGAGCTTACGGAAGTCGAAGTGCACCACCTGATTACGGAACGCCGAGGTTGGATCGTGCTCGAGGTTGACGATAATCGCGAGGTGACGAATTTCACACGGGCTGTAGAGCGCTTTTGGCGTCGGGGCTGGCAGGCGAAGCGGGAAATGACTGGAGACGTCATTGACCAGCTCCTGCAGACGCGCCAGATCGCAGATCTCATTGCCTTTAATGTGCAGCCGGGTTTTGCGGGTCAGCAGACCGTTGAACCACGCCCACGCCACCAGCTTATTCAGGTAGCGGTTATATTCCAGCGGCTGATGGCTGATGATCGAATCCATGTCTGGCGCCTGATTATACAGGTACCAGCCAGCGCGGTTGGCCCGGCCAGGCGGCACATGAATAAAGGTCAGGTTCGGCTCAGAAAGATCGGGCGAAATCTGCGGGTTGACCAGGGTAACCTTGCCTGGCAGTGCTTCAAACGCGGCGTACAGTTTACGGGTCAACACGCCGATGTCCTGCGGACTCGCGCTGACGCTTAAATTGTTGCGGCGGGCAAACCGGATCAGGTTGCGATAACTCTGCATCATCGCATCCAGCAGTTCATTGTGCGCTTCACGCACCCGCTCGATTTTCCACTCTGCGCGGTTATCCAGGATGGCTATTTTCTCGTCATCCCAGCCCCACTCTTTCACCAGCTGCGACAGAATTTCACGCCGCCATCCGGTGCGATGCTGATGTTCTTCGGTGCTGAGTTTCTCGCACACTTTGAGGTAGAAACAGCGGCGCACCAGATCGAGACGTGGCTGATCGTCCACGCTGGTCAGATAATGCGTAACGCGTTCCAGCATCATGCAATAGGGATCAAGCCCGAAGCAGATGATTTCGCCGTCGTGCAGGCGCTGTTTGATGTCCATCGCCAGCAGTTGTGTATTCGGGTATTCCCAGCTGTAGGCTTCCAGCAGCAGGGTTTTCAGCACCGCTTTATACGGCGAGTCGATACTTTTATACAGCTGCCACAGGCTGGCACCGAAGTACTCTTCCGCCGACAGCGTGCCAAGGCCGCCCAGATCGAGCCATTCGTTTGGCGTCAACACACCCTTGGCGTAGAGCGACATCACATAGTCGTCATAATGGTGCTCTTCTTCACCGGGCACCATGTTCCACAGGATACGTTTACCCGCCATGCGCACCGCCGTGCGGTAAAACTCGTCCAGCAGCAGAATATGTTGGGTCGAACCGCAATCTTCACCGCCCAGATTACCGCTTTCGTTATGCCGGAAACGGTTCTCATCGATCAGGAAGAAGCTCACTTCCACGCCCATCGAGACGCACCATTTCTGCAGCATGGTGCATTTACGCTGCAGATTGAGGCGCTCTTCATTGTCCAGCCAGGATTGATGACAGACCCAGATGTCGAGATCCGACACGCTGTTCTGACCGACCGACGAGGTGCTGCCCATCGAATAGATCGCGGTGATCGGCATTTCGCCTTTTGGCGCATCGGCAAGGCGCAGATCGCTGTCGCCGGTCAAATCGGCCAGTAGCTGACGCTGATTTTCATCAGGCGTGAAGAAGCTGATGCCATGTGGAACGTTACCTTCAAGGTAACCCGGCATCTGCGGATGTTGATAATGTAATAAGGTTGGCAGCAGACTGTAGACGCGCTGAAAAGCGGGTCCCATGGCAGCCAGTGCACGATCGACGCGCAGCTGGTTGATTGCATCCAGTCTCTGTTTCAGTGTCTCAATGTAGAGGTACAAGACGTTTCGCCTGATTGTCCCAGTGTTTAAGCACCCTGTTTCCACCATCTGCCGCTTATAAAGTGAAAAAGTGGGCAGATTATTGCTGGAAACGTGATCAATCTAACACTCGGCAGATTGACCGTAAAGAAAGTTGCGCTACTTAACAGTTTAGCACGTTCTTACTGGCTTCCCGCCTTTTCAGCATCGGTATCAAATGAGCCTTGATAAATCGGGCCTAATCCGTGAGCAGGCCGTTTTCAATCCGTTGAAACTGACAGCATTCCCTCATAGATGATAGGATATTCAGTGAACGATCAAAATGGTTAACAGCATGTTAGACAAAATTTTCAGAATTGCTACAAGACAAAGCCCGCTGGCATTATGGCAGGCACATTATGTACAGCAACGCTTGATGAGCGCCCATCCTGGCCTGCAGGTTGAGCTGGTGCCGATGGTCACCAAAGGTGACATTATCCTTGATACGCCGCTGGCTAAAGTGGGCGGCAAGGGGCTGTTTGTCAAAGAGCTCGAACAGGCGATGCTGGATGGCCGGGCCGACATGGCGGTGCACTCAATGAAAGATGTGCCGGTCGATTTCCCTGCCGGTCTGGGTCTGGTCACCATTTGCGAGCGCGATGATCCGCGCGATGCGTTCGTTTCTCATCACTATGACTCCATTGATGCCCTGCCGCATGGCGCGGTCGTCGGCACTTCCAGCCTGCGCCGTCAGTGTCAGATCAGCGCCCGTCGTCCGGATCTGGTGATCCGCTCGCTGCGTGGCAACGTCGGTACCCGACTGAGTAAACTCGATGCTGGCGACTATGACGCCATTATTCTGGCCGTCGCCGGACTGAAGCGCCTCGGACTGCAGGATCGGATCCGTCAGGCGCTGCCGGCAGATGTTTCCCTGCCCGCGGTCGGTCAGGGCGCGGTCGGCATTGAGTGCCGTCTCAACGACAGCCACTTAATCAGCCTGTTGCAGGCGTTAAACCACGATGATACCGCCGTCTGCGTCAAAGCAGAACGCGCCATGAATACCCGCTTAGAAGGCGGTTGTCAGGTGCCCATCGGCAGCTTTGCGGTGCTGGAAGGCGATGAGCTCTGGCTACGTGGCATGGTCGGCGCGCCGGATGGCAGCGTGATGGTCAGCGGCGAGCGCCGCGGGCCGCGCGATCAGGCAGAACAGATGGGCATTTCACTTGCCGATGAGCTGCTTAACGGCGGCGCGCGTGAAATCCTGCGTGAAGTTTACCAGGGGCAGCCGCCGGCATGACCATTCTGGTGACGCGTCCGGAACCCGCAGCAGCAGAGCTGGTATCACGCCTGCATGCCCTGGGTAAGCAGGCATGGAGCCTGCCGCTGATTGAATTCGCGCCGGGCGTCGACCTGCCTCATCTGCCGCAAAAGTTAGCCGATCTGCAACCTGGCGATCTGGTTTTTATCCTGTCGCAGCAGGTTATCCACTACGCTCAACACGCCGTCACAGCGTGGCCCGCCGGGCTGGACTATTATGCAATTGGTCGATCCACTGCGCTGGCGTTCCATACCGTCAGTGGTCAGCAGGTGACCTGGCCGCATGCACATGAAACCAGTGAAGAGTTAATTCAGTTAAATACGCTGCAGCAGGTTGCCCATAAGCGTGCGCTGATTTTGCGCGGTAACCCCGGCCGGGAGCTACTGGCGGAGACCTTAACGCAACGCGGCGCAGAGGTGTCGTTTGCCGCCTGCTACCAGCGCTGTCAGAAACACTATAACGGTGCGACAGAAGGCCGGCGATGGCGCGATCGCGGCGTCTCGGTGCTGGTGGTGACCAGTGGAGAAATGTTACAACAGCTTTTTTCGCTGTTCCCCGCGATCGATCGCGAGGAATGGTTGCTCAACTGCCGACTGATTGTCGTCAGTGAACGTTTGGCTACCCTGGCCGCAGGATTGGGTTGGCAGGATATTCAGGTAGCCGATGGTGCCGATAACGATGCGCTATTGCGCGCGTTACGCTGAACTTTAACAATGGGATGTGCCACATATGACGGAACAAAAAGACTCCTCCGCCATGGTTGAAGAAACCACCCCAGCAGTCGACCGCTCTGCTGCCAGCAACGCCACACCACCCCGTAAAGCAAAAAACGGTGGCATGGTGCTGGGTGCGGTTGCGATCGTCATTGCGCTGGCGATTGGTGCAGGTTTATACCTTAATGGGAAACATCAGGCTGATTTACAGGCACAAACCAACCAGCGTCTGAGCGAACAGCTTAGCGCGCTTCAGCAGCAGGCCAGCAACGACAAACAGCAGCTAACGCAGCAGCTGAGTAGCACCGAAACCGCGCTGCAGAAGGCGGAAGCCCAACAGGGCGCCTCTGCCAAAGAGCTGGAAACGCTGCGTGAGAAAGTGGCTGTGATTTCAGGCAACGACGTGCGCAGCTGGTTGCTGGCGCAGGCGGATTACCTGGTGAAACTGGCGGGTCGCAAACTGTGGAGCGATCAGGATGTCACCACCGCCGCCGCGTTGCTGAAAAGCGCCGATGCCAGCCTGGCTGACATGAACGACCCGAGCGTGATGAATGTCCGTCGCGCGTTAACCCAGGATATCAGCACCCTCTCATCGGTCAGCCAGGTCGACTATGATGGCGTGATCCTGAAGCTGAATCAGCTGTCGAACAATGTCGACAATCTGCGTCTGGCCGATAACGACAGCGATGATGCGCCGATGGACAGCGACGGTGGTGAGCTGTCAGGTTCAGTGCGCGAATGGCGACAGAATCTGGTGAAAAGCTGGCACAACTTTATGGATGACTTTATTACCATCCGTCGCCGTGATAACACCGCACAACCGCTGCTGGCACCTAATCAGGATGTTTATCTGCGTGAGAACATTCGTTCCCGTCTGCTGATTGCCGCTCAGGCGGTTCCGCGTCATCAGGATGAGATCTACAAACAGTCGATCGACACCGTCTCCGCCTGGGTTCGCGCCTGGTACGATACCAATGATGCCGCCACCAAAGCGTTTCTCGCCCAGCTGGATGAGCTGAGCCAGCAGAGCATCAATATGGATCTGCCGGACAACCTCGAAAGCCAGCCGTTACTTGAGCAGCTGATGCAAACCCGCGTGCGGAACCTGTTAGCGCAACCCTCTGCCGCTGCTAATCAGCAGGGAGGCTAAGCATGCTTAAGGTATTTATCCTCTTTATCCTGCTGATTGCTGGCGTGGTGCTGGGACCGATGATCGCGGGTCATCAGGGCTACGTGCTGATTCAGACCGATAACTGGAATATCGAGACCAGCGTGACCGGGCTGGTGATTATCCTGATCATCAGCCTGCTGGTGATTCTGGCCGTGGAATGGCTGCTGCGTCGCGTGCTGCATACCGGTGCCCGTACCCGCGGCTGGTTTACCGGTCGTAAACGTCGTCGCGCCCAGCGTCATACCCAGTCCGCGCTGATGAAGCTGGCGGAAGGCGACCATCGTCAGGTTGAAAAACTGCTGTCTAAAGATGCCGATCATGCCGATGTGCCGGTCGCCAACTACCTGCTGGCGGCGGAAGCAGCCCAACAGCGTGGCGATGAAGTCCGCGCCAATCAGCATCTGGAGCGGGCGGCTGAACTGTCAGACAGCAACACCATCCCGGTGGAAATTGCCCGTGCGCGTATTCAGCTGGCGCGTAATGAAGATCACGCCGCGCGTCACAGCATCGATCGTTTACTGGAAGTTGCGCCGCGCCATCCTGAAGTGCTGCGCCTGGCCGAGCAGGCTTATATCCGTACCGGCGCCTGGAGCGCCCTGCTGGATATTCTGCCAGCGATGCAGAAAGCACAGGTTGGCGATGACGATCACCGCGCTGCCCTGCAGCAACAGGCCTGGCTGGGCCTGATGAGTCAGGCGATGGCCGATCAGGGTAGCGACGGACTGAAGCGCTGGTGGGGCAATCTGAGCCGCAAAACCCGTCAGGAAACCACGCTGCAGGTCGCGATGGCTGACCACCTGATTGAGTGTGACGATCACGATACCGCGCAGTCAATCGTCCTGGAGGGGCTGAAACGCCACTATGACGATCGGCTGGTGCTGCTGATGCCACGCATCAAGAGCGGGAATCCGGAAGCGCTGGAGAAAGCGTTACGCCAGCAGATTAAACAGCATGGTGCTACGCCGCTGCTGCACAGTACGCTGGGTCAGCTGTTGATGCGTCATGGTGAATGGCAACAGGCGGCCGAAGCGCTGCAGCAGGCGCTGGCACAGCGTCCTGATGCGTTCGACTATGCCTGGCTGGCGGATGTATACGATCGCCTGCGTCGCCCGGAAGAAGCGGCAAAGATGCGTCGTGAAGGCTTATTGCTGACGCTGAAGAACAATCCCGGCGCCTGATTGGCCGGAGAGAAAGATAAAAGCCGGGCTTGCCCGGCTTTTTTGTGCCCGACATTTACCGCCAGCCGGCAGTAAACCGCAGATAAAAAAACACCTGCCATAGGCAGGTGCAAGATCAGGTCGGTAAGACAACCGGGAGGTACCTGACTCAACGTGGTGTCTGTTAACCCTGTAAGACTTTCGCGATACAGGCAGGCAGACAACAGGTACCTAAAAATTGGCTCTGCATCATTCCCAGGTTTATGTTGCATCAGCAAACATAAGAGGTGGAATGAGCATCTACAGGTTTATTATTGCATAATTCATGCCAGCTTAGATTTTATTTTCAAAGCCTTTTTAAATCAGCTATTTAATAAAAATACGGAATAAGGTGACGTAAACAGCCTGCCGCGAGTGTCGGTATTCAGCGACACCGGTCCGCTTCGCTGTCTCTCTCTGGAGACAGCCACGAGAAACTGTCGGACATCCTTATAAAATCAACAGGTTAACTGTCGCAGAATAGCGACGCGGCCGGTCTTTCGCTAACCGACAGACGAAAAAAAACCTGTCTTTTCAGACAGGTTTCTAAAATGGTCGGCGAGAGAGGATTACCTGGCTCTGCGAGCCGTTGCTGAAGCAACGTTGTCTCGCTGCGCTCGGCTCAAACCTCCTGCGGAGGTTCTCATCCTCTTTTGCTACAGACGAAAAAAAACCTGTCTTTTCAGACAGGTTTCTAAAATGGTCGGCGAGAGAGGATTCGAACCTCCGACCCACTGGTCCCAAACCAGTTGCGCTACCAAGCTGCGCTACTCGCCGATTTTTTTAACTGTTTTGCCTGGTGCGAAGAGAGGGACTTGAACCCTCACGTCCGTTAAGACACTAACACCTGAAGCTAGCGCGTCTACCAATTCCGCCACCTTCGCGTATCCCAGCAAAATCTGGGGTGGCTAATGGGACTCGAACCCACGACAACTGGAATCACAATCCAGGGCTCTACCAACTGAGCTATAGCCACCACTGTACCGAATGTTACAAGTTTAAAACCTGCAGCATCTAAATCTTTACTGCCAACTAACGCGGTAAATCAAACCACCGAAGCTCATGCGCACAAACGATATGGCGCGCCCGACAGGATTCGAACCTGAGACCTCTGCCTCCGGAGGGCAGCGCTCTATCCAGCTGAGCTACGGGCGCGTAGCGCCGTTGCGGATGTGCATACTAGAGATAAGCGCCCATCGTGTCTAGTGCTTTTTCAATAAAAAAACGCGTTTGATTACGCTTTGTGCATTTCGTCGACAAATAGTGCACTTCTCCCCACCTTCCGGGTAAAAATGCGGCATTAATCAGCAATATCAGAGATCGCCACGCCAGTGGTAGCGCAAATATTTCAGCAGTTTTAATTGCCTGCGCCAGCGGCCTGGCTGCCTGATCAACCGATAAAGCCATTCCAGTCCGAGTCGCTGCCAGATTTTAGGTGCGCGCTTCACATGACCGGTGAAAACATCATAGGTGCCACCGACACCCATATAGAGCGCATCAGGCCAGTGGGCGCGGCACGCCAGCATTAACAGCTCCTGGCGAGGTGAACCCAGTGCAACCGTCACCAGCTTCGCACCGCTGGCGGCCACGCGGGCAAACAGCGCATCTTGATCGGCTGGCGCAAAATAACCATCCTGCGCCCCGACAATGTTTACATTCCACTGACGACGCAGCTTGTCGCAGGTTTCATCCAGCACCGCCTGACGCCCACCGATCAGGAACACCGGGGTGCCCTCACGTCCGGCCCGCTCCATCAGGGCTTCCCATAAGTCTGCGCCAGCAATGCGCTGTACCGACGCCTGCGGGTATTTTTTACGGATTGAACGGACGATACTGATGCCGTCCGGATAGGCGAACTCGGCCTGCGTTAACAGGTTACGTAATCCCTCATCCCGTTCGGCAGTCAGAATCTTTTCTGCATTGATGGCGACTAAGATGCCGCTCCGCACGCCCTGCGGCGGCATTAAAAAATCCACCGCCGACGGCATGCTGTCGAAGCCATACAGCGCGACGCCGCGAATCCGGTACTGCGGCGAGTCAGGTAACTTTGTCATATCTTCCGTCAATCCCAGAGGTTAATCAGGAGGGGCTATGCAGCACCCGCTCGCTGCGGTCGCGAATTAAACCGGCGCGATCCAATAACCAAAATAGTAATTTAGCCACGCCCAGACAGGCGGCAAAAATAATAGCGAAAAACACCACGCGTGAGCCAAACGCATCCAGACCTTCACGCGCCAGCACGATCATGTTGAACACCGCGCCAAAACAGAAACTTTGCAGAATAGCCCCGCTGTAGCGATTGGTTTCCTGGCAGCCTCGCGCATAGAGTGCATCGAAGACTTTGATAATCATCCCCACCGCCACCGCACCGATCGGGATTGCCCAGACGCCGCCCATCACCACCAGCGAACCGATCAGCGTTGGCGAGATCGCCAGTCCCGAATGGTTATTCAGCACTTCCCAGGTGAAGTAGTTAGCGCTGTTCAGCACCGCCAGCGGACGATCCGGCCACAACCAGCTGGGAATAAACACATAAAAGTCACGCCAGAGCGGCGCCAGTCCCTGAAATTCAATGCGGGCATAGTTATCCAGCAGTAACGCCAGGTTCTCCCACGGCGAGAAGGTATCACGCGTCAGGTAGAGAAAGGTATAAAAGGCTTCATCGCCCATCACGTCGAGGTTATAACGGCGCAGCGCCAGCCAGAACATGCCGGCAATCGCCATGACGCCCGCAGTTGCCAGCATCCACAGCGTAATCCAGCCGCGGGTAATGCCGATAAACAGAAACAGGGCAAACGCGATAATGATATTGGCACGGGTACCGCCGACCAGCGCGTAGGTCAGCAGACCAAAAGCGACGGTTACTACCAGAAACAGCAGCCAGTTGCGTCGTGTCGGGCGCAAAAAATAGGGGATCAACATCGCCGGAATAAAGAAATAGAAGAAGCGCTTAAGCGCCACGCCAGAGACTTCACTGGAGAAAATCTGGTTATAGGCGGTCAGACGGAACAGCAGAAAACCGTTGTGGATGAAAAACACCGTCACGGTGCCCAGCGCCACCAGCGCCAGGATCACGCAGGTCAGGTGGGTTTCGACCCGGTTCATCTGCAGCCAGGGTTTGGCCAGCGAGGCGTTCGCGGGCCGCAGTCGGACCTTATAGCTGACGTAATAGATGGCATAAAATCCGGTGGCCGACAGCAGCGCCTGCAGCAGAGACGCTACCGGCACCACTTCAACGTTAAAACGGAACACCAGCACGCTGGTCAGCGGAAAGCCGAAGTAAAAAGTCAGTAAGAACAGCAGTGTGAAGAACAGATGGAAGTTAAAACGCACGCGCTTAAACTCCCGCCAGGTCAGGGTCAGAATAAAACCCAGCGACAGCAGGTAGACCGCCAGCAGACCGCTAAACTGCACAAGGCTCATGGCAACTCCCCTTCGCTGAGGCGTAATGCTGAATGCCATCCGGCCAGATAGCCGGGCGCGAAAAAGGCGATCTCCTGTTTGTCGCAACCCGCCAGCTGACGACGCGCCTCGGTAATCACTGCAGGCGAGAGCGCATCTTCGCTAAACAGCACCGGTAACTGCTGCTCCGCCACATCACGCCAGAACGGGTTTTTACGGCTCAGGACAAAAGGTACGTTGGCCTGGATTAACAGACACAAGGTCCCGATCCCTTGCTGACGTTCAAACATAAAATAGCCGACGTGGCAGCGCGCCAGCAGCGCTAAATAGTCATCAAACGCCATTTGTTCACTAATCAGGTTCACCTGCCCCTGCGGATACAGCGCCTCAGCCGCGGCCCGCACCTGACTGATATAGGCCTGATTATTCGGCGGATATCCCAGCGGCACCTCGATACGCACCTGGTCGCCAAACTGCGCGCGGATCGCCTTGAGTCCGTCGATATGCCGGTTACTCGGATCGCCTGAATTTCCCAGCAGCAGGGTAAACCTCGAATCGGGCGCAGAGTGGACCGCGGTGTCCGGCATGCGGGTCGGGAAATAGAGTAACGAACCGGGTACCCGGCGATGGCGTTGCTGGTAATGATGCAGATCGCCGCGGGTGGCAAAAACGTGCGCTACCCGCCCCTGCGCCATCCGGCGTAGAAAATAGAACAGGCGAAACTTCAGGCTGCGAGAATCTTCATACAGGTCAGCGCCCCACACGTGCCAGAACAGCTGGGAACGATGCAGCTTGCCGCTGAGTAACGCCAGCCAGAGCCAGGGATTGAACTGGCCGTGGCAGAAAAAGCGTTGCTGACGCTGCCTGGCGCGCTGCAATACCGCCTGCGCCAGCGCTTTTTTACTGGCAAAGCACTCAATCTGTAAGGCGCTGAACGGCGAAAAGCTCTCAGGCTGTTGCGTCACCACCATAAAATGGCGTGGCGTGGCCGTGGGCTGTTCAACGCTCAGTATGTCGTTGAAGAAACGCAGCACCGTGAGGTTGTGGTGGGGAATATCCGATCCCAAAACGTGAATTAAAGTCATTTTTTCCGGCAATAAACCATAAAAGCGCCACAACACAGGGCAAAGTAAGCCATATAGGTAAACATGTAGGCCTGCGCCGCACCCGTCGCGCCCTGTAACGGGATTAGCCAGCGTGAGAACAGCGTCAGCAATACAAACTGGCTGATCTCAGTCAGAACATAAAAGCGCAGCGAGGCCTTGGCGATCACCAGATATCCGAAAACATAGGCTCCCACTTTAAAAACATCACCGCACAGTTGCCAGACAAACAGATCGCGCATGCCACGGAACGCGTCGGAAAACAGCAGGCTGATGGCAACATCCCGCAGCATCCAGACCGCGAAACTGGCCACCGCTACCGCTGGCAGCACAAAGCGCAGAGCCCGGCCAATTTCCTGGGCAATATCGCGTTTGTTATCCAGTCGCGCCAGCGTCGGCAGCAGCCAGACGCTGAAGGTGGCGGTGATAAATTGCAGATAGGCATCGGAGATGCTGGTCACGCCCTGCCACAGTCCGACCTGCGCCCAGCCCTGCTGCTGCGCCAGCAGGTTACGCATCATTACCCAAGCTACCGGCAGCGTCACGGTGGTAATCAACGCCATCAGGGTATATTTAGCCAGATTACGCGCCAGCTCGGGCTGCCATTGCGGACGCAGCCAGCTGAGCGGCAAGGGTACGCGGCGTTTCAGCAACACCACTGCCGGCACCAGCAACAGTGCCGGCACCAGCGCCAGACCGATCAGTGCGCCCTGATAACCACCAAACCACCAGCACAACAGATAACCGGCGACGCCAATCAGGCTGCCGAGAATCAGCGCCAGCGCATTGCCGCGCGCATCACGATACCCTTTCAGCAGCGCCAGACTAAAGTTCGCCCAGGCGATACCGAGCTGAAGAAACGCCACCACGCGGATCACGTTCTGATAGCGATCGTGACCAAACAGCGCGCTGCTGATCGGGCCTGCCGCCAGCAGGAACAGCAGCGCCAGCACGCCGGAAAAGCCCAGCACCAGGGTTGAGGCGGTACCGACCAGCGCCCGTAACCGTTCGGGCTGCTGCTGATACTGCGCCACATAGCTGGTCACGCCGTTGAAAATTCCGGCCCCCGCCAGCACGCCCAGCACGGTAATCAGCTGACGAAAGTTACCCGCCTGACCGACGCCCTCCGGCCCGAAGCTGACCGCCAGCAGTTTGACCACCAGCAGTCCGGCAACGATTTTTACCAGCGTGGACGATGCGGTCCATACTGAAGCTCTGGCCAGTGACATCAGGAAAAGAAGCTCAGCAGCGAGCTGATAACCGTGCTCTGGTTGTTATCCGACAGGTTATAGAACAATGGCAGGCGCAGCAGGCGTTCACTCTCAACGGTGGTGAAGCGGTCGTCGCCGAAAAACTGCGAGAAACGCTGGCCAGCCGGCGAACTGTGTAGCGGAATGTAGTGGAATACCGTCAGTATCTCGGCTTCTTTCATCCAGTTAATCAACGCCTGACGGTCGTCCTGATCGCGCAGTTTGATGTAAAACATATGCGCGTTGTGCTCACAGTTAGCGGGGATCGCCGGCAGCGCGATTCGCCCCTGCTCCGCCAGCGGCTGTAACGCATCATGATAACGCTGCCAGATGCGCAACCGCTGCTGGTTGATGCGTTCAGCCGCTTCCAGCTGCGCCCAGAGATAGGCTGCCTGCAAATCGGCCATCAGGTAGCTTGATCCCATATCGCGCCAGGTATATTTATCCACCTGACCGCGGAAAAACTGGCTGCGGTTAGTGCCTTTTTCGCGAATGATTTCGGCGCGTTCAACCAGGCTGGCATCGTTAATTAACGTCGCCCCGCCTTCACCACCAGCGGTGTAGTTCTTGGTTTCATGGAAGCTGAAACAACCGATGTGACCTATAGTGCCCAGCGCACGGCCTTTGTAGCGTGACATCACGCCCTGCGCCGCATCTTCAATGACAAACAGCTTATGCTTCGCCGCCAGCGCCATTATGGTGTCCATTTCACAGGCGACGCCGGCGTAGTGCACCGGCACGATAGCGCGGGTTCTTTCGGTGATGGCGGCTTCAATCAGCGTCTCGTCGATATTCATGGTGTCGGGACGCACATCGACAAACACGATGCGGGCGCCGCGCAGCACAAAGGCGTTGGCGGTAGAGACGAAGGTGTAGCTCGGCATGATCACTTCATCGCCCGGCTGCAGATCGATCAACAGCGCGGCCATCTCCAGCGACGCGGTGCAGGAGGGGGTCAGCAGCACTTTTTTACTGCCAAAGCGCTGCTCCATCCACTGCTGGCAGCGACGGGTAAAACCGCCGTCTCCGCACAGCTTGCCGCTGTTCATCGCCGACTGCATGTACTCAATTTCGGTGCCCACAACCGGGGGTGCATTAAATGGAATCATGACCTTTCCTGTAGAACCAGTAGGCGGTGCTGTCGATGCGGGCACCGCTGCGTAAATAGAGGCGCATCGCCGTGAGATTGCTGAGCTGAGTGGCGACCCGAAGCTGCGCCAGTCGCCGCACCCGCGCCCAGTCCGCTGCCGCCAGCATCAGCCGTTGGCCCAGTCCCTGGCCCTGCGCGTCAGGCAGCACCGCCAGCAAACCAATACGAGCGTCGCCGTCCACTTCACGCAACGAGACGAAGCCCTGTAGCTGGCCTGCCGCATCCGCAGCCACTAGGCATTGATGATCAAAGGTGCCACGCACCGCGTTTTCAATCCACTGGGCGTAGAAACGCCCGCTGGCATCGGGCGCATACCACGGCGCACGAAAGCGACTCTGACTGAACAGCTGTGAGGCCGCCTCGCGCAGGGCCGGAATTTGCGCCTCGCGTGCAATGCGAATGCCGACCTGTCGTTCGGTCTGGTTAATCGGCAGCGTCAGATCCGCTTCGCCTTCCACCAGCTGGAACCGGTGCTGCTGCAGCGTATCAATCAGCGCGGTCTGGCTGGCGGGCACTTTGACCTGCAGCAGCGCGCAGGGATGTTGCAGCGCTGCATCCAGGGCGGTGTCACCGTTAAGATCCAGCCGCACGGTCTCAACACCGAAGAACTGACTCTCCCAGCGAAGGGGATTAATATTGACGTGGACGGGCATGTAACAGATCCAGCAGATATTGGCCGTAGCCGGTTTTGGTCAGCGCTTCGCCTGCCGCACGTAGCTGGTCATCACTCAGCCAGCTGTTACGCCAGGCGATCTCTTCCAGACAGGCAATCTTGAAGCCCTGACGTTTTTCAACCGTCTGCACAAACATGCTCGCTTCCACCAGGCTGTCATGGGTACCGGTATCCAGCCATGCGAATCCGCGTCCCAGCAGTTCGACAGTCAGCTCACCGCGCTCAAGATACATCTGATTAATGGCGGTGATTTCCAGTTCACCGCGTGGCGAAGGCTTAACCTGTCTGGCGAAGTCGACCACCTGATTATCATAGAAATAGAGGCCGGTTACCGCCCAGCGAGACTTCGGCTGCTTTGGCTTCTCTTCAATAGAAATCGCTTTAAAGTCATCATCAAACTCCACCACACCGAAGCGTTCGGGATCCATCACCTGATAACCGAACACGGTCGCGCCACGGTTCTGCTCTACCACTTTTCGTAGCTTCGGACTGAATCCCTGGCCGAAGTAGAGATTGTCGCCCAGAACCAGGCAGCAATTATCGTCGCCAATAAAAGATTCACCGATGATAAACGCCTGCGCCAGACCGTCCGGACGGGGCTGAACCGCATAACTGAGCCGCAGACCAAATTCCGCTCCGTCGCCCAGCAGACGCTCAAATTGCGCCCGATCTTCCGGCGTGGTAATCAGCAGAATATCGCGGATACCCGCCAGCATCAGAACTGACAGCGGGTAGTAGATCATTGGTTTGTCATAGACCGGCAGCAGTTGTTTAGAAACTGCACGGGTGATGGGATGTAACCGTGTTCCCGATCCTCCGGCTAAAATGATGCCTTTCATCGCTGCTCCTTTCGCTGATTATTGCGATAAGCCGAGGCGCTCACCACGGTAGCGCCCGTCGAGAATGGCCTGCCACCAGTCGGGATTCGCCAGATACCAGGCAACCGTTTTACGCATGCCGCTTTCAAACGTTTCCTGCGGCAGCCAGCCCAGTTCTCGCGCGATTTTGCTGGCATCAATGGCGTACCGCTGGTCATGGCCGGGACGGTCGGTTACGTAGGTGATCAGGTCACGATAATGGGCCAGCCCCTGCGGTTTTTGATCTGCAGCCAGCTCTTCCAGCAGGCTGCATACGGTTTCCACCACCTCAATATTGCGCCGCTCATTATGGCCGCCAATATTGTACGTCTCGCCAGGCTTGCCATGACTGACAACCTGGTACAGCGCGCGGGCATGATCTTCGACATAGAGCCAGTCACGGATCTGTTGTCCGTTGCCGTACACCGGCAACGCTTTGCCCGCCAGGGCGTTGATGATGGTCAGTGGGATCAGTTTTTCCGGGAAGTGGCACGGACCGTAATTGTTTGAACAGTTGGTGACCAGCGTAGGTAAACCGTAGGTTCGCAGCCAGGCCCGGACTAAATGGTCGCTGCTGGCTTTACTGGCAGAGTAAGGGCTGCTCGGCGCGTAAGGGGTAGTTTCGGTAAAGTATTCCTGACTGCTATGCAGATCGCCGAACACCTCATCGGTGGAGATGTGGTGAAAGATAAAGGCGGCTTTGCGCGCGACATCCAGCGCCTGCCAGTAAAAACGCGCCGCTTCCAGCAGCTGGTAAGTCCCGACAATGTTGGTTTCGATAAAGGCCATCGGTCCGTCAATAGAGCGATCTACATGACTTTCCGCAGCAAGATGCATCACGCAGTCGGGTTGATGACGGGCGAAAATCTGATCGAGCGCCGGCCGGTCGCAAATATCAGCCTGCTCAAAGATAAAGCGTGGCGAATCGGCGACGCTGCTCAGCGAAGCAAGATTGCCGGCATAGCTGAGTTTGTCGACCACCACCACCTGGTGGTCCGTTTCGGCAATCAGAAAACGAACCAGCGCCGATCCGATAAAGCCAGCACCGCCAGTGATCAGAAAACGTTTCATCGCCAGACGCCTTTGGTATCGACCACCCACTGCTGGCGCACCCCGGCGGCATCCACTGCGCGGAAGGCGCGATGATCCACCAGCATCACCAGGATATCGGCCTGCGCCAGCGCCTGCTCACTGGAGACCAGCGTGGCTTTATCCCTGAGGGCCGCAGGAATCTGGTCGATGTGCGGTTCAACCACCCAGGTGCTGCCGCTGTGCCAGTCAGCAATCAGTCGGGCGACACCCATCGCCGGGCTTTCGCGCAGATCATCAATGTCCGGCTTGAAGGCCAGTCCAAAGCAGGCAATGGTCAACTCAGTAGCACGCTTACCGGTCTGCGTCAGGCTGTCCGCTACTGCCGTTTTGACCTGATCCAGTACCCATTGCGGCTTAGCGTCATTAACCTCACGCGCCGTGCGGATCAGGCGCGCCAGCTCAGGATTCTGCGCCACGATGAACCACGGATCGACAGCGATGCAGTGACCGCCGACGCCCGGTCCGGGCTGCAGGATGTTGACGCGCGGATGGCGATTCGCCAGCGCAATCAGTTCCCAGACGTTAATCCCCTGATCGGCGCAAATCAGCGACAGCTCATTCGCAAAGGCGATATTAACGTCACGGAAGCTGTTTTCGGTCAGCTTACACATCTCAGCGGTGCGGGCGTTGGTTTCCACGCATTCACCTTTTAAAAACAGCCGATAGAGTTCACTGGCGCGGGCCGAGCAGGCTGGCGTCATGCCGCCAATTACCCGATCGTTATTAATCAGTTCCACCATCACCTTGCCTGGCAGCACCCGCTCCGGACAGTAGGCGATATAAATATCGGGCGTTTCACCGTGCTGCGGGAAACGCAAATCGGGACGCGCTGCGGCCAGCCAGTCAGCCATCTGCTCGGTGGTGCCAACCGGCGAGGTTGATTCAAGAATCACTAAATCGCCCGGCTTCAGCACCGGTGCGATCGACTCCGCTGCAGCCTGCACGAAGCGCAGATCGGGCTGATGCTCTGCCTGAAAAGGCGTCGGCACGGCGATAAGAAACGCATCGGCGGCTTCCGGCTGGGTTGTCGCCCGCAGATCGCCGCGCGTGACGGCGGCATGCACCACCTGGTCTAAATCGGGTTCCACGATATGAATCGCACCGCGATTGATGGTTTCAACCGCCCGGGCGTTGATATCCACACCCACTACTTTTTTTCCCTTTGAGGCAAAAACGGCTGCCGTTGGCAGCCCAATGTATCCCAGTCCAATCACGGAAATGGTTTCAAAACTCATAAGTCGGCTCGGTTATCTTTTAAGGCTTGCAAAATACGGCCACAGGCTTTGCCATCGCCATACGGGTTATGGGCATGGCTCATCGCCTGCCAGGCATTGTCATCCGTCAGCAAGGTGCTGACCTCCGCGACGATTCTGTCGATATCCGTCCCTACCAGTTTAACCGTACCCGCATCGACCGCTTCGGGCCGTTCTGTGGTATCGCGCATTACCAGCACCGGTTTGCCCAGCGACGGCGCTTCCTCCTGAATGCCACCCGAATCGGTGAGAATCAGCCAGGCACGGTTCATCAGCCAGACAAAAGGCAGATACTCCTGGGGCTCGATCAGAATGATATTTTCAACGCCGCTGAGTATGCGGTTAACCGGCTCGCTGACGTTGGGATTAAGGTGCACCGGATAGACGATTTGCGCCTCCGGATGCTGACGCGCAATCTGCGCCAGCGCGCTACAGATCCGCTCGAAACCGTCACCGAAGCTTTCACGCCGATGGCCGGTCACCAGCACCAGTTTCTTGCTGGCGTCGAGAAACGGATAGCGCGCCGCCAGCTGGGCATTCAGATTGCAGTCATCCAGCACCCGATCGCGCACCCACAGCAGCGCATCAATCACCGTATTGCCGGTCACCACGATGCGCGCATCCGGCAGATTTTCCTGCAACAGGTTCTGGCGCGAGCGCGAGGTGGGGGTGAAATGGAGACGGGCGAGATGACCGGTGAGTTTGCGGTTCCCCTCTTCCGGCCACGGTGACGCGAGATCACCGGTGCGCAGTCCGGCTTCAACATGGCCGACCGGGATTTGCTGATAAAACGCCGCCAGGCTGGCCGCTAAGGTGGTGGTGGTGTCGCCATGAACCAGCACGATGTCTGGTCTGAAGTCGAGCAACACGGTTTTCATGCCCTCTAAAATGCGGCAGGTGATCTCGGTCAGCCCCTGCTCAGGACGCATAATATTAAGGTCATAGTCCGGCTGCAGCTGAAACAGGCGCAGCACCTGATCGAGCATTTCACGATGCTGTGCCGTGACGCACAGACGCGATTCAAACGCCGGATCCTGCGCCAGGGCCTGCACCAGGGGCGCCATCTTAATCGCTTCGGGACGGGTACCAAATACTGTCAGAACTTTCACACTGTTTCTCTCAATGACGCTGGTCTGACATCAGACGCGGACGACGTGCCAGCGCCACACCAGCCCCAACCAATGCCCCTACGGCACCCCACATAATCATCATGAACAGGCGGCGTGGACTATCACGCGACACCGGTTCTTCGGGGGTACGCAGGTAGCGGTAAGTCTGGAATTTACTGTTCAGCGTCGGGCCGGCGACCAGCGTGGTCAGCATGGCTCTGTTCTGATCATAGCTTATATCGAAGTTCGGGCCGGTAGCGCGCAGGGTCTCGAGCTGCCCTTGTAAAACTGGCTTGCCCAGCAGAAACAGGTCGCTGTCCGCCAGGTTTTCACCAGCTTCGCGCGCCTGCTTTTCATTAATACCCTGCTGGCTGGCAATCTTCAGTGCCTGCTCCAGCCGGTGTTGCTGACGCTGAAACACCGCGTTGGCCACATCTTCCTGCCGCTTAACCTGCGCCTGAAGCTGTGCCGTGCGCGCCTGCCAGGCCCCTTTGAATTCTTCGTTCAGATGACGGGCTGCACGCTCGCTGGCATAGGCAATGTACTGACGCAGCAGATTATTCGCATCGCCGGCGGTTTCCGCTTTAAGCCGCACGTTATCCGGCAGGTTGTGCGCCGCATCAGCAGGCGTAAACAGAATATTGCTGATCATATCGTCAAGCAGCGCAGCGTCGTTGTGCGCATTACCGGTTTTTCGGCTTTTGTAATAATCAGTTTGTTGCCAGAACTCGCGGCGTGTATCCCATGAGGCAAGCTGCATGGTGAATTCCTGATAGACCTCATCCATCACCGTGGGTGACGGAGCGGCCAGGGTCAGGGCATTGTTGCGCACATCCAGATTGGCGAGGAACTGCTGCTGCGCATAGTAAGATCCGAGCATGTTCACCGTCGGGCGATCGGTGACCGCCGTGGTGCTCCAGACCTGTTTCATCAGCAGCGTCGCCAGCCAGGCGACCAGCGCAAACAGCAACGCCAGCCCGACAATCCAGCGCTTGCCACGCCATAAACGGCAACATAAGCCGCGAATATCCAGTTCGTTGTCCACAATGTCAGCAGGCATGGCAGCGTTATCCTTTATCAGCGCTTAGCGGGGTAAGTTTTTTTTGGCGTCGCGGTAATGGCTCAGACGGCGTTTGATCCGCCGGACACGTCGCGCCACGCGCCACGCATGCTTCAGGCAGTAGCCGTAAACCATAAAGGCCACCAGGAACAGCAGCAGCATCACCCATTCGGGGATGAACGCCAGGTATTCGCCTAAAACGCCGATACCGGCGAGGATCGCGGCAGCAACGGTAATCAGGACAAAGGCCTGACGCGAGCTAAAACCGGCGCGCATGATCAGATGATGGATATGCTGGCGGTCGGCAGAGAACGGGCTCATGCCTTTGCGCAGACGGCGATACATAATCGCCACCATGTCCATTAATGGAATGGCAATCAGCCACAGCGCGGTCACCGGCGTAATCGGATGGCTCAGGCCCTGCGTGGTTTCCAGCAGAATCCAGATGATGGTGAAGCCGATCATCGTGCTGCCCGCATCGCCCATAAAGACTTTGAAGCGACGTCCGAGGAAGCCGAGGTTAAGCAGAATGTAGGGCAGCGTGGCGGCGATCATCGCAAAGCACCACATGGCGAGGCTGGTCTGGCCATCAAAGTAGAGGATGATGCCCATCGCCGCGAAGGTCACTGAGGAGAGTCCGCCCAGCAGGCCGTCAATCCCGTCGACCATATTAAAGGCGTTAATCGCCGCCCAGACGGCAAACAGCGTCAGCACGTAGCCAAACGGCCCGACGATCAGTTCAAACGGACCGACAATAAAGCCGAGGCTGAGCAGATAAAGTTTGGCACCGACCATCATCACAACGGCGACGAGCGCCTGTACCACGGCACGGATTTTCACGCTGATATCGAAACGATCGTCCAGCGCGCCAACCAGCACCAGTACCCCGGCACACCCCAGATAGAGCAGCGCATGCGGCAGATAATAATTGGTTATTGCGAAGGTGAAGCAGATACCTGCGAACACAGAAATGCCGCCCACCAACGGAATCGCGCCATGATGGCGTTTACGTGAGTTAGGCTTATCAACTAAACCAATTTTTTTAGCTGCTTTTCGAGCAAAAAAGAGGAAAGCCAGGGAAAAGAGAAAAATTAAACCAAGCTCAGTACTCATAGTGAGTAAATTCACGTTAAACGCTCTCAGCTAACATCCCGGGCAACAATACGCGAAAAAGTGCGTTTATCGCTGCGTCGGATTCCGAATTCTGCATAAAGAGATGCACGAACGGTCATTAATTCGTCACCACTACCACAGTCATTATAAATGCTCCTGTCAGTGTTCAATCCTATAGCTCACAAATGAAAAACGCCACGTTGAGACGTGGCGTAAGGTCGATTTTCTGCGCATTTAAGCTAAAAAAGCCGAATCTGTGGTTCGGCTTTACAGTATCGGATTAGGAACGCTTCATCATATCGAAGAATTCGTCGTTGGTTTTGGTCATCGCCAACTTGTTGATGAGGAACTCCATCGCGTCGATCTCGCCCATTGGGTGAATAATCTTACGCAGGATCCACATCTTCTGCAGCTCTTCCTGAGAAGTGAGCAGCTCTTCTTTACGGGTACCAGAACGATTGTAATCAATCGCCGGGAAGACGCGTTTTTCTGCGATTTTACGTGAGAGATGCAGTTCCATGTTACCGGTACCTTTAAACTCTTCGTAAATCACCTCATCCATCTTCGAACCGGTGTCTACCAGCGCGGTCGCGATGATGGTCAGGCTGCCGCCCTCTTCCACGTTACGTGCCGCACCGAAGAAACGCTTCGGACGGTGCAGGGCGTTGGCATCAACACCACCGGTCAGGACTTTACCTGATGCCGGAACCACGGTGTTGTAAGCACGCGCCAGACGGGTGATGGAGTCGAGCAGGATGATCACGTCTTTTTTGTGTTCAACCAGACGCTTGGCCTTTTCGATCACCATTTCAGCGACCTGAACGTGGCGCGAAGCGGGCTCATCGAAGGTAGAAGCGATAACTTCACCTTTGACCAGACGTTGCATCTCGGTGACTTCTTCCGGACGTTCGTCGATCAGCAGCACCATCAGGGTGCAATCCGGGTAGTTATACGCCAGGCTCTGCGCAATGTTCTGCAGCAGCATGGTTTTACCGGCTTTCGGCGGTGCTACGATCAGACCACGCTGACCACGACCGATCGGTGAAGCCAGATCCAGTACGCGCGCCGTCAAATCTTCCGTTGAGCCATTACCCCGCTCCATACGCAGACGTTTATTCGCGTGCAGCGGCGTGAGGTTTTCGAACAGAATCTTATTACGCGCGTTTTCCGGCTTGTCGTAGTTAACTTCATTAACTTTCAGCAGCGCAAAATAACGTTCACCCTCTTTCGGGGGACGAATTTTGCCAGAGATGGTGTCACCTGTGCGGAGGTTGAAGCGGCGGATTTGGCTAGGGGAAACGTAGATATCATCAGGACCGGCGAGGTAGGAGCTGTCTCCGGAACGGAGGAATCCAAATCCATCCTGCAGTATCTCCAGCACGCCATCACCGAAGATGTCTTCGCCGCTTTTCGCGTGCTGCTTCAGGATGGAGAAGATGATGTCCTGCTTGCGCATGCGAGCCTGATTTTCCAGCCCCATATTTTCGCCGAGAGTAATCAGCTCAGCAACCGGCGTATTCTTTAATTCGGTAAGATTCATAGTGATGGGTTCTTAAACTCGGGGTAATACTCGAAATGTTTGTCGTGAATGGTATGGCAATTAATCCATGCCGTTAATGGCTCTTTTCGACTCTTCTCGACGATCATCGTCTGGGTTGGCGACCTGGAAGCGAGGAGACGGTCGATTGCGATGCCAGAGTTGGAGCTAACCGTCAGATTGCTAAACCGTTCTATCTTTATAAGGTACAGTGCGACAGGGTTTAACAAGGGAAAACTTTAGATGCTAACTACAAGGTAAGTTCGTAATGCAGTATTGGTAACTTAGCACGCCTAAAAGCGAACGTCCAGCAGCAGGAGATAAATTCACCACTGCCGAACGTTCAGCCCTGAATTACGCCAGGTTGGCGTTCAGGAACTCTTTCAGCTGGCCTTTAGACAGCGCGCCCACTTTGGTCGCGGCGACTTCACCATTTTTAAACAGCAGCAGCGTCGGGATACCACGAATGCCGTATTTCGGTGCCGTGCCTGGGTTATCATCAATATTCAGCTTAGCGATGGTCAGTTTGCCATCATACTCTTCTGCAACTTCATCAAGGATTGGGGCGATCATTTTGCAAGGACCACACCATTCAGCCCAGAAATCTACCAGTGTAACGCCGTCGGCCTTCAGCACGTCGGTGTCGAAACTGTCATCAGTCAGATGAACGATTTTATCGCTGCTCATGTTTTACTCCACAAGATTATGCCTGGCGAATTGGCGTAATATAAACCAATGTAGGTTGACTTTATTTCATCGGATACGCTTTCGTAAAGCGATAGTAAGCTGATATTCTACCACACTATGAGCAAAACACACTTAACTGAACAGAAGTTTTCCGACTTCGCCCTGCACCCAAAAGTGGTTGAAGCCCTTGATAGTAAAGGCTTTCAATACTGCACGCCGATTCAGGCGTTAGCTCTGCCCTTTACGCTTTCCGGGCGTGATGTTGCAGGCCAGGCGCAAACCGGTACCGGCAAAACGATGGCGTTTCTGACGTCAACGTTTCATCATCTTCTCTCTCATCCTGCGGCTGAAGGTCGTCAGGTTAACCAGCCGCGGGCATTAATTCTCGCGCCAACGCGTGAACTTGCGGTGCAAATTCATGCCGATGCAGAACCGCTTACCGCCTCAACGGGCCTGAAGCTGGGTCTCGCTTACGGCGGTGATGGCTACGATAAACAGCTGAAAGTGCTGGAGCAAGGCGTCGACATTCTGGTCGGGACGACCGGCCGTCTGATTGATTACGCGAAGCAAAACCACGTTAACCTCGGTGCCATTCAGGTGATGGTGCTGGACGAAGCCGACCGCATGTTCGATCTCGGCTTTATTAAAGACATTCGCTGGTTGTTCCGCCGGATGCCTGCGGCAACCCAGCGACTCAGCATGCTGTTCTCCGCCACCCTCTCTTATCGGGTGCGTGAACTGGCGTTTGAGCACATGAACAGTGCTGAATATGTCGAAGTGGAACCGGAACAGAAAACCGGCCACCGCATTCAGGAAGAGCTTTTCTATCCGTCTAACGAAGAGAAAATGCGCCTGCTGCAAACCCTGCTGGAAGAAGAATGGCCGGATCGTGCCATTGTGTTCGCCAACACCAAGCACCGTTGCGAAGATATCTGGGGCCATCTGGCTGCGGATGGTCACCGTGTCGGCCTGCTGACCGGCGATGTCGCTCAGAAGAAGCGCCTGCGCATTCTTGACGACTTCACCAAAGGGGATGTGGATATTCTGGTTGCGACTGACGTTGCCGCCCGTGGTCTGCATATTCCTGCCGTTACCCACGTGTTTAACTACGATCTGCCGGACGATTGCGAAGATTACGTTCACCGTATCGGTCGTACGGGTCGCGCAGGTGCCAGCGGACATTCTATCAGCCTGGCCTGTGAAGAGTACGCACTGAACCTGCCTGCGATTGAAGAGTACATTGGTCACAGCATTCCGGTCAGCAAGTACAACAGTGATGCATTACTGACCGATCTGCCGCCGCCTAAACGCCTGGCGCGTAGCCGCACCGGTAACGGTCCGCGTCGCGGAGGAAATAACGCCAATCGTCGCGGTGCACCACGCAACAACAACCGTAAACGTTCGGGTTAAGCTCACCATGCTAAGCGCATCGTCACTTTATGCTGCGATTGATTTAGGTTCTAACAGCTTTCATATGTTGGTGGTGCGCGAGGTGTCTGGCAGTATTCAGACCATCGCGAAAATTAAGCGCAAGGTACGCCTTGCGGCCGGTCTGGATAAAAGCAACCATTTGTCAGCTGAGGCGATGTCGCGCGGCTGGCAATGCCTCAAACTGTTCTCTGAACAACTGCAGGACATCCCTCTCGATCAGATCCGCGTGGTGGCGACCGCCACGCTGCGTCTGGCAGCGAATGCGCAGGAATTTCTCGATACGGCGCAACAGATTCTCGGCTGTACCATCAACGTGATCAGCGGTGAAGAAGAGGCGCGCCTGATTTATCAGGGCGTGGCGCACACCACCGGCGGTTCCGATCAGCGTCTGGTGGTCGATATCGGCGGCGGCAGCACTGAACTGGCGACCGGTGATGGCTCGCACGCCACGGTGTTGTTCAGCCTGTCGATGGGCTGCGTCACCTGGCTGGAACGCTTTTTCAGCGATCGGCATCTGGCGAAGGAAAACTTTGACCAGGCTGAACAGGCGGCACGTGAAATGATTCACCCGATTGCCGCGCAACTGCGTCAACAGGGCTGGCAAGCCTGCGTCGGCGCCTCGGGCACGGTACAGGCGCTGCAGGAGATCATGGTGGCGCAGGGCATGGATGAGCGCATCACCCTGAATAAACTGCAGCAGCTGAAGCAACGTGCCATTCAGTGCGGCAAGCTGGAAGAGCTGGAAATTGAAGGGCTGACGCTGGAACGGGCGCTGGTGTTTCCCAGCGGCCTGTCGATTCTGATCGCCATCTTCCAGGAACTGAGTATTGATAGCATGACGCTGGCGGGCGGCGCGCTGCGTGAAGGACTGGTTTACGGCATGCTGCATCTGCCAATCGATCGCGATATCCGCACCCGCACGCTACAGAACGTGCAGCGTCGTTTTAGCATTGATGTTGAGCAAGCCGATCGGGTCCGTCAGTTGGCAGAAAGTTTTTTCCGTCAGGTCTGTACGCTGTGGAAACTGGATCAGCGCTGTCGTGAGCTGCTGCTCAGCGCCTGCGCTATTCATGAAATTGGCCTGAGCGTCGACTTCCGTCATGCGCCGCAGCACGCGGCTTACCTGGTTCGTCACCTCGATCTGCCCGGCTTTACTCCGGCGCAGAAAAAGTTGCTGGCCTGTCTGCTGCAAAACCAGAGCGGCAGCATCGACCTGGCGCTGCTGACGCAGCAAAATGCCTTACCGCCGCGGCTGGCGGAACGGATGTGTCGTCTGCTGCGTCTGGCAATCATCTTCTCCAGTCGCCGTCGCGACGATACCCTGCCCGCAGTCCGGCTGCAGGCCGACGATGATGCGCTGCATCTGACCTTGCCGGCCGGCTGGCTGGAGGCGCATCCGCTGCGCACCGAGCTGCTGGAGCAGGAGAGCCATTATCAGTCCTATGTGCACTGGTTATTGACCCTGTCATAATCGACGGGCGTGAAGTCAGCGTGAGGCGAACCGCCGTCGTCTCAGCGCTGTACCCTCGAGTTTAGGCTTTCTTCGCCTTATCCAGCATCGCTCGCAGGCCCGCCACGCGGCTCTGCCCGGTTTTCATCCGCTCTTCAGCACTGACCACTTTGCGCTCCGTTTCCCACTGCAGATCGTCCTGCGGCAGCTCCAGCAGAAAACGACTCGGTTCCGGCCGCACTAACTCGCCATATTGCCGACGTTCGCGACATAAGGTAAAGGTCAGCTCCTTCTGTGCCCGCGTTATGCCGACGTAGGCGAGACGACGCTCCTCTTCGATGTTGTTCTCATCAATGCTGCTCTGATGCGGCAACAGTCCCTCCTCCATTCCCACCAGAAACACATAAGGAAACTCCAGTCCTTTAGAGGCGTGTAGCGTCATCAGCTGCACCTGATCAAGCTCTTCGTCGCTTTCCCCACGCTCCATCATGTCGCGCAGGGTAAAGCGCGTTACCACCTGCGCCAGAGTCATCGGCTCATCCAGATCGCTGCCTTCCAGCATCTCCGTCATCCACTGAAACAGCGTATTGACGTTCTTCATCCGCATTTCTGCCGCTTTCGGACTGCCCGAGGTTTCAAACAGCCAGCTTTCGTAATCGATGCCGCGAATCAGGTCGCGCACGGCATTGACCGGCTCGCGTTCGGTCAGCTGGATAATCTCATGCAGCCAGTGGGTGAAGCGTTGCAGATGTTCCAGCCCGCGCCCGCCCAGCGTCTGTCCCAGCCCGACATCAAAGCTGGCATTAAACAGACTCTTATTGCGCAGGTTGGCCCATTCGCCCAGTTTTTGCAGCGTCGCCGGGCCAATCTCGCGGCGCGGCGTATTCACGATGCGCAAAAAGGCGCTGTCATCGTCGGGATTGGTCAGAACGCGCAAATAAGCCAGCAGATCCTTGATTTCCGGGCGGGAAAAGAACGAGGTGCCGCCAGAAATGCGATAGGGAATACGGTTCTGCATCAGAAACTTTTCAAACACCCGTGACTGATGGTTGCCGCGGTAGAGAATCGCGTAGTCTTTGTACTGCGTCTTGTTGATAAAGTGATGGGCGATCAGTTCACCCGTGACCCGCTCCGCTTCGTGCTCTTCACTGTTGGCAGTCACCACTTTCAACTCGCTGCCCTGGCCCAGTTCTGAGAATAAGCGCTTCTCGAACACGTGCGGATTATTGGCGATCAGGATATTCGCGGCTTTCAGGATGCGCTGGGAGGAGCGGTAATTCTGCTCCAGTTTCACCACTTCCAGCGCGGGGAAATCCTCTTTCAGCAGCACCAGATTTTGGGGTCGCGCCCCGCGCCACGAGTAGATCGACTGATCGTCATCGCCCACCACGGTAAAGCGCGCCCGCGCGCCAACCAGCAGCTTAACCAGCTCATACTGGCTGGTGTTGGTATCCTGATATTCATCCACCAGCAGATAGCGGATGCGCTGTTGCCAGCGTTCACGCACCTCCTGATTACGCTGCAACAGCAGCGTCGGCAGCAGGATCAGATCGTCAAAATCCAGCACGTTACAGGCTTTAAGATGCTGGTCATAAAGCGCATAGCAGTGCGCGAAGATTTTATCGCGCTCCGATTGTGCCAGTGCGGCCGCCCGGGGAGGATCGACCAGATCGTTTTTCCAGTTTGAAACGGTAGAGATCAGCTGTTGCAGCAGGGTCTTATCCTCTTCCAGCCACTCTTTGGTCAGCTCTTTCAGCAGGCCAAGCTGATCCTGGTCGTCAAACAGCGAAAAGTTGGACTTCATGCCCAGCGCCGCGGTTTCACGCTTGATAATCTCCAGCCCCAGCGTATGGAAGGTCGAGATCATCAGGCCGCGCGCCTCTTTGCGACCCAGCGTCTGCGCTACGCGCTCTTTCATCTCTCGCGACGCTTTATTGGTGAAGGTGACCGCCGCGATATGCCGTGCCTGGTAGCCGCACTCGCGAATCAGATGGGCGATTTTATTGGTGATTACGCGGGTTTTGCCCGATCCCGCGCCCGCCAGCACCAGACAGGGACCGGTAACAAATTCGACGGCGCGTTGTTGGCTGGGGTTTAAACGCATAGGAAAAATCGCTCAGTTGAATCAAAAGAAAGGGGTTTATACTGGGCGGCAATTATACACAACCGAGATAGCAACATGGCGAAAACCGCGGCGGCTTTACACATCCTGGTGAAAGAGGAAGCGCTGGCAAAAGAGATTCTGGCGAAACTGGCTAAGGGTGGCAATTTTCAGCAGCTGGCAAAGAAGCACTCAACCTGTCCTTCCGGCCGCAATGGCGGTGATTTGGGGGAATTTCGTCAGGGGCAGATGGTGCCAGCCTTTGATAAAGCGGTCTTTACCTGCCCGCTGTTAACGCCTTACGGGCCGGTAAAAACCGGCTTTGGTTATCACATTATCAAAGTGCTCTATCGCAGCTGATTACTTCTGCTGCTTCATCTGCTGCAATACGGTGCTGCACTGGTTATCGTCGTTATCACTCGGCGAAATCAGTGCCAGCAATGCCGCAGCCGGGCCGACAACGGTACCCAGCGCCACCGCTGCTGCGCCACGGGCCAGCAGCGGACCGGCTTTCACGCCGGCATCCGGATTTTTAAAGGTGCCGCGCACATAGAGCGGTGAACGCAGCGTGATGATACGCACCCCTTTACTCTCCGGATTGACCGAAAGATCCATCCGCTCAGTGGCAAAATTGGCGTTACCGGTGACGTTAATCACCGCATTTTCGGTATCAAACACAAACAGGTTTGGCGTCGCCAGACCGTTTTGCAGTTTGATATCGGTAGCGGCGCAGTTAATCCGTACCTGATCGTCGCCAAATAGCTTGCCCACCACGTAGTTGCCGACGTTCAGTCCGGCAATCTCCATCAGGCTACGGCTGATCACGCCGTCGTTCATCAGCAGCTTCAGCTGACCGTTACTGGTCGCCAGCAGATCGGCTACCGAGTTACCGGTGCCGGTGAAGCTGGCATCGCCGTTTAGCTGGCCGAGACTGTTTTGCATCGCCTGAACATTCGGGAACAGCTGACGCAGGCGCAGTTTACGCGCATGAATGTCAGCCCGGCCGCGCATCGGCGTGCGATCGCCTTCCAGCCGGATAGTGCTGTTGAGGGTGCCGCCCGCCATACCAAAACGCAGGGGATCAAGCAGCAGATCGCCATCCTTCAGCTGCAGATGGGTATAAAGATCGCTCAGCGGCAGCGAATTGCTGTGTTCAATGCGTTTCCCGCTGAACTTAACGTCGGCATCCATCACGTCCCAGTTTTTAGTGTCGAACCGATCGTGTGGCAATACCCGATCGGCTGGCTGGCTCGATTTCTCACCCCGCCGCGATTTTGCCTGTGCGGTTTTGTCGCTGCCTTTACCGGAATCGACCCCAATCAGCGGCCCCAGATCGGCCATCCGCAGTTGGTCTGAGGTCAGCTCACCGCTCAGCCGGGGGCGCGGTTTGCCCTGGCTGTAGGTCAGCGAACCATGAATATCGCTGTCGCCAATATGGCCGTTAAATTTCTGATAGTGGTAGATCGCGCCCTTATCGTTGCTGAATTTCGCGATCAGGTGGCCATCGGTTTCGTACGGCGGCGTGTCAGGCAACAGCACGCCGGTCAGCCCATACAGATTCGCCAGCGTGTCGCCAGAGAAGCGCAGACGCACATCCAGCCCGCCGAGATTCATTGGGTCTTTCACCCCGCCGGTCACCTGCACGCGCGTGGTGCCGTTGCGGATATCGGCCTGCACCGGGAACGGCGTCGTCTGGCTGCGCAGCGACAGCATTCCGCCAATCTTGCCTTCACCGTTCAGTTTCTCGTCGTTATAGGTTCCGCGCGCCTGCCAGCCGAAGACAAAGTCGCCTGCGCCCTGCTGCTTATCGTCACCACCAGCGATCTGACCATACGGTACAGGTTTACCCAAAGGATTAACCTGTACCGTTACATCGGCGTGGTTAATCGCGTCGCGATAGCGAATCTGGCCCTGATCGAACAGGATGTTATCGAGGCGGAACGACCAGGCTGAAGGTGCCGCCTGCTGATCGTTGCTGTCGCTGTTGGCGAGATTGAAGGTCCAGTTATTTTTCTTATCCGCGGTCTGAACCAGCCGCGCATCGGGCCGCTGCAATTTAATCCACGGGATGAACAGCTCTTTATGCAGTAACGCCAGCGGAGCCAGCGTGGCATCGATCCGCTGCAGATGCACCATGGTCAGGTCAGGAATATCGGGCGGATTGCCCAGCATGATATCTTCCGCATGCACCTGCGGCCATGGCACCCAGCGCCGCCAGCCTTGCTCTTGCGGATTGCGCGCCCAGTCGACGCCCAGATCGCCGCGTATCGCAAACGGACGATTGAGTTCGGTCGTGACTTTCTTATTGATGGTGGGTTTCAGTCGGTTCCAGTCAAAGGTGGCGATCACCACGATGATGATCACGATTAACAACAACAGAATTCCTGCAACCCAACTGACTATTTTCCCGGTACGCGACAATGCGCTTTCTCCTTGCACTTTCACGGTCTCCGTTAAAGATAGTCGAGACCGTGGGCAACGGGATCAGGGAAGCTGGATAGTGAGATGATTCAACTCAGAAAATGGGAGCGGACGCGAAAAGAAATAGCCCTGCGCGGCAATAGCGGGCGAACTTCTGACCTGCTGCCACTCATCGTCGGTTTCTACTCCTTCGACGATCACCCCGTTACAGTAGCGGTTGATTAGCGCCAGCAGCATCGAAAACAGGCTGCGTCCTTCATCGGAATTGCGCAGCAGGATAAACAGCTCGCGCGACAGTTTGATGTAGTCATATCTCAGTTCGGTCAGCGCCGAAAAATTGGCCATGCCGGAGCCAAAGTCATCCAGCCACAGCGGCCCGAGCTCCGGCATCTGAGCGATCATCTCTTCCTGTGGCAGGACATGGTGTTCTGTCAGTTCAAAGCGAACCCAGGGCAGGCGAACAATCAGGCTGCGGATGGCCGGATGATGCTGAATAGATAACAGCGACGGCCCATCAATGTTGACCGAGGCGACCACCGCATTCTGCTCAAAGAAAGGAGCCCACTGCGTTAACAGTTCGAGTTGTTCCTGTACCACATGCAGCCGCTGCGCAATCTCAAGCCCGGCAAAATAGGCTTCCGGCGACAGGGTTTCTTCCGGTGCAGACGGATGGCTAATGGCCGTCAGCAACTCGATTGCCAGCAACCGCCCCGTCACCTGATAAATCGGCTGGAAGCGATAAAATCGTTGGCATTGGTGCCAGAAATGCGGCGTTTCCGGTTGGGAGTTGAGGTCAGTTGAAGAAGGTAGCCATTGACTAATACTCTCCATCACCATGATGTTTTCCTGGTTGGTAATGAGCGCTCAAAATTGGCGACTCAGCGGCGATTATCGACCATGCCTGTGATCGCTTGATGAAATGTCCGGCCACATCAAAGCGGGGAGTTTAACAACCTTTAGCGGGACACTATCGCCAAAACAAGCCGAAAATAGCCCTCTTTATCAGCGCGATCGCTGCTATTCGTCACCTTAAGTTAAATTAAAACACCGTTTTAAAAACATTGACGTCTGCCATACCAGACGCGAGACTAAGGCGATATTTCACTACAGGTCTAAAACCATGACGCAGAAAAAAATTGCCATTATTGGTGAATGCATGATTGAGCTGTCCGAAAAGGGTGAGAACATTAAACGCGGCTTTGGCGGCGATACGCTGAATACTGCGGTCTACCTCGCTCGCCAGGTGAATCAGGATCAGCTTCGGGTCGATTACGTTACTGCACTCGGCGTCGACTCCTTCAGCGATCAGATGATCGCCGCCTGGCAGCAGGAGAAGGTCAATACCGATCTGATCCAGCGCCTCGACAACAAGATGCCCGGCCTGTATGTGATTGAAACCGATGCTGAAGGCGAGCGCACCTTCTGGTACTGGCGCAGCGATGCCGCAGCCCGTTACTGGCTCGACAGCCCTCAGTCAGAGGCGATCTGTCAGCAGCTGGCGCACTACGACTATCTCTACCTGAGCGGCATCAGCCTGGCGATTCTGGCCCCGGCCAGCCGCGATAAGCTGATGCAGTTGCTGGACCGCTGTCGGGCCAATGGCGGTAAGGTGATTTTTGATAATAACTATCGTCCGCGCTTATGGGCGGATCAGGCCAGTGCGCAGGCGGCTTACCGCGCCATGCTTAACCGCACCGATATCGCTTTTCTGACGCTGGATGATGAGCATCTGCTGTGGGGCGAACAGCCGCTGGAGGCGGTGATTGCCCGCACTCGCCAGGCGGGAGCCAGTGAAATTGTGATTAAACGCGGCGCAGAATCGTGCCTGGTCGCCGTGGGTGATGCCCCCCTGACGGATGTCCCGGCGGTGCGTCTGGCGAAGGAGAAGGTGATTGATACCACGGCCGCCGGCGACTCGTTCAGTGCCGGTTATCTGGCCCGCCGCCTGACCGGCGCTTCAGCCGAAGCCGCTGCGCAGCGGGGCCATCTCACCGCCAGCACCGTGATTCAGCATCGTGGCGCAATTATTCCCGCTGAGGCGATGCCCGACTAAACGGCTCCGACGAGGGCGTATCAGTACCGCCCGTAGCCTGCCTGACCCATTATTGCCTCTTAACAGCCCGCAGCGAAATATCCGGTAAATTCCGGCTAACAAAGCGGGCTATACCGGACATTTACCTTAAGCGGATAAATCGTCATTAATCGCCTATCCTGCCGCCTTAACGCCTCCAGAACGACTTATAAATTCTTGTTTAAAATTAGCCGCTTACTGGAAAAAAATCGCCACCAGGCATAGTCCGAATCTGGTCATTTTTACCGTTTTCGGATGGACGTCCGGCTGAAAAAAGACCATCTTTTAATCAACAACAGCAGGACGCTGTGCTCTCCGGCCGCGAACAAAACAATTAAAACATCCCTCGCATCAGGACATGTTATGCACACAGAAATTATTAATATCTGGCCGCACGGTGATGCGCCAGGCGCCAGCGATTCGCGCGCGCAGCCGCAAATTATCGATATGGCCAAACAGTATGAGCCTTACGATCGCGCCGCCACCGGCGTACGTTGCCCGGAAATGGCGATCTGGCATCCGGTGGAGTCGAACGGTATTACCCTGCTGGTCGCGCCGGGCGGTGGCTATCATCGCGTGATGATCGATCGTGAAGGAAGCGCGCTCGCCACTTTCTTTACCTCGATGGGCTACACCCTGGCGGTAATGACCTATCGGCTGCCTTATGATGGACATCATGAGGGGCCGGATGCGCCGCTGGCCGATGCGCAGCGGGCGGTACGGGTGTTGCGTGAACGTGCGCAGCGCGGCCTGAACGGCAAATACATCGTGATGATGGGCTTTTCAGCCGGCGGACACGTCGCCGCCAGCCTGGGTACCCGCTTTGCCGAAAAGCTCTATCCGGTACAGGATGGCGCAGAAAACTTCTCGCCGCGTCCCGATGCGATGGTGCTGGTCTATCCAGTGATCAGCATGCGTGACGGCATTGCCCATGAAGGTTCACGTACCCGATTGCTCGGCGCATGGCCCGATCAAAAAACGATTGAGGCCTATTCACTGGAAACCCGGGTTCACCCGCTGGTGCCGCCAACCCTGCTGATTCACGCCGCCGACGACGAATCGGTGTCGGTGAACCACAGCATGGCGTTTTTCGGCGCATTACGGGAGCACAACGTCCCGGCAGAGGTGCATTTCTATCAGAAGGGTGGCCACGGATTTGGTATCCGTGGCGTGGCAGATTTGCCCCTTGCCAGCTGGCCGATGCTGGTGACCGAGTGGCTCAGGGCAAAAACCTGAAGGATTACGCGGCGGGCGGCTGAATGTCGCTGACGCTGTTATCCGGCTGGCTGGCATCGTTGCCGGCCGCCGGTGCCGCAGGCGGCGCCATCACCTTCTCCCAGCTGCTCTGCAGGCTTTTCACGTTGGTTTCGGCTTCCCCTTCCGGCTGAATCAGCACCATCATCAGTTCCTGGCTAAGCTGCTGACGCAGTTCCTGATTCAGCTGCTCGCGGGTCAGACCGGCGAGAAACGCCTGCCGCAGTTTCTGATACTGTTCCGGGGCGATATCCACCACCGAGTTCTGCTGTGAACGCAGACGCTGGCTCATCAGCACATCGGTATCGGTGCGGGCGTAGGTGGTGAACAGCTTGTTCAGCTCCAGCAGTTTCTGCGCCATCAGCGCATCAAACTCCTCCTGCGGTAAGCCTTTATCACGCACCGTCGCCAGTTCGCGCGCCACCAGCGTCATGTTCTGCGCCAGCGATTCATTGCGCGCATCCAGGTTGATGGAGCATTGCGCACGCTGATAGAGCACACGACAGTCAAAACCAACCTGTACGCCCTGCGCTTTGCTGTCGCTTAGCGCACGCTGGACGTGCCAGAACAGCGCTTCACGCGCCAGATCGCCTTGCCAGTAACGTTGCAGGTTCTGGGAATCACGGATCGGTTGCCACGGCGTATCCCACACCAGCGACAGACGATCCTGAGTCATTTTGCCGTTGACCAGATTCACCGGCTCATGCGGCAGCGGTGATAAAGTCGGCAGCGGCGCAGGCGTTTCACGTTTGCCGGTTAACGGCGAAAACGCTTTATTGATCTGCTCGGAGAGGCTACGGCTATCAACATTACCCACCACATACAGCGTCATCGCGTCAGGCGTATACCACTGACGGTAAAAATCATTCAGCTGGGTTAAATCGACCGGCGCGCGCGGTTGTGCCGCGGGATCGTGCGCCAGCAGGGCCGAGCCTTTCAGCCGATAACGCCACCAGACATCCTGGGTATCTTTCGGCCAGGTCGCAACCGGATCGGACGCGGTCAGCGCGGTATTCACCACCTGCTCGGTAATCGCCATATTGCCGGCGGTAGCCGCCAGCCAGCTCAGCGCTTCTTTCAGCAGTTCAGGGCGATTGTTCGGCAGGCTGAGGTTGTATTGGGTGAAATCATAAGAGGCGATGACAGGTGGCAGCGGGTGCTGGGGATCCATGGCCTGTTGCCACAAAGCGCGCTGCTGGTTGGTGTCGAGCGCGGTGTTATGCACCATCGCCAGACGTGGCAGCAAATGGCTGAAGCCCGCCTGTTGCGCACTTTCGACCAGCGAGCCAGTATTCACCACCATGCGCAGTTCGATGCGGTCACTGGGACGTTGCGGTGTGGCCAGTAACTGCCAGTTAAATCCGTTATCCAGCTTGCCTTCCTGCCAGGCCGGATCCGGTTGCAGCGTTTCTGCCTGGAGACCATAGCTGGTCGCTGCCAGCACTAATCCACCAACCAAAAGCCGAATTCTGGTGCCCTGCATGTGAACCCCTACTCAAATAATTCAAATATCGTTATCGCTGGCACGTTTTGCCGCTGTTATTAGCGAATCGGCTGGCGCCGAATCGCGCTGTTATCCAATAACAGAGTGTTTGACCACAGGAAGCTCAGGATGTCGCGCAACGAAGTGAAAAACGTCAAAAAAAACAAGTAGGGTTTATTATCCAAATGCCCGCTGTCAGGGCAAGTGACAGCGGGCATTTGTCGGGATTTAAGTGCAAATCAATGATTAAAGTGTGGGATCAGCTGCTTTTTTCGCCTTATTCCCACCGGCCAGCGTCTCTTTCAGCTGTTTTTGATCCAGCTGGTCGACCCACTTCGCCACCACCACGGTCGCCACGCCGTTACCCACCAGGTTGGTGAGCGCACGGGCTTCGGACATAAAGCGGTCGATACCCAGGATCAGCGCCAGACCGGCTACCGGCAGATGGCCGACCGCTGAAAGTGTCGCCGCCAGCACGATGAATCCGCTACCGGTCACCCCGGCGGCCCCTTTCGACGAGAGCAACAGCACCACCAGCAGCGTGATCTGATGGAAGATGTCCATGTGCGCGTTAGTGGCCTGGGCGATAAACACCGCCGCCATGGTCAGGTAGATCGACGTGCCATCCAGATTGAAGGAGTAGCCGGTCGGTATCACCAGGCCCACCACCGATTTCTTGCAGCCCAGTCGCTCCATCTTATCCAGCATACGCGGCAGCGCCGACTCCGAAGAGGAGGTCCCCAGCACGATTAACAGCTCTTCTTTGATGTAAGCAATAAATTTGAAGATGCTGAAACCGGCAAACAGCCGCGCAATCAGTCCCAGCACCACCACCACGAACAGGATACAGGTGATATAGAAGCAGATAATCAGCTGGCCGAGCTGCACCAGCGAGCCAACGCCATACTTACCGATGGTGAACGCCATCGCGCCGAATGCGCCGATCGGAGCCAGACGCATGATCATGTTGATAATCCCGAAGATCACGTTCGAGAAGCTCTCAATCACGTTGAAAATCAACGTGCCGGTATTACCGAGGCGATGCAGCGCGAAACCAAACAGAATGGCGAACAGCAGTACCTGCAGAATGTTGCCGCTGGCGAAGGCGCCGATGACGCTGTTAGGGATCACATCCAGCAGGAACGCAACGACTCCCTGCTGCTCCGCCTGCTGCGCGTAAACCGCCACCGCTTTGGCATCCAGCGTGGCCGGGTCGACGTTCATTCCGGCTCCCGGCTGCACCACATTGACCACCACCAGACCGATGATCAGCGCAATAGTACTGACAATTTCAAAATAGAGCAGCGCCACCGCGCCGGTGCGGCCAACCGCCTTCATGCTCTCCATACCGGCAATGCCGGTCACCACGGTACAGAAAATAACCGGGGCGATAATCATCTTGATCAACTTAACGAAGCCATCTCCCAACGGCTTCATCTGGGTCCCTAATTCCGGATAAAAATGGCCTATCAAAACGCCGATGCCAATCGCCATCAGCACCTGGAAATAAAGGCTTTTAAAAAGTGAGGTTTTCATAAACAGGTGTCCACTAACGCCGTGAGGTGATGTTGTCGGATTCGTTATTGTGACTGACGGGCAACACAGGCGGCGCCTGACAGTAACCCGAAAATAACACTCTGTTTACGTGATTAATACAGGCTTACAAAGCAGGGGGAAATGATACAGACGTAATTCTGAACTGAAACGCTTCAGCATAGGGTTTTGTAACTAAAATTCTCGCAAAATCAATGAATCAGGTAATTATTCCGGCAGTGAGCGGTTTTCAATCCATGCCTGATTGAAGCGCGCCAGCGGCAAGGCTTCAGCATAAAGATACCCTTGCCCGATATGGATGCCGCGCGCCAGCAGCCAGTCGCGCTGCTCGGCGGTTTCGACGCCTTCAGCAATCACATCCAGATGGATGATCTCGGCTATTGCCGCCACGATGCGCACCATGGTGTCATCATCCGGCAGCGCCGCGACGAAGCTGCGATCCATCTTCAGCTTATTGACCGGCAACGCTTTGAGCTGATGCAGAGAGTTCAGGTTGGAGTAGCCCATGCCGAAGTCATCCAGCGCGACCGCCACACCGGTCTGCTGCAAGGTCCGCAGCAGCGAGATGGCCTGGCCGGTATCCCCGATATGGGCTGTTTCTGTCACTTCCAGCACGAAGGTGCCTGGCGCAATCTGATGGCGCTTCAGCAGCGCCTGCAGATGGCTCACCATCGCGCTATCACGCAGCTGGACCGCAGAGATATTCACGCTCAGCGGCAGCATAATGCCCTGTCGCTGCCAGCCGGCCAGAATGCGGCACGCCTCTTCAAACACCCAGCGGCCAATCGCGCTAATTACCCCAATCTCTTCAGCGCTGGCGATAAACTCCTCGGTCAGACCGAAACTGCCGTCCGGCTGACGCATTCGCAGTAGCGCTTCCGCCCCAGCCAGTTCGCCGGTGCGCATATCAATCTGTGGTTGCAGGTAGAGGGCAAACTGATCGTCATGCAGCCCCTGCAAAATGTCGTGCTCCTGGGTCAGGCGTTTTTGCGCCCGCTCGGTTAAGGCCGCATCGAAGAACAGAATCTGGTTCTTACCCTGATGGCGCGCCGACATCATGGCGGAAGTGGCGCGATCCAGCAGCTCATTGGCACTCAGCGGCCGATCGTCGCGCAGCGCCAGGCCAATGCTGGCGTTCGGTCGCAGCTGCAGCTGATGCAGATTAACCGGCTGGTTGAGGCGAATCATCAGATTACGCGCCAGCCGCAGCGCGCGGAATGGATTACTGGCGCGCTTCATCAACAGCACGAAGTCGCTGGGACCGGTTTGCGCCAGCAGGGTGTGGTCATCCAGGGTACTGCGGATTTTCTCGACCAGCGTCAGCATCAGGGTGTCGCGCTGCTCATCACTCAACACGCCATTGGCTTCCTGCAGGGTCTCAATGCGGATCACCATCAGGCCGAGTGGCTGGTCAGGATTGCACATGTACTGCTCGACCAGCGCCAGAAACAGCGCCCGGTTGGGCAGATCGGTGACGTCAAAATGGGTGGTCAGCCGGCTCATCTCATCATGCACTGACTCGAGCACCTGCTGATTACGGTTGTAACTGCGGATCAGCATGCCGATCTCATCGTCACGGTGGCTCGGCGGCAGCGTCAGTTTGTGGGTCAGAATCGACTGCGGCGGCAGCTCCTGCAGTTCACGCGAGATATTACGCAGCGGATGGACCACCAGCCGGTTAATGCACCAGCTGATCGCCACCGACAGAATCAGCGCCAGCAGCAGATAGGTGGTGATCATGGTCGACAGCGTACTGAGGATAAACTGGTAGACCCGCGTCGAGTTGGCCTGCAGCACCAGATAGGCCAGCGGTTTAGGCAGCCCGGTATTTTCAACCGAGTAGAGCGGCAGGGTAATCTGCACCGGCAACTCAAACAGGCGTGCCACCAGTCGCGGCACCGGCTTCTCATTTTCGAAGTCAGCATGCAGCGCCTGGAACGCGTTGGGCAGCACCACGTCGGCACGCGATAAAATCCCGGCGGGTTTCAGCGAGTGGAGAATGCGTTCGGCCTGCGGAATGTCCGCTCTCAGCACCGCTTCTGACAGCGGCTGCCGGACGGTATGCGCGATATTTTCCATTTGCTGGGCGTAGTCAATCCTGCGCTGCTGCACAAAATGAAACAGTTGGATGACGATAAAGATACTAATGGTGATAACCGCAACCAGCGAAACCGTCGCCATCTGCTTTATCGTAAGTGACCGGCTTACCCGCAAAAATTCTCTCCCGACTATAAAAAAGCTCAGATATCAGACAGGAAAATGTCCGGCAAGTATATCCCAACGTTGGTTTTTTTTGTTGGCAATAGCGCCACAGCGGAGAGATTCGGATTCTCTACCCGATAAGGGCGATTTTTTCCGCACTTATCGGGCAGGCAATAGCAGTCGCGTTACCGTTTTTCCTGAAACGCCATCCAGGTCAGCAGTTGCAGGCTGGCCGAAAAATAGTTCTGATCCGCTGCCAGCCGGTCGCTCAGATAGCCGGTCTCATTCAGCGTCAGGTCGCGCACCGCCAGCAGACCGCCTTCAAGATGGTAGGGCGCGGGAGTATTGGCCAGGACATCAAACCAGGCCGGCGTCATCATCCGGCTATAGCCCTGCCAGACCTGCTGGAACGGCACCAGCGCCAGGCTGTGCGGATCGTACCACCAGATATTGAGCGGCACGCGAATCGCATCGTAGCTGAAGCGGCTGGAATAGCCGATGGCCGGGGCAACCGAACCGTCGGCATTCAGCGCCACCCAATCCAGCGGCAGACCACTGTTACCGAAATGCAGCTTAGCGAGCAAATCAAGACCGCTCTCAATCAGCTGATTCCACACCTGCAGATGGCTGTGTTCACCGAACTCCCGCCACGCCTGAAACAGGAAGTAAGAGGGGTTCAGCACCACGTAGCTGCTTTTATTGAAGCCCTGTGCGCCAGGCAACAGCACGGTATGCCCACCAAAGCTCACCACATCCAGCTTAATAATCGCCCGCTGAATACGATCAGACGCCTGCTGATAACTCTCCACCTGCCATTTCTGCGCGGCGCGCTGTAACGCCCAGGCCAGCAGCACATCGCCATCAGCGGCGTTATTTTTATCCGCAACCGGGTTTGCCGTGCCTGGCGTATAGCGCCAGTAAAACAGATCGGTCTGTGGATTCCCTAACTGGCTGCGCGTCCACTGCCATAGCCGATCAAAGGTGACGCGATCGTCATTCGCCACCGCCAGCAGCATGCCGTAGCCCTGCCCTTCGGTATGGCTGACATTGTTATTCGCGGTGTCGATGACCCGCCCTTCTGACGTGACAAAGCGACTTTTAAAACTGTCCCAGCCGCTGGCTGCGGCTTGCGCGCTGCCGAGTAACAGCCAGATACAGCAGATCCATCCCAGCCACTGTGGCTTAACGTTCATTCACCCGTCCTATTGATATCGATAATACAGCGTACTGCCATCATTCAGTTCAGGCGTTACCGGCACCGCACTGCTGCCGCCCTGGGCCTGCAGCCAGCCCGAGAACAGCCCCGCCGCGACTGCGCCAAACGCCGCCTGCCAGTCAGCAGCCGTATGGATATTATCACCTGCCGGTAAGGCGTGATGGCTGATCAACAGCGCCTTCTCTTCTGGCTGCAGCTGCACAAATCCCCAGTTAAAACGCGCCAGTTGCAGATTCATTTCCCGCTCCAGATCCTGCACCGTGCGTGCTTCAGACAACGGATAGCGGGTCGCCAGCGATTCGCCCATGTTGTAGAGGAACGCTTCAGCCTGCTGCTGGCCGCCGTTGGCGACCATGCCCTCAATCAGTACGCTGACCAGATCAAACCAGCCGGGTGGATGCGGATGCGACACGCCAGAATGTTCATTCATTATTTATCTCCAAACAGATAACGGACATAAAGCTGCGCGCTGCTTTCGTTGTAATCACCAAAGGTGTCGTAACCCAGCTGACCGCCAATCGTCACCTCTTTATTGAGTTTGTAATCGGCCCCCGCGTGCAGGTTATAACCGATACCGTTTTTACTGCCGCCCGAGTAGTACGCGCTTTTCACGCTACCGTCGGCAGCCAGCGCTTCCAGCTGTGACTGCAGGCTGGCGTCGTCCGGGAAGTAAGCACTCTTGTCCTGACTGTAGGACTGATAGCCGACCGAGCCGCCCAGCTTCACCTTCAGATCGTCATACTGACGTGAGAAGTCGACCGGGAATGACACGGAAGCGTAGTTTTGCGGACTGAAGTAGCCGCCCTGGCCATAACTGAAATAGCTGAGGTTTCGAGAAGTCCATCCACGACAGGCTCATCCCCAGTTTCAGCTCCCGGTCGTCGGCATGGTAAGGACGCACATAAGCGCCGGCGGTCGCCTGCAGATTGTTGTTACTGGCGACATTCTCGCCGAGGTAGCTGTAAGCGCCCGCGCCCGCGAAGAAACCGGCATCGCCATTGTCATAACTCAGTAAGGCATTGCCGCCGTTTTTGGTGACGCGACCCCACCGCTTGCCGCTGGTCTTGTCCTCTGCGCCAACATATGACAGCAGACTGTCGGTGATGGCGCGACGTTCGCCAGTCAGGATCAGCGTCAGGAAGTCGGTAAGCTTCGGCGACCACTGCACCCCACCCACCAGCGTACTGAGATCCTGACCCAGCGGCGTACTGCCGAGATCGACTTTGTAACTGTCGCCCTTCAGCGCCAGATTCAGCTCCACGCCCGAGGCGGTTTGTGAATCGGTTGTGGCGTTCGGCACGTCATTCAGGGTTGCCCCGCCTGCGGCGACCACCTGGCCCTGGGTTAAGGCGTTGGTGCCAAAACGTCGCCATGCATCGCCCGCGGCGCTGCCGGCCGTCAGCGACACCGGCGTCATGGTGAAGTCAAAGCGCGACTCACCAAACGGTACGGTAGAGAAGGTCAGCGGCGCTTTGGCTTCGGTCAGCTTGCTCAGTCCCGATTCGCCATCACGACCGCGCACCTGCACCATTCCCTGACTCCAGCTGGCCGTTTTTTCCTGCAGCGAATCCATCATGGTGTCAATCTGACGCAGGGTCTGCGATGAGGCAGATACCGTCGCATCGCCTTCTGGCTGCTCAGAGCGGGCAGACGTGGTGGCAGGCGCAACCTGCCAGGGCAGCACGGTGCCGTAGCGGGAAGCTGAACGCCCGACCGGCGACGTGTTGCGATTGATGAACGGATTATCCGCCAGCGCCAGCCCGCCCACGGTCGGCATACTGCCCGGCTGCGCGCCCTGCAGGCCAATCAGCTGTCCGCGTGCCGAACGCAGATAGCGCATCGCTTCGCTATGCTCGCCATTCGCTTCCGCCACCCGCGCCAGCAGCAGCAGGCGATCCGGCGTCTGGGTGGCGGTGTTCAGGCCGCGCGTCAGCGTGTTGGCGCGCTGCACATTGTTCTGCGCCAGCGCGACGTTAATCGCCCCGACGCGCGCATCCTGAGTTGGCGTGTCCTGCGTCATCAGGTAGTCGTATACCACGCCCGCGTCCCGGTTCATCTTACCGTCCTGATAGAGACGCGCCATGGCGAACATCAAATCGCGATTCTGTGGATCCTGCTGTAACGCACCGATCAACTTATCGTAGGCCGCTGCGTACTGCCGCTGCTGCCGCAGGCGGTCAACTTCATTAATCAGATACCCGTTACGTATCGCCGCCAGCTGCGTCGGCGTGCTGCGCGCCTGCAGTTCCGGGCTGCTGAGGAAGCGCTGCGCTTCGGCGCTCAGCCCGGCCTGGTTCAGGACCGCCATCTGCGCTGCGTAATCACCGGCATTACCCTGTACACCGCGCTGCATATTGGTGCGCACCACCGAAACGGCGGTGGTGAGATCGCCAGCCTGCGCCAGCTTCTGCGCCAGATTACCGGCATCAGCCGGGTTGGCGGGCGGATTCACCGCTAACGCTTTCAGGGTGTTAGCGGCGGCGGCATTGGCACCCTGAGACAGATACTGGTCAGCGGTGCTCATCTGCAGATTAAAATTGACCCGCTGCGCCAGAGCGCGCATCTCTCGCGTTTGGGCAGACGGCGGAATGCGCGATAGCAGCACGCTGGCCTGCTGCCAGCCACCGCTTTCGCTGGCGTTGAGTGCGCCAGCATAAAGTTCACTGTTGCTGGCACCGCTGCGCATCACCGGCTGCATTACATTAGCGGCCTGTAAAGGTTCACCCTGCTGTCGGTAGAGACGGGCCAGATCAAGCCGCAGCCAGCCATCGGCTGGATAACGCTGGACTCCCTGCTGCAACGTCGCGATGGCCGCTGCGTTGTTGCCGGCGGCCAGCTGACGCTTCGCCTGCTGACGCAGCGTATCGGCACCGTTTGCCTGCGGCGTCACGCTCTGACGAACGCTGGCTGGCAGCGAGCCCAGCAGGGTATTGGCTTCAGCACTGCGATTCTGCTGACGCAGCACGTAGAACAACCCCTCTTTGGCGCTGCGGTTATTGGCATCGCTCTGCAGAACAGATCGGTAGGTCTGCTCCGCCTGATCGAGCTGGTTACTGCGCCGCTGCACGTCAGCGCGGAACAGGCGGGCAGCAATGCCTTTCTCGCCTTCAGCCTGCGCCAGCGGTTCGCTTAATGCCAGCGCCTGTGCACTGTTGCCGCTTTTCAGCGCCTGCTGCGCATTGGCCAGCTGCGCATAAAAACGGGCATCGTCGGCCTGCTGCTGACGGGCCGACCCCTGATCGCCTCCCAGCTGCGCGGCGCGTTGCAGATAGTCTGCGGCTTCCTGATAACGACCGGCGCGCTGAGCGACATAGCCCATACCCGCCAGCGCATCGGCGTCCTGCGGATTGGCGCTCAGCACTTTTTCGAAGCTGGTCTGCGCACCGCCCACGTCACCGCTGTTGAGCGCACTGAAACCGGCACCTTTCTCAGCGCCCCCGACGTTTTTACGGTAATAGTCGATTACCGCGGCATCCTGTGGATGACGCTGTTGCCAGGTCTGATACAACGCGGCATCGGTGGGCTGCGGACCGAGCCACAGCAGCGCCTGCCGCAGCGAGCGGTCGGCCTCCTGATTCCCACTCGCCAGCGCGGACAGCACCTCAATCCCTTCGCGACGGGTCGACTCCTGATACGTCAGCGCTTTACCCAGCGCCAGCTGCGCGCCGGTATCCTGCGGGTGCTGCGCGGCAAACTGCCGCAACGCCTCTACCGCCTGTGGCAGCAGAGTACGGTCACCGGCCATCGTCAGATAATATTCAGCAGCAACGCTGGCTGGCGGCTCATTGCCGCTAAAGGTATTACGCCAGGTCTGCAGAGCGGCAGCAATGTTGCCGCTGCGCGCCTGCTGACGCGCCAGTGACAGCTGCGCCTGCGGAATCGTCTGTAGCTGACGGGCATTGTCCAGCTCGCTCAGGTGTGGATCGTTGGGTGATACTTTGCTCAGACGCTGGCGATACTGCGCTGCGGCGGCATTATCACCGCCCTGCTGCGCATAAAGCGCCAGTAAATAGAGCGCCTGCGGGTTGTTGGGCTCCACCATCAACACCTTCTGCAGCGAGGATATCGCCAGATCGTCATGCGCTTTCTGATGCCAGTAAGCCGCCTGATCGAACAGCGCCTGCAACGCCGGATTGGCGCTTTCAGCCGCCAGCAGCGACGGTGAAAACGCCAGCAGGCCGCCCAGCAATAACGCATGATGAACACCGGCACTTATCAGATTTTTTTTCATTCTTGTTATCCTTACTTCTTGCCGGAATGACTATCCTGCTTCGGATTCAGACGCCGCCACGCATGACGCTTCAGCATCACCCAGACCGCACTGCCCACCAGCGCAGAAAGCAGCAACGCCGCCAGCGCAAGGAATACCGAATGCTGATTGGCGTACCACACCACCATCATGTACCAGGGCATTTCCCCGACCGGGAACTGCGCGCCAACACGGAAACTGCGAATGCCATTTTCATCGGTGATGATTGCGGTATCGCCACGAATCGCGGCATTGATACGTGCCGAACTCAGATCGTTGTGGAGCCGCAACAGCTGATCGTCACTGGTCGCCACCGTGACCACCACCAGCCGATCGCGATTCCACGGCGAGCGATAGCTCAGGAAGCCGCGCCACGCTTCGTTAGAAGAGAAGTACCGATCGGCATCCAGCTGTTGACGACTCCAGTCACCGCTCAGCCAGCCGCGCAGTTTCTCCAGCGTATCGGACTCTTTCACACCGAAGGTGCTGCTGCTGGCGTCATAAGGTGAAGAGGCCAGTAACGCCCGATTGAAATCGCTGTTGCCGGTGGTGCTGACCGCCAGCAGATCGTTCTGCTGCAGCCGTGCCAGATTAGTGCCGCCCTGCGGCAGACCAAACAGCACCTGATTCTGCGTCAGAGCTACACCGGTAGCGTTACCGGCACGCGCCGCCAGATCCAGCAGCGTCGACAGTTCGGCATTGCTGGGTTTTTCCGGCAGCAGCAGCGTAGTCTGGCCAAAATCCGCCAGGCGAGAGAACGGGAACGAGGCACCGACAAAATAAGAGAGGTTCGGCAGCATGCTGAAGTGGCGGGTGTGGCTGAGATCGATCCACGAATCCTCTTCAATCCGGCTCTTGATGTTGTTATTCAGCAGCACACCACAGGGCGCATCCGCCCGCGGTTTGATGTTGAAGTAGAGCGCCAGCTGGTTATCGCCATAAATCAGATAGGGTTCGAGGTTGAGCTGATATTGTTCCTGTCGCGCATCGCCCCCTAAACGGTGCCAGACATTTTCCAGCAGTCCGACCTTATTCACGGTCAGGTTGCGCAGGAAGGTCCCGTTCAGCATCACGTTAAGAAACGAATTCTCTTCATCGATCCAGCTTTCAGACGGGAAGCGATAGTGCAGATTGACCGGCACGGTATCGCCATCCCACAGGAACAGATCGGGCGCGGCACGGAAGTTAACGCGCAGCGCATCGTGCCAGATACCGCTGCTGGTCAGGCTCTGGTCTTTACGCAGCAGTTCACTGAGACGCACCGGGCGATCGGTATTGATCCAGCGCGGCGCATCATAGGGTTTGCGATTGCCGAGCGTTTGCGGTTTTACCAGCAGCTGGCTGTCGTCAGTGGTCAGCGGCTGCGTGGTCAGACGGTTTGCCGCCTGACGCAGCTCGGCATCGTCATTACCGCTCACCAGCAGCAATTTATACACCGGGTTATTCGGGTTATCGACTACCTGCAGCATCGGCCCGTTGCTGGCTGGAAAGGTCAGCGTACCGATGCGATCGCCGGGGTGACCAAACAGAATGCCGTTGTGCTCCGGCAATTCACCCCGCATCACCGGGAAGCGAATACCGCGATAATCGCTCTGAATGCCGAGCCAGGACGCCACCAGCGTCGCCGCGCTCACGGCATCCGGTGCGACATTACTGGCGAATCCGAAGGTGACAGTGGCGGCGGTCATACGTTGTGGATCGAGGAACGGCCGCGGGAAGTTGCGCAGGCTGGTGCCGATGTTCAGCTGCTGGCCCTCAAGGCTCAGCGTGGTTGTCGGCATGATGGTGACCTGATACTGCTCGGCGCTTGCACGCTCGCACAGTAACTTGTCGGCATCATTAATTTTGAAGCTGAGGTTATTGCTGGAGACCACCATCGCCGCCGGAATATCCAGCTGATAATCGCTGGTATCACTGTCGCTGGCGCCGAGCGGCAGCGTGCCGAGCGGCTGGCCGTTCAGCATCAGCTGCAGCGAAGTGTTGCGCGCCGCCAGCGCCTGCGAGACGCGCAGCGTCAGGTTGAGACGCGCATTAGTCACCACCTCATCCGAGGGCAGCGTAAAAGTAATGCCTGACTGTAACTGGCCGCCGGTCAGCGTGATGCCGCGCGCCTGGCCCATCTGCGCCACAGAAATAGTGCTGCTGATCGGCTGGTTAATGGCGGCGCTGATGACCGGCTGTGGTTCCACTACCGGGGGGGCGGCCACCGGCGTTACGGCCTGACCTGGCGCGTAGGGCAGCGCACTGGCGGCCGCTTCCAGCGCCGGATCGCCATTGTTCAGCCCTTGCGGCAGTGGCACGGTGGAGAGCGCACCGCTGTCCTGCGTCACCGCGTCCCCAGTCAGCGCGGACGCGGCAGAGGTAGCCGCCGGCGCACTCTGTGCCGGTGCTGACTCAGACTGGACGCCCGATGACGCCTCGCCAGCCGCAGGCTGGGCTGATGGCGTCGCTTGCGCAGTGGGCTGCACGGTCGGTGCCGCGCTGTTGACCGGCGCGGGGTTGCTGGTGTCATCAGCAGATGGCGTTTCGGCCCAGGCTGGCGTCAGCCACAGCGCCGCGGTCAGTGAACTGACCAGCAGCGTTTGGGTCAGGGTTTTCATACTGCGCCATCCTCTTTCGCCGCCGCGGCAACCGGGTCGACATTTTTACGTTTATCGTGGCGTCCTTTCCAGGTCAGCCAGAACAGCTCAAAGACGGTACGGATAATGGTTCCCAGCGAGATCAGCGGGTTATCCTGCTTATACTCCGGCTGAATCCAGGCATCGGCGCGTGCCAGCACCACCCGCACCAGCTCACGGCGGCGCGCCAGAGGCATCGCCTCAAAACGCAGACGGATGGTTTCCGCATCGCCAGAAATCTTACTGACCGGAATGGTGATCGCGCCCGATTTAAGCAGCAGATCGATCTCTTCAATCTCATCGAATTCATGACGGTTATCTGGCGCATCCAGCTGCGCGCCGCCCATAGAGAGATCGCTGGTCAGGGTGCGTGACGAGATACCGCTGGCGTAGTGAATGATCGCCGGAATCTGCACCTCAATACGGATGGTTTTACGCACCTGTTTGGTTTCGCGCGCCACGGCAATCGCCGCCATCAGAATGATCAGGCTGAAGATGGCCCAGCCGACGTTCAGCGCAATAACGTAAGGATCGACGCCAAAGTAATCGTGCATCACCGCTCGCACCACGCCCGCCACAATGCCGATACCCAGCAGCAGCGCCACAATGACGTGCGGACGCACGATATGGAAATCGAAGAAGCCCTGATCCAGCACCCCGCCTTTATCGGTCACGTTGAATTTGCCGTGCTTCGGCGACAGCAGCGTCAGGATGGTCGGGATCACCAGGTGGAAACACATCACCGTCTCATAAATCTCACCCCAGAAGGTGTAGCGGAAACGGCCATTCATCCGCGAGTTGACGTACAGCGACATCACCAGATGCGGCAGCACGTACGCAAAGATCAGCGACGCGGAGGAGTGAATAATATTCAGATTAAACAGCAGGTAAGCCAGCGGCGCGGTGAGAAAGGCTACGCGCGGCAGACCAAACTGGAAGTGCAGCATGGCGTTGAGATAACACAGGCGCTGCTGCCACTTCAGGCCGCGACCCAACAGCGGATTATCCACCCGGAAAATCTGCGTCATACCGCGCGCCCAGCGGGTACGCTGAATGATGTGCAGACCGAGACGCTCGGTCGCCAGACCGGCCGCCAGCGGAATGGACAGAAACGCCGAGCCCCAGCCAAGGCGCTGCATTTTCAGCGCGGTATGCGCATCTTCGGTCACGGTTTCTACCGCAAAACCGCCAATCTGCTCCAGCGCTGAACGGCGGATCACCGCACAGGAGCCGCAGAAGAAAGTGGCATTCCAGTTGTCATTGCCCTGCTGTACCGGGCCGTAAAACAGTGAACCTTCATTGGGAATGCTGCGCGCGGCGCGCAGGTTACGCTCAAACGGATCGGGTGAGTAGAAATAGTGTGGCGTTTGCAGCAGCGCCAGCTTCGGATCTTTCAGGAACGGGCCTACCGTCGCCTGCAGGAAGGTACGCGTCGCGACGTGGTCGCAGTCAAAAATGCAAATCAGCTCACCTTTGGTGATCTTCATTGCATGATTGAGGTTGCCGGCTTTGGCGTGATTGTTATCGTCACGGGTGATGTAGCCTACGCCCACATCGGCGGCGAAGCGGGCGAACTCACTGCGCTTGCCGTCATCCAGCAAATAGACTTTCAGTTTGTCACGCGGATAGTCGATACACTGCGCAGCCAGCACGGTATCGCGCACCACATCGAGGCTCTCATTATAAGAAGGCACGTAAATATCAACCGTCGGCCACAGATCGGTATCATCCGGTAACGGTTCGATGGTGCGCTTTAATGGCCAGGTGGTTTGCAGAAAGCCGAGAATTAAGATCAGCCAGACATAAAGTTCAGCCAGATATAAGCCAATCCCTAAAATCGCTTCGACTTCGGAATTAAAATGCAGGGTTTCTGTCGTGCGCCACCAGATATAACGGGTGGACATCAACGCCGACAGAATCACCATCATCACGGTTATTTTGCGGCTTTTGCTGAAACCCAATAAAAACATCAAACCGATGCTGATCAGGCCAAAAATATACTGTTTCTGGCTGTCCATTGGCGTAATGATGATCACCGCGGCAACGGGCGCAAGCACCAGCAGCAGCAGGTAAAACCCGATTTTACTCATGATTCACCCTGAGAAGAGCTGTGTAAATTCAATCACCTGTTCACATCAGGTGATTAATATTGGTTAGTACGGATGGGAGCCTGAACTTCGCCGTTGCCGACGGTGATATTCAGAATGCTGCTGACACGTTTGGCAATCAGTTCAATATCAAAGGCCGCCGCAGACGCGGGACTAAAATCATACACAGACTGCTGGGAAGCATTTGCTTCACCCACACTTTCGTCGCGGTGAACCACGCCGAGTAAATTATCGCCCAGCCGCTGTTGCATAAATGCCGTCACGTCACGGTTAATATTGCGGCGGTTGTCGCACTGGTTCAGGACGAAATAGTGACCCTGTTTATTGTTGAGAGGTTTACCGGTCATCCGGTTCTCCTCAATCTGCGGTAATAAAGAGACCGAGGCGGTATCCGCTAACATCACCACTAAATGCATATCGGCCAGCGCCGTCATTGCTTTAAGGGCCGGACCCGGACCCGGCGGAAAATCAGCCACAATGACCAGGCCGGGATAATTAAGCACCGTGTCGAGTCCGCGCTGAATAAAGTGCGGATCTTTCATCAGCTGTTCTTCAAAGCGCTCACGCTGGGGCTCGGTCACGTCGCCATAGGGCAGCACGAAGATATTGCCGCCGGTGGTCAGAATCGACTGACTCCAGTCCGCCTGCTCTTCCGAACGGGCCACAAATCCGCGCCCGTCATGAAGCGGAACGCCAAAATGCAGACGCAGAGCATTCTGCACATCAAAATCAATTGCCAGAACTTTGCTACCGGAACGCGCCAGACTCCAGGCCAGGTTCGCCGCCAACGTGGTTTTCCCTACTCCCCCTTTCGGCGAGCACACACAAACTAACGGCATAGCGCAATCTTCTCCAGTAACGGTTTCAATAAGGTCTCTTTTGGCAGGTTAACCGGTTCGCTGTCGCGTGAGCGGAACAATGCACCAAAACGTCCCGGTTCGGCGCGGTTCGCCGACGCAGGCGGGGTGAGGTCCGTCGGTGGGTTTGCCACCGCAGCGGGCTGAACAGCAGCAGGACGCAGCGTTGCCACCGGCTCTGCCGGTTTTAGCGAAGGCGGCGGGAACAGCGATGAAGATCCAGCTTCAGCGGTCAGTTTCGCTGCGGCAGCACTGCCCGCCAGACTGTCCAGTATCGAGCCGCGAGCTGCCGCTGCCGGTTGTGCACTGAGCGTCGGCTGGCGCGGCTGAGAGGCCGGAGCCGGCGCGCTGAATTCATCGCCGCGCAGCGGCTGAGGTTGGGGCAAATCGATACGCTGACCGCCGCCAAGGGCATTCTGCTGGGCATCGCTCGCCAGCTGACGAATCAATGACCATTTACTGTGTTCCGCCGCTTCCTGCGTCTGGCCAGACATATCTTTAAAGGCGATGTCGAGCGTTTGCGTCTTCTCTTTAAAACGCTGCAAATCGTCGTAATTCTTCATTGACTATGGCCTGCAACAAGGGGGGAATTTTCCTGGAATATAGCACATCCGCTTAAACTCAGTGAGAAAAATCTGATTACAAAAACAGCGAATTCAATAAAATAGTTTAATCAGAAAGATTCGATAAGCGCCGAAAAAGGGTGACAGCGACTGCTTTTGCCCTGAAATTAATAAGTAGTTGTTAAGTTAAATTGATTAGCAGGGTTTCAACATTCAGCGACTGAGGTGTACTCATGGAACGGCTGGCCCAGCCAGCCGGGATAAGATGAGATTAATCCCTGGCACTGACTAAATTTGCCCGATGGCTTTGCGCGCATCTGCCTGGATTTAATCCCCGGCAGAGATTGAGGATATTTACCGGTTTTTTGCTGCAAATATCCGCGGCTGAACTCATTGATTAATCAGGATAATGAAAAAAGACAGCAGAGGAGGGTAAGCGACACCCGGATGTGGGCTGAGCGGGACGCGTCAGTAAAAAAGGCCCCCGCAGGAGCCTTCTTATCTTTAACCGACTTTTTCTGCCGCGCCGACCGGCTGATTTTCATCCTGGTCGACGGCGAAGCAGGCGATCTGCTGACCACCGTAGCTTTTCAGCTTCGGTTGCAGCTGAACGCAGGTGCCAAAGCGCCGGCGGCAGCGTGCGTTGAAGGCGCAACCCGGTGGCGGACTGAGCGGACTCGGCAGCTCGCCGGTCAGCTTAATCCGCTCACGGCGGTCGTCCGGATTCAGACGCGGCGTGGCCGACAGCAGAGCCTGGGTATACGGATGGCGCGGATTAGCAAAAATCGCCTCTTTACTGCCCTTCTCAACGCAGCGTCCGAGGTACATCACCATCACTTCATCCGCAATGTGCTCTACCACCGACAAATCGTGCGAGATAAAAACGTAGGAAAGTCCCATATCCTGCTGCAGATCCATCATCAGGTTCAGCACCTGGGCGCGCACCGAGACGTCGAGCGCCGAAACCGGCTCATCGGCAATCAGCACGTCCGGATCGAGCATCAGGCCGCGGGCAATCGCAATACGCTGGCGCTGTCCCCCGGAGAACATGTGGGGATAGCGGTCGTAATGCTCGGTCTTCAGGCCCACTTTGGCCATCATCTCCAGCGTTTTCTCGCGGCGCTCGGCTTTGGTCAGCGTGGTATTGATGACCAGCGGCTCTTCCAGAATCTGACTCACTTTCTTACGCGGATTCAGAGAGCCGTAGGGGTTCTGAAAGACGATCTGGATTTTCTGACGACGCAGTTTCTGCGCCTGCGGATCGTGCTTCAGCAGATCCTGTCCATGCCAGTAAAGCTGGCCTTCGGTCGGGGTTTCAATCATCGTCAGCAGGCGGCCAAGGGTGGATTTTCCACATCCTGACTCGCCGACTACCGCCAGCGTTTTGCCGCGCTCCAGATTAAACGACACGCCATCCAGCGCTTTCACCAGACGTTCCTGACCAAACAACCCTTTCTTCACCGGGTAGTGCTTTTTCAGATCGATCGCCTGTAACAAATACTCATGCTTGGTTGTTTCATGACTCATAAGTCGGTCTCCCGGCATCGTCCAGCGGATAGTGACACTTGGACTGGCGGCCTGGAATGGTGCGCAGTTCCGGTTCTTCCTTACGACAATGGTCAGTGGCATAAGGACAGCGTGGGTTGAGCAGGCAGCCAACCGGGCGATCGTATTTGCCCGGTACCACGCCCGGCAGCGAGGCCAGACGGGCTTTATCGGCAGCGAACTCCGGCAGGGCACGCAGCAGCGCCTGGGTGTAAGGATGACGCGGTGCCTTAAAGATATCGGTCGCTTTGCCGCTCTCCACCACCTGACCGGCATACATCACAATAATGTGGTGCGCCGCTTCGGCCACCAGCGCCAGATCGTGGGTAATCAGGATCAGCGCCATGTTCTCCTGCTGCTGTAACTCCAGCAGCAGTTCGATGATCTGCGCCTGGATAGTCACGTCGAGCGCGGTGGTTGGCTCATCGGCAATCAGCAGCTTCGGACGGCAGGCTATCGCCATGGCGATCATGACACGCTGGCTCATCCCGCCCGACAGCTGGTGCGGATAAACATCCAGTCGCGACGCCGGATCGGGAATGCCCACCTGATTCAGCAGGTCGATTGCCCGCTGACGCCGGGTACGTTTGTTGCCGCCCTGATGCACTTTGATCGCTTCCATGATCTGGAAACCCACGGTGTAACAAGGGTTGAGGCTGGTCATCGGGTCCTGGAAAATCATCGCCACTTCCGCGCCCACCAGCTGGCGGCGCTCTCTTTCGGAGATGCGTTTCAGGTCGCGCTGGTTAAACTCCAGCTTTTCCGCCATCACTTTGCCAGGGAAATCGATCAGCCCCATGATCGCCAGCGAGCTGACCGACTTACCGGAGCCTGACTCGCCGACAATGCCGACTACCTGGCCCTGCTCCACCTGATAACTGATGCGGTCAACCGCCCGGAACGGTGCCTTTTCGTCGCCGAAATGCACCGACAGTTTGTCTACATTTAATAACGCCATCTCGGTGCCTCTTTACTGCTTGAGTTTCGGGTCGAGTGCATCACGCAAACCATCGCCCATCAGGTTAAATGCCAGCACGGTAAGCAGAATGACTAATCCAGGGAACGTCACCACCCACCAGGCACTTTGCGCATACTGCAATACGTCGGAGAGCATGGTGCCCCACTCCGGCGTTGGCGGTTGCGCACCCATACCGAGAAAGCCCAACGCCGCCATATCGAGAATGGCGTTGGAGAAACCTAACGACGCCTGCACGATCAACGGTGCAAGACAGTTAGGCAGAATATTAACGAACATCTGACGCAGCATACCGGCCCCGGCGACGCTGGAGGCGGTCACGTAGTCGCGGTTCACCTCCACCAGTACCGCGGCACGGGTCAGACGAATGTAGTGCGGCAGCGCGACAAACGTCAGGGCGATAGAGGCGTTAACGATTGAGGGACCGAAAATAGCCACCAGCACCAGCGCCAGCAGCAGGCTCGGCAGCGCCAGCATGATATCGACCAGGCGCATAATAGTGGCATCCACCACGCCGCCGAGGTAACCGGCCAGCAGACCGAAGATCACCCCGAAAATCAGCGACAGCACTACCACCAGGCAGCCGACCAGCAGCGACAGACGCGCGCCGTACATCAGACGCGACAGCACATCGCGGCCAACATCATCGGTACCGAGGATGTAGCTCCAGTTTCCGCCTTCCTGCCAGACCGGCGGATGCAGCAGCGCATCACGGAACTGTTCCGCCGGCGCATGGGGCGCCAGCAGATCGGCGAACACCGCCACCAGCAACATAATGATGATGTACGCCAGGCCCACCACGGCGCCTTTGTTGCGTTTAAAATAGTGCCAGAATTCCTGAAACGGGGTCATCGGCTTGGGTGCAGCGGTTACGCTGGCGGGATCAACAACAGACATGATGCCCCCTTATTTCTTATGACGTATGCGCGGGTTAACCACGCCATACAGCAGATCAACCAGCAGGTTGACCAGGATAATCAGTACCGCCGTCAGCAGCACACCGCCCTGCACTACCGGATAATCGCGGCGTTGCAGCGCTTCGATCAGCCAGCGACCCAGACCCGGCCACGAGAAGATGGTTTCGGTCAGGATCGCGCCGGCCAGTAAGGTTCCGACCTGCAGACCGATGACGGTCACCACCGGCAGCATGGCGTTACGCAGCGCATGCACCACGATAACCCGCATCCGCGTCAGTCCTTTAGCGCGCGCCGTACGGATGTAATCTTCACCCAGCACTTCCAGCATCGCCGAGCGCGTCATACGTACAATCACCGCTAGCGGAATGGTGCCGAGCACGATAGCGGGCAAAATCATGTGCATCACCGCATCGTGGAAATCACCCGCCTCACCCCAGAAAAAGGTGTCGATCAGCATGAAGCCGGTCAGTGGCATGGTGTCATCGAGGAAAACGGTGTCGCCGACGCGGCCGGAAACCGGCGTCAGATTGAACTGTACCGAAACCAGCATGATCAGCATGATGCCCCACCAGAAGATCGGCATCGAGTAGCCGGTCAGGGAGATGCCGACCGCGGTGTGATCGAAGATCGAGCCACGTTTAACCGCCGCCATCACCCCAACCGGGATGCCGATCGCGACCGCAAACAGCATCGCGCAGACGCCCAGTTCCAGCGTGGCTTTAAAGCGCGGCACAAATTCATCCCATACCGGGATGCGGCTCTTGAGTGAAATGCCCAGATCGCCATGTAATACGCCGTTAATGTAGTTCAGGTACTGTTTCCACAGCGGCTGATCCAGGCCTAACAGCGCCATTAACTGCGCGTGACGTTCAGGGGAAATACCGCGTTCGCCCGCCATGATCAGCACCGGATCGCCGGGGATCATGTGAACAAATGCGAAAGTGAGTAATGTAATACCGATAAACGTTGGGATGACAAGGCCCAAACGTCGGAGTATGAACTGCAGCATAATCCGGGTTCTCTCTTGTCCGCGCGACCGTCGCCGCGAGGGTAGTTATTGCTTACATCTGACGATCGGGTAGGCCCGACCGCGACGCAGCCAGGCTGCGCCTCTACCGTTTCCAGTAAAACAGGGAGATAAAGCCGGAGCGACGGGTGGCCGCCCCGGAAAAGGCAACAATTATTCCTGAATGTCTACCTGGGCAAAGTAGTGTCCGCCAAGCGGATCGACTTTGTAGCCGGAGACTTTCTTGCTGACCGGTTCGTAGACCGTTGAGTGCGCGATCATCAGCGCCGGTGCCTGGTCATGCATCACAACCTGTGCCTGCTTGTAGTACTCGATGCGCTTGGCCTGATCGGCGGTGGCGCGTGCTGGCTGAATCTGATCCTCAAAGGATTTATCGCACCAGCGCGAGTAGTTAGAGCCATCTTTGGCCGCTGAACAGCTGAACAGGGTGGCGAGGAAGTTATCCGGATCCCCATTATCACCGGTCCAGCCCATCATTACGGTCTGATGTTCGCCGGCTTTGGCACGCTTCAGATATTCGCCCCACTCATAGGTCACAATCTTGGCTTTCACGCCAATCTTCGCCCAGTCGGACTGAATCATCTCCGCCATACGGCGCGCGTTCGGGTTGTAAGGACGCTGTACCGGCATCGCCCACAGGTCGATGGAGAAGCCGTCAGCCATACCTGCTTCTTTCAGCAGCGCTTTGGCTTTTTCAGGATCGTAGGCGTAGTCCTTCACGGCGTCGTTGTAGCCCCACATGGTCGGTGGGATCAGGTTTTTAGCCGTCTGGCCTGCACCCTGATAAACGGCATCAATGATCGCCTGCTTGTTCACCGCCATGGTCAGGGCCTGACGTACTTTCAGGTTATCCAGCGGTTTTTTCTCAACGTTGTACGACAGATAGCCGACGTTCAGGCCAGCCTGCTCATACAGGTTGATGTTTTTGTCCTGCTTCATGCGCGCAATGTCAGCCGGGTTTGGATACGGCATTACCTGACATTCGCCCTTCTGCAGTTTGGCGTAACGCACGGAAGCATCCGGCGTAATGGAGAAGACTAACCGATCGATTTTCGGTTTAGTGCCCCAGTAGTCCGGGTTGGCTTTATACAGAATGCGCGAATCTTTTTGGTACTGCAGCAGCTGGAACGGGCCGGTACCGACCGGATTCAGGTCGACCTTTTGCGGTGAGCCGGCTTTCAGCATGTTGTCCGCGTACTCTTTCGACAGAATAGAGGCGAAGTCCATGCCGAGATCCGCCAGGAACGGCGCTTCAGGACGGGTCAGCACAAAGCGCACGGTATGATCGTCCACTTTTTCAATTTTGCTGATCAGCTTCGGCATATCCATGCCTTCGAAATATTCGTAGCTGCCGCCGGAGACGCCATGGTAGGCGTTGTTTTTATCCAGCTGGCGTTCAAAGGTGAACACCACATCATCCGCGTTAAATTCACGCGTCGGTTTGAAATCTTTGGTGGTCTGCCACTTCACGCCTTTGCGCAGGTGGAAGGTGTAGGTTTTGCCGTCTTCGCTGACATCCCACTTCTCGGCCAGTGCTGCGTGTAATTCAGTGGTGCCGATGGTGAACTCAACCAGACGGTTATAAATCTGGCGTGAGCTGGCGTCATAAGTGGTACCCGAGGTGAACAGCTGCGGGTTAAAGCCTTCCGGAGAACCTTCTGAACAGTAAACCAGGGTTTTTGCCTGAACACCGGCGGCGACAGTCATAGCAATCAGGCTCAGACCGACCTTCAGCATCCCGGATTTAGCCAGGGAGTTGATCATGCTTTTGCTCCATTGTGATGTGATGTTGTGTGCATTGCCCGACCTCTGGTTTTTTTATGCGGTTCAGGCGTACCACCGAACGGGTGGCTAAAGCGCGTCAGGTTTTTTATGTTTTTCCTGATGCCGTGGAAGCGGTCAGAAAATTCCGTAACTGCGCTTTATTGACGCATCAATTTGTCAACAGTTGCAAAGAACGTCAATACAACGGTTAGTTATTTACACAGAGTGTGAGGGATAGCAAGCAACGGTAAAAAAAACCCTTTTCGGCTAAAAGCCATACAAAGCACAGTGCCGCTGGCGTAACGTCCGGACTTTCTGCTGGATAGCCAGTTTGTCGCTAGTGATTCTCACCGCTAAAAAACTTAAAACTTTTACCGGCAAATGTTGAATAACTGAACGATTCACCGTGCGTTATGACGTTCAGCCAGCGGAATATGCTGGTATTGAGGCATAAGAAATCAGCAACTTGCCGCTTTCGGTCATAAGAAGAACGTGTCACGAATTATCCCTGCGTCGCAGATGTGCCAAGGGCTGCCGATGGGAAAAGCGGATTAATCCCGGCTGAAAATCAGATTGCGTTACGGATGCCTGTTATTGGAACTTTCTGGAAGATCGACAAACAGAACAGTCAGCAATGGGAAGCGGGAATAGCGTAAAGGAGAAGAAAGGCCCAGTTCACTGTAAGCCTATGCCTGCAGAGTAAACACGCTCAGATTCACCCTGATTGCGGTTTGTCAGCAGGCTGAAGCGAAGGGAGCATACGCCTGTAGCAAAGCATAGCGGGCCAGGGATGGCCCCCGCTGAGCCTGCCAGGGATGGCGTCTTTTGCGTCTTTGCGGAAGGCGTATGCTCCCTGAAGCCTGCCTGGCGTTGAAACCGGGACTGCTCAGGGAACACGGTCAGATCGGAAAGACGCTAAAGCCAATCCCTGGCCGCTCGGCCCGCGCCGTCCATGGCGCGGGACGCTTTCCTCTTCTGCCCGTGTTCCCGGCGCCTTGAGCTTATTCGTTGCGGCCAGATTCACTCTGACTGGGCCAATCAGCAGGCTCAAACCTCCTTCGGAGGTCCTCATCCTCTTTTGCTACAGACGAAAAAAAACCTGTCTTTTCAGACAGGTTTCTTAAATATGGTCGGCGAGAGAGGATTACCTGGCTCTGCGAGCCTGCCCTGCGGGCCGTTGCTGAAGCAACGTTGTCTCGCTGCGCTCGGCTCAAACCTCCTTCGGAGGTCCTCATCCTCTTTTGCTACAGACGAAAAAAAACCTGTCTTTTCAGACAGGTTTCTTAAATATGGTCGGCGAGAGAGGATTCGAACCTCCGACCCACTGGTCCCAAACCAGTTGCGCTACCAAGCTGCGCTACTCGCCGATGGGGGCGCATGTTACTGCGACCCCCGATCAGCGTCAACCGCTTTTTGCGCTTTTGCCGCCAATCGCCTGGAAAGCGCGCGGTTGCTGATCATCCCGCACCCGATTCACCGATTCGGCGTTGTTATTACAGCGGTTTCGCCGGGCTGGTCGCCGGAGCCTGACACCAGTTGTTGGCCGGATTAATCCCGCCATCTGGCGAGGTGTAACCCAGACAACCAAGAATGGTATCAAACAACTCTACGTGGCGATGGGTTTTGCCGACGCGCTGCTGCGCCTGTAAGCGCTCAAAGTTGCTGCGGTTCTGGCTGTCGGCCAGATACTTATCTGACGCCCACACCATCATCGGAACGCGGAACTGCTCTGGCGGTGCCATCTCACGTGGGGTGCCGTGCAGGTGCATATTTTCGCTAATTGACTCACCGTGGTCAGCGGCATAGAAGACAATCGCCTTCTTATCACGCAGCTGATCCAGCACGCTGTCGAGCATACTATCGACATACAGCACCGAGTTGTCATAGGCATTAATCAACTGTGCTTTGCTACAGGTTTCATCCACCCCCATACATTCCGGCTGGTACTTCGCGAAACTGCGCGGATAACGTTGAGAATAGAGATAGTGCGAACCCTTGGTGTGCAGCACGACCAGATGCTTGCCTTTCGGGAAGCGATCCAGCGACGCCTTCATCTCAGGCACCAGCAGCATGTCATCGACCGCTTTACCCTGGTTACGCTTCTCTGAACCAATCTGCTCACGGAAAGCAAAGTTATTGGCGTTGATGTTGTCGTAGAACCAGACCTCACTCTGCATCGCAAACAGCTCAGAGGTAAAGCCCAGCTCTTTCATCACCGCAAACACGTTTTGCTCTTTCAGCGTACGGCCAGGGTTATCCATGGTGCCGCCTTCGCGCACGAACATGCAGCGCAGCGACAGCTTGGTAGCGGTATCACAGGACTCACCGCGGAACGCGACCAGGTTTTTCTCTTTCGAGAGCTTCGGCGTGGTATCACGATCGTAGCCGAGCATGCCCATGTGATCCCAGCGGGTGGTTTCCCCAATCACGAACACCACATAGGTGTCGTCCAGCCCGGCAGGTGCGACGTAGGTAAACTTCTTCGCCGGATCGAGCAGTTCCTCGCTATTCAGCGACTCATCTATGCGGGTCCAGGCAAACAGCCCCACCGCCGCCAGCCAGTTCGAAGGTAGATAAGAGTGCGCCACCACACCGCCGTAGCTCGGCAGATCGATGTTGGTGATCTCTTCATTATTCTTCTGCAGCTTGTCGAAAAACCGAATTGGCAGCCAGACCAGCGCCACACAGATCAGCATAATCAGAGTGGGTTTCAGGCGTTGTCCTGGCGTACGCAGCTGTTCATTCAGCGTCATACTCAGTTTATTACGCCAGATCATTAACAGCGGCAGCGCGCTGACCAGCACCATCCACAGGATGAAATGGTAGCCAATCACCTCTTTGGAGAGATCGGTATCGGTGGTCATCACCGATGCCACAATGCCGTAGCCAATCACGACGTTAAAAAATGCCATGTAATAGGCGGCAGCAACAGAAATCAGCACGATAAGCGTGGCGAGCACGCGATAAAACCACTTTCCACCCAGCGACAGCAGCCGCATCAGGAAGAAAGTCAGCAGCACAATTGCCACCACTTCGGTCACGGCAGTCAGCCAGTTGGTCACCGTCGATTTCGTCAGGAAACCGTCAAAACGGCGATAAAAAATCGGTAAATTCAATAATATACCGAGATAGAGCGCGAGCAGTAGCGACAACTTTTGCTGCGTTAAGGTTTTAATATAATTCATGAAAAATGGAGTTTCCCCGGAATGATGCGCTTTACCAAATCTTTAATGTGACTACCGAAACGCGGCAGAGTTCGCTGAATAAGCGGACCGGACCAGATGAAGGAGAATTCTGAACGGATTTACAGGCTATAACGCGAGGTGGCCCAGTAAAACATGGCGACACCTGATAGACCAGAAAATAATCTTTGTCGAGCCGATTAGCACATTTTTTGTACAAACGGTATTGCCGGTCGGATCCCGACTGAGGCAAACAAGGCAGAAGTGCGGGATAAGGCGTGGCGGGCGGACAGGAGAGAGCGGGCCAGCATAGCTGGCCCGCGATACGCTTAGCGAATGATGTTCAGCGTCACGTCGATATTATTGCGGGTCGCGTTTGAGTAAGGACAAACGATATGTGCGGCATCAACCAGCTTCTGCGCTTCGGCTTCATCCATTTCTGGCAGATGAATGTTCAGGGTAGCTTCGATACCAAAGCCATTCGGGATCGGACCGATACCGACTTCACCTTCAATCCACGCCTCTTTCGGCATCGCGATTTTGTCACGGCCGGCGACGAATTTCATTGCGCCCAGGAAGCAGGCTGAGTAACCCGCAGCGAACAGTTGCTCAGGGTTAGTCACTTCACCACCAGCACCGCCCATCTCTTTTGGTACGCCCAGCTTCACGTCCAGCACACCGTCAGAGGAGGTTGCACGGCCATCACGACCACCGGTTGCTTTGGCTTTTGCACGGTAAACCACTTGTTCTAAAGACATGACATTTCTCCGTTACGCTATTTAATCGCTCACTACTTGTAACGCGGTAATGAGGCGGTGAGGTTCAACGGACGCGGTACGCCCGTCAGTAAGATTTATCGTGATCGGTTCAGATTGTCGCGTAAACCGTCCAGCTGCACTTTCAGCGCCAGCAACGCATCATCGTCACAGGCGGTCGCGCATTTGACCGCTTCCGGAATAGATTCCGCCTTACTGCGCAACGCCCGGCCAGCCTCGGTCAGAGTCACTGCAACCTGGCGCTCATCCTGGCGGGTGCGCTGACGCATAATCAGTCCGGCACTTTCCAGGCGCTTCAGCAGCGGCGTCAGGGTGGCTGAATCCAGGAAAAGCTGCTCGCCAATCTCTGAAACCGTAAGATCGTCCTTTTGCCACAGCACCAGCATCACCAGATATTGCGGGTAGGTAATGTCGAGTTGGGACAGCAACTGACGATAGACCTTATTCATCGCCAGATTAGCGGAATAAAGTGCAAAGCAGAGTTGCTGATCGACCAACAGTGGCATCGTTTTCACTTTTTTGTCATCTTGATCACTGTTCATAGTGGTAAATATAGATAGCGCGCTAGATAATTGCAAGCAAACTTTTTGAACAGGGGAAAACGCATGCAGAATTCACTGGAAGAACACGCGCGACGCTACGCAACGCAGGCCCATGCCGATGCTGGTCAGCGTCGCAAATATACCGATGAACCCTATATTGTTCACCCGGCGGCGGTGGCGGAACTCGTCCGCAGCGTCAGCGATGACGACGCCCTGCTGGCGGCGGCGTGGCTTCATGATACGGTTGAAGATACGCCGACCACGCTGGCCGATATCGACACGCTGTTTGGTGCCCGCGTCGCCAGTCTGGTCGAGATGCTGACCGACAGCGCACCGGCATCCGCAAAGAACCGGGCAGCGCGTAAGCTGGCGCACTTCCGACATACCGCCAGCGCCAGTCCGGAGGCGCAAACCATCAAGCTGGCGGACATCATCGACAATACCCGGGCGATCGTGCGCTTCGATCCCCACTTCGCCCGCATCTATCTGGTGGAAAAACGGGTGCAGATTGATCTGCTCAAGCAGGGTGATGCGCAGCTATGGCAGCAGGCCTCAACCATTATCGAATCAGGCATTGCCCAGCTGGGACAGCCACCCTACAACGTGCCGGACAGCTGGTTTGAGAAGCAGGCGGCCAGATACCGCGAGCCAGGCTAAAAAAAAACCCGCCATGGCGGGTTCCTTTGGATTTTTTCTTCATTATTCCAGCAGTTGCCGACCCAGATAGGGATTGGCATGCAACAGCTTCATTAATTTCTGTGCTGTCGCGGAAGGACGGGTACGTCGGGCTTCCCAACTTTTTACTGAAGAAACGCTTACGCCCATCACTTTTGCAAATTCATCAACCTGCATGCCGGTCATTTCGCGCAGACGCTGTGGCTCTGGCACGGCAGGTTGGCGTTGAATAGAGATCTCAGCGGGACGGTTGTCACGTGTCAAAACAATCTGCTCAAGGCTGCTGAGCAATTCAAACATTGGGTCTTTTAATTCCATAGAGAACTCCTTAAAAACTCACTATGAAGCACGTGAAAGTAGAGAGGTACGAGTCTGAAGTCAGACTCTGAAACCGGGCCTGGTCAGGCTGTATCCCGCAAGGGTTTGTTTTTGTTATGAGAGAAACCACTACGGGACACAGCCTGCTGTGCACTGCTTGTAAACATGTCAGGTCAATGCAACAAATGCCGGGAAGCTAAGTATGGATAGAGACCTGACGATTTGCCGCGCAATTTATAATTATTTTTTTATCTTTTCTTAGCCGGAAAAGTTCCAGCGCCACTAAATAGTTGAGGCTACTATCTTTTGTACCTCAGCAAGCGGCAAAAAAATCAAATTATGTTTGGTAGTGATGTGGATGCCGTCATGCTTTCTGTCGGCATATTGTCGATTCTGTGAGGAAATACACTTCCACCTGAACGAGTGCAAAATATACGCCAATGGCTCACTTCTTAAACATTTATATTCACTGTGTTAATCAAATTAAGAATAGTCCTGGGGCGATATGCCGCGCGGCCGCGGCGTGGCTCACATCCGTGGGCTAACAATTCTTTTACTCTGCCGTAACCTTTTCCGCGGCTGGCGCAGCCGTCACCACGCGGGTGCCTTATGCAGGTGCGTGCGAACGATCTCTGCGAGATCGCTGCGCTGTCGTGGTGCGCCGCCGGGCGACAACATCACCGGAGAGATTCTGCGAATGACAGAAGAGTTAATCAAAAGGAACAGTGATGAGTGAAGTTGATTTTAATGTGAGTTATGCCTCCCATCGGGTGCCGATGATGGGGCGTAATGCGGTTGCTACCTCACAGCCTCTGGCGGCCCAGGCTGGGATTCGAATGCTGCAACAGGGCGGTAATGCGGTGGATGCCGCCATCGCCACGGCTATCGCGCTGACCGTGGTCGAGCCGACCGGCAACGGCATCGGCAGCGACGCCTTCGCCATTGTCTGGGATGGCCAGGAACTGCACGGCCTGAACGCCTCAGGGCGTGCGCCAGCCGCCTGGAACCTGCAACGCTTTGCCGGACATCAGGTGATGCCGGAGATCGGCTGGGAGTCGATCACGGTGCCCGGTGCCGTTTCGGCGTGGGTGGCGCTGGCCCAACGCTTCGGCACGCTGCCGCTCACCACCTTAGCCCAGCCGGCGATTGACTATGCGCGCCACGGTTTTCCGGTTTCGCCGCTGATTGGCCAGCTGTGGCAGCGCGGCTACGACAAGCTGCGGCATCAGCCTGGCTTCAGCAACTGTTTTGCCCCGCAGGGTCGTCCACCACGCATCGGCGAACTGTTCCGTAACCCGGCGCAGGCCAGCACTTTGCAGCAGATTGCCGCGAGCCAGGGGGAAAGCTTTTATCGCGGTGAACTGGCGCAGAAAATGGTGGCCTTTGCCCGCGAGCACGGTGCCGCCCTGACGCTGGACGATCTCAGCAAGCATCGCGCTGACTGGGTGAAATTACTGTCACGTCCGTTTGCCGGCGGATCGGTGCAGGAGCTGCCGCCTAACGGTCAGGGCATCGCCACCTTAATCGCCCTCGGTATCCTCGAAGAGTGGGACATTGGCCGCTATGCGCCCGACTCACCGCAGTGGCTGCATCTGTCAATTGAGGCGATGAAACTGGCGCTGGTCGATCTGACGCGCTACGTCAGTGATGAAGATCACCTTGAGTTCCCGGCGGACCGGCTGCTGAGCACTGACTATATCCGCCAGCGGGCCGGGTTAATCGATCCGGCACAGGCGGGTGATTACGCGTTTGGTGCTCCGCAGCAAAGTGGCACGGTCTATCTCTCCACCGCCGATGCCAGCGGCATGATGGTGTCATTTATTCAGTCTAACTACATGGGTTTTGGATCGGGCGTGGTAGTGCCGGATACCGGTATCAGCCTGCAGAACCGCGGCGCGGGCTTTTCACTCGATCCGCATCATCCCAACGTGGTGGCGGGCGGCAAGCGGCCGTTCCATACCATTATTCCCGCCTTCGCGCTGGATGGTCAGGGTCAGCCACTGATGTCGTTTGGTGTGATGGGCGGCCCGATGCAGGCGCAGGGGCACCTGCAACTGGCGCTGCGGATTATGCTGCATCGGCAAAATCCGCAGGCCGCGATCGATGCGCCGCGCTGGCGAGTGGAACAGGGCCGTGAAGTGGTGTTTGAATCGACTCTCGACCGCAATACCCTCAGCACCCTGCGCCGTATGGGCCACCAGGTGGTGCTGGAAGATCCGCTGAGTAACTATAATTTTGGCGGCGCACAGGCGATTGTCCGCGATCCGCAGGGCTTCTATATTGCCGCCACCGAAAGCCGTAAAGATGGTCAGGCCGTGGTGTTTTAAGGCCGTCTGAGCGCGGCTGCCAAGCGTTATGCTGCCCGTGGTCTGCGGTTGCGGATGACCGGCGGACAGCAGCCGGGATGACCGGCACAGCGTCATCGACCGTGTTGCGCATCCTGCCCGGCAGCAGACAACCGCGATCGGCTGCATATCACTGATGGTTTCGCATTGTGCCGCGACGCGGGTTTGTTCTATTCTTTAGGCCATTCTTACCTGGACATCAGCCAGTTTCACCGACAGGAGTTGAACGTATGGCTTTAGGACTCACACGCCACTGGGCGCGCAGCGCGTTTTTAGTCGCTGGCGCGCTGATCGTGCTGCAACTCACCGCATGCGGTGATAAAGAAGGCGAGCAGCGCAAAGCGTTTATCGATTTTCTGCAGAATACCGTAATGCGCAGTGGCGAGCACCTGCCGAGCCTGAGCGAAAACCAAAAACAGAGCTTTGGCAATTTTGCTGGTGATTACGCCATCCTGTATGGCTTCTCGCAGCAGGCGAATAAGGCGGTCGATCAGGGTATGCGTCCGGTGGTCGATGAGCTTTCTGCCATTCGCGTGCCGCAGGATTACCTTAATCGTCGCGACTCGCTGCGCCAGGCAAACAGCGCGCTGGTGATTGTCACTCAACAGATCGAAAGCGCCAAAATGCAGGCGGACAGCAGCAAAGCGGCCCTGAAGCAGTCTGATGATCTGAAAAAAGTCTACGATACCGCCTACAACAAAGTGGTCACCGTGCCGGCAAATCAGCTTATCCCACTGTTGCCACAGCTGCAGGCCCTGAGCCAGGCCGCGGTACAGACCGGTGATTTCCTGCAAACCCAGGGCACCCGCGTCAGTTTTAACGATGGCGGCGTGCAGTTCCCGACCCAGGAGCAGGCTTCGCAATATAACGCGCTGATGAGCACCTTATCAGCCAATGCCCAGGCGCTGACCCAGGCACAAAGTGCCGTTCAGGGTGGTTTACAGTAACCTCATTTAGCGGCAGGCGTCGATCGCCTGCCCTTTTCCCATTCCGTTTTGTCTCCCCTCTCCCCCTGCTTTCTGCTGGCCTGACTAAAGTGTGATCGGGCGCATTTTTGACCAAAAATAGTTTGTGATCGAAGTCACAGAGTCATAACAAACTGCCGCCTGTAAAATGTGACAATGGTCACAGATAAGCCGGTTTTGCGGTTAAAATTCCGCCACCTTAAGACTCTTCTGAGTTATTTTTGTGATCATAATCACTAAAAACACCCCCGCTACCACCCGCATTACGTGATCTGAATCACACTTATTTCGGCCGCTACGCAGCGTCATATTCGCGTGGTAGAGTCCGGCTGCATACAGTAATACCACCGGCTGATTGCCGGGGTGGCTAAACAAAAACAAGCGCGCTCTCCTATTGCAGCGCGTCTCAATAAGGGGTGGGTTTATGTCCTCATCAGTGAAGGTCAAAGTACAGAGCTTTGGTCGCTTTCTGAGTAATATGGTGATGCCAAATATCGGGGCGTTTATCGCCTGGGGTATCATCACTGCACTGTTTATTCCAACTGGCTGGATCCCTAACGAAACGTTAGCCAAACTGGTTGGCCCGATGATCACCTATCTGCTGCCGCTGTTGATCGGCTTTACCGGTGGACGTCTGGTCGGCGGCGATCGCGGTGGCGTGGTCGGTGCAATCACCACCATGGGGGTGATTGTTGGTGCCGATATGCCGATGTTCCTCGGCTCAATGATTGCTGGTCCGTTGGGCGGCTGGGCGATCAAGTCGTTTGACCGGGTCGTCGACGGCAAAATCAAAAGCGGCTTCGAGATGCTGGTTAACAACTTCTCTGCCGGCATTATCGGTATGCTGCTGGCGCTGCTGGCGTTCCTGGCTATCGGTCCGCTGGTTGAAGGGTTGTCGCACATCCTCGCGGCGGGCGTGAACCTGATGGTGCAGAACAACCTGCTGCCATTAACCTCCATCTTCGTCGAACCGGCGAAAATCCTGTTTCTGAACAACGCCATTAACCACGGCATCTTCTCGCCGCTCGGTATCCAGCAGGCGAGCGAAGCGGGCAAGTCGATTTTCTTCCTGATTGAAGCCAACCCAGGTCCCGGTATGGGCGTGTTGATGGCGTACATGTTCTTTGGTCGTGGCAGTGCCAAACAGTCTGCGGGCGGTGCGGCTATTATCCACTTCCTCGGCGGCATCCATGAAATCTACTTCCCGTATGTGCTGATGGCGCCGCGTCTGCTGCTGGCGGTGATCCTCGGCGGGATGACCGGCGTCTTCACCCTGACGCTGCTGAATGGCGGCCTGGTCTCCCCTGCTTCGCCAGGTTCTATCCTCGCCGTGCTGGCGATGACGCCAAAAGGCGCTTACTTCGCTAATATCGCGGCGATCATCGCGGCGTTCGCGGTCTCCTTCGTGGTCTCTGCCATCCTGCTGAAAACCAGCAAAGTGAAAGAAGATGACGATATCGAAGCCGCAACAAAACGCATGCAGGATATGAAGGCGCAGTCTAAAGGCCAGACCACGGCGGGCGCACCGGTTGCCAGCGATGCAATGAGCGTTGAGCTGCATCACGTGCGTAAAATCATTGTGGCCTGTGATGCCGGTATGGGTTCCAGCGCCATGGGCGCAGGCGTGCTGCGTAAGAAAGTGCAGGATGCCGGCTTAAGCAACGTGTCGGTAACCAACACGGCGATTAACGCTCTGCCGGGTGATGTCGATCTGGTGATTACCCACCGTGACCTGACCGAACGCGCGATTCGCCAGGCGCCCCATGCTCAGCATATCTCGCTGAACAACTTCCTCGATAGCGCGCTCTACAGCACCCTGACCGACCGTCTGGTGGCGGCTAACCGCAGCGAAGTCCACCGTGAAACGGTGCAGACTGCGCTGTCAGACAGCTACGACGAAGGCAACGCGCACCTGTTCAGACTGGGTGCGGACAACGTGTTCCTCGGCCTGAGCGCCAGCAACAAAGAGCAGGCGATTCGTTTTGCCGGTGAACAGCTGGTGAAAGGCGGCTACGTTGAGCCAGAGTATATTGACGCGATGCTGGCACGTGAAAAACTGACGCCAACCTACCTCGGTGAGTCGATTGCCGTGCCGCACGGAACGGTTGAAGCCAAAGACCGGGTGCTGAAAACCGGCGTGGTGTTCTGCCAGTATCCGGCAGGCGTGCAGTTCGGTGATGATGCGGAAGATGTGGCGCGGCTGGTTATCGGTATTGCAGCCCGCAATAACGAGCACATCCAGGTGATCACCAGCCTGACCAATGCGCTGGATGATGACAGCGTGATTGAAAAGCTGGCCAATACCACCCGGGTGCAGGACGTGCTGGATCTGCTGTCAGGCAAACCGGCCACCGCGTAATTTAAACGGATTATTTTCCCTGGGGCGGTCAGGCCCGTCCCGATTCCTGGGGCGGGCGTGCCCGCCCCTTCGTCATTTGATATGGGTCAAAAATTATGAAAGCGTTACATTTCGGAGCAGGAAACATTGGTCGCGGCTTCATCGGTAAATTACTGGCGGATGCAGGTATCGAACTGGTTTTTGCTGATGTGAATCAGGTGGTGCTGGATGCACTCAACGCGCGTCATGAGTATCCCGTTCATGTGGTTGGCGAACAGGCCAAAGTGGAAAGAGTAAAAGGCGTTAGCGCAGTAAACAGCACCAGCGATGAGATCATCACGCTGGTGTCAGAGGTTGATCTGGTGACCACGGCGGTTGGCCCGCAGATTCTGGAACGCATCGCCACCAGCGTTGCCAACGGTCTGGCCAGACGCAGCGACAACGGTAATCTCCGTCCGTTAAACATCATCGCCTGTGAAAACATGGTGCGCGGCACCAGCCAGCTGAAACAGCATGTGCTGAAAGCACTGCCGCAGCAGTATCACGCCTGGCTGGAACAGCATGTCGGTTTTGTTGATTCTGCGGTCGATCGCATCGTCCCCCCTTCCGAGGCAGGCAGCACCGATCCGCTGGAAGTGACGGTCGAAACCTTCAGCGAATGGATTGTCGATAAAACCCAGTTCAAAGGCGATCTGCCGGCCATTCCAGGCATGGAGCTGACCGATAATCTGATGGCCTTCGTCGAGCGTAAACTGTTCACTCTGAATACCGGTCATGCCATCACCGCTTATCTTGGCCAGCTGGCGGGTCACCAGACCATCCGCGACGCGATCCTTGATGAAAAAGTACGGGCGATTGTTAAAGGCGCGATGGAAGAGAGTGGCGCAGTGCTGATTAAGCGTTACGATTTTGACGCCGATAAGCACGCGGCTTATATCCAGAAAATCCTCGGCCGGTTTGAAAATCCTTACCTGAAAGATGATGTTGAGCGGGTCGGCCGCCAGCCGTTACGTAAACTGAGCGCGGGCGATCGCCTGATCAAGCCGACGCTGGGTACGCTGGAGTATGGCTTGCCGCACGATTGTCTGGTACAGGGTATTGCGGCCGCGATGCACTATCGCAGCGATCAGGACCCACAGGCTCAGGAGCTGGCTGCGCTGCTGGCAGAGAAAGGCCCACAGGCCACGCTGGCTGAGATTTCCGGACTGGACGCCAACAGCGAAGTGGTGGCTTCTGTGGTGAGCGCCTGGCACGCTATGGCATAATGCGCGCGTGTTAGTGACGCAAGCCGGGCGCAGTTCGCCTGCGCCCAACGGCGGTATTGAACCTATGCAGGCAATAATGGAACAGAAGCAAGCTTTTGAAAACCGGGTGCTTGAGCGCCTGAACGCCGGTCGCTCGGTGAGAAGCTTTCTGATCGCCGCCGTTGAGCTATTGGCTGAAGCGGTCAATTTGCTGGTGTTGCAGGTGTTCCGCAAAGACGATTACGCCGTCAAATATGCCGTTGAACCGCTGCTGCTGGGCAATGGTCCGCTGGGTGAACTGTCGGTGCGCCTCAAGCTGATTTACGGACTTGGCGTCATCAGCCGGCACGAATATGAAGATTGTGAGCTGCTGCTGGCGCTGCGCGAGGAACTGAATAACGACACCGGCGATTACCGCTTTACCGATGATGAGATTCTCGGGCCGTTTGGCGAGTTACACTGCGTGACCGCTTGGCCACCTGCGCCGGTGTTTCACACGGAGGATGCGGAGCTGCGCAGCATGCAACAGCAGCGCTATCTGCAGATGGTGCGTTCCACCATGGTGCTGTCGCTCACCGAGCTGATCTCTCGCATCAGCCTGAAGCAGGCTTTCAAAAAGTCCGCCAATTAAATCTATCAGGTGCCAGAGCGGCACCTGATATCGCTGTAACCTCACCGGGAATATGCGCCCGATTTGGTGTATCCTTTGCCTGTTTTCCTCAACGAGTTGTTGTCATGAAAGAGCAAGAAAAGAACGAAATCAAACGTCTCAGCGATCAGCTGGACGCCCTTAACCGCAAAGAGCCACAGTTACTTGAATCGGGTGATGTTGAGAAACTGGGCGCACTGCTGAAAGAAAAAGAGACGCTGGTCACTGAGATTGAGCGCCTGCGTAATCAGCGCGTCGAGAAGCTGAGTGCCGAAGCGCAGAAGCTGCAAAAGATGGGCTTCAGCCGCGAAATCACTAAGAAAGAGCAGGCGAACCTGGGCGCGCTGAAAAAAAGCGTGCGCGGCCTGGTTGTGGTGCATCCAATGACCGCGCTGGGACGTGAAATGGGTCTGCAAGCGATGACCGGCTTCGCTAAAACGGCCTTCTGATCGGGCGATCAGGCGGCAGCCTGATCGATCCTGTGCTCGCCGGCGGCAGCATCAACCTGCTCCGCCAGCGCATCCAGCAGTTGGTAACGACGGCGATACTCTGCACGCTTCTTGCTGGCAATCTCTTCCAGGGTTTTACGTGGCAGGCTTAACGGCAGCGTAAACATCCCATCCCGGCGTGCCTCTCCGTTCAGCGACAGCCAGAATTCGCTGTAGCTGGCAAAGAATTTATCCCCTTTACTGTGACGATAGCGCAGGCTACGGAAAACATGGGTTTCATCGCCGACCGCCAGGATATTTTCCACCCCACACTGCCGTGCCACAATAAACACCACTTCCATTAACAGACGTTTCGGAAATAGACCGTGTGCCGCTTTGGTCGCCTCGCGAATAACGTCATTGCTGATATGTTTACGCGGCCCCTGCAGTCCGCCAATTAATAAGGTGCGCTTTTTATTCTCGTTAATAATCGAGAAGGAGAGCGAGGCAATAATTTCGCTGTTATAACGCAGCACCAGCGTCACTTCGCCTTCGCGGTCGAAATAACCCGAACTGCAGGAGAGTAAAAACGTCTCGTCATTTTTACCGTTCAGCGACGCCAGTAAATTATCACCGGCGCTTTGCAGCAGTTGGCGTAACGCCGGATTCGGCAGATTATTCATCAGGGTATAGTGATCCAGAATCGCCTGTGCACGCGCCGCAATGCTGATGCCGGCCCGCAGATAAGGCCGGTGCAGCTTGGCGGGCAGCAGCCCCTGGGTACTCATCAGCAGCCCGATTTGCGGTAAATGCGACAGCTGATGTAAATAACGCAACGTTGTCAGTGGCGATATTAAGCTCCTTAACACAAATTTCAGCCGAAAACGCTTGCTCAGCCAGAGCTTATTTGGGATATATTTTCCGCTTATTAACTGAAAAAACAGCGAAGCAGATGAATCAGTGCGGGTCTGGTGAGTAGTTATAATTGACATAGTTAGCGACACACAGTTAGCAGGAATGTCGCTGAGGATAAAACAACCATTATCAACGGCAGGTTAATGTGGCATAAGGTTAAAAAGCGCCCTGCTTTAAACCTGTGGTTTGTTTATTTTTGGTTTAATTAAGCCTGGCCGGAATTAAGGCGAAAAAAAACCGGCGGAGCCTGTCCACCGGTTTATTATCATCACGTTAACGCAAAGATGACTTACTGAGCAGCAGCAAAGCGCGCTGCCGCTTCGTCCCAGTTAACCACGTTCCAGAACGCTTTGATGTAATCAGGACGCTTGTTCTGATACTTCAGGTAGTAAGCGTGTTCCCATACATCCAGACCGAGGATTGGGTAGCCAGAAACGCCGGCGATCGCTTCGCCCATCAGCGGGTTATCCTGGTTAGCCGTAGAAACGACCGCCAGTTTGTCGCCTTTTTTAACCAGCCACGCCCAGCCAGAACCGAAACGGGTCGCTGCGGCTTTCTCAAACTCTTCCTGGAATTTTTCCACGCTGCCGAAATCTTTTTCGATAGCGGCTTTCAGGTCGCCCTGCAGGGTGGTACCAATTTTCAGGCCTTTCCAGAACAGGCTGTGGTTAGCGTGACCGCCAGCGTTGTTGCGCAGTGGGCCTTTTTTATCTGCTGGCAGCTGATCCAGTTTGGTGATCAGCTCGTCGACCGGCAGATTGGCAAATTCAGTGCCTTCCAGCGCCGCGTTCGCGTTGTTGACATAGGTCTGGTGATGTTTAGTGTGATGGATTTCCATCGTCTGCTTGTCGAAATGCGGTTCCAGTGCGTCGTATGCGTAAGGCAGGGATGGCAGTGAATAACTCATGTTCTTCCTCTCCATTTAGTATTTGAGCAGCACGACGAATTCGGGACGTGCCGCGTAAGCAGTCGAATCATTATAGTTAAATTCATGTAGCGTAAAAGGGTAATCAATGCCCTATTAACCATAAGGATTTGAGCAATCCGGCAAAAGCAACCCGTTGTTTTTACAGACTGCCGCCTGATGTGACGCTTTTCAGACGGCTTTGGCCCTGCTTCTGCGCGACGTGGCGGCAGCCTCAGTGCCGCTCTGCTGGCCTGGACTCAGCGACCCAGTTCGCGCAGCGCGCTGTCGAGCGCGCCGACCAGCCAGTCGATGTCGCCCTGCTGGAACGCCAATGGCGGACGCAGTTTCAGCACATTCCCATACGGGCCGGCGACCGATGTCAGCACCCGATGCTCACGCAGTTTCTCAATCAGGTCCAGCGCCAGCGCTTTGTCAGGCGTTTTGCTGTCACGATCGGTGACCAGCTCAAAGCCAATAAACAGCCCGGCACCGCGCACATCACCGATGCAGTCGTAGCGATCCATCAGGCTGCGCAGTTCGGCCAGCAGTTTCGCCCCGACTACGCGGCTATGCTCCTGCAAGCCCTCTTCGGTGATCACGTTCAGCACCGCCTGCGCCGCCGCCATTGCCACCGGATTACCGCCAAAAGTATTGAAGTAAGGAATCGAGTCGCTGAAGGCTGCCAGCACCTCACTTTTGGCCAGCAGGCCCGATACCGGAATGCCATTGCCCATCGGTTTACCGGTGGTGATGATATCCGGCACTACATCGTGACGACCAAAGCCCCAGAAGGCATCGCCGGTGCGGCCAAAGCCAGGCTGCACTTCATCGGCGATGAAAATGCCGCCATTGGCATGCACCACGTCCACGGCGCGTTTCAGGAAGCCGCGCGGATCCGGCAGCACCCCGTCGGAGGAGAAAATGGAATCCGCCAGAAAACCGGCAAATTTAATGCCGTGCGCAGCCATATCATCAATCTGCTGCTGAATCTGATCGGCAAACCATTCGCCCAGATCGGGCGCATCAACCCGATACGCATCAGGCGGCATCACCAGCCGGGTGGTCGCCGCCAGCGGCTGTCCACTGCCGAGCGCCGGTGAAGCGCCGGAGGTCAGCTCACTGGTGCCGTGATACGCCTCTTTACTGACGATAATGCCGCTGCCGCCGCTAAAGGCGCGCGCCACGCGAATCGCCAGATCGTTAGCCTCAGAGCCGGTACACATGTACATGGCGCGATCGATCGCCGCGGGCGTGGTGGCCAGCAACGCTTCGCTGTAATCGAGGATATTTTCATGCAGATAACGGGTGTGGGTGTTCAGCATTTTCATCTGCTGCGTCACCGCCTCAATCACCGCCGGATGGCAATGGCCGATGCTCGCCACGTTGTTATAGACGTCAAGATACTTGTCGCCGGCCGCGTCCCACAGATATTGCCCCTCACCACGCACCAGATGCACCGGCTTGCGATAGAACAGGCGATAGGATTCGCCGAGCACTTTGCTGCGTTTTTCGGTCATTTTACGGGTGTCGCTATCCAGCGCATCCGCATGTTCGGCCCGAAAACTGTTGGTATCCATAATAGTGGAACGCGTGGCCATGATAACTCCCGTTGCGAGGTGAAGTGGTTGAGGCTGATAGCCCATCATGCCTGCCTGCGCTAAAAATGCAACCAAATACACAAATACAACCAAATACACATGACGGCATCCGGGCGCTCAGGTAAGCTTAGTCACTGATTCAGCCGACTTTCGCACTGCGCCTATAAGGAACCGACCATGCTGCAGGAAACGCGTCTTCAGCGCATTCGTGCCCTGCTGACCACCTTAAATCAGGTCAGCACCGATCGCATCATCAGGGAACTGGGGGTGTCACGCGAAACCGCGCGCCGCGACATTATTGAGCTGGAAGCACTGGGGCAGGCACGCCGCGTCCACGGTGGTCTGGTAGCCATTGAGACGCCGCCGGAGCCGCCGCTGACGGTACGCCGTGCCGCACAGGCCAGAGAAAAACGCGCCATCGCCCGGGCAGCCGCGCAGTTATTGCAGCCGGGACAGACGCTGTTTATTGATGCAGGCAGCACCACCACCCTGTTAGCCGGGGAGCTGCGCGCACTCTCCGGTCTGACCATCCTCACCAACAGTCTGCAGGCTGCGCTGGCACTCAGCGCCGGCGAGGAGCATGACGTGCTGGGTAACGAGATTATTTTACTGGGCGGAACACTGTCAGCCGGCGCGCAGCAGACGCGCGGCGAAATTACCGTCGGAGAGATCGTCCGTTATCGCGCCGATGTTGCGCTGCTGTCGCCGGTCGGCATTGACGCCAGTCGCGGTGCCACCAGTTTTCATCCGCACGAAGCGGCGATTGCCCGGGCGATGGTGCAGCAGTCCGCCACCACCGTTTTACTGGCTGACCACAGCAAGCTGGGCGTGGTCAGCCGCACGGTGTACGCTGCGCCGCAGGCGATTACCACGCTGATTACCGATGGCGGCGGTGAGATTTCTTCTGCGCTGGCCGCCTTACAGCAGGCGCTGCCGCAGGTGATAGTGGTTTAAATCAGGCGCTGCGGATGGCTGTAAACGGTCGCGCGTCCCGGCTTGCTGAAGCCGACCAGCGTCAGGTTGCATCGCTCAGCAACCTCAACCGCCAGCCGCGTCGCCGCCGAAACCGCAAACAGAATCTCGACGCCGCACATCGCCGATTTCTGCACCATTTCATAGCTGGCGCGACTGGATACCAGTACCGCGCCATCGCCCCAGTCTGCCTGGCTGCGGTAGCCCAGCAGCTTATCCAGCGCCACATGACGGCCGACATCTTCACAGCCGCCCGCCAGCTGGCCATCCGGCTGGATCCATGCAGCGGCGTGGGTACAACCGGTTTTCTGCCCGACCGGCTGGTAATCTTTCAGCTGGCTCAACGCCCGATCCAGCTGTGCGAGAGCAAAGGTCTGGGTAAACGGTAAGGGCGACAGCGGTTTGCCGATCTGATCCAACTGTTCAACGCCACAGACGCCGCAGCCGGTGCGACCGGCCATCGCACGACGCTGCGCTTTCAGCGCCATAAAGCGGCGGCTGGAGAGTTCAATCTGCACTTCAATACCGTTACAACCCGGCACCACATCCATCCCGAAAATATCTTCCGGCGCGTCGATAATCCCCTCCGACAGCGAGAAACCCAGCGCAAACGCCTCCAGGTCTTTTGGCGTCGTCATCATCACCACGTGAGAAATGCCGTTATAGACCAGCGCCACCGGGACCTCTTCCGCCAGCCAGTCAGGCTGCGCCACCGCAAGATCTGCGCGCTGCCACACCTGGGCCTCGCTGATGCCGGGCTGAATTGTTAAATCTTCGTCGGAAGCGTGCGGAATAACGTTCAAAGAGTACGACCTGTTGTTAACAAATAATGAAAGAGGACTGACCGCGCTGTCGTTCAAAAACAGCCCGGCAGCAGCTAATTTTGCCCTCTGGCATGGGACAGCGCAAATAAACCACGGGGCAATTGATGCGATTCCGCTGACGCAGATTGCGCCTGCCGCGCCCGCTGGCGGCAGAATGAGAATGATTCGTCCTCATGCTTTAAACGCGGCCAGCCTCCGGCCGCGATTGTTGTTGCCCCCTACTCATAAAGAGGGAGTAACGGGACTTTTTTGTCAGAGAAATTTTAACACTATGTAAAAAATGGATTACTAATGACTAACCTGTTGACCCGGGTCAATTTGCATACAGGGAGGGCTGCTATTTTGCATTGATTCGCAATGGAGTTAATAAAGAAGAATAATCAATGCAAGTAAGCAGACGGAGTTTTTTCAAAATCTGTGCCGGCGGTCTGGCTGGCACCAGCGCAGCACTATTAGGGTTTGCCCCGGTAAACGCCCTCGCCAGCGTCAGAGAATATAAGCTGATCCGCGCCAGAGAAACGCGCAATAACTGCACCTACTGCTCGGTCGGCTGCGGCATGCTGATCTACAGCCTGGGTGACGGTGCGAAAAATGCCAGCGCCTCGATTTACCATATCGAAGGCGATCCCGATCATCCGGTCAGTCGCGGCTCACTCTGTCCAAAAGGGGCCGGCGTGCTCGACTTTATCCACAGTGAGCAGCGGCTGAAATACCCGGAATACCGCGCGCCAGGCAGCGATAAATGGCAGCGCATCAGCTGGCAGGAGGCGTTTGAGCGCATCGCCCGGCTGATGAAGCAGGATCGCGACGCCCATTTCCAGACCAGCAACGCCGACGGACTCACGGTTAACCGCTGGCCAACCACCGCGATGCTCTGTTCATCCGCCGCCAGCAACGAGACCGGCCTGCTCGACCAAAAATTTGCGCGTGCGCTCGGCATCGTGGCGCTGGAGAATCAGGCGCGGCTCTGTCACGGCCCCACCGTTGCCGCACTGGCACCGAGCTTTGGGCGCGGCGCAATGACCAATCACTGGAACGACATCAAAAACGCCAATGTGGTGCTGATCATGGGCGGCAATCCGGCCGAGGCGCATCCGGTCGGGTTTAAATGGGTGATTGAAGCCAAAATTCACAACCAGGCCCAGGTGATTGTGGTCGATCCACGTTTTAACCGCTCTGCCGCGGTCGCCGATCTCTACGCCCCGCTACGCGCCGGCAGCGACGTGGTGTTCCTGATGGGGGTGATCAACTATTTGCTGCAGCATGACCACATTCAGCACCAGTATGTGCGCGCCTTTACCAACGCCGCACTGATTGTTGATGAGGGCTACCGCTTCAGCGACGGCCTGTTCAGCGGCTACGATGCCGCATCGCGCCACTACGATCGTCAGAGCTGGCGCTATGCGCTCGATGAAAACGGCCATGCGCAACGCGATGAGAGCTTCAGCCATCCGCGCTGCGTGCTCAACCTGCTCAGGGAGCACGCCAGCCGTTATACGCCGGAAATGGTGGCGCGCCTGTGCGGCACACCGCAGGAGAGCTTCCTCAGCATATGCCAGCAACTGGCCGCCACCTGCGTGCCCGATCGCACCACCACCATCCTGTATGCGCTCGGCTGGACCCATCACACCAACGGTTCGCAGATTATCCGCACCGCCGCCATGATCCAGCTGCTGCTCGGCAATATTGGTATGCCCGGTGGCGGCATCAATGCGCTACGCGGCCACTCCAACGTGCAGGGCTTTACCGATCTTGGCCTGCTGGCACAAAGCCTGCCGGGCTATCTGCCGCTGCCGTCAGAGAAAATGCCCACCCTGGCGAGCTATCTGCAGCAGGCGACGCCTGCTGCCCCGCTGCCGGGCCAGGTTAATTACTGGCAGAACAGTGACAAATTTTTCGTCAGCATGATGAAGAGTTTTTATGGCGATAACGCCACCGCGGAGAATCAATGGGGTTACCACTGGCTGCCGAAGTGGGACAAAAGCTACGACTGCATGGCGCAGGCGGAGATGATGGAGCAGGGCGAACTGAACGGCTGCCTGATTCAGGGCTTCAACCTGCTGGCCGCCTTCCCGGATAAAAATAAAGCCTGTCGCGCCCTGTCACGTCTGAAATATATGGTGGTGATCGACCCGCTCAGTACCGAAACCGCCAGCTTCTGGCAGCATCATGATGAGTTTAATGACGTCGATCCGGCCAATATCCAGACCGAGGTGTTCCGTCTGCCCTCCTCCTGTTTCGCTGAGGAAGCAGGTTCGGTAGCGAACTCCTCGCGCTGGCTGCAGTGGCACTGGGCCGCCGCCGAGCCGCCGGCTGAAGCACTGCACGACGGCAAAATTCTCGGCAATCTGTTTTTGCGTCTGCGCGATCTTTATCGCCAGGAAGGCGGCACCGCCCCAGAGCCGCTGATGGCGATGCGCTGGGATTACCACGATCCCGCTAACCCGTCGCCGGAAGAGGTGGCGCAGGAGAGTAATGGCCGGGCGCTGGCTGACATTTATGATGACAGCGGCACGCTGCTGCTGAAAAAAGGCCAACAGCTTAACGGCTTTTCGGAGCTGCGTAATGATGGTACCACCGCCAGTGCCTGTTGGATCTACGCGGGCAGCTGGACTTCACAGGGCAATCAGATGGCGCGGCGCGATAACGCCGATCCTTCCGGCCTGGGAGCCATCTCCGGCTGGGCCTGGGCGTGGCCCGCTAACCGGCGCATCCTCTACAACCGCGCCTCTGCTGATGCCGATGGCAAAGCCTGGGACCCGCAGCGCCGCCTGATCGAGTGGGATGGCGCACGCTGGCACGGCATTGATGTACCGGACTATTCGCTGACCCTGTCGCCGCAGCAGCAGGCCGGGCCGTTTATCATGCAGCCCGATGGTCTCGGTCATCTGTTTGCGCTCGACAAACTGGCTGATGGCCCGTTCCCGGAACACTACGAGCCCATGGAAAGCCCGCTGGCTGACAATCCGCTGCATCCGCTGCAGCGTCACAGTCCGGTGGTGCGGTTGTTCCGCAACGATGCGGCCAGTCTGGGCGAGGCTGCTGACTATCCCTGCGTGGCGACCACCTACTCGATTACCGAACTGTTCCGCCACTGGACCAAACACGCCCTGCTGAACGCCATTGCGCAGCCGGAGCAGTTTGTCGAGATCGGCACCGAACTGGCCGCAGAGAAAGGAATACGCGCCGGGGACAGCGTCAGGGTGACGTCACGTCGCGGCTATATCAAAGCCAAAGCGGTGGTGACGCGCCGTCTGCCACGTCTGATGATCGACGGCAAGCCGGTCGATACCGTGGGCATTCCCTGTCACTGGGGCTTCGAAGGCACGACGCGCAAAGGCTTTCTCGCCAATACGCTGACCCCTTCAGTTGGCGATGCCAACTCACAGACCCCGGAATACAAGGGATTTTTAGTGAACGTGGAAAAAGCGTAACGGTGGATGACGATGGCTTACCAATCACAAGATATTATTCGTCGCTCAGCGACCAACGGACTCACCCCGCCACCGCAGGCGCGCGATCATCAGCGCCAGGTCGCAAAATTAATCGACGTCACCACCTGCATCGGCTGTAAAGGCTGTCAGGTGGCCTGCTCAGAGTGGAACGACATCCGCGCCGAGGTCGGGCATAACGTGGGGATTTATGACAACCCCACCGACTTAAGCGCCAAAGCCTGGACGGTGATGCGCTTCTCCGAAGTGGAAGAGAACGGCAAGCTGGCGTGGCTGATTCGCAAAGATGGCTGCATGCACTGCGCCGATCCCGGCTGCCTGAAAGCCTGTCCATCGGCGGGTGCCATTATTCAGTACGCCAACGGCATCGTCGATTTCCAGTCAGAGCAGTGTATTGGCTGCGGCTACTGTATCGCCGGTTGCCCGTTCAACGTGCCCCGACTGAATAAAGAGGATAACCGCGTCTACAAATGCACCCTGTGCGTGGATCGCGTCAGCGTCGGCCAGGAGCCGGCATGCGTTAAAACCTGCCCGACCGGTGCCATTCATTTCGGCAGCAAAAGCGACATGCTGACGCTGGCCGCCGAACGCGTTGCTGAACTTAAGGCGCGCGGTTACGCCCAGGCCGGGGTGTATAACCCGGCAGGCGTTGGCGGCACCCATGTGATGTATGTCCTGCATGACGCCAGTCAGCCGCAGCGCTATCACGGCTTACCGGCCGATCCGCATATCAGCCCGACCGTTACCTTCTGGAAAGGTATCTGGAAACCGGTGGCCGCCGTCGGTTTTGCCGCCACCTTCGCCGCCTCGCTGTTCCACTATGTCGGCGTGGGCCCGAACCGGGTCGCCGAACACCACAATGATGACGACGACGATCGCGCGGAGGAGCGCAAATTATGAAAACTTCCGATCGCCTGGTGCGTTATCGCCCGGCAGAACGCATTAATCACTGGATTGTCGCCTTATGCTTTGTGCTGGCTTCGCTGAGCGGGTTAGGCTTTTTCTTTCCCTCCTTCAACTGGCTGATGCTGATATTCGGCACGCCACAGCTGGCGCGTATTCTGCATCCGTTTGTGGGGGTGGTGATGTTTGCCGCCTTTATGCTGATGTTTTTGCGCTACTGGCGGCATAATCTGGTCAATCGCGACGATCTCTACTGGGCCAGAAATATTCACCGTATTGCCCTGAATGAAGAGGTCGGTGATACCGGTAAATATAACTTTGGTCAGAAGTGTGTGTTCTGGGCTGCTATCATCTGCTTAGTACTGCTGCTGGTCAGTGGCATTGTGATCTGGCGACCTTACTTCGCCGGTGCATTCACTATTCCGCTGATTAGACTGGCACTGGTGGTGCATTCGGTTTCCGCCACGGCGCTGATCCTGATGATCATGGTGCATGTTTATGCCGCGCTGTGGATCAAAGGCACCCTGACGGCGATGGTAGAGGGTTGGGTCAGTTCCGACTGGGCCAGACAGCATCATCCGCGCTGGTACCGTGAGCAGCGTAATCAGCCTCTTAAACAGGAAAAACGCCCCTGATGAGTATTCGCATTATCCCGCAAGATCAGCTGGAGAAGAGCGAAAAAACGACGGCGGAGATGATTCCGCCGTTACTTTTTCCACGGCTGAAAAACCTGTACAGCCGCCGTGCTGCGCGACTGCGCGACCTGGCGGCTAAAAATCCACTGGGTGACTATCTGCGTTTTGCCGCAGTGATTGCCGAAGCGCAGGAAATTGTACTGTATGACCATCCGCTGCATATGGATCTGCAGGCGCGGCTGGTCCAGAGTGCCAGTGAAGGCAAGCCGCCGCTGAATATCCATACGCTGCCGCGCGATACCCACTGGCACCGATTGCTGCACTCACTGATCGCTGAACTGAAGCCAGAAATGAGTGGCCAGGCGCTGGCGGTGCTGGAAAACCTGGAGAAAGCCTCGGCGACCGAGCTGGAGACGCTGGCCAGCGCGCTGTTCGCCGGCGAATATGCACAGGTCAGCAGCGACAAGGCACCGTTTATCTGGGCGGCGCTGGCCCTTTACTGGGCGCAGATGGCCGCGATGATCCCGGGCAAAGCGCGCGCCGAAATGGGCGACCAGCGTCAGTTTTGTCCGGTCTGCGCCAGTATGCCGGTCGCCAGTGTGGTACATATGGGTAGCCATGATGGCGCACGTTATCTGCATTGCAACCTGTGCGAGAGCGAGTGGTACGTGGTGCGCAGTAAATGTACCCAGTGCGAACAGACCCGCGATCTGCACTACTGGTCGCTCGACAGTGAGCACGCGGCGGTGAAAGCGGAGAGTTGCGGCGACTGCGGCACCTATCTGAAGATGCTGTATCAGGAAAAGAACCCGGCTATCGAACCGGTCGCCGACGATCTGGCGTCGCTGGTGCTGGATGCCCGGATGGAGCAGGAAGGCTTTGCCCGCAGCAGCCTTAACCCGTTTATGTTTCCTGGCGAATCGTAGCTAACCTGGAGAAACCCGATGAAACTGATTGGCAGCTATACCAGCCCGTTTGTGCGTAAGATTTCGGTCATCATGCTGGAAAAAGGCATTATCTTTGAGTTCGTTAACGCATCGCCCTACAGCGATGACAGTCACGTTCCGCACTACAATCCGCTGGGAAAAGTCCCGGCGCTGGTGGCTGACGATCAGCAGATCTGGTTCGATTCCAGCATCATTGCAGAGTTTCTGGAGCTGCGCGGCGATGCGCCCGCCCTGCTGCCTGCCGATCCTCATCAGTCGCTGCACATCCGCCAGCTGGAGAAACTGGCGGATGGTGTCAGCGACGCCGCGCTGGTAATTGTGCGTGAGCAGATGCGGCCAGGCAATCAGCAGTCGGAAGAGGTGTTGCTGCGTAACCGGGAAAAAATCCAGCGCAGCCTCGATATGCTGGAGACCCTTGCCGCCGAGGGCAAATGGCTCAATAACGGCCAGCTCAACCTGGCCGATATCGCCACCGGCTGCATGATCGGTTACCTCAATTTCCGGCGGGTGGTACCAAACTGGTGCGTGGAGCGGCCGGCACTGGTGAAACTGGCGGAGACGCTATTTCAGCGCGAGAGCTTCGCCCGGACAACGCCGCCTGCAGCGTGACAGGCCGGCGCGGTGCGCCGCCACGGCCATAAAAAAGGGACGATAGCTCGTCCCTTTTTCACCCGCGGATCGCTGAAAAGCTTATTGCAGCAGCGAGATATCCGCCACCTGCAGGAACAGCTCACGCAGTTTTGACAGCAGCGTCAGGCGGTTAACCCGCACCGCCTGATCGTCGGCGTTAACCATCACTTTATCGAAGAAGTTATCAACGGCTTCACGCAGCTGTGCCAGTTCGATCAGCGCATCCTGGTAGCGTCCTTCCGCAAAGTACGGCTGCAGCTTGCTGCTCAGCGCGGTGACAAACGTCGCCAGCTGGATCTCTTCATTCTCTTTCAGCAGTGACGCCTGCACGCTGTCATTCAGCGTTTCGGTCGATTTTGCCAGAATGTTAGAGACGCGCTTGTTGGCAGCGGCCAGCGCAGCGGCTTCATTCAGCGTACGGAAGTGCGATACCGCTTTCATGCGGGCATCGAAGTCAGCCGGACGGGTCGGACGACGCGCCAGCACCGCCTGCAGCGTATCAATGCTGTGGCCTTCTTCCTGATACCAGGCGCGGAAGCGACCCAGCATAAAGTCGATCACATCATCCACTACGCTGGCGTTGCTCAGCTTGCTGCCATACAGACGCACGGCTTCTTCAGTCAGGGTTTGCAGATCAAGCGGCAGATTCTTCTCAACGATGATGCGCAACACACCGAGTGCGGCACGACGCAGAGCAAACGGATCTTTGTCGCCTTTTGGATGCTGACCAATGCCAAAAATGCCGGCCAGCGTATCCATTTTGTCGGCGATCGCCAGCGCACAGGCGACCGGACTGGACGGCAAATCGTCACCGGCAAAGCGCGGCTGATACTGCTCATTCAGCGCGACGGCCACATCTTCAGCTTCGCCATCGTGACGCGCATAGTGCATCCCCATCACGCCCTGCGTATCGGTGAACTCGAACACCATATTGGTCATCAGGTCACACTTCGACAGCAGGCCCGCGCGGGTCGCATGGTTGACATCGGCGCCAATCTGACCGGCAATCCAGCCGGCCAGCGCCTGGATGCGATCGGTTTTGTCACGCAGCGTGCCCAGTTCTTTCTGGAACAGCACGGTTTCCAGGCGCGGCAGATGATCTTCCAGACGTTTTTTGCGGTCGGTATTGAAGAAGAACTCCGCATCGGCCAGACGCGGACGCACCACTTTCTCGTTACCCGAGATAATCTGGCGCGGATCGCTGGATTCGATATTGGTGACGAAAATGAAGTTCGGCAGCAGGTTGCCGTTATCGTCATATACCGGGAAATATTTCTGATCGCCTTTCATGGTGTAGACCAGCGCTTCAGCCGGCACCTTGAGGAATTTCTCTTCAAAGGTGGCGGTCAGCACCACTGGCCACTCCACCAGCGAGGTCACTTCTTCCAGCAGGCTATCACTGAGATCGGCATTACCGCCCAGACGACGGGCGGCGGCTTCGGCATCGGCCTTGATCATCGCTTTACGGGTCTGGTAGTCGGCGATCACCTTGCCGCGTTTCTCCAGCACGTCCGGATACTGATCGGCGTTGTCGAGAGTAATGTCATGCTCGCCCATGAAGCGATGGCCGCGAATGGTGCGCGCAGAGTCCACGCCCAGAATGGTAGCGGGAATCAGCTCATCGCCCAGCAGCAGCGTCACGGTGTGAACCGGACGGACGAACTGCACGTCGCTGTCGCCCCAGCGCATCAGTTTCGGCACCGGCAGTTTGCTCAGCGCGGTGGCGATCATCGCCGGCAGCAGAGCCTGAGCCGCTTCGCCCTTAACCTGAGCGCGATAGACCAGCCACTCGCCTTTGTCGGTGCTCAGACGTTCAGCCTGATCAACGGTGATGCCGTTACCGCGTGCCCAGCCTTCTGCGGCTTTGGTGGCGTTACCGTCGGCGTCAAACGCTGCGCTGACCGCCGGGCCGCGCTTTTCCACTTCCCGATCGGGTTGTGAGGCGCTCAGGTTCGCCACTTTCAGCGCCAGACGGCGCGGTGCGGCAAACCAGCTGACGTCGCCGTGGTTCAGATTGGCGGCATCAAGTTCCGCAGTGACCTGCGCGGCAAAGGCTTCAGCCAGGCTGCGCAGGGCTTTTGGTGGCAGCTCTTCGGTGCCGATCTCCACCAGGAAGGTTTTCTCAGTCATGGCTGCCTCTTACTTTTTGTTATTGCACATCGGGAAGCCCAGTGCCTCGCGAGAGGCGTAGTAAGCTTCAGCCACGGCTTTCGTCAGGGTGCGGATACGCAGAATATAGCGCTGACGCTCGGTGACCGAGATCGCCTTACGCGCATCCAGCAGGTTGAAGCTGTGTGCGGCTTTCAGAATGCGTTCATAGGCTGGCAACGGCAGCGGTTTTTCCAGCGCCAGCAGGTGCTGCGCCTCTTTCTCGTACTGCTCGAAGCAGGTAAAGAGGAAATCCACGTCGGCGTATTCGAAGTTATAGGTGGATTGCTCCACTTCGTTCTGATGGAACACGTCGCCGTAGGTGGTTTTACCCAGCGGACCGTCGCTCCACACCAGATCGTAGACGCTGTCGACGCCCTGGATATACATCGCCAGACGTTCGAGACCGTAGGTGATTTCACCGGTCACCGGTTTACACTCCAGGCCGCCCACCTGCTGGAAGTAAGTGAACTGCGTTACTTCCATGCCGTTGAGCCACACTTCCCAGCCCAGTCCCCAGGCACCCAGCGTTGGGTTTTCCCAGTTATCTTCCACGAAGCGAATGTCATGCACCGTCGGGTCCATACCCAGCTCTTTCAGCGACCCGAGATACAGCTCCTGAATGTTGTCCGGTGACGGTTTGATGATCACCTGAAACTGGTAATAGTGCTGTAAGCGGTTCGGGTTTTCACCGTAGCGACCATCGGTCGGACGGCGTGACGGCTGCACGTAAGCTGCGGCGATCGGCTCCGGGCCGAGTGCGCGCAGGCAGGTCATTGGGTGCGAAGTGCCAGCGCCTACTTCCATGTCCAGCGGTTGAACAATGGTGCAGCCCTGACGTGCCCAGTAATCCTGCAAGGTCAGGATCAGGCCCTGAAAGGTCTTGGTATCAAACTTTTGCATGTTGAATTTGCACGCGATTGGCTAGATGAAAAAAGAGTGCGACAGTATACCCTTTGACCGCGCGATGTGCAGCCGGAAATCCTGTACGGTTGCGGCGCGGTTTGGTTGTCGCGTCCTTTTGCCGCCATACAGAGGGCTCCGAATCCTGCCGGCAAAGGTTGTTGCCACCGCCGCGCCTGGCTACCCTTCTCCGCACGGACGTTATGCGCAAGAGGACGCCATGCCGCAGAAGATTTACTGGATCGATAATTTACGCGCGGTTGCCTGCCTGATGGTGATCGTGATCCACACCACGACCTGGTATATCACCGGGCCGATGGCGGTCACCGGCACGTCGTGGGACGTCGCCAATCTGCTGAACTCCGCCTCGCGGGTCTGCGTGCCGCTGTTTTTCATGATCTCCGGCTACCTGTTTTTCGGCGAACGCAGCGCCCAGCCGCGTCATATGATCCGGCTGGTGCTGTGTCTGCTGTTCTACAGCGCGGTATCACTGGCGTATATCACCTGGCTGACGCCGATCAGTGAAGGCCGATCGATCCTGAAAATGCTGCAAAAACCGGTATTTTATCACCTGTGGTTTTTCTTCGCGCTGATCGGTATCTATCTGATGTCGCCGCTGATTCAGGTGAAGTCGGTACAGGCGCGCTATGTGGCGCTGCTGGTGCTGGTGCTGGCGGTGCTGGCCAATCCGAACACCGTCAGTCAGTCGCTGGGGCCGTTTCACTTCCTGCCGGTCAATCTCTATGTCAGCGGCGACAGCATCTACTACCTGCTGTATGCGCTGTTAGGACGGGCTATCGGCACCATGGAGACAGAAAAACGCGGGCTGACACCCGCTGCCAGCGGGGTGTTTATCGCCTGTGTGATTGGCATTGCGCTCGGGACAAAGCAGGCGTTACGGGACAATGGCGCGTTTAACGACACCTGGTATCTCTACTGCGGACCGCTGGTCTTTATCGCAGCAATCAGCTTACTGCTGGTGTTTAAAAATGCCCTTAACCAGCGCGCGCTGCCGGGTTTATCGCTGATTGCGCGCTACTCTCTGCCGATCTACGGTTTTCACGCGCTGTTTATCCACTATCTGCGTACCCATCACTACGACGATATGTCGCGTCCGTGGTTCGATCTGCCGTGGGTATTCGGGGTGACGCTGGGCGGCAGCCTGCTGCTGGCGATGGTGCTTAAACGCGTTGATAAACGTCACTTCGTCAGCTGATCGGCGTCACGCTGACAGGCGCGACGCAGCTGGCGCGCCGAGGAGAACCCGGCCGCCAGCGCCGCTTTCTCGGCTGATTTGCCCTGCTGCTGATGCTGGCGCGCAATGCTGACCCGCAGCTGTTCATGGTATTCGCGCACGCTGATGCCCAGATGCTGACGGAACAGCCGCGCCAGATGCCGACTGCTGACGTGCGCCCGTGCTGCCAGCTCGGTCAGCGACCAGCTGTACTCGGGATGGGCAATCATCGCATCCTGCGCCCGATGAACCGCCGGGTGCAGATGGTTACGATAACGCAGCCAGGGTGAAAGCTGCGGATCGTCACCGGCGCGGCGGAACCACACCACCATTTCACGTGCCACCGCCAGCGCGGTCGGCGTATCACACAGCTGATTAATCAGATGCAGCGCCAGATCGATGCCCGCCGTAATGCCGGCGCTGGTCCAGATATTGTCATGCCCGACAAACACCCGATTTTCCTGCACCAGTGCCTGCGGCGCAGCCGCTTTCAGCCGATCGATGACCTCATGATGGGTAGTGCAGCGAATGCCATCCAGCAACCCCGCCTGCGCGGCCAGCAGCGCACCGGAACAGACGCAGACCAGCATCAGGACCTGTGAATGCAGTGCTGCCTGCTGCTGCTTCAGCCACTGGCGCGCCTGTTGCGCTTCGGGCGTGGCGTAACAGATCCGCGAGTCATAAACACCTGGCACCACCAGCAGGCTGTCGGCAGGCAAACCTGCCGGTAACGGCTCAATCCCGCCGATGGTCATCCCGGTGGAGCAGATCACCTGCGGTTGCGGTCCAATGTAGCGCAGCACAAAGCGATCGCCCGCCAGCTTAAGCGCCTCCGCCGGGCCAGTCAGATCGAGCGCCATCACTCCAGGCAGGGTTAAAAACCAGACGGTCTGTTTCATCGGCTGGCCTGGATTACACCAGATCCCAGCCGCGGGCGCGCCACAGCGCGGGCAGGTCCGCCATGTTGTCGAATCGCGTGACCAGCGGATGATCCAGTTCCGGATTATGCGCATCGGCGCAGTAGTAGAACACCGGAATACCGGCAGCAATGCCGGCCCGCGCGCCCGCTTCAGAATCATCCACCAGAATGCAGCGCTCAATCGCGACCTGCATCTGCTCGGCAGCGTGGTACATCAGTTCCGGATCGGGCTTCCAGTGCAGAATGTCATAACCGCTGTAGAGGTGGTCAGCAAATAGCGGCAGCATGCCGGTTAAGCCCAGCGAGTGCTGCATCTTCTTCACCGTTCCGTTCGATACCACGCACATCGGCACTTTTATCTGTTCAACCAGCGCTTTGGCACCGTCGATCGGCTGCAGGTGCTGATCAAACAACTGCGCCACCTCGGCGCGGTAGGCGGTTTCCACCTCTTCCATCGGCAACGATTGCTGATGCGCCTCACCGACGTCGCGGATGATGTCGTACAATTTGACGCCTTTATACTGCTCAAACATCTGCTGCAGCGACAGGTCGATGCCATAGCGGGCGAAAGTATTGACGTAGGCCTGGGTGCAGAGCAGTTCGCTGTCCACCAGCGTGCCATCGCAATCGAAAAAGACGCATTCTACTGACATCAGACTCTATCCTTTGATTTTGTGGGAGTCCCTCACTCTACCGTACTGAGCGCAGATTGCGAGAGTGGCAATCGGTTGCGAAAAATCATTGTATTGGCCTGGCAAAATCGCCAGGATACGCGCCGATGAATTTTTCTTCTGGATGGATGGCATGAGCAAGCAAGGCCTTTTGCAGCGCATCTTCAAGCTGCAGGAACATGGCACCACGGTGCGCACCGAAGTGATCGCGGGTATGACCACCTTTCTTACGATGGTCTACATCGTCTTTGTGAACCCGCAGATCCTCGGCGTGGCCGGTATGGATACCCAGGCGGTGTTTGTCACCACCTGCCTGATTGCCGCCTTCGGCAGTATTCTGATGGGACTGTTTGCCAATCTGCCAGTCGCACTGGCCCCGGCAATGGGACTGAATGCCTTTTTCGCCTTTGTGGTGGTCGGCGCAATGGGTTATTCGTGGCAGGTCGGTATGGGGGCGATCTTCTGGGGCGCCGTCGGTCTGCTGATCCTGACGCTGCTGCGGGTGCGCTACTGGATGATTGCCAACATCCCGCTCAGCCTGCGCGTCGGCATCACCGCCGGGATTGGCCTGTTTATCGCTATGATGGGGCTGAAAAATGCCGGCATCATCGTGCCGAATCCCGATACGCTGGTGGCGGTAGGGAATCTGACTTCGCACAGCGTGCTGCTGGGCGCGCTGGGTTTCTTTATCATCGCTATTCTGGCGTCACGTAATATCCATGCCGCAGTATTGATTTCGATGGTAGTGACCACGGCGATTGGCTGGATGCTGGGCGACGTGAAGTTCGTTGGCCTGTTTTCTGCCCCGCCAGCCATCAGTTCGGTGGTCGGTCAGGTCGATATCAAAGGCGCCTTTAACATCGGCATGGCGGGCGTGATTTTCTCCTTTATGCTGGTCAATCTGTTCGACTCGTCGGGCACGCTGATCGGCGTAACTGACAAAGCCGGACTGACCGATGAAACCGGCACCTTCCCGCGCATGCAGCAGGCGCTGTATGTTGACAGCATCAGCTCGGTCAGTGGCGCGCTGGCGGGCACCTCCTCGGTCACCGCCTACATTGAAAGTAGCTCGGGCGTGGCGATTGGTGGCCGCACCGGACTGATGGCGGTGGTAACCGGCCTGCTGTTTTTGCTGGTGATGTTCCTGTCACCGCTGGCGGCGATGGTGCCAGGCTACGCCGCTGCCGGGGCGCTGATTTATGTCGGCGTACTGATGACCGCCAGCCTGTCGCGCGTGCGCTGGGATGATTTGACCGAATCGGTGCCCGCCTTTGTCACCGCCGCGATGATGCCGTTTAGCTTCTCAATCACCGAAGGGATTGCGCTGGGCTTTATCGCTTACTGCGTGATGAAGCTCGGCACCGGCCGCTGGCGTGAAATCAGCCCTTGCGTGGTGATTGTCGCGCTGATGTTCGTGCTGAAGATTGTGTTTATCGACGCTCACTAAACGCTGCGATAACCGCATCAGGCCGCTCCCGTCAGGGTAGCGGCCTTTTTTATTTCAACACCCCGAGCTGACGCAGGTGGGCAAAGCTGGCATCCGTTGCGCCCTGTGGATGAAACTCAAGGCTGACCCAGCCGGGATAGTTGAGATTATCCAGCAGGGTAAACAGCCGCTCGAAATCGACCTCGCCGCTGCCGGGCTGGTGACGGCCAGGCACGTCCGCAATCTGGATATGTGCAATACGGTCAATAAAGGCGGGCAGCACCTGATAGGGATCTTCACCGGCACGCAGTGAATGCCAGAGATCGTACTGCACCGCCAGGTTGTCGCTGTCGATCTGGTCAAACAGCCGCACTGCCTGCTCCACCCCGGAGATCACCGCGCCGGGTACGTCGCCGTGATTGATCGGCTCCAGCACCAGCTGAATGTCGTGCGCCTTGAGCGCGCTGGCGGCCAGAGCAAAGTTTTCACGCAGGGTTGGCAGCGGATCGCCCTGACCGGCGGCCGGTCCTGACGGACAGTTAATGCGCGGCGGTTTCAGCTGCTGACCATAGCTCACCGCCTGATCGATAGCCCGGCGGAACTCGTCACGCCGCGCCGGTTGCGCCGCGAATCCGCGGTCACCTGCATCCCAGTCACCCAGCGGCATGTTAAACAGCACCAGCTGCTGCTGGTTGCGATCCAGCGCCTGCTGGATATCGGCGCTCTCCAGGCCATAGGGGAAGAAAAATTCAACCGCCTCAAATCCGGCCTCAGCGGCGCGGTCGAAGCGTTCATAAAACGGATATTCGGTATAGAGCATGGTCAGATTAGCGGCGAAACGAAGCATATTCTCTCCTGTTAAGATGTCGCCCGGCAGCCTCGCCGCCAGGCGAGTGCGGTTAGCTGACTTGAGTGCCGCCGGCCGGCAGCGGCGCGGTCGGCGGCGCAAAACGGATAAACAGCGTGCCAATTACGTAAAGCGCGGCGCACAGGGTAAAGAAGGTCAGTACGCCGCCGTATCCGCCGGTGAGTTGCAGGATCAGACCGGCGAGAATCGGCACCAGAATGCCGCCCACGCTGCCGGCCATATTCATAAAGCCGCCGACCAGCCCAGCGCGCGCCGGATGGGCGATCAGCGCCGGGATACTCCAGTAGATACTGCCGCCGCCGGTCAGGAAGAAGGAGGCAACTGACAGCATCGCCACGGCGGTAATCGGATTCGCCACGTCCGGCAACGCAAAGAAGATCAGCAGCGTAACGCCGCCCGACAGCGCAATCAGGCTTTTCACCACCGTGCCGTGCTGATAGCCGCGCTTCACCAGCGCATCGACGGCGAATCCGGCCCCCAGTGATCCGGCAGCACCCAGCATAAAAATCACAAAGGTGGCATTACCGATGGAGCGCAAATCGAAGCCGCGTGCCTGCGCCAGATAGCTGGGTCCCCATGTCATCAGGCCAAAGTAGATCATCGCCCAGGTGGCCCGGCCAAACATCAGGCCACACAGCGACCGCCAGTCAACGCCCGGACCGGCGGGCGGCGGCGCATCCGGCGCCACACCGTCGTCACGGCCCTGCCGTATCAGCGCCATTTCGGCGGCGTTAACCCGAGGGTCCTCTTCCGGGCGATCGCGCAGCTTGTACCACGCCAGTAGCGCCAGCGACATGCTGAACAGACCGGCGACAATAAACGCCAGCCGCCACGAGTCGAGCATGTCGATCAGGTAGGCGATGATCAGTCCGCCAAACGCCACACCCAGCGGGCTGCCGCAATCCATGATGGCCGCGCCGCGTCCACGTTCCGATTTGGGCATCCAGCTGGCATTCATTTTGCCGCCAGAGGGCGAAATCGGCGTTTCCGCCACGCCCAGCGCGATGCGGGCAAAGATTAGCGACAGTCCACCGGTTGCCAGCGCCAGTCCAATCTGGCTGAGGCCCCACAGTATGCTGGAGAAGGTCAGCACCTTACGCGGGCCAAAGCGATCCAGCGCCCAGCCGCCTGGCACCTGTAACAGCGCATAGGACCAGAAAAAACTGCTGAGAATCAGCCCCTGCATGGCAGGCGACAGATGGAACTCATCCTTGATGAACGGAATACCGATTGAGAGCGTGATACGGTCCATCAGGTTGACCGCCAGCAGGAAAAACAGCACGGCGAAAATGCGCCAGCGAACCCGGGTAGGCTGGGACGCGGCATCGGAATCAGGGTGTAACGCTTGCATAACTTTCTCCCGCTTGTCAGTGGCGAGGCCGGGTAAATCCCGGACACTGAACATATGTTCATTAACATATCTTATGTTTAGACATTAAAGCGGATCCTGTGAGAAAAGATTTGCGGCAGCTCACACTTCAGTAAATGCAGCGAAAAAGGGCTATAGCAACGCAATAGATTGAATAATGGCTGCCAATTATTAATAACAGTGACTAATTAACGGTGCCTGGAAAGTTGGCTCGATGTCTGAAGTGTGAAGTTAAGCGCATTTTTAACAGCATCACTGCACTTCCCTCTATGAACATATGTTTTACTTAGTAACTTATGAATGAATCAGGAGGCAGGATGAAACAGACCATGCTGGTGCCTTCAGCTCATATTGCTGAGCTGTTCTTTCCGGATATGCAGGATGAAAGCAGAGTCGTCGACATTGCTGATCACCTCAGTCAGCAGCCATTTTATCGTTTCATTGAAACCGGCATGGTGCTGCAACCGGCGCAGGCCCGGCGACTGCGGGATATCAGCGAAACGAAACAGGTGAAGCTGACACAGTGGATGACCTTTGTGCTGAATCAGCAGGGGCTGAACCTCAGCAGTCCTGACCGGATTCAGCGTAAACGCAGCATGAAACGGGCCTGTGAACTGGTGCATCGCGCCGCCGAATGTGGCGCAACGCGGATTGCCTTTGTCAGCGGCAGCGATCCCGGCGCGGCACAGCGTGAAGCGGCAAAAAGCGCGCTCGGCGAGACGCTGGAACAGATCGGCGAGGTGATGAGTCAATACCCGCAGATGATCATGCAGCTGGAGCCGCTGGACCGCTTCGCCCATAAATGCCAGCTCATCGGCCCCACCGACGAAACCCTGCGCTGGATGCAGCAGCTGCGTCGGACCTGCCCACGGCTCTATCTCGCCTGGGACAGCGCGCATGTGGCGCTCAATCAGGAAGATCCTGTCGAGGCTCTGCGTCTGTGGGGAGCGCTGGTGTCACAGCTGCATCTGGCTAACGCCATCCTTGATCCGCACGATCCGGGCTATGGCGATCACCATATGCGTTTTGGCGCGCCCGGTTTCCTGACGCCCGCTGTGGCGACGGCTATCGTGGCAGCAGCCCGGCAGCTGCCGAACGATCCGCGATTAGATGAACGCAGTATTGCGGTGGAGATGCGCACCACGCCCGATGACGATCGCTGGCAAATCGAGCAGGCGTGCCGGGAATTTCTGCAGCAGGCACTCGCCGGGACCGGAGAGATGGCATGACACTGCCGGTACGTCGCGTGCGTACCGGCTGAGGGCCCATCCGTTAGTCGTCTGCAGCCAGCCGGTAGCCCAGCATTTTTTCCAGCGCCAGCCGCGAACGAATTAACACCTCAAGGCTGATGGCCGGATCAACCGGCCGGTCAGCCCGCTGCGGCCAGCTATCGGGCTGGCGATGCATCCGCAGGGGGATCTCCAGGCTGGCCGGAATCTCATTTTCCGCCAGCGCCTGAAGCAGCGGCGCATAATTCAGTTCACCCTCTCCAATCGGCGGGAAATGATATTCCCCGTTCAGCCGCATCACATCTTTAATGTGGCAATGCCGGGCACCGGGCAGCATCGTCAGCGCCTCGGCGATAGGATCCTGCTGTGGGCAGAGCGATACCATGTTGCCGGGATCGAGGTTAAATGCCACCGCCGGATGGCTGACCGCTTCCAGCAGCGCGAAGCCATCCTCAGCCACGGCAAAGGCGTCATAATCCGGATCGCCCCCATTCTCGATACACAAAATGCAGCCTGCCTCTTCGGCAATCGGCGCCATCTGCCGCAGGTTTTCAATTAACGCAGCGCGATTATCGCGTCGGGCAGTGCAGGCATTGAGATAACGGGCCCCAATCAGCCGGGCGAAGGCCACCCGCAGTCGGAATTGTTCCACTGCATCCGGCGCGGCCAGGTTAATGGTGCAGCCAAGCGCGTGCATCTTCAGGCCCGTCTGCTGTTTAAGATCGTTGATGCGGGCGGCATTCTCCTGACCAAACAGGGCCGGATCGAGTTGGCCCACATAACCCTGATTGTAAGCCAGCTCAATGTAAGCGAACCCCGCCGCACGCACGGTCTGGAAGGCAACTTCCGGCGGATGCCCATCGAACATGGCGCTGTTCACGCCCAGCTTCATTTTTTCCATCATCGTCTCCTTAAGACGTTAGCTATGACGCCAGCTTCAGCGCTTTTCATCCAAACTTTACAAACGTTCAATACCGATTCTTATGTTCAAAGATATAGAGCAAAGCATGCCAGGGTGAAGTGATGACGGTCACAAAAAAAGCGTAACCCGTATCGGCAGATAGAGTTGCGGGCAGGGTCACATCGGGGTAAAGGTGATGAGTCTCAACAGGATTCGGAGCAGACGGTCAGCCGAAGCCTGCGCAGCTGGTCACAATGAACAAATGACTTATCTATGCGCTTATGAACAGAAGCTTAAGCGCTCGCGAACCGCAGCATTCCGTCAGATTTCAGGATGCACGCTGCGTTCATTGGGCAGGCTGGTCAGCCGCAGGGTGCGGGGACCAATATTCGGTTTACTCATTTCCACTTCACGTAAGGCGATCCACTGATGGTCGTTATCCATCTCCCACAGATGCAGGCGCTGGGTCGCGGGCGAGAGCGCGCAGGACCAGACCAGCATTGGTTCAGCATCGCATACCACCTGGATATCGGGATAGAGCGATGAACGCAGACGGCCTGCGCCCGGCAGCAGCCGCAGCGAATCGAGCCCCGCTTCGCGCTCGCCGGTCAGCTTGAGCAGGCTCTGGCGCAGCGTCCAGATTTGCGTTACCGCTTCGACAAAATCCTGCTGGGCATTAATCCAGGCGATCTCCCCGGAGGTTAATCCCTGCATTAACTGTTCCTGAGTCTGGCGACTGCGGGCCCGCACGATTTCCATGTCCAGGCCAGCGCGGCCGCCCTCTTCAGCCAGCAGCACGCCGACCGTATTGCCGGCATAAGCGATGCTGAAATCAGGCAGATCGGGGTCAGCAAAAGCGGGGCGTCCGTGGCAATCGGTGGTCAGGCGCGGCAGCGTGTTAATGCCATAAACCCGCAGCATCAGCTGGGCCAGCAGCGTACGCGCGGCAAGAAAACGCCCACGGCGCTTATCAGCAAACTGCTGTGCCGTATCAATAATATGCTGGGGAATGCGCATATCTTGTGCAGAGAAGTCGGGGTTACCCGTCCAGCGTACAAAATGACCAGCCATCTGTCGCTCCGTGAAAATGGTCAGATAATCATCAGCTGCATTGTAAGAATTTTCTTAACTTAATGCATCCGGCACAACACAGAATGAACCAAATTAGGAATAGGATGAGCGATCTGGCTAGATTCGCGGCGGTGAAAATTCAGTCGGGTCAGAATAAGCGTCGCGACGGACATCGCGACGCCAGCGGCATCAGGCGAACCGGCACGCCTGTTCAAAACTGAGGCGCGGCAGACGCGGGTGCAGTTTTGACGCCTCGCCATAGCCGAGGTTAATCAGCAGGTTAACCTGATACTGACTATCAGCAAAGAACGCCTCATTCACCTTCGCCGGATCAAAACCGGACATCGGGCCGGCATCCAGTCCCAGCGAGCGGGCCGCCAGGATCAGGTACCCGGCCTGCAGGCTGCTGTTACGAAAAGCGGTCTCTTTCGCCGCTTCCGGGCTGCCGGTAAACCAGCTGCGGGCATCGGCATGCGGGAACAGCGCAGGCAGCTGCTCGTAAAATTCGCGGTCCCAGGCGACGATCACCGTGACGGGCGCACTCATGGTTTTTTCGAGGTTGCCGGAAGAGAGCGCCGGTTTCAGCTTCTCTTTACCTTCCGCCGACGTCACGAAAACAAAGCGGGCGGGCGAGCAGTTAGCCGAGGTCGGGCCCAGCGCCGTTAAGCTATACAGCTGTTCCAGCAGGGCGTTGTCGACCGGCTTCGCCTGCCAGTAACTGTGGGTGCGGGCGTCGGTAAACAGCGTGTTCAGTGCGGCAGTGTCAAGCGGTGTACTCATGCAACTCTCCTGTTTCAGGCAAAAAATTTCGCCCAAGGGTGACCACGAATAGGGGTTCGCTGCCGGCGTGATGCCGCGACGGCGGCAGATAATAGCGTTTATCAGACGGGACAAATCACGACCATCCGCCGTCGATCATCAGGTCGGCGCTCTGACCGTTATACGGCAATGCCGGGCCGCCGCAAAATAACATATCAGCAAGAATCACCGCAGGTGCGCAGTAAAGTGAAAGCGTGAAAGCGGGGAAAGGCGCCGGTCCGATAAGGACGCACTATCGGACCGGCAAAAGCGAGGTTATTTACCGATACAGAAGCTGGAGAAGATGCGGCCCAGCAGATCATCCGAGGTGAACTCGCCGGTAATCTCACTCAGCGCCTGCTGAGCCAGGCGAAGTTCTTCTGCCAGCAGCTCACCAGCCCAGGCACCCAGCAGCTGCGCTTTGCCCTGCAGCAGGTGCGTCGCTGCTAACTCCAGCGCCTGCAGATGACGACGGCGCGCCAGGAATCCGCCTTCCATATTGCCGGCGAACCCCATACTCTGCTTCAGGTGATCGCGCAGTTCATCAACCCCGGTGCTGGTGCGTGCCGACAGCCGAATCACTGCGTGGCCATTTATCTCTGTCAGGCCTGGCTGTTCACCGGTGACGTCGGCTTTATTGCGCACCACGGTAATCGGTAACTCAGGCGGCAGGCGTGAAACAAAGTCGGGCCAGATGGCCGCGGCTTCGGTCGCGTCGGTGGTAGTGCCATCGACCATAAACAGCACCCGGTCAGCCTGCTCAATCTCCTGCCAGGCGCGCTCAATACCGATGCGCTCGACTTCATCGCTGGCCTCACGCAAACCGGCGGTATCGATGATATGCAGTGGCATACCATCAATATGAATATGTTCACGCAATACGTCGCGCGTGGTGCCGGCAATGTCGGTGACAATCGCCGCGTCACGACCCGCCAGCGCATTCAGCAGGCTCGATTTGCCCGCGTTAGGCCGACCCGCAATCACCACCTTCATCCCTTCACGCAGCAGGCTGCCCTGGCGCGCCTCAGCCCGTACGCCATCGAGATCGGCGATCACCGCATTCAGCTGCGCTTCGATTTTGCCGTCAGAGAGGAAGTCGATCTCCTCATCCGGGAAGTCAATAGCTGCTTCAACGTAGATGCGCAGATGAGTCAGGGCTTCCACCAGTTGATTGACGCGGGTGGAGAATACCCCCTGCAGCGAATTGACCGCAGAACGGGCCGCCTGCTCTGAGCTGGCATCGATCAGATCGGCTATCGCCTCGGCCTGCGCCAGGTCGAGCTTATCGTTGAGAAACGCGCGCTCTGAAAACTCACCCGGCTGGGCGATGCGTACGCCGGGCAGCGCCACGATGCGTTTCAGCAACAGATCGAGGATCACCGGACCGCCGTGGCCCTGCAGCTCCAGCACATCTTCACCGGTAAACGAGTTAGGCCCCGGAAACCACAGCGCAATGCCCTGATCCAGTACGCTGCCGTCAGCATCGGTAAACGGCAGATAGTCGGCATAACGCGGCTTAGGCAGTTTGCCCAGCAGCTGCTGCGCCACCTCGGCTGCACGGGCACCGGAGATGCGCAAAATACCTACGCCGCCGCGTCCGGGCGGCGTAGCCTGGGCAACAATGGTATCGCTGTGGCTCATAAATTCTCTCTCGCTACAAAAAACAAAGGCGGTCGCTTTGACCGCCTGAGGATAGACCGTTTAGGGCGGGATCGCTCCCGCTTTACATCGCTTAGGCTTTCTTCTTGTCGCGGCTATGCAGACCACGTTTTTCCAGGCCGCGATAAATCAGCTGCTGCTGGAGAATGGTAACCAGGTTGCTGACGATGTAGTACAGCACCAGACCTGACGGGAACCACAGGAAGAACACGGTGAAAATCACCGGCATGTAGGTCATGATCTTCTGCTGCATCGGATCGGTCACGGTGGTCGGTGACATCTTCTGAATGAAGAACATGGTAATGCCCATCAGAATCGGCAGGATGTAGTACGGGTCCTGCGCGGACAGGTCATGGATCCACAGCACAAACGGCGCGTGACGCAGTTCAACAGAACCTGACAGCATGTAATACAGTGCCAGGAAGATCGGCATCTGGATTACCAGCGGCAGACAGCCACCCAGCGGATTGACCTTCTCTGCTTTATACAGCGCCATCATTTCCTGGCTCTGCTTCTGCTTGTCATCACCCAGACGTTCACGCATCGCCTGAATCTTCGGCTGCAGCATGCGCATCTTCGCCATCGAGGTGTACTGCGCTTTGGTCAGCGGGTACATGATGCCACGCACGATAAAGGTGATCACGATAATGGAGAAGCCCCAGTTACCGATGAAGCTGTGGATAAATTTCAGCAGCTTGAACAGCGGCTGAGAGATAAACCACAACCAGCCGTAATCGACGGTCAGATCAAGGTGCGGCGCAATGGCTGCCATCTTGTCCTGAATTTCCGGACCGACCCACAGGGTTGCACCGAGGTTCTGCTGTGCGCCTGCGGCAATGGTCACCGGCGCAGATTTGTAGCCAATCGCCGCCACGCCATTACCCAGGTTGCTGGTGTAAAGGGTGTTGGTGCCATCGGTACGCGGAACCCATGCGGTGGCAAAGTACTGCTGCAGCATCGCCACCCAGCCGTTGCTGGTGGTGGTGTTCAGGTTCTCGTTATCCGCGATATTGTCGAATTTGTACTTCTCATATTTCGAATCGCTGGTGGAGTACGCCGCGCCACGGAAGGTATGCAGTGCAAAGTTGTTGCTGCCGGTATCACGGTGCTTCGGCAGATCAATGGTCTGCTTCAGCTGGCCAAACAGCGACACTTCCAGCGGCTGCTGAGTGGTGTTGTTGACATGATAATCGACGTTAACCGCATATTCGCCACGCTTGAAGACGAAGGTTTTGGTGTAAACCACGCCGTTTTCAGCGGTATAGGTCATCGGCACACGCAGCTCGGACTGGCCTTCCGCCATTTCGAAGTGATCCTGCGTGGTGGTGAACAAAGGACGCGCGCCGTTGTTCGGGTTGTCCGGGCCATTACGACCGGTCAAACCACTCTGTGCCTGATAAAGGAACGATGGCGTCGTTTCAAGCAGCTGGAACGGCTGGTCGGAACCCAGTTTGTCCGGGAAAGTCAGCAGCTGTGCTTGTTCAACATCACCGCCGCGGGTGTTGATATTTAATGACAGGACATCAGTCTTAACGGTGATCGTCTGGCCCTGACCGCTGGCCGGTACACCCTGACTGGCGGCATCACCCGCTACGCTGTTAGTGTTTTGTGTGGTCTGCGTCTGCTGTGGCTGCGGAGCGTGGTCCGTCTGCCAGGCTTGCCAGATCATAAAAGACACGAACAGAAAAGCGATGAGAAAGAGATTGCGTTGCGAATCCATCGTTAATGTTCTCTGGTATCAAAGGTTTTTGGCGGCACAGGATCGTCACCACCCGGGTTCAAAGGGTGGCATTTTAATACGCGTTTTAACGTCAACCAACTGCCTTTTATCACGCCAAACCTGCGTAACGCCTCAATTCCGTATTGAGAGCAGGTCGGATGAAACCGACAGTGTGGGCCCAGTAATGGACTGATGCCGCGTTGATAGACGCGTATCAGGACGATCAGGAGCCGCGCGCCAGGCGACAGTGACGACGCCATAATTTCTCCAACGCTTCCGCCAGCATACGGTTATCCAGATCGGCAACCCCTTTCTTCGCCACCACCACGAAGTCCATCGACGGCAGTTCATGTTGACGCAGACGAAAGCTTTCGCGGGTCAATCGCTTGATCCGGTTACGTTCGTGGGCACGTTTCACATGTTTTTTAGCGACGGTGAGACCGATGCGGGGATGCCCCAGCGCGTTAAGGCGGCCGAGAATAGTAATTTGCGGCGTGCCAGCCCGTTGTGGCTGCTGGAAGACGAAAGTGAAATGAGTGGGAGTTAACAAGCGTAACTCCCTGGGAAATGCGAGCTTACCCATCAGGGCTAGCTTTATTACTTAGAAACGGTCAGACGAGAACGGCCTTTAGCACGACGACGTGCCAGAACCTGACGACCATTTTTTGTAGCCATACGAGCACGGAAACCGTGTGAACGGTTGCGCTTCAGTACGGACGGTTGAAAAGTGCGTTTCATGGCGGTTTCTACCTAAACTTGAAAATTTTCACTGGGTGACGCGTTTCGGGCCAATAAATCGACCGACGCCTCAATGTGTCTTTAATAAAGAGGCGGGATTGTAATAATTGTACAGTCCCGAGTCAATTTACTTCGCGTGTCGCAGTACCTGGAAACACGGATACAGCCCGCTGAGTCCGGGCATTGGGCTTAACGCGACAACGCCGGGTGACGAATTATACGGGCTCCCGGTTAAAGCGCAAGGATCGCGCCGGATCTTATTGCGATCAAATTGGCGGATCGTGGGGATAAAACGAGAAGTCACCCGAAAATCTGACGCATTCAGCCAGATTCCTGCTGGTTTTTCCCGCAACTGGCGTAAACTTCTCTGCGCGCCTTTCGCCTGTGGATAAAAAGGATCAAAACTGTGTAGAAAGGGAAGATCTCTGTCTCGCTTTGCGCTATGATCCGCCCTTCCGCTGACGATCCTCCGGTGATTGCAGGACGGAAAACCGCTGATAGCGGTCGCAGGCGCTTTCTTACGTCTGTGTCAAAAATGAACGTTTCTTAGAGTAACGCCTACTATTCTTATCGAATTTGTACGAGTGGAGTCCGCC